>NZ_CP120691.1:5882500-8811495 GCF_045571415.1 Bradyrhizobium sp. LMG 9283
CTGCGATGCGGAAGGACTGCTCGTCGCATACAATACCGAGGCCGTGGGATTGTGGGGCCGGACACCTGACCCTGCCAAGAAGGAGCGCTTCTGCGGTTCGCACCAGCTGTACCTGCTCGATGGAACTCCGCTCGCCCACAGCGACTGTCCCATGGCCATGGCGGTTCTGGAGGGAACGCCTACACGCAATGCCGAAGTCATCATGGCTCGACCGGACGGCTCTCGCTTCACAGCCTTGGTCAACATCCGAGCGCTGCGCGACCACTCCGGGCGGATCCAGGGCGCCATCAATTGCTTCCAGGACATCACGGGACGCAAGCAGATCGAGGAGGAAGTCCGCCGGAAAACGCAGGACCTGGAGGACTTTTTCGATAACGGCGCGGTGGGTCTTCACATCGTCAGCGGCGAGGGCATTATCCTTCGCGCCAACAAAGCCGAATTGGACATCCTCGGGTACAAACCCGAGGAGTATATCGGCCGCCACGTCGCCGAGTTTCACGCCGACGCTCCGGTCATCGGCGATATCCTTCAACGCCTTTCATGCGGCGAGCCGCTCGATCGTTATCCTGCGCGCCTGCGGGCCCGTGACGGGTCCGTGAAGCATGTGCTGATTACATCGAACAGCCGCATCGAAGACGGCAAATTCGTCAATACGCGCTGCTTTACTATCGACGTGTCAGAATTGCGTGCTGCTGAAGAGGCGCAGCGAGCCAGTGAAGCCCGGCTGGCTGCCACATATGAAGCGGCCAGCGTAGGCATCTCCGAAGTCGATGCGAACGGGCGCTTCTTGCGGGTGAATGATTCCCTCTGCCGCATCACGGGACGCTCGCGCGACGAGCTGCTCGGAATGACTTTCTTCGACTACACCGATGCCGATGACCGGGCGAACGATGCCGACCTGTACGCGCAGCAGGTGCGCGGCGAGATCGCGAACTACACCACCCGCAAGCGCGTATTGCGGCCCGACGGGTCCGTGCGACATCTGGATATTTTCAGCTCGTCGGTGCGCGATTCGGAAGGTCACTTTCTTTATGGCGTGCGCGTCGCCCAGGATGTCACTGCCACCAAACAGCTGGAGGATCGTCTGCGCGAAGGGGAGCAGCGCATGCGCGATCTCCTCGAGGCATTGCCCGCCGCGATCTATACGACCGATGCCGAGGGACGCATAAATTTCTTCAATCGCGCCGCGGTCGAGATGGCGGGCAGAACGCCGCAACCGGGCGATGAATGGTGCGTAACTTGGAAACTCTATTGGCCCGACGGCTCGCCTCTGCCGCACAATGAATGTCCGATGGCCGTCGCGCTACGCGAAAACCGCCCAGTCCGCGGTGCCGAAGCGGTGGCCGAGCGTCCGGACGGCAGACGTGTGCCGTTTATCCCCTATCCGACGCCGCTGCGTGACGCGGCGGGAAACCTGGTCGGCGCCATCAACATGCTCGTCGACATCAGCGAGCGCAAGCAGGCCGAGAATGCCCAGAAGGTCCTCATCGACGAGCTGAACCACCGTGTGAAAAACACGCTCGCCACGGTGCAGTCCCTCGCGAGCCAGACCGCTCGCCATGCTGCCGACCTGGATGAGTTTGTGCCGACGTTCACGGGAAGGCTGCTGGCGCTTGCCCGTGCGCATGACCTGCTCACGACGCGAAACTGGCAAGACGCCCCTTTCGAAAAGCTGGTCCACGACATCGTCGCACCGGTGTCAGGCGGACGGGTCGTGACAGGCGGGCCGCACGTCAATCTGGACGCGCGCACGGCGCTGAGTGTCACCATGGTGCTCAATGAGCTTTTGACCAATGCCGCGAAATATGGGGCACTCTCCAAGCCGCATGGATCCGTGTCGCTCACCTGGAGGATCGCCGAGGGCGAGCGATCGCAGAGCACGCTCGCATGCGAATGGCGCGAACACGGGGGCCCACCGGTTGCGCCGCCCAAGCGCCGGGGATTCGGCACACGACTCATGGAACGTTGCGTAGAACACGACCTTGCCGGGGAGTTCGACTTGGTCTTCGAGCCGGAGGGCACGCGCTGCAGCATGGTATTTCCCGTTGTGCGTCCATCATCCCATGGCTGAAATGTCGGGTGCCAGGGTTCTCCTCGTCGAAGACGAAGGGTTAGTAGCCCTCATGATCGAAGACATGCTCGAGGAATTGGGATTGACGGTCGTCGCTTCGGCCGCCCATGTGAAAAAGGCCTGCGAACTTGCGACCACGGCATCCTTCGATCTGGCGCTGCTTGACGTGAATCTGGCTGGAGAGTTTGTTTTCCCGGTAGCTCGCATCTTGCGCGACCGAAGGATTCCTTTCCTGTTCAGCACGGGCTATGGCGGACCTCCCCTGGAGGAGGAGTTCAGGAATGCGCCCGCGCTCGGGAAGCCGTTCTCGGTTGAGCAATTGAACGAGAAATTGCGGACTCTTTTGTCGCGCCCCTGAGCCTCTGGAGCGTTCTTGGTTGCGACGGCAGAACGTCAACGCAATGGAGGTGCCGAAAACGATCCTAACAGGAGGCACCGCTCCGGACGAGCGGCGCACATCAATCTTCAGGTTCGATCCAATATCTCGCGCACCTTCAACGCCAGCCTGGCCTGAGTGACCGGCTTTTCCATCAGATCGACGCCCTCGTCGAGCCGTCCCTGGTGAACGACTGCGTTGCGGGAGTAACCCGTCATGTAGAGAATCCTGAGATGCGGCCTGATCTGTTGCGCGCGCCGTCCCAGCTCGCGGCCGTTTATGCCGGGCATGACCACATCGGTCAGAAGTAGATCAACCTGCTGGCCTTCCTGCAGCAGGGTGGTCAAGGCGACCTGCGCGCTCCCGGCAGACAAGACACGATAGTTGAGGTCTCGCAACACATCCGAAACGTAGGCCCTGAGATCGGCATCGTCTTCAACCACGAGAATGGTCTCCACAGAAGCGCCTTCGGAGATGAACTCATCAACATCGTCCGAAGCGGGCCGCTCATCGCCGAAGTAGCGGGGGAAATACATCTTGATGCTGGTACCTTCTCCCACCTCGCTGTAGATCTTCACATGTCCCCCGGACTGTTTGACGAAGCCATAGACCTGACTGAGACCGAGTCCAGTCCCCTGCCCCGGCTCCTTCGTCGTGAAGAACGGCTCGAATGCATGATCTAGAACCTCCGGAGTCATGCCGGAGCCGGTGTCACTGACGCTGATGACGACATATTGGCCGGCCGCGAGCTCCGGGTTGGCACGAGAATAGTTTTCGTCGGCGGAGACATTCGCCGCCTCGATGGTCAGCTTTCCCCCGTTCGGCATCGCATCACGGGCATTGATCGCCAGATTGACGATCGTCGATTCCAGATGGTTTACATCCGCTTCGATCTGCCAGAGGCCAGCGCCGCCGACCGTCTGCACTTCGATGCGTTCGCCTAGCGTGCGCTGAAGGAACTCCTGCAGGCCACTCAGGAAGCCGTTGAGGTGGATTGGCTTGGGATCGAGAGCCTGGCGGCGAGAAAAGGCGAGCAACCGACTTGTCAGCGCCGCGGCCCGTTGAGCGCCGCGCTTCGCGTTCGCCAGCGCGCGATGAAGGTTCGGCCCTGCTATGTTGCGGCTGGCCCGTTCTGCATTCTCGAGATTTCCCAGAACAATCATCAGAAGATTGTTGAAATCATGAGCAATGCCGCCGCTGAGCTGTCCGACCGCCTCGAGCTTTTGGGATGCAACAAGCTGTTCCTGGACGCGCTGAAGCTCGTCTTGTGCCTGCTTTCGCTCGGTGAGATCACGCGTGACTTTCGCAAAGCCGATGATCGCGCCGCTCTCGTCAGTAATCCGATCGATGACCACAGAGGCCCAAAAGCGCGTGCCGTCCTTGCGCATGCGCCAGCCTTCAGCTTCGAACCGCCCTTTTTCGGATGCCTCCGCCAGGGCCTTTGTCGGCACACCTTTTTTGATATCCTCAGGCGTGTAGAACGCGCTGAAATGTCGGCCGATGATTTCATCCGGCCTATAGCCTTTGATGCGCTCGGCCCCGGCATTCCAGGTCGCCACATGGCCGGAAGGATCGAGCTGGAAAATCGCGTAATCAACGACAGCCTCGACAAGCCGACGATATCGCCTTTCACTTTCCAGGAGATCGTTGTGGGCCTGCTGCCGCTCGGTAATGTCGCGCGTTACCTTCGCGAATCCGATCAGCCTGCCCTCCTCGTCGCGAATTGCATCGAGGACGACGAGCGCCCAAAAGCGCCTGCCATCTTTTCGGACACGCCAGCCCTCGGACGCGAAGCGACCCGTCTCCGCGGCCGTCGCCAGCGCTCTCTTTGGCAAACCTATTTCCCGATCTTCCGGCGTGTAAAAGATCGAAAAATGCTTTCCGATAATCTCGTCGGGAGCATACCCCTTAAGACGCTCAGCTCCCTTGTTCCAGGTCCTGACCAGACCGTCGGTGTCGAGCATGAAGATGGCGTAATCGACAATCGCGTTGATCAGCAGTTCGAGGCTGCGGGAATCCCCGACGAATGTCGTTTTCATTACTGGAGCCCGAGAGAGGGAGTGCAGGAAATGCCTGGAATTGGGGGGAAGTTCCCGATCTGCACACAATAGTGGCGCACTCGCTTATCCGTGGCGAAGGGTAGGAAGGTCCTATGGTTCTGGAAATGGCGGAAGCCGAATTGCTTCGAGTCATAACCCAAGCGCGATCTCGGCCCATTTCAACATGCGGTCGCTATTGAGGAACGCCAGCACCGCCGGCTCCAGTGACGCGGGCGCGCCCGGTCCAACCAGAGCCGTCGCGGCCACCATGTCGCAGCGCTGATTGAAGGCGAGTGAGAGCGCGGCGTTGCGATGTCCCTCGACGCGATAGGCCCGGCTGCGGCCGCGCATCGGACCGACGATGATCTCTCGGCCGGCACCGATCGGCGTTGCCTTGCCGATCAGCGCCAGGTCGCCCATTTGATCGAGGTCGCCATCGTCGGCGATGCCGGTGGCGCAATTGCAGAAGCCGAGCTTGGCGCGAACGTAGAGCTGGACCTCGCCGCCGCAATCCTCGGCCTTGCAGCGGAACGCCTTTCCTTTCCCCCAGGGATCTGCGCCGAAAGGCCAGTCGGTTTCCGTCCACACCGGGCGGACCTCGCCGGACTCCGCCGTTGCGCGTGCCGATTCACCGGATCGCAATATCCAGACAGCGGCTGCGCAGAGCAGCGCGGTGGCTGCGCTGATCGCAATAAATTTGCTTGTCAGGCGCATCGAAGCCGCCGCGACCCTTTTGCTAATTCTGAGCCATTTTGCTAATTCTGAGCCATGAACTTTCGTGCGGCCGCGAGGTCCTCCCGCGAGGAGTCGCCATTGCTCGCCATGTCGACGACTTTCCCGTAGTATTGGCGCGCCTTCACCGCGTCACCCGCTTTCTCGGCGGCGTGGGCGGCGCCGATCGTCGCGCCAAAGCGGTTCGGTTCCTTGCGCATGGTGCTTTCGAACGCTGCCAATGCCTCCGTCGCCATGCCGCGCTCGAGCAGCATGGTCCCGTAAAGCTCACGTGCCGGGGCAAGCGGTCCCGGCGTCACGATGGATTTTTCGGTCTTGTCTTCGGCATCGGCGGCAAGGCGCATCGCTTCCAACGCGTCCGCCTGTTTTCCCTGGGCATTGAGCTGCCAGGCGGCGGCGACCTGCCGCTGAATGTCGACGATCTCGGCCCAATAGGCATCCTTGTCCTGCCGCAGCTTGTCGCGCAGCTCCGCCAGCTTGGCGATGTCAGCCGTTGCGGCGTCTGCATTGCCGGAGCGCGCGGCGCCAAGGGCGCGGGCGAAATGGGTGATCGCATCGACATAGGCAAACCGGCTCGGCTCGACCTTCAGCGCGGCAGCGCCCTGCCAATCGCCGCGCTCGACCATATAGCGCGCCTGGCTGGCCGCTATCGCGTAGGGACCGGCGCGGACGGAAGGCGCATAGCCCGTGGTCGCAACCATGTCCGCGATGACGTCGCGAGCTCGGCCGTCCTGCGCAAGCTGGAGCAAGGCGTAGACCATATAGTCGTCGGCATGCAGCTGCTCGCTGGGATCCTTGCCCTCCTTGGCAGCCCTAGCGGAACGGCTGTTGGCCTCGATGGATTCGTTCCAGTAGCCGACGCGCGTGAAGATGTGCGAGGGCATATGCAAAGCGTGCGGCGCCGCCGGCGCGATCTCGGAATAGCGCTTCGCGGCGTCGAGACCTTGCGCTGCGATCGGCGGATAATCGTAGAGGTGGATCAGGTAATGCGCGACGCCGGGGTGCCGCGGCTGCCGCTTGAAGATCGGCTCCAAGATGGCAGCGCCCTTGAGCTGGTTGGCATAGGTCTTGTCGTTTGGTGACGCCGTGACATTCAGCGTGATGGCGTAGGCGATCTGGGCCTCGTCATCATCGGGATAACGCGCGGCGACGGCTTCGGTTGCCTTGAGATAGGCCTGCGCGCGCTGGCCAAACGTCGTCTTTTCGTCGCCCGAATAGAAGGCCAGCAGCGCGTCGATATAGTCCCGTTCGCGTTCGCTCTTGGCGCCGAGTGCCTTGGCCTTCTGCAGGGCGGCGAGGCCCTCGGTGAGGTTTTCCTTCGGCGCGGGAAAATGCGGATTGTACAGCAGGCTCAGGGCAATGCCCCAATAGGCGATCGCGCAGTCGGGATCGGCCTGCAACGTCTCCTCGAAAATCTCCTTCGCGGGCCGGTACCAGAACGAATGCTGATAGCGCATCCCGCGGTCGAAGCGGCGCTGTGCCACCTCGTTGCAGGAGGTCTGGAAGTGAACCTTGCCAAACTGCTCGTCGGTCCCGTCCTCCGCGCCTGCCGCAGGCGTGGCGGAGATCGAGACCAGGGTAGCGAGGGCGAGAAGAGAGACGGTTCTCAAGGCGAGCGCGCGCATGGGCCCCTCCGTTTCTGTTCAGAAAGATTTTCGTCAGATGGCGCCGATAAACGCCGAGGGCGCCGAAGTTCGCAGTGCTGAAATTGGCGATGGCAATTGCGTTGTTGGAAGGATTTGCCCATTCGCGATACGAGTCAATAGGAGCGTTAGGGAAGTACGCCTGTCAGGCTCCGTGCGCGAAATCGTATGCTGACCGGCATTGGCCGAAACGCAGCCGTGACATCGAGGCTCATTCAAGCTCGGGCGCGCGGAACTGCGACGCCGGTGCATTTCCCCGCGGTCAGAGCGGCTTCCATGGCAGGAGCTGTCACGCGACAGTAGGACGCAATCGCAAATCGATTGCGGCGTTGAAGCGGCGCGTCTCGAGGGCTATCGAGCGGCGAAGCCATCTTCAATCGGAGGTACGCATGAGCACCATCACCGGCGGCTGTCACTGCGGCGCAATCCGTTATGAGGTCAAAGGCGAAGCAATGGTGCACGCGCTGTGCCATTGCCGCGATTGCCGGCTCCACGCCGGCGCCCCGGTCGTCGGCTGGACGATGTATGCGGAGGATGCCATCAAGGTGACCAAGGGCGAGCCGAAGGTGTACCGGTCTTCGGAACATGTCCGGCGGCACTTTTGCGGCGACTGCGGTACCGGCCTGTTCTACGTCAATGCCAACATGATGCCCGGGATCATCGACGTCCAGAGCGCGACCTACGACGATCCCGAGGCCGTGCCTGCAACGATGCAGATCCAGGTCGCCGAGCGGTTGCGCTGGATGGAGCGTGCGCACGAATTGCCGGCATTCGACCGCTTTCCTCCGCAACCTTAGCGGCGGAGGATGACGCCGGCTCTTTTGCCGTCATGCAGGGATAGGCAAGGCTCGTCGCGGCGCGCAGGGTTCTCAACCGATCGCCTGCGAGCCGATAAAGCGCATGAATGGTCTTTGACCATCGGCACCGAACAGCACGACCGTGTAAGGCTGCGGCTCGCCGCCTTCCATCCCTGGCGATCCGATCGGCATGCCCGGCACCGCGAGCCCTTTCGCAATGGGACGCTCCGAGAGGAGGCGTCGCACCGCCGCAGCCGGCACGTGCCCCTCGACGAGATAGCCGGCGACCTCTGCCGTGTGACACGCGACCAAGTCCGAGGGGATGCCCAGACGCGTCCGGATCGTATCGAGATCGGCGGTCTCCTCCACTTCGACGGCAAATCCTGCGTCTCGGAGATGCTGCACCCAACCGGCGCAGCAGCCGCAGCTCGGATCCTTGTGCACCGTGATGGTGGCTTCTTCGGCCTGCGCCGCGACGGCAGGCCCGTCAAGAACTGCTGCGGCCATCAGCCCTACGAGCGAGCGGCGGGTCATTAAATCTGCGCGTTGCTTCATCTTCGGCCTCCTTTCGTTTCATCGTTGTATCTCAAGTCGAAGCGCCACAGGCCTCAACGAGGGCTCGCTTGGCCCTCGTACATGAAGGTCATGGGCTTCAGGCCATTCATATATCCGGTGCGCATCTCGTCGATGCGAAAGCCGCTCCGGGTCAAGACGTCAGCAATGTCCCGATTGAGATGACAACCGCCCGAGATGCGCATCCACACGGGCGTCAGGCGATCCTGCCACCAGCGCACGCGCGGTTCGGGCGCGCGGCCATGCTCGACGAAGACCAGCTTCCCTCCCGGTTTAAGCACACGCCGCACCTCTGTCATGGCGCGATCGACGTCGGGAATGCTGCACATGGTCCAGGTCGTCACCACCGTGTCGATGCTGCGGTCCTCGATCGGAATTGCCTCGGCCGAAGCTTCGACAAGGTCAACCGGAGTGTCCGGATGGGGAGCGCTCCGCGCCATCTCGAGAAGCTTCGGACCGGGTTCAAGCCCCACAACCTGCTTCACCGTAGCTCCGTAGAACGGCAGGTTGCGGCCGGACCCGATGCCGATCTCGAGCACCCGGCCCTGAGCCGCACGGATCGCGCGTTGCCGGTAGGGCGCAAGTTCCTTGTTGCGCATCGCAAGGTCGCAAAGCCGTGGAAGGATGACATCGTTGTAGAAGCCCATGCGCGCATCTCCTAGCACCGCCGCTCAATGGTCCTGCTGATCTCTTCAGGTGCGGCAAAGATCACGTCCGCACGGTCGCCCATCATGCCAGCGGGTACCAGGGCCGGTGCGTTACTTTGTGGACCATCTTTGCCGGAATCCGTCTTCATGCGCAGATTACGCTCCCAGAAGGCGCGCGTCTTGCCGTCCGCGGTCGTAATGCGATAGGTGTCGTGACAATAGGTGATGGCTTTCACTTGCATGGCCGTCTCCAGGCTTTTCAAATTGGGATCGCGCCCGCCACCCATCATTCCGCCCATCATCCCTCCCATTCGACCTTCCATACCAGACTGCGGATGAGCGCCCGGCTTGGTGGCCTGCTTCAAAAACGCAAGTAGATCGCCGCGAGCGCGATCGTCCTTGATACCATCAAAGGGCATTTCGTTGCCTGGCACCATGCGATCTGGCTCCGTGATCCAGGCATCGAGCGAACGTTCGTCCCAAATGATTCCAGACGACTTGAGGGCATCGGAATAGCGTTCGAAACTTTCCAGGCTTCCGGCCTTTCGGCCCCACAGTCCTGCGAGGCTCGGGCCAGTCATGTTGCGGTCTGGCTCCAGCGAATGACACGGCATGCAGGCCCGGAAACCCCGCTGGCCGCGTGCCGCAGCCTCCTGTTGCGCGAGAGCCGGCGAGGACGCCAGGACGGCAGCCAATCCGATCAGATAGAAGCGATGCATCTTCAATCTCCCTTGAAGAGATATTTGATCAGCGCCGCCGCCCCCAATACGAGAACGATGATGATCAGGGCGGTGATCAACCCCATCGTCCCGAACATTTCCGCCATCATGTCGTGCATCATGGCTCACTTCATTCGGCAGGCTCCACTACCCGCAGTCTCGCACTGATCGGCTTTGGCATTTCGGTTGATTGTCCTTTGTCCTTGCCCTCGGGAGGCAAGCGGAAGCCTTTCACCAGCCCGAAGATCGCCGGGATCACGATCAGCGTCAGCAGCGTCGAAGAGATCATGCCACCAATCATCGGCACCGCAATCCGCTGCATGATCTCGGACCCGGTGCCGGTGCTCCACATGATCGGCAGCAGGCCCGCCATGATGGCGACCACCGTCATCATCTTGGGACGGACTCGCTCGACGGCGCCTTCCATGATGGCTTCGTGCAGATCCTGAGGCGTGAGAACCTGGCCGGCCGCGCTGCGCTTCGCCTTGATCTCCTCAAGGGCATGTTCGAGGTAGATCAGCATCACGACGCCGGTCTCGGCGGCGACACCGGCGAGCGCGATGAAGCCGACCGCGACGGCGACCGACAGGTTGAAGCCGAGCCACCACATCATCCAGATGCCGCCGACCAGCGCGAACGGCAGCGAGAGCATGACGATGAAGCTCTCGGTCAGGGCCCTGAAGTTGAGGTACAGCAGCAGGAAGATGATCGTCAGCGTCAGGGGCACCACGATCTTCAGGCGCGCCGCGGCGCGCTGGAGATATTCGTACTGGCCGCTCCAGACTACATAGGTGCCGGCGGGAAACTGGACGCTCTCCGCCACAGCGCGTTGCGCATCGGCGACGTAGCTGCCGATGTCGCGATCGCGGATGTCGACGTAGATGTAGGTCGCGAGCTGGCCGTTCTCCGTCCGGATCGACGTCGGCCCCCGCGCCGGCTCGACCTTGGCGACCTCGCCGAGCGGCACGGCGCCGCCCGCCGGCATCGGCACCAGGATATCGCCGGCGATCGCCTTGGGATTGTCGCGCAGGTCGCGCGGATAGCGCATGTTCACGGTGAACCGCTGCCGGCCCTCCACCGTCGTCGTGACCGTCTGACCACCGAGCGCGGCCGCGATGGTGTCCTGAACGTCCTGGATCAGGATGCCATAGCGGGCGAGCGCCTCGCGGTCCGGGACGATCTCGAGATAGTAGCCGCCGATGCCGCGCTCGGCGTAGGCCGAGGACGTGCCCGGGACGGTCCTGATCACCCGTTCGACCTGCCTTGCCAGCCGGTCGATCTCGACGAGGTCGGTGCCCATCACCTTGACGCCGACAGGCGTGCGGATGCCGGTGGAGAGCATGTCGATGCGCGCCTTGATCGGCATGGTCCAGGCGTTGGAGACGCCCGGAAACTGCAGCGCCTTGTCCATCTCCGCGATGAGACTGTCGACGGTGACGCCGGGGCGCCACTGCTCCTTCGGCTTCAGGTTGACCACCGTCTCGAACATCTCGGTCGGCGCCGGATCGGTCGCGGTCGCCGCTCGTCCCGCCTTGCCGTAGACCGAGGCGACCTCCGGGAACGACTTGATGATGCGGTCCTGCGTCTGCATCAACTCGGCCGCCTTGGTGACCGAGATGCCGGGCAACGTCGTCGGCATGTAGAGCAGCGTGCCCTCGTTCAGCGTCGGCATGAACTCGGTGCCGAGCTGCCGGGCCGGCCAGATCGTGACGGCGAGCACGACGAGCGAGGCCAGGATCACCAGCGTCTTGGCGCGCAGCACGCCCTGAATGACCGGCCGGTAGATCCAGATCAGGAAGCGGTTGATGACATTCCTGTGCTCCGGCACGATTCTGCCGCGGACGAAGATCACCATCAGTGCCGGCACCAGAGTGACGGACAGCAGGGCCGCAGCAGCCATCGAAAAGGTTTTCGTGAACGCCAGCGGGCTGAACAGGCGTCCTTCCTGCGATTCCAGCGTGAAGATCGGCATGAACGAGACAGTGATGATCAGCAGGCTGAAGAACAGCGCGGGGCCGACTTCGAACGCCGCATCGATCAGGATCTGGACGCGCGACTGATCGGGCTTGGCGCGCTCCAGGTGCTTGTGGGCGTTCTCGATCATGACGATCGCGGCATCCACCATGGCGCCGATCGCAATGGCGATGCCCCCCAGGCTCATGATGTTCGACCCCAGTCCCAGCAGCTTCATGGCGCCGAACGCCATCAGCACACCGACTGGCAGCATCAGGATCGCGACCAGCGCGCTGCGGACATGGAGCAGGAACACGACGCAGACGAGCGCAACGACGACGCTCTCCTCGAGCAGCGTGTGCTTGAGCGTATCGATCGCCGCATAGATCAAGCCCGAGCGGTCGTAGACCGGGACGATCTCGACCGACTTCGGCAGGCTGCTCGCGATCTCCTTGAAGCGCTTTTTGACGTTCTCGATCACGTCGAGGGCGTTGACGCCGAAGCGCTGCAGCACGATGCCGCTTGCGACCTCGCCCTCGCCGTTCAGCTCGGCGATGCCCCTGCGCTCGTCGGGTCCGAGCTCGACATTGGCGACGTCCCGGAGCAGCACCGGCGTGCCGTTGCTCATCTTCAGGACGATGTTGCCGAGATCGTTGATGCTCTTGATGTAGCCCTTGCCGCGAATGACGTATTCGAACTCCGACAGCTCGACCGTGCGGCCGCCGACGTCGGCGTTGCTGGCGCGGATCGCCTCCCGGATCGTCTGCATGCTGATGCCGCGATCGCGCATCCGCTGCGGATCGAGAATCACGTTGTATTGCTTGACGAACCCGCCGATGCTGGCGACCTCGGCGACGCCTTCGGCCTTGGCCAGCGCGAATTTCAGATTCCAGTCCTGGATCGTGCGCGTGTCGGCGAGGTTCAATTCCCTCGACATAACGGCGTACTGATAGACCCAGCCGACACCGGTCGCATCGGGCCCGATGGTCGGGGAGACGCCGGCGGGAAGCCTGGACGACGCGCCGTTCAGGAACTCCATGACGCGCGATCGCGCCCAATAGATGTCGGTGCCGTCCTCGAAGATCACATAGACGAACGACACGCCGAAGAAGGAGAAGCCGCGCACCACCTTCGATTTCGGCACGGTCAGCATCGCCGTCGTCAGGGGATAGGTGACCTGGTCCTCGATCACCTGCGGCGCCTGGCCGGGATATTCGGTGTAGACGATGACCTGCGTGTCCGACAGGTCCGGGATCGCATCCAGCGGCAGGTGAAGCAGTGCGTAGACGCCGGCGGCGGCCGCAAAGCCGCTGCCGAACAGCACCAGCAGCAGGTTGCGCGCCGACCAGGCGATGATGCGGGCGATCATTTGTGCTCTCCCATCGCACGGCCCGCGTCGGAAGCCTGAGGCGCAGCCTCGGCGAAGCCTTTGAGCGCGGCCTTCAAATTGCTTTCCGCGTCGATCAGGAAATTGGCGGATGTGACCACGGCCTCGCCGTCCGCAAGGCCGTCCCGTACCTCGATGTAGCCGCCGCCGCGCCGGCCGAGCTTCACCTCCCGCGGCTCGAAGCGGCCTTCCCCCTTGTCGACGAGGACGGCCTGGCGCGTGCCGGTGTCGAGCACCGCGCTATCCTGTATCGCCAGCACGGGCGCGCCGTCGGCCGTATCGATGTCGGCATCGACATACATGTCCGGCAGCAGCGCCGCGTCGGGATTGGCGAGCTCGATGCGGACGCGAACGGTCCGGGTTTCGCGGTTCACCTGCGGATAGATCACGGCGATCTTGCCGGTGAACGCCCGGCCGGGAAAGCTTCGCGCGCGCACCGCGACGGACTGCCCCACCGCGATGCTGCCGAGATCGCGCTCGGCGACGTCGACCAGCGCCCAGACGAGCGAAATGTCGGCGATGCGGAACAGCACGTCGCCGGGATTGGCGCGCATGCCTTCGATCGCATTGCGCTCGAGCACGATCCCGTCGCGCGGCGCCGACCAATGGATGGTGACGGGCGCGACGCGCGTCCTCTCCATCTCGGCGATGGCCTGCTCGGGGACGTCGAGATTGACCAGCCGTTGCCGCGAGCCGCGGCCGTACATCTCAACGCCGCCGACCGTCTTGGAGGTGATCGTCGCGAGATATTCGGCCGCCGCGGACGCGACCGCCGAGCTGTAGATCTCCATCAGCGGCTGGCCCGCCTTCACGCGCGTGCCGGTGGTGACGTCCGCGACCTTCTGCACGAAGCTTTCGGCGCGCATCGCGATCACGGAGACGCGGCGCTCGTCCAGTTGGATCGTGCCGGGCGCCTTCACCAGGACCCGGATCGATCGCCGCGCGACCGGCTCGGATTTCACGCCGCTGCGCTGGATCTTGCCAGGCGACAGCTTCACCGTCCCATCATCGACGTCGTCGCCTTCGTAAACGGGGATATAGTTCATCCCCATCGAATCCTTCTTCGGCACCGGCGAGGTGTCGGGCAGCCCCATGGGATTGCGGTAGTAGAGGATTTTTCGCGGTGAAGCCGCCTGCGGTGGTTTCGTTGCCGCTGCAGCCGTCTGATCGTCATCGTAGACCGGCAGATAGTCCCGCCCGCGGCCGTCCTTCTTTGGACCGGCCGACCAAAGCGGCGCGCCGCTCGGATCGCGGTAATAAAGCGGAGCTCGGGCACCGTCTGCCGTGGCCGAGGCGACCTCGGCCTGAACGGACCAGCGTCCGTTCATGGACCAGGAGACGCCCAGCGCCAGGCCGCCGGTGAGCGCGAGTGCGGTGAGAAGACGCTGCGTATTCATCGCCAGATACCGCGCGCCCGGGGCGCGCGTCCATGTGAATGGGAAAGAGAAGTCCGGGCGCCATCCGGCGGCGCCCGGAGGCTCACTTCGTCGCCTTGACGATGACCTTGCCGGTGACCGTGTCAGGCTCGCCCTGAACCTTCGCCGAGAGCGTGACCTCGTAGCGGCCGGCCATCGGCAGGTCCGTCTTGAAAGCGTAGACGCCCGGCTCCTTGGACGGCAGCGGCGCGACGGCCGACTCCATCTCGGCCATGCCGTCCGGGGCCATATCGACACGGGTTTTGAAGATGACCGCGTCCGACACCGGCTTACCGGTTTGCTTGTTGGTCAAGCGAACGGCGAGCGTGACGTCGTCGCCCTTCTTCATCTCGGGATTGACCGGCTCGAAGGCGTAGTCGCCGGCACCCGCCATCGCGGCCGTTGCGGCGAGCGAAAGGATGGCGGCAACAGCCGCGGTGTTGAATTTGGAAAGCATTGTCCTGTCCTCATGAATTGATCTCGACCGTGACGCAGGGAGCGCGCACGTCAGTCATCGACGCGCGCAGGCGTGCCCGCGCGCGTCTTTGGCTTGATGAGAATCAGATTCGAGGAGGCCGGAAGGGAGGACTGCCGCCGCGGAAGGAGACGACTTGATCGGCGGGAATAGCGGTCTTTCCTGCCGCTACGGCAAGAAATTCGAAAGCCAGGGGACGGATGTCTGCAAGCGCGACGGTGCCGCCGATACAGCAAAAGCCCATCCCGCACTTGTAGCCGGTGTCGGAACCCGTTCCCTTCATGTCGGGACAACAATCGTCCATCGACATGTCGCCGTCGCCGCCCATCTGCATGGCCGCCTGCATATCATCCGACGACATGGCGAGGCTGGATGCGGACGCACCAGCCGGCAGCATCGCCAAGGATATGGCGATGGCGAGGGCCAGGATGGTACGAACGATCCGCATCAAACGTGCTTTTACCTTTTCGAGCCGCAACGCAACTCTCGTAACATATTCCGCTGCCGAACGCATACTTTGATCCGGGTCAAGCATTCGTGACCGAAGCTATCGATGCCTGTCAGGCCGCTCAGCGCCCCCGATACTCGTGGTCTGCCTATTGCGACCTCGATAGAAGCTGTTCGGGCCGAGCCATCCGCGCCCATAGCAACGCGAGCGGGCCTAGTGCGATCCCGGCCGCGAGCACGATGAAAGCCAGCAACCAGCCCTCTGCACTCTGCGGACCGCCAGCAGCATCGAGTGCAGCCCCGGTTCCCCACGCTCCGATCGCCGACAGGCCGAAGCCGACGGTCGAATGCAAGGCCAGAGTCGCCCCGCGATGCTCCGAGACGGCTGCAGCCGACATGCCGGCTGTCAACGCACCAGAATCCGCCGGCACCGTCAGGCCATAGATCATCAGCAGCAACGCCAGCACCCATGCCGGAGCCGTCGCATTAAGGCCGATGACGAGCGCAACGCAGGCCGAAGCGATCATCACCACCGTGATCGCCCGATGTCGCCCGAACTTCAATGCGGCCTCGTTGCCGAGGATGCTGGCCGGCATGGAGATCACTGCGAAGCAGAAGCTCATCAGGACCGGGCTCAGCCATGAGGGCGCGCCCTGATGCGCGACGACGTAGGTCCAGAATCCGACCAGCCATGTGCGAATGCCGTAGAGCTCGAAGCAGTGCGCACCGTAACCGAAGATATAACCGAGTGCCTCGCGGTTGGCGAAAACGGGCGCAAAGTTCAAGAGACGTCCGACTCTCGGAGCGGGACTACGCCTCTCGATCAAGAGACACGCGACCACCATCGCGATGGGACCGATGCCGGTCACGTAAAACGCGGTCCGCCATCCCCAGCCATCTGCGAGGACTTGCGCGATCAGGAACGACAGGCCGACGCCCACCGAGAAGCTCGACGTGTAGAGCGTGACCGCCCGTGAGGTGTCGCCGACGGGCAACCGGTCCGTCAGTGCCTTGAGCCCCGGCATGTAGGCACCGGCAAAGCCCAATCCTGCCAGCGACCAGATGCTGGTCCCCGACCAGAACCCTTGCGCGAAGATGCCAAACGCCACCGTCGCAAGTCCGCTCACGACAGAGCCGCCCAGGAGCACGAGCCGAGCATCGATACGATCAGTCAACGTCGTCAGCACGGGCACTGCGAGCATATAGCCGAACGCATATCCGCTCGCCATCAAGCCGCCCTCGGCGGCGGACAACCCCCACGCCGGCATCAGATGCTGCGCCAGATTCGCGGACAACGTCACGTGCGGCAGCAGATTGCCGAGCTGGCCGATACACATCACTGCAATCAGCGGCCAACCGCGCAGGCTACGAATGTTCCCCTCCCATCTGACAGGGACTCATACTGTCTGATCCCCACGAAGCAGCAGAAGCGCAAAAAACGCAGAGACCGAGGCCAGCGCGCCGATCCAGAGCGCGCCGCTGCCGAAATGCTCTACCATCAGTCCCAGCGCAAGGGGCGCGAAGGCGCCCGTTGCCCTCGAAGGCAACGAGATCATCCCGACACGCCTGCCGAACCCTACCGGCCCAAACAGCGCCAATGGCAGCGTACCACGGGCAATGGTGATGATGCCGTTACCCGCGCCATACACGCACCGTGAAGGCCGGTGCGAGCAAAGGGCCGCCCGCGATCAGCGCAAGCACGCCGACCGGATTCATGAGCATGGCGAGCCTCGCCGACAGCAGCGGATGAAACCGGCCAAACCATCCTGCTTCCAGAAGGCGGGCGCCGACTTGCGCAGGGCCGACCAATGCGCCTGCGAACAACGCCTGTGCCGGCGTGGCGCCGAACGCAACCAGCATGGTCGGCAGAATGGCCGAGACTCCGGAGCTGACAAAGCTCGCGGCCGCAAACATGTACGCCAGCAGCATCATTGCGAAGGTTTCGCTCTGGCGCTCGGATTGCTGGCTCGCGCCCACGCTCGGTCGGGAGTCCTGATCCAGTGGAGCGGCACGGGGTAGCGAAAGGTTGAGCGGCAAGGCAAGACCGATATGGATCACCGCCCATAGCTGGCAGGCCGCGCGCCAGCCATACTCCGAAGCGAGCAACGTCGTGAGAGGCCAGCCGAGTGTGCTGGCGAAACCGGCGATCAGGGTGATGCCGGTGATCGTTCGTCGCGCATTGGCACCATAGATGCGCGCAAGCGTCGCGAATGCCGCTTCGTAGAGGCCCATGCCCATGCCGATCCCGAGCAAGATCCAGGCCGTGATCAGCACCGCTACGCCATAGGCTACGGACAGCAGGAGCAAGCCTGCGGCGAAAACGAGGTTCGAGACGGCAAGCAGGCTGCGCCCGCCGAACGTATCGATGGCATGCCCAACTCTCGGACCGAGCAGGCCGGAGACGATGAGAGCTCCCGACAGCGCGCCGAACACGTAAGTCGGCGCAAGACCGAGATCACCCGCAATCGGCGCAGCCAGGATCGCAGGAAGATAATAGCTCGACGCCCACGCGATGGTCTGCGCGGTGCCGAGCGCGATGACGACGGTGAGCGGCCCCGCAGTGCCTCGCATCATGAGCAACCGCATCCGGTACCACCTGCCCTCCTGGCCGCTTCATCGGCGGCACAGCAGGCCGAGGGTTCGTCATTGGCCGGACCGCCGCAGCATCCGGCTGCGCCGGCGGACTCCACGCCGCCGCGTGTGCAGACGCCGGTCTCCGGCAGCACAAGTTCGACGCGTGCCGCAGCCTCCTTGTCGCCCGCGATGTCTGCGACGATCGAGCGGACCTGCTCGTATCCGGTCGTCATCAGGAAGGTTGGCGCGCGACCGTAGGACTTCATGCCGGCGAGATAGAAGCCCGGCTCATCATGCGACAGTTCGTGAGCCCCGTGAGGCCGCACCGTTCCACAGCTATGCTCATTGGGGTCGATGAGCGGCGCGAGCGCGAGAGGCGCCTCGATCGCCGGGTCGAGCCGCAGCCGCAGCTCGGACAGGAACGAGAGATCGGGCCGGAAGCCGGTCGACACCACCAGCTCATCCGCAACCACACGCCGCGCACCGCAGCAGGCGCCTGCCGAAATCCTGAGGCGGCTTTCGAACTCCGAAATGTGGGTGACGCCGAAGCCGGTCTCGACCGCAATCTTTCCGGCAGCCACGAGCGCGGCGAAGGCGGAGCCCAGCTCGCCGCGCGCGGCAAGCTTGTCGTTGCTGCCGCCGCCGAAAGCCTTTGCAGGATCGCTGCCGCGCAGCAGCCACACCGGCTTGGTGCCGGGCACCTCCTCGGCGAGCTGCGCGAGATCGATCAGCGTGCCCACCGCGGAATGGCCAGCACCGAGCACGGCCACGATCTTGCCAGCATATCTGCCGCGAGCTGTGCCGCGCACATCCGGCATGCCATAGGTGATGCGATCAGTGCACTCACGTTCGCCGATCGCAGGCAGACCGTTGCTGCCGGCGGGATTGGGCGAAAACCACGTGCCTGAGACGTCGATGACGGCATCGGCGCGCAGCAGCTCGGGGCCCTTGCCGTTCTGATAGCGGATTTCGAAAGGCGCTTGCTCCCTCCCCTTGGTCTTCGCCCTGTCGAAGCCAATGCGGCTGACGGCCTTGACGCGGCTGGACGTCCGGATCACCTCACGTAGCTTCGTTCGGGTTGCGAGCGGCGCAAGGTACCGTTCGATCAACTCGCCGCCGGTCGGGTAGGATTGAGGGTCCGGCGAATTCCAGCCCGTGGGCGCGAGCAGGCGCGCCGCGGCCTTGTCGACATTGTATTCCCACGGCGAGAAGAGCTGGACGTGCTGCCATTGCCGCACCGCATGCCCGGCTTCGGGTCCGGTCTCGAGCACGACGGGGGACATGCCGCGTTCGAGCACATGCGCGGCGGCAGCGAGACCGACCGGCCCCGCGCCGATGATGGCTACCGTCTTGCTGGCCATTCCGAATCCTCCATCTTTCTAGAATTATGGAATAATTGATTAAATGAATCAGGCTGCGGTCTGAACATCCTTACATCCGGCTTCGTCCGCACAGCACTCCGCGACCAGGAAGTCGACCAGGCCCCGCATGGCGTCGAAGTTGGCGCGGCAGATCAGGGTCGTCGATTCCCTGGTCTGACTGACCAGTCCGACTGCGACCAAAGTCTTGATGTGGTGCGACAGCGTTGACGCCGGGATCCTCAGCCTGTCCTGCAAGCGGCCGACCGGCATGCCCGCGTGCCCGGCCCGAACCAGCGCGCGGTATATCTGCAGCCGGGTCCGATTCCCCAGCGCTTCCAGGCGTGCTGCTGCGTCGTCGATCTTCATGAGCGCCACGGTGCGCCCGTGCACATCGGTTGTCAAACATTATTTCTAGAATATTCGAAATATGCAGTTGCGGCATCGCTGGTTTCGGCCGTGTAGCTATAAACCCGGCAGCCCCATGCGATTGGTGACTACGTCCGCTTTGCTCCTATCGCGACCAAGTACGTGCGACAGCGCAATATGTCGCGATGGGCCAACAGCCGACGTTCTCCAGCGACAGGGCGACCAACTGAAGTAGCCTAGTTCCCGCAGTATGATAAGGTCTCACCATGGGAGCGTTGACATTCGAAGGCCGGACCGTGGAATACCAATGGGCGAGCGACGTCGAGTTCGACGGAATTCGCATGGAAATCTTTCGGGTGATCATGGAAATCTTTCGGGTGATGGAGGTACGCTCTTTGTTAGTGTCCCCGATGGCGGACCAATCACCATCAACACCTTCGGCAAAGAGGTTGCTGCATCTCTGATCGAAGCAGCAATCGAGGTCGTGCGCCGCTCAAGATAGTCCGTGCTTTGACTATCACCGATTGGCGCAAACCAAGCTCGCCGGAGAACCGCGTGAAGTCGGTTAAGCGTCAAAGGACTAAACCGCTCGCGCGGTAGGGCGCTACGGCAGGCGGGGCAGCCAACAGGATAGCGCAACGGGGCGTCCTGTCTTGAGATCGAGGGGTTCGACAACCTCACTCAAGACAGGAGCATCCCCAATGACCAAGCAGGCCATCAGCCCGTTGCGCCAGCGCATGATCGAAGACATGGCGATCCGCAAGTTCGCTCCGAAGACCCAACATGACTACGTGCAAAGGGTCAAGGATTTCGCGGCGTTCCTCGGCCGCTCGCCCGACCAGGCCCAGCCGGAGGACGTGCGCCGCTTTCGGCTTCATCTGGCGTCGATCGGCGCCCACGCGCCAAAGATCAACGCCACGGTCTCGGCGCTGCGCTTCTTCTTCAATGTGACGCTCGATCGGCCCGAGCTTGCCAAGCACCTGTCGTTCATGCACGAGCCGCGCAAGGTTCCGGTTGTGTTAAGCCCGGAAGAGGTTACGCGCTTTCTGGAGGCAGCGCCAAGCATCAAATACAAAGCTGCGCTCAGCGTCGCTTACGGTGCGGGACTGCGCGTCTCTGAGGTCGTTGCGTTGAAGGTGTCCGACATCGATTCCGAACGCATGATGTTGCGCGTCGAGCAGGGCAAAGGCCGCAAGGATCGCCACGCCATGCTGTCTCCGGTGCTGCTCGCGCTCTTGCGCGACTGGTATCGCATCGGCCGCCCGCAAGGCTGGCTGTTTCCGGGACTGAAGCCGGCCAGCCCGATGACGACACGCCAGCTCACGCGTGCCTGCCATGCTGCGGCGGACATGGCCGAGATTGCCAAGCGGGTGACGCCGCACACCTTGCGCCACAGCTTCGCGACCCACCTGCTCGAGCAGAACATCGATATCAGAGTGATTCAGGTCCTGCTGGGCCACGCTAAACTCGAGACGACGGCGCTCTACACCCGCGTCGCCACCAACACCATCCGCGAGGTCATGAGCCCGCTGGATCGCCTCACGCCGCTGACGTCCAAGAAGAATGAGTCCAGGGACACGCCACCGGCCTAAGCGGAAGGCACGTGGCGCGTCCAAGATTGGAGGTCGCGGACATCTTCCGCGGCCATGGTCCGGCGTGGCGTCAGGCCAACGCCGGCCATGTGAGCCTCCAGCAGTTGAAGGTGATGTCGGCGATCGAGCACTGCCGCACGGCGGAACTCGGCGGCCATGTCGCGCGCTGCGCGGATTGCGCCTATACGACCATCGCTTACAACTCTTGTCGCAACCGCCACTGCCCGAAGTGCCAAGGCGCCGCCGCGAAGCAATGGCTCGCCGAACGCGAAGCCGAGCTGTTGCCGGTGCCGTACTATCACATCGTGTTCACACTGCCGGCGGCCATCGCCGACATCGCCTACCAGAACAAGGCCGTCGTCTACGACCTGCTGTTCAAGGTCTCGGCCGAGACCATGCTGACGATTGCCGCCGACCCGAAGCATCTCGGTGCCAGGATCGGCATCACCTCCGTGCTGCACACCTGGGGCTCGGCACTGACCCATCACCCGCACGTGCACATGATCGTGCCGGGTGGCGGCATCTCACCAGATGGCCAGCGCTGGGTATCATGCCGACCGGGCTTCTTCCTTCCGGTGCGCGTGCTCTCCCACCTGTTCCGACGGCTGTTCCTGGAGAAGCTCATCGCGACCCACCGAGCCCGTCGCCTGAGTTTCTTCGGCGATTACGCGCATCTGGCTGACGCACAGTCCTTCGCAGCCCATCTCGCGCCGCTGCGTAAAGCCGAGTGGGTCGTCTACGCCAAGCGTCCATTCGGTGGCCCCGAGGCGGTGCTGGCCTATCTGTCACGCTATACTCATCGCGTTGCCATCGCCAACAGCCGCTTGATCGCCTTTGACGAACAGCTCGTCACCTTCAAATGGAAGGACTACCGCATCGAGGGCCGCGACCGATACAAGCAGATGACGCTCGCCATCGCCGAGTTCATCCGCCGCTTTCTCATCCACGTGCTGCCGAAGGGCTTGCACCGCATCCGCCACTACGGCCTCTTCGCCAAGAGTGCTTGCGCTGACAACGTCGCCCACGCGCGTGAACTGCTCGCCGTCGCAAGACCTGAAGGCCAGCCCACTGCCGCCGCCGATCCCGGCAAACCGAGTTGTCCATGCTGCGGCGGTCGCATGATCATAATCGAAGTCTTCGAGCGCGGTGCAATGCCACGGCATCGGCCGACAGCTCCAACGAACCACATCAGGATCGACACCTCATGACCGTGCCGCAATCCCGCAAATCCGCTCGCCGCGCTCGCTGGCCCTCGACCAGCCACGGCAGAGCGCGCCCAGATATCCACCAGCCGTCGCAAATCGTCGGACAACTTCTGGAGTTCAAGGCCATCCGCCGCGCATTCGTCAGCGACTTCACCGTCGTGCAACTCGTTGGGCCGACTCGATCCCAATCAACGAGTTCGCCCGCGGCGCTCAAAACCCCATAGCGCCTGCGGCCCGACCTTACATCCCTTACCCGCGGTTTCCTCCCTTGGAGGCTTTCGGACGCCGGCCGCCGAACACGCCGCGCCGTCCCTCATGCGGCCGGCATCCGAAACCCTTCACAAAATCGGCGGTCCAGACCGCTGCCAATCAGGTTCCGCTCCACACCCGACAGCCGACGCCCCAACGAGCATTCCGCTGGGCGCGATGGGCCAGCAGCAGACAGGTGGCAATGCCAAACATACCGGTATAATAAAGTCGCTTGTTCGCGAGAAAGCCCAGACATGTCAGCCAGCGATCGACCGTTGGGGCTGTAACAAAGGAGGCGATCAGACATGGGCCGCGGGTTTCTTGGTTTACTCACATTAGCGACACTCGCGATGACGACATTGGCCGTGGCCGGTAGCATGTCGTTCGACGAGGACAAAATCAAAGAATTGAAGAAGGCCGGATACGTCGAACTGCGCGGTGCCGAGGCGGTTGACTTTCTCGTGGGCAATTCTGCCGTAAAACGTGACGATCAACCACGTAGAGGGCAAACTGGCGCCAATAGGCCTCAAATCAATTATTATCCAAACAACCGTGTGTGGTACACTTGCCGAGGATCGTTCGGCGCGGATTGCGACGTTCAATCGTGGGATGTTGAAAACGGTGACATTTGCTTTTCTGTCGATCCGTGTGATGAAGCACCTACGATTTTGAAGGCCCGACGCTCAAATAGCGATAAGCTGGGCCTGATGATATACGACCAGAGCGAGCCCCCTTACGAGGTCTACGATATTGCCAAGGGCAATCAGGCCGGCGCGCCACTGTTCGACGATCGCTTCGCTGGCCGCTTGATCGAACTCGACAGAGTAAGACCGAGCAAAGAGATAACAGATGCGAACACGCACACCGAGGACGGAGTTATTTCAATCTCGGGAACGCGCGGTATTTCATTTCTGGTAGGAAATACTTTTCTCTCTCACGATGTGGCAGCCCCATCCAAAGAACAAGGTGACCCCGCCTGCCCTGAGCACGGTACGTATTATTCTCCGGACGGCCACATTATATCGTTTACTTGTCAGCCTCCGCCGAGCCGGCTCTGGACGATATCTGTCCGGCATTGGAAACTTCAATCGGGGGCGATTTGCGGAAAACAGTCCACAGATCTCAGTAAGTGTGCATTAGCACGGCTGACTGCGACACTTGCGCCAGAAACTCCCAACGACGTCGATAGCAAGTTGCGAGTTCAAGATCGGCAAAACGGCGTTACTCTTTTCGGCTATGCAGGCAACGTTCTCAATTTCAGGCTTGAGAACCGCTTAAGCGCGGAACGCTCAAGCAGAGAAAGATCCGAGCGATAATTAAGTGGGCTTCTCACAGGTGCCATTAAGTACGTTGTTCCGCCAATTTCGTTCTGATGATCTCGGCTTTCTGCGCCATAATTTTGCACTGCAAGCCAGCAATCTCCTTTTGGTGAAAGTGCCTAGCTCGGTGATTTCCGCTTTTGGTCATTTTCGACGGCTTCAGTGTAGATTGTCGGCCGGCTGATGTCCGCTTCTGTGAAGGGTTTCGGATGCCGGCCGCATGAGGGACGGCGCGGCGTGTTCGGCGGCCGGCGTCCGAAAGCCTCCAAGGGAGGAAACCGCGGGTAAGGGATGTAAGGTCGGGCCGCAGGCGCTATGGGGTTTTGAGCGCCGCGGGCGAACTCGTTGATTGGGATCGAGTCGGCCCAACGAGTTGCACGACGGTGAAGTCGCTGACGAATGCGCGGCGGATGGCCTTGAACTCCAGAAGTTGTCCGACGATTTGCGACGGCTGGTGGATATCTGGGCGCGCTCTGCCGTGGCTGGTCGAGGGCCAGCGAGCGCGGCGAGCGGATTTGCGGGATTGCGGCACGGTCATGAGGTGTCGATCCTGATGTGGTTCGTTGGAGCTGTCGGCCGATGCCGTGGCATTGCACCGCGCTCGAAGACTTCGATTATGATCATGCGACCGCCGCAGCATGGACAACTCGGTTTGCCGGGATCGGCGGCGGCAGTGGGCTGGCCTTCAGGTCTTGCGACGGCGAGCAGTTCACGCGCGTGGGCGACGTTGTCAGCGCAAGCACTCTTGGCGAAGAGGCCGTAGTGGCGGATGCGGTGCAAGCCCTTCGGCAGCACGTGGATGAGAAAGCGGCGGATGAACTCGGCGATGGCGAGCGTCATCTGCTTGTATCGGTCGCGGCCCTCGATGCGGTAGTCCTTCCATTTGAAGGTGACGAGCTGTTCGTCAAAGGCGATCAAGCGGCTGTTGGCGATGGCAACGCGATGAGTATAGCGTGACAGATAGGCCAGCACCGCCTCGGGGCCACCGAATGGACGCTTGGCGTAGACGACCCACTCGGCTTTACGCAGCGGCGCGAGATGGGCTGCGAAGGACTGTGCGTCAGCCAGATGCGCGTAATCGCCGAAGAAACTCAGGCGACGGGCTCGGTGGGTCGCGATGAGCTTCTCCAGGAACAGCCGTCGGAACAGGTGGGAGAGCACGCGCACCGGAAGGAAGAAGCCCGGTCGGCATGATACCCAGCGCTGGCCATCTGGTGAGATGCCGCCACCCGGCACGATCATGTGCACGTGCGGGTGATGGGTCAGTGCCGAGCCCCAGGTGTGCAGCACGGAGGTGATGCCGATCCTGGCACCGAGATGCTTCGGGTCGGCGGCAATCGTCAGCATGGTCTCGGCCGAGACCTTGAACAGCAGGTCGTAGACGACGGCCTTGTTCTGGTAGGCGATGTCGGCGATGGCCGCCGGCAGTGTGAACACGATGTGATAGTACGGCACCGGCAACAGCTCGGCTTCGCGTTCGGCGAGCCATTGCTTCGCGGCGGCGCCTTGGCACTTCGGGCAGTGGCGGTTGCGACAAGAGTTGTAAGCGATGGTCGTATAGGCGCAATCCGCGCAGCGCGCGACATGGCCGCCGAGTTCCGCCGTGCGGCAGTGCTCGATCGCCGACATCACCTTCAACTGCTGGAGGCTCACATGGCCGGCGTTGGCCTGACGCCACGCCGGACCATGGCCGCGGAAGATGTCCGCGACCTCCAATCTTGGACGCGCCACGTGCCTTCCGCTTAGGCCGGTGGCGTGTCCCTGGACTCATTCTTCTTGGACGTCAGCGGCGTGAGGCGATCCAGCGGGCTCATGACCTCGCGGATGGTGTTGGTGGCGACGCGGGTGTAGAGCGCCGTCGTCTCGAGTTTAGCGTGGCCCAGCAGGACCTGAATCACTCTGATATCGATGTTCTGCTCGAGCAGGTGGGTCGCGAAGCTGTGGCGCAAGGTGTGCGGCGTCACCCGCTTGGCAATCTCGGCCATGTCCGCCGCAGCATGGCAGGCACGCGTGAGCTGGCGTGTCGTCATCGGGCTGGCCGGCTTCAGTCCCGGAAACAGCCAGCCTTGCGGGCGGCCGATGCGATACCAGTCGCGCAAGAGCGCGAGCAGCACCGGAGACAGCATGGCGTGGCGATCCTTGCGGCCTTTGCCCTGCTCGACGCGCAACATCATGCGTTCGGAATCGATGTCGGACACCTTCAACGCAACGACCTCAGAGACGCGCAGTCCCGCACCGTAAGCGACGCTGAGCGCAGCTTTGTATTTGATGCTTGGCGCTGCCTCCAGAAAGCGCGTAACCTCTTCCGGGCTTAACACAACCGGAACCTTGCGCGGCTCGTGCATGAACGACAGGTGCTTGGCAAGCTCGGGCCGATCGAGCGTCACATTGAAGAAGAAGCGCAGCGCCGAGACCGTGGCGTTGATCTTTGGCGCGTGGGCGCCGATCGACGCCAGATGAAGCCGAAAGCGGCGCACGTCCTCCGGCTGGGCCTGGTCGGGCGAGCGGCCGAGGAACGCCGCGAAATCCTTGACCCTTTGCACGTAGTCATGTTGGGTCTTCGGAGCGAACTTGCGGATCGCCATGTCTTCGATCATGCGCTGGCGCAACGGGCTGATGGCCTGCTTGGTCATTGGGGATGCTCCTGTCTTGAGTGAGGTTGTCGAACCCCTCGATCTCAAGACAGGACGCCCCGTTGCGCTATCCTGTTGGCTGCCCCGCCTGCCGTAGCGCCCTACCGCGCGAGCGGTTTAGTCCAGTGCTTCGTAACCGCCGACCGGGTCCTGCTCGGAAGCATTGCGTCTCGCCAGACCGCTCGCCGCCAACTATCTCGCCTTCCGTCCAACTCGCATCTATCCGGCTATGGCTGGCCGCGTTATGAGACCGCGCCCCAATTCTGGTTGACGCGACGCCGATAATTCCATAAGTCTGGATATATGGAAACCGAAGAAGCCCTCCTGGCGCTCGCCGCGCTGTCGCAATCGACCCGTCTGGAGGCGTTCCGGACGCTGGTCCGGCACGAGCCTGACGGTCTTGCGGCCGGCGACCTCGCGCGGCTGCTGGAAGTCCCGCAAAACACGCTGTCAGCGCATTTGGCGATTCTGAGCCGCGCGCGCCTGGTGTCGTCCGAGCGGCACAGCCGCTCGATCCTCTATCGCGCCAGTCTCGGCGAGTTTCGCGACGTTGCAGTCTTCCTGCTGCGCGATTGCTGCGGCGGACGGCCGGAAGTATGCGAACCCGTCGTCGAGACTCTGCAATCGTGCTGCTCGCCGAAACCCAGGAGGCGAGCCCGCTGATGGACAATTTTGATCTCTCGCGGCGCCTCGCCGCCGAAGCGCTCGGCACGGGCATTCTCGTCGCCACCGTGGTCGGCTCCGGCATCATGGCGGAAACGCTGACCAAGGACATCGCCCTTGCGCTGCTCTGCAATACCTTGCCGACCGGCGCCATTCTGGTTGTCCTGATCACGGTGCTCGGCCCGATCTCCGGCGCACACTTCAATCCCGCTGTGACCCTCGTCTTCACCGGCAAGCGCGAACTGCCGGCGAACGAGGCTGCGCTCTATATCATCGCGCAAATCGCCGGCGGTATCGCGGGAACAGTGGCGGCGCATCTGATGTTCGGGCTACCCCTGCTCGACCTCTCGACGAAGGTTCGAACCGGAGGGCCGCAATGGTTCGCCGAAGCGGTGGCCGCCTTCGGGCTGGTTGCGACCATCCTGGCCGGCATCCGGTTTCAGCGGACGGCAGTCCCCTGGCTGGTAGGCCTCTACATCACCGCGGCCTATTGGTTCACGGCCTCCACCTCGTTCGCCAATCCGGCCGTAGCCATTGCGAGGTCCCTGACCAATACGTTCGCGGGCATTCGCCCCACCGACTTGCCTGGCTTCATCCTTGCCGAGTTGTGCGGCGCCTTCGCCGGCATGCTGCTGATGAACTGGCTGCTCGGACGCCCAGGCGCGTACGCCTCAGTCGCAATTACGGAGACGACCCGATGACCGTCACCATCTATCACAACCCCGCCTGCGGCACCTCGCGCAACACGCTGGCGATGATCCGGCAAAGCGGCACCGAGCCCGTCGTCGTCGAATATCTCAAGACGCCGCCGTCGCGGGATCAGCTCAAGGAGCTGATCGCGACGATGGGCATTCCGGTCCGCGCGCTGCTGCGTGAGAAAGGGACACCCTATAAGGAGCTAGGCCTGGACGATCCCAAATGGACGGACGACCAGCTGCTCGATTTCATGATCGCCCATCCCATTCTCATCAACCGTCCGATCGTGGTGACGCCGAAGGGCACGCGCCTGTGCCGGCCGTCGGAAGCCGTGATCGATCTCCTGGACAATCCGGTCGGCCGCTTCGTCAAGGAAGACGGCGAGGTGGTCGAACCGCGCGGATAAGACTAAGCGACTCTCGGGACAGGCAAGTCGACGACCCCCGGCACCACCGTTCGGCAGGACAGGCCGCAAAGACCTGGCCGCATGCGCCGTCAAAAGTAAGAGAAACTCGTAGCCGGCTATATGAACCGGTTCACTCGCGAGCACGAATTCAGCTCGATCTCGCGCGGGTCCGAGATGGACATTCCCCTCCTCAGAACTCCAGCTTGTCACGTATCGCCTCGATCCCGGCTTTTGCGCACGCTTCGTCCGCGTCACCGCCGGGAGCGCCGGATACGCCGACCGCCCCAACCAGAGAGCCGCCCGCTTCGACGACCAGTCCTCCTCCGATAATGACCGTGCCGGGCAGATTACGAATGCCCGACTGCATCATGCCCGGCTGACTGAGCGCATTCAGCTCACTCGTGCTGGCTTTGAATGACGCAGCCGTCCACGCCTTGCCCGATGCCGTCGAGGGAGTGTGGGCGCCTGCAAAGCGATCGCGGAGCATCACTTGTGTGACGCCGAAGCGATCGACGACAGCGACGGCAACCTGGTATCCACGTGTGCGGCAGCTATCCAACGCAGCACGTGCGAGATCGAGCGCCAACTCGGGACTGAGCGACTTGTAGGCGACGAGGGCCTCTTCCGCCCATATTGGATTGATGAACGCGATCAACAGGGCCGCCGCGACCGACAGAGGTCGAACATTCATGGCTATCTCCGGCAAAGGTGGGCAAACGGCTATTTGAGCTCACCATATGTCAGATCGTCGAACAGGGTCACGCTGTCCGCCTTGGTCCACAGGCCTATCATTCCTGGGCTTGTAATCGTAGCGTCCTCTACCTCGAATAACGGCTTTCCGTCATAGGTCACCTTGAATCGATTGCCCGCGAAGTCGCAACGCAGCGCGTGCCATTGCCCGGACGCCACCGGCGTGCTGACGCCATAGCCGCCCTTGCGTCCGACAATCTCCAGCGAGGTTCGAACGCCTTTGATCGTCTTGTAGAGCACCACGTTGTCCTCCAGCGCGTTAGCCCGGACGACGTAGTAATTGTCCGCGTCCTTCGCGCGCCAGATGATCCCCGCGGCGCGATCCTCTGAACCGGCGATGGCCTTGAATTTGACCTCCACGAAGCCGTCACCGATGCTGGTATCGTTCTTGATGGCCACCGGGAAGGTTGCCCGCCCGGATTGCTTGAGCACGTTCGGCTTGCTTGGCGCCGTGGCGTCGGCCTCAACGATCCATTTCGATTGCCCCTGACCGGTCTTCGTCAAGGTCCACCCGTCCGGCGGCGTTCCGGCAGGAGCGTTGTCAAAATTCAGGGTCTTGGCCACGGCGTTCCCTCCCGTCAACAAAACCAGCATGAGGGGCAAGGCAAACCTCGCCCGCCCAGAAGGTCGGGGCGGAAGGGCGGCTGGGCGGATCATCGATCTTCGCATCATCGACCTCGTTTCTGTTGGAGCTGCGAGCCGCTTGCCCCGCTCGCACACAGCACGACCGCCAACACAGCCCAGCGAAAGGTCTCGTCGTCAATCTCCCGAACAGCTTGAAGCCGACCAAAGGCAGCGACCGTGAAGGAACACCGCACAGCATCAGAGTTCTCTGGTCCTCACTCAGCTCTTAGTACTGGCCGTCTTGTCCAGCGCCGCACGCACGCCGCTCGCGAGCTTGAGCGCATCGTCGTTGGCCCAGAAATGCATGAAGAACAGGCGCGGTTGTTCGTCCAGCATGTGGCTGTGCAGGGCCGTCACCGCGATCCCATGCGACCGCAACGCCTTGATCACCGGGTTGACCTCGTCGCCGGTCAGCACGAAGTCGCCCGTAATCGCGGCCTTGCCGCCGCCGGTCGGCTGAAAGTTGACGGCGGTTGCAACGCCGAGCGGCCCGACCGGGCTCAACTGCATGCCTTGCTCGGTGACCGGATCGCGGCGGGGAACATTGAACTGGTAGACGCCGCCGTTCGCCTGGCCTTTGACGCCGATGATGTTGTCGAGCTGCGCAGTGTCGAGATCGACGGCCGGCGGAGCGGCCGTCGAAGCCGGCGCCGACAGCGGCGTCTTGCTTTCGGCGAGCGCATCCTTGATGGCCGCGGCGATTCTGGCGGGATCACCGTGGCCGGCCACGTGCATGTAGAACGTTGCCGGGCTGGCGCCGAGCAGATGATTGTGCACGGCGGTGATCTCCAGCCCGTTCGCGATCATCTTCGCCATGACCGGGTTGATCTCGGGTTCGAGCAGCACCAGATCGCCCATCGCCATGACGCCGCCATGCGCGGGCTTGAACGCGACCCAGCCGCCGAGTGCCAGCGCGGGCTTGATGGTGACGCCGTCGAGTGTCACCGTGAGATCGGTGCGTGGAAAGCCGTAGCGATGCACGTCGCCGGTCACGGCCGCTTTCCGCCCCAGCGTGTCGTCGACCTTCTGCCAATCGATGTCCTGCGCGTGAGCGCTTGCGATGAAGCAGGCGCCGATGCCGATCAGCGCCGAGATTGTCTTTCGCATTGATCTGCTCCCTCAGCTTGGAATTCAGTCACTCACTTCTGCTCCTTGACCTGACCGCTACTGTCGATGACGAGCCGCACCTCCTTGCCGTTCTTCACCGCCTTGGCAGTCATCCCTTCCGCGGTCGACTTGACGTCGCTGACTTGCGTGTAGCCGGCTGCCTGGAGCTTGGTGACCAGCTCTTCCTGAGTCAGCGCGCGTGCGGTCGACAGCCCACTGGCGATCGCCAGAAACAGGACTGTGTGAAAGATTGTCCTTGTACGCATGATCATCCTCCTGACGTGTCCTGCCCCGGGTGAAGTCGCTTCCCACGAGCCGTAGTGGGATGCCGATATCAACGCGCTTCGGCGTGGCCGCGCGCGAATGAACCATCTCGATTTTTCTGGCGGGATCAGGAATGACGACATGCTGCGCCCTTGGTGATCAGGACGCGATTCTTGGGCATGTCGCCTCGCGGGGAGATCGCATATCCCCGACGCTTCGAAATAAAAACCTGGGAGACTGGACTGTCAACCGGCGCATGGCCAAGGCACATCACGAAGAATTCACTCTTCGCAACGGAACCAAACCACAATCTTGAAACGCCGGGGCGACCTCACGTACATCGTCCGCGTGGGGACAAGGCAGACTCCCCGTGAGACCCCGGTCCAGGCTCTGCGCAGCACGCAATTCGTGGGGCTTGCAGCGCATGCTCCGGACTGCAGGGGGCATTCCGGCGCATAGCGGGACAGCGTGCAAGCTCCCGCAGCTCAGATCTTCGGGAGCTTCGCCCGCTCCACCACGCCGGTCCATTTGACGATCTCGGTCTCGATCAGCGCCTTCATCTCCGCCGGCGAGCTACCGCGGACCTCACCGCCGACGGCCGTCTCCAGGCGCTGCTTGATGTCGGGATCCCTGAGCACCTCGAGCGCCGCCGCGTTGAGCGTCGCTATGATAGCGGGCGGCGTGCCCTTCGGCGCCAGCAGGCCCGCCCAGGTACGCACGTCGTAGCCCTTGATGCCGGCTTCCTGAACGGTCGGGACATCGGGCAACAACGCCGTGCGCGCCGGCGAGGTCACCGCGAGGCCACGGATCGCACCGCTCTGGATTTGTGGAGCAAGCAGCACGGGCGTGCCGACAATTACCGGAACCTCGCCGCCGAGCAGTGCAGTGATGGATTGCGAATCGCCGCGATACGGCACGTGCACAATCTCGACGCCCGCGGTTGCGTTCAGTAATTCTCCCGCAAGATGATGCGTGCTGCCGAATCCGACCGATCCAAAGCTGAGCGCGCCAGGCTTCTCCTTGGCGATAGCGATGAGATCGCCGAGCGATTTTGCCGGATGATCGTTGCGCACCGCAATGACGAGCGCATAGTAGACCAGCGTCGAGATCATCTCGAAACTGTCGGCGGGCTGGTAGGCGAGGCTCTTGTAGGTCGCCGCAGAAATCGCATGGGCGCCGGTGACGAGCCCGAGCGTGTAGCCGTCGGGCGCGGCCTTTGCGATCGCGTCCGCCGCGATGTTGCCGCCAGCGCCCGGCTTGGCCTCGACGATGATCGGCTGCCCGAGCTTCTTCGAGAGCCCGTCGGCGATGATGCGCGACAGCGTATCGGCCGCGCCGCCTGCGGCAAAGCCGTGCAGCAGGCGGATCGGGCGCGACGGATAATTGTCCGCCGCCGCAGGAGTGGTTGCAAGACAACCGCCGAGCAGAAAAATGGCCGCAGCAAGCCGCTTCATCCCTCGCATGGATGCTTCTCCCTTTGATAGTTATGTCTTTGGCCGCGCGTGCGGCGATCTTCCGTTCGAACTCAAAAGCGCTAGCGCGCGAACTCCGTGCATTCCGGCGATGGCGCCATGCCCCAGACGTCGCGCGGCAGGCCGACCCAGACTTTCGGCCGCTGCGGACGATCGCGATGCCAGGGCCGCGGATCAAAATAGCCGAGCGCCTCGTCGGTCATGCGGTCGAGATCGCAGAACAGCTCGACCAGATGGCCGTCGGGATTGCGGTGGTAGATCGCGGTGTTGTGGCCGGGGCCGTGACGAACCGGCCCCCAGAGCACGGGTAGCTTGTGCCGCGCGAGATGGTCGCAAGCGCGATGCATGTGATCGGGTCCGCGCAACTCGAAGGCAAAGTGATGAAGACCGCGAACGGGCGCGCGGGCAAAATTGAGCGTGTGGTGCTCGAAACCGCTGCGCATGAAGACGAAGCGGTCCTCGATCCAGTCGGAGACTCGCAGACCCATCACCTTCGCGTAGAACTCCGAAGCGGCCTTCGGATCGGGCGTGCGCAGCGCGACGTGGCCGAGCTTGGAAACCGCAAGGGCGCCGATCCGCTCCTGCGCGGGCGTCGGCGTCCAGCCCTGGATCAATTCGAAGCGCGTGCCTTCAGGGTCGCTGAAGGACAGCAGCCGCGACACGCCAGGCAGGAAATCACTGTGCAGCTCGGGCCGCAAGTCAGCCTGCTTCAACGCAGCGCCCAGCGCCTCGAGCTGGACATCAGGGGATATCTCGAAGGCGATGCTCTTCAGCGCGGCGTCACCGGGCTCGATCACCAGCGAGAGCTGCTCGGAGTCATTGGCGAGGAACAGGCGGCCTTCGTCGCGGGCGACGAGGCCGAGACCGATCACACCGCGGTAATAATCGAGCAGCCGCTCCGGATCGGGCGAGGTGAAGGTCGCGTGCCGCAGCCGGGTGAAGCGTGCAATGGGTGCTTGCGTCATCGTGCGGTCCCCCTCATGGCGTCATGATGATCTTGCCGAGCGCGGAGCCCTGCTCCAGCAGCGTATGGGCCTTCCTGACCTGGTCGAGCTTCAGCACCGCGGAGATCGCGGGCTTGATCGCATTGCGGCTCAGCGCCTCGATCACGCTGCGCATCAGAGCGCGGCGGCCGTCGCGATCGTGGTCGTAGATATGGAAGGAAAAGCAGCGCACCGCCGGACAGATGTCGAGATGGTTGCGCATCGCCGCCATCAGGTTCTCTTCCGGCAATCCGGCGAAGGCGTTGTAGGACAGCAGCGTGCCCCATTTGCCGAGCGCGCCGAGATAGCCGGCGAATTCCGGCCCGCAGACGTGATCGAGCACAAGGCCGACGCCCTCACCGCCGGTCAATTCGCGCGTCCGCGCCACGACATCCTCGCTCCGGTAGAAGACGACGTGATCGGCGCCGTTCGCCCTGGCGAACGCGGCCTTCTCCTCGGTCGAGACCGTGCCTATCACGGTCATCCCGGCGAGTTTTGCCAGCTGCACCAGCGCGGTGCCGACGCCGCCGGCAGCGCCTATCACCAGCACGCTTGCGGGCGCGCGCGGATGGCGGCACTCGTGCAGCAGCGCATAGGCCACCTGGTAGTTCGACAGGCACACGGCGGCTTGCAGATCGACATGGTCGGGCAGCGCGTGAACGGCATCCGCGGGCGCGACCACATAATCGGCGTAGCAGCCGCCGCGCTGGGACAGATCGCGCGCGCTCAGCAGCACCTTCTGGCCGACGGCAATGCCCTCGACGCCGGACCCGAGCGCGGAAATGCGGCCGGCAACGTCATTGCCCGGATTGGCCGGCAACGGCGGCATCCATTTGTAGACGCCGCGCCGGATCAGCACGTCGGGCTGCCCGACCCCGAACGCTTCGGCCCGGATCTGCACCTGGCCGGCGCCCGGCACGGGCACCGGCAGTTCGACCACCTCAAGTGCATCCGGCCCGCCCGGCTGACGCACCAGCACTGCCCTCATGTCTTCACGCTCCCCCGGACCACATTTTCGAAAATCATACCGTTTGCGAAAATTATTGCAAGATGGTCGTTGCCGCGGCATGTTGAGCCATCGATTCATTGGCTGAGCCATGTCCGAAAGCGCCATCCGCCCCCGAAAGGAATTCGGCAAGACCATCGCGGCCGACATCACCCATCGGCTGCGCGAGGAGATCATCGCCTGCGGCCTTGCACCCGGCGAGCCGCTGCGTTTCGACGTGCTGCGCGAACGGTTCGGCGCGAGCTTTACGACGCTGCGCGAGGCGCTGACGGCCCTTGCCGCCGAAGGCCTGGTCGATGCCCAGGAGCAGCGTGGATTTCGCGTCGCGCCGGTCAGCCGCCAGGACCTGGTGGAGGTCACCGATGCGCGGGTGCTGATTGAGGTGGAATTGATCCGCCGCTCGATCGAGCGCGGCGATGACGATTGGGAAATCGCTGTGATATCGACGCTGCATCGCTTGAAGCGGATCGAGCAGCGCGATCCCGAACATCCCTTGCGCGATCCCGAATGGAAGATCGCCCATCGCCAATTCCACCAGGCGCTGGTGTCGGCCTGCGGCTCGGCGACGCTGCTCGCCATTCGCGCCGAGTTGTTCGACCGCGCCGAGCGCTACCGGCACCTGTCGGCCAATTTCCGGCCGCGTCCGCGCGACAAGGCCGGCGAGCACCAGGCGATCATGCAGGCCGCGATCTCGCGCAATGCCGATCTCGCCGTGCAACTGATCGAGGCGCATATCCGCTCGACCGCCGACAACGTGGCGACATACGCCGGCCATCTGCTCGACGCCGAATAGCGCAACCGCACTTTCGAAGACGGCGGGCTTGCGTGCGAGCTCATTTTCGAAAATAATAGCCCTCATCGAAAATTGAAACCCTTGGGGCGAAACCATGAAGCTGCTGTCGTTCTTGGACGGAAACCGGGAAAGCTGGGGCGCGGTTGTCGAAAATGCCGTCATCGATCTCGGCCGCGCCCTGCCCCAATATCCGACCCTGGCGGACTTCCTCGGCAGCGACGACTACGCGCGCCGTGCGGCCATCGTCGCTGCAAACAAGCCCACCCTAGCGCTCGGCGACATCAAATACCTGCCGGTGATCCCGCGGCCCGAGAAGATCGTCTGCGCTGTGCGCAATTATCTCGACCACCACAACGAGGCGGTCGCGTTCGGCATGAAGCGCGAGATCACGGAGTTTCCGCCGATCTTCCTGCGGGTCTGGCGCTCGCAGGTCGCGCACAACGCGCCGGTGATCCGGCCGAAGGTCTCCGACAATTTCGACTGGGAGGGCGAGCTCGCCGTCGTCATCGGCAAAGGCGGCCGTCACATCAGCCAGGCCGATGCCTGGAATCACGTCGCGGGCTACTCGATCTACAACGACGTCAGCGTTCGCGACTGGCAACGCCACGCCCAGCAGATCGCCTCGGGCAAGAACTTCGTCGGCACCGGCCCGTTCGGTCCGTGGCTGGTCACGCCGGACGAGATCGGCGATCCCACCAAGCTGAAGCTCGAAACGCGCGTCAACGGCGCGACTGTGCAGTCCTCCGACACGTCGATGCTGATCTTCTCGATTCCGCGGCTGATCGAATATTGCTCGACCATCTTCGATCTCGTCCCCGGCGACGTCATCGCCACCGGCACGCCGGCCGGCGTCGGCTTCACCCGCAAGCCGCCGATCTTCCTCAAGCCGGGCGATGTGGTCGAGGTTGAAATCGAGAACATCGGCGTGCTCCGCAACCCGGTCGTGGACGAGGCGTAAGACGCGGCATGTCCTACGATATTCGCAAGACCGCGCTCAGTGTCGAGACCGTCTGGCACGAGCGCGGGCCGCGGCTGGAGAAGCCGCTGCTGGTGGGGACCGCGGTCGCAGTGATCTGCAATCCCTTCGCCGGCCGCTATGAGCCAGATCTGATGCCGTTCCAGGCTGGCTTGCGTGAGCTCGGCTCCGAGCTTGCAACCGGGCTGATCGCGCAGCTCGGCGGTGCATCGCAGATCGAAGCCTATGGCAAGGGCATCATCGTCGGCGAGGACGGCGAGCTCGAGCATGGCGCCGTCTGGCACAAGGCCGGCGGCCACGGCATGCGCGAGGTGCTCGGTCAGCCCAAGGCGATCGTGCCGGCGGCAAAGACGATCGGCGGGCCCGGCACGCGGCTGATGGTGCCGCTCGGCCACATCCGCGCGGCCTATGTCCGCAGCCATTTCGGCACCGCGGAGATGACGCTGTGGGATGCGCCACGCCGCGACGAGATCGCCTTCGGGCTCGTGATGGCGACGGGCGGCCGCCCGCACGCGCGCATTGGCGGCCTCAAGGCATCCGAGATCTCCGTGCATGACGGGCAGCGCTGACGCGCCGCCCGTCCCCGCGTCACAGGAAGCCGGTCGAGATCCACGGGATCGCCGCGACGATCAGCGTGCCGATCAGCAAGGCGACAACATAGCCGACGATCGGCTTGATGCCCTCGTCGGGACTGATGCGGCTGATGGCGCAGGCCGCGTAATAGCCGACGCCGAACGGCGGGGCGAACAGGCCGATGCCCATCGCGAGCACGACGACCATCGCGTAGTGCACCTCGTGCACGCCGACCTGGCGGGCGATCGGAAACAGCAGCGGCCCGAACAGGACAATGGCCGGGATGCCCTCGAGCACGCTGCCGAGAATGACGAAGGCGAGGATCGTGACGCCGAGGAAGACAGGTGTTCCGCCCGGTAGCGCGGTCATGAACTTTGCGAGCGAGGCCGAAAAACCCGATTGCGTCAGGGCCCACGCCATCCCGGTCGCGGCCCCGATGATCAGCAGGATCGCGCCCGATAGGGACGCAGTCTCCACCAGCATCGGATAAAGCCGGCGCCAGGAGAACTGACGATAGATCAGCAGCCCGGTGAGAACCGCGTAGACGATCCCGATCGTCGACACCTCGGTCGCGGTCGCAACGCCCTCGACCACCGCGGCGCGGATCACGAAGGGCAGTGCTATCGCTGGAATGGCGATGACGAAGGCGCGGCCGATCTCCCTGCCCGTCGCCCGCTTTACATGCGATAGGTCCTCGCCGCGGTATCGCCACCACACCACGGTGCAGAGGCCGATCGCCAGCACGATGCCGGGCAGCAGGCCGCCGGTGAACAACGCCGCGATCGACACGCCCGTCACCGAGCCAATTGTGATCAGCACGAGCGATGGCGGAATGGTCTCGGTCTGGGCGCCGGTCGCCGCGAGCAGCGCTACGAGATCGCCGGGCTTGGCGCCGCGCTTGGTCATCTCGGGAAACAACACGGGCGCCACAGCGGCCATGTCAGCCGCCTTCGAGCCGGAGATGCCCGACACCAGGTACATGGCCCCGACCAGCACATAATGCAGGCCGCCGCGTACATGACCGAGCAGGCTGGCGAGGAGGCCCACCATGGCGCGCGCCATGCCGGTCATTTCGATCAGCAGGCCGAGGAACACGAAGAGCGGCACCGCCAGCAGGATCAGATGGCTCATGCCTTCGTCCATGCGTCCGATGATGACGACATCGGGCGTGTTCGTCGTCAGCGCCAGATAGCCGACGGTGGCAAGACCGAAGGCGAACGCGATCGGCACCGCCGCCAGCACCATGGCGCCGACGATGACCACGAAGAAGATCAGCAGGTTCAGATTGCCGAGCGGCTTGAGCACCGGCGCGATGAGAACAAGCGCGGCGATGATGCCGGCGACGAGCGCCACGGCCGCGAGCAGGCTGCGCAAGCCCGCGATGCGGACCAGCCGCAAGACCGCCGCGACCAGCATCAATCCGATGCCGACGGGCAAGGCCGCAGCCCGCCAGCTGTTGACGATTTCGAGCGCCGGCGTCGTCACGAACACCTCGTCGGCCGCGAACTCGTAAGCGGGATGGATCACCAGCAGCAGGAACGCCAGCGATGCCGCGGCGGCAACGACGTCCAGGAATGCACGCGCGTTGGGACTGAGCATGCCGATGATGGCCGTCATCCGCATGTGCTCACCGCGCTGGAACGCGATCACCGATCCCAGCATGGCGAGCCACAGGAATAAGATGCCGGCGAGTTCGTCGGCCCAGATGATCGGGGCGTGAAACACGTATCGGCCGACGATGCCGGCCGACAGCACGACGATCTCGGCCAGCACCAACAGTGCGGCCGGGATCGCAACCACATGACCAAGCGCCTTATTGGCCCTGACGGGCCACAGGCGCACACCGGCTTGTGCCGCAACAGCGGCGCCTTCGTCGATGCTCGGCGTATGGTTGCTCGCGGTCATGACAGCTTGCCCGCCGCCTTCTCGAGTTGCGCCCAAGCCTCCTCGCCGAATTTGCCCTTCCAATCGGAGTAGAAGCTCGTCCTAGCGAGTGCCTGCCGAAACGCAGCACGGTCGACTTCGATGAACTGCATGCCCTTGGCGGTGAGGTCCGCGCGCAGCGATTCACTCAGCTTCGCGATATCGGCGCGCTCGTCCTTGGCCGAACGGTCGAACTCGCGCGTCACGATGGCCTGCACGTCCTTGGGCAATTTCTCGAAGGCACGCTTGTTGCCAAGGATCCAGTAATTGTCCCAGACATGTCCGGTCAGGGAGCAGGTTTTCTGCACCTCGTAGAGACGAGCGGTCGCGATGATCGGCAGCGGGTTCTCCTGACCGTCGACCACCTTCGTCTGGAGCGCGGAGTACACCTCGTTGAAATTGATCGGCGCGGGGCCTGCGCCGAGCGCCTGGAACAGCGACGTCAGATTGGGGGCAGCCGGCACGCGAAGCTTGAAATTCTTGAGGTCCTCAGGCGTCCTGATCTCGCGGCCGGACGAGGTGACGTGGCGGAAGCCGTTGTCCCAGGGGCTCGACACCGCCATGATCGGCGTCCTCGCGATCTGCGCGCGGATATAGGCGCCGAGCTCACCATCCATCGCCTTCCAGACCGCATCATAGCTGGTGAAGAGAAAGCCGAGATTGACGATGCCTGCGGCCGGGACCAGCGTCGCCAGGATCAGCGACGACAGGTTGAAGAACTCGACGCCGCCGTTGCGGACCTGGGTCAGCAGGTCGGTATCGGAGCCGAGCTGGTTGGCCGGGAACAGGTTGATCTCCAGCCGGCCGCTCGTTCCCTCGCGAATGCGGTCGGCAGCTTCCTTGGCGCGGATATTGACGGGATGCGTCGGGTCCTGCCCAGTCGCGAGCTTGTAGGTGAATTCGGCGGCCGAAGCAGGACGGGTGAGGATGCCGCAGAGCGGCACGGCGGCGCCGGCGAGGAGCAGCTTGCGACGGCTGAGGGTGATTGGTTTCCGCGGGATCATCTATTCCTCCTGTTGAGCTTGGATTGTTCTGCAGCGATGTCTTTCGCCACCGCCGTGGCTGCCGGCCGGCCCTCGGTGCGCCGGCATTGGACAGCAGCTCTCCTTCTCCGCAGCAGCGCTGCGAAGCATGTTGGCCTGATCGGTGGTGAACGGTGGCTGCGCTAGCGCAGCCACTCCTTGATCTGCCGCGTCACTTCGACGGTCGAGATGCCGTAGCGATCATGTAGCGTCGGCAGCGCGCCGGCGGCGAGAAACTCGTCCGGAAGTCCGATCTGCCGGAATGCCGGATGAACGCCCGAGCGCATCAGCAGCGAAGCCACGGCTTCGCCGAGGCCGCCGATCACGGTGTGGTTCTCGGCGACGACGACGAGGCGGCCGGGCTTGCCGGCTTCGCGCAAGATCGCATCCGTGTCGAGCGGCTTGATCGTCGGCACGTGCAGAACCGCCGCGTTGACGCGGTCATCCGACAAGGCCTGGGCCGCCTCCAGCGCGCGCATCGTCATGATGCCCGAAGAGATGATCAGGACGTCGCCGCCGTCGCGCAGCAGCGCGGCCTTGCCGAGTTCGAAGCGGTAATTGTACTCGTCGAGCACCAAAGGTACCTGTCCACGCAGCAGCCGCATATAGACCGGACCGCGATGCGCCGCGATGGCCGGCACGATCTGCTCGATCTCGTGCGCATCGCAGGGATCAATCACCGTCATGTTGGGCATCGCACGGAACAACGCGAGGTCCTCGGCGGCCTGATGGCTCGGTCCGTAGCCCGAGGTCAGGCCGGGCAGCGCGCAGGCGATCTTCACGTTGCGGTCTTCTTCCGCGATGGTCTGGTGGATGAAATCGTAGGCCCGGCGCGAGGCGAACACCGCATAGGTGGTCGCGAACGGCATGAAGCCTTCGGCGGCGAGCCCCGAGGCTGCGGCGAACAGCAGCTGCTCGGCCATGCCCATCTGGTAGTAACGATCGGGAAAGGCCTGCGCGAAGATGTGCAGGTCGGTGTATTTGCCGAGATCAGCGGTCATGCCGACGACGTCCTCGCGGCTGCGGCCAAGCTCGACGAGCGCGTGGCCGAATGGAGCCGGCTTGGTGCGCTGCCCTTCCGCCGCGATCGAGGCGATCATGGCCGAGGTGGTCAGGCGCGGCTTGGCCGAAGGGCTCGATTTGGCGGTCGTCATGGCTGCTCTCCCGCTTTCAGTGCAGACAGCGCGAGCTGCCATTCGTGCGGCTCGACGCGGATGAAATGGTTCTTCTCGCGCTGCTCCAGGAAGGAAACGCCCTTGCCCATCAAGGTGTCAGCAACGATCATGCGGGGCTTCGGCTCGGCATGTGCCATCGCGGCATCGAAAGCCCCCACCACCGCATCGAGGTCGTTGCCGTCGACGCGCTGCACGAACCAGCCGAACGCTTCGAGCTTGTCGACCAGAGGCTCGAAGCCGAGCATCTGCTTGGAGGGACCATCAGCCTGCTGATTATTGACGTCGACGATTGCGATCAGATTGTCGAGCTTGTGATGGGCCGCCGACATGATGGCCTCCCATTTCGAGCCCTCGTCGAGTTCGCCGTCCGAGAACAGCGTGAAGATGCGCGCCGCCGATGTCTTCCGCTTCAGCCCGAGCGCCATGCCGACGGCGATGCCGAGGCCAAGGCCGAGCGAGCCGCCGGACATCTCCATGCCCGGCGTATAGGAGGCCATGCCCGACATCGGCAGGCGGCTCTCGTCGAAACCGTAGGTTTCCAGTTCCGCCTCCGGAATGATCCCGGCCTCGATCAGGGCCGCATAAAGTGCGATCGCATAGTGCCCGTTCGACAGCAGGAAGCGGTCGCGGCCTTCCCAGGCGGGATCTTCGGGGCGAAAGCGCATCGCGTGAAAATAGGCCACCGCCAGCACGTCGGCGATGTCGAGCGCCTGCGCAATATAGCCCTGGCCCTGGACCTCACCCATCAGCAGCGCATTGCGGCGGATGTTGCGGGCGCGCTGTGCGAGCGTCGGCGCATTTGCGAGTGTCGGTGTTGCCACGTGTCGCCCTCCTCGCTCAGTGGATCAGCATGCCGCCGTTGACGTCGATGACCGCGCCGGTGACGTAGGCCGACAGATCGGAGGCGAGGAAGGTGTAGATGCCGGCGACGTCGGCGGCCTCGCCTAGCCGTCCGAGGGGAATACCCTCGAGGATCTTCGCCCGCATCTCGTCCGTGAGCTTGCCGGCGGTGATATCAGTGCCGATCAGGCCGGGCGTCACGCAATTGACGCGGATGCCGTCGGGCCCGAAGTCACGGGCCATCGCCTTGGCGAGCCCGAGCACGCCGGCCTTGGCTGCCGAATAATGCGGTCCGCCGAAGATGCCGCCGCCGCGTTGGGCGGAGACGGAGGACATGCAGGCGATCGATCCGCTTCTGCGCTTCTGCATGTGCGGGATCACGGCCTGCGACAGGAACAGGATGCCCTTGAGGTTGACGTCCTGGATGCGGTCCCAGTCTTCCGGCTTGATGTCGAGAAGCTTCACCGGCTGGGTCACGCCGGCGTTGTTGACGAGGATGTCGATCTGGCCGAACTTGGCGATGACCGCTGCGACCGCCCTGATGCAGGCGTCCTTGTCGGTGACGTTGCAGGCGAGGCCGAGATGCGGCTGGCCATTGATCGGTTCGAGGTTGCGCGCCGCGTCTTCCGCCGCCGGACCATCGATGTCGAGAATGGCGACCCGGGCGCCTTCGGCGGCAAATCGCCGGGCCGTGGCAAGGCCGATGCCCCGCGGCGAAGCCGCGCCGGTGATGATGGCAGTCTTGCCGCGAAGCAGCATCTGATCCTCCCTGAATGGCTGTGGCGAAGCTCCCGAGGGGCGCCGCTGTTCTTGATCAGTTGGTTAAGCCCCAGCCTGCTTTCCGACAAACGCGCTGTTGTCTTGCATAGGTGAATTTGGTTCACTCGTCGCATGCTGCTGTCCAGTATCCCGATATCCGCCGTCCGCGCTTTCGAGGCGGCTGCGCGCACCGGCTCGTTCCGGGATGCGGCGAACGAGCTTCATCTGACGCCGAGTGCGGTGAGCCACGCCATTCGCAAACTCGAAAGCGCGATGGGCACGATATTGTTCGAACGCAGTGCCCGCGCGGTGCGCCTGACGCCAGCAGGCGAGAACCTGATGCGCCATGCCGGCGCCGCATTCGATAATCTTCGCCGCGGCCTCGAGGAGGTCGCCGGCCGCGGCCCGCAATTGCTGAGGGTGCACTGCGCGCCGAGCTTTGCCGCCCAGTGGCTCGCCCCGCGCCTCGCCCGCTTCATGGCCGCCGAGCCCAAGCTCGAGGTCCGCCTCGCCGCCAACACCGAATATGCCCGGTTCAGCAACGACGATTTCGACATCGACATCGTGTACGGGCAACCGAGAGCCGAGGGGGTCGAGGTCATCCCGCTCGGCGAAGAGACCGTGACGCCGCTCTGCACGCCCGACCTGGCGAAGAAAATCCGCAAGCCGAAGGACCTGCTCGACCAGGTGCTGATCCGCTCGGAAGTGAAGCAGGTGCAGTGGCATCAATGGTTTACCGCCAACGGGCTCGAAGCGCCGGCTATTCACGGCATGCGCTTCGATCGCAGCTTCCTGGCGATCGCGATGGCGTCGAGCGGCCTCGGCGTGACGCTGGAATCAACCCGGCTTGCCGAACGGGAAATCGCGACCAGGCGACTGGTTGCCCCCCTCGCCGGACGCTCCGTCGATATCCGCTATGTCGGCCATCATCTCGTCTTTCCGCGTGCAAGCCGGCAGCGGCGGCCCGTCCGCGTTTTCGCCGAGTGGATCACGCGTGAGCTTGGAGCCGGCGGCTCCCTTTGAACCGACGCGGATACTGCGCATCGGTGGCACACGCGCAGGCCAGACAGGTCAGCCCTTCGAGACGACCGCGCGTCCGTAAGGCGGCTGTGCCGCGACCGGCGGATTGGCGGTTTGGGCGGCGAGCTCGCCGATCAGGCGGTCGGCATCGGCGGCCATGCCGTCGGGGGCCTGGATCACCAGGCGTTCCAGCGCCCAGCGGTAGGACGAGATACGCTGCTCCAGGCACTGCTGCACCCACTGGATGATCAGTGAGTTCTCCTGCATGCGCGCGACCGCGTCGTCCCTCTCCCTCGGCGAGAGCGCGGAGACGCGCGCCATGCTGGCATTGCGTTTCCTGTCGAGATCGATGACGCGGATCGCGCTGGCGAAGAACGGCTCGAAGCGGGTGATGTCGTTGCGGACGTCCTCGATCAGCTGCGCATAGCGCGAGGAATGCGAGCGGTGCGGCTCGTCGATCAGCGTGCGGCCATACATGGTGCGGTCGAACACGATCTTCTGCCGCCAGGGCGAGGGCAGCGGCTTGTAGTCGCCGAACACGCTCTTCCATGCGGGGCGCGACAGCGGCGGCTCGATCATGGGATAGGCGAGATCGCGCAGCTGGCGCTCTTCGTCGGTGAGCTGGAATTGCGAGGGCGTCAAGCCGACGCTGGAGGTGACCTCCGCGCCCAGCCAGCGATGCATGTCGTCGCTGCGCATGTCGGCGCGGGTGCGGCCGAAATCGCCGCCGCTGCAGGCGCAGAGCGCCGCGCCAAGCAGCGCGAGCAGGACGGCCGATAGGACAGGCCGGATCTGGCGGATGGTGTCCGGCATCGCATGAAGCCGGATGTCAGCGACGGCGGCGACGGCGCCGCGGCGCTGTGCCCTGCTCCGGCCCGCGATCGCCGCTGGTTTCGTCCACCTCACGCTCGATGCGGATCACGGGAAGGATCACGACCATTCCCATATCCGCGCGCGGAGCGACATCCCCCGACGAGCCCACCCGGCGACCGGCCGGAAATTCAATGATGGTCCCCATGCCAGCTCTCATCAATTGCCGCGCGACCGAACGCGCCCCTGCAACATGCATTCATTAAGATCAGTTCATGGTTAACGGGGTGTAAACGTGCTCCTTGGACCGTAACCGCACGGGCGCGCCGCGCCGTCCCGTTGCGGCACGACAACGCCTCAAATTGCAGGGCCAGCTTCACGCCTCGTTTTCCTTAACGAGGCTTTAAAAGAACCTGCGCTAGGCTCGCCCCCAAGTATCTTTCCCGAGTTGCGTACGCCTCCATGACCAAGTCGCTGTTTCCCGGATTCGACGGGCTGATGACCCTGTCCCGTCGCGAAGGTGTCGATGTCCGTCCGACGCTGCTGCGCGTGCTGACCGACCTTTATGTCCAGACCAGCACCCACAGCGACGACGAGCAGCGGCAGTTCGTCGAGCTCGCCACGCGGCTGATCGACCAGGTCGACGATGCGACGCGCGCCGCCGTCAAGGCGCGGCTCGCGGTCTATCCGCAGACGCCTGTCCCGATCCTGCAGAAGCTCGGGCTGGTCGCGACCCAGGAAGGCCGCAGGATTCCATTGGCGCGGGACATTTCCGCTCCGCCGCCTGCGCCCACTCCGGCGCGCGCGCCGAGCGAGGCCGAGCAGCGCATGGCCGCCAACATGGCGATGCAGCCGAAGGAGGCGGCCGAGATCCACGACATGTTCTTCCGCGCCGGCGCCTCCGAGCGCGCGCTGATCCTGCACAATCTGGCGCAGACCCCGCTGAAGGCCGCCCCCCGCATTCCGACCGCGCGCGCCAAGCGCGCGATCCAGATCCTGGAGATGGCGGCGATCGCGGGTGACATCGAGAACTTCACCTTCGAGCTTGGCGACAGCCTGATCCTGCCCTCGCGCGTCGCAGCCCAGATCGTCGACGATGCCGGTGGCGAGGCGCTCGCGGTTGCCGCGCGCGCGCTCGACATGCCGAGTCCGGTCTTCCAGCGCATCCTGCTGTTCTTCAAGCCCGAGATCGGCACGTCCGTGAATGCCGTGTACCGGCTGTCGCGGCTCTACGACCGCCTCGGCGACCGCTCGGCGCTGGTGATGCTGGCAGCCTGGCGCGGCTCGACGCTCGCGGTGACGCGCGCGAAGTATCAGTCCGCGCTGCATGACGACGAACGCCAGCGGGCGCGCGCGGGCGCGAGCCAGCCGCGGCCGGGCGTGCAGCCGGGCACGAGCCCCGCGGTGCGCACCGGCACCGGCGGATCGTCGGACCGCTAGGTCAATATCGGCATTACATTCATTGACGCTCGGCTGCGAATATACGCCATTCCCCAGGAATACCCTTGAGGGATCGGAGACCGCGGTCGGCAAACCGTAACCCAGAGCCGGCGACGAGATCCTTCACCGTGCTCGAGACCAAAACCTCGTTTGGCCGAGCGAGCGCCGCAACGCGCGCGCCTATGTGAACCGCGATACCGCCAACATCTTCGCCGATCATTTCACACTCGCCTGTATGAAGTCCGGCACGGATTTCAATGCCTAGCAGTCGAATCTCCTCGGCAATGGCACAGGCGCAGCGAACCCCGCGAGCGGGACCATCAAAAGTCGCGAGAAATCCGTCGCCGATCGTTTTAATCTCACGGCCGCAAAAGCGCGCGAGATTGCGACGGATCGTAACGTGATGATGGTCAAGGAGATCGCGCCACCGCTTGTCGCCGAGTGCGGCAGCCTTCTCGGTGGAACCAACAATGTCGGTGAAGAGCACCGTAGCGAGGACGCGATCGATTGGGACCGTTGCCCGTGATCCGGTCAGAAATTCCTCGATTGCATCGGATATCTGATCGGCATTCTCACCAACGCACAAAAGGTGGTCGATACCCGGAAACTCGATAAGGCGAGCACCGGGAATATTTGCCGCCACATCGCGTCCACCCTCGACATTGACGGTCCTGTCTCCGGTCCTGTGAATCACGAGAGTTGGCACCCGAACCGCCGGCAAAATCCCGCTGATTTCGATCTGACTATTCATACGCATGAGAGCGGCCACGGCAGCCGGGCTGGCTCCGAGCCGCTCATTCCGTCCCCACCAACGCTGAAAAGCTGCGTCATTTGCCCGCGACGGCGCGAACCTTTGCACGCTGCCTCCCGTGCCCCACGCCTGCTCGACATAACCAAAGAAGGCCGCGAGCGCCTCGTCGGTCGGGAACCAGTACGAAAAGCGCGAAAAGCTGCCGTAGAGCACCAGCGCACGGCAACGGTGCGGATAGGTCGCCGCGAATAAAATCGATAGCGGAGCGCCTTCGGAAATCCCGATCAGCGCCGCCTGCTCCATGCCGACCGCATCCATGACGGCTCGGAGGTCGTCCATGCGCTGATCGAGACCAGGAAGTTCAGCGACCCGATCTGACATGCCGGTGCCGCGCTTATCGAAGGTCACCACACGTGCATAACCGGCCAGCCGCCTCAAAAAGCGAGCGAAATTAGGCTCGTCCCAGTAATTCTCTACGTTGGACACGAATCCGGGAACCAGGACCACATTGATCGGACCATCGCCAAACGCCTGGTAGGCAATGTGAACGTCGCCGCTCCTGGCGTACTGCGTTGCTGGCTGCATGGACGGCCCTCACGCGATGAACTCCGACATCCGGCTGAACCGTAGCAACAATTTGCGCAATCGAAAAATGAAACTCTTTAGCTGGCCGCGCGCGCCGGCCCCCATCTTGTCATTTCGAGGAGCACTTGCGACGAAGCAAAGATTCTGGATTGCTTCGCTTACGCTCGCAATGACGGTGGAGGCACCAATCAGCTCCTCGCCAATTCCAGAAAATGCCGGCCTGCGCGGTCCTCGGTCTCGACGATCCAGGCGTCCGGATCGAAGCGAATCTCCTTGGTCAGCCGTTCCTCGATGGTGTGGTCCGGCAGCGGCTGCGGCGCGATCGGCACGAAGAAGCGGTCGACGGGGCGGCCGTCCTCATAGACGGTCTGCGGCGCCGGCACGTACAGCATCGCATTGCCGTCGAGCAGCGACACCTTCACGAACACCGCGCCCGCCTCCTCGGCACCGCGGCGCCGTACGGCGCCGAACACGCCCTCGGCCTGGCAGCGGCGCAAGTAAGCCGCCACCCAAATGTTGGATTTCAAACGCATGAATCCGACGATAGGCCAGCGCGAGGTCTCACGCCAGCCTCAGCTCGTGCGGCTATTCGACGGGATGGCCGATCGCAGCGGCAAGCTCGCGCAGCAGCCGATCGGACACCTGACCGGTGACCTGCATCTTGTGCTCGCGCTCGAACTTCTGGATCGCGGACTGGGTCTCCCCGCTCATGGTGCCCGTGATCTTCAGATTGCCGTAGCCATATTCGGACAGCGCGCGCTGCACGCCGGCGATGCGCCGCGCGGCCGGGCTTTGCACCGGAATCGGCGCCGGCGGACGCAGGGCCGCGGGTGGCGTCGAGGTCGTCGCCTTGACCAGATTGGTCATCGGATCGTTCGAGCGCGTCGAGGCCGTCGCCTCGACGGGCTTTTCGGGCGCCTTCTCGGCGGCGCGCTCGACAGGCTTCGGTTCGACGCGAAACTCCGTCGCCCGCGGCTCGAGCGGCGAGGTATCGGCGCCGACAGGGCGCGGACGCGGCATGGGATTCGACAGCGGCACCGAGGACGGCGCGGGAAGATTGATCACCGTGCCGAACATCGGCGCAGGATGGCGGCCGGTCTGGAGGAACAGCGCATTGGCAACGATCGCAGTGATCGCGGCGACGGCGACGAGGCCGGCCAGCGTATCCTTGGGGCTGTGCAGCAGCACGCGCATCACGAGGTTGCGCTCGGTCTCGACGTCGATGACCGCGGCCTTGGCGCCACGGCGGCGCGGAGCGGCTTCGTCCTTGGCAGACTTCTTAGGCACTTTTCTTCACCAGAGCGGGTTGATCCTGAGACTGGTCGTGAGTTTGGTCTTGAAGGTCCTGGCGCAGCGCCGGCGTCAGCGTCGCGATCTTGCTCGCGTTCGCCTTGTCATGGGCCGGCCTGTCTTGCGGCGGCGTATAGACGAGCGGCAGCTTGACGGTGACGGCGGTGCCCTCGCCCAACCTGCTTTGTACCGTCAATTCGCCGAGATGCAACGCCACGAGACTCTTGACGATCGAAAGTCCGAGGCCGGTCCCTTCGTGACGGCGCTGATAGGTCTTGCCGGCCTGGAAGAACGGCGCGCCGATGCGCTTGAGGTCGTCAGGTGCGATGCCGACGCCGGTGTCGCTGATGCGCAGCGTCAGCTGCGAACCAGACACGCCGGCGGATACGCAGACCTGACCGCCGCGCTCGGTGAACTTGATGGCATTGGCGATGAGGTTGAGCACGATCTGCTTGAAGGCCCTTGGATCGCCGGTCATGACGGGCAGGTCCTGCGGCGCATCGGTGATCAGGTCGATGCCGTTCTCCCGCGCCTTCAGCGCCAGCAGATTGCAGCAATGGAGCAGCGAGGCGCGCGGCGCGAACGGCTCCGATGAAATCTCGAAATTGCCCGACTCCATCTTCGACATGTCCAGAATGCCGTTGACGACCGACAGCAGATGCTGGCCGGAATCGTTGATGAGCTGGGCGTATTCCTTGCGCTGGGCCGCACCCAGCATCAGGGTCTGCTCCTGCGCGATCATCTCGGAGAAGCCGATGATGGCATTGAGCGGCGTGCGCAGCTCGTGGCTCATGGTGGCGAGGAATCGCGTCTTGGCGGCATCGGCCGCCTCGGCGGCGCTGCGCGCCTGATCCAGCGCCTGCTCGGAGAGCTTGCGGTCGGTGACGTCGCGCATCACGGCGACGACTTCGGCTTCGCGCGTGGCCTCACGATCAGTGTCCGGGCGGCCCAGATCCTGATCGAGCGGGCGGCAGCGCATCTCGACCCAGATGAAATCGACCTGATCGCGCTCAGAACCGACAGGCTCGCGCCGCAGCCGGAACTCGACGCTACGCACGTCGCCGCGCGCCGCGTCGGAGAGCGCGGTAAGATAGGCCGGCCGATCTGCGACATGGACGCGGTCGAACAGGCCGTGGCCGAGCAGTTGCACCACTTGCATGCCGAGCATGGTCTCCACCGCCGGCGAGATGAACTGCACCGCCCCGTTGCGCTGATGCCGCGAGATCACGTCGCTCATGTTGCGCGCCAGCAGGCGGTAACGCTCCTCTTCGCGCGACAAGAGCGCGACGCTGGTGCGCGCGAGCGATTCCGCGCCGAAGGCGAGGCCTGCGGCATAGAGGGTCGCGGACGCGACGCCGAAGGCCATCAGCACGCCGCGCTCGGCCGCGCTCGGCTCCTCCACCGGCAACCAACCGAGCTGGCTGATCAGGATCAGCATCCCGGCGCAGGACAGCGCGAGCAGCGAGGCGAACGCCGCGACGCGGCGCGAGGCCGACAGCGCAGCTTCGAGGGGAACCACGACCAGCCAGACCGCGGCGAATGATTCGATGCCGCCCGTCGTGGCCGCGACCGCCATGATCAGTCCGGCGAGCGCCAGCGACGACAGTACATGCGCGCCCTCATAACGGCCAGTGCGCGACAGGAACCAGGACAACATGATCGGCGCGATCAGCCAGGCAAAGGCCGCGACCTCGATCGCGCTCGGCGCGCCGCGCATGGCGAGATAGACCGGGAATGCGGCAAAGGCTGCCAGGCTGCCCAGCAGCCGCGGTGCCATGAAGGCACGATGGCGCGCTCGCATCAGCGCATCGTAGCGCGCGGAGGGATGCAGCAGTGCATCGAGACAATCGCGGATGATACTCAAAACTGTCACGGGTCTCGCGCTTCGGCTCAATCGTCTGAGAAGACGCGCCGGAACGCCTCCTTGTCGTTGAGCCACCGTGTCAGAGCGACCTTAAACGAGTGCTAAGGCGGTGCCGCGTGCGGCCGGACACCGCGTTATCGCGGAGCTTTTTAGACGATTTGGCGACGTCTTCGCTGCGGATGGTGAACACAGGGTTTCATCGTCGTCCGCATGGTTTCGAATTGGTGGACGCGGGGCGACCAGCACAATCACGGGCGTGGCATCAATCGAAAATTTACGAGACCGTCGCTTCCAAAGAATCTTGCGTCAATTTTCCGCGAATTAAGCTCAAGGCAATCACTTGCGATTTATCGAGGGTTGCTAGGTCCGACATCCGCGGAGATCGCCGCGGGCGGACTCTAACGGACAGGTCGATAAGATGCGCTTTCTGCTTCGCATCACATTCTGGCTCGGGCTGGTGCTGGTGCTCCTGCCCCGGGACAAGACGCCCGAATCGGAGAAGCTGCCGCAGATCGGCGCCGCCGACGCGGTGCAGGCTGCGACTGCGGCCGTCTCCGACATGACCCAGTTCTGCAAGCGCCAGCCGGCGGCCTGCGAGGTCGGCGGACAGGCCGCGACCATCATCGGCCAGCGCGCCCAGGACGGTGCGAAAAAGCTCTACCAGATCATCAACGACAAGAAGGAGCAGATCACCAACGACAAGAATGACGGCAACAAGAACGACACCAAGAAGGCGCCCGACCACACCGGCTCGATCGCGATGGCCGGCGAAGGCGACGCTGCCGCAAACGAGGCACCGCGCGATACCCTAACCCAGGACGACCTCGCGCTGGAATGGCGCGGCCCAGGACCAGCGAATTAGCGCCTGATCCCTATCGATTTCACGTCCTCGCGTCCCTATATTGGCCTTAACGGGAACTGTGGGCCAAGATGACGACGATCGACGAAATCAGGGACAATTTCGAGCTCCTGGACGAGTGGGACGACCGCTACCGGTATGTCATCGAGCTCGGCCGTACCCTGGAACCGATGCCGGAGGCGGAACACTCCGCCGCGAACAAGGTGCAGGGCTGCGTCAGCCAGGTCTGGCTGCAGAAGCTGATAGATCGCGGTAATGGCGCGCCGATCCTGAAATATCGCGGCGACAGCGACGCCCATATCGTGCGCGGGCTGGTCGCGATCGTGCTCGCGCTCTATTCGGGCCGCACGCCGCAGGAGATCCTCGATACCGATGCGATCGCCGTGTTCAACGAGTTCGGCTTTCGCGATCATCTGACGCCGCAGCGCTCCAACGGCCTGCGCTCGATGGTCGAGCGCATCAAGACCGACGCGAAAGAAGCGCTCGCGGAAGCGACGTGAGAAGCTTCGCAGCTTCGTAGGGTGGGCAAAGGCGCCCTAGCGCCGTGCCCACCAGCATTCTTCAATCGCGCTCGAGGTGGTGGGCACGCTTCGCTTTGCCCACCCTACGAGATCTGCGCCCGGAATTACTTCCGCTTCCGCTGCTGCTGCCCCAAGCCCATCTGCTTGGCCAGCTGCGAGCGCGCCACCGCATAGTTCGGGGCGACCATGGGATAGTCGGCCGGCAGGCCCCACTTCTCGCGGTATTGCTCCGGCGTCATGTTATACTGCGTACGCAGATGGCGCTTCAGCGACTTGAAGCGCTTGCCGTCCTCCAGACAGACCAGATAGTCGGGCGCGATCGACTTCTTCAGCGAGACGGCCGGCTTGGCCGGCTCGAGCGGTACGGTCTCGGCGCGCCCTGACGAGACCCGCACCAAGGCGCCATGCACCTGGCTAATAAGGTTCGGGATCTCAGCCGCCGGCGTCGGATTGTTGCTGAGATAGGCCGACACGATGCTCGCGGTCAGCTCGATGAAATTCTTCGCGCCCGCATCCGACATGCGCCCATCCCTTCTCCCGCTTAACTCTCACGGGATTGACGACACCGAAGTATTCCCTGTCAAGAATACATTCGACTGAAATAGACAACTGAGGACAATGCGCTGATTACTGGCGAAACGGCGCCGCTTTACTTACACGCGGCAGCCTCAACCGCGCTGGTCGAGATGGGCGCGGAGCTCGTCGATCGATGCAAAGCGCATCATGCCTTCCGGCATCTGCGCCTCGATCGAGCCGTCGGAATAGAGCGAATAGGCCATGCCGTCGACGACGCCGGATTTGAGCACGGTCACGGGTGCCGGCTCGGCAGGTGGTGGCGGCTCGGTTGCAGGCGGTGGGGCGGCCTCCGCAAAGGTCGACGGGGAGCGCGGCGGCGGACGGCGTGGGGCGGCCGGCGGCTCCGGCGGGCGCATGCGGTCCGGCTTCGGCCAAGCAACGTCAAAGCTCGCGGGCGGAAGGTCCGGGGCCTCACGGGGTTCCGCAGGCGGTTGCGGCGGCGCACCTTCAGTGGCCTTCGCCTCCGCGCGCTCGCGCTCCTTGCGCGAGGTCGAGGCGAACAGCAGGTTGCGCCGGCGCGGCGCCTCCGGAGCGGCGGGCGGTGTAGGAGCTTCCGGCTCCTGCGGTCCCTCGACGCGCGGACGCTCGCGCGCAGCAGCTTCGCTCTGCCACGGCGGCGGAGCTGCGGACGGTGGCGGCGGCGGCGCCGCCGCGGGCACCGGCTCGGGCGCGACCGCGCCAGGCACGGCGAGGCCCGGCAGCACGGGCCTCACCCGAACCTCGGACGGGGCGACCACGCCGGTCAGCCGGCGAGCGATGCTCTTGAGCTCACGCAGCACCAGATGCAGGCCGACCAGTAACATTCCGGAGCAGACGCCAATGGTGCCGGAGATTATGAGAGTCCCACCGAGGCTGAATTCCCTGATCGTCAGGCCGAAAATGATCGCAAGGAGACCCGCCAGGACGGCGCAAATCCCCACGATCAACAATGCCAAATTCATCGAACTCACCCCCGGCCGCGCAGCCGCACGCGACAACCGCGAAGCCACGATACCGCCATACGATGTTCCTCGCCAACGGCCAATTCTAGGCAGTGTTCCTAAAGGGAAGGAAATCAGGGACTTATTCACATTCCCTTCAGCTCCGGCTCGCTACTGCTAGGCTGCTCTCAAGTAATCGGAATTGCTGCGTCGCATCAGGAATTTAGCCATAATGCCCAATTACTTGGTAATGGAACTGCGCTATACGGAGTCCGGGGAGCAGGCCCCCGCGCACCAGCAGGGCCGAGAGGGGATTCCGGGGCACCGATAGCCATGACATCCATCACGACCTCGGCGATCGACACGCCCTTACGGCGCTCGGTCGAACGGACCTGCGACGATCTCGCCATGCTGGTGCTGGCCGCGGTCGCCGTCATTGCGGGCTTGACCTTCCGCGACTACGGGCTCGGCTGGGACGACTACACTCACGCTGAATACGCCGACCTGCTGCTGCGCATGTTCGGTTCCGGCTTCAGGGACACCGCGGCGCTCTCCTTCGCCAATCTCTACATGTATGGCGGCGGCTTCGACATGATCGCGGCCCTGCTCCACAAGGTCATTCCGCTCGAGCTGTTCGAGACGCGCCGTCTGGTCGGCGCCATCGTCGGCGTGATCGGGCTCGCCGTGACCTGGCGGCTCGGCCGCCGCGTCGGCGGACCGCTCGCAGGCCTCGCGGCACTGCTCCTACTCGCGCTCTGCCCGATCTTCTACGGCCACATGTTCATGAACCCGAAGGATGCGCCCTTCGCGGTGGCCATGATCATCCTGATGCTCGGCCTCGTCCGGCTCGCCGAGCAATATCCGCAGCCGTCGTCGCGCACGGTCCTGATCGTCGGCCTGGGTGCCGGCCTTTCGCTGGGCTGCCGTGTTCTCGGCGGGCTCGCACTGGTCTACGCCATGTTCGGTTTCATGCCGCTGTTCCTGGAGGAATTGCGCACCGAAGGTTTGCGCGAGTCCGTCCGCCGCTTCGCCCATGTCGTCTATGTGCTGCTGCCCGGCCTCGTGCTCGGCTACCTCGTGATGGGCCTGATCTGGCCGTGGTCGATCATGCAGCCCGGCAATCCCTTCGAGGCACTGACCTACTTCTCGCATTTCTTCGAGAAGCCGTGGAAGGAGATGTTCGACGGCGCGATCGTGTCGGTGCCGGACATGCCCTGGTCCTATCTGCCGACGCTGTTCGCGCTGCAGCTGCCGGAAGTGATGCTGGTGCTGACGGGCGGCGCCGTAGTCGGCACGTTTGCGCTGCTACCGCGACGCGAGGTTCCGGCGCGCCGCAAGACCATCCTCTTGATGCTGACGCTGGCTGCGACCCTGCCGCTCGCGATCGCGATGGTGAAGCGCCCGGCCCTGTACAACGGTATCCGCCATTTCGTCTTCGTGATCCCGCCGATGGCGGTGCTCGGCGGCGTCGCCTTCGCCTGGACCATGGAGCGCCTGCGCGCCAATCACCGCACCTGGCAGCCGGTCGTGCTCGCCACCTTCTGCTTTGGCCTTGCGCTGTCGCTCGCCGAGATGATCCGCCTGCACCCCTATCAGTACACGCACTTCAATCACATCGCGGGCACCGTGCGCGGCGCCGACGACCGCTTCATGCTGGACTATTGGGGCCTCGCGCTGAAGCAGGCCTCCGACGAATTGCGCGAGCAGCTCGTCGAGCGCCAGGAAGTGCCGCCTGCAAACCGCAAATGGAAGGTCGCGGTGTGCGGTCCGCAGCGCCCGGCCCAGGTCGCGCTCGGGCCCGACTTCACGATCGGCTGGGATTCCAACGCGGCTGATTTCGCCATGACGCTCGGCGAGTTCTACTGCAAGGGTCTCACCGCGCCTGTCATGGTCGAGATCAAGCGGGACGACGTGGTGTTCGCCCGCGTCTACGACATCCGCGGCCGCAGCATTTCCAGCCTGTTGTCGATCCCGGCGCCGTGATAATTTTCTCCTGACCCGTAGCCCGGATGAGCGGAGCGACATCCGGGACCTTCTCGGACGGTCCTGCATATCGCTGCGCTCATGCAGGCCACGCTGAACTGCCGCGCGCTTGCCGTGCCTTGCTACCGGCGTCTCCCAAGATTAGGCTTCCTCCCCGCAACAACGATGTTCGGAGAGAATTGCCATGTCGCCAGCGGAAGCGCGCCTGAAGGAAGTGCCGTCGAACATGACGGAGGCGGAGTGGCAGCAACGGGTCAATCTCGCCGCCTGCTATCGCCTGGTCGCGCTGTACGGCTGGGACGATCTGGTCGACACCCACATCTCCGCGCGCGTGCCCGGCCCCGACCATCACTTTCTGATCAATCCTTACGGGCTGATGTTCGAGGAAATCACCGCCTCCAGCCTCGTCAAGGTCGATTTGCACGGCAGCCAGCTCTCCGAGAGCGAATACAGCATCAACCCGGCCGGCTTCACCATCCATTCGGCGATCCATGAGGTGCGCGAGGACGCGATCTGCGTGCTGCATCTCCACACGCTCGACGGCACTGCAGTGTCGAGCAGCGCGGAAGGCCTGTTGCCGCTGAACCAGACCGCCCAGCTCGTCACCCACGACCTCGCCTATCACGACTATGAAGGCATTGCGCTCGACCACGACGAACGGCCGCGACTACAGAAGGATCTCGGCGACCACAACCACATGCTGCTGCGCAACCACGGCACGCTCACGGTCGGCCGCTCGGTCGCCTCCGCCTTCGAGCGCATGTATCATCTCGAGCGCGCCTGCTCGATGCAGGTGCGGACGCGCGCGCTGGGCACGCCGGTCTATCCGGTCGAGGAGATCGCGATCGAGAAGAACACCGAGCTGCTCGCCAACCGCGACCGCGCCGAGCTGCGCGCCACCACCCTCGTGTGGCCGCCCTTGCTGCGCAAGCTCGATCGCGTCAGCCCCGGCTACCGGTCTTGAGATTTTCGCGATTTCGAGTAAGGTAGTTTTCGAACTACCTCTGCACGTTTTGGAATGAAACGCCGCCCAATTCCGGGCGGCGTTTTTATTTGGGGCGGCGATCACCATCACCGTCGCCCTGAGGTGCTCGCCTCTTCGGCGAGCCTCGAAGGGCGATGGCCCGGCTGCATCGGGGCCGTGCATCCTTCGAGGCTCACCGTGAGCCGCGTTGCGCTCCACGGCTCGCACCTCAGGATGACGGAAGGCGCTCTCGTAGGGTGGGCAAAGGCGCGCTCTTCGCGCCGTGCCCACCATCTCGCAGCTCGCCTAGGACGTGGTGGGCACGCTGCGCTTTGCCCACCCTACAGCACCGTGCCCTACTTCACCTCGGCCAGCGCGGCGAGGATGCGGGCCCAGGAGCGGATGCCTTTCTGGAAGCTCCGCAGGTCGTATTTCTCGTTCGGTGAGTGGATGTTGTCGTCGTCGAGACCAAAACCGACCAGCAGCGAGTCGAGGCCGAGCGTGCGCTTGAAGTCGGCGACGATTGGGATCGAGGCGCCCGACCCCATCAGCACGGTCTCCTTGCCCCATTCGTCGGCCAGTGCCTTGCTGGCGGCGCCGAGCGGCTTCATGGTCCAGTCGAGCGCAACCGCGGGCGCGGCGGAATGGTCGCCGAACTCGACCTTGCAGTCGGCGGGAATCCGCGCCGTCACGTAATCACGGAAGGCCTTGCGGATCTTCTGCGGGTCCTGGCCTTGGACCAGACGGAACGAGACCTTTGCCGATGCATGTGACGGGATCACCGTCTTGGAGCCTTCGCCGATATAGCCGCCCCAGATGCCATTGACATCGCAGGTCGGACGCGTCGAGGCCTGCTCGACCAGGAGCCGGCCCTTCTCGCCGGCCGGCAGCGACAGGCCAACCGGCTTGAGGAAGGTCTCGGGCGTGAAATCGAGCTTCTTCCACTGCTCCAGGATGTCGGGCGGCGTATCCTTCACGCCGTCATAGAAGCCGGGGATGGTGATGCGGTTGTCGTCGTCGAACAGGCCGCCCAGAATTTTGGTGAGCAGGCGGATCGGGTTCATCGCAGTGCCGCCGAACACGCCGGAATGCAAATCGCGATTGGCGGCGGTGATCTTCAGCTCTTCATAGAGCAGGCCGCGCAGCGAGGTCGTGATCGCCGGCGTGGTGGGATTCCACATGCCGGTGTCGCAGACCAGCACGTAGTCGGCCTTGAACTCGTCCTTGTTGGCCTCGATGAAGGGCACAAAGTTCTTCGAGCCGACCTCCTCCTCGCCTTCGATCAGAAAGGTGATGTCGATCGGCAGCGAGCCCGTCACCTTCTTCCAGGCGCGGCAGGCTTCGACGAAGGTCATCACCTGACCCTTGTCGTCCTCAGCACCGCGCGCGACGATGATCTTGCGGCCGTCGGCATGATCCGTGACAACCGGCTCGAACGGAGGACGGTGCCAGAGCTCGAGCGGATCGACCGGCTGCACATCGTAATGGCCGTAGAACAGCACGTGCGGCCGCCCGCCCGCTCCGGTCTTGCCGACGACGGCCGGATGGCCTGCGGTCGGCCTCACCTCGGTGGCAACACCGAGGCTGGCGATGTCCTTGGCGAGATGCTCGGCCGCGGCCTTACAATCATCCGCAAAGGCCGGATCGGCCGAGATCGACTTGATCCGCAACAACGAGAACAGGCGCTCCAGGCTGTTGTCGAAATCCTTGTCGATGTGGTCGAGCACGGATTGGAGCTGCGCATTGGCCATGATTGTGATCCTGATTGTTGGGTCTCAAGAGGTCCGGGGTTTTAGCGCCGCCACGGCCTTGGGGCTAGCCGCAACCGGCGGATGCTGGATGTGCCAGGCGAGGCACGCTGCGAGGACGGCGGTCGCAGCGAGGTTGTTGCCCCAGGCCTGGATGACAGTGGGAAACCATGGCAGCGACAGCAGCATGAGGATGCCGGCGGCACCAAGGCGAACCAGGTTCCCAGACGCACATGCGTTCGCTCGTCGAACGCGGCGCAATGCATCAGCACCGTGATCGGACGTAGCAGACCGGCAGAGGCTTGGAGAGTCCCTCACCCGAAATTTTAGCAGTGGTGCCCCAAGCAGGGCGTTCTGCCTACCGCCGCAGCAATCCGCCGAGCGCACCGCGGACCAGGGTGCGGCCGATCGAGCCGCCGAGCTGGCCGCCGATCGACTTGCCGACATTGGCGGCCATCCCGCCGATCACCTGATTGGTGACCGATCGCGTCACGTCCCGCGCAATGACCTGGCCGGTCGACAGGCGGCCCCGCTTGACGTTCGTCCCGAAGATGGTGCCGACGATCGAGCCGATCTGACCCAGGATGCCGCCGCCGCTTCCGCCAGCTGGAGCGTCCACCGTGGCCGCCGTGGCGGCGATGCGCTTCTGAATCATCTCGTAGGCGGACTCGGAATCGACGGCGGTGTCATATTTGCCCTTCACCGGGCTTGCAGCCATGATCGCCTTGCGCTCGTCCGGCGTGATCGGTCCGATGCGGGCCGACGGCGGCCGGATCATCACCCGCTCCACCATCGAAGGCGTGCCATTGCCCTCAAGGAAGGACACCAGCGCCTCGCCCTTGCCGAGCTCCGTGATCACCTTTGCGGTGTCGAGCTTCGGGTTGGGCCGGAAGGTCTGCGCCGCAGCGGCGACCGCCTTCTGGTCGCGCGGGGTGAAGGCGCGCAGCGCGTGCTGCACCCGGTTGCCCAATTGTCCGAGCACGCGGTCCGGCACGTCGATCGGGTTTTGCGTCACGAAATAGACGCCGACGCCTTTGGAGCGGATCAAACGCACCACCTGCTCGATCTTATCCATCAGCCCCTTGGGCGCGTCATTGAACAACAGGTGCGCTTCGTCGAAGAAGAACACGAGCTTCGGCTTGGGCAGATCGCCGGCTTCGGGCAGCTCCTCGAATAGCTCCGATAACATCCAGAGCAGGAACGTCGCGTAAAGCCTGGGGTTCTGGAGCAGCTTGTCGGCGACCAGGATGTTGATAAAGCCGCGACCGTCGCTGTCGGTCTTCATGAAGTCCTTCAGCGTCAGCGCCGGCTCGCCGAAGAATTTGGTGCCGCCCTGGTTCTCCAGCACCAGGAGCTGGCGCTGGATGGTGCCGACAGTCGCCTTGGCGACGTTACCGAACCCCTGAGCGGCCTTGCGGATGGCGGCGAGCGGATCCTCCTCCGCGTCCGCACCCTTCTTCCCGCTGTCGGGCACGATGGCGTCGAGCAGCGCCCGCAAATCCTTCATGTCAATCAAAGTCAGGCCGTTGTCGTCGGCGACGCGGAAGGCGACGTTGAGCACGCCTTCCTGCACATCGTTCAGGTCGAGCATGCGCGCGAGCAGAAGCGGCCCCATTTCAGTGACGGTGGCGCGCACGGGGTGGCCCTGCTCGCCGAACACGTCCCAGAACACCGTCGAGAACTGATCGGGCTGGAATGACAGTCCCATTTCGGTGGCGCGCTTGACGATGAAATCCTTGGGTTCGCCGACCTGGCAGATGCCGGAGAGGTCGCCCTTGATGTCGGCTGCGAAGACCGGAACACCGGCGCGCGCAAATCCTTCCGCGATCACTTGCAGTGATACGGTCTTGCCGGTTCCGGTTGCACCCGTGACGAGGCCGTGGCGATTGGCGAGCGCCAGCGTCAGCCATGCCTGCTCGTCTCCCTTGCCGACGAAGATCTTCTCGTCGGTATCGCCGAGCTTGCTGTCCTGTGCGGTCATTATTCTCTCTGATCTCTCTGCCGAGTTTCGCGTATTGAAACTCAAATGCACCAGTTCCGTAGTTTAACGCATGTCGCGCACGGATTAAAACCGTTCAACGCGCCCAAGCATCCGACATTGTCGGACACAAACGGTCGACATCAGCCGAAAGTAGGAGCGAGCGGTTCGCAACGCGGCAATTTTTCGCCGATTCGTCCTCGGCTCTTGCACGGCTGCAACACCTTTCGCGCGTTCGAAGATGAATCCCTACGGCGCGTGCGTTCATCGCTTGAATTTCACATCACACCGGCTCAAGATCATTTTCGAAAGCAATACTCCGGCATGCAAACCGGCTGAGGGGCGGGTCTTATGGACGAGCTGATCGGACGGCTGGCGGCAAACGCCAGCATAGATGGTGCTGTCGCTGAAAAGACTGTCGGCATTATCCTGGGCTTCCTCCGCAGCGAGGGTCCTTCCGACAGCGTGCAGGCCCTGATCGACCAAATCCCCGGAGCAGAAGCTGCGATCGAGGCATCCAGGAGCGGCGGCGGCCTGTCGCGGCTGATGGGCGGCGGCTTGATGGCCGTCGGCACCCGCCTGATGGGCCTGGGGCTTGGCATGTCCGAGATTCAAAACGTCGCCCGTGAACTTTTCCGCTATGGGCGAGACAAAATCGGAGCGGATCAGATGGGCAAGATCATTGCGGGGACGCCGGGCCTCAGCCAGTTCGCCTGAGCGACGCTTTTCATATCGTGTATCATGACATATCCGATCTCCGAGATTGAGGGTCTGCCGGCCTTTGCCGCCAACAAGTTGAAGGCGCAAGGAATCCGCACAACCGACGCGCTGCTCGAAGCGGCCTCGACCGTGAAGGGCCGCAAGGCACTCTCCGCCAAAACCGGCATCAGCGAGCAGTCGTTGCTGGAATGGGCCAACGTCTCCGACTACATGCGCATTCCCGGCATGGGCAGGGCCAAGGTCGGCCTGGTCCGCGCCGCCGGCGTCACCACCGTGCGCGAGCTTGCGTATCGGAATCCGGCGAGGCTGGCGCAGAGCATGCGCGAAGCCAACGAGAAGAAGAAGCTGGTGCGCATCCTGCCGTCGGAGAAGTCGGTCGGCGACATCATTGCCAAGGCCAAGAAGCTGCCGCCGAAGATCACGTATTGACCCGTCATCTGAGGTGCGAGACGTGCGACGCATAGCGTCGCACGGGGAGCCTCGAAGGATGCACGACCACCGCTGCCGCGGCACCGAGAGAACCGGCCGTCCGTCCTTCGAGGGCCGCTGAAGAAGCGGCCACCTCAGGGTGACGGTGATAGAGCTGCGTTTGCAGGTGCCCTCCAATGCCGGCTTGACTCCCCCTCCCCGACCGCGCAAAGCGGGCGGCATGAATGCCTCGCCCTCCCCTTCCGTCCCGCCGGCCGGCTCGGCCAGGGGCGACGTGCTGCGGACGCTGCTGGAACAGCCTCGTCCTGCGGTAATGGGCGTGCTCAACATCACCCCGGATTCCTTCTCCGACGGCGGCGAGTTCATCGCGCCCGCGCGGGCGCTGGAGCGGGCGCGGGCGATGATCGCCGATGGCGTCGACATCATCGATATCGGCGCCGAGTCCACCCGGCCCTACAAGGGCGCCCGGCCGGTCACGGCGGCGGAAGAGCTCGCGCGGCTGAAGCCGGTGCTGGCGGGTGTCGTGGCGCTCGGTGTGCCCGTCTCGATCGACAGCATGAAAGCGGAGGTGGTGGCCTTCGCGCTCGACCAGGGCGCGGCGATCGCCAACGACGTCTGGGGCCTGCAACGCGACGCCGACATGGCGCCGCTGATCGCCGCAAGGGGCGTCCCCGTCATCGTCATGCACAACCGCGACAGCGTCGATCCCGCCATCGACATCGTCGCGGACATGAAAGCATTCTTCCTGCGCTCGCTGGACATCGCCGCAAAAGCCGGCATCGCGCGCGAGAGCATCGTGCTCGATCCCGGCATCGGCTTCGGCAAGACGGCCGAGCAGAGCATGACCGCGCTGGCGCGCTTACGCGAGCTCGACATGTTCGGCCTGCCGATCCTCGTTGGTGCCTCGCGAAAGCGCTTCATCGCCTCGGTGTCGCCGTCGGAGCCATCGGAGCGGCTCGCAGGCTCGATCGCGGCACATCTGATCGCTGCGCAGCGCGGTGCGAAGATCATCCGGACCCATGATGTCGCCGAAACCCTGCAGGCCCTGCGGGTGGCGCATGCAATCGAGAGCAAGCAATGACCGATACGATCTTCGTCACCGGCCTGTCGATTCATGCCCGCCACGGCGTGATGGATCACGAAACCGAGGTCGGCCAGCGTTTCGTCATCGATCTCGAACTCTACACCGATCTGTCGGAGCCGGCGCGCACCGACCGGCTCGCCGACACCGTGTCCTATGCCGAGGTCGTGGCGACCACGACGGCCGCGTTCAAGAACACCAATTACAAGCTGCTGGAAGGCGCGGCCGGCGCGGTTGCAGACGCCATCCTGTCGCACTTCCCGCGCGTCCGCGCCGTGAAGATCACCGTGCACAAGCCGCACGCGCCGATCGCGGCGATTTTCGATGACGTCGGCATCATGCTGACGCGCTCGCGGCACCCCTGACATGGGAAACGTGCTGATCGCACTCGGCGGCAATGTCGGCGATGTCCGCGCGACGTTCAAGAAGGCGATCTCGCACATCTGCGGCATGGCGCAAGCCGCGCTGATCGCGCGCTCCGCGGACTACGCGACCCCACCCTGGGGCGACGAGAACCAGGATCCCTTCATCAACGCCTGCATCGAGATCGAGACCAGCCTCGATCCGCACGCGCTGTTGTTCGTGCTGCAGAAAGTCGAGCAGAAATTCGGCCGCGCGCGGGACAAGGCTCGGCGCTGGGGCCCGCGCACGCTCGATCTCGACATGATCGCCTATGACGACGTCAGTTTGCAGAAGCCGGATTTGACGCTGCCGCATCCGCGCCTGTTCGAACGCGCCTTCGTGCTGGTGCCCCTGGCCGAAATCGCGCCCGACCGCGTGATCTCAGGCATTCGTGTGCGTGACGGGCTCGCCAGCGTCTCGACGCAAGGCATTGAGCGGCTTCCGGATACCGGTTAACCAAAAACAACCGTTTGCAGGGACGGTCGGCCGTGGCAATTTCGCCTGCGAATAACAAGACGTTTGGGAGCCCCTCGCCGCATGACATCCGTGACTGACGACCTGCCGCTGGCGGCGGATTTTCCCAAGGCCACCGTCGAAGACTGGCGCAAGCTGGTCGACGGCGTGCTGAAGGGCGCGCCGTTCGAGAAGCTGGTCGGCAAGACCTATGACGGCCTCAAGATCGATCCGCTCTATGCGCGCGCCAAGGACGTTGCGCCCGTGGTGGGACGGCCGCCGGCTGCGCCGTGGCAGATCATGCAGCGGATCGACCATCCCGATGCGGCGCTCGCGAATGCGCAGGCGCTGCAGGATCTGGAGAACGGTGCGACCGGGCTCGCGCTGGTGTTCGCCGGCGGCAACGCCGCCCATGGATTTGGCCTGGAACCTACGGCCGACGCCGTTGCCAAGGTTTTGAGCGGGATCCATCTCGACGCAGGGATCGGCATCGAGCTCGAGATCGGACCGCAATCGCGCATGGCCGCGATCCATGTCGCGGAATATGTCAAGAGCAAGGGGCTCGATCCCGCAGCCTGCAATATCCGCTTCGGACTCGATCCGCTCGCGGCCGCCGCAGTGTGGGGTCACAGCCCCTATACCTGGGACGAGATCGTTCCGGCCATCACCGGCGCCATCAAGGGCCTCGCCGCACTCGGTTTCAAGGGGCCGTTTGCGTCGGCCGACGGGCGCGTGATCCATGATGCCGGTGGCTCGGAAGTGCAGGAGCTCGCCTTCGCGCTTGCCTGCGGCGTCGCTTATCTGCGCGCCATCGAAGGCGCCGGCATCCCCCTCGAGCAGGCGCAGGGCATGGTCTATGCGCGACTTGCCGCTGACGCCGACCAATTCCTGACCATGGCCAAATTCCGCGCGCTGCGGCTCTTGTGGTCGCGCGTCGAGACGGCTTGCGGGCTCAAGCCAAAACCGCTGTTCATCGCCGCCGATACGGCGTGGCGCATGCTGACGCAGCGCGATCCCTACGTGAACATGCTGCGCGCGACCATGGCAACGTTCGCGGCTGGCCTCGCCGGCGCCAACGCGATCACCGTGCTGCCACATACGCTGGCGCTCGGTCTGCCCGATCCGTTCGCGCGCCGCGTGGCGCGCAACACCCAGCTTCTGCTGCTGGAAGAAAGCAACCTCGCCAAGGTCAGCGATCCCGCAGCCGGCGCAGGCGGCATCGAGACGCTGACAGAGCAGCTCTGTGAAGCGGCCTGGGCCCTGTTCCAGGAGAGCGAGACAGCCGGCGGCGCTTTCGCGGCGCTTCAGCAGGGCGTGTTCCAGAGCAAGGTCGCGGCAACGCGCAAGGCGCGCGAGGCCAATATCGCAAAGCGCCGCGACGTGCTGACCGGCGCCAGCGAGTTTCCGAACCTTCATGAGAGCGAAGCCACCGTACTGAACGCGACACCGATCACGCTCGCTCCCTACGGCGAGCCAAAATACAAGTTCGATGCGCTGCCGCCGATCCGGCTGGTGGAACCGTTCGAGGCGTTGCGCGACAAATCCGACGCGGCGTTGAAGGCGCGCGGCACGCGGCCAAAGGTTTTCCTGGCCAATCTCGGCACGCCCGCCGATTTCACGGCGCGCGCGACCTTTGCCAAGAGCTTGTTCGAAGCCGGGGGCATCCAGGCCGCCGACAGCGAGGGTTTCGCCGATCCGGCCAAGCTGGCCGCCGCCTTCAAGGCCTCCGGCGCGGAGCTTGCCTGCCTGTGTTCCAGCGACAAGGTCTATGCCGGTCAGGCGGAACCCGCCGCAAAGGCCCTGCAAACGGCAGGCAGCAGACATATCTATCTGGCAGGCCGCCCGACCGATGCCGAGGCGGCGCTGCGCGCGGCCGGCGTCACGGGCTTCGTCTTCGCCGGAGGCGATGCGCTTGCGACGCTGCAGGACGCCTATCGACGGATGGAGCAGCCATGACCGAACCCGGCAAACCCGTTCTCACCGGCGGCTGCCAATGCGGCGCCGTGCGTTTTGCAGTCATGACGGCACCGACCAGGATTTCGATCTGTCATTGTCGGATGTGCCAGAAGGCCAGCGGCGCGCCGTTTGCTTCATTTGCCGACATCAACAAGACGGACTTTGCCTGGACGAAGCGACAGCCCTCGTTCTTCCGCTCTTCCACCATCGCCGAGCGCGGCTTTTGCTCCGCCTGCGGCACGCCACTAAGCTTTGGCCGCATCGACGGCGACCGGATCGAGATCATGACCGGCACCTTCGACCACCCCGACCGGGTCATCCCGACGCGGCAGTTCGGCACCGAATCCCGCCTCGGCTGGGTGGTCGGCATCGCCAATTTGCCGAGCCAGACCACGCAGCAGAATTACGGACCGGAGAAGATGGCGACCATCGTCAGCTATCAGCATCCGGATCATGATTGAGCGCTTAGGATATGGTTGAAGCCATGAGCCGCATTCCCAATTTCGCCGATGTCGCCTTCGGGCGGACCGCCACCGACGCGCCAGCCGGTAGCGCCGAGCCGTGGCTGACGCCGGAGGGCATTCTCGTGAAGCCCGCCTATGGCGAGGCTGATCTGGCCGGGCTCGATTTCCTCGAGACCTATCCCGGCATTGCGCCGTACCTCCGCGGTCCCTACCCGACCATGTATGTCAACCAGCCCTGGACGATCCGGCAGTATGCCGGCTTCTCCACGGCGGAGGATTCCAACGCGTTCTACCGCCGCAACTTAGCTGCGGGGCAGAAGGGCCTCTCGGTCGCCTTCGATCTCGCCACCCATCGCGGCTATGACAGCGACCATCCACGCGTCGGCGGTGACGTCGGCATGGCTGGCGTGGCCATCGACTCCATCTACGACATGCGCACGCTGTTCGCCGGGATTCCGCTCGACCAGATGAGCGTCTCCATGACCATGAACGGTGCGGTGCTGCCGATCCTCGCGCTCTATGTCGCGGCCGCGGAGGAACAGGGCGTGCCGCCCGAGAAGCTGTCGGGCACCATTCAGAACGACATTCTGAAAGAGTTCATGGTGCGCAACACCTACATCTACCCGCCGGCGCCCTCGATGCGGATCATCTCGGATATCTTCGCGTACACCTCGCAGAAGATGCCGAAGTACAATTCGATCTCGATCTCCGGCTATCACATGCAGGAGGCCGGCGCGACGCAGGATCTCGAGCTCGCTTATACGCTCGCCGACGGCGTCGAATATCTGCGCGCCGGCCTTGCCGCCGGCCTCGACGTCGACCGCTTCGCGCCGCGCCTGTCGTTCTTCTGGGCGATCGGCATGAACTTCTTCATGGAAGTCGCCAAGCTGCGCGCCGCACGCCTCTTGTGGGCGAAGCTGCTGAAACCGTTCAATCCGAAGGACCCGCGCTCGCTGTCGCTGCGCACGCACAGCCAGACCTCGGGTTGGTCGTTGACCGCGCAGGACGTCTTCAACAACGTGATGCGCACGACGGTCGAGGCGATGGCGGCGACGCAAGGCCACACCCAATCGCTGCACACCAACGCGCTTGACGAAGCACTGGCGCTGCCGACGGATTTCTCGGCGCGCATCGCCCGCAACACCCAGCTCTTCCTGCAGCAGGAGAGCGGCACCACCCGCATCATCGATCCCTGGGGCGGCTCGTATTACGTCGAGCGGCTGACGCGCGACCTCGCGGTGAAGGCGTGGGGCCACATCCAGGAGGTCGAGGAGCTCGGCGGCATGGCAAAGGCCATCGAGGCTGGGGTACCCAAGCTGCGCATCGAGGAGGCGTCGGCCAAGACCCAGGCCCGGATCGATGCCGGCAAGCAGGCGGTGATCGGCGTCAACAAATACAAGCCGACCGATGAGGACAGAATCGAGATCCTGAAGGTCGACAACACCAATGTCCGCCGGCTTCAGATCGACAAGCTCAAGCGGTTGAAAGCCGAGCGCAACCAGAAAGATGTCGATGCCGCTCTCGCCGCGCTGACGCGCTCGGCCGGCGAAGGCAATGGCAATCTGCTCGCGCTCGCGATCGACGCCGCGCGCGCCAAGGCAACCGTCGGTGAGATTTCGGAGGCAATGGAGAAGGTGTTCGGCCGCCACCGCGCCGAGATCAAATCCATCACCGGCGTCTACAAGCGGGAGGCGTCCAGCATGGGCAACCAGGTCGAGAAGGTTCAGGCGCTGATCGATGCCTTCGAGGAGGCGGAAGGCCGCCGCCCGCGCATTCTGGTCGCCAAGATCGGCCAGGACGGGCACGATCGCGGCCAGAAGGTGATCGCGTCGGCGTTTGCCGATATCGGCTTCGACGTCGACATCGGACCGCTGTTTGCCACCGCCGACGAAGCCGCGCGGCAGGCAGTCGAGAACGACGTGCACATCCTCGGCGTCTCGTCGCTCGCCGCCGCCCACCTCACCGCGGTGCCGGAATTGAAGGCCGCGCTGAAGAAGCAGGGCCGCGACGACATCATGATCATCGTCGGCGGCGTAGTGCCGCCGCAGGATTACGATGCGCTCTACGCCGCCGGTGCCGAGGCCATCTTCCCACCCGGCACGGTGATCGCGGATGCGGCCGAGGAGCTGATCCGCAAGCTGAATGCCCGGCTCGGCCATAGCGAGGCGGCGGAGTAGATGATGGACTGGCCGTGTAGCCGGCCAGATTATGTCCATGACACGCGACGAAATCATCGCGGCGATACGCAAGAACGCTGACGCCATCAAAGGCAAGGGCGTGTCGAAGCTTGCCATCCTCGGCTCTCGGGCAGGCGAAGACTACCGCGCCGCCAGCGATATCGACATTCTGGTCGAGGTCGAACCGGAGACCACTTTCTCGCTACTAAACCTGATCGATGTCGAGCACATCATCGAGGACGCGACCGGTTTGCGGACGCAAGCAACCGTTCGCCGTTCGATGTCGCCCCGCTTTGCGCCGCACAGCCCAGACGACATTTGGGAAATATTCTGACGCTCACGCGAGGAGCACTATCCTTGAAGTTCATGACCGGTTTGAGCGTCGCCCTGGCGCTTAGCGCAACGTGCGTGTTTTCCGCTCTCGCCGCCGATCCCAAGCCCGATGCCGTCCTCAAGAACAAGAACATCGAGGCGCGCGTCCTGCTCGACGACACGATCAGGGCCGATCCTGCCCTCGCGGCCGATTGCCTCACTGAGGCGAGAAAGTGGCTCGACAAGAGCGCGGTGGAAGCGGCGGCCACGCGCAAGACCGACCCGGAGCTCTTCAAGGATCGCGCCTGGGAATTCGAGCGCAACTACACCGTCGATTCCGTGGTCGGCGGCCGCTACGTCAGCATCGTCAGGTCCGAGTATACCGACACCCTTGGCGCGCATCCCAATTCGGACACCAACACGATCTTGTGGGACAAGACCGAGAACAAGCGCATCTCGATCCGCCCATTCTTCAACGAAACCGCCGACAACGGCCCGACCATGAGGGCGATGATGAAGGCCGTGATTGCCTCGCTCAGGGTCGAGAAGAAGAAGCGCGATGTGGCCGACGTGGACGGCGACGATTGGATCAAGAATCTCAAGCCAAGCCTCTTGAAGATCGGCGCAGTGACCCTCGCGCCGTCAACCGAGATCGGAAAGAGCGCCGGCCTCAAGTTCTACTATCCACCCTATGCCGTCGGCCCCTATGTCGAGGGCGCATACGGCGCTTTCGTTCCGTGGGAAGCCTTGAAATCCGATCTCTCGCCGGAAGGGCTGCGGATTTTCGGCGGGAAGCGGCCGGAGAGCGACGGGGACGAGCGGCAGTAATCAGGCTTCCCGGTGCGCGTTCCTCACAGTGCTGTGGTAGCGCTACCTTGCAGCCCCGCTGCAAAGCCGACTAGAATGCCGCCGTTGACAAGAGCGCCCGGCGTTACGGGCGCCGCTGGGAGGCATTCAATGTCCAAGATTTCGCGCCGCACCTTTGCGGCTTCAACCGCCGCTATCGCGGCATCCGCCGCGTTCGGCTTCAAGCCCGCACTTGCGCAAGCCTATCCGGCCCGGCCGGTCACCGTGATCGTGCCCTGGGGCGCGGGCGGCGGCACCGATGCCACCGCGCGCATCGTCGCTGCACTGCTGGAGAAGGACCTCGGCCAGCCCTTCAACGTGGTCAACCGCACCGGCGGCTCCGGTGTCGTCGGCCACAGCGCAATCGCGACCGCGCAGCCCGACGGCTACACCATCGGCATGCTCACCGTCGAAATCTCGATGATGCACTGGCAGGGCCTGACCGACCTCACTCCGAGGAGCTACACCCCGCTGGCGCTGATGAACGAGGACCCCCCCGGCATCCAGGTCTCCTCCTCCTCGCCCTACAAGACGGTCAAGGAGCTCGCCGACGCGATCAAGGCGGCACCTCCGGGCAAGTTCAAGGCTTCCGGCACCGGCCAGGGCGGCATTTGGCATCTCGCATTGGTCGGCTGGATGCAGGCCATGGGCCTGCCCGCCAATCAGGTCGCCTGGGTGCCCTCGAACGGCGCGGCACCCGCGATGCAGGATCTCGCCGCCGGCGGCCTTGACCTCACCACCTGCTCGGTGCCGGAGGCGCGCGCCATCATCGAGGCAGGCAAGGCCAGGAGCCTTGCCATCATGGCACCTGCGCGCAACCCGGTCTTCAAGGACGTGCCGACGCTGAAGGAGGCGATGGGCATCGACTACGCGACCGGCGCCTGGCGCGGCATCGGCGCGCCCAAGAACCTGCCCCCGGAGATCGCAGCCAAGCTCACCGCCGCGCTGAAGAAGGTCTACGACTCCGCCGAGTTCAAGGACTTCATGACCAATCGCGGCTTCGGCACCGTGTGGGGCGATGCCGGCCAGTTTGCTAGTTTCATGGACAAGGGCGACGCCCAGATGGGCGAGGCAATGAAGGCCGCAGGCCTGAGCAAGGCGTGACGTTTCACAGCTCACGCGTGAGATGACTTTGGTTGACGCGGTTCGTCATGGCATTTCTTCACCTCTCCCCGCTTGCGGGGAGAGGTCGGATCGCATCGCAGATGCGATCCGGGTGAGGGAGAGTCTCCGCAAATCCAATTCTCACCTCTCGCGCGGAGAGCCCCCCTCACCCCGACCCTCTCCCCGCAAGCGGGGAGAGGGAGCGCACCTTCTGTAGGACCCCTCCCATGCGTCTTCCCGACTCCGTCACGGGATCGTTTCTCGTCGTGCTTGGCGCGGCTGCCGCCTATGGCGGCTACATCTTGCCGCCGGTGCCGGGCCAGCCGGTCGGTCCCAACGTGTTTCCGCTGGTGATCGGCACGGGCCTCGCACTCTGCGGGCTGGCGATCGTGTTCGGCATCGGTCATTCCTTCGAGGAGGAGGAAGAGCTGGTTCCGTTCGAGGACGGCCAGGCAGCAGCCCCGCCGCCGCAAGGCAAGCTCTACGGCCTGCGCGCCTTGCTGCCGCCGGCGCTACTGCTGTTCTACGTCCTTGCCGCCGACCGGCTCGGCTTCATCATCACAGCCGCGATCATGGTCTACGTCACCTCGACCGCGCTCGGGGCCAAGTGGAAGCTGGCGCTGCCGCTCGCGGCGCTCTCGCCCTTCGCCATCCACCTCATCTTCGGCAAGCTCTTGCGCGTGCCGCTGCCCGCCGGCCTCTTGCCGACGCCCTGGTAATCCCATGCTGAAAACCCTGCTTGACGCCTTCGCGCTGATCTCCACCTGGGAGGTCATCATCGCGATGTTCGCAGCCTCCGTGTACGGCCTCGTCATCGGCTCGCTGCCGGGCCTGTCGGCGACGATGGCGACCGCGCTGCTCGTCCCCGTCACCTTCTATCTCTCGCCGATCGCGGCGATCGCGACCATCGTCGCGGCATCCTCGATGGCGATCTTCTCCGGCGACATTCCGGGCGCGCTGCTGCGCATCCCTGGCACGCCGGCCTCAGCGGCCTATGCCGATGAGGCCTATGCCATGACCCGCAAGGGCCAGGCCGAGCTCGCGCTGGGTGCCGGCGTCTGGTTCTCCGCGGTCGGCGGCATCGCCGGTGTGCTGTCGCTGATGATCCTGGCACCGCCGCTCGCCGAGATCGCACTGTCGTTCTCGACTTTCGAGTATTTCTGGCTGGCGCTGCTCGGCCTGATGTGCGCCACCTTGGTGGCGCGCTCCTCGCCGGTGAAGGCGATCGCTGGCATGTTCATCGGCCTGCTGGTCTCCTGCATTGGCATCGAGAACCCAGGCGGCGTGCCGCGCTTTACCTTCGGCATCACCGACCTGTTCGGCGGCATCGAGCCGATCCCGGCGCTGGTCGGCGTGTTCGCGGTGGCGCAGGTGATGCGGGCGATGCTGACGCCGGAACCGCCGCCGCTGCCGCGGCGCAAGTTCGGGAGCATCATGGCCGGCCAGTGGAAGCTGACGAGACTGTATCACTGGCAGATGACGCGCGGGAACATCGTCGGCATCATCATCGGCGTGCTGCCCGGCGCCGGCGCCGACATGGCCGCCTGGGTTTCCTACGCGATGTCGAAGCGCTTCTCCAAGGAGCCGGAAAAGTTCGGCACCGGACATGTCGAGGGCCTCGTCGAGGCCGGCGCCAGCAACAATGCCAGCATCGCCTCGGGCTGGGTGCCGTCGCTGCTGTTCGGCATCCCCGGCGACACCATCGCGGCGATCGCGATCGGCGTGCTCTACATGAAGGGACTCAATCCGGGCCCGACGCTGTTCACCGAGAAGGCGTCGAGCATGTATGCGATCTATCTGATGTTCATCATCGCGAACATTTTGATGATCCCGCTCGGCATCGCCATGATCCGGGTCGCCGCCTATATCCTGCTGGCACCGCGCTCGACCGTGATGCCGATCATCATGCTGTGCTGCGCGGTCGGCTCGTTCGCGATCGGCAACAACATGTTCGGCGTCGTCACCGTCGCCGCCTTCGGCGTGATCGGCTATGTCATGGAGGCGAACGGCTATCCCGTCGCGGCGATGGTGCTCGGCATCGTCATGGGCACGATGGTGGAACAGGCCTTTGTCACCTCGCTCATCAAGTCTGACGGCAGCGTGCTGCCGTTCTTCGAGCGGCCGGTGGCGGCCATCCTCGCCGCCATGGCGATCGGCGCGCTGCTCTGGCCGGTGATGGTGTGGGTGTGGCGCAAGATGAAGTCGCCTCAGGCAGCCGCAGCAGCGGGCCGGTGATATCGGGCGGGCGGCTCTCGCCTGCCTCGCCGGGGCGTTGTAAAGCAAGGCATGACTGAGAAAAAGGCCTCGCTCGACATCAAATCCCTCGCCCGCGACTTGCGCGCCGGCAGTCGCGCGGCCCTCGCTCGGGCCATTACGCTGGTCGAGAGCCGGCGCGCCGACCATCAAGCGCTGGCACGGGAGCTGGTGCAGATGCTGCTGCCGGACACCGGAAAGGCATATCGCGTCGGCATCACCGGCTCGCCCGGCGTCGGCAAATCCACCACCATTGACGCGCTCGGGACGTATCTGATCGAGCAGGGCCACACGGTCGCGGTGCTCGCCGTCGATCCGTCGTCGGCGCGCAGCGGCGGCTCGATCCTCGGCGACAAGACGCGGATGGCGCGGCTCGCGGCCTCGCACGATGCCTTCATTCGTCCCTCGCCCTCCTCAGGCACGCTCGGCGGCGTGGCCGCGAAAACCCGTGAGGCGATGCTGCTCTGCGAAGCCGCCGGCTTCGACGTCGTGCTGGTCGAGACCGTCGGCATCGGCCAGTCCGAGACCGCCGTCTGCGACATGACAGACTTCTTTCTCGCCCTCATGCTGCCGGGCGGCGGCGACGAATTACAGGGCCTCAAGAAGGGCCTGGTCGAGCTCGCCGACATGATCGCGATCAACAAGGCCGACGGCGACAATCTCAAGCGCGCCAAGATCACCGCTGCCGACTATCGCGGCGCGCTACATATCTTGGCACCGCGGTCCGAGCATTGGCATCCGCCGGTCGAGACCTATTCGGCGCTGACAGGCGATGGCGTCGCAAAGATCTGGCAGAAGGTTTTGGATCACCGCAAGGCGATGAACGCGTCCGGCGATTTCGCAGCGCGGCGGCGCGATCAGCAGGTGAAGTGGATGTGGTCGATGCTGGAGCAGCGCATGCTGGCGCGGCTGCGCAGCGAAGCGTCGGTGCGCGCGAAAGTCCGGAAGATCGAGGCTGAAGTCGCCGATGGCCATCTCACGCCGGCGCTTGCCGCCGAGCGGATCCTGGAGTTGCTGCAATGAGCGACAGGCTCCGCATCCTGCTCACTGGGTTTGGTCCGTTTCCCGGCGCGCCCTATAACCCGAGCCAGCCGCTGGTGGCGCGGCTGGCGCAACTGCGCCGCCCGGCTCTCGACGATGTCACAATCGCGAGCCACATTTTCCCGGTGACCTATGCCGCGGTCGACCGGCAACTACCCGAGGTGCTCGCGGCGCAAAAGCCCGACGCGCTCCTGATGTTCGGCCTCGCGGCCCGCACGCCCTACCTGCGCATCGAGACCCGCGCGCGCAACGCCGTCACCATGCTCTGGCCCGATGCCGCCAACACCCGCTCCAGCAAGCGCGGCATCGCCGGCCATGCGGACGCGATGATGTTCGGTCCGCACACCGCAAGGCTGCTGCGCGCCGCGCGCCTCACCGGCATCGACGCGCGCCCCTCGCGCGATGCCGGCGCCTATCTCTGCAACTACTTGAGCTGGCGCGCGATCGAAAACGTCAGGGCGGGTGGGCCGCGGCTTGCGGCGTTCATCCATATTCCCCTGCTTGCGCGCAGCGGCGCGGTGCGGCGCAAGGGCGCGCCGCGGATCACGCTGGAGGAGCTGGTGGATGCGGGGGAAGCCATGCTGATGGAGATGGTGCAATTGGCGCGGAAGCGCCGCGCTTCGTAGGGTGGGCAAAAGGCGCGCTTGCGCCGTGCCCACCATGCATCTGCATTGGCGATGACAATTGTGGGCACGCTCGCGCTTTGCCCACCCTACAGCACCTCGCTTTGCGTAAACATTTAACCCTACCGCGAACAATCCTCACGCCCCCAGCCGCCCTGCGCTACCTAATCCCGCGCGGACACCTCCCGCGTCCGCCGGAGGACGCGTCATGGACCTCAATCGCCGTCACCTCATCGGAGCCTCAACCGCGGGCATTGCCGGTGCGCTGGCCATGCCTGTTGACGCCGCGCGCGCGGCGCCGCTGACGTCGCTACTCGGCCGCGATGCCACGCAATATGGTGTTCGGCCCGGCAGCAGCGAGGATCAGACGCGCGCGCTGCAGCGCGCCATCGACGAGGCCGCGCGAGCGCAAATCCCGCTCGCCTTGCCACCCGGCATGTACCGGACCGGTCTGCTACGGCTGCCGAACGGCGCGCAACTGATCGGCGTGCGCGGCGCGACCAAGCTCGTCTTCACCGGGGGCGCCTCGGCGATCCAGAGCGACGGCGCCGATGCAATCGGCCTCACCGGCCTCACCTTCGATGGCGGCAATATCCCACTGCCGACGCGGCGCGGACTGATCCATGTCCTCGGCGGTCGCGATATCCGTATCGCCGATTGCGAGGTCACGAACTCGGGCGGCAGCGGCATCTGGCTCGAGCAGGTCGCGGGCGATATCTCCGGCAACATCTTCACTGACGTCGCGGTGACGGCGGTGGTCTCGTTCGACGCCCGGGGCCTCAGCGTCTGTCGCAACACGATTCTCGGCACCAACGACAACGGCATCGAGATCCTGCGCACCGCGATCGGCGATGACGGCACGCTGGTCGCCGACAACCGCATCGAGGACATCAAGGCCGGCCCCGGCGGTTCGGGCCAGTACGGCAATGCCATCAACGCCTTCCGCGCCGGCAACGTGATCGTGCGCGGCAACCGCATCAAGAATTGCGATTACTCGGCGGTGCGCGGCAACTCGGCCTCGAACATCCACATCAGCGGCAACAGCGTCAGCGACGTGCGCGAGGTCGCGCTCTATTCCGAATTCGCGTTCGAGGCCGCGGTGATCGCCAACAACATTGTCGACGGCGCCGCCGTCGGCGTCTCCGTCTGCAATTTCAACGAAGGCGGCCGCATCGCGGTGGTCCAGGGCAACATCATCCGCAATCTGATCCCGAAGCGGCCGATCGGCACCGCGCCGGACGACGATGCCGGCGTCGGCATCTACATCGAGGCTGATACCTCGGTCACCGGCAACGTGATCGAGAACGCGCCGTCCTACGGCATCGTCGCCGGCTGGGGCAAATATCTGCGCGACGTTGCGATCACGGGCAACGTGATCCGCAAGGCGCTGGCCGGCGTCGGCGTCTCCGTGATACCGGGCGCCGGCACCGCGCTCGTCAACAACAACATGATCTCGGAAACGCCACGAGGCGCCGTGGTCGGGCTCGACCACGCGCGTGCGGTGACGTCGGATCTGTCGGCCGAAGGCGCGCAGCGTTTCGCGCAGGTGGTGGTCGGCGGGAATGCGGTGCGGCGTTAGAACGCGTTCCGCAGCAGCGGGTACTTCGCTTCCAGGCCGTCGAGGCTGAAGGTGAATTCGACGACGCGCTCGGGGGCTGCGGCGATCTCAGTGGCGGGCGGGGAGAACTGCGGCAGAAGCGCCGCCAGCGCCGCGCTCGGCGCCGTGGCAGCAGGCAAGGTGAGCGGTGCCGTTGCTGCAGGCGCGGCGCGCGGTGCAACCGGAGCAAGCGGCGCGATCGGGGCTTCGGTGATCTCCGCGAGCACGTCGGGTTTCGGATCTAGCCTCACCGGCATGGCGGTCTCGGGAGCGATGTGAACGGCCTTGGGCTGCACGGTCTGTGGCTGCTGCTCGCGCGGAAACACGCGCGGCATTGTCGCCGGCGACCAACCGAATGCGGGCGTCACGCTCGCAGCCGCCTCGGCGACGTCCCCGCCGGTTGCAAGCGCGCGCCACGTCTGGACGGCACGCTTGGCTTCCTGGATGTTTTCGAGGAACGCGATCTCGGAATGATAGCGGCGCCAGCGGCCGGTCTCGAACATCTCGGAGAGATGTTGCAGGCGCTGCTCGGCGAGAGCGCACCAGCGCGCCGCGATTTGGCGGCTGACAGCCGTGTCGCGAACAAACTCTTGGCGATGTGTCATGAACCAGCCCGTCAGGAGAAAATACGGACGCGGGGACGCAACGCACACGAATCAATTTAGACGCGACATGAATATTTTGTGGAAAAGTTTTGACTTGTCCAGCAACGACACGGCATTCGTCGTCAATCACCGTAGTCGTGCGGAGATTTACTGTGTTTTCGAGTCAAGCTTCGCACAAGCATAACGGACCTGCGGCGCGCTCCGCGAGCGACGGCGACCAACGCGCTGGCGATTTTCAACCGCAAGCTGAACGAATGCGAAGCTTCAAAAAATCGGACGCCCAAAAAGAAAAGACCCGTCCGGGGGGACAACCGGACGGGTCGAGCCATATGGGCGCTTGGGGTGGATGGGCGCTCGCGCCTGATATGACTGATGGGGAGGGATGACCGCTCCCACATCAGTTGGTCGTGGCAGCTGGCTGAACGTTCAATGCGGGGTTCGCTTTTTTGACCTTCGGCCTCTGCCGCATCATTGACGCAGCCGCTATCGCGACGCCGGCTTATCTGCCTGAGAAACCGCGGATTTATCGTCCGCACTGGACAGCGAGGGTTGCTCGATCGCACGGCTGCCGGGTTCGTCGCGACGCTTCCCCGCGTCTTCACGTTTTGTTGTATCTGAGGCAGCCGCAACCGGCGTCGCGCTGTCGGCGGGAACAGCCATGACCGCGGCAAACGCATCCGTCTGGCCGTCGCCGAAAAGGTCGTCGCGCCCGGGTGAGCCGAGGTCGCGCGCGGTCTTTGCCAGCGTCATGCGCAGCGCTTCCGGCTTCAGAGCGTAGTTGCGCTCGAGCAGCAGCGCCGCGACGCCGGAGACATAGGCGGCCGAGAACGAGGTTCCTGACGTCATCTGGTATTTGCCGTCGGGGGCCGGCAGGAAGATATCGACGCCGGGGGCTGCGAGCGCGATGTAGTTGCCGCGGTTGGAGGCGGAGAACAGCTTGTCTTGCTGATCGGTCGCGCTGACCGCGATCACGTTGGGATTGGCTGCCGGATAGAGCGGCGGCGATTTCGCGCCGGCATTGCCGGCGGCCGCGATCAGCACGAGGCCGCGCGCGGCCGTCGCCGCGATCGCGCGCTCGATCACCGCGTCCTTCGGACCGGCAAAGCTCATATTGACGATCTGTGCGCCGTGCTCGGCGGCGTAATTCAGCGAGCGCAGGATGATGTAGGACGAGCTCTCGGCGCCGCCGAAGGCCCGGATGGCGATGATGCGGGCCTCGGGCGCGCTGCCCATCAGACGGGCATGGGCCACGATGGCACCGGCGATGCCGGTGCCATGAACGTGCGGCCCCTCGGCACTGCCGAGCGCGTCGAAATTGTCGGCGACGGAATTGGCGAGTTCGGGATGCTTGGCGTCGATGCCGGAATCGATCACGGCGATCGTGACGTTGGCTCCGTGCGCCAGCGTATGCGCCTGCGGCAGGCGGAGCTTTGTCAGCGCATATTGCGCAGGATCGCCCTCGGTCGTCCCCGACGATTTCTGGTCCTGAAGCAAATAACGGAAGTTCGGCTGGAGCGAGCGCACGCTGCCGTCGGCCGCGAATTCGCGTCGCACCGTCTCGTACGGCCGGCCGTCGGTGATGCGGAACAGGCCGAACGTGGCTCCGATCAGCGGGAGTTTCTCGGAAGCGACGCGGGTCAGTCCGTGGCGACGCGCCAGCTCGTCGGCCTCGGCCGACGACAGCGCACCGTCGATCTCGGCGACGAATTCGCCTGCGAAGCTGCGCAGGTTCGCCGCGACCGGCGTGTTGTTGCCACGTCCCTTACCAGCGCTCTTCTTGCCTGATTTTCCGGTGCCCTCGCCGCCTGCGTTCGGTTGGCCTGTGCACTCGCCGCCGGCATCGCGATAGGGAGCAGTGCAGGCCGGGTAGAGGTTCGGCGAATAGCGCGCATAAGGCAGCACCGGCGTAAGCCGCGTGCGAGACGACGTGGTGTGCGGAATGGTCGCCATCGTCCGCGGGCCGCGCTCGACGCTGACCGCGCGCGCGGCGACGCTGGGGCTGACCCGCGCGGCAATGCTCGGAGTGATGGTCGGCGTGCGCGAGGGGACGCTGATCGTAGGCGTGCGCATGATCGCCTGTGCCTGCGCAACCTCGACGCCGAGACAGGTGGCGACCAGAAGCGCGGCCCCGACCGACGAAGCGTAGGCCCCGGCACGCACCCTGCTCTCGGATTTGCCCGTCATCGGCTCAGCGGCGCGCCTAGGGCGCCGCGACGGCGAGGTTGACGAACTTCTCGCGCTGCATCCTGCCGAGCAGCGCGGCGAGCTCGTCCTGGCTCATCGCCCTGTCGAACTGGAGGCGGAACATACCGCCCTTGGCGTCGCCGATAATCGACGCCTGGTAGCTGTCGAGCAGCGCGGTGATGTCGGCGACGCGCGCTTCCGGCGTGAAGCGCACCAGCGCGCGCGCCGGCGCGGCCGTGCTACCGAGCTCGCGTGTGATCGGCGCGCTGGTCGAGAGCGAAGCCGTCTGGAAGGTCGCCGGCTGGTTCTTCATCAGCACGGCCCCGATGATTCCGGCCTGCAGCACGAGCGCGACGGCGCCGAGGCTTGCCGACCACGCCAGCGTGCGCGGCGACAGGCTCGCGAAGAAGGTCGAGATGCGCGCCGACAGCGGTAGCGAGCCGGTCGCCCGCGCCGGTTCGGCGTCGATCGCGGTGAAGAGCTTCTGCATCGCGCGCGCCGACGGCGCCCCTAAGCTTTCGTTCAGATGGATGGTCTCTTCGTACTCGCCGCGGATCGCGGCATATTGCTTGGCAAGCTCGGGATCGCGCGCCAGTGCTTCCTCGACACGGCGTGCATCGCGCGCGTTCAGCGTGCCGGCAGCGTGCCAGGGCAGCAGCAGTTCAATTTCACTGGGCTCTTGCTCCAGCATCTTCTTGCTTAAAGCCATCATGGCCAGCCTCGCTCAACGCCGGCTGCCTTCAGCAGTTCGGCCAGTTTCTTGCGCGCATAGAACAAGCGCGTCTTCACAGTGTTCTCCGGTATCCCGACGATTTCGGCCACCTCTTCCACGGATTTCTCGTGGTAGTAGACGAGATCGACGATTTCCCGGTGTTCCGGCGAGAGCCCCGTCAGACACTCCCGCAACGCCTCACTGGTATCCTTTTTCTGCACCACCGTTTCCGGATCGTCGGACGAATCCTCGATCGCGTTGGCAGCTTCCTCGTCCAGCTCGAAATCCTTCCTGCGCCGGAGCGCAGACAGGGCCTTGAATCGGGTGATTGCCAGCAGCCAGGTGGAAACGGCGGATCGGCCCTCGAACTTGCCGGCTTGACGCCAGACGTCGAGAAACACCTCGCTGATGAGGTCTTCCGCCGCCTGCTCGTCCCGCACGAGCCTCAGTCCGAACCTGTAAACCCTGACATGGTGCCGCCCGTACAGCACCTGCATGGCGAGCCGGTCACCTTGAGCGATCCTGGCGATCAGGATCTCGTCCGAAGCCGCCTGTGTCACGCTCAATGGCCGTCTCGCAAAGTTGGTCGGGCCGGTGCGGTGGACGGTTCGACGGGAGGCGCAAAATTGTTCAACCTACCGCAGTCATAGGGGGGCTGATGTGAGCTACCCCACATCTGCGCATTTTTCTTATCCCACCCGCTGAAGTCAGCGGCATCAATCCAGATAGGTATCATAATACTGAGGTGTTCCCTGCGGAATGCACACCGGCACGGCGGGCCGGCTACTTCAGGTTCCATAGCAGCCCTGCACCACGTTTGTCGCGCCAAGCCCTGCTTTGGCTCGACCGCACGCGAAAGATGCATGATCCCCGGTAAAATTCTCGCGCTGGCTGATCACCTTGTTTCGTGTTGCACGGTTCGGATTCGGCTCCAGAAGGATACCAAACCTAAAGGCTTGCCACGTATATTTCGCGCTGACATCCATCATTGGCGGAACCATGAGCACGGCCGCGACGTCCTTTCCGGAGAGGAATGCCGCAGAGGTCGCGAATCTTGTCCTCGCGCCTGAGACCACGGCCCCCGAGGTCCGGGCGCGCCGGGCCCGGCAGCGCCGCCAGATGTATATCGGCCAGGTCGCCAGCTACTCGCTGGGCGCCTCGGTCCTGCTGCTCTACGCCTATGACGGCACGATCTCCATCGGCGTTCCGTCGCTGTTCTGGCTCGGCGGCCTCCTGATTATCGGGACGTTCACAGTGCTGTCGGAAGCCGGATTCGGCGACCGGTTCGAGGATCATTACCTCACCGTCTATCAGATCTCGGCGCATATGGCGCTGCACGTGACCATTTCCGCGGGCGTCGTGACGCTGCGCGACAACGATACTGCCGACACGTTTCTAGCGCGCGCCGACCGCGCGCTCTATTCCGCCAAGACGCAAGGGCGCAATCGCGTTGCAACGGGCTGACCAATTCATTTTTTCCGGCGCGTGAGAAGACGCTACCGGACCGAACGCTCCAGGACAGGGCAATGAGATCGAAATCGGCAACACTATCCGAGAGCCTGCTCGAGGAACTGCAGACTACCCTCTCGCATGGTACCGTTGCGCGCCGGGTCGAGACGCTGCGCCGCGTCACCGATCTCTTCGTGGGCAATGCAGTCGATTATTCCGACGAACACATCCGCGTGTTCGACGACGTGTTCCAGTGCCTGATCGAGCAGATCGAGATTTCGGCCAGGGCGCTGCTCGCCGAGCGCCTCGCACCGATCGCGTCCGCGCCGCCGCAGATCATCCGCACGCTCGCGCTTGACGAGGTCATCGAGGTCTCCGGTCCGGTGCTATCGAAATCGGAACGTTTGGACGAGGCGACCCTGATCGAGATCGCGCGCACGAGGGGCCAAGCGCATCTCAAGGCGATCTCGCTGCGGCGGATGCTGTCGGAAGCGCTGACCGACGTGCTGGTGACGCGTGGCAACGAGGACGTGGTGCAGTCAACCGTCAGCAATCCGGGCGCGCGGCTCTCCGAGGGAAGTCTCGACGAGCTCGTCACGCGCGCCGAACGCGACGACGACCTTGCCAGCTGCATCGGCTTGCGGCCCGACCTGCCGCGTCATCACTATCTGAGGCTGGTCGCCAAGGCGTCCTCGAGCGTGCGCAGGAAGCTCGCGGCCGCGCATCCCGAGCTCGCGGACGAAGTGTCGAGCGTAGTCCAGCAAGCGGCCCAACGGGTCCGCGCCGCCACCTTGACCAGGCACACCGAGATGGCGCGTGCGCTGGTGAAGTCGCTGCACGAGGACGGCCGCCTCAACGAATTCCAGATCACCACCTTCGCCGAACAGGGCAAGTTCGACGAGACCAATGCCGGGCTCGCCGCGCTCGCCGGCGTTGCGGTCGAGACCGCCGAGACCGTGATGATCGAAAGCCGCACCGAGGGCGTGATGATCCTCGCCAAGGTCGCGGGCATGCAATGGTCGAGCGTGCGCGCCATCATCGCCATGCGCGAGAAGCTCTCCGGCGGGTCGCAGACCGACATGCTGGCGCTGCGCGACACCTACGAGGCCCTGCGCTCATCGACGGCGCAGCAGGTGCTGCGCTTCCACCGCATGCAAAGCGCGACGCCGGTGGCCTAGTATCTCAAGACCCTTGCGCCGACTGCCGCACCGACCACAGTCACGACCACCGTCGCGAGCGTGTACCAGGTCGCGACGAACAGCGGGGAGTCGTCGGTGCAGTGCGAGGCGTAGAGGGTCGCGGCGAGCCCGGCCGAGACCAGACCGGCGAGTGCGCCGGCCAGCGCAGGACGTGACGACGCGCCGTGGCGCAGGCCGATCAGCGCGCCCGCAAGCAGCGGCAATGACATCGCAGGGATCGCGACCAGGCACACCCTGGAGTTCTTGCCCATCAGACGCATCGTCATCGGCATGGCTGGCGCCATCATCGCCTCGCTGCCGATCGCAACCGCAAGCAGGCCGACAGGGAGCAGCAGCAGCCAGCCCCAGCCGCGCAGCAGGGCTTCGGGACGCGACAAATGCAGGCTGACGATGATGGCGGGGATTGCGAGCGACAGCGTGACCGCGAACTTCATATCGAAGAAGGGATTGCGCATCGCGCTCATCACGTCGGCGCGCACGCCGAGGAATGTCGCAAAACTCAGGATCGACAAGGGCGCCGCCACCAGCAGCGCCAAGGTCAGCATGGCGCCGACGCGCGGCGCGCGGTGCGCGTTGTCGGCTGCGAGCGAGCGAATGAGTTGATCGGTGTCCATGACTAATGGTCCCGCAGTTTGGCCGTCAGCGCGGCGAGTCCGCGATGCAGCGCGACCCGCACCGCACCTTCGCTCATCGAGAACTTCGTCGCAGTGTCCTTGATCGAGGCGGCCTCGACCGCGATCGACTGCAACACGTCGCGCTGGCGCTGTGGCAAGGTGCTCAGCTGCGCGGCGACCTCGCCCGCCGAGGCCGTCTCCTGCGGCGCCTCGCCCGGCAACGTCTCGGCGAAATCGTCGATGTTGACGAAGACGCGCTTGCCGCGCCGGCGGAGCGCGTCGATCAGCTTGTTGCGGCCGATCGCAAACAGCCAGGGCGCGAAGGGGGCTTCGCTGTCCCAGGTGTGCCGCTTCAGATGCACCGCCAACAGAATCTCCTGCACGATATCCTCGGCCTGGTCGGAAGGCTGCCCGGCCCGCATCAGGCCACGCCTTGCGGCGGCGCGCAGCACCGGCGTGACAGCCTTCAACAGGCGATGATACGCCGCATCATCGCCAGCCATGGCCGACCGCATCAGGCCGGTCCATTCGTCCTCACGTCCGCGCACCCGCGCCCCTCACCATGCAATTCGGCCGCTCTTTCAATTTGTTACATGGATGCCGGGCATATCACGAATTCGTGATCGAGACCCGGACCTCGCGACCGATGCGACAGCAAACATCGGCGACGGCTCATAACACCGATCGACGCGTCCCGCATCGGGCCGCCGGTTGCAAGGGGACGGTTTGCCCCGTTTTTGCCGGGTGTAGCCCGAAGATTCCCATTTTCTGCCCCGCTGTCGTCACGCCCCAGGGTCTCTGTTCGCAGCCGGGACGGGCGGAATTGGGGAGATCGTCAACATGATGAAGACCAGCGCGCGCGCGGCCCTGATTGTCTTGGCCGGGCTTTTCTTGCTGTTCGGGGGCGTTGCACAGGCGGCGCCGAATTCGGCCGCTAGCGGTAAAGCGGAGAGCGCGGACAAGCAGGCCGATACGGCCAAGCACCGGCGCCATGACTCGCGCCGCACCAGCAGCAGCAAGGCGGCGCAGAAATCCGACGACAAGGCCGACAAGAAGGACGCCGCGCCCAAGGCCGACGAGGCCAAGAACGACAGTCAGGTGCCGGCGTCCAGCCAGATGCCGCCCGGCGTCGTCAACGCCAATGCGCAGCTCGCCGCCGATACGCCGCCTGCCGCTGCCGCCTCCGCGATGACGAACCGCGCCAACGACAATGTCCAGGCAGCAGCCGATAATACCAACGCAGCGCCCCCCGAAAGTCAGGTCGTCGCGCCCGATCAGCTCAACGACATCGATCGCGCCCTGCAGCAGGAGAACCCGCCCGCGCAGAAGGCGGTGACTGCCTCAACCGAGGCGCAGCCGCGGCCGGCGCCGGTGATGGCGAGCAGCCAGCAGGGCTCGCCCTGGGACCAGAGCTCCCTGATCGGCAAGATCTTCATCGGCGTCGGCACGCTGCTGACGCTGGCCTCGGCCGCTCGGATGTTCATGGCGTGATTGCCGGCCGATTGGCGGCCTGAGCACTGCGCGTTTCGTCGCGTTCCGGCGGTCTGCTGCCCCTTGAAGCCCACCGCGCCAGCGGGCACATTGCCCGCTCAATCAAAAGCGTGGGTGGAGCATGAGCACGTTCGAACACATCATCGTCGAAAGCATCGGTGCGGTCGGCATCATCAAGCTGAACCGGCCGAAGATGCTCAACGCGCTCTCGTTCGGCGTCTTTCGCGAGATCGCCGCCGCGGTGGACGATCTCGAGGCAGATGATGCCATCGGCTGCATCGTCGTGACCGGCAACGAGAAGGCCTTTGCCGCCGGCGCCGACATCAAGGAGATGCAGCCCAAGGGCTTCATCGACATGTTCTCCGAGGATTTCGCCGCGATCGGCGGCGACCGCGTCGCGCGTTGCCGCAAGCCGACAATCGCCGCGGTTGCCGGTTACGCGCTTGGCGGCGGCTGCGAGCTCGCCATGATGTGCGATTTCATCATCGCCGCCGACACCGCAAAGTTCGGCCAGCCCGAGATCACGCTCGGCACCATTCCCGGCATCGGCGGTACCCAGCGTCTGACGCGTGCGATCGGCAAGTCCAAGGCAATGGATCTCTGCCTCACCGGCCGGATGATGGATGCGGCGGAAGCCGAGCGCTCGGGCCTCGTCAGCCGCATCGTACCCGCCGACAAGCTGATGGACGAAACGATCGCCGCAGCCGAGAAGATCGCGTCGATGTCGCGCCCCGCGGCCGCGATGGCCAAGGAAGCGGTGAACCGCGCCTTCGAGACCACGCTTGCCGAGGGCATGAGCGTCGAGCGCAACCTGTTCCACTCGACCTTCGCGCTGGAGGACCGCTCCGAGGGCATGGCGGCGTTCATCGAGAAGCGCAAGCCGGTGAACAAGAACCGGTAGAGCGCAGTCGGTCAGGCTGGTGTAAGGCTCTGGTGCTTTCCCGCTGAAATCCTGTGACGGAGCTGCAACAAGCACGGAATACATGGGAGTTTTCCCCGCGGCAGTTTGCCTGCGGGACCTCGGCTGGCTAAACAGTTAAGAGGCCATCGTCGGCGGGGGCGGACAGCCGGGGGTTAAGCGGGATTACATGATTGGGCGTACCGCCAGAGCTGGTCGCGTGGTGACGCGGCATCGATGGGGCGTGGGTCCCGTGTTTGCGACATGGACCACGCTGGCGCTCTGTTGCGCCCTGCCCGCGGCCGCATCGGCAGAAGCCCTCCCCGACGCGCTGGCCAAGGCGTACCAGACCAATCCGCAGCTCAACGCCGAGCGCGCGCGCCAGCGCGCGACCGACGAGAACGTGCCGCAGGCGCTCGCCGGCTACCGGCCGCAGATCGTGGCGAGCCTCAGCGCCGGCCTGCAATCGGTACGTAATCTGTTGCCCGACAACACCATCCAGACCGCCAATCTGAAACCCTGGATCATCGGCGTCACCGTGACGCAGACCCTGTTCAACGGTTTCCGCACTGCCAACGGTGTGCGGGCCGCCGAACTCCAGGTGCAGTCGGGCCGCGAGGCGCTGCGCAATGTCGGCCAGGGCGTGCTGCTCGATGCGGTCACTGCCTACACCAACGTGCTCGCCAACCAGTCGCTGGTCGAGGCACAGCGCTCCAACGTCGCCTTCCTGCGCGAAACACTCGCCGTCACCCAGCGCCGCCTCAATGCCGGCGATGTGACGCCGACCGACACCGCTCAGGCCGAGGCCCGTCTCAACCGCGGCCTTGCCGATCTCAACGCGGCCGAGGTCGCCCTCGCCGTCAGCCAGGCGACCTATGCGCAAGTGATCGGCAATGCGCCGTCGCAGCTCAAGCCTGCCGAGGCCGTCGACCGCTATCTGCCGAAGAGCCGCGAGGACGCCATGACGATGGCGATCCGCCAGCATCCGGCGGTGATGGCCGCCAGCTTCGACGTCGATGTCGCCTCCACCAACATCCGCATCGCCGAAGGCACGCTGCTGCCGAGCGCGACGATCCAGGGCAGCGCCAGCAAGAGCCGCAACAACGACCCGACCCTCGGCACCTTTGCCGAGGACCAGGCCTCGATCGTCGCCAATGTCACCGCGCCGATCTACGACGGCGGCCAGGCCGCGGCGCAGACCCGGCAGGCCAAGGAGATCACGGCGCAGAGCCGGCTCGTGCTCGACCAGGTGCGCAATCAGGCGCGCACGGCGGCTGTCAGCGCCTGGGTCGCCAATGAAGGCGCCAAGATCGCGGTCTCGGCGTCGGAGTCCGAGGTGAAGGCGGCGACCGTCGCGCTGCAGGGCGTGCAGCGCGAAGCCGCCGGCGGACAGCGCACGACCGTGGACGTCTTGAACTCGCAAGCCGATCTGATCCAGGCGAAGGCCCGCCTGATCGGCGCGCAACGTGACCGGGTGATCGCCTCCTACACGCTGCTCAGCGCCATCGGCCATCTCGACGTCAAGACGCTGAACCTGAACACACCGGACTATCTGCCCGAGGTGCACTACCAGCAGGTCCGCGACGCTTGGCACGGCCTGCGAACGCCGTCGGGGCAGTAGCCTCAAAACTCTGGGTGGATGCCGATGAAAAGCCGCCGCATCCATCTGATGGGAGCTTCGGGCGCGGGCGTGACCACGCTGGGTCGCGCGCTCGCGGGCCAGCTTGCGCTGCCGCATCACGACAGCGACGACTATTTCTGGCTGCCGACCGTGCCGCCCTACCAGAGGACGCGCCCCACCGCCGACCGACTGCGCCTGATGCGCGAGATGTTTCTGCCGCGTTGCGATTGGGTGCTGAGCGGATCCGTCACCGGCTGGGGTGAGGAGCTTGCGTCGTACTTCGATCTCGTCGTCTTCGTGACCACCCCGCACGAAATCCGGCTGAAGCGATTGCGCGACCGCGAGGCCGCCCATTTCGGCGCTGATGCCGTCGCACCGGGCGGCTGGCGCCATGACGAGACCGCAGACTTCGTCGAGTGGGCCTCCCATTACGAAGCCGGTGATCGCGAAGGCCGCAGTCTCGCCAAGCATGAAGCGTGGCTTGCGGGCCTGCCCTGCCCGGTCGTGCGCGTTGACGGCTCACGCCCGCTTGCAGACCTTGTCGAGCAGCTATGCAGCGAAACGGAGCGGTTGCGCGGCTGATGTGATATTCTTTCCCCACTCGCCTCAAAAAAATAAACTGGGAGAGAAACCATGCTCAGCCGTCGCAGCGTCCTGCTTGCCTCCCTTGCCGCCGGAGTAACCATGACCAGTAAAGCCCACGCCCGTGCGGCTCAGCCCGCGACGCCGATCAATTTCGACGTCCCGGCGCATGCCTGTGACTGCCACACTCACATCCATGGCGATCCCGAAAAGTTTCCGTTCTTCGCGGGGCGGGTCTATACGCCGGAGCCGGCGAGCCCAGAAGAAATGGCCGCGCTGCACAAGGCGCTGCATATCGAGCGCGTGGTGATCGTGACGCCGAGCGTCTACGGCACCGACAATTCCTCCACTCTGTTCGGCATGAAGGCGCGCGGCGCGACGGCGCGCGGCGTCGCCGTCATCGACGACAAGACGCCGGAGAGCGCGCTCGATACGATGCATCAAGACGGCTTCCGCGGCATCCGCCTCAATCTGGCGACCGGCGGCGTCAATGATCCCAATGTCGGCCGACCACGCTTCACCGCCGCCGTCGAGCGCATGAAGGCGCGCGGCTGGCACGTGCAACTCTACACCACGCTGGCCATGATCTCGGCGATCAAGGACCTCGTCGAGACGGCGCCGGTGCCCGTCGTGTTCGACCATTTCGGCGGCCTCGAGGCTTCGCTCGGGTTGGAGCAACCCGGATTTGCCGACCTGGTCGCGCTCGTCAAATCCGGCAAGGCCTATGTGAAGATCTCCGGCGCCTATCGTTCGTCGAAGCTCGCGCCCGACTATCAGGACATGGTGCCCTATGCCCGCGCGCTGATCGCGGCGAATGCCGACCGCATCGTCTGGGGCACCGACTGGCCGCATCCGGATTCGAGCCGCGTCGAGGGACGCAAGCCCACCGACATCGCGCCGCTCTATCAGATCGACGACAGCCGCCTGCTCAACCAGCTTCCGGTGTGGGCGCCGGATGCGGAGGTGCGCAAGAAGATCCTGGTCGACAATCCGGCGCGGCTCTACGGGTTCTGACGATCAGCGCGCGCGGCGGGAGAAGAAGGAGATCAGGACCGGCAAGGTCACCAGGATCACGACCGGCGCCAGCATCATGCCGGTGACGACGACCACCGCGAGCGGCTTCTGCACTTGCGAGCCGATGCCTTCCGACAGCGCCGCCGGCAGCAGGCCGACGCCTGCGACAACGCAGGTCATCAGCACGGGCCGGAGCTGCAGCTCGCCGGTGCGCACCACCGCGCTCATGCGGTCCATGCCCTCCTCAATGAGCTGATTGAACTGCGACAGGATGATGATGCCGTCCATCACGGCGATCCCGAACAGCGCGATGAAGCCGATCGCCGCAGAGACGCTGAATGCCGTGCCTGATATCAACAGGCCCAGCACGCCGCCGAAGATCGCCATCGGGATCACGCTCATCGCGAGCAGGGTGTCAGCCATCGAGCCGAAATTGAACCAGAGCAGCACGCCGATCAGCGCCAGCGAGATCGGCACCACGATCGACAGCCGCCGGATCGCGTCCTGGAGATTGCCGAACTCGCCGACCCATTCCATGTGCGAGCCCGGCGGCAGCTGCACCTGCTCGGCGATCTTCTGCTGCGCCTCGCGGATGGCGCTGCCGAGATCGCGCTCGCGCACCGAGAACTTGATCGGCAGATAGCGCTCCTGCTGCTCGCGATAGATGTAGGCCGCACCGGAGACGAGGCTGATGGTGGCGACCTCGCTCAACGGAATCTGCGTGACGGTGCCGTTCGGCCCGGGCGCGCCGATCCGCAAATTCTGGATCGCCTCGGCACTCCGGCGATACTCTGACGCGAGGCGAACGATGATCGGGAAATGGCGGTCGCTTCCGGGCTCATAAAGGTCGCCGGCGGTGTCGCCGCCGATCGCGACCTTGATGGTGGCGTTGATGTCGCCCGGCGCAAGCCCGTAGCGCGCGGCTTTGGCGCGGTCGATGTCGATCTGGACGGTCGGCTGCCCAAGCGAGGTGAACACCGCAAGATCGGTGACGCCCTGCACGGTGGCCAGCACCGACTTGATCTTGTTGGCGGTGTCGGTGAGCGCCTGGAGGTCGCTGCCGAACAGCTTGATCGAGTTCTCGCCCTTCACGCCGGAGACGGCTTCGGAGACGTTGTCCTGGAGGTATTGCGAGAAGTTGAACTCGACGCCGGGGAAGCGATCGTCGAGCTGCTTCAGCAGCTCCGCTGTCAACCCCTCCTTGTCGCGCGTGCCGGGCCATTGGCTCACGGGCTTCAACGGCGCGAAGAACTCCGCGTTGAAAAAACCGGCGGCGTCGGTGCCGTCGTCGGGACGGCCGTGTTGCGACACGACGGATTCGACCTCGGGCCGGGCGCGGATCAGCTTGCGCATCTCGTTGACGTAGCTGTTGCCTTCCTGGAGCGAGATGGTCGGCGGCAGCGTGGCGCGGATCCAGAGATTGCCCTCTTCCAGCTTCGGCAGGAATTCGAGGCCGAGCAGCCGGCCGAAGATGACCGTCATCACCACGAGGCCGACCGCGCCGCCGAGCACAACACTGCGGTTGGCCACGGCCCAGTTCAGCACCGGCATGTAGAGCCGGTGCAGGATCAGCATCACCTTGGTCTCGGTCTCTTCGACATGCGCGGGCAGGATGATGGCGGACAGCGCGGGCGTGACGGTAAAGGTGGCAAGCAGGCCGCCGGCGAGCGCGTAGGCGTAGGTACGCGCCATCGGCCCGAAGATGTTGCCCTCGACGCCGGACAGCGTAAACAGCGGCAGGAAGGCCGCGATGATGATCGCGGCGGCAAAGAAGATCGAGCGCGACACGTCGGCGGCGGCGCTGAGAATGGCGTGGCTCTTCATCCCGAACAGCGTCTCGGGCGACATGTGCTCTGATTCCGACGTCGGCGTCGTCTGCGTCAGACGGCGGAAGATCGCCTCCACCATGATGACGGTGGCATCGACAATCAGGCCGAAGTCGATCGCGCCGACTGACAGCAGGTTCGCCGATTCCCCGCGCAGCACCAGGATGATCACCGCGAAAAACAGCGCAAACGGAATGGTGGCGCCGACGATCAGCGCGCTGCGGAGGTCACCCAGGAAGATCCACTGCAACAGCACGATCAGCAGGATGCCGACCACCATGTTATGCAGCACGGTGTGGGTCGTGAGGTCGATCAAATCCTTGCGGTCGTAGATCCGCTCGATCCGCACGCCCGGTGGCAGGATGGTCGAATTGTTGATCTGCTGGACGAGCTGCTCGACACGCTTGATGGTTGGCGTGCTCTGCTCGCCACGGCGCATCAGGACGATGCCCTGCACGATGTCGTCGGCATCGTCGAGGCCGGCGATGCCGAGACGCGGTTTCTGTCCGACCGTGACGGTGGCGACGTCCTTGACCAGCACCGGATTGCCGTTGGTTTGGGCGATCATGGTGTTGGCAAGGTCGTCGATCGAACGGATCAGGCCGACACCGCGCACCACCGCCGATTGCTGGCCGATATCGACGGTGTTGCCGCCGACATTGACGTTGGAATTGCTGACTGCCTGGAGCACCTGCGGCAACGTCAGGCCGTTGGCCACGAGCTTGTTGTTGTCGACCTCGAGCTCGTAGGTCTTGCTCTTGCCGCCCCAGCCGGTGACGTCGATCACGCCGGGCACCGCGCGGAAGCGGCGCTGCAGAATCCAATCCTGGATGGTCTTGAGGTCGAGCACGCTGTAGTTCGGCGGGCCCACGAGGCGGTAGCGGAAGATTTCGCCGATCGGGCTGAGCGGCGATATCTGCGGCTGCACGTTGCCCGGCAGCGGCGCGAGCTGCGCCAGCCGGTTCAACACCTGCTGCAACGCCTCGTCATAGGTGTAGGCGAATGAGAACTGGAGTTTGACGTCAGAAAGCCCATAGAGCGAGATGGTGCGGATGGTCGTGAGGTTCTTCAGACCCGCGACCTGGGTCTCGATCGGGATCGTGATGTAGCGCTCGATCTCCTCGGCCGACAGGCCCGGGCTCTGCGTCACGATGTCGACCATCGGCGGGGTCGGATCGGGATAGGCCTCGATGTTGAGCTGGTTGAACGCGATCAGGCCGCCGATCAGCACGGCCACGAACATGCCGACCATCAGGAAGCGCCGGTTGACGGCAAGAGCGACGAGGCGATCCATTCAGGTCTTCAGCTTGTCTTCAGTTTTCTTGGATGTCGATCAGCTGCCGGACGCCGCGCGGTCGATGAACAGACTGCCTTTGACGACAATCTGCTCACCGGGCTTCAGATTGCTGGTGACCTCAACGAGGTTGCCATTGATGAGGCCGGTCTTGATCTGGCGCAGCTCGACCGACTTGTCCTCGCGCGCGACCCAGACACGGACCTTGTCGGCTTCGTAGATCAGGGCCTGCTTTGGCACCGCCGGCGCGGCGCGATCGCCGGCGGAATAGATCGTGACGTTGGCAAACATCTCCGGCTTAAGCAGGCCGTCCTTGTTGTCGATGGTGGCGCGGACCAGTAGGCGACGGGTGGTGGGGTCGATCGCGGCGGCAACGTAGTTGATCTTGGCGGTGAACGGACGGCCCGGCAGGGCCATCACATTGACGGTGATGTCCTGTCCGATGCACACCGCGGCCGCATCGCTCTCGCGCACGAAGGCGGTGAGCCAGACCGTGGAGAGGTCGCCGACCACGAAGACCGGATCGCTGGCGCCGGCGCTGACATATTGGCCGGGGCCGATCTTGCGCTGCACGACCGTGCCGGAGATCGGCGAGTAAATCGTGATCTCCCGATTGATCGTGCCCTTGTCCTGAAACGTCTTGATGGTCTCGTCGGTGAAGCCGAGGATGCGCAGCTTGTTGCGTGCGGCCTCCAGAGCCGTCACCGCGGAGCGCATGTCGTTCTGCGCCTGGATCTGGGTCGCTTCCGCCTGCTGGTAGTCCTTCAGCGGAATGGCATGCCCCTCATAGAGATCCTTGGCGCGCTTGAACTGGATATCGGCGAGATCGATCGCCGACTTCGCCTTGTTCTGCGCGGTCATCGCCGCGATGAAATCATTCTGGGCCTGCACGGTGTCGGCGGCCTCTATTGTGAACAGCGGTTGACCTTGCGTCAGGGTCTCGCCGGGCTTGGCGAGCAGCTTGGTGACCCGGCCCGCATAGGGCGAAAACACCTGCGTCGAGCGATCCTCGTCGACCGCGACCTTGCCCTCGGTGACATATTCGGCCCGGAAGGTCTTGGCCTTGACCGGCTCGATCGTCAGCGTCGCCCATTCGGACGGGGTCGGCGTGAAGGTCTGCGCATTCCTGCGCGACTGGCTGGAGATCTCGGAGTGCTTCTTTTCCTTAGGCCCCGCATAGAGGAAGCCGAAGGCCCCGGCACCGGCAAGAGCTAGTAAAACTACGGATGCGATCATCCGTTGTTTTGTAAACACCTGCAATCGCTTGGTATTTTCAACTGCCATGGAGCCCGGTCGTGTCTGCGGCGATCTCGGCAGACGCCTGCCTTGTCGATCGCGCTAATAGTGCCGAATTGGGAGTTCAAACAACCTAAAAAACGCTTCGCACCTTTCCGTTTGCGTTAAAATTTTGCGACGCGTCAGCTTCACGTCAGCTTCGCTCCGGCCACTGTGCGGGATGACTGCCGAGAGGCATTGCGGGTCGGCTCCATTGCGCCGGTGTCTTCGACAGCAGTGCCGAATGCTGTACCGCCTTCAAGGTGCCGAAGCCAGATGGCATGCTCTCGATGAACGCAGCATGTACGGCCTCGCCCGTAAGATCCGGGGTGTTCAGTCCACCGTCGAGCCGGCCGAGATTCCACAGCCAGCGCCCGGTCTGCGCCAGCGACACGCGCACTTGCCAGCTGCCGCCTTCGCGCGCCTGGCGTGCTTTGGCCATCATCGCGCCGAACGCCATCAGATAACCGGTGGCGTGATCGAGGATCTGTGCCGGCAATTCCTTGGGAGCATCGATGCCGGCGGCTTGGCCTTCGGCATGGTTGAAGCCGGTCGTGGTCTGCACCAGCGAGTCGAAGCCGCGCCGCTCGGCCCAGGGGCCGGTATGGCCATAGGCGGACAGCGTGACATAGACGATGCCGGGATTGATTTGCGCTGCGTCCTCCGGCGCGAAGCCGAGAGCGGCGAGCGCGCGCGGGCGATAGCCTTGCGAGAAAATGTCGGCGTCTTTCAACAGCTCGCGCAGCTGCGCCCGCCCGGCTTCGCTCTTCAACTCGATGAAGGTGGTGAGCTTGCCGCGACCGGTATCGATGGTGAGCCAGGGAATGGCGGGCAGCTGCGGCCCTGACACCAGCAGCACGTCCGCGCCGTGCGCAGCAAGCGTGCGGCCGGCGACGGGGCCCGCAATGACGCGGGAGAGATCGAGCACACGAAGACCCGAGAGCGGACGATCGCCCTTTGGCCACGGCTTTGGCCGGGCCTCGCCGATCCTCTCGATCGAGACCAGCGGCAATTGCGCAAGCGCACGCGCCTGCGGCAGCGCCGACCATTCGTCGTAGGACCGCATCAATGCCACGACGCCGCCTGCGGCGTAAGCCGCAGTTTCGAAGTCCTCCCCCGTCCATTGCATCAGCGCCGCCTGCACCTTCTCGCGCTCAGGCTCGCAGCCGAGCACCTTGCAGACGGCGTCGCGATGATGCGGGAAATTGGTGTGGCAGCGGACGAAGCGTCCATCGCCGGTCCTGTAGACGCCGGCGATCGCGTCCCAGGCCGGCGGGGGCGGCTTGTCGTCGACGCGCAGATAGCGCTCGGAGCGGCATTCGGCGACGGCGTGGCGCATGTCGACATGAACATCCTGAGTCTCACCGCAGCGCAGTCGCCAGATTTCGGCGGCGGCGAGGCCGGCAGCGGCTATCGTCGTCTGGCCGGCGACGGCGACACGAAACGAGGATGGGATCTGCGGCTCGGTGCCGGTCAGCCGCACGCGATCGAGCGCGGCCGCATCGCCGTCGGCGGAGGTCCAGATACTGCGAAGAATATCGGCGGGGCTTTGCATGGCCGCTTCTCTCCCCTTCATGTTTGAGCATGACCTTGTCGGAAAACCGCTGCGCACTTTTCCGGATCATGCTGTAGTTTTCGCGACCATCCCACGATCACAGAAAGGATTGCAATGGTCGCCATCGATCCCCTCACCGCAGGCGCTGTGTTCGTCGCAACGGCGGCCACCGACGCGGTCTATGTGATGTTCACCTCGGCCGTAGTCGCGCGCAAGCGCGTGCCGGCCGCGACCTGGAGCGCGATCTGGTACCTGCTCTCATCCTACGCGGTGATCAGCTACACCGAGAATGCATTCTATGTCGCCTTCGCCGCGATCGGCTCCTGGGTCGGCGCCTACGTCTCGCTGACCTTCCTGCATCGCCCGCCCGGCGGCCCGCCAGTGGGGGCGGCGCCCGAGTGAGGCGAGCGCATCTCTTTCCACGTCATTGCGAGCCACGTCATTGCGAGCGAAGCGAAGCAATCCAGAATCGTTCCGCGGCATCCAGTCTGGATTGCTTCGTCGCAAGAGCTCCTCGCAATGACGATTTGGAGGCTTCTGCGTGTCCCTTCAAGCAGCTACACTTCCCGCGACCAAGAAACAAAGAAGGAGTCCAACAATGGATCTCGGTCTCAAAGGCAAGAACGCCATCGTGCTCGGCGGCACGCGCGGCATCGGGCGGGCGATCGCGGCGACGCTGGCCGGTGAAGGCGCCAATGTCGCGGTCTGCGCGCGCAACGCGGATCAGGTTGCGGCCACCGTCACTGAGTTGAAGGCGAGCGGCATCAACGCCACCGGCGGCCCGGTCGACGTCACCGACGGCACGGCGCTGAAATCCTGGATCGAGACTGCAGCAAAGGAGCTCGGCGGCATCGACATGCTGTTCTCCAATGCCGGCGCAATGGCGCAAGGGCACGATCCCGCGTCGTGGGAGCAGAATTTCCGGCTCGACGTTCTCGGCGCCGTGCACGCCTTCGACGCGGCGCGGCCGTTTCTCGAGACAAGCGGCGCCAGCAGCGGCGATGCGGCCTTCGTGATCATCTCGTCGATCTCCGCGGCGCAGGCGGACACCGCGAGCTCCTACGGCCCGATCAAGGCCGCGCTGATCCACATGGCCAAGGGACTGGCGCGGCAATACGCGAAGAAGAAAATCCGCGTGAATGTCGTTTCGCCCGGCACCGTCTATTTCGAGGGCGGCGTCTGGGAGATGATCGAGAAGAACATGCCCGAGCGTTACAAGGATGCGATGAGCCGCAATCCGACCGGCCGCATGGCAACGTCCCAGGAAATCGCCAGCGCGGCGGTGTTTCTGGCAAGCCCGGTGTCGGGGTTCACGACAGGATCCAATCTCGTCGTGGATGGCGCGATCTCGAACCGGGTGAATTTCTAGAAGAAGCCTGCTTTGCGAGACTGTCTCGGCGGTCATCGCCGGGCTTGACCCGGCGATCCACGCGGCACCGCGGTCATTGAAAGACGTGGATGCCCGGGTCAAGCCCGGGCATGACGACTGTGGGCGTAGTGCGCGATCGCGTCAACAAACTCGTCATTGCGAGCGCAGCGAAAGCAATCCAGACTACCGCCGCGGAAAGACGCTGGATTGCTTCGCTGCGCTCGCAATGACGGCGTGGTGGGTAGCCCGCGTTACAACGCTCAATGAAAATCCCGCGACGGCGGCAGGATGCGGACGTTGCGGGGGTGGCGGACTTTTTGCGCCGGCATGTCTGCGAGCGCGCGAGGGTCTTCGTTGAGCGGTTCGACCACAGTGGCGCCTGCCGGTACCGGATGCTTGCGGCTAAGCGCATCATTGGCCAATCCGACCAGATCGTGCGAACGGTCGACCATGCGCTGGGCGATGAGATGCGTCACCTTTTCGGGGCTGCTCTGGATGTAGCCCTCGACCAGGATGAGGCGCGCGCCCATCACCTCCTTGCGATACTGCTCCATGATCTTGGGCCACACCACGACATTGGCGATGCCGGTTTCGTCCTCCAGCGTCATGAACACGACGCCGCTGGCGCTGCCCGGCCGCTGCCGCACCAGGACCACGCCGGCGCAGCGGACGCGGCGCCGCTCGTTCTCATGGCTGATGTCCTTGCAGGCGACGACGCGCTCACGCGTAAACATTTCGCGGAGGAACTCCATCGGATGGCCCTTCAGCGACAGACGGATGGTCTGGTAGTCCGCGACCACCTGCTCGGCGCGCGGCATCGCCGGCAGCGGTCTTGCGCCTTCGTCCGGCTGCTCGCGCGCGGTCGCCGCCTCGAACAGCGGCAGCGGCACGTCGTCGGGCAGCCGCCGCACCTGCCATAGCGCCTCGCGGCGGTCGAGCCCGAGCGAGCGGAAAGCGTCGGCATCCGCCAGCAGGATCAGCGCGCGCTTGGGCAGGCCGGTGTCGCGGGCGAAATCTTCCAGCGAGGTGAAGGGACGGCGGTTGCGAGCGGCAATGATAAGGTCGGCCCAATCTTTCTGGGAGACATATTCCTTGCTTTGCCGCTTTGCCTGCTCCTTTTTCAGGAACTCCTCATCAGGATCAAGCCAGTGGAAACCGTCGATCTGGCGGAAGCCGAGGCGTACGGCGCAATATTTTCCGCTTCCCTGCTCCAGCGTGCTCTGCGCGAAACTATAGGACACGTCGATGTCGCGGACGTCGACGCCGTTCTTGAGGGCATCGCCGACGATCTGCGCCGGCGCATAAAATCCCATCGGCTGCGAGTTCAATAGACCGCAGCAGAAAGCATCGGGATGATGATATTTCAGCCATGACGAGATGTAGACGAGCTGCGCGAAACTCGCCGCATGGCTCTCGGGAAAACCGTAGGAGCCGAAACCCTTGATCTGATCAAAGCAGCTTCTGGCGAATTGAGGATCGTAGCCACGCCGGATCATGTTGCCGATCAGCTTCTCCTCGTATTGGCCGATGGTGCCGACATTGCGGAAGGTCGCCATCGAGCGGCGCAGGCCGTTGGCTTCCTCGGACGTAAAATGTGCGGCCTCGATCGCAATGCGCATCGCCTGCTCCTGGAACAGCGGGACGCCGAGCGTCTTGTGCAGCACCTTATAGAGTTCGTCCTTGTCGCCGTGATCCGGTGACGGCGACGGGTAGCTCACCTGCTCAAGTCCGTTTCGCCGCCTTAAGTAAGGATGCACCATGTCGCCCTGGATCGGCCCGGGGCGCACGATCGCGACTTCGATGACGAGATCGTAGAAGGTCCGCGGCCTCAGGCGCGGCAGCATGTTCATCTGCGCGCGGCTCTCGACCTGGAACACGCCGAGCGATTCCCCGCGGCACAGCATGTCGTAAACCCTGGGATCGTCTTGCGGGACACTCGCCAGCACAAGACGCTCGCCCTTATGCTGATCGATCAGATCAAAACACTTGCGGATGCAGGTCAGCATGCCCAGTGCGAGGACATCGACCTTCATCATGCTGAGCGCATCGACGTCGTCCTTGTCCCATTCGATGAAGGTGCGGTCGTCCATCGCGGCGTTGCCGATCGGCACATAGGTGTCGAGCCGGTCCTGGGTGAGCACGTAGCCGCCGACATGCTGGGAGAGATGGCGCGGAAATTCGATCAGCTCGGTCGCAAGCTCGACCGCAAGGTTGATCATGGGATTGCTGGGATCGAGCCCGGCCTGCCTGACCTGCATGTCGTTGAGACCCTTGCCCCAGCTGCCCCAGACGGTGTCGGCGAGCGCGGCGGTGACGTCCTCGGTCAGGCCGAGCGCCTTGCCGACGTCGCGGATGGCACTGCGCGGGCGGTAATGGATGACGGTGGCGATGATCGCGGCGCGGTGACGGCCATAGCGGCGGTAGACATATTGCATCACCTCCTCGCGCCGCGAATGCTCGAAATCGACGTCGATGTCGGGCGGCTCCAGCCGCTCCTTGGAGATGAAGCGCTCGAACAGAAGATCGACCTTGGTCGGGTCGACCGAGGTGATGCCGAGCACGTAGCAGACGGCAGAATTCGCCGCCGAGCCCCGCCCCTGGCACAAAATGTTCTGGCTGCGCACGTAATGCACGATGTCGTGCACGGTGAGGAAGTAATGCGCGTATTTCAGCTCGGCGATCAGCGCGAGTTCTTTCTTCAAGGTGGCGCGCAGCTTGTCGTCGATGTTGTCGATACCGCCAAAATATTTGTCGACGCCCGCCCAGGTCAAATCCTCCAGATGCCCCTGCGCGGTCTTTCCCGGCGGCACCGGTTCGTCCGGGTATTGATATTTGAGCTGGTCGAGCGAGAAGTCGATCCTGTCCGCAAAGCGCATGGTCTCCGCGATGGCGTCGGGGAAATCGCGGAACAGCCGCGCCATCTCGCGTGGCGTTTTCAGGAATCGCTCGGCATTGGCCTCGAGCTTCCGCCCGACCGCCTCGATCGTGGTCTTCTCTCGGATGCAGGTCAGCACGTCCTGAAGCGGCCGGCGGCCGGGATCGTGATAGAGCACCTCGTTGGTCGCGAGCAGCGGCACCTTTGCTTTTGCGGCGAGATCGTCGAGCCGCGCCAGGCGCCGCCGGTCGTCGCCGCGATAGAGCAGGCTCGCCGCCAGCCACACGCCCTCGGCGCGACTGTCCTTGAGCTTTGCGAGAACATCCAGCGCCTGCGCCGACTCGAAGCGATGCGGCAGCGTCAGGGCCAGGAGCTGGCCTTCCGAAAATTCAAGGAGATCGGCGAAGGTGAGATGGCACTCGCCCTTCTCGATCCGCGTGATGTCGTCGCCGCGCTTGCCCCGGGTGAGAAGCTGGCACAGCCGGCCATAGGCGGCGCGGTCGCGCGGATAAACAAGAATGTCGGGCGTACCGTCGATGAAGACGATGCGCGCGCCGATCAGCAGTTTCGGCTTGTGCAGCACTTCGTCATTGTCGAGTTCCTTGTAGGCCCGCACCACGCCGGCGAGTGTATTGTGATCGGCGATGCCGATCACCGGAATTCCCAAAGCGCTGGCTTGATGCACATAGGCGCGCGGATCCGAGGCGCCGCGCAGGAAGGAGAAATTGGTGGTGATGCCGATCTCGGCATAGCTAAGCGTATTCATGCGAAGAGACCATGCACATACCAGCCGGGAGAAGCGGGCTTGCCGTCGCCGTCGAACACTTCTCCCTCGTAAAGACCATCGCGAAAGATCCAGAAACGCAGGCCCTCGGCATCCTCGATGCGGAAATAATCCCGCGTCAGCTGCTTGCCGTCCTGCCGCCACCATTCCATCGCGACGCGCTCGGGTCCCTCCACCCGCACCACCGCATGCAGCGCACGCCGCCAGGTGAATTGGTGTGGCGGACCATCAGGCACGGTCGCGAACGGCACCTTGATCGGCTCCGGCTTGTCGAACAGCCTTAAGGGACGCAGCGGCGGCTCGCTCTCGGTGCGCGCCGGCCATTCGGCTTGCATGGCAGAAGTGAGATGATGCTGCGCCGATGCAACCAGCACCGCGCTTTCGGGGATATGGGTGTCCTGCGGCAGGTGCACGACGACACGCTTGCCGCCGATGCGCGCGGCGATGCGGTCGATCAGCGCAGCAAGCTCGTCATTGTCGTGAACATGAGCGTCGAGATCGCGCTGCTCCTGCACCACGATCTCGGTGCGGCTCGCCGACAGCCGCACCATGTCGAAGCCGAAACCGGGATCGAGGGGATCGGCGAGCGCATCGAGGCGCTCGCGGAACAGGCGGTCGATCACGGCGCTTCGCGTCACCGGACGTCCGGTCTCGACGGTGATCGCGCGCACCACGCCGTCGGTGCGGAAGAAGGTGGCCTCCAGCCGCCGCGCGCCCTTGCCCTGCTTCTCCATGGACACAATCAACGTGTCGGCAAGCCGCGACAGCGTCATCGCAATCATCGTGTCGGTCGCGATCGGCTCGGCAAAGCGCTTCTCGACGATGTAATCGGGCAGCGGTTTGCGTGGATTGATCGGCGCATCGCCCTGCCCGAGCGCATGCGCGAGTAGCGTGGAGAACCGCGCACCGAACCGCGCCGTGATCTCGTTCGGCGTACGCGAAGCGACATCGCCGATGGTCTTCAGGCCGGCGCGGCGCAGGCCGGTGGTGATGGCCTCGTCCGCGCCGAGCGCGGACACCGGCAGCCCGCTGATCGCCTCTGCCTCTCCGCCATCTGCAACGATGGTGCCGGATACCTGCCGCGTCAGCGTGCGCGCGCAGACCGAGGTGCCGGCAATCGCTGCACTGACGGCAAAGCCTTGCCGGTCGAGCGCGCGGACCAGCGTCTTCAGCAGCGCCACTTCGCCGCCGAACAGATGCGCACAGCCGGTGATATCGAGGAACAGCCCGTGCGGCGCATCGAGTGCTACCAGCGGCGTGAAGCGGTCGCACCAGTCGGCGATATCGCTGAGCGTCTTCGCATCAGCGACGGTATCGGCATCGAACACTTTCAGATCCGGACACATCGCCCGCGCATTCGCGAGCGGCTGGCCGATATGCAGACCCAGACGAGACGCCGCATCGTCCAGCGCATGGATCACCAGCGCGTTGTTGTCCTTGATGACGACGACGCTTGGCTCGTCTTTTTGTTTTGACGCGTTTTCTTCACGCGAACCGGTACCCACTTCGCTAAACGCTTTGGCCTTATGCAGTCCGGCGCTGCCAAGAAACCGCTGGATCCGGTCGATGGGCAGGCGCGGCAGCCACAGGCTGAGAATACGTCGACGGTTCACTGAACTGGCACTCATCACAATTCCATTCCATGATCCACCGGCCGCAGGGGCCATGACGATTGCGCAAGAGCTCGGCATCGAAGCGCGGCGCGCCCCAGACACTCCAGGCTGCACCCGGCGGCGAATGCGCCGCGCGCAGCATCCATCGCGTCTCCGCGGTCGAAGGCAGCGGCTGCGCGGCCATGCGCAACAAGAGGCCGGTAACGCCCGAGCCTTGCGCAGCCAGCGTCAGCTTGCGGCTCGCCACGAGATCGAACTGCCTGATCTCGCCCCAGAGCTCGAGCACGACGGCCCCTAGCGCATCGCAGGCAAGCGCATCGGCCGAAGTGCGCAGCGCGCTCTCGACATCGGCAGCGCGCACCATCACCACGCGGCGCGGGTCGAGCCCGAGCTCGGCGAGGCCGCTCATCGACAGCGCGCCGGTTTCGATTTCCGAAAAATCCTGCCGCACCCACAACAGCGGCCGACGTGCGCAGACGCGCCCAGCAAGCCCCATGACGAAGCCGGTGGCGGCCGCGCCCTGGCGCCCCTCACAAAACACCTCGTGGATTGCCGCGCACGCGAGCCCGCCCTTCAGCGCAGCGTCGGCCTCGCTATGGCCGAGCGCGACGCGCTCATGCTGATGCGCGACCTCCGCGGTCTCGATGCGCTCGATCTGGCCGCGCAAGATCGCAAGCGCGCTTCCACGTGCGCCGCTCATGCTCGCCGCTCCTTCAGAGATTGATGCCGTGGTCCTCAAAAGAAGAACCAACGGCTGGCTCATTTGTTCATGATATGTTCTAATATAAAGCTAACGGCGGCCAGAGAGTCAATCGAATTGCGCGCTCAGGGATTCATAAGCCGAATCAAAGGGATTCCAGGATGGACGTACAACGCAAGCTGGCGATTCTGGCGGATGCCGCCAAATACGACGCGTCCTGCGCCTCCAGCGGCACGGAGAAGCGGGATTCCAGCGACGGCAAGGGCATGGGCTCGACCGCGCCAAGCATGGGCATCTGCCATTCCTATGCGCCGGACGGACGCTGCATCTCGTTGCTCAAGGTGCTGCTGACCAACGCCTGCAATTACGATTGTCTCTATTGCGTCAACCGCGCCTCCTCCAACGTGCCGCGCGCCCGCTTCACCATCGAGGAGGTGGTCAAGCTCACGCTCGACTTCTACCGGCGCAATTACATCGAGGGCCTGTTTCTCTCCTCCGGCATCATCCGCAGCCCCGACTACACGATGGAGCAAGTGGTGAGTGTCGCGCGAAAACTGCGCGAGGAGCATCACTTCCGCGGCTACATTCACCTGAAGACCATTCCCGAAGCCGACGACGCGCTGATCGCGGAGGCCGGCAAATATGCCGATCGCCTCTCCATCAACATCGAGATGCCTGAGGAAACGAGCCTGCAGCAATTCGCGCCGGAGAAGGACGTCCGCGCGATCCGCCGCACCATGGGCCGGCTGCGGCTGAAGCTCGACGAGGCCGAGGACAGCCGCAGCACAAAAACGAAGGCAAAGCCGCAGCGCTTCGCGCCGGCCGGCCAGAGCACGCAGATGATCGTCGGCGCAGATAGCGCCTCCGATCACACCATTCTTCACACCAGTGCCAATCTCTACGGCGCCTACCGGCTGCGGCGCGTCTACTACTCCGCCTTCAGCCCGATCCCCGATGCGAGCCGCGCCCTGCCCCTTCGCGCGCCGCCCTTGCTGCGCGAGCACCGGCTCTACCAGGCCGACTGGCTGATGCGGTTCTACGGCTTCGACGTCGGCGAGATCGTCGAAGACAGCGCGATGCTGCCGCTCGACATCGATCCCAAGCTCGCCTGGGCGCTGCGCCATCGCGACCGCTTCCCCCTCGACGTCAACCGCGCCAGCCGCGAGGAGCTGCTGCGCGTGCCAGGCTTCGGCACCAAGGCGGTCGAACGCATCATCGCAACGCGGCGCACCACCACGATCCGCCTCGCCGATCTTGCGCGGCTGCACGTGCCGCGCAACAAGGCGCTGCCGTTCATCGTCCTCAGCGATCACCGCCCCTCACCGCATCTTCTCGATGCTGCCGGGCTGATCGAACGTTTCAAGCCGAAAACAACGCAACTGGGATTTGGCTTCTGATGCAGTACATCACCCTCGACACCGAAACCGATTTCGACGGCTGGCGCAAAGCCGCGCGTACGCTCGTACTACATCATGTGGAGCCGCGCGATATCACCTGGGCCGTGCGAGGCGGCGAAGCAGACTTATTCGCGCCACCCGCGCCGTCTCCGATCCTCGAGGTGAACGACGGCAGCTTCAACGTATCAGCAAAATTCGTCGAGCTCGCCAAGGCCGCAATCCTGCACCGCGATCCCCAACGCTTTGCCATCCTTTATCGCCTGCTGTTCCGGCTGAAGGACAACCACGACCTCATCGAAGTCGCAACCGACCCTGATGTCGCGCAGATCACGGCCATGGCAAGAGCGGTCTATCGCGACGAGCACAAGATGCACGCCTTCGTCCGCTTCCGCGAGATCGGCCGGGAACGCCAGGCGCATTACGTCGCATGGTTCGAGCCGGAGCATCACATCGTCGAGCTCGCGGCGCCGTTCTTCGCCAAGCGCTTTGCCGACATGCCCTGGTCGATCCTGACGCCCGATCTGTGCGCGCATTGGGACGGCCACGCGCTCTCGTTCACGCCGGGTGTCAGCAAGAGTGAGGCACCGGGCGAAGACCGGCTGGAGGAAACCTGGCGGCGCTATTACGCCAGCATCTTCAATCCGGCCCGGCTAAAAGTGAAGGCGATGCAGGCCGAGATGCCGAAGAAATATTGGAGGAACCTGCCCGAGGCTTCGATCATTAAGCCCTTGATCGAGGACGCCGAACGCATGACCGGTGCCATGATCGCCAATGCCGCAACCGATCCGCGCAAGCCTCAGAAGCGGCCGGAGGCTCCGATGAAACGCAAGCCAGCTGCCGACGATCTCGAAACACTCCGCGAGGAGGCCGCGCAATGCCGCGCCTGCCACCTCTACAAGGACGCGACCCAGACCGTGTTCGGCGAAGGCCCGAAGAATGCCAACGTCATGCTGGTCGGCGAGCAGCCCGGCGACAAGGAAGACCTCGCCGGTCATCCCTTCGTCGGTCCGGCCGGCCAGATGCTCGACCGCGCACTGGAGGAGGCCGGCGTCGACCGCAAGAAGGTCTATGTCACCAATGCCGTGAAGCACTTCAAATTCGTGCCGCGTGGAAAAATCCGCCTGCACCAGAAGCCGAACACACCTGAGATCCGGGCGTGCCGGCAATGGTATGAGCGGGAAGTTTCGGCAATCCAGCCGGATCTCATCGTGGCGATGGGCGCCACCGCCGCGCAAAGCGTGTTCGGCAAGATCACCCCGATCGGCAAGAACCGCGGCCGGCTCATAGATCTTCCCGACGGACGCAAAGCGCTCGTGACGGTGCATCCGTCCTATCTGCTGCGGCTGCCCGATCCGGAATCCAAGGTGCTGGAGTATCAGCGCTTTGTCGAGGATTTGAAGATCGCTGCCGGCTTGCAGAAGAAAGCCGCACGGGCTGCCTGAGTACCGGCAGGAAAACGGCTTTCACGCTTCGGTTGTCATCCAGCCTTCAAATCCATCGCGGACAATCCCCTCAACCGAAAGTTAAGGGGCGTCCAGACATGACCGATGTTGCATTCGATCGCGCGGTAGCAGATCCCGCGCCCGTCCAGCCGGCCTCGCGACCCAATCTCGACAAGGGCTTCAATCCGCTGACGATGATCCTGTTCTTCGGCATCCTCGCCGCGGGACTGCTGTTCGTCGCCTACAGCATCTATGTCGACGTTAGCGCCACCGGCACGCGGGTGACGACCTATCTGCCCTACATCCTCCTGTTCATTGCGCTGCTGATCGCGCTCAGCTTCGAGTTCGTCAACGGCTTCCACGATACCGCCAATGCGGTGGCGACCGTGATCTACACCCATTCGCTGCCGGCTGAAGTCGCGGTGATGTGGTCGGGCTTCTTCAACTTCCTCGGCGTGCTGCTGTCCTCCGGCGCGGTCGCCTTCGGTATCGTCTCGCTGCTCCCGGTCGAGCTGATCCTCCAGGTCGGCTCCAGCGCCGGCTTCGCGATGGTGTTCGCGCTGCTGATCGCCGCGATCCTGTGGAATCTCGGCACCTGGTTCTTCGGCCTGCCCGCCTCCTCCTCGCACACGCTGATCGGCTCGATCATTGGCGTCGGCGTCGCAAACGCCGTCATGCGCGGCCGCGACGGCACCTCGGGCGTGGACTGGACCAAGGCGACCGAAATCGGCTACGCGCTGCTGCTGTCGCCCCTGTTCGGCTTCATCTGCGCCGCCACGCTGTTGCTGCTGCTCAAATTCATCGTGCGTAACCCGGCGCTCTATTCCGCGCCCGAAGGCAACAAGGCGCCGCCGCTCTGGATCCGCGGCCTGCTGATCGCAACCTGCACCGGCGTCAGCTTCGCGCACGGCTCGAACGACGGCCAGAAGGGCATGGGCCTGATCATGCTGATCCTGATCGGCACCGTGCCGACGGCCTATGCGCTCAACCGCGCGCTGCCGGAATCCCAGGTCGCCCAGTTCCAGAAAACTTCCGAGGCCGCATCCAAGGTGATCTCGGCGAAAGGCGCCGGCCACAGCATCATCGGCGATCCCCGTCCCGCAGTGACGCAGTACATCACGCTGCGCCACATCAACGAGGGCACCTATCCCTCGCTCGCCGTGCTGGTGAAGGACGTCGGCGATCAGGTCGCCAAATACGGCACACTGAGCAAGGTGCCGGCGGAAGCCGTCGGCAACACCCGCAACGACATGTACATGACCTCGGAAGCGATCCGGTTCCTGATGAAGGACAAGGAGAACGATCTCAACAAGGAGGAGATCGCGACCCTGAACGCCTACAAGGGCTCGCTCGATGCCGCCACGAAGTTCATCCCGAACTGGGTGAAGATCGCAGTCGCCATCGCGCTCGGCCTCGGCACCATGATCGGCTGGAAGCGCATCGTGATCACGGTCGGTGAGAAGATCGGCAAATCCCATCTCACCTATGCGCAAGGCGCCTCGGCCGAGCTCGTTGCCGCCGCCACGATCGGCGCCGCCGACGTGTTCGGCCTGCCGGTCTCCACCACGCATGTGCTGTCGTCGGGCGTCGCCGGCACCATGGCCGCGAACGGTTCGGGCCTGCAATGGTCGACCATCCGCAACCTGCTGATGGCCTGGGTGCTGACGCTGCCCTGCGCGATCATGCTCTCGGCCACGCTCTATGTGATCTTCTCGCGGATGTTCTGAGCAGACCGATAACTCTAAAGCGTATGGCCGGGCTTGCGCCCGGCCATTTGCATTCAGCTTGTCATTCCGGGGCGGCTCGAAGAGCCGAACTCCGGTGCGCAATTGCGCACCGGAGAAGCTCGAGATTCCGGGTCTGGTCCTGCGGACCATCCCGGAATGACGACGCGGGCCTTAAGACGCAGCCAGCTGCTCCTCGACCAGCTTCACCCAGTAGGACGTGCCGTAGACGATCGCCTCGTCGTTGAAATTGTAGGCGGGGTGATGCAAGCCGGCGCTGTCGCCATTGCCGCAGAAGATGAAGGCGCCGGGTCGCGCCTCCAGCATGTAGGCGAAATCCTCGCCGCCCATCAGCGGCGCCATCTCGTGCACATTGGCCTCGCCCGCAACCTGCGTGGCAATGCGCCGCGCCACCTCGGTCTCCGCCGCATGATTGTTCACGACGGGATAATTGCGCTTGTAGTGCAGGTCGATCTTGGCGCCGGTGATCTGTGCGACGCCGGCCACGACTTCATGCACGCGCTTCTCGACCAACTTGCGCACCTCCGGCGACAGCGTGCGGACGGTGCCTCTCAGCGTCGCGGTCTGCGGAATGACGTTGCGGGCGTTGCCGGCGTGGAATTCGCAGATCGAGATCACCGCCGATTCAAGGGGGTCGACGCTGCGCGCGACGATCGACTGCAGCGCCGTGATCACCTGCGCACCGACCAGCACGGAATCGACGCATTTGTGCGGACGCGCGGCGTGGCCGCCGACGCCCTCGATCATGATGTCGACCTCGTCGGTCGCCGCCATGATCGGACCCGGCCGGATCGCAAACGAGCCGATCGGGATGCCCGGACCGTTGTGCATGCCGTAGACCTGCTCGATGCCGAACCGCTCCATCAGGCCGTCGTTGACCATGGCCGCGCCGCCGGCGCCCCCCTCCTCGGCCGGCTGGAAGATCACCACGGCATCGCCGGCAAAATTGCGGGTCTCGGCGAGATAGCGGGCGGCCCCCAGCAGCATCGCGGTGTGGCCGTCATGGCCGCAGGCGTGCATCTTGCCGGGGGTCTTGGAGGCGTAAGGCAGATTGGTCTGCTCCTCAACCGGCAGCGCGTCCATGTCGGCACGCATGCCGATCACCTTGAGCCCCTCGCCGGCCGGCTTGTTGCCCTTGATCACACCGACTACGCCGGTTTGGCCGAGGCCGGTCACGACCTCGTCGCAGCCGAACTCTCGCAAGCGGTCCGCGACGAATGCTGCAGTGCGGTGGACGTCATACAGCAGCTCGGGATGCTCATGGATGTCCCGGCGCCAGGCCTGAATATCGGGTTGGAGGTCGGCGACACGGTTCACGATGGGCATGGAGGGTCTCAAGCCTTGTTGGGAATACAGAACTGTCTACCATGCAAGCGTCAGTCCACCCAACTCCCTGGGATTGGGGTCTGGCCCTGACGAACAGGCATGGCCGGGCTTGTCCCGGTCCGGCGGGTCTGCCTATTAGGACGGAACGTTAAGTGACCATCCGGGTGGAAGCAGAATGCCAAGGCGGCTTGAAGGTGAGTTTGACTACATTGTCGTCGGGGCCGGTACGGCGGGCTGCATCGTCGCGAACCGGCTGTCGGCCGATCGCAACAACCGCGTTCTCATCCTAGAAGCCGGAGGCGACGACAATTGGATCTGGTTCCACATTCCCGTCGGCTACCTCTTCGCGATCGGTAATCCGCGCTCGGACTGGATGTTCAAGACCGAGGCCGAGCCGGGTCTGAACGGCCGCGCGCTGGCCTATCCCCGCGGCAAGGTGATCGGCGGCTGCTCGGCAATCAACGCCATGATCTCGATGCGCGGACAGGCCGCCGATTACGATCACTGGCGCCAACTCGGTATGACCGGCTGGGGCTATGATGATGTGCTGCCGCTGTTCAAGCGCCTCGAGGACCACTTCCTCGGCGCCAGCGAGCATCACGGCGCCGGCGGCGGCTGGCGCATCGAGGCACCGCGGCTGTCATGGGCTGTTCTCGATGCGGTCGGCGACGCCGCCGAGGAGATGGGCATCAAGCGCATCCCGGATTTCAACACCGGCGACAACGAAGGCACGAGCTATTTCCACGTCAACCAGAAGCGTGGCCGGCGCTGGTCGTCGGCGCGGGGCTTCCTCAAGCCGGCGCTGAATCGCCCCAACCTGCGGCTCGAGAAGCACGTGCTGGTCGACGGTCTCATCATCGAGCAGGGCCGCGCCGTCGGCGTGCGCTTCATCCAGAACGGCGAGATCGTCGAGGCGCGGGCGAAGCGCGAGGTGATCCTCTCGGCAGGCGCGATCGGCTCGGTGCAGGTGCTGCATCGCTCCGGCATCGGCCCCGCCGATTGGCTGTCGCCGCTCGGCATCGACATTGTCATGGACAAGCCCGGTGTGGGCCGCAACCTCCAGGACCATCTCCAGCAACGCGCGATCTACAAGGTCGAGGGCGTGCGCACACTGAACGAGACCTATTACAATCTGTTCCGCCGCGGCCTGATGGGGCTCGACTACGCCTTCCGCCGCCGCGGGCCGCTGACCATGGCGCCGTCGCAGCTCGGCATCTTCACGCGCTCCGATGCGACGCGCGCCCGCGCCAACATCCAGTTCCACGTTCAGCCGCTGTCGCTCGACAAGTTCGGCGATCCGCTGCATCGTTTCCCTGCGATCACCGTCAGCGCCTGCAATCTGCAGCCGACCTCGCGCGGCACCGTGCGGCTGCGTTCGGCGACGCCTGACGAAAAGCCGATCATCGCGCCGAACTACCTGTCGACCGATGACGACCGCCAGGTCGCCGCCGACGCCATCCGCACCACGCGACGCCTGATGCAGCAGAAGGCGCTCGCCAAGTACCGGCCCAGCGAATACCTGCCCGGTCCCTCAGTCGGCGACGACGACGCTTCGCTCGCAAAAGCCGCCGGCGACATCGGCACCACCATCTTCCATCCCGTCGGCACGGCGAAAATGGGGACGGCGAACGATCCGATGGCAGTGGTGGATGAGCGCCTGCGCTTCTATGGCCTTGGCCATTTGCGCATCGTCGATGCCTCGATCATGCCGACGATAACTTCGGGCAACACCAACACGCCCACGGCGATGATCGCCGAGAAGGGTGCGACGATGATCCTGGAGGATGCGAAGTAGCATCCAGCCCTCATGATCAGTCAGCGCTTTTCAATCGGCCCCGCCGACGCAGAGATCGCCATGCTGCAATGGGGCGAGAGCGGCAAGCCGCCCGCTCTCCTCGTGCACGGCACCGGTTTCGTCGCCGACGTCTGGGACGAGGTCGCGCGCGAGCTTGCATCGACCTACACTGTCTATGCGCTCGACCGCCGCGGTCATGGCGCGAGCCACAAGCCCGGCACCTATCATTTCCTGGACTTTGCCGACGACATCTGTCGGGTGATCGATGCGCTCGATCTGCGCGACGTCTACGGCATCGGCCACAGCGCTGGTGCGACGGATCTTCTGCTGGGGGCGAAACGCCTGCCCGGACGCTTGAAGCGCCTATTTGTGATGGAGCCGACGGTGATGGATCCGGGCGCGGCACGCTCCGGAGGATTGGACGACGAAGCCGTCGCCCGCGTGCAAGGCGCGCTGCGTCGCCAGGTGGAATTCGATAGTTTCGATGCCGTCTTCAACCGCTACCGCGCTGCGCCGGCATTTGCGGATTGGACCGAGACCTCGCTGCGGGCCTATGTGCGCCACGGTTTCGAGCCGCTCGATGATGGCCGGGTACGGCTCTGCTGCACGCCCGAGATCGAATCGGCGATGCTGCGGCCGATCTACGAGGCGATGACGCAGGTCTACGTTGGCGATGCCCGCGGCAATCCGTTTGCCTCGCTCGCCGAGATCGACTGCCCCGTGCGCGTCGCGACCGCCGCGAAGTCGGGCCCGATCTACTGGGAGATGGCACGACGCGCGGTGTCGCTGATTCCGCACGTCAGCACGCTGACCTTTGAAGGCGCAGGACACTGCGTGGCACAGGAAGTGCCGGCGGCGGTGGTGGAAGCGGTCCGGGAGTTCGCGAAATAGGGTCTCGTGCCCCGAACGCGCGTTAGCGCTGCTGCGCTAAGCCGGAGCCTAGATCGCCCCAGCCGCATGGGTCCCGGCTCTGCTGGCGCACCGCCAAGAGGCGTCGCGCCGCGTCCGGGACACGAGATCATCTCACGAAATCGTCATCGCATCCGGGAATAAGCCCCTCGCTCCCCCGATCACCTCCCCGAAGCCCAATTCCGGGCGACTTGGAGAGGCGCGATGAGCGGACACGACCATGGCGAAGACGGCGTCAGCCGCCGCAAGGTGCTGGAATGCATGACTTGGGCCGGCACCGGGGTGCTCTGGACCATCACGGGCGGCGTGCCGCGCTCGCTCGGAATCATTGATTCCGCTGAGGCCGCGACCGCAACGGCGCCCGGCATGAGTTTCCTCCAGATCAGCGACAGTCATGTCGGGTTCGACAAGCCGGCCAATCCCAACGCGCTCGGCACGTTGGAGGAAGCCGTGGGTAAGATCAATGCGATGCCGGCGAAACCCTCCTTCATGATCCACACCGGCGACATCACCCATCTGTCGAAGGCCGCCGAGTTCGACAATGCCGAGAGGATCATCTCGCAGACCAAGCTCGACGTGCACTACGTGCCCGGCGAACACGATTTCATCGACGAGGAGGTGAAGCTCTATCGCGAACGCTACGGCCGCGGCACCAAGGGGTACGGCTGGTACTCCTTCGACGCCGGCGGCGTGCACTTCATCGGCCTCGTCAACGTCGTCGATCTCAAGGCCGGCGGCCTCGGCAATCTCGGCGCCGAGCAGCTCGCCTGGCTGGAGGACGATCTGCGCGGCAAGTCGAAATCGACGCCGATCGTGCTGTTCGCGCATATCCCGCTGTGGACGGTCTACCCGCAATGGGGCTGGGGCACCGAGGATGGCGGCCGCGCGCTGGAATACGCCAAGGGTTTTGGCTCGGTCACCGTGCTGAACGGGCACATCCATCAGGTGATGCAGAAGGTCGAGGGCAACGTCACTTTCCATACCGCGCGCTCGACCGCCTTCCCGCAGCCCGCGCCGGGAGCCGCGCCCTCGCCCGGTCCAATGAAGGTCGAGGACGCCAGGCTGCGCTCCATGCTCGGCGTCGCCAGCATCAATTTCAAGCAGAACGAGCAGCGGCTCGCGATTATCGACACACCGCTCCAGGGTTGAGAGAAAAGCTGATCATGAAGACACTCAATCGGCGCGACTTCGGTCTCGCTTTGGCGGCGGCTATCCTGCTCCCCACCACCAATGCGCGCGCAGAGGACATCGAGGTGCACATCGACAATTTCGTGTTCCAGCCGGCCGAGCTGAAGATCAAGGTCGGCACCACCGTGACCTGGACCAACCGGGACGACATTCCACACACCGTGGTGTCGTCCGGCAAGTTCAGGTCCAAGACCCTGGACACCGACGACAAGTTCTCCTTCACCTTCACCAATGCGGGCGACTACAAGTATTTTTGTTCGCTGCACCCGCACATGACGGGGATGATCAAGGTTGAGTAACGTCTCCAACCAAGGCATCAACGTCTTGCCCGGCCGGTGGTCCCACGCCGGTCGGGCGCGTGCATCTTCGATCACGGCAAAACAAGAAGCAGAGGCAAAGCGAGGAGCGATGCCCGCCACCGACGATGTACAGAAGGCGCAGCGTTTCCGGGAAGCGGCACTGCCCTATCTCGACGACGTCTATACGCTCGCGCACTACCTGCTGCGCGACGCCTCCGACGCCGAGGACGCGGTGCAGGAGTGCTATCTCCGCGCGCTGAAGCATTTTGACCGTTATCGCGGGCCGGCAATGAAGCCCTGGCTGTTCGCGATCCTGCGCAACGTCTGTAACGCCGAGTATGCGCGGCGCGCGCACAGACCGACCGCGATCGAGGATACGCCCGGCGCCGCCGAACAGCCACCGCTATGGCAGGAAAGCGAGGCGAACCCGGAAGCCGAAGTGCTGCGCAGCCGCGATGCCGGCGCGATCCGCAAGCTGATCGACGCGCTCGCCGAACCATTCAAGGAAACCTTCGTGCTGCGCGAGATCAACAACCTGTCCTATCGTGAAATCGCCGAAGCGGTGGGCGCCCCCGTCGGTACCGTGATGTCCCGCCTCGCCCGCGCCCGCGCCATGCTGCGCGCGGCCTGGATGGCGGGAGAGGAGCAAGCAAGATGACCTGCGACGAAGCAAGGATCCTGCTTCACGCGCTGCTCGACAACGAGCTCGATGCCGGGAATGCGCGCGAGGTCGAGGCCCATGTCGCCAGCTGCCCGAACTGCGCAGCCGAGCTTGCCGCAGAGCGCGACATGCAGCGCGTGCTCGCCGACACCGAATTACGCTACACCGCACCGGCAAGCCTGCGTGCTCGCATCGAAGCCTCGCTGCCACAGGCGCAGCACCAGCAGCCGACGCGCCGCTCCATGCTGCGCGGCTTTGCGATGGGATCGGCGGTCTCCGCGCTCGCCGCTTCCGGCGTTATTGCCGTGGTGTTGCGCCAGGACGACCAGCAGCGCATCCTGTCGGAGGTCGTCTCCGCGCATCTGCGCTCGCTCCAGGCCGGCCACCTCACCGACGTGGTCTCGACCGACCAGCACACGGTGAAACCCTGGTTCAACGGCAAGCTCGACGTCGCCCCGCCCGTGATCGATCTCACCGCACAGGGTTTTACGCTGGTCGGCGGTCGTCTCGACTATATTGATGCGCGCGCCATCGGCGCCGTCGTCTACAAGCGTCGGCAGCACGTGATCAATTTGTTCGTGTCGCAAACCTCGAGCACCGAGCACCGGCCGCCGAGGACGCAGTCGATGCAGGGTTTCAACTGCCGCCGCTGGGGCGACCGCGGCCTGAACTTCTGGGCCGTCAGCGATCTCGGCGCCGACGAGCTCGCCGAGTTCGTCGACAAGTTCGAGGCGGCAATGAAGGCGAATGTGGAGGGGTAAAGGCGGTTTTCGAGCGCAGCGAAGCTGCACCGTATGGTTGCACCATTGACCGGTCGCTGCTAATTCAGCGTCATGCAACGCATTCTTTTTCTCGTGGTCGTCTTCACCTGGACGATAGCCTCGTCCGGACCGGCAGCGTCCCGTAATGGACTAGCAACCACGATGCGCGCTGTCCTCTATGAAGAGAGCACTAGCAACCCGAAGGGCGATCGCGCAGTCGGACAAGTCACCTGGCGGGTAGAACCAACGACAGATGCGTCTGCCCCGCCCGGCGACGTCACGGTTCGCGGCGACGTCGAAGTGCCTTCGCGAAATCTGCGGATGACACTCTCCATTCGACGCAATTTCGATTCGTCCTTGCCCGCCACTCACGCGGTGCAGATCGAATTCGCGCCTTCGCTCGATTTCGCCGGCGGCAGTATCAAACAGGTCATGGGCCTGCTCATGAAGAGCAACGAGGCGGCCAAGGGTGCACCAATTGCCGCGCTAGCGGTGAGGGTCGACGACCGGCATTTCCTGATGGGTCTCTCCGCTGTCTCGCAGGACGCGTCCAACAATTCGCTTCTGATCCGAAGCAGAGCTTGGATGGACATCCCGATGGTCTATGCGACGCAGCGCCGCGCCATTCTCGCGGTTGAGAAGGATGGCGACGTCCTGCCGCTGTTCAATGCGGTGTTTCTGAAGCGGTGACAAGAAAAGTCGAGCCCAGATCGGCAAGGTGCTCGATCGCATCGAGACCGTGAACAAGCCGAAGGCCGCCTGAATGATCGGTCTTAAGCCGACCTTCTCACCGCGTTGTCGACCAGCGTCTTGCCGAGCGACCAGATCGCACCGGGGACCTTGTGGCTGCCCGCGATGACGTCGTCGAAGGCGCGCTCGATCCAGCTGCAGTCTTCCTCGGTGATGGTGAGCGGCGGCAGCAGCTTGATGGTGTGGCTGCCATGGCCGGCCACTTGCGTGAGGATCTTGTGATCCTTGAACAACGGCACGGTGATGAGCTGGCAGAACAGGCCCTTGTTGGCGGTCTCCAGCACGTTCCACGAAGCACGCAGGCGCAGCGATTTCGGCGGGCCGAACTCGATGCCGATCATCAGGCCCTTGCCGCGGACTTCCTTGAGCAGCTCGTAGCCGGGCACCATGCGCGTCAGCGCGAGGCGCAGCTCGGCGCCACGCTTGGCGGCCGCCTCGATGAGCTTCTCGGATTCCATGACGTCGAGCGTGGCAATGCCCGCGGCCATCGCGAGGTCGTTCTTGGAGAAGGTGGAGCCGTGCACCACTGCGCGGTCCATCTGGTTGAAGATCTTGTCGAAGATGCTCTTGCGCGTCAGCACCGCGCCGACCGGCACGTGGCCGCCGGACAGCGACTTCGACAGCAGCACCATGTCGGGCTCGACGTTCCAGTGCTCGACCGCGAGGAAGCGGCCGGTGCGGCCCATACCGGTCTGGATCTCGTCGGCAACGAACAGCGTGCCGTATTTCTTGCAGAGCGCGGCCGCGCCGGGCAGGAACTCGTCGGTGGGCATGTTGACGCCCTTGCCCTGGATCGGCTCGACGACGAAGGCCGCGACCTCGCGCGAGGCCAGCGCCTTTTCCAGCGCGGCCAGATCGTTGAACGGGATCGGGGTGCAGCCCGGCAGCAGCGGCTCGAAGCCAGTGCGGAAATTCGAGTCACCGGTCAGGGACAGCGCGCCATAGGTGAGGCCGTGATAGCCGTGGGCGCAATACACGATGCCGGGCCGGCCGGTAGCGCCGCGCGCGAACTTGATCGCGGCCTCGACGCATTCCGCGCCGGAATTGGCGAAGAACGCCTTGTCGAGATAGGGAACGTATTTCAGCAGCCGTTCGGCCAGCACGCCGGCGAGCGTCGAGACATCGAACTGGACGAGGTTGGGAAGGTCGGCATCGAGCACGCTCTTGAGCGCATCCCGCATGACAGGATGATTGCGCCCGATCGCAAACACGCCAAAGCCGGACAACAGGTCGAGATAGCGAGCGCCCTCGCGGTCGTAGAGGTACTGTCCCTGCCCCTTCTGGAAGCCGACATCGTAGCCGATGGTCTTGAGAACCCGAACGAACTGCTCGTTCAGATACCGATTATGCAGGATGCTGCGCTGGGCCTGACGGTCCGCGAATAGCTGAGACATGTCTGGATTTGGGCTGTGCATCCGCTACATACTTCGCTTGAGGGCCGTCTCGTCAACTGAAAACCAGACCATTACTGTAAACGGTCTGTGCGGCCTTTTGCCCTTTTTCGGACCATCTTCGCAAGCACAGCTTTTAGATCATGTTGCACTGCCAAGGAACACTCATGCGTTTGGCCCTTTACACCGGAATAATACTGGCTGGCGGTTACACCTGCCTGACCCCAGCCCTCGCCGCCGACCCCACCGGCGACTGGCGGGTCGCCGATGGCGTCGCCAACATCCGTGTCGCCCAGTGCAATGGCAGCATGTGGGGTGCGGTCTCCTGGGAAAAGCAGCCTGGTGGGCGCGACGAGAACAATCCGGATGTCTCGAAAAAGAACAGGCCGACCCTGGGCATGGCAACCCTGATCGACATGAAGAAGAAGCCCGGCGTCGATCAGTGGGAAGGACAGGTCTACAACGCCAAGGATGGCCAGCTCTACAGCGCGACCATCACGCCGGCCGGTCCCGATCAGCTCGAAATCAAGGGCTGCGTGATGGGCTTCCTCTGCGGCGGCGAGACCTGGACCCGGGTCGGCCCGCCAATCCCCTCGAGCCCCGTGAACGCCATGGCCAAGGGCGCGCCGAAATCCGGCAGCGCCGCGCCGAAACCCCAAGGGGCCCAAGCAGCCCAAGCCACGACAGGCGCCACTGCGCCCGCGCCCGCAGCCCCGAAGGTCACCGGCGCGGCCAAGCCCGGTCAGAAGGGCGCCGCCGACCCCGTCGGCGACATCTGCCTACTCCCTGAGATTGCGGGGTTTGCCCATTAGGGCCGGCTGGAACAGCAGCACGGCGGCGAGCGTCGTCACCAGCGAGAGTGCCAGCAACTTGCCCATGCTGGACGTGCCGGGATGGCTCGACAGCCACAGGCTGCCGAACGCGGTCGCCGTCGTCAGCGCACTGAAGAAGATCGCGCGCGTCAGGCTGGTCTGGAGCAGGTTTGTCCTGCCCGACCGCCAGGCCACCACATAATAGATCTTGAAGGCAACGCCGACGCCGAGCAGCAGCGGAAACGCCACGATGTTGGCGAAGTTCAGCGGCAGGCCGATCAACACGCAGATCTCGAGCGTCACCGCGCCGGCAACCAGAAGCGGCACCAGCGTCATCAGCACGTCGACGAACCGGCCTAGCGTGATCCACAGCAAGAACCCGATCACCAGCAGCGCATAGATGCCGGCGTGGATGAACGCCTTCACCACGGTGTCGCCGGACTTCAGGATCGAGACCGGTCCGCCGATCGCGGTCGGCTCGGCCGCGAGCACCGCCGCCGCGAATTTGCGCAGCGTGTCGTTGTCATTGGGATCGCCCTTGGGCAGCGCCTCGACGCGGATGATGCCGTCCTTGCTCTTCCAGCCACTGACGAGATCGGGCGGCAGTGATTTCAGGGTGACCGGCTCGGCCTGCATGGCGTTCCTGAGCTGGTCGAACACGATCTTCATTGGCGTGACGAACACGTCCTGCGCCTTGTTGCGCGTGGCCTCGTCGCCATTGGCGAGCTTTTCGAGCGCGTCTGCAAGACGGCGCGAGGCGACCGCCCCTGGGCCCTTTGCGTCGCCCGCCGTTCGACGCAGATTGTCGACCGAAGATTTCAGCGATTCGACATTTTCCTGGTCCGTCGGCGCCGCATCGATCTGATCAGGATTGAGCGCGGGGTTCAGCACCTTGGCGCCCTGCGCGATCAGCTTCAGCTTCGGCTGCTGGTCCTGCGGCACGAAGCTGTCGAGCGACATCACACGGAGCACCTCGGGCACCTTCTCCAGCTTCGCCTCGATCTGCCTCGCCTGCTCTTCCGACGTCGTCATCACGTTGATGGCATTGGCGCCGGTGTTGGGGTCCTTGCGCAGGTCGAGGAAGGTGGCGATCGATTCTGCCTTCGGGTTGCGCAGGTTCATCGGGTTGAAGTCGAACTTCATGAAGTAGAGCAGCGGCAGGCCGCCAAGCGCGAGCAGCAGCGTGCCGCCGACGATCAGCACGCGATGCTTCTCAAGGAAGTGATCGAGCGGCGCCAGGAAAGCGTAGCCGACGGGCTCCGGTTCGCCGGGCGGGTTCAGAAGCTTGAGCAGCGCCGGCAGCACGGTAATGCTGGACACGAATGCCACCAGCATGCCGACACCGGCGATCTGGCCGAGCTCCGAGATGCCCTTGTAATCGGTCGGCATGAAGCAGAGGAAGCCCGCCGCGGTGGCCATTGCCGCCAGCGACAGCGGCACCGCCGAGCGCTTGGCCGCCAGCACCAGCGCGCTCGAGAGATCGTCGACCTTGTAGCGCTCGGAGCGGTAGCGGACGCTGTACTGGATGCCGAAATCGACGCCGAGGCCGACGAACAGCACCGCGAAGGCGATCGACAGCAGATTGAGCGATCCGACCATCATCAGGCCGGCTGCGGTCGTGATCGCAAGGCCCACGAAGAGATTGATGAACACCGCAAAGATGATCTTCGCCGAATGCAGCGCCAGCCACAGGATCAGCAGCACGACGAGGACGGTCCCGATGCCGTTGACAACGGCGCCTTCCTGGACGGTGGCGTATTCCTCGTTGGCGATCGGGACCGGGCCGGTCAGCCGCACCCGCGCCTGGTATTTGGTGGGGAAATCGAGATCGGCGGCGGCCTTGCGGATCGCGTCGGTCGCATCCTTGCCGGGCTCCAAAGCGTTATAGTCGAGGATCGGCTTGAACTCGATGAAGGCGCGCTTGTCCGAATCCTTCAACGGCTCGTCGCTGACGAGCTCGCGCCAGGAGAAGCTGGCATTGCCCTTGTTGAGCACGGTCTCGACCGTCTGCGCGATCAAATTGAAGGGCCGCTCGGTGTTGTCGAGCTTGACCTGACCGCGCTTGACGCCGGCAAGGCCGGTCTCCAGCGCGCCGGTGAGGCCGCGGATCGAAGGATCGCCGGCCATGATCTCGATCAGGGGCGCGGCGGATTCGAACTGGCCGGTGATCTTGGCGACCTCCTCGGTCGGCAGGAACAACAGGCCGTTCTTCTCGAAGAACTCGCCGCTGCCGAGCTGCTGCATCGACTGGAAGTTGGTCTTGTCGTCCTTCAGTTTGGCATAGAGCGCGTTTGCCGCGGCGCTCGTCATCTCCGGCGTCCGGGCCTCGATAACAGCGAGAATCGTTTCGTTTTGATCAAACGCTTGGTCGAACTGCTGGTCACGCTTGCGCCAGTCGAGATTTTGAGAAATCAGCGAGTTGATGTCGGTGTTGATGGCGAAGTGGCGCGCAGCGTAATAGCCCGCTCCCACCGACAGCAGGAGCCCGAGAATGACGACGGGGGAGGCAAACCGGGTGCAGGCCCTGACGATGGCAACGACTACGCTTTGCAGCACTTCTTTTCTTTCTGCGGTTAACAGCTTGCCGGAAACGCCCGCTGTTTATCGGAGTTCCCGGGCGAAACCTATTGCTGTTTTGATGGTTCTCGCCACGAGAAGGTTCGAGGTAAACGGCGGGAGACCGTGGCAAAATCAAGCGGGGGCGCCGGTATAGCCGGGGAGTTGAGGCGGGAAAGTGACGAAGGACGATGCACGAATGCCGCGCACTTGCGCATGTCGTATGCCCTACTAAAATACCTCAGAAACGGCCAATCAGAGTTCCGGTCTTTTCTTATTGCCGATTTTTTGACACAAAGTATTGCGCCTCCGTGCGCCGGAGCCCCACGGGGGGTGGGCCGCTACCGCATGCGCGAACCAATGGTGCGGATATTGCAACTCATTGGTCAGTATCTGGTGCCGCCGGGGACTTTGAAGCGGATTGGTGCAACTTGCGTGATGGGCGTCCAATGGAAGTTTATCTGGCGCAGCCGCGCGGCTTCTGCGCAGGCGTGGTGCGTGCGATCGAGATCGTGGAACGGGCGCTGGAGAAGTACGGCCCACCCGTCTACGTGCGCCATGAGATCGTGCATAACAAATACGTCGTCGAGAGCCTGAAGAACAAAGGCGCAATCTTCGTCGAGGAACTCTCCGAGGTTCCGCCGAAATCGGTGACGGTCTTCAGCGCCCACGGCGTCGCCCGCAGCGTCGAGGAAGAGGCCGCCGCGCGCGACCTTCCGGTGCTCAATGCCACCTGCCCGCTGGTCACGAAAGTTCACAATCAGGGGAAGCGCTACATCAGCAAGGGCCGCACCCTGATCCTGGTCGGCCACGCCGGCCACCCCGAAGTCGAGGGCACGATGGGCCAGGTCCCGGGGCCGGTGCTGCTTGTTCAAAGCGTTGAAGAGGTTAAGGCCCTCACCCTGCCGGCGGATAGGCCAGTGGCCTACATCACCCAGACCACGCTGTCGGTCGACGACACCAGGGACATCATCGCGGCCCTTCAGGCCCGCTTTACAGATATTCAAGGCCCGGATATCCGGGATATCTGCTATGCGACACAGAACCGCCAATCTGCGGTAAGGGACTTGAGCAAGCTGGTCGACGTGATCTTGGTGGTGGGCGCCGCCAACAGTTCGAACTCGAACCGGCTCCGCGAAATCGGCACTGAAGCCGGCGTCGCGAGTTATTTGATTGCCGACGGCAGCGAGCTCAATCCGGAATGGTTGAAAAATGCCAAGGCCGTGGGCGTCACGGCCGGCGCTTCGGCGCCCGAGGTACTCGTGGATGACGTGATCGAAGCGATGCGGCGGATCGGACCAGTGAAGGTCTCGGTGTTGCCGGGACGCGAGGAAAACATCGAATTCCGGCTCCCGGCCCAACTGGCTGCGAGCTGACCCACCCGAATTCAAAGCCCAGAAAGAAACTTGTAATGGCTATCCCGTTCTTCAAGGAAATGCGTATCGGCGGCTATTTGCTCAAGCAGAAACTGCTTGGCCGCAAGCGCTATCCGCTCGTGCTGATGCTGGAGCCGCTGTTCCGCTGCAACCTCGCCTGCGTCGGCTGCGGCAAGATCGATTATCCGGACGCGATCCTCAACCGCCGCATGACCGCGCAGGAGTGCTGGGACGCCGCCGACGAGTGCGGCGCGCCGATGGTAGCCATTCCCGGCGGCGAGCCGCTGATCCACAAGGAGATCGGCGAAATCGTGCGCGGCCTCGTCGCGCGCAAGAAGTTCGTCTCGCTCTGCACCAACGCGCTGCTGCTCGAGAAGAAGCTCGACCTGTTCGAGCCCTCCCCTTACCTGTTCTTCTCGGTGCATCTCGACGGTCTGCGCGACCACCACGACAAGGCGGTGTCACAGAAGGGCGTGTTCGACCGCGCGGTCTCGGCGATCAAGGCGGCCAAGGCGCGCGGCTTCACCGTCAACGTCAACGCCACCATCTTCGACGGCCACCCGGCCGAGGAGATCGCGAAATTCCTCGACCTCACCGTCGAGCTCGGCGTCGGCGTCTCGATGTCGCCGGGCTACGCCTATGAGCGCGCGCCGGACCAGGAGCACTTCCTCAACCGCACCAAGACCAAGAAGCTGTTCCGCGACGTCTTTGCGATGGGCAAGGGCAAGAAGTGGAATTTCATGCATTCCGGCCTGTTCCTGGACTTCCTCGCCGGCAACCAGGAATACGAGTGCACGCCCTGGGGCATGCCCGCGCGCAACATCTTCGGCTGGCAGAAGCCCTGCTACCTGCTCGGTGAAGGCTACGCCAAGACCTTCAAGGAGCTGATGGAGACCACCGACTGGGATTCCTACGGCACGGGCAAGTACGAGAAGTGCGCCGACTGCATGGCCCATTGCGGCTACGAGCCGACCGCGGCGACCGCAGCCCTCAACAACCCGCTGAAGGCGATGTGGGTGGCGCTGCGCGGCGTCAAGACCACCGGTCCCATGGCACCCGAGATCGACCTCTCCAAGCAGCGTCCGGCGCAGTACATCTTCTCCGAGCAGGTCCAGAAGAAGCTCTCCGAGATCCGCAAGGACGAAGCCGAGGCTGCCGCGGCGAAGGCCGCGCAGAGGGCTTCGACGGCGGCGTAATTGCGGCACTGTTTGTAGCCTGGATGGAGCGAAAGCAAATCCAGGCCAGTCTCGTCGCGGTGAAGGCCCCCCGGATTGCGCTCCCCCGCTCCATCCGGGCCTTCGACTCCATAGAAAAAGGCCCGGGCGCGATAGCGACCGGGCCTTTTCTTTGTTCGCTCGACGAATCCGCTTAGGCCGCCTCGGAGACCAGCGCCTCGCTGCCCACGAGCTCCGTCCCGATCAGATAATCGCGGCAGCCGCGAAGTGAGCGCAGCGCGCGGTTGAAGTCTAGACCGGTCGAGACCAGCGCATGCAGCGTCGCCGGATTGCGCACGATGCCGCGCAGCACGGCGGCGAGGTCGATCTGGCCGTTCGGCTTGATCGCGGCACGGGCGAGCGCCGGCAGCGCGCGATGGGCGGGATCGCTGATGACGCGGACCGCGGCGAAGGGCAGCCCGGCCTCGGCGGCGTAGGCGGCGGCGATGTGGCTTTCCATGTCGACGGCCGCAGCCCCCGTCTCGGAATGCAGCGCCGCCTTGCAGGCGCGCTTCGTGACCACTTCCTCGGCGCCGGCGAGGCTGCCGCGCACGACGCGGCGGCGGCCCGAGGTCAGGCGCTCGATCAGGTCGTCGCCGAGCGACAGGCCGGCGGCCCAGCGGGCATCGCCGGACAGCACCTCGGTCGCCAGCACAACGTCGCCGGAGCGCAAGCTCGGGTCGAGCCCGCCGGCCACGCCGAACGAGATCACACCGCGAATCGTGTCAGGGTCCACCACCGTCAGAAGCGCCCGCAACTGCGTCGGGCTGCTGGATGAACAGATCACCGCCATTCCAGGCCCGGCTGCGATGCGGGCCTCTTGAACCAGTCCGGTCACGATCAATATCGGCCGCGGGTCGATGGCCTGACCCGCGGTAAAATAGTCCCCCGTCCCCAAAGTCACATTCCGACCCCTACCACCCTGCTGTTGGTGTTCCGCAAGTTCCGATACCGCGCCAATGCCCACAGCGGAAAGAACTTTGGGTAACCATGATAACGTAGATAGAACACGCGGGGGAAGCCTGTGGCGGTGTACCGCTGCTCGTCCCACAGTCCTTTTTTGTTTTGTGTTGCAATCAGGTACTCCACCCCGCGGGCGACGGCGGGGTGATCAACCTCGCCTACCGCCATCAGGGCAAGCAAGGCCCATGCCGTTTGCGAGGCAGTCGACGGGGCGGCTTCCCAGCCCTTGTAGTCCAGGCGGTAGCTGACCGCGTCCTCGCCCCAGCCGCCGTCATCGTTCTGGATCGAGGTCAGCCACTCAGCGGCCTTCCGGATCATGGGGTCCTTGTGGTCGACACCCGCCATGTTGAGGGCGCACAGCACCGACCAGGTTCCATAGATGAAGTTCATGCCCCAACGGCCGTACCAGGATCCCTCGGGGTGCTGGGTCTTCCGCAAGTAGGCAACGCCGGCGGCGAGGTGCTTGCTGGTCTTCTCGGTCTCGCCGAGCTGGGCCAGCATCGAGATGCAGCGTGCCGTGACGTCCTCGGTCGGTGGATCGAGCAGCGCGCCATGGTCCGAGAACGGGATGTTGTTCAGGTAATATTCGAGGTTGTTGACGTCGAAGGCGGCCCAGCCGCCGTCGTCGCTCTGCATGCCCTCGATCCACTCCCGGCCACGGGCGATCGCGGCATCATAGCCGGCGACGCCGTGCTCACGGCGCATGCGGTCCATCGACATCACCACGACCGCTGTGTCGTCGAGATCGGGGTAATGCGCGTTGTTGTACTGGAAGGCCCAGCCGCCGGGGCGGACGTCGGGCCGCTTCGCCGCCCAGTCGCCCTTCACCTCGAGCTCCTGCTTCGGGATCAGCCAGTCGAGGCCCTGCTTGGCCGCAGGCACCGCCTTGTCGCCGCCGGCTTCCAGCAGCGCATGCGCCGTCAGCGTCGTGTCCCACACCGGCGAGACGCAAGGCTGGCAATAGGCCTCCTCGTCGCCGATCACGAGCAGCTTGTCGAGACCGCGACGCGTGATCGCGCGCGGCGGATAGTTCTCGTCCTTGCCGAGGGCGTCGTACATCATGACGATGTTGGCCATGGGCGGGTAGATCGCGCCCATGCCATCCTCGCCGTTGAGCCGCTCCTCGATGAAGGCGAGCGCCGCATCGATCGCGCGCTTGCGCAGGCTCTTCGGAAACATCGGTTCGACCACGCGCAGAATCGCATCGAGCGAGCGGAACAGCAGGAACCAGGCCATGCTCTGGTGCGGCGCCTTCGCGGTCATGCCGATCGAGCGCGGATCCTGCAGGAACAACTCGTCGATGCCAATGCCCTTCGGATTCTTCGCACGCGGCTTCAGCGCGGCGATCACCATCAGCGGCACCATGGTGGTGCGCGCCCAGTAGGAGATCTTGTTGAGGTGGAATGGCGACCAGAACGGCAGCAGCACGATCTCGATCGGCAGCACTGGCACCGCGCGCCAGGTCACGACGCCGAACGTCGCGAGCAGGAAGCGCGTGAAGACGTTGCTATGAATCGCGCCGCCACGGGCGTGAATTGCCTCGCGCGCCCGCACCATGTGCGGGGCGTCGATGGAGTCGCCGATCATCTTGAGCGCGAAGTACGCCTTCACGCTGGCGCTCATGTCGAATTCGCCGTCATGCACGAGGGGCCAGCCGCCATGGGCGCCCTGCACGCGACGCAGATAATTACCGATCTTGGCCTCGAGCACGGCGTCGACCGGCTCGGCGAGATAGTGGCGCAGCAGGATGTACTCGGCCGGAATCGTGCAGTCGGCCTCGAGCTCGAACACCCAATGGCCGTCGGACTGCTGGAAGCCGAGGATGCCTTGGGTGGCCGACGCAATGCTCGATTCCAAAGCTTCGCGGCTGGTCGCGTTCACGGAATCCATGTCGCTCGATTGCTCCGATAGTCGATTGAAGGTTGACCGGGAAAATTGCCCGTCAGGGCCGCTTTGCGGCGAGAACCAGATCGGCCGCGCGATCACCCGACCGGACCGATCCCTCGATGGTTGCCGGCAATCCCGTAGCAGTCCAGTCGCCGGCGAGGAACAGGTTTTTCAGCGCAGTGACCGGCCCAGGACGCAGGGCATTCTGGGCAGGCGTAGCCGCAAATGTGGCACGGCGCTCGCGCACGATCTGCCAAGGGGGCAATGGAGGCGGCAGCTCGCCGGAGACACCGCCAGCCTTGCAGACATCGTTCCAGATCGTCTGCGCGAGCTCCTCGCGCGGCATGTCGACGAGACGGTCGCCGTTGCTGATGGTGACCGAGAGACGGTTCGGGAACGCGAACAGCCATTCCACGACGCCGCCGATCACGCCGAGGATCGGCGCCGAGCCCGGCGGCGGTGTGATGCGGAAATGGGCGTTCACGATGGCGCGGAATTCGGTCGGCGTCTTCAGGCCCGGCAGCAGGCTGGAGGCCGCGCGCGGCGGCACCGCCATCACTATGACGTCCCCCGCACCGAGCTGGATCACGTCCTCGCCGCCGAAATTCAGCGCGCTCACCTTGCCGTCGTTGCTGACGAACGAACGCAGCTCATGACCGAGCTGAACGGTGTGGCCCCGCTCCTGCAAAAACTTCACGGCGGGCTCGATCAAGACGGCGCTGAGGCCGTCACGCGCGATCAACGGACGGCAGGCCTGCCCGCCCGCGAGCAGCGTCTCGCGCACGATCGCGCCGGCAAGCCCGGCCGAGCCCTCGGGCGGATCGACGTTGAGCGCCGCCAGCAGCAGCGGCTGCACCAGGCGCTGATAGAGGATGCCTTCGGTCGGAATGGACTTGCCGACCAGCGTCTCCTCCGACGCCCAGAGCAGCGGCGCCAGCTTGAGATAATCGGTGAGGCCGGTGTCGGGCACGCGGCGGCCTTCGTCGAGCACCCAGGTCGGCAGCCGGCCATCGCCGAGATCGATCTGCCAGCGCTGCCCGGTTTTGATATCAACGAAAGGAAACTGCGCGCGCTCGGGTCCGACGAGGCCGGCCTCGGTGCCGATCGCGCGCGCATAGGCGCGCACATGGCTGTTGCCCGACAGCACCAGATGATTGCCGTTGTCGATGGTGAGATTGGTGGCGCCGTCGAAATAGGACCGGCAGCGGCCGCCGGCCTGGTGCGTCGCCTCGTGCACGGCGACCTTGAAGCCGGCATTGGCGAGCCGCACGGCGGCGGAGAGGCCGGAAATTCCAGCGCCTATGATGTGAGCTGTGTTTTGCATCAGATGAAAGCGTAACGGAGCAGGATCAGGATGCGTGTGATCTTCGACACACGCACCGGCTCGCGCGGCGCGGTGAAGCCGCGCGCGATCAGGAGGTCCAGAATGGAGTGATAGTATTTCGACATGATCCGCGGCGCGCGCACGGCGCGGCGCTTGTTGCGGTTCATGATCTCGTCCGACTTCTCGAAATGCGATTTCGCGCGCTGCGCCAGCGGCAGACAGACCTTCGGTAGCGCGCGCTCGACGATCACGCGGTTCGGATCATTGGAGGTGATGCCGGCATGCAGCAGCGCCTCGCGCGGCAGGTAGAGCCGGCCGAGGCCGGCGTCCTCGTCGATGTCGCGCAGAATGTTGGTGAGCTGAAGCGCACGGCCGAGATGGTGCGCGAGCAGGATGCCATCCTCCTCGGGCATGCCGAACACCCGCACCGACAGCCGTCCCACGGCGCTGGCGACACGGTCGCAGTAGAGATCCAGCGTCGCCATGTCGGGCGCGCGGATGTCCTGCGGCACGTCCATCTCCATGCCGTCGACGATGGCCAGGAAATCCTCGCGCTTGAGGCCGAAGGTCTTCACCGAGGCGACGTAGTCCTTCAGCCGCGGCGGCGGATGGCTCTGATAGAGCGCGTCGATGTCGTCGCGCCATTCCTGAAGTGCGGCGAGCCGCTCCTCGCGCGGCCCGTCGGAATCAGCGATGTCGTCGACCTGGCGGCAGAAGCTGTAGATCTGGAACATCGCTTCGCGCTGGTCACGCGGCAGGATGCGCATCGCGGCATAGAAGGAGCTGCCGGATGCGGCCGAGCCGTAATTGGCGCCGGGCGTGGTCGCCTCAAGCGTCATGTGCAGTCCCCGGTCTGGAAATGGCCTTGCGACCGATCGCGCGGCGGCCGACTTCGCCGATGATCCCGGCGAGGCTGAAGGTGAGAAGCTCGAACTTGTTCAGATGCACGCGCTCGCGCAGGGGGTCGCGCACCTTGAGCAGGCGCACGATCCGGTCGGCATAGGCCTGGATGACGGAAACGTCGACGCCGAGACGGAAATCCCGGATTTGCGCGCTCAGCGACCTGCCCTCGTCGAGCAGCGCCTCGTTGCGCGCGGCGAGCCCCTGCAGGCAGGCCAGCATCGCCGGCGGCGATTGAGCGAGGCCAAGCTGCTCGACCGAGGCGCCGCTCGCGGCCAGCGCATCGCGCGGCAGATAAACGCGGTTGAGCTCGCGGAAGTCCTTGCCGCAATCCTGCAGGTGATTGTTGATCTGCAGGCCAGCGCACAGTGCGTCCGATGCCGCCCAGGTCGAGGTGCTCTCGCCGTGAACGTCGAGCATGAAGCGGCCGACCGGCATCGCCGAATAGCGGCAATAGTGGATGACCTCGTCCCAGGTCTCGTAGCGCAGCTTGCTCACGTCCATGCGGAAGGCGATGAGCACGTCGAGCGCATGGCGTGGCGCCATGCCGCGCTCGGCCAACGCGCGGCGCAGGGTGACCGCCTCGGCCTGGGTGTCGCCCTTGCCAAGCAGTTCCGCCTCGAGCAGGTCGAGATAAGCGAGCTTCTGGTCGGCTGGCAGCGTCGCATGATCGGCGATGTCGTCGGCGGTGCGGACGAAGTTGTAATAGGCGAGGATCAAGGCGCGATGACGCGGATGAATGATCCAGGACGCGACGGGAAAATTCTCGTCGCGGTCACCCTTGCCGGATCGCAATTCGCTCGCAGAGGTCATCGAGGGCTGGTTTACAATCGTTTGGACAGGAAGGGCTTTTTTCGCTCGCGCGGGCTCATGCCGGCGATGCCGCCGCGGCCCCCATATAGGGGAAGACGGCCGCAAAACCAATCCTGCCTGTCGACGGCTGCCCTCTGCGGACCGCGCCCGCAAAGGCGGCCCCGGGGCCGCCTTTGGTGGGCCAGCGGCCGAGCTTACTGGTTGTGGTTCTTCAGGACCTGGTCGCAGGCCTGCGAGATCTTGGCCCGGTTCTCCTTCAGGCAGGCCAGGATGGTGAAATCGCCCTGGTCGATGACCGGACGGCAGAACTTCTGCACATCGCGGGTGCAGGCCTTCTGCTCGGCCTCCGTGCCGCGCCCTTGCTGGGCGAGTGCAGCCGTCGAAAGGGATGCCGACAGCAGGGTGAGAGCGACGAGAAGCTTACGCATTGTATTCCTTCATTCTGACGGCAGAATCGCACCGATCCCGGACAGCACTGGGCGGACGACCGGAACGGATTGTTCTGATGGCAAGTCGCCGCACGGTAGCGGCCTCAGAGAAGGCACAAGCACTGGCAAATGCGGCCAAATTGGCGCCGCCCCACCAAATCAGGTCTTCCCCGGCGTCCTCATTGGCAGATGTAAGAGGTTGATACTACGTCATAATTCAGAGAGCTCGCATTTTACTGCACGGCTGTTGCAGCATTGCATCTCTCCGCCCCGTCGTTCCGGCCAGAAACATGCGGAAACACGGCCAATCGCAAGGTCGGGGCCCTCGCCAGCGCCCGATGAACCACCATCTCTGGTGCCTGTGCGTTGAACCTGACACAGGCTCGGAACACTAAACCTTCGATGTGGCGAGACGTCCTTCATCATCAGCGGGCGTCGTTCCAAAACGGGATATTTGCGATGAAATTCTTTGGGCGATCTGGACTGGCAATCACGGCGGCTGGCGCTGCGCTGCTCTTCTCGGTTTCGGCAAGCCACGCACAGTCGTCCGGACCGTTCGCCGGCTTCGACGGCGCGTGGACCGGCACCGGCACGGTCTCGCTGTCCGACGGATCCACCGAGCGCATCCGCTGCAAGGCCGACTATAAGGTCGCCGGCGGCGGTCTTAACCTGAAGCAGGCCCTGCACTGCGCCTCCGAAAGCTACAAGTTCGACCTCACCAGCGACGTGACGAGCCAGGGCGACCGCATCTCCGGCAATTGGAGCGAGTCCAGCCGCAACATCTTCGGCAATCTCCAGGGCACCGCCGGTGGCGGCCAGATCGACGTGTTCGTCGAGGCCAACGGCTTTGCAGCCAATCTGTCGCTGCGCACCAACGGCACCAAGCAGACGGTGCAGATCTCTTCCAAAGGCGAGATCCGCGGCGTCAACATCACGATGACAAAGGGCTGAAGGCCCTTCGCGCGCAATGAGGAACGTGCCCCCGGTTCTGCGAGCCGGGGGCTTTTTGCTGACACGAACTTGTCCGGCTGGACTTGCCGAGATGGACCCGATCCGCAGACATCTGCTGAAAGCCGCCGGGCTCTTTCTGGCCAGCCGCGCCTTCGCAAGTGATCAGCAGGGAGCGAACATGCAGCCTTCGTCCGTGAAGCCGCGTCACGTGCTCTGCTTCCTCGGCAAGAACGAAAGCCTGCTGCATCCTCCGAAGGCCGTGGCGAAGACGATTGCCGATTTCAACTTCGAGATCGACCGCTCCTATTCGCAGGCCAAGCCCGATCCGCGCATGGAGCGGTCGTTCGGCGTGTGCTGGGACCGAGTCTTCCCGAAGGCATGGTCCAAGTCCGACGAGGCCGCCGTGATCAACCACAAATCGGTCCTCTATGTGCGGAGCCCGCCGATGGATCAGCAGAAGGCGACCGCCTATTCGGCGGCGGCCCTGCAGATCGTGGACGAGATGTTCGACGCGGGCGCCGTTGCCGCAAAAGGTGAAAGCGCCGGGATTGCCCACGGCGTCGCGCGGTGGCGAAGTCTCATGGATCAGGCGCGCAAGGGCGCCATGACCAGCCAGGGCCTGAGCATGACCCCCGCCGTCGCCAAGGCCTGTCGTCTTGCCTTCGCCAAGCGCCCGCTCGCCGGGGACCGCTATTACGAAACCGTGGGCTATCACCTCGTCGGCCTGCCGGAGGTCTATGTCGCGAAATCGCGCGGCAACGAATGGTCCGCGGTGATGCTCATGGAGGAGATCGCCAACGCCATGGCCGAGCGCGGCATCAATGCGACGTTGCGCGACCGCCAGCTCACGCTGTCGCAGGAGCAGGACTACGCCGAGAGCGATTTCAAGTTCAACCCGTACGGTGTCGTGCGCATCGAGGCGTGAGCCGAATCGCGCCGGATCAGTTCTTGCGCGCGACGCATTCACAGCGGCATCGGAAATAGACCGCGTCCGGATCGCGCCCCCAGGCCTCCCATCCGGCAAGCGCGGTCCGAATCTCAGCCTCCGTCGCGAGCCCTCTGTCCACGAGTTGCAGTCCAAGGCCCAGCAGGCTTCGCCGTGCATCGGCAACCGCCTCGCTGCGGCTCTGCGCATCGGCACTGTGGTTGACGTAGCTTGCACCGGCCCAGACCGGCGCGAAACCGTGGGCTCGCAGGATAGAGCCCTGTCGGCGCCCGAAGCGAAGCGCCTCCGGATCCTCGTGCTGGTACCAGCGCTGCCAGAGATCGAGCGCGAGGCGCACGCCGTCGATTTCTGGGTAAAGAACATTGCCGCCGACGTCGGCATCGCGCGTTGCGACGAGGCCGCCCGGCTTCAGCACACGTCGCGCTTCCGCCAGCGTTCGCACCAATATCTCCCGGCTCTGATGGTAGAGCACCGCGTGAAAGAACACGGCATCGAACGTTCCATCCTCGAACGGCAGCGCGGCCATGTCGGCTTCGACAAAGGCCAGATTGGTCAAGCGCTCCGCCGACGCGAGCCGATTCGCGGCGGTTACGACCTTCGGCTCGATATCGACGCCGACGGCCCTTCCGACGTGGTCCGCCAGCGCTGCCGTAATGGTGCCTGGCCCGCAGCCGGCGTCGAGCAGGGTCATACCCGATGTCAGGAACGGGACGAAAAAGGCGGCTGAATCGCCGCCTCGCTTCTGCTGAAACGTCACGATGGAGCCGTCGTGCTGCATGACTCGTCTCCGACCGGCACTCCGGCACAGTCATTCAGACTGCGCCGACTCCATGTCCGGTGGATGAAGCCACTCAGATCGCCGGCTTGTCCGTGCCCTGCAGCTTGCCGTGCAGGTTGATCAGCCACATCGCCGTCGGCCGCAGGATGAAGAGGTCAGCGACGAGGGCCATGACCATCGAGAAGGCGCTGAGCCAGCCGAACAGCCTGAGCGACGGCAGGTCGGAGAACACGGTGACGACGAGGCCGCAGGCCAGCACCACCGTGGTCAGGATCAGCGCAGGTCCGACCAGCACGGTCGCCCGCTCCACGGCGAGCCCCGAGCCGACGCCTGGCTTGCTCTCCAGTCTCAGGCGGTTGAGGAAGTGGATCGTGGCGCTCAAGCCCAGACCGAACGAGACGGTGAGCGCGACGACGCTGGCGAATTGCAGGCCCTCGCCCATCGCCCACAGCACCGTTCCCGACATCACCACCGGGAAGATGCCCGGCAGGATGCAGGCGAACATCACCACCCAGGAGCGGAAGGCAAGACCAATGAAGATCGCGACCAGCGCGAATTCGACGGTGAGGCCGCGGTTCAGCTTCTCGATCATGTTGGCCGAATTGCGCGCCGCGATGGCGGCAAGGCCGGTCACCGCGACCTCATAGCCGGGGTGCTTCTTGCGGACGGCGTCGAGCTCGGTGTCGAGCTTGTCCACGATCGGCAGCAGCTGGCTCGAATCCTTGTCCGGCACGCGGCCGGCGACGACGACAGCGTCCTGCTCGGCGTCGATGAACCGCCGCACCAGATGCTCGGGGATGACGTTGACGTATTCCTTCAACGTCGCGACGTCGGTGCTTCCGGCCTTTTCCGCGAGCCAGCGGCGCAAGGTCTCGAGCGACCAGACGTTGCCGACACCGGCTGCCTTCTCCACGGTCGCATGCACGTCGGTGATGGTCTGGAGCGTCTCCGGCGAATACAGCGATTCACCCTTGGGGAACACGATCAGCACGTTGACAGGGTTTGCTCCGGTGAGCTTGGCATCTAACCGATCGCTGGCGGCAACCGCCTGGCGCTTGTCCGGGACCTGATCGGCGAGCCGGTAACGCGGCTCCAGATTGGCGTAAATGATGCCGAGGCCGCCGACGAATAGCACGGCGATCAGGCTGAACAGGCCGGGACGGCCGACCATGCGCACCGCGATCCAGTAGCAGAAATTGCGCAGCGCCTGGACGCCGGCATCGGCGCCCTGGAACTTCACCGCAAAGACCTTCTCGTTGCGCACGAAAAGCACGCCGAACACCGGCACCAGCGACAGCACCGCGACCAGCGCAATGATGGTGGCGGCGAGCCCGGCTTCGCCGAACTTTCGGATCAAATCGGAGTCGGAGAATTGTAGCGCGATGAAGGAAATGCCCGCGGTGCCGTGCGTCAGCACGCAGGCCGGGCCGACCACCAGCACCGCGTTCTTGAACGCGGTGAACTTGTCCTGGCCCGCAATCAGCCGGTCGCGCGCGGCGAAAGTGAGCTGCATCGAGTCAGAGAAGCTGATGACCATGATGAGCGGCGTCATCACGTTCAGGAACATGTTCAGATTGAAATTGGCCCAGCCGAGCGCGCCGAGAGCCAGCAGGATCGCGATCATCGGCGGGAACGCCGCCGCGACCATGAACGAGATCTTCCGGAAGAAGATGATGGCGATGACACAGCCGGCGAGGATGCCGAGGATGTTGTAGGTCAGCCCGTCGCGCTCGACCGCATTGCGGATCTCGAGCTGCATCACCGGCACGCCCGAGAGCTGCACGTTGAGCCCGGTGTCGCTGAGATCCTCCTTGATCAGCGCGCGGATATCGCCGACGGTCTTGGTCAGCTTGTTGGAGGCGACCACTTCCGGATCGAGCGACAACACGATCAGCGCCAGCGTGCCGTCCTCCGACAGCAACTTGCCGCGGATGATCTCGTTGTTCTTGACGGTCTCGATGAACTTGTCATAGGCCACGCCCTCCGGCAGCTCGGCCGGGAACAGCGCCGCCGGCAGCTTGCCCGGCGCCGGCGCCTGGCGCGCCGAAAACAGCGAGACGAGGCCACGCGTGCCTTCGACCAGTTGCAGGTCGGTGACGAAGTCGCGCAGCTTCTCGAGGTTGTTCCGCTCCAGCAGGGTCTTGCCCTCGATCACGACAAGGACGTCGAACTCCTCGGCCGGGAACTTCTTCGTCACCTCTTCGTATTGGCGGAATTCGCGGGTGTTGGAGCGGAACAGCTGCGACAGCGAATCATCGATCTTGATGCGCTGGATGCCGAACACCGCGCCGACGATCAGCGCGAGCAGGACGATGCAGGAGACAATCGGCGCCCGGACGGCGATCAGCCCGAGCCGCTCCAGCCCGAAGGCGATCGAGGACGCAGGTCCCTGCTCGATCTTGTCGACATGAACCTCATTCTCGCTGTGCTTTTCGAGCATGCCTTGTCCAGTTCCTAAATGGCTCGATCTTGAGAGCTTATTGCGCCCCGCGAACGGCTTGAAAACGCCATACGGATGGGAGGCTTGCCCTTTGAAAATGCGCGGAAAATCGCCGCGAGGGGTTTAGCAGGTCAATCACCCTTCTCGCAAGCGGGCGAAGTGAGGGCAAATCGATCAAGATGCGGCGATTTCGGGTCCTGCCGCCGGTCATCCTGGCGAGGATGTGCCAATTCGACGCGGCGCGCGATCCGCGCTTTCGTCCTTCAGCGCCACGCCGCTCACCTGCCGGGCCAGCCCCTCGCGGACCAGCCAGGCGATCTTGAAGGCAGCCTCGTCATAACTCAACCCAGCGTCGTGGATGTTTGAGACGCAATTGCGCTCGGCATCGGTGCGGCCGGGCTTCGGTGCGAAGGTCAGATAGGCGCCGAGACTGTCGGGCGCCGACAGGCCGGGCCGTTCGCCGATCAGCATCACGACCATGCGCGCGCCGAGAATCGCGCCGATCTCGTCGCCGAGTGCGACGCGCGCGCCTGAGGCGACAACCACATGGCCGATCGCGACAGCATCCTCCTCCGCAAGCAATGGCAACAGGCGCCTCACCACCATCGCCGCATGGCTGTGGACCGCCGCCGCGGACAGGCCGTCTCCGATCACAACCGCGAGCTGGCACGGCGCTGAGGCGTTTCGTGCCAGAAGCTGCGCCGAGCCGGGCTCAAGCTGTCGTCCTAGATCCGGCCGCCGCAGATAGTCGCCGCGATCGACCGCCCGGCTCCTCACTTCGGTCACGGCAAGTCCGAGCGTGCCGAGATCGGCGACCAGACGCGGCGTATCGAAAGCGGCATGCACGGCATCGCGCGCGCGGGCATGGTCCAGCGTGAAATCAAGCAGCGCACTTGTCGGCATGCTCGCGCCGCTGCGGCCCAGCGCAACGCGCGCGGGCGTGAGCGCCCGCAGATCGAGCGTCGGACGATGCGGCGGGGCCGGATCAGACATGTCGCATCATTCGGCGGGAACGGCGGCCTCGCGCAGCCGGATCGAATAGTTCGAGGCGTTCTGCTTGCCGCTGGAGGCCGCGCGCGCAAAGGTGATGAGGTGATGCGCGATCGTGGCGCAGCCGATCAGGCCTTCGAGATCGCCGCGCTTGATGCGTCCCAGCGCGAACTTCCAGAACACGCGCTTGTAATCGCCAAGCACGCCGACCTTCCAGAAAATGTTGCGCAGCATGACGAGGCCGCGCTTGATGTTGGGCCAGGTCTTCATCTCCGGTGCCAGCGGCACCTTGAGGCGGTTGGCATAGGTGTAATCACACTGATGCTGATAGCGCGCATAGACCCTCTCGGGCGCGTAGGCGACCTCCATGCAATGCTTCCAGGACGAGACGACCTCATCATAGGGCAGCAGGAATTCGACATTGGAATCGCGGCCGTCATCATGGACCAAGCGTCCCTCGCGCTCCAGCCGGTCCCACAGCGGCGTCTTCGGCAGCGCCTGGAGCAGGTTGATGGTGAGCAGCGGAATCCGGGATTCCTCGATGAAGGCGAGCAGCGCCTCCGATGTGTTCGGCTTGTCGGTGTCGAGCCCCATGATGATGCCCGAGACCACCTCCATGCCGTAGGAGTTGATGGTGCGCACGCCCTCCAGGATCGGGACCATCATATTGTGGTCCTTGTGCATCGCATGCAATGCATCCGGATCCGGCGTCTCGATGCCGCAGAAGATGGTGATGAAAAAGGCCTCGCGCATCTTCTCGAGGATCTCGGGCCGCTTGGCGATGTTGAGCGTCGCCTCGCAGGCGAGCCGCACCACGTAGCCGGTTTTCTTCTGCCATTCGATCAGATGCGGCAACAGGTCCATCGCCGCCTTGCGATTGCCGATGAAATTGTCGTCGACGAAATAGACCGTGTCGGTCATGCCGCATTCGCGCAGGCGGTCGAGCTCGGCGATGATCTGCTCCGGCGTCTTGATGCGCGGGTTGCGCCCGTAGAGGCCGGGAATGTCGCAGAACTCACACTGATAGGGACAGCCGCTGGAATACTGGATGCTACCGAGGAAGTATCTCTTCACGTCGGCAAGCTCGTAAGCCGGGATCGGGAATTCCGTCATCGGCACCCGGTCCTTGGTGGTGAGGACCACCTGTTCGTCAGGACGCAAGATATCGCGCGAAAGAATCTCGATCAGCTGGTTGGTGGCGTCGCCGAGCTCGCCGACATGCAGATAGTCGAACGACGGATAATAGTCGGGGCAGGCGCTGACGGAGGGCCCGCCGAGCGCGACCGGCAGATCGAATTCATGAGCGCGGCGGCAGATGTCGTTCATCTGCTGGCGTTGGATGTGCATGCCGCTGACGAAGACGGCTTCCGCCCATTCGAACTCCTCCTTCGTCGTGCGGCGCAGATTCTCGTCGACGAATTTGACCTGCCAATCCTGCGGCAGATAGGCGGAGATCAGCAATAGCCCCTGCGGCGGCATGAAGGCGCGGACACCATCGGTCAGGGGATATGAATACTCGAACGTACCGAAGGACGAGGTGTAGCGCGGAAACACACAGAGAATCCGCCGGGACGTTCCGTTGCTTTCAGCTCGCATCAAAGCTCCCCCGCCACGCTTGACCGATGGTGCGACAATTGCCAGCCATACACATAGGGTAACGCTGTCGCCGGAATTTCTCAATATTGTGGCACAAGCATAATTCCGGAAGACGCCGATGGTTTCCTAAGCAGGGAGAGCTGGCACCTGCCGCCGCCTCATGCGATCAGCCGCGAGGCAAAATCCGGCAGCAGGCCTGCATCGCCGGCAAGACGGAAATCGGCGCCTGTAATGCCCGAGCCCGCCAGCCAATCGTCGAATTCCGGCGCGCGGCGCAAACCGAAGACGTCACGGACATAGAGTGCGTCGTGAAAAGACGTCGACTGGTAGTTCAGCATGATGTCGTCGGCGCCGGGGACGCCCATGATGAAGGTGACACCGGCGGCGGCGAGTAGCGTCAGCAGATTGTCCATGTCGTCCTGGTCCGCCTCGGCATGGTTGGTGTAGCAGATGTCGACCCCGAGCGGCAGGCCGAGCAGCTTGCCGCAAAAATGATCCTCCAGTCCGGCGCGGATGATTTCCTTGCCGTCATAGAGATATTCCGGGCCGATGAAGCCGACCACGCTGTTGACGAGCAGCGGGGCAAAAGCGCGAGCGACCGCATAGGCGCGCGCCTCGCAGGTCTGCTGATCGACGCCGTGATGGGCGCCCGCCGAGAGCGCCGAGCCCTGGCCGGTCTCGAAATACATCACGTTCTGCCCGACCGTGCCGCGCTTTTGCGACAGCCCGGCCTGCTGCGCCTCTTTCAGAAGCGCGAGATCGATGCCGAAACTGCGGTTGGCGGCCTCCGTGCCCGCGACCGACTGGAAGACGAGGTCGACCGGGGCGCCCTGCCCGATCAGCGACAGCGTCGTGGTGACATGGGTCAGCACACAGCCCTGCGTCGGGATCTTCAGCCGCGCGATGATCTCGTCGAGCAGCCGCAGCAATTGCGCGATGACGGCGGGATCGTCGCTCGCGGGATTGATGCCGATGCAGGCATCGCCGGCCCCCAGCAGGATGCCGTCGAGGATCGAGGCGGTGATGCCTCTGGCGTCGTCGAACGGATGGTTGGGCTGCAGCCGCGTGCTCATCCGCCCCTTTTGCCCGATGGTGTTGCGGAAGGCAGTGGTGACCTCGCATTTCCGCGCCGCCAGGATCAGATCCTGGTTGCGCATCAGCTTTGACACCGCGGCCGCCATTTCCGGCGTGATGCCGCCTGCCAGCTTGCGCAAGATCTCGGGGGTCGCAGCGTCCGACAGCAGCCAGTCGCGGAAAGCTCCAACCGTCAGCGAGGCCACCGGCGCGAAGGAATTGGCGTCATGGCTGTCGATGACGAGGCGGGTGACCTCGTCAACCTCATAGGGGATGACAGCTTCCTGCAGGAACTGCCCGAGCGGGACGTCCGCAAGCGCCATCCGCGCCGCGATCATCTGCGCGGCGGTGTCGGCGGCGACCCCGGCCAGCCGGTCGCCGGAGCGCGGCGGCGTCGCCTTCGCGAGCAGGTCGCGCAGATCAGGGAAGGTGTAGGTCGTGGCGTCGATGGTGTGGCGGTAGACCAAGGGTCTCTCTCCGGGGTTCATCGGCCAATGGCCGACTCCAGGACTATCGTGAAACTATACCCTCGGATCAAGACGCTGAAATATCTTACTTCTTTCGACGAAGGGGGACGGAGGCCAACGGACGCATTAACGCTGCGTCCATCTTCGTTCTGCATAGTTTTGCATCAATTTTACACGACCGCGCTCACCGGCCGCCTCAAGCTCATCCGGGCCCTCGAACACCATGACAATTGACCGATCTGGGAATGCCACCAAGCTGGCAGGCCGTTTCACGCTTGCCACCAAGCTCTACGCGATCTTCGCGCTGTTCGCGCTGCTCACGGCCGCGATCGCGATGCTGTCCGACTACAACAGCCGCCGCAGCGCCGAGCTGACCAGCGCGATCGAGACGGCGAACGCCGCCGCACTGAACGTCGAGCGCGTCAACTCGCTGGTCTATGCGGTCGTGATGGAATCGCGCGGCGTCTACATGTCGACCGAGCCGGCCGTGGTGAAGAAATACGGCGATGGCCTGCTCAAGTTCAATGCCCAGATCCTCGACGTCGTGAAGCGCTGGGAGACCATCGTCAAAGCCGACGATGCCGAGCAGTTCGCAACCTTCAAGAAGCGCATCGAGCAGTTCGTCGAGTTCCGCAAGGAGCTGGTGCGCCGCGGCGTCGAGATCAATGCGGCCGCGGGCCGCGAATGGGGCGACAATGACGCCAATCGCAGCGTGCGCTCGGCCCTGAACAAGGACCTCGAGGCGCTGTCCAAGGTCTATGCCGAGCGCGCCAGGCAGATCGCGCAGCAGACCGAGACCAATCGCGAATTGTCGTTCGTGCTGACCTGCCTCGGTGGCGTGGCGCTCGCCCTCGTCGTGATCGGCATCGTCATCATCGCTCGCTCGATCGCCCGGCCGCTCGCCGCGATCACCGCCACCATCAAGCAGGTCGCCGACGGCGCAGAAAATGTCGTGGTGCCGCACTCTGATCGCGCCGACGAGATCGGCGCGCTGGCCCGCGCCATCCAGGTTTTCCAGGACGCCATGGGCCGAAACCGCAACCTCGCCTCGCAAGTGTCGCAAGACGCCGCCGCGCGCGAGGAGCGCGCCCGCCACATCGAGCGATCCGTCGAGGAATTTCGTGAGGCGATCGGCGCGATCATGCGCGGCCTCGGCGACAACGCCTCGGTCATGCGCGAGACCGCGCAGACCATCACGCGTGTCACTGCGGATGCGAGCAGCCGCGCCGGCACGGCGGCGAACGCCACCGAGCAGGCCTCGCACAACGTCTCGGCGGTGGCGAGCGCGGCCGAGGAGCTGTCGGCCTCTGTGGTGGAGATCGGGCGCCAAGTGAGGCAATCGGCCGGCGCGGTCGAGCAGACCGGCCAGCGCACCGAGAAGTCGATCTCCGAGATCGAGAGCCTCGCCGCGGCCACGCAACGCATCGACGGCGTGCTCAACCTGATCCAGGCGATCGCCGAGCAGACCAATCTGCTCGCGCTGAACGCCACCATCGAAGCCGCGCGCGCCGGCGATGCCGGCCGCGGCTTTGCCGTTGTCGCTCATGAGGTGAAGGCGCTCGCGGGCCAGACTGCCAAAGCCACGGCGGAAATCAGCGAGAATGTCTCGATGATCCAGGCCTCCACGCGCAATGCGGTCGACGCCGTGCGCGAGATCGGCGGCGCGGTCCGCGAGATCAACGAGGTCACCTCGGCGATCGCCGGCGCCGTCGGCCAGCAGGACGCCGCCACGCGCGAGATCTCCTCCAACGCGCAAAGCGCCGCCCAGGGCAACGAGACGCTCGTGGCGAACATCACCTCGCTGCGTGACGCCATCGGCGAGACGGATACGGCGGCAGCCTCCGTGCTGACGGCGGCGAGCAGCCTGACCGCGACGGCGGACACGCTGTCGCGGAAGGTGGAGACGTTCTTCCAGAACCTGCAGTCAGGAGGGACGGACGGTCGCGTCGCCAAGTCGGGAAAGCCGCCAAGCCGGCCGCGTCAAACAAAAACTTGAAAACAACCCCATGCACAGTAGGCCAGCACAGGTTTTTCAATGGCTTAGCGGCGGCCTCGCATGCCTACTGATTTTACGAAATAGATTTTGACTCGTCGGGCAAAACACCGGCATCATGTCATCATGGCAACACGCGCTGTACGGCCCCCTGTTCGCCCTAGGGATCGGGGCGCGTAAGTCTTGCCAAAGTGGCCGCGTCTCGTCCGCTCTGCCGCCAAAACCGGAAGCGACCATTTAGCCTCGGCAAGTCGGCGATGGGCCACAGGACTAAACCGCTCGCGCGGTAGGGCGCTACGGCAGGCGGGGCAGCCAACAGGATAGCGCAACGGGGCGTCCTGTCTTGAGATCGAGGGGTTCGACAACCTCACTCAAGACAGGAGCATCCCCAATGACCAAGCAGGCCATCAGCCCGTTGCGCCAGCGCATGATCGAAGACATGGCGATCCGCAAGTTCGCTCCGAAGACCCAACATGACTACGTGCAAAGGGTCAAGGATTTCGCGGCGTTCCTCGGCCGCTCGCCCGACCAGGCCCAGCCGGAGGACGTGCGCCGCTTTCGGCTTCATCTGGCGTCGATCGGCGCCCACGCGCCAAAGATCAACGCCACGGTCTCGGCGCTGCGCTTCTTCTTCAATGTGACGCTCGATCGGCCCGAGCTTGCCAAGCACCTGTCGTTCATGCACGAGCCGCGCAAGGTTCCGGTTGTGTTAAGCCCGGAAGAGGTTACGCGCTTTCTGGAGGCAGCGCCAAGCATCAAATACAAAGCTGCGCTCAGCGTCGCTTACGGTGCGGGACTGCGCGTCTCTGAGGTCGTTGCGTTGAAGGTGTCCGACATCGATTCCGAACGCATGATGTTGCGCGTCGAGCAGGGCAAAGGCCGCAAGGATCGCCACGCCATGCTGTCTCCGGTGCTGCTCGCGCTCTTGCGCGACTGGTATCGCATCGGCCGCCCGCAAGGCTGGCTGTTTCCGGGACTGAAGCCGGCCAGCCCGATGACGACACGCCAGCTCACGCGTGCCTGCCATGCTGCGGCGGACATGGCCGAGATTGCCAAGCGGGTGACGCCGCACACCTTGCGCCACAGCTTCGCGACCCACCTGCTCGAGCAGAACATCGATATCAGAGTGATTCAGGTCCTGCTGGGCCACGCTAAACTCGAGACGACGGCGCTCTACACCCGCGTCGCCACCAACACCATCCGCGAGGTCATGAGCCCGCTGGATCGCCTCACGCCGCTGACGTCCAAGAAGAATGAGTCCAGGGACACGCCACCGGCCTAAGCGGAAGGCACGTGGCGCGTCCAAGATTGGAGGTCGCGGACATCTTCCGCGGCCATGGTCCGGCGTGGCGTCAGGCCAACGCCGGCCATGTGAGCCTCCAGCAGTTGAAGGTGATGTCGGCGATCGAGCACTGCCGCACGGCGGAACTCGGCGGCCATGTCGCGCGCTGCGCGGATTGCGCCTATACGACCATCGCTTACAACTCTTGTCGCAACCGCCACTGCCCGAAGTGCCAAGGCGCCGCCGCGAAGCAATGGCTCGCCGAACGCGAAGCCGAGCTGTTGCCGGTGCCGTACTATCACATCGTGTTCACACTGCCGGCGGCCATCGCCGACATCGCCTACCAGAACAAGGCCGTCGTCTACGACCTGCTGTTCAAGGTCTCGGCCGAGACCATGCTGACGATTGCCGCCGACCCGAAGCATCTCGGTGCCAGGATCGGCATCACCTCCGTGCTGCACACCTGGGGCTCGGCACTGACCCATCACCCGCACGTGCACATGATCGTGCCGGGTGGCGGCATCTCACCAGATGGCCAGCGCTGGGTATCATGCCGACCGGGCTTCTTCCTTCCGGTGCGCGTGCTCTCCCACCTGTTCCGACGGCTGTTCCTGGAGAAGCTCATCGCGACCCACCGAGCCCGTCGCCTGAGTTTCTTCGGCGATTACGCGCATCTGGCTGACGCACAGTCCTTCGCAGCCCATCTCGCGCCGCTGCGTAAAGCCGAGTGGGTCGTCTACGCCAAGCGTCCATTCGGTGGCCCCGAGGCGGTGCTGGCCTATCTGTCACGCTATACTCATCGCGTTGCCATCGCCAACAGCCGCTTGATCGCCTTTGACGAACAGCTCGTCACCTTCAAATGGAAGGACTACCGCATCGAGGGCCGCGACCGATACAAGCAGATGACGCTCGCCATCGCCGAGTTCATCCGCCGCTTTCTCATCCACGTGCTGCCGAAGGGCTTGCACCGCATCCGCCACTACGGCCTCTTCGCCAAGAGTGCTTGCGCTGACAACGTCGCCCACGCGCGTGAACTGCTCGCCGTCGCAAGACCTGAAGGCCAGCCCACTGCCGCCGCCGATCCCGGCAAACCGAGTTGTCCATGCTGCGGCGGTCGCATGATCATAATCGAAGTCTTCGAGCGCGGTGCAATGCCACGGCATCGGCCGACAGCTCCAACGAACCACATCAGGATCGACACCTCATGACCGTGCCGCAATCCCGCAAATCCGCTCGCCGCGCTCGCTGGCCCTCGACCAGCCACGGCAGAGCGCGCCCAGATATCCACCAGCCGTCGCAAATCGTCGGACAACTTCTGGAGTTCAAGGCCATCCGCCGCGCATTCGTCAGCGACTTCACCGTCGTGCAACTCGTTGGGCCGACTCGATCCCAATCAACGAGTTCGCCCGCGGCGCTCAAAACCCCATAGCGCCTGCGGCCCGACCTTACATCCCTTACCCGCGGTTTCCTCCCTTGGAGGCTTTCGGACGCCGGCCGCCGAACACGCCGCGCCGTCCCTCATGCGGCCGGCATCCGAAACCCTTCACAAAGGCGGAAGTCGCCGCTCCTTGAGTGCGACGTCGCCGAGATGCACCGCGTCGTTGCAAGGTTCTCAGGCCGATCAGTTCGTGGGTACGAACCTGTGACGGACAGACAAAACGGGTCCAGTCTAGTCCGTCAGCTGCTCAAGCAACCCTTTTACGTCCTTCAGATCTGGCGTGTCGAACCCTTCAGTGAATCGGGCGTAGGCCGACGAGAGGAGATTACGTGCTTCCTCGCGACGCGCACGCTCGCTCCAAAGCCGCGCCAGATCCTTCGCCGCACGCACCTCCCAGAGGAGGGCCGAGCGAGCACGCGCATCCGCCAGTGCAGCCTGGAGCGCGTGCTCAGCGCTCTCGGAATCGCTGGCGTCCAGCGCGAGCTGACAGCACGCCGCAAGGCGGTGCAGCTCGGCGACGCAAAAACCCTCGGCTGTTGCAGAGGCCCGCGCCAAGCCCTCTTTGGCTGCGGCGAGCGCCTCCTCTGCGCGACCGAGCTGCAGGGCAGCCTCCCCGATCAGCCAATAGAAATAGGTTTGGAGGAAGTAAGTCCCCATGGCGAGCCGGCGCTCGAAGAAGTCGCGCATGGCGGTCAGCGCCTTCGGATCTCGGTCGTGCTTTACACCGAGCCAGGCATTAAGGATCCGCGCCTCGGAATAGTAGATGTTCATTCCGTGTTGCGCGGCGAGATCGGCCAGGAAATTAGTGCGCGCCTCGAGTTCCCGAGTGTCATCGACGAGCTGGAGGAGGATCAGGCTCCAGTTATGCGCGTGGCCAATCGACTGAGGGATACCCAAGCGGAAGCTGTGCTCGATTGCGGCACGGTTCATAGCGCGGGCGCGATCTGGAAAGCCCATGACCAGTTGCGAATTGCTAGCTTGGATCAGCCCACATTCGCGCGCATCGTGGCCGCCGAGAGCGACGCAATCGGCGGGATCACGATCGATGTCGTAGAGCGCAAGCCCTATGTCGACATGACGGCAAACGGCCGCGAGATCGCCCATGAACAGCCGTGTCGACCAGGCGGCGTGATGCGCATGCAGGGCCCAAGCCGCGCTCCCCTCGCGTGCCGCGTCCTCTAGCAGCCCATCCGCGATCACCGCTGCCTCGTGCAGATGCGCCCGGACATTGGCCACACGCCAAATCCCCCAGCGGGCACGGCGCCAGCTCTCATTGTCGCCGAGCTGCTGCGCGAGCACCGCGGCTCGATCGTAGGTCGCGGAGGTCTCCGCCGCGGCGGGGCCACGGGTATTCGAGAGGGCCACGCTGAGCGGACCTAGCAGGTCGAGTTCGCGCCGCTTGCGCTCGTTCGTATCCGGAAGCTCGCCGAGCAGTTTTGATGCGTTCTGAAGCGCGTTCGTCGCCTCGTTCATGGCCGAGCGGCCGAGCGCCGCGAGTCCGGCTCGTGTCCAGGCTTCGGCAGCCAGCTCAATCAGACCTGCCTCGGTCAGGTGCTGCGCCAGAATGCCAGGATGGCCGGCCGCAATCTCCGGAAACTGCTCTCGGATCACCGCGGCGATGCGACCGTGGATTTGGCGGCGGCGCTCCTTGAGCAGACTCCCGTGGGCCGCATCGCGCACTAGCGCATGCTTAAAACTGTATGTTGCTGCAGGGCCAAAATCGCGGCGGAACACCAGTTCCGACGCCACCAGCTGGTCGAGGGCGACGAGCAGATCGGATTCCGGCCGGGCGGTCACGGCAGCGAGCAGTTGATGGTTAAACTCCCGACCGATGCATGCGGCAACTTGCGCCAGCTCTCTCACAGCACCCAGCCGATCAAGGCGGGCCATGAGCGAGTCCTGCAGCGTGTTCGGGATCGCCGGCTGCCGCCACGGGCCGGTCAGCTCGAAGCCATAATCCGTTGCACGCAACAGGTCCGACTCGAGAATCGTCTTCGTCAGTTCCTCCGTGAACAGCGGAATGCCTTCGGTCCGGGTCAGGATTGCGTCGACGACGAGCGGGGGCAGGCTGCGTCCGCGCGCGATGCCGTCGATCAGCCTCGTCGTGTCGCCGCGCCCCAAACGGTTGAGCGTTAGCAGTGTGACATGTGGAAAGCGAGTCCAGGGCGGCGGAAGCTCCGGGCGGAACGTCCCGAGGAGAAGGACCGGCCAGCGCTGCAGCTGCTCCACGAGGGCTTCAAACAGCTCCATCGTCGTCGGGTCGAACCAGTGCAGATCCTCGGCCATAACGAGCACCGGCCCTCGCCTGGCGAGACCCTCGAGCTGGGCAATCAGGGCCTGGAATATCCGCAGCTTCTGCTGCTGCGGAGTGAGGTCCTGCACTGGATAGCGACCACCGGGTTCGAGGTCGAGGAGCCTAGCCAGATACGGCGCCGGCGCTCGCGGGTCGGCGACCGCCCTCGCGAGTAGAGCTTCGACCTTGTCGAGCCTGGCCTTGGTGGTGTCCTCCGGGCCGAGCCCGGCTGCCCGTACGAGTTGCTGCACCACCGGCCAGAGCGTGTCATTCGCATGATAGGGCGAGCCATGGTAGCGCAAGCTCACGCGGCGTTCGCCCCGCGTCGCCTCACGCAGCGCCTGCACGAGCCGCGACTTGCCGATACCGGGCTCGCCCGAGACCAGCACGACTTGACCTTCACCGGCCCGCGCCAGTTGCCAGCGGCCGAGCAGCAATGCCAGTTCCTGCGCACGGTCGACCAACGGCACCGCCAGGGCATGGTGGGCATCGAAACGGCCCTCGACGGCCGTCTCGCCCTCGACGAGATGCGCGCGGATCGGGGCGGCGAAACCTTTGACCGATTGCGGACCGAGATCTGTCAGTTCGAACACTCCGCCAAGAAGGCGGCGCGTAGTATCGGCCACGATCACCTTGCCCGGTTCGGCTAACCCCTGAAGGCGGGCGGCGAGGTTCGGGGTGTCGCCCACCACGGCCTCCTCTTGCGCCGAACCTTCGCCAACGAGGTCCCCGATCACAACTAAACCGGTTGCAATCCCGACCCGACAGGCCAGCGGCACACCCATCGGCGCGCGGAGCCGGGCCACCGCCGCGACGATGGCGAGCCCCGAGCGCACGGCCCGCTCGGCTTCATCTTCATGGGCTCTCGGCCAGCCAAAATAAGCCAAGATGCCGTCGCCCATCAGCTTCGCGACGTGGCCCTCGAGCCGCGCGATCTCGCCCGTCACCGCGTTCTGAAAGGCCGTGAGAACCTCGCGCATCTCCTCGGGATCAAGGCGAGACGCCAGCTCGGTTGACCCGGCCAAGTCACAGATCATCACGGTGACCTGCCGGCGCTCGGCCGAACGGCGTCGACTGGACAGCGCCAAAGGTTCTTCGCGCCTGTTCGCGGGCCTTGACGTGCCGTGCGCTGCTTGTACTTGCGCGCTAGCTAGCAAACATATGGTCAGCGCAGCGCCACAATCGCCGCAGTACCTCTTGCCCGGCGGGTTGTCGGCTCCGCAAGCAGAGCAGCGAAGCGGCAGCGGGGCGCCGCAGTCGCCGCAAAACCGCTTCTTCTCCGGATTCGCGCTGCCGCAGCTCGGGCACTCCATGCGGCACCTATCTTTGGCAACCAGGGAGCCCAGCATAGGAGCTTTCCAAGCTCCTATCGCATCATCCAACACGCAATAAGCAAATTCTACGCCTATTTGGGGCGAAATGGTTCTTTGAAAGTGGGCCGGAATGACGGCTTGGGGTCAAAGGACTAAACCGCTCGCGCGGTAGGGCGCTACGGCAGGCGGGGCAGCCAACAGGATAGCGCAACGGGGCGTCCTGTCTTGAGATCGAGGGGTTCGACAACCTCACTCAAGACAGGAGCATCCCCAATGACCAAGCAGGCCATCAGCCCGTTGCGCCAGCGCATGATCGAAGACATGGCGATCCGCAAGTTCGCTCCGAAGACCCAACATGACTACGTGCAAAGGGTCAAGGATTTCGCGGCGTTCCTCGGCCGCTCGCCCGACCAGGCCCAGCCGGAGGACGTGCGCCGCTTTCGGCTTCATCTGGCGTCGATCGGCGCCCACGCGCCAAAGATCAACGCCACGGTCTCGGCGCTGCGCTTCTTCTTCAATGTGACGCTCGATCGGCCCGAGCTTGCCAAGCACCTGTCGTTCATGCACGAGCCGCGCAAGGTTCCGGTTGTGTTAAGCCCGGAAGAGGTTACGCGCTTTCTGGAGGCAGCGCCAAGCATCAAATACAAAGCTGCGCTCAGCGTCGCTTACGGTGCGGGACTGCGCGTCTCTGAGGTCGTTGCGTTGAAGGTGTCCGACATCGATTCCGAACGCATGATGTTGCGCGTCGAGCAGGGCAAAGGCCGCAAGGATCGCCACGCCATGCTGTCTCCGGTGCTGCTCGCGCTCTTGCGCGACTGGTATCGCATCGGCCGCCCGCAAGGCTGGCTGTTTCCGGGACTGAAGCCGGCCAGCCCGATGACGACACGCCAGCTCACGCGTGCCTGCCATGCTGCGGCGGACATGGCCGAGATTGCCAAGCGGGTGACGCCGCACACCTTGCGCCACAGCTTCGCGACCCACCTGCTCGAGCAGAACATCGATATCAGAGTGATTCAGGTCCTGCTGGGCCACGCTAAACTCGAGACGACGGCGCTCTACACCCGCGTCGCCACCAACACCATCCGCGAGGTCATGAGCCCGCTGGATCGCCTCACGCCGCTGACGTCCAAGAAGAATGAGTCCAGGGACACGCCACCGGCCTAAGCGGAAGGCACGTGGCGCGTCCAAGATTGGAGGTCGCGGACATCTTCCGCGGCCATGGTCCGGCGTGGCGTCAGGCCAACGCCGGCCATGTGAGCCTCCAGCAGTTGAAGGTGATGTCGGCGATCGAGCACTGCCGCACGGCGGAACTCGGCGGCCATGTCGCGCGCTGCGCGGATTGCGCCTATACGACCATCGCTTACAACTCTTGTCGCAACCGCCACTGCCCGAAGTGCCAAGGCGCCGCCGCGAAGCAATGGCTCGCCGAACGCGAAGCCGAGCTGTTGCCGGTGCCGTACTATCACATCGTGTTCACACTGCCGGCGGCCATCGCCGACATCGCCTACCAGAACAAGGCCGTCGTCTACGACCTGCTGTTCAAGGTCTCGGCCGAGACCATGCTGACGATTGCCGCCGACCCGAAGCATCTCGGTGCCAGGATCGGCATCACCTCCGTGCTGCACACCTGGGGCTCGGCACTGACCCATCACCCGCACGTGCACATGATCGTGCCGGGTGGCGGCATCTCACCAGATGGCCAGCGCTGGGTATCATGCCGACCGGGCTTCTTCCTTCCGGTGCGCGTGCTCTCCCACCTGTTCCGACGGCTGTTCCTGGAGAAGCTCATCGCGACCCACCGAGCCCGTCGCCTGAGTTTCTTCGGCGATTACGCGCATCTGGCTGACGCACAGTCCTTCGCAGCCCATCTCGCGCCGCTGCGTAAAGCCGAGTGGGTCGTCTACGCCAAGCGTCCATTCGGTGGCCCCGAGGCGGTGCTGGCCTATCTGTCACGCTATACTCATCGCGTTGCCATCGCCAACAGCCGCTTGATCGCCTTTGACGAACAGCTCGTCACCTTCAAATGGAAGGACTACCGCATCGAGGGCCGCGACCGATACAAGCAGATGACGCTCGCCATCGCCGAGTTCATCCGCCGCTTTCTCATCCACGTGCTGCCGAAGGGCTTGCACCGCATCCGCCACTACGGCCTCTTCGCCAAGAGTGCTTGCGCTGACAACGTCGCCCACGCGCGTGAACTGCTCGCCGTCGCAAGACCTGAAGGCCAGCCCACTGCCGCCGCCGATCCCGGCAAACCGAGTTGTCCATGCTGCGGCGGTCGCATGATCATAATCGAAGTCTTCGAGCGCGGTGCAATGCCACGGCATCGGCCGACAGCTCCAACGAACCACATCAGGATCGACACCTCATGACCGTGCCGCAATCCCGCAAATCCGCTCGCCGCGCTCGCTGGCCCTCGACCAGCCACGGCAGAGCGCGCCCAGATATCCACCAGCCGTCGCAAATCGTCGGACAACTTCTGGAGTTCAAGGCCATCCGCCGCGCATTCGTCAGCGACTTCACCGTCGTGCAACTCGTTGGGCCGACTCGATCCCAATCAACGAGTTCGCCCGCGGCGCTCAAAACCCCATAGCGCCTGCGGCCCGACCTTACATCCCTTACCCGCGGTTTCCTCCCTTGGAGGCTTTCGGACGCCGGCCGCCGAACACGCCGCGCCGTCCCTCATGCGGCCGGCATCCGAAACCCTTCACACAAGCTGATCTGCATATCAGGAGTACCGCGCATTTTCGTGACCCGTATCACATACACAGGCGGCAGCCTGTTTTAACAAGGGCGTTTGAGAGCGTGGCTTCCATCGAGGGGACAGCATGGAGAAGTACGGAGGGGGCGCCATCGAGGTGCGTGATTACGATCCCCACTGGCCGATTTTTTTCGAGGAGGAGTGCAGTCGCTTGCGATTTGTGATCGGTCCCGCGCTCAAGATCGAACATATGGGCAGCACGTCAGTGCCCGGCCTGGCGTCCAAACCGATTATCGACATTTTGGTCGGCGTCCCAAACCTGTCGCGGGCAAAGTCCACGTTTGTGAGTCCGCTCACCCAGCTCGGATACAGCTACATCCCCGAGTACGAAGCGTGGCTCCCCGGAGAACTGTTCTTTCGGAAGGGGATGCCAGGACCTTGGACGCACCATCTTCATGTCATGGAGCAATCCAACCCACGCTGGAGAGACTTCCTGCTCTTTCGCGACTACTTGCGCTTACACCCAGAGGTCGCAGCCTCGTACGGAAGCCTAAAGAAATCGCTCGCGGCCGAATTTGGCGAGAACATCGAGGGCTTCCGCAAAGCCAAACATCGGTTTGTGAGGGAGATAACCGACAAGGCTCTATCTGAGTTCGGGCATTTGTGATTTGCGCTGCTATCACCAGCGACAGGGACATGCCGTGGCCCGCCACTAAGATGTCCGCATTTGGTCTTGGCCGTGTAAAAACGACTTCAAAGGGCGTCGGTTCGGAAGCTAGGAACCGCGCCTGTCTCAGGCCGCGATCGCAGCCATCAGCGGCTTGGTCCCGACTATGTTCATGGCCCGTGTCAGATTATAGGCCAAGACCGAGAGCGCCATCTCGGCCGCGACTTTTGGGAGCGTTTTGGTAAGGAAGTGTATCGCCCCCATGCGGGCCTTCATGGTGCCGAACGGATGCTCGACCGTCTCTCGACGCTGACGCATGGCTTCTGGGTTCGCGTCAAGGCGCTGCTGCACAGCCTCGAGCAGATGCTCATGCTCCCACCGCGTAATCCGCCGCTCTGGCCCTGTCGTGCACTGCGATTTGAGCGCACAATTTTGACAGGCAGTGGTCCAGTAGCGCCGCAGCATCTTGCCGTCTTCTTCGTTTGTGTAGCGATACGGCAATCGCTCCCCAGCCGGACAGCGATAGGCGTCCTCCTCTGGCAAATAGGCAAAGTCCTGCTTACCGAAGCGCCCCTCCGATTTGGCACCCGACGTCAGCGGCTTGGGCAGAGTTACGGTGATGCCGGCCTCGTGGCACGCGAGGATCTCCGGGCTGTTGAAGTAGCCGCGATCGGCTACAGCTTCGAGCGTCTCGGTCTTTAGAACAGCCTTCGCCTGCTTGGCCATGTTGGCGAGTTGTGCCCGATCTGAGCCGCTGTTCGTCACCTCGTGCGCCACGATTAGATGGTGCTCGGTGTCGACGGCGACCTGCACGTTGTAGCCGACGGTGCCGGAGCCGCGGCCGCTTGTCGCCATCGAACGGCTGTCGGGATCGGTCAACGAGATTTGCTGGTCGGGTGACGCAAGCATCTGCTTCTCGTAGACGGCAAGCTTGCCCATTTCTTCCTTCAGCTTCGTCAGCTTCTCGGTCAGCCTCGTCACCTTGGCGGCCAGCGTCTCGCTCGGCTCCTGCCGGTCGGCCGTGTCAAGTTGGCTCAGATAGCGCGCGACGCTCTCCTCCAGCTGGGCGCGCCGCCGCTCCACCTTCGCCCGTGTGAAGTTTTTGTCCCGGTTGTTCACCGCTTTGAACTTGCTGCCATCGATGGCGACGCTCGACGTCGCGAGGAGACCCATTTCACGGCAGAGTTCGACGAAGCGTGCGCATACCTTGCGGAGCGCCAGGCCATTGTCTTTGCGGAAGTCCGCGATCGTCTTGTGATCAGGTGCGAGCCGGCCCAGCAGCCACATGGCCTCGACATTGCGTCCGGCCTCTCGTTCGAGCCGCCGGCTCGACTGCACTCGGTTCAGATAGCCGTAGATGTAAAGCTTCAGGAGAACCGAGGGATGGTATGACGGCCGACCGGTCGCCGCCGGCTCCACCCCTCGAAGCTTAGCTCGGCCAAATCGAGCGCATCGACAAACACGTCGATCACGCGAACAGGGTTGCCCTCGTCAATGAAATCATCGAGGCACTCGGGCAATAGCGACGATTGCCCACGATCCGCCTCCGCAACGAAGCGCTTCATTCCAGCCCCCGCAAATCGTGCGGGAATCATATCGCGCGAATCACATCAAGCGCAGCGTTTTCACACAGCCAGGGTCACAAGCGGCGGTCTAGCGTCCGGCTGCAAGCTTCCGGTCTGTCCCTGCGATCAGACGTGTGACGGCACTCCGTTAATTGCAGCGATGGGCCAGAAGGCGATATCGAAGCTTCTACTTTTACGTCTAGCTCATTATCATAATCCATGGCCAAAACTTAGAAGAGAGGTGGAGGTGTCCGCTATCATCCGTCGAGCAGGTCTCGCGAGCGCACTTTTTGCGGTGCTAGTTACTAGTTTTCCGGCCGTGGCTTGCCGCGGCCGTCAATTTGAACATAGGATCCTGCTCGACGCGATCCCATCGGCAGCCGAAACGAGCGAGGTCATCGCCAAGGTCGAGATCCTCGAGGTGAACATTCACGAAATTCCGGGAATGCTTCCCTTTCATGTGGCTCGTGGTCGGGTGCTGCACTCAATCCGTGGCACCTCGGACGGACAGATCGTCGAAATCTACGCTGAACGGGATTCATGCGGCGGTGGGCTCGATCAGCGCGCTGCTGGACGCATGGGGTTCATAGCTGGACGCTTCAAACAGATGGCCAGCCAAATCTTTTTCGTTGGTAGTTGGACTAACCGTCAACTCGGCAAAATCTGAGGCTTGCAAGGCAGGCCGTCTGCGGGAGACGAGTCCGCTCCGGGTGAGCGCCGTTGGCGGCTCCGCCGGTTTTCTTCCGGTCTACTTCGATGAGCCGACAGCAGGGACGCCGACCGGATCTGCGCCTTCGGCCCAAGGCCTAAGTCGGCCAAGTTAGGCATGGATCGCCACGAGCGCGAAAGGCCCGATCAGTTCGCGTTCTTCTGAACTTTGGCCACGCCGGTGAAGATTTGATATGCCCGCACGCGGATGAGGGAAATGCCATAATCCACTGCCCTGTCACCCTCCGCGCTCCGCTGTTTGTTCGACCGCGGGAGCGAGGTTGCAAGCAAGAAAGTTGAATATCCGGCCGCTCTTTTCGCGCCTCAGGGCATTGACGATACGCCCATCATGGGGCTCGATCAGCGTCGAGCGAGCTGAGGAGACGAGATCATGGGCTACAAGCCGATCGAGTCCTACGGCGTCATCGGCGACCTGCACACCGTTGCCCTGGTCGGCATCGACGGGTCCATCGACTGGTGCTGCCTGCCGCACTTTGACTCGCCGAGCGTCTTCGCGGCGATCCTCGACGACAAGAAAGGGGGCTCATTCCGCATAGCCAGCCTTTACGAGGCGCAGCACAAACAGATGTACATGCCTGACAGCAACGTCCTGGTGACGCGCTTTCTCGGCGACGAGGGCGTCGGTGAGGTCGTGGACTTCATGCCCGTCCAAGGCCCGCGCGAGATTAGAAAGATCCACCAGATCGTCCGGGTAGTGCGGGCGGTGCGCGGGTCGGTCCGCTTCCGCCTCGACTGCCGGCCTGCTTTCGACTTCGCCCGCCGGCCCCACCGGGTCGTCCTGGAGGGTCGGGGAGCGATCTTCGAGGCGCAAGGCATGAAGGTCTCGCTTGTCAGCCGCTTCCCGCTTGGTCGGCAGGGCGACGGCGTCGCTGCCGAGTTCGTCCTCAACCCCGGCGAGACGACCACGTTCATCCTGCGCCAGGTGGAGGAGAACGGCCACGACAGCCTTCATGACGGCGCCCTGCTCGAGGCGCGGCTGGTCGGCACGGAGGCCCTGACGCAGACCCTAGCGTTTTGGCGGCAGTGGCTGAGGAAGTGCAACTATTCAGGTCGCTGGCGCGAGATGGTCCATCGCTCGGCGCTGGTGCTGAAGCTGCTGACCTTCGCGCCGACCGGCGCGATCGTTGCGGCGCCGACCTGCGGGCTGCCGGAAGAGATCGGCGGGGTGCGCAACTGGGACTATCGTTATACTTGGGTGCGCGACGCCGCCTTCACCAATTACGCCTTCCTGCGCCTGGGGCTGACTTCGGAGGCAGAGCAGTTCATGGCCTGGTTGGAGCAGCGAGCCGTCGAGGGCGCCCGGGGCGACCCGTTGCAGACTATGTATCGCATTGACGGCGGGCACGAGCTGCCCGAGGAGGTCCTCAGCCACCTCGATGGTTACCGCGGCTCGCGTCCGGTGCGAGTCGGCAACGCCGCTGCCGAGCAGCTGCAGCTGGACATCTATGGCGAGCTGATGGACGCCGTTTACCTGTACGACAAGTACGGGACCCCGACCGCCTATGACTTCTGGTGCCACCTGCGCAAGATGCTCGACTGGGTGGCGAATAACTGGGAGCGAGCCGACGATGGCATCTGGGAGGTACGCGGTGGACAGCAACAGTTCGTCTACTCCAAGGTGCAGTGCTGGGTGGCGCTGGACCGAGCGATCCGCCTTGCGCAGAAGCGGAGCCTGCCGCTGGACCGCGCCCGCCTGACCGCAGAGCGAGACCGCATCTACGAGGCCATCATGACGCGCGGCTGGGACACGGAGCGGCAGACCTTCGTGCAGCACTTCGCCACCGACGCGGTGGATGCGTCCAACCTGATCATGCCGCTCGTCTTCTTCCTGTCGCCGACCGATCCCCGTATGCGCGGGACGCTGGATCGGACCATGGCGGAGCTGGTCTCCGACAGCCTAGTGCACCGCTACGAGATCGGCAGAGGAGCCGGCGACGGCCTGACCGGGAGCGAGGGGACGTTCAATATGTGTACGTTCTGGCTGGTGGAAGCGCTGACCCGGGCGGGCCGCGCCGAGGAGGCCCGCTTCATCTTCGAGAAGATGCTGACTTACGCCAACCACCTCGGTCTGTACGCCGAGGAGACGGGTCCGCGTGGCGAAGCGCTGGGCAACTTCCCGCAGGCATTCACTCACATCGGGTTGATCAGCGCCGCGTTCAACCTGGACCGCCGCCTCGGCGTGGCGCCTTGAGTAGGGTCGGATCATGAGCGCGCAGCTCGCTTACCTAGGGACTTCCATCGCAGACTGGGTGAGGGAGCTTTCGAGCAGCGATCCGCTCCGGCGCCGCCTCGGCGCATATGCCCTGGGCGAGATTGGCCCCGCGGCAACCGAGGCTGTGTCCGATCTCGCCGCGGCCCTCCAGGACCCCGTCGGGTTCGTGCGCGTCTGGGCGGCGGCGGCCCTCGCCCGGGTCGCGCCGTCAGACGGAGAGTCGGTCCCCGTCCTTATCGCGGAGTTGGGCAACGAGCTTGCCTTCGTCCGCAGCTTGGCGGCCTGGCACCTCGGTCGCCTCGGTCCGGCCTTCCCGGGGATCGAACAAGCCCTCCTCCCGCTGCGACAGCTAGCGGGCGATAAGGATCCGAGTGTACGGGTGGAGGCCGCGCTAGCGCTGGGGATGCTCGAGGAGAAGGGCGCCCCGCCACCGGAGCTGAAGTCCTTGTCCTCTTGAGCCTCCGTCGGCGTCGCCTCGCGCGGATTTGTTCGCGCTTCTCCAGCAATTCTTTGATGCGGGCAAACATGCTTGGATTTTATTTTGACGTAGATGCCAAAGCGGAATGAGGGGACACGGCGCGCCGTATGGCTATGCCGATATTTTGACTGATATCGAGATGGTAATGGTTACGTCGAACTTCGATGTCCGAGATGGGTCAAAATCGGCAGTCTAGCTCCCTGCAAGCCGCTTCCGGTCTACACTCGACATCCGACGCTGGACCAGATCAATCATAGTACCGCATGCGCCGAGATGATCTTGAGGCTGGGGGGTGACGACGACGGGATTAGTCATTCTTACAGGTGCGTCGGGTTCGGGCAAAACGACGATTGCAGAAAGGATCGAGCAGCAGCATCCGGAGCAGGCTCGTGTGTTCCGATTTGACAGCATTGGAGTGCCGTCGCAGGAGGAGCGTATAGCAAAATGGGGCGCTGGATCAGAGCCGGGAGGCGGTTGGCAGCGCGCGATGACCATCGAGTGGTTGGATCGCATCGCGAGAGAACGTGATGCCGTCCCTGTACTATTCGAAGGCCAGATGCGCTTAGCCTTCATAACCGAGGGGTTGGCAGCTGTCGGAATTGCAGAGGCTCGCATAGTATTAGTGCACTGCGACGATGCAGCTCGAACGCATCGCCTCTGCAACGAACGCAACCAGCCCGATTTGGCCACCCCCGATATGATGAATTGGGCAAGATTTCTTCAAGGCGAAGCTGAGGCGGGCGGATTTGAGTTATTGGATACGTCAAAGATTTCGATCGAAGAAAGCGTTGAATACGTTTGCCGGTGTCTCGGGATCGGGCGATCGGGCGGATAGGTCGGCTAAGGGCCTTGGCTGTGTGAAAATGCCGAGATGGATGAGAGCGATAGAAGAAGTTGTTCGTCCAAAGCTGATCTAGCGCTCATGCTGCAAGCGATTTCAAGTTAGACGGCGAACTGAAGAACGCTATTCTATCCGTCTTTCGCATTCTCTCGTTTTTACACAGCCAGGGTCACAGGCTGCCTTGGCCGGCTTGCATACGCCTGTTCGGGTCACCTTCGGATTCCGTTGAAAAAGGCCGCAGTAATTCATTGTATTGGCGCGCGCACCAGTTTTGCCAGCTTCTATGATGGCCTTAGAGTTGGCATCGGGATCAGCTTGGCCATCTTACGAAGGTTCTGGGCGGTGGCTGCGAGGGTGAACTCGTCGCGCGCGCCGTTTGGGCCTCGTAACCGTAAACGGTCGAGCTTGAGAATGCGCTTGAGATGCGCAAACAGCATCTCGATCTTTTTGCGGAGCCGACGCGAAGTACGGCCCTCCCAGGACCTTGCGATCTGGCGCGCCATGTCGCGAGCGCCTTCGTAGATTGAGCGCGGTACCCTCCGTGAAGGCTGCTTGGGGCAACACCGGGACTTCAATGCGCATCGATCACAATCGCGCTTGCTGGCGAGGTAAAGCATCGTGGCGCCATCGTTCACCAGCGCTCCGGTCGTGGTAAGAACCTTGCCGCTGGGACACCGGTAGACGTCACCTGCACGGTCATAGGTGAAGTCCTCGCGCGAGAAGATCCCATCTGTGCGGGCCGACTTGTCGAACACCGTAACGTGTGGCTCGATCCCGTGCTCGTAGACCAACCAGCCGAGCATCTCGGCCGAACCATAAGCGCTGTCGCCGAGAAGGCGGCTCGGATAAAGATCGAACCGTTCGAGCGAGCGCTCAATCATGCGCTTGGCGGCCAACACTTCCGCCTGACGGATCGCCGTGGTCGCCTCGACATCGACGATGATCGCGTTCTCGACATCGACCAGGTAGTTCGTCGAATACGCAAAGTAGGCTTGTCCGCCGTGCGCTCCCGTCCAACGCGCGGCAGGGTCGGAGGGCGACACGAACTTCGGGGTAACCTCAGTCGCCGCTCCGAAGGCGGCATCATCAAGGACAGCCAGATACTCATCGATCGCTCGGCCCGCGGCCTCGGGTGGAAGCCCCTTGTCGCCTTCGATCCCCTTCTGCCGATTGGCGTCGGCCTTGATCAAACTCGCATCGACTGCGAAGCCTTCACCGCCGACCAGCCGCTCCTCGATGCAGCGACGCAAGACACTCTCGAAGACGCGACGGAAGAGATCGCTCTGCCGGAAGCGGCCATGCCTGTTCTTGGAAAATGTCGAGTGATCCGGCACCGCCCCGTCCAGACCGAGCCGACAGAACCACCTGTAGGCCAAATTGAGGTGAACCTCATCGCACAGGCGTCGCTCCGATCGGATGCCGAAGCAGTAACCGATCAGGAGCATCCGGATCGTCAGCTCGGGATCGATCGAAGGCCGACCGATGCTACTGTAGAAAGGCGCCAAGTCCTGCCTGACCTGTTCAAGGTCGACAAACCTGTCGATCGACCGGAGCAAGTGGTCGGCGGGGATATGCCTTTCCAGCGAGAACTCATAGAACAACGCAGCCTGGTCGACTTGCCGATGCCCCATCATGATCTTCAGTCCTGCCAACTAGACAGACTGAATCACTGATATCTCTGCGTCGCAACAGCCGCCTTTTTCAACAAAATCCTTCGGAAAGCAGACCTCATGGCGCCATAAGCTGAGGTCAGCCACGGGCCAACGCCGAACTCATGGAGGGTATCATCGTTGGATGGCGGGCCGAGCGGACATGCTCTGCCCTTCCGCAGTTGGGTGCTAGGGGTCAAGACAGACTCATGTAGGTCACAATTCGTCTTCGGCACCACGGGATGCTTTAACCGCGCTTGGCTCTCGATACGTAACCGGCGGTGACTTCATCTTTGTGGCTGGCGAACGCAGCCAGTACTTCGGTCTTCTCGCGCTTCGGGACCTTGGCGAATTCAAGTGTCCGTCCGAGTTCAGCTGCGACCTCGTCGAATTCCGCCGGGGAGATCCGCAACGCCCGGTGCGCCTCCTCAAGGCCAAGGGGCGTCGTCCCCGGCCTGGTGGCCTTGAACTGGAACGGCCCGCCCGAAACATCACAGACCCAAAGTGTTCGCATGAACTTGAGGCCAGGCAAGCGTTTCAGATTCTTGGTGTGCCATTCCCTCAACTGCGGATTTTTGGACTTCTGGCCGACGATGGGGTTCTTTACGACAGCGTCGCTGAAGTGATCCACGACCGCTGCAATGGCGAAGACGCCGCCAAGTCGTTCATACAGGCTTTGATCCGGAGTGGTTTGCTGGGCCTGCGCATGCGCCTGATTGGCTTCAGCCAAAGCCACGGGGGCTGCTGTCAGCGCCAAGCCTGCGACCACGCTTCGTCTGCTGATGGAAGTCGAACGAGCCCTTGTCATGGGTACCTCCTTACAGGTTTCGTGAGGCCTTACGGCCGAGCATCACCCCGTCCAAACGGCCGCCGTGCGCGCATTGCCGGCCGGCGGCCTTGTCGGTGATTGCGTGCTCCCATCGGATGGTTCGGAATGGAAATGGTTCCGGAAAATTTTTGCGCGAGATGTCCCCTACTGAGCGGACCTCGACGGTGCGTGCCGCCACTTCGCTCATGGGCCAAACTGGATCAGGCGTATTGGTTTGGGGAGAGAGAAATGAAGTGAGGCGTTTCGCTATTTGGACTATGGCAATACTCGCCCTATTCGCGGAGACACTCTCCGGCTTTTTGATTAGCCCGGCAGCGCACGTCGGGCCAACAATCCGTCGCAGATCCGCTCCTTCCACCTGGATGTGAGCGCCGGGAAGGTGTCGAACAGGCTGTCCCCGCCTACTTGGACCCGCGCCTCGGCCGCCGTAGCCGGACACCGCGCGAACAGAGGGTCGCATCCACTGTTTGGAAATCATCTGGCGTTGGCGATGTGACGGCTCAAGACAATCGGCGTTCGGACAGTCTGGCTGCCAGATCACGTCGCTTGCGCTTGTACTACTTTGAGGGTTGAATTCATCGTGATGCTACGGCGCTGCTGAACGAATACATTCGGCCGCAGCGATCACCGTCTGGTGTCTGCACCCCTCGCCGAGGTCAGGAGACGAGCTGCACGGATGAGGCAGCTTCTGCAACAGCCGCAGCAGACTGCATGTTGGATGTAGTTCCCGCGATACAATAAGGGAGGCAGAACAATGACAGTCAGTACAAGGCACCTTACCTGTGTTGCCGCACTGGCCGCGATGCTTGCACCACCAGCTTGGGCGATCGCGCCGTCAGAGATCAATTCCGCTCGCATCGAGGCGGCCGAGCAGAACCCAAATGATTGGCTGACCTATCATGGCGGCTATAAATCGTATCACTACAGCGGGCTCGATCAAATCAATGCGAGCAATGTAAAGAATCTCGAAGTCGCCTGGATCCATATGCCCGGACGTTCCACGCGGGGCCTACAGTCGATGCCGCTCGTTGCCGATGGTGTGCTCTACTATTCGGGCTCCTATAGCCGCGTCTATGCGCTCGACGGGGCGACCGGCAAGATGATCTGGTCGCACTTTCCGGTGCTCGACGAGGAACTCGTCGCGATGCAGACGCACTCACCATACAACCGCGGTGTCGCGCTCGGCGATGGCAAGGTCTTCGTTGGCACCGTCGACGGGCATCTTATTGCGCTCGACATGAAAACCGGCAAGGAGGTGTGGAACACGCAGCTCGTCGACTCCAAGAAGCTCACGGTCGGCTTCACAGGTGCACCGCTGGTGGTGAAGGACACCGTCATCATCGGCAGCCAGGGCGGCGAATGGACCTCACGCGGTCCGCTGTTCGGAGTCGATATCAAGACGGGCAAGAAGAAATGGGAATTCTTCACCGTCGCCGGCACCGAGGACGCCAAGGCCACCTGGGGTAATGAATCCTGGCGCACCGGCGGGGGTGGCGCGTGGATGCCCGGCACCTACGATCCTGAAACCAACACCATATGGTGGGGAACGGCCAATCCTGCACCGCTTTACGACTGGTCCGGCGCGGACTGGAAGAACAGCGGACCGCGGCCAGGCACCAACCTCTACACAACTTCGGTCATCGCGCTCGATCCCGACACCGGCAAGCTGAAATTCTATCATCAGGAGCTGCCCCATGATGCATGGGATTTCGACTCGGCAGTCGGTGAGTTCGTGATGATCGACCGCGACGGCCGCAAGCTCGTCGTGCATCCGAACAAGGGAGGTTTTGTGTTCGTCTACAACCGCGCCGATGGGAAGGTGCAGAACGTTTGGCGGATCGCGAAAAATATCAATTTCGTCAAGGATATCGATCCGAAAACCGGCGAACTGATCGGCCGGCGCGACTTGACTCTCGGGAAAGCGAGCGAGCCGCTTTGTCCGGCGATTGCCGGCGGCGTCAGCTGGAACTCGGGCGCCTACAGCCCGAAGACGGGCCTCTGGTACAAGATCGCCCAGGAATGGTGCATGGATGTGGACGTGATAAAGACCACGCCAATCACCGAGCCGATGGCGCAGCTCAATATCGGCGCGAATTTCAAGCTCGTTCCGCCGCCGGACGGAGCGGCGCGCGGTCATCTTGATGCACGTGATCCCGTGACTGGTGCGAAGAAATGGGAGGTCAATTTCGACGAGCCTCCGCTGGCGAGCGTGCTTGCGACAGCCGGCAATCTGGTGTTCGTGCCTGACTCGCGTGGTGTGCTGCGCGCCTACAATGCGGAGACCGGACAGGAACTGTGGTCGCATTTCAATGGCGTCGGTCACAATGGCGGCATCATCAGCTACAGCGCCGGCGGCAAGCAATACATCGCAGTGCCGGCCGGTTGGGGCGGCATGGTGGCGGACGAGTTCCCGGCCCTTTTCGGCGAACCCTTTACGAGCATGCCGAAGGACGCCGGTGCGCTCGTTGTCTTCACGCTGAAGCAATAAGAATGGTGGGGAGAGTCAGGGTGCAGTCGCCCCCTGCCTCTCCGGTCCAGATGCCAATGTTGAAGTCGATTCTTCTCATCGCCGGCATTGCGTTGTCATTGCCCTTCGGCCTCTCCGCGCAGCAGAGCCAGGCTCCCAAGCAGGATCAATCCGCCCGCGAAACCGATATCGAGGGCGGGACGATGTTCGCGACCTCGTGTGGCTTCTGTCACGAGAACGGCGGCCGTGCCGCCGGCAAAGGGCCGAAGCTCGCGGGTACGGCGCGCAGCGACGATTTTATCGTGGAGCGGATCAAGAAGGGTAAGCCCGGAGCCATGCCCGCCTTCGGAGGCGCCTTTTCGGAAAGCCAGATCATGGCGATCCTGGCCTACATCCGAAATCTGGAAGAATGAGGCCGGAGATGCGCCAAGCCGTTTTCGTAAGCCTTTTGATCCTGCTCGGAGCCACCGGTGCCAGCGCGCGCTCCCTGGAGGCGATTCGTACACGCGGGGCGCTCACGCTTTGCGCACACCCCAATGCGTTGCCGTTTGCCAGCAAGCGCGATGTCGATCCCGGCTTCCAAGTCGAGATCGCCCGTGAGCTGGCGAAGCAGTTGAAGGTCGCGCTGGAGCAGCACTGGGTAGTCAACAGCTTTCAGTACCGCCGCGCGGACTGCGACATCATCATGGATGCGATCGCGAACCCAGCGGCGTTGGCGGAGGTGGGATTGCGCATGTCGCGGCCCTATCAGCGCAGCGGGGTCGCGCTGGCCGTCCGGGCCGACTCTGGCGCGGCGTCACTGGCGGATTTGAGGCCTGGTCAGCGCGTCGGCGTGCAGGTCGGCTCGATCGCCTCCATGACACTCAGCAAGCGAGGCGTCAAAACCTCACCGTTTGTCTTCGAAGATGAAATTATGGACGCGCTTGCAAAGAAGGAGATCGACGCCGCGGCGGTTACACCCGCCGCAATTGGTTGGTTCAACCAAGTTCATCCCGATGCGCACGTGCGCCGTATTCCTGCTTTCGAAGACGATCCCGACTTGAACTGGAATGTCGCTGTTGGGATGGTCAGCCCAGACGAGAAGCTCAGGCAAGGACTCGACGCAGCCCTTGAAGCATTGCTCGCCGACGGCACCCTCGCGCGGATCTACGCGCATTACAATGTCGAATGGCGGTCGCCAGAATGAGCGGGGCTCCCGGCGCAAGAACTGGCGGAGCAGCCGGAACTCTCATTTGGATGATGTTCACCGATATTTTGACGTTCAACTTCGTCTCAAACAGCCTCGCGCCCAAAGGAGTGCCGGCCCTTCGGCATCGCACCCCTGGGAATTTCGTTGGCCCGATTGCTCTGGCTTCGGCGGATCGTCTCTGGGGCATTCGCGCCGGTTTGACCGGGGGCCGATGACTTCCGCGCTACCCCCATAAACAGACATCGTTACCGCGCGTCGGCATGTCTCAAACGGGCCGGAAGCCGCAGCGCAAGTTCGTGGGGCCCTGGATAGCACTGCATCCGGTCCTGATAGAAGGAAATCGGCACGCCTTCGCAGCGTACGTGCCATTTCCAGGAAGACCTCTGAATCGAGCAGGTGTCGGGATGAAGCGCGAATGCCGTTGCAAGCTCCGGCAGACCAAGCTCCTTGAGCGATCTGCGCATGGCTTCCTGAGTGGATGGCGCAACGGGCGAAGCTAAAGACCACAAATGCGGCGCACAGCAGAGCTATCGCCGAACACACGAGGCCCGCGGGTCCACATCTTCATCGCCATGCAAGCCACCTCCCGCCACACACTCTACGCAAGATCACTTTAGCACTCCTGCGGACATCGGTGGTCAACGTCCCCTAGGGGTCGCAAGCTGCCACAGGGAGGCTAGTTCACTTTGGTCGGCCCAACGCTTGAGAGCAGGCATTGCAGGTCTCGAAGGCCGGCAGCGGACCATGAGCAGAACGAACCCATGATCGCATCTTATGGTTGTTTTTGCCGCAATTCCATACATAATCTTCGAACGGAAATTCGCGATAGCGCTGGCTACATCGCGACTAAACCAAGGGGCATCCGCCGTACTGCAGTGAGCTGACGTCATGATGGTCGAGTGGCTGCGCATCAACAATGGCGCACTTGAGCCCTGTGTTCATGCCGTCAAGATTCTGAGCGTCAATTGAGGAAACTGTCATGCTCTTTAGGATCGTTGCAGCGGCTTTTGCGGCGCTCTATCTTTCAACACTTGGAGTCGCCGGCGCTCAATCGGACCCCGCGTCTTCCGCGACATCAAGCAATGGACCCATGGAACGTGCCGTCGATCAGCTATTCACTCGATGGGCTGAACCGAACTCACCCGGCGCTGTCATCGCTGTTCTGCAAGGCGGCAAGATCATTTACAGCCAGGGTTATGGCGCGGCCAATCTGGAGTATGGCGTGCCCAACACGCCGTCAACCGTATTCCACCTAGCATCGGTCTCCAAGCAGTTCACTGCCTTTGCGATCTATCTCCTCGCTCACGAAGGAAAATTGTCTCTGGACGACGATGTTCGCAAATATGTTCCGAGATTGCACGATTTCGGCAAGCTGATAACGATTCGCCAACTGCTTCACCACACCAGCGGAGTTCGCGACCAGTGGAATCTTCTGGCGCTCACGGGATGGCGGCTAGACGACGAGATCACGGACGACGATGTTGCGCACCTGCTATTTCAACAAACCGAATTGAACTTCGCGCCCGGCGATCAGTTCCTCTATAGCAACAGCGGCTACACGTTGCTCGCGATGGTAGTGAAGCAAGTGTCTGGCCAAACGCTGCCGGAGTTCGCGAAGGAGCGCATCTTCGAACCTCTCGGCATGTCACACACACACTTCCAGGACAAATACGGCATGATCGTCAAGGACCGGGCCTATTCCTACGGTCGGCAGCCGGACGGCAAATACCAATACATTGCGCTCACCTATTCGACGGTCGGACCTTCAAGCCTGTTTTCCACGGTCGGCGACTTGGCGCGCTGGGATGAGAACTTCTACACCGGAGAAGTCGGCGGCCTGACACTTCTCGCCGAGATGCAGCAGAGGGGGAAGCTCAACAACGGCAAGGATATTAATTACGCATCGGGATTATCCATCGGAAAGTATCGCGGGCTCAGGACAGTTGAGCATGCCGGCGGCGATGCCGCATACCGGACCAATATTCTCAGATTCCCAGACCAGCATTTCTCGGTCGTGGTACTGGCAAACGCGGGAGATCTGAACCCGAGAGCGCTCTCATTCAGGATCGCCGACATCTATCTCAAGGAGTTGCTCAAGCCGGCGCCCGACAAGCCGGCCCTTGACGACAAGCCAGAAGTCACGATCGACCCCAAGATCCTCGATGCCTACGTTGGCGACTATGAACTCAGACCGGGGTTCATCATTTCCATCAGCAAAGACAATGACCATCTCGTCACACGCGCGACCGGCCAGCCATCGTTTCCAATGTACGCGGTCTCTAACACCGCCTTCCGCCTGAGGGTCGTTCCCGCCGAAATCGTCTTCGACGAAGTCGCGCAAGGCGGAACAGCTCAGAGCGCGGTCCTGCACCAGAACGGCGCCAATCTATCGCTGAAGCGGATCACTATCAGCAAGCCTGCAGCAGACCGACTCAAAGCGTACGAGGGCCACTACTACAGCGCAGAACTCGGCGTCATCTATGACGTGTTCATTCGCGAGGACGTGCTGATGGTGCACTACCCGCGGAGAGACCTCGATCTGCGACCTGTCGGGGCTGACGCGTTCACGACGGGCTTTCCGATCGGAAACCTGAAGTTTGCATGCGCAGACGATGGCAAATGCAATGCAATGTTGATCGATGACGGCCGCGTGAAGCAGCTGCGATTCGACAAGACCTCACTCGATCCGATCGGTTCGAGGTCATCGCAATGATTCAGGAATGTGCTGGACGAATTGCGGCGGGAATCGCAGGCTAAAGGTGTCCAACTGCTCGTAGGGATGCCCTTGTCTCATGCCGCTGGCGTCGCGACCAGAAACCGAAATCAAGTACAACATCTAGGCCGCTTTGCACGACCTCTGGGAGAGCGCAACGGAACGTCCGGTCAGGGTCATATTCCCAAGTGCCGCATTGGCTGGTTGGTCTGCTTCGCAACCATAAGCAGACATCGAGTGAATACAGGCACCGAGAATCCGGCCCCTTACCCCATCACACCGCCGCGCCGGATCAGCTCCTTCCCCACCGCGGCGAGGTGCACCTGGTCCGGCCCGTCGCCGATGCGGATGAAACGGGCGTAGACGTAAGCACGGGCGAGGAACGTGTCCTGCGAGACGCCGGCGGCGCCGTGGATCTGGATGGCGCGGTCGATGACGCGGGCGGCCATGCTGGGGACCACGATCTTGGCGGCCGCGATCAGGTCGCGTGCGGCCTTGTTGCCTTCGCGGTCCATCTTGTCGGCGGCTTGCAGCGTGAGAAGGCGCGCCTGCGCGATCTCGCAGAAGGAGTGCGCGATGTCCTCGCGCACCGAGCCCTGCTCGGCCAGCGGCTTGCCGAAGGCGATGCGGGAGGTCGCGCGCCGGCACATCAATTCCAGCGCACGCTGGGCGCAACCGATCAGCCGCATGCAATGGTGGATGCGACCGGGCCCGAGCCGGCCTTGCGCGATCTCGAAGCCGCGGCCTTCGCCGAGCAGAATGTTCTCGGCGGGCACGCGAACGTTGTCGTAGACGATCTCGGGATGGCCAACCGGCGCATCGTCATAGCCGTAGGTGAGCATGTCGCGGACGATGCGCACGCCGGGTGTGTTCTTGGGCACCAGGATCATGGATTGCTGGCCGTGGCGATCGGGATGGTCGGGCGCGGTCTTGCCCATGACGATCAGGATCTCGCAATCCTCGTTCATCGCGCCTGAGGTGAACCATTTGCGACCGTTGATGACGTAGTCGGCGCCGTCGCGCCTGATCTCGCACTGGATGTTGGTGGCATCGCTGGAGGCGACCTGCGGCTCCGTCATCGAGAAGCCGGAGCGGATCCGCCCTTCCAGCAGCGGTGTCAGCCAGCGCTCCTGCTGCGCCTTGGTGCCGTAGTTGGCGAGCACCTCCATGTTGCCGACGTCGGGGGCCGAGCAGTTGAAGACTTCGGGCGCCCACGGGATGCGGCCCATGATCTCCTTGACAGGCGCATATTCGAGATTGGTGAGACCCGGGCCGTGCTCACCGGAGAGAAACAGGTTCCAGAGCCCCTGCTCCCGCGCGAGTTGCTTCAGGTCCTGCAGCACCTGCGGCGTCTTGTAACGCACAGCCTCCGGTTTCACCTGCTCGTAGTAGAGCTCCTCGACCGGCTCGACATGGGTACGCATGAACTGGCGGACGCGCTCCTGCAGCTCCATCGAACGGGGAGAGTGTTGAAAGTCCATGGTGGTCTCCTCTTCCCTTCTCCCCTTGTGAGAGAAGGTGGCATAGCGCCGGATGAGGGGTTAGCTCCGCAAGCACAAATATCGTAGGGTGCGCAAAGCGAAGCGTGCCCACCGCTTCTGCTGTAGGTTGAATCGGTGGTGGGCACGGCGCAAGTGCGCCTTTGCCCACCCTACGATTCCGAATTCGCGGAGAGATACCCCTCACCCGGCTGCGCTTCGCGCGTCCACCCCCTTCCCACAAGGGGAGAGGGTGGACCGTTTCTATGGCCGCTATTTCACGCCTCACGTGCCGCGCAAGAGCTCGCTCGCCACGACCCAATCATTTCCGTCGAACTGCAGCATATAGCCGTCCTTGATCGGGCGGAAATCCTGCGGCGTGGTGTTGAGGGTGATGCCGGGCATCAAGAGCGACAGCGGCACGTTCTTCAGGTTCGCCGCCTGCGCCATGATGTTCTCGCGCGTCAGATTGTCCTTGCACTGCTTCAGCAGCACCACCAGCGCCTCGGCGACGGTGTAGCCGTAGAGGCCCGCGACGTTGTTGACGTCGGCATTGGGCAGGCGCTTCTTCATGAAATCGATATAGGCGGTCATCGCCGGATCGTGCTTCGACTGCTCGACGAAGGGCTTGAGCGAGCCGAGCGACAGCACGCCCTTGCCGGCCTCGAGCCCGGCCGGCACCATCACGGTGGCCTTGTTGGCACAGCCCGAGGCGAGGAAGCGCGTCGGCTGCCAGCCGACCTCATGCGCCTTGCGGATCGCCTGCGCGCAGGCGCGCGGTGTTACCGAGTAGATCATGAAGACGTCGGCCTTGGTGCTCGCGAGCGTCAGCACCTGGGAATCCACGGTGGGATCGGCGACCTCGAAGCTCGACGCCATCGCGATCGCCTTGTCGGCGTCGGCGCCGAGCGCCTCCCTGACGCCGCGCAGATATTCCTTGCCGGCGTCGTCGTTCTGATAGAGCACCGCAAAGCGCGCATTCGGGTTCTTGGCGCGGGCATAGGCGACGTCGATCGCGGCCTCGCTGGTGTAGTTCGGCGCCCAGGGCAGCGCCATCGACCACGGCATGTTGGCCGGATCGTTCCACTTCGAGGCCGAGCTGATCAGGAAGAGCTGCGGCACCTTGTTGCTGTTGAGATATTTTGCGATCGCCGAGCTCGGCGCGGTGCCCATGGTCGCGAAGATGAAGGCGACGCCGTCGCCCTCGACCAACCGACGCGCAGCTTCCATGGTCTTGGGTGGCGAGAAGGCATCGTCGAGCGAGATAAGATTGAGCTTGCGGCCGTTGACGCCGCCCTTTTCGTTGACCTCGTCGAAATAGGCCGCGATCACCCGGCCCGTGATGCTGAGCGGCGAGGCCGGACCGCTATAGGGCATGGTGTTGCCAATCTTGATCTCGGTGTCAGTGACGCCGGGACCATAGGATTTTTGCGCAGGTGCAGGCGTGGACAGGCAGGCGGCAGCCAAAGCTGCGGCCAGGGCCAAAGCGGCTCTCATGGTGTCTCCCCGATGATGATCGCCGCGCGGCGAGGCGCACGCGCGGCGCGCTGCTTTTGTCAGCGCGCCAGATCAGCGGAGTTCCGCAAGATGGTCTTGCGTCGAGTTGCTGATGGCCTGCGCCCCTAGCCGCGCCGCTTCAGGCTGAAGCCGAGACTGATCCAGCCTGCACCGGCCATGATCAGATCGATGCCGAGGAACAGGCCGAGGATATAGACGCTGTTCACCGGCCACCGCGCCACGATGAGGAGGCCCAGCAGCAGCGTGATGGCACCCGACAGCGCCACCCATACCCACGGGCTCTCGCGCTTCATGCTGAAGGCGAGAAACAGCCTGACGGCACCCGAGGCGATCAGCGAGGCGCCGAGAAACAGAGTCAGCAGGACGGCCGCGAACAGCGGATTCTCGAAGGTCAGGAAGCCCGCGATCACGTAGAGCACGCGGAGCACAGCCCAGATCAGGAACTTGCCCCAGCTCTTCATCTGGAAGGCGCCGATGATCTCGGTGGCGCCGGCGACAATCATCATCGCGCCCACCACGATCACGCTCACCACGGTCGCCATCACCATGCTGCCGAGCGCGACAAAGCCTGCGATGAGATAGACGACGCCGAGCGCGACGATCCAGCCCCATTTGGCATGCAGCGCCGCAATGCCGGAGCCGAGGCTGGATTGATGAGACGTGTCCGAAGCACTGGTCATGGCGGCCACTCCTGCATGCGAAGCCCGCGGGCACACGCCAGAATAGCACGCGCCGTACCGGGGCGACAGCCAGCAGAGCACCTGTACCGGCAGCAACATTGACGCAAATCAAGTTCGAATGCGGTGCATCATCCGCGCGACCGCTCCATTTCGAGCTCGGCCTTGAGATTGTCGAGGTCGCGGTAAATTGAAGCGACCGCCAGCACCCGGCCGGCCTTGCGGTACTTCAGCAGGCAGTCCTTGCCTTCGATGCTGCCGTCGATCGCGATGTCGTCGAAGTTCTCGGCATGGCCGACATAGTTGATCGGCACGTCATAGTGCTGGGACCAGAAGAACGGCACCGCGTCGAAGCGCTCGCGCTTGCCGAGCATATTGCGCGCCGCGGACTGACCCTGCCGTTCCGCCACCACCCAATGCTCGACGCGGATGGTTTGCCGGGAATGCGGATCGGGCCAGCGCGCGATGTCGCCTGCCGCGAAGATGCCTGCGACGCTGGTCTCCAGATATTCGCTCACACTCACGCCGCGATCGGCGGCGAGGCCCGCCTGCTCGGCGAGCGCGAGGCGCGGCTTGACGCCGATGCCGACCACGACGAGGTCGGCCTCAATGACAGTCCCGCTCTTCAGCGTCGCGCGCCTGCCATCGAGCTTCTCCACCGTATCCTTCAAGTGGAAGACAACGCCGTTCCCTTCATGCAGCGACCGGACGAAGTCGCCCATCTCGGCGCCGAGCAGCTTCTGCATCGGCCGTTCTTCCGGCGCGACCACATGGACTTCCAGCTTGCGCGCGCGCAAGGAAGCCGCGACCTCGAGGCCGATGAAGCTGGCGCCGATCACGAGCGCGCGTTTTGCGCTGCCTGCCGCCGTGATGATTGCGCGGCTGTCGGCAACGGATCGCAAAGTGTGGACATGGGGCTGGTCGGCGCCAGGAATCTGGAGCTTCACCGGCTCGGCCCCGGTCGCAAGCAGCAGCCGGTCGAATGGCAGCCTGTCGCCATTGCCCAGCGTGACGCTGCGAGATTTTGGATCGATCGCAGAAACATTCGTGTTAAGCCTGAGATCGATGCCGGCGTCCCGATAGTAATCCTCGGACCGTAACGGCAGCCAGTCCTCCGGCGCGTTACCGGCGAGATAATCCTTGGAGAGGTTCGGCCGATCGACCGGCATCGCACCGTCATTGCTGAACATGGTGATGGCACCGGCAAAGCCTTCGCGCCGGAGCATCTCCGCTGCCGCGAAGCCGGCCGCACCGCCGCCGACGATGACGAATTTTTCCGGTGTCGGCGCGCTGCGATGAGCCGTTGACGGCTTGGGTGCCTCGCGCTTGCGCTGAACGACGATCCTGTCGCCATCGCGCGCGACGTCCCACACCGCCAGCGCATTCAGCGCCGGTGGGCGTGTGGCCTCACCCGAGCGCAAGGAGAAGCAGGCGTGATGCCAGGGACAGCGGATGGTCTCTCCGACCACGAGCCCCTCGGCGAGCGGGCCGTGGTAATGGCTGCAAGCCGGCTCGATCGCAAAAATCTCGCCGCCGGCCTGTACCAGGAGCACGTCCTCCTCGCCGACATGGCCGAGCAATTTACCGTCCCTGAACTCCGTCAGCGACACGCCCCTGGTCAGGTCGGGCCCACGCGGCTTGTTGTCCTCGGTCATGGCGTCGTCTCCTCGCGCTGTCGCGGATCAATCGTCCGAGTTGGCCAGCCCCAGCAGTTCCTGACGCGTCAGCGCATTGTCTCGGAACACGCCTAACATGCGGCTGGTGACGAGATCGGTCCCGGGCTTGTGCGCGCCGCGCGTCGTCATACAGTGATGCGTCGCCTTGATGATGACGCCGACCCCTTGAGGCTTCAGCACGTCGTTGATCGTGTTGGCGATCTGCGCGGTCATCTTCTCCTGGATCTGGAGCCGCTTGGCGTAGATATCGACCACGCGCGCAAGCTTGCTGATGCCGACCACGCGCCCTTGCGGGATATAGGCGACCCAGGCACGGCCGACGATCGGCGCGATATGGTGCTCGCAATGGCTTTCGAAGCGGACGCCGCGCAGGACGATCATTTCGTCATAGCCTTCGATCTCCTCGAAGGTCTTTTGCAGGATTTCCGTCGGATCCTGCGCATAACCGGTAAAATATTCCTCGAAGGCGCGCGCAACCCGACCCGGCGTGTCGCGCAGGCCGTCGCGCGTGGGATCGTCGCCGGCCCAGCGGATCATGGTCCGGACCGCCTCCTCGACCTCCCGCCTGTCAGGCCGATCGCTCGGCGCCTGCGCGACCGCGACACGCTCAAGCTTACGCACTTGTGACTTCATCAATAGCCTCCCCTTCCGACGGGCCGCATCCAGCAGCGGTCCTTCAGCTTGGACGGCTCCAATCGGAAAAGGTTCCCGAGATGAGGAAAAATCGGAGGCCGGCGGGCATGCGAAGGCCGGGGGCACGCGTCATGATAGCACGGCCATTTCGGGACGACAGCAGAGCAGCCCCGACAGCCAACATTGACCCAAATCAAGATCGAATGTGGCGGTTTAAGCGCGGCTCAGTCGGGAATGCCGAAATAGAATGCGGCGCCCTTGCCGACCTCGGCATTGGCCCAGATGCGTCCGCCGTGGCGCTGCACGATGCGCGATGCGATCGAAAGGCCGATCCCGGTGCCCTCGTACTGATCGGGATCGTGAAATCGCTGAAACGCAGCGAACAGCTTGTCGGCCTGCTGCAGGTCGAAACCGGCCCCATTGTCGCGCACGCAATAGATTTTTTCGCGGGCTTCGGCCCAGCCGATAACGGTGACCAGCGGCTTCTCGCGGGCGCGGGTGAACTTGAAGGCGTTGGACACCAGGTTGACGAGCACCTGCCGCAGCAGCGCCCGGTCGCCGACGCAATCGGGAATGTCGCCGACTTGGACGACGATCTCGCGGCCGGCGTGCTGCCGGCGCACTTCGTCGACGACCTCGCGGACCAGTGCCCCGACCTCGACCGGCCCTTTCGACAGCGGTTGGCGCCCGAGCTTCGACAGCCGCAACAGCCCATCGATGAGGCGCTGCATGTGCTCGCCGCCAGCCTTGATCGCGCCGACCAGCTCCCGCGGCTGGTCCGGCCACTTCGCGGAATGATCCTCGACCAGCGTCTCTGCACATCCGACCACGACCGAGAGCGGTCCGCGCAAATCGTGCGCGACAGAATAGGAGAATGCCTCGAGCTCCCGGTTTGCCGCCTCGAGCTCCAGGGTGCGCTCGCGCACCCGCTGCGCCAATTCGGCGTTCTCGAGGCGAAGACGCCGTACCGCCAGCGCGCGCTCCAGCACGGGAATGACGACGCTGAGCTTGAACGGCTTGAGAATGTAGTCGAGCGCGCCCGCCTTCATGGCCTCGACCGCAGTGGCGATGGTTCCGTCGCCGGTCATGATGATGCCGACGAGGTCGGGATCGATCTCTTGCGCGGTCCGCAGCAGCTCGATGCCGCCCATGCCCGGCATCATCAGGTCAGCGAGCAGCAGGTCACACCTGGCGCGCCGCAACTCCGCCAGAGCGGATGGCCCATCCGAGAAGCCGACCGGCTCGTAGTCCGCACCCGGCAGCGTGTCGCACAGCGCCTTCATCTGCGCCACTTCGTCGTCGACCACAAGAATGCGGGCCTTCGCGGCTTTCGTCGGCATGTCGCTCTACCCTGCCTTCATCGGCCTCACGCGCTGGCGGGCCCGCAGCATCGTACCAGCGTCTCGCGCAACTCGCGAAGCTTCGGCGGCTTGCTGAGGACGTAGTCGACATGCGGCGGAATGTCGTCTTCGGACGTGAGGCGCTTGCCCCAGCCGGTCAACATGATCACGGGTGTCGTGGACGAGAGGCTCTTGATGGTGTTCGCCACCTTGCGCCCGTCGACATTCGGCATGCCGAGATCGGTGATCACGGCAGCGAAGGTCTCGCCACGCTCGGCGGCGGCGCAGAACGCCGCGATTCCGGCAGCGCCGTCATTTGCCGTCACGATGACGTGCCCCTCCGCCTCCAGCGTGGTGCACAATGACCTGAGCAGCATCGGGTCGTCGTCGACCAGCAGGAGGCGCAGGCGCGCCGGCCTCGCGCGTTCAGGCACGTCGCGCAACGGCGCGCCGGACGGTGACGGCGGTTCCGGCACCGGAAAGCTCAGCGCGACGACGGTGCCCCGGCCAACCGCACTGTCGATGTCGATCTCGGCATTGTGGCGCCTGGCGACTCCGTAGACCATGGCAAGGCCCAATCCGGTGCCGCGCTCTCCCTTCGTCGTGAAGAACGGCTCGAGACAGCGCCGGCGGGTTTCCTCGCTCATGCCGACGCCGTCATCGCCGATCTCGATCCGCACCCGGTCTTGCCCGTCCGCACCGCGCAGGAGCCTCGTGCGCAGCGTCAGCGTCCCACCGGCTGGCAGCGCATCGACGGCATTGAAGATGAGATTGATCAACGCTTCGCGGATCTCGCTCTCCACACCCGAGACCGCTGGCAATCGCTCCGCAAGCTCGCTGCGTAACGAGATCACGGTACCGCGCAGCTGCGGCATGTCGCTCCAGCGCGCCCGCGTCAGGTCGATGACCTGCTGCACCAGCTCGTTGAGCCGGACCGGCATCAGCGTCAGCTGCGGCTCGCGCTGACGATAAAATTCGCGCATGCGCGTGACCGTATGTGCGACGTCTTCCACCGCCCGCTGAATCGTCTCCAGATACTCCCTGGTGCGCGGGCTGAGATTCGGCTCCACCTCCAGCAACGATTGGGTATAGAGCGACACCGGCGACAACGCGTTGTTGATGTCGTGCGCGATGCCGCTGGCCATCTGCCCGAGCGCGCGCAGCCGCTCCTGCTGCATCACGGCCTGCTGCGTCTGCCGCAGATCCTCATAGGCCTGGTGAAGGGCGCCATGGAGTTGCGCCTGATGGGCGGCGAGCGCGACATGCTCGCTGAGCTGCCGCAGGAATTCGCACTCGCCACTGCTGAAGCTCTCCTTCTCCTTACGTGCGGCGACGAGAACGCCGAACACCCGGCTCTCGACCTGGAGTGGCGCCAGTACCATCGCATGCAACCCGCCGCGAGCGAGCCGCATCGGGAACGGAAATGGCGATTGCGCGATCTCCGGCTCGTAGACGAGCTGGCCCAGCACGCACCGGGAGAGGCCATTCTCGTCAATGGCGATCCGCGAACGTTCCGGCATCGCCAGTTCCAGCGCAACGGCGCCGCTCCTGAGCCCGACGCATTCCACCGTCAACACATGATCGACCGTGTCGTGCAAGCACAAGGCGGCGAAATCCACCGGCAACTGGTCCTCGATGCTGCGGATCGCCACCTGGAAGATGCTCTTGATATCCTGCCGTTCGCCGATCGCGCGGGTGATCTGATGTAACAGGCTCAGCCGGGCGAGCTGGGCCTGGGCCTTCTGCTCCGCGAGCCGGCGCACGCGGATCTCGGATTCCAGGGCGTGGTTGGCGGAGGCGAGCTGTACGGTCCGCTCCTCGACGCGTCGTTCCAGCTCCTCGTTCAAGCGCGCGAGCTGGGCTTCTGCCCGGATCCGCTCCAGCATGTCGGACGAGGCCATCCGCATGATCGAGAGCAGCAGGATGAGGCGCCCCGCCACCTTGCCGAGGTGAGCGACCATCGCCTCGGTGTCGTGCGGCGCCTGCGAATACAGCATCGCGACGTGGCCGAGCAGAACGACAGCGCCCATCAAGGCCAGCGGCTGGAAGATCCGGTCCGCCATTCGCAACCGCCAGCACAGGACGCACGTGACCGCCCACAATGGCGGCGCCAGGATCAACACCGGTCGGGTGATATCCAGCAGGCCCGCAGGACGATACGGCGGAAGGCGCTGGAAGATCACGACCAGCAGCACGGCCAAGCCCGCCATGAACAATGCGAACGCCGTCACGCCTGCCGGCTGCCGCCGCGACGACCAGATCGTGGCGAGAATCCCGATCGCGAGGATGTGGGCCGCCGGCGGCCAGGTCGCGGGCCGGAGAAATCCCCGCAGCTGCATGAGGAACGCCAGCGGCCCCGACCATTCCACAATCACCAGGACGTGGAGGAACTCGAGGACGAAGGTGACACCGAAGGCGATTGCGAGCCGCGTCAGGAGCGGCTGCTTGCTTCGTGCGCCCATATCCCAGAGCAGCAGTGCCAGCAGGCCCGTGATGAGCGCGATGCTGGTGTCGAGCACGGTGTGGAGTTCCGGATAATCCCGTCGTCCAGCCACAAGCAGCGCCGCGCTGCCGACGCCAAAGGCCATCAGCACGCCGACGATGCTGAACGACAAATTCAGGGACCTGGTCGCCGTGCCCATGTCGCCACCGCAGGAAACATCGCCTCCAGGGGAGATGATGCAGAATCAAGCTCTGCGAGTTGTCTCCTTTTTCCGCACTACGTGCAATCTATACGTGTGACGCGGCGGTCCGGTCAATTGCCGAGCATCTGGGATCCCCCGGGGGGAGCAGCGATGTGCGGACACCTATTCGGCCGCCCTGCGCACGTCGAGCACGGCCTGCGCCCATTCGGCCGGCCGTTCCTGCGGCAGGTTATGACCGGCGCCGGTAAAGACGCGCCGTTCGAAAGATCCCTCGAACTTGCGCGCGTGGTGGGCGGTGCCGGGATTGACGCCGTCGCTGTCGCCGTCGATTGCGATGGTCGGGATGCGGATCGGCGGCTGCGCGGCAAGCTGGGCCTCGATCGGGGCATAGGCGGGATCGCCCGCCACCAGCCCGTAACGGTGGCGATAGGAGTGAATTACGACGTCGACGAAATCGGGATTGTCGAAGGACACAGCGCTTGTCTCGAACGTCGCGTCATCGAATGTCCATTTCGGCGACCACATCGCCCAGAGCTGGCGCGCAAAGCCGCGGCGGTTGCGCTCCAACGCACGGCGGCCGCGCTCGTTGTGGAAGAGATATTGATACCAGAGCGCCGCCTCCTCCGGCGGCGAAGCCGGCTCCATGGCGCGGGCGATGTTCTGGATGTTGTAGGAATTGCCGGAGACGAGCCCGATCACGCGCTCCGGATAGAGCGCCGAGACCACGCAAGCCGCGCGTCCGCCCCAGTCATAGCCGCCGACGATTGCGCGCGCGATCCCGAGCGCATCCATGAAGGCGAGCAGATCGGCACCGAGCGCTGCCTGCTCGCCGGAGCGCAGCGTCTCGGGGAAGCGAAACCGCGTCGGCCCGTAGCCGCGCAGCCAGGGCACCAGCACGCGTGCGCCGGCTTGTGCGATCAGGGGCGCGGCCTCCGCATAGGCGTTCACGTCATAGGGAAAGCCGTGGCCGAGGATGCACGGCCAGCCGTCCGGCGCGCCGTATTCGCGATAGGTGATCTCGAGGACATCCGTGGTGATGGCTTTTTGTTGCATGGTTGGCTCACGGAAGTACGCGGTCGTAGCCCGGATGAGCGAAGCGACATCCGGGACTTTGCGCCACCGGCCCCGGATATCGCTGCGCTCATCCGGGCTACGAGAGCCCGATCTATTTCTGCGGCCCTGACAGCGGGATGTCGCGTTCGGCGCGGAAGACGTTGCTGTAGAGATTGGCGATCCATTGCCGGCCGATCTCGGTCTTGTTGAGATAACCGATCTCGGTCTGGATGTGCGGCGCGACGCTGTTCCAATAGAATTGCGGATAGCGGTTGACGATATCGGCCGGCGAGTCGTAGCCGAGCTGGCGATTGATGCCGACCTCCTCGAATTCGTAATAGAGCGCGTTGGCCTTGCGCAGATAGTTGGGATCGCCGAGTTGCCCGATGAAGTCGGCCGCGCGCAGGATCGAGGCTTCGTCGTCATAGTCCTGGCCTTGCTGAGCGGGAAACCGCGTGCCTTCGATGGCGCTAGCGACGCGTTCCGGATCGAGTCCCGGAATATGCCGCAGTCGCCGCATCACGTACAATTTCGAGCGATCGACGTGATACATCATCAGGCCGGCATCCGATGCGCCCCGCGGCAGTGAAACCTTGGTGCCGGCGGCGTCGACCAGGAAGCCGTCCTCATCGTCCTCCTCGAACAGGCCCCGCACATAGCCGATGTCGTGAGCGAGGCAGGCGATCAGGACATGAACGTAATCCTCGGCCGACAAATGGGTATGAAGGCTTCGGCCGCGGAGGATTGCCTGGGCTGCCAGCGTCACTAGCATCGTATGCTCGATGTTGTGATAAAGCGCATCGCTGTTGCCGATGCATTCCATCGCGGTGCGCGTCGCGCTCTCCACGATGCTCGCAGCAGTTTCATCGTACCGGCGACGGAGGAACTTGCCGAGGAATTCCTCCAGGGATTCGGCCGCCAGTCTGGGTAAGGTCATCATGGATGCAGCCCCATCCGCCGCTGGTGTCCCATGCCGTCTCCCGACGTCTCATTCCTGTCCTCGACGCAGCAGGGAGCATAGCCCATCTTGGGCCGGGTGACCAAATCCCGGCCCCCAAATACGCAAATTATGTTGCTCTTGCCCCTGCGAGACCGCCGTTGCGGTCGCGACGCGATACGGCCGGGTCGACCAGTCGAGGGCTCCGGCCCAGGCGCGGAATTCAAATTGGCTTTATCGGGCGCGGACGACAGGCCGCCGCAATGGACCGCAGCCTGGCGCATGCGCCTGCATCGTCTTCGGGGCGCGGACGGCGGCGGCCGCCGGCTACTCCACCTGCAGCACGTCGACGGCGACGCCGAGCTTCTGCTTGGGCGAGCCGACGATGATGCCGTCGACCGGCGAGACGTCGGAAAAATCGCGCCCCATTGCAAGCACGATATGATCGTTGCCAATCAGGAGATCGTTGGTCGGATCGAGATCGACCCAGCCAAGCTCCGCCCCGCACCACAGCGAGACCCAGGCGTGGGTGGCATCGGCGCCCTGCAAACGCGGCTGGCCCGGCGGCGGAATGGTACGCAGGTATCCGCTGACATAGGCGGCCGGAAGACCGAGCCCGCGCAGCCCTGCGATCATCACATGGGCAAAGTCCTGACAGACGCCGTGGCGCTTGTCGAAGACCTCGTTTAGTGGCGTCGAGATCACAGTGGCCTTGGGGTCGTAGCGAAACTGGTTGCGAATGCGATGCATGAGGTCGATCGCACCTTTGAGGATACCCGCGCCAGGCGGAAAACTTTCCGCCGCAAAGGCGCTGACCGGGCGCAGCACCGGCACTAGCGGGCTGGCGAAGACATAGCCGACCGGCGAAGACGGCCCGAGGCTGGTTGCTTCGAACGCGATGTCGCGAATGGTCTCCCAAAGCGGGCTGCTGGCATCGCGCGCCGGCGGCTGGCGCGACACCGAGACGCGCGAACGCGAGTCGATGCGCAAATTGCGATGCGCGGCTTCGATCACCACGCTCTCGGTCAGCGTGCCGAAGAAGTCGCGCCGCACATTGCGCTCGGCCGGGCGTGGATGTATCTCGACATTGTGCGAGATCAGCTCCTGGCCGCCGCCCCTGGGCTCCAGTCGCAGCGTGCAGCGAGCGAAGCTGACGGGATTCTCGTACTCGTAGGTGGTGACGTGACGGATGTCGTAGATCACGCCAGCCCCGTCAGCTTTTCCGGCCGGCTGGCATTGGGACCGTGCGGGAAGTAGTGCTGCCCGATCGCGTCGGCGAGGCTGAGCAGATCCTGCTCCAGTGCGAACAGCGTCTTGACCTCGAGCTTCTCGGCCTCCGCGGTCGCGAGCATCGCCTGCATCGCCATCGCAAGCCGCTGCGGCTTCTCGATAAGGCCGTGCTCCTTCAGGCTCGGCAGCGCGGCAATGTGCTCGTTCAGCGTCGTCACCTGGAACGCCACCGACCGCGGATTGTAGGGGTCGAGCACCGCGAGGTCGCGCACCGGAGCCAGAATCGGCGCCAGCAGATAACGCGAGCGGTAGGTGATCTGGCAATCCACCAGCGTCAGCAGGATGTCGAGATCCTCGTCGCCGGCCTCGTCATAGGCGAACTGCCGCGTGAAGCGCGTGGTGTTGATGGCGCGCTCGGTGCGGCGGCCGATGTCGAGGAAGCGCCAGCCGGCGGCGCGGTTCATGTTCTCCTGCGCGAGGCCTGCGAAGCTCGCGAGCTCCTGCAAGGTCAGCTCGGCCGCGCTCAGCACGCTGTCGTCATCCTCCACTTCGTAAGCGAGACGCTCGGCCATCTCGGTGATGACCTGCCAGGCATCGGGCGACAGCCGCTCGCGCAAGGACGTCGCCGTGCGCTGGGCCGCGCGCACCAGCGACAGGGCCGAGCCGAAACGGTCCGGACTCTGCAACGCTTCTGCGACGATGCGCCCGGGCGCGGTGCGCGAGGTCTGCGAGACCGCGCCCCAGGCCACCAGCATGCGCTGGATGCGCTCGGCCGATTGCACCGAGGCCGCAGTGCCCTTGTTGGGCCCGCTCGGCGAGCCCAAAGCGCGCACCAGCCGCAGCGTCGCCTCGGCGCGCTCGAGATAGCGGCCGAGCCAGAACAGATTGTCGGCGGCGCGGCTCGGCAGCACGCCGGCGATGCGGCGGATGCGCACCTTGTCGGTCGCGGGCAGCAGCGTCGCGGTCGAGACCTGCTTGTCGGAGACGACCCAGACGTCAGCGGCGCGCGCGCCGTCGCCCATGGACACCGCGCGTGCGTCCGGCTGCTCGGCGATCCGGCAGAATCCGCCGGGCATGATGGCCCAGCCGTCGGGCGTTGCGGCGGCAAACACCCGCAGCACGAAAGGACGCGGCGTGATCTGCCCATGCTCCCACACCGGCATGGTCGAGAGCCGCACTACCTCCTGGCCGACATAGTCCATGCCGCGCGCTGTAATCGCATCGACCAGGCGCTGGCGCTCGGCGGCATCCAGCTCGCTCGCGAGCACCGGACCATTGCTCTCAAAGCCGGGAACGCCGCGCCGATATGCCCCTTCGATCGCGACTTCGTCGAGCCTTGCCAGCACCTCGTCGCGCGCCCGGCGCTGGCCGCACCACCAGGTCGCGATGTGCGGCATCTTCAGGTCTTCGCCGAGCAGGCGGCGGCTCAGCGCCGGCAGGAAACCGAGCAGCGCCCGCGCCTCCAGCACGCCCGAGCCCGGCATGTTGGCGACGACGACGCCATCCTTGCGCAGCACGTCGATCAGGCCAGGCACGCCCAGCCGCGAGGAGGCATCGAGCTCGAGCGGATCGAGCGAATTGGAATCGACCCGGCGCAAAAGCACATCCAACCGCTTGAGCCCGGCGACGGTGCGGATGTGGACGCGGTTGTCGCTGACCGCGAGATCGTCGCCCTCGACCAGCAGGAAGCCGAGATAGCGCGCCAGCGTCGCATGCTCGAAATAGGTCTCGCTGAAGCTGCCGGGGGTGAGCACCCCGATCCGCGGCTCGTCGCGGTCGGCGCGCGCGCGAAGCGAGTCGCGGAATGCCTCGAAGAACGGCGCGACGCGCGGCACGTTCATCGACTTGTAGAGATCGGAGAAGGCGCGCGAGAGCACCAGGCGGTTCTCCAGCGCGTAGCCCGCACCCGACGGCGCCTGGGTGCGATCGCCGAGCACCCACCAGCGGCCGTCGGGGCCACGGCCGACGTCGGCGGCATAGATCGAGAGATAGCGCCCGCCAGGAGGCGGCACGCCGCAGACGGGACGGAGATATTCCGGGCTGCCGGCGATCGCCGCCGCAGGCAGCGCGCCTTCGGTGACGAGCCGGCCCTCGCCATAGATGTCGCGCAGCACGCGCTCGAGCAGCTCGGCGCGCTGGGTGATGCCGGCGCAAAGCTGCTGCCAGTCGGCCTCGTCGATCAAAAGCGGCAGGTGGCTGATCGACCAGGGCCGGTCGGCGCTGTCGCCGGGCGCGCGGTAGGTGACGCCGGCCTCGCGGAGATGACGATCGGCCATGCCGAAGCGCCGCTCGATCTCGTCGGGCGCAAGCGCGCCGAAGGCGTCGAAGAAGCGGCTCCAGACTGCGCGCGGCGTACCGTCGGGCCCGAGGAACTCGTCGGGGATGCCGGGCAGGCGGCTATAGTCGCGGACCCATTGCGCGATCCGCTGCTGGGCTTGTACCCTGCCCGCCTGGTCGTTGTCTTCGGCTGCGCCCTCGGCCATGCGCCTCTCCCTGCCCCCGCATCATACTCATTGCAGGAGCGGGGTCCGCAAGTCGAGGGTCAGCGGAAACTCATTTGTGCGTTCCTCGGGCGGCGGCTGCATCGGACCCGGGGTGTGGCCGTGGTCCTGGAAGCGCGCCAGCCGCCGCGCCTCGGCCTCATAGGTGTTGACCGGCTTGGTGTCGTAATTGCGTCCGCCGGGATGGGCAACGTGGTAGACGCAGCCGCCGAGCGAGCGGCCGTTCCAGGTGTCGATCAGGTCGAAGGTCAGGGGCGCGTGAACTGGAATGGTCGGGTGCAGGCCGGAGGCCGGCTGCCAAGCCTTGAAGCGGACGCCGGCCACCGCCTCTCCCGAGCGTCCGGTCGGGGTCATCGGCAGGCGACGGCCGTTGCAGGTGATGACGTGGCGGCCTTCGACGAAGCCTTCCGCCTTGACCTGGAGCCGCTCGACCGACGAGTCGACATAGCGCACGGTGCCGCCGGCCGAGCCCTCCTCGCCGAGCACGTGCCAGGGCTCCAGCGCCTGGCGCAGCTCCAGCGTCACGCCGCCATGATGGACCCGGCCGAAGGCTGGGAAGCGGAATTCGAGCTGGGCCAGATACCATTCCGGCTCGAACGGATAACCTGATTGCTTCAGCTCGCCGAGCACGTCGAGAAAATCTTCCCAGATGAAATGCGGCAGCATGAAGCGGTCGTGCAGCGCGGTGCCCCAGCGCACGAACTTGCCGGCCAGCGGCTCGCGCCAGAACTTTGCGATCAGGGCGCGGATCAGGAGCTGCTGCGCCAGCGACATGCGCGGATCCGGCGGCATTTCAAGCGCGCGGAATTCGACAAGGCCGAGCCGGCCGGTCGGCCCCTCCGGCGAATAGAGCTTGTCGATGCAGATCTCGGCACGGTGGGTGTTGCCGGTGATGTCGACGAGCAGATGGCGGAACAGCCGGTCCACCAGCCACAGCGGCGTCTGATAACCCGGCGGCGGCACGTGCGAGAGCGCGATCTCGAGCTCGTAGATGCTGTCGTGGCGGGCTTCGTCGATGCGCGGCGCCTGGCTGGTCGGGCCGATGAAGAGGCCGGAGAAGAAATAGGACAGCGACGGATGCCGCTGCCAGTATAGCACGAGGCTCTTCAGCAGATCAGGCCGGCGCAGGAACGGCGAGTCCTGTGGGCTCGAGCCGCCGACCACGACGTGATTGCCGCCGCCGGTGCCGGTGTGACGGCCGTCGACCAGGAAGCGATTGGCGCCGAGGCGGACTTTCGCCGCGTCCTCATAGAGGCCGGAGGTGATCTCGACCGCATCGCGCCAGCTCCTGGCCGGCTGGATGTTGATCTCGATGACACCAGGATCGGGCGTCACCTTGATCACCTCGATGCGCGGATCGAATGGCGGCGGGTAGCCCTCGACATGAACGGGAAGCTGCATCTCCTCGGCGGTGTCTTCGAGTGCCGAGACCAGCTCGAGATAATCCTCGATGCGCTCGACCGGCGGCATGAAGGCGCAGATCACGCCATCGCGAATCTCCACCGCCATCGCGGTGCGGACGGGAATCGTGGTGTTGAGATGTTCAGGCACGGTGCGCGGCGGAGACGGCGGGCGTGCGATGCGGGTGAACACCGGCAACTTGCCGCGCGGCTCCATTGGATCCTGCTCGACGATGTAGGGATACTGGTTCGGCGGGACGTAGCCGAGCGAGCCCATCGGCAGGCGCAGGCCGAGCGGAGAATCGCCCGGCGTCAGGAACAGATGATTGCGCCGGAGCGGCCAGCGCTCACTGCGCCAGCGCGGCGGCGCATTCCAGCGCTGGATCGGTAGCACGAAGCCGCGTGGCGTGGTCAGGCCCTGGTCGAACACCCGCGCCATGCGCGCCCGCGCCTCGGGATCGGACAATTTCGAGTCTGTTGGGTCGACATTGATCGGAAGGTCGGCCTCTTTCATCAGCCAATAGGCCGGGTCCTCATAGGCCGGCATGATGTAGCCGAGATCGAGCCCGAGCCGCGCGGCCGTGCCCTCCATGAAGGCCTCGGCGTCCCTGAGCTCGGGCCGCCGCGGGTTCGCGATCTTCGCGATGAGATCGGCGTTCTTCCAGATCGGGACGCCGTCCTTGCGCCAGTAGAGGCCGAAGGCCCAGCGCGGCAGGCTCTCGCCCGGATACCATTTGCCCTGGCCGTAATGCAAAAGGCCGCCGGGCGCGAAGCGCGTGCGCAGGCGGCGGATCAGATCGTCGCCAAGCGCGCGCTTGGTCGGGCCGACAGCTTCCGTATTCCACTCACCCGCCTCGAGATCGTCGACCGAGACGAAGGTCGGCTCGCCGCCCATGGTGAGCCGCACGTCTTGGGCTGCGAGATCGCCGTCGACCTGCTCGCCGAGATCGTTGAGCCGCGCCCAGGACTCGTCGGAGAACGGCTTTGTGATGCGCGGCGCCTCGCGGATGCGCTTGACGCTCATGTCGAAGGCGAACTCGACCTCGGCAAAGCCGGCGCCGCCGGAGATCGGCGCAGCCGAACGATAATGCGGCGTGGCGGCCACCGGGATATGCCCCTCGCCCGCGAGCATGCCGGAGGTCGCGTCGAATCCGATCCAGCCCGCGCCGGGCAGATAGACCTCGGCCCAGGCGTGCAGATCGGTAAAATCGTTCTCGACTTCGGGCGGTCCCTCGATCGGATCGATGTCGGGACGGATCTGGACCAGATAGCCGGAGACGAAGCGGGCGGCGAGACCGAGATGGCGCAAGGTCTGGATCAGCAGCCAGGCAGAGTCGCGGCACGATCCTGCGCAGGAGGCGAGCGTCTCCTCCGGCGTCTGCACGCCCGGCTCCATGCGGATGATGTAGCGGATCTTCTTCTGGAGCTCGCGATTGAGCTCGACCAGGAAGTTGACGGTATTCGGGGCTTCGTGCGGGATCGAGTCGAGAAATTTGGCGAACAGGCGATCGGGCTTGATGGTCTCGAGATAAGGCGCGAGCTCCGTCTTCAGGTCCTTCGGATAGTCAAACGGAAAACTGTCGGCATAGGGCTCGACGAAAAAGTCGAACGGGTTCACCACGGTCATCTGCGCGGTGAAGTCGACCTCGAATTTCAGCTCGGTGGTCTTCTCCGGAAAGACATAGCGTGCAAGCCAGTTGCCTTGCGGGTCCTGCTGCCAGTTCACGAAATGATTTGATGGCGTGACCTTGAGCGAATAGCTCAGGATCGGCGTCCGCGTGTGCGGCGCCGGCCGCAAGCGGATGGTCTGCGGACCAAGGTCGATCGGACGGTCGTATTTGTAATGCGTGACGTGGTGTAGCGCGACGTAGATCGACACGGTGTGCGGTGCTCCAGCAGCTTTTTTGAGCAGAACACCGCTGGTGACCACGATCAAGCATTAACAACGGGCAGAGCGTGCCTACGGCACGGGCGAATGGCGAGTAGCGAATGGTGCAGCGACGCCCCTATTCGCTACTCCCTATTCGGATTCCCTCGTCACATCGTCGCGCCTATCACCCATGGCGCGAACTCGGCGCCGCCGAAATCAAAACTCTCGCTCTTGGTCGGCTGGCCCGAGGCAGTCTTGAGTATGAGATCGAAGATGCGCTGGCCGCATTGCTCGACGCTCTCCCCGCCTTCGAGGATGGTGCCGCAATTGACGTCCATGTCCTCTTCCATGCGCTTGTACATGGGCGTGTTGGTGGCGAGCTTGATCGAGGGCGCCGGCTTGCATCCGAACACGCTGCCGCGGCCGGTGGTGAAGCAGACGAGGTTGGCACCGCCGGCGACCTGCCCCGTCGCAGCCACGGGATCGTAGCCGGGCGTATCCATGAACACGAAGCCCTTCTTGGTGACGGGCTCGGCGTAGCGCAGCACCTCGACGAGGTTGGTGGTGCCGGCCTTCGCCATCGCGCCGAGCGACTTTTCCAAAATGGTGGTGAGGCCGCCGGCCTTGTTGCCGGGGCTCGGATTGGCGTTCATCTCGGCGCCTTCGCGCGCGGTGTATTCGTCCCACCAGCGCATGAGATCGACGAGCTTCTCGCCGACCTCGCGGCTGACTGCGCGGCGCGTGAGCAGATGCTCGGCGCCGTAGGTCTCCGGCGTCTCCGACAGGATCACGGTGCCACCGTGACGCACGATGAGATCGCTGGCCGCACCCAGCGCGGGATTGGCGGACACGCCGGAATAGCCGTCCGAGCCGCCGCATTGCAGCGCCACGGTCAATTCGCTCGCCGGCACCGTTTCGCGCTTGACCTTGTTGGCGTCGGCGAGCGCCTCGCGCACGAAGGCGATGCCCGCTTCGACCGTCTTGCGCGTACCGCCGACCTCCTGGATGTCCATCGCACGCAGGCGGCCGGCGAGCTTCTGCTCTTCCATCAGGCCACCGATCTGGTTCACCTCGCAGCCAAGGCCGAGCACGATGACATGAGAGAAATTGACGTGCCGCGCGTAGCCGCCGAGCGTGCGGCGGAGCAGCGCCAGCGGCTCGTTCTGCGTCATGCCGCAGCCGGTCTTGTGGGTCAGCGCGACCACGCCGTCGACATTGGGGAAGTCGGCGAGCGGATTGTCGCCGGTGAACGGATTCTTCTTGAAGACGTCGGCAACGAGGCTCGCGACATGCGCGCTGCAATTCACCGAGGTGAGAATGCCGATATAGTTGCGCGTGGCGACGCGGCCGTCCGGGCGGCGGATACCTTCGAAGGTCGCCGGCAGGTCGAAATTCGGCGTCGGCTTGACATCGGCGCAATAGGCATAGTCCTTGGCGAAATCGCCCATGCCGCAGTTCTGGGTGTGCACGTGCTGGCCCGGCGCGATGGCCTGGGTGGCAAAACCGATGATCTGGCCGTAGCGCTTGACCGGCTCGCCCATTGCGATCGGCTTGATCGCGACCTTGTGGCCGGAGGGAATGCGATCGACCGTGGTCACGCCGTCTGCGACCACGGTTCCCGGCGGCAGGCTCGCGCGCGCGATCACCACGCCATCATCGGGATGCAGGCGGATGACGGGACTGATGGTCATGGGAGGTCTCCTTGGGTCTTTAAAGTATCGTGCCCCGGACGCTGCGCAGCGCGATGCGCTGCTGATCCGGGGCCCAGTGTTACGTCATGCGTGTCGCTTGCAACTGGGTCCCGGCTCTGCGGCGCAGCGCTACGCGCCGCACCGCGTCCGGGACACAGAGATCGCTCAGGCCTTCCCGCCCGATTCCTTGCGGGTCGCATTCACCTGCATCTTGGCATAGGTCGTCATCAGGCCGACCTCGTTCGACAGCGTCACCAGCTTGAAGCCCATGTTGATGGCGCGTGCCGCGCCTTCGGCGCCGCTGCAATGGATGCCGGGGTTGAGGCCGCGCTTGCCGCATTCCTTGATGATCTTCTCGTAGATCGCGAGGATCTCGGGCTCGGTGCGATCGAGCTTGGGCTCGAGGCCGTAGGAGAAGCCGAGATCGGACGGGCCGATATAGACGCCGTCGATGCCTTCGACGTCGAGGATCGCTTCCATGTTCTCGACCGCGGTCCTGGTCTCCATCATCGGCAGCAGCACGATCTCGTCGTTGGCCGTCTTCTGGTAGGAGCCGGCGGTGCCGTACATGCCGGCGCGGATCGGGCCGTTGGAGCGCACGCCCTTCGGCGGATATTTCGCATAGGAGACCAGGTTCCTGGCCTCCTGCGGCGTGTTGACCATCGGGCAGATCACGCCATAGGCGCCGCCATCGAGCACCTTGCCGATGATGCCGGGCTCGTTCCAGGGCACGCGGACCATCGGCGTGATCGGATGCTTGTCCATGGCCTGGAAGCACTGCACCATCGAGAGATAGTCCTGCACGCCATGCTGCATGTCGACGGTGACGCTGTCGAAGCCGCATTGCGCGATCATCTCGGCCGAGAAGCCGGAGGGAATCGCAAGCCACGCGTTGACGACGGCCTTGCCCGACTTCCAGATCTCTTTGACTTTGTTCGCCACGTTGCCTTTCCTTCCCTATTGCTCTCACTCGCCGCGGATCGCGCTGGGCCGCACTTTGAGCGAAAAAAAGCGTGAATGTCCATGGCTCTGGCCGCGCACGCACGCATATCTGGGTTCATCCCTCCGCGAGGGTATCATCCGCGCTTCCCAGCCCGGCAAGGCTGTGTTCGAGTTCGCCGAGCATCTCCTGCAATTCGGCGAGCTTGCGTGCGCCAAAGCGCCGCGTGATCTCGGCATAAATCGCTTCCGACGTCGGTGCCACCGAGGCCATCAGCTTCACGCCCTCCTTCGAGATCGACACCATGCTACGGCGCTGGTCCGCTTTGGCGATCTTGCGCTCGATCAGATTGCGGGCCTCGAGATCGCGCAGGATGCGCGACAAGCTCGGCCCGAGCAGAAAAGCGGTGCGCGCGAGTTCCGTGACCTCGGCGGCCTCCATGGAGGCGAGCGCGCGCAGGATGCGCCATTGCTGCTCGGTGAGGCCATGCTCGCGCAGCGAGGGACGGAACTGCCGCATCACCGCCTCGCGCGCCCTGAGCAGCGACATCGGCAGCGAGCGCGAGAAGTCGCGCATCGGGACCTGGCGGGCGGCAGGCGCGCTTCCATTGGCGGGGTCAGCCGGTCTCTTGCTCATGACGCTCTTTCAGACCGCAAAACGTTTGCAGTGCAGCAAGCTCAGATTCTGTTTGACGCATTCACTTAACATGTTAAGTATCTCCGGACACCACGATTTGTATGATGACGAATGGCGCTTTCCAACGACGATATCCAGGCTTGCGCGAGGCGTCTGCACCAGGCGGAGAAGACCCGCACGCAGATTCGCCAGCTCTCGCAGGATTTCCCTGACATCACCATCGCTGATGCCTACGCGATTCAGAAGGCCTGGGTCGACGTCAAGATCGCGGAGGGGCGCCTCGTCAAGGGCCACAAGATCGGCCTGACCTCCAAGGCGATGCAGAGCGCGCTCAATATCGACGAGCCGGATTCCGGCGTGCTGCTCGACGACATGTTCTTCGCCGATGGCGGGATCATCCCGACCGAGCGCTTCATCGCGACGCGGGTCGAGGCCGAACTCGCCTTCGTCATGAGCAAGCGGCTCGCAGGGCCCAATTGCACGATGTTCGACGTGCTCAACGCCACCGAATTCGTCGTGCCGGCGCTGGAGATTCTGGACACAAGGATCGAGCGCGTCGATCCCAAGACGAAAGCGACGCGAAAAATCTTCGACACCATCGCCGACAATGCGGCGAATGCCGGTATCGTGCTCGGCGGCCGGCCGATCCGTCCGCTCGACGCCGATTTGCGCTGGATCGGGGCGCTCTGCTTCAAGAACGGCCAGCTGGAAGAAACCGGCCTTGCCGCCGGCGTGCTCAATCATCCCGCAACCGCCGTGGCGTGGCTTGCGAACAAGATCGCGCCGCTCGGCCTTGCGCTGGAGCCCGGTCAGGTCGTGCTCGCCGGCTCCTTCATCCGTCCGATCGAAACCCGCAAGGGCGACACAATTCGAGCCGACTATGGCGCCTACGGCTCGGTGAGCTGCTACTTCACCTGAAGAAGAACAAGACAGGGAGTGAAACCGCGATGCCGCATTTCACGATCGAATATTCGGCCAATCTCGATGGCCGTCTCGACATCGCCGCGGTGTGCGAGGTGGTGCGCAAGGCGGCGGTCGAGACCGGCATCTTCCCGCTCGGCGGCATCCGCGTTCGCGCTATCCGCTGCGAGCATTATGCGATTGCGGACGCGCGGCAGGATTACGGCTTTCTCGATATGGTGTTGCGCATCGGCGAAGGCCGCGATCTTCCCACGCGTCAGAAAGCCGGCGAGCACATCTTCCAGGCACTCTCAAGGCATCTCGATCCCGTCTTCGCCGCCAGCAAGTTCGCTTTGTCCTTCGACATGCAGATCAACGACAAGGACACCAGCTGGAAGCGCAACAATATCCACGACGCCCTGAAAGTGGAGGCTGCCCATGGATAAGCCCACCCCGAAAGCCGATGTGTTCCAGGCCAACCGCGACCGCGTCGCGCCGCTGCTGAAGAAACTGCGCGCGGACGGCATTGGCCATTTGATCGACGGCAAGACCGTCGCCTCGATTTCGGGCGAGACGTTCGAGACCAAGTCGCCGGTCGATGGTGCGGTGCTCGCAAGCGTCGCACGCGGCAATGCCGAGGATGTCGATCGGGTGGCAACGGCCGCGGCGATCGCCTTCAAGTCCTGGCGCGACATGGGGCCAGCGATGCGGCGCAAGCTGCTGCATCGGGTGGCTGATGCGATCGAGGACAATGCCGAGGACATCGCAGTGCTCGAATGCATCGACACCGGGCAGGCCTATCGCTTCATGGCCAAGGCCGCGATCCGCGCCGCCGAGAATTTCCGCTTCTTTGCCGACAAATGCGCCGAAGCGCGCGACGGTCTCAACACGCCGAGCGACGAGCACTGGAATATCTCGACCCGCGTGCCGATCGGCCCCGTCGGCGTGATCACGCCCTGGAACACGCCGTTCATGCTCTCGACCTGGAAGATCGCCCCTGCGCTCGCCGCCGGCTGCACCGTCGTTCACAAGCCGGCCGAGTGGTCGCCGGTGACGGCCTCCGTTCTGGGAAGGCTCGTCAAGGAAGCCGGCGTTCCCGACGGCGTGCTCAACACCGTCCACGGCTTTGGCGAAGAGGCGGGCAAGGCTTTGACCGAGCATCCCGCCATCAAGGCGATCGGCTTCGTCGGCGAGAGCGCGACGGGCTCGGCGATCATGGTTCAGGGAGCGCCAACCTTGAAGCGCGTGCATTTCGAGCTCGGCGGCAAGAACCCCGTGATCGTGTTTGACGACGCCGATCTCGACCGCGCGCTCGATGCCGTCGTGTTCATGATCTACTCGCTCAACGGCGAGCGCTGCACCTCTTCCAGCCGCCTGCTGATCCAGCAGAGCATCGCCGAGACATTCGTGGAGAAGCTGACCGCGCGCGTAAAGGCGCTCAGGATCGGCCATCCCCTCGATCCTGCCACCGAGATCGGGCCGCTGATCCACGAGCGGCATCTCGCCAAGGTCTGCTCCTATTTCGACGTCGCGCGCCAGGACGGCGCCACCATCGCGGTGGGCGGCAAGGCCTATGACGGTCCGGGCGGCGGACATTATGTCGAGCCGACGCTGGTGACCGGCGCGCACGGCAAGATGCGCGTGGCGCAGGAGGAGGTGTTCGGCCCGTTCCTGACCGTGCTGCCCTTCAGGGACGAAAAGGACGCGGTCGAGATCGCCAACGACATTCGCTATGGTCTCACCGGCTATGTCTGGACCAACGACGTCGGCCGCGCGCTGCGCGTTGCCGATGCGCTGGAGGCCGGCATGATCTGGCTGAACTCGGAGAACGTCCGCCATCTGCCGACGCCATTCGGCGGCATGAAGGCGTCAGGCATCGGCCGCGACGGCGGCGACTACTCGTTCGACTTCTACATGGAAACCAAGCACGTCTCGCTGGCGCGGGGCACGCACAAGATTCAGAGACTGGGAATTTAGCACCGCCGTCGTTCCGGCGCGATGCGAAGCATCGAACTATGGTGCGCAATTGCGCACCTGAGAACCTCGAGATTCCGAGTTCGGTCCTAGCGGTCCGCCCCGGAATGACGGGGCCTAACGAGGGGAAACGCAACATGCCCGTACCGCAACACGTCTTCGAGCCGCCGTTCAACATCATCCGCTCCAGCCACGTCGTGCTCGACGTCACCGATTTGAAGCTGAGCCGGGAGTTCTACGAGGCCACCGTCGGGCTGCATGTCGAGGACGCCGACGATAAGGTCGTGTACTTGCGCGCGGCCGAGGAGCACCAGCATCACTCGCTGGTGCTGCGCAAGGCAGCGGCGCCCGCCTGCGCCCGGCTCGGCTTCAAGGTCGGCAATGACGGAGATCTCGACAAGGCCGCCGCTTTCGTCTCGGAGCACGGCCTCGCCTACGCCTTCGCTGACCAGCCGTTCCAAGGCCGCACGCTGCAATTCACCGATCCCTTCGGTTTCCAGATCGAGCTCTATTCGGCGATGGAGCGACGACCGCATTTGCTCCGCCGCTACGATCTCTATCGCGGCTGCCACCCGCAGCGGCTCGATCATTTCAACGTCTTCGCCGCCGAGGTGCAGGACACCGTCGATTTCTATGCGCGGCTCGGCTTTCGTCTCACCGAATATGCCGAGGAGGACGGGCCGAACGGGCGCATCGCCGCGGCCTGGATGCATCGCAAGGGCAATGTCCACGATTTTGCGATTACCAACGGCAAGGGCCCACGGCTGCATCACTTCGCCTACTGGACGCCGACGGCGATGAACATCATCCATCTCTGCGACGTCATGGCTTCGCAAGGTTTTGTGAAGAACATCGAGCGCGGGCCGGGACGCCATGGCATCTCGAATGCGTTCTTCCTCTATGTGCGCGATCCCGACGGACACCGCCTCGAGCTCTACACCAGCGACTATTTCACCGGCGATCACGACCACGAGCCGCTGCGCTGGTCGCTGCGCGATCCGCGCCGCCAGACGCTGTGGGGCGCACCGGCCCCGCGCTCATGGTTCGAGCAGGGCTCGCCCTTTACGGGCCAGGCTGTGCGCGAGCCGAAATTCGTGGCCGATGTGCTGGTGGCGGATTGATGACACTCCCCCGCCTCGCCACCTATTCCGTCAAGGGTGCAACCCGCTATGGCGCCGTCGTGGACGGCGGCATCGTCGACCTTTCGGCGCGCCATGCCCGCGATTATCCGACACTGCGCGAGGTGATCGCGGCAGGCAGGCTCGCAAGCCTTGCGGAGGAAGCCGCAGGCCGCGCGCCCGATCACGCGCTCGGCGAGATCACCTGGCTGCCGCCGGTGCCCGCGCCGGAGAAGATCATCTGCATCGGCGTCAACTATCCCGACCGTAACGCCGAGTACAGGGATGGCCAGGAGGCGCCGAAATATCCGAGCATGTTCATGCGGAGCCCACGCTCCTTTGTCGGCCATGACACGCCGCTGGTGCGCCCGCGCGCCTCACACCAGCTCGACTATGAGGGCGAGATCGTGCTGGTGATCGGCAAGCAGGGCCGGCACATTCCGGAAGGCGCCGCGCTCGACCACATCGCCGCGCTGACGCTGTGCAACGAAGGCTCGGTGCGTGACTGGCTGCGCCACGCCAAGTTCAACGTCACCCAGGGCAAGAACTTCGACTCCAGCGGCAGCCTCGGCCCGTGGCTCGTGCCCTACACATCGGAATCGCAGATTGCGGACATTCGTCTCACCACGCATGTCAACGGTGAGCTCAGGCAGGACGATCGCACCAGCCGGCTGATGTTTCCGTTCCGCTACCTCATCAGCTATATCTCGATCTTCGCAACGCTCGTCCCCGGCGACGTCATCGTCACGGGCACACCGACCGGCGCGGGTGCGTGGTTCGATCCGCCGCGATACCTCAAGCCGGGCGATGTTATCGAGGTCGCGGCCGAGGGCATCGGACACTTGCGCAACGGCGTCGTCGACGAAGCCTGACCAGCAACCAAAGTGGAATAGTGCAATGACCACCCTCACCGGCGGCGAAGCGATCGTAAGCGGGCTTGTCGCCCACGGCGTCGACACTGTGTTCGGCCTGCCGGGCGCGCAGATCTACGGCCTGTTCGACGCGTTCCATCAGGCCCAGCTCAAGGTGATCGGCGCGCGGCATGAGCAGGCCTGCGGCTACATGGCATTCGGCTATGCGCGCTCGAGCGGCCGACCCGGCGTGTTCAGCGTGGTGCCCGGTCCCGGCGTGCTCAACGCCAGCGCCGCTCTGCTCACCGCGTTCGGCTGCAACGAGCCGGTGCTGTGCGTCACCGGCCAGGTACCGACGCAGTTTCTCGGCAAGGGCCGCGGTCATCTGCACGAGATGCCGGATCAGCTCGCGACCTTGCGCAGCTATGTGAAATGGGCCGAGCGGATCGAGACGCCCGGCAACGCGCCGACCACGGTGGCCCGGGCCTTTCAGGAGATGACATCCGGCCGGCGGGGTCCCGCCTCGGTCGAAATGCCTTGGGATATTTTTACCCAGCGTGCTGACACGGCCGCGGCAAAGGTACTGGAGCCGCTGCCCGCGCCATTGCCAGATCCTGATCTGGTCAAGCAGGCCGCCGCGCTGATCAAGGCGAGCAAGGCGCCGATGATCTTCGTCGGCAGCGGTGCGATCGAAGCTGGCGAGGAGATCCTCGAACTCGCCGAGATGATCGACGCGCCCGTGGTCGCCTTCCGCAGCGGCCGCGGCATCGTCTCCAACGCGCACGAGCTCGGGCTCACCATGGCAGCCGCCTACAAGCTGTGGCCGAACACCGATCTGATGATCGGCATCGGCACGCGGCTGGAGCTGCCGACCATGTCGCGCTGGCCGTATCGCCCGGACGGGCTGAAGAGCATCCGCATCGATATCGATCCCGTCGAGATGCGGCGGTTCGCTTCCGACACCGCGATCGTCGCCGATGCCAAGGCCGCGACCAGCGATCTCTCCGCCGCCGTGCGCAAGGTGGGCTACAGCAAGACCGCCGGTCGCCGCGGCGCGATCCGCGAAGCGACCGCGGCCGCGCAAGCCGAGATCCAGCGTATCCAGCCGCAGATGGCGTATCTCAACATCCTGCGCGAGGTGCTGCCGGCCAATGCGATCGTCACCGATGAATTGTCGCAGGTTGGCTTCGCTTCCTGGTACGGCTTTCCGATCTACCAGCCGCGCACCTTCATCACGTCAGGCTATCAGGGCACGCTCGGCTCGGGCTTCCCGACCGCGCTTGGCGCCAAGGTCGCGAACCCGGACAAGCCGGTGGTCGCCATCACCGGCGACGGCGGCTTCATGTTCGGCGTGCAGGAGCTCGCCACCGCCGTGCAGTTCAATATCGGCGTGGTGACGCTGGTGTTCAACAACAACGCCTATGGCAATGTCCGCCGCGACCAGCGCGAGCGCTTCGACGGCCGCGTGGTGGCCTCCGACCTGGTCAATCCAGATTTCGTCAAGCTGGCGGAGTCCTTCGGGGTCGCCGCTGCACGCGTCACCGCGCCTGACCAGTTCAAGGCTGTGCTGGAGAAGGCACTGGCCCATGGCGGGCCGCATCTGATCTCGGTGGAAGTGACCAGGGATTCGGAAGTTAGCCCCTGGGCGTTCATTCACCCGCCGAAGCCCTGATGTCGTTCTGGGGCGGCTCGCAGAGCCGAACCCGGAATCTCGAGGTTCTCAGGTGCGCAATTGCGCACCATAGTTCGATGCTTCGCATCGCCCCGGAACGACTGATCTCAACGTCAGCGCGTCCTGCGAAACGTCAGATTGATCCGTTTCCTTCCCAGCAGCGCATGCTCGCCTTCCGCGAGCGGCGCGACGCCGTGATAGGCGAGCCTGCTGGCCCCACCCCAGACCACCACATCGCCATGGAGGAGCCGGAATCGGCGCGGCTTGTCGCTGCGCGCCATTCCGCCGAACAGGAAAGTCGCGGGCAGGCCGAGCGAGACCGAGACGATCGGCGCGGAATAATCCAGCTCGTCCTTGTCCTGATGCAGCGACAGTCGCGTGCCAGGCTCGTAGCGATTGACGAGACACGCATCGGGCGCAAAGCCGGCAAAACCACCCTGCTCCGCGGCGCGGCGGGCGAGATCGCAAAACACCGGCGGCATCGCCGGCCAAGGCGCGCCGGTGCGCGGATCGATGGGATCATAGCGATAGCCGGTATGATCGGTGATCCAGCCGCGCTCGCCGCAATTGGTCATGGCCACGGACATCTGATAGCCGCCGGGCGTGGTCATCCGTCGGAACGGCGATTGCGCGGCGATGGCGCGCACCGCTTCGATCAGCTCGCTCTCGATCGGCTTGACGAATCCGCGCAGCAGCACGGCGCCGTCGGCGATCTCCTCGCGCGACGGCTGTGCTTCGGCAACGCTGTCGAACAGATCACCCGTCAAACGCAGCGCTCATTTGGCATCATGGAAGATCACACCCAGCGTATGGCGCTGGCCAGAGCGAATCCGGCTGACGCCATGGCGGAGATTAACGCGGTAGGTGCCGCGTGTCCCCTGCACCGGGCGGTGGTGCACGGCAAAGGCAACGGCGTCGCCCTGCGCCAGCGGCACGACCTCGGCACGCGACTGCATGCGTGGGCGCTGCTCGGTCAGCACGAACTCGCCACCGGTGAAATCGCGTCCGGGCTCGGAGAGCAGGATCGCGACCTGGAGCGGGAACACGTGCTCGCCATAGAGGTCCTGGTGCAGGCAGTTGTAGTCGCCAGCCTCGTATTGCAGCAGCAGCGGCGTCGGCCGCACCTGTCCGGCCTCGTGGCAGCGCTTCAGGAATGCCGCATGCTCTGTGGGATAGCGGATGTCGATCCCCATTGCCTCGTTCCAGCGATTGGCGACGGATTGGAGATGCGCATAGAGCGCCGGGCGCAATTTTCCGATCAGATCGGGCAGCGGATAGGAGAAGTACTTGTATTCGCCGCGGCCAAAGCCGTGACGGCCCATGACGATACGGCTGCGGAAGTGCGTGTCATCCGGATAGAGCGCGGCCATGCCGCTGCATTGGTCCGGCGTCAGCAGGTTCTTCAGGACGGCGCAGCCCTGGGCGTCGAGCTCGGCGGTGATTTGAGGCCAGTCGAGGCCGTCGACGTGGGCGGCAAGATCGTCGGAGGGGTAAGCTGATTTTCGTGCGGTCATTGTCATGGCAATCACCTATGCAGCCCGGCCCTCACCCCGCCACCCGATTTCCGATGACTATCTCCGCGTCATTGCGAGGAGCCCTTGGGACGAAGCAAATCCAGAATCCCTCCGCGGAACCAGTCTGGATTGCTTCGCTTCGCTCGCAATGACGGTGGGGAGAGAGCTTAGCCCCTCACCGGCAACGTCACCACGTCGTAGCCGTGCTTGATCGTGCGCTTCAGCACGGGATCTTCAAGTTCGAAATCGAAGCGGTCGGCAGGACGGATGCCGCCTTTGGCGGCGAAGGTGCCGCCGAACATGGCGCAGCCATCGGGCAGCTTCCCACCCTCAAAGCCGCGCGCGATGAGGTGGGCGACCGGGAGCATCGCATCCAGCGTGCCCTCCTGGTAGAGCACGCGCTCGCCCTTGATGGTGGCGTAGGAGCGCAGGATCATCTTGTCCCAATGGCCGACGACGTCCTCGAGCTCCCACAGCGTCGAGGCGATCGGCTTGTCGCACATCTGCTTGGAGACCGTGACGTTATAGGCCTCGACCTTGCGGTCGGTGTGGTCGGAGCCGCAGCCGACGAAGATGCGGCCCTGCCAGCCGATCAGCACGAACTCGACCTCGCCGCTGGAGTCGCCACCGGTGCATTCGATGCGGTCTTCCTGGGTCAGCCGGCGCGCCGAGGCGCGGTAGTAGATCGGCGTCGAAGCCGGCGGGGCGATGCCCATCTCTTGCAGCTCGGCGATGTGCTTGTCGCGCGCGACGGGGTCGCGGCCGGTCCAGCCTGCGATGACCATCTGGTCGATCGCGAGCGTCAGCGGCGTGGTGGTGTCCTGGGCGACGACGGTGAAAGTGAGATCAAACACGAATGACGGCCTCCATGCCGGCAGCAAGCTCAAAGATACGGCGGTCCGAGCCGCCCGCGCCCGCCAGCATCAGGCCGACCGGGACGTCGCCCGCGCGATGACAGGGCAGCGAGATGGCGCAGCCGTCGATCATGTTGATCAGGGTGCAATTGCGCAGCGCACGCAGGTTCTGAGTGGTGAAGGCCTTGTCGTCGGCGAGATCGGAAATCTTCGGCGGCGTGTTGGCGGCGGTCGGCAGCACCAGGGCGTCGTAGGGCGCGATGCGCGCATTGACGCGCGCGATCAGCGAGCGGCGCTCGTTGAGGAGATCGATGTAGTCGGCCGCGCTCTGCGCCTCGCCGCGCATGATGCGCACCGACACGCGGGGATCGTAGACGTCGCCCTTGGACGTGATGAGATAGCGGTGCCAGGCGTAGCTCTCGGAGGCAGCGAAGCCGCCCTTGGCGTTCATCGGGCCGATGTCGTGGAATTCGGACATCTCGATGCGCTCGATGATGGCGCCATGGTCGGCGAGCGTCTTCAGCGCGCGCTCAAAGGTCTCGGAGACCTCCGCATCGAGACCGTCGAGCGCGATCGTGGTGGGCACCGCCAGCCGCATGCCCTTTACGGGCCGCGGCTTCAGCGCGACGATGGGCTCGTTCGCGAGCACGGCATCGAGTATGGCACAGCAGCTGACCGATCGCGCCAGCGGCCCGATGCTGTCGAGCGAGAACGACAGCGGCACGGAGCCATCGAGCGGCACGCGGCGCTGCGTCGGCTTGTAGCCGACGATGCCGTTGAAAGCCGCCGGAATGCGGCAGGAGCCGCCGGTGTCGGTGCCGAGCGCGCCGTGCGCCATGCCGTCGAGCACGGAGACCGCGGCGCCCGAGGACGAGCCGCCGGGCACGTGACCCTCGGCCCGGTTCCAGGCGCCTTTCGGCGTGCCGTAATGCGGATTGATGCCGATGCCCGAATAAGCGAACTCGGTCATGTTGGTGCGGCCGATCAACACGAAACCGGCCTTGCGCAGCCGCGCTACCGTGGCGGCGTCCTGCTCGGCCGCCGGGGAATCGTCGAGCGCGCGGGAGCCGGCGCGCGTCACCTGGCCCTTGATGTCGAAGAGGTCTTTGATCGAGATCGGGATGCCGGCATAGCGCGACGGCGCCGCCTTCACCTTGCGCAGGGCGTCCATGGCATCGGCGGTGGTCAGCGCCGCGTCCTTATCGACATAGATGAAGGTGCGCCGGCCCTCACCGGCGGGGTCGGCGATTTTGGCGAGGCATGCCTCGACCAGCTTGCGGGCGGTGGTGCGGCCGCTTTCGAGGTCCTCGGCGAGCTTCGCCAGTGTCGGAAAATCGGGCATGTCTGTCTCGCGGAATATTGCGCGCGCAATCTATAGCGCTGCCTCGGTTCGACACAAGCATTGTGCGCATGATGGCATGCATGCGCATTGCTGGACCGTTGACGCACGATGGTCGATTGTCGCATCAAGATCGAAACAGGCGGGCGTGAAGCCTGCCCTTGGGAGGGCGTTCCGAGATGGCCGAACCGCAGCGCGCGCGACCGAAACCGACGCCGGAGACCCAGCATTTCTGGGACGGCACCAAGGTAGGCGAACTGCGCCTGCAGCGCTGCGATGCCTGCGCGCATGTCTACTTCCCGCCGCGCCCGTTCTGCCCCTCCTGTGCCTCGCGCAAGGTCAGCACCTTCAAGGCGAGCGGCAAGGGTTTCCTCTACAGCTACGTGATCAACCATCGCCCCGCCGCGCCCGGCTTCACGCCGCCTTACGCGATCGCGGTGGTCGAACTCGACGAGGGGCCGCGGATGATGAGCAACATCATCGACTGCCCGCAGACGCCGGAGGCGCTCGAGCTCGACATGAAGCTCGAGGTCGCTTTCGAGGCATTCGACGACAAAATCACCCTTCCCGTGTTTCGTCCGGCGAAAGGGTAAGTCATGCGCAGGAACCAGGTTGCCGTCGTCGGCGCGGCCGAGACCACCGAGCTCGGTGTCATCCCCAACGCCTCGCAGCTCCAGCTCCATGCGGATGCGGCGCTCAATGCCATTGCCGACGCCGGGCTGAAGCTGTCCGACATCGACGGCTTTGCCACCGCGGTCGAAACGCCGCAGCAAGTGTGCCACTATCTCGGCATCAAGCCGACCTGGGTGGACGGCACCTCGGTCGGCGGCTGCTCGTTCATGCTGCATGTCCGCCATGCGGCGGCGGCGATCGAGGCGGGCCTGTGCAAGACGGTGCTGATCACCCACGCCGAGAGCGGCAAGTCGATGATCGGCAAGCTGCCGCGCTCGATCCCGGCCGACAGCCTTCAGGGCCAGTTCGAAGCGCCCTATGGCGTCCACGGCCCGCCCAGCATGTTCCCGATCCCCGTGCTGCGCTTCATGAAGACCTACGGCATCACGCATGAGCAGCTTGCTTCGGTGGCGGTGGTGCAGCGCGAATGGGCGGCGAAGAACCCGCGCGCGATGATGAAGGAGCCGATCACCGTCGCCGACGTGCTCAACTCGCGCATGATCGCCTATCCGTTCCGGCTGCTGCAATGCTGCCTCGTCACCGACGGCGGCGGCGCGCTGATCCTGACCTCGGCCGATCGCGCCAGTGATTTTCCGCGCAAGCCCGTCTACATCATGGGCACCGGCGAGAGCGTGGAGACGCCGATGGTCAGCCAGATGGAAACGTTCAACTCCTCGCGCGCGTTCAAGGTCGCAGGCCCTTTGGCATTCAAGGAGGCGGGCATCGCGCACAAGGACGTCGATCATCTCATGATCTACGACGCGTTTGCGCATCTGCCGCTGTTCGGCCTCGGCGACCTCGGCTTCCTGCCGTATGAGGAGACCGGCAAGTTTATCGCGGACGGCAACACGCGGCCGGGCGGAAAACTGCCGCTCAACACCAATGGTGGCGGCCTCTCCTACATGCATTCGGGCATGTACGGCATGTATGCGCTCCAGGAGAGCGTGCGCCAGATGCGCGGTATCGCACCGGCGCAGGTGCCGAACGCGAAGATTTCGGTGTGCCACGGTGTCGGCGGCATGTTCGCGGCAAGTGGCACGATCGTGTTTACGAACGAGAGGTAATTCACATGAGCAAATCACTGCAAGATAAGGTCATCATCGTCACCGGCGCAGGCCGCGGCATCGGGCGCGAGATCGCGCTGCTGTGCGCGGCCGAGGGCGCCAAGGTCGTCGTCAACGATCCCGGCGGGGCTGCCGACGGGGCCGGGACGAACGCCGCGCCGGCGGAGGAAGTGGTCGAGGAGATCAAGAAGCGCGGCGGCACTGCCGTCGCCAATTTCGAAAGCGTCGCGGAAGCGATCCCGGCGAGCAAGATCGTGAAGACCGCAACCGATCATTTCGGCCGGCTCGACGGCGTCGTCAACAACGCCGGCATTTTGCGCGACATGATCTTCCACAAGATGAGCGTGGAGGCGTTCGAGGCCGTCATCAAGGTGCATTTGATGGGCTCGTTCTACGTCAGCCACGCCGCGGCGCGGATCTTCCGCGAGCAGGAGTCGGGCTCCTTCGTGCATTTCACCTCGACCTCGGGCTTGATCGGCAATTTTGGACAAGCCAACTACGCCGCCGCCAAGCTCGGCATCGTGGGGCTCTCCAAATCGATCGCCCTCGACATGGGCCGCTTCAACGTCCGTTCCAACTGCGTCTCGCCGTTCGCCTGGACCCGCATGATCGGCACCATCCCGACCGAGACCGAGGCCGAGAAGGCGCGCGTCGAGAAGATCAAGCAGATGGGACCGGAAAAGATCGCACCGCTCTGCGGCTATCTGCTCGGCGATTCCGCCAAGGACGTCACCGGCCAGATCTTCGGTGTCCGCATGAACGAGATCTTCCTGTTCAGCCAGAACCGTCCGATCCGCTCGGTGCAGCGGAGCGAAGGCTGGACGCCGCAATCGATCGCGGAACACGGCATGCCGGCGCTGAAGGGCTCGTTCTACAAGCTCGACCGCTCCGCCGACATCTTCACCTGGGATCCGGTCTAACCGATCCCGGCATTTTGCTGCATTGCGAGCTCCGGTTGCCCAGCCGGAGATCGCCTGCTTTACGCCCGAATGCGGGCGGATGGTTTCCTCCCAACAAAAAATCAGGAGGCAACCATGACGAAACCACTGACCATTCCCGCAGGTACCAACGAACCCTCTCTCGCGCGCCGCACCCTGTTGAAGGGCGCGGCGGCCGCAGTCGCGGCGACGGGCGTCACCATGAACGGAGCCCTGGCGGCCTCCGTCGCCCCCCTGGGCCAGACCGGCGCGCCGACGAGATCGACGGAGCCGCTGCCCCTGGGACCACTGCCGGGCAGCCGCTATCCGGATTCTCACCTGGAATCCGCCAAGAAGGGGCCGCCGTCATTCGGCCCGTCCGGTTTTCCGGCCTTCGCCGGCACCATGGCCGTCGAGCGCGTCGCAACCGGCTTCCGCTGGGCCGAGGGGCCGGTCTACTTCGCGGCCGGGCGATACGTATTGTTCAGCGACATTCCGAACAACCGCATCATGCGCTTCTCCGAGGATGATGGTCACCTCAGCGTCTACCGCCAGCCCTCGATGAACTCGAACGGCAACACGATCGATCGCGAAGGACGCCTGATCACATGCGAGCATAGCGGCCGCCGCGTGACGCGGACCGAACTCGACGGCTCGATCACTATCATTGCGGACAAATTCAACGGCAAGCGACTGAACTCGCCGAACGACGCGGTCGTGACTGCGGACGGCGCGATCTGGTTCACCGACCCCGCCTACGGCATCGGCGGTTTCTACGAGGGGATCAAGGCCGAGCCCGAGCAAGACAAGAAGAACGTCTACCGGGTCGACCCGAAGTCCGGAGAGGTCAAAGTCGTCGTCGACGATTTTGTCGAGCCCAACGGGCTCGCCATCTCGCCCGACGAGAAGAAGCTCTATATCTGCGACACCGGATTCACCGACGGACCGGCCAACCCTTCGCATATCCGCGTCTTCGACCTCGACGTGGCGGCGGGCAAGGTCTCGAACAGCAAGGTGTTCGCTGACATGCCAAAACCGAGCATCACCGACGGTGTCCGCTGTGACACCGAGGGACGAGTCTGGTGTTCGGTGGGCTGGGGCGATCCGAACGAAGACGGTGTGCGCTGCTATACGTCGTCGGGCGAGTTGCTCGGCAAGATCCATATTCCGGAAACGGTTGCGAACTTGTGCTTCGGCGGCCAGCAGCGTAACAGGCTCTATATCTGCGGCTCGACATCGCTCTATGCCGTCTACACCAGCGTCCAGGGCGCGATGAAGCCGTAACTCGGGCCGTCGTCATTCCGGGACGGCTCACACCATCTCGAGGTTCCGGGTTCGCCCTTCGGGCGCCCCGGAACGACGCTTGCGGCTACCCCGTATTCCGCAACCCCGCCGAGATGCCGTTGATCGTCAGCTGAATCCCGCGCAGCACCTGCTCGTCGGGGTTCTGTGCGCGGTGTTCTTTCAGCAGCTCGACCTGCACGTGATTGAGCGGATCGAGATAGGGGAAGCGGTGCCGCACGGAGCGCTCCAGCAGCGGGTTGCTCTGAAGCAGCCGATCCTGGCCCATGATATCGAGCAGCGTCTCGATGCAGGAATGCCATTCGCGGCGAATGCAGCCGAAGATCTTTTCGCGCAAGGCTTCGTCGGGCACCAGCTCGGCATAGCGCGAGGCGATCGCGATCGAGCTTTTCGCGAGCACCATGTCCATGTTCGACAAGAGCATGCGGAAGAATGGCCATTCCCTGTAGAGCTCTTTCAGGAACGGCATGCCCTGTTGCGGATGCTCCGCAATCCACTGCTCGACCGCGCTGCCAAAGCCGTACCAGCCCGGCAGCATCAAGCGGCATTGCGCCCAGGAGAACACCCACGGGATCGCACGCAAATCCTCGATGGCGCGGGTCGTTTTGCGCGAGGCCGGACGGCTGCCGATGTTCAGCGTTGCGATCTCGTTGATGACCGTGGAAGCCCAGAAGTAGTCGACAAAGCCTTCGGTCTCATAGACCAGGCCGCGATAGGCTTTGAAGGCAAGATTCGAAAGCTCGTCCATCGCGACCAGATATTCGCGGCGCGGCGCGCTCTGGCGCGGATGCAATAAGCTTGCTTCGAGCGTCGCGGCGGCCAGGATCTCCAGATTGTTGCGGCCGACTTCGGCATTGGAATATTTCGACGAGATGATCTCGCCCTGCTCGGTGATGCGGATCTGGCCGTTCACCGCGCCGCCGGGCTGCGCGATGATGGCGTCATAGCTCGGCCCGCCGCCGCGGCCGACCGAACCGCCGCGGCCGTGGAACAGCCGCAGGCGCACGCCGTGGCGCTCGAACACGTCGACGAGGCCGATCTCTGCCTTGTACAGCTCCCAGCCCGAGGTGACGAAGCCGCCGTCCTTGTTGCTGTCGGAATAGCCGAGCATGACCTCCTGCACGCTGCCGCGGCTGTCGACGAGGCGGCGGTAATCATGCAGCGACAGCATGCGGTCCATGATGCCGCTTGAAGCCTGCAGATCCTCGATGGTCTCGAACAGCGGCACGATGTTGATGGCGCTGCGCCCGGAGGGATGGACGAGGCCGACCTCCTTCAGGAGCACGGCGACCTCGAGCATGTCGGACATCCCCTTGCACATCGAGATGATGCATTGGGGAATGGCATCCGAGCCGAACTTCGCATGCGCTTCCGCGGCGGCATGGAAGACGTTGAGCTCGCCCATGGTCTCGTCGCTGTACCTGACGAAGGGCGACACCAGCGCGCGCGTCGAGCGCAATTCGTTGGTGAGCAGCGAGATGCGCGCATCCTCGCCGAGCGCTAGATAGGACATGCCGGGATTTGCGGCGTCCATCAGCTCGGCGATGGTGCGCTCGTGCACCGCCGAGTTCTGGCGGATGTCGAGCCGCGCCAGGTGGAAGCCGAAGCAGTCCACCGCGCGCCGCAAATGCCGCAACCGGCCGCGGGCGATGACGCGGGCGTTGTTGGAGATCAGCGAGCGGTGCAGCACGTCGAGATCGGCCTGCAGCTCCGTGACGCTCTCGTATGGCGCCGCTTTGCCGACCGGTCGGCGCGTAATCTCGACCTCGAGCTTTTCGGCCGTCGCGGTCAGGCGCGCATAGATGCCGGAGACCGCAAGGCGATAGGGTTCCCCGCTCCGGTGCGGCGAGGTGTCGGGCGAGCGCTCCGCCAAGGTGCGCAGCTCCTCGGAGACGTCGGCGAGATGCGCCGCGATCGACAGCTCCGAGCCGAGCACGTGCAACTCGTTGAGATAGAACTGCATCACCCGGCTCGACTGCAGGCGCAGCGTGCCGCGCATCACGTCGGCGGTGACGAAGGGATTGCCGTCGCGGTCGCCGCCGATCCAGCTGCCCATGCGCAGGAACGAGGCGAGCTCGCTCGCGGCCTGCTCGCCGCCCTCCTCCAGACGGTCCTCCAGCGCGTTGACCAGCCGCGGCACCTCGCGCAGGAAGGTGTAGTCGTAGAACGACAGGCCGTTGGCGACCTCGTCGAGCACGGTGAGCTTGGTCCGGCGCAACAGGTTGGTTTGCCACAACGTCAGCACCTCGCGGCGAAGCTGCTCGTCGCTGGCGTCTGCCTCCTCCGCGGTCAGCGCGACCCGCTCGCGGCGGTCGAGCAGGGCTGCGATCTCCATCTCGCGGTCCATGGTGCTCTTGCGACGGACCTCCGTCGGGTGCGCGGTCAGCACCGGGCTGACCAGCGCGGTCTTGAAGAAGTTGCGCAGCTGATCGGGGCCGATGCCAGCGTCCCTGGCGTGCGCCAGCGTTTCCGCCAGCACGCCGGAGTTCTTGCCCGCGCCGCGGGCGCGCATCTGACGGATGTTGTTCTGGTCCTCGGCGATGTTGGCGAGGTGGGAGAAGTAACTGAAGGCGCGGACGATCCGCACCGTCTCCGAGGTCGACATGCTGTCGAGGATCTGCTCGAGCTCGCGGCGGGCGAGCCGGTCCTCGTCGCGGTGGAAGCGGATCGAGGTCTGCCGGATACGCTCGACCAGGTCGAACACGTCGGCGCCCTCCTGGTCGCGCACGGTATCGCCGAGGATGCGCCCGAGCAGGCGGATGTCGTCCCGCAGCCGCGCATCCGCTTCCATCGCCTGGACGTCCTCGGGGCGGTTGGGGCGATGCTCAGTAGCGTCGGATGGTACGGTCTGGAGGGACATGGCTCGCTCCCCTATTAGAGCTCCCAATGGCTCCCCGGCCCGTCGAGTGTGCGATATTTTTCTACCGCAGCGCAAGATGAAGTTGGTGGCGGCGCACGGTGCTGGGTGATGATCGCGTGTCCCGGACAAGCAGCAACGCCGCAAGCGTTGCTGCGCCGAGCCGGGACCCAGAAGCGACAGAGCACATTGCCGCAATATGGGCCCCGGCTCTGCAGCGCACCACGCCGCGAAGACGCGTCGCGCTGCGCTGCGTCCGGGGCACGAGAGCTTTCTCTTTATAGGCATGCCTTCGCGTTCTCGCGGCCGATTTCGCCCGAGCTTTGCTGTCGTTTCACCCTCATCGAGAAGGGAGGGCGCAGGGAAGGCCGCATAGGCGTTAAGTTTATTCTTGAGTGTTGGAATCACACGTGATTCCAAGGCGGGATGGCAGACGAATCGCTTCTGAACGAGGACTGGACGAGAGTGGTTGCGCAGCTCGGCGGGGCTGCGCAGCTTGAAATAAGTGCGCGCCAGACGAAGGCTTTCGTGCGGCGGCGCCAAATTCCAGATGCGGTGTCGTTACTTCGGCTGATGCTGGCCTATTGTCTGGGTGAAAGAGGGTTGAGATCGACAGCCGCGTGGGCCGCTTCTGTTGGCCTTGCCGACCTCAGCAGCGTGGCGTTGTTCTATCGCCTGCGTCAATGTGGCGATTGGTTTGCAGTGCTGGTGGAGGGCTTGCTGGCTGCGGCAGCCCCGAAGGCGAGCCGAGGCCGCCTGATCCGCATTATCGATGCGACGACAGTGCCTCAGGCAGGACCGGCTGCGCGCAGGAACAGTGAGCTTTGGCGCGTTCATAGTGCATTCGATCTGCCATATGAGCGCTTTGGTCACTTCGAGCTGACAGATCAGCAAGAGGGCGAAACGTTTGACCGGATACCGGTGGTCAAGAACGAGATCCGCATTGCTGACCGCGCTTATCTGCAACCTGACCGCATCGCCGCTGTCCGCGACGCCGGGGCAGACGTTTTGATCCGAGCGGGCTGGAAGAACGCACGTTGGCTTGATGCCAAAGGCCTTCCGTTCGATCTGATGGCCCAATTGCGTGCGGCGAAGGCGCACGGACTGATCGATCGGAGGATTTGGATCAAACGCAAGGACGGTGCGCCTCTGGCTATGCGTCTGGTCGCAGTCAAGAAGCCCGCCGGTGCAGTCGCGGCTTCGCGTCGTAAAGCCCGGCGCGACGCACAAGACGAAAACCGCGTCATCTCCAAAGAAACTCTGGAAGCCGCGGATTGGGTCATTCTGGTCACGTCGCTCGCACGGGACGAGTTCTCCACCAAGGATGTACTCGCGCTCTATCGACTGCGATGGCGCATCGAACTTGGCTTCAAGCGACTGAAGAGTCTGATTGGTCTCAAGACGCCACCTGGAACCGATCCGCGCTCCGCCAAGCCCTACTTGCTGGCACACCTCTTGATCATCCTGCTGCTCGAGCCGCTTGCCCGCGACTTCGAGGACTCTCCCCGCTGGATGCAGGCCGCCTGACGGCACCTGGCGCTTGGCGTGTTTTGCAACAACTCGTTGCATCCTTGCTACAAGCGATCATTCCACAACCAACCATCCGTTGCTTCCGCCGCAGAAAGCGAGCGCTTGGGCGGCACCTGCGCGAGCCTCCTCGAAAACGTCCGTATCAATCGATGCTCGCGCTACCTTAACGCCTATGGGGAAGGCCGGGCGCCGGCTGGCACCCAGGGTCCGCACGCGAGAAACGCACGCGGGGTGACCACAGGTGATGCCGGGACATCCCGGCCTTCCCTGCGCAATGGTTTTACGGCTTATGGCGCGCTCTCCCCGGGGAGCGATGCACTATTGCCCCCGTTGCCTTGCGGATGATCGATGCGCGGGTCCGGTCGGACCGCTTCACCACCGCAAGCCTTGACGTACAGACCCCGGGCGTCAGGACCACACGCTTTTGCCGTCCGCGGACGTCCCTCCCCAGACCGTCGGAAGCTCGCGCGTGCTCGCCCCCAATGCCGAAAAGAAACGCTATGACCGCGCCGTGTCGTGCCGCGGATCGTGATGGCTCACAGATTTGCCCGCCCTGCCACCCCGTCACGCGCCGGCGCTACCGCGTCCATCGCATCCCGGCCTACGTATCGTGACGATCGCGAAACGTCCCTTTGACGGGCCGGGATGGAGTGCGGTTTACCCGAAACAAAGAATTCGGTCAATCAGAATATTTTGCGGCCCTACCGCTTGACCTGCATGTGGCGTGTTTTGCCCGCCGGGCAACGCGAGGGATGGTGTGCGCAGCATCGTCTGGCCGCGGCCCGCAGCACCGGAGATATGCTCATTGACCGCAATGAACAGCTCCAACCAGCAAGTGGAGCTTAGATGAAACCAGGCCTCATCGAGTTTGGGCCCGCTCTCCTGAAAGCCGTTTAAACTAACGCTCAAGCACCCTCTCTTGGGCACGAGAGCTGACGTCTCGACCATGTCCAATTCCAGCGCTTGCTGCGGCCAGAAAGCAAGATGACAACTTGCGGCGATGGTGGCAGAATGGTGACAGACGTGGTTCGAAGACTTGGCGACCAAGAACAACGAAGAGAACAGTTCGCCGCGGTCACGTTGTCCAAGGGAGGAGATGGCTCATGAAACGCTTGTTTCTGGGGTTGATCGCCGTTGCCCTGATCGCTTCGGCGTTTGTCGTATCCACCACAACAGTCATGGCGCAGACGAAGGTGTTGAAGATGCAGGCCACATGGCCGGCGTCGCTTACGCTCTATGACAACTTCACCTATTTCGCCGACCGGGTGAACAAGCTGTCGGCCGGCGCGCTGAAGATCGAGGCGATGCCCGCCGGCCAGGTCGTGCCGCCGTTCGAGGTCCTGGACGCAACCCACAAGAAGGTGCTCGACGGAGCGCATGCGTGGGCCGGCTACTGGACCGGCAAGAACAAGACCGCGATCCTGTTCACCGGCGGTCCCGGCGGCACCTTCGGCATGGACTTCATAGACGTGATGGGTTGGCTCTATCACGGCGGCGGCCTCGATCTTTACAACGAGTTTTATCAGAAGGAGCTCAAGCTCAACCTCGTCGTGTTTCCAATCCTGCCTGCGGGGCCGCAGGCATTCGGCTGGTTCAAGAAGCCGATTCAGACGATCGAGGACATGAAGGGCATGAAATGCCGCCAGACCGGAATGGCCGGCGAAGTATGGCAGGCGCTCGGTTTCACGGTGGTCAACATGCCGGGCGGAGAAATCATTCCCTCCGCGCAACGCGGCGTGATCGATTGCGCCGAATGGGTCGGCGGCATCGAGGACCTGCAGCTCGGCTTCCAGAATGTCTGGAAGTATCACTATTCGCCGGGCTTGCATGAGAACGTGACGGTCGGCGAGATCGTCATCAACGGCGATGTGTGGAAGGAACTCAGCCCGCAACATCAGGAGATCATCAAGTCGGCGGCCAACGAGACATTCCTCGTCTGGTGGACCAAGTGGCAGCGCCAGAACGCTGATGCGCTGATTGAGATGCAGCAGAAGCACGGCGTACAGATCCTGCGCACGCCGACGGAGATCCTGCTGGCCTTCATCAAGAAGTGGGACGAGATCGCGGCGGCCGAGGGCGCCAGGAACCCGTTCTTCAAGAAGGTGCACGACTCGCAGAAGGCCTACGCCAGCGCTGTGGTGCCGTACAAGAGGTCCTATTTCCCGCCATACTCCTTCATGGCGAACTACTACTTCCCGGTCGAGAAATAGGACTTCCTCCGAGGGCGGCCGATTTGACCGCCCTCGATTCGCACGCAGGCGGCCTGCTTTGCGCCGCACGAACGATCGGCGAAAGGGCCGAGGCATGGCTGAGATAACAGGCAGGCAGCCGCCGGCGCTACTGGCCATCATCAGGATGATCGACGGCTTCACGGACCGGACCGGCACCATCATCTCGTGGCTCTCGGTACCGCTGGTTCTCGCCGTCGCCTACGAGGTTGGAGCGCGTTACCTGTTCAACGCGCCGACCATATGGGTCTACGACGCAACCTACATGCTGTACGGCTCGCTCTTCATGCTTGGCGCCGCTTACGCGCTGCATAAGGGTGCTCATATCCGTACCGACTTCTTCTGGGAGAAGTTCTCGATCCGAAGGAAGGGCTGGATCGATACGATCTCCTATGTCGTCTTCTTCTTCCCGAGCCTGATCATGCTGCTCCTGATCAGCTGGAACGAATTTTACTACGCCTGGCTGATCAACGAGACTTCGGACCAGACACCGTGGCGGCCCGTGCTGTGGCCGTTCAAATTCGTCGTGCCGTTCGCCTGCCTCCTGCTGCTGGTCCAGGGCGTGTCCGAGTTGATCAAGAGCATCTACATGGCGCGCACCGGCGTCGAACTGGAGCACAAGGAGAAGGTCGAGATATGACCGCAGAAGCGCTCATCGGCCTCATCATGCTGCTGGTGCTGCTTGGCGCGATCTTCATCGGTGTGCCGATCTCGTTCACGTTGCTGTTTCTCGCCTTCTCGTTCGGCTACTGGGGCATGGGCGGGACGGTCTTCGAGCTTGGTTACTTCCAGACCATCGGCATGATGAAGGAAGAACTTCTCGCCGCCGTACCGCTGTTCATCTTCATGGGCTTCATCACCGAGCAGGCGGGACTCATGGAGCGCCTTTTCACCGCGTTCCGCATGCTGCTTGCGCCGGTGCGCGGCGCACTCTTCCTCGTCGTCATCCTGACCTCGACCGTGTTCGCGATGGCGACAGGCATCGTCGGCGCAGCCGTCACCGTTCTTGGCATCATGGCCTCGCCGATCATGACGAAGGCGGGCTATGATGCCAAGCTTTCAGCGGGCACCATCACGGCGGGCGGCACGCTCGGTATTCTCATTCCCCCGTCGGTCATGCTGATCGTGATGGGGCCGGTGCTCGGGGTTTCGGTCGCCGATCTCTATGCTGCAGCCTTCGGACCGGGCTTTCTGCTGGCCGGCGTCTACATCGTCTATCTGATGGTCCGCTCCTTCATCAATCCCAAGCTCGGGCCGCCAGTGCCAAAGGATGAGCGGATCTACTCCGCTGGATACATTGCGCGCGAGGTGGTCGTCGGCACGCTGCCGCTGCTCGGGCTCATCACGGCGACGCTCGGCTCCATCATCGGGGGGCTTGCGACGCCGACGGAGGCCGCCGGCATCGGCAGCGTCGGCGCGCTGATCCTCGCCATCGCATATGGCAGGTTCTCGTTCAGCGGACTGCAGCGCGCTATGACCTCGACGATGGCGACGTCGAGCATGGTCCTGCTGCTGGCGGTCACATCGAACATTTTCGGTGCGGTGTTCGCCCGCCTCGGCTCGGCGAACTGGATCACCGAGACGATGCTCGGCCTGCAGTTGCCGCCGAGTCTCATGTTGATTGTCGTGCTCTTTCTCGTTTTCCTGCTGGGGTGGCCGTTTGAGTGGCCGGCCATCATCCTGGTGTTTCTGCCGATCTTCTATCCCGTCGTGAAAGGGATGGGCATCGACCTCATATGGTTCGGAGCGTTGGTTGCGGTGGTGCTGCAGACCGCCTTTCTGTCGCCGCCGGTCGCCATGTCAGCGTACTATCTCAAGCAGGTGGTCAAGGGCTGGAGTCTCGCGACGATCTACGCTGGCATGTTCCAGTTCATGATATTGCAGGTGATCTGCGTTGGCCTGATGATTGCTTTCCCCGGTATTGCGACCTGGTTCCCACACACGCTGCAAGAAGCATCTCGCAGCCAGGTGATCCCCGAGGAGTACAGAAAAATTTTGGAACAGCAGAAACAAGCACCGTCGCTGGAAGACGAGGACTGGTTGACACCAAAAAAGAAGTAGCGCTCGGCGATCGCGTGCGTTGCGCTGCTCAATTTCCGCTTCGGACCGGTCAAAAGGCGGACTTTACCGAAACGGCCGCTTGTGGTGGCAAACGGACATTAGCCAGGCTCCGCGGCCGCTACCGGTCCACATGCGAAAAGCTCGATGCGAGCAATTCGCGTCAGCCCTTGCGAAACCCGTCATGCTTCGTCATCGGCAGACGGATTAATGGGTTTCGCTTACGCTCTACCCATCCTACGAGCTCTCGTCGCACACATATGGGGCTTACAAACTAGGCCCATTCCGGGCGCTCGCCTCAGTCGCGATAACCCTTGCACTTCGTCTCTTCTTTGTACTCGCCGTGCTTGCCCCACTTCCGCTCAATCTTGCAGGGGCCTCGATAATACTCCTGCTTGTATTCGCGCTCATAGTCGTAGGCGCGGTAAGGACCACGATCGTAGCCCCATCGGCCTTTGCCGCTCTCATCCTTCCAGGGGTCGGCGAGTGCAGGTGTCACGATCAAGCCGAGAACAATTCCGATTGTCGGAAGCGCATGCTTCATGGTTCGACCTTTCAATAGCTGCCCGGCGCCGGGCAATGGGAAGGCGCTGGGCTTCTGGCAGTGCTTAAGCGCCATTCAATATCGCCCGAACGCTCAAAAGAACAGGGCTAGTGCACGACACGAAGAAAATAGTAGCTGACGCCACCGATTACGAGAATCGTAGGCACGGCCCAAAGCAGTACCACTGGCATGACTTCCTCCTCCTTCTTCTGCCCGCCAGGTAAACTGGCGAAGGAGGGTTGCGGTTCCAGAGCTGAGAAGAGCCGTCCACTCCCTTTAGGCTGCTCGCAGCGCCATAGAGAGAAGGCAAGCAAGCCGACGATGGCCAGCGACCACACCAACGCATGCGGCCCCCACGGTAGGAACCATATGTGCAGAGCCGTCATTGCTCTCGCAGCGGCTCGCCGGCACACCCACCCGCCTTCCCTGTAGACCTCCCGGCTAGCCGAACCGCCTCGCCCAAGGAGCAACGCCGATCATAGCGCCCGCCCCCAGGAGGGGCCGTCCACTGTGCGGGTTCTAACTGGTAAAGCGTATGGTTAAAGAACGCCGGTTAGAAAAGGTGGGGAGTCGCTACTAGCTGACTCCGCAAGCTCTGCAGCAATTGCTGCTGATCAGCTCTTAAGTTCGAATCGCAATGCGCCTTCCCATCTTGAGGAGGAACGTCGAGGTCATTGACTGCATTGAGTAGTCGAGCGCGGCTTAAGTAGCCGCCTTCCACCCTTAGGAGCGAACGGTGTCGAGATCACCGGTTTCGAAGGAAGAGCTTGAGCGAATTGCGCTGCAGGAGATCCGAAGCTTTCCAGGCTCGGAAAAGGTCGTCTCCATCGAAGTTGAGTTTGGGCCAGATTACCGACCCGGGACCACAGACTGGAAGCTGCATGTCGTCGCACAGGAAGGCTGCGATCTTGAGCGCGTTCAGTACGCAGCAAAGACCACAAGCGACCGGCTCAAACGTCGCTATGAGATCCGTTCCAATTAATCTCATAGAACGTCCGTATTGGGCCGACGGTCGCGGGGCCACGGCCTAGGCCGGCACGATCACCTTGCCGATCGGCCAGAGCGCGATGCCCGCGAGCTTCAGATGGGCCCAGGCGAAGGGGATGCCGATGATGGTGATCGCGAGGGCCAGCGCGGTCACGAGGTGACCGAGCGCCAGCCACCACCCGGCGAGCACGAACCAGATGATGTTGCCGATCACCCCGAGCGGACCGGTGCCGATATCCTCGACACCCGTGACCTCGTAGCGGCTGACCGCCTTCGAGCCGAACGGCAGCAGCGTGTAGACCGCAATGTTGAACGCCGCCCGCGCCCAGGGCAGACCGATGATGGTGATGGCCATGATGATCGCGGCGATCAGCCAGCCGAACGCCATCCAGGCGCCGCCGATGAGGATCCAGAGGATGTTGAGCAGGATGGAGACGGGGGTCATGGGATGATCCGGAGGTCGATGATCCCGTCTATATAGGTTCGGAATCTGTCGTCGCTAAGACGCTGCAAGGCCCGCGCTTCGTAGCCCGGATGGAGCGCAAGCGTAATCCGGGATGATCTCTCCGCAGCGAGAGACCCCGGATTACGCTTGCGCTCCATCCGGGCTACGAAGCGGGGCTAGATTTTCCGGCCCGCCTGCTCCCAATAGGGATCGCGCAGGCGGCGCTTGAAGATCTTGCCGGAATCTTCGCGCGGCAGTCCGGTGCGGATCTCGATGTGCTTCGGCACCTTGTAATCGGCGAGCGAGGTCTTCAATCGCGCGCGGACATCGGCGGCATCGAGCGTGACGCCGGCTTGCGGCTCCACCACCGCCATCAGCGCCTCGCCGAATTCGGCGTCGGGGATGCCGAACACCGCGCAATCGTGCACGCCAGGCACGGCGTGCAGCACCGACTCGATCTCGGCCGGGTAGATGTTGACGCCACCCGAGATCACCATGTCGCGCTTGCGGTCGCAGATGAAGACGTAGCCGTCTTCGTCGATATAGCCGACATCGCCGGAGGTGATGAAGCCGTCGCGATCGATCTCGGCGCGCTTCTCCGGCTTGTTGTGGTAGGTGAAGTCGGCAAGCTCGGCCATCCGGGAATAGATCTCGCCGATCTCGCCGACGCCGAGCACGCGGCCGTCCTCGCCGATGAAGCGGAGCTCCGCGCCGGGCGATATCTTGCCGACGGTGCCGGGCTTCTTCAGGGCGTCCTCGGAGGTTGCGAAGGTGACCGCGCTGGATTCGGTCGAGCCGTAGAACTCGTAGATCACCGGTCCCCACCACTCGATCATGGCGCGCTTGACGTCGGCGGGGCATGGTGCGGCGGCATGGATGACGTGGCGCAGCGAGGAGACATCGTACTTCCTGCGGATCGCCTCTGGCAGCTTCATCAGACGGATGAACATGGTCGGCACCATGAAGATGGTGTCGATCTTGTAGCGTTCGATCGCTTGCAGAAATTCTTCCGCCTCGAACCGCGGCATCAGCACCAGCGCGCCGCCGAGCTTGCCGGCGCGGATCCCGAACGAGTTCGGCGCGGAATGATAGAGCGGGCCCGGTAGCAGCGCACGGGCACCTGGCTTGAGCCCATAGATCATCGCGCGCATGCGCTCGCCGGCGGCCTGCTGCTCCGGCGTCGGCGCGTTGCGGCGCACGCCTTTGGGATGGCCTGTCGTGCCCGAGGTATAGATCATGTTCATGGGCTGCGGCACGACCGGGCCGTCATAGGGCTGCTGCTGCGCGAGCCAGGATTCGAAATCGATGGCGAAGTCTGGCGTCGTCAGATGATCGGGATCGATCTTGTAATTGGACAGGATCTCAGGCGGCGTCGGCACGCTGAGCACCGTGACGCCCTTGGGAATAGATTCGCGCAGTGCGTGCAGCATGTCGGCATGCGCGATCAGCACGGACGTGCCGGTGTCGTTGAGGATGTAATTGATCTCCTCCGGCTTGAAGTGCCAGTTGATCGGCACGCCATAGGCGCCGAGACGCATCGCGGCGTAGGCGGCCTCCAGGAAGGCGATGTCGTTGCGCATCAGCATGCAAACGCAATCGCCCTGGCGGACGCCGATCTTGGCGAGGCCGCTCGCGATGCGGTCGGCGCGATCGGTGACTTCGATGTGGGAACGGCGACGCTCACCGGAGACGATGCCGAGAAATGGGGACGCTTCGCTCATTGTTGTTTTCTTTGTTGTTGTGACGTCATTCCGGGATGGTCCGAAAGGACCGACCCGGAATCTCGATGTTCCGGGTTCGATGCTGCGCATCGCCCCGGAACGACTGACAATCAATCCGCAAACTTCGGCGCGCGCTTCTCCAAATTGGCGCGCACGGCCTCGGTCTGGTTGGGACTGCCGATCAGCTTCTGCTGCTCGATGGACTCGGCGAGCAGCGCCGGGCCCGGATCGACCGAGAGATTGTTGAGCATCCGCTTGGCGGCGCGGATCGCATCGGGGCTCTTGCCGGCGATCTCGCGCGCGACTTCGAGGGCGGCTGCACGCGGATCATCGCAGATGCGCGTGGCGAGGCCATAAGCCATCGCCTCCTGCGCGGAGAAGATGCGCCCCGTATAGGTGAGATCGCGCAGGATGTCGTCGCGCACCAGCGAGGCCAGGATCGGCGTGCCCGCCATATCAGGCACGAGGCCCCATTTGATCTCCATGATCGACATCCGCGCGTCGGGCGCCAGGAAGCGCATGTCGGCGCCGAGCGAGAGCTGGAAGCCGCCGCCGAAGGCCACGCCGTGCACCGCCGCGATCACCGGAACGGGGAGCTGGCGCCAGCCCCACACTGCCTGTTGCGGGAAATTCGCCTTGCCATACGTGCGCTTGGTGAGATCGCGATTTTCGCCACCCGGAATTCCGTTGCCGCCTTTCTCCTTCATCGCGGCAAAACGCCCCATGTCGAGCCCGGCGCAGAAGGCGCGGCCTTCACCTGAGAGCACGACGACGCGCACACTTTTTTCCTTGGAAAGCCGGTCGGTTGCGGCGACGAGGGCCTCGAACATCGGCTGATCGAGCGCGTTCATCTTGTCCGCGCGCACCAGGCGCACGTCGGCGACGCCTTCCGAGATCGAGATCGAGACGCGATCTTCCATGGACGAATTCTCCCCTGTTCTTGACCGGTTGCCGCTTTACAGGACGCCGGCAGACGGATTTGATCAATCGACCAATTAACTGACAATCCGTACGGGAGAAACAGCGATGTTCAAGGAAAATCTTCTGGCCGGACGGCGCATTCTCGTGACCGGCGGCGGCACCGGCCTTGGCAAGTCGATGGCGGCGCGCTTCCTGCAGCTCGGCGCCGAGGTGCATATCTGCGGCCGGCGCAAGATCGTGTGCGACGAGACTGCGACCGAGTTGATGGCCGAGTATGGCGGCCGCGTCACCAGCCACGGCGTTGACATCCGCAACGCGCTCGCGGTCGAGGAGATGATCGAGACCATCTTTCGCGATGGCCCCCTCACCGATCTCATCAACAATGCCGCCGGCAACTTCATCTCGCGCACCGAAGAGCTCTCGCCGCGCGGCTTCGATGCGGTCGCCAACATCGTCATGCACGGCACGTTCTACGTGACGCATGCGATCGGCAAGCGCTGGATCGCGTTGAAGCAGCCTGGCAACGTCGTCTCGATCACCACGACCTGGGTGCGCAACGGCTCGCCTTATGTGGTGCCGTCGGCGATGAGCAAGTCGGCGGTCCACGCCATGACGATGTCGCTCGCCACCGAATGGGGCCGCTACGGCATCCGCCTCAACACGATTGCCCCCGGCGAGATCCCGACCGAGGGCATGAGCAAGCGCATCAAGCCGGGAGATGAAGCCGGCGCACGCACCAAGGCGATGAACCCGATGGGCCGCGTCGGCACCATGGAGGAGCTGCAGAACCTCGCCGTGTTCCTGATCTCCGGCGGCTGCGACTGGATCAACGGCGAGACCATCGCCATGGACGGCGCCCAGGCGCTCGCGATGGGCGGCAATTTCTACCAGCTCCGCGACTGGAGCGACGACGACTGGAAGACCGCGCGCGAGAGCATCATGGCGCAGAACGAGAAGGACCGCGCGAAGCGGGGGTGATCTCGTGCCCCGGACGCAGCACAGCACGCCCCGGCGATGCGAAGCATCGTCCGGTGTGGCGTGGTGCGCTGCAGAGCCGGGGTCCATCTCGCCGCATGCTGGATCCCGGCTCAGCGGCGCATCACTTCGTGCTGCGCCGCGTCCGGGACACAAAACCAGGCACGCACTCTCCGTATTGTCTTCACCCGCGGATGACGCCACACTCCGCTTCATAAAAACAAGACGTACGGGAGAAACATGTCCACACAGCCTCTGGCGAACCTCGCCGACATGGTGCGCGAGCGCGCGAAGAGCCGCCGCAATGCCATCGCCTACGAGTTCGAGGGCCGCACCACCAGCTTTGCCGAGTTCGACGTCAAGACGAACAAGGTCGCCAACGCTTTGATCGCAATGGGCGTGAAGAAGGGCGACCGCATCGCCTATCTCGGCAAGAACAGCGATCTCTATTTCGAGCTGCTGCTGGGCGCGATGAAGGCCGGTGTGGTGATGGCGCCGGTGAACTGGCGGCTCGCCGGACCCGAGGTCGCCTTCATCGTTTCGGATTGCAAGGCGCCGGTGCTGTTCGTCGGGCCGGAATTCATCACGCAGGTTCGCCAGATCAGAGATCAGATACCCAGCGTGCGCACCGTCATCAGCACCGAGGGCGGCGCGCCGGAATGGCCGGATTTTATGGCATGGCGCGATGCGCAGAGCGACGACGATCCGAACGTGCCGATCGACACCAAGGACATCGCGATCCAGCTCTACACCTCGGGCACCACAGGCAAACCAAAAGGCGCGATGCTCTCGCACGCGAACTTCCTCAATCTCGTGCAGACAGGCAATGCCGAGGACAAGCCGGAGTGGAACCGGTGGTCAACCGACGACGTCTCGCTGGTGGCGATGCCGATCTTCCATATCGGCGGTTCGGGATGGGGCGTGATGGGGCTCTATCACGGCGCCCGCGGCGTGATCGCGCGCGAGTTCGATCCGACCAAGGTGCTGGATTTCTTCGAGCAGTCGGGCATCACAAAGTTGTTCATGGTGCCGGCGGCGATGCAATTCGTGGTGCGGCAGCCGCGCGCGAAGACGGTCGATTTCTCCCGGCTGAAATACATGCTGTACGGCGCCTCGCCGATCCCGGCGGCGCTGCTGAAGGAATGCATTGAGGTCTTCAAATGCGGATTCGTGCAGATGTACGGTATGACCGAGACGACCGGCACCATCGTCGCGCTGCCACCGGAGGACCATGTCGAAGGGCTGGAGCGGATGCGCTCGGCCGGCAAGGCGCTGCCGGGTGTCGAGATTGCGATTCTGGACGCGGACGGCAAGCCGCTGCCGCCGCGGCAGGTCGGCGAGATCGCGACGCGCTCGGGCTCCAACATGGCCGGCTACTGGAATTTGCCGGAGGCGACCGCCGCGACGCTGCGCAGTGACGGCTGGTTGCGCACCGGCGATGCCGGCTACATGGACGAGGACGGCTATCTCTACATCCACGACCGCATCAAGGACATGATCATCTCCGGCGGCGAGAACATCTACCCCGCTGAGGTCGAAAGCGCGCTGTGCGATCATCCTGATATCGCGGAAGCTGCCGTGATCGGCGTGCCCGACGATAAATGGGGCGAAGCGGTGAAGGCCGTCGTGGTGATGAAGCCCGGCAAAGAGGCGACTGCAACCGACATCATCAACTTCACCCGCGAGCGCATCGCCGGCTACAAGACGCCGAAGAGCGTGGAGTTCTTGCCGGCGCTGCCACGCAATCCGAGCGGCAAGATTTTGCGCCGGCAATTGCGCGAGCCGTATTGGACGGGGAAGGATCGAAGGGTGAATTGATTGCGCGGTGCCGTAGGGTGGGCAAAGGCGCAAAGCGCCGTGCCCACCGTTCTTCGTTTGCAAAAAAGAACGGTGGGCACGCTTTCGCTTTGCCCACCCAACGAAACCGGTGCAAGCATCAATGCTTCCCCGGCCCCATATAGCCGAACAGGAACCCGGCCACCTTGCGCATCTGGATCTCCTCGCTGCCCTCGGTGATGCGATAGCGGCGGTGGTGGCGGTAGATGTGCTCGAACGGCTTGTGGCGTGAGTAGCCCATGCCGCCATGGACCTGCATGGCGCGGTCGGCGGATTCGCAGCAGAGACGGTTTGCCCAGTAGTTGCACATGGACACGCGATCGGACAGCGTGCGCTCGATCTGCTCCTCGGTGAGCTGGTCCATCTCCCAGGCGGTCTTGCGGATCAACAGGCGCAGCATCTCGGCCTGCGTGGCGAGTTCGACCAGCGGGAACTGGATCGCCTGGTTCTCTGCCAGCGCCTTGCCGAACGGTTTTCGCTCTCGGGCGTATTTGACACTCTCGTTGATGCAGTAGACGGCCGCGCCCAGCGAGCTCGCGGCCTGGCGGATGCGGTTCTGGTGCACGAAACATTGCGCCAGGGAGAGCCCGCGGCCGACCTCGCCGAACAGCGCATCTTCGGGCACGAACACATCCGTGAAGCTGACGCGCGGATGGTCGGTCGGCATGTTGAAGGTCCACATGTATTCCTCGACCTTCACGCCGTGGCTCTTGGCGGGCACCAGGAAGCAGGTGATCCCGCGGGCATCGCCATCATTGCCGCTGGTGCGCGCGAACAGCGCGCAGTGCGTGGCCACATGCATGCCTGTCGTCCACATCTTCTCGCCGTTGATGATCCAGCCCTTGACGTTGTCGCGGTTCGCGGGCACCGCGCGCGTCTCCATGTGGGTGGCGTCCGAGCCGTGATGCGGCTCGGTGAGGCCAAAGGTGATGCGGTACTTGCCCCTGATCGAACCGTCGATCATCGCCTTCTGGTCGTCGCGGCCGTAGCGGTCGAGCATGGTGACGACGGGGAAATTGCCGACGATCGAGTGCTCGTTCTGGAGATCGTTGTGCAGGCCGAGCCCCTTGGCGGCAAAGTGCTCGCGGATCACCGCCATCCAGAGGTTGGAGCCGTCCCTGCCGCCATATTGCTTCGGCACCGGGAACCGCAGATGCCCGGCGGCGTCCGCGAGGTCCTTCGCCTTGCGCAGCAGCGCTTCCCATTCATGCCGCGGCAGACCGCCATTCTCGAAATCGGTACGCGCCCATTCGCGGCGATGGTCGAAGAAACGGATGTTGTCGTCAGCCTCCTCCAGCGGCTTGATCTCGCGTTCGATGAAACGGTCGAGCTCTCCGAGATAGGCGACGAGATCGGTAGGCAATGAGAAATCCACGGTTCTCTCCCGGATTGATTTTATCGTTTTGCGTTGAGGCGCTAGGCGCGTCTTTGCTTCGCACGATTAAGGTGAGAAGAGCCGCCGCAAGTCAAGCAAGCCGAGATGTGCCGGCTGCGCAAAGCGCACCAGCGCAATTCGCTGGTGCTCAAGAGCCGACGCGCGCTAGTATGACGCCGATATCCTTCAGAAGAAAAATGCGGGAGCGCGCGATGGAGCTGAAATTTTCCGAGGTGGAACGCAACGGACCGATCACGATCGTGACGCTGTCGCGGCCCGAGGTCTACAACGCGCTGCATACCGACGCGCATTTCGAACTGCAGAAGGTCTTCGACGATTTCTCCGCCGATCCCGAGCAGTGGATCGCGATCGTCACAGGCGCCGGCGACAAGGCGTTCTGCGCCGGCAACGACCTCAAGTGGCAGGCCGCCGGCGGCAAGCGCGGCTGGGACAAGGGCGGCTTTGCCGGCCTCACCTCGCGCTTCGACTGCGACAAGCCGATCATCGCCGCCGTGAACGGCGTTGCCATGGGTGGCGGCTTCGAGATCGCGCTGGCCTGCGACCTCATCATCGCTTCGGAGAACGCAACCTTCGCCCTGCCCGAGCCGCGCGTTGGCCTCGCCGCACTCGCCGGCGGCCTGCACCGTCTGCCGCGGCAGATCGGCCTCAAGCGCGCCATGGGCATGATCCTCACCGCGCGCCATGTCAGCGCCAAGGAAGGGCTCGAGCTCGGCTTCGTCAACGAGGTGGTGCCGCAAGGCGAGGCGCTCGCGGGCGCGCTGCGCTGGGCCGAGATGATCGCCAAGAACTCGCCGATGTCGATCCGGGCTTCGAAGCAGGCGATCCAGCGGGGGCTTGGCGTCTCGCTGGAGCAGGCGATCGATGAGCAGCGCGAGTATCCGGCGGTGAAGGCGATGGTGGCCTCGCAGGACTATATCGAGGGCCCGAAGGCGTTCTCGGAAAAGCGGCCGCCGAAATGGGTGGGGAAGTAGAACTGTCCTTCCGCTCGTCATTGCGAGGAGCTCTTGCGACGAAGCAATCCAGACTGCCCGTGCGGAAAGCCCCTGGATTGCTTCGCTTCGCTCGCAATGACGGCGAGAGCGTCTAGGCGCCTCGCGACAGCTCGCGCTTGTACGAGGCATAGTTCGGCTGATCGACCGCGAGCTTGTCCATCGTGGTCGCCCACAGATGCTCGGCAAGGCCGGGTGTTGCAAGATCGACCTCACCCTTTGCGATGCGATCGGCGAGCGCGCGGTTGAGCTCGGCGACGGAGCCGTCCATGCCGAGCAGCGCGCGCAGCCGCTCCACCTCCGCAGCATCGCTCTCCGCCTCCCGCGTCAGCTGCCGCGTCACGAGATCGAGGATGTTGATGGCGACGCGCAGCTTGAACGCGTGGTGGCCGGAGATCAGCGGCGCGATGTCGTTGCGGAGGAAATCGGCGACGGCTCTCGTCAGCTCGATCGGGGTCGGTTCGTCCTGCATGCGTCAGCTCCCGCGCGGCGCCAAGAGCCGCAACAGATCGATCTCGGTCTCGCTGGCGCGGCGGCCGATCATGGCGCGCTCCATGGAATGGTCCGGCCCTTCGCGAAAGCGCTGCATCATGCCGCCGCACATGATGCCCCAGCGCAGCGTGCCCATCACTTCCCAGAACTTGACGCGCGCAGGATCGACCTTGCGGCCTGCGGCCTCATAGCCCGCGAACAATTCCTCGCGCGTGCCAAACCCGCCGACCGGCTTGTCGATCTCGCCAAAGCGCCAGGAATTCACACAGACCCAGCCGAGATCCTCCATGGGATCGCCGAGATGAGCGAGCTCCCAGTCGAGCACCGCGCGGATACCGTCCGGGCCGATGATGAGATTGCCGTTGCGGAAATCGCCGTGCACCAGCGTGGTCTCGGCCGTGGGACCGGGATCGTGGTCGCGCAGCCAGCGCAATGCCAACTCGAACACGGGCTTGGGCCAGTTCAGGCTGCGATAGTCGCGTTCGAACTCGCCGATCTCCTGTGTCGTCGCCCGGCTGCGCAGCGCAGGCAATTTGTCCTGCGGCAGCCTGTGGAGGCCAGCGAGAATGCCGCCGATCTGCCGCGCAAGAAGCGGCCGCGCCGCCGCGTATTCCTCATCGCGAAGAATCTTGCGCGCGATGGTCTCGCCCTCGACCCGCTGCATGATGAAACCGGTGCCGAGATCGTCCTCCGGCGTGAGCACATGCATCACGCGCGGCGACGGCACGCCGGCTTCATAAGCGAGCTGCATTAGCTGTGCTTCGGCGGCAAGACCGGCCGCCCGCGTCGGCGCTGCGCCATAGCCCTTCGGCGAGCGGCGCAGGATCGCACCGATGACACCATCGGGATGCACGATGTCGAAGCGCCAGGTCTCCTGGCTGGCGCCGCCGGACAGTTTTGCGGCGCCTGTGACGCCGGTCGCGCCCGGGCACCAGCGCGCGACGCTGCGTGAGAGCTCCGCCTCGATCATTTGCCCTTGAACTGCGCAGGACGCTTCTCCAGAAACGCGCCGACGCCCTCGCGAAAATCCTGGGTGTCGCCGGCGCGGAGCTGGCACTGGAATTCGAGATTGAGCTGATCCTCGAAGGAATTTTCCGGGCTGTCCCAATAGAGCTTGCGGATCAGCGACAGCGCGACCGTCGGGCCGCTGGCGAGCTCGCGTGCGAGCTTCATCGCCTCCTCCATCAGCACGCCGTCGTCATAGACGCGGTTGACGAGACCCCATTCCAGCGCCTTTTCGGCCGGCAGCCGCTCGCCCATCAGCGACAATTCGATCGAGCGCGCGCGGCCGACGAGGCGCGGCAAGAGCCAGGTCGAGCCGCAATCCGGCACCAGCCCGATGCGGCGGAAAGCTTGCAGGAAATAGGACGAGCGTGCGCACAGGATCATGTCGCCAAGCAGCGCGAAGCTCATGCCGGCGCCGGCGGCCGGGCCGTTGACCGCGGTGATGATGGGGCAATGCAGGTTGCGGATGCGGCGCAGGAAGGGGTGAAAGCCGGTCTCCAGCGTCAGACCCGCCTTGGTCTTCTTCGACTGGTTGTTGCGGCCTTGGAGATTCGCGCCGGTGCAGAACGCGCGGCCCGCGCCGGTCAGCACGACGCAGCGCACCTCATCCTTCTTCTCCTCGATCGTATCGAGCGCCTCGGCAAGGCCACCCAGCATGTCCACGGAGATCGCGTTCATCACCTCCTGATGGTCGAGCCTGAGGATTGCGACCGAGCCATCGAAATCGAGCGTGACGTGTTTGAACTGCATGGTTTCCTCGTCAGTTGCGCCTGCGTCAGTTTCGCAGACCGGAATTCATTTTGCCGGGGCGCATATTTGATTTTTGTCGCGGTCTTGTCCATGGTGATCAGAGCATAGCAAGCAATCTTGCGCGCAGCGGCTGATGGGCCGCAGACCAAGAAACAGGAAACGCGCCATGACTATTTTCGACCTCTCCGGCCGCGTCGCCGTAATCACCGGCGGCAATGGCGGCATCGGCCTCGGCATCGCGCAGGCGCTCGCGGCCCAAGGCTGCAACGTCTCGATCTGGGGCCGCAATCCCAACAAGAATAAGAGTGCTGCCGCGAGCCTGGCCGGCCTTGCCGGGAAGGTGGATATTCGCGTCTGCGACGTCACCGACCCGGCCTCGGTCAATGCGGCGATGAAGGCGACGCTCGACACTTTCGGCCGCGTCGACGGCTGCTTTGCCAATGCCGGCATCGGCGGCGGCGGCCGGCGGTCCTTCATCGAGCGCACCGAGGAGGAATGGCGCACGATGTTCGCGACCAATCTCGACGGCGTGTTCCACGCGTTCCAGGTCGCGGCAAAGCACATGACCGAACGTGCCAATGCCGGCGATCCCTTCGGGCGGCTGGTTGCGACCTCGAGCCTCGCCTCGATCTTCGGCACCGCGCGCAACGAGCATTATGCCGCGACCAAAGCCGCCATCAACGCGCTGGTGCGCGCGCTCGGCGTCGAGCTGGCGCGTTACGGCGTCACCGCCAATGCGATCCTGCCGGGCTGGATCAAGAGTGACATGACCGCAGGGCTCATGGCCAACGACAAGTTCGTCGCCAATGTGATGCCGCGGATTCCGATGCGGCGCTTCGGCGAAGCATCCGATTTCGGCGGCATCGCGGTGTATCTGATGAGCAAGGCGTCGTCGTATCACACGGCGGATACGTTCGTGATCGACGGCGGCTATACGGCTTTTTGAGATTTCAAGTAGCCCGGATGGAGCGCAGCGCAATCCGGGACGGCCAAAAGCAAGCAAGACCCGGATTTCGCTTCGCTCCATCCGGGCTACAAACTCTGAGGGAATGGCAAATGTTCTCACACGTGATGATCGGCACCAACGATCTCGACAAGGCCAAGGCGTTCTACGACAAGCTGCTCGGCACGCTCGAGGTGCGGCCGGCCAAGGTCGACGGCCATCGCATTTTCTATATCACCAAGACCGGCGTGTTCTCGGTGTCGAAGCCGATCAACGGCGAACCGGCGACCTGCGCCAATGGCGGCACGATCGGCTTTGCCTGCAATTCGCCGGAACAGGTCGACAAATGGCACGCAGCCGGTATCGCGGCCGGCGGTAAGTCGATCGAGGATCCGCCCGGCGTGCGCCAGGGCCCCGGCGGCAAGCTCTACCTCGCCTATCTGCGCGATCTCGACGGCAACAAGATCTGCGCGATGCATCGGCTGCCGGCGTGATCTAGCCACACCCACAGCTGTCATGCTCCGGCTTGCCGCCTTCGCTAAAGCTCCGGCGCGCCGAGCACCCTTGTGGCCCCGGCGTAGCCTTGGCGAAGACGGGACCGGGGCATCCAGTACGCCGCGGCGTCTCGATTCATCACTGCGGTCTCTGGAATACTGGATCGCCCGGTCTTCGCCGGGCGATGACAGCGGAGAGTGAGGCGCACGCCTGCCGCCTCCCTACGCCCCATTCAAACAACATTTCAAACGCCCTCGCGATATTCCATCGCATGGCATGGCTTGCGCGAAAAATGCGCGCTCGCACTTTGGCGGCGCTGCGACTATTCTTGCGCCCAGAACGATCTCAGCGTCCCCGGGAGGAACAATGACAAAACACGCCTACATTCCCCGCACCACCAATTACACACTCAATCCCGGCGACGAGCTCAACGACCTCAGGATGTCGGACCAGGTCCGGCCGCTCTATGACCACGTCAAGAAGTTCATCCGCGACACCGTCGATCCCATGTCGATCGAGTTCGCCAAGGCCGGCGAAGGCAAGGAGGATCGCTGGAGCTTTACGCCGAAGCAGCTCGAGGTGCTGGAGAAGGCCAAGAACAAGGCCAAGCAGGAAGGCCTCTGGAACTTCTTCCTGCCCGACGACGAGACCGGCCAGGGCCTGAAGAATCTCGACTACGCCTACATCGCCGCCGAGCTCGGCAAGAGCCCGCTGGCGTCCGAGACCATGAACTGCTCGGCGCCCGATACCGGCAACATGGAGGTGCTGGAGCGCGTCGGCACCAAGGAGCAGAAGGAGAAGTGGCTGAAGCCGCTGCTCAATGGCGAGATCCGCTCCGCCTATGTCATGACCGAGCCGAATGTCGCCTCCTCCGACGCAAAGAACATCTCGACGACCGCGAAACTCGTCGGCGACGAATGGGTGATCAACGGCGAGAAGTACTACATCTCAGGTCTTGGCGATCCCCGCTGCAAGATCCTCATCGTGATGGTGAAGACCAATCCCGATGCACCGCCGAGCAAGCAGCAATCGCAGATCCTGGTGCCGCGCGACACGCCCGGCGTCGAGGTGCTCGGCCCCATGTACGTGTTCGGCCAGGACCACGCCCCGCGCGGCCACATGCACATGCGCTTCAACAATGTGCGAGTCCCTAAGGAGAACATCCTGCTCGGCGAAGGCCGCGGTTTCGAAATCTCGCAGCTCCGCCTCGGTCCCGGCCGTATCCATCACTGCATGCGCACCATCGGCAAGGCCGAGAAGGCGCTGGATTTGATGGTGCAACGCGGCCTCACCCGCGAAGCCTTCGGTAAGAAGATCGCCCATCTCGGCGGCAACATGCAGATCATCGCGCAGGCGCGCTGCGAGATCGAGGCGATGCGGCTGATGGTGCTGAAAGCCGCCAAGGCGATGGACGTGCTCGGCAACAAGGAGGCCCGCGTCTGGGTCTCCATGGTCAAGGCGATGGTGCCCGAACGTGCCTGCAAGATCATCGACCAGGCCATCCAGATGCACGGCGCCACCGGCATCTCGCACTGGACCCCGCTCGCCGAGATGTACCAGGACGTGCGGCACCTGCGCTTCGCCGACGGCCCGGACGAGGTGCACTGGATGGTGGTCGGCCGCCACGAGCTGAGCATGGCGTGAGTCACTAGGTGCCCACCACCGTGACCTCGTAAGAAGTGGTGGGCACGCGTTCGCTTTGCCCACCCTACGCCGTTTGAGCTACGTCGCGGGCGCGAGCTTGTCCTGCGTCTTGGTCTCGAAATCGGATGCGTCGTGACGCTCGTGGAGCTGGCTCGCGGGATCGCCGGAGACGCGGTTGACCATGCGGCCGCGCTTCACGGCCGGACGCTTGGCGATCTGGTCGGTCCAGCGCTGCACGTTCTTGTAGTCCTGCACCGAGAGGAATTCGCCGGCGCCATAGACCAGCCCCTTGGCGAGCGCGCCATACCAGGGCCACACCGCCATGTCGGCGATGGTGTACTCCTTGCCCGCGAGATATTCGTTATCGGCAAGGCGCCGGTCGAGCACATCGAGCTGGCGCTTGGTTTCCATCGCGAAACGGTCGATGGCGTATTCGATCTTCGTCGGAGCATAGGCATAGAAATGGCCGAAGCCGCCGCCGAGATAGGGCGCGCTGCCCATCTGCCAGAACAGCCAGGACATCGCCTCGGTGCGGGTCTTGATGTCCTTCGGCAGGAAGGCGCCGAACTTCTCGGCGAGGTAGAGCAGGATCGAGCCGGATTCGAACACCCGGATCGGCTCCGGACCCGAGCGGTCCATTAGCGCCGGGATTTTCGAATTCGGATTGATCCCGACAAAGCCGCTGCCGAACTGCTCGCCGTTGCCGATCCTGATCAGCCAGGCGTCGTATTCGGCCCTCTTGTGGCCGAGCGCCAAAAGCTCCTCCAGCATCACCGTGACCTTCACCCCGTTCGGCGTCGCCAGCGAATAGAGCTGGAGGGGATGCTTGCCGACCGGCAGCTCCTTGTCGTGGGTGGGGCCGGCAATGGGCCGGTTGATGTTGGCGAACTGCCCGCCATTCTCCTTGTTCCAGGTCCAGACTTTGGGCGGCACGTAAGGGGTGTCAGTCATGCAAGGGCTCCGGCAGATAGATGCGCCTGCATTAATTAACCCGCGAACGGCCGGTGACAAGGGCGCCGAAATGCATTGTCGGACGGGCCAACTCTACGTTTTGTCATGGCACCCCCTCCGCGCCGTCATTCCGGGGCGGCCGCAGGGCGAGCCCGGAATGACGGCGTCACCGTGGCGACCTCGTCACTGATCCGCCAGTAGACGTCGGCGCTGCAGGCGTAATCGCACGACGTCTACACGCAAGATGCGTCGTCGAATCCGGCATGGCATCGCAGGTGGGGATCAGCTAGCGTCGTCTCGCATCGCTCCGAAGCCAACGAGAACGCGAAGGTTGCTGCCGGGAGAGAGCCATGAAATCGCCGATCTGCGACATGCTGGGGATCGAATTCCCACTGCTCGCCTTCAGTCATTGCCGCGATGTCGTCGCCGCCGTCAGCCGCGCCGGCGGTTTCGGCGTGCTGGGCGCGACCGTGCACACGCCCGATACGCTCGAGCGCGAGCTGAAGTGGATCGACGATCACGTCGATGGCAAGCCTTATGGCATCGACGTGTTGATCCCCGAAAACATCTCGACCGCCGGCGAGAAGGACGTCACCTGGAAGAGCCTGGAAGCGCGCGTGCCGCAGGAGCATCGCGATTACACGCGAAATCTCCTGAAGAAATACGACATCGAGCTCACCACCACCGAGGTCGCGGACAACCAGCCGCCGCCGTTCGATGCGAAGACCGCGCTTCAGCTGCTGGAGGTCTCCTTCAATCATCCGATCCGCTTGATCGCCAATGCGCTGGGCGTGCCGCCGAAGGCGATGATCGAGATGGGCAAGACACACGGCGTCCCCGTTGCAGCGCTGGTCGGCGCCAAGGAGCACGCGCTGCGCCAGGTCGCAGCCGGCATCGATATCCTCGTGGTGCAGGGCACCGAGGCCGGCGGTCACTGCGGCGAGGTCTCGACCATGGTGCTGGTGCCGGAGGTGATCAAGGCGATCAAAAAGGTCCGCGACGTGCCGGTGCTGGCGGCCGGCGGCATCATGACCGGACGGCAGATGGCGGCGTGCATGGCGATGGGCGCGGCCGGCGTCTGGACCGGTTCGGTGTGGCTTGCGACCGTCGAGGCCGAAACTACCGAGATTTTCCGCGAGAAGATGATCGCGGCGTCCTCGCGCGATGCGGTGCGCTCGAAAGGCCGCACCGGCAAGCCGGCACGGCAGCTCCGCTCGGTCTGGACCGATGCCTGGGACCGCGCGCCGGACAGCCCGGGCGCGCTTCCGATGCCGCTGCAGAGCATCATCAGCCGCGACGCCTTCCATTCCATCGACCGAGCCGCCGCAAGCGGCAACGCCAAGGCGCGCGATCTCGTCAGCTATTTCGTCGGCCAGGGCGTCGGCCTGATCGACAGCGTGAAATCGGCGGGTGCCGTGGTGCAGGAGTTCAAGGAAGAGTTCGCCGAAGCCGTCGAGCACATGAATGCGCTGGTGGCGGAGTGACAACCCGACTCGTCATTGCGAGCGCAGCGAAGCAATCCAGGATCTTTCCACAGAGACAGTCTGCATTGCTTCGCTGCGCTCGCAATGACGAAACAAGTAACATCGTGAATTGAAGCATGACAGATAAGAACAAGGTTGCCGAAGACCGCATCCCCGTCATCGTCGGCATTGGCGAGATCGTCGACCGCCCAAAGGAGATCACCGATGGTCTCGAGCCGCTCGATCTGCTCGAACAGGCACTGCGGCGCGCCGAGGCTGATTCCGGCGCAAAGCTGCTCGGCGAGGTGCAGTCGCTCGACGTCGTCAACTTTCTGAGCTGGCGCTATCGTGATCCCGAGAAGCTTTTGGCGCAACGCTTCGGCATCTCGCCCGCGCATTGCTATTACGGCCCGGTCGGCGGGGAGAGTCCGATCCGCTACATTCACGAGGCCGCCAAGCGCATCGCGCGCGGGGAATGCGGCGTGGCCGCAGTGTGCGGCGCGGAGGCGCAGTCGACCGCGACCAAGGCGGAGCGCGCTGGCGTCAAGCTGCCATGGACGCCGTTCGCCCATGATGTCGAGGAACCCAAGCGCGGCGCGGCGTTCCAGAAGCCGCTGGCGGTGAAGCTCGGCGTGTTCCGCCCGGTCACGGTCTATCCCTTCTACGAGGCGGCCTCCGCTGCGCATTGGGGCCAGACGCCGCGCGACGCGATGGCGGAGTCCGGTACGCTGTGGTCGCGCTATTCGGAAGCCGCCGCGCAAAATCCCAATGCCTGGCTGAAGCGGCGCTACGCGCCCGAGGAGATCACGACCCCGACCGCCGACAACCGCCTGATCGCGTGGCCCTATAACAAGCTGATGGTCGCCAATCCCAGCGTCAACATGGGTGGTGCCCTGCTGCTCACCAGTCTTGCCAAGGCGCGGGCGGCCGGGATTCCCGAGGACAGACTGGTCTATCCGCTTGGCGGCGCCTCGGCGGAAGAGCCGCGCGATTATCTGTTGCGCGACCAGTTTTACGAGAGCCATCCGCAGAACGCGGTGCTCAGGAGCGTGATGGACCTCGTCGGCGGCGACGGCAGGAAGTTTGACGCGATCGAGCTCTACAGCTGCTTTCCATGCGTGCCCAAGATGGCGCGGCGGACGTTGGGCCTTTCTGCCGATGTGCAGCCGACCGTGACCGGCGGCCTCACCTTCTTTGGCGCTCCGCTCAACACCTACATGACGCATGCGGCCTGCGCGATGGTGCGGCGTGTGCGCGGCGGCGCAAGACTCGGCCTGCTCTACGGCCAGGGCGGCTTCGTCACCAAGCACCACGCGCTGGTGGTGTCGATGACGCCGCCGCGCGAGACGCTGGCGCAGGAGACCAGCGTGCAAGGCGAGGCCGACAGCAACAAGCGCATTGTGCCGGAATTCGTGACGGAGGCTTCGGGCAAGGGCAAAGTCGAGAGCTTTACGGTGCTCTACGGCCGTGGCGGCGATGTCGAGCACGGCGTGGTGATGCTGCGGACGCAGGATGACCGCCGCACGTTGGCGCGAATTCCGGCGAGCGATAGCGCGACGCTGGCGCATCTGCTCGACATGGAGCGGACGCCGGTGGGCTCGCTCGGCGAAATCGCGATGGCTAGGGATGGCGTGCCGGAGTGGCGGGCGGCGTAGCCAGCTCTCGTGTCCCGGACACGGTGCGGCATGCAATGCCGCTCCGCAGAGCCGGGACCCAGAAAGCAACACGGCACAGATCTCGTAGGGTGGGCAAAGCGAAGCGTGCCCACCATAACTCTGCGATTTCAGAGAGAATGGTGGGCACGGCGCAATGCGCCTTTGCCCACCCTACGACACTGCGCCGCGTCCGAGGCACAAAACTGAGCTAGCTCCGCGGCGCCTGCTTCTCCGATGCCGTCGCCGGCTTGCCCTTGGCGCCGGCGCCGACGACGCGGACCTGATCGCCATCGGAGAGGCCGTCAGGCGGAGCGGTAATCACGCGGTCATCCGCGGCAATCCCTGAGGCCAGCTCGATCTCGCGGCCGAGGTCACGCGCGATGGTCACCGGCTTGAACAGCACCTTGTCGTCCGCACCGACGGTCGCAACGCGCAAACCGCTGCCGTTGAAGATCAGGGCGCTGGCGGGAATGCTGAGCGGCGCGGCGTCACGTTGGAGGTTCAGTCTCACGCTGGCATAGCCGCCGGGCATCAGCTCGCCCGAGGAATTGTCGAGCCCGAGCTGCATCCGCGTGGTGCCGGAGGCGACGTCGACGGCCTGCGAGGAGGCCTCCACCGTTGCCTGAAAGGTGCGGTTCGGATATTCCGGCAGCGTGATCGTGGCCTTGGCGCCGATCTTGATCGCCGGCACGTAATTCTGGGGCACGTTGACGTAGACGCGCAGCTTGGTGATGTCGGAGATCACAAACATCGCCGGACCCGACCCGCCGCCGGCATTGATCAGCGCACCGACGTCAGTGTCGCGCGCGGTGACGACACCGTCGAACGGCGCGGTGATCTTCTTGTAGCCGGCCAGCGCTTCCAGCCGCTCGACATTGGCTTTGCCCGAATTGACGGCGGCGTTCTTGTTGGAGAGGTCGGCGGTGCGCTCGTCGATCTCCTGCGCCGAGACGAAGTTGGAGGCGACCAGCGTCTTGCGCCGGTTGAGCGTTGCCTCCGACAACCTGGCGCTGGCCTGCTGGCTGGCGAGATCGGCGCGCGCCTGCAGCAGCTGCTGATCGAGGTCGGGCGCCTCGATCTCGGCAATCACCTGACCCGCCTTGACGCGGGCGCCGATGTCGGCGCTCCAGCTCTTCAGGTAGCCCGACACGCGCGCGAAGATCGGCGCGCGGTAGTAGGCCTCCAGCCGGCCCGGCAGATCGATGGTGGCGTTGAGGTCCTTAGCGCTGGGCAGCGTCACCGCCACGCTCGGAACGGCCTGATCGTCAGTCCATTCTTTCAGCTTGATGCCCTGCTCCTCGCGGGCCCTGATGCCAGTGCCGACGACAAGGCCTGCCGCAATCAGCGTCACCACGCCGAAGATGCCCAGTTTCCGGTGCGACACCGCAGAGCGGGGTTCAGTGGGCGACATGCGGAGTCTCCAATGCGGCGGCGGCTTTGGCGCCTTGTTTCTTGTGGACCATGCTGAACACCACGGGGACGAACATCAGCGTGGCGAAGGTTGCAAAGATCAGGCCGCCGATCACGGCGCGGCCGAGCGGCGCATTCTGCTCGCCGCCTTCGCCCAGTCCCAGCGCCATCGGCGCCATGCCGATGATCATGGCGAGCGCGGTCATCAGGACGGGGCGGAACCGGACGAAGCCCGCTTCAAGCGCGGCGGCGATGGGATCGCCGAGCTCCTCGTAGCGCTCGCGCGCGAAGGAGATCACGAGCACGCTGTTGGCGGTGGCAACGCCCATGCACATGATGGCGCCGGTGAGCGCCGGAACCGACAGCGTGGTCTCGGTCGTGAACAACATCCAGACGATGCCGGCGAGCGCGGCCGGCAGCGCGGTGATGATCACGAACGGATCGGACCAGGACTGGAAGTTCACGACGATCAGGAAGTAGATCAGCACGACGGCCCCGAGCAGGCCGAACAGCAGGCCGGTGAAGGCGCTGTTCATGGTCTGCACCTGGCCAAGCAGCACCACGGACGAGCCCTTCGGCACGTCCTTGGCGGTCTCGGCAATCACTTTTCGGATGTCGGCGGCGACCGCGCCGAGATCGCGGCCCGAGGTCGTGGCAAAGATCTGCACCATCGATTGGATGTCATATTGCGATACCACCGCGCTCGACGTCGAGCGTTTGATGTCGGCGATGCCGCCGAGGATCGGCGACTGCGCATTGCCGGCAGCCGTGATCGGCAGCGTCTGCAGCGCACTGAGCGAATCGATTTGGTATTGCGGCGTCTGCATCACGATCGAGTAGGACACGCCGTTATCAGGATTGAGGTAGTAGGTCGGCGCCACCTGCGAGGAGCCGGCGAGATTGACCACGAGGCTGTTGGTGACGTCGCGCTCGGTCAGGCCGACATATTGCGCGCGGGTGCGATCGACATCGATGTTGAAGGTGGGATTGTTCGGCGACTGCTGAATGCGCGCATCGGCAACGCCCGGAATCTTGCGGACCTTGGCCAGCAGGTTGTTGGCATAGGCAAAGTTGGCGCTGAGATTGGCGCCGCGGATCTGCAGGTCGATCGGCGCCGGCGCGCCGAAATTCAGGATCTGGCTGACGATGTCGGCCGGCAGGAACGCGAAGCTGACGCCGGGGAACAGCCGCGGCAGCTGCTCACGCAGCACCTTGACATGCTCCTCGGTCGGCTTGTGGCCTTCCTTCAGCTTGATCTGGATGTCACCGTCCTGCGGGCCGATCACGCCGGTGTTGTTGTAGGTCATGTTGATGCCGGAGATCGGCATGCCGATATTGTCGGTCATGGTCTCGATCTCGCCGGGGATCAGCTTGCGAACTGCCTTCTGCACGTCGGCGAGCTGGTTGGCGGTCTCCTCGACGCGGGTGCCTACTTGCGTGCGGACATGCATCAGGATGTTGCCGGCATCGACCGCGGGAAAGAAATTCCGGCCGAGGAACGGCACCAGCGCGAAGGACGCGCCGACCACGCAGAGGAAGCCGATCACGAACACCGCACGGTGCGCCAGTGCAAGGCCGAGCAGGCCACGGTAACCGCTACGGATGCGCTCGAACCGCGCCTCGAAACCGCGCTGGAACCAGACGAAAGGATTGCGTGACTTCGGCGGGGCGCCCTCGTGATGGACATGCGCCTGCAGGAGGTAGTTCGCCATGGTCGGCACCAGCGTGCGCGACAGGATGAACGACCAGATCATCGCGAACATCACCGCTTCAGCCATTGGCACGAACAGGAAGCGCGCGACGCCGGTCAAGAAGAACATCGGCACGAAGACGATGCAGATGCAGAGCAGCGAGACGAACGCCGGCGTCACGATCTGGTTGGCGCCGTCGAGGATCGACTGCTCGACCGGCTTGCCCTGCTCCAGATGGTAGTTGATGTTCTCGATGGTGACGGTGGCGTCGTCGACGAGGATGCCGACCGCGAGCGCGAGGCCGCCGAGCGTCATGATGTTCAGCGTCTCGCCGATCGCCGACAGCATGATGATGGCGCCCAGCACCGAGAGCGGGATCGAGACCGCGATGATGATCGTCGAGCGCCAGCTGCCGAGGAACAACAGGATCATGACGCTGGTGAGGAGCGCCGCGATCACGCCCTCGAAGGCCACGCCCTCGATCGCGCCGCGGACGAACACCGACTGGTCGCCGATGAAGCCGATCTTCAGCGCGTCCGGCATCTGGTCCTTGACGTCGATCACCTTCTGCTTGATGCCGGCGATGATATCGAGCGTCGAGGTGGCGCCCGCCTTCAGCACCATCATCAGCACCGAGCGGTTGCCGTCGACATGGACGATGTTGGTCTGCGGCGGATTGCCATCGCGCACGGACGCGACGTCGCGCACATAGACCATGGCGCCGTTGACGGTTTTGATCGGCAGATTGCCGAGCTCGTCGATCCGGAGCGGCGAGTTGTTGAGCTGGATGTTGTACTCGAACTGGCCGATCTTCTGGGTGCCGACCGGCGTGATCAGGTTCTGGGCGGCCAGCGCATTGGCGACGTCCTGGCCCGAGAGGCCGCGGGCCTGGAGCGCGGTGGGATTGAGGTCGATCTGGACCTGGCGCTGCTTGCCGCCGAATGGATAGGGAATCGCCGCGCCGGGCACGGTGACCAGCGGGGTGCGAAGCTGGTTGATGCCGATATCGGCGAGATTCTGCTCGGTGAGCCCCTCACCTGACAGCGCCACCTGGATGATCGGCACGGTGGACGCCGAGTAGTTCAGGATCAAGGGCGGCGTCGCACCCGGCGGCATCTGCTTGAGCAGCGTCTGCGAGATCGCGGTCACCTGCGCGTTGGCGGTGCGGATGTCGACGTTGGGTTGGAAGAAGATCTTGATGATGCCAAAGCCGTTGTAGGAGTTGGCGACGATATGCTCGATGTCGTTGACCGTGGTCGTCAGTGCGCGCTGGAAAGGCGTGGTGATGCGGCCGGACATCTGGTCCGGCGGCAGCCCTGTGTACTGCCAGACCACACCGATGACAGGGATACGGATGTCCGGGAAGATGTCGGTCGGGGTCCGCAGCGCCGCGAGCGGTCCGATGATCAGCAGCAGCAGCGCTAGCACGACGAACGTATAAGGCCGGCTCAGGGCAATACGGACCAGAGCAATCATGCGCCAGGCAATTCCAGGTCAAGCGAGGATAAGGATTCCGCCCCCACGGCGATCCCCTTTCCCCCTTTACCTGAGCACCGTCGGAAACGCTAATCCCCGGCGGCTTTCACGCATTCACTTCCCTGCTACCGCACTGCGGAATCTACATCGCAGCCATGCAGCCGCGCGTCTTACGCCGCGCGGACATTGGTCAGGAATTTGCTGACCTCGCTCTTGAGCCGGTTGGAATCGTTCGACAGCATCTGCGCCACCGACAGCACCTGCGAGGAGGCCGTGCCGGTCTCGGTCGCGCCGCGCTGCACGTCGGTGATGTTGGACGATACCTGCTGGGTGCCCTGCGTCGCCTGCTGCACGTTGCGGGCGATCTCCTGCGTGGCGGCGCCCTGCTCTTCCACCGCCGCCGCGATCGCCGACGAGATTTCCGACAAACGCTCGATGGTCGAGGAGATCTCCTTGATCGCGCCGACGGAGTCGTTGGTCGCCGTCTGGATGCCGGAAATCTGCTGGCCGATCTCGCCAGTCGCCTTTGCGGTCTGCTCGGCGAGCGCCTTCACCTCGGAGGCGACGACCGCGAAGCCGCGACCGGCTTCGCCCGCGCGCGCCGCCTCGATGGTGGCGTTCAGGGCCAGGAGGTTGGTTTGCCCGGCGATGGTGTTGATCAGCTCGACGACGTCGCCGATGCGCGAGGCCGCCTTGGAGAGCTCGCTGACGCGCTCGGTGGTGGCACGCGCCTGGCCGACGGCGTCGCCCGCCATCCGCGCCGACTCCTGCACCTGACGGCTGATCTCGCCGACCGACGACGCCATCTCCTCCGTCGCCGAGGCCACCGATTGCACGTTGGTCGAGGCTTCCTCCGAAGCGCCGGCAACCGTGGTCGCGAGCCGCTGCGAGCGGTCGGCGCTCGCGGTCAGGGTCGAGGCGGAGGCTTCGAGCTGGGTCGAGGCCGACGATACGGTCTGGACGATCTCCCCGATCATCGTTTCAAATTCGCGGGTGATGTTGTCGACGCGGCGGCCGCGCTCGATCTTGGCCTCGGCATCGGCCGCGGCGGCTTCGTCCGCGGCCTTCTTGGCGATCAGCGCCTCCTTGAAGATCTGGAGCACGTCGGCCATGGCGCCGATCTCGGTCTTCTCGCCGCGATGCGGGACTTCGGCGGAGAGGTCGCCCTTGCCCAGCGCCTGCATGGGCAGTGTGATGGAGTTGATGCCGCTGGAGACGTCGTGGACGAGATAGAAGCCGACACCGACGCCGACGAGCACGGCAGCGCCGAGAATGATCGAGACCAGCATGAAGGCATTGGCGTAGCTGTCGGCCGCATCCCGGGCGGCCCGGTCGCCGCCCCTGGTGTTGAGTTCGATATCTTTCTGCAGCACCTCGTCGGACTTCAGGCCGATCTTGTTGACTGTCTTGGTGTTGAGCTCATGGGATCCGTGCGGCACCTTGCCCGCTTCCATCCGTGACAGCTCCATGACGTCCTGGGCACCCTTCTGATACTCACTCCAAAGCTTCGACCATTCGGCATAGAGCGCCCGCTATTCCGGCGAGGTGATCATCGGCTCGTACTCCTTTCGAGCCTTGGCCAACATCTCGGTTACGATCGCCGCGGTCTTTTCCGCCTCCAGCTTTTCATCCAGCGTTTCGGCCAGCATGTGCTCGCGGATGACGTTGCGATAGGTAAGGACGGTGGCGCGGAGGTCGCCCAGCACACGCACGCTGGGCATCCAGTTGGTGGTGATATCCACGGTGTTGGCGTTTATCGACCGCATCTTCATGACCGCGAGAAGGCCCATGCCGGCCATCGCAACCAGCAGGAACGCCACGACACTGATGATCTTGACGCGGATGGAGATCTTGGCGAGCATATTGAGGACTCTTTAGTATTGGCGCGGGCGCGCGTCCAAAGATTTTACGAATCAACCAAAAGGAGCGGCGCCGACATCCAACACCAGAGCACCTGTGCAGACGTTAACTGCGACTCCGTACGAGTACGGAGCCCGAAATGAACAGCCAGCTAAGAATGCTCTGCGCTCAGCGCATGAGCCTAAGCGCATCCGTGAAGAATTCAGCACCGCCGAAATTTCCGGACTTTAGGGCGAGCAACATCTCGCCCGCCTCTACGCCGACCGCGCGCAGCACCGGGACCCCCGCCGCGATCTCTACTCCTACGAGAAATCCAGGAATCTTCAACCGATCGACCACGGCACCGGAGGTCTCGCCACCGGCGACGATCAAGCGCCGGACACCGGCCTGCACCAGGCCCTCGGCGAGATCAGCCATGGCCTGCTCGATGGCGTGGCCAGCGGCATCGCGGCCATGGCGTGCCTGAACGGCGGCAACGGCTTCCGGCGTCGCGCTCGAAGCGATCAGCACCGGACCGTCGGCGAGCCGCGGCCGAGCCCAGGCGAGCGCGCGCTGTGCTTCGCCGGCGGCCGCGACGATCTGCTCGGGATCGAGATGCAACACTGGCATGACACGCTCGGCATTCGCGATCTGCTGAAGCGTCGCTTGCGAGCAGCTTCCGGCAAGACACGCCACCGATCCGCCGACCGCAGCGCCGGCTTCGTTGCTTACCGCAGCCGACCTGACCTTGCCCGTCGACACCAACGCGCGCGCGAGCCCAAGGCCGATGCCGGAGGCACCGACCGAGAGCCGATGTCCGGCGGCGACAAGGCCGATGGTCTCGAGGTCGCGATCGAACACGGCATCGATGATCGCAGCGCCGATGCCCTTGCCCGCCAGCTCGGCCAGCCGCGCCCGCACGGCATCGGCCCCGCGCGTGACGGTGGCGAGATCGACGAGGCCGATCTGCGTCCTGCTTTGGCGCGCCAGCACGCGCACCAGGTTGGAATCGCGCATCGGGTTGAGCGGATGGTCCTTCAGCGGGCTCTCGTTGAGCGGCACGGCGCCGACGAAGAGGTTGCCCTGGTAGACGGTACGGCCGGTCTCCGGGAACGCCGGCGTCACCAGAACGGCCCCCTCGCCGCAGTCGGCGCGCAGCGCGTCCATGACGGGACCGATATTGCCGGCGTCTGTGGAATCGAAAGTCGAGCAAATCTTGAACAACACGTGGCCCGCGCCGCGGCCGCGCAGCCACGCCTCCGCCGCACGCGAGCGCGACACGGCAAGTCCGGGCTCGATCGAGCGGCTCTTCAGCGACACCACGACGGCGTCGACCCCAGGCAGCGCGAGATCGTCCGCCGGCACGCCGATGGTCTGCACGGTACGCAAGCCAGCGCGCGTCAGCGTGTTGGCGAGGTCGGAGGCGCCGGTATAGTCGTCGGCGATGCAGCCTAACGCAAGTGTCACGACTTCACTCCAGCAAAAGGCTTGAACCAGGCAAGGCCGTCGGTGGTCTTGCCGCGCGGATTGTATTCGCAGCCGACGAAGCCGGCATAACCGAGCCGGTCGAGCTCTTCGAACAGGAACGGATAGTTCAGCTCCTCGCCGTCAGGCTCGTTGCGCGAGGGAATGCTGGCGATCTGGATGTGGCCGATGATCGGCATCATCTCGCGCAGCCGCATGGTGACGTCGCCGTGGATGATCTGGCAGTGATAGATGTCGAACTGTAGTTTTAGATTCGGAAGCCTCAGCTCCTGGATCAGATCACGCGCGAAGCCGAAATCGTTGAGGAAGTAGCCGGGCACGTTACGCGCATTGATCGGCTCGATCACGACGTCGATGCCGTGCGGCGCGAAGAACTCCGCGGTCCAGGCCACCGATTTGTAGAACGCCTCGATCGCAACGCGCTCGCTGCGGTTGGCGATGCCGGCCATCAGGTGCAGCCGCTTGACGCCGGTCGCCTTGGCATAAGGCAGCGCCGTCTCCAGGCTCGCCTTCAGATCATTGAACCGCGCCGGGAGCGCCGCAAAGCCTTTTTCGCCGGCATTCCAGTCGCCCGGCGGCAGATTGAATAGCGCCTGCGTCAAGCCGTTGCGCTGAAGCCGCTCGCCGACCGCCTCGGCCTGATGCTCGTAAGGAAAGAGGAACTCGACGGCGGTGAAGCCCGCTTGCGCGGCGGCATCGAAGCGGTCGAGGAACGGCACCTCGGTGAACATCATCGAGAGGTTGGCGGCGAAACGGGGCATCGCAGATCCTCTTGCTTACTTGTCGCCAGGCAGCTTGACGCCGGTGACCTGCGCATACATCCGCGCGACCGACGCATCGTCGTCGCGGCCCATGCCGGCGGCTGAGGTCATCAGGAACATCTGGAGCGCCGCGGCGGAGACCGGCACCGGGAATCTGGCGCTGCGCGCCATGTCCTGAATGATGCCAAGGTCCTTGACGAAGATCTCCACCGCGCTTCGCGGTGTGTAATCGCCGTCCAGCACATGCGGCATCCGGTTCTCGAACATCCAGGAATTGCCGGCGGAGGCCGTGATCACCTCATAGACCTTGCGGATGTCGAGGCCCTGCTTGGCCGCAAAGGCCATGGCTTCGCTGGCGGCGGCAATATGCACTCCGGCGAGCAATTGATTGATCATCTTGAACGCAGCGCCCTGCCCGGCGGCATCACCGAGCTCGTAGAGCTTTGCCGCCATGGCATCAAGCGCGGGCCGCGCCTTGGCAAAAGCGGCGGAACTGCCGGAGGCCAGAATCGTCAGCTCGCCTTGCGCGGCGCGCTGCGCCCCGCCGGAGATCGGCGCATCCAGATAGTGCCGGCCGGTCGCCTCCAACTGCTTGGCCAGGCGCCGCGCCACGTCGGGATCCATGGTGGCGGAGGATATGAAGACGCTGTCCTTCGGCATGGTCTCGGCGACACCATCCTTGCCGAACAGGATCGCCTCGGTCTGCGCCGCATTGACGACGACGCTGACGACGATATCGGCCTCCTTGGCCGCTTCGGCCGGGGTCTTGGCGCCCGCGCCGCCATCCTTCACGAAACGCGCGACGGCATCCGCCGAAACGTCGCAGCCGGTCACGGCATGGCCGGCGCGCTTCAGCGAGGTTGCCATACCAAAACCCATCGAGCCGAGCCCGACGACGGCGATACGCTGATTTTGTGACGTGGAGGCCGACATGCAACTGACCCTTGCGAACGTTTCCAGGAAGGCCGCCCTTTGCGGCGGCTCGCCGAACCGATATCACGGCTTGGCCGCGCTGCCAAAGCGTGAGACAAGCAGGCATGACGGCCATGAGCAACGAGACATTGCTGCGCGAGAATATCTGCCGCTTCGGACGGTCCCTGTTCGAGCGCGGGCTGACGCCGGGCTCCTCCGGCAATATCAGCGTCAAGATGGACGATGGCGGCTGGCTGGTGACGCCGACCAACGCCTCGCTCGGCTTCCTCGACCCCGCGAAGCTGTCGCGGCTGGATAGCCGAGGCCAGCTGGTCTCGGGCGATGCGCCGACCAAGGAAGTTCCGCTGCACACGGCGCTCTACGACACGCGCGGCAGTGCACGCGCGATCGTGCATCTGCACTCCACCCATTCGGTCGCACTTTCGATGCTGCCCGAGATCGACCCGCGTGCCGCGCTGCCGCCGATGACGGCCTATTACCTGATGAAATGCGGCGCCACCGCGCTCGTGCCCTATTACCGCCCCGGCGACCCCGCGGTCGCGGATGCGATCAAGGGCCTGGCGGGGAAATACTCATCCGTGCTGCTCGCCAATCACGGCCCGGTCGTCGCCGGCGACACGCTGGAAGCGGCAGTGTTTGCGACGGAGGAGCTGGAGGAGACGGCGAAGCTGTACCTGCTGCTGCGCGGGATGAACCCGCGGTACCTGTCGCCGGAGCAGGTGAAGGATCTGGTGAAGGTGTTCGGGGTGACGCTGCCGGAGCACGGGCACGGGCACTCGCATGGGGCGATCGAGGCAACGGGACCGACGGACGCACAGGTCGAAGCAGCGGCCCGTATCCTTGATCGGGCCGGGCGTCACCATCATTGGTGGCCAAAGACAAGCCCGGCATATGACGAGATCGGCAAGGCGGACCCGATCGCCAAAAGCGAATTTGATGGAATCGTCGAGCAAATGTTGAAGGCCGCTTCCGCGGCGAAGAAAGCGTAGCCGCATGAGCACAGCGACATGCGGGACCATTTGCCCCGGATATCGCTGCGCTCATCCGGGCTACGGCAGGGTGCTCGGAGCTATAGCCCCAGATACGCCTTCCTCACGTCGGGATTGCCCTTGATCTCGGCGGACGGGCCCTGCATCAGCACACGGCCGGTCTGCAGGATATAGGCGCGGTCGGCGATCTCCAGGCATTCGGCCATGCGCTGCTCGACGATCAGCACGGTCATGCCAGCGTCGCGGATGCGCTGCACCGCCTGAAAGATCTCGTCGACCAGCTTCGGCATGATGCCCTGCGAGGGCTCGTCCAGCATCAACAGCCGCGGGCGCGTCATCAGTGCGCGGCCGATCGCAAGCATCTGCTGCTCGCCGCCGCTGAGCGTCTCGGCGCGCTGCTCCAGGCGCTCGGACAGCCGCGGAAACAGGTTGAAGACGAGATCGAGCGGCCCCTCGCGGTCTGCCTCGCCGCGATAGAGATAGCTGCCGAGACGAAGATTATCGCGAACGGATAGGCGCGGAAACAGGCGGCGGTTTTCCGGCACATAGGCGATGCCGGTGGCCGTGATGTGGTGCTGCGCCATGCCGTCGAGGCGCTTGCCGTCGAAGGTCACGGTACCCGAGCGCGGGCGTTCGGCGCCGGCGATGGATTTCAGCAGCGTCGACTTGCCCGCGCCGTTGGCGCCGGCGACGCAGACGATCTCGCCCTTCTGGACCTCGATCGAAACCGCGGAGATCGCGACCAGGCCCTGATAGGCCGTCGTGACTTCACGCACCGACAGCATGACGATCTCCCAGATATGCCTTGATCACCTTGGGATCGCGGACGACGTCGGCAGGCTTGCCCTCGACCAGCACCTTGCCGAGGTCGAGCACGATGGCGCGGTCGACCAGCGGCATCACGATCTCCATGACGTGCTCGACCATCAAGACGGTGATGCCGGCATCGCGCACTTTGCGCACCAGCGCGACGCCGGTCTGCGCCTCGGTCGGCGTTAGGCCAGTGAGGACTTCGTCGAGCAGCAACAGCTTTGGCTCGGTCGCGAGCGCGCGCGCGACTTCGAGGCGGCGCTTCTCGGCCGGCACCAGGTCGCTCGCGAGCACGTCGGCGCGCGCGGCAAGGCCGGTGAACTCGAGCACCTCATGCGCCTTGCGACGTGCTTCGCGCATCACAGTATTGCGCACGAGCGCGCCGACGATGACGTTGTCGACGACCGTCATGGTCTCAAAACTCTTGACCACCTGGAAGGTGCGGCCCACCCCGCGCTGGCAGCGCTCGGCCGCCGGCATGTGGGTGACATCCTCGCCGTCGAACCAGATCGAGCCTTGGGTCGGCGGCAGCACGCCGGCGATGAGGTTGAACAGCGTCGACTTGCCGGCACCGTTCGGACCGATCAGACCGACGATCTCGCCGCGACCGACCGAGATCGAGACGTCGCTGTTGGCGACCAGGCCGCCGAAGCGCTGCCAGACGCCGCGGGTTTCAAGGAGCGCGCTCATCGTGTGACTCCCTTCGGTTTTGCCCGGGAGAACAGGCTCACCAAGCCTCGCGGCAGGGCCAGCGAGATCGCTACGATCAGCGCACCATAGACGATGAGATCGACGCCGCGTCCGGAGCCGCCGATATAGGAGCGCGTCAGCTCCGTCATCGGGATCAGGATGGCGGCGCCAAGCACCGGACCCCAGAGGGTGCCGATCCCGCCGAGCACGGCCGGCAGCGCCATCAGCAGCGAGAATTGGAAGCCCATCACGCTCTCGGGATCGATATAGGCGAGAAACTGCGCATAGAAGGCGCCGCCGATCGCAACCAGGAAGGCGGAGACGGCGGCCGCGCCCATCTTGGAGTTGAACACGACGACGCCGAGGCTTTCGGCCGCCTCCGGATTGTCCTTCACTGCGCGCCACCAGAAGCCCCATTTGGAGTCCTCGAGCCACCAGGTGACGAACCAAGCGAGACAGCAGAGCGCCAGCGCGAAATAGAAGTACGGCAGCTTGGTGCGCAGGAACTGGAATTTCAGCCAACTGTCGCCGCGGATCGGAATAGTGATACCCATCGCGGCTCCCGCCCACTCCCAGTTCTGGAACAAGAGCAGCCCGATCTCCGCAATGACGATGGTCGCGATCACGAAATAATGGCCGCGCAGGCGGAAGAAGGGATAGCCGAGTCCCATCGCGATGAGTGCGGCGATCACACCGCCGCCGAGCATGCCGAACCAGGGCAGCACGCCGAACTTGGTGAACAGCAGCTCGGTGGTGTAGGCGCCGATGCCGAAATAGAGCGCGTGACCCAGCGAGATCTGGCCGCAATAGCCGGACAGGATGTTCCAGCTCTGCGACAGCGCCGCATACATCAAAGTCAGGATCAGGATGTTCTGGACGTAGACGTCCTTGACGAACAGCGGTGCCAGTGCTGCGAGGGCGGCCAGCACCGCGGCAATAATGAGATCGCGGCGGCGCCGCGCGGCAAAATTCTTGTCCATCACATCGACCCGAACAGGCCGCGCGGCCGAATGAAGACAACCAGCAGATAGACGGCGTAGATGCCGACCGACTTTAGCGAGGGCGGCAAAACCAGGGCCGTGACCGCCTCGACGAGGCCGACGATGATGCCGCCGGCGAAGGCGCCGAACACGCTACCGAAGCCGCCGAGCGCCACCGTGACATAGGCGATCAGGGCGAAGGACGCGCCGACGTCGGGATAGATGTAGAAGAACACCGCCATGATCGCGCCGGCGAGACCGACCAGCGCGGCACCCAGGCCCCAGCCGAGCGCGAACACGCGGTTCTTGTCGATGCCGACGAGGGCGACGGCGCCGGGATCCTCACGCGTCGCCTCCAGCGCACGGCCGAAATCGGTACGATGGATGAAGAAGTAGAGGCCGGCAAAGGCGAGAATCGAGACCAGCGCACCGATCAGCTGCGGCTCCGGCAGGAAGATGCCCGCGATCGACACCGTCTTGCCGCCGAGCCACGACTGCGGGATGCTGCGATAGTCCGGCGTGAAGAAAAACTGCGCGAGGCCACGCATCACGATCGCGAGGCCAAAGGTGGAGAAGATCTGCACCATGCCGGCATTGGCCTTGGCTCGCATGGCGAAGCGTACAATGAGCAGGTAGACCACTGCCCCGAACACGAAGAGTGCGGCGGCGACCAGCGGCGCCGACAGCAAGGGATCGATGGCGAAGAACGCGAACAGGAAGAAGCTCGCATACATCGCGATCATCAGGAACTCGCCATGGGCGAAGTTCACGACGTCCATCAGGCCGAAGATCAGCGCAAGGCCGACCGCGATCAGTCCATAGAGCAGGCCCATGAGAAGGCCGCTCGCGAGACTTTGGATAATGGCTTGGGCTGTCACCTCTAGTCCCCCGCTCGATACATCACGATAGGCTCCGTCATTGCGAGCGAAGCGAAGCAATCCAGAAGTGTTTCCGAGGAAGCAGTCTGGATTGCTTCGTCGCCAGCGCAAAATTGCTTCGCAATTTTGTCGCGGGCTCCTCGCAATGACGGTGTGGGAGCAGTTTGATCCTCCCACCCCTCACGGTCCTCAACCCGCGAATGCTACTTCATCGGCCAGATCGCCTCGGCGATCGCGGCTTGCGGCGGGAAGATGGTGACGAACTTGCCGCCGACATATTGCAGCAGCACCGGATCGGCGTCGTTGTTCTGGCCCATCTCGTCGAACTTGACGCGCTTCCAGGGCATGATGGTCTGCTCGCCCGGGATGTCGGTCGCGGCAAGCGCATCGCGGATCTTCTCGCCGTCGGTCGACTTGGCACGGCTGATGGCGTCGGCGAGGATGATCAGGCCCATGAACTGGCGCGAGGTGAGATCGTTGAAATCCTTGCCCGACCTCGCCTTGAACATCTCGTTGATCTTGCCGACCATCGGGCGCTTCTGCGCGAGGTCGAGCGAGAAGGTGCCGCGCGAGATCACGCCTTCGAGCTTGTCGCCGACAGCATCGTAGAGCGCCTTCTCGGAGAAGCCGGCGTCCTGCGCCACGATCGCATTCGGCTTGTAGCCGAGCTCGGCCATGGTCTTGACCAAGAGGATGCCGTCGGTGGTGTAGCTCGACGGCATCAACACGTCGGAATTGGCGGTCTTGAGCTGCTGCACCTCGGCCGAGAGCGAGGGCGAGTTGGCGCGATACTTGATGTCGGTGACGATCTTGTAGCCGCGCTCGCCGGCGATCCTGGTCTGGGCATTGCCGGAGTCGGTGCCGAAGATGGTGTCCTCGTGGAACAGCGACAGCGTCTCGATCTTGGTGCCTTTCTTCTTCATGGCGTCGAAGAAGTCGAACATCGCAGCCGAGTACATCTCGTCGTGCGGCGCAGCGCGGAAGTAATATTTCAGGCCGCGACGATGCAGGCTCGGCGAGGAGTTGTCGGCGGAAACGAACGGGACCTGATAGCGTTCGCAGATCTGGCTGACGGTGACGGCCACCGCACTCTGATAGGTGCCGATGATGGCGCAGACCTTCTCCTGCGTGATCAGGCGCTCGGCCTCGGCGCGTCCCTTCTGCGGATCGGCCTGGTGGTCGGCGAAGACGAGGCGAATCTTCGCACCACCGAGACCCGGCAGGCCTTCGCCTTTCGCCAGCGGCAGGTCGAAATCGGTGTCCTTGTTGATGACCTCGAGCGCAGTCTCATAGGCCTTCTGCGCGTCGACGCCCTGCTGCGCGCTGCCGCCGGAGAACGGATAGATCACGCCGATCACCACTTCCGAGGTCTGTGCGCGTGCTGCCAGCGGCACCAGAGCGGCAGTGGCGGTGGCTCCCAACAACACGTCGCGGCGAGTGATCGTCATGACAAAGTCCCCTGTTTACTTGAATGTCGGCTGATCGAATGAAGCGATTGGCAGATAGCGTAAAGCCTGAAGAAGCAGCAAACGCTGCCCACTAAATCACGGCCATGGCCCTGTTCTTGAGATCCGTCACCAGCATCAAGCCGGGCGAATGCGTGATCGCGAACGGAAGCTTGGCCGCATTGATGACCGATTGCGGCGTCACGCCGCAGGCCCAGAACACCGGGATCTCGTCGTCGGCGACGGGCACCGGATCACCGTAGTCGGGCTTGGCAATGTCCTTGATGCCGATCAGGTGCGGATGGCCGAGATGCACGGGCGCGCCGTGCACGGCGGGATAGCGCGAGGTGATCTGCACCGCGCGGATCGCATCGGCCGGCTTGAACGGACGCATCGACACCACCATGGGACCGGCGAACGGACCTGATGCGCCGCAGGCGATGTTGGTGCGATACATCGGCACGCGCACGTTCTGCTCGATGTGCCGGATCGGCATGCCCTCGTCGAGCAGCGCCTCTTCGAACGAGAAGGAGCAGCCGAGCACGAAGGTGACGAGATCGTCGCGCCAATACTTGGTCACGTCGGTCGGTTCGTCCACAACTTCGCCATCGCGCCAGACGCGGTAGCGGGGGACGTCAGTGCGGATGTCGAGATCGGCGCCGAGCGAGGGGATGAAAGGACTGCCGACGTCGGACATGCCGATGATCGGGCACGGCTTCGGATTGAGCTGGCAGAAGCGGTGAAAGGCGGCGGCATATTCGGCCGGCAGGATTGCCAGATTGCCCTGAACGTAGCCGGGGGCAACGCCGGCGGTGGAGGCGACCAGCCCCTCGCGGTAGGCGAGCCGGGCCTTGCGGCTCGGAAGGGCGTCGGGCGTTTCAGTTTGCTGCGCTGCCACCAAAACAGTCATGTGATCGACCTGCCTATAAACTCGACAAAGACAAGCCAACACCAAGCGTGCTATAAAGTCTAATCGTCGTTTCTAATCAATCTCGATAAATCTGATTTATCGACTGGGAAAATCCCTTCCAATGCTGGACTTCAGGTCGATCGAGACATTCCTCTGGGTTGTGAAGCTCGGCAGCTTCCGTGGCGCCGCGCAAAGGCTCAACACCACGCAGCCGGCGATCTCCCAGCGCATCGCCCAGCTCGAACGCGAGATGGGCGTGAAGCTCCTGAACCGCGATCATCGCATCGCCTCGCCGACACCGAGTGGCCGGCAGATGATGGTCTATGCGGAAAAGCTGATCGGCCTGCGCGCCGCGATGATGGCGGAGATCGGCGACCGGTCGGCGATGCGCGGCGTGATGCGGCTCGGTGTCGCCGAGACCATCGTGCACACCTGGCTGCCGCGGCTCGTGAAGAGCGTGAACGAGGTCTACCCGAACCTGTCGCTGGAGATCGAGGTCGACATCACGCCGAACCTCACCGCGCGCCTGCTCGCGCAGGAGATCGAGCTCGCCTTCGTGGTCGGGCCGCTGTCCGCCTCCGGTGTGCACAATCGCGTGCTCGCCGATTATCCGATCGGATTCCTCGCGAGCCCCTCGCTGGGGCTCGGCAAGGGCCCGGTGACGCCGGCGGAGCTTGCGCGGTTTCCGATCATCACCTTCCCGCGCAAGACCAAGCCTTACGAGGTCGTGCGCGAGGTGTTCGACCGCCCGGAGCTGCCGCCGATCAGGCTGCATGCGTCCGCTTCGCTGGCGACCGTCATCCACATGGCGGTCGAGGGACTCGGTATCGCCGTGATCCCCGACGCCATCGTGGAGAACGAGCTCGCCGACGGGCGACTGCAACTGCTCGACACCGATCTCGCCATCGCGCCGCTGACCTTCACGGCGAGCTGGCTCGCCTCGCCGGACGTCGTCGCCGTGGAGCGCGTTGCCGAGCTCGCACGGCAGATTGCGCAGAGCAGCCTCGCGGTTGACGCGCCCGCGCTGGCGCGTCATTGAAAAAGGCGCCGGACAAAAGAGAGAACGACCGCATGAGCCGAGCCGCCACCAATCTACAAATCGATTCCGCCCGCCTCTGGGGCTCCATCCACGAGACCGCGCAATTCGGCGCGACCGCCAAAGGCGGCGTGCGGCGGCTGACGCTCAGCAGCGAAGACAAGCAGGTGCGCGACTGGTTCCGCAAGGCCTGCGAAGATGCCGGACTGGAAGTCCACGTCGACGCGCTCGGATCACAGTTCGGCCTGCGCAAGGGCCGCGACATGTCGAAGCCGCCGGTCGGCATCGGCTCGCATCTCGACACCCAGCCGACCGGTGGCAAGTATGACGGCATCCTGGGAACGCTCGGCGCGCTGGAGGTGATCCGCACGCTGAACGATGCCGGCATCGAGACCGAGGCGCCGATCTGCGTCGTCAACTGGACCAACGAGGAAGGCTCGCGCTTCGCACCTGCGATGATGGCCTCTGCCGCCTATGTCGGCGACTTCACCACCGACGACATCCTGTCGCGCAAGGACGCCGAAGGCACGACCGTCGGCCAGGCACTCGACAGCATCGGTTATCGCGGCGACAAGCCGGTCGGCTTCCAGAAGCTCGGCTGCTTCGTCGAATTGCACATCGAGCAGGGGCCAATTCTGGAAGCGGAAGGCAAGACCATCGGCGTCGTCGATTCCGGCCAGGGCGTATTGTGGTACGACGGCAAGATTTCCGGCTTCGAGAGCCATGCGGGTTCGACCCCGATGCTGCTGCGGCGCGATGCGCTGGCGACACTGTCGGAGATCGTGCTGGCCATGGAGGCGATTGCCAAGAAGCACGGGCCGAACGCGGTCGGCACCATCGGCGAGGCCGTGATCGCAAACCCGTCGCGCAACGTCATTCCCGGCGAGATCGCCTTCACCATGGACTGCCGCAGCGCCGATGGCGCCATCATGGACTCGCTCGATCGCGACCTTCGTGCGGCGATCGCCGAGATCGCCGCACGCCGCAAAGTCGAGGTCAAGATCGATCTGGTCTGGCGCAAGGCGCCGACGCATTTCGATCCGAAGCTGATTGCGGCAGTCGAGAACGCCGCGAAGACGCTCGGCTATTCCTCCCGCCGCATCACCTCCGGCGCCGGCCACGACGCCTGCAATCTCAACACCGTCATGCCGGCGGCAATGGTGTTCGTACCCTGCAAGGACGGCATCAGCCATAATGAGCTCGAGGACGCCACGCAGGGTGACTGCGCCGCGGGCACCAACGTCCTCATGCATACTGTGCTGGCGATCGCCGGCGTCGCATCCTGACCGGAGAGAACCATGCGCGGAGTTTTCGTCGACGCCAATGAAACCCTCGCGGCGATCATGGAGCGGCTGGAGAAGCCTGATGCTCCCAAGGTCCGGATCCACAGGGACCCTGATATCAAGCCTGAGCAATATCCTGAGATTCTCGACGGCGCAGAGATCGCCATCGTCGACCACACGGCGCTTCCCACTGAGGTGGCGAGGAAATGCAGCGGCCTTAAGCACGTCGTGTTCCTCGGCACCGGCGCCCGCAGCTACATGAACCCGGAGGAGCTCGCCGAACTCGGCATCTCCGTGCACCTGATCAAGGGCTATGGCGACACGGCGGTCGCCGAATCCGCGATCGCGCTGATGTGGGCCTCGGCCCGCGTCATCGCCATGATGGACCGCGAGATGCGGGCCGGCAACTGGCTGCGCGAGGACGGCATGCAGCTGACCGGCAAGACGCTCGGCCTGATCGGCTTCGGCGGCATCGCCGCGGAAGTCGCGCGCATTGCCTCCGGCAGCGGCATGAAGGTGATCGCCTGGAATCGCTCGCCCAAGAGCCATCCCGGTGTCGAGTTCACCGATCTCGATACGGTGCTGGCCAGAAGTGACGTCGTGTCGCTGCATCTGCTGCTCAACGACGAGACACGCGGCATGATCACGCGCGAGAAGATCGCGAAGATGAAGCCAGGCGTCATTCTCATCAACACCGCCCGCGCCGCAATCGTCGATGAGGCCGCCATGATCGACGCGCTGAAATCCGGCCACATTCGCCATGCCGGCCTCGATGTCTTCAACATCGAACCACTGCCCGGCGATCATCCGCTAACGAAGCTGCCAAACGTAACGCTGTCGGCGCATTCTGCCTTCCGCACGCCGGAAGCGAGCGAAAACCTGATTGAAGCGGCCTGGGTCCACTGCCGCCGGATCGCGCAAGGATAAGAGCAACAACAATGGCCGACTATCGCACCATCAAGGCAGAGCCGCTCAGCAATGCCATCCGCGCCATCGTCAAGGCGGGTGGGTCTACCGACCGCGAAGCCGAGCTCGTGTCCACCAATCTCGTCGAGGCCAATCTGAAGGGACACGACTCCCACGGCGTCGGCATGATCCCGCGCTATGTCCAGAGCGTCACCAATGGTGGCCTCGCCGTGAATCAGCACGTCAAGATCGTGCTCGACACTGGTCCGCTCCTCACGCTCGACGGCCTCACCGGCTATGGCCAGGTGATCGGTCATGAGGCGATGGAACTGGCGGCCGAGCGCGCCAAGCGCAACGGCGTGTGTCTCGTCGGCCTCTCCAACTCGCACCACATCGGCCGCATCGGCCACTGGGCCGAGCAGTGCATCGACCACGGGCTGGTGTCGATCCACTTCGTCAACGTGATCTCGCGCCCGATCGTGGCACCCTGGGGCGGCAGCGATGCGCGCCACGGCACCAACCCGTTCTGCGTCGGCATTCCGCGCAGGGGCAAGGACCCCATCGTGCTCGACTTCGCCACCAGCAGAATCGCGCAGGGCAAGACCCGCGTCGCCCACAACAAGGGCGTCGAGCTGGAGCCCGGCATGATCATCGACAACGAAGGCAAGCCCACCGTCAATCCGCGCTACACCGTGATCCCGCCGTACGGCGCCATCCTGCCGTTCGGCGAGCACAAGGGATCGGGGCTCGCGCTCGTGTGCGAAATCCTCGGCGGCGCACTCTCCGGCGGACAGGTAGTGAAGGGTCCGTCCGACGGCAAATACAACGTCCTCAACGGCATGCTGTCGATCATCATCGACCCGACCAAGCTCGGCACCGCCGAAAATCTCGCACGCGAGGTCGAGAGCTTCGTCGCCTGGCACACCGGCTCGCCGCCCGCACCCGGCGTCGACAAGGTCAGGATCGCCGGCGAGCCCGAGCGCGAGACCAAGAAGAAGCGCCTTGCCGAAGGCATTCCAGTCGATCCGAACACCTGGCAGGAGATTCTAGAAGCCGGGAAGAAGTTCGGGTTGGATCAGGCGGCGATCGAGAAGATTGCGGGCTGATCGGCGCGGGGCACGAAGCCACCCTCTCCCACAACAAGGGGAGAGGGTGAAGCAGCTCGCTAATCCACCATATCCGCGACCGCCTTGCCGCAAGCCGTCGTGTCAGCATTGCCGCCGAGGTCCTTGGTGCGCAGCGTGCGTTCGGCCAGCGTGCGCTCGATCGCCTCGACGATCGACTTGCCGGCTTCCTTCTCGCCGAGATGCTCGAACATCATTGCGCCCGACCAGATCATGCCGATCGGATTAGCGATACCCTGACCTGCGATATCGGGCGCCGAGCCGTGAACAGGCTCGAACACCGAGGGGAAATCGCCCTCGGGATTGATGTTGCCTGACGGTGCGATGCCGATGGTGCCGGTGCAGGCCGGGCCGAGGTCGGAGAGAATGTCGCCGAACAGATTCGAGCCGACCACGACGTCGAACCAGTCCGGATGCAGCACGAAATTCGCCGTGAGAATGTCGATGTGGTACTTGTCCCACTTCACGCCCGGGAATTTCTTGGCCATCGCCTCCACACGCTCGTCCCAGTACGGCATGGTGATGGAGATGCCGTTGGACTTCGTCGCCGAGGTCAGGTGCTTCTTCGGTCGCGACTGCGCGAGCTCGAAGGCGAATTTCAGGATGCGATCGACGCCCGTGCGAGTCATCACCGTCTGCTGGGTGACGAACTCGCGGTCGGTGTCCGGGAACATGCGGCCTCCGACGGAGGAATATTCGCCTTCCGTGTTTTCGCGCACCACCCAGAAATCGATGTCGCCGGGCTTGCGGCCCGCCAGCGGCGACGGCACGCCGGGCATCAGCCGCACCGGGCGCAGGTTCACATACTGGTCGAACTCCCTGCGGAACTTGATCAGCGAGCCCCATAGCGAGACGTGATCCGGAATCTTGGCCGGCCAGCCCACCGCACCGAAATAGATCGCATCGTGCTTGCCGATCTTCTCCTTCCAGTCATCGGGCATCATCTGGCCGTGCTTCTCGTAATAGTCGTAGGACGAGAAGTCGAAATGGTCGAAATGCACGGAGACGCCGTGCTTCTTGGCGGCCGCCTCCAGAACGCGCAGACCTTCCGGCATCACTTCCTTGCCGATGCCGTCGCCAGGAATGACTGCGATCCGGTATTGTTTCTTGCTCATCGAGAACGTCCTTGGTTGGTCCGGCAGCCGCCGCGTTTTGACCGCACTGCAATGGACCAAACGCGGCGGCAGTGCAACGCTGCACTGCAATGTTGACCATGGCGCGGCCGAGCGCCTACTGATTTGATCCTGTTCCCACGAACGAGTACCCCTCATGGATCTGCATCTGCGTGGCAAGCGCGTCCTGATCACCGGCGCGTCCAAGGGCATTGGCGCAGCCGCCGCCGAGGCCTTTGCCGAGGAAGGCGCGCATCTCCTCCTCGCGGCCCGCAGCGGCGAGGCGCTGAAGGCGCTGGCCGACCGCTTGCGCGCAGCGCACCAGATCGACGCCGCAACGAGCATCGTCGATCTGCGCAAGGAAGAGGACGTGGCGCGGCTGGCGAAAGAAGCTGCCGATATCGACGTGCTCGTCAACAATGCCGGCGACATCCCCGGCGGCTCGATCGACAAGATCGACGAGGCGACCTGGCGGCACGCCTGGGAATTGAAGGTGTTCGGCTATATCAACCTGACGCGGTACATCTACGCCCAGATGAAGGCGAAAGGCGGCGGCGTCATCGTCAACGATATCGGCGCGGCCGGCGAAAAGTTCGACGCCAATTACATCTGCGGCAGCGCCGGCAATGCCGCGCTGATGGCGTTCACCCGCGCGCTCGGCGGCAAGAGCCTCGCCGACAACATCCGCGTCGTCGGCATCAATCCCGGGCCCGTCGGTACCGACCGCCACGTCAGCCTGCTCAAGACGCGCGCAAAACACCAGTTCGGCGACGAGAGCCGCTACAAGGAATTCCAGAAGAGCCTGCCGCTCGGCCGGCCCGCGCATGCGCGCGAGATCGGCGACCTCATGGCGTTCCTGGCGTCAGATCGCGCCGGCTATACCTCTGGCGTGATCTACACGGTCGACGGCGGCATCAGCGCTGGCTGGGGTTAGCGCACATGAGTCAATCCGGGGCGCCCGAAGGGTGAACCCGGAATCTCGAGATTCTCAGGTGCGCAAGGGCGCACCATAGTTCGATGCTGCGCATCACCCCGAAATGACGAACACGACAATGAGGAGTTATAGACTTGTCTGACCTGATCCGCGAAACCGCCTGCACCGTGGTCGACAAGCTGCGCTCCGGCGACATCTCGCCGCTTGAGCTCCTGGATGTACTGGAGAAGCGCATCGGCGAAGTTGACAGCAAGGTCAACGCGCTGCCGATACTGTGCTTCGATCGCGCGCGGGATAGCGCGAAAGCGCTGATGCGCAAGCCCGCCGGTGCGCGCGGGCTGCTCGCAGGCCTGCCGGTGCCGATCAAGGACCTGACCGACGTCGCGGGCGTATTGAACACGCAGGGCTCGCCGATCTTCAAGGACAACATCCCCGCGAAATCCGACCTCATGGTCGAGAACCTCGAGGCCAATGGCGCGGTCGTCTACGCCAAGTCGAACACGCCGGAATTCGGCGCCGGCGCCAACACTTTCAACGAGGTGTTCGGCGCGACACTCAATCCCTGGGACACGACGAAATCGGCAGCGGGCTCGTCCGGCGGCGCGGCGGCGGCGCTTGCGACCGGCATGGCCTGGCTGGCGCAGGGCTCCGACATGGGCGGCAGCTTGCGCAGCCCCGCGGCGTTCTGCGGCGTCGTGGGCATGCGGCCGAGCATCGGCCGAGTCGCACACACGCCCAAGTCGGGTATCGATCGCAATCTCGGCGTCGTCGGCCCGATGGCGCGCAATGTCGAGGATCTCGCGCTGCTGCTGGATGCCATGAGCGGCGACTATGCGGACGATCCCCTGTCGCTGCCGGCGCCCGCAACCTCGTTCCTGTCGGCGGCGCAGGCGGGCAAGAAGCCGAAGCGCATCGCCTATTCGCCCGATCTCGGCATCACGCCGGTCGATCCCGAGGTAAAGGCGATCACGCGCAAGGCCGCCGAACGGTTCGCGAAGGCCGGCGCCATCGTCGAGGAGGCGCATCCGGACTGGCGCGAGGCGCATGAGTGCTTCCACGTGCTGCGCGCGTTCGATTTCGCGATCACCAAGGCCAACTTGCTGAGGACCAAGCGCGACCTGCTCAAGCCCGAGGTGATCTGGAACATCGAGGAAGGCCTCAAGCTCACGGTGGAGCAGCTGGCCCGGGCCGAGGCCCAGCGCGTCGGCATGACCGCGCGAGCGATCGAGTTCTTCAAGACCTACGATCTGCTGCTGACACCGACGACGATCGTGCCGCCCTTCCCGATCGAAAATCGCTATGTCGCCGAATGCGCCGGCAAGAGGTTCGAGAACTACATCGAGTGGCTCGGCATCGTCTACGCCATCACGCTGGCCTGCTGCCCGTCGCTGTCGCTGCCGTGCGGCTTCACGGCATCAGGCCTGCCGGTCGGCGTGCAGGTCGTCGGCGCTCCGCGGGCCGACGCGCAGCTGATCGCCGGCTCGAAGGTGCTGGAGGATATTCTGGGCCTGCGCGGCACTACGCCGATTGATCCGAAGGTGAAGATGTAACTGTCGTGCCCCGGACGCAGCGCAGCGCCTCTTCGGCGGTGCGCTGCAGAACCGGGGCCCATGTCACGACGAGTGCCCGTGGATATTCTGGTCCCGGCTCTGCGGCGCAGCGCCGGCGCGCTGCACCTTGTCTGGGACACGAGAGCTCATCTCCCGCTCGTCGCCTCCAGGCTGCGGCTGTAGCGCGACATCGCGAAGCAGAACATGAAATAGATCGCGGCCACGAAAATGTAGACCTCGACCGAAAATTGCTGCCAGGCCGGATCGATGATCGCGGTCTTGGCCGTCGTCAGCAGATCGAAGATGCCGATGATCAGCACGAGGCTGGTGTCCTTGAAGAAGGCGATGAAGGTGTTGACCAGCGGCGGGATGACATGGCGGATCGCTTGCGGCAGGACGATGAGCCGGTGCTTGCGCCAGTAGGACAGGCCCAGCGCGTCGGCGGCTTCGTATTGCCCGCGCGGCACGGCCTGAAGCCCGCCGCGGATCACTTCGGCGAGGTAGGCACCGGCGAACAGGATGATCGCGATCTGAGCGCGCAGCAGTTTGTCGATGTTGAATCCGCTGGGCATGAACAGCGGAAACATCACGCTCGCCATGAACAACAGGCTCACCAGCGGTACGCCGCGGATCAGCTCGACATAGAGCACGCTGAGCGAGCGGATCGCCGGCAGTTTTGAGCGCCGGCCGAGCGCGACCAGGATGCCGAGCGGGAAACCGAACGCCAATCCGAACGTTGCAAGGATCAGCGTCACCGGCAAGCCGCCCCAGCGGTCCTGCGAGACGAAGGACAGCCCGAACACGCCACCCCACATCAGAACGCTGATCAGCGCCAGCGCACCAATCCAGAGATAAATCAGCTCGCGCCGCCACAGCGCGCGACGGGTTGAGAGGTAATACAGCGCGATGAACAGCACGACCGATAGCGCCGGCCGCCACTGCTCGTCGAACGGATAGGTGCCGAACAGGATAAAGCGATATTTCTCGGGAATGATCGCCCAGCAGGCGCCGACGCCACGCACAGCGCGGCAGGCGCTGGAATTGTTCGCCGGCGTCAGCCACACCGCGTTCGCCATACCCCATTGTACGAAGCTGAAGATCCCCTTGGCGAGCAGCGCCAGCAGAACGACCGTGATGATGCCATTCGGGATCGAGGAGAACAGATTGGTGCGAAGCCATCGCAGCACCGGATTGCCCATCTGCGGGCGGCGGGCGGCGCGCGGGGCGTCCGGAATGTCCGTGATTACGGTCATGATCAGCGCTCCACCAGCGCGATGCGTGCATTGTACCAGTTCATGAAGAAGCTGATCGAAAGGCTGATGGTCAGGAACACCGCCATGATCAGGGCGATGGCTTCGATCGCCTGCCCGGTCTGGTTCAGCGTGGTATTGGCGATCGAGACCACGTCCTGGTAGCCGATCGCGACCGCGAGCGAGGAGTTCTTGGTCAGATTGAGATACTGGCTCGTCATCGGCGGCACGATGACGCGGAGCGCCTGCGGAAGGATGATCTGCCGCAGCATGAAGCTGCGGCGCAGGCCGAGCGCGCTGGCGGCATCCCACTGGCCGCGCGGCACCGACTGGATGCCACTGCGAACGATCTCGGCGATGAAGGCCGAGGTGTAGGTGACGAGCGCGATCAGCAGCGCGAAATATTCCGGCGCGAGCGTCAGGCCGCCGACGAAGTTGAAGCCGCGCAGCTGCGGCCATTCGATCGACCAGGACACGCCGAGCGCGAGCGAGACCGCCACCGGCATCACGACCATGAGGCCGAGCGCAAACGGCCAGGCTGGCCGCGGCCTGCCGTCACGCATCTGCTGCGCGACCAGCCATCGCCGGATGATATAGAACACCGCGCAACCCAACACCGCAGCGCCGAGCACCGCGAGTTGCGGCGGCCCGAACGGGATCGCCGGCAGGATCAGGCCGCGATTGGAGAGGAACACGCCCTCGACGGGTCGCCAGGCGGCGCGTGCAGCCGGCAAGGCCTGCATCAGCACGTACCAAAACAGGAGCTGAAGCAGCAGCGGGATGTCGCGGAGCGTTTCGACATAGACGGCGGCGAGCCGCGACAGCAGCCAGTTGGCCGACAGCCGCGAGATCCCGATCAGCGTGCCCAGGATCGTCGCAAGAACGACGCCGATCACGGCGACGCGCAAGGTGTTGGCGATGCCGACGACGAACGCCCAGAAATAGGTGTCCCTCGGATTGTAGGCGAGCACGCTGTCGGCGATCGGCATGCCGGCCTCGCGGCCGAGGAAGGCAAAGCCGGTCGTGATGCGCCGGGCCGAGAGATTGGTGACGGTGTTGGACCAGAGGAAGACGATCACTGCGACCGCGATGCCGACCACCAAGACCTGCCAGAGCAGGCCCTTCAATTCGTTCCGCCCAAGCGCGAAGAAGCGGCGGCGTGGCGGCGGTCTGGGATGATCGGCGGTCACAGCACAAAAATCCTTCTCAAATGCAGCGATTTCCGGCGGCGCACGTCAACTGTTGCACCAAACTCCGTTTCATGCAACAAATGTTTCATGGCTGAGCCCGCGAAATCCTCGCCCTTGAGCGAACTGCGCATCGCGTTGCCATCGCTGCCGATGCGGCTGCAGGAGGTCGGGCGCTTCGTCGCGGCCAATGACTATGACGCCACCACCCGCTCAATGCGCGATCTCGCGGCAGAAGCCGGCGCCGATCCGGCCGCGTTCACGCGGCTTGCCAAGGCGATAGGCTATTCCGGCTGGGACGAACTGCGTGCGGCGCTGACCGAGGCACGGCGGCCGTTGCAGACCGCGCCCTTCTCCGGCCGCACAAAGGGCCGCCGCCATGGGCCGAACGCCGATGTCGCACTCGTCATCGACAAGCTCGAGGCCGAGGCCGCCGGCCTTCCGCGCATCCCGGCCCAGCCGATCGCCGAAGCAGCGCGCGCGCTGCACGACGCCAAGCGGATCTGGATCGCAGGCTATCGAAGCTGCCGCAGTGTTGCGGAGCTCTTGAACTACGAGCTGCGACTGTTCCGCCCCGAGCAGGTGCAACTCGTCGGCGCATCCGGTCCCGACGATCTCGATCTCGGCGTCTTCCGCCCCGGCGAAGCCGTCATCGTGATCGGCTTCCTGCCCTACACACATGCAAGCGTCTGCGTCGCGCAAGCCGCTCATCGCAGCGGCGCTACGCTGATCGCGATTGCCGACAGCCTCGCGGCGCCGATGGCCGAGGGCGCCGACCACGTGCTGCTGTTCGAAGCAGCATCGTCGCCCGGCTTCTTCCCGAGCCTCACCGGCGCCATCGCGATCGCCCAGTCGCTTGCTGCGGTGACGTTCTCGCTCGGCGGCGCCGCCGCGAAAAAGCGTCTGGAAAATACCGAGGCGCGGCTTGCTGCGGCCTCGACTTACGTCTCGGAGAAAGGTTGATCCATGAGCACTCGCACCAGCCGCGTGCTGCATCGCTCGCTACGCGAAACGCCGCCCAAGGCGATCGGCGGCGAAGGCGTTTATCTCTTTGCCGAGGACGGGCGCCGCATCATCGACGCCTCCGGCGGGGCGGCGGTCTCCTGCCTCGGCCACCAGCATCCGCGTGTGATCGCGGCGATGGCAAAGCAGGCCTCCATTCTCGCCTATGCGCATACTGCTTTCTTCTCCTCCGAGCCGGCAGAAGCACTTGCCGAAACGCTGGTGGGACACGAACCCGGCGGCCTCGCCTATGCCTATTTCGTCAGCGGCGGATCGGAGGCGATCGAGGCCAGCATCAAGCTGGCGCGGCAATATTTCATCGAGCGCGGCGAGCCGCAGCGGCAGCACTTCATCGCCCGGCGGCAGAGTTATCACGGCAACACGCTCGGCGCGCTCGCCGCCGGCGGCAATGCCTGGCGCCGCGCACCCTATGCGCCGCTGCTCTCGACCGCTTTCAGTCACGTGACGCCGGCCTTCGCCTATCACGAGAAGCGCGAGGGTGAATCCGACGCGCAGTTCGTGGCGCGGCTGGCCGCCGAGCTCGAAGCCGAGTTTCAGCGGCTCGGACCCGATACCGTGGCGGCGTTCCTCGCCGAGCCCGTCGTCGGCGCCACCGCCGGCGCCGTGACCGCACCGGACGGCTACTTCAAAGCCGTGCGCGAGATCTGCGATCGGCACGGCGCGCTGCTGATCCTCGACGAGGTGATGTGCGGCATGGGCCGCACCGGCACGACACATGCCTGGGAGCAGGAGGGCGTGGCGCCTGATATCCAGGCGATCGCGAAGGGGCTCGGCGGCGGCTACCAGCCGATCGGTGCGATGCTCGCAAGCGGCAAGATCATCGACACCATCCGATCGGGCTCGGGCGCATTCCAGCACGGTCACACCTATCTTGCACACCCCCTCGCCTGCGCGGCCGCGCTCGCAGTTCAGGACGTGATCCGGCAGGACGGTCTGCTCGAGCAAGTCAAGGAACGCGGCCGGCAGCTCGAGCAGCGCCTGACCGAACGTTTCGGCAATCACCGCCATGTCGGCGACATCAGGGGCCGCGGCCTGTTCTGGGCGATCGAGCTCGTCGCCGATCGCGCGACGCGCACCTCGTTCGATCCGGCGCTCAAGCTGAACCAGAAGATCAAAGCCGAGGCCTTCGCTGGTGGGCTCGGCTGCTATCCGGGCGGCGGTACCGTTGATGGTGTGCGCGGCGACCACGTGCTGCTGGCGCCGCCTTATATCGCATCAGTCGACGAGATCGACCTGATTGTCGACAAGCTCGGCACTGCCGTCGACAACGTGTTGCGTAGCATCAATCACTGAGGGGAGAGCGGTATGAGGAAAGTGGTTATCGCAGCGGGCGTGCTCGCAGCATCAACGGTGATGGCGTCGGCGGCGACGCTGGACACGGTGAAGAGCCGCGGCACGCTGGTCTGCGGCGTCAGCGCCGGGTTTGCCGGCTTCTCCGCGCCGGACTCGCAAGGCAACTACAAGGGCCTCGACGTCGACTATTGCCGCGCGCTTGCCGCCGGCGTGCTCGGCGACCCCAACAAGGTGCGCTACGTCTCGCTGACGGCGCAGAACCGCTTCACCGCGCTGCAATCAGGCGAGATCGACGTGCTCTACCGCAACTCGACGCAGACATATTTGCGCGGCGTGACGCTGGGCCTGCGGCAGGGGCCAATCAACTTCTACGATGGCCAGGGCTTTGTGGTGAAGAAGGACCTTGGCGTGAAGGAGCTAAAGGACCTCAAGGGCGCCACCGTCTGCGTCGCGCAAGGCACCACGCACGAGGTCACGCTCGGCGATTACGGCCGCGCCAACGGCATCGACTGGAAGCCGCTGGTGTTCGATCGCGTCGACACCATGTACCAGACCTTTTTCGGCGGCCGCTGCGATGCCATGACCCAGGACGCTTCCGCCCTGGCCGGCGCGGTGACGACGGCGGCGCCGAACCCGGCGGACTACGTCGTACTGCCGCAGACCATCAGCAAGGAGCCGCTCGGCCCCTTCACCCGCAACGGTGACGAAGTCTGGAGCGACATCATCACCTGGCTGCATTACGGCCTGATCGAGGCCGAGGAACTCGGCGTCACGCAGGCCAATGTCGAGGAGATGACGAAGTCGCAGACGCCGGCGATCCAGCGCCTGCTGGGCACCTCGGGCGACCTCGGCTCGCGCCTCGGGCTCGACAACAAATGGCTGGTCACGGCGATCAAGGCCACCGGCAACTATGGCGAGATCTATGAGCGTAATGTCGGCAAGGCGAGCCCGCTGAAGCTCGATCGCGGCCTCAACGGCCTCTGGAGCAAGGGCGGCTTGATGTACGCCATTCCGTTCAAGTAGATATCGACCGTGTCACGGACGCGCTGCAGCGTGCAACGCTGCCGCGCAGAGCCGGGACCCAGAGAGGCCAAGATGGACCCCGGCCCCGGAGCGCAATGCTGCGTATTGTGCTCCGTCCGGGGGCACGAGACCAGTAGACACGTTCAATGACGACGTCCCCTCGCATCGCCCTGATCCACGCCCTCAAGCATTCCATCGCCCCGATCGAAGCGGCGTTTGCGACGGCGTGGCCAGAAGCGCGGCTGATGAACCTGCTCGACGACAGCCTGTCGGCGGACCTAGCGCGCGACGGTTCGCTCACCGATACCATGACCGAGCGCTTCCTCGCGCTCGGCGATTACGCGGCGGCGACGGGAGCGGATGGAATCTTGTTCACTTGCTCCGCCTTCGGCCCCTGCATCGAGGCGGTCGCGCGCGCGCATGCACCGATGCCCGTGCTCAAGCCGAACGAGGCCATGATCGAGAGGGCGGCGGCCATGGGCCAGCGCATCGGCCTGCTCTCGACTTTTCCGCCGACGCTGGTCTCGATGCCGCCGGAATTTCCTGCCTCCGTCCAAATCGTTCCGAAACTCGCCGAGGGCGCGCTGGCTGCGCTCGACCGCGGCGACCGCGCCACACATGACCGACTGATCGCAGAAGCCTCAAGCGATCTGCGCGATTGCGACGTCATCGCGCTCGCGCAGTTCAGCATTGCGGCGACGGCTCCGCTGGTCGCGGAGGCGACTGGCCGTCCCGTCGTGACGACGCCGGACAGCGCGGTCGAGAAGCTGATGAGGCTGCTGAAGGCTTAAGCGCCCGCCTTTGTCCGACGCCGCGCATCCTTGATCGCGACCGCAAGCGCAGCCTTCGTCTCGTTGACGAAATCCTCGACCAGCTCCTCGCGCGTGGCGTGCGCCGCCTCGCCGGTGAACAAGCCCTGCTCGGCCAGCATCACCACGCCGTGCAGCGCCGCCCAGATCTTGAGCGCCTGCCGTTCGCGCAAGTAGCCGACAGCCGGCGCTTCCAAAGCTTCGATCACGAGCGCAAAGGTTTCCCGCGTCGCCTCGTGCAACTCGCTGCCCTGGGCCGCGCAGGACACCGTGCGCGAAGCGAACATCAATCGGTAGATGCCATTTCGGCGCAGACCGAAATCGAGCGTCGCCTGCGCGAGTCGCGAGAGTTTCGACTGCTTCGACGGCTTTGCCATCGCCTCGCGCAGAAGCGCCGAGAGCTGCCGGAATGCCTCCGCGGTGACTGCCGCGAGCAGCGCCTCGCGGTCGGCAAAATGCCGGTATGGCGCCGGCTGCGAGACGCCGAGCTTCTTTGCGAGCGCCTTGATGCTGATCGCCTCGGCGCCGCCCTGCTCTGCCTCTTGCAGCGCGGCTTTGATCAACGCATCGCGAAGATCGCCATGGTGGTAGGTCTTCTCAGGCTTGCGGGCGAGTTGTGAACGCATGTTGAGGCGAAGCCTATAAGTTTGCGCTTGACAGGGGAAGTCCGTCGCGAATGTAATATGATATAACTTAAATAGAATTCAGATGAGGAAACGCGCCGCCTTCGGGCTCTGCGCGCAGGACCAAGGGAGCCGCAATGGCAGAGCGATTGAAGGTCCACGTCGATCCCGACAAATGCCAGGGCCATGCCCGCTGCAAGGCACTCGCGCCGGAACTTTTCGAGCTCGACGAATATGGCAACGCGCACGAAGCCAGCGACGGTACCGTGCCGCCGGGCCTCGAGGACAAGGCCTGGCTGGCGAAATCCAACTGCCCGGAAATCGCGATCGATGTGATCGAGGAGTAGCGCGGCCGCGGCCGCCCCGCGTGCGTTCAGCGAACACGAGAAGGGATTCCCTGCCATGTCCGACGTCAACCAGCCCGCCGCCCATCCGCCCGTGACTGACTGGCTCCATGACTTCGACCACACCGATCCACAATGGACGGACGACCCTTTCCCGATCTGGGACGAGCTGCGCGCCGCGAGTCCCGTGGTGCACACGAAACGCTTCCTCGGCTGCTACCTGCCGACGACCTATGAGGCGGTGCGCGAGATCGCCAACGACACCGAGCATTTCTCCTCCCGCCGAATTATCGTCCGTGACGTGCGGCCGGAAATCAACAGCAAGAACGCCGCTCCGCCCATCACCTCCGATCCGCCTGCGCACAAGCCGGCCAAGCAGTTGCTGCTGCCGCCGTTCACGCCGGACGCCATGAAGAAGCTCGAGCCGCGGGTCCGCGCCATCTGCAACGAGCTGATCGACGACTTCATCGCCGAGAAGAGCGTGGACGCTGCGGCGCGCTACACGAAGCACATTCCGGTGCGCGCGATCGCGCACATGCTCGGCATTCCCGAGAGCGACAGCGAGCTCTTCATCAACTGGATCCACATGATCCTGGAGCTCGGCATCAAGGATGAGAGCAAGCTGCTCCAGGCCATCAAGGAGATGAGCGCCTATTTCAGCGGCCACATCGAAGCGCGCAAGAACAAGCCCACCGGCGACCTGATCTCCTACCTGATGAATGCCAGGGACAAGGACGGCAATCCGCTCGAGGACACTCACGTGCTGGGCTCGCTGCGCCTGCTGCTGATCGCCGGCATCGACACCACCTGGAGCGCGATCGGCTCCTCGCTCTGGCATCTTGCGAAGACGCCGGCCGATCGCGAGCGGCTGATCGCCGAGCCCGGGCTGATCCCGACCGCGGTGGAGGAGCTGCTGCGCGCCTATTCGCCGGTGACGATGGCGCGCGAGGTGGTCAAGGAGACGACGATTTCGGGCTGTCCGGTCAAGCCGGGCAACATGGTGCTGCTGTCCTTCCCGGCCGCCAACCGCGACCCCAAGATGTTTCCTGACGCTGACAAAGTCGTGATCGACCGACGCGAGAATCGCCACGCGGCCTTCGGCCTCGGCATCCACCGTTGTGTCGGTTCCAACCTGGCGCGCATGGAAATGCAGGTTGCGCTGGAGGAATGGCTGAAGCGGATTCCCGACTTCCGGCTCGATCCAGCAGGCACGGTGACCTGGTCACAGGGCACCGTGAGAGGCCCCCGCCAGTTGCCATTTCTACTCGGAAAGGCGATGTAGGCCTCTCCAGCAGAGATACAGAGAGGCCGGACGTGACAGTGCAAGCAACCAACCCGGCCTCTGAGCATTTTGACGTCGCCGACGCCGAACGGAGAATCAGGGCGATCTTCATCGGCTCTGTCGGCAATCTTGTCGAATGGTACGATTTCTACGCCTATACGGCGTTTGCCCTCTACTTCGCTCCCGCGTTCTTCCCCGGTAACGACCCTGTCGTGCAGCAATTGAACGCCGCCGTGGTGTTCGCGGCGACCTTCCTGATGCGTCCCCTCGGCGGCTGGTTCTTCGGCTATCTCGCCGACCATTTCGGCCGCCGCATCTCCCTGACGCTGTCCGTCGTCTTCATGTGCTTCGGCTCGCTGATCATCGCGCTGACGCCGACCTATGCAACGATCGGCTTCGCCGCGCCTGTCATCCTGGCGCTCGCCCGCGTGATCGAGGGCCTGAGCCTCGGGGGCGAATACGGTGCCAGTGCCACGTATCTCAGCGAGGTCGCCGATCCCAAGCGCCGCGGCTTCTATTCCAGCTTCCAGTACGTCACGCTGATCGGCGGCCAGCTCACCGCGATCATCGTGCTGCTGCTCCTGCAAAAGGTCTTCCTGACGCCGGAGGAGCTGAAGGCCTGGGGCTGGCGCATCCCGTTCGCGATCGGCGCGGGGCTCGCGATCTTCGCCGCGGTGATGCGGCGCGGCCTGCACGAGACCGAGGCGTTCGAGGAGGCCAAGAAGGTGGTGAAGCCGACCGGCTCGATCACCAATTTGCTACGCTATCCGCGCGAGCTCTTGCTGGTCGTCGGCCTCACTGCCGGCGGCACCGCAGCGTTCTACACCTTCACCACCTACATGCAGACCTTCGTCAAGCTTTCGGTCGGGCTGACCGAAGGCCAGACCACGTTCGTGATCTTCGGCACGCTGATTTTCGCGACCATCCTGCAGCCGATCTACGGCGCGATCTCCGACAAGATCGGACGCAAGCCGCTGCTGATCTTCTTCGGTATCGCCGGCACGCTCGCGACTGTTCCGCTGCTGATGACCCTGAAGGAGACCAAGTCGCCCTTCATCGCTTTCATCCTGATTTGCTGCGCCTGGCTGTTCGTCGCCGGCTACACCTCGATTAACGCCGTGGTGAAGGCCGAGCTGTTCCCGACCAATGTCCGCGCCCTCGGCGTCGGCCTGCCCTATGCCATCACGGTTTCGATCTTCGGCGGCACCGCGCCGGCAATCGCGCTTTATTTCAAGAGCATCGGGCACGAGGACTGGTTCTATTTCTATCTCGCCGGCATCATCTGCCTGTCGCTGATCATCTATTCCACCATGCGCGACACCAAGCACGCCTCCGCAATGCATCGCCACGAGTAGGCCATGACCGACGAGACGCCATCCGACAGCAAGCTGACGCGCACCAAGGAGAAGTGGGCGCGCGAGGGCCGGTTCCTCACCGGCAAGATCACGCGTTCGGAAGATCAGCGCCTGCCGCCCGGCCAGCACCTGACCAAGGACTGGCCGGTGCTCGATCTCGGGGTCGTGCCGCCGGTGTCGCGCGAGCGGTGGCGGCTCGACGTCTACGGCGCGATCAAAACTCCCGTGTTCTGGACCTTCGACGAGTTCGCCGCGCAGAAACAGGCCCGCTTCACCTCCGACATCCACTGCGTGACGACGTGGTCGCGCTACGACAATGAATGGGAGGGGCTCGCGACGCGTGAGCTGCTCGCGGCCTGCCAGCCGCGCGAGGATGCGCGCTTCGTCGTGCTGCATTCCTATGACGGTTACACAACCAATCTCGCGCTGGAGGATTTTGCCGCCGAAGACGCGCTGCTCGCCCACAGCTGGTCCGGCCAGCCGCTCACGGAGGAGCATGGCGGCCCCGTGCGGCTGGTCGTGCCGCATCTGTATTTCTGGAAGAGCGCGAAATGGCTCCAGGCCATCGAGTTCCTGACCGAGGACGCACCTGGCTTCTGGGAAGTCCGCGGCTATCATAACCGCGGCGATCCCTGGGCCGAGCAGCGCTACTCGGGGGACTAGGTTCAAGCAAGAACGGGGGAAAGCCCATGCCGACGGAGCGCTTTCAATTCACCGGCGAAGGCAGCCATCAGCTCGCGGCCGCGCTGGAGCTGCCTGACGGGGAGCCTGCAGCTTTTGCGCTGTTCGCGCACTGCTTTACCTGCGGCAAGGACACGCTGGCGGCCAAGCGGATTTCTGTGGCACTTGCGGCCAGGGGCATCGCGGTGCTGCGCTTCGACTTCACCGGGCTGGGCTCCAGTGAAGGCGACTTCGCCAATTCGACCTTTTCCTCCAACGTCGCCGATCTCGTCCGGGCCGCCGATCATCTGCGCAATGTCCGAAAGGCGCCGTCGATCCTGATCGGTCACAGTCTGGGCGGCGCAGCGATCCTCGCGGCAGCAGGACGAATCCCCGAAGCCAAGGCGGTCGCGACCATTGCGGCGCCCTCCGATCCCGCCCACGTCACCGATCTGTTCAAAGAGCATATCGACAACATCCGCACGCAGGGCGAGGTGGAAGTTTCGCTTGCGGGCCGCCCGTTCCGGATCAGGCGTGAATTTCTCGACGACATCGTCGAGCACGAGCTGATGAAGGACGTCACCGGCCTGCACAAGGCGCTGCTGGTGATGCACTCGCCAGTCGACGACACCGTCGGTATCGATAATGCGACGAAGATCTTCGTTGCAGCCAGGCATCCCAAGAGCTTCGTCTCGCTAGATCATGCCGATCATCTGCTGACCAAGCCCACTGACGCCCTCTATGCGGCCGACGTGATCGCCGCCTGGGCCAGCCGCTACATCGACACCGCAAAGCCCGCGAAGGTGGTGGATCTCCCCAAGGCGCCGCGCCAGGTCGTGGTGCAGGAGACCCGCAAGAGCAAATTCAACCAGATCATCACCGTCGGCCCGCATCATCTGGTGGCGGACGAGCCGGTCGCGGCCGACGGCGAGGATGCCGGCCCCGGCCCCTATGATTTCCTGCTTGCGGGCTTGGGCGCCTGCACGTCCATGACCATGCGCCTTTATGCGGACCGCAAATCGCTGCCGCTCGACCGCGTCACGGTTACGCTGAAGCATTCGAAGATCTATGCCAAGGATTGTGCGGAGTGCGAGACACGCGAGGGCATGCTCGACCAGATCGAGCGCGACATCGCGATGGACGGCGCGCTCGATGCCGAGCAGCGCAAGAAGCTGATGGAGATCGCCGATAAGTGCCCGGTGCACCGCACGCTGACCTCGGAAATCCGCATCGTGACGAAGGCCGCGGACTAGCGCGCAATCGCTAGAAGCACGAGGCCATCGTCCGCACGGCCGCGCTGATCTCGCTCTCGCGCCAGGCCGCAAAGCCGAGCAGCAGGCCGTGATCGCTGGGGCGGCCGAGCGCAAGGCTGGACAGAGCTCGCGTTTCGACGCCCGCAGCGACCAGTCGCCTGACCGCAGCCTGATCGGCCCGACCGCGCTTGAGGCGGGCGACGAGCTGGATACCGCCGGGGGGCACCTCGACCGAGAGCATGCCACCGAGATGCCGCTGCAGCTCCTCGACGAGGTGATCGCGACGCGCGTGATAAAGCCGGCGCATCCGGCGCAGATGCGCGAGAAAGTGCCCATCGTCGATGAATTCGGCCAGCGCCTCCTGGACGTGGCTGGCAGCGATCAGCCCCATGTGCTGCTGCGCGATCTCCAAGGTACTGACCAGCGCCGCCGGCGCGACCAGATAGCCGAGCCGGATGTCCGACCTCATCGCCTTCGAGAATGTGCCGACATAGAACACGCGGCCATGGGCATCTAACCCCTGCAAGGCCGGCACCGGCCGGCTGTCGTAATGGAATTCGCCGTCGTAATCGTCCTCGACGATCCAGGTCCTGCCGGGCCGGCTTGCCGCGAGAAACTCGGTGCGGCGGGCCAGCGACATCAACCGGCCGGTCGGATGCTGATGCGTCGGCGTCATGAAGATCAGCCTGGGAGCTCCAAGGCCTGGCATTTGCTGCATGCCCTGTTCGTCCAGCCTGATGCCGGTCAGGCGCGCGCCAGACGCCTGGAAGGCAGCCGCCGCGCCGGGATAGCCGGGATCCTCGACCCAGACATTATCTCCCGGCGAAATGAGTGTGGCCGCAATCAAGGTCAGCGCGGCCTGCGCACTCGGCAGAATCATGATCTGGCCCGCCGTGGCGCGAACGTCCCTGCTCGTCGCGAGATAATGCGCCAGCGCTTCTCGTAGGCGCAGCCGGTTGACCGGTCCGAGCTCGCGCCTGCCTGCATGCATGGCGCTGCGGCGCAGGCAGCGTGCCCAGACCTCGTTCGGAAACTCCCTGAAATCGCCCAGCCCCGGGCGCAGCGGTTTGAGCTGCCCCCGATAAGACATCGGCCAGCCGGCCTGCTGAAGCTTCGTAGCCCAAGGCGAGAGCCGCAGTTTGCCGACGCGTTCGCCCGCTGCGACGGCGCCCCGTTCGATGCGTTCGTGGCCGTCGATCATGACCACGGGACGGCGGCCATGAGACGCTGCGACATATCCCTCGGCCGCGAGCTGCTCGAACGCGTATGTGACAGTGTTGCGCGAGACGCCGAGATCGCTCGCAAGCCGTCGGCTCGACGGCAGCATGCGGCCTTTGCCGAGGCGGCCGGCCGCGATCAGGCCTCGCAGCTGGCTCGTCAGTTGCGCCACAAGCCCCTCGGCATCGGTCCGCTTCAGCTCGATCAACGCGGAGATCGTCGTGTCGGATACTGGCACTCTCTTCCTCTCCAATCTGGCACTTTTTCAGATGCCAGTCAGGATGCTATCCGGCGGTTCGGACTGCTTCAAGGACCTGCGACATGAACGCCCTGTCACCCCGTGCGGCCATCGGCCTGTTCCTCATCGTGGTGCTGGCCTGGGGCGTGAACTGGTCGGTGACCAAGCAGCTCGTGCAGTTCGTGCCGCCGCTGTGGAGCGCGGCGATCCGGAGTTGGATCGCGCTGGCTGGATTGTTCGTGCTGCTCGGACTGAGCAACAATCTCGTGATCCCGGAGCGGCGCGACATTCCCGTGATCCTGAGCGTGGCGCTGTTGCATATGACGCTGTTCTCGATCCTGGTTGCCAGCGGCCTTCGCTTCCTGCCCGCAAGCAAGGGCATCGTGCTCGGCTACACCACGCCGCTCTGGGTCGCACTCGCGCGCCCCTGTTCGGCAAGGACACGCTGACCGCGCCAAAGCTCGCCGGCGCTCTGCTCGGGCTGATCGGCCTTGCCGTCATCCTGAATCCATTCTCGATCGACTGGACCAACACCAACGTGCTGCTCGGCGCCGGCATGGTCATCCTGGCCGCGGTCTCTTGGGCTGCGAACATCATCTATATCCGCGCGCATCGCTGGATCGGATCTCCGCTCCAGCTTTTGCTCTGGCAGGTGCTCGTGGCAACGATCGTGCTTTCGGTCGGCGCGACAGCCGTGGATGGCCTCCCGCATGTGAAGTGGTCGTGGAGGCTCGTATTGTTGTTTCTCTATTCGGGTTTGGTCGGAACAGTCCTGGCTTATTGGGCGATGTCGATGGTCAACAAGAGCATCTCGGCCCTGACGACGTCGCTCGGCACCACCGGGACACCGCTCGTCGGCATCGCCAGCGCTGCGATCCTTCTGGGCGAACCCATCGACATGAGCCTTGCGATCGCGGCCGCGCTGATCGTCTCCGGCATCGGCCTTGCGACGCTGGGCAACCGGCTGCTGCGCGGTCAGGCCACCGCAAGAGGCTGAACCCGCAGAACGCCGCGCAGACCAGCTGCTGTGCCGAGCAGGATGCCGGCGACCGCGACGAACGAACCCAGCGCGAGCGTCGAAATGCCCGTGAGCCCCTGCCCGATCGAGCAGCCGAACGCCATCACGCCGCCAATGCCCATCAGCGCGGCACCGGTGCCTGAGCGCAGCATGTGACGCGGCGATGAATAGCCTTCGAGCTTGAAGCGGCCTGTCGCGAGTGCCGTCACCAGACTGCCGGCGAAGACACCGGCCACCGTCGCAATGCCAAAATTCAGCGTCAGGCCGGTCGAGAGCATGGCGTATTGCAGGGCGTCAGCGATCGGCGCGATGAAGGTGAGCGAGGTCACGGGGACGGGGTTGAAGTCGTCGGCGCCGAGATAGCCGGTGACGTACCAGCCGCCGGCGACGAGGAGACCGACGATGATGCCCGCGGCGATCTGGCCGGGCGAGCGGCGGAACGCGGGATGCGCGATGGCGAACAGGATCAACGCGGCGACGATTACGACGGCTGCCAGTGCGCGCGCAGACGCCTCCGTGACGCCTGGCGTCGCGAGCAGCGAGGGCAGCGAATTCGCGTTGACCGTGGTTTGCGACGCCTGGACCAGCGCAATGCGCGCCGGTGCGATCAGGCCCTTGAGCGTCATCTGCGCAGCGATGGCCAGCACGACCACGACGAGGAACGAGCGGAGATTGCCGCGCCCGAGCAGCACCAGGGCGCGCGAGCCGCAGCCATTCGACAGCACCATGCCGTAACCGAAGAGGAGGCCGCCGAGGAACAGCACCGGCACCGAGAAGGCTGGTTGCAGGTAGATCGACTTGCCAAGATCGACCATGCCGCTGCCAGCGAGGAGCTGGCTGGCGGCGATCGCAACAGCGATTGCCAGTGCATAAGTTCGCACCAGCCGCCCGTCCCCCTCCACCAGCCATCCGCGCATGCTGCTCATCAGGCAGAAGCCGCTGAGCAGGCCGACTGCGCCATAGATGAGGCCGATGACGAGGCCTGCGAGGATGACGAGTTGCGTGGATTCCATCGGTTGTTCTCAGAACTCTCGCCATTCTCCGTCATTGCGAGCGCAGCGAAGCAAATCCAGTCTGTCTCCGCGGATGCATTTCTGGATTGCTTCGCTGCGCTCGCAATGACGGTGTGTTACGGCTTCAGGATCACGCGGTCACGCGACGAGCCGGCGACCGCAACATACGCTTCCTTCGCGCCCTCCAACGGATAGATCGCATTCGCCTTGATCGGGAACGGTTTCAGGTGCCCGCTCGCAAAGCCCGGACCGAGATCGCGCAGCACCGCGCCTGTCGCGGCGGAAGACAGGCCGAGCGTATCGATGCCGACATAAGTGTGCTGTCCCCGGTAGAATTCGAGGATGTTGAACTGCACGATGCGGTCGATCGCGGCGATCAGGATCTGGCGGCCGCGCAGGGCGAGCGACTTGTGCGCGGCCTGGAAATAGGGATCGCCGACCGTGTTGAAGACGATGTCGGCCCCTTTGCCACCGGTCAATTCACGCACCCGCGTGGCAACGTCGGTGGCCGAGGCGTCGATCACCTCGATGGGCGCATTGGCGTGGCCCTCATAAGCTTCCGCCTTGCGCACCACCCCAATGACGCGCGCACCCTGCCAGGTCGCGATCTGCACCGCAGCCTGGCCGACCTTGCCGTTGACGCCGAATACCAGGACGGTCTCGCCGCTCTTCGGCACGCCGGCGCGGCGAAAGCCTTCCATCCCGGTGACGAAGGGCACGCCGATGCCGGCCGCTTCCTCCCACGACACCATTTTGGGCTTCTCCACCACCGCGTCGGCTTCGACGACGAGATGGGTTGCGTGGGTGCCGTCACGGCGGATGCCGAGATCACCGGAGGAGCCGAACACCTCGCGGCCGACCATTCCGGCGGGCCCGTCGATCACAACGCCGGCGTAGTCGCGGCCGGGAGTCCGAGGGAACACGGCATAGGGCATCAGCCCGGTCGCAGCCTTGACGTCGGACGGATTGACGGCGGCGGCCTTCACCTCGATCAAGAGATCGTTCGAGCCGCGCGCAAGCATCTGGCGCTCGATTCTAGGTGCAAGCGCAGCGGCGTTTTCAGCTTTGGCGTTGAGGCGCACACAGCGCGCTTCGACGGTTTTGGCATCGGCTGGCGACATGAAAAGACCCGCGATTTCTCGCGGGCCTTGTCGCCTTTGGAGCCGGTCAAGTCAATCCGTCAAGTCAGTCCTTGGGCCGCTTGTCGTAGACGCGTTTGGCCTTGCCAAGCGAGCGCTCCAGCGTGGCCGGCGCGACCACCTGAACCCTCGAACTGACGCCAATCGTGTTCTTGATGTGGGTCGAGATCCGGTCCGCATGATCGACGAGCCCGCGACCGTCCCAGCTTTCGGGCCGCGCCTCGGCGATGATGGTGAGCTCGTCCATGCGGCCTTCCCGGGTGAGCTCGAGGATGAAGTGGCCGCCGCACCAGTCGGTCGCGAGCAGCACTTCCTCGATCTGGGTCGGGAACAGGTTGACGCCGCGCAGGATGATCATATCGTCGGAGCGCCCCGTCACCTTCTCCATCCGCCGCATGCCCGGTCGCGCCGTGCCCGGCAGCAGCCGCGTCAGGTCGCGGGTGCGATAGCGGATCACTGGAAAGGCTTCCTTGGTGAGCGAGGTGAAGACCAGCTCACCCTTCTCGCCATCTGGCAGCACCGCACCCGTCTCGGGATTGATCACCTCGGGATAGAAATGATCCTCCCAGATGTGCAAGCCGTCCTTGGTCTCGATGCACTCCTGCGCGACGCCAGGACCGATCACCTCGGACAGGCCGTAGATGTCGGTCGCATCCATGTCGAAGGCGTCCTCGATCTCGGAGCGCATTGCGTTGGTCCAGGGCTCGGCGCCGAAGATGCCGATCTTGAGCGAGCACTGGCGGGGATCGAGCTTCTGGCGTTTGAACTCGTCGAGGATCGCCAGCATGTAGCTCGGCGTCACCGTGATGATGTCGGGCCGGAAATCGTTGATGAGCTGCACTTGCCGCTCGGTCATGCCGCCGGAGATCGGCACCACCGTGCAGCCGAGCTTTTCCGCGCCGTAGTGCACCCCTAACCCGCCGGTGAAGAGGCCATAGCCATAGGCGTTGTGGATGATCATGCCGGTGCGGCCGCCGGCGGCTCGGATCGAGCGCGCCATCACCTCGGACCAGGTGTCGATGTCGCGCTGGGTGTAGCCGACCACGATCGGCTTGCCCGTCGTGCCGGATGAGGCGTGAATACGCACCAGCTTTTCGCGCGGCACGGCGAACATATTGAAGGGATAGTTGTCACGCAGGTCCGTCTTCACCGTGAATGGAAACTTGGCAAGGTCGGAGAGCTCGCGAAAGTCGGACGGATGCACGCCGGCCTCGTCGAAGGCCTTGCGGTAATGCGCGACATTGTCGTAGGCGTGCTTCAGCGACCAGGCCAGCCGCTGCGTCTGCAACGCCATGATCTCGTCGCGGGAGGCGCGCTCCTGCACGTCCATCTCGGCGCTATAGGTACTGGCACCTTCCTTGAGCCTCGTCAGAGCCATCCTCGTTTCCCCTCATTGGTTGTTCTTTTCTTCTTTGGTCTTATTGATCTTGCGCCGGTAGCCACGTGCCCGGAATGACACGCGAATGCCCGCGGAATTCCGCGATAACGGTGTCGCCCACGGTGACACGCACGTCGTAGATGCCGGAGCGGCCGCCGCGGGTGATCTCCCGCGCCTTCGCAATGAGGCGGTCGCCGAGCCTGCCGGGCTTGATGAAGGTGATCTGCCCCTGCGCCGCCACCACGCGCTCATTGTGCGAATTGCAGGCGAACGCGAAGGCGGAATCGGCCAGCGTGAAGATGAAGCCGCCATGGGCGATGCGCTGGCCGTTGACCATGTCCGGCCGCACCGTCATGGCGAGCGTCGCAAAGCCCGGGCCGATCTCGACGATCTCCATTCCGAGACCTTTGGAAGCATCGTCCTCAGCCCACATCGCCTCGGCGCAGGCGCGGGAAATATCCTCAGGCGACAGGGCGGCTTTGATGTTCACGCGCTTCTCCCGGCCAGATGCTTGCTCATGATGTTCTGCTGGTTGGCGCAAGCTGTCAAATAACTGCGATGCATTTGCATTCGTTGGGTCTGATCTGCCCGATCAGACATGGTCATAATCGACCACGACCCGCTCGGACGATGGCTTGGCCTGGCAAGTCAGGACGAAGCCGGCTTTGAGCTCCCACGGTTCCAGCGAATAGTTGATGTCCATCGGCGCCTCGCCCTCGACCAGCTTGGCGCGGCAGGTCGAGCACATCCCGCCCTTGCAGGCGAAGGGCAGATCGACCCCGGCGCGCAGCGCGGCATCGAGGATCGCCTCGTCCGCGGCGACCGGCACGTCGCGGCGCTTGCCGTCGATGATCAGCGAGGCGATCGCCTTCGGCGGCGCGTCGGGCGCAACGGCCTTCTTCGGCCGCGGCCTGCCGCCGAATTCGGAGACGAAGCGCTCGACATGGATGCGATCGTCCGCGATGTTGAGATCGCGGCAGGTCGCCTCGATTTCCTCGCTCATGCCTGAAGGACCGCAGATGAAAACGTGGTCGACGCTTCCCGCCGGTACCAGCGAGCGGAGCAGCACCCGCACCTTGTCGCCGTCGAGCCGGCCATGCAGGATCGGGATGTCCTGCTCCTCGCCGGAGATGACGTGAAAGATCGAAAGACGATCGATGAACCGATCCTTCAGCTCCTCGAGCGCTTCGAGGAACATGATGTTATCGGTCGTGCGGTTGCCGTAGAACAGGAAGAAGCGGCTGTCCGGCTCGCGCGCGAGCACGCCCTTCACGATCGACAGGATCGGCGTGATGCCCGAGCCGGCGGCGAAGCCGACATGGATGCGCGCGCGATCTGCCGGCGGAACCACACCAAAACGCCCGGTCGGCGTCATCACGTCGAGCTCATCGCCGCATTTCAGCTCGTCCGCCGCCCAGCTCGAAAACGCGCCGCCATCGACCTTCTTCACGGCGATCCGGATCTCGCCGTCATCAGGGCCAGAGCAGATCGAATAGGAGCGGCGCACTTCTTCGCCGTCGAGCGTGGTGCGAAGCGTGAGGTACTGTCCGGGCGTGAACGCGTAGTCGCCGGCGAGCTCGCCGGGAATGGCAAACGACATCGAGACGGCGTCGGACGCCTCGCGGCGGAGGTCGTTGACGGTCAGGCGGTGGAAACGCGGTGCGGCTGCTGACATGGTCAATGACACTTGAAATAATCAAACGGTTCGCGGCAGGACATGCAGCGCCACAGCGCCTTGCAGGAGGTCGAGCCGAACTCGGACAGCAGCTCGGTCCTGTCCGAGCCGCATTGCGGGCAGGCGACACGCTGTTCGCCGAACAGAGCACGGCGCGAGCTCGAGGCCTGCGGCGGCGCGATGCCGTACGCCCGCAGCTTCTCGCGCCCCTCCTCGCTCATCCAGTCCGTGGTCCAGGCCGGGGACAACACGGTACGCACCTTTGGCTGATGGAAGCCGGCGCGCTCCAGCGCAACCTCGATTTCGAGCGCGATCATGTTCATCGCCGGGCAACCCGAATAGGTCGGCGTGATCGCGACCTCCACGTGGTCGCCGTCGAGAACGACATCACGCAGCACGCCGAGATCGGCGATGGTCAACACCGGGATTTCGGGATCGACCACGCTCGCGACGGCATCCCAGGCGCGCTGGCGCAACTCGCTGTCGCGGTCGAGCACCGTCACCATGTCAGCCCCGGGAAGGTGCGTTGCATTGATTGCAGCTCGGACAAAAGATGGCCGAGATGCTCACTGTGGCGGCCGGAGCGGCCGCCTTGCTGCATCCAGTCGTTCTGCGGCAGTGCAAGCGTGGCCTCAATGGCGACATCGGACAGCGTCTTCAACCAGCGACCGCGCATGGTCGCGGGATCGACGGCGATGCCGGCATCGATCAGGCTGCGCTCGCTGTCGTCGACAGCGAACATCTCGCCGGTGAAGGCCCAGAGGCGATCGATCGCAGCTTGCGCGCGGGCGCGGCTCTCGGCCGTGCCGTCGCCGAGCCGGATGATCCACTCCGAGGCATGGCGCAGATGGTAGGCGCTCTCCTTCTCCGATTTCGCGGCAATCGCCGCCAGCGTCGCATCGCGCGAATTCATCATCGTGCGCCAGTAGAGGTCGGCGAAGGCCGAGTAGAAGAATTGCCGCACCAGCGTCTGGGCAAAGTCTCCGTTGGGCTGCTCGACCAGCAGCAGGTTCCGGTACTGCCGCACGTCGCGCAAATAGGCGAGCTTGTCCTCGTCGTTGTCCTTGCCCTCCGCCTTGGCCGCGTAGCTGTAGAGCTCGCGGGCCTGGCCGATGAGGTCGAGCGCGATGTTCGAGAGCGCCATGTCCTCTTCCAGCATCGGCGCGTGTCCGCACCATTCCGATAGCCGGTGGCCGAGGATCAGCGCGTCGTCGGCGCGGCGCAGCGCGTAGAGCACCAGTGGCGTTTCGGAGACCTGGATGTTGGCGACCGCCATCACATGTGCCCCACTTCTTCGGGCACTTCGTAAAACGTCGGATGCCGGTAGATCTTGGACTCCGCCGGCTCGAACATCATGCCCTTCTCGGCCGGATCGCTCGCGGTGATGGCGGTGGACGGCACGACCCAGATCGACAGGCCCTCGCCGCGACGGGTGTAGATATCGCGGGCAGCCTGCAGCGCCATCGTCGCGTCGCTCGCATGCAGCGATCCCACATGCTTGTGCGCGAGCCCGTTGCGGCTGCGAATGAAGACTTCCCACAGCGGCGTGTTCGGCGTGGCCATCGTAGTCTCCCTATTCCGCGGCTTGCGCGGTCTGACGCTGGGCGCGCTTGGCGGCATAGCTGGCGGCCGCCTCGCGCACCCAGGCACCCTCCTCATGCGCCTTGCGGCGCGCGGCCATGCGGTCGCGATTGCACGGGCCGTTGCCGGCGAGCACCTGCTTGAACTCGGTCCAGTCGATCTCGCTGTAGCGCCAGTGCCCGTCCGCATCCTGAATCATGCCGGGGTCGGGAATGCTGAGACCGAGATACTGTGCCTGCGGCACGGTGGCATCGACGAATTTCTGGCGCAGCTCGTCATTGGAGAAGCGCTTGATCTTCCACTTGGTCGAGGTGTCGCTGTGCTGGCTCGTGGCATCGGGCGGGCCGAACATCATCAGCACCGGCCACCACCAGCGATTCAGCGCATCCTGCGCCATCGCCTTCTGCTCGTCCGATCCGCGACACAGCGTCAGCATGATCTCGTAGCCCTGGCGCTGGTGGAACGACTCCTCCTTGCAAACGCGGATCATGGCGCGCGCATAGGGGCCGTAAGAGCAACGGCACAGTGGGATCTGGTTCATGATCGCGGCGCCGTCAACCAGCCAGCCGATTGTACCGATGTCGGCCCAGGTCAGCGTCGGATAATTGAAGATCGAAGAATATTTGGCTTTCCCCGCGAGCATGGCGTCAACGAGCTCCTCGCGCGAGGTGCCGAGCGTCTCGGCGGCCGCGTAGAGATAGAGCCCGTGCCCACACTCGTCCTGCACCTTGGCGAGCAGCGCCGCTTTGCGGCGCAGCGTCGGCGCGCGGGTGATCCAATTGCCTTCGGGCAGCATGCCCACGATTTCGGAATGCGCGTGCTGGGAGATCTGGCGGGTGAGCGTCTTGCGATAGGCCGCCGGCATCCAGTCGTTCGGCTCGATGCGCTCCTCGGCATCTATGCGGGCCTGGAACTGCGCAGCTTTGCCTGCGTCCTCCAGACCGCGATCGTCGGTCTCGGCCGTGTTCAGCGCCTGGGTATACATGCGCATCCTCCCGATTTATTGGGAGACAATATATAACAGAAATTAGTTCATGCAAGATATTTCTGTAACATATAGATCAGGTGCCGAACCTCCGTTCCAGCAGCTTTCGCGCGGGTGGCAATGGCCCCCTCTCATTAGTTCCATGGCCGTCGAGCCATTGTTCCGATGGAACGAGGAGCGCGCGATAAATCTCGCCGCAGAGTTCGCGGGCCGCCCGGCCGGGCCAATCCGGCGGTAGCAGGCCTTCGGGCAACAGCGGGTCGCGCAGCACGACGCGGCGGTAGTAGTGGATCAGCAGGATCCGTGCAGTGAAAGCGTCGGCCTCGGACAAAGCCGTACCCCGCGCGATCGCGGCGCGCAGCGGTTCGAACGTCTTCATGAATTTCAGGTAGGCATCCGCGGTACGATCGAGCGGCCAGCTCGCGCTGAGCAGGCGACGTCCGCTGTCATCCTCCGCCGAGACTTCGAGACGGATGGCGCCCCCAGCCTCCTCCGGCACCGGCACGCCCGACGGTGCGACCCACACACCCGGCAGCGGACTGCCGAAGCCGGCATTGCGCAGTGCTTCCCGCGAGGCGTCGCGGTCTTCGCCATTGCCGATCAGCAGCAGCTCGAAGCGCCCGGTCCAGTCGGACGGCGGCGGATCGTAGATGTGGCGCGTGGCCGCTTCAAACGTCTGCCGGCCCTTGTCGGCCAAGCGATAAAAACTGTTGCGGCCGACCTTTTCGCGCGTCAGCCAGCCGTCGGCCGCGAGGCGCGACATCGCTGTGCGGACGACGCCGCTATCGATGTCCAGGCCTTCGAAGAATTCCAAGAGCGTGCCGAGCCACACGGAGCCGCCGCGCGGCACGATGGCATCGCCGAAAACGGAGATGACGATGGAGCCGGTGCGCGACGGCTCGCGCTTGAGCTGGTCGATGATGCGGGAGAGCGGATGCGCCATGCGCGAGGCATAGCGCGTTTGGTGCGGCTGCGACAATGCCGCGCGAGGCGCGCCAGTTCTCCATCTCCCCGCGGCGCGGGGAGAGGCGAAGAAGCTACCTGTGCGGATCGGGATAGGCGAGGCTGCGCCACCCGCTGCGGTCGAAGGGGCGCCACTGGCCTTCCTTCTGTGCGAGGCGATCGGCGACCGCATAAACCACGGCGGGATGATGACCCATGCCGCAATGGCTGCTCTCGACTTCGATGCTCTCGGTCTGCGCGCCGGTCTTTTCCATGCAGCCCTGCCAGGCACAGATGCCGTCGGTGCGGCTGAAGATGGCGGTGGTCGGCACCGGTGGCGGCACCGCGAGCTCGCCGCCGAAGCGTGGATCGACCTCGTCGGCCTTGCGGCCGCTCGCCCATTCATAGACCCGCCATGCGTTGGTCGAGCGCGGATCGCCGGCGAAGGGGCTGCCAAGCGTGATCACCTGGCGCACGCGCTCCGGCATCATCTTGGCGAGCTGGCGCGCATAGAGCCCGCCGAGGCTCCAGCCGACCAGGCTGATCTTGCGGCCATGCTTGTCGCTGAGCTCCTGGACCAGATCGACCATCGCGTGCTGAACGCCCGGACGCAGGCCGTAATTGCGGCCCTGACGCCAGCCGCTCACCGCATAGCCCTTGCTGGTCAGAAACGCGCGCAGCGCGCGCGTGGACGCATCGGAAGCCACGAGGCCGGGCAGCACCAGCACCGGATGTCCATCGCCGCGCGGCGCAAGGCTCAGCAGCGGCAGCGCGCCGAGAAATGCGCCGAACTCGTGGATCGCGCGCCCCTCCAGAAACATCAGGGCTCGGGACGGCGGACGCAGCGTCTGGGCAGTAGCGGTCATCAATGTTTCCCCTAGGACGAAGGCCGCCGGTCGCGATGCCGGCAAATGGGCACGAATTCCAATACGCCGGCTTGTGGAACGTTCCGCAGCGCAACATGAATCAGCTAAGTGGCCGGTTCCCGACATTCAAGCGGGAGAGACGTGAGGCGACAATAGGCCCGCGCGTTAATGCTAACGGCCGTGACGCAAAAGTCACAACAATCGAAGCAGGAATTCTACGGAGTAAAGCGCAAGGCCTGCCAGCCCACCGATCAGCGAACCATTGAACCGGATGTATTGCAGGTCGCGGCCGATGTTGATTTCGATCAGCGAGATCAGCTGCGTCATATTCCACGCCTTGACCTGGTCGGAGATGAAGGTGGACACGCCGCTCTTCTGGTCGGCGACGAAGCTGCGCAGCACGGTCACCAAGCCCTTGTTGATCTCGCCGCGCAGCTCGGCATCGCCGGCGAGCGCCTCGCCCGCCGCAACGAACATGCCGGCGAGATGATGCTGCAACACCTGCGTCTCACCGCTCGCACTGCGCTCGATGAAGGAGCGCGTGTTGGCCCAGACGGTGCGGGCGAGATCGGCAAGCTCGGGACGCGCGAGCAGATCCCGCTTCAGCCCGGCGATGCGGTCGATATAGGCTTGATCGGTGCCGAGCCGGTCGACGAAACTCAGCACCATGCGGTCGAACTCGCCGCGGAACGGATGCTTGGGATCGCTGCGCACCTCATTGAAGAAGGCAGTGGCGGAAGCCACGATCTTGTTCACCAGAAACTTGTCGGCGCGATAGAGCCGCAGCAGGGTCGGCAACTCCGCGCGCACCTTCTCGCGGATCATCGCCATCGTCTCTTTCTGATTCAACGTCTCGTGCATCACGCGCAAGAGATCGTCGAACAGGATCTGGTGCCGGCCTTCCGCGACGAAGCCGCGCAAAGTGCCGGCCGCAAGTGGCGCAAGGTCGATCGCCTGGAGCTGCGAGGACAGGCGGCGGATGATGAACGTCATCAGCCCCGAGGTCTCGGTCGCGGAGACGGCCTCAGGCAGGAGGCGCAGCGCGAAGCGCGCGAGGTCGTCACTGCGCTTGCGGTCGCGCAGCCAGTCGGCAACGAAGAAGCCGAAATCGATCTCCTTCAGCTTGGCCTCGACGGGACCGGCCTCGAGGAAATGCACCTGGATGAATTCGCCGAGTTTGTCGGCAATGCGGGCCTGATTGCTCTGGATGATCGCGGTGTGCGGGATCGGCAGGCCCAGCGGCCGCTTGAACAGCGCGACCACGGCGTACCAGTCGGCGAGCCCGCCGATGGTCGCGGCTTCCGCGAAGGCCGCGATAAAGCCGAACACGGGATGCACCGGCAGCAGCCATTTCGCGACGACGAACAGCGCCAGCGTCGAGGCCAGCACCAGCGTCGCCAGCGCTTTCACGCGCCGTAACTCAGCCGCGCGTTCGGCATCGCCGGGAGTGTCGAAGGAAAAGGTGACTGGGGCATCCATCGTGAATTGGAGATTACGTCATTCCGGGACGATGCGAAGCATCGAACCCGGAATGACGACGGAGGAGGAGGTCGAAAAACAAAGGCCCGCCGAAGCGGGCCTCAAATTTCAGTTTGTACTCAGGCGCCCGATCAGGCGGTCTTGCTGTAGACCTTGGCGAAATTGTCCTGAGCGGACTTCGCACCGTTGGCGGCGAGCTTGCCGAGATAGTCGGCGGTCGCCTTGGCACGCGAGACGAACACTTCACCACGGGCGCGGAGCAGGCTCGACTGGATCTCGACGGCCTCGCTGATCGACTTGGCGGACGCGAGCTTGTCGATACCCGAGAAGAACGCCTCGGCATCCTCATAGATCGCCTGCTGGATGTTGCGGCTGATCTTGCCGGCTTCAGTGACGGACTCGGTCACCGCGCTCTCGACGGCGGCGGTCACGCGCTCGGAGCCAGCGAACACCTCGGCGGCACGGTCCTTGGCGGTGTTGGCAGTCTTCTTGACGAATTCGCGGGCGGCCTCGGGAACTTCCAGGTTCTGGATGTTCTTGAAAGCGTCCTTGAAGCCCTCGAAAGCGGTATTTTCAGTGGTCATGGGGTTCTCTCCATCCTCATTGGTCTGAGCTATGGGCTCACCCCGTCCACATTGGCCCGGGGCACGGCTTATATGGCAGAGTTAGTTGTGCATTGCAATATTCTTATTGCAGTGCAATATCACGAAATCGTGAACACCCCCAACGAGAGGCATCATGGTGCCTCTCTAGCCAATTGGTCCCAAGGATTGGCCCGATCCGGACTTAGTGCTGGACAGCGCTCCTAATGCTGGACGGCGCTTGGCAGCCCATAGGCCTCCATCTGAGCCCGGACCTGCGCGATGTTGTGCCCGAGCACGACGATATCGTGGGTCTTGCCATCGACGTCCCGGACATGGTCCCGCAGCAGCGCTTCGGCCTTGAAGCCGAGGCTCTCGAACAGGGCAATCGCCGCCTGCTGATCAACGGTCATCTGAACCGAGAGCTTTTCCAGCCCCGCCCCGAGCGCGAGGGCAAAGGTCTCCTGCGACAGCGCCTTGCCCACGCCCTTGCCGCGGACCTCGGGCGAAATCACCATGCGGATCTCACCGACATGGGGCGACCAGGAGTGTGGATCGCGCACCAGCGTGCCGCAGCCGACGACCCTGCCCTCTCGCACCGCGAGCAGGCTGGTGATCGCCCCCCGCTCGATCTCCTTGACCCAGGCCGACAGCACCTTCGGCTCGCTGATGTTGCGGGGCAGGAACAACAGATCATGGGTCGGCAGGCCCTTGCCGAAGGCCAGCACCGCGGCTTCGTCCGCGGGCGACATCAGACGGATCTCAATATCGCCGGCGTCGGTCTTGACGTGGCGCGGATAGGAACGCTGCTCGCTCATGTCGATCTCTTTCCCAACCAGGAATCCAGTTTCGGCCACAGCCGTTTCACGGCGTTGGCGCCCGCGACGAGCGAGACGTGACCGCCCTTCAGCATCACCTCTTCCTTATCCGCCGAGCCGATCTTGGCGATCAGGTGCTTGGCGGCGTCATAGGGCACGATGTGATCGTGCTCGGCGACCGCATGCAGGATCGGCACCTTGATGTTCTCGAGCTTGGCCGCACGACCGCCGACCGACATGGTGTCGTTGAACAGCTTGTTGTCCCACATCAGGTCCTTGGTGATAGCGCGGAAGTACTCGCCGGCCAGCGGCAGCGTGTCGGTCGCCCAGCGGTCGAACATGCGGTAGGACTTCACGAACTCGTCGTTCCAGATGTTCTCCCAGAGCTGGATCTGGCTCACCGCACGCGAGGCCGGACGCAGCATCTCGAACGAGGACAGGATCATCTCCGGCGGCACGTTGCCGACGCTGTCGACGAGATGGTCGACGTCAAAATAGCGACGGTCGGAGAAATTTGAGAACAGCTTCATCTCGCGGAAGTCGATCGGCGTGGTGAAGCAGATCAGGTTCTTCATCGGCCCGTCCTGGTGGATCGAACCGTAGAGCAAGGACAGCACGCCACCGAAGCAATAGCCGATGACGGAAACGTCCAGCTCGCCGGAATCGGCTTGCACGCGGCGGATGCAGTCCGGGATGAAATCGAGGACATAATCGTCCATCCGCAGGCTCTTCTCCTCCGGCCGCGGCGCGCTCCAGTCCAGCATGTAGACGTCGTAGCCACGCCTGAGCAGGAACTCAATGAAGCTCTGACCGGGCACGAGATCGAGGATGTAGCCGCGGTTGGTCGTCGCCATCACGATCAGCACCGGCACGCGATAGATTTCGTCCGACATAGGACGGTAGTGATAAAGGCTCATCGTGCCGCGCGAATGCAGCACGTCCTTGGGCGTCGAGCCGAGCGACGGGCCCGAGGTCGAGAAATATTCGACGCCCTTGATGCTGCGCATGATAGCGCGCTGCACTTCGGACTGGATGCGCTCCGGTATCGCAGCGAAATCAAGTCCCGTCGGTGCGTTCATTTTTGGTCTCCGCCTTCGGAGGGCGGACGTTTCGTACGCGGCGGTCGCGGAGCGGCGCCGACCTGCTGCGCACCCGAGTTGGCCGACATCTGGCTCAGCATCGACTTGATCTCGCCGAGTTGGCCCTCGATCGACTGGAGCCGCTCTGCGATACCGGTCATCTGCTCGCGGCTCGGCAGGTTCATGGAGAGCAGGTATTTCTCCATGAGATCGCCGAATTGCTTCTGAGCACCTGCAGCAACTCCGCCGGCGCGGTTCATGGCTTGCGAAAATTCGGGCGTCTCCATCGCCTTAGTCGCGAAGGAGTTGAAACCCTTCTCCATCTCGCCAACCATCTTCTGCCACAAGGCGACCGGATCGGTGATCTTGTCGGTCATCAGCGTCCTCCCAATGTAGAGGGCTTTGCACCCTTCTTTTCCCGCCATACCACACCGTTGCGAGGTGCCGGTCAACCGGCAAGCAGCGGGCGCGGCGTCGCGCACGCGGCTTCTTCGCGGAACGAAACCGTGCGATACAGCATCGATCAGCAGGAGGGACCCGTGACCGCCCATCAGCCGCCCCTGACCGTCCGCGCCAACGGCATCGACATCTGTTACGAGATTTTCGGCAACGACAATGCCGAACCGTTGCTGCTGATCATGGGGCTCGGGGCGCAGATGATCCATTGGGACGATGCGTTCTGCGAGCAGCTCGCCGCGCGCGGCTTCCGCGTGATCCGTTTCGACAATCGCGACATCGGCAAGTCGAGCCATCTCACGGGCGGCAAGCGCCTGACGCCGCTCGAGCTGCTGAAGCTGCGCTTCCTCAGGATTCCCGTGGCCGCAACCTACAAGCTGATCGATATGGCCAGGGACACGGTCGGCCTGATGGATGCGCTCGGCATCAAGTCGGCGCATCTGGTCGGGGCATCCATGGGCGGCATGATCGCGCAGGAGGTGACGCTGTCGTTTCCGCAGCGCGTGCGCTCGCTGACCTCGATCATGTCGACCACTGGCAATCCGCGCCTACCGCCGCCGACACGCGAGGCCGCGGCGATGCTGATGGCGCCGCCGCCGCGCAGCAAGGAAGAATTCGTCGCCCGCTTCGGCCAGACCTGGAAGCTGCTGCGCGCCGGGTCTTTCCCGGAAGAGGAAGCGCTCGATCCTGACCGCGCCGAGCGCGTGTTCGCGCGCGGGCTCAATCCGGCCGGCGTCGGCCGCCAGCTGCGCGCCGTGCTTGCCTCCGGCAGCCGCAAGCAGCGGCTGCACGCCGTGAAGACCCCGACGCTCGTCATTCACGGCACCGTCGATCCGCTCGTCCATCCCGAAGGCGGCAAGGACACGGCCGCGTCGATTGCGAACGCGAAGCTGTTGATGATCGAGGGCATGGGCCATGCGCTGCCGATGCGCTTCTGGCCCGAAATCATCGGCGCCATCGAGAAGCATGCGTATGGCGCGACGGTGCAGGCCGCCTAGATCGACGCGGATGGTCTCTCCGCGGTGACCATGTGAGCTGCCGGTTACTGTCTTAACGGAAGCCGGCGCGAAAGCTATACAAGCCTCCCTCAATTGCAAGATAGAGGCTGCGGCCTCTTGGAGCTCACATGCATCCCACCGTCCGATCGGCGGCAATGATCGTCGCTTCCATTCTCATGCTATCTCTCGGCAACGGGGCCGCGATGGCCGGCAGCGCGCAGGAAGAAGCCAATCGCACCGCCGTGCTTGCCTTCTACGAAAAGGGCCTCAATCAGAAGGACGCCGATGCAGCCCTCGCTTATGTCGGCAACCGCTATGTGCAGCACAATCCAAATGCGGCAGATGGTCCGGACGGCTTCCGGAAGTTCATCGGCTTCCTCCGCGAAAGATTTCCAAAGTCGCACAGCGAGATCAAGCGCAGCTTCGTGGATGGCGACTACGTCATCCTGCACGTCCACTCCGTTCGCGAGCCCGGCACCAGAGGCCGCGCCATCGTCGATATCTTCAAGCTGGAAAACGGCAAGATCGTCGAACACTGGGACGTCGTTCAGGAGATTCCCGAAAATCCGGCGAACGGCAATACGATGTTTTAGCTTTGCGGCGTGACGCCTAATAGCTCTTCCGCGCGACCCAGATCACGTGGCGCGCGCCACCGCCTCTGCCAGTCGCGCGGACGTTGATTTCGTTCACATCGAAGCCGGCGGTCCGAACGCGCCTGGTAAATGCAGGATTTGGTCCCGACGACCAGACGGCCAGCACGCCTCCCGGCCGCAGCGCCGTCTTCGCCGCCTGTAACCCGCTCGCACTGTAGAGCGCGTCATTGCCCTTCCGGGTCAGCCCTTCGGGTCCGTTGTCGACGTCGAGGAGAATGGCGTCGAAGCGCGACCGCTGCGCACGGATGATTTCGCCGACGTCGGTCTCTCGGATGCTCACCCTGTCATCGTCGAGACTGTCGCCGAAAACTTCCGCCATCGGGCCGCGCGCCCAGGCGACCACCGCCGGCACGAGTTCGGAGACTATGATCTTCGCCTCAGGTCCGAGCACGGCGAGCGCCGCGCGCAGCGTAAAACCCATGCCGAGGCCGCCGATGAGGACGATGGGATCTGCGACCTTCTCGATCTGCTTCGCCGCGAGCGTTGCCAGCGCCGCTTCCGAGCCCGACAGACGGCTGTTCATCAGCTCGTTGCTGCCGAGCTTGATGGAGAACTCTTTGCCCCGCCGCATCAGGCGGAGCTCCTCGTCGGAGCCGGGGATTTTGGCTGTGTCGAGTTTTTCCCAGGGAATCATGGAGGAGCTTTAGCACGATTTGCTTCGCCGCTTCGTAGCCCGGATGGAGCGAAGCGTACTCCGGGATTGCTCCCTCTGTGGCAGATCCCGGATTTCGCTGCGCTCCATGCGGGCTACAAGAGCGCGGGTTGGGTTACCCGCCCGCCCAGACATCTAGAACATAGCGGTTCTTCGTCCCCATCTCCTCGATCCAGCGCGCCCCCCCGGCGGCATCGCTGCCGCTCTTCTCGCGGTGGATCGCGACCAGCGCCGCCTTCACATCGGGCTCCATCTTGCCGCCGTCCCCGCAGATATAGATGATCGCGCCCTGCTCGATCAGCGGCCAGACTTTGTCCTTCTGCGCAGCGAGCACATGCTGCACATAGGTCTTCGGTCCGTCCGCGCGCGAGAATGCGGTGAAGAGCTCCGCGATGCCGCCCACCGCCAACGCTTTCAGCTCGTCGGCATAGAGAAAATCCTGATCGGGATGCCGGCAGCCGAAGAACAGCATGGCCGGACCGAGCGTGGCGCCCTTGGCCTTGCGCGCCGCGCGCTCCTGAAGGAAGCCGCGGAACGGCGCGAGTCCCGTGCCAGGCCCGATCATGATGATCGGCACGGATGGATCATCGGGCAGCCGGAAGCCCGCCTTGGTCTCGCGCACAGTGGCGTAGATCGTATCGCCCGCGCGACGGTTGGCGAGATAGTTCGAGCAGATGCCCTTGTAGACACCGCGCCCGGAGGCGGCCGGTCCCTCGACCACGCCGACCGTGACGCTGCATCGCGCCGGGTCGACCGAGGGCGACGACGAGATCGAGTAATAGCGCGGCGCCAGTAGCGAGAGCATTTCCAGATAGGCGTGAAACGGCAATTCGCAGGCGGGATATTCGAGCAGCAGGTTGAATACCGACCTGTGCCTGGACAAAATCTCGGTGCGGTACCGCTCGAGCGTTTCAGGCTCCTCGCCGACGAAGCCTAGCAGCTTCGGCTTGGTGACCGGGCAGCGGGTATGCTCGGCCATGATTTGGATCTGCTTGCGGGTCGCCACCTGCTGCAACTCCACGAATTCGCTGAGCAGGCGACCGACCGACACGGCCTCGCCGACCGGCAACTGCGCGCGCCGGCCTTCGGCGACCTGAAGCCTGATCTGGTCGGCCGGCAGGAAGCCGAAGCGGCGGGCGACCGAGTCCACCAGCGTCGGATCGTTCCGCGGGACCACACTCAAATGATCTCCGACGCGATAACTGATGTTGGACGGCAGCTGCACCTCGATGTGGCGCGTCGAGCGCTCCGACGGATTGGGCCCGCTCTTGTTCTGCAGCTCGTCATTGGCCAGCACCTTCATCGCCACCGCGCCGCCTTGGGCCACGATGGCATTGACGGCGGTCACCGCCACGGGCTCGATCGCGTAAAGCGGATCGTCCTCCGCAGTGCGGGTGAAATTCCAGTCGATGCCGAATTCCTTGGTCGCGACTTGCGCCGCCGCGGGGAACCATTTCTGAAACTGGCCGTCGAGATCGCTGCGCGCATCGCCCTCGCCGCGCGGATAGACCGCGCGCGCACCACGCGCCGACAATTGCTCGTCGATATAGCGCGGCACCGACTGATAGGTTGCGGCCCAGTCGCTGTTGCCGCAACCGAACACGGCGTAGCGCACGCCGGCGAACGCATCCTTCGGCAGGTCGTCACCGAGCCATTTGACGAACTGCGTCGCATTATCGGGCGGCGCGCCATTGTAGGAGGCGCAGATGATGAGCACGCCGCCCTCCTGCGGCAATCTACCGACGTAATCGTCGAGCGCGCCGAGATGCACGGCAAAACCGTTGATCTCAGCAAGGTCCGCCATGCGCGTCGCGAGCTCTTCGGCGGTGCCGAGATTGGAGCCGTAGAGCACCAGCATCGGCGTGTTGTGGCCGGGCCGCGCGGTGGGCTTGCGCTGCGCCTTCGGCGCCGAGGATGCAGCCGCAATCGGCCCGCCATAGGCGCCGCGCTCGCGATCCGCGCGTGGGCGCACCTTGATCTTGAAGCCCTCCGGCTTCATGGTCAGGGTTTCCTTCAGATGCATCTGGTAGCGCTGGTGGTCGATCAGCTTGAAGCGCTGCAGGATCATGCCGAGCGCCAGCGCCGCCTCGTGCATGGCAAAGCCCCGGCCGATGCAGGCGCGCTGCCCGTTGCCGAACGGCTTCCAGGCATTGATCGGCCGCTTTGCTTCGGCCTCACGGCTGAAGTTCTCAGGATCGAAGGCATCCGGGTTGGGGCCCCAAACCGAGGGATCGCGATGCAGCGCCGTTACCAGGATGGTGACGAACGTGCCCTTTCTGAGCCTGTACTTGCCGCCGCCAATGGTCTCGTCCGCAAGCGGCGAGATGCCATAGGCCGGTGCCGGCGGCCACAGCCGCAACGCCTCCTTGAGGATCTGGGTGATGTAGGTGAGCTGCGTCACCTGCTGGTAGGTCGGCTTCGCATTGACATCGGGACCGAAGACGCGGTCGACCTCGTCATAGGCCTTCTTGAGAATGTCCGGATGCTTGAGCAGCGCATAAAGCGTGTAGGACAACAGGCCGCTGGTGGTCTCATGGCCCGCAATCAGAAACGTGTTGATCTGGTAACGGATGTTGATGTCGTCGAGCTGCTCGCCGGTCGAGCGGTCGACGCCGGTCATCATCGCGGCCAGCATGTCCTTTTTGTCGTCGATCCCCTCCGCGCTCTTGCGGCGCTCGGCGATGATCTCGTCGACCATTTTGTTCATGAAGGCGACGTCTTCGGCGAGCGTCTTGCGCCTCTTCTGCATCCAAAGCTGCTCAAACGGCAGGCCGCGCGTCATCATGATTGTTTCGAGCGAGCGCACCAGCGACTCGACGAAGGGGTGGTAGTCGCGCCGGTAGAACGAATTGAAGCGGTAGTCGAAGCCGCACAGGCCGATCGTGTCCAGCGTCAGCGCGGTCATGTCATGGACGACGTCGATCTCGTCGTCGGCGTTGAGCCGCTCCCATTTCTGGACGAGCTGCTCGGCGATGTCGACCATACTCGGGTGGTAGGACTGCATGGCGCGGTTGCCGAACGGCTGGAGCAGGATGTTGTGCGCCTTGCTCCAGTTCGGCTCACGGGTATCGGCCGTGAACAGGCCGTCACCGCCGACCGCACGCACGCGCCGCAGCGCACCGCGTACCGTCTTGTCGAAGCGCTTCTCGTCCGACAGCTCGTCGACGAGATCGTGGCCGGAGACGATGACGATCGGCGAACCCATCATGTCCAGCCAGAAGATCGGTCCGAGCTCCTTGGCGAGCCGCGTCAGGTGCTGCACCGGAGCCGTCGAGTCCAGCGACAGCATGTTGCCGACCACCGGCTTGGTCGGCGGCTGCGGGATCGGGTCCAGACGGTTCTTGGATGACATTAAAAGCGTTTCCCCCTCAGTAACCCTCGTCATTGCGAGGAGCTCTTGCGACGAAGCAATCCAGAGTGTCTCCGTGGACACATTCCTGGATTGCTTCGCTTCGCTCGCAATGACGAGCTAGCCAAACCGCCTTCTACGCCATTCGATCAGCTTGGCGCTGACCTCTTCCGGCTTCTCCTGCTGCGTCCAATGGCCGCTGTCTTTCACCAGATATTTCTCGAGGTCGGGAATCAGCTTCTCCATGCCATCAGCGGACGACGGCGGCAACACCGCGTCATTCTCGGCCATGATCATCAGCGACGGCACGCGGACCGTATGATCGAGCCCTTCGGCACGCGTCCAGTTGCGCGACATGTTGCGGTACCAGTTGATACCGCCGGTGAAGCCAGTTCTGGTGAAGGTATCGACGAAGACTTTCTTCTCTTCCGGCGACAAAATCGGCGTACGCGGATCATGCTTCGCGTCATAACCGGCAATCATCTGGGGAAATGCCAGATTGAGCCGCGGCGAAGCGCCGACACCGGCAACCACCTCCTCCGGCGGCGCGTCGGCCGGGCGCGGCACCGGCTTACGCATGAACGCATCGAAGGTCTGTTCGACGCGGCTGCCGAAAATCCTGTCCGGCTCGCGCGCGGGATCCTGGAATTGCACGATGTACATCTTTTCGCCGAAGCGCGCGCGCAACAGCTCGATCGGATCGGCCCAGGCCCGGTTGGTATGTGGCGTGTTGATGCCGACCACGCCGGCCACCCGATCGATGTGCCGCAGCGGCATCTGCCAGACGATGAAACCACCCCAATCGTGACCAACGAAGATCGCCTTGTCGATCTTCAGTTGATCCAGCAGGCCGACCAGGTCACCCGTCAGGTGTTCGATGTCGTAGGCCTCAACCGGCTCGGGCCGGTCTGACGCACCATAGCCGCGCTGGTCGGGCGCGATCACGCGGATGCCGGATTCGCTCAGCGCCTTGATCTGGTGGCGCCAGGAGAAGGCAAGCTCGGGCCAGCCATGGCACAGCACCATCGGCGGCTTGTCGCTCTGCGGGCCGGCCTCGTAATAGCCCATACGGATTCCGTTCGTCTGCACGAACTTCAGCGGCGGCATCTCGATCATGGCGAACTTCCTATTCCGCGGCGCCTTTGACGTCAGCCGCCGGCGGCGCAAAGGCGGCCTCCAGTGCGGCAAACTCCTCCAGCAGCATGTCGCACATCACCTGCACATGCGGAATGATGTTGGCGCCGACGATGAAGCCGAAATCGAGTTGGTCGCGATAGCTCTGCACGGTGATGTTGAGCGCCTGCCCATGCGTCGCGATCGACACCGGGAAGATGTGCAATAGCTCGGCACCCGCGGCATAGAGCGTCTGTCGCGGCCCGGGCACGTTGGACACGGTGATGTTGGCGGCCGGCGGCAGCACGTCGGGGAGATTCGAGCGACTGTAAAGCAGCGCCAGGATCTGCACCATGATCGGCGCGCCCAGCATCGAGATGTTGGAGACCTGCGGCATCAAGGCGCGCAAGGGATGCGACATCTCCTTGGACTTGGTCGATTGCGCGATGATCGCTTCCAGCCGCGCCTTGGGATCGGCGATGTTGGTCGCGATCGAACAGATCATGCCGAACACCTGGTTGTTGGCCTCGGTGTTGCCTTCCTCGCGCAGCGAGATCGGCACGGCGGCGGTCAGGGATTTCGCCGGAAGCGTGCCATATTGCAGGAGGTAGCGGCGGACCACGCCGGAGGCGAGCGCCAGCACCACATCGTTGAGCTTGCCGCCGGCCTGCTTGGCCAGCGCCTTCGCCCGCGACAGCGGGATCGACACGCCGGCAAAGCTGCGCTCCGACGAGATGGTCTTGTTGAGCATGGTCGGCGGCGACACCATGCTGGCGAGGCTCTCGCGCGATTTGGGATCAGCGACCTTGCCGAGCACGTCCGACACGCTCTTGAGCACGGTCGGGATGTTGCCGGCGAAGCGAACGGCGCTCTCGATCTGGTACATCGCATTGTCGAACAGAATCGAGCCGATGTCGCTCTTGCCCGTGCGCGGCAGTTGCAGGTTCTTTGCCGCTTGCGAAGCATCGAGTGGCTGACTGAACAGCTGCTGATAGGAATCCAGCAGGTTGGCGGCGATGTCGCGCGGTTCCTGCCCAGGCTTGGCTCCGCCCGTCGGCGGCTCGACCTTTCGTGGGATCGGCGAGATGTCGTAGATCATGTTGGTCAGCGCGGCACCGGCGCCGCCATCGATGGCAGCATGGTGCATCTTGGAATAGAGACCGACCTCGTTGTCCTTCATGCCCTCGAACACGTAGAACTCCCAGAGCGGGCGGGCGCGGTTCAGGAGCTTGGCATGCATCCAACCGACGATGCGCTCGAGCGTGGCGCGGTCGCGCGGCTGCGGCAGGCTGGCACGGAAGATGTGACGATCGATATCGAACTGATCGTCCTCGACCCAGGAGGGATGATCGATGTCGAGCGGCGCCTTCTCCAGCCGCGCTTTGAGGATCGGCGCGATGTGCAGGCGCGAGACGATCATCGCCTTGAAGTCTTCGAAGAAGTCGCCCTTGTAGTCGTCGGGCAGGCGAAAGATCGCCATACTGCCGACGTGCATCGGCATCTCAGGCGTTTCCAGATAGAGAAACGATGCATCCAGCGACGACAGCTTCTTACCGTCAGCCATAATTCCCCTCCCGCAAAATGTGACGGGCGCCTTGCGCGGCACTTCTCGTCAGGCCGATACTGCCCGCTCCGGCGGGGCATATGCAATGGCAAACGGCCCTGCCCGGTCAAATGGCCAGAACTCTCCCTCCGGTTGCGCCAGGCGGTCCGCCACGGCCCACAGCACCGCGGGGTTCACGCCGAGCCCGATATGGCTCGCCAGATGCACCTCGATGTTCTCGGCTCGCTCGGAGGGGCGGAGCAGACAGGTCCGCCAGTTTACGACACCGTCGGCCCGCGAATAGATCGACATCGCCGGCACCGGCAGATCGCCGGCAATCGCCCCGCGTGCTTCCGCAAAATCCTCCACTCTCTCGCCGGACAGCGCCTCGTAGAGCCGCGTGGCGTTGGTCGCCCGCACATCGTTGGCAAAGGGGCTGCCGAGCGTGATGACATAGCGGACCTTATCGGGCGCCCAAAGCGCGAGATCTCGGGCATAGACGCCCCCTAAGCTCCATCCGACCAGGCTGACCTTGCATCCCGTGGCGGCATGGATTTCGGTCAAACGGGTGCGCAGCGAATCCCGCATCCGCCCGAGCCCGCCGAGATTGCGGCCCATCCGCCAGGCATGTGCCTCATAACCGAGCTCGCTGAGATAACGCCGCAGCGGCACCATCGAAAGGTCGCTGGCGAGAAAGCCCGGCAGCGCCAGCACCGGATGGCCGTCGCCCCTTGGTGCACGCATCAGGAGCGGCGAGAGCAGCAGGCTCGCATTGAGCTCGAACAGTCCACGGGCTTCGGCCAGCAGCAGGCCGAGAGCTGGCGGACGAAGCCGGCCTGGATCCTGCACCCCGTTCCGCCCGGCTTGCACTATTTCTTCTTGTCGCCGCTGCGCGTGCTGCCGAGGCCGGCCATCGCAACGAACATGTCCTGAAACCGCTCGGCGATTTTGGGATCGAAGGTGAACCAGCTCTGGATCAGCGATTCCGGCGAGACCTTCTCGATGTTGCTGAGGACCTGCTGCTGCAGCTTCTCCATCACCGCCGTCTGCATCGGCGCCACGTCGGGCAATCCGAAGAACTGGCGGGCCTCGAGGGGGGTGCAGTCGATTTCGATGTTAACCTTCATGTCCCCTCCAGATGAGATTCGAACGACCTGTCGGAGTATCGCCGCGAGTTGTGGTGCAACGCAAGCGACCTGATGCCGGCCCGACATGCCCGGTCCAGCAAACAGCCGGTATGGTCAACCAAAGTCGAAAGGTGCGGTCTTCCATGCCTGGTGACACGGTCAGCATTGCTGCACAGCGGTGCAAGTTGGCGCGTTCCTTGCTGGAATGGCGCTTGCACGGGTCGAGAACTCTGGGCAACATGGATTCATCGGCCGGCCGAACAAATCAAAAATCACCGGCACGGCGGTGTGGAGAGGGTCAAGAATGTCAGTAGGTCGAAGTCTGTTTGCGGCGACGCTCGTCGGAACGTTTGCGTTGACGGTCTCGCCGGCGTCGAGCCAGACGTTGCGCTATGCCAACCAGGGCGACCTGAAGTCGCTCGATCCTTATACCCTGAACGAGAGCACAACCCACGCCCATCTCGGTCACGTCTATCAAGGTCTGACCGCGCGCGACAAGGACCTCAAGATCATCCCGGCGCTGGCGGAAAGCTGGGAAACTCCGGAGCCGACCCGCTGGCGCTTCCATTTGCGCAAGGGCGTGAAATTCCACAACGGCGATCCCTTCACTGCCGATGATGTGCTGTTCTCCGCCGACCGCGTCCGCAAGAAGGGGTCCAACATGCAGACCCGCCTTGCGGCCGACGTCAAGGTCGTGAAGGTCGACGACTACACCGTCGATTTCGTCCTGCCCTCGCCCAATCCCATCCTGCATTCGTCGTGGGATGTCTGGTACATCATGGACAAGAAATGGGCCGAGGAGAACAACGTCGTTGATCCGACGCCGGTAGCGGCGACCACGCCGAGCTACGCCTCGCTGCACGAGAACGGCACCGGTCCGTTCATCATCGAGAGCCATCAGCCCGGTGTGAAGACGGTGTTCAAGGCCAACCCCAATTACTGGGGCAAGATGGAAGGTAATCTGAAGGAGATCATCTTCACCCCGATCGCCTCCGACGCCACCCGAGTCGCCGCGCTGCTCTCGGGCGAAGTCGACGTCATCGAGCCGGTGCCGATCCAGGACATCTCCCGCGTCGATTCCAGCCCGAATGCCCAGGTGCTGAAGGGGCCGGAGCTGCGCACGATCTTCATCGGCTTCGACCAGACCCGCGACGAGCTGCTGTACTCCAACATCAAGGGCAAGAACCCGTTCAAGGACGTCCGTGTCCGCGAGGCCTTCTACAAGGCAATCGACATCGAGCTGATCAAGACGCGCGTGATGCGCGGGCTGTCGACGCCCTCGGCGCTGATGATCGCCCCGGAACTGTTCATCCTGTCGAAGGAGTTCACGCGGCCGAAATTCGATCCTGACGGCGCCAAGAAGCTCTTGACCGAGGCCGGTTATCCCGACGGTTTCGAGGTCACCATGGACTGCCCGAACGATCGTTACGTCAACGACGCCGCGATCTGCCAGGCCGTCGTCGGCATGCTCGCCCGCATCGGCGTCAAGATCAATCTGCTGGCGCAGCCGAAGGCGCAGTACTTCGCCAAGGTGCTGAAGCAGGGCGGCTACCAGACTTCGTTCTACCTCCTGGGCTGGACCCCGAGCACGATGGATTCCCATAACGTGCTCTACGACATCATGGGCTGCCGCGACGATGCGAAATCCTCGCGCGGCGAGGCCAATCTCGGCGGCTATTGCAACAAGGAATTCGACGCCATCACCGACAAGGTGCTGGTCGAAACCGACACCGCCAAGCGCAACCAGCTGATCAAGCAGGCCTACGAAATCAGCATGAAGGACTGGGCCTACATCCCGCTGCACCAACAGGCGCTGGCCTGGGGCGTATCGAAGAAAGTCAACCTGCCGCAGCGCGCCGACAATCTCGTCATGTTCCACTGGGCGACCAAGAAGGAATAGCGTCGTTTGAACACGAGGTCTCGGCAGCGCTTCCGGGACCTTTCCTTTTCCGGCTGACAAGGACGTCAGCCGTATGCAGACCCAAGGAAAGTGGAAGGCATGCTCGCTTTCACGCTTCGCCGCGCCGTTCAGGCCATCGGCGTCATGTTCGCCGTCGGCATCATCGCGTTCTCGATGTTCCGTTTCGCCGGTGACCCCATCAACCAGATCGTCTCGATCGATACTTCGGCGGCCGAGCGCGCGATCGTGCGCAAGTCGCTCGGCCTCGACGATCCCGTGCCGGTGCAGTTCGTGCGCTATTTCGCCGACGCCGCGCAATTCAAGTTCGGGGTCTCCTACCAGTTCCGCCAGCCCGTCTCGGCGCTGTTGAGCGAGCGCATGCCTGCGACGCTGGAGCTTGCGATCTGCGCGACCGTGTTTGCAATGGTGTTTGGCATTCTCATGGGCGTCTATTCCGCGCTCAAGCGCGACACCGTGCTCGCCAAGCTATTCCAGGCGGTGTCACTGATCGGCATTTCCTTGCCGACCTTCCTGATCGGCATTCTTCTGATCTATCTGTTCGCGGTGACATTGGGCTGGTTGCCCTCGTTCGGCCGCGGTGAAGTGGTCAAGCTCGGCTGGTGGACGACGGGCCTGCTCACGCTGTCTGGACTGAAGGCATTGATCATGCCCTCGATCACGCTCGGCCTGTTCCAGATGACCCTGATCATGCGGCTGGTGCGCGCGGAGATGCTGGAAGTGTTGCGAACCGACTATATCCGCTTCGCTCGCGCCCGGGGGCTGACCACCCGTGCCATCCATTTCGGCCACGCGCTGAAGAACACGCTGATTCCCGTGATCACGGTCGCCGGGCTTCAGTTTGGCTCGGTTATTGCATTTTCGATCATCACCGAAACCGTGTTCCAATGGCCGGGCATGGGACTTCTGTTCGTGCAGGCCGTGCAAAACGTCGATATCCCGATCATGGCCGCCTACCTGCTGATGGTCTCGCTGATCTTCGTCACCATCAATCTGGTGGTCGACATTCTCTATACCGTGGTCGATCCGCGCCTGCGCTCGACCGTCGGTCGCGCCGCATAAGGCAGCCTGCATGTCCGACGCAGTCGTCTCCAATTCCGACAAGCAGGGCGCACAGCCGATACAGGCCGCCCACAGCTGGTTCAGCCGCGCGCTCGATAGCGACCTGCTCTATTCGTTCCGGCGCTCCAAGCTCACCATGGTGGCGGCGGCCATCACGGTCCTGTTCTTCCTGCTTGCGATCTTTGCATCCGTGCTTGCGGTGCAAAACCCGTTCGATCCGGCGCAGCTCCAGTTGATCAATTCGCGGATCTCACCGCTCTGGACCGCCGATGGCCAGAGCCCGTTCCTGCTCGGCACCGACGAGCAGGGCCGCGACGTGTTCTCCGCCATCCTCTACGGCATGCGCATCTCGCTCGCCGTGGGCGTCGCCGGCGTGATCTTCGCCGGCGCGCTCGGTATCGCGCTCGGCCTCATCGCCGGCTATTTCGGCGGCGCGGTCGACAGCGTCATCATGCGCATCGCCGACGTGCAGCTCACCTTCCCCGCCATCCTAATCGCGCTGTTGGTCAACGGCATCGCGAAATCGATCCTCGGCAACCGGCTGGACGCCACCAGTATGCTGGCGGTGCTCGTGATCTCGATCGGCCTGAGCTTCTGGGTGGGTTATGCCCGGACCGTACGCAGCTCCGTGATGGTCGAGAAGAACAAGGACTACGTGGCCGCCGCGCAGCTGATCGGCCTGCCCGCGCCCAAGATCATGCTGCGGCACGTGCTGCCGAACACGATGGGCCCGATCCTGGTCATCGCCACCATCAACCTCGCGCTCGCCATCATCACCGAGGCGACGCTGTCCTTCCTCGGCGTCGGCCTGCCCGACACCATGCCCTCGCTCGGCACGCTTATCCGGATCGGCAACAACTATCTGTTCGCCGGCGAATGGTGGATCGTCGCCTTCCCCGGGCTCGCGCTGGCCACGCTGATCCTGTCGATCAACCTGCTCGGCGACTGGCTGCGCGACGCGCTCAACCCGAAGCTTCGATGAATACGCCTCGCCCATGACTGAACCCGTTCTCTCCGTGCGCAACCTTCAGGTGGAGTTCGCCTCCCGTCGCGGAACGCTGCGCGCCATCGACGACGTCTCCTTCGACATCGCCAAGGGCGAGGTGCTGGGGGTCGTCGGCGAATCCGGCGCCGGCAAATCCGTCACCGGCCTCGCGGTCATCGGCCTGATCGATCCACCCGGCCGCATCGCCGGTGGCGAGATTCATCTTACAGGAATGCGGATCGACAATCTGCTGCCCGAGGAGATGCGCCGCGTCAGGGGCAAGCGCATCGGGATGATCTTCCAGGATCCCCTGACCTCGCTCAATCCGCTGTACAAGGTCGGCGACCAGATCGTGGAGACGATCCGGACCCACCTCAATCTGTCTGAGGCGGCCGCCCGCCGCCGCGCCATCGATCTGCTCGCCGAAGTCGGCATTCCCGCGCCGGAAAAGCGCATCGACGGCTATCCCCACGAGTTTTCCGGCGGCATGCGCCAGCGCGTGGTGATCGCGCTCGCGATCTGCGCCGAGCCGGAGCTGATCATCGCGGACGAGCCGACCACCGCGCTGGACGTCTCTGTGCAGGCGCAGATCATCTCGCTGATCAAGCGGCTCGGCCGCGACCACGGCACCGCAGTGATGCTGGTGACCCACGACATGGGCGTGATTGCCGAGACCTCCGACCGTGTCGCGGTGATGTATGCCGGCCGCATCGCGGAGATCGGCCCGGTGCAGGACGTCGTGAGAAATCCGCTGCATCCCTACGCCAAGGGCCTGATGGGCGCGATCCCGACGCTTGCCGGCGAGGACAAGCGCCTCGTGCAGATTCCCGGGTCCATGCCGCGCCTATCGGCCATCCCGCGCGGCTGCTCGTTCAATCCGCGCTGCGCCTTCGCGTTCGACCGTTGCCGTGTCGAGCGGCCGGAGCCGCTGCCGCGCGGCGCGCAATCGGTCGCCTGCCATCTCTATGACACCATGCCGGCGGAGAGCGCGGCATGAGCATACCCTTCGTCCAGGCCACAAATCTGCGCCGCGTCTTCGACGTCTCGAAACCATGGCTGAACCGTGTGCTGGAAGGCGGGCATCTCGAATATCTCAAGGCCGTCGATGGTGTGACCTTCGACATCAGGAAGGGCGAGACCTTTGCGCTGGTCGGCGAATCCGGCTCCGGCAAGACCACGGTGGCGCGGATGGTGGTCGGCCTGTTGCCGCCGAGCTCCGGCGACGTCCTGATCGACGGCGTCTCGATGACCGATCCGCGGCAGGCGCCGGCACGGCGAAAGCTGCGCCGCCGCATCCAGATGATCTTCCAAGACCCCTATGCGAGCCTGAACCCCCGCTTCCGGGTCGATGCCATCATCTCCGAACCGATCCGCGCCTTCGACCTGATCCAGGGCGAGCGCGACATCCAGGCACGCGTCGGCGAGTTGCTCACCCTCGTCGGCCTGCACCCCGACGACAGGCTGAAATATCCGCACGAATTCTCCGGCGGCCAGCGCCAGCGCATCGCGATCGCACGGGCGCTCGCATCGGATGCCGAGTTCATCGTCTGTGACGAGCCGACCTCGGCGCTCGACGTCTCCGTGCAGGCGCAGATCCTCAATCTGATGCGCGATCTGCAGGACAAGTTCGGCCTGACCTACATGTTCATCAGCCACAACCTCGCCGTGGTTCGCCACATGGCGAGCCGCGTCGGCGTGATGTATCTCGGCCGTATCGTCGAGATCGCGGAAGGACGCGAGCTGTTTTCCCGCCCGCGCATGCCGTACACCAAGATGCTGCTGGGCGCCGTACCGGATCTCGCGATGAGCGGCCGCCAGCGTATCCCGGTCAAGGGCGAGATCCCGAACCCAATCAATCCGCCCTCCGGCTGCGCCTTCAATCCGCGCTGTCCGCTGGCGTTCGATCTCTGCCGCAAGGAGACGCCGGAACTGATCGACGGCGTTGCCTGCCACGCGGTCAACACCGCGCCGGTCCCGGCGTGACGCGCGCGTGCCATGCAGCCTGCGCATTGGCGACGCGGCATTGCCTGTGATCAATTGCGCGCGCCGGAAATAAGGTGGTGAGTCCCCATGGGCAGCAATATCAATCCCGATCCGTTCACGACGAGGCCCGAGATCGAGGGCACCTTCGGGGTCGTCGCCACCACGCACTGGATCGCGACCGCCGTCGGCATGGGTATTTTGGAAAAAGGCGGCAACGCCTTCGATGCCGGCGTCGCCACCGCTTTCACGCTGCAGGTGGTCGAACCGCATCTGAACGGCCCCGGCGGCGATGTCCCGATCATCGTACATGACGTGAAGCGCGGCCGCACCGAGGTGATCTGTGGCCAGGGCCCAGCGCCCGCGCGCGCCACCATCGCTCACTATAAGAGCGAAGGCCTCGATATGGTGCCGGGCACCGGCCTGCTCGCCGCCTGCGTCCCCGGCACGTTCGAATCCTGGATGATGCTGCTGCGCGACTACGGCACGATGCGCGTGCGCGATGTGCTGGAGCCTGCGATCTCCTACGCCCGCAACGGTTATCCGCTCGTCGAGCGCGCCTGCGCCACGATCCAAACGGTCGAGCAGCTGTTCCGCAAGCACTGGCCGACCTCGGCTGCGGTGTACCTTCCGAACGGCGAGGTGCCGAAGCCCGGCACGCTCTTCACCAATAAGACGCTGGCCGCGACCTATGCCCGCATTCTCAGCGAAGCCGAAAGCGGCGGCGGTGGCCGCGATGCCGAGATCGAGCGCGCACGAAAAGCCTGGTCGCAAGGCTTTGTCGCCGAAGCCATCGACAAATTCTGCCGCACCCAGGACGTGATGGACGTCAGTGGCTCTCCGCATCGCGGCGTACTCTCCGCCGACGACATGGCACGCTGGCAGCCGACCATCGAAGCTCCGCTCACCTATGACTACGGCCGCTACACCGTCTGCAAGGCCGGCGTCTGGAGCCAGGGCCCCGTGACGCTGCAACAGCTGGCACTGCTGAAGGGCTTTGCACTCGACGGGCTCGACCCGACCGGCCCCGAGTTCATCCATCTCCAGATCGAATGCGCCAAGCTAGCCTTCGCGGACCGCGAAAAATTCTACGGCGATCCCAAGTTCAACGAGATCCCGATCGGAACGCTGTTGTCTGATGCCTACAATGATGAGCGCCGCAAGCTCGTCACCGATAAGGCTTCGCTCGATTTCATTCCCGGCTCGGTCGAGGGCTTTGGCGGCGTGGTCAAGCTGCGCCGTGCCGAAGGCCAACGCGAGGCCGTCGGCGCGCTCGGCGCCGGCGAGCCGACGGTCGGGCGCTTCGGCGAAGTGCGCGGCGATACCGTGCATTTCGACATCATCGACAAAGCCGGCAACATGGTGTCCTCGACACCGTCGGGCGGCTGGCTGCAATCCTCGCCGATCATTCCGGAGCTCGGCTTTTGCCTTGGCAGCCGCGCCCAGATGTTCTGGCTGGAGGAAGACCATCCCGCAGCGCTCGCGCCGGGCAAGCGGCCGCGCACCACGCTGTCGCCGACCATGGCATTGCGCGACGGCGAGCCCTATCTCGCCTGGGGCTCGCCCGGCGGCGATCAGCAGGACCAGTGGATCACGCAGTTCTTCCTGCGCCACGTCCATTGCAATCTCAATCTCCAGGAGGCGATCGACGCACCGGCATGGCATTCCGAGCATTTCCCGATCTCGTTCTGGCCGCGCACCGCGCGCCCCGGCGTGCTCGTGGTCGAGAATCGCGTGCCGAAGGCGACGATCGAAAACCTGCGCGAGCGCGGGCATATCGTGGAGGTCGGCCCGGACTGGTCGGAAGGCCGCCTCACGGCGGCCTCGCGCGTCGGAGTCCGCCGCCGTGCCGCCGCCAATCCGCGCGGCATGCAGGGCTACGCCGCGGGACGCTGACGTCCGATCAAATCACCACTTCGCGCATCACGCGGCGGCAGTCCATCTCGAATTCGAGATCGACCACCGGCGGCCGGGCGAAATGCCAGGTCAGACCGGAGCGCAGCGCGCCGCGGCGGACCAGCTCGTCGACCAGCGCGTGGTGGAAGTCGTGCACGGAATAGGCCTGCACGCCGGTCGTGTCCTTCCAGCCGAAGCCGAACGCCGCCATCCGGTTCTCCATCTGCGACGTGGTGGTGAAGCGCACCTTCTCACGCAGCCCCTCGGGGCTGAGGTCGCGGTAGCGCACGGTGCGATCGACATAAGTGCCGCTGCCCTCGCGTGCCTCCGCGCCACCGGCGATGACGAAGCTGGGTGCGTTCGACCGCATCGGGCGCGTGAAGGAGAACGCGTAAAAGGACGGCTCGGACGGTGGATCGATCTCCGGACAGACATTGCTGCGCGCCACCGGATTGGTGGTGCCATCGAAGATGCCCCATTCCGACAGCGTCTTCACATAATGCAGGTTGAACGCGCGAAAGCCTTCCTCGCTGAAAGCCGCCGGTGAGCGCAGCTCGCAGGCGCAGAATGCCGTCAGCGGACGCCCCGCCTCCTGGATGAATTTTGCGGCCAGTGCAAACCCTTCCGCGAGCGGCACCAGGCGATCGAAGCGGACACGCTCGATCTCGTAGCCCTCATCCGCGGCGGCGCCCGCGGAATATTGGAAGACGGAGGGAATGAAACGGTAGTTGCCGGCGGAGAATTCGCGCGTCATGACGGACTCCTATTCCAGTTGCATGCGAGTGCCCTTGGCGCCGTTGAGCAGGCGCTTGAGGTGAAAGCCGGCGAGCGGATCGTCAGCGTGCATGCCGACCAGTGCGGCAAAGGCCGGCATGGCAGCGGCATCGCCCGCCTCCATCTTGGCGAAAGCCTCTGAATAGAGCGCCGTTTCCGGCGCTTCGAACTTGGCCTGCGGCAACGGTTCGAACGCGCGCAGCGGTTCGCTGCGGCCGCGCAGCATCAGCTCACCCACGGGGCGGCCTTGAAAATTCTCAGCCGCTTCGGCGACGCTGGCGCTGACGCAAATGCGGGTGCCCAGATGTTTGTTGGCGGCTTCGAGACGTGCCGCGATGTTGATGGAGTCGCCATAGGCCGTGTAGTCGAAGAAGCGGTTGCCCCCGAAATTGCCGACCAGCGCCGGCCCGGCGTGAATGCCGATGCGCGTCGTGCCGAAGTTCACACCCTTGGCCTTCTGCCGCGTGCAAAAATCCTGCGCCCAGGCGTCGAGATCATGGGCGCAGGCAACCGCGCGCGTCGCATAGTCCGGCTGATCGCCGGGCGCATTGAACAGCACCTGGATCGCATCGCCGATGATCTTGGCAACGGTCCCCTCGTGCGCGAAGACGATCTCGGTCATCCCGCCGACATATTCGTTGAGAAGCTCGCCCAGCGTCTCCGGAGGCGCGCTTTCGACCAGCGAGGTGAAGCCGGTGATATCCGTGAAGATGGTCGCGACGTTGCGCCACTGCACTTCGATCCCCTCACCCTCGCCACCGGCTGCTAGACGCTTGGCGAGCTCCGGCGAAAAATGACGGGACAGCGCAGCATGGGCGCGCTCTGCCGCCATCTGGCGGCGCCGCACCTCACGCAGCATCTCCACGTGGCGAATGGTTTTATCGATCGTGGCTTCCAGATCGGCAAAATCGATCGGCTTGGTCAGGAAATCGAACGCGCCGCGATTCATGGCTGTGCGGATGTTGCTCATGTCGCCATAAGCAGAGACGATGATGGTCGATTTCTTGTCCTCGGCCTCCTGGAGCTTTGCCAGCAGCGACAGCCCGTCCATCCGCGGCATGTTGATGTCGGAGACCACCATGTCGACATCCGGGTTCTCCTCGAGCGATTCCAGCGCCTCCAGGCCGTCGCGCGCGAAGATGAGCGCGAGCTGCCCATCGCGAATCTGCCTGCGGAATTTCTGCAGGATCAGCGCCTCGAGGTCCGGCTCGTCGTCGACGAAGAGGATGGTCGCAGTCATGCCGCTTGCTCGAGCCTCGTGTCGATCTCCTGCCGCAGCAGCGCAAAGTCGATCGGCTTAGTGAGAAGCCCGACGGCGCCGCGCTCGATCGCCTTGCGGCGCGTCTCCGCGTCGCCATAGGCGGTGATCATGATGACGGGAACGTCGGGATGCGCGGCGCGCACCTTCGGCAGCATGTCGAGCCCGCTCATGCCGGGCATGTTGATATCGGACAGGATCAGGATCAGCGAGGGATCGCGGACCTCGGCGGCCCGTTTGAGCGCATCTGGCGCGGAAGACGCAAATTCCATCTGGAAGCGGCCGGCGCGCAGCTCGCGCCGGAACTGCTGCCGGAACAGCGCTTCGACGTCGGGCTCGTCATCGACGACCAGGATGTAAACGTTCAAGTCTTGCCTCCGGAAGTGCCGACTGCCGCCATCGTGCGCGGCAGCGTGATGATGAATTCGGTGAATACACCGGGTGTGGTGTTCACGTCGATCGTGCCGCCGTGCTGCTTCACGACGATGTCATGGCTCATGGAAAGGCCGAGCCCGGTGCCCTCACCGGCCGGCTTGGTGGTGAAGAAGGGATTGAACATCTTCTCTTTCACTTCGGGCGGAATTCCGATGCCGTTGTCGCGGATCCGGATTTCGACGTTGCCGCCGAAATTCTTCGTCGTAACGCTCAGGGCGGGTTCGAAGGCATCACCCTCGCTCTCCTTGCGCTTGGCAGTGGCATAAAAGCCGTTCGAGATCAGGTTGAGGAAGACGCGCGTGATCTCCTGCGGATAGATATCGATCATGCCGGCAGCGGGGTCGAAATCGCGCTGGAGCGTGACGTTGAAGGCCGGCCTCTCGGCGCGCGCGCCGTGATAGGCCAGATTCAGGCTTTCCTCCACGACCCCGTTGATATCGACAGCGCGATGTTCGCCGGAACCCTGACGCGAATGCAGCAGCATGTTCCTGACGATGGAATCGGCGCGCTTGCCGTGCTGCACCACCTTCTCGAGATTGCCCCTAAGCATGCCGGTCAGCTCGTCAACCTCCTCCTTCGTCTTGCCGTCGAGCGCGGCCGATTTCAGGGTCTCATTGAGCTCGTCGATCAGCTCCGTCGAGACCGCGGAGAAATTGTTGACGAAGTTGAGCGGATTCTTGATCTCGTGGGCGATGCCGGCGGTGAGCTGGCCGAGGGAAGCGAGTTTCTCGGTCTGAATCAAGCGGTCCTGCGCGGTGCGGAGGTCATCAAGCGACTGCGATAGCTCTGTGGTGCGCTCCTGGACCTCCTCAAACAATCGGACATTCTCGATCGCGATCAGGGCCTGATCGGCAAAGGTGGTTGCGAGTTCGATTTGCTTCTCACTGAAGGGGCGCACCATGTGTCGCGTCAAGACGAATACCCCGATTGGGGCACCCTCCCGGAGCAAAGGCACGCCAAGCATTGTACGCACGTTGGAGCGCCTGCGGGCGGACGAGGGTGCAAATTCCGGATCGGCCTGCACATCCGGGACATGGACTGTCTTTCGATCGAGCAGCGTGCGTCCAACCACACTTCCCCGCTCGGGTATGGAAGCGAACGTCCGGAGCTTGTTCTCCTGCTCCGGGCCAAGCCCGCAGCTTGCGGCCAAATAGAAGACTCCATCGCTAGGGCGAAAGATCGTCCCTTCATCGGCGTCACACAAGCGAGCCGCTGACCCGACGAGCGTGTTCAGCACGGCTTGCAGGTCGAACGCCGAACGGCTGATGACTTTCAACACGTCGGCGGTCGCAGTCTGCTGCTGCAGGGCCTCGCTCAACTCCGCTGTGCGCCGTTCGACCTTGTTCTCGAGGTCGGTATAGGATTCCTGCAAGCGCGCGCCCATCTCGTTGAACTGATCGGCGAGGCCTTCGAGCTCGTCGCCGGTCTTGATCGAGATGCGCTGGGAGAAGTCGCCGCCGCCGATCCGCTCGGCGCCGCTGCGCAGCGCCTGGATCGGCCCGACCATGCGCCGCGCCAGGAAAACCCCGGCGAGTACCGCGAAAATCGATGCCGCGAGCAGTACGATCGCGAGCCGCTGCAACGAGGCATAGAGCGAAGCGTAGGCCTCTTCGACAGGAAGCTCCACGAACATGGTCCAGCCCAGCGGCACGATCGGAGCTGAGGCTGTCAGAACCGTCTGACCCTGAATGTTAGTCGCCTCTTGCAATGACTCCGGCATGGTGCCGCCACCGGCCCGGGCACCCTGCACCTGGGCGAGGCCGGACATGTCGGTATTGCGCAGGACGAGGCTGATGTCGGGATGCGCGATCAGGCGTCCTTCCGGACCGACGACGTAAGCGTGACCGTGCTCACCGACCTTGATCTGGGACACGACATCCCAGATCAGCTTGAGATTGACTTCCGCGATGCTGACGCCGGCATCCTTGCGCGCTCCCGCCAACGCCAGTGTCATGTAGGGCTCCGACTCCCGGCGGAAATAGACCGGCCCGTAATAGACCTTGTGCGCGACCGCCTCGGTGAACTTCGGATCGTTCGACAGGTCGATCCCGCTGTCGAGCGCGTCGATCGCCAGCCGCGAGACCCGCAGCCGCTCCTTGCCGGCCGAATCCACCTGGGCTAGCTCGGTGACCGCAGGGACCTGGCGCAGTAGCCGCAGCGCGTCGAACCGGCGCTGCTCGATCGAGCCCGCCGACCACGGCAGTTGCGTGGTCCAGCCGAGCTGGCTCTCGATCTCCTTGACGAACTGACCGATCTTGGCCGCGGCCGCCTCCGCCTGCTCGTGCTGGACCCGGATCAGCGAGGCCTTGTGCTCGCGATAATAAAAGTAGACCTCGAACAAGCCATTGGCCAGCAGCGCGATGGCGACGACGGCCACGAACAGCGCGACATATTTGGCGAAGAGCCGGGTCCTGATTCCGCGGCCCGCCGTTCTGCCGGACACGGCCTCGCCTGTGGCCGCGCTCGGCAGCGTCCCGGCTCGAGGTGCGTCGGGGTGGAGGGAAAGGCTCATCCCGCCGAACCTAGCAAGAAGACCGGATCTTGTCTCTCGCAAGCGCGGCGAAGGGCTTGCCCGGGGCACAACGAAAAAGGGCGGCAGCGGACAACCGCTGCCGCCCTCGGGACCGGTTTGCGTTGCGGCCTCAGGTCGGCCGCAACACCTTTGAGCCAAGGTCGAGTTCGTTGACCTGCTTGTTCCGCTCCGAATCGGCCGCCGCGCGATGGTCGGTCGCCAGCACCACGTAGACTGCCGGCAGCACGAACAGCGTGAACAGCGTGCCGATCGACATGCCGGCGACGACCACGAGGCCGATCGAGAAGCGGCTGGCGGCGCCGGCTCCGGTCGCGGTCAGGAGCGGGATCAGGCCGGTCACCATCGCGGCCGTCGTCATCAGGATCGGCCGCAGGCGGATGCGGGCCGACATCTCGATGGCCGAGCGGCGGTCGAGCCGCTCGTTGACCTGGAGCTCGTTGGCGAACTCCACCATCAGGATGCCGTGCTTGGTGATCAGGCCGACCAGGGTGAGCAGACCGACCTGGGTGTAGATGTTCATGGTCGCTGCGCCGAAGAACAGCGGGATCAGCGCGCCGACGATCGCCATCGGCACCGAGATCATGATGACCAGCGGATCGCGCAAGCTCTCGAACTGCGCGGCCAGCACCAGGAAGATGATGATCAGTGCGAAACCGAAGGTGATCGCGAGCTGATTACCTTCCTGCACGTATTGGCGGCTATCCGCCAGATAGTCGTGGCTGAAGCCCTGCGGCAGCTTCTTGGCCTCGCTTTCGAGGAAGTCGACCGCAGCGCCGACGGTCACACCGGGCATCGGCACGGCCGAGAACGTCGCCGAATTGAGCTGGTTGAAGTGGGTCAGCGAATTCGGGTCGGTCTTGGTCTCGATGGACACCACAGTCGACAGCGGAAGCTGCTGGCCGGTATTGGTCGTCACGTAGTAGCCGCCGAGCGATTCCGGCGACAGCCGCTTGGCGCGCGGCACCTGCGGGATCACCTGATAGGACCGGCCCTCGAGATTGAAGCGGTTGATGTAATTGCCGCCGAGCAGCACCGCGAGCGTAGAGCCGAGGTTCTGCATGTTGACGCCGAGATCCTGCGCCTTGGTGCGGTCGATCGTCACCTTCACGTTCGGTTGGTTGAAGTTGAGATCGCTATCGGAGACGATGAACATGCCGCTCTTGCGCGCGGCGTCCTTCAGCTTCTCCATCTGTTCATAGACCGTCTGGAAGCCGGCGGTGGAATTGATCACCATCTGGATCGGGAGACCGCCCGGCCCGCCCGGCAGCGGCGGCAGGTTGAACGCGAAGGCCTGCACGCCCTCGATCTTGGAGAGCTCGGCCTGCACCAGCGGCTTCAGCTGGATTGACGAGCGCTTGCGCTCGTCCCATGGTTTGAGCAGCATGCCGGCGATGCCGCCCTGCGGGCCGTTGATACCGTTCAGCACGAAGCGCAGATCGGTCTCAGGGAATTTTGCGAATTCCTGGTCGAGCTTATCGCCATAGAAATCGAGATAGTCGATGTTGGCGTATTTCGGCGCCTTGGTCACCGCGAACACGATGCCCTGGTCTTCCTCAGGCGCCAGCTCCTTGGCGGTGTGCATATAGAGGAAGCCGACGAGGCCGAGGATCGTCACCGCGAACAGGCCGGTGATGGCCTTGTAGTCCAGCGAGCGATCGAGCTTGCGCCCGTACCAGCGCGTGATCGCGCCGAACACCCGGTTCACGAGCTTGGCGAAGCGTCCCTCTTCGGTGTTCTTCAGCAGCACCGAGCACATCATCGGCGACAGCGTCAGCGCGATCACGCCCGACACGATCACCGAGCCCGCCAGCGTGAAGGCGAATTCGCGGAACAGCGAACCAGTGAGGCCGCCGAGGAAGCCGATCGGCGCGTACACCGCCGCAAGCGTGATGGTCATGGAGATGACGGGCCCGACGATCTCGCGCGCGCCCTGCAAGGACGCCTGCACAGGCGTCTTGCCCTCCTCCAAATGGCGGTGGATGTTCTCCACCACGACGATGGCGTCGTCGACCACGAGGCCGATCGCGAGCACCATCGCGAGCAGGGTCAGGAGGTTGAAGCTGAAGCCCAACGCCAGCATCAGCGTGCAGACGCCGATCATCGACAGCGGGATGGTGACGACGGGAATGATGACCGAGCGGAGCGAGGCCAGGAACAGGAAGATGACCACGATCACGATGATCACGGCTTCGCCGAGCGTCTTCTCCACCTCGTCGATCGAAGACTGGATGAACTTGGTCGAGTCGTAGGCGACCTTCATCTTCATCGACGGCGGCAAATTGCGCTCGAGCTCGGGGAACAGCGCGCGCACGCCCTTGACCAGCGTCAGCGGATTGCCCTGCGGCGTCGCCTGCACGCCGATGAAGATCGCGTGCTCGCCGTTGAAGGCGACGCTGGCGTCCGTGCTTTGGGCCGCAAGCTCGACGGTGGCGATGTCCTCCATCCGCACAAAGCCGCCGTCCTTGGCCTTGACGATCATCTTTTTGAACTGGTTGACGTCTGTCAGGCCCGTATTCGTCGACACGTTCGAGACGATGAGATAGCCCTTGGTCTGGCCCGCCGCCGATTGGAAGTTGTTGGCGGTGATCGCCGCGGCAACGTCCGCTGGCGAGACGTTGCGGCCGGCCATCTTCACGGGGTCGAGCCACAGCCGCATCGCAAACGTCTGACCGCCGAGAATGTCGGCCGAGGCGACGCCGTCGACGGTCGAGAGCACCGGCTGCACCACGCGCGTCAGATAGTCGGAAATGGCCGAGCCCGACAGCTCCTCGGACGAGAAGCCGAGATACATCACCGCCGTGGTCTGGCCCGTGGTCTTGGTGACGATCGGATCGTTGGACTCCTTCGGGATCAGGTACTTCACCGAGTTCGTCTTTGCGAGCACCTCGGTGAGCGCCTGGTTTGGATCGAAATTCAGCTTGATGTAGACCTGAATCGTCGAGGTGCCGAGCACCGAGGACGAGGTGATGTAGTCGACGCCCTCGGCGGAGGCGACGGCCTGCTCGATCGGCGTGGTGATGAAGCCCTGGATCAGGTCCGCAGACGCGCCGGGATAGACGGTCGTGATGTTGATGACCGTGTTCGACAGTTTCGGATATTGCCGGATCGGCAGCACCATGGCTGCGCGCAGTCCGATCAGCAGGATCAGCAGGCTGACGACGACCGACAGGACCGGACGCTTGATGAAAATATCGGTAAAGGCCATCGCGGCGATCTCGATTTCTATGTCTCAAGAAGCGTGATCCGGCTCGGCCGGATCACGCGAATGTACGTGTCAGTAGCGCGGCGGCTGCGCCGGGATTGCCGGGGTCGGGTCGGTCGAGATCGACACCGGCGCGCCCGATTGCAGCTTGAGCTGACCGACCGCGACGACCTTGTCGCCCGCCTTCAAGCCCTTGACGATTTCGACACGGCCTTCGACCCGGTTGCCGGTCTGCACGAAGGTGCGCACCGCGGAGAGACTGGTCTTGCCGTCCGCTTCCTTCTTCTCGCTGATCACGAACACGGAATCGCCGTAGAGCGTGTAGTCGACCGCGGTTTCCGGCACGGTAATCACCGCCGGTTTGTCCGGGAGAACCACCGTGGTGGTCACGAACATGCCGGGCTTGAGGATCTTCTCCGGATTGGCGATCGTCGCCTGCACGCGGATGTTGCGGGTGTCGGCTGCGATCTGCGGCTCGATCGTGGTGATCTTGCCCTCGAAGGTGCGGCCCGGATAGGCGTCGACCTTGAGCCGGACGGTCTGGCCGACCTTGAGGCTGCCGGAATCCTTTTCCGTCACCGTGAAGTTGGCCCACAGTTCCGACAGGTCGGTCAATGACACGATCGCCGTGCCGGCCGTCAGATACTGGCCGACCTCGACCTTGCGCATGCCGAGATCGCCGGAGAACGGCGCACGCACCAGCTTCTGCGAAATCAGCGCCTCGGTCTTGGCGATGCCCGCCTGTGCCTGGTCGTAAGCGGCCTGCGCCTGGTCGACGGTCGCCTGCGGGCCGAACTGGCGGGAGGCCAGCTGCTTGGCACGGTCGAGCGAGAGTTGCGCGACGGTCGCCTGCGCCTTGTAATTGGCGAGATCGCCCTGCTCGGGCGTGTCGAACAGCTGCACCAGCGGCGTGCCGGCTTCGACATGCGTGCCCGGCTCGAACTTGATTTCGGTGACGCGACCGTTGACGTCGGCGCTGACGTCGACCTGGTGCACCGCGACGAGGCTGCCGACCGCGGTGAGCAGGTTCGGCACCACCTCGGACTTCGCCTCGGCGGCGCTGACGGCCGTCGGCGGCGGCTTGTTGTTGGCGAAGAACTGCTTGATCATCTGGCCGCGGAAATAATTGAACCAGACGAGGCCACCGACGAGCACGGCCAGCAGCGTGCCGACGATGATGAACCAGCGCACCGGCCGGACCGGACGCTTGGGAGCCTTGTTGTCGATCGGTTCGCCCGAAATCTTGTGTTCGGCTACGATGTTCATGTCATGCACTTTCTGCAATCGCCGCCTTGCGGGCATCTGCGGCCTGATCGTGGCCCAGATGCGAAGCAATTGCGGCGTCGTTAAGTCCGATACCTCTCAGGAGAAACTCACAGAGCTGCCGCTCGAGGTCGCCAACCTTGCCGTATGCGAGGCAGGGCGTGGCCGGCAGCCTGGTTAGCGCAGCCGTCATCACCGTGTGATGTGCAAACCAGAACAGGTTGAGCGGATCGCCGCTGAATGGCCGCGCGTCACCGCTGGCGACCGCACGCTCGAGCGAGGCGACGAAGACCGCCCCGATCAGCTTCTCGATCTTGGCATATAGCAGACGGGCGAATTCGCCATCGTCCAAATGACTCGTGGCCATCAGTCGCAGGCGCTGCGCCTCCTCCTGGTCGGGCCCGTCAACGATCTCGAGGAAATGCTCGACCATGCCACGGATCAATTCGACCAGGGTGGCGGTCGACGGCTCGCGCTCGAGCAGCTCCATCAACGCCGGATCTGCCTCGCATTCGTCGCTGAGGATTTCAGCGTAGAGCGCCGCCTTGGACGGGAAATGCTTGAACAGCAGCGCTTCGGAAATGGCAGCGGCGGCCGCCACGCTCTTCGTCGTGGTGCCGTTGTAGCCGTGTCGGGCAAAGCAGCGTTTTGCGGCGCCGAGGATCAACTGACGCCTCAGGTCGCTCGTCATGCGTAATGAGCTCATGGCGGGTGAGTAAGCACTCACCCACGCAGAAGTCAAGCACTATGTTGCACCGCAACCTGCATGCGGCGTGAAATTAGTGGAATATGATCCAGCCTGCACGGCCCGCGTGCAGAACATCGGCGAATGGGGCAGACCACCTAAATCGGCTGAAAGCCCAGGTCGGCGCGGATCCGGTTGACGATGTAGGTCCCATCCCGGGTCGGCAGAATTCGCTCCAGATTGGCGCTGTCGATCTTCACATTGGCAAAGCGCGGGCCGGCCGAGACATCGTGGACGGCTTTGGCGAAGGCCTCGACCTCGGCCATGGTCGTGACGGCCCGGCTGTCGTCGATGCCGCAGGCCTTGGCAACGCCGACGAGGTCGGCGGCGGCCGAGGTGTGACTGGTCTGGCCGCCGGTCTCGCCATAGGCCTCATTGTCGAGCACGGCGATCGAGAGATTGGCCGGCTTCTGCAGCCCGATAGTGGCAAGGCTGCCCAAGCCCATCAGCATCTCGCCGTCGCCGGTGATGACCAGCACCGGCAGTTTCGGCTGCGCCAGCGCGAGTCCGAGCCCGATCATCGCCGCGCCGCCCATGCCGCCCCAGAGATAGAAGTTGCGGGCGTGGTCGCCGGCCGCGCACATGTCGTTGGTGGAGGCACCGAGGCCCCCGATCGCAACGACGTCTTTGCGGTTCGCAAGCAGGGTGGAGACCACCTGACGGCGGTCGAGGAGATTGGCCTTGCTCATTTGGTGAAAACCTTGGCGCCGATCAGGCGCTGCGACAGGAGGACGGCGGTGGGTGTGAGCGCGTTGTAGGCCTGGGCGGCGGCCGCTTCGAGCACCGCCGGCACCTCGGCTGCGTGCGAGGCGCGCAGCACCTGGACGCCCGAGAGCTCGAACACGCCTTGCGTGGTCGAGCCCATCGGCACCTGCCACGGATTGAACTCGCCCCACTCGCCGCGCATGGTCACCAGCGTGAGGAACGGAAAGCGCAGGATCGGAATCAGCGACAGCATGTTGATGCAATTGCCGACGCCGCTCGACTGCATCAGCAGCACGCCGCGCTGGCCGCCGGCCCAGGCGCCGGCGAGAAGCGCCACGCCCTCCTCCTCGGTCGTCAGCGCAATGCCACGCATGGTGGAGGAGTCCAGCACGCGCTGGATCAGCTTCGAATGACCGGCGTCAGGCACGTAAGGCACCTGTCGCACGTCGAAGCGTTGCAAAGTCGCGAAGATATCGTCGGGCCAGTTCGGCGCCGTGTCGGCAGCGTCAGCGCGTGCGTGCATTTTCCTGTCCGGTCGGCTAGCAAGGTGTAAAGACTGTAGACGCATGCATGCGCCGACCAGAACAACAAAAACGGCATAACGGCTTTAACCGGCGAGTATAACGGGATGAACGCAGATGCGAAGGCGCTGGCGGCAAGCTTCGATCTCGAGAAGCTGACGCCGGAATTCTACGAGAACCCCTATCCGACTTATCGTGCGCTGCGGGAGAACGAGCCGGTCAAGCGCCTGCCGAACGGGACCGTGTTCCTGACCCGCTATGACGATCTCGTCACCACCTACAAAAACACGAAATCGTTCAGCTCGGACAAGAAGCGCGAGTTCGCACCGAAATACGGCGACACACCCCTCTACGAGCACCATACCACCAGCCTCGTCTTCAACGACCCGCCCGCTCATACCCGGGTGCGCCGCCTGATCATGGGCGCGCTGTCGCCGCGCGCGATCGCGGGGATGGAGACTGATCTCATCAAGCTGGTCGATGGCCTGCTCGATGCCATCGCGGCCAAGGGCCGTTGCGAGCTGATCGAGGATTTCGCCGCATCGATTCCCATTGAAGTGATCGGCAATCTGCTCGACGTGCCCCATGACGAGCGCGGGCCGCTGCGCGACTGGTCGCTGGCGATCCTTGGCGCGCTCGAACCCGTGGTGTCGCCTGACGTGGCTGCGCGCGGCAACAGGGCGGTGACGGACTTCCTCGCCTATCTCGAAACGCTGGTCGCACGGCGGCGCGCAAAGCCGGGCAATCCCGAGCGCGACGTGCTGACGCGGCTCATCCAAGGAGAAGGCAATGGCGAGGAGAACGGCGAGCGGCTGACCGAGAAGGAGCTGCTGCACAATTGCATCTTCCTGCTCAATGCCGGCCACGAGACCACGACGAACCTGATCGGCAACGGCCTCGTCGCGCTCGACCGTCATCCAGATCAGAAGCAGCGCTTGATCGACAACCCCGACATGATCAAGACCGCCGTCGAGGAGATGCTGCGCTACGAGAGCTCCAACCAGCTCGGCAACCGCATGACCACCGAGAAGGTCGAGCTCGGTGGCGTCATGCTCGAGGCCCGCACGTCGGTGACGCTGTGCATCGGCGCGGCCAACCGCGATCCCGCGCAGTTTCCCGACCCCGAGCGCTTCGACATCGCGCGCACGCCGAACCGGCACCTCGCCTTCGCCACAGGCGCGCATCAATGCGCCGGCATGGCGCTGGCGCGGCTGGAAGGGGCGATTGCGATCTCGCGCTTCCTGGCGCGCTTCCCGAACTATGCCGTCAGCGGGCAGCCGGTGCGGGGCGGACGGGTGCGGTTTCGTGGGTTTTTGAGCGTGCCTTGCTCGATCGGGTGAGGGGCGAAAGCAAAAATGTCGAAAACAACCCCATGCACAGTAGAGGCCGGGTCGACGAACGGGGCGCTGCGGTTCGGCAGAACTATCTGACATCAAGGATAAATCGGGCCGCACCACGCCATTGGTGCATGCAGGCTTCCAAGGAGGCAGGTTGATACCCAAATCAAGCTGAAGGCCGCCGGTGCAGTCGGTTGACGCCCCCGCGCGCGGCAATGGAGTGACGACAGATGAGCTCGTCGGTCATTGATTTCATCGCAACGGAAGCACGCTTTGGGGCCCGCAATTACGAGCCGATCGGGGTCGTCCTGTCGCGCGGCGAAGGTGTCTGGGTCTGGGACACCGAAGGCAACCGTTATCTCGACTGCCTCTCGGCCTATTCGGCGGTCAGCCAGGGCCATTGCCACCCCAAGATCCTGGCGGCAATGGTCGAGCAGGCGCACAGGCTGACGCTCACCTCGCGGGCCTTCCACAACGACCAGCTTGCCCTGTTCTACGAGGAGATCGCGGCGCTCACCGGTTCCCACAAGGTGCTGCCGATGAACAGCGGCGCGGAGGCGGTCGAAAGCGCGATCAAGTCGGTGCGCAAATGGGGCTATGAGGTGAAGGGCGTACCGGACGGTCAGGCCGAGATCATCGTCTGCGCCAACAATTTCCACGGACGCACGCTGGGCATAGTCGGCTTTTCGACCGACCCCGAGACACACGGACACTTCGGGCCGTTCGCGCCGGGCTTCAAGATCATCCCGTTCGGCGACGCCGCGGCGCTGGAGGAGGCAATTACCCCGAACACCGTCGCCTTCCTGGTCGAGCCGATCCAGGGCGAAGCCGGTGTCGTCATTCCTCCAGCCGGCTATTTCACAGAGGTCCGGGAGCTCTGCACCGCCAACAACGTGATGCTGGTGCTCGACGAGATCCAGACCGGGCTCGGCCGCACCGGCAAGCTGCTCGCCGAGCAGCACGAGGGGATCGAGGCGGACGTGACGCTGCTCGGCAAGGCCCTGTCCGGCGGCTTCTATCCGGTGTCGGCGGTGCTCTCGAACAACGACGTGCTCGGGACTTTGAGACCCGGGCAGCATGGTTCGACCTTCGGCGGCAACCCGCTTGCCTGCGCCGTGGCGCGCGCTGCGATCCGCGTGCTGGTCGAGGAAGGCATGATCGAGAACGCGGCGAGGCAGGGCGCGCGCTTTCTGGAAGGCTTGAAAGACATCCGCGCCAATACGATCCGCGAGGTGCGCGGGCGCGGCTTGATGCTGGCGGTCGAGCTGCATCCCGAGGCTGGCCGCGCTCGCCGCTACTGCGAGGCGCTTCAGGGCAAGGGCATCCTCGCCAAGGATACCCATGAGCAAACGATCCGCATCGCTCCGCCGCTGGTGATCACAAGCGACCAGGTCGACTGGGCGCTGGAGCGGCTCGCCAGCACCCTGACGCAGGATCTCTCTTGAGACTGCCTGCGTCGGAAGATCGCAATGGCGGCCGCGCCTACGACAATTGGCGGCCCGGCCAGAACCGGACTCGTGCAGGGCAGCAAATAGTGACGATGGTCCTAAGGCAAGACTCTGCATGATCCCGGCAACCGGATGAACGGGGTGCGTGGAACCTATCGGAGCGACGGACGTTTTTGTCCACGAATGAGCAGCGCCGTGCCCGGCGCAGCAAGCGCCGAGGCCGGAGGCGCAGAGCTGCGCGGATCGGAGAAGTGCTCATGAGACTCACTCTTTCAGTCATCAAAGCTGACGTTGGCTCCATTGGCGGGCACACGAAACCGTCTTCACGCATGATCGCGACTGTCGAGGGCGAGGTTGCCAAGGCGATCTGCAATGGTCTGCTGATCGACGGCTTCATCTGCCACACCGGCGACGACATTGCGATCATCATGACGCACACACGGGGTGAAGGAAGCTCCGAGGTCCATCAACTCGCCTGGAAGACGTTCCTCGCGGCCACCTCGGTCGCGAAGACCTCCGGGCTCTATGGCGCTGGCCAGGATCTTCTCGCCGACGCGCCTTCCGGGAACATTCGCGGCGCCGGCCCAGGCGTCGCCGAGCTCAGCTTCGACCACAGCCTCTCCAGCGTGCGACCCGCGGAGTCCTTTATGGTGTTCGCGGCCGACAAATGCGGCCCCGGCGCCTACAACCTGCCGCTCTATCTCGCCTTTGCCGACCCCATGTACTGCGCTGGGCTGATGCTGCCTCCGATGATCAAGGGATTCCGTTTCCATATCATCGACATGGACAACACGGCCGGCGACAGCCTACTCGAGCTCGACGCACCCGCCGACAGCTACCACATTGCCGCCCTGCTTCGCGACAACGAGCGCTTTGGCATCGATCGCATCATTTCTCGAACCCATGGCGAGGTCGTCGTGGCCGTTTCGGCACAGCGCCTCCACGCGATCGCAGGCAAGTACACCGGCAAGGATGATCCAGTCGCGATCGTCAGGAACCAGGGGATTTTCCCAGCTCCGGAGGAAATAATCTCGCCGTTCGCCAAAGCGCATTTCGTGGGCGGCGATGCACGCGGCTCGCATGTGATGCCGCTCATGCCGGTGCCACTCAACACCCCCGTTACCGGCATGTACTGCCTGCCGATCGTTTCTTGCGTCGGCTTTTCGATCGACAGGGAAGGCCGGTTTGCCGAGTCCTACACCGATTTCTTCGACAACCCGGCGTGGGATGAAGTCCGCCGGCGCGCCCAGCGCAAGGCCATCGAGATGCGCAGCCAAGGTTGGTCTGGCGCCGCCATGCTGCCCTATTCCGAACTGGAATATGGCGGCTTCCGCGACACCGTGTCCGGACTGCTGAAGCGTTTTCGACTGCGCGACGACCGCAAACCGGAAGCGGCCGAGTAGCGACCGCCTTCAATCAGAAGCTGGAGCGACGTTCACCGTTCAATCGACAGATGCAGGCGCTATGACGACATGCCTATCCGGGAGGTGGATATGGCCAAAAAACGCATCGGCATTCTCACGGGCGGCGGCGACGTCGCCGGCCTCAATGCAGTCATCAAGAGCGTGACTTATCGCGGCAGTGAGGACGACATCGAGGTTGTCGGCCTGCGCCGTGGTTGGGAGGCCCTCACGCACCTGAACCTCGAGGACCCAAACAGCAGGTCCCACTACGTCATCCCGCTGAACCGTGAAAACACTCGAACGATCGACCGGCGCGGCGGCACCGTGCTGCACTCGAGTCGCGTCAATCCCTCCAAAATACAAAAGCTGCCCAATCATCTCGTCGGCGATGAGGTTCCGGTCTCGCTGAGCACCAACGGCGGCATCGCGACAAAGACGTGGGACCTCACCAGCCGGGTGCTCGCTAACCTTTCGGGACTTGGCATCGAGCAACTGATCGCCATCGGCGGCGACGACACGCTCAGTTATGCGGCCAAGCTCAACGAACTCGGCGTCAAGATCATCGCCATCCCGAAGACGATGGATAATGACGTCCGCAACACCGAGTACTGCATCGGCTTCTCGACCGCGATCACCCGCGCCAGCGATGCCATCCAGCGGCAGCGCACTACCGTCGGCTCGCATGAGCGAATTGGCATTTTCCGCGTCTTTGGCCGCGATGCCGGATTTACGGCACTCTACACCGCTTATGCGACCTCGATACGATGCGTCATACCGGAGTACAAGGTCGACCTCGACAAGCTGATCCGGTTGCTCATCGAGGACAAGCGCGCCAATCCAAGCAACTACGCGCTGATCGTGCTCAGCGAGGGGGCTCAGTGGGAAGGCTACAAGCTGCGGGAATACGGCGAGCCTGACGCCTACGGTCACCGCAAGAAGGCCAACGTGGCGGAATCGCTTGCCGACGAGATCAAGCAGCGCACCGGCGAGGAGACGATCATCTCCGATCTCACCTACGATTTACGATCGGGCGATCCGGACTTCATCGACAAGCTTGTGGCCCTGACTTTCGGTAACATGGCCTACGATGCCATGCTGGAAAGCAAGACCGGCCTCATGTCGGCGCTGGTCGAGGGCCGTTACGACCTCGTGCCCATCCCTGACGCCAAGCTCGGTCCGCGCAAATTGGACGTTGCGAGCAGCTACAACACGGAGCGCTACCGCCCCATCTACGCCAACAAGCAGGGGCTGCCGATCTTTCTCAACCGCGCGTCCTAGCGTGCCGACTGGGCGCTGGAGCGGCTCGCCACCACCCTGACGCAGGATTTCTCTTGAGACGCCTGCGTCGGAAGATCGCAATGCCGGTCGTGGCCGAGAACGAACGATTCCGCCAGCTGTGCGTTGAATGTCGTGGGCGATTACGAGCTGGGAGCTACAATCATGCTTCCGCGTGGCGTTTGCCTGACGGCTGTTTTCGTTGGTGTCTCGATGCTGACGGCGAGCATCACAGCGTTCGCCCAAGGACCCGGGCAGGGACATGGAAGGGGCGGGCCACCGGGTCCAGCCGCAGCGCCGGCAGCGCGGCCAGCAGCACCACCACCGGCTATGGCCCGTCCGGCGGCGCCGCCAGCCATGGCACGTCCCGCCGCGCCGGCGTTCCATCCCCCGGCGGCGGCGCAGCGGCCGGCCATGGCGCCGCACCATGCGGCGCCTCGCATGGCCTCACCGCCGCCGCGCCCAGCCCCACACGTCGCTGCGCCGCCGCCGCGGGCGGCGCCGCACGTCGCGGCACCGCGACCTGAATTTCATCGGGCGCCGGCAGCTCCGCAACGGCCGGCGATGGCACCGCGGCCGACGCCGCATATCGCCGCCCCCTCGCGCCCAAGTGCACCCCCGGCCGTGAGCGAGCGAGCGGGACCGCCGCGCGAGACGCTTTCGCGCCAATCCGCGGAACGCCAAGGCCGCATCGACCGCTTGCAGCAGCGCGTGCAGCAATTGCAATCGCAGAAGCCGGAAGGCGCAAGGGCGCAACAGGAACAGCAGCGGTTGCTGCAGTCGCAGAGCCGCCTGCTTGAGCGCGAGCAACGCATGCAACAGCGCTCGCAGCAGGTCGAGCAGCGGCAGCGCGAGATGCTGTCGCGCCAGACCGCGGAGCGTCAGACCCGCATCGAACGCCTCCAGCAGCGCGTGCAGCAATTGCAGTCGCAAAAGCCGGAAGCCGTGCGGGAGCAACGCCTGCAGCAACGCATGCTCCAGACCCAGAACCGCTTGCTTGACCGTGAGCAGCGCGCGCAGCAGATTGACTTGGCGCGCCAGCAGCGGCTTGGGCTCCAGGCTCCGGCCGGGCGGACGCCGGCGGCTGCGGCCGCCGTGGAGGCCGCCCAGCGCGGCCGGTTCGCGGAGCGGTTCCGCGAGCAGGCGACGGCGCAGACCCAAGCGGCGTTCCTTACCCGCGAGAGCGGCTGGGCTCCCCGACAGGCCTGGCGTCACCGCCATCCCGCGGTGTTCGTTGCGTGGCTTGGGCCGGTGTTCTGGCCTTACGCCTATTCCGACATCTTCAACTACACGTTCTGGTCCTATGCCTACGAGCCTGGCTATTGGGCCTACGCGTATGACGATTTCGTCGATACCGTGTTCTGGGGTGGGGACGGCCCCTATTCTGCCTATGCCAGCATCGACCGCTCTGACTATCCGCAAGCCGGCGGCGGCCGCGCGCGTCCGCGCGCCAGCGTGAGCCCGCAGACGCTGCAGCAATTGTGCGGCACACCCGACAAGGGCGTGACCGCCTGGCCGCTCGACGATATCGCGCGAGCGGTGCAGCCGACACCGGAGCAACGCGCACTGCTCGACGAGCTGAAAACCGCGGCGACCAATGCTGCCGCCGTGTTCAAGGACTCCTGTGCGGAGACTTATGCAATGACTCCCCCTGGCCGCCTGCGCGCGATGATGAATCGCATCAGCGCGACGCTGGAGGCCGTCAAGATCGTGCGACCAGCCCTGGAGAATTTCTATAACTCGCTCAGCGACGAACAGCAGGCCCGCTTCAACGCGCTCGGACCCAATGTCGGCGACCGTTCGTCCCAGCAGCAGGAAGCGAGTAGCGAGGGCTGCGGCGATCCAAAGTCCGGCCTGACCCAGTTGCCGATCGAACGCATCGACGCCGTTGTCCGCCCGGCAGGCAGGCAGAAGGATGCGCTCGAGCGCTTGGACGAAGCGACGAAACAGGCAGTCGCAGCACTGCAAGCCGTCTGCCCGGACAGTGTGCCGTTGACACCAGTCGGACGCCTGGAAGCCATGGGGGATCGTCTCCAAGCCATGCTCGCCGCCGCCAAGCTGGTGCAACCCGCATTGGACGAGTTCTACGCGACGCTGAGCAGCGAACAGAAGGCCCGCTTCAACACGCTATCCCAGACGGCAAGCCGGTGAGGGCAGCGTCGCGTTCTCTCGTTGCAACTTGTGCAAGGGCCGAACGACGCCGGGTGATGCAGTCGTCCTGCTTCAAAACTCGACGAGACCATGTATGTGTCCGCCGCAGCTCTCTGTGAGAGAGCAGCGGCAAACGACAGCCTCGCTCTGACCTCATACGGAAATCATCTTCCGCCCAGCATCATTCAGGGTTTGTGATCGCTTGAGGCTGCTCGATCTCGTTCGATGCAATGGCGTTGCAAAGTCGGAAGTGAGACGACAACTCGAGATCAGCCAGATGATCCCAGTATTCCGCTTCAGCCAGCAGCTTCCATTTGTTCATGCTGTTGTACGCGGCCTGTTGGCGGCACAGTGAGCTCATCGCACGCAAGCGTCGCACTTTCTCCACTGCAAACCTCCCTTCGCGCCTGCTTGTTGCAAGCGCATCTGTGTTGTCACAGCTTCGCAGATCGAATTGACGAGTGATAGTCCGGTGTTTGACGGTGAATCGCTGATAGCGCAATCGTCTGACTTTTCACCGTTTGATGTGAAACTAGGAGGGTGGACTCATTGAAGCGCAGCCATAGCCTGAGCAGGCGCGTTACGCTCGCGGGCCGACTTGCGACGGCTTAACCCTTTAGATTCCGAATCCCAGCTAGGCAGAGCCATGGCGTCGTCTACCAAGACGCTCCACGTCAGCTTTGTGCAATGTCGCGGCACCCCGTACGAGGTCGGCCGCGCCCAGGCGGATGCCTTGCCGCGACGCGCAAGGGAAAAGCATTTCTCAGGAAACGGCTGAGGCTGCCGTGGTGGCTCAACATTCGCACAGAGGAACGGGCTTTCAGAGCCTATGCACCGGCGTTGTGGGAAGAGATCGGCGGCAAAGCTCGCCAACCTTGTCACGCCGATCACAACAATGGCCCCGACGGTTGCACGTCGGGGCCATTCAAGATCAACAGGCCTGGGTACATCCGCCGTGCCTACTGATCGTTGATACCACTGCTCACCACATATGATCTGGCACAGACTTTGGCGAGGCTGCGGCATCGGGATGATGATATTCTGCCTGAAAGCTGATGGAAGTCCACCTCATCATTGGTGATACCCCCCAACCAGCTCGTTGCTTCGCCAGCGCCCCGACGGGCCATGGGGCCGCACTCGTGGTAACTCTACACCACCGTCTTGTGCCGCTCGATACAAGTGCGCAGCACCTCGGCCATCGACTTGCCCCACCAGTCGTTGGAGAAGATTTCGATCTCGGAATAGCCGGCAAAGCCCTGGGCTTCGACCGCCTCACGCACCGATTTGATGTCGATGACGCCGTCGCCCATCATGCCGCGATCGTTGAGGATGTCCTTGGTCGGCACCAGCCAGTCGCAGACATGGAAGGCGAGCAGGCGATCCTGGCCGGCGCGTGCGATCTGGTCCATCAGATCCGGATCCCACCAGATGTGATAGACGTCGAGCGCGACGCCGAGCATGCCGCTACGATCAGGATCGAGCCGGTCGCAGATGTCGAGCGCCTGCTTCGTGGTGTTCACACAGGCCCGGTCGGCCGCATAGGCCGGATGCAGCGGCTCGATGGCCAGCGGCAGCTTTGCCTGTTTGGCATAGTCGAGCATGTCGGCGAGGGCTTCCTCGACCTGCCCGCGCGCCGCCACGATGTCCTTCGAGGCCTCGCTGCCCGGCCGCGAATATTGCGGCAGGCCGCCGACGACGAGGACGATGCAGGGCGCGTCCAGCGCCTTGGCTTCGTCGACGCAGCGGCGGTTGTCGTCGCGCACCTCGCCCCGGCGCGAGGCGTCCGAGGTGAACATGCCACCCCGGCAATAGCCCGACAATTCAAGGCCGGCCTCGCGCACCGCGCGCGCGGCGCGGTCGAGACCGACAGCCGCGACCTGGTCACGCCAGGGATCGATGGCGCGGATGCCATGCTTTGCGCAGGCATCGATGATCTCGACGAGATCTCCCTGCTTGCGGACGGTCGCCGTGTTCAGCGACAGCCAGCGGTGGTCGGACGAAAAGTCGCGCATCAGGTTTCGATACCGTGGGTGGCGAGCACGGTCTTCATCCGCTGCGTCGCGAGTTCGGGGTTGGCGAGCAAGCCGGCCTTGTCAGCGAGACGGAACAGCTCGGCCAGATGCAGCGTCGAGCGCGTACTCTCCTGTCCCCCGACCATGGTGAAATGATCCTGGTGTCCGTTGAGATAGGCCATGAACACGACGCCGGTCTTGTAGAACCGCGTCGGCGCCTTGAAGATGTGACGCGACAGCGGCACCGTCGGCCCCAGCACGTCGTGGAAGCCAGCCTCGTCGCCCGCGGCCAGCCGAGACAGCGCATAGGACGCCGCCGGCGCAATCGCATCGAAGATGCCAAGCAGCGCGTGCGAAAAGCCCTGGCTATCGCCGGCGATCAGCTCCGCATAGTTGAAGTCGTCGCCGGTGTACATCTTGATGCGCTTGTCGAGGCGCCGGCGCATGTCGATCTCGCGCTGCTTGTCGAGCAGCGAGACCTTGACTCCGTCGACCTTGGCGGCATTGCCGTTGATGATGGCGACTGCCGTGTCCATCGCTTTATCGAGATCCTTGGTGCCCCAATAGCCGGTCAGCGCCGGATCGAACATGTCGCCGAGCCAGTGGATGATCACGGGCTCACGGACCTGCGAGAGCACGCGATCGTAGACCTTGGCGTAGTCGTCGGCGTTGCGACCGAGCTTGGCGAGCGCCCGCGAGGCCATCAGGATGATGCGGCCGCCGACCTTCTCGACCGCCGAGATCTGCTCCTCATAGGCGCGGATCACGTCGTCGATGGTCTTGGCATCCTCGACCGCGAGATGATCGGTGCCCGCGCCGGAGAACACCAGCGCATTGCGGCGCTTGGCGGCGCCGACCGAGCGCGTGATCAGCTCCAGCGAGGTCGGCCAGTCCAGGCCCATGCCGCGCTGCGCGGTGTCCATGGCTTCGGCAACGCCGAGGCCGAGGTCCCAGACGTGCTCGCGGAAGGCGATGGTCTTGTCCCAGTCGACGGCCACCGAAAGCCAGGGATCATTGTCGGCGAAGGGATCGGCGACCGTGTGCACGGCCGAGAAGGCAATGCGGTTCAGCGGTCCCTCGAGCTTTGCGGGAAATGTGCGCGAAGCCGCAAGCCGGTAGGTCTCGATGGACCGATCGGCCTTCGGCAGTTTTAGCGACAATGACGACATTGAAGGGACAGGCTGGACGGGCTTGTTCATTTTAGTCCTTTCTTGTCGTTGCGAGGAGCGAAGCGACGAAGCAATCCAGAGTCCTTCCGCGGAGACAGTCTGGATTGCTTCGCTTTGCTCGCAATGTCGAAATCATAAGCATCGGAATGTCAGGCCTTGATCGGGGCGACGTCGATCCAGCGCCGCTCCTTCCAGCTCTTCAGCGCGCATTCGGCGAGCTGCACGCCTTTGGCGCCTTCGAGCAGCGTGAACTTGTAGGGCGCATCCTCGTAGACGAGGCGGATGAACATCTCCCACTGCTCCTTGAAGCCGTTATCGTAGGTGACGTTGTCGGGCATCTTCTGCCAGTCGCCGTAGAAATCGTGCAGCCGCTTCTCGTCGGGATTCCACACCGGCCGGGGCGTTGCCTGCCGCGCCTGGATCATGCAGTCGGTGAGCCCGGCGACGGCTGAGCCCAGCGTGCCGTCGACCTGGAAGGTGACGAGGTCGTCGCGATAGACCCGCGTCACCCAGGACATGTTGATGTGGGCGATGATGCCGCCCTCGAGCTGGAACGTCGCGTAAGCGGAATCATCCGCCGTCGCCTTGTACTTCTTGCCCTGCTCGTCGAAGCGTTCAGGAATATCGGTGTTGCCGATGCAGCTGACGCTCTGAACATTGCCGAAGAGGTTGTCGAGCACGTAACGCCAATGGCAGACCATATCGAGGATGATGCCGCCACCGTCCTCGCTGCGATAGTTCCAGGACGGCCGCTGCGCCTCCTGCCAGCCGCCTTCGAATACCCAATAGCCGAACTCGCCGCGCACCGACAGGATACGGCCGAAGAAGCCGGAGTCGCGCAGGAAGGCGATCTTCTTCAGGCCGGGCAGGAACAGCTTGTCCTGCACTGTGCCGTGCTTGACGCCCTTGGCGTTGGCGAGCTTCACGACCTCGACGGCTTCCTCGAAATTCGTCGCGATCGGCTTCTCGCAATAGACGTGCTTGCCGGCATTGATGGCCTGGGTCAGGAGGCCCGGCCGGGCCTGCGTAGTCGCGGCGTCGAAGAACATGGTGTCGTTCTTGTCGGCAAGCGCGGCATCGAGGTCGGTGGTCCAGCGCGTGATGTTGTAGCGCTTCGCAAGCGCCTCGACCTTCTCGGCGCTGCGGCCGACCAGGATAGGATCGGGCATGACGCGGTCGCCGTTCTTCAGGCGGACACCGCCCTGGTCGCGGATCGCGACGATCGAGCGGATCAGATGCTGGTTGAGCCCCATGCGGCCGGTGATGCCGTTCATGATGAGGCCGAGGCGTTGGGTGGTCATGCTAATTGCTCCCAGAGTGATCTTGGCTGTTCGAGCGGGCGCAGCGCCGACCAGTCCGGATGGATCGAGGTCGCAAAGCCCGTTGCGTGAAGCGATCCCGTCAGGAGATCGCCGTTGTGAATGGAGAGCCGGATGCCCTGCCCGGCATCGGCATAGAGATCGGGATGCGCGGCCGCGAAGGCTTGCGCTTCTGCGGCCGGCGTGTCGCCGAAGCCGTCGACATAGTGGTGGCCATTGCGTTCGGCATGGGTGACGCCGATGAAGGCGCCGAGCGCGAGATCCTGCTGCACGGCAAGGCCAGCCTGGCAGGTTAGATCTTCACTAGTCACGAAGAACCGCGCGCCGTCCGCGCTCCATTTCGCCGCGCGTGTCGCGTTGATGACGGACTTGTAGAGTCCCTTGCAGGATTTTGACGAAATGCCGCAATAGCCCAGCGCACGCGCGGCGGGGAAGGCATCGTAGGAATCGTCGGCCTCATCAATGATGAAGCCGTGCGAGGCCAGCGATCCCAGCGGCGATTGCCGCGTGATATCGCGCGGCATCGGCTGCTCGACATAGAGCAGGCGCGTGGCGATCGGGCGCAACGTGGCGTCATGATCGAGCCGATCCATCAGCGCCTGCAACGCAGCGAGATCCGCATACTGCTCGTTGGCGTCGAGCGTCACCTTATAGTCGCGCCCGAGCGTGTCGAGCTCCTTGCCGATCTGCGCGAGCCGCGCGGCATCGGTTGCGGGATCGCCCGACAGCTTGAGCTTGAAATAGCGAGCACCGGCGTTCTCGCGTGGATCGACAACACCGCCCTCACCTTCGATCGGATCATCAAGGCCAACGGTGTGCCTGACGGCAACACGCTCCAGCGGCACACGGCCGGAGAGAAACGTCCTGATGTCCCTCTCGCTCAGATCAGGAGACAGCCGCGCATCAATGCCGGTGATATTGCCGGCCATCCCGTCAAAGAAATTGGTCTCGGCCGCGCGCAGCAGCGCATCGAGAATCGCCTTGTCGATCTCGGCAGGACCATAAGCCGCAGCAAGCGCCGGAATGTTCTTCTTCGCACACGTCGCGATCTGCGCACCGACGCACGAGGCATGCAGATCGAACGCGGTCTGATACCCGGTGCGCGCCAGATAGAGCCCGCGCGCAATCTCGAGCGACCGTCGCAGCCCATCCACCGTCTGTGCCGGCGACAGCTCCGGCCGCTTGTCGAACCATTTCGGCACGAGCAGCTCGGCGCTGGCGCCGACCGCGCTCCCCCTGCCTTCGACCTCGATCTCGACCCGGACGAACAGCTGCGGTGTCGCGTTGATGGTGATGGCGCCAAAGCGGAACGGCCGCGCGAAATGCACGGGGCGTTCGAAGAAGGCGATGTCTCGCAGCTTCAGGCGCGGCGACATGGTGTTACAGCCTGACGACAGTGGTAAGCGAGATCTGACCACGGGCGCGGTGCACCTCTCCCGCTTGCGGGAGAGGTCGGCACGAAGTGCCGGGTGAGGGTTTTTCCCCCTTGGGGGGTTCTCGCGAGTGGAGACACCCTCTCCCCGACCCTTCCCCGCAGGCGGGGGAGGGAGCGTACCGTGCTTCCCGCGATCAATGAGAATCCCATGACTACCTAATCCAATGCACCCTGCGAGAAGAAATGCTTGCGGATGCGTTGCACGAGCTCGGTGAAGACGGGATCGGCCATCACGTCGAGCGAGCGCGGGCGCGGCAGCGGCACGTCATAGATCGCGGCAACCGCACCGGGCCGTTCGGTCATGACCAGCACGCGGTCGGCCAGGAACACGGCCTCCGGAATCGAGTGCGTGATCAGCAGCACCGTCTTCTTCGTTTCGCGCTGGATCCGCATCAATTCGACATTCATGCGCTCGCGCGTCAGCGCATCGAGCGCGCCGAACGGCTCGTCCATCAGCATGATCTTGGGATCGTGCACCAGCGCGCGGCAGATCGAGGCACGCTGCTGCATGCCGCCGGAGAGCTGCCAGGGCAGCTTCTTCTCGAAGCCTTTGAGGCCAACCAACTTCAAGAGCTCCTTGGCGCGGGCGAGGTATTTGTCCCGGGCAAGGCGCTTCATGTCGATCGGCAGCATCACATTGTTGAGGATGTTGCGCCAGGGCAAGAGCAGCGCGTTCTGGAACACGATGCCGACGTTGCCGTGCGGCGTCGTCACCTTCTCGCCCTCGACCAGGATCTCGCCCGTGGTCGGCGGCAGCAGGCCCGAGATCAGCTTGAGCAGCGTGGACTTGCCGCAACCGCTTGGTCCGACCACGACGAAGAACTCGCCGTCATTGATGTGGAAGTCGAGCGGCCGCAGCGACGGCACATCGCCGTCGCGCGTCCGGTAGGTCTTGGACACGCCGGACAAATTGATACCCGACGCATGGCCGGCCCGGTCGCTCACCAATCTCAGATGCGCGGCCGGCTGCGCGGCTTCGTTCATGACTGTCGCAGGTTTCACGAGCCACTCTTCGGCAGGTAATCGTTGGTGTAGAAGGCCTTGGGGTTCTCCTTGGCCTTGGCATCGAGACCACCATATTCGACCAGCAGATTGACGGTCTCGGTCATGTTCTGGTCGGTGACCTGGAACGGCCGCTTGCTCTTCGTTTCCGCAGTCCGGTAGAGCGGGATGGTCAGCTCAAAACCCTGAGTCAGCGTATCGATCTTGCCGCCCTTCGGATTGGCATCGAGGATCGATTGCGCCGCGGCCTTCGGCTCCTTCTCGGCGGCCTCGACCGCCTTGGTCGTCGCCGACATGAAGCGGCGGACGAGATCGGCATTGGCCTTCACATAGTCGGTGTTGGCGATGATGCCGGAGGAAACCATGTTGATGCCGTAGTCGGCGAACTTGATCGGATAGACATCCTTGCCGGTGGCGTCCTTGATCTTCATCGACTGGTCCATGACGTAGCCGAGCAGGAGATCAGCCTGGCCGTTGATGACGGCGTTGAGCTTGGTCTGGCCGTCGCCGGCAACGGTCTTGAAGTCGCTCTCTTTCAGGCCGGTCTTCTTCAGGAACAGCGGCCAGATCTGGGTCATGGAGTCGGCCGGCGTGATCGCCACCGTCTTGCCCTTGATGTCTTCGGGCTTTTTGATGTTCTTGTCAGCGAAGCCCATGGCGGACATCGGGCTGGTCTGCAGCAGCACGCCGGTCGCGACCACGGGCGCGCCCTTGATTGCCGCGCGCATCATGGTGGGGACATCGACATAGCCGAAGTCCGCGGTCTTGGCGGCGACGGCCTGCGTGGTTGCCGCGGAGCCGCGGCCTTCCTGGATCTCGAGGTCGATGCCCTCGGCCGCATAGATGCCCTTGGCCTTGCCGTAATAGAACGGCGCGTGCTCGCCATAGACGTACCAGTTCAGCATCAGCACGACCTTGTCGGCAGCCTGCGCCGGCGCAACTGCAAACGCCATCAGCGCCGCCGCAACAGCCCCAATCCACCGCTTCATCATCACTCTCCCTTGTCGTTATGTCTCGGCCGTTGGTGACCGTTGCTTGAATTAAGATGCGAAAATCACGTCCTCGCGCTGGCTCACATGCCAGGGAATGACCAGCTTCTCGATCCGGTCCACAATCCAGAACAGGACCACGCCGAGCAGCGCCAGGATCACCAGCGCCGCGAACATGGTCGGCAGGTCGAACGTGCCGATCGAGCGCTGCATGACGTAGCCGATGCCGGAATTGGAGCCGACGAACTCGCCGACGACGGCGCCGACCACGGCGAGCGTCACCGACACTTTGAGACCGGAGAAGATCGCCGGCAGCGCATGCGGCAGGTTCACCGCGCGGAACACCTGGAAGCGGCTGCCCTGCATCGCGCGGGCGAGATCGACCATGTCAGGATCGACTGATTTGAAGCCCTGCACGGCCGAGACCACCACGGGGAAGAAGCCGAGCAGGAAGGCCGAGATCACCTTGGGGATGATGCCGAAGCCGAACCACACCACGAACAGCGGCGCGATCGCGATCTTCGGCACGGATTGCGAGAACACCAGCAGCGGATAGACGTAGCTCTCCACCGTCTTCGAGCCCGCGATCAGCATCGCGACGGGAATGCCGAACAGCGCCGACAGCAGGAAGCCGCAGACGGTCGCATAGGTGGTCGGCCAGGACTGGCGCAGCAGCTCCGGCCACTCGGTCCGCAGCACGGCGACGACATCCAGCGGCGACGGGATCTGATAAGCGGGAATCCTGAACAGGCGGATCGAAAGATCCCAGGCGACGACGATGAAGACCAGGAACAAGAACGGCCGAACCCAGGCCGCATTCAGCATCTTGGACACCGCACTCTGCGGCTTTGGCTCGGCCAATTTTCACTCCCGGCATTTTCTTCGTTGCGGGGAGAAATTAACCCGTTGGATAAATACTGTCCAGAGCTTTCCCTGTGACGTTTTGCGCCGGGTTCCGCGGGAATGAGGGTCGAGATTCTTGCATCCGCGTCCCGGACGCGCTGCAGGGCCCTTGCGCTGCTGCGCCGAGCCGGGACCCAGGGGCAGCGCGCTCCGCGGAAGCATGGGCCCCGGCTCTGCAGCGCATCACTTACGTGCTGCGCAGCGTCCGGGGCACGGGAGTGCCCTCCCCCTCGGTGTCATTCCCCCACGAAGGCGGGAAATCCAGTACGCCGCGGCTTCTCGTATCCCACTGGCGTCTGGTGAATACGGGATCGCCCGATCAAGTCGGGCGATGACAGCGGAGAGTTTGGCTACACTGCCTGCACCACGCCCGTGCGAGTCTTCGGTGCCTTCGCGATCTCGAACAGTGCCACGGACTGCCCCGTCAGCGCCGCGAGCACGAGGCCGACCATATGGGCCAGCCGCTCATCCTTGGCCTTCTTGTCCAAGAGATCGCGGCCGAAGATCACGCTGAGCGTTGCCGAGTTCGAGAGATAGAAGAAGCTCAGCGCCGCGATCGAGATGTAGAGCTGCACGGGGTCGACCGCGACCTGGAAGTCGCCAGACTCGACGCCGCGGCGCACCACAGTGCGGATCATCTCGACGAAGGGCGAGTGCATCGATTTGACCTTGGTCGATTTCTTCAGGTGCTTTGCGCGGGCAAGGTTCTCGGTCTGGAGCAGCGACAGGAATTCGGGATTGCGCAGGAAGTAATTCCAGGTGAACTCGATCAGGCGCCTGATCGCCTCGGGCGGATCGAGGTGTTCGAGATCGAGCCCGCGCTCCTCGCTGCGGATCTTGTCATAGGCGCCCTCGAGCACGGCGAGATACAGCTCGTCCTTGTTGCCGACGTGATAGTACAGCATGCGCTTGTTGGCGCCGGCCTTGGCAGCGATGCGGTCGACGCGCGCGCCGGCAAGTCCATGGGCGGAAAACTCCTGCTTGGCGGCTTCGAGAATGCGCAGCCGCATCCCCTCGGGGTCGCGCTGCCATTTCAGGGGTCGCTTTGCCTTTGCCAAACCGGGTGCTCGCTGGTGATCGCCTAGCTCGCATTTATCATGCGCGCAGCCGGCCGCATAGGAGAGAGGCAGGCACCTGCTTCAACACCGTCATTGCGAGCGCAGCGAAGCAATCCAGACCGCCACCGCGGAAACGGTCTGGATTCGCTTCGTCGCAAGGGCTCCTCGCAATGACGGGGAGAAAGAGGGCCTACTCCACCGGCTTCGGCGAGCGCTCCAGCAGCACGGTCCGGATGCCGCAGGTGCCGTTCCTGACGGTCATGATCCGCGTGCCCGGCTTGCGGCCGTTGCGCACCTCGGAAACGTCGAGCCCGCTCGCGATCAGGCGGGCACGGGTGGCGTCGATGTCGGCGACGCGCCAGCTCAGGCCCCAGAGACGGTCATGCGCGGCATTGCCGCCCGCCACGGGACGGCGGACCACCTCGACGATGAGGTCGCCGCAGCGGAAGAACATCAGCTGGCCCCAGTCCTGGTGCGAACGGTCGAGCGCGAGATCGAGCCCGAGCCGCGCGCCGTAAAGCGCGGCGGCACGCTCGGAATCCTCGGTGGTGATGACGATGTGGTCAAGCGCGTCGATCGGCGCGATGTCGGTCTCGACCGACTTGGGACGCTCGTCGGCGAGCTCGAGGAAGAACATGCGCACGCCGCGCGTAAGCTCGGTGGCGGCGCGGGTACGCTTCCAGTGTAGCACGGCTTCGGTGACGGCATCGCTGCTCTCGACCTCCGCGACCGGGTCCGGCCGCAAGGCCACCCGCTCCAGCCGGCGGTGCATCTTGCGGATGTCCATGACACGAAAGCACAGGCTGGCGAGCACGCCCTCCTGGTCGTCGAGCAGTGCGCGCATGCGGTCGGCGGTGACGCTGAAGCCGCTCGGCGCCATCAGCTCGATGGTCATGTTGTCGAGGGTGAACAGCACCCGATCAGCGCCCTCGCCGGAATTCTGCCAGGCCGGCGCGCGGGCGAGCAGCGTCTGATACGCCGTCTTGGCCGCACCGATATCGCTCACGAGAACGACGATGTGATCGAGGCCGGCGATCATCCTGCACACTTTTGATCGACTTGGAACCCACAGACCGAAAGACGGCGTTTGCCCGGGCTTGGCATCGGCCCATGATGGTCGTATTCCCCCGTCATGCTGACCTCAAGCGCTTCGGGGCGGTTTTGCGAATAATTTCAGCGTCCCTCCGGAGCGGAACCGGTGTTAGAGTAATTCCGTCGGCCGGGACCACAAGCGCATCACGGACAAGCAATGCAGGCTCTCTTCATCGGACAGACTTATATCGACGTCGTCTTCATCACTGACCACATGCCGACGGGCGACGAGAAGCACGTGGCCTCGGATTACGCGGTCTCCTTCGGCGGCAACGCGGTGACGGCGGCATTCTGCTGCGCCAAGCTCGGCATCGTGCCGGATCTGATCGCCACGGCAGCCAATGACTGGCTGGGGCGCATGTTCCAGGACATGTGCGCGAAGTACGGCATCTCGCTGCATGGGCGCAAGGTCAACCAGTCCTCGCTCTCCTTCATCATGCCCAAGGACGGCAAGCGCGCCATCGTCCGCTGCCGCGATGACGCGCACATCCATCCGTTTCCGATGCTCAATCTCGGCGGCTGCCGCGCGCTGCATGTCGACGGCCACCAGCCGGATGCCGCAATCCACTACGCCAAGGTGTGCCGCGAAGCCGGCATCCTGACTTCGCTCGACGGCGGCGGCCTGCGCACCAACACACATGAACTGCTCGAATTCATCGACGTCGCGATCGTTGCCGAGCGATTGTGCGAGCAGATGGACCTGACGCCGGAGAAGATGCTCGACTACCTCAAGAGCCGCGGCTGCAAAATCGGCGGCGTCACCATGGGCGAGAAGGGCCTCTTCTGGTACGACGAAACAGGGACGGTGCAGGTGATGCCGGCGATGCCGATCCCGCGCGAGCGCGTGATCGACACCAACGGCGCCGGCGACGTGTTCCACGGCGCCTATGTCTATTCCTACCTCGCCCACCCCGGCAAAAGCTGGCGTGAGCATTTCGATTTCGCGCGCGCCGCCTCGACTTTCAAGATCCAGCGCCTCGGCAATGAGGCCGGCCTGCCGACGCTCGTCGACATCGCCAAAGTCAGGCACGAGTTCGAGGTCAGGGTCTAGCGGTCGGAAGGGTATGTCATGGGGCGCGTCTTCGTCGCAGGTAGCATCAACATGGATGTGGTGGCGACCGCCGATCGCCATCCCAGGGTCGGCGAGACGGTCGCCGGCCGCAAGGTGCTGTATTTTCCGGGCGGCAAGGGCGCCAACCAGGCGGTGGCGGCGTCACGGCTTGGCGCGGGGACCACGCTGATCGGACGGCTGGGGAAGGATTCATTTGGAGGCGAGCTGAAGTCCTTTCTCGGCGAGCAGGGCATCGACCTCGGCTATGTCGTGGAAACGGCGGAGGCGCACACCGGCACGGCCATCATCACCGTGGCGGAGACCGACAACACCATCGTCGTCATTCCCGGGGCGAACGGGCTGATCGGCGCTGGTGACGTCGAGGTCGTTCCGCTGCTGGCGGGCGACATCGCCGTCAGCCAGTTCGAGATTCCGCTGCCGGCCATCGCCGCGTTCTTCCGGCGCGCCCGTGCCGCCGGAGCCACGACGCTGCTCAACCCCGCACCGGCACAGGCAATGCCCCGCGAGCTACTCGCGCTCGTCGACATCCTCGTGCTGAACGAGACGGAGCTCGGTTTCCTTGCCAGCAGCGAGCTCTCCGAGAGCGACGAGGCCGCAAAGATCATTGCTGTGGCGCGGCAGCTTCAAGCGCGGGAGGACCAGACCATCTGCGTCACGCTCGGCAAGCGCGGCGTGCTCGCGCTCGCGGGGCACGAGGAGATTGCCGTGCAGGGGCGCGCGGTGAAGGCGCTCGACACCACGGGCGCCGGGGACTGTTTCGTCGGCGCACTCGCCGCGCAATTGGCCGACGATGTGCCCTTGCGCGCCGCCCTCGCCTTCGCCAACGCCGCCGCCTCCATCAGCGTGCAGCGCATGGGCGCGGGGCCGTCGATGCCGACGGCGAAGGAAGTGGCGGCTGTGTTGTAGCGCTAAGCGCTTATGCCAACGCGCCCTTCAGGTCAAAGCTCTCGTCCGCGGCCTGCTCCGGCGTGATGGTGCGGTCCATGGCCTGCAAGCGGCGGCCAAACATGTGATCGCCGGCGCGGTTGATCGATTCGATGCCGAGCAGCCTGTCCCCCTTGTAGCAGAAGGCCGAGAATGCCTTCTTTGCAGGGTCTCCGCGCAGCACAACCCGATCGTAGCCGGTCGTCAGCCCCGCGATCTGGAGCTTGTCGTCGCCCTGGTCGCTCCAGAACCAAGGATGGCTGTCATAAGGCTTCTTGTCACCGGTCAGCCGCGCGGCGAGGCAGCGGGCGTGATCGGTGGCGTTCTGCACCGATTCCAGCCGCAGCGAGCCGCCGAAGCGCGGGCTTGCGAACAGCGCGCAATCGCCGATCGCCGAGATATCGGGGTCGGCCGTCGCAAGATATTCGTCGACGATGATGCCGGCCGCGACCGGAAGCCCGGCCTCGGCCGCGAGTTCGATGTTCGGCAGCACACCGACGCCGACCACGACGAGGTCGGCCGGCAGATGCCGGCCGTCGCTTAAGGAGACGCCGGTGACCTTGCCGCCCTCGGCCTCAATCGAGGTGGCCTGCACGCCGAGATGGATGCGGATGCCGGCCTCGCGATGGCGGTCTTGAAAATACTCCGAGACCTCGGCCGTCACCGCGCGTGCCATCACGCGCGGAGCGAGCTCGAGCACGTCGACCTCCAGCCCCTTGATCCGAGCGGTGGCGGCGAATTCGAGGCCGATGAAGCCGGCGCCGATGATCACGGCGCGTTTCTTCGACGGCATGATCTGCCGCAGCGCCTCGCTGTCGTCGAGGATACGCAAATATTTCACGTCGGGCAGGTTGGCATTGGGCAGATCGAGCAGGCGGTTGCGCGCGCCGGTCGCCAGCACGAGGTGGCCGTAGGCCAGCGTCTCACCCGAGGCGAGATGCAGCTTGCGCCCCGTACGGTCGATCGAAACGGCGCGGCCGGCAATGAGCTCGATCTTCTGGTCCTGGTAAAACTTCTCCGGCCGGAACATCAAGCTCTCCGGCCCGGCCGAGCCCTTGATGTAGGCCTTGGACAAAGGCGGCCGCTGATAGGGCAGATGCGCCTCGTCGTTGATCAGGCAGATGCGCTGCGAAAAGCCCGCCTGGCGCAGGGATGCCGCGACCTGATAGCCGCCATGGCCGGCCCCGACGATGATCACTGGACCGTCTGTCATCGGACAGCCCATTTCCGGAAGACACGAGCGTGACCCATGCCGTCTCCTCTCTCGCTGATTTTGGCTTGCTGGCCTTACGAGGAGCCGGCGCTCGTGTCCGTCCCTTGGCGAAGGCAGGCTCATTTGAGCCTATCGGCCCGCCCGGCGCAAGGGCACCACGCGGGGATTGTCACCCCTCGCCTTCTGCGATTTAGTTGCAGCAACGAACCTCTTGCCGGGGATTTCAAGATGCCAGCTCCCATCTCAAAGCCCGATGATCCCGCCCTGCTGCGGATCGACGGCCCGATCGCAACCATCACGCTCAACCGGCCTGCCGCGTTCAACGCGATCAACCTTGCGATTGCGCAAAAGCTTGAGCAGCTCGCGGCCTACATCGAGGACGCGGACGACATCCGCGTCGTCGTCCTTGAAGGCGAAGGCCGCGCGTTCTGCGCCGGCGGCGATTTGCAGACGATCGGGGCTGCCGCCGAAGCCGGCACGGTGACGCCGGTGGTCGGCGAACTCTTGAAGCACTATCATGCCTTCATCGAGATCCTCCGGCGCATGCCGAAGATCTCGCTGTCGAGCGTGCACGGCTCGGCCGCCGGCGCCGGCATGGGGCTCGCCTTCGTCACCGACCTCTGCATCGCCGCTGATGATGCCAAGTTCACGCCGGCCTATGCCAAGATCGGGGTGTCGCCGGACGGCGGCTCCACGGTCGGCATCGTCGGCACGGTCGGATCGCGCCGGGCGCTGCAGATCTTTCTGTCCGAGGACAATTTTACCGCGCAGCAGGCCTATGAATGGGGCTTGGTCGCCAAGACCGTTCCCGCAACCGAGCTGAAGGCGGCCACGCGAAAGCTGGCCGAGCGTCTGGCGCAGAACCCGCCGGCGGCGATCGCCGGCACCAAGCAGCTGGTCTACCAGGCCGCCACCACGTCGGTGAAACAGCAGCTCGATGCCGAGGAGCACAAGATCATCATGGCGATGAACACGGAGGCGTTCCGCACCGCCGTGAAGAAGTTCACCAGCAAGGGGAAGTAGCGGCCACGCGGCCGCTGGCTCAGCCCTTCACCGGGCCATTCCTCTGCATGAAATCGAAATCGCAGCCCTCGTCGGCCTGCAGGATGGTCTCGTTGAACAGCCAAGCGTAGCCGCGCCGTGGTTCCTCAGGCGCAGCCGCCGGCTTCAAGGCGGCGCGACGCCGCTCCAGCTCGGCCGCATCGACCAGCAGCTCAATGCTGCGCCTGGCCACATCGAGGCGGATCATGTCGCCGTTCTGCACCAGCGCCAGCGGCCCGCCGACGGCGGATTCCGGGGTGACATGCAGCACGATGGTGCCGAACGCGGTGCCGCTCATGCGCGCATCGGAAATGCGCACCATGTCCTTGATGCCGCCGCGCGCGAGCTTCTTCGGAATCGGCAGATAGCCGGCTTCCGGCATGCCCGGCGCACCTTTGGGGCCGGCATTGCGCAGCACCAGCACGTCGTCGGCGGTGACGTCGAGATCGGGATCGTCGACCCGCAAGGTCATGTCCTCGACGGATTCGAACACGACCGCCCGCCCAGTGTGCTGCAACAGCTTCGGGCTCGCGGCCGACTGCTTGATCACCGCGCCGCGCGGGGCGAGATTGCCGTGCAGGATGGCGAGGCCGCCCTCCTTCTTGATCGGATTATTGCGCGGGCGGATCGCATCCTGGCCTGGCACGTCCTCCGCATTCGCCGCGACATCGCGCAGCGTCTGGCCGGTGATGGTCTTGGCATCGAGATCGATGAGATCGCCGAGCTGGGCCAGCAGCTTCGGCACGCCGCCGGCGTGGTGGAAGTGCTCCATGTAATGCTCGCCGGACGGCTTGAGATCGACCAGCACCGGCACCTCGCGGCCGATCTGGTCGAACGCTTCGAGATCGAGCCGGTGCGGCGAGCGGTGCGCCATCGCGGTCAGATGGATCAGGCCGTTGGTCGAGCCGCCGATCGCCTGGAGCACGACCTGCGCGTTCTTGAAAGAGGCGGGCGTGAGCAACTCGCTCGGCTTCGGCCCCTTGGTCTTGGCCATCTCGGCGGCAACCCGGCCGCTCGCCTCGGCGAGACGAAAGCGCTCGGCATGCGGCGCCGGGATCGTCGCGCTCATCGGCAGCGACAGGCCCATCGCCTCGATCATGCAGGCCATGGTCGAGGCCGTTCCCATCACCATGCAGGTGCCGACCGATGGCGCGAGACGGCCGTTCACCGCCTCGATCTCGGCATCGTCCATGTCGCCGGCGCGATATTTCGCCCAGAGTCGGCGGCAATCGGTGCAGGCGCCCAGGACCTCGCCCCTATGATGACCGACCACCATGGGACCGACCGGAATGACCACCGTCGGCAGGTCGGCGCTGATCGCCGCCATCACCTGCGCCGGCAGCGTCTTGTCGCAGCCGCCGATCACGATCACCGCATCCATCGGCTGGGCGCGGATCATCTCCTCGGTATCCATCGCCATCAGATTGCGCAGGTACATCGAGGTCGGATGCGCAAAACTCTCGGCGATCGAGATGGTCGGGAACACGAACGGCATGGCCCCCGACAGCATCACGCCGCGCTTGGCGGCCTCGATGATCTGCGGGACGTTGCCGTGGCAGGGATTGTAGTCGCTATAGGTGTTGGTGATGCCGACGATCGGGCGCTCCAGCGCGTCGTCGGAATAGCCCATCGCCTTGATGAACGCCTTGCGCAGGAACAGTGAGAAGCCGGCGTCGCCATAGCTCGTCAAACCCTTGCGCAAGCCACTCGTCATCATGCCACTCCTTCTAGCTTACCATCGTGGTACAGCGCGCTCCTCGATTGTCAATAAGGTCGGCCGATAGCGTCGCACTTTGCGGCTCCGGGCACCGCTTGGCACACGAACGGATTGCGAGCGAGGCCGGGCGCTAGCGGCAAACTTTTGCTGCAGGTATCCATCACGGAACGCCGCTGCCCCGGCCGCGTTGGAAGGCCAAGCATTGGCCTCGGTCTTGCTTCAGACACGGCAGGTGGGAGTCTCTCGGGGCATGTCACGTCCTACGAGAGGGCTGACCGAGCAGGTTGAACAATGAGGGTCTGCGAGCGATGCGGGCCGGTTTGTTCATCGCTTTGATTGCAGCAGCCTACTTCGGCGGGCAGGTCCAGGATTGTTTCGCGCAAAAGCGCCCACCCGCTTCTCCGAGCGAATCCACGAAAGTGTCTCCAAGAAAGGAAGGCACCCCCAGGAAGGAGACGGGGCGATCTGCGGACCCGTATACGGTCGGCTTCGTAACCGGTACGCCGCAATGCACTGAATTCGCGCTCGCTCAGGACATTGCGACCACGCTCGCCGGCGGCCAGGAGACCGGTCCTCAGGGCCAGGTCGCATTGCGGGTCCTGCCTATGGTGGGAAACGGCGGTGTCCGCAACGTCCTTGATGTGCTCACCCTCGCAGGCGCCGACGTGGCGATCGCGCCCGTCGTTCTGGTCGACCGGCTCCGGGAGACAAGGACCTTCGGGGATATTTCTGACAGGCTGACCTACATTGCCGCGCTCCATATCGAAGAGTTCCATCTTCTCGCGCGGGCGGAGATCGGAAGCCTGACGGAACTTTCGGGAAAGAGAGTCAATCTCGGGGACGACGACAGTGCCGGCGCCATCCTCGGCCGCGAAGTGTTGAACCGTCTGGGCATCAAGATCAGCGAGTCGAACTTGGGACCGGAGGCCGCGCTGGATGGTCTGAGGAAGGGAGATCTCTCCGCTGCTTTACTGGTGTCAGGAAAACCGGTCAGCTTCCTGACGCAGGTCTCGCAACTCGACAATATTCACCTCCTGCCAATCCCCTACTTCAAGGAGCTGCTGCAACAAGATTATCTGCCATCGACGCTCCGCCATAAGGACTACCCGAATATGATCGCCGCCGAAGCAGGCGTCGACACGATCGCGATCAAATCCGCACTCTTCGTCTACAACTGGCCGCGCGGCAGCGAGCGATTTCAGTTGCTGGAATTCTTCGTCGAGACATTGTTCACGCGCTTTCCTGAATTCCTAGCGGGCGCACATCACCCCAAATGGCGCGAGGTGAACCTGGCCGTGCAGCTTCCCGGATGGCGACGATTCCGACCGGCAGAGCGCTGGCTCCAGCAGCAATCCGGCGGCGAGGCCGCGCTTCGCAAGGCGTTCGGCCGGTTCCTCGAAGGAAAGCCGACCGCCAATCCGCCAGACCGCGAAGAGTTATTCCAGGAATTCCTGCGCTGGCGAGAACGCAATCCAGATAAGTGAGCAAGTTTTGGCAGGCAAATGTCGGGAGGTGTCGATGCGCAACGCGCTTGTGAGCGCAGCTTTGGCTGCGCTGCTCGCCCTGATCGCCGACGTGAGGCATTCTGCCGCCCAATTTGCTCCCTTCTTTTTTCCGCCAACGCCGCAGACACTCGCACCGGCGACCGCGCCACCGGCCGACAAAACCGAGCGAATCAGGACAGCCCCTCACCGAAGCACCAAGCCGCACAGGAAGCGCGAAATCGTTCGTTCGCCGCCCAATCAGCGGAAAGTCGCCGAGAAAGATGGATACAAGCGGGTCAGCGATCTCGTGAACTTCCCAAAGTTCTTTCCGGGCCTCGGCATCATTTTCGTGAAGCCCGACACGTTACCGCTGGGGCCGTTCCTGTGCTTCGATCGCAGGGATCGTCTGGTGGCGACCGTGTACATGGTCCCGAACAAGGACATCGACGACCACAAATCGTTGGAGGGAGCGGGGTCCGCCGCGCCGATTGACCACGTCAGCCTCTACTTCAATGCGGGTCACCCCGGAGTGGACGTGCCGCATTATCATGTGGTGCTCTGGCATGTGACCAAGAAACAGGAAGCGCGCGTTGCAAAATGACGTGCAACCCGCCGATCGGATCGGGCCTCAGCTTAGTCCTGCTCGGCCATCGCGTGCCCCGCGATGGATCAGCCGGCAGGCGCCTTGAAATCGTATGAGATGCGCCCAGCCGGGAGGTAGAACAGTGCAATGACTGCGCCGCCCCTGACTTCAGGATAGTGCCTGCTACCCGGATCAGGCGCAGTCCAGCCGGCTCCCTGCCAACCCTGTAATCCCTTCAGCTCCGCGCCCTTGTTCAAGGGCACCACGAGGTTGAGCTCGCCATAGGGATGGCCGTGATATTGGCCCCGCAACACGTCGTGATCGTCTTCGTCCTTGAAGCGGCGCGGATCGGCGCTGTTCATGTACACGGCGGTGATGCTGAACTGGAACGTTTCGGCCGTCGGCTCCAGGATGCGGCTGCGCCGGTAATTGGGGCCGTCCACTTCCTGATTTGCCGCCCATCCTTCCTCGACCCCGACCTTGATCAGGCGAGCAAGATCCTGATAGAGCGCGCTCTCCTCGCCATATCTCTCGTTGAGCCATCGCTCCATCTCGGCGCCGGGAGTCATGTCCTTGACCTCCCGGAGGAATGGAATGCTGCACTGGATCAGTTCTTCCCGGCTGTCCATCGTGATCTCCTCTTCCAACTTCAATCCTCAAAACCAAGAAACGTCGCGAACTCGTCGATATCCGCCCGCGGCATCAGCCTGCCCTGCTCCTGACGCCTGCCCCTACCGACCGAGATGCCGCACACCACCATCTGCTCCGCCGGAATCGACAACAGCGGGCGCAGGATCCGGTGGTATTTTGCGAAGGTTTCCTGCGGGCACGACTGGAGCCCGCGCCCGGCTGCCGCGAGCATGACGTTCTGAATGAACATTCCGAGGTCGAGCCAGCTTCCGACCTCCAGCCGACGGTCGATGGTCACGATCAATCCCACGGGCGCACCGAAGAACGTGTAATTCTTCGCCGTCTGCCTGCTCCTTCCCTCGGAATCGGTTTGGTCGATCCCAAGCGAGCCATAGAACAGTCGGCCGAACTCCTGTCGCCGTTTGAGATACAGACCCGGTAAATCGCTGGCGTAGTATTTGTACTCTGAGACGTGCTCGTCACGAGCGGTCTCGTGCGCCTCCAGCAGCGCCGCCGACACCCTGCCCTTCACCTTCCCCGTCAGTACGTAGACGTGCCAGGGCTGGATGTTCGCCCCGCTCGGCGCGAACCGCGCGGTACGGAGGATTTGCTCGACCGTTCGTCGCGCCACCGGAGCGTTGCAGAACTCGCGGCATGCAAACCGGCCGGTGAGGATCTCGTCGATCGGGCTTCGCACCACGACGCGCCCCATGTCTGTGGTCATCACGGCTTCTTCAGGAGCGGACATCCTCCGTCCTTCATCGGCCTGAAGGCTTCTTCTCCGGGAATGGTCGCAAGCAGTTCGTAATAGTCGAACCTATACTTCGATTCCTGCGGCGACTTGACCCGGAACAGATACATGTCGCGGATCAGTCTGCCGTCTTCGCGGATCCGGCCGTTCTTCGTCATGAAGTCGTTCACGGGCATGTCGCGCATCTTGGCGGCAACGGCAGGCCCATCCAGCGTGCCCGCCGCCTCGACTGCCTTCAGGTAATGCATCACCGCGCCATAGGTGCCGGCATGGATCATGGTCGGGACCTTCTGGGTCTTCTCGATGAATCGCTTCGACCATGCTCGCGTCTCGTCGTTCATGTCCCAGTAGAATGCCGAGCTCAGCATCAAACCTTGGGCATTCTGCAATCCAAGACTGTGAATGTCCGCGATGAACACGATCAGGCCGGCAAGCTTCTGCTCACGCGTGATCCCGAATTCGCCGGCCTGCTTGACCGCATTGATGAAATCACCTCCAGCGTTCGCCAGTGCAATCACATCCGCTTTCGAAGACTGCGCCTGGAGCAGGAATGAGGAGAAATCCGGTGTGTTGATCGGATGCTTGACGGCGCCATTGACCTTGCCACTGGTCGCATCGATCACCTTGCGGCTGTCGGCTTCGAGCTGCGTACCGAGTGAATAGTCAGCCGAGAGAAAGAACCAGGTCTTCGCGCCAAGACGAGCGATCGCCTTCGTTGTGCCCTGCGACAAGGCATAGGTGTCGTAAGTCCAGTGAATGCCGGTCGTCGAGCATTCGTCTCCAGTCAAGCGCGAGGTCGCGGCACCGGTCGCGAGAAACACCTTCTTCTTGTCACGAGTAATGCCTTGAACCGCGAGCGCGACGGCCGAGTTTGGGACGTCGAGGATGACCTCCACGCCTTCGTTCTCGATCCACCGCCGTGCGATCGCCGATCCCACGTCGGCCTTGTTCTGGTGGTCGCCGGCGACAATCTGAACAGGGCGCCCCAAAACCTTGCCCTTGAAATCGTCGACAGCCATTTGCGCCGCAACCACCGAGCCTTGTCCGCCATTGTCGGCATAGAGCGAGGACATGTCGGTCAGCACCCCGAGCTTGACCGGGCCCTCCTGGGCAATTGCGGCGGTTGTGAACACGACCGAAGCTAGTATCGCAACGACTGCTTTGCTCTTACCCATCGTCGCGGTCGATCGCATGGCTCACCTCCTTCAAAGACGGCGACCGGATAATGCCGGGTTCGGTCTCTTGCGGAAGTGAAACTCTTGCAGATTGATCCTGAACGCCTTTCAGTTTGCCGGGAGTGCGCTCAGGTCTGGTTCGGCCGCTTGCATCGGTTGCATCCGCGGCGTTCCTGACCTTAACTTGTCGTCATCGCGGTGCGCCGTCAGCCATCAATCGGATTCTCATCGTGTCGGTTTCATTCAAGACATTGGACCTGAACCTGCTCAAAGTGTTCGACGCTGTCATGGAAGAAAGGAGCGTATTGCGCGCCAGCCAGAAAGTTGCACTCAGCCAGTCGGCCGTAAGCCATTCGCTCGCCCGGCTCAGAGAGATGCTGGAGGACGAACTTTTCGTGCGCACCGCCGCGGGCATGCAACCGACGGCGCGGGCCTTGACGATGGCTCCCCAAATTCGCGAGGCGCTGCGTGTGCTCGAGGCCGCCGTGGAATTGCCGACCTTCATTCCGGCGACGTCAACCAAGCAGTTCACGCTGGCCGCCAATGACTTCACCACGATGGCGCTGGCATCGCCTCTGCTGAAGTTATTGGGGCGCGAGGCGCCCCACATTGACCTGAACATCAAGCCGGTCACGCGGATCGATCTTGCCGAGCAGATCGATCTCGGGCGCATCGATGTTGCGATCGGCGTCTTCTCGCTTCCGCCGGGCCGATTCCGCTCTTCGCTGCTCTTCGAATATGATGACGTGCTGATCGTCGATAAAAAACGCAAGCTCGGTCGGCTGGACAAGGCGATGCTCGCACGGCTGCCGCTGGTGGTCGTCTCCTTCGGTGGAGAGCAGGAAGGCGCCATCGGCGGCTTCATCTCCGAGCGCGGACTGGCGCGGCGCTCGGAAATGTACGACCGCGACGCGCTCGAGCGGGCACTCGCCGAGAGCGACCGGCCGCCGCGGATGGCGGTGTCATTGCCGCATTTTCTTGCCGTCCCCGGACTGCTTGGGGACTCCGAACTGGCGGCCATCGTCCCGCGCCCGCTTGCGAAAGCACTGGCGCAGAACTATCCAATCGCGACGTACGAGCTGCCCTACACCGCTACCCCGCTGGAGGTCCGGTTGCTATGGCACGAGCGCGTCGACGGCGAACCCTCGCACGATTGGCTCCATGACGTCCTTAGACGTGCGGCTGAGAACCTTAGACGTGGAGGCTAGCATGACATTGCGAACGCAGCGGTCGCGGAAAGACGCTAGATTGCTTCGCTATGCTCGCAATGACATATGATGAGGCTCGATTACCGCTTATTCCAGTCGATGATCCGGCTCGGGTCGGCGTCGAACTCCATGCTGCAGAACGCGCCGCCCTGGAAGTAATCGCCTACTGGATCCGGCTTCAACTTGGCCTGTTCGGCCATCGCGTGCTCGCGGAAATCCTCGGCGCGTCCCGTGGGGCGGTAGCCGAGTTCGTAGGCGCGACTGTTGTCCCACCAGGCGCGCTCGTTGAGGGAGGCGCCGTAGAAGATTTCGAAATGGATGCCGGGATGCTCGAGCCCGATGCGGCAGAGCTGCACGAGGTCGTCGGGCTTGAGCCAGATCGAGAGCCGGCGCTGGTCAAGCGGCATGTCGCCGAAATTGCCGATGCGCAGGCACGTCACCTTCAACCCGTGCTTGTCGGCGTAGAGCGCGCCGACGGCCTCGCCGAACACCTTGCTGACGCCATAGCGGCCGTCGGGGCGCGGCGTGACGTCGGTGCCGATCTTGTGGTGCCGCGGATAGAAGCCGACGGCGTGGTTCGACGAGGCGAACACCACGCGCTTGACGCCCTTGCGATACGCGGCCTCGAACAGATTGTAGCCGCCGATGATGTTGGCCTGGAGGATTTGATCCCAGGTGCCTTCGACCGAATAGCCGCCGAAATGGATGATGCCGTCGACGCCCTCGCAAATCGCCTCGCACTGCGCGAGATCGGCGAGGTCCGCCGCCTTGAATTTTTCGTTCCCTCCAAGATCGGCCGGCGGCTTGATGTCGGAGAGCAGGAGATCCGGATAGATCGGCGGCAGCAGTTTTCGCAGGCTCGTGCCGATTCCGCCCGAAGCTCCCGTCATCAAGATGCGCATGTCGTTCCCCGTCGTTGCAACCGATTTGCGGCCGTAGATATCTGATGCTAGCAGACTTGGACAGAGGGAACGCAACAACGAGAACCGCACATGAACGATGCATCGTCCCATAACCAAGGCTGGCGCCCGGCGACCTATTACCCTGATCCCGCGATAAAAGCACTGGATCCCCGCTTCGAAAAATACTGGCTGAAGCTTTCGGCGGTGGAGCGGCTGGCGACCGGCCTGCGCTGGGCCGAGGGTCCGGTGTGGTTCGGCGATGGGCGTTATCTGCTCTGCAGCGACATTCCGAACCAGCGCATCCTCAAATGGGAGGAAGAAACTGGCGCGGTCAGCGTGTTCCGCAAACCTTCCAATTTCGCCAACGGCAACACCAGGGATCGCCAGGGCCGGCTGATCACCTGTGAACATGGCGGCCGCCGCGTGGTGCGCACCGAATATGACGGCAGCATCACCGTGCTGATGGATCAATTCAACGGCAAGCGGTTGAACTCGCCGAACGATGTCGTTGTTAAATCGGACGGCTCGATCTGGTTCACCGATCCGACCTTCGGCCTGCTCGGCAACTACGAGGGCTACAAGGCGGAGCCCGAGATCGAGCCGAACGTCTATCGGCTCGATCCCGCGACCGGCAAGGCGACCATCGTCGCCGAGGGTGTGCTGGGGCCGAACGGGCTGTGCTTCTCGCCCGACGAGAAGATCCTGTACGTGGTGGAATCGCGTGGGGTGCCGAACCGCAAGATCCTCGCCTATGACGTCTCGCCTGAGGGCACTGCGATCTCCAACAAGCGCGTTCACATCGATGCCGGCCCGGGCACGCCCGACGGCATGCGCTGCGACATCGACGGCAATCTCTGGTGCGGCTGGGGCATGGGCGATCCCGAGCTCGACGGTGTGGTCGTGTTCGCGCCCGACGGTGTCATGATTGGCCGCATCGCCCTGCCCGAACGCTGCGCCAATCTCTGCTTCGGCGGCGTCAAGCGCAACCGCCTGTTCATGGCCGCGAGCCAGTCGATCTACGCGCTCTATGTGAACACGCAAGGTGCGTTGGGGGGATAGCGCCGGTGCCGCAGCGCGATAGCGCAATCCGGGAAAGTGTCCCCGCATTACGCTTCGCTTCATGCGGGCTACGAAAAAACGCCGGAGCGGTTGCCCGCTCCGGCGTCATGTTCGTTCACGCACTAAAATTTACGCCGCGTTGAAGCCGGCGACGGCCTTCACTTCGAGGAAGTCCTCGAGGCCGTACTTGCCCCATTCACGGCCGTTGCCCGACTGCTTGTAGCCGCCGAACGGCGCGGTCCGGTCATTGGGCACGCCCTGGAGGTTGACGTTGCCGGCGCGAATCTGGCGCGCGACGCGCTTGGCATCATCGACCGTCGGGCCCGAGACGTAGCCGGCAAGTCCGTACGGCGTGTCGTTGGCGATCTGCACGGCGTCGGCCTCGTCCTTGGCGCCGAGGATGGTCAGCACCGGTCCGAAGATTTCCTCGCGTGCGATCGTCATCTCGGGGGTAACGTCGGCGAAGATGGTCGGACGGACATAGAAGCCCTTGTTGACGCCTTCGGGCAGGCCCGGCCCGCCGGCGACGAGCGTTGCGCCCTCGTCGATGCCCTTCTTGATCAAGGCCTGAATCTTGTCCCACTGGCCGCGATTGACGACCGGGCCGATGGTGGTGCCTTCGCCGCGCGGATCGCCGGCCTTGGTCTTGTCGGCGACCGCCTTCGCGATCGCGGCGACTTCCTTCATCTTCGACAGCGGCACGATCATGCGCGAAGGCGCATTGCAGGACTGGCCGGAGTTGTTGAACATGTGCATCACGCCGCCGGTCACCGCCTTCTGCAGGTCGGCGCCTTCGAGGATCACGTTCGGCGACTTGCCGCCGAGCTCCTGGCTGACGCGCTTCACGGTGGGAGCAGCGCGCTTCGCCACGTCGACGCCGGCGCGGGTCGAGCCGGTGAAGGAGATCATGTCGATATCAGGATGCTCGCTCATGGCGGCGCCGACCTCGGGGCCGAGACCGTTGACGAGATTGAACACGCCCTTCGGCACGCCGGCTTCATGCAGAATCTCCGCGAAGATCAGCGCCGAAGTAGGCGTGAACTCCGACGGCTTCAGGATCATGGTGCAGCCGGCGGCGAGCGCGGGCGCGACCTTGCAGGCGATCTGGTTGAGCGGCCAGTTCCAGGGGGTGATCATACCGACCACGCCGATCGGCTCGCGCAGCACCATGGCGGTGCCGACCGGCTCCTCGAAATGATAGTTCTTGAGCACGTCGAGCGTGGTCATGAGATGGCCGAGGCCGGCGCCGGCCTGGAGCTTCTCCGCCATCGGCAGCGGCGCGCCCATCTCGTCGGAGACGGCGGCGCCGATCTCCTTGAGGCGACCCTTGTAGACCTCGATGATCTTGGTGAGCAGCGCGACGCGCTCCTCGCGGCTGGTCTGGGAGAACGTTGCAAAGGCGCGCTTGGCGGCGGCAACGGCCTTGTCGACATCGGCCTTGGAGCCCAGCGCAACCTCATACATCGCCTCTTCCGTCGCGGGATTGACCACGGCGGTGGACTTCTTGACGGCGGGATCGACCCAGGCGCCGTCGATGTAGAATTGCATGCGATTGACCATCGTTAACCTCTTCTTGGGGCTTGGAGGGGGCGTTTCGGCAGGCATCCTTGCACGAAAGCGCCGGCAGTTGAACCCGCCATATGCGGGGCCAGCGTTGCGGCGAGCGGAGGTTATATGAGCCGATGGCGGGAACGAGGCAAGCGCGGCTCTGGGTCCCGGCTCAGCGTCGCGACATTTCATGTCGCGCCTTGTCCGGGACACGAGATTTTGCCGAGGCGATCCACCCTCGTGCCCCGGACGCAGCGCAGCACTTCTTCAGTAACGCGCTGCAGAGCCGAGGCCCATGCGACTGGTTACCTCGACTACACCGCCATCTTCCGATGCAGCACCGGCGCGCCGGTGGTGAGGCTTTCCGCCGCATCGATGATCGCATTCGCATCGATGCCGTGGCGCCGATACAGGTCCGCGATGCTGCCGGTCTGCCCGAACTGCTCGACGCCGAGGGCCTCGACGCGATGGCCGCGAACGCTGCCGAGCCAGCCGAGCGCGGAGGGATGGCCGTCGATCACGGTGACGATGCCGCAGTCGCGCGGCAGCGGCGCCAGCAGCTTTTCGATGTGGCTGAGATGCTGCACGCCGCGACGGTCGCGCCGCAATTTTCGCGCGGCGGTCCAGCCCGAATGGAGGCGGTCGGCCGAGGTGATCGCGAGCAGGCCGACGTCGCGGCGACTCTCGCCGATGAAGCCGGTGGCCTCGATCGCTTCGGGCGCGACCGCGCCGGTATAGGCGATCACGACCTCGGCATTCGGGCCCGGCTTGCGCAGCCAGTAGGCGCCGTCGGTGATGCCCTGCCTCAGCTCCGGCGTCATGATCCGCTGCGCCTGCTCGATACTGCGCGTGGAGAGGCGCAAATAGATCGAGCCGCCCTCGCCCGGATCGCGCTGCATGTGATCAAAGCCGAAAGCCATGATCACGGCGAGCTCGTCGACGAAGGCCGGCTCGAACGAGGCGAGCCCATCCTGCGCCATGCCGATCAAGGGCGTTGCGATCGACTGGTGCGCGCCGCCCTCGGGTGCGAGCGTGATGCCGGACGGCGTCGCCGCCACCATGAAGCGCGCATCCTGGTAGCAGGCATAGTTCAGCGCATCGAGGCCGCGTTCGATGAAGGGATCGTAGAGCGTGCCGACCGGCAGCAGCCGCTCGCCGTTGATCTGGTGCGACAGGCCGAGCGCGGAGAGCATGATGAAGAGGTTCATCTCGGCGATGCCGAGCTCGAGATGCTGGCCCTTGGGCGAAGCGTCCCAATTGTATGTGGATGGAATTTTCTCGCTGCGGAATAAATCCGCCTTCTCGGCGCGCGCGAACAGGCCGCGCCGGTTCACCCACGGGCCGAGATTGGTGGAGACGGTCACGTCGGGCGAGGTCGTGACGATGCGCTTTGCCAATTCGCTGTCACTGCGCGCGATCTCGTTGAGCACGAGGCCAAAGCCCTGCTGGGTCGACATTTGCGGCGACGGCTTGAAGGCGAGCTGCGCGGGCACCTCGACGACGGGAGCCGTCAGCCGGCGGCCATCCTGGTTGAACGGCACCCGTGCGAGGAAAGCTTCGAGCTCGGCCGCATCCTGCGTCAGCCCTTCGAACTTGTCCCATTCATGGCCGGGCCGGATGTTCTGGCTGTCGCGGTACTTCTCCATCTGCGTGACCGTCATCAGGCCGGCGTGGTTGTCCTTGTGGCCCTGGAACGGCAAGCCGACGCCCTTGATGGTGTAGGCGATGAAGCAGACGGGGCGATCGTGATCGATGGAGTCGAACGCCTCCAGCATGCTCGCCATGTCATGGCCGCCGAGATTCGACATCAGCGCCAGCAGCTCCTCGTCGCTGCGCTTGTCGATCAGTTTGGTGATCGGGCCCTGGTCGCCGATCTCGTCATGCAGATGTTTTCTGAAGGCAGCACCGCCCTGGAAGCACAGCGCCGCATAGAGCGCGTTCGGGCAATTGTCGATCCAGCGCTTGAGCGCCTCGCCGCCTGCTTCCGCAAATGCCTCGCGCATCAGGCGGCCATATTTCACGATCACCACGTCCCAGCCGAAATTGCGGAACATGGTCTCGAACTTTTCCCAGAGCCCTTCGCGCACGACGGCGTCGAGCGACTGGCGGTTATAGTCGACTACCCACCATGTGTTGCGCAGGCCGTGCTTCCAGCCCTCGGCAAGCGCTTCGAAGATGTTGCCCTCGTCCATCTCGGCATCGCCGACCAGCGCGATCATCCGCCCCTCGCGGCGATCCTTCATCCAGCCGTGTGCCTTGACGTAGTCCTGCACGAGCGAAGAGAACAGCGTCTGCGCGACGCCGAGGCCGACCGAGCCGGTGGAGAAATCGACGTCGTCGACGTCCTTCGTGCGCGAGGGATAGGACTGCGCGCCCTTGAAGCCGCGAAAATTCTCCAGCTTCTCGCGGCTCTGCCGGCCGAACAGATACTGGATGGCGTGGAACACCGGGCTCGCATGCGGCTTCACCGCGACGCGGTCCTCGGGACGAAGCACGTGGAAGTACAGCGCCGACATGATGGTCGCGAGCGAGGCGGATGAGGCCTGGTGTCCACCGACCTTGAGCCCATCGGCATTGGGGCGGATGTGATTGGCGTGGTGGATGGTCCAGGACGACAGCCACAGCGCCTTGCGGGCGAGCGCGGTCAGGGTGTCGAGACGGGTGGGGTCAACGGGCATGGCGATGCTCCGGGAAATAAGCACCGATCATACGCCTACGAGCCAAGCCAAACTTCTCAATTTTTCGCGCCATACCCGCCGATCTTGGGATATTTTACCAATGTAGTGCCAAAAGATACAGGTTCCATCCCAATGCCCGAGCTCGACGCCATCGACCGCAAGATCCTCAGCCACCTTCAGAACGACAGCCGCCTCACGATGCAGGAGCTCGCCGACAAGGTCGGGCTCTCGGTCTCGCCCTGCCACCGCCGGGTCAAACTGCTGGAGGAGCGCGGCGTCATCTCTCGCTACGTCGCGACGGTGGATCAGAAGGCGCTGGGGCTGCATGTCAGCGTCTTCATCTCGATCAAGCTGGCGCGGCAGAAGGAGGAGGATCTCAACCGCTTCGCGCGCGCGATCTCGAAATGGGATGAGGTCTTGGAGTGCTATCTGATGACGGGCAATCGCGACTATCTGCTGCGCGTCGTCGCTGCCGACCTCGCCTCCTACGAGACATTCCTGAAGACCAAGCTGACCCGGCTCGACGGCATCGCCTCGATCGAATCGAGCTTTGCACTGAGCCAGGTGAAGTATTCGATCGCGCTGCCGGTATGACGTTGATGCTAGCAAACCGAATGGCAGTCGAGCGACGCGCTCGGTTAACCTCTCCCGCTCTTGTCCGCCGAAGCCTTGGCGAAGGCGGATGCGGGAGAGGTCGGCGCGTAGCGCCGGGTGAGGGCTTTCTCCTCTAGAGGATTACCCCGATGCGAGACACCCTCTCCCCGACCCTGCCCCGCAAGCGGGGGAGGGAGCGCACTGCCGCCGCGACTGCACCATCACCGCCACGGCTGCACGATGATCTTGGTGTGGGCTTCAGGGTTGGCGAGATCGGCGAATGCCTTGGCGACGCCGTCGAGGCCGACTTGCCCCGTCACCATCGCAGCCGCATCCACCTGCCCTTCCGCGATCAGGCGCAGTGACGCCGCAAACTCCTCCGGCGTGTAGCCGAGCACGTACTGGACGTTGAGTTCCTTCATGATGCCGAGCATGGGCTCGTTTCTGTCGCTCTCCATGCAGACGCCGACCACGACGATGCGCGCATCACGCGGAGCCCCCTCGAACACCTGCTGGAGCAGGCCTGGCACGCCGACGCATTCGAAGATGATCGCAGGTTTCAGCGCCGGCAGCATAGCCTGGAACGGCGGCCGCGCCGCCTTCTCGGCGTCTGACATCTGCGCGTGCTCGGCCCAGGTCGCATAAGGCTGCGACACCCTGGGATCGACCACGACGTCCGCGCCGAGCTTTGCCGCGAGCGCGCGGCGCGTGGGCGAATAGTCTGCGGCGATGATCGGGTGCAGCCCCTTGAGCTTCAGCGCGGCGATCACCGCGAGCCCGACCGGGCCGCAGCCGATCACGAGCGGCACCTCGCCGCCTCGAATGTTGGCCTTGGCGACGGAGTGAACGCCGACCGCCAGCGGCTCGGTGAGCGCGGCGTGCTCCGGCGCAAGACCGTTAGGCACTTCGAGCAGCAGCGCTTCGCTGAGCAGCATCGCCTCGGCATAGCCGCCGATATTGTCGTTGGAATAGCCGATGCCCTCGACACCCGCAGGTGTCACCAGCGCAGGCAGCGAGCAGACGCGTGTACCCGGCTTAAGCTTGCGCGCTGTGCCGGAGCCGTAGTCGACGATCTCGCAACAGAACTCATGGCCGAACACGACGTCGCGGCTGAGGTCCATCGGCTTGCGGCCAGTCTTCTTCGCCATCTCCACCATGCGATGGGCGTGCTGGCGCGCGTGCAGATCGGAGCCGCAGATGCCGCAGGCGAGCGTCTTGACCACCACCAGCCCGTTGCCGGGTTTCGGCTCGGCCATCTGACCAACGACAATCTCACCGTTCCTGAAGATCGCGGCGCGCATCCGGCTCCTCCCGTATCGTTTGGAGCGTTGATACCACGACGCGGAGTGCGCGAACTTGCGTCAGGCGTTCGGCGAACGCTCTTCCAGCACCAGCAGCTGGGCGCGGCGGACGCGCTCGCGATGGGCGATGTAGAGACCGCTGGCGACGATGAAGGCCGCGCCGACGATGGTCCAGATGCTCGGCACCTCGCCGAAGATGAAGAAGCCGAGAATGCTGACCCACAACAATTGCGAGTAGGAGAACGGCGCCAGCACCGAGGCATCGCCGTAGCGATAGGCGAGCACGACGATCCACTGGCCGGCGGTCGAGGCAACGCCGATGAAGATGCCGAGTGCGATCGCGGTCCAGGACGGCGTCACCCAGACGAAAGGCACGATTGCGGTGAGGATCGCAAGGCCGGTCAGCGAGGAATAGGCCATGGTGGTGACGACGGCCTCGCGGCCGCTCATCATCCGCGTCAGGATCAGCGTGCCGGCCCAGCAGGCCGCCGAGACGACGGGGAAGAACGCCGCCGGATGAAACGCGCTGGTGCCCGGCCGCAGGATGATCAGCACGCCGACGAGCCCGAGCGCGGTCGCGAACCAGCGGCGCATGCCGACCTTCTCGCCGAGGAAGACGATCGAGAGCGCAGTGACGAACAGCGGCGCCACGAAGCCGGTGGCGGAAGCTTCCGCGATCGGCAGGAAGCCGAGGCCCGTAATGAAGAACAGCGAAGAGCCGAGCAGCACCGCGCCGCGCATCACGTGCAATCCGAGACGCTCGGTGCGCATCGCGTAGTACGGCGAGGACCGCAGCATCACCGGCGTGAAGATCAGCGCGAAGGTGAGAAAGCGGATCCAGGTGATCTCGATCGAAGGCAGGCTGGTCGAGAGATATTTCGCGGCGGTGTCGGAGCAGCCGAGAAACACCGTCGAAAGCAGGATCAGTGCGATGCCCTTGAAGGGATGATCGACGCGCGCAGGCGCGCGGCGAGCCTGCTGCTTCTTCTCCGGCACAGGCATGGGAATACTGTCGAGCCTTGCGGCTGCGGCGGGCGGCGGTGTCACGGCTGGAACCCGGGCAAAATGCGAATCGAGAACACACGTAAAAAACGACAAATGCGCCGCGTTCACAACTTCCGAAAACAGGATGCCGATATGCGCAAGCCGCCGCGCGCGTCAATGCTCCGTTAATAATGCCCGTTTGTGCGCTACAACATGGGCAGGCTGCGCGGCTTCGGACCGCGCGGAAACGCCGCATCGAGCGCCGAAATCTCGTCTTTCGTCAGCACGAGATCCCCTGCTGCCGCGTTTTCGCCAGCGTGTTCCGCAGACGAGGCTTTCGGGATCGCGAACACCGTAGTCGCACGGGTGAGGAAGCTCAGCGCGACCTGACGTGGCGTCGCGCGACGCGCCTCCGCGATTCGCGCCAGCACGGCGCCGCCCTTGCTGCTGCTTGCGGGGAAATCGTCGTGACCGAACGGCGAATAGGCGACGACGGCAACGCCATGCTGCTCGCACCATGGGATCACCGCATGCTCGATCGCGCGTTCCTTGAGATGATAGAGCACCTGATTGCAGGCGATCCGGCCCTCGCCCGCAACGTCGAGGATTTCGTCGAGATCGTCCGCGTCAAAGTTGGAGACGCCCCATGACCTGATCTTGCCTGATTTCACCAGTTCCTCGAATGCGGCGACGGTGTCTTCCAGAGGATAGGAACCGCGCCAGTGCAGGAGATAACAGTCGAGCCGGTCGGTCTTGAGCCGCTTCAGCGAGCGCTCGCAGGCGGCGATGGTGCCGCGGCGCGAGGCGTTGCTCGGCAGCACTTTTGAAACGAGGAACACCTCATCGCGCCGGCCTGCAATCGCATCCGCAATGACGAGCTCGGCATCGCCATACATTTCGGCGGTGTCGATGTGAGTCATGCCGAGATCGAGCCCGCGCTGAAGCGCCGCGATCGCGCGCTTGCGGTCGCCGTGGTCGAGATACCAGGTGCCCTGCCCGATGACCGAGACGTTGGCGCCGGTCTTGCCGAAAGGCTTTGTGTTCATGCTTATTCCTTCAGATGCCCTAGAGACCGCCGATATCCGCCACCAGCACGCTGCCGGTCGAGGACTCCGTGATATAGAGCCGATCCTTGTTTTCGCCACCAATTGCCACATTGGTGCAATTCGGTCCCGCGCAGGACTTGATCCGCGCGATCAGTTCCCCGTTTGGCGCGAACACAAAGACATGGCCAAGCGAAGCGTGGCCGACGAACAGCCGGCCCTTGGCATCCATGGTCATGCCATCGGGGCCGCTGGTGCCGAACAGCGAGCAGAAGCGACCGACCTTCGACACGCTGCCATCCTTCATGAACGGCAGCCGCCACACCGCGTTGTCGCGCGTCATGGCGACGAACAGCACGGTCTCGGTCGGATCGAGCACGAGGCCGTTCGGGCTGATGCCGGTGTCGATCAGGCAATCGAGCCGACCATTCGATGCGAGGCGATAGACCCGGCCGCTGGGATCATGCAGGCCAGTCTGGCCCTGATCGGTGAAATAGATGTCGCCGTTGGAGGCGAGATGCAGGTCGTTGCAGCCGCGGAACGATTCCGAGTTGCGCGCGGTTAGGATGGGCTTGATGCGGCCGGCTCTGGCATCGAGCTCCATGATGCCGTGCATGTAGTCGGCCACCAGGATGCGGCCGTCGGCCGCGATCTTTAGCCCGTTCGGCCAGCCCTCATATTCGATTACGAGCGACCATTCGCCATCGGGCGCGATACGGAAGATGCGACCGAAGGGAATGTCGACGATGTAGAGATAGCCGTCCCGGTCGAATGAAGGGCCTTCGATGAAGCTGTCGGTCGCAATACCCGGGCGGTTGGCGTCAGCCCAGTCGGTCCGCACACCCTTGTGGCGGAATTTGTCGGGCATCGCGGAGAAGAGCCTGGTCTCGATCAGGCGCGGCGGCGTTTCCAGATACATCATGATGGTTTTGTGATTGTTGCGGGGGGAGCGTGGTAACATAAGGCACAATCGATGGCGCGTCGATTGGTGCGGGCGGCGTGGCTTCGCACCAGCCCATACCGCGTGTCCCGGACGCGCTGCAAACGCGCAAGCGTTGCGGCGCAGAGCCGGGACCCAGAAAGTGGCGCAACTCGTTGCAAGATGGGCCCCGGCTCTGCAGCGCACCGTCGAAGGGACGCTGCGCTGCGTCCGGGGCACGAGACCATGGTTCTCGCACGCACCTGCATCAACACCGTCATTGCGAGCGTAGCGAAGCAATCCAGAATCCCGCCACGGAGAGACTCTGGATTGCTTCGCTACGCTCGCAATGACGATAGAAAGAGCTGGGCCTACCCCACCGTGCCCGCGACCTTGGCCTCTTTCACCGCCACTTCCGTCGCCGCGATCAGACGCTTCAGCTCGGGGATGCAGGAGCCGCAATTGGTACCGGCCTTGAGCTTGGCGCCGATCTCGGCGGCAGTGCGTGCGCCGCCAGCGATGGTGTCACAGATGGTGCCGCGGCCGACGCCGAAGCAGGCGCAGACGATCGGGCCGGTCGAGGCAGCGCCTTCGCTGGACTTGCCCGATAGCAGCATGCGGCGCTGATCGTCAGTGACGTGGTCGGCGACGAACAGGCTCTTGACCACCTCCCAATCGCCGGCGTCGTGCGCGGGGCCGACGAACAGGCAGGTGTCGATGCGGTCGCCCGCGAACGAGGCCGCACGATAGACGCCGCCCCCGAAATCGCGATATTCGGCAACGTCTTCGCCCCCGACGTTCTCGAGCCAGGCGGGCCAGCGCGAAAGATCTGCGTTGTCGGCGAAGAGATAACCGAAGCCGCCGGCGACGGTGACGCGGGTCCATAACAGGTTTGACGGCAGGTCGAGCTGCTTGCGCGACAGCGCAAACCCGCGAAACACGAATTCATACGGCGCGATTGCGGCCGGCGTCGCCTTCGATTCCGGCTGCCCGGAGAACGGATCGGTGAAGGACTGCACCAGCGCACCGACGCGGCCATGCGAGGTGTTCATCGCGCTCCAATGGATCGGCACGAACAGAGCGCCGCGCTGCTGCCGTTCGCTGACGACGACCTTCAGGATGCACTGGCCGTAATCGGTGGTGATCCGGGCATAGCCGTCGTGGGCGACGCCGTATTTGCGGGCGTCGTCGGGATGGATCTCGACAAACGGCTCGGGCAGATGCGCGCCCAGCCGCTGGCTGAGACCCGTGCGCGTCATGGTGTGCCATTGGTCGCGGATGCGCCCGGTGTTGAGCCGCAAGGGGCGCGCCGGACCCGTCTCGCCGCGCAGCGCCGGCACCTCTGGCGCGACGAAGCGGCCCTTGCCGTCATTGGTGAAGAAGCCGCCTTGCGCGAAGAACCGCTCGCCGGGCATGCCGCCTTCCCGCACCGGCCACTGCACCGGCCTCAACGCGTCGAAGGCTTCGTCCGACAGCGAGGTCAGCGCGCCGATGTCGAAATCACGGCTGCCGTCGTTCTCGAAGGCCGAGAGCGCGGCATGCTCGCGGAAAATGTCCGCGGCCGATTTGTAGTTGAAACTGTCGCCGAAGCCGAGACGCTTTGCGGTCTCGCTCAGGATCCACCAATCGGGGCGCGCCTCGCCCGGCGCCGGCAGGAACGAGCGCTGGCGCGAGATGCGACGCTCGGAATTGGTCACCGTGCCCGACTTCTCGCCCCAAGCCAGCGCCGGCAGCAGCACGTGCGGGCCGGCCTCGACGGTGTCGTTGGAGAGCACGTTCTCGGAGACGACGAACAGCTCGAGCTTCTTCAAGGCATCGCGAACCATGTCGGCATCGGGCAGCGACACCGCCGGGTTGGTGCCCATCACCCATAGCGCCTTGACCTCGCCGCGGTTGATCGCCTCGAACAATTGCACCGCCTTCAGCCCCTCATGGGTGGCAATGCGTGGCGCCTTCCAGAACCGCCTGACACGATCGATGTCGGGCGGCGTGAAACCCATATGGGCGGCGAGCATATTGGCGAGGCCGCCGACCTCGCGGCCGCCCATCGCGTTGGGCTGGCCGGTGAGCGAGAACGGCGAGGCGCCCGGCTTGCCGATGCGCCCCGTCGCAAGGTGGCAGTTCAGGATGGCATTGACCTTGTCGGTACCTTGCGCCGACTGGTTGACCCCTTGCGAATAGAGCGTGACGACCTTCGCGGTGTCACGGAACATCTTGAAGAAGGTGGCGACGTCCTGCTCGGACAGGCCCGTGGCGAGCGCGGTCGCGGTGACGCTGCCGGCGATGTTGCGAGCGCGTGCCAGTGCGTCGTCGAAACCGCTGGTGTTCAGCGCGATATAGTCCTGGTCCAGCGCGCCGTTGTCGGCGAGATGCACGAAGAGGCCGGAGAACAGCGCGGCGTCGGTGCCGGGCTTGAGGCCGAGGAACAGGTCGACGTCGCTGGCGGTGTCGGTGCGGCGCGGATCGATCACGATCATGCGCGCGCCGCGCTCCCCACGGTTCTTCAGCATGCGCTGGAACAGCACGGGATGGCACCAGGCCGCGTTCGAGCCGACGAAGACGAGCAAGTCAGCCTGGTCGAGATCCTCGTAGCAGCCGGGCACGGTGTCGGCGCCGAAAGCACGGCGGTGGCCGGCAACCGAGGACGACATGCACAGCCGCGAGTTGGTATCCACGTTCGCCGTGCCGACAAAGCCCTTCATCAGCTTGTTGGCAACGTAATAGTCCTCGGTGAGGAGCTGGCCGGAGAGATAGAAGGCGACCGCATCGGCGCCGTCGCGCGCCACGATGTGCTGCATGCGATGGGCGACGTGATCGAGCGCATCGCTCCAGGCGACCCGCTCCAGCACGCCCTTGCAGCGGATCATGGGATAGAGCAGCCGGCTTTCGAGCCCGACGGTCTCACCGAGCGCCGAGCCCTTGGAGCACAGCCGGCCGAAATTGGCGGGATGCTCAGGGTCGCCCGCGATCGCCGCGCCGCCCTTGCCGTCCGGCGTCGCCAGCACGCCGCAACCGACGCCGCAATAGGGACAGGTCGTCTTGGTGGTGCGGAGATTTGGATCGATCGCCGTCATATCAAGCCGCTTTCGAAGGCAGCGCCAGCGCGCGGCCGAACATCATGTCGGTGCGAATCGCCGCGACCTTGTCGCGATTGCGGATCAGCTCGAGGTACCAGAGCGCATCGACGGTATCGCCGATCAGCACCGCACCGGTGAGCCGGCCGTCGGCGATGACGAGCTTCTTGTAAGTGCCGCGCCGGCGGTCCGACAGCACGAGGCTCTCGCTGCCCTCCCCGCCCATGAAGTCGCCGGCGGAGAACACGCTGACGCCGGAGACCTTGAGGTTGGTCGAGACCACGCTGCCCTGATAGGCGGCGGGCCGGCCGGCGAGATGCCGCGCCAGCACGCGCGCCTGCTCATAGGCGGGCTCGACCAGGCCGTAGCACGTGCCACGATGCTCGGCGCATTCGCCGAGCGCGAAGATGTCGGACGAGGAGGTCTGCATGACGTCGTTGACCACGACGCCGCGATTGACCGCAATCCCCGCCTCTTTCGCCAGCGCGACGTTCGGCTTGATGCCGGCAGCGAAGATCACGGCGTCGGCCTCGATGCGGCTGCCGTCGGCGAGCTCGACGGCCTGGACATGACCGTCGCCGTGGATGCACTTCGTGCTGGCGTCGAGCAGGATGCGGATGCCCTTGCGCTCGACCAACGTCTTGAGCAGGTCGGCCGCGGGCGCATCGAGCTGGCGCTCCATCAGCCGATCCATGAGATGCAGCAGCGTCACGGGGGCACCGGCCTTGGCGAGGCCGTAAGCAGCCTCGAGTCCGAGCAGTCCGCCACCAATCACGACGACGCGCTTCTTCGCCGCAGCCAGCGTCAAGAGCAGGTCGACATCGCGCGTATCGCGAAAGGTGTGCACGCCGGCGAGATCGGCGCCCGGCACGTTGAGCCGCAGCGGCGTCGAGCCGGTCGCGAGCACCAGCTTGGAATACTCCATGCTCTCTTCGCCCGCGATCTTCAGCTCGCGGCGGCCGGTGTCGATCTCGGTGACGCGATAGCCGTAGCGCACCGTGACGCCGCGATGACGCCACCAGTCCGCCGGCCTGAGCTCGATCTCGTGCGAGCCGGTCTCGCCGGCCAGCACGGAGGAGAGCAGCACGCGGTTGTAAGCGAGCCGCGGTTCTTCACCGATCACGGCGACCGCGTAGCGGCCGAGCGCGGTCTTGGCGAGCTCGTCGACCAGACGCGCGGCCGCCATACCGTTACCGACGATGACCAGCGGTTCACTCATGGCAATTCCTTATTCCATGGTCTGCAGTGGAGCTTCTCCCCGCGTACGGGGAGAAGCGAGATTCATACCAAATGTTACACTCTTGCTTCGGCGAGACTCGACGCGCCTTCACCCTGCGGGCTGCGACGCAGGTAGAACCACCAGGTCAGAGCGAGGCAGGAGGCATAGAAGGCGAGATAGATCGCGAGCGCGAGCTGCGGCCCGCCCGTCATGGCAATCGACTTGCCGAACCCGGTCGGGATCAGATAGCCGCCGACCGCGCCGATCGCGCCGATGAAGCCGACCGCCGCGCCGCTCTCGATGCTCGCCGTCTTCAGGGCAGCCGCACGCGCGACATCGCCCTTGCCGCGCACCTTGAACAGGTTCTCCTCGCGGAAGATCGAGGGGATCATGCGGTAGGTCGAGCCGTTGCCGATGCCCGTCGTCACGAACAGGATCAGGAACATCGACAGGAAGCCGATAAAATCCTTCTGCCCGACGAAGTAGAGCACGCCGACCGTGGCGCCCGCCATCACGATGAAATTCCAGAAGGTGATGATCGAGCCGCCGATCCGGTCTGCGAGCCAGCCGCCGAGCGGACGCGACAGCGAGCCGACCAGCGGACCGAGGAAGGCGATCGAGATCGTCACGGCGGGGAACTGCGTCTTGATCAGCAGCGGGAACGCGGCGGAGTAGCCGATGAAGGACCCGAAGGTGCCGATATAGAGATACGCCATGATCCAGGTGTGCTTGCGCTTGACGATCGCGAGCTGGTTCTTCACCGACGATTTCGCCGTGGTGAGATTGTTCATGAAGAACACGGCGCCGAACACCGCGATCGCGATCGGCAGCACCCACATCAGGCCGGCATTCTGCAGGAAGATGCCGTCGACAGGCGTTGCCTGGAACAGGTTGAAGACGGCGAGCGTCATCAGGATCGGGGTCAGGAGCTGCACGCTGGAGACACCGATATTGCCGCCGGCGGCGTTGAGGCCGAGCGCCCATCCCTTCATCCGGTCGGGAAAGAAGAAGGAGATGTTGGTCATGCTGGAGGCGAAATTGCCGCCGCCGAGACCGGCGGTCGAGGCGATCAGCAGCATCAGCCAGAACGGCGTGTCGGGCTGGCTCACGAAATAGGCAAGCGACAGGGTCGGAATGAACAGGATCGCCGCGCTGAAGATGGTCCAGTTGCGGCCGCCGAAGGTCGTGACTGCGAAGGTATAGGGAAAGCGCATCAACGCGCCGATCAGGCCCGGCACGGCGACGAGCTGGAACAGCTGGTCGGTGCTGTAGTGGAAGCCGGCCTGCGGCAGCTTGGTGGTGACGATGCTCCAGATCAGCCAGACCGAGAAGCCGATATGTTCGGCCACGATCGACCAGATCAGGTTGCGCCGGGCGATCGTCTTGCCGGTCGCATTCCAGAACGCCTCATCTTCGGGGCGCCAGTCTGAAATCCAGCTGGAGTTCAGAGTCGGATTCTTCGTCATTGAGTATCCCTTCTAGGCTCACCGCTGCGTCGTTGCAGGCTTAGCCTCCGGCCACGGAGGCACGCTCCGAGGCTTCACCCCGGTGGCGAGTTCACGATGCTGATTGATGATGTTGAGGGACGTCGTCGTTGGCGTCGCGCAAGCACGTTTCAATTTCCGTGCCAATTGCGCGCACGCTGGAAATGCAGGGATTTCAGGACGTTATTCGTATTGCCCGAAATTTTTGCAGGGCATTTTCGCTCGCAAAATTTGCGATTCGCTCAATCCTTGTGCGGCGCACAAGGATTGAGCGAGGTGTCGATTATTTAGGCGCGGACGTTTCGCGCATTAACCTTTGGTTTACGCGGCCTCAACGAAACGGTGGCGCTCATAGAGGAATTCGAGGACGCGCTGCCGGCACTTCAAATACGTGGTGTTCGTCGCGAGCTCGAGCCGCTTGCGCGGGCGTGCCAGCGGCACCTCCAACACCTCGCCGATGCGCGCGCTCGGCCCGTTCGTCATCATCACGATGCGGTCGGACAGGAGCACGGCCTCGTCGACGTCATGGGTGATCATCAGGATCGTATTGCCGAGCTTCTGATGTAGCGCCATCACCGAGTCCTGCAGATGCGCGCGGGTCAGTGCATCGAGGGCGCCGAACGGCTCGTCCAGCAGCAGCACCTTCGGCTCCATCGCCAGCGCCCGCGCGATGCCGACGCGCTGCTTCATGCCGCCGGAGATTTCCGAAGGACGCTTGTCCCTGGCATGGGCCATCTGCACGAGGTTGAGATTGTGCATCACCCACGCGTCGCGCTCAGCGCGGGACTTTGTCTTGGCGAAGACCTTGTCGACGCCGAGCTTGACGTTCTCGTAGACGGTCAGCCACGGCAGCAGGCTGTGGTTCTGGAACACCACGGCGCGATCGGGCCCCGGCGAGTTCACCTCGCGGTTTTCCAGCAGCACGCCGCCCGTGGAGGCGCCGGTCAGCCCTGCGATGATGTTGAGCAGGGTCGACTTGCCGCAGCCGGAATGGCCGATGATCGAAACGTATTCGCCCTTTTCGATCGTGAGATTGATGTCCTTCAGCACCTCCGTGGTGGCGACGCCGCGGGTGAAGACCTTGTCGATGTGGTCGAGCTTCAGATAGGCCGTCATGTACCTTCTCCTCAGTTCTGCGCGGTGCCGCGGGTGACGATCTTGCCGAGCCCCGCGATCAGGCGGTCCAGCACGAAGCCGACGATGCCGACATAGAACAGCGCCAGGATGATCTCGCTGATATGCGAGGAGTTCCAGGCGTCCCAGATGAAGAAGCCGATACCGACGCCGCCGATCAGCATTTCGGCTGCGACGATCGCAAGCCACGACAGGCCGATGCCGATGCGAAGGCCGGTGAAGATGTAGGGCGCCGCCGCCGGGATCATGATCTTTGCGAAGAACTCGAGCGGGTTGAGCTGCACCACCGCCGCGACGTTGCGATAGTCCTGCGGAATGTTGCGGATGCCGACCGCGGTGTTGATGATGATCGGCCAGATCGAGGTGATGAAGATGACGAAGATCGCCGAGGGCTGGCCGTCGCGGAATGCCGCGAGCGAGAGCGGCAGCCAGGCCAGCGGCGGAATGGTACGCAGCACCTGGAACAGCGGATCGAGCCCGCGCATCGCCCAGACCGACTGTCCGACGAGCACGCCAAGGGCGATGCCGGCGATGGCGGACAGCGAATAGCCGAAGGCAACGCGCTGGAGACTGGCCGACAGATGCCAGAACAAGCCCTTGTCGATGCCGCCATGATCGAAGAACGGATCGAGGATCAGCTCCCTGGTGTCTGTAAATACTTTTGACGGCGGCGGCAGCGCCGAGCCGGCTCTCCGGCAGACCAGCTCCCATACCAGCGTCAACAGCGCGATCACGACCAGCGGCGGGATCACGCGCACGGCGGATTCCCGCGCCATGCGTGCGTAGGCTTCAGTGCGTGGCGGCCGCTTCGGTGTCATCGCGACGACCGGCGCGGCGGCGCCCGCAGGCATCGCGGTCTCAAGCTCAATCTTTGTGGCAGGCATGTTCATCGCAATCCTCTTCCGGCTTTCGCAAGGACGATGCGGCCGCCCGAGGGCGGCCGCAGGGCTCCATCAGACTTCGACGCGCTTGATCGCGAGCGACTTCAGATAGGCAGCCGGATTTTCGGGATCGAACACCTTGCCGTCGAAGAAGGTCTCCTTGCCGCGCGAGGTGGAGGTCGGGATGTCGGAAGCGGCGACGCCGAGGGTCTTGGCCGCGTCGCGCCACATGTCCTCGCGGTTGACCTTCGCGATCAGCGCCTTGGTATCGAAATTCGCCTCGTACTTGCCCCAGCGGATGTCCTCGGTGAGGAACCAGAGATCGTGGCTCTGGAAGGGATAGGAGGCATGATCGCGCCAGTACTTCATGATGTGCGGCGAGTTCTCGACCACCTTGCCGGGGATGCCGTAGTCGAACTTGCCGGCGGTGCGGTCGAGCACGTCCTCGACCGGGCAATTCATCCACTGCCGCTTGCCCATGATGGCGGCGAGCTCGGCCTTGTTCTCGGCTTTGTCCGACCACTGCTGGGCTTCCATCACGGCCATCAGCAACGCCTTGGCCGCCTTCGGATATTTGTCGACGAAGGCCGCGCGCATGCCGAAGGATTTTTCCGGATGCTTGTTCCAGAGCTCGCCAGTGGTGACAGCGGTGTAGCCGATCTTTTGATTGATCAGCTGCAGATTCCATGGCTCGCCGACGCAGAAGCAGTCCATGGTACCGACCTTCATGTTGGCCACCATCTGCGGCGGCGGCACCACGATGGTCTCGATGTCCTTGTCGGGATCGATGCCGCCGGCGGCGAGCCAGTAGCGGATCCAGAGGTCGTGCGTGCCGCCGGGGAAGGTCATCGCGGCCTTCACGGCCTTGCCGGAGGACTTCTTCTTCTCCAGCGCCGCCTTGAAGGGCGATGCATCGACGCCGAGCTTGAGGTCGGCATATTCGTTGGCGACAGAGATGCACTGACTGTCGAGATTGAGCCGCGCCAGGATGTACATCGGCGTCGGCTGGTTGTTCTGGGTCACCTTGCCGGCCGAGATCAGATACGGCATCGGTGTGAGGATATGCGCGCCGTCGATGCCGTTGCCCTCGGAGCCGAGCACGAGGTTGTCGCGCGTGGTGCCCCAGGAGGCCTGCTTCTGCACGTCAGTGTCAGGCATGCCGTATTTGGCGAAGAGACCCTTGTCCTTGGCGACGAACAGCGGACCGGCGTCGCTGAGGGCAATGAAGCCGAGCTTGGCGCCCTTGACCTCAGGGCCTGCGTCCTGAGCGAAGGCGCCGGCAGGGAAATTCAGCTTGGCGGCGGCAAGAAGTGCGGCGGTCGAGCCGGTCGCCTTCAACAATTGACGGCGGCTGAGGCCGGTCGTTTCCGAGGGCCGGCGGGTGCGCTTGGTCATAGGCAGTGTCGTCCTTTGCATCGTTGCGGAATGATTTGCGGCTGTGCGCGCGAGCAGCCCGTCCGTCCTTGGCGCCGTCTTTGGCGCATGCGAGCGCACGACGGGGATGACCCCCGTCTGGTGGCGTCAGCAAATCGGATGAGAAGTCTCGCGGGACGGCTTCAATGGCGTCGGGTTGGAACTATTCAAGCTTCGTGCCAAGCCCGTCACCTGTAAAAGCGTTAGAAAATCAATAGCTTAATTGGTCTGCGCCAGACTGCCGCAGGGGAGTTCCGCATTCGAAATTTGCGATCTGCTCAGTATTTGACCTGCGCACAAATTTTGTGCAGACGCCCGCACAAGAGGCCCCGACCGCATTATCAACAAATCAGGGAGCGCCACTTCACATTGATATCTCTTCATCTTTCGGACGCGCCGGGACGGCACGCAACTTGCTTCTGCTGTGGCGTCAACGAAGACTGCGGCTTGCCGCATTGTTGCAGCCTCTGGCGGCTGCATCCCGGAAGCTCAACTGCTTCGCGGCCCTCCCGGCTTTAAAGTCCTCGTGACGCGATTCCCAAGGCTTCCAGACTTTCCATAGCCCTCGTGCGCGGCCGGCCAGCCCGCACGGCCAAGACATTCAGCCGCGCTCTCGCCAGGGGCGTGTCGATCTCACTTACGAGCAAAAGGAACCATTGATGTCGTATCTCGCGCCTTCGGAATTCGTCACCAAGATGGTGGATGCAGGCGAGTCCAAGATCTTCATGTCCACCCGGGATACCGTCATCCGGGCCTATATGGCCGGTGCCATCCTTGCCCTCGCCGCCTGGTTCGCCGTCACCATCAACGTGAACACCGGCCAGCCGCTGGTCGGCGCGCTGCTGTTCCCGGTCGGCTTCGTCATGCTCTATCTGCTGGGCTTCGATCTCCTGACCGGCGTGTTCGTGCTCTCCCCGCTCGCCTTGATCGACAAGCGCCCGGGCGTCACCCTCGCCGGCGTGCTGCGCAACTGGGGCCTCGTCTTCGTCGGCAACTTCGCCGGCGCGTTCACCGTGGCCTTCATGATGGCCTTCGTCACGACCTTCGGCTTCACCCAGGCGCCCGACAAGGTCGGCGCGGCCATCGGCAATATCGGCGAAGGCCGAACCCTCGGCTATGCCGCGCACGGCGCGGCCGGCATGGCGACGCTGTTCATGCGCGGCATGCTCTGCAACTGGATGGTCTCGACCGGCGTCGTCGGCGCCATGATCTCGACCTCGGTCTCCGGCAAGGTCATCGCGATGTGGATGCCGATCCTGGTGTTCTTCTACATGGTGTTCGAGCATTCCGTGGTGAACATGTTCCTGTTCCCGTCGGGCCTGATGCTGCACGCCAAGTTCTCGATCATGGACTATCTGATCTGGAACGAGATCCCGACCGTGCTCGGCAACCTCGTCGGCGGCCTCGCCTTCACCGGCATGACCCTCTACGCGACGCACGTCCTGACCCTGCCGAAGCGCCAGGCCGACAAGGCTGCGAAGCCCCGCGTTGCGGCCTGATCGAATGCGTCTCGACAGAGGAGCCTCGCCCGGTCAGGGTGAGGCTCCCCTCTCCTGGTGATGACGATGACCCCCGGTCTCCTGATCTCGGTCGGCCAGCACTCCGACAAAGGTCGCAAGCCCATCAACCAGGACTTTCACGGCGTCCTGATTCCGGAGGAGCCGCTGCTCAGCCTGAAGGGCATCGCGGCGGTTCTCGCCGACGGCATCTCCTCCAGCACGCTGAGCCAGATCGCCAGCGAGTCGGCGGTCAAGAGCTTCCTGATGGATTATTACTGCACGTCGGAATCCTGGACGGTGAAGACCTCCGCCCGCCGCGTGCTCGAGGCGACCAATTCCTGGCTGCATGCGCAGACACGCAAGAGCCAATATGCCTATGACCGCGACAAGGGCTATGTTTGCACGCTCAGCGCCATGGTCATCAAGGCGGCCACCGCGCACATCTTCCATGTCGGCGACTGCCGCATCTACCGCGTTGCCGGCAAGGCGCTGGAGCAGCTGACCGACGATCACCGGATCATCGTATCATCGGAGCAGACCTATCTCGGCCGCGCGCTCGGCATCAATCCGCAGCTCGAGATCGACTATCAGACGGTCGAGATCCAGGCGGGCGACACCTTCCTGCTGGCAACCGACGGCGCTTACGAATTCGTCGACCCGCGCTTCGTCACGAGCGCCATCAACGAGCATGCGGCCGAGCTCGACGGAGCGGCAAAGGCGATCGTCGAGGAGGCCTACCGGCGCGGCAGCGACGACAACATCACGGTGCAGATCCTGCGGATCGATGCGGTGCCGGAGGAAACCGGCGTTTTCGATCGGACCTCGACGCTGCCCCTGCCGCCTCTATTGGAGCCCCGGGCGATGTTCGACGGCTATCGGATCATGCGGGAGATCCACGGCAGCAGCCGCAGCCACATCTATCTCGCTGTCGATATGGAGACCGAGGAAACGGTCGCGCTCAAGATTCCGTCGATAGACCTGCGCGACAACCAGGCCTATCTGAAACGTTTCCTGATGGAGGAATGGATCGCGCGGCGGATCGACAGTCCGTACGTGCTCAAGCCGCGGTCGCGATCGACCCGGCGCAACTATCTTTACGTCGCGACCGAGTTCGTCGAGGGGCAGACGCTGCGGCAATGGATGCTGGACAATCCACGTCCCGATCTGGAGACGGTGCGCAGGATCGTGGAGCAGATCGCCACCGGGCTTCGCGCCTTCCACCGGATGGAGATGCTGCACCAGGATCTCAGGCCCGATAACGTCCTGATCGACAAGACCGGCACCGCGAAGATCATCGACTTCGGATCGGTCAGGGTCGCGGGCGTTGCCGAAGCGGCGCCGAAATCGGCAGACGCGGAGATTCTCGGCACTGTTCAATATACGGCACCGGAGTATTTCCTCGGCGAGGGCGGATCGCCCCGGTCCGACATGTTCTCGCTGGCCGCTATCTGTTATCAGATGCTCACCGGGCATCTGCCCTACGGCGCCCAGCTCGCCAAGATCCGGGGACGATCGGACGCGTGGAAATTGCAATATCGCCCGGCGGTCGATGTCGAGCGCGGCATCCCGGGCTGGATCGACGGCGCGCTCAGGAAAGCGCTGCATCCCGATCCCTACAAGCGCCACGAAGACCTCTCCGAGTTCATCTTCGAGCTCAGAAATCCCAATCCGGCCTATCTCGCCACACGGACCACGCCCCTTCTGGAGCGCAATCCGCTGCTGTTCTGGAAGCTGACCACGGCGATCCTGGCCTGCACGGTCATCGTGCTGCTCGCAGCGATTCGGCTGCGATAGGAGGACAAGGCCGGATCACGCCGGCTCCGCCGCCTTCACCCCCAGCGGTTTCGGCGCCATGCCGCCGCCGGGCTTGAGGTGGAATTCGTAGTTCATCAGGTGCCACCGCCCGCTCGTCTTGGTGCCGTCGGGCATCTCAGGATCGTTGCGCGGCTCGACCTTGGCGACAAGGTTGTCCTTGACGCCGAACACGACGTCGGAATCCAGATATTTGTCGCCGTCCATGAAGACATGCGTGATCAGCGGCTCATAGCCCTTCGCATTGACCAGGAAGTGCACATGGGCCGGGCGCATCGGATGGCGATTGGTCTGCACGATCATCTCCCCGACAGGACCGTCGGTCGGGATCGGGTAACTGCACGGCAAAATGGTGCGGAAGAAGAAGCGGCCGTCGTCGTCGGTGATGAAGCGCGCCCGCGCGGAGGCGCCGAGCTCCTCATAGTTCGGCTTCTGTGAATCATAGAAGCCGTCATCATCGGCATGCCAGACATCGACGGGGACGCCTGCGAGCGGCCTGCCCTCGAGGTCGGTGACGCGGCTCTGCACGAACATCCGCTCGCCCGTCTGATTGTTCGGCGAGATGTCGGTGCCATGCGCGGTCACCTTGTGCTCGCCGACATAGAATGGGCCGAGCACCGTCGTTTGGGTGGCGCCGTCGCGGTCGCGATGGTTGACCGCGTCGACCAGCATGGAGACGCCGAGCACGTCAGACAGCAGGATGAATTCCTGGCGGGTATCGGTGCACTTCTGGCCGGTGCGGGTCAGGAAGTCGATCGCGTATTCCCATTCCTCGAAGGTCAGGCCAGTCTTGCTCACGTAATCGTGCAGCGATTTCACCAATTCCTGGAGCAGGAATTTCGCCCGCGGGTTCGGCGTCTGGTCGAAGCTCTTGATGACGGCCTCGGTGAGGTCGGTCTCGCTGAACTGGGTCATGGTAGGTTTGCCCTCGCGTTTTTTCGTTGGCCCGGACGGGCTCCCTGGAGGCGTTCCAGGCTGGACACTACACCAGTCGGACGCCCCGCGTTAAGCAGGACCGGCTTGGAATGGGCCCGCCATTTGGCTATCACCATCGTCCAGAAACTGCCCGGAGGAACTGATGCTCGCCCCTAGCCCCGCCTCGCCCGAATCCGTCGGCATGTCCAAGGCCGCGCTCGACCGGCTCGATGCGCATCTCAAGCGCCGGTACATCGATGCCGGCCGTTTCCCCGGCACACAGCTCCTGGTCTACCGTCGTGGCAAGATCGCCCACAGCTCGGTGCAGGGTTTTGCCGATGTCGAGCGCAAGGTGCCGGTGAAGGACGACACCATCTACCGCATCTATTCCATGACCAAGCCGCTCACCAGCGTCGCCTTCATGATGCTGGTCGAGGAAGGCCTCGTCGCGATCGACGAGCCCGTCGCCAAGTACATTCCGGAATGGAAGGACGTCGGCGTGTTCGTCGCCGGCACCTACCCGGCCTTCCTGACCCGGCCGCCGTCGCGACCCATGCTGATCGTCGACTTGCTGCGCCACACGTCTGGGCTAACGTATGGCTTCCAGCAGCGCTCGAATGTCGATGCCGCTTATCGCGCTGAAAAGATCGGCGAGGTCGAGAAATCGGGCACGCTCCAGACCATGATCGAAGGCCTGGCAAAGATCCCGCTGGAGTTCTCGCCGGGCGAGGCCTGGAACTACTCGGTTGCGACCGACGTGATCGGTTACCTCATCGGCAAGATCTCGGGCGTGCCGTTCGAGCAGTTCCTTAAATCACGCATTCTCGATCCGCTCGGCATGACCGACACCGACTTCCACGTGCCGGCCTCGAAGGCGCACCGCTTCGCGGCCTGCTACTCGGCGGACCCGGGCGGTGGCATGACCTTTCATGCCGGCCAACGCCGCGAGGGGCTGACGCTTCAAGACGATCCGACGACGAGCTCGTTCCTGTCACCGCCTTCCTTCATCTCGGGCGGCGGCGGATTGTGCTCGACGGTCGCCGACTATCTCACCTTCTGCCGCGCGCTGCTCAACGGCGGCGAGCTCGGCGGCGTCAGGCTGATCGGGCCGAAGACGCTGGCGCTGATGACGAGCAACCACATCCCGGGCGGACGCGCGCTGCCCGAAGTGTCGCGCTCGCTGTTCTCGGAAGCAGCCTATAACGGCATCGGCTTCGGCCTCGGCTTCGCCGTGACCATGCGCCCGGCCGAGACGCTGATTGCCGGCAGCCCGGGCGAATACAATTGGGGCGGTGCGGCCACGACTTCGTTCTGGATCGACCCGGACGAGGAGCTGATCACCATCTTCATGACGCAGGTGCTGCCGTCGAGCGCCTACCCGATCCGCCGCGAGCTGCGCAGCATGGTCTACGCCGCAATCACCGAGAGCAATCTGTAGTCAGTCGTAGCCGTCCCGCGGCCGCCGGCCGCGGGACCGCACCATCGGACGCTCATTTGAGCATCTCCGGCACGATCAGACGCGGCAGGAACAGCGACACGCTGGGCCAAACGATGACCGCCGCCAGCACGAGCAGCATCGGGATCAGCATGATCACCGTGTCCTTCAGGGCGTAGCGCAGCCGCACGCCGGCGATCGAACAGGCGATCATCAGGCATAGGCCATAGGGAGGCGTCACCAGTCCGAAGGCCAGCGATACGATGGAAATGATCGCGAACTGGACCGGATGGAGATCGACCGACTTGGCGAGCGGCTCCAGCACCGTGCCGACGATGATGATCGCCGGAATGGCGTCGAGGAAACAGCCCACCACCAGAAAGCAGAAGGAGATGAAGAAGCCGGCCGCAACGACGCCCATGCCCCATGTCGAAACGTTGGCCAGCAGCTCTTGCGGAATCTTGTAGTAGGCGAGCAGCCAGCCAAACGCGCTCGCTGTGCCGACGCAAAACAGCGCCACGCCGGCAAGACGCCCGGTGTCGAGCAAGGCCTTGTATAGTTCGCGTAGGCCTGTCTCGCGGTAGAAGAATGTCGAGAGGGCCACGGAATAGAGCACAGCGACGCAGGCGGACTCGGTCGCGGTGAACCACCCGAGCAAAATGCCGCCGACGATGATGAACGGCGTCATCAGCGCCGGTATCGACCGCCAGATGGCGTGCCGCATGTCGACCCATGTCGCCTTCGGATAGGTCGGGTAGCCGCGGCGCACGGCATAGACGTGCACCGTCGCCATCTGCGCACCCGCGATCAGCAGGCCCGGCACGATGCCGGCCAGATACATCGCCGCAATCGAGGTCGAGATCAGCCCGCCCCACACGATCATCAGGATCGACGGCGGGATGACGACAGCCAGAACGGCAGACACCGCCGTGATGGCGATGGAGAACGACAGGTCGTAGCCCTCCTTGCTCTGCGCATCGATGAAGATCTTGGACTGGCTCGCCGCATCGGCGGTGGAGGAGCCCGAGATGCCGGCAAAGAACACCGACAGCACGACGTTGATCTGCGCCAGCGATCCCGGCCAGTGCCCGACCATCGAGCGCGACAGCGCCACGAGGCGGTCGGTGATGCCGCCGATGCTCATCAGGTTCGCCGTCAACAGGAAGAACGGCACCGCGAGCAGGATGAATGAATTGTAGGCATTGAAGGTCTCCTGCGCGAGCATCATCAGCGACAGGCGCGGCTCGATCATCAGGATCGGCACGCAGGCAAGGCCGAGTGCAAAAGCAACCGGCACCCGCACGATGAGCAGGGCGATGAAGACCCCGAACAGTACCATGGCGGCCTGTCCCGCAGAAAGTACAGTGCCGCTCATCTCCGTGTCCCGATCAGAACGCGCATTTCATCGAGTATCTGTTCGCCCGCAAACACGAGCCACGTCACGCCAGCCACCGGCCAGGCGACGTGGATCAGCCAGAGCGGCAGATCGGCCAGCTCCGACGTCCTGTTCCAGGCGAAGCGTGTGAATTCGATCCCGGCCCAGACAAACACGAGAGCCAGCGCCAGCACGCCGAGCCGGGCGAGGATCCGCACCGCGGCCTCCGACCGCCGCGATAGGTCAGGCCACACGTCGACCTCGAAATGCTGCGCCTCCCGCACGCCAACCATGGCCCCGATCATGATCGTCCAGACGAACAGAAACCGCGCCATTTCCTCCGTCCAGATGTAGGACGGGATGAAGGGCGTGTAGCGCGAGATGATTTGCAGCGTGACCGGAATGACCAGAATGCCGACGCAAGAGGCCAGCAAGATTTCCAGCAATTTTGCATAGGCAGCCGTGACGCGACGCCACAGCGACGGTGTGGACGGGACGTGCATTTCGGACATTGGAGCTCCGTGCGGCGGCTCATCCGCCGGGTCCGGGCAGGAAGCGGGGCCTGCCCGGATGATCGTCGGCGGACAGAGCGACCTCAGACGACGTTGATCTTCTCGAAAATGCCCTCTGCACCAATTTCCTTGGCGTAGGTGGCCATCACGGGATCGGCGAGCTTCTTCATGGCGTCCCGCTCCTCGAACGGAACGCGCTTGAGCTTGCCGGCCTTCTCGAGCGTGTCGAGCTTGACGACCTCTTCGCTCGACTCCAGCTGGCGGCCGTAGTCGCCGGCCTCTTTGCCCGCCTTCATGATCGCGTCCTGCAAATCCTTCGGCAAGGTCTTCAGCGTCTTCACCGAGAAGCAGATCGGGCGGATCGAGACTGCATGTTGGGTGAGGCTGAGATGCGGGGCCACTTCGTAGAACTTCATCGCCTCGACGCCCGCCGCCTCGTTCTCGCCGGCCGATATCACGCCGTTCTGGATCGCGTTGTAGATTTCGTTATAGGCGATCACCGTCGGGCTCATGCCGACGGCAGCGAAGGTCTTCGACCAGATCGGCGCGCCCTGCACGCGGACCTTGAGACCCTTGAGGTCGGCGAGAGTCTTGAGCGGCTTGTTGGCGAAGATGTTGCGGATGCCGCCGCCGGCATAACCGATCAGGACGACCTCGGCCTTGGCCGCGACCTCGTCGGCGATCGGCGCCAGGATATTGGCCTCCACGACCTTGTTCATGTGCTCGATACCCTTGAACACGAAGGGCGCATCGATGAACGGCGCCGCCTTGGCGAAGGTCGACATGTGAGCCGGCGAGACGATGCCGTAATCGACCGCCTTGCCCTGCGACATGTACTCGAAATACTGCTTCTCCAGGCCGAGCGAGGAGTTCTTGTGCAGGGTGAAATTGACGGGCTTGCCGTAGTACTTCTTCACCAGCTCTTCGAACCGGATCAGTGCCCGGTTGAAGGCATGGTCGTCATTGAACTGGACCGCGCCGTTCAACGTGATCGGGGCTTGCGCCCTGAGGATCGACGGCATGCCGATCGTGGCCGCCGCAGTGGTTGCACCGATACCAGCGAGAAATGATCTTCGCTTCATCGTCTCCCCTCCCTTTGATGCTCCAGCCCTGTCGCCGGGCCGTGAGCGCAGCCGCGATGCGGCATGCGAGAGGCAAGCGTATGAAAAACCTCAACGGGACGGAAGTCATTTCGCGTGCGCAGGCGGTAGTCTTCTTCGCGGGACTAACTCCGGCACGACCTGTTGCACTGCAACTTGCGCTCCAGCTGGCGCGCGGCAAGCTCTCCTCGCAGACGGAAGACTTGCGGGCCTGTGCGCTGCACGCAGAGGCCCGCCCGGCTTCCAAAACGGAGCTAGTGCATATGACCAATCAGATAGATGCCGCCGCCGATCACAATGATCGCTGGCACGGCCCAGAGGATAAATACGGGCATCACATTCTCCCTAATTGGACGTGCAGACCTTGACGGTCTTCATCCCGCTCTCCGCCTCGGCGCGTGTCTTGTAGACCATGCCCGAAGGGCTGACCACGGTCATGGACGTGTCTGTCGGCTTCTTGTCGACGATAGTGCACTTCTTGGTCTTGACGTCCTGGACCACGTAGAACTCGTCGGCCGCGAACGCCGGCACGGACAATGCAGCAACCATCAGCGCTGCACTTGCTATTCTCAGCGTCATTTTCTCCTCCTCGAATTCCCGGGTTTCCGGCCCGGTCGATCCAGTAACGGGAAAAAATAGCAATTTGTTCCTACGCCGGGGGGAACGCCGCGCATGGTGAGATGTTGTTGCCGCGCTTATTCCCTGTGAGGAGGACAAGATGAAAAAGCTGTTCCTGCTGTCCGCGGCGGCCGTCCTGATTTCGACCGGCGCATTCGCGCAATCCACCGTGGTGACGACGACTGGAACCGGTCACGCGGCGGCAGTTCAGATCGAGCCGCAATACCGAACCAAGATCAAATCCTACATCACCGAGCACCGCATCCGCCCGGTGACGACGAAGGAAAAGATCGTCGTCGGCGCGACGGTCCCGAGCGACGTCGAGCTCGAGGCCGTTCCGGCGGATTGGGGCCCGTCGCTGACGAAGTATAGCTACGTCTACTCCGGGGATCGCGTGATGCTGGTGGATCCCGGCTCACGCACTGTCGTGCAGGAAGTCGATTGATCAGGACAAGACGGACGGCCGTCGCGACGGCGGCCGTCCTCGCGAAGTTGATCACATGACATCGCATCGCGAGGCGCGGATCGCCGGGCTCAGCCTGGCCTGCGGCGCAAGCGTCCCCGACTGCGCTGCAAAAAATCCCGTCTCCGGATTGCTCGCGGGTTCCGAAAATCGTGGCGCAGCGCAACTCGCGACCGTATGGTCTCCGAAAACCATAATCCAGCGCCGCCGCGCTGGAATCGGGACGCCTGCGTTTGTCGAAGCTCACCCTGCCGGTCCGACTCGCTCTCCTCGTCGCGGGAACGATGTTGCCGCTGATCGTCTTTGCCGTCGGCCTTGCCTATTCCAATTATCGCCAGGATCGCAGCGAGGCGACGCGCCGGGTGCTGGAGACGGTGCGCAGCATGCGTGTCGTGCTCGATTCCGAAGTGCAGCGGATAACCGGTGGCTTGCAGGTGCTCGCGCTCAGCGATTCCCTGCAGAACCGTGATTTCGACGGCTTCCGCCGGCTGGCAGTCGGGTTCATCAGCCAATATGGTGGGGACAGCGTTCTTCTGCTGGCCGACAGATCCGGCCACCAGCTGTTTTCGACCGTCACGACGGAAACGGCGAATCTTCCACCACGCAACAATCGGGAAATCGTCGAGCGGGTGTTTGCAAGTAAAGCGCCGCAATATTCCGACCTGTTCGTCGGTTCGACCAAGAAACGGCCGATCGTGACCGTGGAAGTTCCCGTGCTGCGCAATGGCGATGTCGTCTATGCGCTCTCCTTCAGTCCGCCGATCACGATATTCCAGAAATTGGTCGAGCAGCAGCGGCCAAATGATCAATGGACGGTGTCGCTGCTGGACACCAAGGCCCGCGTGTTCGCGCGCACACCCAACCCTGGCGAGACGTTCGGCAAGCAGGCTTCCGGCGCACTCTACGATGCGATGTCGCGCGCGCCGGAGGCCGCGCTTTCGACCGTCTCGCTCGACGGCGTCGCGCTGTCCTCTGCCTTTACCAGATCGCAGCTGACCGGCTGGACGGTGGTAGCGGGCGTCACCGAAAGCTCGCTGATCGCACCGCTCTGGCGCAACATCGCGATCACCGGCCTGATCGGCGGCATCCTGCTGCTGGTTGGCCTCACCTTTGCAGTGAGGATGGCGACCACGATCGCGCGCGGCGAGATGCTGCACAATCTGCTGATCGAGGAGCTCAACCACCGGGTCAAGAACACGCTGGCCCTGATGCAGGCAATCGCGGTGCAGACCTTCCGCAGCGCCAGCCGGGATGAGCGGAGCAAGTTCGAGGGGCGGCTCGGCGCGCTGGCCGAAGCGCATAACCTCTTGAGCCAGGAGAAATGGGCAAGCTCCGAGCTCCGGGACGTCATCGCCCGCGCGCTCCGGCCGTTCCTGTTGAGCAATCCCGACCGCATCCGCATGGCCGGCCCGGCCGTGCCGCTGTCGCCGCGGCTCGCCGTGGTGCTGTCGATGATCGTGCACGAGATCGCCACCAACGCCGCGAAATACGGCGCATTGTCCAACGAGACCGGCCGGGTGACGCTGGACTGGGAGGTCCTCGCTGATGAGTCGACGCCGCGGCTGCGGCTGCTCTGGACCGAAATCGGCGGGCCGCCGGTCACGGTGCCGGTGCAACGCGGCTTCGGCTCGCGCCTGATCGAGCGCAGTGCGCGCGACCAGCTCGGCGGCGAGGCAACCGTCGATTTCCTGCCGCGTGGCGTGGTCTGCACGGTGATCTGCGCGCTGGAGGAGACGCGATGAATGGACGAAAGGGATATCGGCGATGAAGACCACCCATGTGGACCGCAAGGCGCTGGCGCGCTTCGCAGTCAGCTCGTCGGCGTAGCTAAAGGATCACGAGAGCTCGGGAGCACCTTTGGAGCCCGGCTTGATGGCCGCTTGCACAGCATGGACGCCCGGCCCGTAAAAGGCGATGAGCGCAAGCGCACCCAGCAGACCGAGATTCTTCAGGAAGTTGATGGTCTGCATCACGACCTGCGCCTCGGGCGCGGCCCAGAAATTGTGAAACATCAGCGTGGCGGCGATGGTGAACGGGATCAGGACCGCCGCCGCCGGGCGCGCAAACAGGCCTAGCAGCAGAGCCGTGCCGCCTCCGAGTTCGACTGCAATCGCGCCAGCGGCCAGCACCGCGCCGAAGCCGTCCGCGCCGCCGGGAAGCCGGCCCGCGGTCGTGGCAAATGCCATCACCTTTCCGATGCCGCTGTATAGAAACAGCGGCGCAATCGCGACGCGTGCGAACAGAAGTACCCAGGCGTCGAGCGCGCCTGCGGTCGCAGCGGAACGAGTGGATGTCGGCATTTCGGATCTCCTCTGGTGAAGCTGGCCAGTCAAGCGGCCGGTGATTGTCGATCGGCCCGCTCATCATTCCGCGGGTGCGATATCGGCGCGCGGCAGACGATTTGCTGCGGCAGCGCCGAGCGATCCGATCGCCAGCGCACCGACCATGGATGCGCCGCCGATCGCCCAGAACACGGCGTCGGGGCCGCCGGTCGCCTGCTGCAACAGACCGATGACATAGGGGCCGAGGATCGCTCCCACCCGGCCGATGCCCAATTCCATTCCGACGCCGCTGGCGCGGAAACAGGTCTCGTATGACCCGGCGGTGAAATTGTTGAGCACGTGCTGGGCGCCGATGATGCAGAAGCCCGCGACGGCGACGATGGCGAGGTTGATGCCATGACCGCTGACGAAGACGAGCGCGAGCACGGCAATTCCGCCGGTCAGCCACCAGGTCGCAAGATAACGTGGCGTCAGCGAGAAATTGCGATCGGCCAGCATTGCGAGCGTGAGGCCGCCGATGAACGACATCGCCTGCATCAAGGCACCGAAGCCGAATGATGCCGCAAAGGTCTCGCCGCGCTTGAGCATGACCGTCGGAATCCACCCGGTGAGACCGAAAATCGCGAACAGGCTGAGAAAGGCTGTGATCCAAATGGTCAGCGAAACGCGGCGATAGCGCGGGCTCAGCAATGCTCCAATCGTGCTCTGCGGCCTCGTACCGTCATCCGATGCGAATGTCGCATTTTGGTAGACGGCCGCCCGCTCGGGCCGCAGCCGCGCCAGCAACGCACGCAACTCCGGGATCCGCGATCGGGTCGCCAGGAATTGCGGACTTTCCGGCAGGATGGCGTGTGCCACGAAAGTCAGTGGGATCGACAGCGCGCCAACGTAGTAGAGGATCTGCCAACCGTGCTGCGGCGTCAGGAATACGCCGACGAGACCGGCGCAGACGCCGCCGAGCGACCAGCCCAGCGTCACGCCCCACAGCGAAAACGTGTTGCTAACACGCTTGGGCGCGAGCTCGTTGATGAAGGTCGTGCCGAGCGGCAGCAGCACGCCGAGACCGAGCCCAGTGACGAAGCGAAGAGCGCAGTAGCTCCAGAAATCGTTCGCCAGCACGGCGGTCAGCAATGTGAAGACGTTGACGACCCACAATCCTGCGAGCAGCGTGCCACGCCGGCCGAAACGGTCGGCCACGCTGCCATGACCGATCGCGCCGAACAGAAAGCCGACGAGACCCGAGCTCACCAGAAATCCCGCTTGGCTTGGCTGGAGTCCCCAGGGCTGGACCACGTAGTGGATGACATAAGCGGGATTGAAGGTGTCATAGCCGTCGAACAGCGTGATGAGCGTGATCAGGATGCCGAGGAGCTTGTGGAACGGGCCGATCGGGGCGCGGGACAATTCCTCATGCACGTCGATTTCGGACGAGATGCTCACGGGTTTCCTCCATTGAGATTGCTGACACGTTCTGCTCTGCGGCAGATTGGGTCGTTGCTTTGCCGAGCCCGAACAGGGCACGCGCATTGTCGCGGCCGATCTTGATGCGGTCGCCTTCGGAAATCGCCGCGCTGTCGAACCAGTCGGCGGCATGATCGATGTTCTCGAACGGCCAGTCGGCCGAGAAGAGAATGCGGTCGGCACCGATCTCCAGGATTGCGTCGATCAGCGTCTGGGTACGGAAATTGCCCGACGTGGTGATGTAGAAATTCTCCCGGAAATAGTCGGCGATCTTGCGCCGCGCGGGATAGGCATTCTGGTTCCGCATCCACTTGTTGTGGTTGTCGACCCGCCACATCGAGTACGGCAGACCCTCCCCCATGTGACCGAGAATGATCTGGAGCCGCGGATGCGCGTCGAACAGTCCGGAGCCCATCAGGCGCAGGGCGTGGACCGCAGTCTCCTGCCCAAACGCCCAGGTCGGTCCCAGCAGCCAGCGATGCCCTTCATAGATCGCCGAGTCTTTCGGCAGCGGATTGCGTGGGTGCAGATAGAAGGGAATGCCGAGGCGTTCGACTTCCGACCAGAACGGCCAGAACTCCTTGCGGTCATAGTAGATCGCATGATCGGTGCCGGCGAGCTCGCTGAAGCCGTTGACGAGCGCCCCGCGAAATCCAAGCGTGCCGACGCTGCGATCGAGCTCGCGCGCGGCCGCGTCGGGATCCTGCATCGGCAGCGCTGCAAGGCCCTGGAAGCGATCCGGCCGCTTCGCGATCTGCTCGGCGAGGAAGTCGTTGGCACGGCGCGACAGCTCCAGCGCACGGCTGCGGTCGGGAATGGCCTGGACGGCCGGCGCGTTCAGCGACAGCAGCATCATCTCGATTCCGTGACCGTCCATCTCCGCGAGCCGGCGGTCGTGGATGTCGAGCAGCCGCGCTTCCAGCTCGCGCCAGTCGTCGGCCGGCGCGAAGCCCGCGCTGTCCTGAATAGTCTCCTGAAGCGCGAAGTGCTCCTCGAGCGCGATCTTTCCCTGCATGGCGTCGTCCCTTCAACTCTGGCGTTGACAAAGCAAAGCACCGGGCGCAAATACTTGTCAATGATAAAGTTGCAAATGCAAATGATTGAAATGCAAATATTGCGCGTGCGAAGGTTGACCCTTATTCCGGGCGGAGTTCTCCCGCCAGGATCCAAGCCCATGTATCGATTTTCGAATTCGCTGCCCTATCTGCTCGCCCGGCTCGGCGTTCGCATGGGCGACCTGTTCGCGCGCGTGATCCGTCACGAGAAGTTGACGCTTCCGATGTACCGCGTGCTGGCCGCATTGTCAGAGCAGGGCCATCCGTTGCGCCTTGGAGAGATCGCCGAACTGACGTCGGCCGACGTGTCTACCCTGTCGCGCATCGTCGCGGAGATGAGCCGCGCCGGCCTCTTGACACGCGACCGGCCTGAGAACGATCAGCGCAGCCTCCAGGTCGTCCTGACGCCCAAAGGTGCTGAACTGGCAGGGCGGCTCATGCCGCTCGCCGCCTATTATGAAGAAGTCGCCACCGGCAGCATGTCCGCCAAGGAAGCGGCGGAGCTCAAGCGCGTGCTGGTCGAGCTCTACAAGAATATCGATCGGCTCGAGCAGGAAGTCGAAGCCGGATTGATCAAGGTGCCCCCGCCGGCGCGGCCGAAGGACGTTCTTGACGAGCAACCAGAGGCACGCGGCAAGGCGAGGCAGCCGCGATCCAAGACAGCGAGAAAATAGGAAAACCACCGAGGAGAGGACATGCGACAGGATCCCATCATCATTGTCGGCGGCGGCATCGGCGGACTTTCGGCCGCGATCGCGCTGGCACGCAAGGGTTTTCAGGTCACTGTCCTGGAACGCGCGCCGCGCTATCAGGAGATCGGCGCCGGCATCCAGCTTGGCCCCAACGCATTCCACGCCTTCGACCGACTCGCACTCGGTGATGCCGCACGATCGATCGCCGTCTTCATCGACCAGCTCCGGCTGATGGACGCGATCTCGGCGGAAGAGATCACCAGCATCGATCTGACCAGCTATTTCCGACAACGCTTTGGCAATCCCTATGCCGTGGTCCATCGCGGCGATCTTCACGGCATCTTCGTGCGCGCCTGCGAGGCGCACCCCCACGTCACGCTGCGGTCCGATTGCGATGTCGTCGGCTACGAGCAGAACGATTTTTCAGCAACGGCAGTGCTCAAGTCTGGCGATCGTGTCACCGGGTGCCTCGTGGTTGGTGCGGACGGGCTTCGCTCCCGCATTCGCCAGCAGATGGTCGCTGACGGCGCGCCGCGGGTCGCCGGCCACACCACCTATCGTTCAGTGATCCCGACCGAGCAGATGCCGGAGGATCTGCGCTGGAACGCCGCGACGTTGTGGGCCGGCGCCAAGTGCCATCTCGTGCACTACCCGCTCTCGGGCTGGAAGGTGTTCAATCTCGCAATCACCTGCCATAACGATCCCGTCGAGGCGTTTGCGGCAAGGCCCGTGACCCACGAGGAGGTGCTCGAAGGTTTTCGGGACGTGCACCCTCGCGCCAAGGCGATCATTCATCATGGAAGGGACTGGAAGGCGTGGGTGACCTGCGATCGCGATCCGACCGATCGCTGGATCGACCGGCGCGTCGTTCTCCTGGGCGATGCAGCGCATCCGATGCTGCAATATTTCGCGCAAGGGGCCTGCATGGCGCTGGAAGATGCCGTCTGCCTCGCCGACGAACTCGACGAGACGGAAGGCGATGTCGCCCACGCGCTGGACCGATACAAGAATGCCCGGATGCTGCGTACTGCGCGGGTCCAGCTTCAGGCCCGGGAACTGGGCGATCACGTCTATCATCCGGCCGGAGTCCACGCGCTGCTGCGCAATCAGCTGATACGTGAGACGAGCCTGGAGCGCTTTTGCGAGAATCTCGCCTGGCTCTATCAGTCGCCGTTTCCGGAACGGGCGCCGGCTGCGTGAGCCGGTGCAACTCGCCGATTCCGCCCTACCCGATCGTCTGCAACGCCGGAAACGTCTCCAGCAGCCAGATGCTCACGTTCGACACCGCGCCGGTGAGGAAGCCGATGCCGGTAATCACCATCAACACGCCCATGGCGCGCTCGACATTGACAAGCTGGCCTTTCATCCGCGCGAACAGCGCGGAGAACTGCTCGATCATCAGGGCGGCGATCAGGAAGGGAATGCCGAGGCCTGCTGAATAGACCGCGAGCAGGCCGGCGCCCTTCGTCACCGTCGCTTCCGCCGCGGCGATCGAGAGGATCGCGGCGAGGATCGGACCGATGCAAGGCGTCCAGCCGAAGGCGAAAGCGAGGCCCATGACATAGGCGCCCCAGAGGCCGACGGGCTTGGGGATCGGCAGCCGTCCCTCGCGCATCAAAAGGCCGATGCGCGTCAGGCCCAGGAAGTGCAGGCCCATGATGATGATGACGATGCCGGCGAGGATCGACAGTTCCGCCGACCAGGCACGGATCAGCCCGCCGATCAGCGAGGCACTGGCGCCGAGCGCCACGAACACCGTGGAAAAGCCGAGCACGAACAGGAGCGCCGACATCATGATCGCGCGCTTGGAGCCAGCACCCGGCCCGTCGCTCTCGACATGCTCAATCGTGGCGCCCGTGAGATAGATCAGATAGGGCGGAACCAGAGGCAGGACGCAAGGCGATAGGAAGCTGACGAGACCGGCAATCAGCGCCGCCGGGATCGAAACATTTTGCATGATGCAGTCGGAGCCATCTCAGGCGCCTGTACGGCGCGCAAGGGATACGCCCGGCGCGGAGCCGAGCCGGCTCTGGTGTAGCCGATGCCAGAGAATGCGCAACAGAGGCGCACAGAACCAAGGCTCCTCCCGATGCCCTCCGTGATCACAGATGCGGCATCGGGACGCGCACAAACCTCGCCAAAAAGCGAGATTCGGCGGCGCGGCTACTTCACCACGCGGAGCAGCGGACGCCGGGGCTGGTCCTGCGTCTGCTTGGAAGGGGGCGGCGGCTCGCTCGCAGCGCTCCGCAGCATTTCGTCGCACAGCGCCTTGAGATCGGCACTGTCAATTCCTTTCAGTTTCATCCGCACGTCGAGGATGACTATGGACAGCATCTCGGCCGACTCACGGCTGTTGCACGCGTTGAGAACCCTGCGGCACTCCTCAAGCGTTTCCAGCACCGACTGCAACTGTTCGTCTGAATGCGACACCGGCGTTCTTTCCGTTAATTCGGCCTGCGAGACGTATTTGTCACGCCCCCTTCGGCCCCCATGGAAGACCAAAGATAGCACGAGGCTACTGCGCCTCCGAACCTGATTTCTGTGTGTATCTGCCCTGGAACTGCGGTACTCGCCGCCGTCGCCATGCAGCGCCATTGGAGGTCGCCGAAGTGGTCCGGGAGCAATCGCCCGACGCGGTGTGATCGGTCCATCGAGGGAGACGGCATCGGCTTTCGCGCAAGAACTTCCGTTGCGGACAGCGCCGGCAATCCCGCAGCCACTCCAAGGCTCGCAACGGAACTCACGCCAAAACCCCTCAGTCAGGCCGACAGTCTGCCCGATTCCCAGCCCGTGGCAGCATCCCAATACCACCCACGCGGCAGTAAGGATGACGTTCAAAACTCGTCATTCCCCAACCCGTCGTGGTTGTGGTTTGCGCCAGATTCTGCCAGTTTAGCTTTCCGAAGGGACTTGTATGCACTCCTTGGCGGCAAGGGGCGTTCCTGTGGCGGAACGCCCAAAGACAAATCTCAGCGGCCTCTCGGATTGGGATGCCGCCCGCATATTTTTGGAAGTCGTTCGCTGCGGAAGTTTTCGCTCGGCGGCCGAGCGCTTGTCACTTTCGATCAACGCCGTGCGCCGACGGATCGACGATTTCGAACGCCAGACTGGCACCACACTGTTCACCCGCGACGTTCACGGCACCCACCTGACCGATGAGGGCGCGCTGGTGGTCTCCGCTGTCGAGCGCATGGAGGCCGCCACCTTCGACGTGCTGCGCGCCAGCGATTCGATGGCCAACGCATTGTCCGGCGAGGTCCGCGTTGCCGTCACCGAGGGGCTCGGCACATTCTGGCTGGCCCCGCGGCTCGTCGAATTCCAGCAGGCCTATCCGAAGATCCTGGTGGACCTGCATTGCGCGATGCGCTCGGCCGACGTCTCGCGCCACGAGGCCGACGTCGCCATCCACCTGTCGCGTCCCTCGGCGCTCGACATCAAGCTGGTGCGGCTCGGCCGCATGCATCTGATGTTCTGGGCCTCCGAGAAATACATCGCAAAGCATGGCGCGCCGCGCTCGGCGGCGGAATTGATCAAGCATCGCCTGGTGCTGCAATTCGCCGACCAGCTCGCCGCCAAGGAATCTTTCGAGAGCTTCTTCCCGGGCGTTTCGGAACGTGACCTTCTGGTCATGAAGACTAACGTCTCAAGCGCCAACTACTGGGCGGTCGCGAATGGCGCCGGCATCGGCGTATTCCCGAGCTACGCCATTGCGCTTGGCGGGAAGTTGATTCCACTAGAGGTCGAGCTGAACCGACCGCTGGATATCTGGCTATCCTACCATCCCGGTAGCGGCCGTATCCCGCGCGTGCGGCACATGATTGACTGGCTGATCGAGGCTTTCAATCCGGCTCGCTTCCCGTGGTTTAAGGAAGAGTTCGTGCATCCGCATGAATTCAAGGACTCGTATATGGGCGAACCCCTGACCCAGCTCTTCGGGGGATTTTCAACCGAAGAACAAAGGTGAAAACAGAGATGAAAGCAGCGGCGAAAAGAATGAAGCAGCGCAGCGCCGGCAAGCCGGACATTGAGCTTGGCAAGCGGATCCGTCTGCGGCGCGTCGAGATGAAGATCTCGCAGGCCGAGCTCGGCGAGAAGCTTGGCGTCAGCTTTCAGCAGGTTCAGAAATACGAGAAGGGCGTCAATCGCGTCGGCGCGGCTCGGCTTCAGCAGATCGCCTCCGCCCTCGACGTGCCCGTGACCTTCTTCTACGACGGCGACAACAAGGCCCGCGAAGTCGAGAGCCTGCTCTTCCTCGACTCGGCCTTTAGCCTCCGCCTGCTGCGCGCCTACAGCAAGATCAAGGACCAGACGGTGCAGCGTCAGCTCGTCTCGCTGATGGAATCGATCGCGGCGAACGAGAGCTGAGGCCGATCGACGACCTGGGCCTTTATGGCCGATGTTCAATCCGTCGCGTCACGGGGGCGCGGCCGGATTGAACAAGATCGGACGAGCTATGTCTGCGCTTGCGCGCGGTCTATCTCGGGGCGGCTTGGCCGCCCCTTTTTCTTAGTAGTTTGCCGCCGCACGCGCCGCGCGCCATGCAATCGCAGCACAGGCGGATGCGGGCTCTCCTACCCTGCCCCGGTTGACCGTGGCGGCGCCAGCGCCGCACATTGCGCGTCGCCTATGACGAGCGAGCGCGCGATGTCCGACATTTTCAGCACGACCGGAACACCTTACGCCGATGGCAAGATCCTCAAGCACACGGCCGGTGGGGTCGGCGCGATCACCTTCAACAATCCCGACAAGCGCAACGCGATGTCGCTGGAGATGTGGGAGGGATTTGGCGAGGCGCTGGCGGCCTTGCGCGACGACGACACCGTGCGCGTCGTGATCCTGCGCGGCGCCGGTGGCAAGGCGTTCGTCTCGGGCGCCGACATCAGTCAGTTCGAGAAGGTCAGGCACAATGCGGCGGCGTCCGAGGAGTACGCCAAGCGCAGCGCCGCCCAGCGCGCGCTGCTCGCCGACTATCCCAAACCGACCATCGCCTGCATCGACGGCTATTGCCTCGGCGGCGGCATGCAGGTCGCGATGCTCGCCGATATCCGCCTCGCCTCGCATGGCAGCCAGTTCGGCATCCCCGCGGCCAAACTCGGCATCGCCTATGGCTATGACGGCTTGCGACAACTGGTGTCGCTGGTCGGCCCGGCCTGGGCGCGGCTTCTGATGTACACGGGCATGCGTATCGATTCCGCCGAGGCGCTGCGCATTGGCCTTGTCGAACGCCTGTTCCCGGAGGGCGAGCTCTGGGGCGAGACCATGACGATTGCCGAGACGATCGCACAGAACGCCCCGCTCGCGATCAAGGCCGCGAAGATCACGATCGCGCAGGTGCTGAAGGACGAGAGCCGGCGCGACATGGAGGCGATCAAGGCGATCGTCAATGCCTGCATGGACTCGGAGGATTTCCGCGAGGGCCGACAGGCCTTCATGGAGAAGCGCAAGCCGCAGTTCCGGGGCCGCTGAAGCTGAACCGACGTTCAGGAAGATTAAATTCCTCGTGCAGCTCACTGCGGCAGCAACCAGTTGATCTGGCGAAAGTTCTCCCGCCACCAACGAGGGAGATTGCGATGACACTGAAATTCGCTGTTCTTGGTCTGGCTGCCATGGGTGGTGTGGCGCTCGCGTCGGGACCGGCCCTCGCGGCAATGCCGAACGGCATCCCGCAGGCGGACAAGATTGCAGGCGGTCCGGCCGCCAACGTCGATCAGGTGCGCTGGGTGTGTAACCCCTGGGGCCGTTGCTTCTGGCGCCCGAACTATTATCGCGCCTACGGCTATTACGGCGGCCCGCGCTTCTACGGCCCGCGTCCGTGGGGCTGGCATCATCGCCCCTATTGGCGCCGCTGGTGAACGACAAAGGGGCCCGAGGGCCCTTTTTTTTGCGCTATTGTCATCGGCGGACGGTGCGCGCTCCCTCACCCCGCTTGAGGGAAGAGGGTCGGGGTGAGGAGGAGTCTCCGCTGGGACTGTGACAGTTAGACTCGCGGAGAGTCCCCTCACCCGGATTGCATAGTCGATGCAATCCGACCTCTCCCCGCGAGCGGAGAGAGGTAAAACACGCAGCTACAGCGCCGCGAGCACCGCCTTCGTAATATCCGCCGTGCCGTTGCTGCCGCCGAACTCCATCGGTCTGATGCCGTCGGCATAGACCTGGTCCACCGCACGCTCGATGGTCTCGCCGGCTTCTGCCGCGCTCTCGAGCCCGTGCTTGTCGGCGAGCCAGTCCAGCATCATCGCCGCCGACAGGATCATGCCGGTGGGATTGGCCTTGCCCTGCCCCATGATATCGGGCGCGGTGCCGTGGCACGGCTGGAACACCGCATACTTGTCGCCGATGTCGGCCGATGGCGCCATGCCGAGGCCGCCGATCAGGCTCGCGGTGATGTCGGAGACGATATCGCCGAACATGTTCTCCATCACCATCACGTCGAAATCCCAGGGACGCTTCACCAGCATCGCCGAGCAGGCATCGACATAGAGCCGGTCGGTCTTCACCTCGGGATGCTTCTTCTCGATCTGGTCGAAGATGCCGCGGAAGAACGCGAAGGCCTTGAACACGTTCGCCTTGTCGACGCAGGTGAGCATTCCCGGCTTGCCGCGCGCGCGGCGCCGCTCGGCGAGACGAAACGAGAACTCGAACAGGCGCTCGGAGGTCCGGCGCGTGATCACCATGGTCTCGCGCGCGTCCTCATGCGTGACGACACCTTTGCCCATCGAGGCGAACAGGCCTTCGGTGGATTCGCGGATCACGACGAGATCGATGCCGCGCGCATCAGCGCCGACGATCGGGCTCGGCACGCCCGGAATGAGCCGCGCCGGACGCACGCCGGCGTAAAGATCGAAGATGAAGCGCAGCTCGATCTGCGGCGCGATCTCGGTGTTGTCGGGGTAGCGCACCGACGGCAGACCGCAGGCGCCAAGCAGGATCGCGTCCGCCTCCTCGCACAGCTTGATCGTCGAGTCCGGCATCGACTTGCCGGTGGCGAGATAATTGTTGGCGCCGGCGGGCGCTTCGGTGAAACGGAAGCCAAGGCCGGATTTTTCGCCGACCTTGCGCAGCACCTCGAGCGCCGGCGCCATGACTTCGGGACCGATGCCGTCACCGGCGAGCACGGCAATGTGGAAGGCGTTGTTTGCAGACATGGGAGGTTTCCTGCACAAAGGGAGAAGCTCGTCATTGCGAGGAGCTCTTGCGACGAAGCAATCCAGAAATGCACCCGCGGAGGTAGTCTGGATTGCTTCGCTTCGCTCGCAATGACGACGGAGAGAGCGTCGATCTACGGCATCAGCACGGTGCGGCCGACCACCGCGCCCTGCTGCAATTGCAACAGCGCGTCATTGGCCTTGGCGAGCGGTTGCCGCGTCACCGGGATGGGCGGCACCTTCTTCGTTCGCACGAGATCGAGCAATTCCTGCGTCTCGCGCAAATTGCCGACATAGCTGCCCTGGATCGTGATGGCCTTGATCGGAATCAGCGGCAGCGCCCAGGTCGCACCGCCGCCGAACAGGCCGACGATGACGAGCTTGCCGCCCTTGGTGAGACAGTCGAAGCCGAGCTGCGTCGTGGCGGAGTTGCCGACGAGGTCGATCACAGCGCGGATCGGGCCGCCCGCCTTCTTGGCGAGCTGCTCCAGCGCATCCGGCGCCTTGGGATCGACGGTTGCCAGCGCGCCTGCTTTCTCAGCGGCTTCGCGCTTCTTCGCGTCGATGTCGACCATGATCGCGCCCTTGCCGCCCATGGCCTTCAGCAGCGACAGCGCCATCAGGCCGAGGCCGCCGGCGCCGAACATCACGATCGACGTGTCGAAATGCTGCTCGACCTTCTTCAGCGCGCTGTAGGTGGTGACGCCCGAGCAAGCATAGGGCGCGGTCGTCGCGGGATCGAGGCCCTTGAGGTTGAGCAGATAGCGCGGATGCGGCACCAGCATGTGGTCGGCATAGCCGCCGTCACAATAGACGCCGAGCGAGCGCGGCGTCAGGCACATGTTCTCGTCGCCGCCAAGGCAGGTCGCGCACTTGCCGCAGCCGATCCAGGGATAGACCAGGCCGATATCGCCAACCCTGAGATCGCCCTGGTCGGTGGGCTTCACGTCGGGGCCGAAGGCCAGGACTTCGCCGACCGTTTCATGACCCATCGTCAGCGGCAAGTTGATGCCGCGGTCTTTCAGTGACAGCGGCTTGCGGCCATGGCCGAGATCGTAGCCGCCTTCCCAGATGTGGAGATCGCTGTGGCAGACGCCGGCCGCCTTCACCTTGATCAACACCTGCGTGCCTGACGGCTGCGGCGTCGCCTCGTCGACCTCCTGCAGCGGCGCCTTGAAATCGGCGACCTTGAAACTCTTCATGGGTGTCCTCCCGGCATATTTCTTGTTGTCACGCCCACCATGCCATGGCCGGCGGAGCGAGACAAACTCGCTCCTGTCTAGTTGACTGCGATCGAAGATGGCAACCCGACGGCGCGCAAGGCCGCATTGCTTGCGGCACGAAGCCGTTCAGCCTGTCGCGGCCGTTTTGCCTGTCGGAATTGACGCGTCGCTGGCGAGCCCAACCTCCTCGCGCAATGCATCCGTGTGCGCGCCGAGCACGGCCACCGTCTTGGCCGGCGTCGTGTCGGCCCCCGACATCCGGAACGGCAGGTTGAGCACCTGGAACGAGCCGCCGTCGTCCCGCACCTCCGAGAGCGCCTGCCGATGCGCAAGCTGCGGATCGGCCAGCGCCTCTGACACGGTGCGATAGGCCGAGGCCGGGACGCCGGCAGCGCCAAGCGCGAGGAGGCATGCATCGGTCGAAAGCTGCCGCGACCAGACCTCGACGCCATCCATCAACTCCGCCCAGTTCTCGCGGCGCGGAGCATAAGTGGCAAAGCGTGGATCGGAGACCCATTCGGGGCGGCCGATCACTCCCATCAGAGCCTGGAACGTCTTCTCGCTGGCAACCGTGATCATCACATAGCCGTTGGCCGTCTCGGTCGGGCCGAACATCGGGCGCGGCGGCGGCTTCACCGCGAATTGCGAGCTCTGCAACTCCGTCAGGGTCAAGGTCAGCATCGATTCCAGCATGGAGACGTCGATGTGCTGGCCGAGCCCGGTCACGGTGCGCTGATAGAGGGCTGACGCAATCGCACCAAAACCATAGGTGCCGGTGACGACGTCGGCGTGGTAGATGCCGCAATAGTCGGGGCGGTTGCGGCCCGGCTGGTACGCGAGATGTGCCATGTCGTAGCCGGAAGCCGCATGGATCACCGGCGCATAGGCCGGCAACTCGGCCGAGGGGCCGGTCTGGCCATAGCCGGAGATCGAGCAGTAGATCAGCCTCGGGTTGACCTGACGCAGCCTGTCGTAATCGAGCCGCAGCCGGTGCATCACGCCGGGGCGGAAATTCTCCACCAGGATGTCGGCGGTCGCGGCCAGCCGGCGCACCGCCTCCCTGCCGTCCTCGGACTTGAGGTCGAGCACCACGCTCTTCTTGCCGACATTGAGCTGGCCGAACGTGGTGCTGTACCCCTTGCGCAAGGGAGGCCGGGTCCGCATCGTTTCCCCGCCGTCGGTCTCGATCTTGATGACCTCGGCGCCCATGTCGGCTAGCATGCGCGCGCAGTGGGGACCGGCGATCGTGGTGGAAAAATCCAGGACCCGCCGGCCTGCGAAAGCCTTTGTCGTCGTCCCCTCATGCTTGTCTGGTAGCTGCATCCCGACGCCCTTTGGAACCTTCAATGTTCTTTGTTGTTGATGCGGCGACCCTAGAGGGCGGCGGCTGAGTAGGAAAGTCTTTACCGAACAGACGCGTCGCGTGAGCGGGCTTTGAGAATTCCAGGACAACTGGACCCGTTCTTGCATAGCAGCGAACGGGATCGGAAGAGGGCAGCTGTTCTTGAGGGTCTTGTTCGTCACCACAGAGATGGACGACTTCGTCCGCGTTGGCGGACTGGGCGCCGTTTCTGCCGCTCTTCCTCGCGCCCTTCGCTCCTTTGCCGATATCCGGATCATGCTGCCCGGTTATCGCGACATCATCGAGCAACTCACGCATATTCAGATCGTTGGCCGCTGTCCCGCATTCGCTGAGATGCCGGCCTGCTCGCTCGGCCGGGCCGCGACCAAGGATGGCCTGCCGGTCTATGTGCTGTTGTGCTCACAGCTCTACGACCGGCCCGGCAACCCTTACGGCGACGAGTCCGGGCGCGATTGGCCCGACAACGACATCCGCTTCGCGCGCTTTGCCTCGGCGGCGGCTGAGCTCGCCATGGGCAAGCTGGACAAGAATTGGGCAGCAGACCTGATCCATGCCAATGACTGGCAGGCCTCGCTCGTGCCGGCGTACCTTGCCTGGCGCGGCGCCAAGCTGCCGTCGATCCTGACCATTCACAACCTCGCCTATCAGGGTCTCTTCCCAAAGGAGGCGCTGCGGCGGATCGGCGCACCGGAGAGCTCCTTCCACATCGACGGCGTCGAGTTCTACGACCAGGTCTCCTTCCTCAAGGCCGGGCTGGTCTACGCCTCGCACCTCACCACCGTCAGCGCCACCTATGCGCGGGAGATCACCACGGCCGAATTCGGCTGCGGCCTGGAAGGCCTGTTGCAGCTGCGCTCCGACGCCGCCGAGCTCACCGGCATCCTCAATGGCATCGACGAAAGCTGGGACCCGCGCTCCTGTGCGCAGCTCGCCCAGCAGTTCGGGGCCGGCGATTGGGTCGGCAAGAAGGCCAATGCGGATTATGTGCGCAAACAGTTTGGCTTAGCGGTCTCGCGCGGCCCGATGTTCGGCATCGTCGCGCGGCTCGTGCACCAGAAGGGCATCGACCTCGTGCTGTCGGCTGCCGACGAGATCGTCGACGCCGGCGGGCAGATCGTGGTGACCGGCTCCGGCGAGCCGGCTCTCGAGCAGGCCTTGATCGATGCCCATCGTCGCCGCCCCGACGCCATCGGGGTCGTGATCGGCTTCAACGACGCCCAGGCTCGGCGCATCTTCGCCGGCAGCGACTTCACGCTGATGCCGTCGCGCTTCGAGCCGTGCGGGCTCAGCCAGATGTACGCCCAGCGCTTCGGCTCGCTGCCGATCGGACACCAGACCGGCGGTCTCGCCGAGACCATTACTGACGGCGAGACCGGATTCCTGTTCTCAAAACCCTCGCGCGAATCCTTCCTCGGCGGCGTCCGCCGGGCCTTCTCGGCCTTCATGGCGCACGACCAGCTCGACTCCATGCGCCGCAGCGCCATGGGACGATCGTTCTCCTGGAGCATCTCAGCGGGTTGTTACAGCGCGCTGTACCGGAAGCTGGCATCGGTGTGAGGAAGCGACGACGCTTCCTCAGACTCCGTCATTGCGAGCGCAGCGAAGCAATCCAGAATCTTTCCGCTGCGGCGGTCTGGATTGCTTCGTCGCAAGGGCTCCTCGCAATGAAGGTATTTGTGGCGGCCACCAAGCACCTCACCCCTTCCCGCGCATGTCCATCTGCGGCCGTCCGATCCAGGCGCGGTTGAGACACCGTGTCATCCAATCGGGCTGCGGCTCGCCTCGCAGCCGCGCTTGTGCTTCCTGGTAGGGACCGACGTAGCGCAGCCGGTCGGGCAGTTTCGGATAGACGCGCCTGATCCATCGCAGCGCATTGTCGGCAGCTCTGATGTCGCGCTCGTCGAGCTCAAAACCAAAGCCTGCGCGCAAGCGCTCCGGCAGCATCCTCGCCGCGAGCGCGCGATACCAGCGCGGTGGCCGCAACCACGGACGGGCGCCGCTGAAGATCTGCGCGGCGATCTCGCGCGCCGCAGGGCTAACGGTCAGCGTCTCCGACTGCGCCATTGCCGTGGTGTAGGCGACGAAGCCGGACCAGTCCGCCGGCAAATCATCCCCCGTCAATCCGAACAGGGCGCCGTACAGCCTGGCCTCGCTCCAATAGCGATCGCGCTCCTCCGCCGAGAGTGGCGGCAGCACCAGATCATGCACCATCAGCGCGGTCTCGACCAGCGTCGCATGGACCCAGCGCAGCGAGGGGATGTCGTTGGCGCAGTAGCGCGAGCCGGCCGGGAACGGGCCGACGGTCTCGGGCATCTCGCCGACAATCATGCTGTGACGCCGATGCAGCTGCCGGGACGACAGCAGCGCCCGGTCCAGCGAGCCGAACACCATGGTAAAGACGATATCGAAGGTGCGATGGAAGCGTCCGATCGGATCGGCAAGGGTGCGCGAATGCTCGGCGATCGCCGCCGCCACCCATGGATGGGCCAGCTGCAGCAGCAGCGCGCGGCCGGCGCCGAGAAAGATCACGGCCTCGCGGTCGATCCGCCAGGTCAGCGAGGCCGGACCGAACACGCCCGCGACCGGTCCCGCCGCGTTCGCGCGCAGTGTATCGAGCGACTCCCCCAGATCTTTCTCTGCGACCAATTGCAAACCTCGCGACGAAGACACGGCCACCATACTCCGGACCGCGCGCCTGCGAAATCGTCGTCGTGCAAAGCAATGACGAACAAGGCTCTCATTCCGCCGCCATCGGCATCTCGTCCATATGCTCGTGCAGCACCACGCCAGCGAGCGGATCGAACTCACCGATCCACGGTCTTCGCGCGAGCACGGACCTCGTGTGGGCATAGCCGGCATCCCAGCGCTGCATGATGCCTGAGGGGCTGAAATCGATGTCCTTGGTATGGGTCTCGCGGTCGAGCTGCGGCGCGAGCAGGCGCACCACATGCATGCGGGTCGGACAACCATAGCTCATCAGCTCGCGCACAGCGGGGTCACCACGCTCGCTGTCGGGCAGCCGCGCGGCGAGCTGATTGATGACGTGGCGCAGGCGATGGGCCTGCTGCTGGCGGGCGATCTGGCTCGCGATCCGGCTGGAATATTGCACGTCCTTGTGGCGGTTGAGCACCTCCGCCATCGTCGTCGGCTCGGCACCGACCGGATTCCACAGATGCACGGCGAAGATCAGCGAGTCCTTGCGCGGGTTGTCGTCAAATACGGCCTCGGTCGGCGTGTTGGACAGGATGCCGCCATCCCAATAGAGCTCGCCGTCGATGCGCACCGCCGGAAACGCCGGCGGCAACGCGCCCGAGGCCATGACGTGCTTCACCGTCAGCTCGCCGTCGCGGCTGTCGAAATAGCGCATCTGGCTGCTGCGGACATGCGCCGCGCCGACCGTCAGCCGCGGCGAGCAGCGGTTGACCAGGCTGAAATCGACGAGTTCGCGCAGGGTCTTCTCAAGGGGAGCGGTCGAATAGAATCCGGCGTGATCGGCGCCCAGCGGAAATGAATCGCCGGCATGCGCCAGCGGATTGGGGCGAAAGAAGCCGGGAATACCATTGGTGACGGTCGACCAATAGGCCAGTTTTTCGTTGAAGCCCGGAAACGCGGAGCGCAGATTCCACACTGGACTTTGCTCCATCCGCTTCCAGAATTCCTTCAGGCGCGCGAGCCGCTGGCGAGGTTCGTTGCCAGCAATCAAGCTTGCATTGATGGCGCCGATCGACGTGCCGATGATCCAGTCCGGCTCGATGCCGGCCTCGTGCAGAGCCTGGTAGACCCCGGCCTGGTAGGAGCCGAGCGCACCGCCGCCCTGAAGCACGAGCACGACCTGGCCGGGCAGGTCTTTGCTGTTGCCCTGCGTGTTGTCCTGCATGCCGTCCATGTCTCGCTCCTGGTGAGCTTGCACCGATCGAATATTCGCCATCGGCGGCAGCTTGTTACGCCGGCCCGAACGAATCCGTTTCATCTCAATGCGCGGTCCAGCCGCCGTCGACCGGCAGCGCCACGCCGGTGATCGACGCGGCCGCGTCCGTCGACAGGAACACCGCGAGCGCGCCGAGCTCCTCGACGGTGGCAAAGCGCTTGTTGGGTTGCTGCGCCAGCAGAACGTCGCGGATGACCTGATCGCGTGAGATACCGTGCGCCTTCGCCTGCCCGTCGATCTGGGCCTCGACCAGCGGGGTATAGACATAGCCGGGGCAGACCGCGTTGCAGGTGATGCCCTCTTCCGCGGTCTCCAGCGCCGTCACCTTCGTGAGACCGATGATGCCGTGCTTGGCGGCGACATAGGCCGCCTTGAACGGCGAGCCGACCAAGCCGTGCGCCGAGGCAATGTTGATGATCCTGCCGAAGCCGTTCAGCCGCATCGCCGGCAGCGCGAGCCGCGTGGTGTGGAAGGCCGAGGACAGGTTGATCGCGAGGATCTGGTCCCATTTCTCGACCGGAAACTGGTCGAGCGGCGCGACATGCTGGATGCCGGCGTTGTTGACCAGGATGTCCAGCCGGCCGGATTGGGCCACCGTCACCGCGATCATCTCGGCGATCGATGTCGGCCTCGTCATATCCGCAGGCGAGTAGCTTGCCTTGACGCCGAACTCGGCGGCGATCTGCTCGCGCGTCCGGCCGATCTCGCTGGCGACACCGAGACCGTTGAGCACGATGTCGGCGCCGGAAGCGGCCAGTGCCCGCGCAATGCCGAGGCCGATGCCGCTGGTCGACCCGGTGACGAGAGCCACCTTGCCGGCTAGCACGCGGGACGAAGTGGACGTCTGCGTCTTGATAGGGATATTCATGATCCAGACCTCCTCTTGGGGCGCGACGCCGCGCCGTGGCTGGCTCGAACTGTGCGGGATCACCCGGGTTTGCGGAAATGCCGGTTAGCTTCCGAGTCCATACGTCCGCGCTATCGCTTGCGGGATGTCATTCCCCGCCCCGATCGGCTAGATTTCCGGTCGATTTTGCTGGGAGCCGATCCATGGAAATGCATCAGGTCCGCTATTTCCTCGCGGTGGCGCAGCTCTTGAATTTCACGCGCGCCGCCGAGGAATGCAATGTGACGCAGCCGTCGCTGACACGCGCGATCAAGCAGCTCGAGGCCGAGCTCGGCGGTGACCTGTTCCGCCGCGAACGCCCCGCAGCGCAACTGACCGAGCTCGGTCAGCGCATGCATCCGCTTCTGAAGCAGTGCTATGACGCCGCCGTAGGCGCGCGCTCGCTCGCCTCCTCGTTCAAGAGCGGAGAGATCGGTGCGCTTCGTATTGCGCTGACGCATTCGATCGACCTCGCGCTGCTCATTCCGCATCTCAGCGAGATCAAACGGCAGTTCAACCGGCTCGAATTCCGCTTCCTGCGCGGGACCAGCCGCGAGGTCGGTGAATTCCTGAAGAAGGGGGAAGCCGAGCTCGGCATCGCCGCCGAGATCGACGAGGCCTGGGAGCGGCTCGACGTGTGGCCGCTGTTCACGGAAGGCTTCGATCTCGTCGTCAGCCGGGGCCACCGTCTCGCCGGGCACGACACGATCGAGCCGGACGATCTGCGCGCTGAGCAATTGCTCGGCCGGAGCTATTGCGAGCATTCCAGGCGCATCTCCGCCAGCCTGCGCGAGCACGGCATCGACGTCGATCACGGCCACGAGATTTCGAGCGAGCGCGACCTGATCGAACTGGTGGAGGCCGATATTGGCATCGCCATGATGCCCCACACCTCGCCGGTGCCGGAGAGCCTGAAACGTGCCGCAGTCACCGGGCTCGACGCACGCCGCACCGTCAGCCTCTACGGCGTCGCCGGCCGGCAGCGGACGGCCGTCGCCAATGCGGTGATGCGGATGCTGCGCGGCGCGGACTGGCGGGAGATCGCGGGGTAGCAGAGCAAGCGATTTCGCCGCAAGCGAGATGCGCATTGCTGTGCCCTCGCCCCTTGTGGGAGAGGGCAGCGACGCTGGTAGACACATACTCGCTTGGGTGAGGGTTGTCTCCGCGAGCATCAGTGCACGCGGATAGATACCCCTCATCCGGCGCCATAGCCGAAGCTTCGCTTCGGCGTTCTTTGAGAACGGCGGCCAAAGGCCGCCTACGCCACCTTCTCCCACAACAAGGGGAGAAGGGAAGAAAGCGTGCTCAGTTCTCCCGGCTCGCGTTCTCCAGCACCTCGACGAGATCGTCGATTTCCATGCGTTTGCGAAAATCGGGGTCGACGAAGCGAGCCTTCACCAGTCCGTCGCGCCCAACCACGAACACGGCCGGGATTGGTAGCATCCAGCCGTCATTGCCGTGGAATTTCGCCATGTCCTGATAGGACAACAGGCTCTGGATTTCGGCGCCGAGCCAGATCGCGAGATTGAGCGACAGCGCATAACCGTTGTCGAGATCGGTCAGGATAGGAAATGGCGCGCCGGAGTCGGCCTTGACCTGCCTCGTATATTCCTGCGTCTCCGGCATGATCGCGACGATGTGCGCGCCCATGGCCTCGATGCGGTCCAGCGCCTGGACCACGGCGCGGACATTGAGCCGGCAGTAGGGACACCAATGGCCGCGGAAGAACATCACCGCGACGGGGCCGCGCTGCAGCAGCGCGGGCAGCGTCACGAGCCGCCCGCCCTCGTCAGGCAACATGAACGGCGGCATCGGATCGCCCGGCCGCGGCGCGATCTCGCCACCGCCGTTCCCGTCCAATCGCGCCACGAGGCGATCGACCGCCTCACCATAGGCGGGAAAGACCTTGCGGCTGGCATCGGCGTAGGCGCGGAGCTGTTCGTTCAGCGTGCCGTCCATGTCGCGGCAGCGCTGGAAGGCGAGCCTGAGCTGTTCGGCGTCGGCTGGCGAGAGAGACGTCATCTTCCTGCTCCGGCGTTAGGGACGAATATTAGTTTCATGGTCCGGCCGCCCGCAAGGGGCGGCCGTTACGGAAGGGCTGATTCAGTTCACGTAGAAATTGCCGGTGGGATCGAGCCGCCCTGACGTTGAGTACAGCGTGCCCTTGTCCATGAAGAAGACGGTGTTGTCGGGCACCTTCTTGGCGTTCTTCATCATGGCCTCGTGGTTCTTCTCGGCCGGGGCCATCGCCATCGCCGACATCTTGCCGGGCCCGCCATAGACATAGGCCATGCCGGCCTTCAAATCCCAGGCCGCTTCCGAGAAGGCCGACGTGGCGATCACCGCGAAGGCCGCGGTAAAGATCAGGGTCTTGGACACTTTCGTCATGAGATGCTCCTCCGGATTGACGTGAACGCCCGCCAATCGGGCGCCCTGCCATCGGACGCCAGATCCCCCGGAGGCGGAAATGCCGATGCCCAATCGGTTCGATAGCCGCGGCCTATCGGCATAGCGCCGGGCTATCGCATCGAAAGCGAGCCGGCATTTCAACATCGACGCGGTCTCGACGAAGCTCCTGCCATAGCCGGCGACCACCACGGTTGCGGCCAACACAGGAGAGTTCCCATGTCTAGGCATCACATAATGTCGCGCGTGGTTTGGACAGGCGTTGCCGTTCTCGGGGCGCTGACATTTGCCACACCGGTTTTCGCCGGCGAATGTCCGGCCGGCAAGATCAAGCCGAACGCACAACAGATGGTCGACTATAAGCCGGTCGGCGTCACCGACGTCACGCTCGGGGCGATCGACCTCGGCAAGCAGCCCGCCCATATCGAGGGCCGCGAGCTGCGCTTCCGCAAGCTGACCATCGAGCCCGGCGGCATCGTGCCCTGGCACAGCCATGACGACCGCCCCGCCCTGATCTTCGTGCAGCAGGGCGAGATCGTCGAATACGCCTCCAACTGCGTCGATCCGATCGTGCACAAGGCCGGCGACATCCGTCCCGAGGTCTACGGCACCTCGCATTGGTGGAAGAACCTCGGCAAGGAGACGGTCATCCTCTATGTCGGCGACGTCCACAAGGATCCGAACGACCATCATATGTAACGAGGGCACCCAGCCCCAGCGCACTCGTTACCGGATGTGGCGCCCGGGAATCCCCGATGCCATCCGCATGTCGGGCGCCACATTCCTCACAGGGCAATCACGCCATGACCGATCTTTCTGCGCGCATCAAGCCAAGCGCGATGACGATAGACGAGCATTCCCCGGGACTCATCCTCCGCTCGCTCATCATCGGCCTCACCGCCTTCCTGACCGTCGTTGACCTCTTCGCGACGCAGGCGATCCTGCCTTCGCTCACGCGACACTACGGCGTCACCCCCGCAGCGATGGGTTTTGCCGTCAACGCCAGCACCTTCGGAATGGCAGTCGCCGGTCTCGTCGTCGGCTTCTTCAGCCCGCATATCGACCGGCGGACCGGCATCCTGCTCAGCCTGGCACTTCTTGCGATCCCCACCAGCCTGCTGGCGTCCGCGCCCAATCTTGCCGTCTTCACCGCCCTGCGGGTCACGCAGGGCCTCTGCATGGCGTCCGCCTTCGCGCTCACTCTCGCTTATCTCGGCGAGCAATGCAGCGCCACCGACGCCGGCAGTGCGTTTGCCGCCTACATCACCGGCAATGTCGCCAGCAACCTCGTCGGCCGGCTGATCTCGGCGGCAGTCGCGGACGGCCTCGGCCTCGCCTGGAATTTCTATTTCTTCGCAGCGCTGAACCTGGCCGGCGCGGTGCTGGTCTATTTCACCATCGGACGCGTGCAGCCGATGCACGCGATGATGCCGGCGGATTCGCCGCTTGCCGCCACCATCGCGAATTGGCGCAATCCGCAGCTGCGAGCAGCCTTCGGCATCGGCTTCTGCATTCTGTTCGCCTTCATCGGCACCTTCACCTTCGTCAATTTCGTGCTGGTCAGGCCGCCGCTGTCGCTCGGTATGATGGATCTGGGCCTCGTCTATTTCGTCTTCCTGCCCTCTATCGTCACGACGCTTCTGGCCGGCAAGGTGGCCGCGCGGCTGGGAACGCGGCCCACGATCTGGGGGGCGCTCGCCGTTGCCGGGCTCGGCCCGCCGCTGATGCTGGCGCCGCATCTGGCCGAAGTGCTCGCCGGCATGGTGCTGGTCGGCGTCGGCACATTCTTCGCACAGGCCGCCGCGACGGGCTTCGTCGGACAGGCGGCAACCGACAACCGCGGCATCGCCAGCGGGACCTATCTTGCGTGCTACTTCTGCGGCGGGCTCGTCGGCACGGCCGTACTCGGCCGGCTGTTCGACAGCTTCGGCTGGCAGGCCTGCGTCACCGGCGTCGGCGTCGCCCTCGCGCTGGCGGCCCTGCTCACCTTCGTCCTGAAGCCCTAGCGCTTGACTGGAGCTTCCTGCGGCGGCTGGTCATCGGCGATGGCGGCGAGGTCCCCGTGATTCTGATCACCGGCTATCCGGATGAGAATATCTTGGCAGCGCTGCCGCGGCGGGGGTGAAAGATGTGGTTTGAAGCCGCTTCTCGACGAAAACCGCTCAGGCACATCCGTCACACCATCCAGGACCGTCCCCGGGTGTGACCGACGGGACTCTACATAGGTAAACTTCCCCAAGATAACGCGCGGAATTTCCGGATTGCGCGATCCAGCGTAGCAGTGCTCCATCACAACGGAGATGGCGCAGATGCTGACCCAGACAATCAACACCCAGGCGATCAACACCCAAATCGGTGGCAAGATTGCCCCTGCCCATCCCGTTACTGATCGGTTCGGCGCGATCACGGGCCATGTCGGCCTGGTCGCCACCGAGTTCTCCTACGGCAAGGACGAGGAGATCTATGGCGAGGACGAGCCGGCCGAATATGTTTATCAGGTCGTCACCGGCGCGGTGCGCAGCTACAAGCTTCTCTCCGACGGTCGCCGTCAGATCGGCGCTTTCCATCTCCCCGGCGACGTGTTCGGTCTCGAATCCGGTTCCACTCACCGCCTCGCCGCAGAAGCCATTATCGACACCAGCGTGCGCCTCGTGAAGCGCGCGAGCCTCGAGAAGGCCGCTGGCATCGACGTGCAGGTTGCCCGCAAGCTCTGGGCGATGACCGCCAGTGACCTTCGCCATGCCGAGGACCACATGCTGCTGCTCGGCCGCAAGACCGCGATGGAGCGTGTTGCGACCTTCCTGCTCGAAATGGACCGCCGTCTTGCCGTTGCCGGCATGATGGCGCTGCCGATGTGCCACCGCGACATCGGCGACTATCTCGGCCTCACCCTCGAAACCGTGTCGCGCGCACTGTCGCAGCTTCACGCCCAGGGCATTCTCGGTTTCTCCGGCGCCCGCCAGATCGTGCTGCGCAACAGCCAGCGCCTGCACAATCTAGGCGCCTGATTTTCTGACGACCTCCTCCCACCCACTTTGGCCGGCTCGTTCAGCCGGCCATTTCTTTTGTGGCGACCAGGCCCGTGCGCCGTGTCTCCGGCATCACAAAGAAAATGAGCAAGAGCCCCGCCGCGGCAACGCCGGACAGCCCGATGAACGCCGTGGCATTGCCGAACTTGTCGCTGACATAGCCGCCAAGCACCGTGCTCAACGACGCGCCGATGCCCGTTGCGGTGCCGACGATCCCCTGCGCCAAGTTGAAATGCCCCGTGCCAAAGGCGACGTCGGCGACGATCAGCGGGATCATCACCGCGAATACCGCCGCGGTAATGCCGTCGAACACTTGCACGAGCACCAGGAGATACGGATCGCGCACGGTCGCAAACAAGAGGCCACGAACCGCCAGCGCCCCGAATCCGATCAGCAGCAGGGGCCGCCGGCCCCAGAGCTGCGCCTTGCGCCCAACTGTCGGCGACAGCAGCGCCACGATCGCCTGGGGAACGACGATGCAAAAGGCGACGAGCACCGTTGCCCATTGGCTCGACCGCGCCGTTACCGCGCTCGCCATCAGCGGCATCATCGCGGCGTTCGCGAGCTGCAACAACAGCACGCTGAGTGCGAAGACGATGAGAGGACGCTGCCGGATCAGGTGCCAGATATTGGTGTCGCCGCGATCGGCGGCTTCGGGCGGCATCTCACCATGACAGCGCCTGATGTCGACCTCATCCTCGCGGATGCGCGACAGCGCGATCAGGGTCGGGATCGCGAGCAGGAAGGTGACCAGGAAGACCGAGCGGCTCGACAGGAGATAGCCCGCGGTGCCCATCACCGCCGCCGCGACGCCATTGCCCAGCGAGGCGAAGCGCGCGTTACGGCCGAGCCGCTCGCCGATCGCGAGCGGGCCGACGAGGCCGAGGCTGATCGCCGCAATCGCGGGCCCGAGCACGCAGCTCGCCATCGCATGCAGCGTGGCGGCGGTCACCACGACGGGGAAGATCGGCATGGCGGCATAGGCCAGCGCGCAAGTACCGATGGTCGCGATCGCGAGGGCGGCGACGAGACGCTCCGATTTCGCGGCATCGATGATCGCGCCGCCGGGCATCTGGCCGATCAGGGCGACGATGCCGCCGATCGACAGCACGAGGCCGATCTCGACCTGGGTCCATTTCTGCGTCGTCAGATAGACCGCGATGAAGGGACCGAATCCGGTCTGCACATCGGCGAGGAAGAAGATGAACCAGTCGAGGCCGCGCAGGCTCTGGCGCGACGGCGCCGGAATGCCTGCAGCCGATGGCGCAACGACGTTGTCCTGCTCGACGCGGCCGCCGCGATCTGCATGGTTCGGCTTCCTCGACAACAGCACGGGCGGTCAGCCCTCCCTGCACCTCACTGGATCGCTTGCAGCGGCTGAAGGCTGCCGGACGCGCCGAGCACGACGATCGGCGTATCCTCCTTGTATTCCGGCGCGGCCGCGACCTGCGCCTTGGTCAGTTCCAACGTGATGCTGTCCTTCTTGTTGGCGATCTTGCCGAAGCGCAGCGCGTTCCAGTCCACCACGATCTTGCGGCTGCCGACGCCGAGGAAGCCGCCGAAATCGATCGCCGCGGCGCGGACATGACCGGTACGATCGACGATGACGTCGACGATGCGGCCCATGTCCTCGCCGGCGGCGCTGCGAACGTCGCGGCCGAGCACGCCGTGGGCCTCGCTCGCACCGATGATGGTCACCGAGGGGGGCGGCGCGGCGTCCTTGGGCGTCACCGGAACGGTCGAGGCCGGCGGTTGTGCCGTCGACGGCGCATTCGCTTCATTCTGGCCTGCGGGCTGATCCTCCGCGGCGCGCGACGGTGCGACCGTCAGAGCGACCACGATCGCCAGGCCCAGGATTAACGCTCCGATCGCACGCATGACACCCTCCTCACGACGCACCGCTAGCGCGCCAGCACGATCGAGACCTGGATCTGGCCGCGTGTGCGCATCACCTCCAGCGCCACGTCGTCGCCGTGGCGGCTGACGCGAAGATCGACGCTGGACTCGCGCAGACGCAGATCGCGCAGGATCACCTCGTTGAGGAACGCCGGCAGATGCGGATTGCGGAGGCGAATCTCGCCGCGCGCCACGTCGAACTCGAGGCCGAGCGCCGCCTCCAGCAGCGTGAACGGCGTCGCGCTGGCCCAGGCCTGCGGCGCGCAGGCGACCGGATAGAGCGTCGGGCCGCGCCGTTTCTCGCGCCGGAAGCCGCAGAACAATTCCGGCAACCGGCGCAGATCCATGTAGGTCGCGGCATCGAACAGGCCCTTGAAGACATGCGCCACCGAATGCTTGAGGCCGTAGCGCGCGAGCCCGAGCGCGATCAGCGCATTGTCGTGCGGCCAGATCGACCCGTCATGATAGGACATCGGGTTGTAGCGCACCTCGCCTTGCGCGACGGTGCGGATGCCCCAGCCCGAGAAGAAATGCGGCCGCATCAGGTCGGCAGCGACGAGGCGCGCGCGGTCCTCGCGGATCATGCCGCTGAACAGGACCTGCCCGGCGTTCGAGGTCCTGACCTTGCAGGGCCGCTTCTTGCCGTCGAGCGCGAGCGCATAGGTGCCGAGCTCCTCGCACCAGAACGCCTTCTCGAAGCGCTCGGCGAGCGCCCTGGCCTCGGTCTCGAGCTTGCGCACGCGGTCCGGCTTGCCGAGCCGCAGCGCGCAACGCGCGGCGAGCTGCTTGGCCGCATAGACGTAGCCCTGCACTTCCGCGAGCGCGATATTGCCCTCTGCAAGTCGGCCGTCGGCATGGAAGATGGCGTCGTAGGAATCCTTCCAGCCCTGGTTGGCCAGCCCCTTCTCGGTCGCACGCTGGTATTCGATGAAGCCGTCCTGGTCGGGATCGCCGGGACCGTCGATCCAGGCAAGGCCCGCCTCGATCGCCGGCCACAGCTCGATCAAGGTGGCCTCGTCGCCGGTGCGCTCGAAATAGCTGCCCGCGAGCAGCACGAACAGCGCGGTCGAATCGACACTGCCGTAATAATGCGCGAACGGCACCTCGCCGAGCGCCGCCATTTCGCCGCCGCGCATCTCGTGCAGGATCTTTCCGGGCGCGGCGTCCGCGAACGGATCGATCGCCGTGGCCTGGAAATGCGCGAGCCGGCGCAAGACGCCCTTGGCGACGCGCGGGTCGACCCAGAGCATCTGGAGCGCGGTGATGAGGCCGTCGCGTCCGAACGTCGTCGAGTACCAGGGAATGCCGGCGTAGGGGTACCGCCCCTGCGGTGTCTCGGTCATCAGCATGTTGAGGTCGGCCATGGCCTGGCACAGCACCTCGTTGAAGATGTTGTTGGAGGTCTCGATGCTGGCGGCGCCCATGGTTGACTGCCGCATCTCGCGGCGGTGCGCCAGCAGACCCGGAAAGAACCGCGCCGGCCGTTCCGTCACCGGCCGGTTGCAGGAGACGGCGACGAACAGCGATTTGGCCTGGTGCGGATCGAGCTCGAGCTGCCAGGTCGCGGCATTCACGGACAGCCGGGTGGGACGCGGGTCGAAATGCAGGCCGGTGGTGCGCTCGGCGTCGTCGAGGCCGCGATACTCGAACAGCACGTCGGTCGGACCCAACAGGCGGCTCGTGCCGGTCCCGCGGCGCGGGCGCCGCTCGCCGCGCACCTCGAACAGATCGGCAAAGTCATTGTCGAACAGCAGCGTCAGCTCGAAGATGGCGCGCGCGTCGCCGTGGTTCTGCACGCCAATGCGCTGATAGGCGGCACCGCGCCACAGGAAGATCGTGCGGACGATGTGCAGCAGATCCTTTTGCAACAACAGGCGGCCTTGGCGGTAGATGTCGGGATTGGTGAGATCGACGGTCAACGCCGAATTGTCGTCGCGCAAATTCGAGCCGAGCAGCAGCGGCTGGAGGTCGTCGAGCACGAGCTCCAGCCGCGCCAGATAGCGCGTGTCGCAGTGAAACAGACCGTCCGGCCCGCCCGCCGAAGCGCCGATGTCGCCATGGCTGTCGAGCACGATGAAGGTGTCGTCATGCTTGAGGGATCGCCGCGGCCGGGCGGCGGGCCCCGTCATCGGAATGTAGAACGTCTGCTCCGCGACGGCTTCGGTCGCGTGCGATATGGAAACGATCTGGGTTACGGTTTCGGCTGCCATGAGCTGCTCCCCTGCGCCTTGATTCGAAACGCAACCAACGCGAACGAGACGGCTGGACCTACGCGGCGACCTTCGCGAGCCGGTTCATCTCCTGCGTCACCAGCTCACGGTAGGGACCGTGACCCTGCATCAGCCGGTCGGGCGCACCGTCCTCGATGATCTTACCGGCCTTGAGCACCACCACGCGATCAAAATTGCGCAGCGTCGCCAGGCGATGCGCGATCGCGATCACTGTGCGGCCGCGCATCAGGCGCGACAGCGCCTCGCGGATCGCCTCCTCGGATTCGCTGTCGAGAGCGGCAGTCGCCTCGTCCAGCAGCAGGATCGGCGCATCCTTCAGGAATGCGCGCGCGATGGCAATGCGCTGGCGCTGGCCGCCGGACATCTTCACACCGCGGTCGCCGACCATGGTGTCGAGGCCGTCAGGCAGGCTCTCGACGAAATCGCAGCGCGCCGCGATCGCCGCGCGCAGCACCTCGTCGTCGGTCGCGTTCGGCCGGCCATAGCGGATGTTCTCGCGAATCGAGCGATGAAACAAGGAAATGTCCTGCGGCACGACGGAAATCGCCTCGCGCAGGCTCAGCTGCGTCACCTTCGAGATGTCCTGGCCGTCGACGGTGATACTGCCATCGTCGACGTCGTAGAAGCGCTGGAGCAGCGTGAACAGCGTCGATTTGCCGCCGCCGGACTGCCCGACCAGTCCGACCCGCTGGCCGGGCTGGAGGCGCAGGCTGAACCGCTCGAAGATCTTCTCGCCGCCGGGATAGCCGAAGGTGACGTTGTTGAACGCGATCGCGGCGCCGCTCTTCACCAGCGGCTCGGCCTCGGGGTGATCGCGCAGCTCGTGCGGCACCAGCAGCGTGGCGATCGCCTCGGTCAGGCGCGCGACGTGCTGCGTGACGTCGACCAGCGCCACAGCGAGATCGCGCGTCGCGTTGAGGATGGAGAGACCGAGCGTGCAGACCAGCACGACATCGCCGGTGGTCGCCTCCCCCTTCTGCCAGAGCGTGATCGCCCAGGCCATCAGCGCCACCGTCAGCAGCACGGTCACGCCGGCATGCGTCAGCCGCAGCTTCTCCAGATAGCGCAGGCTCCGGCCGCGCGCGGTGAGCTCGCGGTTCACCGTCGCATCGAACCGCTCATGCTCGTGGCTGATGCCGCAGAAGGCGCGCACCAGCGGCATGTTGCTGATGACGTCGATCATTTCGCCATCGACCACCGCGGCCTTGTCGGCGAAATCGTCATGCAGCGGCTTGCCGGCCGCAGCCAGACGAAACATGGCAATGACCATGCCGCCGGCGATCACGATCAGCCCGAGCGCCATGTAGGGGCTGACGGTTCCAATCAAGGCAATTGCCGCAATTGTGGCAATGCAGGGCGGCAGCACGTTCCAGACAAACATGTTTTCGACGGTGAACACCGCGTTCGACGTCGCCGTGATGCGGCTCGTCAGCATGCCCGGCATCCGGTCCGAGAAGTAGCTCGGCGCATGTCCGGTCAGATGACGAAATATGTCACGGCGTAAGTCACCCGTGACACGAACGAAGGTGAAGCTCGCGGTCCAGCTCGCGATCCGCCACAGGAAGTTGTCGGCCGTGATCAGCGACATGAGTAAAATGAATGCCAGCCATACGCTGCCACCATGTGATGGTCCGGCGGACAAGCTGTCGACCAGGGATTTGACGCCATACTGGGTACCCACGGAGCAGGCAACAGCCGCCACGACCGCAGTCAGGATTAGCAAATGCGACGCGAGACGACGCCGGAGGTAGCGCAAGACAAAGGCAAATGGCCTGCGCGCGTATCCAGAAAGCTGATCCATATGGCTATCGCCCCGTTATGCTGATTTCGTTTCGTCACTGGTCGAGTGAACATCGACCACTTCGCCTCGGTTCCCGGGCAAGCTCATCACGACATGCGGATGCGGACGATCTGCGAAGATGTAGTGGCAGCATCGCGACGATCCCCCGACGTGTCGAATATGTAACGTTTGGGAGAAGGAACTTCGCAGGTGCGGGAACGTTCCCTTGGCTGGCATTGCCGGTGCCGTACAGGCGGGGGTTTTCAATCATGATCGCACAGAGGAGATGGTGAGATGCGCATCGCGCAGGTAGCTCCGTTGACGGAGGCTGTTCCACCCAAGCTGTATGGCGGCACCGAGCGGGTGGTGCATTGGTTGACGGAAGAGCTGGTGGCCCTTGGACACGACGTGACATTGTTCGCCAGCGGCGACTCGCAGACGTCAGGCAAGCTGGATGCGTTGTGGCCGAAGGCGCTCCGTCTCGACGGTTCCGTGCGCGATCCCAATGCGCTGCACATGGTGCTGCTGGAGCGGGTGCGGCAAAAATGTGACGACGAGGAGTTCGACTTCCTCCACTTCCATCTCGACTACTATCCGTGGTCGCTGTTCCACCGTCAGCCGACGCCATTCGTGACCACGCTGCACGGCCGGCTCGATCTGCCGGAGCATCAGCCGGTCTTCAACACCTTCTCCAAGATGCCCGTCATTTCGATCTCCAACGCGCAGCGGCGGCCGGTGCCGCAGGCGAACTGGGTGACGACGATCCACCACGGCCTGCCGGAGAACCTGCTGACGCCGAAGCCGGCGAAACAGGAATATCTCGCCGTGCTCGGCCGCATCGCGCCGGAAAAGGGCGTCGACCGCGCCATCAAGATCGCAACCCATTGCGGCATTCCGCTGAAGATCGCGGCCAAGGTCGATCGCGCCGATCAGGATTACTACGACGAGTTGATCCGGCCGATGATCGAGAACAATCCGCTGATCGATTTCATCGGCGAGATCAGCGATCACGAGAAGTCCGATTTCCTGAGCGGCGCGCTCGGGCTTCTGCTGCCGATCGACTGGCCGGAGCCGTTCGGCCTCGTCATGATCGAAGCTATGGCGTGCGGAACGCCGGTCGTCGCCTTCAACCGCGGCTCGGTGCCGGAAATCATCGACGAGGGCCTCACCGGCTTCATCGTCGAGGATGTCATCAGTGCGGCGGGAGTGGTGAACCGCCTTCCGCAACTCGACCGCGCCGCGATCCGCAAGCAGTTCGAGACGCGCTTCACGGCACGGCGCATGGCGCTGGATTATCTGGCGGCCTATCGCAGCCTGACCGAGGCACAGGCGCCGCGGATCAAGCTGGTGAGCAGCGCGGAGTAGCGCTTCTACGCCGCTGCCAGTCGATGTGCCCTCTCCCCTTGTGGGCCTGTTGCGTAATTCGCCAGTTGTGATTCCCTAGGGCAGAGCCTTGGGGGAAATGAAATGGCGGTTAAACGGACGGGGCAGCCGAGCTTTGTGGATGCGCTGATGCCGAAGGGGGCCGGCGCCAATGCGGCGCTGGATCGGCTGGCTGGCCTCGTCAAATGGTACCGGTTCGAGAAGCTGATCGGCCATTTGCGGGATGAAGGGGGGCCCGGTCGTCCAGGCTATCCGGTGCTCGTACTGTTTCGCGCGGTGCTGTTGCAGTCGCTCTATGGTCTTTCGGAACGCGAACTCGAGGAAGCGCTGGCCGACCGGTTGTCGTTCAAGCGCTTTGTCGGTTTGAGCCTTGAGGATGCGACGCCCGATCATACGGTCCTGAACCGCTTCCGGAACCAGCTCGTTGAACAAGGCTTGTTGGAGAAGCTGTTTGGCGAACTGGATCGCCAGCTTGAGAATGCTGGCGTCATCCTCAAGCGCGGCACGATGCTGGATGCGACCTTGATCCAGGCGGTGTCAGCCCCTCCGAAGGAGGATCGTCCCTCAAACGATCCTGACGCCCGCTTCACCAAGCGGCAGGGCAAGAGCGGCTCGACCTTCGGGTACAAGGCGCACATGGGCGTCGATGAAGGCTCCGGCCTGATCCGCACGGTGCTGACCACGCCTGCCAACGTCAACGACACGACACCGGCAGACACCTTGATCCGCGGCGATGAAGCCGCGGTGTGGGCCGATGCGGCCTATGACACCCATGCCCGACGGGCCCGGTTGAAGGCGGAGGGCAAGAAGCCCCGCATCGCCCGTCGTCCTAACAGGCATCATCCGGAACTGCCGCCTCGGCTCAAACGCTACAACCTCCTCATCGCGCGCCGACGAGCCCAGGTCGAGACCACCTTCGCCACTCTCAAGCGCCGCATGCGACTGACCTGCATCCGCTACGTCGGCCTGATGAAGGCAAGCGGGCAGATCCTGCTCGCCTCGATCGCCTTCAACATGAGGCGGTGGGCCACGATCGCGGCCTGAGCCGCCCGCCGAGGCGACAACGACAGATTTGGCCGGCAATTGCCGTGACCGCAGCGTCTCTCCTGACGTCCTCAGCCTCGAAAGCCGATAACGCAACAGGCCCCTTGTGGGAGAGGGCACCGAGAGCCGGGCACCAAATTCGATTGGGTGAGGGGTTACTTCCGCATCGAAAAGCCTCTCCGCGGAGACATACCCCTCATCCGGCGCTTCGCGCCACCTTCTCCCGCAAGGGGAGAAGGGAGAAGTCAGAGCCAGCGGCGCACTCCGCTATCCCACCCGCGCCCGCTTCGGCTCCACAATTTCGAACATCCTTGGAAACTCGTCCATCAGGCTCATCAGCTCGGCGAGCTTCATCGGGTTGCCTGACAGCTTGATCTTGCCGGCAGCCACGGCCTCCGGAAAGCTCGTCAGCTTTGCGATCACCTCGTCCAGCGTCGACCGCGCCAACGTGAAGCTGGCATCGGCGCCTTCCGCCTCCACGCCCTCGGTATAGGTCAGCGCCGAATTCTCCAGATTGAGCACGAACGTCTCGCCGGTATCGGAGAAGCGCCAGTTCAAGACGATGTGCTTGCCTTCCGCCTTGGGGCCGTTGAGGCGGATGCCGAGCACGTCCCAGAGCTGAGAAGTGCGCAGCGCGGCCAGCGTCTCGCGCGGCATCGGGGGACGCGCCGGCACCTTCGGCATGCCCTCGCGCAATTCCTGCGCGCCGAACAGATAGGCGTTGCGCCAGGTCGCGCTCTCGGCGGCATAACCGAGCTGCTCCAGGGTATCAGCCAAGAGTGCGCGCGCCGCCGCATTGTCGGGCTCGGCAAAGACGAGATGGCCGAGCACTTGGGCGACGAAACGGAATTCGCCTTTGTCGAAATCCGCAGCGGCACGCGCCAGGATCGCGTCCGCGCCGCCCATGTATTCGACGTATTTCCTACCGGACTCGACCAGCGGCAACGGATCGAGATTGACCGGATTGGCGTCGTACCAGCCGAGATATTTCTGGTAGATCGCCTTCACATTGTGCCGGATGTGGCCGTAATAGCCGCGGCCGTGCCAGGCGCCCTCCAGGCTCTTCGGCAGCTGGATCGTTTCGGCAATTTCGGCGGCGGTGAGGCCGTGGTTCATCAAGCGGATGGTCTGGTCATGCGCGAACTTGTAGAGGTCGCGCTGCTGCCGGATCATGGTGCCGATGCGCTCGCGTCCCCACACCGGCCAGTGGTGCTGGCCGCACATCGCCTCGGCCTTGCCGTCCCAGAGCCGCAAGGCTTCGCCCAGATATTTCGACCAGGCCAGCGCGTCGCGCACGTCGGCGCCGCGGAACGGCAGCAGATTGTGGAAATTGTGCGTGCAGTTCTCGGCGAGGTTCAGCAGCTTGTAGCGTGGGATGAAGAAGTGCATCTCCGCCGGCGCTTCGCTGTTCGGCGCCATCTGGAATTCGAACTCGACGCTGTCGATCACGCGCCTGTCGCCGGTCGCCATGATGAGGTCGGTCGGCCGCAACAGCGCGACCGAGCCTGCCGCCATCGACTTGCCGAGACCGCAATCGACCTGCCCGCGCACGCCCTTGGCGAGAAGAGGTCCGAACTGGTACTGCGCGCGGCGCAGCATCGCAGGCCCTGCGATGATGTTCTCGGAGACGGCGTGCTCCATGAACAGGTTCGGCGCGATGATCGGGACGCGGCCAGTGGCGAGCGCATCCTCCTCCAGCACGCCCCGCGCGCCGCCCCAATGGTCGGTGTGGGTATGGGTGAAGATGATCGCCGCGACCGGCCGCGCGCCGCGGTGCTTGACGTAGAGATCGAGCGCGGCGCGGGCGCCTTCGATCGAGGTCAGGGTGTCGACGACGATGACGCCGCTGTCGCCCTCGATCAGCGTCATGTTGGCGATGTCGAGGCCGCGCACCTGGTAGACACCGGGCACGACCTCGAACAGGCCGTGCTGCATGTTCAGCCGCGACTGCCGCCACAGGCTGGGATTGACAGTCGGCGGCGCCTCTTCAGCGGAGAGAAAGCCGTAGGGCTTCAGGCTCCAGACCGTTCGTCCCTGCGCCGTGGTGATCTCGGCGTTGTCGATCGTGCCGAGGAAGCCGCGCGCAGCATCGTCGAAATCCCGGGTGTCGGAAAACGGCAGCGCCTTCAGCATGGCATCATGCTGCGCGATGACGGACGGAGAGGCGCCCTTCGGCTCGTTGTTCGAAATGTCTGTCATCGAGCGGGCTCCCTGATCTGGTGAGAGCCATCTAACCGCATCTCGCAGCCGATTGCCAATGATGGAGGCACCGGGTGTCGCTTCCCTCCTACTGCACGAGGGTCACGCGCGGAGAGAGCCCCCTCACCCGGCTTCGCTTCGCGAAGCCACCAACAAGGGGAGCGGGTGCACCATCGTGCAACTCGCGCCGCTACATCCCCAGCAGCCGCGGCAGCCACAACGACAGGCCGGGCCAATAGGTCACCACCACCAGGAATCCCAGCATGGTCAGGAGCCACGGCCACACCGCGACCGTGAGCTCGGTGATACCCATCTTGGCGATGCCTGACGCGACATAGAGGTTGAGGCCGACGGGCGGATGGCACAATCCGACCTCCATGTTGACCGTCATCAGGATGCCGAAATGAATCGGATCGATGCCGAGCTTGACCGCGACCGGAAACAGGATCGGGGCCATGATCAGGATGATCGAGGACGGCTCCATCACGTTGCCCGCCAGCAGCAGCAGCAGGTTGACGAGCAGCAGGAAGCCGATCCACCCCAAGCCCTGGTCGATCATCCATTGCGCCAGCGCCTGCGGCACGTTCTCGTAGGTCATCAGGAACGAGAACAGCACCGCGTTGGTGATGATGTAGAGCAGCATCGCGGAAAGATTTGCCGACGACAGCAGCACACGCGGCACGTCGCGCAGCTTCAGATCCTTGTAGATGAACACGGCGACGATGAAGGCGTAGACCGCGCTGACGGCGGCGGCTTCGGTCGGCGTGAACAGGCCGCTGTAGATGCCGCCGATCACGATCACGATCAGCAAGATGCCCCAGATCGACTTACGGAACGCGTCGAGACGCTCGATGAAGGTGGCCTTCGGCATCCGCGGATAGTCGTTGCGCCAGGCGCGATAGAACGTCGTGGCGCCGAGCAGCGAGGCCAGCACGAATCCGGGCACGATGCCGGCGATGAAGAGCTTGCCGACCGAGCTGTTGGTCGAGACGGCATAGAGAACCATCGGGATCGACGGCGGGATGAGAATCCCGAGCGAGCCCGATGTCGTGATCACGCCGGCGCCGAACCGCTTCGGAAAGCCTTGCGCGACCATCGCGGGCAGGATCACCGAGCCGATCGCCACCACGGTCGCCGGCGAGGAGCCGGAGATCGCGGCAAACAACGCGCAGGCGACCACGCCCGACAGCGCAAGGCCACCGTACCAATGCCCCACCAGCGACGTTGCGAAGGTGATCATCCGCCGCGCCACGCCGCCATGGGTCAGGAAGTTTCCGGCGAGGATGAAGAACGGGATCGCCATGATCTCGAAATTCTCGATGCCGGTGAACAGCTTCAGCGCCACCGATTCCGTTCGCACGTCGGTCAGCGTGAACATGAAGCTGAGCACGGTGAGACCAAGCGCGATCGAGATCGGCATGCCCGTCAGCATCAAGGAGAGCAGAAGCGCGAATACGATGAGGACGCGCAGGCCCTGTGGCAGCGTGATGATGTGGCCTGCATGCGCGAAGCATATGGCGACGATCAGCACCGGCAGCAGCATCAGGATCCAGCCGAGCGGGCTGCGCTCGTCCCGGACGACTTGGCTGGGCGTGACCGGGGCCGGATGCACCGGATCCACCTCGACGCCTTCGACGCCGGCCATATCGTGATGCGGCAGCTCGCCGGTGCGGTAGAACGACCAGGCGACCTGCAGGAAGCGGAAGCACATCAAGCCGGAGCCGAGCGGGATGGTGAGATACACGATCCACATCGGCGCTTCGAGATCGTTGGACTGCTGGCCGGTCTGCCACATCTGGCTGACGAACGCGGCGCCGAAATAGGCGACGATGGCGGTGAACAGCGCGCCGCAGAGAAGGCCGAAGGTGATCACGCGCCGGCGCGACCCGCCCGGAAGGATATTGACCAGGACGTCGACGCCGACATGGATGCCGGTTCGCACGCCGTAGGCGGCGCCGAATTTCGCCATCCAGATGAACATGTAGATGCAGAGTTCCTGCGCCCAGGACAGGTCTATCGCGGCAAGCCAGGCGAATGTCGCGCGCGCGGGGGCGGCGAGGAAGGTCAGGTTGCGGGCTTCCGCCCATTTAGCGATGTCGATCGACAGCCCGGCGCCGTAGCGGTGCAGCACCGCGACGAAGATCAGCGACGTCGCAGCCGCGATCATCGTCGCAATCAGCCATTCCTCGAGATGATCGAGAAAACGATTCAGCACGCGCAGCAACTTTGTCCCCCGGGTTGGATCATTCATGCGCAACGGCCGGGAGCGATCACCCCCGACCGTTGGTAGTGTTCTTATTGGGCCGCAGCCGTCAGTTCATCTTGACGTCGAGTTCCTTGGCGACGAGGTCGAGCACCTCCTGCCCGACCCGCCCCTTGGCCCATTTGTAAGTCGGCTGCATCGCCTCCTGCCACGCCTTGCGGTCGGCGTCGGTGAGATAATGCAGATTGGTCTTGCCGGTCTTCTTGATCTCGGCCAGCGCCTCCTCGTTCTCCTGGCGCGCGATCGAATTGGTGTAGTCGGTCGCCTCTGCCATCGCCTTGTCGAGCTTGGTACGGATATCAGGCGGCAGGCCGGACCAGAATTTCGAGTTGACGATGACGGCGTATTGCAGATGCGCGTGATAGGACACGGTGATGTCCTTCTGCACCTCGTAGAACTTCTGCGTCAGATAGTTTGACGCGGTGTTCTCGCAGCCGTCGACCACGCCGGTCTGCAAGGCCTGGTAAACTTCCGAGAACGCCATGATCTGCGGAATCGATCCGAGCAGGCGGAAATACTGGTCGGCGATCTTCGAACCGGAGATGCGGAACTTGAGGCCCTGGAAATCGGTCGGCTTCATCAGCGGCCGATTGGCGGAGACCATGTGGAAGCCATTGTCCCAATAAGCGAGCCCGGTGATGCCCTTGGCCTCGAGCTTCTGGAATAGCCACTTGCCGACCGTGCCCTTCATCGCGTTGGCATAGGTCTGGTCGTCCTTGAACAGCCAGGGCAAGTCGAGCGCCTCGAACTCTTTGATGCCGAGCGGGGCGAATTTCGCGGTCGAGGGCGCAAGCATCTGCACCGAACCAAGCTGCAGCGCCTCGATCTCCTCCTTGTCCTTGTAGAGCGTGGAGTTCGGATAGACTTCGACCTTGACCTTGCCGTCGGTGTATTTTTCAGCGAGCTCCTTGAACTTCAGCGCGCCCTTGCCCTTCGGGGTGTCGTTGGCAACGACGTGGCTGAACTTGATGACAATGGGACTCTGGGCTTGGGCAATGGCGGGAGCCAAGAGAACAGCCGCGGCAGCGACCGCAGCAAGCAGCTTGCGCATGAAGGTACCTCCCAACAACTCTGAAATCGGGTTCTTTTTGTTTTTCAGGCCAGTAGTGGCAGCAATCCGCCACCCGAACAACTAGACCTAAGCCCAATTTGCCGAAGCCAAGCTAACTTGACGACCGCCGAATGCGCAACCCGGCGCCCGCGCGCGTCCAAGGGAACGAGCGCTTATGCCGCATTGCGGCAGTGCAATCAGCCTTTGCGCTGGGCAACCATGAAGAGGCGCCGGAACGGGAACAGCGTCTGTCCCGCCGCATTCTTCGGATAGGCCCTTGCGACGCGCATCCCATAGGCGGCTTCGAACGCGGCCTTCTCATCGCCTTGCAAGACATCGAGATAGCGCGTCAGCCAGGTCCCCTTGGTCCATTCCTTCACGGGGTTCTCGCCTTCGAGCACCTGCAGATATTCGGTCTCCCAGATGTCGATGTTGGCCGACGTCGGCGCGAGCAGATCGTGATAGAAGGCCGGCCCTTCGACAGGCGGCGGGGTGACCAGATGCTCCACCTTAGGCCGCCACGGACCATCAAGCGCAGTCTCGCCGATCAGCACATGCGAAGGCGCGAGAAAATTGCGCGGCATCTGCACCGCGAGCATCCCGCCACGCGCCACCTTCTCCATCAGCGACGGAAACAGTGCCGCATGATTGGGCAACCAGTGCAGTGCGGCATTGGAATAGATCAAGTCGTACTGCCCGGTAGGACTCCAATGACCGAGATCCTCATGTGACCATTCCACATCAGGCGCGGCCTTCCGTCCCGCGGCAACCATCTCAGCCGAGCCCTCGACGCCGGTCACGCGTGCATCCGGCCAGCGCTCCCTAATCAGTTTGGTGACGTTGCCGGCGCCGGCGCCGAGATCGGCGATCGCGCGCGGGGCAAAATCCGGAATACGCATCAACAGATCGACGGCGGGCCGGAGCCGATGGCCGGAGAACTTCAGATATTGCTGCGGATCCCAGACCATCTTCGATTGCCTCTTCCTTTTTCGGGTTTCCTTCGCCAGAGCTCTTGGTTACCACTGCTCGTCACGGTCGGGCAATTCGCAAGCCCCGGGACAGGGCAGGAAACGAACGGCAAAAAAGTAAAGCAACAACCAGGAGAGCGTGTGACCATGGAGCTCGGGCTCAAATCGAAAACCGCTGTCGTCACGGGCGCGAGCATCGGCATCGGCCGCGCCATTGCCAAGGGCCTGGCCGCCGAAGGCGTGCGTGTCGTCGGCGTGGCGCGCCGCACCGACCTCCTTGCCGCGCTGGTGAAAGAAGTCGGAGGCGGATTGATCACGCCGTTCGAGCAGGACGTGATGGCCAAGGACGCCGCCGAGAACATCGCGGCCTTTGCCGTGAAGGAGCTCGGCCGTGTCGACATCCTCGTCAACAATGCCGGCGGCAGCCGTCCCCTCCCCGTCGACGCGCCCGACAGCAAATGGGACGAAGCGATCGCGCTGAACTTCACCAGCTACCGCCGCATTACGCATGCGCTGCTGCCGCAGATGATCGAGCGCAAATGGGGCCGTATCATCAACATCACCGGCAAGTCCGAGCCAGAAGGCCTCAACGCCGCCTTCGCCGCCAAGGCCGCCGTGCACGCCTGGGCCAAGGGCCTGTCGCGCGAAATCGGCGCGCACGGCATCACCATCAACTGCATCCCGCCCGGCCGCATCATGAGCGAACAGATCCGCCGCAACTATCCGCCGGATTATCGCGAACGCTTTGCGGAAGAAGAAATTCCGGTCGGTTATTGGGGCGAGCCGGAGGATCTGGCGGCACTCGCGGTGTTCCTGGCCTCGCCGGTGGCGCGGTACATCACGGGTGCGGTGATCCCGGTGGATGGGGGATTGCGGCGATATCAGTTCTGAGGACGGTTGCTCTTGCCCACCGTCTGGGCACGCCGCTGACAGTCGGTCTGAGGATCGTCGGAGGCGAGATGTCCTGCTAAAGCGGAATGGCTTTAGGTTGAAACGGTTGCCGCGGCTCGTTCACCTCTCCCGCTTGCGGGAGAGGTCGGCGCAAAGCACCGGGTGAGGGCTTTCTCCTCTTGGGGATTGTCTCGTTGTGGAAGCACCCTCTCCCCGACCCTCTCCCGCAAGCGGGAGAGGGAGTGCACCTCCGTCGGCGCAGCGATTAAGCCTCACCTCATTATGCTCTAGCTGCGCATCCGGCGGCCGCATTGCCCCGGACCTCACGGTTTGACGTAGCTCCAGCCCTGCTCCTGCAGCTCCATGACGCGAACGACACCAGATTTGACGACGGTCGCCTGTGGAATCAGGCTTATGTCCTTGTTCTCCGCCTTCCGCATGTTTTCCTGGGTGTTGCCGCAGGCTTTGAAGGAGATTTCGGGATTGCTCATCGCGAGCGCCTCGATGCGTGGCTTTACCGGCGAAGTGTCATCGCGCAGCATGTGAAGGCCAGGACCAAAGGTGACGATCTCGATCGACACTGGTTCACCGAGATCGCGGTAGTATTGCGCGACGTTGGTCGCATTGTTGAGCGTGAGGTTCATCATCGCAGGGTCGTTGGAATTGACCTGTAATATCAGCTGATGCGGCTTTGCCACCTGAGCCAGCGCCGCCCTTGTCGCAGTGATTTGCTTGCTCGTGTGAGTCTGCCCCGGCTTGCTCACCTGCTTCTGCCTCACCGAATGCTTCGGATGGCTCGCTTGGCTCGTCGTGCTCGACTGCGGAATCAACTGATTGTCCTGCTGCGCCTGCGCGCCTGGTTCGACCAGAAGCAGCATCGCCAGGCCGCTGATGACTGCCACCGCCAACTTTGGATCGTTCATCTCGTGTCTCCCGTTCCCTGACCATCACCTTGCTGGTCTGGCGACGCTAAGTGGCCATTTGCATGCAACCGCCAATTTCTTGCGCACGTTTTCGAATCCGCTCAGCAGGAATTGTCCGTCTTGCGCTGGACCAACGCGGGTGAAAAGGCGCACAACGATGTGACCATCCTCGGGTAGCGAGCTCAGCAACTTTACGACGTCGCCCCCGAAAGCGACGCCGGAGCCGAATGACGGCGACGCCGCCGTGAGTTGCATTGGCGTGTCCGCATTCAGCCGAAAGGAGATGACGTATTCGTTGGCGCTCCGTGACAGCGCCGGTCCGGCGACTGTGACTTCCGTGCGGCCTCTGCGGCAGTGGATTGCGAGTTGCATCGCGCCACCATCCGAGCTGCCAACGGAGGAGGTGGTGGCGGTGACGACCGGTGAATAGTCGACTGGCGAGGTGGTCTCGCTGATCAGCCAGCCAGCGTGCGACGCCCGCCGCCCGGGCGGCGCACTCTTGCCTGACAGATCTTGCAGACATTCCAGCCGGGCTTGCCCCTCCATCGCCGAACAAGCCCGAAGTGTTTCCATGGGATCGCTCGTGCTTTGCGCGTAAGCGATTCCGCAGGCAATGTTCAAGACGACAGCTAGCGGAGGAGCGGCACTCTTCATGGCCTCGCCTGTACGCTGCGCGCCTTGCGATCCAGCCATTCCTGCGCGGCTTGGAAGCGGGTGAGTCCGGGGACGGATGCCGCGAGATTGATCGACTGCCATTTCGGATCGAATCCGGGTGCCTGCAGGCGGTCAATTCGCGAGAACAGGTACTCGACGAGGCGCGCCACGCGTTGATAGCGATTTGAGCGTGGCGCCCATTTGAACGCAACGAGCGCTGTCGGCACCGCGATGGTCGAGACCCGCTCACCCTGCCTGATCAGATTGGGATACTCATTGGCGTCCAAGGTCGCCGGCAGATAATAGTCCTCGAACTGCCTGTCGTAGTGGACCGGGAGGAACTTGAATCCAGCCTCCCAGCGCCCCCGTACGAAGGCATCGACCGGTTTTGATGTGATGAACACGACGGCCGACATCTCGCCTTTGCGCATCTGCTCCAAAGCCACCTGATGCGGGATGAATGTCTTGTCGACGTCAATGCCGAGGCGGCTGAAGATCAGCGGTCCGGAATAGGCGGCTGCGGTGCCCTGGGTATTGAAGTTCACCTTCTTGCCGGCAAGGTCCTGCAGGCTCGTGATCTCAGGCCGCACGAAAATGTGCAACTCGGACGGGAACAGATTGAGCAAGTAGGTGATGCGGTTTTGGATCTGCGGAACCTGAAGCTTGTACTCGTCGAGCGCGTCGGAATTGATGATGGCTGTATCGACACCACGCAGATAGAGCAGCGCATTCAGATTGTCGGTGGCGCCCCGGGTGACGATCGGCAGGAGATGCAGCTCTGCTCCGTCGTCGACGACACGGGCCATTTCTGCCGCGAGGCGGATCGGCGCGCCCTCGAGCAGGCCGCCGGCGAGCCCGACGGTCCAGGCGTTCATCCGGTCCTTTTCGCTCTCCTGAGAGAGCGGCCGTCGGACTATTTGTGCATCCGCCTTGGCGGTTCTTGCTGTTTGTGCTTCCAGGCAAGCCGGTTGAAGCAGCACGGCAATCGGCACCAGCGCGGCTAGCAGGAGCGACGAGAGCGACTTTGGCACCTTGCTCATGTTGTTTCTTTCCGGATTACCCACCGCAACCACTCGTCCCAGTCAAAACGCAAAAGCCCACTCTCAGTGATGCAATGCGTCCAGTCGTTCCTTGGCTTCGCGAATACCGCTCCTCTGTGCCTTCGCGTAGAGCTCTCGGGCCTTAGTCGCCTCGCCGCGCGTTCCATAGGCACCCCAGGCGGACAGAACCGCCGGATCATATGTCTCCGCGAGCATGAAGGTTGCCTGCGCAATGTTCTTCTCAGCGGCGAGCTCAAGTACAATCCGCGCTGCACCAATATTGCCTTGATCGAGCAACGCTCTGGCACGCGGGATCAATCGGGCCTCCACCTCGTCTTGCTCTGGACTCTTCGGCGGCTCCGCTGCGATCACGTTCTGCGCCGTCGACAAGATTGGGCCTTCGTTTCTTTGCTCTATCGGGACGCGCTCGTTGCGCGCCACCGAGGCGAGGTCTCTCTCCCGGGCTTCGGTCCTGCTCCGCTCCTGTTGCAGCGACTGCCGCAGTTCGGCGATCTCTCGGTTCGCTGCCTGTCTCTGCTGCGAGGCCGCATCGTTCGCCTCGCGCAATTGCCCGTTCAGGATTTCGATGTCCCGGCGCGTTTCCGCCAGTTTGCCCTCCAACGCAGCGGCGTGAGCCTGGACCTCCTCGAAGGAACGACGTTCTTGCTCAGCGTTCGCCGTTGCCGACCGCGCGGCGTCCGCCTGTTGCGCGAGGGCTGCGTTCCTTTCGCGCTCTTGCTGCAGGGACTGCCGCAATTCCGCGATCTCCCGACCGGCCGCCTCGCTTTGCTCCGCCGCCGCACCGTCGGCCGTGGCCGATCCGCGAGGCATGCCGGCAAGCTCGCTCGCGAGTGCCGCGGCGCGTGACTGAGCCTCGTAGCGCTCTTGCTCAGCGCTTGCCGCTACCGCCTGCGCGGCGCTCACCTGCTTCGCCAGGACGGCGCTCTTTTCCCGCTCCTGCTGCACGGACTGCTGCAGCTCAGCGATCTCCCACGCCGCCGCATCTCTCTGCTGCGCGGCCACCTCGTCCGCGTTGCGCGCCTGCGCGATACGCGTCTCGATTTCGCGGCGGGTTCCGGCAAGTTCGTCCGCGAACGCGGCGCTGCGGGCTTGCTCCTCTTGAAGAGACTGCCGCAGCTCCTCCGCGGTCATTTCCGCTGCATGCGTGCGCTGGACCGCCTCTTCAAGCTCCCTGCGCGCGCCGGCCAGTTCACCGGAGAGCGCGTCACTGCGCGGAGCGTCTGCGTCGAGCTCTTGTCGAGGTCCCACCGTGCTTGCCGGCACCGCCTGCATCCTCGTCATTTCGCCTTGAAGGAGTGCTAGCGATCCGGTCGCGATTTCAGGCCGCTGCTCGAGGCCGACGGCGCTCTCGTCGTCGATGCGCGTCATTTCCAGGGTCGTTTGTGCCTTGAACGGGTCGAACGCACCGAGCAGGGCCACGCCAACGAAGATGAGGGGGACCAGAATGACAGCCGCAACGAGCGAACTGCCCGATTTTGCCTCCTCCGGATCGACATCCTCGGCGTCGGGATTCCAGTGGGTCGGTGAAAAGCAGATCGGCGAGCCGTCCTTCGCAACCCATCTACCCATCTCGGGCGACCAGTGACCGACCTCAACAGCCCCCGCCGCATCTTCTATCGGAGCGTTCTCTCGCCCCCTCGGTGCAGTATCGATTGATCGGCGCATGGATCACGCCTCTCTCAAGAGCAACTCCAATGGAGCGATCACTTGGCCTGTTCGCATGGTTTCGGTACTCGATCAGAAGACGCGTGGATAATAATATTGCGGCGCGGCAAGGCGCTCAAATTATATATAAATTAACTAGAATTCATATAATTTTGCTCATATGCAAAAGTCAAATTAAATCGTCGGAGGCGTTCGCCGGTGTGGGCTGGACCCCACCCGCTCACGCACTTTCTGGCGAACAAAGGAAAACCCTTCTTTATGGGAGACCTGCAGCTGCCGCTCGAACTCCGCTCTCGAACCACTGACGGGACAGTGAGATGCGGTCCGCCTCGTGGCGGCATGAACGCTGGCTCCGCCATGACCGACAGCTCAGCAACGAGACCCTCGCTCAGGCCAATAGCAGGTCCTGATATGGCGCGAAGATGAAGTCTTCGGGCCTGAGCGCTTCCTCGCTATGCACGACCACGTCATTGCCGGGGCTGAACGTGATCGTACTCTCATGCGTTGCAGGATCGAACTGTGAGATGCTGAGATCACTGAAATCCGCGATGCCGAGGGCAGAGACATCGATGTGATCGGATCCCAAGTTCGACAGCGCCCGCCCAAAATCCTCGATCCTGTCGTGGCCGCTGCCGAAATTGAACACGAACGTATCGTTCCCCCCTTTGGCGAAGCCGAGCATCACCTGCGCATCGCCCGACATGTCGTCATTTCCGGTGCCGCTTACCAGCTTGTCATTGCCGCCGCTTGCGTAGTCGGACATCGACTGGGCATCGCCGACGAGAATGGTCTCGTAGCTGCCCGCCGGATGCGGATTGGGATCATCGCCGCCGACCAACGTGTCATTGCCGCCGTGCGCGTGGCCCGACATGGTCGATGCATCCCCGTACGCCTGATTGGCGAGCTGGCAGAAAACGTTGCCGCCGATATAGGTGTCGTCGCCGCCGGCGGCCTGATCACCCATATTGCCGCCGGCATCGCCGTAGAACGTGCTTCCGCCTAGACCGGTCTTGTTGAACGTGTCGTCCCCTCCGCGGGCCAGACCGGACATGTTACCGCCCGCATCACCGGCAAAGACATTGCGATCGACGGGTGTCGCATCGCTCGAGTCGTTGAACGTGTCGTTACCGCCGGCCGCGGAAGCGGACATGTTTCCACCGGCGTCGCCAAAGACGAAGTTGAAGGGATTAATCCCGCTCACAGCAAAACTATCGTTCCCACCGGCTGCATGGCCGGCCATGTCGCCTCCGGCATCACCATAGAGATGATTGTTGTACTCGAGTCCGCTCGCGGTGAAGCTGTCATTTCCGCCGCGGACATACCCGAACAGGCGTCCGCCGGCGTCGCCGAACAGGCTTCCGAATCCGGAGGTCAGCAATGTGTCGTTGCCGTCGACCGCGCGGTCGCGCAAGTTCACGCCGGCATCTCCGAACAGCATGTTGATCGGATCGGAACCGACCAGTGTTTGGGCTCCGCCGTGCTGTTGGCCCAGAGTGATCATCGTGGGGGATGTGGCGCTAACGTTTACAACGTCTCGTTTTCTAAATTAAATCACAATTTTTAATAAGATTGAATTATTCGATTAAATCAGGGCGGGCATTAAGACATCAAGATAAGAGCGGGGAACAGCGGTGGTTCAGCCGACGGTCCGCCTCACTCGATGACGCCAAATCGGACTTCACCCGCACTCCGCTAGGCAATCCTGCTTCATTGCACTGGATTTCACGCTGCCTGCCTGCGGTTACACGCCACAGCCCGTACATCGCATGGAATATAGGCTCGGCACCGCGAATATGCGTATCTGACCCGTGTTCTCGTCGCGTCTCGGAGCCGAGGAGTGACCGATGCGTATTGCATTGCCGTATCTAGGAATTGGCGTCTGCTTGTCTGTTGCAACCTGGCTGGCGCTGGGGCTTGTACTCTAGCGGCGGTTTCCCGCAGACGAATTCGGAAGCGACTTGGGCTCTCGCTCGAAATCACGATCCAACTGCGGTTTGATCCTTGCCACGCCCCCGGACCGCGGTCGGGCCACGTCTCTTCCCGTGCATGTCAGCTATTTCACACCTTGTGAATGATCCTGTGCTACCGTCATTATAGGTTTAAACTCTTTTTGTTTGCTCGCCCGACGTCGGTCATTTTTTAAAAGTCACAATTTAGGGGCGTGTCATGAGTACTCGTGGTCAGGTGTGCGACCGTATTGTGGTTCTGCGTCAACGCGTCTCGTCGCTCAGCTCTCAATTGGCAGAGCTTCAGAGCCTTCGTACCCGACTGGAAAAGGCCGAGCAAAGACGAATCCGCAGACGTTCAAAGGCCACTGGTATCTGGGCGATGCGGCGCCGATTTGGACAGTAGCGGCGAGTCGACAGCCGCAAGCCCGCTATCGATTGTCGATCAGACCATGACGCAAGGGCGTTGGGGTCGGCAGCTGGCGTGGCCGCGACGGCTGTCGCGGCGTCGACTGGCCGGGCGTTATCATCTGGCGACAACAGGCTGGAGGATTCGAAGCCGAAACCGGGACAGACACACGTGTCCAAGTCCCTGCCTCCACCACGCGCTCATGCTGGTGCTTCCGAGTGCCGTGCCACGATGGCATCCTGCCAGTGTTTTGCCCGACGAGACTGAGCAAGAATTACTGGTTTTGGCGGAGTCAGGCCGGTGTGGGCGACCGATTGCGATCGGAGGCGGGTGATTGATCCAGAAGGCCTCTGGAGCAAGCTGGATGCCCTGCAGGAGGGCTGCGAGGGTGCCTCGGCCAGGAGCGAGCGTCTTTGCGAGGGCGGCCAGAAACACGTCTAAGCCAAGAATGTTGAGCACGCGGGTAAAGTTGTAGCAGCGCGCCATCAGGTTCCACTCACCGCGGACCTTATCGAAGCCGCGGACCAGGAAATGACGATAGCCGGCGCGGCATTTGAGCGTGCCAAACGGATGCTCGACGATGGCAAAACGACGGCGCATCAGCTCGCCTGCACCCTGCATCCGCGCGCGATGACGTTCAAGAACGCCTTCATGCTCCCAGCGACCGATCGTCCGGTAGGCCGCGTTCGACGAGAGACACTGGACCTTGAGCGGGCAGGTCCTGCAGATCGCTCCGCGCGCCGCATAGCGGATCTCGATGCGGCCGCTGGTGTTCTTTTGCCTGCTCTTCATCGGATGTAGCGGTTGGCCGGCAGGACAACGGTAGGTGTCGGTTGCGCCATCATAGTTGAAGTCCTTGAGGGCAAAGCGGCCTTGCTTCTCGAGCCGGGCGTTGCCCTCCGGCACCGGCACATAGGGCGTGATGCCATCGTCTTCACAGGCCTTCAGTTCGCGACTGCTGTAATAGCCCTCATCTGCCAGCGCCTGCAGGGCCCCGACCTCGAGAGCCTCTTTTGCCGCCATGGCCATCGCATGTAGCTGGCCGACATCGCTGCTGTCGTTCACCACCTCGCTGGCGACAATGAGCTTGTGCTTGTCATCGACGGCGGTCTGCACATTGTAGCCTGCGACGCCCTGGCCGCTCTTGACCAGAAGCCGGGCATCCGGATCAGTCAGGGATAGCTGCGTCGCGCCATTCTCTTCCAGCCGAGCAAGGTCGCCTTGTGCGCGCAAGCGCTTCGCCAGCAGCGCCGCGATCTTCGCACCGATGTCGCCGCCACCTCCGCCGCCGCCATCGGGGCCATCCTTGCCCGGCTTCTTGGCTTCCGCGGCATCATTGTCCTCAAGGCACTTGCCGTAAGCCTCGATCTCTTGGTCCAGCTTGATGATCTGATCGGCAAGCCGTTTGCGCGTAAAGATGCTGGCCTTGCTGGCGTCGCCATGGAAGAACGAGCCGTCAATTGCAACAACGCTGCCGCCGACAAGACCAAGCTCGCGCATCAGCAGCACGAAGCTGCGGTTGGCTGCCTTCAGCGCCGCCCAGTTCTCTTTGCGGAAATTGCCGATCGTCCGATAACCCGGCTTCAGATTCCTCAGCAGCCAGATCAGTTCCAGATTGCGGCCGGCCTCCCGCTCCAACCGACGCGACGACCTGATTTGGTTGATGTAGCCGTAAAGGTAGAGCTTCAGCAGATCGGCTGGATCGTATGGCGGCTGGCCGACCTCTTCAGCCTTGCGATCCGCATGGCGAAAGCCGAGCTTGGCAAGGTCGAGGACACGAACGAAGCTCTCAATCGCCCGGACGGGGTTGTCCGGTCCGACATAGTCCTCAATCCGAGCAGGAAGCAGGCTGGCCTGGTCGCGGCTCTCGCCGGTCTTGAATGTGCGATTCGTCATGAACAGAATCGTACATCAACTCACCAAAATGCCGAGTTCTTGCTCAGTCTCGACGGGTCAACTTGATCGCAGCCGCGAATGTCGTCGCAACGTGGCTCGAAAAATCCCTTATCGATCAAGGGGGCTTCTACTGTGCATGGGGTTGTTTTTCGAGTTTTGATTCGATCGTGGTGACCAAGGGCCGAAAGCAGGCGGACCGGCTCGCTCGCCTTGCCACTTTCCGCGTGTGTCCGGCATCGGCGCATACACAGCATGCACGCATAAGCCTGTGGCCGGCCAACGAGCCGTAGTACACGGCGCATAGCCGCCGCCGGAGCAACGCGCCAACGCAATGACAATCACGTTACCTGCCGCCGCGCGCGAACCCGACCATCCCATCGCCGACGGCCTTCCGGCCGCGCAACGGCGCTGGGCCATCGCCGCGATCTTCACTGCGCTGGCGATGGCCTCGCTCGACACCGCGATCGCCAACATCGCCCTGCCCGCCATCGCCGCCGATCTGCATGTCACGCCGGAGCAGTCGGTCTGGGTGGTCAACGTCTACCAGATCGCACTGGTGGCGACGCTGCTGCCGCTCGGGGCGCTCGGCGAGATCGTCGGGCATCAGCGCATCTATCTCGGCGGCCTTATCCTGTTCACCATCGCCTCGCTGTTCTGCGCGGTGGCTTGGTCGCTGGAGAGCCTCCTGGTCGCGCGCACGCTGCAAGGGTTGGGGGCGAGCGGCATCATGAGCGTCAACACCGCGCTGGTGCGCTTCGTCTATCCCGGGCGGATGCTCGGCCGCGGCTTCGGCCACAACGCGCTGGTGGTCGCGACCGCCTTTACCTTCGGGCCCTCGATCGCCTCCGCGATCCTGGCGCTCGGCCCGTGGCCCTGGCTGTTCGCCATCAACATCCCGTTTGGCCTCGTCGCGATCGGCATCGGCTTTGCGATGCTGCCGAAGACGCCGCGCGCCGATCACGGCTTCGACTTTCTCGGCGCGATCCTCGCCGCCGCCTGTCTCGGCCTGTTCATCACCGGCATCGGCAGCGCCGCGCACAATCTGTCGCCGATCGTCGTGGGCGTCGAGCTCGTCGCCGCGCTCGCGCTCGGCTTCATCCTGACGCGGCGCCACGCCGATCATCCCGCGCCGATGCTGCCGATCGACTTGTTCAGCCGTCCGATGTTCGCGCTGTCGGCGGCGACCGCGGTGTGCTCCTTCGCAGTGCAAGGCCTCGCCTTCGTCTCGCTGCCGTTCTATTTCGAGGACGTGCTCGGCCGCTCGCAGGTCGAGACCGGCTTCTTCATGACGCCATGGCCGCTGGTGGTCGGCATCATGGCGCCGATCGCAGGCCGCCTGTCGGACCGCCACGCGGTCGGCTTGCTCGGCGGCATCGGGCTCGTGCTGCTCGGCCTCGGCATGGCGCTGCTCGCGACGCTTCCAGCCAACCCCGCCATCGCCGACATCATCTGGCGGATGGTAATCTGCGGCATGGGGTTTGGCTTCTTCCAGGCGCCGAACATGAAAGCGGTGATGTCGAGCGCGCCGCCGCATCGCAGCGGCAGCGCCTCCGGCATCGTCGCGACCGCGCGCCTGACGGGACAGACCACCGGGGCCGCACTCGCCGCCTTGTGCTTCGCGCTCGCCGGACATGACGGTGCAACACTGGCGCTGGCGCTCGGCGCCGGCTTTGCGGCGCTCGGCAGCGTGATGAGCTTTTTGCGGCTTGCGGTGAAGTAAGCCGTCAGGCCGCCGTCACGCCAACAGCCGCCGGAGTGACGGTCTCGTTATCCAGCGCAGCCAAGCGCTCATCGATCGCCGCGATGACCTTGCGCGAGAACGGTCCGAGATGCGCATAGGCCGCAATCATCTGCACGGCGATGCGCGCCGATGACGTATCACGCTTAGCGCAGTTCATGAAGGTCTGCCAGAGCGGCCCCCGCGCCTCGGGAAGAGCAGAGACCACCTTGTGCACGGTCTCCATGGCCCCGAGCTTGGAGCGGATATCACCTTCGGCAAGCTCGGAACGCTGCCGGGAACGGTCGAGCAGTGTCATCAAACGATCGACGCGTGCTGCATAGGCCGCCGGACTGTAGATGTGCTCCAGCACCCGCTTGTAGTCCATCAGGATGTCGCGCAGCGGGCGGACCGGATCGAAGTTGATGCCGGCCGTGCACTGATCGGCGCCGATGGTCGGCGCCACGTCGTGGCCCTGATGCAGCCGGCCTTCGCGCTCGAGCCGGCGCGTGAGCTGCGTGTTCGGCAAGGCATAGAGCAGGCCCACCATGGCGACGGGAATCGCCGCTTCCTCGATGAACTCGATCATGGACTCCGCCATCGAGACACTCTCGTTGTCGAAGCCGACGATGAAGCCCGCGGTGACCAGCATGCCGGCGGCGTAGATCTTGTGGATGCTCTCGGCGATGTTGCGCCGCGTGTTCTGCTTCTTCCGCATCGCGACAAGCGTCGCCGGGTCTGGACTTTCGATGCCGACGAAGATGCCGAAGAAATTCGCCGCGCCCATCAGCTCCAAGAGTTCCGGATCGTCGGCGAGATTGACCGAGGCTTCCGTAGAGAATTCGAAGGGATAGCCGTGCGCACGCTGCCATTCGGCGAGCTTTGGCAGGAATTGCCGCAGCGACTTCTTGTTGCCGATGAAATTGTCGTCGACGAAATCGAGATGGCCGCGGTAGCCCATCTTGTAAAGCGTCTCGAGCTCGACGAACATCTGCTCGATCGTCTTGGTCCGCGGCACGCGCCCATAGAGCTCGATGATGTCGCAGAATTCGCAGGTAAAGGGACAGCCGCGCGAATACTGGACACCGAGATAGAGATAGTCCTCGAAGTTGAGCAGGTCGAAACGCGGCACCGGCGTCTTGGTGACGTCGGCCTGGAATTTCGGCGCGGTGAAGACGCCGGACCGCGCGCCGCTTTGCCAGGCTGCGATAAATTCGTCGATGACGCTCTCGGCCTCGCCGAGCACCCGAAAGTCGGCCCGCTCATAGATGTGGGGGCTCGAGGTGGGATCGGGACCGCCGACGACGACCGGCTTGCCGGCTGCGCGGCAGAGCTCGATCAGACGCAGCGTGTCGGCCTGCTGCGGCAACATTCCGCCGGTGAAGACGACGTCGGCCCAGGCGAGATCCTCGTCGCCGAGCGGTGCCGTGTTGCAATCGATCAGCCGGACCGTCCAGCTCTTGGGCAACATCGCGGCAACGGTGATCAGGCCCAAAGGGGCGGCAGGACGCTTGACGCCCATCACTTTGCAGGATTCGCCAAAGCTCCAGAAGGACTCTGCCGAGAACAGCGGGTATAGCATCAGTACGTTGCAGGGACTCGGCACGTTCATGGAACTCCTGTTGGCGGCGGGGCAGTGTACCAAAGCGCCCTCATCTTGCACCCCGGCAAAAAGGACAAAACTGTGGCCTCTGCGCGGCAATCCGCCCCGGACGTCGCTTCAAGCCGCGGATTGGCGCCCACGGAAAAGGCGTCAACCCGAATCGCTCGAGAAGGGATGAGGCAAAACAACGCGCCGGTCCATCCCCTCAACAGCGACGCAATGCATTCCAGCCACCCCTCGGACTGTTGATTTGAACAGTTCCAATTTGCCGGACACATTGCGCCCCTGTGTTCAATCGGTGGATTGGGCCAATCAGGGGACTGCGATGGCAAACCTAACAATCAACGGAAAAACCTTCACCCTCGACGTCGAACCGGATACGCCGCTGCTCTGGGCGATCCGCGAGAATGCCGGCCTGACCGGCACCAAATATGGTTGCGGCATTGCACAATGCGGCGCCTGCACGGTTCACATCGACGGCATGGCGATGCGCTCCTGCGGGATCTCGGTCAGCGAGGCCGAGGGCAAGAAGATCACCACCATCGAGGGGCTCGCCTCGGGCGATACGCTGCACAAGGTGCAGGAGGCCTGGATCGCCCAGGACGTGCCGCAATGCGGCTATTGCCAGAGCGGCATGATCATGGCGGTGGCGGCGCTCTTGAACGAGAAGCCGAAGCCGACCGATGCCGACATCGACGAGGCCATCACCAATATTTGCCGCTGCGGCACCTTCCAGCAGGTGCGCGAGGCGATCCACACGATCGCAAGCGCGTAAGGAAATCCCACATGAATCAGCATGTTTCGCCGCGGCTCAACCGCCGCGCCTTCGTCATCGGCACGGCCGCGGTCGGTGCCGGTCTCGCCATCGGCCTCGACATCCCCTTCGGCGGCCCGGCCGTGGTTCGCGCCGCCGACGGCTCGCCCGAGATCGGCGCCTGGGTCGTGGTGAGGCCCGACGACACCGTGGTGATCCGCATTGCCCGCTCCGAGATGGGCCAGGGCTCGCTGACCGGTCTCGCCCAGCTCGTCGCCGAGGAGCTCGAATGCGACTGGACCAAGGTCACGACCGAATATCCGACCCCCGGTCAGAGCGTCGCCCGCAAGCGCGTCTGGGGCGATTTCTCCACCGGCGGCAGCCGCGGCATCCGCTCCTCGCAGGACTACGTCCGCAAGGGCGGCGCCACCGCGCGCGTGATGCTGATCCAGGCCGCCGCCGACGCATGGAAGGTGCCGGCCTCCGAATGCTCGGCCAGCAACAGCGTCATCACCCATACGCCCTCGGGCCGGACCACGACCTACGGCAAGGTCGCGGAGGCCGCGGCCAAGCTGACGCCGCCGGCGGACGTCAAGCTGAAGGACCCCAAGGACTGGAAGCTGATCGGCAAGGGCGTGAAGCGGCTCGACACCGTCGACAAGACCACCGGCGCCACGGTCTACGGCATCGACGTCAAGCTGCCGGGCATGCTGAACGCCGCGATCAAGGACTGCCCGGTGTTCGGCGGCAAGCTGAGGAGCTTTGACGAGGCCAAGGTCACCGGCATGAAGGGCGTCAAGAAGGTGGTCAAGGTAGGCGACACCGCCGTCGCCGTCGTTGCCGACACTTGGTGGCACGCCAAGACCGCGCTGGAGGCACTGCCGATCACCTGGGACGAGGGCGACAACGCCAAGGTCTCCAGTGAGTCGATTGCGAAGTGGCTGGCCGAGGGGCTCGACGATTCGCAGCCTGCCTATGTCGGCAACAAGAACGGCGACGCGAAGACCGCGATCGCCGGGGCCGCAAAGAAGGTCGAAGCCGTCTACAACTATCCCTACCAGAACCACGCCACCATGGAGCCGATGAACGCCACCGCGCTCTACACTGCGGATAAGTGCGAGGTCTGGTGCGGCACGCAGAATGGCGAGGCGGCCTTCGCGGCAGTGCTGGAGGCGTCCGGCCTGCCGGCCGAGAAGTGCGACGTCCACAAAGTGATGCTCGGCGGCGGCTTCGGTCGGCGCGGCCAGACCGACTATGTCCGCCAGGCCGTCATGATCGCCAAGCAGATGCCGGCCACGCCGATCAAGCTATTGTGGTCGCGCGAAGAAGACATGGCGCACGGTCGCTATCACCCGATCACCCAGTGCAAGATGACCGGCGCGTTCGATGCCAATAACAATCTCGTCGCGCTGCACTACCGCCTCTCGGGCCAATCGATCCTGTTCTCGCTTCGCCCCGAGGCGCTGCAGAACGGCATGGATCCGGCGGCATTCCAGGGCGTCGCACAGTCCGGCGAGGCCGCGTTCGGCTATTCGGTGCCGAACCTGTTGATCGAGCATGCGATGCGCAACCCGCACGTTCCGCCGGGCTTCTGGCGCGGCGTCAATGTCAATCACAATGCGATCTACATGGAGTGCTTCATGGACGAGCTGGCCCAGGCCGCAGGCCAGGACCCGCTCGAATTCCGCCGCAAGCTGATGGGCAACCATCCGAAGCACCTTGCGGTGCTCAATGCGGTTGCCGAGAAGATCGGCTGGACCACGCCGGCGCCGCAGGGCGTCTATCGCGGCATCGCGCAGGTCATGGGCTATGGCAGCTATGTCGCCGGCGCCGCCGAGATCTCGGTGATCGACGGCAGCAAGATCAAGGTGCATCGCATCGTCGCCTCCACCGATCCCGGCTACGTCGTCAATCCGGCGCAGGTGGAGCGGCAGGTTGCCGGCTCCTTCGTCTATGGCCTCTCCGCGCTGTTCTATGGAGGCTGCACCGTCAAGGGCGGCAAGATCGAGCAGACCAACTTCGACACCTACAACTCGATGCGCATCAGTGAGATGCCGAAAGTGGAGACGGTGATGGTGCCGAGCGGCGGGTTCTGGGGCGGTGTCGGCGAGCCGACCATCGGTGTAGCGGCGCCGGCGGTGCTCAATGCTTACTTCGCCGCAACCGGCAAGCGCATCCGCTCGGTGCCGCTGCGCGACCAGAACATCACCTTCGCGTAAGAAGAGCTGCGGCGGCCACGCCGGCCGCCGCAGCATTTTCCGGATAAGTCTCATGAATGCGCCGGTGACACGGCGGAGTGCCGCCTTCGGCATCGCCGTCGCGGCCACATCGCTCGCCGCACCTTCGATCTTGCGCGCCCAATCAGCGGGCCAGATCGTCGTGATCGGCGGCGGCTTTGGCGGCGCGGCTTGCGCCCGCGCGCTCAAGCGCGCCGATCCAAAGTTGCTGGTCACCCTGATCGAGCCGAACAAGACCTACATCTCCTGCCCCTTCAGCAATGAGGTGATCGCGGGCCTGCGCGAAATCGAGGCGCAGCAGTTCGGCTATGACAAGCTCGCTGCCGAGGGCATCAGCATCATCGCTCAGGCCGTGACGAGCATCGACACGCAAAAACGCAGGGTGACGACAGACGATGGCGCCGCGTTTGGCTATGACCGGCTCGTGCTCTCGCCCGGCATCGACTTCCATCCCGAAGCCCTGCCCGGCTACGACGCCGCGGCGCCGGAGACGATGCCGCACGCCTGGAAGGCCGGCGCGCAAACGCTTTTGCTGCGCAGGCAATTGGAGGCGATGGCGGACGGCGGCACGGTCGCCATTGCAATCCCGGCCAATCCTTCTCGTTGCCCGCCAGCACCTTACGAGCGCGCGAGCCTGATCGCGCATTACCTGAAGACGAAGAAGCCGCGCTCGAAAGTGCTGGTCCTCGACGCCAAGGACAATTTCTCACAGCAGCGGCTGTTCGAGAAGGCGTGGAACGAGCTCTATGGCGACATGATCGAGCGCGTCGGGCTATCGCAAGGCGGCCGCGTCACCTCGGTCGATCCGGCGACGAGGACCATCGTCACGGAGTTCGGCAACTACACCCCTGATGTCGCCAACGTCATCCCGCCGCAGCGCGCGGGGCGCATCGCCGGGATCGCGGGCACTGCGGACACGACCGGCTGGTGCCCAATCGATCCTGTCACGTTCGAGTCGAAACTCGTTCCGAACATCCACGTCATTGGCGATGCCTGCCTCGGCGGTGGCATCCCCAAGTCGGCCTCCGCCGCGAGCGCGCAGGGCAAGGCCTGCGCTGGCGCGATCGTCGCTTTGCTCGCGGGCCGCACGCCGGAAGCGCCACGGTTGATAGGCGTCTGCTACAGCACCGTCGCACCCGGCTACGGCTTCTCGCTGATCGGCAACTATCAGCCAAAAGGTGACATCTTCGCGGAGGTCGAAGGCGGCGCGACGAGCCCGGTCGATGCTCCGCGCGAGGTCCGTGCGCGCGAGGCGGCGGAGGCGGAGCGCTGGTTTCAGACCATTACGGCGGACACCTTTGGCTAGCGCAATGGCGGGACGCGCAAGTAATCACAAACACGGTGCGCCCCCTCCCCCGCCTGCGGGAGAGGGTGTCTCCACAATCGAGAACCCTCAAGAGGAGAGAGCCCTCACCCTCGCCTTTGGCTCGATCTCTCCCGCAAGCGGGAGAGGTAAGAGGAGTCCGCCGCGGCGCCGTGCACCCCATCCGATAGTTGCGATTGCGGCATTCATCGTAGCGAGCATAGCCTTCACCTTGCTCGCCCGAGCGGACGAGCTCGTATCCTCCAAGATCGTCGGCGACGGCATTCCTGCATCACTCACAGGCTCGTCCGGCGATGCCGCGCGCGGCCGCGCGCTGGTGCTCGCGCGCACCACGACCTGCATCCTCTGCCATTCCGGCCCATTTCCGGAAACGCGGTTCCAGGGCGACCTTGCGCCTGATCTCTCCGGCTCCGGGAACCGGTGGTCGGTGAGCCAGTTGCGACTTCGACTGGTCGATGCCTCGCGCTTCAATCCGGACACCATCATGCCGTCCTACTATCGCAACGACGGCCTCGTCCGCGTCGGACGTAACTTCGCCGGCAAGCCGATCTTGTCGGCTGCGGAGATCGAGGACATCGTGGCCTTTCTTACAACACTTCGGGACTAGGCTCATGCCAACCACGCGACGACAATTCCTGAGCCTCGCCGGAGGCATGACAGTCGCCGGCACGATCCCGATCGTCACGCTGCGGCCGATCGAGGCAACACCGGCGATGCTCAACACGGCGATCCGCAACGTCGTCGGCGAAGCACAGATTCACACCGGCAGGGTCAAACTCGACATTCCGCCGCTGGTCGAGAACGGCAACACCGTGCCTATGACGGTGAGCGTCGCAAGCCCGATGACGGCCGATGACCACGTCAAGAGCATCCACGTCTTCAACGAGAAGAACCCGCAGCCGAACATCGGCAATTTCTATTTCGGCCCTGCCTCCGGCCGAGCCCAGGTCTCGACACGGATTCGGCTCGCCGACACCCAGAAGGTGGTTGCGATCGCGCGTCTCTCCGACGACACGTTCTGGCAAATTGCCGCCGACGTCGTCGTGACACTGGCCGCCTGCACCGAGGAGATGAACTGATGGCCGCCCTCATCAACGTCCCCTCGAAGGCCAAACGCGGCGACATCATCGAGATCCGCACGCTGACCTCGCACATCATGGAGACCGGCTTCCGCCACACCGCCGATGGCAATCTGGTGCCGCGCAACATCATTACGAGCTTCACCTGTCATTACAACGGCACTGAGATTTTTCGCGCCGATCTGTTTCCGGCTATCGCGGCGAACCCATATTTGTCGTTCTTCACGATTGCCAAGGAAAGCGGCAAGTTCGAGTTCGAGTGGATCGGCGACAACGGCTATTCCTCCACTGCTGCGGCATCGATCACGGTCGAATGATCTCTTGGCGCGCGATAGCGGCGGCAGCATTGTTTGCCGCGGCCCCTGCCCTGGTTGCCGGCGAAATCCCGCCCGATGCACGCCGCTCCGGCTATGCCTTCATGGGTCCGGACACGCGCGCCATGCAGGACGACGACACCAGCAATCCTGGCATGCTGTTCGTGCTCGACGGCGAAGCGCTCTGGGCGAAGAAGACCGGCAGCGCCGCCAAAGCCTGCACGGATTGTCATGGCGATGCGCGCAGCAGCATGAAGGGCGTCGCGGCGCGCTATCCCGCCTTCGACAAGGCCCTCGGCCGTCCCGTCACGCTCGATCAGCGGATCAATCTCTGCCGCGCCAATCATCAGCAGGCGACGCCGCTGCCCTACGAGAGCCGCGATCTGCTCGCATTGTCCGCCTTCATCGCTCATCAGTCGCGCGGCACCCCGATCACGGCCGGTGACGATCCGCAAGCCAAGCCTTTCATCGAGCAGGGCCGCGCGCTGTACATGCAGCGCGAGGGACAGCTCAACCTCGCCTGCACCAACTGCCACGACGACAATTTCGACAAGCGCCTCGCCGGCGCGCCGATTACGCAAGGACAGCCGACCGGCTATCCGCTTTATAGGCTGGAATGGCAGACGCTGGGGTCGCTGGAGCGGCGCCTGCGCAGCTGCATGAGCGGCGTCCGTGCTCAGGCCTATGACTACGGTTCGCCCGAACTGGTCGCACTCGAGCTCTATCTGATGTCACGGGCGCATGGTCTGCCGATGGAGACGCCGGCCGTACGTCCCTGAGACAGGAACGGCCGGGCTATCCCCCCGGCCGTTTCATCGAAGTGAAAGCCGCGCCTACTCCGCTGGCGCGGCGGACATCTCCGGATGTGCGGCGTAGGGCTCGCTGGCGCCGAGCTTGCCGGCGGCGAACAGGCCAGCGGCCATTACGGCGTAGGCCAGGGCGACCGCGGGCGTCACGCCAAAGCCGCCGCCGATGCCGACGGCCTCGCCGTGCATGAAGCCGAAGTAGGTCAGCACCGCCCCGACCAGCGCAAAGGCGGACGCCTTCTCGAAATCGCGCTCGATGATGAATACGCCGATCGCGCCGAGGATGAGGCCGCCGAGGATGGAGCCGCCGCCCATCACCTCAAGACCGTGGTAGAACACGCCCTGCTGCGGTAGCGCGGCGATCGCGGCGGCCTTGACCGCATCGACCTTGTCGGCCGCCAAGCCGCCGACGGTTGCCGCCGCGTTCATGGTGGAGCCGAGCATCGTGTCGATCTGGAGCTTGGCCCAGGCGGCCAGATGCGGCGTCAGCGCCAGCACGATGGCGGGGGCGTGCTTGACCGGTGTCGCCTGGAATGCCTGCGCCCCGATCAGCATGCCGATATAGAGCAGGATCGGCGAGATCGCGACGACAGGCACGAGTGCCAGCAGCACCGAGATGATGCCGAACCAGGACAGCACGACCACCATGATGCCGGTCGCCGCCGAGTAACCGATCCGACCGCCCATCGCCTTCCAGCCGGGATGGCCGATATAGACGGCGTTGATGAAGGGATTGCCCATCAGACAGCCGATCAGGCTGACGACGCCGTCGGCGGTGAGCACGCGCGTGGTCGGAAATTCGTCGCCGGCCGCTTCCGCGCTCTCGACATTGTCCATGGCCTCGACGAGGTCGTAGATGCCGAACGGGATCGCGGTGACCAGGATGATGCCGAGGAATTCGAAGCCAGAGAAGACATAGTTTACTGCCGGGATCGGCACAGAAAAGCCGAAATTGGCAAAGGCCGCGCCGACACCCGCGATGCTCAACCCGCCAAGACCGAGACCGAACAAGTTCGAGCCCCAGGCGATGATCATGCCGGCCGCGATCGCGACGAGGCCCGCGGGAACACCGCGCCAATATTTCACGCCGCCGAACCAGCTCACCAGGATGATGGCGAAGCAGACGAGGCCGATCTGCGGCGTCATGTACATTTCGAGCGCCGGCCGCATCGAGATGAAGGTGACGGAGACGCCGGCAAGCGTGCCGAGCAGCGCCGCGCGCGGCGTGATCTGGCGGATGAACGGCGCGATGAAGCCGCCGATCATGAGGATGAAGCTCTGGAAGAACACCCAGACGAGACCCGCCGACCAGCCCTTGAGAGGATCGCCGGTCTTCAGCGTGATCGGAAGCATGATCACGAAGGTGACGATGAACATGTGCGGCACGCTGACGCCAGACGGCAGCGCGCAGACATCGTTGCGGCCGGTCTTCTGGGCCAGCCGATAAGCGAGATACGCATAGTAGAAGGTGGAGAGGCACATCATCAGCCCGAGCGCGGGCAGGATGCGGCCGAACACGAGGCTATCAGGCATCTTCAGGACGAAGCGAAGCAGGCCGGTGAGCACCAGCATGTTGACGAGGATGTTGGTACCGAAGCCGAAAAACGCGTTCCAGTCGCCCGATGTCCATAGCGCCGGCTTGAACTCGGACGTATTGATCTCAGACTTACCAGCCGTCCCCATCAATGTGCTCATGATGTTACCCCAATGTGGTCGAACTCTTCATCGCCTCCAAGACCGCGGCTGAGCTTGCGACCCAGCCGAAGATGCCGCCCTGGGCCTTGATCATCTTCAGGCCCATCTCGTGAAACTCGGGGAAGTAGGATGCGCAGCCGTCGGAAATGACGACGCAGCGATAGCCGCGGTCATTGGCTTCGCGCACGGTGGTGTTGACGCACACTTCTGTCGTGACGCCGCACACCAAGAGATTCTCGATACCGTAATTCTCCAGAACATCGCCGAGCTCGGTGGCGTAGAAGGCGCCTTTGCCCGGCTTGTCGATCACGATTTCGCTGTCGAGCGGATAGAGCTCGGGAATGATGTCGTGGCCGGCCTGACCGCGAATGAGGATGCGTCCCATCGGACCGGGATCGCCGATACGAAGGCTCGGCGCACCGCGTTCGATCTTCGCCGGCGGCGCGTCGGAGAGATCGGGCAGATGCCCCTCGCGCGTGTGGATCACCAGCATGCCGGTGTCGCGCGCCGCCGTCAGCACCGTGCCGATCGGCTTCACCGCGCGCGCAAGCTGGCTGACGTCGTTGCCGAGCGTTTCGCCGAAGCCGCCGGGCTCCATGAAATCGCGCTGCATGTCGATGATGAGAAGCGCGGTGGCGGGCCAGTCGAGCGTAATTGGCTCGGGCTCGGCGCTGACGACGCCCTTTGTCGGCTTGGCTGAGTTCAACATGACGCAGGCCCCGCGAGAACCCTCTTGGCCAGGAGTTCTGCAAGCGCCGTGCCATTGTGTACAATTGCCATGGGGCGCGGGCGGGGAAGGAATTTGCTGCGTGCTCAGAATGTTACGCCGGCGATCGCGTCTGCTTATTCGCTGTGCGACGGCTTTGCGACGGGCATTTGCCTAAAGGATGAGCGGCATCTTCCGTCATTCCGGGGGCGCGCGCAGCGCGAGCCCGGAATGACGAGGAGACTACCGCCCGACCCCATACAGCCGCCGATACTCCTCCTCGTACGGCGCATACGAGTCCTTCAGCGTCGCCATATTCAGCAACATCGTCGCCACCAACGTGCCCGCCTGGTCGAACACGCGCGTCTTGACCCAGGCGCTTTCGGTGCGGCGGCTGCCGGAGAGCGCGACCACCTCGCGCTCGACTTCGTATTCCTCGTCGACGAACAGCGGGCCCTTCACCAGGCGGATCTCCTGGTCGGCGAACAGGCCGACGGCTGGGCCCTTGGCCGGCAGCGGATCATCCTTGGAGCGGTACTGGAACAGCACGCTGAGCATCTCCATCGGGATGATGGGCTTGCCCCATGGATTGTCGGCGGTCGAATAGTATTGCGAGCTCTCGGTAATGACGGCGAGCTTCTGCCGAAGGGTGAACGGATAGAGGTCGCCCATGTTCTGGTCGAACGCCATCCGCACCGACTGCCGCTTGCTCGTCTGCGCCACCTTGACGTCGCGCAGGATCACGGGATCGGCAAGCGGCTTGAGCTCGCGGAGGCGGAGGTCGAGGGCTGTCGGGCTCTCAACAATGGATGCGGTGCCGCGCAGCACCTCAGTGCCGTCGCGCTTGAGCATCTGCACCTGACAGTCGGGCTGTTCGGTCGAAGAGGCTAGCAGGGTCGCCTGCACCTCTTCACCTTCGTAGCAGACACTACGGTAATGCACCGAGAGACACCCTCGCTCGAACCACGCCCGCCCCCATTGCCGCTCGCAAATTGGAGCGAACTGGCTGAAATGGGTCGGCCCCTCGATGGTGCCGCCCTTGAAGCCGAGCTTCTGCGCCGTCGCGTCATCATGGATCGAGGCATGCGCATCATAGGTTTGCGCCTGTAGCATCTGCCGCGGCCGGCGCCACGGTCCGATCAAGGCGCCTCCTGTCTGGGTGATTTGTGCGTCAAACGCCGTCATGCGCTCCTCCGCTAGCCAGCCATGACTAGCAGGAGCGCCACGGATGCGGCCAGCGATATTGACTTCGCTGAGCCATGCTTTTGACTGTCACAATCGCGTCGCGCAGCCGCAATCCTTCCCGCAGCGCAAACCCCACGAACGAAAGCCGAGGACCTCTGAAATGACGCTGTTGCAGGTCGAGCTGGACGACAAATACCGGCTCGAATCGAAGCGGATCTTCCTGTCCGGCACGCAGGCGCTGGTCCGCCTTCCCATGTTGCAGCGCGAACGCGACCGGCTCCAGGGACTGAACACCGGCGGCTTCATCTCAGGCTATCGCGGTTCCCCGCTCGGCATGTATGACCACGCGCTGTGGCGCGCGAAGTCGCATCTGCAGCAGCACGACATCGCCTTCGTTCCCGGACTCAACGAAGACTTGGCCGCGACCGCGGTATGGGGCAGCCAGCAGGTTGGGCTGTTTCCCGGAGCCAAGGTCGATGGCGTGTTCGGCATCTGGTACGGCAAGGGCCCCGGCGTCGACCGCTCGGTCGATGCGCTCAAGCACGCGAATGCGGCCGGCACCTCGCTCAATGGTGGTGTGCTCGCGCTCGCTGGCGACGACCATGGCTGCCAGTCCTCGACCTTGGCGCATCAGAGCGAGCAGGTGTTCGCGGCCGCGCTGATCCCCGTGATCAATCCCGCGACGCTGCAGGACTATCTCGATCTCGGCCTCTACGGTTTCGCGCTGTCGCGCTTCTCAGGCTGCTGGGTCGGCTTCAAGGCGATCAGCGAGACCGTGGAGAGTTCGGCGTCCATCTACAGCGATCCCGAGCGCATCAAGATCAAGCTGCCCGAAGATTTCGAGATGCCGCCCGGCGGCCTCAACATCCGCTGGCCCGATCCGCCGCTGGAGGCGGAGAAGCGCCTGTTCGGCCCGAAGATGGCGGCCGTGCAGGCCTTCGCCCGCGCCAACCAGCTCGATCGAATCGTGCTCGATTCCAGGCCGGCGCGGCTCGGCATCGTCGCGACCGGCAAGGCTTATCTCGATCTGCGCCAGGCGCTCGCCGATTTGGGCATCACCGACAAGGACGCGCAGGATCTCGGCTTGCGCATCTACAAGGTCGCGATGACATGGCCGCTGGAGGAAAGCGGCGCCAAACGTTTCGCCGAAGGCCTCCAGGACGTTCTGGTGGTCGAGGAGAAGCGCGGCTTCATCGAAGACCAGCTCATGCGCATCCTCTACAACGTGGATGCGTCCAGGCGCCCGACCGTCACGGGAAAGCGCGACGAGCGCGGCGCGCCGCTGCTGCCGAGCGAGGGCGAACTGACGCCGACCATCGTCGCGTCCGCGCTGGTGGCGCGCTTGCGCAAGCTCGGTCATCACAGCCCGGTGCTGGAGCAGCGGCTGGCACGGCTCGAGGCGTTCGACAATCCCGTCACCGCGAGCGCGCCGATCAAGCTCGCGCGCACGCCGTTCTTCTGCTCGGGTTGCCCGCACAATTCCTCGACGCGCGTGCCGGAGGGCAGCCGCGCCATGGCCGGCATCGGCTGCCACGGCATGGCCCTGAGCATGCCGACCCGGCGCACCGATCTGATCTCCCACATGGGTGCCGAGGGCGTGAACTGGATCGGCCAGTCGCCCTTCACCACCGAGAAGCACATTTTTCAGAATCTCGGCGACGGGACTTATACGCATTCCGGCTTGCTGGCGTTGCGTGCAGCCGCCGCCTCCGGCATCAACATCACCTACAAGATCCTCTACAACGACGCGGTGGCGATGACCGGCGGTCAGCCGGCGGAAGGCAGCTTCAACGTCGCACAGATCGCGCATCAGGTCTGGGCCGAGGGCGTCAAGCGGCTTGCGATCGTCTCGGACGATCCGAGCAAGTATCCGCAAGGCAACTACTTCCCGCAAGGCGCGACCATCCATCACCGCCGCGAGCTCGATGCCGTGCAGCGCGAGCTGCGTGACATCAAGGGCCTCACCGTCATCATCTACGACCAGACCTGCGCGGCCGAGAAGCGCCGCCGCCGCAAGCGCGGGCTCTATCCTGATCCGGCCAAGCGCGCCTTCATCAACGAGCTCGTCTGCGAAGGCTGCGGCGACTGCTCGCAGGCCTCCAACTGCGTCTCGGTGCAGCCGCTGGAGACCGAGTTCGGCCGCAAGCGCCAGATCGACCAGTCGAACTGCAACAAGGACTTTTCCTGCGTCGAGGGCTTTTGCCCGAGCTTTGTCACCGTGCATGGCGGTTCGCTGAAGCGGATGAAGACCTCGGCGGTGGACTCCGGCCAGCTGTTCGCCGATTTGCCGCTACCGCCCGCGCGTCAGCTTGACGGCCCTTACAACATCCTCGTCACCGGCATCGGCGGCACCGGCGTGATCACCATCGGGGCGCTGCTCGGCATGGCCGCCCATGTCGACGGTCGCGGCTGCTCGGCGCTCGACTTCACCGGCCTGTCGCAGAAGAACGGCGCGGTGATGAGCCATGTCCGCATCGCCCCGAAGCCGGAGGACATTTCCGCGGTCCGCATCACCACCGGCGGCGCCGACGTCATCCTCGGCTGCGACATGATCGTCTCGGCCGGCCCCACCGCGCTGAGCCGCGCCGAGCGCGGCGTGACCAAGGCCTATATCAACGCCGATTTGCAGCCGACCGCCAGCTTCGTGCAAAACCCGGACCTCGATTTCGAGATGGGCGCGATGCAGACCGTGCTGCGCGACGCGATCGGCGACAAGAACCTCGAGATCATCGATGCGACAGGCATTGCGGCGGCGCTGATGGGCGACAGCATCGCCACCAATCCCTTCATGCTCGGCTTCGCCTTCCAGAAGGGCGCGATCCCGCTGTCGCTGGAAGCCCTGCTCCGCGCCATCGAGATCAACGGCGCCGCGATCGAGATGAACAAGCTTGCCTTCACCTGGGGGCGGCTCGCCGCGCACGACATGTCGCGGGTGCGCAGCGTGCTCCAGTTCAGGGCCCGGGCGTCCGCGCCGGCGAAATCGCTCGACGATATCATCGTCACCCGCTCGGAATTCCTGACGAGCTATCAGGACAAGACCTATGCCGACCGCTATCTCGCGGCGGTCGCCAAGGTGCGTAAAGCGGAGAGCGCCGTTTCGTCAGCGTCGACGGAGCTGACCGAGGCTGTCGCCAAGAACCTGTTCAAGCTGATGTCCTACAAGGACGAGTACGAGGTCGCGCGGCTCTATACCGACGGCAGCTTTGCCAAGAAAGTGTCCGAGAAGTTCGACGGCGATTTCACGCTGAAGTACCACCTGGCACCGCCGATCTTCGCGAAGCGAGACAAGGCGACGGGCCGGCTTCAGAAGCAGGAGTTCGGCGCTTGGATGATCCACGCTTTCCGCATTCTCGCCAAGCTCAAGTTCCTGCGCTGGACGGCGTTCGATCCGTTCGGACGCACCAAGGAGCGCCGGACCGAGCGCAAGCTGGTCGAGGATTATCTCGCGATGATCGATCAGCGTATCGCCAGGCTGAGGGCGGAGCAGATCCCGCTGCTGACACGGCTCGCGCGCGTGCCGGAGACGATCCGCGGCTTCGGCCATGTCAAGGAAGCCAATATCGAGCTGGCCGCCGCCGAGACGGCACGGCTGGAAGCAGAGCTCGAGAACAGCCGTTTCGCAGCCGCGGCAGAGTAGCGGAGCGAGCAGACACTCTCTCCACGTCATTGCGAGGAGCCCTTGCGACGAAGCAATCCAGACTGCCTCTGTGGAAAGACTCTGGATTGCTTCGCTTCGCTCGCAATGACGAGATTGTGGGAACGCGCTCGCCACACACTGTCACCGCCCGGCTTGACCGAGCGATCCAGTACGCCGAGACGGTCGTGGCTCAACGATAGGCCGCGGCGTACTGGATGCCCGCCTGCGTGGGCATGACAGCGGTGGGATGACGAGACGGCACCTATTCCGCGCTAGCGCGCCGGCTTGCGTTCGATCGGATCGATATCGATCGCCCGCAGGCGGCCGAGCCGCAGCACGTCCATGGCCAGCCGCCGGCCGATGCGGTCGCGGTCGAGCACGCGGATCAGGTCGTCGACGCCGTTGATCTCGACGCCGTCGAGCCTGATCACGACGTCGCCGGGCAGCAGGCCTGCCTTGGCCGCCGGCCCATCCGGCTCGATCTGCATCAGAAGCGCGCCCATCTTGTTCTCGACGCCGGCCAGCACCGCATGCCGCCGCGGGACCGGCGCGGTCTGCCCGGCGACACCGATATAGGCGCGACGGACATAGCCGTGGCGGATGATCTCTGACAGCACGAATTGCGCGGTGTTGCTGGCGACCGCAAAGCAGATTCCCTGCGCGCCGTTGATGATGGCGGTGTTGATGCCGATCACCTCGGCATTCGACGACACCAGCGGCCCGCCGGAATTGCCGGGATTGAGCGCGGCATCGGTCTGGATCACGTCCTCGATGGTGCGCCCGCTGACCGAGCGGATCGAGCGCCCGAGCGCCGAGACCACGCCGGCCGTCACGGTCGATTCGAAGCCGAGCGGATTGCCGATTGCGATCACGAGCTGACCGCGCCGCAAGGTTTTGGAGTTGCCGAGTGCGGCGTAGGGCAAGTGGCGCACGCCGTTGGCACGCAGCAGCGCAAGGTCGGTGTCGGGATCGACACCAAGCACCTGGGCATCGCCGACATGCCCCTCGACGTCGCGCAGCCGGATCTCCTTGGAGGAGCCGACCACATGGCTGTTGGTGAGCACGAGCCCGTCCGGCGAGATCACGATACCGGAGCCGAGCCCGCCGCGCTCGCGGCCGTTCGGCACCTTCGGCCCGGTCTCGACCCGGACGACCGCAGGGCCGACGCGGTCGGTCACGTCGATCACGGCATTGGAATAGGCGTCCAGAATCGCCCGGTCATCGACCGGGGTAGCCGACGTCGTTCGCGATGACGGTGCGTCATCGGCGATATCTGAGGTGAAATCCAACATGGCAAGAGTCCTTGAGGCTCACACAGATGGTGGCCTGTTCCCGCCAGCGCAAGTGGCCCGACCGGGGCGCGGGGCTGGACCTGCCAAGATGGCTAGGGCGCGCGTCGCAGCGAGCCGCCTCTTGCCTTGACCGGGTCGAGCAGCGACCAGTCCCCATCCGGGAGCACATGCCCCTTGGGGAATGGCGCGCGCAGTTCCAGCCCGAGCGAGCGCAGCACACGGTCGTCGCGGTAGTAGCATTGCAGGACCACGCGGACGAGCGTTGCAGCGGCGACGCCGCCGGAGATGCGGAACTCCTGGGCGATACCGTCGCGCGCGGCGGGCTCGAGGTCGGCCAACGGCATGCCGGCCAACCGCGCCAGATGATCCAGCGCCGCCGCGACCAGTTTGGCGTCTCGGCCAAGCGTTGCCAGCATGTCGGCCTGGATCGCGGAATCGTCGGCGCCGGGCACCTTGTACTCGTCGCTGGCAGGAATGATCATCGCCGCGATGGTGCGGAGGTCATCGCGCTGCCGAGGCGTGAGGGAGAGTTGATCAGACATGGCGTGCTCTCGTTGGTTCATTCCCGCCACGAAGACGGTGCGCTGCCTCCCCCGCTTGCGGGGGAGGGTCGGGGAGACGGTATCTCCGCAGAGAGATCCCCCCAGAGGAGAGAGCCCTCAACCGTCGCGCTCTTCGAGCGCGTCGACCTCTCGCGCAGGCGGGAGAGGTGCAGGGAGTTCGTGGCGGGTTCGGTGCATCCATCACGCACATCAATCAAACAAATTGGCCAAGCGCTGCTTCATCTGGTCGGCGATGTAGAGCGCGAGGGCCTGGATTGTGGAGGTCGGGTTCACGCCGCCCGAGGTGACGAAGATGCTGCCGTCGACGATGAAGAGGTTCTTCACGTCGTGCGTGCGGCCCCATTCGTTGACGACGGAGCGCTCGGGGTCGGTGCCCATGCGCGCGGTGCCGAGCAGGTGCCAGCCGCCCCACGGGATCGGCGAGTTGACGCAGATGTCGCTCGCGCCCGCCGCCTCGAGAAACTCCCGACCGCGCGCCAGCGCATGCTCCATCATCTTCCGGCTGTTCTCGCTGATGGTGTAGTCGACCTTTGGCGCGGGAATGCCGTGGCTGTCCTTCAGCACCGGATCGAGCGTGACGCGATTGTGCTCCTCCGGCAGGTCCTCGCAGATCGCGGAGAAACCCAGGCGGTGGCCGTTGAGCTTGCGGAACACGCGGTGATGATCGGCACCCCAGGGCAAAATGCCCTTCTGCTCGCTGACCACGGCCTCGAACACCGGCCCCGCCCCGCGCACGAACTGCACGCCATAGCCGCGCACGAAGCCGCGCGACAGGTCCGTGTCATACCACTGCTTGCTCCACAAACAGGTCGGCGGCGCGCGGTTGCTGTCCGTCGGCTCGTTCACATAGCCATAGATCTGCGCGTAGGGGTGGAACATCAGGTTCTTGCCGACGAGACCGGACGAATTGGCGAGGCCGTTCGGGAATCGCCCCGAGGCCGAGTTCAGCAGCAGGCGCGGCGTGCCGACACCGTTGCAGGCGATGATGACGACATGCGCGGGCTGAAACTGCTCGATGCCGTCCTTGTCGTAGTAGACCACGCCCGAGGCCATGCCGTTCTCGTCGGTGGTGATCTCGCGCACCCGGCAATGGGTGCGCAGCTCGACGCCGGCGCGGATCGCATGCGGCCAATAGGTGATGTCGGTCGAGGCCTTGGCGCCCTGCGCGCAGGCCGGCGTGCAATGGCCGAGATTGATGCAGCGCGCGCGGCCCTCATAGTCCATCGTCGCGACCGTGGTGTCCGAAGGCCACCAGTGCCAGCCGAGCTTGTTCATGGCCTTGCCGATGATGGCGCCGGACAATCCGAGCGGCTGCTGCGGCATCGGCGGATGCGTCAGCGGCGAGAGCGGATCGCCCGACAGACCCGACGTGCCCATCATGCGGTCGTTCTCTTCGAAGAACGGGGTCAACGCGTGGTAATCGATCGGCCAGTCGTCGGCGACGCCGTCGAGCGTCTTCACCTTGAAATCGGAAGGGTGCAGCCGCGGCCAGTGCGCGGTGTACATCACCGTCGAGCCGCCGACCGCGTTGTAGTTCACAACCTTGATCGGGGAGTTGTCGTCGTTGATGGGATAGTCCTCGGGCCGGCCGCGGACGTTCGGGCTCGACGACCATTCGCCGTAGAACTTGGCCTCCCAGTCGCGGCCCGTACTGGGATATTCTGCCGGGTTCATCCAGCCGCCCTGCTCCAGGCAGAGGATGTGCATCTTGGTTTCGGCCAGCGACCACGCCACCGCTGCGCCGGACGCGCCGGCGCCTATGATCAGGACGTCCACGGGGTCTTTCATCGCAACTTTTCCTCCCCCTCGCCGCTTCCCGGGCGATTCGGCCGTTCGCGCTCAGCGGGGCCCGGCAAACGATAGGGTCAGAGCGACGGCTGAGTAAAGCCGCGAGGCCGGAATGTCGCACTTCGCAGGGTGCAGACCATTGGTATCGCCACATCCGGATGCTAGGAACAGGGCGCACGAGCCATCGATAGCGAGACCGTATGTCCTTCCAGAAATTCTTTGCCGCAGCCCGCGCTTTTGCGCTCGTTTCGTTTTTCGCCTTGTCCGGTTTTCTGGGCTCGTCCGGGCCAGTCGCCGCGCTGACCGGCACTGCGACGGTCCGTGACGGCAACTCGATCCAGGTCGGCGACGTCACCTATCGGCTCGACGGCGTCGACGCGCCCGAGCTGGACCAGGTCTGCATCGACGATCACGCCGATCCCTGGACCTGCGGCATCGATGCCCGCGACCAACTGGCGAAGCTGATCAACAAACGAACGGTGCGCTGCGACGATGTCGGCCCGGAGAAGAGTTTTGGCAAGCGGCACCGCGCCATCTGCACGGCCGAAGGCGACAAGGCCAGCTTGAACGAGCAGCTGATCAAGCTCGGCTTTGCCCTCGCGCGCGAGCCGATCAAGGCCAACGTCAAGCCGGCAGCCACCGAGGCCAAGACGGCGGCGGCTGGTATCTGGAAGGGCTGCTTTGTTGCGCCGCAAGACTTCCGTAGCGGCAAGAAGGACGGTGCGCTCCTCGGCGCCGCCTGCCGGCCCGACCGCGACAAGGAGATTCGCACCGTGCTGTTTCCGGACGAGCTGACAATGCCGCCCAGCTGCAGCATCAAGGGCAAGCTTGCGGTGCGCGCCCGCGTCACCGGCAATATCGGCATCTATCATCTGCGCGGTTGCCCGAGCTATCCGGCGACCACCAAGCCCGACCGCTGGTTCTGCTCGGAGGACGATGCCCAGGCCGCTGGTTTCCGCAAGGCCTACAATTGCCGCCGGCCAAAGTGAGCGAGGGGTTCACGCATCCGTGAGTGGTATTCCGAGACCGGATTGATCCGGAATTGAACTTCATCGGCGGTTGCCGCACTTACGCACTTATAAATGTACGCAAGCGCCTTGCGCGAGCGTTTCCTTGGCAGCTATCCGGCTTCGGCCCGATTGCCTTGCTCGGGCGTTTCCTCCCTAGACTTGGGCCGCTTGTCACCACAAGCGGCTCTTCTTTTTGGGCGTGCTCCAAACCGAGCCCGTCATGCCCGGGTCCCGGGCATGACGATGCAGAAACGTTAGCGTTCAAAAACGATGCTCTGGTGACGCCCTGCTACGATTGTTCGGCGCTATCACTGCATCTGCATGATCTGATCCATCGGCGGCATGTTCGCATTCAGATGCGACATGATCCAGACCGTGCCGCCCACCACCAGGAAGACGATCAGCAGTCCGAAGGCAAGCGCCAGCACGTTGTTGGTGTTGTCGGGACCGGTGGTGATGTGCAGGAAGAACACGAGGTGCACGCCCATCTGCGCGATCGCCAGCACGATCAGCGCGACGGGAATCGAAGGCTGCCAGACGAGGTCCGTGCCGGCAATGAAGAACGACGTCGCCGTCAGCAGCAACGCCAGACACAGGCCGACGACATAGCCCAGGATCCGCTCGCCGACACTGTGTTGCTCTTCCTCGCCCGGAGCGAGATCGTGGTGGGCGGTCAGATGCGTCTCGTCGCTCATGGCGCACTCCCAAGCAAATAGACGACAGAGAACACCGCGACCCAGATGATGTCGAGCGCGTGCCAGAACAGCGCAAAGCACATCATCCGCCGCAAGATGTCGGCGCGAAAGCCTTTTGCGAACACCTGGGCCATCATGGTGAGGAGCCACAAGATGCCGGCAGAGACATGCAGGCCGTGGCAGCCGACCAGCGAGAAGAACGCAGTCAGGAACGCACTGCGCGACGGGCCGTAGCCACGAGCGACAAGGGCGGCGAATTCGCGGAACTCGATGGCCAGGAATATGAGGCCGAGCACGCAGGTCACGCTCATGCCAAGATAGAACCAGAACCGGTTGCGCACGTCAGCGGCGATGCTGGCCATGCCGCAGGTGAAGCTCGACAACAGCAGGCAGACCGTCTCGATCGCGACGTTCTTCTGCTCGAAGATCTCCGCACCCTTGGGGCCGCCGGCGGTCTGGCCGACCAGCACGGCATAGGCCGCGAAGAAGCAGGAGAACATCACGATGTCGGAGAGCAGGAAGATCCAGAAGCCGTAGGCAGTCACGATGCGCTTCGGCGCGGGCCCGGGATGCTCGATGACGACGCCGATGTGATGGGGATCGGCACGGGCGTGGTCGGCGGTCGCGGTCATCGCCATCAGACTGACCCCGCCATGCTGACGAGGCTGCGCCGCTCCTCGAGATTGACGCGGTCGATGCGGGCGACCTCCTCGGCCGGAATGACGTACTCGTCATGATCGCGCCAGGCGAATACGACGAAGGTCGCGAACGCGCCGATACCCCCCAGGATCACCATCCACCAGATGTGCCAGATCAGCGCGAAGCCCATGATCGTCGCGAAGAACGCGCAGACGAAGCCGGTCGGGGAATTGCGCGGCATCTCGATGTCCTGATATTCGGGCTCTTCGTGCGCGAATGATTGCTGCCGGGCATGGGCCTTCATCTCCCAATAGGCGTCCTCGCCGCGCACATCGGGATTGAAGGCGAAATTGAACACCGGCGGCGGCGACGAGGTCGCCCATTCCAGCGAGCGCCCATCCCAGGGATCGCCGGTGCGATCGCGCAGCGCCTCGCGATTGCGGATGCTGACCACGAGCTGCATGATCTGGCAGATCACGCCGATCGTCAGCACGGCCATGCCGAACGCTGCGATGATCATCCAGGGCCGCCAGGCCGCGACGTCATAGTGCTGCATGCGCCTGGTCATGCCGAGCATGCCGACAATGTAGAGCGGCATGAAGGTGACGTAGAAGCCGAGAAGGGTGAACCAGAACGCGGCCTTGCCCCAGCGCTCGTCGAGGCGGAAACCGAACGCCTTGGGAAACCAATATTCGAAACCGGCGAAGGCGCCGAACAGCACGCCGCCGATGATGACGTTGTGGAAGTGCGCGACCAGGAACATGCTGTTGTGGAGCATGAAATCGGCCGGCGGCACCGCGACCAGGACGCCGGTCAATCCGCCGATGATGAACGTGACCATGAAGCCGACCGCCCACAGCATCGGGGTCGCGAAACGGATGCGGCCGCCATACATCGTGAACAGCCAGTTGTAGATCTTCACACCAGTCGGCACCGCGATGATCATGCTGGCGATGCCGAAGATGGCGTTGACGTCGGGCCCAGCCCCCATCGTGAAGAAATGATGCAGCCAGACCATGAAGGAGATGACGCAGATCGCCATGGTGGCGAGCACCATGGAGCGATAACCGAACAGCGCCTTGCCGGAGAAGGTCGAGACCACCTCGGAGAAGATGCCAAAGGCCGGCAGCACCAGGATGTAGACCTCGGGATGGCCCCAGGCCCAGATCAGGTTCATGAACATCATGACGTTGCCGCCGGCCTCGTTGGTGAAGAAGTGGAAGCCGAGATAGCGGTCGAGCAGCAGCATCGCGAGTGTCGCGGTCAGGATCGGAAACGCGGCGACAATCAGAAGGTTCGAAGCCAGCGTGGTCCAGCAGAACATCGGCATGCGCAGATAGTTCATGCCCCTGGTGCGCAGCTTCAGCACGGTCGTGACGAGATTGATGCCGGCGACCAGCGTACCGACGCCGGAGATCTGCAGCGACCAGGCGTAGTAGTCGACTCCGACGCCGGGTGAATAGGACAGTCCTGACAGCGGCGGAAAGGCGAGCCAGCCGGTGCGTGCGAACTCGCCGACCACGAGCGAGATATTGACCAGCAGCGCGCCGGTCGCGGTTAGCCAGAAGCCGACGGAATTCAGCGTCGGGAAAGCGACGTCGCGCACGCCGAGCTGGAGCGGCACGATCAGGTTCATCAGCCCGATCACGAACGGCATCGCCACGAAGAAGATCATGATGGTGCCGTGCGCCGAGAAGATCTGGTTGTAGTGCTCGGGCGGCAGATAGCCCTGCGACTGGTAGGCGACCGCCTGCTGGATTCGCATCATGATGGCGTCGCTGCCGCCGCGCAGCAGCATCACCGAGGCGAGCAGGACGTACATGACGCCGATGCGCTTGTGATCGACGCTGGTGATCCATTCGCGCCAGAGATAGGGCAGATGCCCCTTCACCACGACCCAGATCAGCACGGCGAGGATCGCGACCAGCACCACCGCGCCGGCAACGAGCGGTATAGGCTGATCAAACGGAATGGCCGACCAATCGAGCTTACCGAGCATCATGGCCTCCACTGTGTGACCGCCCCGCTTCGGATGCGAGCTCCGGCCCGGGTCCCGGCGGAATGTGCTGGGTCGCGATCAGGTCGAACAGGCGCGGGTCTTCCAGGCGATACGTCGGCCGGCCTCTCTCGATGCCCTGCTGCATCAGCTTCTTATAGCTCTCCTCGTTCAGCACCGCGTCCGTCTTCGCCGTGGTCGCCACCCATTCCGGAAAGGCGAGCGGCGAGATCACGTTGACGTCGAACATCATGTCGGGGAAACCGTCGCCGGAGAAATGCGCGGACAGGCCCTGAAGCTTGCCCTCATTGTCGGCGCGCAGGTTGAGCTTCGTCACCATGCCGTTCATGGTGTAGATCATGCTGCCGAGCTGCGGAATGAAGAACGTGTTCATCACGCTCGACGACGTCAGCTGGAAGTTCAGCTCGGCGCCGGCGGGCACCGTCAGCGTGTTGACGGTCGCGATGCGCTGGTCCGGATAGATGAAGAGCCATTTCCAGTCGAGCGACACGGCTTGGATCCGCACCGGGCTGCCGGTGCCCGGCACCGGCGTGGCCGGATCGAGCTGGTGCGAGCCGATCCAGGCGACGCCGCCGAGCAGGATCACGGTAAGTGCCGGGATCGACCACACCACCATTTCGACGCGGCCGGAATAGACAAACTCAGGCTGGTAACGCGCTTTGGGATTCGAGGCGCGAAACCAGAACGCAAAAGCCAGGATCGCGAAAATGGTCGGCACCACGATCACGAGCATGATGAAGACGGAATCGACCAAAATGGTGCTGTTGGCCGCAGCCACGGGTCCTTGCGGATCGAGCAGATTCATCGGCAAGCCACTGGCGGTTGGGAAGCCCCGGGACTGAGCCTAGCGCGGGAAAGGCTCCGGCAGCAAACGCTGCGGCTTCGGAACGGTTCCTCGATCGCAAGGGCCGGCCATGCGCGCCGGACCGGGCCGCAACATGCAATTCCATGTGATCTCAATGACATGAACGCGGGAGGCGCCGCCTTCTCTGCGGTCTGGACGCTTGCTAATCTGCACGGAAATATGAGGGAGTGAACCGAGATGCGCCTGAAGGACAAGGTTGCGATCGTGGTCGGCGCCGGGCAAAGCCCGGGCGAAGGCATGGGCAATGGTCGCGCAACCGCGCTCACCTTCGCGCGCGAAGGGGCCAAGGTCTTGTGCGTCGATCATCATCTGGAATCGGCGCAGGAAACGGTCGCGATGATCGCGGCGGCGCAGGGCACCGCCACAGCCTTCAAGGCCGACGTGACCAAGGCTGCCGACATCAAGGCGATGGTGGCCGACGCGCAATCGCGCTGGGGCGGGATCGACGTGCTGCACAACAATGTCGGCGTCAGTCTCGCCGGTGGCGATGCCGAGCTGCTGCAACTGACCGAGGAGGCGTTCGACCGTGTCGTCGCCATTAATCTGAAGAGCTGCATTCTCGCCGCAAAGGAAGTGATTCCGATCATGCGCGCGCAAAGGAGCGGCGTCATCATCAACATCTCCTCGATGGCCGCGATCACGACCTACCCATACGTCGCCTACAAGGCGACGAAGTCGGCGATGATCGCTTTCACCGAACAGCTGGCCTACCAGAACGCCGAATACGGCATCCGCGCCAACGTCATCCTGCCTGGCCTGATGAACACGCCGATGGCTGTCGATACCCGCGCCCGCGAATGGCACAAGACCCGCGCCGAGGTCGAAGCCGAACGCGACAGCAAGGTGCCGCTGCGCAGGAAGATGGGCACCGGCTGGGACGTCGCCAACGCCGCACTGTTCCTGGCGTCCGACGAGGCGAACTTCATCACGGGCGTGACACTGCCGGTGGATGGCGGCGCGAGCGTGAGACGGGGGTGAGACAGAGTGTGTGCTTCCTTCTCCCCTTGTGGGAGAAGGTGGCGCGAAGCGCCGGATGAGGGGTTGTCGCCAATCGTACAATCGTTCGTGAGGAGGGAGACCTCTCACCCGGCTCGCCGCTTCGCGGCGAGCCACCCTCTCCCACAAGGGGAGAGGGTGCACTGTCACTGCCGCATGCTCGTCACCCGCCAGATCGTGCCGTTACCGTCCTCCGAGATCAGCAGCGATCCATCCTTGGCCACGGCGACACCAACCGGCCTTCCCCACACCTCCGTGTCGCTCACGACGAACCCCGTGACGAAATCCTCGTACTCGCCCGTCGGCTTGCCGTCCCTCATCTTGATGCGGATCACCTTGTAGCCGGTGCGCTTCGACCTGTTCCAGGAGCCATGCTCGGCGGCGAAGGCATCGCCCTGATATTCGGACGGAAACTGTGCGCCCTGATAGAAGGTCATGCCGAGCGAAGCCGAGTGCGGTTGGATCAGCACATCAGGCACCGTCACCTTATCCTTGAGATCCGGCCGCGCGCCGGCATGGCGCGGGTCCTCGTTGCCGCCGATGTAGAACCACGGCCAACCGTAGAAGCTGCCCTCCTTCACGGTGGTGACGTAATCGGGCACGAGATCGTCGCCGAGGCCGTCGCGCTCGTTGGTCGAGCACCAGGGCAGGCCGGTCTGCGGCTGGATTGCGAGGCCGACGCAGTTGCGGAGGCCGGTGGCGTAGATCTTCCGCTCCTTGCCGTCGGGATTGAAAGCCAGCACGGCGGCACGCTCGGTCTCGCTGGCCCAGGCCGCGCCAAGCGGCTGCGTCTTGGACCACGCATCCAATCCGCCCGGCGGCGTGCCCATGCCCTCGGCGACATTGCTGAGCGAGCCGACGGAGACCAGCATGCGCTTGTCGTCGGGCGTGAAGACGATGTCGCGGGTGGAATGGCCGCCGTCATGCGGCAGGTTCGCGACAATCGTCTCCGCCTTGCCGCGCGGCTTGAGATCGCCGGCCTGGTAGGGAAAGCGGACGACGCTGTCGGTGTTGGCGACATAGACCCATTGCGGATTGTCGCCGTTCGGAAAGAACGCGATCCCGAACGGTTGCCGCAGGCCGCTGGCAAACACCTCATTGGTCGCGACCTTGCCGCCCTCTCCAGCACGAAGCACGCGGATGGTGCCCGCCCGCGTCTCCGCGACGAAGACGTCGCCATTCGGCGCAACCCGCACAATGCGCGGTGCTCGCAGGCCTTCGGCGAACAGCTCGATCTTGAAGCCGGCCGGCACCTGGAGCGTGGCCTCCGGCGGACGCGGCACCACGCGTGACGAGGTCGCAACCGACCGCGTGGCGCCGGGCCGGACCAGATCCTGCGGCCGGATCAGCCTGACCGTGCCGGGCTTGTCGGCCCGCCAATCGCCATAGGCGTCCTTGCCCTGCAGCACCGGCTCGGCCAGCGCGGCGGGCGCAACTGCGACCAGCAGCGCTGCGAGCATCGTCACGAACGAAGTCCTGTTGCTCAAATCGTCTTCCTCCCCGCCTTGCACCCCCGTCAGCACCGATCACCCGCAAATGGTCTGCAGCAGGTCTGGCGCCTGCCGAATCCCACGTCAGCTCATGCCCGCACGATGTGCATCAGCCACAGCCCATCATACTGGAAAATGCAGTTGATCGGTGCGACACATTGTAAGGGCGGCGACGGCCGGTTGCGGCCATCAAGGCTGCGGCACCGTATCGCGACTGATGGGAAGATCATGTGGGGATCCGTCATATCAGAATGGGCGAGCCTGCTGCTGCGCTGGCTGCACGTGGTGGCCGCGATCGCCTGGATCGGCAGTTCCTTCTACTTCATCGCCCTCGATCTCAGCCTCAGGCCCAGAAGCGAATTGCCTGACGGCGTGCAGGGCGAAGCCTGGCAGGTCCACGGCGGCGGCTTCTACCGGATCATGAAATACCTGGTGGCCCCGAGCCAAATGCCGGACGAGCTGACCTGGTTCAAATGGGAGGCCTACACCACCTGGCTATCCGGCTTCGCGCTGATGGTGGTGGTGTATTATCTCGAGGCTGATCTGTTCCTGGTCGACAAGTCGATCCTCGACCTCACGCCATTCCAGGCCGGCCTGTTCAGCTTCTGCAGCCTCGCTCTGGCCTGGCTGCTCTATGAAACCGCCTGCCGCACCGGGCTTGCGCAGCGCGAGCTGCCCTTTGCCATCGGCGGCTATCTGTTCCTGGTCGCGCTCACTTACGCCTTCACTCATGTGCTGAGCGGCCGTGGCGCCTTCAACCAGATCGGCGCGATCATCGGCACCATCATGGTCGCCAATGTCTTCGCGTTGATCATCCCGAACCAGAAGAAGATCGTAGCCAGCCTCATCGCAGGACAGGCGCCCGATCCAAAGCTCGGCAAGGCCAGCAAGGAACGCTCGGTCCATAACAATTACCTGACGCTTCCCGTCGTCGTGCTGATGATCAGCAACCACTATCCCCTGCTCTACGCCACGCGCTTCAACTGGATCATCGTCGCGGTCATCCTGGCGCTGGGGCCGGTGATCCGCCACTTCTTCAACGAGCGCCATGCCGGGCGCAAATCGCCGTGGTGGGTTTGGGGCGTGACGGCGGTCGGCGTGATCGCGATCCTTTTCCTATCCGCCGCCGGTCCGCGCGAGGTGAAGACGGGTGCATTGTCGACGCCGCCGACGCTCGCCAATCTCGAGGAGATCGTGATGTCTCGCTGCAGCATGTGTCACGCGGCCGAGCCGGTCTGGGCCGGCATCGTGACGGCCCCGAAAGGCATCCTGCTCGATGCGCCCGAGCACATCCATCGCAACATCCGCCTGATCGGGCGTGTGGCCGCCTGGTCGAATGCCATGCCGCCGGGCAACATCACCGAAATGACCAGCGAGGAGCGCGCTATCCTCGCCGCCTATATCGAGCAGGCGCACTGACGTGCGTCGCACGAGGATGCCTTGCGCGGAATGAAATTCCGCATCCGTCGCTGAATTGAAAATGACTCAGCCCCGTATCCGGCGTAGACATGACCGGCAGCCGCCGGCGCGGCCCAGAGTCAGTTTGCAATCGGGGAAAGAACAGTGGCCCTCAAGAACGTCATCGGTATCGACCACGCCGTGGTCATGGTGAAGGACCTCGACAAGGCCGCCGAGAATTATCGGCAACTCGGCTTCACCGTGTCCCCGCGTGGCACCCACAGCGTCCATATGGGCACGGGCAACTACACCATCATGTTCGACCCCGACTATATGGAGCTGCTCGGCGTGCTCGCTGCGACCGAGCTCAATGCCCCGGCGCGCGCCTTCCTCGACAAGCGCGGCGAAGGCATCGAGCGTATCGCCTTCACCGCAGTCGATACCGCCGCCGGCGCCGAGGAGATCCGTGCACGGGGCCTGGAGCCGATCGGCCCGACCGATTTCGAGCGGCCGGTGACGTTGCCTGATGGCACGGTCTCGGCGGCAAAATTCCGCACCTTCATGTGGCCGACCGCAGAAGCACCGGGCGGCGTTCGCATCTTCGCGTGCGAGCACAAGACCCGCGAGACCGTTTGGATTCCGGAATTGATGAGGCACGCCAACGCAGCTAGGCGGATCAAACAGACGCTGATCGCAACGCCTGATCCGGCGAAGGAAGCCGCGCATCTCGGCCGGCTCATCGACCGCGAGCCGACGACCGACGCCGACGGCGCGGTCACGGTGCCCTCGGGCGGCGAGCGCGCCGATTTCGTCTATCTGACGCTGGACCAGCTCGCCAAGCGCTATCCCGGCGTGCCGCTCGCCGGACTCTCCGAGCGCGGCGGCGCCGCGCTGGTGCTGGTCAGCGCCGATCTCGCGGCGACCGAAAAAGCGTTGGGTTCGGCAGCCGTGCGGAGCGGAGCTGCGATCTGCGTGCCGCCGGCCAAGGCCAACGGCACCCTGCTCGCCTTCGTTGCCGGCTGATTTGAGCTAATTCTTTAACGCGTGTTTACCCGGCGGCTGTAGGCTTTCCCGCCATCCAAGTCGCCGGGGCCAGACGCATGTTCAAAGAGGGATCGCCGATCGCCTATGACGCTCCGGCCGAGCTGAAGAAATGGCCGTCGCTGAAAGGCGAGAGGCAGAAGGATCGGGGTCCGCCTTATCTGGTCTACAACGGCACGCTCGCCGAATGCGTCCGCGAACTCATGGGCAAGCCGATCAAGGGCATCTCGCTCTACGATATCATGACGAAGCCGCAGGCCGCCTTCGATCAGGCCGTGCTGTCGCCAGGCGATGCCGCCGAGATCGCGATGCGCAAGGATTTCCCCAAGGCGTAAGCGCCGACCGGCCACAGCAACACCTCTCACATCGCTGCATGCCCCTGCGGTTCCAGTAGATCCGCGGTCGACCGCGCAGGTCCTGCGGCGGGAACACCGTACTAACACCGGGCGCCTTTCGGAATCGCAGCTTCGCCGCAATTGCGGTTAAGAAGTCCTTGTCACCGGCGCGACGCGCTGCCCGTTCCCCCACAGTTCGAGGGCTCTGACCGAGATGCGATTTCTCGTCGCGGCTTGCGCTGCGTTCCTGCTTCTGATGTGTGACGTCGGCTCATCGCCCTCCCGGCAGGCATCAAGCTTCGACAACTCCACTCCAAAGGCTGATCACGCCCCCTCGCTGGTTCCACTGGTGGAGCTCTTCCTCGCGAGCGTGCAGGCCATCGAGCTCGCGAATGCGCGCGCGGCTTACCAGGGAACGATCGAGCCGGCGCGTACGATCGAGCCTGTCGTGCAGGCCCCGGCTTCGCCAACCGACCAATTCTGTCACGCACTTCGTGAAGCCGCCGAGGCCAGCGGCATTCCGGTGCCCTTCTTCGCGCGCCTGCTCTGGCAGGAGAGCCGCTTTCGTTCCAACGAGGTCAGCCATGCTGGCGCCCAAGGCGTCGCGCAATTCATGCCGGAAACGGCCGCCGAGGTCGGGCTCGACGATCCCTTCGATCCCATGAAGGCGCTGCCGGCATCGGCGAAACTTCTGCGCAAGCTGCGCGACGATTTCGGCAATCTCGGCCTTGCGGCGGCGGCCTATAATGCTGGTCCCGGCCGCATCCAGAAATGGCTTGCCAGGGAGAGCGAGCTGCCGCGCGAAACGCGCGACTATGTCCGCATCATCACCGGCACCAAAGCAGAAGACTGGATCGAACGCTCGGAGGCGCTCGCGATCAGGATCGACCTGCCGCGCGAAGCACCCTGTGAAGGCATCGGCAGCCTCTCGAAGACAAAGGACGTCGCCCTTGTTCCGGTGAACCTGACGCCTTCAGTCACGACCATCATTCGCAAGGCCGAGCAGCTCGCCGCGCGCCTGGCGGCGAACCGTGCGCGCAAGCGGTTCGCGACCCTGCTGCGGAAGAATGCCACGGCCCACGGCAAGGCACGCAGCATGATCGCGGCACGCGCGTCCGGAAAGAGCGCGAAGGCGCGCGCCGTTCGCTTCGCCGCTCGAGAACGCTCCGCGATCTGATACGAAGATTGAGAAGCCGCTCGATGGAGCGGCTTCCGATGGGCCTAGTCGATCTCCTCGATCACGCGACGTTCGCGGGGCTCGATGACATAGGTCCGGGTGTCGCGGTGGATGTAGCGATACTCGCGCAGGTCAGGCGCCTCCCGATAGACCGTGCTCGGGAATTCCTCGACCTCGACGGTGTCCGGGATGCGGTCACCGATATGGATCTCCGTGCGCGCGGTGCTGCCGGTGGTCCGCGCCTCGCCCCGTCCTTCGGTGCGAGTCTTCGCATGCTTGCGGATCGCCTCGCGATCGCGGTCCGAGAACTTGCTGGCGCTGCGCTCGCGCGTGGTCGTCGTTGTTGCCGTGGACTGCCCCGAATACGGCAGCACCGTTACGATCTTGTAGGTCGCCGGATCGACCACGACGATCTGATCCTTCACCAGCGCAAAGCTGTAGCCACGATATTGCGGCACGATCTCGACCACGTCGGGCGGTAATGTCGAGAGATGCACATCGCGCGGCACGACCGTGCCGACATTCAGCGAGAAATTGATGTTGGTTAGCGGTCGCACGTTCAGGCGCGAGATCGAGGTGCTGATCTTGGTTTCCTGCTGCTTGTTGAGGTTGACGTCGGTCTGGGCGGCCGCCTGTGAACTGGTGCCCGAACGCTCGCCCTGCGCCTGATTGCCGGTTGGCGCGCTCGGCGCTTGCTGGGCCTGGTTGGATCCAGATGCAGCGGGCGCCTGCTGGGCCTGATTGCTGGTGGTCGGCGGCGGATTGGACCGATCCTGCGCCTGGTTCGTGTTCGCAGGTGGCGGGTTGGCGCTCTGCTGCGTCGCAGGCTGGTTGCCAGCGGCATTGGAGGTGCCTGAGCCGGACGCCGGTGGGTTGGGCTGCGTATTCTGGGCCGACGTTCCCGACGTCGATGATTGCTGCGGTTGCGACGTGGTCTGCTGCCTATCGGCCGCGCCTGGCGGTGAGGCGGTGGATGGCGCGGTGGAATTTGACTGGGATTGCGGCGTCTGCTGAGACGTCGTGTTCGTGCTCGGCGATTGCGCAAAAGCGGCATTCGCCAGCACCAGCCCTAAGGCGGTGGTTGCCAGCAGGCGGATCATGATTTGCTCCGTTTTATCAAAATGAACGTTGGCTACTAACCTGCGCTAGGACGCTCTGTTCCAGTTTTCCCGAGCCAAAAGGCTGCCGCCCAGGCCTGCACGGAACCCGCAATGCCATCGAAGAGTGCCGGGATCATCGCCTATCGGAAGCGCCGGAATGTCGAGGTTCTCCTCGTCCATCCCGGAGGGCCGTTCTGGCGCAACAAGGATCTCGGCGCATGGTCGATCCCGAAGGGCGAGTACGCGGACGGAGAAGACGCAGAGATTGCCGCGCGACGGGAGTTTGCCGAGGAGCTCGGACTTCAGCTGTCCGTGCCGCTGATCGCGCTTGGCGAGGTCAGGCAGCGCGGCGGCAAGCTCGTCACCGCCTTCGCGGCCGAGCTGGACATCGACGTGCGCAGCATTCGCAGCAACACGTTTGAGATGGAATGGCCGCCGCGCAGCGGCAAGCGGCAGGCCTTTCCGGAGGTCGACCGCGCGCAATGGTTCACGCTGGAAGCGGCGCGGGAAAAGATCAACGCCGGACAACGTCCGCTGCTCGATCGGCTGGAGCAACTGACTGGCGGCGAATAGACGCGTCGCTCTGCTCGCCGACCGCGCCCTACTCCGCCTTGATATTCGCTGCCGCGACGACCTCGGCAAGCTCCTTAGTCTCCTTCGCGATTTTCGCGGAATAGTCGGTCTGGCTGAGCACGGACATGACACCCTGCGAGCCGAGCTTCTCCTCGACTGCCGGATCCTTGGCAGCGGCGACGATCTCCCGGTGCAGCATCTCCAGGATCGGTGCGGGCGTCGCTTTCGGCATGAAGAAGCCGACCCAGAACGAGATGTCGAAGCCGGGATAGCCGGCTTCCGCGACGGTGGGCACATCCGGCAGCGCCGGCAGCCGCTCGGCCGACGACACTGCCAGCGCGCGCAGCTTGCCGGCCTTGACCAGCGGCGCGGCCGAGAGCGGATCGAACACCGCCAGCACCTCCTGCGCGAGAATGCCGACCTCGGCGGCCGAGCCGCCGCGATAGGGCACGTGGATCAGCTTGATGCCGGCCTTCTGGCTGAGCAGCTCCATCGCCAGATGAGCGAGGTTGCCGTTGCCACCGGAGCCGTAGGGAAGTGCGCCCGGCGCGGCCTTTGCCGCAGCGACGAGATCGGCCACCGATTTGATATTCGCCGTCTTGGGGTTCTCGGGATTGACGACGAGGACGAGCGGCGCCGACACGACCGTGGTGAGCGGCGCGAAGTCCTTTTCCGGATCGTAGCGGATCTCCTTGAACAGCGTCTTGTTGAGCGTGATCGTCGACGAGTTGCAGGCGAGCATGGAGTAGCCGTCCGCATCCGCACGCGCGACGCCTTCGGCGGCGATCATACCATTGGCGCCGGCGCGGTTCTCAACCACGAAGGGCTGCCCGAGCTTGTTGCCGAGGCGACCGCCGATGATGCGCGCGACGACATCGACCGGGCCGCCCGCGCTGAAGCCGACCATGATCTTGACTGGTCGCGACGGGTATTTCTGCGCCACGGCCTCCGTCGCCAGAACGGCGATGGATAGTCCGGTGATGACTGCCAGCAGGCGGGCCGCTCGTTGCATTCGTTCTCTCCCCAGACCTCTTGAGGCCGCTTGTGCATGCTTGTGGGTGCAACGCATTCGAATATCATGATTAGCGGCCGTGCCGGATTTCGCAATCGCGTTGGGGCGCCCGCATTCCGCCGCACGGCAGGTGCGCCCCGCTTGCAAACAAAAAATGCGAAAACAACCCCATGCACAGTATACGGGCCCTGTCAGAACAAGGACTTGCGCGAGGGAAACGACTTTTTTCGGATTTATGAAAATCAATTTTGACTCGTCGAGACTGAGCAAGAATTACTGGTTTTGGCGGAGTCAGGCCGGTGTGGGCGACCGATTGCGATCGGAGGCGGGTGATTGATCCAGAAGGCCTCTGGAGCAAGCTGGATGCCCTGCAGGAGGGCTGCGAGGGTGCCTCGGCCAGGAGCGAGCGTCTTTGCGAGGGCGGCCAGAAACACGTCTAAGCCAAGAATGTTGAGCACGCGGGTAAAGTTGTAGCAGAGCGCCATCAGGTTCCACTCACCGCGGACCTTATCGAAGCCGCGGACCAGGAAATGACGATAGCCGGCGCGGCATTTGAGCGTGCCAAACGGATGCTCGACGATGGCAAAACGACGGCGCATCAGCTCGCCTGCACCCTGCATCCGCGCGCGATGACGTTCAAGAACGCCTTCATGCTCCCAGCGACCGATCGTCCGGTAGGCCGCGTTCGACGAGAGACACTGGACCTTGAGCGGGCAGGTCCTGCAGATCGCTCCGCGCGCCGCATAGCGGATCTCGATGCGGCCGCTGGTGTTCTTTTGCCTGCTCTTCATCGGATGTAGCGGTTGGCCGGCAGGACAACGGTAGGTGTCGGTTGCGCCATCATAGTTGAAGTCCTTGAGGGCAAAGCGGCCTTGCTTCTCGAGCCGGGCGTTGCCCTCCGGCACCGGCACATAGGGCGTGATGCCATCGTCTTCACAGGCCTTCAGTTCGCGACTGCTGTAATAGCCCTCATCTGCCAGCGCCTGCAGGGCCCCGACCTCGAGAGCCTCTTTTGCCGCCATGGCCATCGCATGTAGCTGGCCGGCCGACATCGCTGCTGTCGTTCACCACCTCGCTGGCGACAATGAGCTTGTGCTTGTCATCGACGGCGGTCTGCACATTGTAGCCTGCGACGCCCTGGCCGCTCTTGACCAGAAGCCGGGCATCCGGATCAGTCAGGGATAGCTGCGTCGCGCCATTCTCTTCCAGCCGAGCAAGGTCGCCTTGTGCGCGCAAGCGCTTCGCCAGCAGCGCCGCGATCTTCGCACCGATGTCGCCGCCACCTCCGCCGCCGCCATCGGGGCCATCCTTGCCCGGCTTCTTGGCTTCCGCGGCATCATTGTCCTCAAGGCACTTGCCGTAAGCCTCGATCTCTTGGTCCAGCTTGATGATCTGATCGGCAAGCCGTTTGCGCGTAAAGATGCTGGCCTTGCTGGCGTCGCCATGGAAGAACGAGCCGTCAATTGCAACAACGCTGCCGCCGACAAGACCAAGCTCGCGCATCAGCAGCACGAAGCTGCGGTTGGCTGCCTTCAGCGCCGCCCAGTTCTCTTTGCGGAAATTGCCGATCGTCCGATAACCCGGCTTCAGATTCCTCAGCAGCCAGATCAGTTCCAGATTGCGGCCGGCCTCCCGCTCCAACCGACGCGACGACCTGATTTGGTTGATGTAGCCGTAAAGGTAGAGCTTCAGCAGATCGGCTGGATCGTATGGCGGCTGGCCGACCTCTTCAGCCTTGCGATCCGCATGGCGAAAGCCGAGCTTGGCAAGGTCGAGGACACGAACGAAGCTCTCAATCGCCCGGACGGGGTTGTCCGGTCCGACATAGTCCTCAATCCGAGCAGGAAGCAGGCTGGCCTGGTCGCGGCTCTCGCCGGTCTTGAATGTGCGATTCGTCATGAACAGAATCGTACATCAACTCACCAAAATGCCGAGTTCTTGCTCAGTCTCGTCGGGCAAAACAGTGGCATGATGGCATCATCGCAGCAGTCGTGAGCGTCCCGGCCTCCCCGACCGCGGCCGTCCCGATGCGGTTGCGCCTAAACCCTTCATCGACATCCCGAAATTCGCATTCGCGCGCAGCAGCGAACGGTCGCTCGCGCGCGCCTGCGTCAGCAAAGGACACAGCACATGACGACGGTTCTCGAACGCCACATCACATCGCCGCTTGCGGCAAACGATCGCAGCGGCCCTCTCGCGAGCCCGCGCATAAAACTCTACAAGCGGCGCATCGCGATCAGCCATCCCGACCCGCAAGCCGGCGAGCAACTGCTGGCCGAGGCGCTCGGCGCCGCCGATCGCGACGCGCTGCATGGCATGCTGAGGCAATTGGTCAAGGCCAGCGCAATCGGGCAGAAGCCCGATGAGGCCAACCTCGCCTTCATGATCTCGACGATCAAGAGCATCGCGCCGAAGGATTCGATCGAGGCCATGCTGGTCTCCCAGATGGTCTCCGTCCATGTGGCGGCCATGCGCTGCGCCTGCCGCCTCGCCTGCACGGACGATCTTGCGCAGCAGGAGGGTGTCACCCGCGCACTGACCCGGCTCTCCCGCACCTTCGCCGTTCAGGTCGAAGCGTTGAACCGCCACCGCAACAGCGACGAGCGCGCGATCACGGTGCAAAACCTGTCGGTGCAGGACGGAGGACGGGCGATCGTGGGCAATCTCACGCAGCATGCGAGCGTACTCGTTGCGGAAGCGAGCTCGGACGTTGTGCAAGCGGCGAGCCGATGACCGGCGACCACGCCCGCAACACGGCTCCGATGCAGTCAAGCCTTCGCTGCGGCGCGAGGACCCGCGACGGCAGTACCTGCCGCGCACCGGCCACGAAGGGCAAGGAGCGATGTCGCATGCACGGTGGAGCAAGACGATCGGGAGCGCCGGGAGGAAACCGGAATGCACAGAAGCACGGGTTGTTCACCAGGGATGCGATCCAAGAGCGAAAACAGATCGATTCCCTGCTGGATGAGGCGCACAAGCTGCTGAAGGAGATGACCTGATCTCCCGAGCCGCGTCTTCCTGCGGTCGCGACAGCGCATCCGCAGGTCGGCCTGCCACGACCGGCACGGCAACACGGCAGCCCTCACCCGTCCCGCCGTCCGGCAGCGCCGCCAAGAAAGAGCTTCCATGCCTTTTCGAAATACAGCTTCCGCTCCCTGGCCGAGGCGAGCGGCTTGTAGCCGAACATCGCAAGCGTCGTGGGACCGACGATGATGCTGTTGATGAGAAAGTCGGTCAGGAAATTGACGTCACCCGACACGATGCGCTGATCGGCCTGAGCTTTCGTGACCGACGTCCGCAGGAGCGACATGATGGCATCGGGCTCAGGCTGGGCGTGGCTTCCGGCGGTCACGAGGCTTTCGCTCGCGGCGATGCGCTTGAAGGCCACCAGTTCCGGATCGAGATTGAGGTCGAGCAGCAGGCTTGCCAGCTCCTTGAGCTGCGCAAGGCTGTTTTGACCGGATTGCCTTACCTGAAGATCAGCTAATCGTCCCATGATCCGTTGGCGGCTTCGCTCGAGCACCGCGGCGAAAATCACGCGTTTCGACGGATATCTCCGGTAGATGGTGTCCTTGCCCGCCCCGCATTCCGACACGACGCGCTCCATCGAGGTCGCGGCATAGCCATCGCGGGCGAACAATTCTGCGGCAACGGCAAGGATCCGCTCCTCGATCGCCCGCGCTTCTTCCTTGGTCGGCCGTCCGCCGCGCCCTTCGCCGCTAAGCCTCTTGGCGTGTTTGCCGGTCTTCAATGCCGTCTTCATGCCTTCCCCTGCGGTCCCAGAATCGGTCTGGACTTTTAATAGTTCTAAATAAGCGAAAGCGCCAACCGCATAACTGGACAGCTCCGTCCCGTTTTGTTTTAAGCCGGTCTTGCAGATTTTGGGTGGGGTTTTGAAATGGGAATGACCGGGGGATCGCAGCGGACCCTGCGAGGCGCTGCACTTTTGCTTAGTTCTACGACTTTCCTGGCACTGGACGTGCCGGCCTTTGCACAAGGCTCCCAGCTGCCGCCGGTCACGGTGGACGCACCGCAAGCGCAACGGGCGGCGCGCAACGTGACATCTCAGCGTCCGCAGAGCGCCACGCGGCGCAACGCCGGGGCGGGGAATTCCAGCACACCGGCGCCGGCTCTTCCGGGCGCGACGGGTTCGGCGACAACCCGGCAGGACACGCGGGACCAGGTGCTTGCCACCAGCCAGTCGACGGCGACGAAGACGTCCACGCCGGTGCTGGAGACACCGCAATCGGTCACCACGGTAACCCGCCGTCAGATCGATACGCAGAACCCGCAGACCGTCGGCAATGCCTTGCAATACATGGCAGGCGTTCTCTCCGAACGCGACGCGACCACGCGCTATGACAGCGTGTTCCTGCGCGGGATCGGCGGCTTCGGCACCTCGACCAACTTCGTCAGCTTCCTTGATGGATTGAAGCTGCCGCGCGGCCAGGCTTTCGCGGTGACGTCGATCGACGCGTTCCTGCTCGACCGCATCGAGGTCATCAAGGGTCCCTCGGCCGTGCTGTACGGACAGATCAGCCCCGGGGGCCTCGTCAACCTGGTCAGTCGCCAGCCGAGCGACATTCCCTACAACGAAGCGCGCATCGAGGGCGGCAGTTACGGCCGCATCCAGGGCGGGATCACCAGCCAGGGTGCGCTGGACGCTGCGCATCAATGGCTCTACAGCATCAGCGCGATCGGCCGGATGTCGGGTACGCGCTATGACGACGTGGAGGAGCAGCGCTTCGGCGTAGCGCCGGCGATCACGTGGCGCCCGGATGCCGATACGCAGCTGACGGTTTCGGGCTTCTATCAGCGCGATCCGAAGGGCGGCTATTTCAACTCGCTCTATCCGCAATCGCTGGCGTCGGCAGCATACCGGCCTTATCTCAATCGCAATCTGAACATTGGAGACCCCGGGTTCGACCGTTTCGACCGCGAGCAATCGGGCATCGGCTATGTGTTCGACCGCCGCCTCAACGAGGTCGTGAGCTTCCACTCGGCGCTGCGCTACTCGAAAGTCGACACCGACTTCCAGTCGCTCCAGATGGCGGGCCCGCTGACCGCGGCCGGGACCATCCCCCCGCGCGGCGATCAGATCGATCGAGAATGCCGAAGGGATCGCCGCCGACAACCGCCTGCGCTTCGACTTCAGAACGTCCGCGGTCGAACACACCGTGCTTGCCGGCTGGGACCAGCAAAACACGCGCAGCTCATGGCTCTATCAATTCGGCGGAGCGACAGCGCTGGATGTCGTCAATCCTGTCTATTATCAACCCGTGGGAACCCTGTTCCCGTTCATCAACAATGGCCAGTCGCTGACGCAGACCGGCATCTACGTCCAGGACCAGATGAAGTTCGGCGGCTTCCGCCTGACCCTCGGTACGAGACACGATTGGACCGGGCAGACCAACGACAACCGGATCACCGCGACGAGGCAGTCGCAGGAGAGCGACAAACAGACCTATCGCGCCGGCCTGCTCTATCTCTTCGACTCCGGACTCGCGCCCTATGTCAGCTATTCGACCTCGTTCGAGCCGACCATCGGCGTTGGAAGCAACGGCCTGCCCTTCGTTCCCACGACGGGGGAGCAGTTTGAAGGCGGTCTGAAGTACAAGCCCGCCTTTGCCGACGTGCTGTTCACGGCGGCCGTATTCGACCTGCGCCAGCAGAACACGCTCACCCCGTCCGCCGTCCCGGGCTTCAGCGCTCAGCAGGGCGAGATCCGCTCGCGCGGTGTCGAGTTGGAGGCGCGCGGCAAGCTGACGGAGAACATCGAGATCATCGCGGCCTCGACCTTCCTCGATACGAAGGTGACGAAATCGACCGATCTCACCGCGGTCGGCAAGCGTCCGCAAGCCGTGCCGACGCATTTCGAATCGCTCTGGGCCAATTACAGCTTTCTCACCGGCGGCCTTGCCGGCCTGACCATCGGCGGCGGCGTGCGCTCGGTCGGTTCCAGCTATGGCGACGACATCAACAGCCTGGTGTCGCCGGGATACGTCGTGGTCGACGCCGCCGTGCGATACGATCTTTCCAATCTCGTGCGGGCCTGGAAGGGCGCGGAGGTCACGCTCAACGTCACCAACCTCTTCGACAAGAGCTACTACACGAGCTGCAGCTCGAACATCTACTGCCAGTTCGGAAACGGCCGGCTGGTGCTCGCGGGCCTGCGCTACAGATGGTGATCACATGACGTTGTACCGGCCATGACAGCAAGACGGCTGCGGTGGTGGTCCTGGATTCACAAATGGAGCAGCCTGATCTGCACGATCTTTGCGCTGCTGCTGTGTCTCACCGGCCTTCCGCTCATCTTCCATGAGGAGCTGGGGCCGAATCCTACGCTCGAGCAGGTCGCCGATCCCGGCGCCCGCGCCTCCGTCGATGCCATGATCGCCCAGGCGCTTGCCGAGCGGCCGGGCGAGATCGTGCCTTATCTGTTCTATGACCGCGAAAAGCCGATCGTGAAGATCCCGACGGCTGCCAGCATGACATCTGCGCCTGACACTTTTTTTTACAAGGTGTTCGACATCAGAACTGGCAAGGCGCTCACGGTTGGCCAGCCCAATGAAGGCTTCATCTACGTGATGCTGCGGCTTCATGCCGATCTGTTCGCCGGCATCAAGGGCACGCTGTTCCTCGGCGGCATGGGACTATTGCTGGTCGTCGCGATCGTCTCCGGCATGGTGCTATACGGCCCATTCGCAAGACGCCTCGGGTTCGGCGAAGTGCGCAGGCAGCACAGCAACCGGCTGCGCTGGCTCGACCTGCACAACCTGCTCGGCATCATCACGCTGGCCTGGTTCGGCATCGTCTCGCTGACGGGCGTGATCAACACCTTGGCCGCGCCGATCGAGCTGATGTGGCAGTCGAACCAGCTGATGGACATGGCGGCACAGAGTCAGGGAAAGGCGCACGGAGATCGGCGCGCGTCGGTCGATCTCGTTCTGGCCAAGGTTCGCGCGGCGGTGCCGGGAATGACGGTGACGACCCTCGCCTTTCCGGGCAGCCCGTTTTCCACGCCCAGTCACTACGCAGCCTTCCTGACGGGCCATACGCCGCTGACGAGCCGCATCCTCAAGCCTGCCATCATCGATGCCGCGAGCGGAGAGGTCGTCGCGGTGCGTGACATGCCCTGGTACGCGACGGCCTTGTTCGTCTCGCAGCCGCTGCATTTCGGCGATTACGGCGGCCTGCCGCTGAAAATCATCTGGGCGGCGTTCGATATCGTCACCATCATCATCCTGATCAGCGGATTGTATCTCTGGCTCGCCAGATGGCGCGCGGGCAGCACAGTCCCGGCCGGCACGAGAACGGCTCCGGCGGAGCTCGTCCGATGACGTCACGCCGAAGGCTCTGGACGGTTCCGGCCTTGCTAGCGATCGTGACGCTGTTCGGTTTGCTCGCTGCGTTGACCGGCGAAGGCGGGATCTGGTGGGCGCTCTCATGGGCGACGCTGACTGTGCCGTGCGCCTGCAGCTTCTATTTTCTCGCTCGAGGTCTGATGCCACCGCGCCCGGGGCCCTGACGTTACGACCGCCCGCACCGTCACTGCGCTGCGAGGACTCTGGACTTCTTCGGGGCCAGCTCGTCTACAACGTCCGGATCGTCGTCGTCGACAACGGCCTCTTCCTGACGATCTGCTTCCGCGCGTCGTTCCGGACTGATCCATCGCGAGACGCGGTCGAGATAAAGATAAACCACCGGCGTGGTGAAAAGCGTCAGGACCTGGCTGACCAAGAGACCACCAACCATGGCGTAGCCGAGCGGTTGGCGGAGCTCCGAGCCGGTGCCGTGGCCCAGCATCAGCGGCACGCCTCCCAGCACGGCCGCCATCGTGGTCATCAGAATCGGACGGAAGCGCAGCAGGCATGCCCGGCGAATGGCCTCGACCGGTGACATGCCCTGATCCCGCTCCGCCACGATCGCAAAGTCGACCAGCATGATGCCGTTCTTCTTGACGATGCCGATCAGCAGCACCAGTGCGATCAGCCCGATCAGGCTGAAGTCGAAGTGGAAAATGAGGAGTGTCGCCAGAGCGCCGACACCGGCTGACGGCAGGGTCGACAGGATCGTCAGAGGGTGAATGTAGCTCTCATAGAGCACGCCGAGGATGAGATACACCACGACCAGCGCCGCCACGATCAGCAGAGGCACCGAGGAGAGAGACTCCTGGAACGCCTTCGCCGTTCCCTGGAACGTGGAGGTGATCGCGGCCGGCACGTTCATCTGCCTTTCCATCGCGTCGATCGCCTGCGTCGCCTGGCCGAGCGCGACATTGGGAGCGAGGTTGAAGGAGATCGTCACCGCAGGAAACTGGCCCTGATGATTGATGGCCAGGGGCCGAACCGGCGCCGTGGTCCATTTCGCGAACGCCGATAGCGGCACCTCACCGCCCGTCGTCGGAGAGCGCAGATAGATCTGCTCCAGCGTCGACGGATTTTTCTGCAGCGAGGGCAGCACCTCGAGGACGACATAATAGGTGGACAACTGGGTCGAATAGGTCGCGATTTCGCGCTGCCCGAACGCATCATACAGCGTCGCGTCGATGATGTCGGGGGTCAGCCCGAAACGTGCGGCCTGATTGCGGTCGATCGACAGCGTCAGCGTAGTGCCCGACGTCTGCTGGTCCGAAGCGACGTCGCGCAATTCGGGCATCTGCTTCATCTTGTCGAGCAGCCTGGGGGCCCATGTGTTGAGCTGATCCATGTCGGTCGACTGCAAGGTGAACTGATATTGCGTGCGGGAGGCCCGGCCGCCGACGCGAACGTCCTGCGCCGACTGAAGATAGAGACGCGCGCCCTGAATCTTCGCCGTTTGCACCTGCAGACGGCGGATGACCTGGTCCGCCGACGCCGTACGCTCATCGCGCGGCTTCAACGTAATATACATATTGCCGTCGTTGAGCGTATTGCCGCTGCCGCCCATGCGCATGGCCATGTGGTCGATCGCCGGGTCCTTCAGCACGATCGCACCGACTTCCTGCATGTGCCTCGCCATGTCCGCGATCGACACGTCCTGCGACGTTTCGACGATTCCAGTAATCAGCCCGGTATCCTGCTGCGGAAAGAAGCCCTTGGGAATGATCACGAACAGATAGATCGTCAGTGCTATCGTCGCGAGGAACACCATCAAGGTGGCGAAGCGGAAACGCAGCACGAGGTCGAGGCCGCGTTCATAGCCGTTCACGAGGCCCTGGAACATCCGCTCGCTGAGCATATAGAGCCTGCCGTGATGCTCCTCGTCGTGCGACTTGAGGAAGCGTGATGCCATCATCGGCGTCAACGTCAACGACACCAGGGCCGACACGACGATCGTCATCGCGAGCGTCACCGAAAATTCCCGGAACAGGCGGCCGATGATGCCGCTCATCAGCAGCAATGGAATCAGGACGGCGATCAGCGAGACCGAGATCGAGATGATCGTGAACCCGATCTCGCCCGCGCCCTTGACCGCGGCCGCCATCGGCGTCTCGCCTTCCTCGATGTACCGGGTGATGTTCTCGAGCATCACGATGGCATCGTCCACCACGAAGCCGACGGCGATGGTGAGGGCCATCAGCGACAGATTGTCGAGGCTGTAGCCGGCCATCCACATCAACGCGCAGGCGCCCAGCAGCGCGAGCGGCACCGTGATCGACGGAATGATGGTGGCCCACATGCTGCGAAGGAAAACGAAGATCACCATCACGACGAGGCCGATCGTCAGGAGCAGAGTGAACTGCACGTCCTTCACGGCCGCCCGGATGGTCTGCGTGCGGTCCGACAACACCTTGATGTCGATAGCGGGCGAAATGCCCGCCTCCAGGTGCGGCAGCTGCTTCATGACATTGTCGACGGTATCGATGACGTTGGCGCCAGGCTGCTTGAAGATGACCAGAAAGACGCCGGGCTTGCCGTCGGCCCAGCCGTACTGGGTATTGTCCAGCGGCGCACTGACGGCATGGCCGATGTCGCCGACGCGGACGGGGCTGCCGTTGCGATAGGCAATGACGATGTCGTTCCACGCCTCGGCCTTGGTGAACTGGTCATTGGCATAGATGGTGTATGTGCGCGTGTCTCCGTTGAGGGTCCCCTTGGGGTTGTTGACTGATATCACCGACAGCGGGGTCCGGACGTCTTCCAGCGACAAGCCTTTGGCGACCAGCTTGGCGGGATCGATCTGGACACGGATCGACGGCGCCTGCTGCCCGCCGACACTGACCTGGCCGACGCCGCCGATATGGCTGATCGCCTGCGCGAGCTTGGTGTAGGCTTCGTCCGATACCTGGGTCATCGGCAGCGTCTTCGACGTGGCGCCAAGCAGGAGAATGGGCGAGTCCGCCGGATTGACCTTTCTGTAGGTCGGGGTGCTCGGCATTGTCTTGGGCAATTGGCCGCTCGCGGCATTGATGGCGGCGAGCACGTCGGACCCCGCCCCATCGATGTTGCGCGAAAGATCGAATTGCAGAACGATCTGGGTCGAACTGGTCTGGCTCGATGACGTCATCTCCGAGACGCCGGGGATCAGCGCGAACTGCGATTCGAGCGGTTGCGCAACCGAGGACGCCATGGTCTCGGGATCCGCGCCGGGAAGACTGGCGGAGACCTGGATGGTGGGGAAGTCCACCTCCGGCAGCGGCGCCACCGGCAATTGCGGATAGGCGATGATCCCGACGAAGAGAATGCCGACCATCAGCAGCGACGTCGCGATGGGCAGGCGAATGAAGGGAGCCGAGATGCCGCCAGCCATGTCAGTCAGCCGATCCGGCCCTGGCTTGAGCGGCGGTGGCGCCCACATCCGTCATCGGCGCGGCCGCAGCGACCAGCGGCTTTTCGTCGACCAGGGCGCCTTCGAACAAGCGCGACTGCCCGGCCACCACGATCCTGTCGCCGACGTTCAAGCCTTCGGAGACCACGGCATTCGCATCGCCGCTCTCACTGACCTTGATCGGCCTGATGCTGACCTTGCCATTGTCGCCGATCACATACGCGAACAGGCCGGACGGCCCGTGCTGCACGCCGTCCTGCGGCACGACGATGGCCTGCCTCAGCGTATCGACCAGCATCCGCGTGTTGACGGACAGGCCGGGCCACAGCGCGTTGTCCTTGTTGTCGAAACGCGCTTTCAGACCGATCGTCCCGGTCGCCTGGTTCACCGAATTGTCCATGATCGCGAGCCTGCCGTGCGACAGTGTCCGCGCTCCGTCCGAGGACAGCGCCTCGACGGGCACCTCGCCCGCTTCGAAGGCTTTGGCGATGGCCTGCAATTGCTCCTCCGGTTCCGTGAACTGCACGGCAATCGGCTGCAGCTGGGCGATGGTGACGATGCCCGTCGTATCGGCGGCATGCACGATGTTGCCGGGATCGACCAGCCGGAAGCCCATTCGTCCGCTGATCGGCGCCTTGATCGAGGTGTAACCGAGATTGGTCTGTGCGTTGTCGATGGCGGCCTGATCACCCTTCACCTGCGCGGTCATCTGATCGACCAGCGCCTGCTGGGTGTCGAGATTTTGCTGGGTCTCGAACTGCTGTTTCGCAAGCGTCTGGTAGCGCTGCAGGTTCAACTGATCGTTCTTCAGGCTGGCCTCGTCCTGTGCCTTCTTCGCTACCGCCTGCTCCAGGGCCGCGGTAAAGGGACGCTGATCGATCTGAAGAAGCGGATCGCCCTCCTTCACCATCTGCCCCTGCTTGAAGAATACCTTCGTGATCTGACCGTCGACGCGGCTCCTGACCGTTACCGTCTTGAACGGGGAGACGACTCCAAGACCGTAGACGTGCACGGGAAAGTCGGCCCTCTTCACCTCGAACGAGGTCACGGGAATCCTGACAGGAGCCTGACTGGAAGCGCTTTGGGCAGCCGCTTCGACGGGCTTGACGCTCCCGAGGAGCTCATACCACAAGCCAAAGGCCGCCACGGCTAGTGCAAGGATTCCAAACAGCGCAGCGCTGAGCTTCGGTCGCCTTGTCAGATTGATCGCCATCTAACTCTTCGTGCCCGCTTTCACATGTACCTGCAGCTTTGAACGGAAAGTATCGCGGACAAAATCTCGGCCTCAAAATAACGATTGCGTGCGACATTCTGTACAAACCGTCATGTTTGCTCGCTGCGAAAACGCGAGTACGCATCTCCGTTGATGTCTTCGCCAACAAGATCCGTGCGCTCGGAATTGATCGTGCTTGATTTGCGAGCTCGCCAGCGCAAAGCCCGACCTTCACAAGAATCCTCTCGTCAGCATGATCGCGGTGCTCATGCTGTTGCTGCGCGAGACCCAGAAGCGGTTGGTCGAGATGAAGTCGGACTGAGCTCGATAGGCGCATTTCCCGCCAGGCTGCTGTCGCCGCTAAGTCCGGGCGCTATGGTACGCAATCCTGCTCCGTCAGACTGGCGGAGCCATGCTGTCAGGGGCAAACTCGGTCGGCAGGCCGTCGATGCTCTTCATGTTCTTCAGGCCCCAGTATTTTCGTAAGTTGTTGATGCCCTGCGCCGTCCAGTAGCGCACGAGGCTGCCACGCTCCTGCTTGTAGTCGAACAGCGGCACGCCCATGCCGCACGACGTCTGCACGAGGTCAACCGAGAGACGTACGATCTGGCGGGCGCCTGCAACTTCCTCGAACTTCGGAACGAGATCGGCATATTCCGGCGTGCCGCGCATGAGCGATCGACCCTGGCCATAGAGCCGCAGGATCATCGGAGGGCCCTCGAAGGCGCAAAACATGATGGTCAACCGCTTGTCGTGCGAGGCGATCAGGTGCGCGCGGGTCTCGGTGCCGCTGCCGGTGCAATCGAGATAGGCGACGTCATTCTCTCCGAGCACCCGGAATGATGACAGGCCCTTGGGAGAAACGTTGATGCGCCCCTTCGGCGGCGCACTGGCGACGAAGAAGATCTTCTGCCGCTCGATGAAAGCCGCGTGCTCCGGTTCGATCCCAGCGAATTGCTTGCCCATGCCCGTCCGTCCTTTGCGCAGCGACGAAGTCGAGGTAGGACTAGCCCGCCAGAGACGCCCGTTTAAGCACACATATTATGCTGGTATAAATACCACCATGAAACGACATGCCGCGATCGCCCCGGCTCTTTCGCTCAGCACATTCCTGCGAGCGCTCCGCCAGCGCCAGTCTCCGGTGGAATTCGGTCTCGCCGCCGGACCACGCCGGCGCACCCCCGGCCTCCGGCGCGAGGAGGTCGCTCAGCTGTGCGGAGTGAGCGTCACCTGGTACACCTGGATCGAGCAGGGGCGCGACGTGTCCGTCTCCGCCGCGACACTGGCGCGCCTCGCCCGCGGATTGCGCCTGTCACGCGCCGAGCGCAGCTATCTGTTCGAGGTTGCGGGCAAGCGCGATCCCGAGCGGCCGGGCAGCAGGGACGATCCACCCGATCGGGTGCTCGCCTGCGTCGACGCGATCAATGGTCCCGCCTACATCCTCGACCGCGCATGGAGTGCGCGTCGCTGGAATGCGAAAGCGTCCCGGCTGTTTGCGGGATGGCTCGATACAGACGGCGAAAAGAACCTCCTGCGCTACATCTTCCTCAGGCCCGAGGCGCGAGCCCTCATCCTCGACTGGACGTCCCGTGCGCATCGCGTCGTCGCAGAGTTCCGCGCCGCGGTGACAGGCTATTCCGACGATCCGGATATCCGCCGGCTCGTGGATGAACTGAGAATTGGAAGCTCCGACTTCGCGCGCTGCTGGGAGACACAGGGGGTTTTGGCCCGCGAAGGGGGCGAACGCGCGTTCAATCATCCGACCATGGGACTGCTGCACTATCAGCAGGTGTCGCTGTCTCTCGCGGGCTGGCCCGACTATCGACTGACGATGCTTCTGTCTGCACCCACCGCGCGCCATCGATGAGCGCGTCGTTCAGGCTGTGACTGCGCCTTCACGCCTCCGCATCGCAGCTCTGGGCCTGCTGAGGTTGCCACCCGCCCCCTCGATCATGTAACCCCGCACAAGACTCCTCGGACGGAACGCTCATGACCACGGCCGCCAACCACGCGGGCATCGCCACCCGCGCGCTGATCTTTGCGCTGCTCGCGCTCGCCTGCGGCCACATGCTCTCGACCTTGCTGCGCACCATTCCGGCCGTGAGCCTCGACCTGATGGCGGCGGATTTCCACATCGAGCCGCAGGCGCTGGCGAGCCTCACGTCGATCTATCATTTCGCCTTTGCGGCGGCGCAGATCCCGGTCGGCGCGGCGATGGACCGGTTCGGCGTGCGGCCGGTGTCGCTGAGCCTGCTCGCCGGGACCGTGTTCGGCGCGGTGGCATCCGGGTTTGCGACGGGACCGGAAAGCTTTGCCGTCGGGCAGCTGCTGCTGGGCATTGCCACCTCGGGCATGCTGATGTGCCCGATGACGCTGGCGGCCAAGCAATTGTCGCCGGGCCGCTTCGGGCTGTGGTCGGGCGCGATCCTCTCGATCGGCAATATCGGCATGCTGCTGTCGGCGAGCCCGCTCGCCTTCGTGGTCGACAATTGGGGCTGGCGCGCGGGGTTCTGGATTTCCGCAATCGGCGGCGTCGTGGTGGCGCTCGCGGTGTTTGCGCTGGTGCCGAACCAGCCGGCCGAGCACAAGGACGAATCCTCGCCGCTGGCGCAGATGATCGAGGTGCTCAGGCTCGGCCTCTCCCGCCCCTTGCGCGGCCTGATCGCGCTGGCGCTGGTGTCGCTGGCAACCTCGCTGGTGCTGCGCGGCCTGTGGGGCGGGCCGTGGCTGATGCAGGTCAAGGGCTTGTCGCGGGTCGAAGCCGGCAACCAGCTCGGCGCGTTCACACTGGCGATGATCGCAGGCCCGCTGTGCATCGGCATGATCGACCGCAGGCTCGGCCGCCGCCGCGCGCTGGTGGCGGGCTCGCATCTCGCCGGGGCGGTGCTGCTGGCGTTGATGGCGTTGGGCGCACCGCATTACGCGGTCTCCACGCTGTTCGGCGTGCCCGTGATGCCGCCGCAATTCGATCTGGTGCTGTTCGTGCTGATTGGCCTTGCGACCTCCGCCCAGCCGCTGCTGTTCGGCATGTCGCGGCAGCTGGTCGACGCACAAACCGCGGGCAAAGCGCTCGCGGCCATCAATCTCGCCTTCTTCCTCGGCGCGGCCTTGATGCAGTCGGTCACCGGTGCGGTGGCGGCGCTCGCAGGACTGCCGGCGGTGCTGCTGTTCATGGCTGCCATGCTGGCGCTCGGTGTGCTGATCTTCTTGGCTTACACCTCGCCGAGCTCATAGGATGACGCGCCCCGCCCGCCAAAGGAATCATTCATGCCCGTCGACACCAAAGCCGCCACCGATCGTCTCATGCGCTTTCTCTCGGTCGAGGGCGTGACCGGACAGGAGGCGGCGATCGGGCGTGAGATTGCCGCCGCGCTGAAGGAAGCGGGCGTGCCGGCGAAGGCGATCCGGCTCGACGATGCCAACACGCGCATTCCGGTGCCGACCGAGACCGGCAACCTGATGGTCGACCTGCCCGGCCGCGGCGCGCTGCACAACCAGCCGCGTATCATGTTCATGACCCACATGGACACCGTGCCGCTGTGTGCCGGTGCCAAGCCGAAGAAATCCGGGCGCAAGATCGTCAACGAGGCCAAAACCGCCCTCGGCGGCGACAATCGCTGCGGCTGCGGCGTGCTGGTGACGCTGGCCGCCGAGCTCGAAAAGCAGAAGCTCGATCATCCGCCGATCACGCTGCTGTTCTGCGTGCGCGAGGAGAGCGGGCTCTACGGCGCGCGCCATGTCAAGCTGGAGGAGCTCGGCGCGCCGGTGATGGCCTTCAATTATGACGGCGGCTCGGCCTCCAATGTCGTGATCGGCGCGGTCGGCGCAGATCGCTGGACCGTCGAGATCTTCGGCCGCGCCTCGCATGCCGGCGTCGCGCCGGAGCGCGGCATCTCCGCGACCATGATCATGGCGCTCGCGCTTGCGGATGTGAAGAAAGGCGGCTGGTTCGGCAAGGTGGTGAAGGGCAAGAAGCAAGGCACCAGCAATGTCGGCCCGGTCACCGGCGGCGAGGGCCGCCCCGCGGGCGATGCTACCAACGTCGTCACCGACTACGTCCATGTGCGCGGCGAATGCCGCAGCCATGACGGAAAGTTCTTCAAGGAGATCACCAAGGCCTACAAGGCCGCGTTCGAGAAGGCGGCGAAGAAGGTGATCAACGCGCAAGGCAAGTCCGGCAAAATCAAGTTCAAGGCCGAGACCGACTATTATCCGTTCCGCATGAAAGAGAGCCTCCCCGTGGTCAAACGCGCGATCGAGGCGGTCTCTGCAGTGGGCGGAACCCCAAACGTGCGCGCCGCCAATGGCGGTCTCGATGCCAACTGGATGGTCCGTCACGGTATTCCGACCGTGACTTTCGGTGCGGGCCAGAACGAGGCGCATACGGTCGACGAATGGATCAATCTCGACGAATACGACCGCGCCTGTGCGCTGGCACTGCAACTCGCGACGATGCGGTGAGTAGCCTTGCGCGATGCGCGCTTGCCGGGCGGTGCGCATCGTCCTAGCCTGCAAGAAAAAAGCAGGAAGGAACCATGGCGCGCATCGCAACGACCGAGACCGGACTCTACCGGATCCCCCTCCCCATTACGCTCTCCGACTCCACCCATGGCGAGATCGCCGCGTTCGAGCTGATCACCTGTCGCATCCGTGATGCCGATGGCGCCGAGGGCGTCGGCTACACCTATACGGTCGGCCGAAATGGCGGAGCGACAGCCGACATTCTCAAGCGCGAGATCCCGCCGCTGGTCGAAGGGCGCGAGGCCGACGACACCGAGGCGATCTGGCATCACGTCTGGTGGGGGCTGCATTATGGCGGCCGCGGCGGGCCGGCGGTGCTGGCGCTCTCGGCGCTCGACATCGCGCTGTGGGATTTGAAGGCGCGGCGCGCCAAGCTGCCGCTGTACCGCCTGCTCGGCGGCTTCGATGCGCACGTGCCGTGCTATGCCGGCGGCATCGACCTCGATCTCTCCGTCGATGCGCTGCTCAAGCAGACTGACGGCAACCTTGCCAAGGGATTTCGCGCCATCAAGATGAAGGTCGGCCGGCCCGATCTCAAATCCGACGTCGCAAAGGTCTCCGCGATGCGACAGCATCTCGGCGACGGATTTCCGCTGATGGCGGATGCGAACATGAAATGGACCGTCGAGGAGGCGATCCGGGCCGCGCGTGCTTTCGTTCCCTATGACCTCACCTGGCTGGAGGAGCCGATCATTCCCGACGACGTCGCAGGCCACGCGCGCATCATGCAGGCTGGCGGCGTGCCGATCGCGGCGGGCGAGAACCTGCGCTCGCTGTGGGAGTTCAAGAACTACATCGCATCCGGCGCGGTGTCCTATCCGGAGCCCGACGTCACCAATTGCGGCGGCGTCAGCGCGTTCATGAAGATCGCGCGGCTGGCGGAGGCGTTCAACCTGCCGGTCACCAGCCACGGCGCGCACGACATCACCGTGCATCTGCTCGCGGCCTGCCCGAACCGCTCCTATCTGGAGGCGCACGGCTTCGGGCTCGACAAATATATCGAGCATCCCCTGGTGCTGAAGGACGGGCTTGCGCTGGCGCCTGATCGGCCCGGGCATGGCATCGGTTTTGACTGGAAGGGGCTGGCGAAGCTGGCGGGCTAGCGGGCTCACCTCTCCCGCTTGCGGGAGAGGTCGGCGCGAAGGGCCGGGTGAGGGTTCTTTCCTCTTGAGGAATCTCACTGCGGAGACAACCCTCTCCCCACCCCTCCCCCCGCAAGCGGGGGAGGGAGCGCACCTTCTCCGGGGCTTGCACCGAACGACATTGCTGCACGCGAGCCATTCCCCTTCGCAGGATGCGTCGGCCCGACAATCCGTTATGGTGTCGGCAACCAACCCTTGCGAAAGACTCCACCTTGCCCCCCGAACTCCACCAGAAACTGACCGCGTGGCGCCGGCACCTGCATGCCCACCCCGAATTGTCGCTCCAGGAAAAAGCCACCGCCGCCTTCGTGCAGGACAGGCTCACCGAGCTCGGCATTCCCTTTGAGGCTGGCATCGGCGGGCATGGCATCGTCGCGACCTTGACGCGCGGGCACGCACAAAGCCGGGTCGGCCTGCGCGCCGATATGGATGCGCTGCCGATCACCGAGGACACCGGCCTAGCCTACGCTTCAAAGACATCAGGCGTGATGCATGCCTGCGGCCATGACGGCCACACCGCCTCGCTGCTCGGCGCAGCAGCGCTGCTCGCCGCCGACACCGACTGGAGCGGCACGGTCGATTTCATCTTCCAGCCGGCCGAGGAAGGATTTGGCGGCTCGCGCGCGATGGTCGCGGCGGGGCTGTTCGACCGTTTTCCGATGGAACGGATATTCGGCTTTCACAATTGGCCCGGCCTTGCCGCCGGTACCATCGCGGTCCATGACGGCGTCGTCATGGCCTCCGGCGGGCGCATCACCATCACCATCGAGGGTCATGCCGGCCACGCCGGCATGCCGCATCTGACGCGCGATCCGGTGGTGGCGGCCGGGCACTTGATCGTGGCGCTGCAATCGGTCACCTCGCGCGGCGTCGATCCGCTCGACACTGCCGTGCTGTCGCTGTGCACGATCGAAGGCGGTACCGCGCCGAACCAGATCGCCGGACGCGTCACCATCCGCGGCACGCTGCGGTACCACCGCGAGGCGGTCAAGGGCACCATCCTCGACGGCATCGAGCGTACCTGCGCCGGAATAGCGACCAGCTTTGGCGTCAAGGTCACGCCCGAGATCGTCATGGGCGTCGGCGTCGTGATCAATACGCCGGCCGAGGCGGAGCTCGCGCGCATCGCCGCGGAGAAGGTGCAGGCGCCCGTGCGGCGCGACCTTGCGCCCAGCATGGCCGGCGAGGATTTTGCCCACTATCTGCAGCAGCGGCCGGGCGCCTTCGTTTGGATCGGCAATGGCGAGTTGCGCGAAGGCGCCGAGCTGCACGGCCCGCGCTACGATTTCAACGACGCGATCCTGCCGGTGGCGTCGAACTGGATGGCGGAGGTCGCCAAGACGGCGCTGGCCTCGAACTAGGGCGTGTACTCCTAAATCCGGGGATGTCCGCTTATCCCCCAATAGCGGCGCAGGAGCGGACATTGCACGAGGTCCGAGAAGGGCCCAAGAAGAGACATTGTGCCAATCCTGGCGCGATGAATATCGCTGTGGACCCCGCAATCAGTTCGCTGGCGATTTAGCGTTTAGGCGTGACCGGCGGAATGGGAATATTGTCAACACGCTAGACCCTTTCTCAGAAGCTGCATATGAAGTAGAGTTCCCGTATTTGGCAACTATTTTTTTGGAGTGGCAGATGAGGTTTGTCGTTGGCGCTCAAAAGCAGATTTCAACTTTCATCTCCCATAGTGCGGAAAATAATGATGAGGCTCAGTACTACGAAATGCTGCTAACGAATGCTGGCTTTTCGGCGTTTCAATACAGCCACGGTCTCCACTTCGGAGATCGAATGAGCGTATTAAGAGACAAAATCCAAGAGTGCAGTTTTTTTATTCTCGTGGTCAGTGATTACTCGATCAAATCGGAGTGGGTTCAACGCGAGTTGGGTTTAGCTGTGTCGCTGCAGCAGCGAAACAGCGGCTACCGACCGATCATCATTCCGCTCTATGCGGCAGGTGGGCGCAGCTGGCAAAGAGAAGGGCGTCCAATTCATTTCGCCACGCGAGATTTTGACACCGGGAAATTGGCTGAACCGTTTAGCCTATCGGACATCCGTGGCTTGGATAAGCACGCCAGTCCAATCGCGGACAGCGATGACAAGCTCGTTTCTTTAATGAAACCACATGTGCTCGTAACGAGACTCGACTTCAATGACGTAGCGACATTCGACGATACGGGTGTGTTCGATCTGTATGAAGATATCTTCCCAGAAATCGAACAAGACGATCGCGACGATATTATTCGTTGGGTCTTGCGCACTGATCTCGGGCAGAAAAGGCGTTTCGTACTATCTGGAAAAACAGAGCTTTCATACACACTTGACTCTCGCTATTTCATTTTGTGTCTTGCTGATCGAGCTATTGGTCTTGGATTTTTTACTTACGACCACTCCAGCAAACTGATCTACGGAAACTATATTGCGGTACAACAGTGCTGGCGTAGTGGCGATATTGCGCATGCATTCTTCGATGAGATCATGAAGATTCTCGAGGAGCTATTCCCGAAATATCAAGGGATGGTTTTTGAGGTTGAGAGATTTCTAAAAGCCAAGATCGAGAAAATAGTATCGGAACTGGAAGGCCAAAAATCAGGCTCAAAATCCCTACCGATGCAAGATCGCGACGATCTAAATGAAATTCGAAAATTCTTGAGAGTTGCGTGGTACTACAAATTGGACTGCTACTGCTTCTTCGATCGAGCGATCGACGAGCCCATGGTCTGTCGCTCTCCGAGCCTTGACCCGAGCCACACTCGGCACGATTGGGCTCGAGATGAGGAAGACTATTGGATTATGTGGTATCAGCGGCCTGGATCAATGCTTGATCATTCGACGGCGAAGGAACTGTGGGTAAAGGCAGTCAACAGCATCTATCTTGAAATTCTCGCTAAGTCACTGTCCGAGGGCTATGCGGAGAACGGCCAAGAATACTGGAACTACGCTGCAGCTATTGTGGAGAAAACCCTAAGACAATCGGAAACGAAAGACATCGTGTTCAAGAAATATCTCGATCGCAAAGATAGTCCGCTACTTCGCCGACTGACAAAGCTCAAGCTTCATCTGCCGATCTGATTACGTCAGCGTACTCATAGACGCGACAGCAGTGACGAGAACGCCATGTCGTTCAGGGTCCAATATTCCGATTGAGCAGAAAACTTCTGCTTGGACCCAAAGCCGACATCTGTGCCTTTATGAGTACACGCCCTAGCTCACGAGATTTCCCGCGGCAGCTTCCAATCCGGTCGCGGCTCGCAAACCTCGTCCACCCGCTCGACGTGATATCCGGCGGGCAACAGGTGGCCGCCCTCCTCGTCGGCGACCGGGACGTCGGTCACGAGGCCCTCGATCAAGGCGGCTTCCCACACCTCCTTCTCGGTTGGAAAGGGATTGCCGATCTGCTTGTTGCCTTCGAACAGCGCGTACATCGGTTCCGGTCCTGCGTTGATCCTCACGAGCAACGTATCGGCCGCACGGACGTTCCCTCTGGCAAATGGCAACGGATGGCACGTGAGCGATGGCGCGCGTTCTGATCGGAACCTCCGGCTGGCACTATGCCTCCTGGCGAGGCCCGTTCTTTCCCGAGGACGTGACGCTGAAGCAGCAGCTGCGCTACTACTCCGGGCAGTTCGATACCACCGAGCTGAACGGCGTGTTCTACCGCACACCGACCCCGGAGGCGGTGAAAGGATGGCGCGAGCAGACCGGCCGCGACTTCGTCTTCGCCTGGAAGGCATCCAAATTCATCACGCACTGGAAGCGTCTGTCGGACCGCTCCGTCAACAGCCTCGAACTGCTGGAGGACCGCATCTCGCGGCTCGGCGGCAAGGCCGGCCCGATCCTGTTCCAGCTGCCGCCGCAATTCGAGGCGAACGCGGACCGGCTGGCGTCCTTCTTCAAGCTGTTGTCACGGAGGCGGCGCTACAGTTTCGAATTCCGGCATCCGAGCTGGTATCAGCCGCGCATCCTGCGGATGCTGGCCGACGAGAACATCTCGCTGTGCCTGTCCGATCATCACGATGCGCCGGCACCATGGAAGCGTACGGCGGATTTCGTCTATGTGCGCGGACACGGGCCGAGCGGGCGTTATCACGGGCACTACACCAAGGCCATGCTGACGCAATGGGCCAAGCGCATCAAATCATGGAAGCGGCAGGGCTGCGACGTCTACGTCTATTTCGACAATGACCAGAAGAGCGCAGCGCCGGCCGATGCAAAGGCGCTGAAGCAATTGCTGTAGCGCGCGAGCGCCGGCTCCCCGCGCATCTCGGCCGTCCCCCAACCAAACAAACGGAACCCCGCTGATCGCACGCCTCCCGGGCAGCCGCCTCAGCGCGCTTGACGCATGATGTCCGGAAAGGTCTAATGGACGCTGAGAACAATTGTTCGCATTCCGAACACCATCCAATCGGGCAGAGCGGGCTCACAACACCGCGTCCGCGTCACCAGAGGAAACGTCAACGATGCAAGCCATCCTCACCGGCGAGAGCACGCTCATCGTCACGATGATTGTCGCCTACATCGCCTTTACCTCCTGGCTCACGCTCAAGCTGCGCAGCCGGACCAGCGACCAGTTCATGACCGGCGCGCGCGCAATGCCGGCCATCGTGGTCGGCGTGCTGATGATGTCGGAATTCGTAGGGGCCAAGTCGACCGTCGGCACGGCGCAGGAGGCCTTCCAATCGGGCATCGCGGCAGGCTGGGCCGTGCTCGGCGCCTCGATCGGCTTCTTGCTGTTCGGGCTGTTGATGGTGAAGAAGCTCTACAATTCCGGCGAATACACCATCTCGGCCGCGATCGCGCAGAAATACGGCAAGTCGACCATGCTCACGGTATCGGTGATCATGATCTACGCCCTGCTGCTGGTGAACGTCGGCAATTACGTCAGCGGGGCGGCCGCGATCGCCACTGCGCTCCATGTCAGCCTGCCCGTCGCGATGTGCATCATCGCATTGGTCAGCACCTTCTACTACGTATTCGGCGGCTTGAAGGGCGTCGCCTGGGTGACGATCCTGCACAGTGCCATCAAGGTCGTCGGCATCCTCATCATCTTTGCGGTGGCGATGTCGCTGACCGGCGGGATTGCGCCGATGCAGGCCAAGCTGCCCGCCCACTATTTCAGCTGGGACGGCAAGATCGGCTTTGCGACCATCTTCGCCTGGACCTTCGGCACGGTCGGCGCGATCTTCTCGACGCAGTTCATCGTCCAGGCGATCTCCTCGACGCCGAGCGCCGACGACGCCCGCAAGGCGACCTTCTATGCCGCCGCGTTCTGCCTGCCGCTCGGCATCCTCCTCGCACTGATCGGTGTCGCCGCGAAATTCCTCTATCCCGACATGAACAGCCTCTACGCCCTGCCGGTGTTCCTCGAGAAGATGCCGCCGCTGGCCTCGGCCTTCGTGACCACCTCGCTCGTCGCCTCGATCTTCGTCAGCGTCTGCACGGTGGCGCTCGCGATCGCCTCGCTCGTGGTGCGCGACTTCTACGTTCCATACTGGAAGCCGACGCCGGAGCGCGAGCTGAAGATGACCCGCGTGTTCTCGGTGCTGATCGGCATCGTGCCGCTGGTGTTCGTCTTCTTCGTTCCGGAGATCCTCAAGCTGTCCTTCTTCACGCGCGCCCTGCGCCTGTCGATCACGATGGTGGCGATGATGGGCTTCTATCTGCCGCTGTTTGCCAGCAACCGGGGCGCCACGGCCGGGCTGATCGGCGCGGCGGTGTCGACCACGGCCTGGTACCTGCTGGGCAACCCGTTCGGCATCGACAACATGTACGTCGCCGCCGTGACGCCGTTGATCGTGATGGCGATCGAGCGCCTGGTGCTGGGCCGCTCGCCCACCGCCCCGGCGGCGCAACCCAACGCTCTGATGGAAAGGACCTCGACATGATCCCCGACATGGAGATCGTCGCCGATGGCGTCGTCCGCCCGGTGGCCGATGATCCCGAGCGGTTCGACGCCTTCATTCCCTCGCCTTGCGTGCAGAACCACGCCGCCAATCTCATGCCGCTCGCGGGCGGCGATCTGGCTTGCGTCTGGTTCGGCGGCACGCAGGAGGGTATGTCGGATATCTCCATCTATTTTTCACGCCTATCCCGAGGCGCGACGCGGTGGTCGCCTGCCGAAAAGCTCTCCGATGACACGGGACGTTCGGAGCAGAATCCGGTGCTGTTTCCCTCTCCCGATGGCACGCTGTGGCTGATGTGGACGGCTCAGCTCGCCGGAAACCAGGACACCGCGCTGATCCGCCGCCGCCTCTCGCGTGACAATGGCAAGAGCTGGGGCCCGATCGAGACGCTGTTCCCGGAGCAGCGCGGCCGCGGCGCCTTCATCCGTCAGCCGGTCGTCGTGCTCGACAATGGCGACTGGCTGCTGCCCGTGTTCTATTGCCACAGCACGCCGGGCCGGAAATGGAACGGCGACGAGGACACCAGCGCGGTGAAGATCTCGTCGGATGCCGGCGCGACCTGGCGGGACGTCGACGTCCCCGGCAGCCGTGGCTGCGTGCATATGTGCATCGCGCGCCTCGACGACGGCTCGCTGCTCGCGCTCTATCGCAGCCGCTGGGCGGACAGCATCTATCAGAGCAGGTCCGCGGACCACGGCCGCACCTGGTCGGCGCCGGTTGCGACCGCGCTTCCCAACAACAACTCATCTATCCAGTTTACGCGGCTCGTGAACGGCCATCTCGCACTCGTGTTCAACGACTCGAGCGCCAATGACGCAACCGGGCGTCGGCTCTCGCTCTATGACGAAATCGAAGATGATCTGCCACCGGTTCTTGCCGCCGACGGCAGCACGGCGAACGGACGCACCGCATTCTGGGGCGCGCCGCGGGCACCGATGACGCTGGCGGTCTCGGCCGACGGTGGACGGAGCTGGACCAGGCGCAACGTCGAGACCGGCGACGGCTATTGCATGACCAACAATTCGCGCGAGCAAAGCAATCGCGAGCTATCCTACCCCTCCGTCAAGCAGACCGCCGACGGCGCGCTCCACATGGCGTTCACCTTCCACCGCCGCGCCATCAAATATGTGCGCGTGACCGAACCATGGGTGACGCGCGCCGCCCGGGACTGAGATGATGGACATGAGGCCTCACGCTCTCGTCACGGGCGCCAGTTCGGGGATCGGCGCTGCGATCGTCGAACGGCTGCTGCGCGACGGCTGGCGCGTCACCGGGATCAGCCGGCGGCCCGGACTGTTCGAGCATCCGGCCTTCGATCATGTGTCGCTCGACCTTGCCGACGCCGAGGCCATCGCGGACGCCGTCGCGGGCATCGCGCCGACTGCACTGGTTCATGCCGCGGGCATGCTGAGGGTCGGTCACCTTGGATCGCTCGATCACGAGGCGGGAGCGGCGATGTGGCGGCTGCATGTCGAGGTTGCCGAGCGCCTCGCCGACGCGCTGGCACCGCGCCTGCCAGAGGGAGGGCGCATCGTCTTCATCGGCAGCCGAACCGCATCGGGTGCGCCCGGCCGCGGGCAATATGCCGCGACGAAGGCGGCGCTGATCGCACTCGCACGCTCCTGGGCAATGGAGCTTGCGCCGCGCGGTGTCACGGTCAACGTGGTTGCGCCGGCTGCGACCGAGACGCCGATGTTGAAGGATCCCTCGCGCGCTGATGTTGCACCAAAACTGCCGCCACTCGGCCGTTACATCCGCCCCGAGGAAGTTGCTAGCGCAGTCGCCTTCCTGCTCTCGGCGGAAGCCGCCGCCATCACCGGACAGCAGCTGGTCATCTGCGGCGGCAGCTCGCTTTGAGCGCCCCGCCATCCCAGAGCTTGCACATGATAGCTAGATGATGCCGCCTCGCCGAAGCGCTGCGATCGCCGCCTCGTCGTAGCCGAGCTCGGCGAGGACGAGATCGGTGTGCTCGCCGAGCGTCGGCGGGCGCGTTGCGACCTTGCCCGGCGTTTCCGACAGCCGCACCGCGGCGCGGGCGACCGGCGCCTGTTTCGGCAGGCCCGGATAGTCGACGTCCTGCATGAAGCCGGCGGCGCGGATGTGCGGATGATCCAGCGCCTGTTGCGGTGAGAGCACGGGGCCGGTCGGAATCATCGCTTGGCCCAGCGCGTCGACGGCTTCCTGCGTGGTGCGCTCGGCGCACCAGCGCGCCATCCGCTCGCTGATGATGCGGCCGTTGTTGCCGCGGCTGATGTCGTCGGCAAAGCGCGGATCATTCAGCCAAAGCTCCTCCTCACCCATCAGCCTCGCCCAGCGCTTGAACAGTGGATGGCCGGTGACCTGGCAGAGCACCCAGCCGTCCTTGGTGCGGTAGATGTCGGCCGGTGCTGCGGTCTGGCCGAGATTACCGGTCGGAACGCGGTTGACGTTGATGACGGCCTGCTCGATCAGCGTGGCATTGGTGAAGGACAGGGCGGTTGCGAGCAGCGCGCCCTCGACGATCTGCCCGCGTCCGGATTTGCCGCGCTCGATCAGCGCGGCGAGCGTGCCGAACGCGCAGTGCAGCGCGGTGCCGAAATCGACCCAGTTCACCGCGGCCCGATACGGCGGATCGCCCGCGCCCGTCATGTAAACCGAGCCCGACATCACCTGCCCGACGCCGTCGAAGCCGACGCGATCGGACCAGGGACCCGGCCCGCCGAACGCGGTCGCCGTGGTCAGGATGATGTCCGGCTTGATCGCCTTCAACGACGCGTAATCGAGCTTCATCGCGCGCAGGGTTTGCGGCGGCAGATTGGCGACCACGACGTCCGCAGTCGCGATCAGGCGGCGCATCACCTCCTGGCCTTCCACCTTCATCGGATCAAGCGTGATGCACTTCTTGTTGCGATTGACCTGGAGGAACAGCGCGCCCTCGCCGCCTTCGCCCACCGGCGCCACGAAACGATCCTCGCTGCCGTCGCGCTTCTCGACGCGGATGACCTCGGCCCCGAACTCGGCCAGCAAGGTCGCACAATAGGGCCCGGCGATGTAGCGCCCGAAATCGAGCACACGCACGCCCTCCAAAACTCCTCCCATGGATTCCTTCCTTTGATGTTTCGCTCAAATTACTGCGGCTGGCCGTGACCGCAAGCCAGACATCTCTGCTCCGCCCAGGAGTGTGGGCGGCGGACATTTCGACGGGCGGAATTGGACACCCGCCGCGGCAGCCGATTGCCTGCCCCCTCCAGGGGGGCGCTTCTCACTGCGAGCGCGGTGCTACGCCAAGGAACAGAAGGCAGGAGCAAAAGTTCTGGGAATATGATGCAGGTCCGGACGCGTACCGGGCCCGAACGAGCGCGCAAAAATGCGCCTCGACGCGGCCTGGCCGCGCAAGACTATCGGATCTCGCATGAACAAGAATATCCGTTTCAATCTTGGATATGCTGTCGCCGCGATCTTCGCGGTCTTCTTGATCCAGTATCTGATCTCCGCGGCACACCAGATCGCGGTGATCCCCTACAGTGAATATCAGCAATTGTTGCGCCAGGGCAAAGTCGAAACGGTCGGCATCTCCGACCGCACCCTGCAGGGCACGCTGAAGGAGCCGCTGCCTGGCGGCCAAAAACAATTCGTCACGACGCGCGTCGATCAGGACGTTGCGCAAGAGCTGGAGAAATACAACGTCCGATTCACCGGCCAGATCGAGAGCACGTTTCTGCGTGACCTTTTGTCGTGGGCCATGCCCGTGCTGCTGTTCTTCGGCGTCTGGTGGTACATCGGCCGCCGCCTGGCGGAAGGCGGCGGCATCGGCGGCGGGCTGATGGCCATCGGCAAGAGCAAGGCCAAGGTGTATGTCGAATCCAACACCGGGGTCACCTTTGCCGATGTCGCCGGGGTCGACGAGGCCAAGGACGAGCTTCGCGAGGTCGTCGATTTCCTGAAGAACCCGACCGACTATGGCCGGCTCGGCGGCCGCATGCCGAAAGGCGTGCTGCTGGTCGGCCCGCCGGGCACAGGCAAGACCCTGCTGGCCAAGGCCGTTGCCGGCGAGGCCAGAGTGCCGTTCTTCTCGATCTCGGGTTCGGAGTTCGTCGAAATGTTCGTCGGCGTCGGCGCCGCACGTGTGCGGGACTTATTCCAGCAGGCTCACGAAAAGGCACCCGCCATCATTTTCATCGACGAGCTCGACGCGCTTGGCCGCGCCCGTGGCATCGGCGGTTTCGCGGGCGGCCACGATGAGAAGGAGCAGACGCTCAACCAGCTGCTCGTCGAGCTCGACGGCTTCGATTCGCGCTCGGGGCTCGTCATCCTCGCCGCCACCAACCGGCCCGAAATCCTCGATCCCGCCCTGCTCCGGGCCGGCCGCTTCGACCGGCAGGTGCTGGTTGATCGGCCCGACAAGAAGGGCCGCATCGAAATCCTTAAAGTGCACATGAAGAAAGTGCGGCTGGCTGATGGCGTCGATGCAGATGCTGTTGCGGCGCTCACCCCGGGCTTCACCGGCGCGGACCTCGCCAATCTCGTCAATGAAGCGGCGCTTCTGGCGACACGTCGCGCGGCCGACGCGGTGAGCATGATTGACTTCAACAATGCGGTCGAGCGCATGGTCGCGGGGCTCGAAAAGCGCAACCGCCTGCTCAACACCAGGGAACGCGAGATCGTCGCCTATCACGAGATGGGGCACGCCCTCGTCGCGCTCTCGCTGCCGGGGACCGATCCCGTGCACAAGGTCTCGATCATCCCGCGCGGTGTCGGCGCGCTCGGCTACACCATTCAGCGACCGATCGAAGACCGCTTCCTGATGACCAAGGAGGAGCTGGAGAACAAGATGGCGGTGCTGCTCGGCGGCCGCGCCGCGGAGCTGATCGTGTTCGGTCATTTGTCCACGGGTGCGGCCGACGATCTGCGCCGTGTCACCGACATCGCCCGCAGCATGGTGACGCGCTACGGCATGTCCCAGAGATTGGGCGGCGTCGCCTATGAGCGCGATCCCGGCAACTTCCTCGCCGGCGCCGACCGCCCCTATCCGGCGCGCGAGCGCGACTATGCGGAAGAGACTGCAGCCGCGGTCGACCGCGAGGTGAAAGCCATTGTCGACCAGGTCTTCCAACGCACCCAGGGCATCCTGAACACGCGCCGGCCGATCCTGGACCGCGCCGCAAAGAAGCTTTTGGAGAAGGAGACGCTCGAGCAGAGCGATATCGATGCGCTGATCCGGGAAATGCCCAAGGAAGGGCTGCGGGCCATCTAACTGGCGCGCGGCACGGCAACCGGTCTGCGTCCCAGACCAGATGCGAACGGCACGTTTATTTCGCCGTTTGCCTCCTGCTTTCGGCAGGAGATTGGCCGCCGGGTGAAAGGCCGAGGACCATGTCCGAGAACCGTTCGCCTTGCACCAGGACGTGGTCGTGAAGACGGGTCGCGGCCAATTGCTCGTCGCCGGCACGGATCGCTTCCAAAATGCCGGCATGCTCCTGCAGCGATTGCAGCAGCCGATTGCGCGCCCGAAGCTGGATACGGCGATAGGCGCTCAAGCGCTTGTGCAAGGCGAAGGCCTGATCGGCCAGGAAGCTGTTGCGGCTGGCGCGGTAGATCGCTTCGTGAAAGTTGCGGTTGTCGGCGTAGTACTGCTCGCTGTCGCCGTTCCGCGCGGCCGTCTCGCAGGCCCGATGCGCAGCTTCCATCGCCGCATCATTGTCCGGCGTCAGCCGGCGCGCGGCCAAGCGTCCGCAGGCGCTTTCGATCTCGGCCATGGTTTCGAACATCTCGAACAGCCGGGTTGGTGACGGCACGCTGACGATGGCGCCGCGTCGCGGGCGAACATCGATGAAGCCTTCGGCCCCGAGCTGCAGCAGCGCCTCCCGGATCGGCGTCCGCGATACGCCGAATCGCTCCGCCAGCGAGGCTTCGTCCAAGCGATCGCCGGGCTGAAATTCCCCTGCAATCACAGCGTCTTCGATCGACTGCTTCAGTCTGAAGGCCTGGCTCATTGTATACACCCGATCCGACAGTTCCATACCATATGCTTGACAAAACATACAGCATGCAGTTCATACATAAATTGTATGCAAGACTAGAAATAAAAAATGCAATCTCGCAACGGGAGGTATGGAATGAGGATTTCAAGACGCCAAGCCCTGGCCCTGGGGATCGCGGCCCCGGCCCTGCTCCGGTTCGGACAGGCGCGTGCGGCCACGGCCCTCAAGATCTCGCACCAGTTTCCGGGTGGCACCGCGACCGAAGGCGATTTCCGCGACCGGCTCTGCCGGCGTTTCGCGGCACTGATCCAGGAGCGCAGCAAAGGTGCGATGACCGCCGAGATCTATCCGGGCTCGTCGCTGATGAAGACCAACGCGCAGGTCTCGGCAATGCGCAAAGGCGCGCTCGACATGAGCCTCATTCCGATCTCTTACGCCGGCGGCGATCTTCCCGAGCTGAACATCGGCCTGATGCCTGGCCTCGTCACCGGTTACGACGAAGGCCTCGGCTGGAAGAACAAGCCGATCGGCCAGGAGTTCAGTAAATTCCTCGCGGCCAAGGGTCTCGTCATCATCACCTGGATCTGGCAGGCCGGCGGCGTCGCCAGCCGTGCGCGTCCGCTGGTCGAGGTCGGCGATGCCAAGGGCATGAAGATCCGCGGCGGCTCGCGCGAGATGGATCTCGTGCTGCAGGCTGCCGGCGCCTCGGTGCTGTCGCTTCCCTCCAACGAACTCTATGCGGCGATGCAGACCGGCGCATGCGATGCCGCCCTCACCTCGTCCACCAGCCTGACCTCGTTCCGCCTGGAGGAGCTCGCCAAGCATCTGACGACCGGGCGGGCCAAGAGCTACTGGTTCATGCTCGAGCCGCTGGTGATGTCGAAGGCGGTATTCGATCGGCTGTCGAGCGAGGAGCGCGACATCATCGTCTCGGTCGGCGCCGAGCTCGAAGCGTTCGGCCGCGCTGCGGCGGTGGAGGACGATGTCCGCGTGGCCAAGGTCTATCAGGCCGCCGGCGCGACGGTGCACGATCTCGACGACAAGACGGTTCAGGCCTGGCGCGAGCTTGCGCGCGAGACGGCCTGGAAGGACTACGCGGGAAAGAACGAGAACTGCGCTCGCCTGATCAAGCTTGCCATGGAGGCGGGCTCATGAGCGCGCACGGCATCGATCTCGGTCATTCAGCCACAGTGATGACGGCGCGACCCGGCTCCCCGGTGGGACGGATCAGCCGTGCGATGACCCTGCTCAACAGGACGATCGTCGTGCTCTGCTCGATCGCGCTCATCGTCGCGAGCACGATCCTCAGCTACAGCGTGGGCGCGCGCTACTTCTTCAACGCGGCCACCTATTGGCAGGACGAGGCCGCGGTGTTCCTGCTGGTCGGCGCCACGTTCCTGTCGACCGCCTTCGTGCAGGCCGGGCGCGGCCATATCGGCATCGAGGCCCTCACCGGCTATCTGTCGAAGCGCGGCAATGCGATCCGCATGCTCGTGGTCGACACCGCGAGCCTGCTGTTCTGCTGCTTCTTCGCCTGGAAGTCCTGGACGCTGTTCCACGAAGCCTGGGTCGACGGACAGGTGTCCGGATCGACCTGGGCCCCGCCGCTGTGGATTCCCTACAGCATGATGTCGCTGGGCATGACGCTGATGACGCTGCAGATCGCGCTTCAGCTCGCCGCGAGCGTTGAGGCATGGAGGAGCAAATGAGCACGCTTGCCGTCGGACTGATGTACGGTGGTGCGACCCTCGCCGTCATGGCCTCGGGCATGCCGATTGCGCTGGCGCTCGGCGCGGTCGCCGTCATCTTCATGTATTACTTCATGCCCGCCGCATCGCTCGATACGGTGACGCAGAACGTCTACGAGGAAATGGCCTCGATCACGCTGCTGGCGATCCCGCTCTTCATCCTGAAGGGCGCCGCGATCGGCAAGTCGAAGGCGGGACAGGATCTCTATAGCGCGCTGCATGTCTGGATGGGGCGCATCCCCGGCGGTCTCGGCATCGCCAATGTGTTTGCCTGCGCGCTGTTCGCCGCGATGGCGGGATCGTCGCCGGCCACCTGCTCGGCGATCGGCTCTGCCGGCATCCCCGAGATGCGCAAGCGCGGCTATTCCGGCGGCTTTGCCGCGGGCGTGATCGCCGCCGGCGGCACGCTGGGCATCTTGCTGCCGCCCTCCATCACCATGATCCTCTACGCGGTCGCGGCCGAGCAGTCGCTCGGACGCCTCTTCCTCGCCGGCATCGGGCCCGGCCTTCTCCTGGTGCTGCTGTTCGCAACCTACGCGGTGCTGAGGTTCAAGACCGAATACAAAGCGGCGCAACGCGCTTATGCGGCCGATCCGGCGCAGCATCCGATCCTGTCGAACGAGCGCTTCACCATGGCGATGCGGTTCGGCGCGCTGCCGCGCGTGCTGCCCTTCGTCGTGCTGCTCAGCGGCGTCATGATCGCGCTCTATGGCGGCTATGCGACGCCATCGGAAACGGCCGGCCTCGGCGGCATCCTGGCACTGGTCCTGATCGCCTCGATCTACGGCGTGTGGCGCCCACGGGATCTCGGTCCGATCCTGGAATCGACACTGAAGGAATCGACCATGCTGATGCTGATCATCGGCATGTCGCTACTCTACTCCTACGTGATGAGCTATCTCCACATCAGCCAGGCGGCGGCGCAGGCGATCGTCGCGATGCAGCTGTCGCGATGGGTGCTGCTGGGCGCGATCCTGGTGCTGGTCGTGGTGCTCGGCTTCTTCCTGCCGCCGGTCTCGATCATCCTGATGACCGCGCCGATCATCCTGCCGCCGCTCAAGGACGCCGGCTTCGACCTGATCTGGTTCGGCGTGGTGATGACGATCGTGATGGAGATGGGCCTCATTCATCCGCCGGTCGGCCTCAACATCTTCGTCATCAGGAATATCGCGCCCGACATCCCGTTGCGAGATGTGATCTGGGGCACGCTGCCCTTCGTCCTGCTGATGGCGTTCGCGGTCGTCCTGCTCTGCCTTGTTCCGTCGATCTCCACCTTTCTGCCCAACCTCGTGATGGGTCCGCCATCGCGATAACCCGAGGAGGCCCGAACCATGCTGAACGACATCCGGTCCGGACGCATTGCGGCGCCCGAATTCCTGCAAGGGCTGATCGACACGTTGACACAACGCAGCCGTGCGGTTCTCGGCATCAAGCCAGATCGCGCTGTCGGCGAGGATCGCGACCTCGAGCTCCTCGGCGAGGCGCTGCTGTCGCGTCGCGGCGAAGCCTCCGGTGTTGCGATCGCGCAATCGCTGCTCGCGGCGTTCGAAGCCGCGGCCGAGCCGCAGCGGCTCAAATTTCTATCCTCCCTCGCCGACCGGTTCGGGCCGGATCGGCGCGCAATCGAACTTGCGATCGCGGCCTACCAGCGCAAGGAGGGCGGCGACAGCAGCAAGCTCGAGGCACTGCATGCCGCCGCAGAGCCGCGCCGGCAGGAGCTGATCCGGCGCCTCAACCTCGCGCCCGGCGGGACCGCCTCGCTGGTGCGCATGCGCGAGGTGCTGCTCGCGCTGCTGCGCGAGCATCCCGAGCTCCAGCCGGTCGACGACGATTTCGTCCATCTGTTCTCGTCCTGGTTCAACCGGGGTTTTCTCGTGCTGCGACCGATCGACTGGACCACCTCGGCCAACATCCTCGAGAAGATCATCAAGTATGAGGCCGTCCACGCCATCCAGGACTGGGACGATTTGCGCAACCGGCTCGAGCCACCGGATCGCCGCTGCTATGCATTCTTTCATCCGCAGCTGGTCGACGAGCCGCTGATCTTCGTCGAGGTCGCGCTTACCAAGGAGATTCCCGGCGCGATCGGCCCATTGCTCGACAAATCGCGCGAGGCGATTGCCGCGCATGAGGCGACAACGGCCGTGTTCTACTCGATCTCGAACACGCAGAAGGGTCTCGCCGGCGTCTCGTTCGGCAATTTCCTCATCAAGCAGGTGGTGCAGGACCTCGCCCGCGAGCTGCCGAACCTGAAGACCTTCGTCACGCTGTCGCCCGTTCCCGGCTTTGCCGGCTGGGTGCGGCGCGAGCTCAAGACGGAGGCCTCCGCCGCGATCGATGAGGAGACGCGAGGCGCGCTGGCCGCGCTCGACGACGGCGGCGACATCGCGCAGGCGAAGGAGGCGATCACAGCACTCGCCGCCTATTACTTCCTGAAGGCGAAGCTGCCGTCAGGCAAGCCGGTCGACCCCGTCGCCCGCTTCCATCTCGGCAACGGCGCGCGCCTGGAGCGGCTCAATTTCCTCGGCGATGCCTCCGCCAAGGGCATGAAGCAGTCCTACGGGCTGATGGTGAACTATCTCTACGCGCTCGAGCGCATCGAGGCGAACCACGAAGCTTTTGCGGAAGCCGGCACGGTCGTCGCTTCCGACAAGGTGAAGAAGGCGCTTCGCGCGAAACTGTCATCGCGGGACCTCGTTCCCAGTCCTCCCACCAACTCGCAACGGAAGATCTCGTCATGACCTCGAACCTGTATGACCGCCTGCTCGCCGGCGCGGAGTCCGACCAATCCATCTGCATCGAGAAGGACGACGGCGCAGCGTTGAGCTATGCCGAACTTGCTGCGCTGAGCGGCAGGTTCGCAAACTTCCTCGCCAGTATCGGCATCGGCCCGAACCACCGCGTCGCGATCAAGGTGGAGAAATCCGTCGAGGCCGTTGCGCTCTATCTCGCAACACTGCGCGCCGGCGCGGTCTATCTGCCGCTCAACACCGCCTATACGCCGGCCGAAACCGAGTATTTCATCCGCGACGCGCAGCCGACTTTGATCGTGTGTGATCCCAGGGAAGAGACCGATTTGCGCGCCATCGCCGCCAAGGCGGGCGGCCGGGTCGAGACGCTCGATCACCGCGGCAAGGGTTCGCTCGTCGATGCTGCGGCAGACTTCCCGGCGCGATTTGACACCGTCGCCAGGACGAATGACGATCTCGCAGCCATCCTCTACACGTCCGGCACGACCGGCCGCTCGAAGGGAGCCATGCTGACACACGGCAACCTTTCTTCGAACGCTCTGACGCTCGTCGAGGAGTGGCGTTATTCGAGCAAGGACGTGCTGATCCATGCCCTGCCGATTTATCACGTTCACGGGCTCTTCGTGGCCTGCAACGTCAGCTTCGCCGCACGCGCGCGCATCCTATTCATGCAGAAGTTCGACGCCGAACGCATTCTGGCCACGATGGCGCGCGCCACCGTGCTGATGGGCGTGCCGACCTTCTATGTCCGCCTGCTCGAGAGCACTGACCTGAACGAGCGAAGCACCGCCAACATGAGGCTTTTCGTCGCCGGCTCGGCGCCGCTTCTGGCCGAGACGCACCGGGCCTGGAAGGCGCGGACCGGGCACGCGGTCCTGGAACGCTACGGCATGACCGAGACCGGGATGATCGCCTCCAATCCCTATGAGGGGTCTCGCATTGCCGGCTCGGTCGGCCGGCCGCTTCCCGCCGTCGAGGTTCGCGTCACCGATCCCGAGACCGGCGCTGTGCTGCAGGCCGGCGAGGTCGGCATGATCGAGGTGAAGGGGCCAAACGTCTTTGCGGGCTACTGGAACATGCCGGAAAAGACCGCGGCCGAATTCCGTGCCGACGGCTTCTTCATCACCGGCGATCTCGGCAAGCTCGAAGCGAATGGTTATCTGCACATCGTCGGGCGCGGCAAGGACCTCATCATCACCGGCGGGTTCAATGTGTACCCCAAGGAGATCGAAACCGAGATCGACGCGATTCCGGGCGTTTCCGAGAGCGCGGTCGTCGGCGTGCCGCACGCCGATTTTGGCGAGGGCGTCACCGCGGCGGTGGTTCGGTCGCCGGGCTCATCGGTCGACGAAAGCGCCATTCTCGCCGCGCTGTCGGGACGATTGGCAAAATTCAAGCAGCCGAAGCGGGTCGTGTTCGTCGAGGGTCTGCCCCGCAACGCGATGGGAAAAGTGCAGAAGAACCTCTTGCGCGAACGCTTTGCCGATCTCTATTCCGGGCCGGCGTAGTCTCCTCGCCGCGTTTTTGACACGTCCTCTGGCCTACGCGAGGTTCGCAAGGACGTGACGGATCAGGCCGGCCGCCGAGACCACCTGGCGCGGTGGTCGCGCGGCGGCGAGTCATGTCGTACCATTCTCAGGCACGGGCCCGCCACAGCGTCGCGGCAAGCAGGAGGTAGGCGGCGCAAGTCCACATTGCCTGCCAGTTCGCTGTCCCTTCGTTGAAGGTTATATAGATCGCCGCTCCGACGAGCACGCCGGCAAACAGCGATTCCGCCACAGGACGACTTCCCTTCCCAGGCGGATTGAGCAGTGTCATCGCCGCGAAAGGTAACGCTGCCATGGTGAGTGCTGCAAAAGGAAAATCGATGTTGCGCGGGTCAAACACGAGCGCGACTGCGGTGGCCGTACCTATCACGACGGTTACGATTAAGGCCAATCCGTGCATGGTCACGACCATCGATTCCGTCCGGTAGCCTTTCGGACCGAGCAACTCCTGAAAGCTCGGCGGTGGGCGCCCCGACATGAGGGCGTTGGCACCAAGTACCGGTGAAACCGTCGCAGCCATCAGAAGAGAGCTCCACAGGAGCCAGCCGCCGGCTCCGACACTTTCGAAGAACACCTTTTGGGCGGCCACGCCAAACAGGATCCCGGCTGTCGTCGCCGAGATTGCGACCCCAAACCATGAAGCGTGGCCATGGCTCCCCGGCTTACGACGCGAGGTCAGCCACGCCGCAGCGAAGACCAGGGTCGCCAGCGCAATTCCGCAGCTCATCTGCAGCTTCCAGAGCGGAAAGTTACTGACGGGGATGCCGGCGGGATATTTGAGCACGCGATGCTCGCCTCCGAACAGGCCCCATGATCCGCCGATTGTGCCCTCGATCTCTCGCTTCCAGGATTCGTCGTAGGCCTCGAACAAGTTGACGCGGAAATTCTCGCGCCGGGCGAGGTCGAGAATCTCGGAGACCACGCGGGCCTGATTGGTGGGCGACGGCAACGCCGATTCCCGCATCCGTCCCTGGCTCGGCCAGCCTATTTCGCCGATCAGGATTTCCTTGCCCGGAAAGGCCGTCGCGACCTGCCGGCGAATTGCGTCGACGTGCGTGGCAGCCGAACCTGCCGGGATCGGCACGTTCTCCCAATATGGCAGGATGTGAATCGTGACGAAGTCGACGGCATCGTAGAGCTCACGATTGCTCAGCCAGAATTCCCAGACGTCGGCATAGGTCACGGGGACACTGACCTGCGCTTTGACCGAGCGGATCGTGTCGGCGAGATCGGACACTGTTATGTCCTTGCGCAACAAGGTCTCGTTGCCGACCACCAGCGCGATCACGGTCCCGGGATACTCCCTGGCGAGGCGTATCGCCGTTGAGATCTGCGTTCGATTCTTCTGCTGGTCCTTGTCGAGGAAAATGCCCTGGATGACCTTCAGCCCCGCTCGGGCTGCAAGTTCGGGGATTTGGTCGAGGCCAAGATCGGTCGCATAGGTACGGATACAGTCGGATATCTCCGCAAGCTGGGCGAGATCTTCCGCGATCTGCTCACGCGATACCTGCGTCGCGGACGAAAGCGAGGTCTGATGGCTGCGGAACGGGGCGTATGAGATGCATTGGACCTTGTCGTTTGGATCGATGGGTGCGCGCACCAGATGGACTGGCGTTCCCAACCACCACCACACGGCGGCGATGACGCCCAGCGATATCAGAAAGAGCGCGAGCGAAACGCGGAGAGCATCCAGGGGCCTCGTGGCAGGCGCGACTTGCTTGACCTCCCCGCTTAGCGGGAGCAGCAGCCTGGAGAACCAGCTTGCTTTCCGAGGATGGACCAACTGATCACGCGCGAGGTACGGCTTTTCACTTGCTGCGATGTCGCGGACGCGTCGCATTGCTTCAAAGCGCGCGCCTGCGATCGCAACTGCATGAAAAACGGGAGGATCATGCAATTGAATTTGTTCAAGGTCGCTCCCAACCCGATTATAGGATCGCTCGCGTTTCCACAAGCTGGTTGATTCAGGTCACTTCATTCAATGGTCCTGTCGAATCTCCCATGCCCAGACCGGATCGCCGGCATCCCGGCGGCTGATCAGGGTGACGCGCATGAAACGATCGTGGGCCAGTGCAGCGCCCAGCCACAGTTCATTCCACGCATCGAATATGGCGGGAGACATTTGCTCCCTGCCAGACATGAGGCGCCACGTCGTTTGTCTTACGATCGCCGTGCTACCTTCAAGATGCATCTCTGCGTCATCGCCTTGGCCACGTAACAGCCTCGTAAGTGCGGTTGCAAAACCTGCGACACCTCGGTCCACTCCACCGAGCATGGACGCAACATCGTCAAACGTGTGCATGCCGATCAATCGAGCAGCTAAACCTCCCAAGTGACCTCCCTCGGCCGGTCCGAGCACCGACATCACTTCAGGCAGGATCGAAGTGATATAGTCCATCGCGTAATTGCGGAGGGCCTTTCTCAAGCGACTTTCTGGCCAATTGGTTTCGGGAAGGCGCGGCGCAAGTTCTGGCCTGAATGGAGGGCATCGCTCTCCGGGCGAAAATTGCAGCCGCTCTTCCGGAGAAAGGTCATGATCGTACTCCCGGTAATATCCCTCCAGGCCAGGCTGCCCGTCGACGGTCTGTCCCGTGCAGACGAAGCCGAGGCGAGGGTTACCGAGAACCACGCCGTTGTTGCCGTGCCATCCCCTGAGCATCCCGCGAGAGACTTCCGAGGGAATTCCGCAGATCGCGGTGCCATGCCAAAGCCACCGAGGAGGCGGATAGCGTATCCATGCCTTCTTGTCGCTTTCATAGACATATTCGACCTTTACGCCACCAACCTGATTGGCGAGGTAGTTGTACTGCGCGCTGGCGACCGCATGGGGCAACCCGTCCAAACCGAGCTTTTTGAGGCTCGCGACGAAATGGGTCGCTTGCTGGCGGCGAAACATTCTGAACACGATCTCAGCCGCGCGAGCCGCCCCGGCGCGCGACGAGAGATGAAGGATGAGACCCGTAAGATACGAGTGATAAATCCGCTCGACCGCACGATAGGCCTGCACGTCATCCGATGTACTGTTCTTAATACTCATTCGTTTCTCCCGGACGTTCCTCGATGAATGGGGCCGACGTCGCTCGCGCTCCTGACGGCGTCAGTCACGACCCTTCATTTCGCGAATCAACCTGCGCGCCTCGTCGCGTTCCGGGATCGGGCGGCCGCTGTCACGCCATTCGATGGCCGCCTTGAAACCGTGCCTCTGCGCGTACCGCCTGAACCACAAGCCCTCAGGATTATGACGCGTGATGCCGTCAAACAGTGTCGCAAGCGACTGCGTCTGCTCGAGACCCATGGTCAGCATGACCTGATTGACGACCATCTTGTGCATGGCGAGGTGACTCTTCGGAACGCCGGCAATCCGGTCGGCGAGCTTTCGCGTCTCGGCCTCGAGTTGCTCCACCGGAACGCAGACGTTCGCCAGCCCCCACTCCGCCGCCTTGCGGCCGTCGATCATGTTCCCGGTGAACATCATCTCCTTGGCGCGCGCAGGTCCGAGCTTGAACGTCCACATCGCGGTGGTAGGGCATCCCCATACGCGCGTCGGCATGTAGCCGATCCGAGCATCCTCCGCCATCACGATCAGGTCGCAGCAGAGCGCGATATCGCTGCCCCCGGCGACCGCCGCGCCGTGAATCTTGGCGATGGTCGGCTTGGAGCACTTCCACAAGCTCATGAAGTTCTCGGTATTCTTCTTCATGAACGCGTAATCGACCATGGGGTCCCAAGGCTCGCTCTCCTGCTGGCACGGGTGCTCGATCTCGCTCTCGGCATAGGCGACGAGATCATACCCGCCGCAGAACCCCTTGCCTGCGCCTTCGATCACGACAACGTGCACGTCGTCATTCTTCTCCGCCCACTCGACCGCCGCCCGGATCTCTTCGGGCATCGCGTCGTCGATGGCGTTGAACCGACCCGGGCGGTCGAGGACGAGACGGGCGATGTTCGGTGCGTCCTCGCGGACTGCGATACTGAGACTCGAGAAATTCGGCATCGTAACCTCGCGGATGTATGAACAGTCAGCATTGACTGTAACAACTATCGTGCTACAGTCAATACTGACTGTTGAGGGACAGAATGCCAAGTCCAGCGAAGACCGGAGCTCCCGACGGACCGGCCGAGACCACACGATCGCGGATTCTGAACGCCGCCGTAGATTGCCTGATCGACCTCGGCGTCGCCGGCACGACAACGCTCGCGGTACAGCATCGGGCAGAAGTCAGCCGCGGCGCCCTTCTTCATCACTTTCCCACGCACGCCTCTCTTTTGGCTGCGAGCGTCGCCGAACTTGTCAGCCGGAACGAGAAGGCCGTCTCGCAGGGGCGCGCAGGCGCGGGGCCGGCTGACACTCTGGTTGCTGCCGTCGAGGCGCTTGCATTCGCTGCGCGCCAGCCAGCCTATCTCGCCGAGTTGGAGCTCTGGGCGGTGGCTCGCACCGATGCTGCCTTGAAACAGGCATTGACGGCGGCAGAGCGCGGTGCCCGACACGATCTCGAGCGCGTTTATGTCCAGCTCTTCGGCGAGTGGACGGATTCCGAGGCCTACGACGACGTCATCGCGCTGACGCTCCATTTCATCAGAGGACTCGCGATTTCCGAGAACCTTCGAAGCTCTGCGGGAGCACGCGAGCGACTTGTAGCGATGTGGGCCGACGCGATGCGAACCCTGCTCGAGACCAAAAAGAAGAAGCGACAGAAGTGAAAAACGGTGGACATGAACGCCGATCTGACCGCCCGGGCCGCTTCCGTGCGTGCGATCGCCAAGGCAGGGTCTGCGAACTCGTTCATGAGACGTGCACAGACGGACGCGTTGATTGCATCCCTGGATGGAAAGAAGCGGTAGCTATTCGCCGGACTCATGCCGAGGTCAGCGACGATATCGGCCACCGGACCTCCTGTGGTAACCGACGCGGCGGAAATGCTCCTCCGCCGCTCCGAGGATGCGCGCGCGGGCCTCGTCGGAATCTATCCCCCTTCGGAGCGGACGATTCATCGGATCGACACAGCCCTACTCGGCAGCCAGTGCCGGCCGTAATTCCGGCTTCTCGCACGCAACATCGTGGATATCATCTGCGGTTGGATTGATCCGGATCCACGCGGCATAAAGCGCGGGAAGGAACAGCAGAATCAGGACCGTTCCGACCGCAGTGCCGCCGATCAGCGTGTAGGCCATCGATCCCCAGAAGACGGAATGCGTCAATGGGATGAACGCCAGCACGGCAGCAAGCGCGGTCAGGATCACGGGCCGCGTCCGCTGCACCGTCGCCTCGATGACGGCGTGATAGTCGTCGAGACCTGCTGCGCGGTTCTCCTTGATCTGTTCGGTCAGGATCAGCGTGTTGCGCATCAGGATCCCCGCCAGTCCGATCAGCCCCAAAATCGCGTTGAATCCGAAGGGCTGGTTGAAGATGAGCAAGGCGGGCACGACACCGACCAGACCAAGCGGTGCGGTCAGCACGACGAGGGCCATCATCGAAAAGGATCTGACCTGAAGCATGATGACGATCAGCGTTGCGGCAATCATGGCGGGGAAGACGGTCGCCAGCGCGTCATTGGCCTTCGTGGCCTCCTCGATCGAGCCACCCGTCTCGATGCGATAGCCGGCCGGAAGGGATGCGATCAGCGGCTGAAGGGCTTTCATGATGTCCTTGGAGACCTCGGGGGGCTGCGTGGCCTCATTGATGTCCGAACGAATCGTGATGGCAGGCGTGCGATCGCGGCGCTTCAGGATCGGCTCTTCAAGCTGGACTTCCGAATGGCCGATCTGGTCGAGCGGAATCGCACGGCCGTCTCGGCTCATCAGCGAGAAGTCGGCCAGCCGCGTCGGATCCAGTCGCTCGCCGCCGGCGCTGCGGGCGACGATCGGGACGTTGCGAATGTCCTCGCGGACCTGCGTCACGGCGATGCCGGTGAGGAGGAACTGGAGCTGACGGCCCACCTCCGCTGGCGAGAGGCCGATCAGGTTCAGCCGATCCTGATCCGGAATGAAGCGGAGCACCGGTGTGCGATTGCCCCAGTCGCGATTTGCCTGCCTCACGTCAGCAACGCCACGCATGACCTCGACGGCTTTTTCAGAGATCGCGTACAATTTCGCGGGATCGGGCCCCATCACCCGAAACTCCACCGGGAACGGCGTGTAAGGTCCGAATACGAGCTGGGTGACCCGCACATACGCTTCTCGGGCAAGGCCCTGTGATACCGCCTGCCGGAGCCGGTGCTTCAAAGCCTCGCGCGCCTCGGCGTCCGGTGTCAGCACGACGATCTTGGCAAAGGCTGGATCGGGGAGCTCTGGCGCCATCGCGAAGAAGAAGCGGGGCGCGCCCTGACCGACATAGCTGGTGACGATCTTCGCCTCGCCCTGATCATGCAGCCAGCGTTCGAGCTTCTCGACGGTGGCGGTGGTCGTCTCGATGCTGGTGCCTTCCGGCAGGCGAACCTCCACCAGAACCTCGGGGCGGTCGGAGGTCGGGAAGAACTGCTGCTTGACGGCGCCCATGCCGAGGCCGGACAGCGCGAAAGCGATGACCACGACGCCGCAGGTCAGGAACTTGTGGCGCACGGCGAAAGTGATGAGCCGCCGCAGGCGCCGATAGTTTGGCGTATCGTAGATCGCGAGGTGACCGCCCTCGATCGGCTTGATCGCAGGCAGCATCTTGACGCCAAGATAAGGCGTGAAGATCACCGCGACGATCCAGGAGACGATGAGAGCGAAACCCACGACCCAGAAGATGTTGCCGGCGTATTCGCCGGCAGTCGAGCGCGCGAAACCGACCGGCAGAAACCCTGCGATGGTCACGAGCGTGCCCGAGAGCATCGGCGCCGCAGTGTGACTCCATGCATAGGCCGCCGCGCTGATGCGATCCATGCCTTCTTCCATTTTCACCACCATCACCTCGATGGCGATGATGGCGTCGTCCACGAGAAGTCCAAGTGCGAGGATGAGAGCCCCGAGCGTGATGCGGTCGAAGAACCGGCCCGTTTCCAGCATGATGAGGAACACGACCGCAAGCGTCAGAGGGACTGCGGCGGCCACGACGATTCCCACGCGCCAGCCAAGGCTGAGCAGGCTGACCAGCAGCACCACTGCCAGCGCCATGGCGAATTTGATCATGAATTCGTCGACCGCCGAGGTGATGTTGACGGCCTGATCGGTCACCTTGTCGAGCGTCATCCCCAGCGGCAGCGTCCGCGCCAGGGCCGCGGACCGCTCTTCCAGCGCCTTGCCGAGCGCCAGGCCGTTCCAGCCCTCCTGCATGACAGCCGCGAGCATGATCGTGGGCTCGCCCTGATGCCGGATGATGTAGGTGGGAGGATCCTCGTAGCCGCGGCGGATCTCAGCGATGTCGGACAACTTCAAGGTTCGCCCCGCAGCAACGATCGGCGTGTCGGCGATCGCCTGCACGCTGTCATAACCGCCATCGACGCGGATGAACACCTGTGGCCCCTTTGTGTCGATCGAGCCTGCCGGGGTCACCGTGTTCTGCCGCTGCAAGGCGGCAACGATATCCTGTGCCGACACGCCGAGAGTTGCCAGCTTGGGATAGGAGAACTCGACGAAGATCTGCTCGGGACGTTCGCCGAGGATGTTGATCTTCTTGACGCCGGGCACATGCAGCAGGTCCTGGCGGATCGCCTCGGCCTTCCTGGCGAGCTCACGCATCGGCATGCCCTTCGCCTTGAGGGCGTAGAGTGCGAAGCTCACGTCCGAATATTCGTCATTGACGAAGGGGCCGAGCACGCCGGCCGGCAGCTTGCGCGCTTCATCACCGAGCTTCTTGCGGGCCTGATAGAACTCTTCCTGCACGCTCGATGGCGGCGTGCTGTCCTTCAGCGTAACGGTCATGTACGCATAGCCCGGCCGCGTGGTCGTCTCCACCCGGTCGTACCAGGTCAACTCTTGAAGCCGCTTTTCCAAGGTTTCGGCGACCTGGTCCTGCATCTCACGCGCCGTCGCGCCCGGCCATACCGTGGTGACCGTCAGGGTCTTGATGGTGAAGGACGGGTCTTCGGCCCGCCCGAGCTTGAAGAATCCGTAGGCGCCCGCAGCAGCGAGCAAGATGATAAAGAACAGAGTCGCGGCCCGCTCGCGAACGGCGACTGCGGAAAGATTGAAGCTCATGACTTGCTCCCGCCCTCAGAGACGGTCCTGACGCGAGCGCCCTCGTGCAGGAGGTGAGCGCCGAGGGAAACGATGGCATCACCCGAGCCCGATCCAGAGATAATCGCTGCTTCGCTGGTCACACGCAGAAGCTTGACCGGCCGAAAGCGTACGGTCGAGCTGCCGCTGTCGAACACCCAGACGCCCGTCGTCCTGCCGTCATCGAGGACGGCTCCGAGCGGCACCTGGACTTCGGCCTGGCTGTCCTGGCTTGCAAGCCGAATGGTGACTGTCGCGCCAAGCGGTGCGGCTGCCGCCTCGCCGTCCAGCACATAGCGGGCCTCGTAGGTCCGGGTCTGCGCATCGGCGGAGTCCGACAATTGGCGGAGATGCGCCGCGTAACGGCGCCCATCGCTCCCATACAGGCTGGCCTCGGCGACCGAGCCGATCGCCGGCCGGATGGTTTCGGGAAGTGCCACCACGGCTTCGCGAGGACCGGACTGCGCAAGCCGCACGACCGTCTGGCCGGCGGAGACCACTTGGCCGGGTTCGCCAAGCGTTTGGGTGACCGTTCCGTCCGCATCCGCCACCAGGACGGAATAGGTCGCCTGGTTCTCGGCGACCCCTGCTTCGGCTTCGGCCGCGGCGAGCTGCGCTTTGGCTGTATCCGACGCGGCCTTCGCCTGCTCGTAGCGCTGTTTGGAAGTCCATCCGTCGCTGACCAAGTTTGCGTATCGACGCTCATCCGCATCCGTCTGCACCACAACTGCGCGCGCCGCGGCGACGGCGTTACGCTTTGCCGCAAGTGCCAGGCGCAGGTCAGTTTCGTCGATCCGCATGAGCGGCTGCCCGGCTTTGACCTGCTCGCCGACATTCACCAGCCGCTCGACGATCTTACCGGCCACGCGGAAACCGAGATTGCTTTCCACCCGCGCGCCGATGGTGCCTGTGAACCCACGCTCGGATCCACTCACCCGCGCGGCCGTCACTAAGCTCACCATCGGCGGTTCCTGCCGGGGGTCGCTCACGGCAGAGGCTTTTGGGGCGAAAATGCCGAGACTGACGAACGTGGCTACCCCCGTCGGGATCAAAATACCGGCCAGTACGGCAACACCCCTCTTCATGTCGGTCTCCTGTTGCAAATTAGATTGCGTTCGAACTCTATAATATAGTTAGAGTTCGCTCGCAATCTAAATTTGGACGCTGACAGGAACGTGATCGCTAAGGTCGCCCTCGACCTCGGCGCGAGCCACCCCCACTTGATAGATTGCGATCGACCTCTATTTGAGGTATAGATTTCGATTGAAATCCAAATGGAGGTCCATGATGCGCGTCAGTCGCGTTCAAGCCGCGGAGAACCGCCAAACCGTGATCAATGTGGCAAGTCGCCTCTTCAGGGAGCGCGGCTTTGACGGCATTGGACTCAAGGATCTGATGGAGGGTGCCGGGCTCACCCAGGGCGCCTTCTACAAGCAGTTCGCGTCAAAAGAGGATTTGGCGGTCGAGGCGTCCAGGCGCGCATTGGAGAGCGCTTCCGGCCGATGGTCGGAGGCGACTGCGCGCAATCCTGATGATCCGCTCGGCGAAGTGATCGGGTTCTACCTCAGCGCTGACCATCGCGAAGAAAGAATGGACGGCTGCCCGATCGTCGCGCTCGGCGCGGATGCCGCGCGGCAGGGCCCCGACGTGAAAGCGGCGTTCGAAGCAGGCATCAAGGCTCATCTTGAGGTGCTCGGCCGCTTCATTGCCGAGAACAGCGACGAAGCATCCAGAGACAAGGCCATGGCCATTCTCGCGACGATGGTCGGGGCCGTGACGCTATCGCGTGTGGTCAACGACCCCGATCTCGCTCGGGCCCTTCTGGATGCGGCAGCCGCACAGGTCCGCGCTACCGCGGCCGCTTGAACGAGGCGCTCCTCAAACCCTGGAGAGATCAAATGCTCGTCATAAGCGAAACCAAACCGAGTTTGCTCAAGCTGTCGGACAACCTCAGTGTGCGCTTTCAAAAGACCGGCAGCGGGCCGCCGCTGCTGCTCATGCATACGATCCGGACGCAGCTCGAATATTTTCGCAGTCTCGTTCCCCTTCTCGCCGGATCGTACACGGTCTATGCCATTGACCTGCCGGGCCACGGACACTCATCGATCGATCCGAGCGCGAGCTTCGACGAACCCTACTTCAGGCGGGCCGTCATACGTTTCCTTGAGGAGCTGGACCTCACGGACGTGACGCTTGTTGGCGAGTCGATTGGCGGGGCATTGGCCCTCACGGTGGCAGCGTCACTTCCGCAGCGGGTGAAGCGGGTTTATGCGATCAACCCGTACGACTACGAGACCCGCTACGGCGATGGCCTTCGTCGCGGCAACTGGCTTGCCAATTTCATCATCGGAAGCTTGCAAGTCCCGGTGCTCGGCGCGATCAACGCGTCGCTCGAGAACAAGATGATCCTCGGCAAGATCATGGGCGGCGGCTATCACGACCCGCGCAAGCTGCCGGCCGACCTGCTCGCCGAGTTCGATAAAGTCGCCCGCCGCCCCGGATACAAGCGGGCCGCACGCAAGGTGCTGGCCGGCTGGCGATCCTGGAGCAAGGCACGCGACTATTATCGGCAGATCTCCATCCCGGTCACGCTCATCTATGGCGATAGCGACTGGTCCCGGCCAGATGAACGCGAACGCACGCGGTCACTGATTCCTGCTACGCAGATGTTGACACTCGAGAATACCGGTCACTTTTCGGCTGTCGAGAATCCGTCGGAGCTGGCTCGCGTGATACTGGCGGCAGAATGAGCGCGATGATCGCGCTCATTCTGCAAAAGAACGGCCGTGCTTTCCGGCATCAAACCGATACGAAATCTCCGGTTTCCGCCGCGCGTTTGACCGCGTCGATCACTCTGAGGGTTTTCAGCCCTTCACGCCCGCTCACCACAGGCTCGGCCGTACCCCGGATGACCCCGCAGAAATTGGCAATCTGCAGGCCGAGCGGGTCTTCCTTCTCGTAGCTCAGCCGCTCGCGCTCGATCGGCGCCCACCAGCTGGCCTGGCTTGGGTGATGCCATAGATCGAGTTGCGGAATAGCCAGCGATGCCCTCGTGCCGCCGATCTGGTAACACGCCTCCTGCGTATGACTGTAGGCCGGGTTCTCGCCGGTAGTGAATTCCCAGCTCCAAGGCGACTGGATGGTGTCGGAGACGTTGACCGTTCCCAACGCGCCGGAGGCGAAGTGCAGGAGGATCACCGCTGTCTCTTCGACCGCATTTCCACGCAGCCGATTGGATTGGGCAGCTTGCACCGCCACGATCTCCCCGCAGAGGTACCGCAGCAGGTCGACGTCGTGGATGAGATTCAGGAAAACAGGCCCCGCCCCTTTCTCGCGGCGCCAGGCCACATCGAAATACTCGTCCGGCTTGATCAGCCAGAACATGCCATGCACCGATACGATCGGGCCGAGCCGGCCGCTGTCGATCTCCGCCTTGGCGCGCTGGATCATCGGGTTGTGGCGGCGATGATGGCCGGTGAGCAGCGGCACGCCCGCCCGCTCGGCGGCCTCGACCAGGGCCTGTGCAGCGAGGACGTCATCCGCTAACGGCTTCTCGATGAGCGCTGGGATGCGAGCTGCGATACAATCCATGCCGTTGGCCACGTGCATCTGATTGGGGGTGGCGACAACCACCCCGTCTGGGCGATTTCCGGAGAGCAAGTCCTGAAACGACGGAAACCAGTCCACTTTCAGGGAAACCGCCAGCTCTCGTGCCGCCGGCGCCGGATCGACGATCGACGACAGTACCGCCTCCGGCCGCGCGAGAATGTGCTCGATGTGCCGTTTGCCGATGAGACCGGCTCCCATCACCGACAGGCGGACGGGTGTACTCATACGATGCTATCCCTTCTTCTCATCAAGCAGCTTGGCCACACGACGCAAGCCGAGCAGATAGCCCTGAGTGCCGAAGCCAGCGATGACCCCATCAGCCCGTTTAGACACAAACGAATGGTGGCGGAATTCCTCGCGCTTGTGCACGTTGGAAATGTGCACCTCGATCACCGTCCCCTCGAACGTGTTCAAAGCATCCAAGATGGCGACCGACGTATGGGTGAAAGCCGCGGGATTCATCACGATACCGGCAGCCGTCTCGCGCGCCTCGTGGATCCAATCGATGAGCTCGTATTCTCTGTTGGATTGATGAAAGCGAACTTCCAGGCCGAGCTCCTGGCCCAGTGCTCGACAATCCCGCTCCACATCTGCAAGCGTCTCGTGGCCATAGATGTGGGGCTGGCGCTTGCCGAGCAAATTGAGATTCGGCCCGTTGAGGACGTAGACAAGACGACTCATCGAAGAACTCCGTTCAGTGATGGGCGAGGATCTCGCCAAGGAACTGCTTGGTGCGGGCGTGCTGTGGTTCGCGGAAGAAAGCGTCGGGCGCGCCTTCTTCAATGATCTGCCCTTCTGACATGAAGATGACCCGATCGGCAACCTGGCGAGCGAAGCCCATCTCGTGGGTGACGCAAATCATGGTCATGCCGTCGTTGGCAAGGCCCATCATCGTATCGAGCACCTCCTTGACCATTTCGGGATCGAGAGCCGAGGTCGGTTCGTCAAACAGCATCACCTTGGGCTGCATGCAGAGTGCGCGCGCGATCGCGACGCGCTGTTGCTGACCGCCCGAAAGCTGAGCCGGATACTTGTCGGCCTGGTCACCGATGCGTACCCGCTCGAGGTATTTTCGCGCGGTCGCCTCCGCCTCGGCCTTGCCGATGCGGCGCGCGCGAATGGGCGCGAGTGTACAGTTCTGCAACACAGTCATGTGCGGAAAAAGGTTGAAGCTCTGAAAAACCATGCCGACGTCCTGACGTACGACATCGATGGCTTTGACGCTGTCGTTGAGCCGGTGACCGTTCACCACTATACTGCCCCGCTGGATCGCCTCGAGGCGGTTGATGCAACGGATTAGCGTCGACTTGCCCGAGCCGGACGGACCGCAGAGCACGATCTTTTCACCTCTGCGGACGGTGAGATCAATATCACGGAGAGCTTGGTACCCGCCGTACCACTTCTGCACGCCCTTCATTTCGATCAGGATCTGGTCTTGCATGCTGGTCTCCGCCGTCGGGCGGCGGCCAACGCGGATCGCGCGTCGGCCGCTCGCAGTGGCTACTGGACTGTGAAGGGGACACCGGGGACCGAGTCCGGGAAGGTCGGCACGGGCGCCTTCATCCATTTGGCGTAGAAGCCGGCCAACTTTCCGTTGGACTTGATCTGGTCGATGAACTTGTTGGCCGTCTCGTTCCACTCCTTCTCGCCCAGGCGGGTGCAGGCGCCGTTGTACAGTGCGGTGAAGTGAAGCTTGGGCTCGAACCCCAGCTCCGGCTTTGCGGCGTTCAGACGCTGCGGGTAGAAGCTGTTTGCACCGACGGCTTGCACCTGACCGGAGAGCAGCGCCTGGATCGTGGCCGCGTCATCGTCAAACCTGCGGATTTCAGTGCCTGCTGGAGCACTATTGGTGACCTGGGTATCCTGCGTGGAGGACCTCGGAACGCCGATAACGTACTTGCCCATGTCGGCATTGCTGTTGATCGGGGTCGCCTGCGCAGCGACAAGCGTGATCTCATTGGCGACATACGGCTTGGAATACTGCACCGCCTTCGCGCGCTCCGGCAGCATGGCCATGGTTGCGAACAGAATGTCGACACGGCCTGTGGTCAGCGCCGGAATACGATTGGCCACCGCCAGCGGGACGAACTCGGCCTTCACGCCGAGATATTCAGCGAAGGCGCGCCCCATGTCGGCATCGATCCCATCCTGCTTTCCCGAACTATCGACATAACCCCAAGGAGGATTGTCGCCCTGAATGCCGATGACGACGACGCCCTTCTTCTTCACGTCTTCCAGAGTGCCCGCCTGCGATTTGCCTGCGACGGCGATTGCCCCGAGCGTCAGCAGCGCAATGCCGAACTGGCGACGATTGAGTGAAAACAACATGAAATTCCTCCTCCTGGTGATGCTGTATTGATTGAGTAGGTGCGCCGTTCCTACCTTTGATTGGCCAGGGCGAGCCTGGCCTCCATCCGACTGCCCCACCACGAGAGCGGCCAGCAGAGGATGAAATACATTGCGCCGACCACGCCGAAGACGAGCAACGGCTGGAAGGTCTGGTTCGAGACGATCTGACCGGCGCGCGCGAGTTCGATGAACCCGACGATGGCGGCGAGCGAAGTGCCCTTGATGAGCTGCACGAGATAGCCGATGGTCGCCGGCAGCGAGATGCGGATCGCCTGCGGCAGCACGATGTCGCGCATGCGGGACGAATAGTGCAGTCCGAGCGCCATCGCCGCCTCGGTCTGGCCGCGCGGCACGGCCTGTATCGCGCCGCGCCAGATCTCGCCGAGGAAGGCGGAGGCATTCACGGTGAAGCCGATCGCCACCGCGACGAAGGCGTCGAGCTTCAGCCCGGTCAGCGCCAATCCGTAATACACGACGAAAAGCTGCAGCAGCAGCGGAGTGCCCTGGAATATCCCGATGTAGATGCGGGTGATCCATTCCACGCCCTTATGACCACAGGTGCGCAGCAATGCGACGGCCAGCCCCGCCGTGCAGCCGCCCGCAAACGCGACCAGCGTGAGCAGCACCGTCCATTGCAGCCCACGCAGCAGGAAGCCGAACTCGGGAAAACCAAAATGCGATGTCATGATCGCCCCCTCAGCGTGTCGGATACGAGAAGAAGCGGTGAGAGACGACCGCGAAGCCCAGCATCAACAGCCAGGAGATCGCGAGGTAGAGGAAGGTGACGAAGAAGTAGACCTCGAAGCTGCGGAACGTGTCGCTTTCGATGCGCTGCGCAACCGACGTCAATTCGTAGGCCGATACCGCCGAACAGATCGACGAGGTCAGCGTCAGCATGATGAACTGCCCCGTGAGCGAGGGGTAGATCGCGCGAAGCGCGGGCTTGAGCACGATGAACCGGAATACCTGTCCTTTGTGCAGGCCGAGCGCGTAGCCGGCCTCTACCTGTCCCTTGTGAATGGATTGCACCCCGCCGCGGATGATCTCGATCGCGTAGGCGCCGCCATTGACACCGAGTGCGATAATGGCGGTAGCTGTCGGATTGAGCTTCAATCCGACGAGCGGGAGAGCAAAGAACAGAAAGAAGATCTGCACCAGGAAAGGCGTATTGCGCACGATCTCGACGAAGCCGATCACGATGGCACGCAACCAAGCTGCTCTCGCATCCCGTGCCGCGACGCCGGCGACACCGATGATCATTGCGAGGGTCATTCCGGCAAGCGCCAGGCCCAATGTACCCACGCACCCCCACAGCAGCGCGGGCATTGCATGCCAAACCACCGAGAAATCGAGCGTGTAGCCCATCTTGCGTTTCCTCTCGGGCGTTGTGCGTGCCGCTCGCCCATCGGCCGGGTGTCACCCTCCCAGGGATGCAAAAGTGGCGAAGAAGACGTCTGAATCAGGTGAGATGCCCGTGAACAGGCGGAATGCTTCGGTGCCCTGGAAAATCGCCATGCCACCGCCGTCGACGGTGCGGCAGCCGAGAGCACGCGCCGCGCGCAGCAGCGCGGTTTCCAGCGGGAAGTAGACGATCTCGGCGACCCACAGATCGCGACGCAGCAAGGCCGTCGGCAGCGGCGTGCCCGGATAATTGTCCATGCCGATCGGCGTCGCGTTGACGATTCCGTCTGCGGCAGCGACGGCCGCCGCGACATCCTGGCCGGCCCTCAAGCGCCCTTCTGCAAATCGGGGCGACAAGCTATCCGCCAAACTCCGCGCCTTGGCCACGTCCACGTCGATGATGGTCAGTTCCCGCACGCCGAGCTTCATGAGCGCGAAAGCGACCGCCGAGCCTGCGCCGCCCGCGCCGAATTGGACGACCCGTCCGAGTGGTGCACCTTGCATGTTGCGGCGAAAATTCTCGGCGAAGCCGAACCAGTCGGTGTTGTGGCCGGTCATTCGACCATTCCGGACGACCACGGTGTTCACGGCACCAAGCGCCTCTGCGTCGGGCGAAAGCTCATCCAGGAGTGGAAGGATCGCCTGCTTGCAGGGATGGGTCACGTTCAACCCGTCAAAGCCCATCCGCCTTGCGGCCGTGAGCAATTCCGGCAACGCCTCCACGCCAAGCTTCAACTCGCCCAGATCGATCTTCTTGTAGATATAGCGGATGCCGGCGGCGTCTGCGGCCGCTTCGTGCATGGGCGGGGTGCGGGACGCAGCGATGCCGCTGCCGATCAGGCCGACGAGAAAGCTGGACTTCGGATGCATGCTTGGCATCGCCCGTCAGCTCAATGGGACGGTGAGTTCGGCGATGACCCGAGCCGTGCTCGGTCTAACGCCGCGCCACCAGGAAAAAGCTTCCGCCGCCTGCTCGACCAGCATGCCGACACCGTCGGCCAGCTTGGCTACGCCTTCGGCGCGGGCCGCTCGCAGAAAGGGAGTCAGCCCTTTGCCGTAGGCGAGTTCGTACGCCAGCTCCGCACCGCGGAAGACATTGCCTGGAAGCGGCGGCATCTCACCTCGCAGGCTGGCGGACGTCGCGTTGACGACGACGTCATAGCCCTCGGCAAGATCGGCCAGTTCAGCATAGCCGCTGACGATCAGGGGACCACAGCCGGCAAACTCTTCGGCCAACGCAACCGCTTTCGACAGCGTTCGGTTGACCAGAACCAGCTCGGACGGCTCCTGGCGCAGGAACGGCAGCAGCGCGCCGCGAGCCGCTCCCCCAGCGCCGAGCATCAGGACGCGCCGGCCGGCCATTTTGACGCCGAGATTGACGGTGATGTCACGCACCAGGCCGATCCCGTCGAAATTCTCGGCAATGATCCGATCGCCCTCGAACTTCAGGCAGTTTGCGGCGCCTGCTCGTCTGGCGCTCTCTGAAAGCTCGTTTGCGTAGGCGTAGGCATCGAGCTTGAACGGGGCGGTGATGTTCAGCCCCTTGGCGCCCTCAGTCCGGAATTGATCAACCCGTTCGTTGAAGCCATTGAGTGGTCCCTCGATCGCCTCATAGACAAGGTCCTGTCCCGTCATTTTGGCGAAAGTGCCATGGATGAGGGGTGATTTGCTGAAGCCGATCGGATTGCCAATCACCGCATAACGATCGCCCATCACTCACTCCTGCACTGCGGCTTCGTTGTAGAGCACGCCGTCGCGCACCATCGCCTCGACGAGCTCGGCCGATAGCCCCAGCGACTCTGCAATGCGGCGATTGTCCTGGCCGAGCAGTGGCGCCGGAGTTCGCACCGTGGTGTCGCAGTCGGAGAAGCGGAACGGCAGGTTCGGCAACGTCACCTTGCCGAGCACAGGATGCTCCTGCTCGACCAGCATGCCACGCGCGTGGATCTGCGGATCCCTCACGACCTCTTCGATGGTCTGCACGGGAGCGGACGGCACACCTGCCTCCTCGAGTGCGGCAAGACAAGCATCCCGAGACGGCTGCGACAGCGTCCAGTCGCGCACGATCTCCATCGCTTCGGCATAATGGGCGTTCCGCGCGGCAGGCGTGGTGAAGCGTTCGTCGGATGACAACCTGCTTCCTCCGATCAGTGTCGCCAATCGCCGCCACGCATCATCGACTTGCGCGGCGATCACAAGATTACCGTCCCTGGCCGGAAAGACCCCGTAGACGGTCGAATCCGGCTGTCCGCTGCCGGTCTGCTTCGGCAAGTCGGTGCCGCCGGAGAGGAAGTAGCGCTGAACCGCATAGTCGTGCATCGACACCATGCAGTCGTACAGCGCGAGATCGATATGCTGGCCGCGCCCGGACGACGCGCGGCCGACCAGCGCCGCATTGACGGCAGCCACACCGTGAATGCCGGTGTACATGTCGGCCAATGGCATCCGCAGCAGCGGCGGCGCTTCGCCGGGGGAGCCCAGTTGCGCCAGGGCACCCGACATCGCCTCCGCGATCAGTCCGAAGCCCGGACGGTTGGCATAGGGACCGCTGTGGCCATAGGCGGAAACCGAGCAGTAGACCAGCCTGGGATTCCGCGCCGACAGCGCCTTGTAGCCGAGGCCAAGGCGCTCGAGTGCGCCGGGGCGGTAGTTCTCGATGAAGACGTCGGCCGTGTCGATGAGCTTCATCATCATGTCGAGACCGCGCGTATCGCGCAGGTCGATGCACAATCCCTGCTTGCCCATGTTCTGCTGCAGGAAGTAGCCGGATTGTCCGTCCTTGAAATAGCCATGGGCGCGGCCCGCATCGCCTGCCCTCGGACGCTCCACCTTGATGACGTCCGCGCCCATCGCGGCGAGGCAGCGGCCCATGAACGGGCCTGCCAGGAAATGGCTGTAGTCGATGACGCGAATGCCTTTGAGCGGCGGATCTTGCGCGGTCATGCCTGCTCTCCTTTGGCACTGGTCTTCGGTCGCATCGGAATCATCAATCGATGCTCGCCAAGCTGCACCACTTCGCCGCGCTGATTGATCAGCTCCGAGGGCAGCACCACGATGCCCCACCCATCACGCTTGGTGGTGCGCATCGAGCCGACGCGAAACTTCACGTGCACGGTGTCGCCGAGCTTGATCGGCAACTTGAAATCCCACGTCCAGCCCAGCGACATTCCCGGAAGGAAGCGGTAGTCGGCACGGGTCTTCAAACCGTCGGCTAGCGACAGACCAAACAGCCCGTGTGCGACGCGCGTGCCGAATGGTGTGGTCTTGGCATATTCCTCGTCGACATGGACCGGCGTGAAATCACCCGTCAGTTCGGCGTAGGCATTCACCATCGCTTCGGTGACCGTCACTGAGGTAGTGACGCATTCGTCACCGACCCTGGCATCGTCCCAGTAGCGCTCATCGGTCATCGCGTCTTCCTCTAGGCACGGGGATTGATCGCCAGGGCGGCTTCCACGGCGCCTGCGCTGGCTTGCAAGATCTCGACGTTCAGCCCGCCCGGCAGCTCGAGCCAGTTCGGGCCGGCGGACAACGCCTTGGCGCCCCACGCGGCGGCACGAGTGAGCACACCTTCGTAATCGTCGACCATGATGCCGAGATGGGCGAGGCGTCCCTCCGGTCCGACGAAATCCGGATCCTCGATGAGTTGCACGCTTCCGAGCACCCACACCTGACGCGGGCGCGCACCATCGGCGGGTTGCTCGTCGCGAATAGCAAGACCAAGCACCTCACGAAAGAAGTCGACGTGACGATCAACGTCCGGCACGCGGATCGCGACGTGTTCGATATAAGCGCGGGGCAACGACATCGTCTCAGGCCTTTCCTGGATAATCGCTGCGGGCGTATTCGAGCCCTTTCACCAACGCGACGAGGGTAGAATTGACGGGGGTCGGCACATTGAGCTTGGCGCCCCAACGCACGACGGAGCCGTGGATGTAGTCGACCTCGGTCAGATTGCCGGACTGCAAGCTCTGCAACATCGACGTCTTGAACTCGGGCGGTAGACCAGCGGATGCCATCGTCCAGGCAAGGCGCGGATCGGTGATCGTGATCTTCACGCCAGCCGCCTGCGCGACCGCGATGCCCTCCGAGATCGCGGCCAGCGCGCAATCTTCCAGGATCGGTAGCGAATAGAGACCGCCATAAGTCAGCCCCGTAACGGCGGTAATTCCTCCTCCTGCCACGTTGATGAACAACTTGTCCCACATCGTGCCCAAGATGTTGTCGCTGAGCAGCGTGAGAATGCCGGCACGATTGAACGTCTCGGAAATTCGCTGTGCGCGCTCCGTCAAGCGTCCATCGAGTTCGCCGATGATGGTTTCCTTGCCGACGACCCCGGAGCGAACCTGACCGGGACCAAGCAGCACGCCGCCAACGTAGGTCTTGCCTGCCATGACCCGGTCACGGCCAACTTCCTCCGAAAGGATGTCCTCGTGACCCAGACCGTTTTGAAGCGACATCACAACCGTCTGCGGGCCTATGATCGGCGCTGCCGCCCGGATCGCATCCCGCGTGTGATAGGATTTGACGAGGACGATGACGAGGTCCGCCACGATGCCGACCTGGGTCGCGGAGGTGCAGGCCGAGACCTTCACAACGGTCTCGGCGTCACCTTCGAGCATCCGTAGGCCGCCAGCATTGATCGCGTCGACATGAGCCTGAAACGGATCGATCAACCAAATCTCGGCACCACCGCGCGCCAGCGTGCCGCCGATGGTCGAGCCCAAGGCTCCCGCTCCGATAAAGCAGATCCTCATCCGAACGCTTCTCCCGCGCCTTTCTCGGCGTGGGAAGCGTGCTAGCAGGCTGCCCTGTATTTGGATATGCTATGATCCTTATACCCATTATTGTGGATTGCAATGAAGCATCGGGACCTCTCCGAGACGAACCTGCTGGAGCCGCGCCTGCTCCGGCTCTTCGATGCATTGTTCTCCACGGGAAGCGTCACCAAGGCAGCCGCGAAGCTCGGTCAAAGTCAGCCGACTATTTCGATCTGGCTGGCGCGCTTGCGAAAAGAGCTGGACGATCCGCTCTTCATCCGGTCGGCGGAGGGAATGCTGCCGACTCCGCGCGCCGAGGCTCTCATCGGCACGGCTAGGCAGGCGTTGGAGATGCTGCGACGCATGGCGGAGCTTCGTCCCGAGTTTGATCCGGCAACTGCAAAGCGCCGCTTCGTCATCTGCATGACCGATGCGAGCCACATCACGCTGCTTCCGGCCATCCTCGCCCACGTTCGCCGGGTTGCGCCGGGCATCCGCATCGAGGCCGCGCAGATCGGCGGCGATACGCCTCGAATGCTGCAGTCCGGCGAGGCCGATCTGGCGCTCGGCTACATCTCGGACCTCGACGCCGGGCACTTCCAACAGGCACTCTTTCCGCAGGATTGGGTCTGCCTGGCGAGCGCAAAACATGCCCGGATCCACGACCGCATCACGGCAAAGGATTTCAGGCGCGAGGCGCACGTCCTCATTCGCTCCGGCACCGGACATCAATTGCTCGCGGACGCGCTCCAGGAGCAGCGGATAGTCCTTGACGTTGCGCTCGAGCTACCGGGCTTCCTGGGACTCCCCGCAATCATCGGGACGACTGACCTGATCGCCACTCTGCCAAGGCACATCGGCGAAACGCTGGCTCACTACTACGGACTGCGCGTGCTCGACTGCCCGCTGGCGATCGCCGGCTTCACGGTGAAGCAATATTGGCACGCCCGCTTCCATCACGACCCGGCAAGCCAATGGTTGCGTGACGTGTGTGGGGAGCTTTTTCAACAGCAGAAAGTGCGGGGCCTCCATCGTTCCGGTCGGCCAAGGAAACGAAGGCCGCGCGATTTGCAGTCGTAATGATCCCTGGTAGCGGGGCAGCGACCAGCCCCCCCGAGGGCCGCCGGCTAGGCGGACTGCAGCACGGCTGCAATTCCGCACAAGCGCATCTCGACCGGTTGTCTGCTTCGTTCGCCGTAGCACCCTATTCTACGATGAGAGCAAAACAGACCTGCCCGAGCAGGCCAGCACTACGTGCCGACGCCTGAAGCGCAGCGGTTATCTCGCTAGCGCGCTTCTCGAAGGCTCCAGGTCCTCGCTCAAGTCGCCATTGCAATGGCAGGAAGCGTCACCACGACCGCGGCGGGGCTCCCTCGCCGCGCCAACCTATTTGGACCGCAATCGTCGCCCGCCCCTCTCGCGGCTGCTGCCGACCTTCCTGACCGCCTTCTTCACAGCCGACGCCGATCGGCGCGTCTTCGTCGCTTCGTACCGCACCTCATAATCCTGTCCGCCCGCCACGCGGGCACGATCCAGCTTGCGCCCGCGGGCCGATTGTTTCTTTGCTTTCTTGGCCATGTGTTGCTGAACCTCCGTTCGCTCGCGAAAACGAGCGACGAGTCACAAGGTTCCACAATCGTCAGAGATCCCGCAGGGTCAGTGGCGTTGCTCGGATCTTCGGGTACCATATTCAAGCCGCGGCGGCGGAGCTGCTGAAGCGGATAGATGCCTCCAAGGAGACGTAGATGGGCCGGCTGGATAAGCACATGGATTCCTTCCACAGTGCCGCTGATTCGACCACGGACGATCGCGTCCCCGAGGATCTAGAACTTGAGCAAGGCGACACGGCGTCGGCAGTTGATCCGGCCCGAGAGGAAGCCGCCTTGTCGCCCGCACATTTTGGGTCGGGCCGGGCGGCGGCCGGCGTCACGGGCTCTACAGGTTGGATGGACCGAGCACGCCGCTTCTGGCGGAGCCATCTTCAGCGCGATGAACTCCCCCAGACGGCAGGAGGATCGACGAGAAACTTTGAGCGTTGGTTGATCGCATCGCTGAGCGTCGGGGTTGTCGTGAGCTGCGTTTGCGCGATCATCGTCTTCATGCAGGTCAACTCGCTCAAATTGGAGATCGCAACACTTCAACGTGACATCATTGCGCTCAAGCTAGGCGTAGCCAGGCTCGATCAGATCGCAAGCGCCAATGAGAGACGTGACAAGGCAAGCAGCGAAACACCCAAGCGGCCGTCAGAGACGCATCCCGACCAGGCTCCGCTGATCCTGTCACGTGAAGAGGTTCAGCTTATCCGCGACTATATTAAACCTGCGCCAGTTGCGGGCGCCGCGACTGACACAACCAAGGTCGGCGATCCAGTTTCGGGGGAAACTGTCGCCTTTCCGTCTCCGATCACGGAGAAGGTGCGGAAACTGCTCGGCGCACGATTTACCGTTCGCAATGGCGTTGTTGTCATCGTCCGCAGCGGCAGCCGTCACGCTGATGCTGTGATTGGGCCAAATTGACGAGAACTGGCCGCGATCGCAGTAACCGATCGCCCCTTAAGGCTGGTTGTTTGGTGGTCTTTCAATGAACCGCCGGCTGCCATTGAGAAGCTCGAGGTTATTGGCAATAACCGGGTTGCCTGGATCGAGCGAATAAGCCTTCTCAAACTTTCGGCGCGCCGCACTCAGATTGCCGCGCAGCATGTACGAATATCCCTGGTCATTCAGGACTTGCACAGTTTCGCCGCCGAGCCGGATCGCTTGGGCATAGGCCTGATCGGCAAGGTCGAAACGACGCAGCTTGTCGTAGCTTGCTGCGAGACCAATCCAGGCCGTGACGTCCTTGGGCGATTTCTCGACGGCATCCTTGAAATAGCGCTGTGAGAGTCCGTAACTGCCGCGGTTGTAATGCTCCAGGCCCAGCCGCACAGGCTCGTCCGACGGGTAGTACTTGACGTCGGTCGGCTCCTGCACGGGGTCCCCGCCCGGCGGATCGACGGGAGCCACGATGGCAGCCTCCCTCAGTGTGTGATCGCACCCCGCAAGGCCGATCCCCAACCAGCAACAGGTCAGCATGAAGATGATACGCCGCATAACCCCTTGGTCCCCCGCACGGCGCAGCAACTTCACTGCGCCGTTCGCAAACAACATCGCCAAAACCACGCACTAAAAATCGTTACCTGCCGCCTCCGCCTACTCCGCCGACCGGCACTGATACTCCAGCAGCCGATCCAGCCCCCAATCCTTCTATGTTGACGTTCTGGGTTGGGGCAGTCCGCACGCCCATTTGTTTCGTCGCATCGCCAATGTCGGGAAGCTGATCCACCGGCTGTTTCGTGTTGCCATAGCGTGTCACGGCGGCGCCCACGCGGCGGGCGTCGTACGCGATCCTGCGATCACCGACGTTTCGCGGCCATGGATGGATTGCATGGGTGACGGCATTGACCTCCTTGGCATTGCCGGCACTCATCGTGATGGTGTCGGAACGCTGGAAATAGCGGTCCACCTCGTCATGGCCGGCGACCCCGTAACATCCCCCGAGCAGGAGCGGTGCGAACAGAGCCAGATACCTGATGGTCATCTTCCGCTTCCTTCTCAGTTGAGCGTCTTCACCACCGGCTGGTTCGCAGCGGCCGGCGCCGGAATGGTCGCAGTGACCTCGGGAGCGATGATGTGCCCATAGGGTCCTTTGACGTCGCCGCCGGAATTGACGTAGTCATTGTAACGCTTGCGGACTTCCATCTGGCCATTGAGGAAGAAATCGACGTCGTTGGCCGGAAGGCGGGAGTCGAGTGGGGATGCCAGTTGCTGACCGGGTGCCGCCGGCGCGACCAGGCGCGGGGTCACGATGATCACCAGATCAGTTTCCTGCTGCTGGTAGGACTTGCTGCTGAACAGCGTCCCGAGCACGGGCACTGAGCCGATCCAGGGCAATTGCGAAACGTCCTGGCGATTGCGGGTCTGGAGCAGGCCAGCGATGGCAAAGCTCTGGCCGTCGCGCAACTCGACCGTAGTCCTCGCGTCGCGACGGCTCAGCGCCGGAATAGTCGTGCCAGCAATGGTTACCGCGTTAGCGAAATCGAGTTCGCTGACCGAAGGCTCGACGCGAAGGTTGATCACCCCCCGCGAGAGAACCGTCGGCACAAAGGCAAGCTCAACACCGAACTTCTTGAATTCGATCGTAACCGTGGGAAGCGCGCCCACAGTCGCCGTGGAAGCTACCGGCACTGGAAATTCACCGCCGGCCAGGAAGCGCGCCGCATCGCCTGACAACGCCATAAGGTTTGGCTCCGCTAACCTGCGAAGGACGCCTTTGGTCTCAAGTGCAGTTATCAGGACGTCCAACGTGCTGCCATTGTTGAACTTCAAAACACTTGTCAACAGGCTACCGAAAGGCAAGGCGCCTCCAGCCAGAGTACCCGCAGTCCCTATTAGGGGAAGGCCACCCGGAGTGGACACGTGGCCGCCGGTCACAGGATCTTTCAAAGGCGTTCCGGTGCTGTCCGCTGCGATACGTCCGGCTGAGGTTACCGCACCGGCCGAACCGCCAGCGCCGAGGCCTGTATTAAATCCTCGCGATCCGCTAGCGTTACCACCAAAAAGATTGACCCCTAAATCGCGACCAGCATCTCGACCGACCTCGAGAAAGCGCACCTCCAGCATCACCTGCTGCGGTGCCGCGACCGTCATCGCGTTGACGACAGTGCCGCCCTTCGCAACCGTGCTGGTGGCGATCGCCATGGCCCGCTCGGCGGTAACCGCGTCGGCTGCGGTCCCGCTGAGCACCACCTGACCTTCGGATGCCGACACGCGAATACCTTGGCCACCGGTGCTGGTCCGGATGTTCTGCTGTAGATTTCCGGTATCGATCACGACCTCGACGTCGAGGATCCCGATCTGCTTCATCGATGAGTCAAATAGTATGACGTTTGTTGTACCGGTCTGCTTGCCCTGCACGTAAATGAGGTGATCGCTCAACGATTTCACATCGACGATGTCAGACGAGCCCGCCACGATCGTCGCAAAGGCGGTGTCGACCTTGAAGGTACGCGACTTGTTGACGACGACCTTGACCCGCTGGACGTCGTTCATCTCGCTGACGATGACACCACCAGAGGAGCCCCGCCGGTCTGCAGCCGCGGCGCGATCCGTGAAATCGGACAAAGCTACCGCCGCGCCCAGACCCATCGCGCCTAGGGCGAGAAGCTTCCCTATCGTGTTACCCCAAACGCGACCGCCACCCATCCGAGTCCCCCCACCTGCGATCACAGAGATCCCGTAAATCTACGTGCTCGACGTGCTCAACATTTCCCCTCTGCGCACCACGTCGCAGAGCTTACAATTGGCCCCACTACAATTCGTTACTTCGTGTTTCCAAGATCATCGTCCCTTATGCTGCCAGCTTGCAAGAAGAGACACTTACCGCACTGCCGCAAGCAGAAAGAAAACTTTTCAATGTTGCCAGCGCGCATCATTCCCATTCCTCGTAGTGAACTATTTCTGCTGTACAACCTCATTTAGAACGAGTTCCGGTCGGGGACCTTGCTATCGGAAGACATTTGGTCGCAGGCTTGAAGATGCTCTCGGCCAAGCAGATCTCTGGCGCAATTCGGCCCCGACGCGTTTGACCAACGACCTAACCCGATCGAAGCGCAAATGCCGAAAAGCACCGGTCAAGATATGATGTCCGGCAACATGTCAGGGATACTGCCATATTGCCCTAGAAGGGGATGTGGGTGGAGGCGCTCGGCGCATTCAGCGCTGTGCCCCATATCGGCATCAGCATGGTAAAGCTTGTCTGGGAAGCTGTAACAATCAGATTGTCGCTGCTGGCCCCGACCGTCAGCGTGGGCGCGAGACCGCCGCGAAACAGGAAGGGGGCCGCGTTCCGCTTGGCGGTGGTGGAAAGGGGATCGCCGGTGCAGCCAGCCGGCGACTGCGGTGGGCTTTGAACCATGGCAGGCGTATAGCAGCTAATCATGACCGCTCGTGCGCCTGCGCTCGCCAGCGTCCGCAACGACTGCATCGTGATCGCATACCGTCCGAGATCGAAGATAGCGAACATCAATGTGAAAAGCGGCACGCACACCATGATGAATTCAAACGGCGCGATGCCGCGATTGTCGAGCTTTCTCATCATTGCACCAAAGCGACCATTTGAGTGTAGACGATGGTCGACGGAGCACAGCCCTCCGTGCTCAAGTAGGCGCCGCCGCTCATGTCGAGTGTTTTGGCGATCACCTGCGCACAGGTCGTATTGGCGCTGGCAGTCGTTCCGGCCCAGCTAACGTCGACCTTGGGGAAGTACAGAGCCCCGCCCAAACTAACTTGACCGCCACCGTTGATGGTGACCTTGTTGCTGGTCTTGGTCGGAGCCTGATCATCGATCAGGACGCCATTCAGATCAGAAGAGAACGTGTTGGTAGCAGGTGCAGAGAGATCAACCTTTCCCCCGTTGATGGTAAGCTGCGAGTCTCCGAGCAATACCAGGGTTACGCCTGCGCCTTTCAGTTCTCCGCCGGTCATTTTTATATTTGCTTTGTAGAAGAAATATGTCCCCGGGTCCAAAACGTACTTGTCCCCGTTCTGGACCGTGAAACTACCGTAAGCTCCAGTCCCCGCGCTATTTGGCGCGCAATGCTTCCACCCATCCGCCTGAAGGGTGCATGGCATGCTTGTATTGCCCGTCCTGCTGTTGAACGATGCGGTGTCCAGCTTGCTGAGCGGATTGCTCGCATACGTCATGAAATAGTTGTGCGGCACGCTAACATTGCTGCAGCTGCCTGACGGGGTGCAGCCATTTACACCATAAACTGCCCATCCCGAGCCAGTGAACGTTGGAGTGCTGGCAAGTTGAACACTGGTATCCGACATCAGCGCGCAGCCAGTTCCGTTGTTGCTGAGGCTGCCGGCAAGCTTGAGTGCGCCTGAATCAGGTCCAAGCGCGAGGACGCACGCCTTGGTCGGCTGCTGAACTAGCGCAATGGCCTGGGCGGGGATATTGATGGTCATAAAACCCAATACAGCCGACAAGTAGGCTGGTTGTTGCTGGCTGACCCTGGCGCGAACGGCGTTGCCGGTGCCTGTTGGTGGCGTTGTAAAGGTGCCCGCATTGTAGGTGCCAATATCGATCTGCACGGCTCGCGAGACTCTGGTTGGAAGGCTGGGCGGACACTGATTGTCGGGATAAGGCGTGCTGTCCTTCGGACTCGAATTGCAAAACCCGTTCTGTGCCGCGAATTCCTTGCCGCGATAATCCACCGATTGTATATCGCAGGCCGCGCCAGCCATCGTGCATGAAAGTCGCAAGGCGCCCGAGAAGGCTGCCGAGTCGGCGGCGTTCTGTGCGTGCTTGTGGGTGACGTACCACGAACCGGCCTCCGCCCCGAGCGCGACCACTCCGATGAGCGGCACGAGCGCGATGGCCGTTGCGAATGCGGCTGAGCCTCGTCGGGAGCGGAGCAGATTGCGCATGGAAGCACCTACTGGAAGCGTTCTGAGTAAGTCAGCGTGTATGTACAACTGGTGGGACACAACACGGACCTCCAAAAAGGCACGCGCGCCCCAATCGGAGCCAAGGTGATGGTGGTGGAAAACGTGATGTATTTCGGAGGAAAAAGATTGCCCGGCGAGCAGGTAGCGCCCGCGTCTCCGCATTTTACCTGGAGATTACTGATTGTGTGACCGGCAACTGTCGTCTGTAGCCCTGACCTCCAGGTCACTGTGCCGTCGGGGCCGAGCGGATTGTAGTATTGGACGTACTGCCCGAAGGAGCGCAACGCGCTCCACGCCGAGATGAACTGGAAGCCCGCGGCGGCGACGTCGGCGAGCGGCACAAGCAGGAACGAAACCAGGAATATGTAAACGATCATAGTCTCAAGCGCGACGGCGCCGCGCTGATCCCCGATGAAACATCTTCTGTGGCTCATGAGCCTACCTCGACCGTTACTCGCCACTCCGGTCGTCGACCGGGTCGATCGCACTCACCAAACGTAAGGGATCAATCTCCAGCGTGATGCCTCGTAACCGGAATATTCAGGGCAGCTGCGCCGGAGCAGGTCCTCTTCGTAGTGAATTCGGCAGATCTGGACGCCGATATGCAAGACGAGCAAGACTGCTGTTAGCGGCGTCGGACTTCTCAGCACCACACCCAGCACCGCGATTTCTTCCGCAAGGTACAGCGGGTGCTTGATCCACCGATACGGACCCGTTTGCACCACGTTACGCGCCTGCGGCACGAGGCTGAATGACCTGCCGAGATGTCGAATGGTGACCAGCATCATGACCATGCCGATCAACACGCAAGCGGTGGACGCCAGATTTGGCAACGCTTTGTCGGTTTCGCCGAAGAAGGCGATGGTCCATGGCATATAGGTGCCGACGAACGCCGCCATCCTTGGGAGAAGGCCATTCGCGTGCGCCTTTGCCGGCGGCCGTGTGATGATCAACAGCGCCAGCAGCACGTAGAAGACAGCGAGGCAAAAACTCGACAGAAGCGACGGCAAGGGATCACCAACCGACGATCCGGCCTTGGTGGCGACGCCAAGCGCCAGCAACATGAACCACATGCCGCCGAACAATTGCATGGTCCGGTCGTAAGCGGAGGTTTTCGACAGGGCGACCGTGGTCATGGCTACTTACCGAAGCTGGCGAAGGAGCGCACGAGGTGCAGAATGGGACTTCCTCCCAAAATGACGAACATGGCTGGAAGCAGGAACAGGACCATGGGAATGGTCAGCTTGGCGCCCAGCTTGTGTGCTCTTTCTTCAAGCTTGGTAATACGTTCTCGCCGGAGGTCGACGGCGATGCTCCGCAGCGCCTGGCCGACCGGCGTCCCGTATTGCAGACTTTGCGCGAGCATAGTCCCGAATCGGCGCAGCCCATCCGACGTAGCTCCTAGCTTCTCGAATGCCTCGCTGCGGCTAGGCAGGATCCGGAGATCATCAAGAAGATTCCTCAAGACCCCAGCTATGGAGGGATTGGTCTCGTTCATTTCCTGCGCAACGCGTGCCAGCCCGCTCTCCAGGCCCATTCCCGCTTCGCTGCACACAACCAACAAGTCGATCATATCCGGCGTGCCCAGACGAATGGCCGCATCAAAGCGGCGCTTCAGCATCGCCAGTATCAACCGCGGTCCCACGATTCCAACCGCCACGCCGATCAGTGTGAAGACCAGCACGTCCAGCAACGGCTTGCCCAAGAGCTGAGCGACCCCTCCGGCAATGATCGGGCACAAGAACATGCTGACGGCCTTGACACCGATCCAGGTCGGCAGGGCTCGACGATGATTGAAACCGGCTGACTGAAGAATCGCTCGTAGTTGATCCAGATTTTCCTCTGCGTAGAAACGGCGGTACCGCATGCCGAGCGACGAAAACCAACCGGTCATGTCCTGGAAGGGGGCTGACCGTCCAGCAACGCCCAACACCGCGTTCGAGACCCGCACGTCCAAAGCGCGAATGTGCATTTCGCGGATGATCAACACGCAGCTCGCAGCACCAGCTGCGAATGCGAGGGCCACCAGACCAAGACCAAGCGTCATAGTGCCGTTTCCCGTCTGACCATCCAACTTATTACCAAGGCCCCGACAAGCACCGAGATCACTGCGTAAGCCAGCAGCTTGTTTCCAACCGGATCAGTGAACAACAGATCGACCGTTTGCGGATTGGCCGCGTATAGCACCCCGCCCCCAAGCAAGGGCGAGATCGTCAGCGCCCGTGAGGAAAAGATCACTTCTCCTGCCAGCGCTTTGGCGCGAGCAGCTAGTGCAACACGTTGCCTCACGGTGTCTCCCAGATTCTGTAAGGTCTCCGCCAGGCTACCACCCGACCTCAATTGAACTGCAAGGGTCACCGCGAACATCGCATATTCCGCCACCTGCGTTCGTCGATAGACACCTTGGACGGCGTCCTCGGGAGGTCTTCCAAGATTCACCTCGCTGCATACGATGGCAAACTGCCCAGCTGTTGGTTGCGGCATGTCGCGCGCGAGGGCGCGAAAAGCTTCGTGCACAGGCAGACCCGATCGAACGGTGCTCGTCACGAGCTGGATCGCATCAGGCAGCTGTCGAAACAGTTGCCTGGCGAAGCGACGTTGCTGCCACCCAAAGAGGCCTCGCACGACGACTATGGCGGCAATTACGGCCGCGACCGACACGTAAAGAGTGGAGAATCCCAACAGACGATTGGTGTAAAGGATTGCTGCTGCTGCGATGGCGCCGGCAAGCAACACATAGGTTGGATGCCAGGTGTAAGGTATCTCGCGATTGTAATTGGCCACGCGATGGAGCAACAGCGACGGAGACCCGGCCTCCAACCGGCGAATGGATGGTAGGTTGGCTGGATGGGAAGCTGGCAGAGCAACCGCCAGCCGACGATTGATGCGTCTTTCCCGAGCGTCGAGCCACAGCGAAATGGCTGCTGCGCCCATCGCGAGCGCCAGAAAAGACGCGATTACGGACTCCGGCATCATATTTGCCTCATTGCCTCGGCCCACGCTCCATCCAGCCCGTAATAGACAAGACGGCTCTTGAATTTCGGAGTTGCAAGGTTGCACCTATAGGTGCCCGATAGACGACCCTGCTCATCCTCCTCCTTGTATTCGAAGGCTGCGATGTCATTGGTGGTGATCACGTCCCCTTCGAGGCCGATGACCTCGCTGATCTGAACGATACGACGTTGCCCGTCCCGCATGCGTTCGACCTGCACAATGAGATCGAGTGCAGCGACGATCTGAGCTCGAATGGCTCGCGACGGTAGATTGACTTGTCCCATCTGGACCATGTTTTCGATGCGGGTCAGGGCATCCCGGGTACTATTCGCGTGGACCGTGGAGATCGAACCGTCATGGCCGGTGTTCATCGCCTGGAGCATGTCGAAAGCTTCCGCGCTGCGGACTTCGCCGACGACGATCCGGTCGGGACGCATGCGCAGGGCATTCACAAGCAGATCGCGTTGCGTCACCTGCCCCGTGCCCTCCAGGCTGGGAGGCCGGGTCTCCAGGCTGATCACGTGCGGCTGCTGAAGCTGCAACTCCGCCGCATCCTCGATCGTTACAATGCGTTCGCTGTGATCGATGAACTGACTCATCGCGTTCAAGAGCGTCGTCTTGCCGGATCCGGTACCGCCGGAGACAAGAACATTGAGCCGAGACCGGGCGGCGATCTCCAGCAATCGTCCGATGGCTGCGTTCATCGAGCCATTTTCGATCAATCCTGCGATATCCAGCCGACGGCTTGGAAATTTGCGGATGGAGATGCACGGACTGTGGATCGCCAGCGGCGGGAGAATGATGTTGACGCGGCTGCCATCCAGCAGCCGGCAATCCACCATCGGACTGGATTCGTCGACGCGCCGCCCCACCTGCGCGGCAATCTTCTGAGCGACGGAGGCGATGTGATCATTGTCGCGGAATCGTACCGCAATTCGTTCCAGCCTGCCGTTTCGCTCAACGTAGACATTGCTCGGACCGTTGACCATGATGTCGTTGATCGATTGATCCAGCAGCAGCGGACGGAGCGGCCCGTACCCCGTCATGTCATCGGCAATCTCGTCCGCAAGCTGAAGTTGCTCGCGCCCCGACAGCTCGAGCCGCTCCTGGTTGGCAATTTGATGGATGATTTCCTCGATCTGCCGCCGAAGAACTTCGCGCGAAACGGTTGCGGCCACCGCTGGCTCGATCTGCTCGATTACCCGCTCACGCAACGAAGCCGGTATCACCGGATGGTGGATCGGGGGTTCGTCGCGCCTGGGCGCGGATGCGGACACGTTTGACGCAGGTGGCGGCGCGCTTGGCGCGGATGCAGCAACGTTGGGCATCGACAGAGGCAAGCCTGTCGCAGGACCCGGCAGCTCAGTCCCCAATGCAGCTACAAGAACGGACGCCTCTTCCTCACGCCTACCGAACTTTTTCATCGCAGATGTGCTGTGAGCACCCTCCTCCACCAGCTCTTCCGCTCGGCGCCGACACCGCTGATCTCCCGTACAATCGGTGCCAGGTGACGTCGCAATTTCCTGACGTGCTTCAGAGCTGGAATTCCGAGATTGACCGCCTCGGTCATCCCCTTGCCGAGATCGGGAACGACGATGTCCGGCTCTGCGCCCATCGCCTTGACAACTGCCGACCTGGGAAGGCCACCGGGACGACCGGCCCGGTTGAGCAAGGTAAAGACCCGATCTTTGCCGGCGATGTTGATGATGGCGGTGCGCAGTGCGTGGGCATTGCGAAGTCCGGTCACCTCGGCTTCGAGCAGCACCATCACGTGACGGGACAACGTAATCACCGGATAGATCGACGGGGGAAACGGGACGGGCACATCGACAACGATGTAGTTGAATCGTTGACGGAGCAGACCCAGCACATGTCGTACGCCGGCTTCCGTGATTTCGAGCTGCGCATCGAGATCCTCGTCGGCCGAGACCAGACAGACCCGCTCGTTGACTTCGATTGCCGCCCGCTCGAGGAACAGTGTGTCCGCCCTCATCGGGTTCTCCAGGGCGATGCGCAGCCCCGGCCCGGGACGGACACCCAACATCACGGCGGCTTCGCCGCCCTGCAGATGAAGGTCAAGCAGCGCCACTTTGGCCTTGGTGGTCTCGGCAAGTTGCAGTGCCAGATTGATCGCGATGCTCGTGGCGCCGGCCCCGCCCTGCGCCCCACAGATCGAAACCACGTGACCGCCACGATCGATTTGGTTGGCGGCAACGTCGCCCAGCAGCTTGGGGCGCAATTGGTCCAGCACCAAATCGCGCGTGAGCGGCCGCGGCAGATACTCGGCGAGGCCGAGCTCCAGAAGCTCACGGTAGAAGGTGATCTCCCTGTTCTCGCCAATCACAGCTACGCGGACATCGGGCGGACAGACGCCGGCCAGCCTTTCCAGTTCAGTGAAAGGATCGTCGATGCCGCTGATGTCCGTTACCAGCGCGAACAGGTCCGTGTCGGATTCCAGCATCCGTATCGCATTGCGGATCGTGCCGCGCCTGATCGAGAGGTTGGCGCCTTCGAGGCCCTTGCGCAAAGCTGCAGCGCTGATCTCGTCGTTTACGAAACAGACGATGCGGTTACGCGTGACAATCGATGTCGATTCTTCGGGCGGAGCGGCTATCGCAATGTTCATCAACGTTTCTCCGAAAACCTGTTGGCATAACCTTCGGCCGTTGCGGTCTGGCGCACAACTTCGGAAGCCCCCTCGCAGCTGACGAGAGCGTCCTCGTCTTGCTTTCTGACCGTGTATTGCTTGGCCTCGCCGCCCGAATGAATGACGACTGCCGTCCTCTGACGTGCGATCGCGTACTGGCGAGCAAGTTCCGGGGACACATCACAGCTTGACATCGCGCCAGTGTCGGCCTTGTCCCATTGATCGACTGCTGCACGCACGGCCAGAGACAATGTTCCGAGCTGCTTTGCGACGGTGATTTTCTTGACCTGCTCCTGCGCAAGCTCCAGGGACACGGTTTGCGTTTGCTTGCCTGCCATTCCGCTAATTGGTCGTGCCCCCTGCACGATCTCCTGGTCGATCGCGATGACTCGAACGTTGCGCAGAACAGTCTCGCTCAGGGCTCGACGTGCGGTGTCGACCTTCTCGAACACCTGGGTCAACACGACGTCCACGTGATCACCCGGCCTGATCAGGCCGGAGACACCCGCCTCCTCGTCAACCTTGATGCTGATGGCACGGCTGTCCGGTGCCAGGACGCTGGCGAGGAAACCTCGATCCCGCGGGCGCAGGATATCCTGCAATGTGATTGTACTGCCCGCTTCGACAAACTTGCGGATTAGAGATCCGGGAAGCCCGGCCTTGGAATCGGGCGTTTCAAGGATGGCCCCCTGTGGAACGCGCTCTGGCGGTACCAACCGGACGGTGAAGTCTTCCTCGCGGACCAACGTCCCCTTCGGCAATGGACGTGCCGCCACAAAGTACCCGGCGGTTGGCGCCCGCGCAGGTGCCGGTGCCGTCTCTGTGACTTGTACCGCTGCCGGAGGCTCCGCCTTCGGCAGGTTCATGTTATAGGCGATCAGCCCGAACGCAGTGGTTGCGAGCAGAAGCACCATGATGATCGACAGACGCAACGCGGATGACATCTCACAATCCTTTGCTCAAAATAGCCCAAATACCGCCGCAGGCGATGGCGACTCCGTACGGCAGCGGGGCGTGTCGCAAATGGCGCCGGCGCTCGATTGCGTAGACCCGGCGTGCGAGCGACGATCCGGCGGGTGCCAACCGGGGATGTGGCAGGTGGCGCATCATCAGATGCACCAGGGCAAGAACGCCGCCGGCCAACGCGGTGATGGTCAGCAGCTGCATGAGGCCGGTCGGCGGGAGACCCAGCGCCAGAGCAGCCAGCAACTTGACATCCCCACCGCCAATTCCTCCGCGCGTGTAGAGGGCAAACAACAGCAGAAAGAGCATCGCGGCTGACATCAGCGACTCGACAACTTGCATTGGATTGGACAATTGACTGGCGATCCCGAGGAGCGCCAGCGCCAAACAAACTTCATTTCGGATTAAGCGCGTCGCCACATCGATCGTTGCGACATAGAGCAACAATACGATTTCAAGAATCGAGACTGTGGGAGCAATCCAACTCATGAAATGCACGCCTCAAACAAAGTGGAACGCGCACGAGATAAGGGGGAAGTACTAGCAAAGGGGGGCGCCTTGGATTGCCCCCCTCTGGCGCCAGATGGCCGTATCAGCCAGCGATCGCAGTAGCGAAAGCGGTGGTGATAGCGGTGATTCCGGTCGTCAGGGCGGCCCCGATTTGGCCACCAGCTCCACCGCCGAACACGGCGCCCACTGCGCCAACGATGCAAACCGCGACGATGATGTACTCGAACGACACCACGCCCTCCTGGTCGGTGCGGAGACGCTTCATGGCTTCGGTGGTCTTGATGTAATAGCGCAGCATAGGGAAAGCCTTTCTTTGAAGATGGATTGCAGGACACCATTGGCAAATTTCAGCGGCTGCGAACGACAAGCGCCGCCGCTCGAAAACTCTTCATTAAATATTATCTTTAGTCAATATTTAATGCGTTGCCGCTTTAAATTTTCGATTTCCTCGACCAATCAAATCCGACCGAAGATCAACAAATTCGTTTTCTTACAATGACTTACCTAATTAACCATCAATCATTGAGATTCACCGGAATAATACGGGCGGCATCCGCAGATCACGCAACCCCTCTCCGTTTCAGCCCTATTAAATGATGCGCCTTTATTTTATTCGCATCCAAGTTCAAGAACGCCCACCCAAAAATGTAATAGGCCGCCGGCGATCAATTCTGCTGACAGGGGAAAAGTCCCGCCGCGGGGGCGCCAACGGACATAACAATGCGAAATGAAGGTTGAAATCGCAGGCATGGCGTCACGATGCCTCAAAATCCTAACAGGGAAATTCCTGCTGAGGGATGTGCTCGCGTCAAGCAGGCAAGACGTCTCGCCGCTCTCATGTTGCAAGGGATTGGGTTGGCTCTGTGGTATTGAAGTCCGCAAGGAGAGGCGCCTCCCCACGAGCGCGACCATGGCCAGTCGGCAATTGGCAATGAAGCAAGACCACGTCTCGAAGTGACAACATTGCCACGGGTCAAATGCAGCAGCGCATCCGATCATGGATCGGCGACCGCTCTTCATCGACAGCCAACACACACTGCCTAGGCGCGTCGCAAATGCCTGCGTAACTCAGTCTGAGTTGGCCAGTGCTGTGGTTCGTTGCGGGACACCTCCCCGACGTGGCCGCCATGGTTCGCAAGCAACCCCATCCCCGTCGCGACCGTGCTGCTGCCAACAGCCGGGCTCTCCGCGCCGCGCGGGGGTAGGCTGACCAAGCGGGCAAAATCACAGTTGGGGACGGACGCGATGTGTTTGAGTGTTATCGTGACCGGCAAAGGGCTCGAAACAAGGAGCGAAATGGTCGGATAGACTGCCAAAACAGCAGCGGCTGCGATCAAATGCCGTGATGGCCCACCGCAGCTGCGGCGCTCAATTGGTCTGCCGCTTTTGGAGCGAAGCCTGGTCGATCAGGAAATCGTCCAACTTGCGCCCCCCTCGAAGTTGCGGCTGCAGCCACCGAGGCAGCCTGCCGCGGCCCGACCATGTCTCCGCCGGGTTCTTCGGATTGCGGTATTTGGGACGCACGGGCGGATAGGAGCGGCGCTTGCGATCAAACCGTGTGGCGTTGTCGGCCCGTCCAATCTTCTGGAGCCGTTCCTCCAATCGTGCTTTGCGCACCAAAATTCTCTGAGTGAGGCTGGCGGCCACCTGTTGGTGAAGTATGCAGAGCTCGTCGAGGGAGAGCGAATTGAAATGCGCGGTATTCATGGCTTGATCCGAATTCCTGAGAGAAGGCGCAGGCAGACAAATCGGGAATGACGGAGCAGACAAGCCGTCAGTTAAGTCCAAGCCGTGTAATCCACATTTAAATGCGGGAGATTGCAGGGAGCAGGGCATGACAGCGGTAATGTCATGGCGGAGTATTTAATTTGCTGTGAGGGGTAAGGCTCGCTGAGGCCCGCACAGCGGGATCCGTAAACTTACCGCCCGCCAGTTGCGCGTTCGCATCGCCAGTCGCCAGCGCGGACAGGACCGTGACCGCAGCGACGGCGATCAAGCGAGCGGCTGCGTCCGCGGACCGTGGGCGGAGCGATGTCCGGCGACACGCAGGTGGCTCGATTGATCGAGCCGCGTGCAGCAACCCAGGCGTGCCAGACGAGCCGATTAATTCGGCTGCCAGGACCACAATTAATTCATTGCGCTGCCAGATTTAAGTCGCATGGGAGCCCATGTCGCCGCGAAGGCTCGTGCCGGGTGGGGCGCATCACCGGGAGTTCTCGATGTCCCGTCTTTTGCGATGTTATTTCGCCAGCTTGGTCCTTGCTGGAGGTCTTACGGCCACACCTGCGTTCTCCAATCCATTCACCGATTTGTTCAATGTTGCTCCGCGCGAGCCCGCTGCAACCTCTTCGGCGCAGCCGGAATGCTTGCCGCGGCCCGGCAATTCGCCGGGCCCAGGCCTGCGCTGGGTGTATCGGCGGGACGATCACCGCAAATGCTGGTTCTTGGCCGAGGGCGTCGCGACGGTGCGAAAACCGGTTCATAGTCGCATCGCCAACCGCACCGTCAGGCCCGACGAGAAGGAGACCATGCGACAAAGGCGGCGCCCGGTGAGCGAAGCGCGCGCCGAGGTACTAAGCTCTGCGACGGCCGGCGAGGCTCAGCCGACGCCGCCGGAAATGAGGGTGGCTGATGCTGCTTCTGTTGTCGATGCGGGCACGCCGATCCTGATGCCGGCGGCACCCATCTCGGATCCTCCCAGCGACCAACTCACGCCCGAGCATTCTACGCCGCCCCAAGTTGACATGGAGCAGCTTTCCGCTGCCGCGCGAGCCGACCTATCTCCAGCTACGCCGATGGGCGCACGCGAAGAACAGGCGCCCGACGAGGCGCGCAGCCGGACGGTAACCTGGCTAGGTGTGCTGCTGATGACGCTAGGGGGCTTCTCGCTCCTAAGCTCGAGTCGCGCGCTCCGGCAGGCGGTGAGATTGCGTCACTGAAGCACGCTACACTGCTTACCTGACGCGCTCACCGCGAAGTCGATGAGTTCACGCGGGCTATAGCTGAATTGCCACACGTACAAAGGTTCCGCGCACAGCCACAGAGTTTCTCCCTGACTTGGACAGACATTCGATTACGATGACGGTCCCCCTTTGGGATGGGACTACCATCATGCGGTACAAAGTGTTCGTGGTGGACAGCAGCCGCCGAGTGATCTGCGCTGCAAAGCTCGACTGCATCGACGAGCAGGCAGCACGGCATCGAGCCGGGCAAATGTCTGGCGAGCACGACGTGGAGCTTTGGGAGGGTGACCGGCTCGTTGCGGTTTTTCAAAGTGCTGAGTCGAACGGAAATCGGTGCGGCCGTTCTGTCCTGAATAAGCGGCCGGTCTCGCCGCCGAGTTAGTGCACGGCGCTTGTTCTGTTGCCCGGTTTGGCACACCGTCTTCTGCCGATTGTTCTCGCTTCTACACGCCGGAGCTTCGTTCGAAGCTTCTCCACTTATCTAAGCTCCACCACAAGCGCTTGGCGCCGTTCACTCAGAACGGCACAGCTATAAATCTGACGCAGACTGGACATGACCGCCTCGCCTCGCAATGTCCGGCTCCGGACCGGTTGGACCCGCGGGACTCGTCTCCAATTCGTCCGTTGCTGAGCACCGAATCATATGTGCGATCAGCCCGGCGCAAATGCGGGGCAGGTTCGTCGGCGGCGCTTGGCGACTTTCAAGAGCCGACCGCGGAAAGGCAAGCCGGATCATGTCGTGGACCGAGCACATCTCGCCGGGCGAGCACGATGTTGTGGGCTTGCACGACCTCGCAAGATCATGTGCCGGCGTTCGTCCGAGCAGCGACCGCAACATCGGATAACGCCCGTATGAATCCGGGTGCTTCCCGCCCGAAGCCACGCAAGCGCCTCTCTGCTGTTGATTTTCATGCATTAATTATTAAATGTAGAGGACAAATAAATAAATGGACCTCCGTATTATTTTAATCTAGCTTTAATTTAATCCCGGGCCAAACGATCGTGATCGCTCCTGATCACGCACCGCGCTCGAGAGCCGAAGAATCTCAACGTGGGCGGACGAGGACCGCACACGAATGGGCAGGGGGATACACGTCTGAATCTTTTCGCGTAACTTGGCAGCAGGTTGGCCGGATCGGCGCTAACGAGCGGACATGTCATTCGTCCGAGCGAACGCTCCCGGTTTGCGTGAATTGATTTGGCGGCGACACTCTCTGCTCTGCATTGGCAGACGAGGGCCCGCGAATGAGAATGAGGCGCGCGCGTTTTGTGTGGGAGTCCGAGACCATCTTCGGCCGGGCTCAAGTTGAAGCCGATCTTCAGGCGATTTCGAGTTCTTCTCTGTCAGCATGCGATCCCTCGATCGCGCTCGGTGTGCGGTTCGCGGACGATCCGCCAGCCCTCGCGCACGGTCCGGCGCCCAAGCTCAATCCCTGGTTCCTGTCAGGCCGCGACCGGCTGTTGCGAGCTCGGAGCGACGCTAGCTCCAGACAAGCTTGAGTTCGTCGCATGCCTTCTTTGCACATTTTCGCAGCCCTCCGCACGACGACAGTCTTGGTCGGCAGCACAGCATTTTTCTTCAACGGTGTAGGCAAGGCATCGGCCGACCATCACCGCGCAATTGTGCACTTCCAGGTCCGTGAACGCGGACGGCATATCACCCAGAGGATTTAGCTATGGCGACGCAGACGACGGGCGGCGGCAGCACGGTTTCTTTCGGAAATACTCCGCAAGCCAACAACGATATTTTCTCGTTTGTGGAAGACGCCAGCAACATTCTCATCTTGAATGTGCTGGCAAATGATCTTGGCGGCACGGCCAAGACGCTGTTCTCGCTGGACGACGGAACGAGCGCCTCCGCGTCCACCAAGAGCTACGCACCTGCGGATCTGCTGGTCAAGGATGTGGCGTACAGCAGTGACGCAGCCGGCATGGCCGGAACCAGTGACCGCAGCGCGCTCGGTGCGCGCATCTGGATCGAGTCGGACGGCACAGTTCATTACGATAAGGGCGACATCAACGCTCAGCTTCAGGCGCTGGCGGCTGGGCAAACGCTGACTGACACATTCACCTACGCGATCCAGCTGGGCAACGGCACGCTCAGTTGGGCGACGGTGACACTCCAATTCAATGGCGCAAACGATTCGGTTTATTTGACCTCGATCCCCCAGAGCGGCTCGGTGGTCGAAGACGCACCGTCGACACCGGCCCCCTCGAATTCGCTGAATACCGCAGGCACCATCAGCTTCATCGATGCGGATCTGAGTGATTCGCACACAGCGACGTTTGTAGCGTCGCCCGCGAATACGACCTCGCTTGGCACGTTTTCGCTCGATCCAGTCAACGAGGCAACCAATGCCGCGAACGGTTCGGTGCAGTGGCACTATGCCTTGAACAATGGCGCTGCGCAGTATCTCGCCGCTGGCCAGAGCGTCACCGAGAGCTTCGTGGTGACGGTCAACGACGGCCACGGCTCGACGTCTACTCAGACGGTTACGGTAACGATCAACGGGACCAATGATCTGGCCACCGTCAGCTCGGACTCCAAGTCCGTCACCGAGGCCGACACCGCCGCCGCGCTCAACACGAGCGGCCAATTGACGATTGTGGATCCCGATACCGGCGAAGCCCATGTCGTGGCGCAGACCAACGTCCATGGGACCTATGGCGACTTCACGATCGATGCCAATGGGGCCTGGAGCTACACCGGCAACGGCGCCCACAACGAGCTCACCGCCGGCCAACAGGTGCAGGACCAGTTCACGGTGACCAGCCAGGACGGCACCGCGACCGGCACCGTCACGGTGACCATCACCGGGACCAACGACGCGGCGACCGTCAGCTCCGACTCCAGGTCCGTCACCGAGGCCAACACCGCCGCCGCGCTCAACACCTCCGGCCAGCTCACCATCACCGATCCCGACACCGGCGAGGCTCATGTCGTCGTGCAGAGCAACGTCCACGGGACCTACGGCGACTTCTCGATCGATGCCGACGGCGCCTGGAGCTACAGCGGCAACGGCGCCCACAATGAGCTCACCGCCGGCCAGCAGGTGCAGGACCAGTTCACGGTGACCAGCCAGGACGGCACCGCCACCGGCACCGTCACGGTGACCATCACCGGCACCAACGACGCCGCGACGGTCAGCTCGGACTCCAGGTCCGTGACCGAAGGCGACACCGCCGCGGCGCTCAACGCCAGCGGCCAATTGACGATTGTGGATCCCGACACGGGCGAAGCCCATGTCGTGGCGCAAGCCAACGTCCATGGGACCTATGGCGACTTCTCGATCGATGCCAATGGGGTCTGGAGCTACACCGGCAACGGCGCCCACAATGAGCTCACCGCCGGCCAGCAGGTGCAGGATCAGTTCACGGTGACCAGCCAGGACGGCACCGCCACCGGCACCGTCACGGTCACGATCACCGGCACCAACGATGCCGCCACTGTCTCGTCGGACTCGAAGTCTGTCACCGAAGGCGACACCGCAGCCGCGCTCAACACCTCGGGGCAGCTCACCATCACCGACGCCGACAGCGGCGAAGCCCATGTCGTGGCGCAAGCCAACGTCCATGGGACCTATGGCGACTTCTCGATCGATGCCAACGGCGCCTGGAGCTACAGCGGCAACGGCGCCCACAATGAGCTCACCGCCGGCCAGCAGGTGCAGGACCAGTTCACGGTGACCAGCCAGGACGGCACCGCCACCGGCATCGTGACGGTGACCATCACCGGCACCAACGATGCGGCGACCGTCAGCTCCGACTCCAAGGCGGTGACGGAGGTCGACACCGCTTCCGCACTGAACACTTCCGGCCAATTGACGATTGTGGATCCCGACACGGGCGAAGCCCATGTCGTGGCGCAAACCAACGTCCATGGGACCTATGGCGACTTCTCGATCGATGCCAACGGCGCCTGGAGCTACAGCGGCAACGGCGCCCACAATGAGCTTACCGCCGGCCAGCAGGTGCAGGACCAGTTCACGGTGACCAGCCAGGATGGCACCGCCTCCGGCACTGTCACGGTGACCATCACCGGCACCAATGATGCGGCGTCGGTCTCGTCGGACTCCAGGTCCGTCACCGAAGGCGACACGGCAACGGCGCTCAACACCAGCGGCCAGCTCACCATCATCGACCCGGACACCGGCGAAGCCCATGTCGTGGCGCAAGCCAACGTCCATGGGACCTATGGCGACTTCTCGATCGATGCCAACGGCGCCTGGAGCTACAGCGGCAACGGCGCCCACAATGAGCTTACCGCCGGCCAGCAGGTGCAGGACCAGTTCACGGTGACCAGCCAGGATGGCACCGCCACCGGCACTGTGACGGTGACCATCACCGGGACCAACGATGCGGCCACCGTCAGCTCGGATTCCAAGTCCGTCACCGAGGGCGACACGGCCGCCGCGCTCAACACGAGCGGCCAGCTCAGCATCACCGACCCGGATTCGGGCGAAGCCCACATCGTCGCCCAGAGCAACGTCCACGGCACCTATGGCGACTTCACGATCGATGCCAACGGCGCCTGGAGCTACAGCGGCAATGGCGCCCATAATGAGCTCACCGCCGGCCAGCAGGTGCAGGACCAGTTCACGGTGACCAGCCAGGATGGCACCGCCACCGGCACTGTGACGGTGACCATCACCGGGACCAACGATGCGGCCACCGTCAGCTCGGATTCCAAGTCCGTCACCGAGGGCGACACGGCCGCCGCGCTCAACACGAGCGGCCAATTGACGATTGTGGATCCCGACACCGGCGAAGCCCATGTTGTGGCGCAGAGCAACGTCCAGGGGACCTACGGCGACTTCACCATCAATGCCAACGGCGCCTGGAGCTACACCGGCAACGGCGCCCACAATGAGCTCACCGCCGGCCAGCAGGTGCAGGACCAGTTCACGGTGACCAGCCAGGACGGCACCGCCACCGGCACCGTCACGGTGACCATCACCGGCACCAATGATGCGGCGACCGTCAGCTCCGACTCCAAGGCGGTGACGGAGGCCGACACCGCTTCCGCACTGAACACTTCCGGCCAGCTGACGATTGTGGATCCCGACACGGGCGAAGCCCATGTCGTGGCCCAGACCAACGTGCACGGCAGCTACGGCGACTTCACGATCGATGCCGACGGCGCCTGGAGCTACACCGGCAATGGTGCCCACAATGAGCTCACCGCCGGCCAGCAGGTGCAGGACCAGTTCACGGTGACCAGCCAGGATGGCACCGCGACCGGCACCGTCACGGTGACGATCACCGGCACCAACGATGCCGCCACTGTCTCATCGGACTCGAAGTCCGTCACCGAGGGCGATACTGCCGCGGCACTGAACACCTCCGGGCAGCTGACGATTGTGGATCCCGACAGCGGCGAAGCTCATGTCGTTGCCCAGACGAACGCGCACGGGACCTACGGCGACTTCAGCATCGATGCCAACGGCGCCTGGAGCTACACCGGCAACGGCTCCCACAATGAGCTCACCGCCGGGCAGCAGGTGCAGGATCAGTTCACGGTGACCAGCCAGGACGGCACCGCCACCGGCACCGTCACGGTGACCATCACCGGCACCAATGATGCGGCGACCGTCAGCTCGGACTCGAAGTCCGTGACGGAAGGCGACACCGCCGCGGCGCTGAACGCCTCGGGGCAATTGACCATCACTGACCCGGATTCGGGCGAAGCCCACATCGTCGCCCAGAGCAACGTCCACGGCACCTATGGCGACTTCACGATCGATGCCAACGGCGCCTGGAGCTACACCGGCAATGGCGCCCATAATGAGCTCACCGCCGGCCAGCAGGTGCAGGACCAGTTCACGGTGACCAGCCAGGACGGCACCGCCAGCGGCACCGTCACGGTCACGATCACCGGCACCAACGATGCCGCCACTGTCTCGTCGGACTCGAAGTCCGTCACCGAGGGCGATACTGCCGCGGCGCTCAACACCAGCGGCCAGCTCAGCATCACCGACCCGGATTCGGGCGAAGCCCATGTCCTTGCCCAGACGAACGCGCACGGGACCTACGGCGACTTCTCGATCGATGCCAACGGGGCCTGGAGCTACACCGGCAATGGTGCCCACAATGAGCTCACCGCTGGCCAGCAGGTGCAGGACCAGTTCACGGTGATCAGCCAGGATGGCACCGCCACCGGCACTGTGACGGTGACCATCACCGGGACCAACGACGCGGCGACGGTCTCGTCGGAATCGAAGTCCGTCACCGAGGGCGACACGGCCGCCGCGCTCAACACGAGCGGCCAATTGACGATTGTGGATCCCGACACCGGCGAAGCCCATGTTGTGGCGCAGAGCAACGTCCAGGGGACCTACGGCGACTTCACCATCAATGCCAACGGCGCCTGGAGCTACACCGGCAACGGCGCCCACAATGAGCTCACCGCCGGCCAGCAGGTGCAGGACCAGTTCACGGTGACCAGCCAGGACGGCACCGCCACCGGCACCGTCACGGTGACCATCACCGGCACCAATGATGCCGCCACTGTCTCATCGGACTCGAAATCCGTCACCGAGGGCGATACTGCCGCGGCACTGAACACCTCCGGGCAGCTGACGATTGTGGATCCCGACAGCGGCGAAGCTCATGTCGTTGCCCAGACGAACGCGCACGGGACCTACGGCGACTTCAGCATCGATGCCAACGGCGCCTGGAGCTACACCGGCAACGGCTCCCACAATGAGCTCACCGCCGGGCAGCAGGTGCAGGACCAGTTCACGGTGACCAGCCAGGATGGCACCGCCAGCGGCACCGTCACGGTGACGATCACCGGCACCAACGATGCCGCCACTGTCTCATCGGACTCGAAATCCGTCACCGAGGGCGATACTGCCGCGGCACTGAACACCTCCGGGCAGCTGACGATTGTGGATCCCGACAGCGGCGAAGCTCATGTCGTTGCCCAGACGAACGCGCACGGGACCTACGGCGACTTCAGCATCGATGCCAACGGCGCCTGGAGCTACACCGGCAACGGCTCCCACAATGAGCTCACCGCCGGGCAGCAGGTGCAGGATCAGTTCACGGTGACCAGCCAGGACGGCACCGCCACCGGCACCGTCACGGTGACCATCACCGGGACCAACGACGCGGCAAGTGTCAGCTCGGACTCGAAGTCCGTGACGGAAGGCGACACCGCCGCGGCGCTGAACGCCTCGGGGCAGCTCACCATCACCGACGCCGACAGCGGCGAGGCTCATGTCGTGGCGCAGACCAATCTCCACGGCACCTACGGGAACTTCAGCATCGATGCCAACGGCGCCTGGAGTTACACTGGCAATGGCGCTCACAATGAGCTCACCGCCGGCCAGCAGGTGCAGGACCAGTTCACGGTGACCAGCCAGGACGGCACCGCCACCGGCATCGTGACGGTGACCATCACCGGCACCAACGATGCGGCGACCGTCAGCTCCGACTCCAAGGCGGTGACGGAGGTCGACACCGCTTCCGCACTGAACACTTCCGGCCAATTGACGATTGTGGATCCCGACACGGGCGAAGCCCATGTCGTGGCGCAAACCAACGCGCACGGGACTTACGGCGACTTCAGCATTGATGCCGACGGGGCCTGGAGCTACAGCGGCAATGGCGCCCACAACGAGCTCACTGCCGGCCAGCAGGTGCAGGACCAGTTCACGGTGACCAGCCAGGATGGCACCGCCTCCGGCACTGTCACGGTGACCATCACCGGCACCAATGATGCGGCGTCGGTCTCGTCGGACTCCAGGTCCGTCACCGAAGGCGACACGGCAACGGCGCTCAACACCAGCGGCCAGCTCACCATCATCGACCCGGACACCGGCGAAGCCCATGTCGTGGCGCAAGCCAACGTCCATGGGACCTATGGCGACTTCTCGATCGATGCCAACGGCGCCTGGAGCTACAGCGGCAACGGCGCCCACAATGAGCTTACCGCCGGCCAGCAGGTGCAGGACCAGTTCACGGTGACCAGCCAGGATGGCACCGCCTCCGGCACTGTCACGGTGACCATCACCGGCACCAATGATGCGGCGTCGGTCTCGTCGGACTCCAGGTCCGTCACCGAAGGCGACACGGCAACGGCGCTCAACACCAGCGGCCAGCTCACCATCATCGACCCGGACACCGGCGAAGCCCATGTCGTGGCGCAAGCCAACGTCCATGGGACCTATGGCGACTTCTCGATCGATGCCAACGGCGCCTGGAGCTACAGCGGCAACGGCGCCCACAATGAGCTTACCGCCGGCCAGCAGGTGCAGGACCAGTTCACGGTGACCAGCCAGGATGGCACCGCCACCGGCACTGTGACGGTGACCATCACCGGGACCAACGATGCGGCCACCGTCAGCTCGGATTCCAAGTCCGTCACCGAGGGCGACACGGCCGCCGCGCTCAACACGAGCGGCCAATTGACGATTGTGGATCCCGACACCGGCGAAGCCCATGTTGTGGCGCAGAGCAACGTCCAGGGGACCTACGGCGACTTCACCATCAATGCCAACGGCGCCTGGAGCTACACCGGCAACGGCGCCCACAATGAGCTTACCGCCGGCCAGCAGGTGCAGGACCAGTTCACGGTGACCAGCCAGGACGGCACCGCCACCGGCACCGTCACGGTGACCATCACCGGCACCAATGATGCGGCGACCGTCAGCTCGGACTCGAAGTCCGTGACGGAAGGCGACACCGCCGCGGCGCTGAACGCCTCGGGGCAATTGACCATCACTGACCCGGATTCGGGCGAAGCCCACATCGTCGCCCAGAGCAACGTCCACGGCACCTATGGCGACTTCACGATCGATGCCAACGGCGCCTGGAGCTACACCGGCAATGGCGCCCATAATGAGCTCACCGCCGGCCAGCAGGTGCAGGACCAGTTCACGGTGACCAGCCAGGACGGCACCGCCAGCGGCACCGTCACGGTCACGATCACCGGCACCAACGATGCCGCCACTGTCTCGTCGGACTCGAAGTCCGTCACCGAGGGCGATACTGCCGCGGCGCTCAACACCAGCGGCCAGCTCAGCATCACCGACCCGGATTCGGGCGAAGCCCATGTCGTGGCGCAAGCCAACGTCCATGGGACCTATGGCGACTTCTCGATCGATGCCAACGGCGCCTGGAGCTACAGCGGCAACGGCGCCCACAATGAGCTTACCGCCGGCCAGCAGGTGCAGGACCAGTTCACGGTGACCAGCCAGGATGGCACCGCCACCGGCACTGTGACGGTGACCATCACCGGGACCAACGATGCGGCCACCGTCAGCTCGGATTCCAAGTCCGTCACCGAGGGCGACACGGCCGCCGCGCTCAACACGAGCGGCCAATTGACGATTGTGGATCCCGACACCGGCGAAGCCCATGTTGTGGCGCAGAGCAACGTCCAGGGGACCTACGGCGACTTCACCATCAATGCCAACGGCGCCTGGAGCTACACCGGCAACGGCGCCCACAATGAGCTCACCGCCGGCCAGCAGGTGCAGGACCAGTTCACGGTGACCAGCCAGGACGGCACCGCCACCGGCACCGTCACGGTGACCATCACCGGCACCAATGATGCGGCGACCGTCAGCTCCGACTCCAAGGCGGTGACGGAGGCCGACACCGCTTCCGCACTGAACACTTCCGGCCAGCTGACGATTGTGGATCCCGACACGGGCGAAGCCCATGTCGTGGCCCAGACCAACGTGCACGGCAGCTACGGCGACTTCACGATCGATGCCGACGGCGCCTGGAGCTACACCGGCAATGGTGCCCACAATGAGCTCACCGCCGGCCAGCAGGTGCAGGACCAGTTCACGGTGACCAGCCAGGATGGCACCGCGACCGGCACCGTCACGGTGACGATCACCGGCACCAACGATGCCGCCACTGTCTCATCGGACTCGAAGTCCGTCACCGAGGGCGATACTGCCGCGGCACTGAACACCTCCGGGCAGCTGACGATTGTGGATCCCGACAGCGGCGAAGCTCATGTCGTTGCCCAGACGAACGCGCACGGGACCTACGGCGACTTCAGCATCGATGCCAACGGCGCCTGGAGCTACACCGGCAACGGCTCCCACAATGAGCTCACCGCCGGGCAGCAGGTGCAGGATCAGTTCACGGTGACCAGCCAGGACGGCACCGCCACCGGCACCGTCACGGTGACCATCACCGGCACCAATGATGCGGCGACCGTCAGCTCGGACTCGAAGTCCGTGACGGAAGGCGACACCGCCGCGGCGCTGAACGCCTCGGGGCAATTGACCATCACTGACCCGGATTCGGGCGAAGCCCACATCGTCGCCCAGAGCAACGTCCACGGCACCTATGGCGACTTCACGATCGATGCCAACGGCGCCTGGAGCTACACCGGCAATGGCGCCCATAATGAGCTCACCGCCGGCCAGCAGGTGCAGGACCAGTTCACGGTGACCAGCCAGGACGGCACCGCCAGCGGCACCGTCACGGTCACGATCACCGGCACCAACGATGCCGCCACTGTCTCGTCGGACTCGAAGTCCGTCACCGAGGGCGATACTGCCGCGGCGCTCAACACCAGCGGCCAGCTCAGCATCACCGACCCGGATTCGGGCGAAGCCCATGTCCTTGCCCAGACGAACGCGCACGGGACCTACGGCGACTTCTCGATCGATGCCAACGGGGCCTGGAGCTACACCGGCAATGGTGCCCACAATGAGCTCACCGCTGGCCAGCAGGTGCAGGACCAGTTCACGGTGATCAGCCAGGATGGCACCGCCACCGGCACTGTGACGGTGACCATCACCGGGACCAACGACGCGGCGACGGTCTCGTCGGAATCGAAGTCCGTCACCGAGGGCGACACGGCCGCCGCGCTCAACACGAGCGGCCAATTGACGATTGTGGATCCCGACACCGGCGAAGCCCATGTTGTGGCGCAGAGCAACGTCCAGGGGACCTACGGCGACTTCACCATCAATGCCAACGGCGCCTGGAGCTACACCGGCAACGGCGCCCACAATGAGCTCACCGCCGGCCAGCAGGTGCAGGACCAGTTCACGGTGACCAGCCAGGACGGCACCGCCAGCGGCACCGTCACGGTGACCATCACCGGCACCAATGATGCCGCCACTGTCTCATCGGACTCGAAATCCGTCACCGAGGGCGATACTGCCGCGGCACTGAACACCTCCGGGCAGCTGACGATTGTGGATCCCGACAGCGGCGAAGCTCATGTCGTTGCCCAGACGAACGCGCACGGGACCTACGGCGACTTCAGCATCGATGCCAACGGCGCCTGGAGCTACACCGGCAACGGCTCCCACAATGAGCTCACCGCCGGGCAGCAGGTGCAGGACCAGTTCACGGTGACCAGCCAGGATGGCACCGCCAGCGGCACCGTCACGGTGACGATCACCGGCACCAACGATGCCGCCACTGTCTCATCGGACTCGAAATCCGTCACCGAGGGCGATACTGCCGCGGCACTGAACACCTCCGGGCAGCTGACGATTGTGGATCCCGACAGCGGCGAAGCTCATGTCGTTGCCCAGACGAACGCGCACGGGACCTACGGCGACTTCAGCATCGATGCCAACGGCGCCTGGAGCTACACCGGCAACGGCTCCCACAATGAGCTCACCGCCGGGCAGCAGGTGCAGGATCAGTTCACGGTGACCAGCCAGGACGGCACCGCCACCGGCACCGTCACGGTGACCATCACCGGGACCAACGACGCGGCAAGTGTCAGCTCGGACTCGAAGTCCGTGACGGAAGGCGACACCGCCGCGGCGCTGAACGCCTCGGGGCAATTGACCATCACTGACCCGGATCGGGCGAAGCCCACATCGTCGCCCAGAGCAACGTCCACGGCACCTATGGCGACTTCACGATCGATGCCAACGGGGCCTGGAGCTACACCGGCAACGGCGCCCATAATGAGCTCACCGCCGGACAACAGGTGCAGGACCAGTTCACGGTGACCAGCCAGGACGGCACCGCCACCGGCACCGTGACGGTGACCATCACCGGCACCAACGATGCGGCGACCGTCAGCTCCGACTCCAGGTCCGTCACCGAGGGCGACACGGCCGCCGCGCTCAACACGAGCGGCCAGCACACCATCACCGATCCGGACGCTGGCCAGGCCCATGTCGTGGCCCAGAGCAACGTCCACGGCACCTACGGCGACTTCTCGATCGATGCCAACGGGGCCTGGAGCTACACCGGCAACGGCGCCCACAATGAACTCACCGCCGGCCAGCAGGTGCAGGACCAGTTCACGGTGACCAGCCAGGACGGCACCGCCACCGGCACCGTGACGGTGACCATCACCGGCACGAATGATGCGCCGCTCGCCGTGAATGACACCAGTGTCAGTCCGGGTGCCACAGCCGCGACCGAGAAAGGCGGCACCGCCAACGGATCGGGGGGCATCAATGGTAGTGGCAATGTGCTGACCAATGACACCGACGTCGACAGCGGCAGCCTGACGGTCAGTGCGATCCGTACCGGCGGCACCGAGGGGGCCGGCACGGCCGGCACTTTGGGGGTCGGCCTGGTGGGCGCGCACGGCACACTGACACTCAATGCCAACGGCAGCTACACGTACGTGGTCAACGAGAACGACGCCACCGTGCAGGCGCTCAACGTCGGCCAGACGACGACCGACACCTTCAACTACACCGTGACTGACGGCAGCCTGACCGACACGGCGGTGCTAACCGTTACCATCAGTGGCGCCAACGACGCGCCGGTCAACACCGTTCCGGGGCAGCAGACCGTAGGAAACGGTAGCGGCGGTGGCTCGACGGCAACTTTCACGCTGAGAGTCAGTGATGTGGACAACGGCATCGAGACTGTTTCACTCTCACTGGGCAATTCTCCGCAATCGTCGACCGGCATTTTAACCCTCTCCACGACATCAGGCCTTACATTCAGTTCCGGTGCCAACGGCACGAAGGCCATGACGTTCTCCGGCTCGATCGCGGACATCAATGCGGCCTTGGCTAGCGTGACGTTCAGTGGTGGGTCAAACAACACCACGCGGACGTTGACCATGACAACGACCGACGGAGGAGGCCTCGCCGATACTGACACCGTCACGATCGTGAAAGGGAGCGGGGCCACTGCCCTTGCGCCCGCAGGTATCGCTGGCGAGGCCATCAATCTGGCTCTGGTCGATCCTTCAGATGATCCCAACGATGTCATCACCGTCACGATCAGCGGGGTGCCCTTGGGCTGGAGTCTGAGTAACGCTACGAATAACGGAAACGGCACCTGGACTGCTCAGACAAATGATGTGCAGTCGATGACCATCACTTCGCCGCTAGATTTCGCGGGCGCGGTGGTGCTGAACGTCACGCAAACCTGGACGAACACCGATGGCACTACGGGAACGGCAACCGTATCCGACAATGTCGAAGTCTATGCGCAGGGATCGCCGATCTTTGCTGTGTCGGGCGACGACCATCTGACGGCCTCGAGCGGGAGCGACCTGCTGGTGTTCGCGCAGCCGATCGGTCATGACGTGGTTTATAACTTCGACACGATGCACGACCAAATCGATCTGATCGATTACGCCAACTTCACCTCGTTCGCCGACATTCAGGCGCATACTGTGATCGACGCCAACGGCAACGCCGTAATCGAGTTGGGAGAAGGCCAATCAATCACCTTGCAAGGTCTCGATCCGACGTTGCTCACATCGAGCAATTTCGTGTTCGATGAAATCCCCGTTACGGAAAATTCGGGCAGCCTGGTGATAGGCGACGGCGCGTTTCTTCCGTTGAGCGGCACCATCGACAACACGGGTACAATTGAGTTGAACTCGACCGGAAACGGGACAAACCTCGAGCTGATCGAACATGGCATCACACTCCAGGGCCATGGGCAGGTCGTGCTGTCCGACAGCGATCAGAACCTGATCACCGGAACGACCTCGGACGTCACGCTGACGAATGTGGACAACACGATCGCCGGCGCCGGCCACCTCGGGGACGGGATGATGGGGCTGGTCAACAAAGGCACGATTGTCGCCACCGGCATCAATGTGCTCGATATCGATACCGGAACGAACACCATCGTCAATTCCGGAACACTTGAAGCGACTGGAAGCGGCGGGATGGTCATCGACAGCAACCTTGATAATTCTGGGCTGCTGTGGGCGCATGGAGCCAACATCACCCTCAATGGCAGCGTCACTGGCGGCGGCACCGCCTTGATGGATGGAGTGGCCACGCTCGAATTCGGAGCCGCCTCATCGACCAAGATAACGCTTGATGCCGGAGCCACCGGGACAATCGTGCTCCACGACTCCTTCGACTTTAGCGGGGTCGTGTCCGGATTTGACAGCAATGACCACCTCGATCTCCTCGATGTGGCATTCGGGGTCGGCACGACCGCGAGTTATGTCGCAAATCAGGCCGGCACCGGAGGAACCCTGTCGGTGACTGACGGAGTCCATACCACCGACATTGCCCTGTTGGGCCAGTACGATGCCGCGGGCTTCCAGACGGAGGCAGACAAAAACATGGGAACGCTTATCAGCTATCACGACTATCTGGTCTGACGCGTTGCGAGGAGATGGTCGGGCGAATGTTGCGGTTCGGTGGGCCTGCCGAACATTCGCCTGGTATCCCCGCTGCCCGCGACCGTGATGATAGCGACCGTTCCCCAAACCGCGCTCAAGCATATCGTCGGGCCGCTCGCCATATCGTTCAATCAATGATTCTGGCAGAAATGACGCGTCCGGGCGAGTGATGGAAGAGGCATCATCAGCCGCGCCGCCCGAACTGAGACTCCCCCAACCCAATCAGATCGCCAACGACGGCAATCCTAGGCCGCTCCCACTTCTGGTGACGCGAGCACCAACTCCGCCCCTAGACAGAATGCACGCGCGAGATCTTAACTGCACCATCGCTGTAGCAGCGAACAGCGCGTTCCACTCAGAGATACGGACGCGCCAAACCTTTTTCCGACCAGGAACTGACCGACGTCACGGCCGCGGACAATAAGTGAGCCGCACAGCCGGCAGGATGTGGACAGCCATCTCGAAACACACCTGTGCAGCAGCAGTGTGTCGCAGAGCTGTGCAGCAGCTCCCCAGCCAGGCCGGTTTCCTGAGTGATTTCAGGCGGGGCAGGCAATCTGGCTGGGGCGGGAGGGATCGAACCTCCGAATGGCGGAATCAAAATCCGCTGCCTTACCGCTTGGCTACGCCCCAACAGACGACGAACGGGGTAGAACCGGCTACCGCAGATTCCCGTCGGTCGCAGCCGGTCTATAGGGAGCGGCGCGGCATTTCAACCGCCTGGAGGGGCAAAATACCCTTGGCCCAGTCGGCTGGCGGCCCACACTCTATTTCAGGCCCCAATGGCCGCCCCGTTCCGGCCCAGCCATCCTGACGTCCGCCCAGTTGAGACCGCCCCCGTTTCATGGGAATACGGCGCCAATATTTGTCCTCGGGAGTGAGCCATGACCTACCGCGCGCCGATTTCTGACATGCTGCTGTCGCTCAACCATGGCGCGGGCCTCAAGGCCGCCGTGGAGGCCGGTCATTATGGCGATTTCGACGCCGACCTCGCGGCCGCCGTGCTGGAGGAAGCCGGCAAGTTCGCATCCGACGTGCTGGCGCCGCTCAACAAGGTCGGCGACGAGCACGGCATCAAGCTCGAGGGCGGCAAGGTCACGACCGCGCCGGGCTGGCCTGACGCCTACAAGCGCTGGACCGAGGGCGGCTGGAATGCGGTGTCCGGCCCCGAAGATTTCGGCGGCCAGGGCCTGCCGCTCGCGATCAACGCCGCCTGCACGGAAATCTGGAGCGCGGCCAACGTCGCCTTCGGCCTCTGCCCGCTGCTGACGGCCTCGGCGATCGAGGCGCTGGATGCGCATGGCAGCGACGAATTGAAGAGAATCTATCTCGCAAAGCTCGTCTCCGGCGAATGGACCGGCACGATGCAGCTGACCGAGCCGCAGGCCGGCTCCGACGTCGGCGCGCTGCGCACCCGCGCCGAAAAGCAGGCCGACGGCACCTATCGCATCAAGGGGACGAAGATCTTCATCACCTATGGCGAGCACGACATGACCGACAACATCGTGCATTTCGTGCTGGCGCGTCTGCCCGATGCGCCCGCCGGCACCAAGGGCATCTCGCTGTTCCTCGTGCCCAAGTTCATGGTCAATGCGGACGGTTCGCTCGGGCAGCGCAACGACATCTATGCGAGCGGTGTCGAGCACAAGCTGGGCATGCATGCTTCGCCGACCTGCACCATGACCATGGGCGATCATGGCGGCGCGATCGGCTTCCTGATCGGCGAAGAGAACCAGGGCATGCGCTGCATGTTCACGATGATGAACCAGGCCCGCCTCGGCGTCGGCCTGGAGGGCGTCGGCGTTGCCGACCGCGCTTACCAGCAGGCGTTGTCGTATGCGCAGGAACGCAAGCAGGGCCGCGCGGTCGGCAAGACGGACGACGGCTCGGACGTGATCTTCGTCCATCCCGACGTCAAGCGCATGCTGATGCGGATGCGGGCGCAGACTGCGGCCGCGCGTACCATTTGCTATGCGACCGCCGTCGCGATCGACGTCTCGACGCGCGCCAAGGACGCGAAGGTGCGCGCCGATGCGGCGGCACGGGCGGCGTTGCTGACGCCGATGGCCAAGGCCTATTCCACCGATATCGGCAACGAGGTCGCCTATCTCGGCGTGCAGGTGCATGGCGGCATGGGCTTCATCGAGGAGACCGGCGCGGCCCAGCACTACCGCGATGCCCGCATCACCGCGATCTACGAGGGCACCAACGGCATCCAGGCGATCGATCTCGTCACGCGCAAGCTGGCGGCCAATGGCGGCGCGTCGGTGTGGGCGCTGCTCGACGAGCTCGCGGCGATCGTCAGCCAGGTGGAGGCTTCCAACGATCCCGGTTTCGGTACCACGGGCACCAAGCTGCGCGAGGCGCTGGAGGCACTCACGCGTACCAGCAAATGGCTGCTGGAGCGCGTTGCCTCCGCGCCAAACGAGGCGCTCGCGGGTGCGACGCCCTACTTGCAACAGTTCGGCGCGACGCTCGGCGGCTGCCTGCTCGCCTCCGAGGCGCTCGCCGCCAAGGCCGAAGCCAACACGGATGCTGCGCGCTACGTCGCGCTCGCACGTTTCTTTGCCGAGAACATCACGGTGCAGGCGGGAGCGCTCGAGCGCACCGTGACGGAGAGCGCGGAGTCGGTCGCGGCGGCGGATGCGGTGCTGCTGGGGTGAGCTGCTTCACGTGTCCCGGACGTGCTGCAACCCGTAGCGTTGCTGCGCCGAGCCGGGACCCATGCCAAAGAAGCGATCGCGGCAACATAGGCCCCGGCTCTGCAGCGCATCGCTGAAGTAGCGCTGCACTGCGTCCGGGGCACGAGAGGCAATCCAGCTCAATCTAAGAAGCTGCGATTTCGGCTCTGCTCCGCGGCCGCCACAGCACGACTCCGGCCGCCACGAGATCGAGCCCCACACACAATGCAAATGCCGTCGTGTAATTACCCGTGAGGCTGCGCACGAGACCGACGATGCCCGGGCCAAAGGCGCTGACCACGCCGCTGATCGAGGTGCCCAGTCCCATTGCGGCGGCGAAGGCGGCAGCGCCGATCTCGCGCTGGATGATCAAGGGCGGGAACGTGATCATGTTGCCGATCGAAAAGCCGTAAGCGGCACAGCAGGCCAGCAGCACGGTCGGGCTCGTGCTTTGGAGAAGCACGAACAGTGCCGCCGCCTGGCTCGTCATCGACGCCGCGCAGGCGAGCCGCGGATCGAGCCGGTCAACGAACAGGCCAAGCGACAGGCGCCCGACGATCGCCATCGCCGCCATGATGGTCACGGCAAGGCCAGCACTGGCACGCCCGATCAACGGCTCCAGAAAGCTCACCTGGTGGATGATGAATCCCATCTGCGCCAGCAGCGCGATCGCGATCGGCAGCACCATGGTCCAGAACGCTGCATTGGCGAGCAGCGCCTTGCGGGAATGGCTTGGTGCGGCCGCACCGCTGGCGCTCGGACGCCCGCCCGATGCCAGCGACATCCCGGTGGGCCAGCCGATGCAGGTCACGACCATCGGAAGCACCAGCACCATCATCGCGAGCGTGGCCGCCAGCATCGCGGAACGGAAGCCGATGCTGCCGGTCAGCGACAGCAGCAGCGGGACGAGGATGATGCCGCCGCAGGTCGCGCCGTTGAAGGCGAGGCTGAGCGCGAGCCCGCGCCGACGCTCGAACCAGGAATTCAGCAGGGTCGCAATCACAACGGTGCCCATACCGGTCCAACCGACCGACATCAGCGCATAAGCGAGATAGAGCTGCCACGGCGTCTGCATCAGCGCCAGCAGCACCGTCGAGGCGCCGAGCGCCACCAGACCGCACAGGATCAGCGAGCGCAACCCGATGCGCTCGAGCAGATCATCGGTGAAAATGACCAGCACGGAGGTCAGGAGAAACGAGAAGGTGCTGGCCGCGGAAACCAGCGTGCCCGGCCAGCCATGGGCACGCTGCAGCTCGGCGAGATAGACGCCCTGGCCGTAGAGGCCGAAACCGAACATGAAGAAGGCCATCAGGAAGCAGGCCAGTACGACGCGCCAGCCGCGGTAGTGCAGCGAGGATTCGTCGATACGGGTTGCGGCAATCGTCAAATCAGGCAGTCCGTCAAATGGAACGGGCGCCAGATCGTGCACCACAACCACCGGTTTTTCAAATGAAACATTGTAGCCAATTGTTGCGAGGCGGGACGGCGGCAGGTGCGATGCATCAAACTTATGGGAATTCGGCGCCGAAAGATTGAGCGAGCGCATTGGCACGCCTGTGAGATGATGTAGGCTGATGCTTCGCAACACTCGCGAGCGGCAAGCGTCGCGGCGCGCGCAGGGGGCTCTCATGCCGAACGGCAACATCATCGTCACCGAAGAGCGCGGAACGCGCGTGATCACCCTGCGCCGTCCGGGCAAGAAGAACGCGATCACCCAGGACATGTACCGGGAGATGAGCGGCGCGATCGACACCGCCCAGAACAATCCGGACATCCGCTGCATCATCATCACCGGCGGCTCCGGCGTCTTCACCGCCGGGGACGACATCGACGATTTTCTCCACGCCGACGCATCGCGCCCCGAGATGCTGTCGAACGGCGCCAGATTCCTCTATTCGCTCGCCCTCAATGCCAAGCCGATCATCGCAGCCGTCGACGGCGCCTCGATCGGGATGGGCACCGTGATGTTGTTCCACTGCGACTATGTGCTGGCCTCGAACGCTGCGACCTTCTCCGCACCTTACATCCATCTCGGGCTCGTGCCGGTCGGCGCGGCCAGCCTCCTGATGCCGAGCACGATGGGCTACCAGCGCGCCTTCGCGATGCTGGTGATGGGGCGGACCTTCACCGCCGCGGAGGCGCACGCCGCAGGCTTCGTCAACACCGTGGTCTCGCCGGGACATACCGAGGTCGAGGCGCGCAAGGTGGCGCGCGAGATCTGCCGGCTGCCGGCCGAGACCGTCGCAACCTCGCGCAAGCTGCTGCGCGCCCCGCCAGAGGAGTTGACCCGCCGCATCGACCAGGAAGGTCATCTGTTCGGCGAGCGGCTCAAGTCGGATGAGGCGATTGCCGCGTTCAACGCGTTCGCGAACAGGAAGAAGCGGTGAGGTGTGGTCGGCGGCCAGCCAATAGTCGTCATTCCGGGGCGCGACGAAGTCGCGAGCCCGGAATCCATCGGGCCGCAGAGTTGGTGGATAAATGGATTCCGGGATCGACGCTGCGCGTCGCCCCGGAATGACGGCGAGAACTTTCGTGAAATCTTCGCGCGGACCGACTAGTCTCGGTTCCATGCGATACCGATCCATTCTTGCCGCACTCGCGCTGACCTCCGCCCTTCCCGCCTCTGCCCAGACCGCCGCCCCCGTCGAGCTGCGCGTCCTCGCGATCAACGATTTCCACGGCAATCTGCGGCCGTCGCCAGGCGGCATCCGCATCAATGACCCCGAAGACAAGACCAAGAAGGTGATGGTGGCGGCCGGTGGCGCCGAGTATATGGCGACGCTGGTGAAGAAGCTGCGCGAGGGGCGCAAGAACACCATCTTCGTCGCGGCCGGCGATCTGATCGGCGCGAGCCCGTTCCTGTCGGCGATGTTCCACGACGAGCCCTCGATCGAGTCGCTCTCGATGATGGGCCTTGCGATCAGCTCGGTCGGCAATCACGAATTCGACGAGGGCAAGACCGAGCTCTTGCGCATGCAGAACGGCGGCTGCCATCCGGTCGACGGCTGCCAGGGACCGCATCCCTTCACGGGCGCCAAATTCCGTTATCTCGCGGCGTCCACCGTCGAGACCGCGACCGGCAAGAGCGTGCTGCCGCCCTACGAGATCAGGGAGTTCGACGGCATCCCCGTCGCATTCATCGGGCTGACGTTGAAGGAAACGGCGGGCATCGTCTCGCCAGCGGGCATTGCCGGGCTCGAATTCCGCGACGAGGCCGAGACGGTGAACGCGCTCGTGCCACAGCTGAAGGCGCGCGGCGTCGAAGCGATTGTGGTGCTGATCCACCAGGGCGGCGAGCCCGCCGGCGACTACAATGAATGCCCTGCCATCACGGGTCCGATCGTCGATGTCGTCAAGAAGTTCGACCGCGCGGTCGACGTCGTCGTCAGCGGCCACACCCACCGCGCCTATGTCTGCGATATCGACGGGCGGCTCGTCACCAGCGGCGACAAATACGGCACGCTCGTCACCGCGATCGACCTCAAGCTCGATCCCACAACGCGCGACATCGTCGGCGCCAAGGCGGAGAATGTCATCGTCACCAATGCTTCGCTGGCCAAGGATCCCGAGCAGACCGCATTGATCGACGCCTACGACAAGCTCTCTGCGCCGATCGCCAACCGGCCGGCCGGTTCGGTGACGCAGACGCTGTCGCGCGTGCCGAACGAGGCCGGCGAAAGCGCGCTTGGCGACATCATTGCCGACGCGCAATTGCTCGCAACCCGCGATGCGAAGGCTGGCAGCGCTGTCATCGCGCTCACCAATCCCGGCGGCATCCGCACCGACATCGTTCCGAAGGAGAATGGCGCGATCACGTTCGGCGATGTCTTCGCCAGCCAGCCGTTCCGCAACCGCCTCGTCACCATGACGCTGACGGGCAGCCAGCTCAAGGACTTGCTCGAGCAGCAATGGCTGGACCCGAAGCGGCCGCGGATTCTCCAGGTGTCGAACGGATTCAGCTATACCTGGGATGCATCAAAACCATTCGGCGAGCGCGTCAGCCTCGAGAAGATGACGCTCAACGGCAGGCCGGTCGAAGCTGGAAGCGGCTATCGCGTCACGCTCAACGATTACCTCGCCGTCGGTGGAGACGGGTTCACCGTCGCCAAACAGGGCACGGCGCCGCTATATGGCGGCTACGACGCGGACGCGCTGTTCGCGTTTTTCCGGGCGCACGGGCCGATCGGCCCGCTGCCGCCCACCCGCATCCTGCGCGTGAATTGATCCGGATCAAACGGGCCGGATCGGGACGACCCTTTGCCATTGCCGTCCAAAGGCCTAGATTGGGTTTTGCATTGCGTTTTGGCGCCCGATGCGCCAACCACGTCAAAAGCCCGCATCCCATGAGGCCGACCTGATGAGCACGCTTCTCCTTTCCCATAAGGCCTGCCTCGACCATGTCACGCCGCCGGGACACCCTGAGAGACCGGATCGTCTGCGCGCGGTGGAAGAAGCTTTGTCCCATGAGCGCTTCCAGTTCCTGGCGCGGGAGGAGGCGCCGGAGGGCGATCTCGATCTCGTCACGCTCTGCCACAACGAGCATTACGTCACCGAGCTGCGCCACATCGCCCCGACCAGCGGGCAGGTCTATATCGACGGCGACACCTCCATGTCGCCGGGCACGTGGGAAGCGGTGATGCGCGGCGTCGGCGGCGCGGTTGCGGCGACCGAAGCGGTGATGGCGGGCGAGCACCGCAACGCCTTCGTCGCGGTGCGCCCCCCCGGCCATCACGCCGAGATCGGCAAGCCGATGGGCTTCTGCTTCTTCGATAACGTCGCCATTGCCGCGCGCCATGCGCAGCGCAAATACGGCATCAAGCGGGCGGCCATCGTCGATTTCGACGTGCATCACGGCAACGGCACGCAGGACATCTTCTGGTCGGACCCGACCGTGATGTACTGCTCGACCCATCAGATGCCGTTGTTTCCGGGAACCGGCGCGCGCTCCGAGCGCGGCGATCACGACACCATCGTCAATGCGCCGCTCGCCTCCGAGGACGGCGGCCCGGAATTCCGCTCTGCGTTTGAGAATCTGATCCTGCCGCAGCTCGAAAAATTCAGCCCCGAGTTCCTGATCATCTCCGCCGGCTTCGACGCGCATTATCGCGATCCGCTGGCTTCGCTGAACCTGCGCGCGGAGGATTATGCCTGGGTGACGCGCAAGCTGATGGATCTCGCCGACAAGACCGCCGGAGGCCGCATTGTTTCGGTGCTCGAGGGCGGCTATGACCTGCAAGGACTGAAAGAATCTGTTACGGCGCATGTCGGCGCCTTGATGGGCGCCTGACGACGCCCGCCACATTAAGCCCGCAAAACCCGCCTTCACTCCAGGGAAGCGAATCGGGCAATCGGAAACGGATATGGCCGAAAATACTCAAGTCGACGTCTCCAGGCTCACCTTCGAGCGCGCGATCGAGGAACTCGAAACGATCGTGAAGCGGCTCGAAGACGGCAAGGTGCCGCTCGAGGAATCCGTGACGATCTATGAACGCGGCGAGGCCCTGAAGCGGCGCTGCGAGGAATTGCTGCGCCAGGCCGAGGCGCGCGTCGACAAGATCACCACCGATGCCAGCGGCCAGGCCACGGGCACTGCTCCGCTCGACGTCCAGTAATCGTCCAGTAATAGTGAAGCCTAGACTTCCCCGCTCAGTCTCCTGACGACGCCAGGGCCCCCGTGAGACGTCTTCGCGAGAGCGCGGCCGCCGCATCGTTTTCAGGATCGCACGGCGCTGTTCTCGAGAGGCATGCGATTCCGTGCCGGCGGATCGATGCCGTCCCCCGTCCCAGAATCGGCCGTTGAGGGCGAAAAGCTCTCATTCTGGCAAAAAAGCCTGCCAAGGAACGGATCAACGTCGGAACCGCTTATCCCGGGCCACGGTTAACCAATGTGGCCCGCCGGTTACACCTGCATACCCCCAATCGGTCCGGCGGGTTGGCTTTGGCCCAAGCTTTGGTGTAAAGCTGCGCGGAGTGTGGCTTTTTGCAAGCCTTGCGTGGGCACCGATTACCGACGACAAGCGCTTCAAACTGCTAATGAAATTGGCTTGGGACGGACGAAGCCGATCTGAGTGACAGGGATCACAGAGACTGAACCGGAGCGCACCTAAGCTTACCTAAGCTTGAAGACGGGGCTTTGCCCCGTGCAGGTGGCTCCGACGGTTTGAGGACTCGCGCTGCGCCGATATTGTGCAAACCCATCGCGCACCGGAATGACCTTCCGGCGCTGACAAATTGGAAATCGCCGTGAACGCATACAGTAAGACGCCGCTTCTCGACACCATCCGGACGCCGGAAGACCTGCGCAAGCTCAAGGTCGAGCAGATTCGCCAGGTGGCGGACGAGCTGCGGCAAGAGACCATCGATGCCGTCTCGGTGACCGGCGGTCACTTCGGCGCGGGCCTCGGCGTGGTCGAGCTCACCACCGCGATCCACTACGTCTTTGACACGCCGCGCGACCGGCTGATCTGGGACGTCGGCCACCAGGCCTATCCGCACAAGATCCTGACCGGCCGGCGCGACCGCATCCGCACGCTGCGCACCGGTGGCGGCCTGTCCGGCTTCACCAAGCGCAGCGAGAGCGACTACGATCCGTTCGGGGCGGCGCATTCCTCGACCTCGATCTCCGCCGGCCTCGGCATGGCCGTGGCGCGCGACCTCTCCGGCGGCAAGAACAACGTTATCGCCGTGATCGGTGACGGCGCGATGTCGGCCGGCATGGCCTATGAGGCCATGAACAATGCCGGTGCGATGAACTCGCGCCTGATCGTCATCCTCAACGACAACGACATGTCGATCGCGCCGCCCGTCGGCGCCATGAGCGCCTATCTGTCGCGGCTCTACTCGGGCAAGACCTATCGCACGCTGCGCGATGCCGCCAAGCAGATCAACAAGCGCCTGCCCAAGATCCTCGCCAACCGCGCCAATCGCGTCGAGGAATATTCCCGCGGCTTCATGATGGACGGCGGCACGCTGTTCGAGGAACTCGGCTTCTACTATGTCGGCCCGATCGACGGCCACAACCTCGACCATCTCCTGCCCGTGCTGAAGAACGTCCGCGACATGGAGACCGGCCCGATCCTGGTCCACGTCGTGACGCAGAAGGGCAAGGGCTACGGCCCGGCGGAAGCTTCCGCGGACAAGTACCATGCCGTCGTCAAGTTCGACGTTGCGACCGGCACCCAGGCCAAGGCGAAGCCGAACGCGCCGGCCTATCAGAACGTATTCGGCCAGAGCCTCGTCAAGGAAGCGCAGAAGGACGACAAGATCGTCGCCATCACCGCGGCGATGCCGTCGGGCACCGGCGTCGACATCTTCAACAAGGCCTTCCCCGACCGCACCTTCGACGTCGGCATCGCCGAGCAGCACGCGGTGACTTTCGCCGCCGGTCTTGCCAGCGAAGGCTACAAGCCGTTCTGCGCGATCTACTCGACTTTCCTGCAGCGCGGCTACGACCAGATCGTGCATGACGTCGCGATCCAGAACCTGCCCGTCCGCTTCGCCATCGACCGCGCCGGCCTCGTCGGCGCCGACGGTGCGACCCATGCCGGCTCGTTCGACAACGCCTATCTCGGCTGCCTGCCCAACATGGTGATCATGGCGGCGGCGGACGAGGCCGAGCTCGTGCACATGGTGGCGACCCAGGTCGCGATCGACGACCGTCCGAGCTCGCTGCGCTATCCGCGCGGCGAGGGCCGCGGCGTCGAGATGCCTGAGGTCGGCATTCCGCTCGAGATCGGCAAGGGCCGCATGATCCGCCAGGGCAGCAAGATCGCCCTGCTCTCTTTCGGAACTCGTCTCGCCGAATGCGAGAAGGCCGCTGACGAACTCGCCGCCCACGGCCTGTCGACCACGATTGCGGACGCGCGCTTCATGAAGCCGCTGGATACCGAGCTGGTGCTCAAGCTCGCCCGCGACCACGAGATCCTGATCACGATCGAGGAAGGCTCGATCGGCGGCTTCGGCTCGCATGTCGCGCAGTTCCTGACCGACCAGGGCGTGCTCGACACCGGCATGGTCAAGTTCCGCTCGATGGTGCTGCCCGACGTGTTCCAGGACCACGACACCCCCGCGGCGATGTACGCCCGCGCTGGCCTCGACGCCAAGGGCATCGTCGGCAAGGTGTTCGAGGCGCTCGGCAAGGATGTAAAGACCGAGACGGTCAAGCTGGCTTGATCGGTTTCCACCTCTCCCGCTTGCGGGAGAGGTCGCGCCGAAGGCGCGGGTGAGGGCTTTCGCCAGTTGGAGGTTCTCGCTTGCGGAGACAACCCTCTCCCCAGCCCTCCCCCGCAGGCGGGGAGGGAGCAGAGCACGTGCTGTGGCTGGCACCCTGACTCAAATTTCTTCGGCTTCGGCCCCATGAAAATCTATCTGGCAGGCCCCGACGTGTTCCTGCCGGATGCGGTTGAGATCGGCCGGCGGAAGGCCGCGATCTGCGCTGCACACGGGCTTACCGGCCTCTATCCCCTCGACAACGACATCGACCTTACCGCGCCCGACGCCGCACGACAGATCTTTTGCGGCAACGAGGTGATGATGGATGCGGCCGATGCCATCATCGCGAACCTGACGCCGTTCCGCGGCGCCGGGGCCGATCCCGGCACCGTCTATGAGCTCGGCTACATGGCCGGCCGCAGCAAGTTCTGTCTCGCCTATTCCAACGACGGCGCCGCCTATGCCGACCGCGTCGGGCGCTTCATGGACATCAAGTCGGAGGACGGGCGGCTGGTCGACGCCCAGGGGCTGACCGTCGAGGATTTTGGCCTTGCCGACAACCTCATGATGATCCATGCGTTGGAGCTGCACGGCTGCCCGCTGGTGACGCCGGCTACGATGCCGATCGACGTCTGGCACGATCTCACAGCGTTCGAGACTTGCGTCCGGATGGCGGCCGCGCGATTGATCGCACCATAAGCTCTTCAATCGACTTCCGGAGATCCGATGCCCTCTGCCCGCAAGCGTGCGGATGTTCTCTTGGTCGAGCGCGGCCTGTTCGAGAGCCGGGCGCGGGCACGCGCGGCGATCGAAGCCGGGCTCGTCACGGCCGACGACAAGCAGGTTTCGAAACCGTCGGAGACGATCGCTGAGGACGCGGTGATCCAGGCCGAGCCCGCGCACCCCTACGTTTCCCGCGGCGGCGTCAAGCTCGCCGGGGCGCTGGAGCGCTATCCGATTGATATCGAGGACCACGTCTGCCTCGACGTCGGCGCCTCCACCGGTGGCTTCACCGAGGTGCTGCTGGCGAACGGTGCCAGCCTGGTGTTCGCAATCGATGTCGGCAGCAGCCAGCTCCATCCCTCGCTGCGCGATCATCCCAAGATCGTGTCGATGGAGGAGACCGACATCCGCAGTTATGAGGGCAGGCGCCTGCCGGCGCGACCCGATGTGGTCGTGATCGACGTCAGCTTCATCTCGCTGAAGGCGGTGCTGCCGGTGGCGCTGTCGCTGGCGGCCGCGCCGATGAGCCTGTTGGCGCTGATCAAGCCGCAATTCGAGGCGGATCGGAAGCACAACAAGAAGGGCATCATCCGCAACGCCGCCGTGCACCAGGAGATCTGCGACGACATCGCGGCCTTTGCCGCTTCGCTCGGCTGCACTGACATCGAGGTATTCCCCTCACCGATCACGGGCGGCGACGGCAATATCGAATTCTTCCTGGGCGCGCGCCGTGGTTGAACGGCTCACCATCGATCATGTCGGCCATCGCGGTGACGGCGTCTGCCTCGACGCAGGCGAAGCAATCTATGTGCCCTACACGCTCGGCGGCGAGACCGTCGAGGTCGATCACGTCGTGGGCCACCATCCCGACCGCCGCAAGCTGCTCGCGGTGGAGGTCGCAAGTCCGGAGCGCATCGCGCCATTCTGTCCGCATTTCGGCGTCTGTGGCGGCTGCGCCATCCAGCATTGGGCGGCTGAGCCCTACCGCGCCTGGAAACGCGATATCGTGGTGGAAACGCTGGCGCAGGCCGGCGTCGCATGTGAGGTGGCGCCGCTGGTCGATGCCCACGGCGCCGGGCGCCGGCGCATCACGCTGCACGGCCGGTTCGGCACGCATGACATCCTCAAGGTCGGCTTCTCCGCGACGAGCTCGCATGACGTCATTCCGATTCATCGCTGTCCCATCCTCGATCCCACACTCGATGGCGCGCTCGACGCCGCCTGGGCTCTGGCCGAGCCGCTGACCTCCAAGATGCCGGTGACGAAGCCGCTCGATATCCAGGTCACCGCGACCGCCAACGGCCTCGACGTCGACGTGCGCGGCTCCGGCCCGCTGCCGACGCCGCTGGTCACGGCGCTGTCGCGCGTCGCCGAGCAGCATCGCCTGGCACGACTGACGCGGCACGGCGAGCTGGTGCTGCAACGCCTGCCGCCGACAGTGAAGATGGGCCGCGCCGAGGTGACGCTGCCGCCAGGCTCATTCCTGCAGGCGACGGTGGCGGGCGAGGAGACGCTTGCGGCGCTCGTCACTGAGCGCATCGGCAAGGCCAAGGAGGTCGCCGATCTCTTCTGCGGCGTCGGCCCGTTCGCTCTGCGGCTCGCCGAGAAGGCCCGCATCATCGCCTATGACAGCGACGCCGGCGCCATTGCGGCCCTCGCGAAAGCCGCGCGCACACCCGGCCTGAAGCCGATCAGGTGCGAGCCGCGCGATCTGTTCCGCCGCCCCCTGATGCCGCAGGAGCTGCGCGACTTCGACGCCGTGGTGTTCGACCCGCCGCGCCAGGGCGCGCAGGCGCAGGCGCTTAAGCTCGCCGCGAGCAAGGTGCCCGTCGTGATCGCGGTGTCCTGCAACGCAGCAACCTTTGCACGCGACGCGCGGCTGCTGATCGACGGCGGCTATCGGCTGGAGGCGGTGGTGCCGGTCGATCAGTTCCGCCACACGCCGCACGTGGAGCTGGTGGCGCGGTTCAGCCGGTGACGTCGGACTTAGTGTTTAAGCATGATCTTTCCGGAAAACCGCTGCACACTGTTCCGGATCATGCTCTACGCCGACGGTTCGAATTGCGGCTGCCATCGCAACAGGTAGGACTGCAGCGAGCGCACCGCGATCGCCAGCAGGATGCCGACAAACATCATGACGAAGATGGCGACCATCATCTCGCTGGCATTGGCGCGCGCCTCCGCCTCGATGATGAGCTTGCCGAGTCCGCGTTCGGCGCCGATGAATTCCCCGACGATGACGCCGATCAGCGCAAACGACACCGCCGGCAGCAGCGACGCAAACACCCAGGCAAGCGCGGACGGAATCACGACCGTGCGCAGCACCGTGAATTCGCTGGCGCCGAGCAGACGGGCGGCGGCAATCTGATCGCGGTCGACCGCACGCGTTCCCTCGAAGGTGTTGAAAAACACCACGAAGAACACGACGAGCCAGGCCGTTGCGATCTTGGAGAGATCGCCGAGGCCGAAGATCAGGATGACGAGCGGTACCAGCGCGATGCGCGGGATCGAGTTGAGCGCCACGATGTAGGGTCCGAACACGCGGGCCAGGAAATCCGAACGGCCGAGGATCAGGCCGGCCGCGATGCCGCTCCCCGAACCGAACAGAAAGCCCCACCAGGTGTTCTTCAGGGTGACGAGCGTCGCAAGCCACAGATTGTTGTCGCTCCCCGTGATGCAGGCGGAAAAGCCGGCCGCGTCAGAGAAGCAACCAAGCCGCAAAAAACTCTGCCAGATCAGCGATGGCTTGGCGACGAAATAGGGATCGAGGATTTTCGGCACGTAGGCCTTCGGCAGCAGCGCCTTGCTCCACTCGAAGCCCCACTGCCAGATGACGAGAACGGCTGCGAGAATGGCCAGTTGCCAGAACAGGATGACGGTGCGGCTGTTGGACATGGTCAGTCGGCCCTGGTGCGGCGGAATTCTTCGCCAAGGGAATGCCAGATGTGGGAATAGAGGCGGCCGAACTCGGCGGTCTCGCGCACGGCCACGGGATCGCGCGGACGCGGGATGGCGACGTCGAAATCTTCCTTGAGACGCCCGGGCCGCGCCGACAGCAGGATGATGCGGCTCGCCAGCGTCAGGGCTTCGCCGAGATCGTGCGTCACGAACAGCACGGTCTGCCGCTCGCGTTCCCAGATCTCCAGCAGCGTCTTGTGCATCTCGAGCTTGGTGTGGGTATCGAGCGCACCGAACGGCTCGTCCATCAGCAGGATCTCAGGCTCCAGGATCAGCGTGCGCATCAAGGCGACGCGCTGGCGCATGCCGCCGGACAGCATGCGCGGAAAGCTCTGCGCAAAGCCCGAGAGGCCGGCCTTCTCGACGGCCGAAGCAACGCGCCCCGCGCGCTCGGCCTTCGGCAGTCCCGCGATCTCCAACCCATAGCCGATGTTCTGCTCCACGGTTCGCCAGGGGAATAGCGTATCGCGCTGGAAGACATAACCGACCCTGGGGTTGACCTTGCCGGTCTCGACCGTGTCCTCGTCGATCAGGATGCGTCCGCCCGAGCGCGGCAGCAGCCCCGCGACCATGTTGAGGATGGTGCTCTTGCCGCAGCCGGATGGACCGAGCAGCGCGACGAATTCGCCCTGCTTGACCTCGAAGGACACGTCATCCACCGCGACGAACTCGCGTCCGGACGCGTTGAAGCGCTTGGCAAGCCCCTGCACGGCAATGCGCGTGCGCGCCGCCGCTGCTTGATCGTCGCCGCGCGCGAGCGCGAGGCCCTCGCCTAGCGGGGCGATCATTTGTATTTCGCCCTGGCCGTCTGAAGGAAGCTCATGTCGACGACATCCTCGTATCTGGTCTCGGGAATATCCGTGCCCTTGCGGTACCAGGGCTTGGCGCCGCGTTCGAACGCAGCCTTGTCGATGACACCGTCATAAGCCCAGGTCGACTTGTCGAAGCCGAGCTCGGCGCTGACCGCGTCGGGATCGATGCCCGAGAAATATTTCGGCGTGACCAGCGCCTGCACCTCCGCGAGCGGCGTTGCCTTCACAAAGGCCATGGCGCGATAGATCGCGTTGACATAGGCCTGCACCATCGCCTTGTCCTGCTCGACCGTGTCCTGGAGCGTGTAGATCACCAGCACGGGCAGCGTCCCGCCGAAATCCTTTTCAAACACGCCCGGCTTGGACGTGTCGTAAATCGTTTTGCCAAAGCCCTTCTTCTCGACCTCGACGATCCAGCTCGGCGGCGCCATGATAGCGTCGAACTGCTTGGTCTGGAGCGAAGGGAACATCGTGTTGGGCCCGCCGCCCGCGACCCAGTTCACCTTGCCGCCGAGCCCGCGCGCTTCGAACACATAGGTGCCGAACACCCAGGTGCCGGACCCGATTGCGGTCGCAGCGACGATCGGCTTGGCGCCATCCGCCCGCTTGTAGTCGGCAAGCTTCTCGACCGAATTGATGCCGCTGTCGTAGAGGTCCTGCCGGACCATGATGTTGGCGTAGGAGCATACCATCTCGGTCGCGAGCAGGATCTTGCACGGCTTGCCGCGCGCCCCGAGCTGAAGCGGATGGCTGGCATCGCCATGGGCGAACAGAGCTTGCCCTGCCGCCAGCGTCTGCCGACCGAATGTGCCGGCATTGCCGGTAACGAGCTTGGAATCGAGCCCTTCGTCCTTGAAGTACCCCTTCAGCTCCGCGATCATGCCAATGGCGTAGACCGGCGACACCGGCCCGAACGCGAGCGAGACCTGCTTGGCCTCGGCGCGCAATCGTCCCGGCAGCAGCGATGCACCGGCCCATGCGGAGCCCGCGATCAGCGCCTGGCGCCTGGTGATGCTCATGTGCTCCTCCTCCCTTGCTTTTGTTCGATTGCGCCGACCAGGTCAGGACGGCGCGACCTTGATCGTCCCTGCCTGCCGCAGCGCTTCGATTTCACCTGGCGACATGCCGATCTCGCTCAGGATCTCGCCGCTGTGCTCGCCGATCTCAGGTGGATCGTAGCGGTTGGGCAGGCGCCTTCCGTCCATGGAAATCGGCAATAGCGGCGTCTTGGCCTCGCGGCCGTCAGGCAGACGAATGTCGGTCAGGCCGCCCGACCGGTTGAGATGCGGATCGTCGAAGAGATCGCCGGGCTTGTTTACCGGTGCATAAGGCAGATCGAGCTGCTCGAGGCGCGTGGCGAGATCGGCCTTGTCCCATTGCTTGAAGATCTTCGCGATCTCGGGGATCAGCCAGCTGCGATGATCGACGCGGTCGTTGCTCGTCGCAAAGCGCGGATCAGAGAGCCAGGCTTCGCGATCGAAGGCGCGGCAGAACGCCTCCCATTGCTCTTCACCGACGATGGTGACGAACAGCTTTGAGCCGTCCCTAGTGTCGAAGAGATCATAGACGGGCCACGGGCTGTCCTTGATCGAATACGGGATCGAGGGCTGACCGCTAACCACCTCGCACATCATGGCCTGCGCCATCAGGAACACGTTATTCTCGTACAGCGCACTCTGGATGTACCGGCCGCGGCCGCAGCGCTGCCGCTCGGCGAGCGCGGCCTGGATCGCGATCACGCCGAACATGCCGCCCATGACGTCGTTGACCGAAGCGCCGGCGCGCATGGGGCGGTCGGGCAAGCCGGTCATGTAGGCGAGACCGCCCATCATCTGCACGACTTCGTCGAGTGCCAGGCGGTTCTCGTACGGGCCGGGCAGATAGCCCTTGAGCGAGCAATAGATCAGGCGCGGTGCGAAGGCGGCGACGGTCTCGTAGTCGAGGCCGATCCGCTTCAACAGGCCCGGCCGGAAGTTCTCGATCAGGACGTCGCTGGTCTCGATCAGCCTGCGTGCCACGTCCTGGCCTTCCGCAGTCGACGTATCCAGCGCGATGCTGCGCTTGTTGCGGCTGTAGGTCGCGAAGAAGCCGGCGGCGGGGCCTTTGAAGGTGCGGGTGCGGTCCCCCTTGGGCGGCTCGACCTTGATCACGTCGGCGCCGAGATCGGCGAGGATCAGGCCGCAGCTCGGCCCCATCACCATCTGGCTGAACTCGATCACCCGAAGGCCCGCCAGCGGACGAAGCTCCGATGCGGTCTCACGCGCAGCCATGGTCATGCCGCGCTCCGCAGGACCTTGGGGACACCGGCCTCATGCAGATGCCCGGTCAGATGTTTTGCCGGGATATGGCGGGCGAGAATCTCGCGCGTCTGCATCAGGCGGTCGAGGTCGATGCCGGTGGAAAGCCCCATGCGCTCCAGCATGAACACCAGATCCTCGGTGACGATGTTGCCGCGCGCGCCGGGAGCGAAGGGACAGCCACCGAGGCCGGACACTGCGGCATCGAAGCGGCGAATACCCGCTTCGATGCCGGCGACGGCATTGGCAAGGCCAGCACCGAGCGTATCGTGCAGATGCAGCCGCAGCGTCATTTGCGCCCCGATCTCGCGCTGCACCGCCGTGACGATCTGCCGGATCGATTTGGGCGTCGCATAACCGACGGTGTCGGCAAGCCCGATCTCGTCGGCACGAGCTTCGGCAAAAGCGCGGGCAACCCGGCACACCGCTGCTTCGCTCACCTCGCCTTCCAGCGAGCAGCCGAAGGAGGTGGAGATCGCGCCCATCAATTGCGGCCGTTGCCCTACCGGCCGCGCATCGATCGCGGCGCGGACCGCGCGAAATCCCTCGACCTGCTCGTCGACCGAGCGGCGCACGTTGGCGCGGTTGTGCGTCTCGCTGGCCGAGATGACGAAATAGACGGCGTCGACGCCTGCGGCGATGGCGCGCTCGGCGCCCTTCGGGTTCGGCACCAGCGCGCCGATGGTGGTCGATTTGTGCGTGAGCGCATGCGCCATCACCGCGTCGACGTCGGCGAATTGCGGCACGACCTTCGGCGGGACGAAGGACCCGGCATCGATCTCGCGTACGCCCGCAGCGGCGATCGTGTCGATCAGCGCGCATTTGGCTTCTGTCGGAACGAAGATGTCCAGGTTCTGGAGACCATCGCGGGGGGCGACCTCGCAAATATGGACATCGGGCGCGCGCGCCATCTGGGCTCTCCTGACCGATTGTATATTATTGCATAAAAGAACAATCCATGGGACAATCTGTCAAGCCCTAAAGATTACGTGCACTGCAATGATCGCATCCGACAGTTCCCGACAGCGCAACGAGAAGAACGGTTCCGAGCGCGCCGAGCATCTTGCCGGCCTGATCATGGCACTCGCCCGCCGCGAGGGCATGAAAGCCGGCGATCGCCTGATCGAACAAAGGCTTGCGGACGCGCTGGACCTTTCACGCGCTCCGATCCGGCTCGGCCTCAAAGCCCTCGAAGCGGCGGGGCTGGCGCGCGGCGAGCCACATCGCGGCTTTGTGCTGACCAAGAATCCGACCAGCGGCGCGGCCCAACCGGCGCTCGCGGCGGTCAGGCGCAACGAGCAGGTATATGCGACCATTGCAGGCGATGTGCTCGCAAGCCGTCTGTCGGCTGATGTCACCGAGGCGGAGCTGATGCGCCGCTATGATCTGAGCCGCGCCGAATTGCAGCGACTGCTCGATCGCATCGCGGCCGAGGGCTGGATCGCACGCCTGCCCGGCTACGGCTGGCGCTTCGCGGAGACGGTCTCGAGTCCCGAAGCTCAAGCGCAGGCCAAGGCGTTTCGCGCAGTCATCGAGCCGGCGGCGATCTTGCAGCCCGGCTTTGCGCTGCCGCAGGAGGTGATCGTACGTCTGCGCGAACGCCAACAGCGCGTCTTCGACGGCGAACTCGAGAAGATGACGATCGGCGAGATCTTTCACTCCGGCTGCGAATTCCATGAAGAGATCATCCGCGGAGGGGGCAATCCCTTCTTCCTCGAAGCGCTCAAGCGCGTGAACTCGATCAGACGCCTGTTCGCCTATCGCAGCTTCGCCGACCGCGACGGCATGCGGCGGCATGTGCGCGAGCATCTGCGCCTGCTCGACGTTCTGGAAACGCGACGCTACCCCGAAGCAGCCGACCTGATGGCCCGGCACCTGCAACGCCCGCTGGTGGCGGGCGTGTCGTGATGCCTAGGGCGATCGTTCAGCGCCGCAAGCCGCCCAGCGCAGGGGACTCGCCGGGCAGCATCGAGGAGTTGATGTCGCTGTCCATGCGGCCCGATTGCTGCTGGGTGTAGCCGACCCCGAACGACAGGCTGAGGTTGGAAGTCGGCTTGAACTCGACACCCGCAAATCCGCCATAGCCGGGCGCGGCGCTGGAGGTGAGCGGCGCAAGCGAGCTGCCGATGCCGTTGCCATATTTCAGCGTGTCGAAACCGGCAAAGAAGGTGACGGGCATGCCGCCAGCCGTCTTCATGTTGTAGCCGAATCGCGTGCTGTCATAAGAGAGCGCGCTGTAATTGCCGAACGAGCCGGCTTGGTTGAAGCCGCTCAATCCGAAATCGGCGCGGTCGCGGCCGATGAAGAAGCCGTTCGCAGAGCTCGTACGCCAATCGGCCTCTCCGGCGTTGAAGCTCGCAAAGTTGCCATAGGTGTCGGAGCTCAGGCCGGCAGCACCGCCCAGGCCGAAAGGCCCGCCGGGAATCCAATATCGCAGCGGCGCCACTTGCGCATGGGCCGCCTCTCCGCCGAGGCAGAGCACGGCGAGAGCTGCAAGAGCGCATGAACGTGCAAGGTCGAGCATTCTGGCTACCGTCTAAGACACTGCGAAACTATACTCCCCGACCATCATCAATGCCAGCGGAGTGACCGCGCCGCCCTCGCGCCCGCAGGTCTTTCGGGGAACCGCACCTTATGCCGCACGATCCGTTGCTCACCCGCCTCACACCCGTTCTTGCCGCGGTACCCGGCGTCCAGGCCGTGGTGCTCGGCGGCTCACGCGCGCGCGGCACTGCGCATTCCTCCTCCGACTATGACATCGGGCTGTACCGCTCCAACGCCGCTCGGTTCGACACGGATCGACTGCTGACAGTGGTGAAGAACATCGCCGACGATCCCGACGCCGCGATTGTGACGAGAATTAACGAATGGGGATCGTGGATCGTCGGCGGAGCCTGGCTTTCGATCGAGGGACGAAAGGTCGATCTGCTGTACCGTAATGTCGATGATGTCGAGCGCGTCATGTCGGCCTGCCGGTACGGTACGGTCCTCATGACCTACCAACCCGGCCATCCGCATGGCTTCTGCTCAGCCATCTGGATGGGCGAGATCGCATATTGTCAGCCGCTGCACGATCCGAACGGCCTGATCGCCCGACTCAAATCGATCGCACTGCCCTATCCGGAGCCTCTGCGCAGCGCCCTGATCCGGCGCTTCCAATGGGAAGTCCTGTTCAGCATCGAAAATGCCGAGCTCGCGGTCGCACGCAACGAGCGGACCCATGTCGCGGGATGCCTCTACAGATCGTTCGCCTGCGTCGCGCAGGTGCTGTTCGCACTGAACGAACGCTATCTCATCAACGAGAAGGGGGCGCTGCAGGAAGCGGCCGGCCTGCCGCTGACAATTCCACGCTTGGTGGAGCAGGCCGACGAAATCTGGCGACTCATTGGTGATGGCGGCTTCGCGCAGGCCTGCGCAATCCTGCGGCAGGTCGAGCAGCAGTTGAAGGCGCTAACGACTTGAATGCAAGGAGAACGCGGTGACAACGGACAATCCCGTCGCTTATGAGCTCATCGGCAACATCGCCCGCATCACGCTGCGCCGTCCGCCCGTCAACGCGCTGAGCCTCGATGTCATCCGCGCGGTGGTCGCGGCGTTCCGCCGCGCCGCGGACGATGCGGATGCGCGCGTGGTCGTGCTGGGGAGCGCGATTTCCAAGCGGTTCTCGGCGGGCCTCGACCTCGACATCCTGCTCGGCAAATCCGGCGCGGAGATCCGCGAATTCCTCCAGGCGCTCTATATCGACCTCTACGACGCGCAATATGGACTCGGCAAACCGTCGATCGCCGCGGTCGGCGGCGCGGCGCGGGGCGGCGGTATGACCATGGCGGTGTCCTGCGACGTCATGCTGGCGGCCGAGAGCGCGACGTTCGGCTATCCCGAGATCGACGTCGGCGTCATCCCGGCGATCCACTATGCGCATCTGCCGCGCATCGTCGGACGTCATCGCGCCTTCGAGCTGCTGTTCACCGGCCGCGTCTTCAGCGCCATGGAAGCGCGCGAGCTCGGCGTGGTGAACCGCGTCGTCGGCGATGCGGAGCTCGAGGCCGAGGTGGTGAAGCTCGCGGCGCAGTTCGCTGGAAAATCGGCCGCCGTGCTGCGGATGGGCCGGGCCGCTTTCATGCGCCAGATCGATCTCGACTACCGGCGCAGCATTGCAAGCGCGGTGGATGATTTCTGCAATGTCGCGACGTCGGCCGAGGCGCAGGAGGGCCTGAAGGCGTTCGTGGAGAAGCGGCCGCCGAAATGGTGAGGACGGCAGCCTCAGGCGGTCTTGTCGACGGAGGACGACGAATCCGCCGGCGGATATTTCGTCACCGGCACCATGAAAGATTTCGTGCCGACCTGATAGATGACTTTGCCGTTCTGTCCGTCGTCGGTCGCGATCTGCGCCTGCCCGAACATGATGACGTTCTTGTAGACGATGCCGGTGCCCTGGCGGGTGACGCCGTCCGTGGTGACGCTGACCTGCGCCTCCTTGCCGTTGACGGCGAGCACCTTGAAACTCGCGCTCTTGCCGTTGGCGGACGAATATCCGCCCCAGCTTCCTATGAGGCGGCTGTCGGAAGCCGGCGGCGCCTGCTTCTCCAATGACGCGGTCGCCTTGCCGCCACCGGCCGAGAACAGCAGGACCGCGCTCTTGCCGTTCTTGGTGCCAATCGTCACGGAACCGAAGTTGATGGTGGCGCCGTCAACCTGGCCGATGCCGCGCTCGGTGCGTCCGTTGTGGGTGTATTCGACCTCGGCCCGTGCGCCGCGGATGTTCACGACCTTGAAGCCGACGGGCTGACCGCTCGCCGTCCAGGTGCCCTTCCATTCACCGAGCAGATTGCTCTGGCGATAGATCCGCTCGTTGGCGGGCGAAATCTGGCTGGTGCTCGACGTGACGATGGCCATTGGACTGCTCGGAGACAGGTTTGGCAAACCCGCTTTCGTTTCGGTCCAGCATGTCAGGATACTGGCTGGAAACGGACAGAAACCATCAGATTAGGGCCATGCACCGGTTAACCGGCAGTTAAATTCAACTGCCAGTTGGGATGGGCAAAAGGTCTCAGCCGGGGCTTTAGCGTCCCCAGCGATCGGACCAGATCTTCTCGCCAATCAGGCAGTTGACGCGCGGCTCCTTGTCGGCAACGCGCATCACGGGACGCTCCGGCGTGCGGCCGGCGACTTCCATCAGCAGCTTGGTGCGGATCGCTTCCTTGAACTTGTCGCGGTCCTTGATCGTGATCACGAAGGAGCCGGGACCTCCGACGACGCAGTCCTCGTAGTAGAAATCGAGATTGTCGATATCCATCGTCGAATAGGACGGCTCCTTGACCATGATCGGCAGGCCGTTGATGACGATGCCCTTCTCGAGCGCGGCATCGCGCGCCACAGTGACCGGACCGCCATTGTTGTTGGGACCGTCGCCGGAAATGTCGATGACACGGCGCAAGCCCCGATAGGGATCCTCGTCGAAGAGCGGCATCGCGAAGGTGATCGCGCCGGAGATCGAGGTGCGCGAAGCGCGCCGGATCGGCGTCTTCATGATCTCGGCGGCGACCGCATCCGCCGTCTCCGGTCCGTCGATCAGCCGCCAGGGAATGATGATCTTCTGGTCGCTGGAGGCGGCCCACTCGAAATAGGTCACCGCGATGCGGCCGTTCGGACCGAGCTTCAGCGCCTGCAGGAACTCCTTCGACTGGATCGCCTGCGCATAGCCTTCGCGCTGGATCGCGAGCTCGTCCATGTCCATAGAGTAGGACACGTCGACCGCGAGGATCAGCTCGACATCGACCGCCTGCGCGTCCTTGTCGGCCGCAAGCCGCTGCGTTTCCGTCTTGGACGATTCGAATTTGGGTCCTGGCGCCGCGATGCCCGCGACGTTCCCTCCGGCAAACATGCCGGCCACCAGCACAGCCCCGATCGAGATCAGCAAACGCATCGCAGTCTCCCGTCGTATGACGCGATGGTGACATGCAATCGCCTTGCCGCAAAGGCCGAAGATCGCTTGCGCTTCACATTCGAGTGCATCGCTGCTGCGCGTTGCCGTCGTTTGGCCATAGCGCTGACACAGGAACAGGCACGATCACTCGCACAGTCATTCCGGGGCGGCTCGAATAGCCGAACTCCGGTGCGTCCTTGCGCACCTGAGAATCTCGAGATTCCGGGTTCTCGCTTCGCGAGCCCGGAACGACGGCTGCTGGTGGAAACAGCCCCGCCACTTGTCCGGCACGATTTCCATGCTAGGGTTGGTCACATCGATGGGGATGGAGTCCCCCAACAACCGCCCGGCGGTCGATGACCTCGTGGGCTGATGACTCTTGCTTGAGGAGAGGTAATCTTTAGACCTCTGCCTTTGGCGGGAGCATGGATATACCCGCCGATGGCGGGTTTTTTGTTGCCTGGCGAAGGCCACGAGAAGGAGAAAGCAAAGACGTGACGATGACGACACCGACTGCTGCGCGCACCACCCTGCCCAGGGGGATTTGGGTGCTCGGCTTCGTCTCGATGCTGATGGACATCTCCTCCGAGATGATCCACGCGCTGCTGCCGGTCTATCTCGTCACCGTGCTGGGTGCCTCCACGCTCACCGTCGGCTTCATTGAGGGCATCGCCGAGGCGACCGCCTCGATCACGAAAATCTTCTCCGGTGCATTGTCGGACTGGCTCGGACGCCGCAAGCTGCTCGCCGCGCTCGGCTATGGGCTTGCCGCCTTCACCAAGCCGCTGTTCCCACTCGCGCCCAGCGTCGGATGGCTGGTCGCGGCGCGCTTCATCGATCGCGTCGGCAAGGGCATTCGCGGCGCGCCGCGCGATGCGCTGATCGCCGATATCGCCCCCGCCGGCCTGCGCGGCGCGAGCTTTGGCCTGCGGCAATCGCTCGACACGGTCGGCGCGTTCGTCGGACCGCTCGCGGCGATCGGCCTGATGTGGTGGACGGCTGACAATTTTGTCTTCGTGTTCTGGGTGGCGGTGCTGCCGGCATTCTTGTCCTTTGGCTTGATCGCGTTCGCGGTGGACGAGCCGGAGCCCGATCCGCGCCGGGAGCCCGCAGAGAATCCGCTCAATCTCGCTGCGATGCGGCAGCTCGGACCAGTCTATTGGCGTGTCGTGGCGGTCGGAATCGTCTTCACGCTCGCGCGCTTCAGCGAGGCCTTTTTGATCCTGCGTGCGCAGAACATCGGGCTCAATGCGATGTGGGTGCCGGCGGTACTGGTGCTGATGAACATCGTCTATGCCCTGTCGGCCTATCCGGCCGGCGTGCTGTCGGACCGGATCAACCGGACCGGACTGCTCGCGGTCGGCCTCGTTTTCCTCGCCGGCGCCGACCTTGCGCTGGCGCTGCTGCCGAACATTGGCGGCCTGGTGCTCGGCATCGTGCTGTGGGGGCTGCATATGGGACTGACGCAAGGCCTGCTCTCCGCCCTCGTCGCGGATGCGGCGCCACCGAGCCTGCGCGGCACCGCCTTCGGCTATTTCAACCTTTTCACCGGGCTTGCCTTGCTGGCCGCAAGCGTGATCGCGGGCGCCTTGTGGGACGCCTATGGTCCGGCAGGAACCTTCCTTGCGGGGCTCGGCTTCGCGCTGATCTCGCTTGTGGGGCTGCTCGCCGTCGGCAAGGGTCTGGCGGTAAAGGACAAGCGATGACGGGGGGCTGTTCATCTTGCTGAGCGGAGCAATCGCGATCGTAATCGGCAGCGCGCTGGGCGGCTGCGCGCGCTATTTCGTCTCCGGTGCGATCGCGCGGCGGCTGGGCGAAACGTTTCCGTGGGGCACCATGACCATCAACGTCACCGGCGCCTTCCTGATCGGCATTTTCGGCGCGCTGGCGACGCATCCGGGCTCGGTCTTCGCATCACCCACACCATGGCTGTTCGCGGTGACCGGGTTTCTCGGCTGCTACACCACGGTGTCCTCGTTCAGCCTGCAAACGCTGACGCTCGCGCGTGGTGGCGAGCCGCTCTCGGCGCTCGGCAATGTCGCCGCCTCGGTCGGGCTATGCCTCGCCGCCGTCAGCTGCGGCTTCCTCCTTGCGGATCGTCTGGGAGGCTAGAGGTTGATGAGCTCCCCCTCCCCTTTTGCCGAACGCTGGCGCAACTTCGTGCTCTATGCCTGGGTTGCTGCCGGCAGCGTCGTCGGCGGGCTGACGCGTTATCTGGTCGGGCTCGCGCTCGATACCGGCCCCGGCTTTCCCTTTGCGACGCTGTTCATCAACGCGACGGGCTCCCTGGTCATCGGCTTCTACGCGACGCTGACCGGTCCCGACGGCCGCATGCTGGCGCGGCCTGAGCACCGGCAATTCGTCATGACCGGCTTTTGCGGCGGCTACACCACGTTCTCGGCCTTCAGCCTGGAGACCTTCCGCCTGCTCTACGGCGGCCTGAAGTACACGGCGCTCGCTTATGTCGCGGCGTCCGTGATCTGCTGGCTGGTCTCGGTCTGGGCAGGGCATATGATGGCGAGCCGCTACAATCGCTTGACAAGGAGCTGAGCATGCAAATCCCCGAGCAGGCAGTTTCGCTCCGGATCTTCATCGGCGAGAGTGACCATTATGGCGGCAAGCCGCTGTACGAAGCGATTGTGATGACCGCGCGCGAGCGACATCTGGCCGGCGCCACCGTGTTGCGCGGGCCGATGGGCTTCGGCAAGTCGAGCCGGCTGCACACCTCGAAGATCCTGCGGCTGTCGGAAGACCTGCCGCTGTTGATCGAGATCGTCGACAGCGAGGATAACATCAACGCATTCCTGCCCATCCTGGACGGCATGATGTCGAGCGGGCTGATCACCTTGGAGAAGGTGCAGGTCCTGCAATATGGTGCGAAGGCCGCCGGCTGATCACTCCGGCAGGGAACCCCACCCGCCGTGTCCAGGAGGCGGAATGAACGACGCCGTCACCAAGCCGAAAACCAGGACGAAGACCAAGGTCGAGCGGCCGCGGCTGCACAAGGTCATCCTGATCAACGATGACTACACGCCGCGCGAATTCGTGACCTTGGTGTTGAAGGCTGAGTTCCGCATGAGCGAGGACCAGGCCTACAAGGTGATGATTACCGCCCACAAGCTTGGCGCCTGCGTCGTCGCCGTGTTCACCAAGGACGTCGCCGAGACCAAGGCTACGCGCGCCACCGACGCCGGCCGCGCCAAGGGTTATCCGCTGCTGTTCACGACGGAGCCGGAAGAGTAGCGCTTCGTCTTGCGACGATGAACGACATCAGCTCATTGCACGTCAAGCCATCACCACCGGCGTTTCCTCGGCGAGCCCATACACGCGCTGCGCCTTGGAAAATCCCGCGATCGGAAATTCGCCGAGCTCGTGCCAATCGTGGCGGCAGACATTGGCAAAACCTTCCGAGGCGACGACAGTCCGCCCTAAGCGAGCCGTGATCTTCTCCAGCCTTGCGGCAAGGTTGACGGCGGGGCCGATGCAGGTGAAGTCGAGGCGATTGCCGCCGCCGATATTGCCGTAGAGAATATTGCCGACATGCAGCGCGACGCCGAAGCGGAAGCGCTCAATGACGCTGCCGACCGGAAAGGTGAGCGCCTCGACGCTGGCGCGGGACTCGCGCGCCGCCTCCAGCACCCGCGCGCAGACATGGGCGGCATCGCCGACATATTCGTCGATCGGAAACACCGCGAGCAGGCCGTCGCCCATGAACTTCAACACCTCGCCGCCATGGCCGCGAATCGCGGTGACCTGACAATCGAAATATTGGTTGAGGATCTCGACCACGGTCTCGGCCGGCAGCCGGTCCGATAGCGCGGTGAAGCCGCGCAGATCCGAAAGCCAGATCGCTGCCCGCATGGTGTCATTGTGGCCGCGGCGGATCTGGCCGCCGAGGATGCGCGCGCCGGCGCGGTTGCCGACATAGGTGTCGAGCAGCATCTCGGCAGTGCGGCGCAGGCTGATGATCTCGCTGACGCGCGCGAGCGGCGCTATGATGCTCCGGATAGCCGCGATATCGTCGTCGCTGAAGCCGGCGGGGCGCTGCGTGATCCAGCTCGTGGCGTGGATGGAGCCATCGAGAAAAGGCACCGGCACCGCAATATAGTCGGTCGCGCCTTCGGCGCGCATGTCCTCGAGGAACGGAAATCGCTTACTGTCGGGATCGTTTGCGCGGCCCCTGACCTCAATCGCCTGTTCGAACACGACGCGGAGCGGGCTGCGTGCAAATTCGGGCGTGTCCAGGATCTCGAAATCGACGCTGCCGACTTCGACTCCCTGGCCCTGCCGCCAGATGAAGTTGCGGCCGAAGATTTCGGGATGCAGCGTGCGGATGAAGATGCCGAAACGCCACAGCGGCAGGCCGGCCGCGACGAGACGTTCGCAGAAATCGGCAATCCCTACGGCCGGCTCCTGAGCCGACCAGGCGCCGTCGATCAGCCAATTGCAGACGCGCTGAAGCTCGGAGCTGTTCATGTCCGCATTTGCGGACGAAGTTGTGGGCCCGTCAAGCTGCGCGGAGAGCTAGTGCCGCGACGGGAAGTTCACCTCTCCCCGACGGGGAGAGGTGAAGAAGTCAGCGCCCGACCTGCCCGCGGTCACGCAGGAAATGATCCGCCAGCACGCAGGCCATCATTGCTTCGCCGACCGGAACGGCGCGGATGCCGACGCAGGGGTCGTGGCGGCCCTTGGTGAAAATCTCGGTATCGGAGCCCTGCCGATCGACGGTGAGACGCGGCTGCAGGATCGAGGAGGTCGGCTTCACCGCGAAGCGCACCACCACCGGCTGTCCGGTGGAGATGCCGCCCAGCACGCCGCCGGCATGGTTGGACAAAAAGCGCGTGCCGTCATTGCCGGTGCGCATCTCGTCGGCGTTCTCCTCGCCGGTGAGCTCGGCGGCGCCAAAGCCGGCGCCGATCTCGACGCCCTTGACGGCGTTGATGGTCATCATCGCAGCCGCGAGATCGGAATCCAGCTTGGCATAGATCGGCGCGCCAAGACCTGCCGGCACGCCTTCGGCGACGACCTCGATCACAGCGCCGATCGAGGAGCCGCTCTTGCGGATGCCGTCGAGATAGGTCTCGAAGAACGCGGCCTTGTCCCTGTCGGGACAGAAGAACGGATTCTTGGCGACCTCGTCCCAGTCCCACTTGTCGCGGTCGATCTTGTGCGGGCCGATCTGCACCAGCGCGCCCCGCACCTTCACGTCGGGCAGCACTTTTCGCGCGATCGCGCCGGCGGCAACGCGCATCGCGGTCTCGCGCGCGGAGGAGCGCCCGCCACCGCGATAGTCGCGCAGGCCGTATTTGGCCTCATAGGTGAAGTCGGCGTGACCGGGACGAAACTTGTCCTTGATCTCGGAATAGTCCTTCGAGCGCTGATCGGTATTCTCGATCAGGAGGCCGATCGGGGTGCCCGTCGTTACCTGCACGCCGGTCTCCGGATGCGCCATCACGCCGGACAGGATTTTCACCTGGTCCGGCTCCTGGCGCTGGGTGGTGAAGCGCGACTGTCCAGGCCGGCGGCGGTCGAGGTCCTTCTGGATGTCGGCCTCGGTGAGCGGAATCATGGGCGGGCAGCCGTCGACCACGCAGCCGATCGCCACCCCGTGGCTCTCGCCGAAGGTGGTGACGCGGAACATATGGCCGAAGGTGTTGAAGGACATTCGCAGATGCCGCCCTGACGATGTTTTACATAAACGTTGTTTGTCAATGTCGTAGCGCCGCGGAGCACCAGGTTCAACCCTAGTTCCGTCATTCCGGGGCGATGCAGAGCATCGAACCCGGAATCTCGAGATTCTCAGGAGCGCAACTGCGCGCCATGCTTCGCCCTGCGGGCGCCCCGGAATGACAGTGGGTAGGCCTAGCTGAACTTCTCCAGCCGCCTGTCGCGGAACACGTAGACGGCGCCCTGCTCGATGTAGAGCTCGGCGGCGCTGGCGGGGGTCTCGATGCCCAAGGCCACCATCAGGGCGCGGCAGGTGCCGCCATGGGCGACCGCGACGGTATCGACCAGAAGCGACTCGTACCAGTCGAGCATGCGGAGCTGCACGGCCCCATAGGTCTCGCCGCCGCGTGGCGCCACCGTCCATTTGTCGGCAAGGCGCCTTGCATAGACATCGGGATCTGAGGATTCGCTTTCCGCCAGTGTCAGCCCCTCCCAGACACCATAACCGATCTCGCGCAGGCGGTCGTCAAGGGAATAGTCGGCAGGCGGCAGCTCGAGCTTGCCGCGCACGAGCTCCATGGTCTGACGCGCACGTCCGAGCGGGCTCGACACATAGGGCAGCACCGCTCTGTCCTTGCCGTCGCGCGTCAACAGATCGGCCAGAACGCCGGCAGCATGCACCGCCTGACTGCGGCCGCGTGCGTTCAGCGGGACGTCCTTGGTGCCCTGGAGCCGGCCGAGCGCGTTCCATTCGGTCTCGCCGTGGCGAAGGAAGTAGATCGTGGGCACCGGCATGTCGGCTGAACGTTAATCCTTGCCACTCAGCGCGATGTCAGGCGCGTCCGGGCGCTTCATACCGAGCACATGGTAGCCGGAATCGACATGATGCACCTCGCCGGTGACGCCGCGCGAGAGGTCGGAGAGGAAATACAGCGCGCTGCCGCCGACGTCCTCGGTCGAGACGTTGCGCCGCATCGGCGCGTTATATTCGTTCCACTTCAGGATATAGCGGAAATCGCCGATGCCGGAGGCGGCGAGCGTCTTGATGGGGCCTGCCGAGATCGCGTTGACGCGGATGTTCTTCTCGCCGAGATCGGCTGCGAGATAGCGCACGCTGGCTTCCAGCGCCGCCTTGGCCACGCCCATCACGTTGTAATGCGGCATCCACTTCTCGGCGCCGTAATAAGAGAGCGTGATCAGCGAGCCGCCATCCGTCATCAGCTTCTCGGCGCGCTGCGCCACGGCGGTGAACGAATAGCAGGAGATCAGCATCGACTTCGAAAAGTTCTCCTGCGTGGTGTCGACGTAGCGGCCGTCGAGCTGCTCGCCATAGGCGATCGCATGCACCAGGAAGTCGATCTTGCCCCACTTCTCCTTCAGCACCGCGAAGGCTGCGTCGATGGTCGCGGCATCAGTGACGTCGCAATGGCCGAGCACGAGACCACCGATCTCGGCGGCAAGCGGCTCGACGCGCTTCTTCAGCGCATCGCCCTGATAGGTGAAGGCAAGCTCGGCACCGGCGGCGTGGCATGCCTTGGCGATACCCCAGGCGATCGAGCGGTTGTTGGCAACGCCGAGGATCACCCCGCGCTTACCTTGCATCAGACCTGAATTCTGCGCCATTTTTGAACGTCCCGTCGAGCTCTCGTTGAGGTCTGGAGGTACACCAGCCCTCCCCTGCGGTACAGCCCTAATCCGCGGCGTTAACGCTGTTTCGAATGCCGGAATAGCCGTTCCGCTCGGGTGTTATGATCGCTAAAGGCGCTCGCGCCGGACAGCAGGACGCCAAGACGGCATGAGTGCGTTTCGCCAGAGTGTGGAAGCGATGATCCCGGCGCTGCGCCGCTACGCCCGCGCGCTGACGCGCGATGCGGATGCGGCCGACGATCTGGTGCAGGACACGTTGGTGCGGGCGCTGCGTTCGGAGCGGCTGTTTCTCGGAGGCGACGTCAGGAGCTGGCTCTATACGATCCTGACCAACCTCAACAAGAACCGGCGGCGCTCGCTGGCAAGGCGGCCGCAATTCATGCCGCTGACGGAGAACAATCCGGATGCCAGCGGGACCGAGGCCGAAGGACGCGACATCGAGAAGGCGCTGGCCACTCTCGTCGAGGAACAGCGTTCGGTGCTGCTGCTGGTGATGCTGGAAGGCATGAGCTATCGCGAGGTCGCCGACATCCAGGGCGTGCCGATCGGCACCGTGATGTCGCGCCTGGCGCGCGCCAGAGCCCACGTCAAAGCCTCGCTGGAGGGCGAGCGCCCGGCGCTCAGGCGGGTGAAATGAGAACAGGATGATGCATCGCGTATCGCGCGCCGCAGACTGCGGAGGACGCAAGCGAAGTTGAGCCAAGAACGATTTTTGGGCCGCGGAGCCAGAGACGACCGATATGAACGACCGCAAGATCCCAGTGACCGAGGACGAATTGCACGCCTATGTCGATGGCGAGTTGCCGGCCGAGCGCGGCGCGGACGTCGAGGCCTTTCTTGCCGCCCATCCCGACGAGGCCGAGCGCGTGCAGTCCTGGCGTGCCATGGCTGAGATGCTGCACACCCGCTACGATGCCGTCGCCCAGGAACCGGTGCCGGCGCGGCTGGAACTGGAACGGCTGGAGCGCCGCCCGCGGCAATGGCTCTATGGCGCCGCCGCGGCCGTGCTGGTTGCTTTCGTCGCCGGCGGCACGGCCGGCTGGGTCGCGCATGGTGCCGCCAACGCGCCCTCAACCTTCCAGAGCTTTACGGCGGACGCGCTCGAAGCCCATCGCCTCTATGTCGTCGAAGTCCGCCACCCCGTCGAGGTCGGCGGCAACGAGCGCGACCACTTGCAGGCCTGGCTGACCCGGCGTTGCGGCTGGACCGTGTTCGCACCGAACCTGGAGGCGAGCGGACTGAAGCTGGTTGGCGGCCGGCTCTTGCCGGGACCGAACGGCCCGGCATCGTTCCTGATGTATGAGGGCGCCTCGGGCGAGCGGTACACGATCTACTCCGCCAAGACCGAGAATGGTGCAACGCAAATGCGCTACGCCAAAACGGACAAGGACGGCGCGCTGTTCTGGGCCGAGCGCGGCGTCGGCTACGTCGTCAGCGGCAGCGGTGACCGCGACCGGCTGACCAGGGTGGCGCAGGCCGTCTACGACCAGGCGGAGAAAAACGGCACCTGAGCAACCGCATAAGCGCGATGCCCAGATTCCGTCATTGAAAATTTGGAATCAGGACATCGACGCGTCTCATTATCGCACCGGGTGTTCACGCGATTATGAGTGGCGTTCGATCCGCCGATCGACGCGAGCGGCCTCGATTGGGGTTTTTGGTACCGCGCTGGTCCCCCTCTCGAGGCCGCACCTTTTTATCGGCTGCCCCACCGGACAGCCGACACGTCTCAAACGTCAGCGTCGAAGCGCAATGCGCGCTTCAGGCGTATGTTGAGCATCATCCTTTCGGGAAGAGAATGCTCCGATCGTCGAGGTGGCCTCGGATAGCGCCTTCTTGTTTGCGCATGATCTCTTTGGAAAACCGCTGCGCACTTTGCGCTAGTGCGGTCCTCCCGGTCCGGATCATGCTTAGCCGAGCCCACTCCGCGGGTTGTAGGGATGTAGGTCCCGCCACTTCTCCATCAATGCTTCGAGCTCTGCGTCGTTCCCGTCTGGTAACATAATCCTGATGGTCACGAAGAGATCCCCGGTTCCACCGGCTTTGGGCAGGCCCTTACCCTTGAGGCGGAAAGTCCGGCCGCTGGAGGTGTTTTTGGGGATCGAGAGCTCCACGGCATTGCCGAGTGTGGGCACGCGGACCTTGCCACCAAGCACCGCCTCGTAAAGCGTGACCGGCAGGTCGATCCTGAGGTCGGCGCCCTCGACCTTGAAGAACGGGTGCGGCGCGATGTTGATGGTGATCAGGAGATCGCCAGGCGGATGGCCTTGCGCGCTCTCGCCCTGCCCCCGCAGCCGAATCTGCTGGCCTTCGGTGACGCCAGCGGGAATCTTGACGTTGAGCTCCTTGCCCGTCGGCAACCGGACGCGCTTCTCGCCACCCTTGGCCGATTCCTCCAGCGAGACGGACATGGCCACGTTGACATCGAGATCGAGCCCGATGCCGCCGGTGTCGAACTCGAACTGCGCGCCGCCGCCGGCCCCGGGCCGCGCGCCGCGCATCCCGCCGCCGAACATGCTGTTGAGAATATCCTCGAACGCGCCGCCGCCCGGGCCGCCCGCACCGCCGCTCCGGAATGTATAGCTCTCGAACCCGCCAGAGCCCGCGCGGCCGCGTGGGCCGCCGCCACCCGGAAAGCCCTGGAAGCGCGGCTTGCCCTCGGCGTCGATCTCACCGCGATCGAACTGCTTGCGCTTGTCCTCGTCGCCGAGGATCTCGTTGGCCGAGTTGATCTCGGCAAAGCGCTCGGCGGCCTTCGGGTCACCCTTGTTGCTGTCGGGATGATGCTTCTTGGCCAGCTTGCGATAGGCGCTCTTGATGGCGGCAGCGTTGGCGCTCCGCGGCACCCCCAAGACCTCATAGGGGTCGCGCATTCGTCACGTCTCCTTCAAGAAATCGAATTGTTCAAAGGGCTCCCCGCCCCATCTGCCGGTCATGTGGGAAGAGAGTGGCATTTTTGCAACTAGGAGCGTGCGCTGAACCTAGCTCCGCCACGGCTTTAGCGTATGAATCTCCCAACGGCCACGGCTGCTTTGGCAGCCGGCGCCCTGGAGCCAGCTTTCGGTGCTGCCATTGACGTAGCTCGCCAGGAAATCGCGGCATTTGCGGCCGTCCTCGGCGGCATAGGACTGCGCGATCGGCGTCACCGAGCCGCGGGCCCCGGTCTCCGGGTTCTCCCAGTGCTGGCTGGAATCCTTGTCACCCTTGCTCAGGACGTCGGAGGCGGCGTTGCGGGTGAAGGCGAGATCTGTCTCGGTCGGCGGGGCATCCTTCGCCGGCCGCGCGATCGAGCCGGTGAGATCGCCATCGTCGGCTTTGGCATAGGCGCTGCTGTCGTTGCGGGAAAAGCTGCAGCCGCCGGCACCAACCCCGATCAGAATCATCGTCATGACGAAGCCGGACGGCCGGATCGCCGATAGGCCAACGCGTCGCCATGCCCTATATAGGGCGATAGCGGACAACAACGCGTTTTGGGCCGCGGGACGCAACTCGGACTCCGGACATGACCGACACGACCTCGATGAAACACCAGACACCCTTAACATCCGGTGATTTCACCGCTGCCGATGAGCCATTTGCGCTGTTTGAGGCTTGGCTGAACGAGGCGATCAAGAGCGAGCCGAACGATCCGAACGCCATGGCGCTCGCAACCGTCGACCCTGACGGGCTGCCCGATGTGCGCATGGTGCTGATGAAGGGCTTCGATGCCGAAGGTTTCGTCTTCTACAGCCACATCGCCAGCCAGAAGGGCCGCGAGCTCGCCGCAAATCCTAAGGCAGCGTTACTTTTTCACTGGAAGTCGCTGCGCCGACAGGTCCGCATCCGCGGCAACGTGACGCCGGTGACCGACGCGGAGGCGGACGCCTATTTCGCGACGCGACCAAAGCAGGCGCAGATTGGCGCCTGGGCGAGCAAGCAGTCGCAAGAGCTGGAGAGCCGATTCGCTTTCGAACAAGCCATCGCGAAGGTCGCGGCCAAATACGTCATCGGCGAAGTGCCGCGGCCGCCGGGCTGGAGCGGCTGGCGCATCACGCCCTTGCGTATCGAGTTCTGGCACGACCGCCCGTTCCGCCTGCACGACCGCATCGAATTTCGCCGTGACGCCGCCGGCCAGAAATGGTCCAAGACGCGGTTGTACCCCTGAGCCTCCTTCAACCCTGTCTCGAGCTTTGGGCCAACCTGAAAGATGTCCATGCCGCATTCGTCCAATGCACCGCGTCGTACGCTGCTTCTGACCGGAGCCAGCCGCGGCATCGGCCACGCCACCGTGATCCGCTTTTCCTCGGCGGGCTGGCGCGTCATCACCTGCTCGCGGCATCCTTTCCCGGAGGACTGTCCCTGGGACGCGGGGCCCGAAGACCATATCCAGGTCGACCTCGGCGACCCCGAGGACACCTTGCGCGCAATCAGCGAAATCCGCCGCCGACTCGAAGGTGGCACGCTGCATGCGCTGGTCAACAACGCCGCGATCTCACCTAAGGGCCCCGGTGGCTCCCGACTCGGCTCGGTCGACACGGATCTCGACACCTGGACGCATGTCTTCCACGTCAACTTCTTCGCGCCGATCATGATGGCGCGCGGGCTGATCGAGGAATTGAAGGCCGCCAAGGGCTCGGTGGTGAACGTCACCTCGATCGCGGGCTCGCGCGTGCACCCTTTCGCCGGGGCCGCCTATGCCACCTCCAAGGCCGCGCTCGCCGCGCTGACGCGCGAGATGGCCTCCGACTTCGGCCGGATCGGCGTGCGCGTCAACGCGATCGCCCCGGGCGAGATCGACACCTCGATCCTGTCACCCGGCACCGAGAAGATCGTCGAGCAGCAGATCCCGATGCACCGCCTCGGCACGCCCGACGAAGTGGCAAAGATCATCTACGTGCTGTGCACCGACACCAGCTCTTACGTCAACGGCGCCGAGATCCACATCAACGGCGGCCAGCACGTTTGATCTCGTCATTCCCGGTTGGCCGATCAGGAGCAGACCTGGAATGACACAAAGATCAAGCTGAACGTTTTTGTCCGCGACGCGGCTGGAGCGGCGTCCCCTCGTAGAGATCGGCGACTGCGCATTGGAGCCCGAATTCGGGCAGCTTCAGACCATCGGATGCTCCGAGCGTTTGCGAATTCCACCCGGCTGGCGTCCTGACGTCCAGGCGCACCTCCATCCGGTCCTGCTCGATGATGAGCACTGCATCGCAGGCCGCATGCGCGAGATAGATGGTCCGCTTGACGTCGATCCACTTCGTCTCGGTGTCGGGCACCCGCATGCCGTCGGTCGCGGAGACAATCTCCGCCAATAAATAAGCGCGGTCCACAAACCTCTGGTCCGGCTCGTACTCCGCATCGATGACCGCGACGTCCGGCTCCGGGCGAAATTCGCCCGAGCCGAGCTCGATGCCGGGACGCTGCATGGCAATACGACCCTGGTCGTACCGCGCCAACGCATCATTGAGCAGACGCTCGAGGTTTCCTGCGATGCGGTTGTGCGCGATCGTTGGGGGAGTCATCATTATCGGGACACCTGCAACGAGCTCCCAGCGTTCATGATCCGGGCGACCTTCCTGGAACGCACGAAAGCGCTCGCCGGACATGTGCCCGGCCTTGGTGGGTTCTTTGATTCCAACACCCATCGGCGCCTCCGACGTCATAAGACGCGAGCCTAACCGGCTCCGTTACGAATACCAATAGAGATAGGAAGGATCGGGGGGAGGCGCCATGGCCCAAATCGGACGCACGGCCCAACGTCAGGGAAGCTTGGACGGAAGCAAGGCGATCCAGACAACGCCGCCGCAAGACCTGGATCGCCCGCCCTTCCGTTCCTCAATCGATTCGAATCCGACGTGAGCGATCGCGCAGCCGGGGAGCTGCGGCATTGAATGCGGTCGAGCAGTCGTCGTCGTTCTCACCATCGAGCAGCGGAGCACCACAGTGCCGGCACATGCGCGCCGACATCGACGGCGCCTTGCCGCTCGCAAGGACCTGACGATAGTTCGCCAGATCGATGACGTTGCGGGGCGACGTTATGTGTTTTTCAACCATGGCTGTTCCTCGCGGCTACGCACTGCTTATCGCAGACAAGTTTCGCGCAAACGTTCAGCCCACCGCTCAAATTTTACCGGAGGAATTGCGGCACGGCGCACACATCACCGCGCCGCCGCAATCCCGATCTATTCTGCGACACGATTCACCGTGTCTCAGCGAGCGGCGTAATATCTCGGTAGGTATCTTTGCTCGAGCACGGCACCTACAGCCACTTCTTCCACTTGAAGATCCAGTACGGGACGACGGCGGCGATCAGCATCATCACCAGCGCCATCGGATAGCCGTGCACCCATTCGAGCTCCGGCATTACCTTGAAATTCATGCCGTAGACTGAGGCGATCAGTGTCGGCGGCATCAGGACAACTGCCATGACCGAAAACAGCTTGATGATGTTGTTCTGCTCGAGATTGACGACTCCGAGCATGGCGTCGAGCACGAATGTGATCTTGTTGGAGAGATAGGAGGCGTGGTCGGTCAGCGAGGCGACGTCGCGCTGCATGGTCTTGAGCTGCTCGCGCATGTCCTTCGACCATTTCACGCCCTCGACCACCGCGGACAGGAACGTCACGACGCGACCGATCGACACCAGACTTTCGCGAACCTTCGAGGTCAAATCGCCCTTGCGGCCGATTGAGATCAAGATCTGGGAATATCTCTTTGCCTGCCCGTGGCGCTCGCTCTCAGGCTCGAAGATGTCGTGCGAGACCTGATCGATCTCGGTGCCGCAACGCTCCAGAATGTCGGCGCAGCGGTCGATCACGGCGTCCAGCAGTTCCATCAGCACCATCTCGCCGGTGATTGAGGGCGTGCAGGAGCGAGCGAGCTTGGCCTCGACCAGGGCGAACGGCTTCGGCAGGTCGTAGCGCACCGTCACCAGGCGGTGGTCGCCGAGGATGAAGGTCACCGCCGTGGTCCGGGGCATGTCGGTATCGGAGTGGCACATCAGCGTCGCAGTCATGTAGCGCGCGCCGTTCTCCATATAGAGGCGGCTGGAGATCTCGATCTCCTGCATGTCTTCCCGGGTCGGGATGGCGATGCCCGCGAGCCGCTCCACCGCCTTATCCTCGGCCGCGCTCGGATTGACGAGGTCGATCCAGACGGCGTTCTCCGGCACTGTCGCAAGATCCTCGATGACAGCCTTCTTGAGGGCGGCCTCGGACGGAACAAACACCGAAAACATCAAAAGCTCCAGAGATCCTGCGACAGAATGACAGCCCCTTAGCGCGATTCTGACAGGTTCACGATGACAACAACATTAACGGAGCGTTTGCATTTGCGGCGTCCCCGGGGCTCAACTGTGGCACGGAATCGACAGTCTGGCGCGTCAGGCCAAAAAACCCTCACAACATCCCCAAATTTGCGGCAGAAAAGCCACAGCTGGGCTCTTGCAGCGCGGGAAAAGGGCTTCAGCGCTGGAATTGTGGCAGATTTCGACGATAATGGGATTAACGGAGTCGAGGAACTTGGGCGCTAAGCTCAGGCCTTCCGCACGGTATTGTTTTGATTGGAACCAAACCATGTCGTCGCTGAAAGTTAAGTTGGGGATTTTGGCCGCTGGCCTGATGCTGTCGGGCTGTATGCAGGCCACGCACTATGAAGCGACCGACACCAAGGCGTTCAAGCCGAAGGACAAGGAACTCCTGGCCAAGGTCCGGTACGAAAATACCCCCGTTGCAGAGCCGTTCCGCCGCGCCATCGTCGAATACCACCGCAAGGAGTCCCCGGGCTCGATCGTGGTCGATTCCGACAATCACTACCTCTATTACGTGCTCGATGGCGGCAAGGCGATCCGTTACGGCATCACCGTCGGCGAAGAGGCCATGGCTTGGTCGGGCATCGCCAAGGTTGGCAGCATGACCGAGTGGCCGGCCTGGCATCCGACCCCGGGCGAGATTTCGCGCCTGGGCGTTCCGACCTATGTCGCCCCGGGTCCGGACAATCCGATGGGCTCCCGTGCGATGTATCTCTATTCGGGCGGCAAGGACACGCTGTTCCGCATCCACGGCACCAACCAGCCGGAATACATCGGCGCCTCGATCTCGTCGGGCTGCATCCGCCTGACCAACGAAGACGCGATCGACCTCTATAACCGCGTCAAGGTCGGCACGATCGTCGTGGTGCTTGAGCCCAAGCATGGCGACTCCCCCTACAACTCGCGGCTGGCGCTCGGCAGCAGCCAAAACGGCCAAGCGGGCAGCTACTGATCGCGCCCTGATCTCTGAAATCCAAAAGCGTCGGTTTTACCGGCGCTTTTTTGTTGCCGGCTTGTGCGGCTGGGCTTTGTTGCCATCGGCCACCGAGTTCTCGGCAGGCGCGGGGGATTTCTCCGTCGCCTCGTCCTCCGCGCCTTCCTTCGCCTCAGGCTTGGCTGCGACCTCGCGTGGCGGCGCCTCCTCAGGGCGCTCCGCCGGCAAGAGCGGAGCGACCTGCGGCAGGGGATCCCAGACATTCCACTGGCAGATCCGGTAGTCGTTGCGTCGCTGCGCCAGGTCGAGATGGATGTGGTCCTCGTGATACCAGTCCGAGCCCGGGCCGAGCACGGTGGAGAAGCGCGCGCACACCGAGTGCAGCACGCGCTCGCGCACCTCGCGCGACATGGCGCGGTCGGTGAGGCCGATCGACTGCCCATTGGCGAGCTTGATGGCGCGGATGTCGATGGCATTGGCCTTGCCGTGCTCGGACAGCATCGCGCCAGCGACGCGGTTGCGGCCGCGGCATTCGAACGAATCGAAATTATCGAGCTCGCTGATGGGCGAGCCGAGGCTGGTGGCCAGCGGCACCATGTCCTTGCGCACCCAATCGGCGATCGCGGACGCCATGGTGCAGCGAAGGATCGCCGCCGGCTTGACCGTCACCTTGCGCTTATCCGGCAGCACGATGGCTTCCAGCCGCACCAGATCCTCGCCGCCGCAGGCACCGGGGCCACGGATATCCGGGATTGAGGGCGCGATCGCAATGTCCTCGGTCAGCGCGAGGCGGCAGGCTGAGACCTGCTTCGGGGGTGACGACGCAGCCTCGGCAGGCTTGTCGGCGCCCGGTTGGTCCGGAGACGGCTTTCCCTCAACCTCCGCCGGAGCCTCGTCCGGTGCCTTTTCCAGCGCCTTTTCCAGCGGCTTGGGGGCCTCTTCAGGGCGCGGTCTTGGAAGCGGAATCCTGGCGGCATGAACGGCCGCGCGCGGCCGTGGTGTACCAAGGCCGAAGATATCGAGTGGCGCAGAATATTTCCGCGCCTCTGCCCTCTCGGCAGGCACGAGCAACAGCCCAAGCGCAGCGGTAACCATTGCCGCGCCAGCGGACATATAGCCGCGACAAGACCATTTGCGGCGAAAGTCCGGCAGGCTAAAAGTCATGTCAATTCTTTGGCCCAACGCTGAGAGCGACAAAACGCCCAGCGACTTCTCGGAGGAACGTCGGAATGCTTGGTTTGATGCAAGATTGGCCCCTGCTCTGCCACCGGATCATCGAACACGCCGCCAGGATTCATGGCAAGCAGGAGGTGGTCACACGCTCGGTCGAGGGACCGATCCATCGCACCAACTACGCCGAGATCCACAAGCGCGCGCTCAAGGTTTCGCAGATGCTGGAGCGCGACGGCATCAAGCTCGGCGACCGCGTCGCAACGATCGCCTGGAACACCTGGCGCCATCTTGAGGCGTGGTACGGCATCATGGGGATCGGCGCCATCTGCCATACCGTCAATCCCCGGCTTTTCCCCGAGCAGATCGCCTGGATCATCAACCATGCGCAAGATCGCATCGTGATGACCGACATCACCTTCGTTCCGATCCTGGAGAAGATCGCCGACAAGCTGCCAAGCGTGGAGCGCTACATCGTGCTCACCGACAAGGCGCACATGCCCGAGACCTCGCTGAAGAATGTGGTCGCCTACGAGGACTGGATTGCGCAGGCCGACGGCAAATTCAAATGGAAGGACTTTGACGAGAACACGGCGGCCGCGATGTGCTACACGTCGGGCACCACGGGCGACCCGAAGGGCGTGCTGTACTCGCATCGCTCCAACGTGCTGCACGCGCTGATGGCCAACAATGTCGACGCGCTCGGCACCAGCGCCTCCGAGACGATGCTGCCGGTGGTTCCGCTGTTCCACGCCAACAGCTGGGGCATCGCTTTCTCCGCGCCCTCGCAGGGCACCAAGCTGGTGATGCCCGGCGCCAAGCTCGACGGCGCCTCGGTCTATGAACTGCTCTCGACCGAGAAGGTGACGCACACCGCCGGCGTGCCCACGGTTTGGCTGATGCTGCTGCAGCACATGGCCGCCAACAATCTCAAGCTGCCCGATCTGAAGATGGTGATCTGCGGCGGCTCGGCGATGCCGCGCTCGATGATCAAGGCCTTCCTCGACATGGGCTCGAACGTCCGTCACGCCTGGGGCATGACCGAAATGAGCCCGATCGGCAGCGTTGCGGCGCTGAAGCCGCCGTTCCAGAATGCAACGGGCGATGCCAAGCTCGACGTGCTCCAGATGCAGGGTTATGCGCCCTTCGGCGTGCAGATGAAGATCACCGACGACGCCGGCAAGGAGCTGCCCTGGGACGGCAAGACCTTCGGCCGCCTCAAGGTCTCCGGGCCCGCCGTCGCTAAGGCCTATTACCACGTCGACGCCAATATCCTCGACGAGGAAGGCTTCTTCGACACCGGCGACGTCTCGACCATCGACGAGGACGGCTACATGCGGATCACCGACCGCTCCAAGGACGTGATCAAGTCCGGCGGCGAGTGGATCTCCTCGATCGACCTCGAAAACCTCGCGGTCGGCCACCCGGCCGTGGCGGAAGCCGCCGTGATCGGCGTGTTCCACCCAAAATGGGATGAGCGGCCGCTGCTGATCGTGCAACTCAAGCAGGGCCAGCAGGCCACACGCGAGGACATCCTCAAATACATGGATGGCAAAATCGCCAAATGGTGGATGCCCGACGATGTCGTCTTCGTCGACGGTATCCCGCATACCGCGACGGGTAAGATCCTGAAGACGGCACTGCGCGACCAATTCAAGGACTATCGCTTCCCGAACGCGGCGGCGTAACAGGGCTCGCACATGTCATTCCGGGGCGATGCCGACGGCATCGAACCCGGAATCTCGAGATTCCGGGTTCGTCCTTCGGACGCCCCGGAATGACGGGCCAGTAACAGTCCCGACTCCCTTGAATTTGCCTCCGGGCCGTGGTCTCAACGGCGCATCGTCGCGCCAGATCGGCCGGCGCCGCCCTCAACATCCGGCAGAGTCACCCGATGGCCCGCAGGTTTTCCGCTCCCTACCAGTCGGAGCCCGTGTCCAGCCTGGCGAGCTGGGCGCGCAATCTGGCCGTGTTCGCGGTGGTGGCGGTGGTGGTGTCGGTCATCATCGTGCGCTTCGATTTCCTGGAGCCGAAGCCGGCGCTTGTGACTTTCTTCGGCGGGCTCGCGATCGCCGGCCTCTCGATCTTGTTCGGGCTCGCCGGCTTTGCTGCGATCTGGCAGAACGGCTCGCGTGGCATGGCGCGCATCCTGCTCGCCTTCCTGATCGACGGGGCGATCCTCGCCTACCCCGCCTATCTCGGCCTGCAATATCGTAAGCTGCCGTCGATTTACGACGTCACCACCGATCCGATCGATCCGCCTCGCTTCGAGGCGCTGGCGCGGCTGCGTACCGGCGAGGGAACCAACACTGCGGTCTACGCCGGCCTATATTCGGCGGAGCAGCAGCGCCATTTCTATCCCGACATCGAGCCCGTCGAGCTGGAGATTTCGGTCGACCGCGCCTATGCGATCGCGCTCCAGATCGTCCACAAGCGCAAATGGATCGTGATCGATGAGCGCGCACCGCAGCCACCGCGCCGCATCGGCCGCATCGAAGCGGTCGCGCGCACGCCGATCATGGGTTTTCGCGAGGACGTTTCGATAAGGGTCGTGCCCGATGGCGATGATTCCCGCGTCGATATCCGCTCTGCTTCGCGCAATTTCGACAGTGATCTCGGCAGCAACGCCGCGCGCGTCAAAAAATTCATCGACGATCTCAACACCGCCGCCGATGCCGACGCGCTCAAGCCGGTGAAGAAGACGCCGGTCGCGCCGCCCAAGGCGCCGGCGAAGACGGTGAAGAAGTAACGCGATAGCGTCATCCCGGGGCGTCGCAACGCGGGCGAACCCGGGATCTCGAGATTGTGGCGCGAGATTCCGGGTTCGCGCTGACGCGCGCCCCGGAATGACGGGCAGCTAGCTTGCCATCCGATACGTCCCGCCAATCACGGGATCGCCCTCGGTCGCGACCACGCCGCGGGCGACCAAGTCTTCGAGGTGCGCCAGCACGGAATAGCCGGCGGCCGTCATCAGCCTCGGATCGATACCGATATAAATCGCGCGGACCATCGTGGGGATATCGGTCTCGCCCTTGGCAAGGCGGTGCAGGATCGAGGCCTCACGTGCCTTGCGGTGACGGATCAGGAACCGCGCAAAGCGCGGCCCCTCGGGAATCTCGGGGCCGTGGCCTGAGAAATAGAGATCCTCCTCGCGTGCCGCGAGCCGGTCCAGCGAGTCCATGTAGTCGGTCATCGAGCCGTCGGGCGGCGCCACGATCGAGGTCGACCAGCCCATCACGTGATCGCCGACGAAATTGAACTTTCGCTCGGGCCAGGCGAATGCCAGATGATTGGCCGTGTGGCCAGGCGTCGCCACGGCCTCGAGCCGCCAGCCGTCGCCTTCCACGACGTCGCCGTGGGCGATCCTGACATCGGGCGCGAAATCGCGATCTGCGCCGGATTCCGGATTGTGCTTCTCGCTCTCGAAACGCGGGCGGGAGGCGCGATGCGGGCCTTCGGCATAGACCGGCGCACCCGTCGCCTGCTTGATCCGCGCGGTGTTCGGCGAATGGTCACGATGGGTGTGGGTGACGAAGATGTGCGTCACCGTCTCGCCACGCACGGCATCAAGCAGCGCTGCCGCATGCGCCGGATCATCCGGACCGGGATCGATGATAGCGACATTGCCCTTGCCGACGATGTAGCTGACCGTGCCGGTGAAGGTGAATGGGCTCGGATTGTTGCAGAGCACGCGCCGCACGCCGGGGCGGACCTCCTCGACGATGCCGGGCTTCAGCGGAAAGTTGCGGTTGAACGGGACGTCGTCATTGTCGGCCATGGCAGCTCATACCTCGCTGACTTCGTCATGCCCGGCCTTGTGCCGGGCATCCACGTTCTTCTCGCGGCCTAAGACGTGGATGGCCGGGACAAGCCCGGCCATGACGGAGAAGAGTTTCCTCGCCTCGTCCCCTTAGACGCTCAGAAAAACGCCTGAATGCCCGTGATCGCGCGGCCGAGGATCAGGGCGTGGACGTCGTGGGTGCCCTCGTAAGTGTTGACCGTCTCGAGGTTATGGACGTGGCGCATCACGTGATACTCGATCGAGATGCCGTTGCCGCCGTGCATGTCGCGGGCGGTGCGGGCAATGTCGAGGGCCTTGCCGCAATTGTTGCGCTTGACGATCGAGATCATCTCGGGCGCGAACTTGCCCTCGTCCATCAGGCGGCCGACGCGCAACGAGGCTTGCAGGCCCAGCGCGATCTCGGTTTCCATGTCCGCGAGCTTCTTCTGCACGAGCTGGGTCGCTGCGAGCGGCTTGCCGAACTGCTTGCGGTCGAGCGTGTACTGGCGGGCGCGATGCATGCAGTCCTCGGCGGCCCCGAGCGCACCCCAGGAGATGCCGTAACGGGCGCGATTGAGGCAGCCGAACGGGCCTTTGAGGCCGGAGACGTTGGGCAGCAGCGCGTCTTCGGGAACCACCACGCCGTCCATCACGACCTCACCGGTGATGGAGGCGCGAAGTGAGAGCTTGCCGCCGATCTTCGGCGCGGAGAGGCCCTTCATGCCCTTCTCCAGCACGAAGCCGCGGATCTGGTTGTCGTGCGCGGCCGACTTGGCCCAGACCACGAACACGTCCGCGATCGGCGCGTTCGAGATCCACATCTTGCTGCCGGTGAGGCGATAGCCGTCCGAGACCTTCTCCGCGCGGGTCTTCATGCCGGCCGGATCGGAGCCGGCGTCGGGCTCCGTCAGGCCGAAGCAGCCGACCCACTCGCCGCTGGCCAGCTTCGGAAGGTACTTCTTGCGCTGGTTCTCGTCGCCATAGGCGTAGATCGGGTACATCACCAGCGAGGACTGCACCGAGTTCATCGATCGATAGCCGGAATCGACCCGTTCGATCTCGCGCGCGACGAGGCCATAGGCGACGTAGCTCGCATTGGCACAGCCATACTCTTCCGGCAGCGTGATGCCGATCAGGCCGAGCTCGCCCATCTCGTTGAAGATCTCGCGGTCGGTCTTCTCTTCGAGATAGGCCTTGGAAACGCGCGGCAGCAGCTTGTCCTGGGCGTAGGCGCGGGCGGTGTCGCGCACCATGCGCTCGTCTTCGGTGAGCTGCTCGTCAAGCAGGAACGGATCGTCCCACTGGAAAGAAGCCGCAGCCGGCTTGTCCTTGGCCTGAGGGCGCACGCTCATGAAACGTCCTTTCGCGTCTGGTTCCGTCGATAATTGCCCGACAAATTAAAGCGCCGCGGCAACAAGTTCAATTGCATCCTGGTTTCGATCGTTCCGGGGCGGCGCAACGGCGCGCACCTGGAAGCGATGTGGTCAGCTTTCGAGCTGCTCGTTGGCGACGATCTCGATGCCGAAGCCCGACAGACCCTTGTAGTCGTGCACCGAGGAGGTGAGATGCCGGATCGAGGTGACGCCGAGGTCGCGCAGGATCTGCGCGCCAACGCCGACCTCGCGCCACTGACGGTTGCGGTCGGCCTCGGTTGACGACTCGTCCGGCAGCGGCGCCACGGGGACACCGGCCGCGCCGTCGCGCAAGTAAACCAGCACGCCACGGCCCGATTTCTTGAAGTGCTCGAGCACGACCGCCATGCGCTTGTGGCCGGTGAAGGTGTCCCTGACGATGTTCGGCTTGTGGAAGCGCGTCAGCACGTTCTTGCCGTCGCCGACGCCGTTGTAGACGAAGGCAACGTGGGCGATGGAATCGAACGGCGAGCGGTAGGCATAGCCCTGCAAGGGACCGATCGGGCTCTCGGTGACGAAGGTCGAAACCCGCTCGATCAGTTTCTCGCGCGCCTGGCGGTAGGCGATCATATCCGCGATGGTGACGTGCTTGAGCTTGTGCTCGGCGGCGAAGCGGGCAACCTGCTCACCCTTCATCACGCTGCCGTCGTCGTTCATCAACTCGCTGATGACGCCGACCGGCGGCAGGCCGGAGAGCTTGCAGAGATCGACGGCGGCCTCGGTGTGACCGGAGCGCAAAAGCACGCCGCCGTCCTTGGCGATCAGGGGGAAGATGTGACCCGGCCGGGCGAAGTCGTGGGCGCCGACATTGGGATTGGCGAGCGCACGGCAGCACGAGGCGCGCTCCTCGGCGGAGATGCCGGTGCCGCCATCGGGCTTATAGTCGATCGAGACCGTGAACGCGGTGGTGTGCGCGGAATCGTTGTGGGCGACCATCGGATCGAGCCGCAGGCGACGCGCGTCCTCGGTGGTCACGGGCGCGCAGACGATGCCGGAGGTATGGCGGATGATGAACGCCATCTTCTCGGCGGTGCAGAGCGAGGCGGCAACGATCAGATCGCCCTCGCCCTCACGGTCCTCGTCGTCGGTGACGACCACGAGCTCACCCCGGGCAAAGGCCTGCAAGACTTCCTGAACGCTATCGGGCATTTCCCAATCTCTATCGGTTATGGCCGGGAGGCTTAGCCGGACTTGGGTCGGGGCGCTAGTCTCCTCAGCGCAACCACATATGCCAGACGGCAGGCCTGCCAAGGGGGTTCAGGCTTGCACCGGGCATACCAGCAATATAAGCGCAGATCGCCCGCAAGGAAGGCGGCCGGACGCCATCAAGGCAGCACCTCGCGGCGCTCGCCGAGGCGCTGATCGAGCTCGGCGCGCTTGTCCGCGAGCAGCCCGGCCTGGGCGGCTTCGATGACGGTAAACAGCTCATGTGCATCGCTGAGCCGGGTTACGGTGACGTAACTGGCGCCGGCCTCGTAGAGCGCGCCGACGTCGCCCAAGAGATCGGCCGTGGCGACGATCAGGGCAGTCGGATTGAGTGCGCGGACGTGGCGGACCAGCTTCTCGTTGGTGGCGCCTTTCAGCAGCGAATCCGGCACGCTGAGGATGATCATCTCGGACTTGCCGACGCCGGCATGGAGCAGCGTATCGACATTGCTGATGTCGCCATAGATCACGTGCAAACCGCGCGAGAGCAAGGTCTGGTACACATTGGGGTTGAAATCGACCACGGTGATCTGCTCGAGCAGCACCGGCGTCTGCCGTTCGATCTCGGCTAGAAGCGCGCTCGCCGCACGGAAAAAGCCGAGGATGACGATGCGGCGGGCCTCGCCATGGCCGCCTCCGTGTCCTTCCTCGGCATGGCCGTTGCCATGGTCGAGATCGCGCAGGCCGATCCGCTTCAAGGGGCCGATCGCCCAGCGGGTGATCTCGTCGCTGCGGGTCATCACGAAGGTGGAGAGCACCGCCAGCACCACGAAGGCGAAAGAGGCGGCATTCGCCGTCTCGGCTGCGATGTGGTGGTCGGTGACGCCGGTCTGGATCACCACCAGCGAGAATTCCGAGATCTGCGCGAGGTTGAGCGCCGGCAACAGGCTGGCGCGCAGCCCCTGCTTCATCAGGTAGAGCGGCGTAAACGTCGTGACGAGGCGGCTAACCACTGTGAACGCCGCGATCATCAAGGCAAGGCCGATCACCGAGAGGCCGGGCACGGGAATGGTCATGCCGAGCGCGACGAAGAACAGCGTGATGAAGAAGTCGCGAAGTGTGGTGACCTTGGCGGTGACGTCGAGCGCGTAAGGGAAGGTCGAGAGCGAGACGCCGGCGATCAGCGCGCCCATCTCGCGCGACAGCGAGAGCCGCTCGGCGGTCTCAGCGACGAGAAAGCACCAGGCGAGCGCGCCGAGCAGGATCAGCTCGGGCCGTCGGGCGATCTGGTGGAACAGGCGCGGCAGCACGTAGCGGCTGACCAGAAGCGCGGCCGCGACCAGTACCGCGACGCGGCCGATCGAGAGCAGGATGACGCTGACCTGCAGATTGGCCAGGCTCGGCTGCACTGCCAGGAACAGGATGGCGAAGATGTCCTGGAGCACCAGGATGCCGAGGGTGATGCGACCCGGCAGTGTATCGAGCTCGCGTTTCTCATAGAGCACCTTGACGATGATGACGGTGCTCGACAGCGCGCACGCGACGCAGAGATAGACCGCATCGAAATGCCCGCCGAGCGACAGGCCGATGCCGACGAAGAACAAGACCCCGAGCAGACAGCCGCCGAGCAGCTGGCCGCCCGCCGCGAACAGGATCACTCGCCCCGCCCGCACGATCTTCTTCAGGTCGATCTCGAGCCCGATCATGAACAGCATGAAGATCAGGCCGAGCTCGGAGATGACGCTGATCGATTCCTGCGAATGGACCCAGCCGGCGCCGAATGGACCTATGCAAAAGCCGGCGATAAGATAAGCCAGGATCAGCGGTTGCCGGGAGAAATGGGCGAGAAGTCCCAGCATCCAGGCAAACAGGATAGAGAGAGTAATGTCGCGAATGAGCTCGTGCATGCCAAATTGGTCCGTTTTGCCGCACCCTAGAGACGGGTTGCGGTGCGGCAAGCGAGCAATTCGTCACATGCGGAGAGGGCTCGTCGCAGCCGTGCTGCTAGGTCCCTTCGCCTTTGCCGTGCCCGCCGCCGCGCAATCCAAGGTCAATATCGAACAAAACTTTGCTGATTCGCTCACCGCGCTGCCGAAGGAGGCACTCGCCGTCTCCGGCGGGTTCTACGTGCCCGCCTATTCCAGCGTCGCGATGAGCCAGGGCAAGTTGCGTGTCGACTTCTCGGTGACGCTCAGCGTACACAACGCCTCCGAGACCCAGCCGCTGGTCATCAAACGCATCGCCTATTTCGACACCGCAGGCAAGCAGGTCGAGAGTTATCTGAAGACGCCGGTGGCGCTGAGGCCGCTCGCCACCGTCTCGATCTTCATTCCGACCGACGACGTGCGCGGCGGGACCGGAGCTAATTTTCTCGTCGACTGGGCCGCCGCGGGCGAGATCGCCGAGCCGGTGGTCGAAGCGCTGATGGTTGGCGGCATCGCCAACGCGCATTACGCTTTCATCAGCCAGGGCCGCCCGACCCGGACGGCCGGCAAGAAGTAAGGCGGCCGGCGCAAAGCCGCCGCTCAACAAGAACAAAACGAGGAACGCCCCCATGACGTCCAGCTTCGATTTCGCGCCCCTGTTTCCGGCAGGGCTGCCGGCCCCTTCTGCGCGCTGGACGGGCCTTGCCAAATACAGCTTCGTCGGCGGCAACAACGATTCCGAACAGGTGCCGCTCGACGAGCTGATCGAGGCGACCAACACGGTGCTGCGGCGCGAGGGCCGCTCGCTCGCCACTTACGGGCTGGCGCATGGCCCACAGGGCTACCTGCCCTTGCGCGAATTCCTGGTGACGAAACTCAAGCGAGACGCCGGCATCAGCTGCACGGTCGACGACCTCTTGATCGTGTCCGGCTCGCTCCAGGCACTCGATCTCGTCAATGCGACGCTGCTGGCGCGCGGCGACACCGTGATTTTCGAGCAGGAGAGCTATCAGGGCTCACTGACACGCCTGGCGCGGCTCGGTGTCAACGTCGTCGGCATTCCCCTCGACAAGGACGGCATGCGCATGGACGTGTTGGCGACGACGCTGGCCGACCTGAAGAGCCGCGGCATCCGCCCAAAATACATCTACACCATTCCGACGGTGCAGAACCCGACCGGCAGCATCATGCCCGAGAGCCGACGCGCCGAACTGGTGCGGCTCGCGACCGAATACAGCGTGCCCATTTTCGAGGACGATTGTTATGCCGACCTGGTCTGGTCGGGTCAGCGGCCGCCGGCGATCTACGCGATGAGCCCGAATGGCGGGGTGATCCATATCGGCTCGTTCTCCAAGTCGATCGCGCCGGCGCTGCGCGTCGGCTTCGTCGTGGCGCCCTGGGAGGTGATGTCGCGGATGCTGGCGCTGAAGACGGATGCGGGCTCGGGTGCACTGGAGCAGATGGTGCTCGCGGCCTATTGCAAGCCGCATTTCGCAAGCCATGTCCCGGCGCTGACGAAGGCGCTGCGCACCAAGCTCGACACGCTGATGGAAGCGCTCAACGAGCAGTTCGGGACGGCCGCCGAATTCGAGGAGCCGAAGGGCGGCATCTTCCTCTGGGTGAAGCTGCCCGACCAGGTTGATACGCTAAAACTGTATCAGGCCGCGCTCGCCGCCGGCGTCTCGATCAATCCGGGGCCGGAATGGTCGACCAACAAGGGCCATTCCAGCTCGCGGCTGCGGCTGTGCTTTGCCAGCCCCACGCATCAGCAGATCCGCGATGGCGTCGCCGTGCTGGCCGAGGTCTGCCGCAAGGAGTTCGGCGTGCCCGCCCGTAGCGCCAATGTGGAGAAGCGAGCTTAAAGTCCGGTTTAGACTGCCTCCTCAGGCCACCTGCGGCTGACTGCCGTGGATCGCGGAGGCACGTCGCAGCAACAGGACGATCGAAGTCTATCCACATTCGCCTTCGGGAAATGCCATCCTACCTTCGAAACGCCCTGCCTCATTGACGCGGATCAAATTCGCGAGCGATTCGGCGGCTGCCGTGGAACGGCCGCGCGCGTAATGCTACACTTTGGAATTCTTCGAGGCGGGGTCTTTCAGGACATGATGCGTTGTTTGAGCCGCTGGACCGCGGCTGCGGTGCTGTGGGTCGCGTTCACCTCCATGGCCGGCGCCGAGACGCTGGCCGCGACCGTGGAGCAATGGGGCCTGCTCGGCTCGTGGGCGGTCGACTGCGCGGCCCGGCCGGACCGCGACAAGGGGGCGCTCCTGACTTACGAAATCCGGAAAGACGGCCGGGTGATGTACCGCCGCGATTTCGGCGAGGCCAGGGACGAGAACGAACTGGTGTCCGCCACGGTCAACGCCGAAGGCCTGCTCAATGTGATGGTGTACTTCCCCTCTCTGCACCAGACGCGTGAATTTGGACTCCTGTTACAGAAGGACGGCAGCCTGCGCGCGATCTATAATCGCAGCGAGCGCGGCGAGTACACGATCAGGGACGGCAATTACATCGCCACCGGCGCACCAACTCCCGCGCAGCAGCGCTGCGATTAGCGACGCCTCGTCTGAACATCCGTTCAGAATTCTCTCCTCGTCCCTCCGGAACGTTCGCGCAAATCTGCGGTTTAGATGTGCATTCGTTTGGAGGAGGACGTCATGAAGAAGCTTGGTTATGTGGTTGCAGCTCTCGGCGCGCTCGTGATTGCGGCGCCAACGCTGGCGAGCGCCGAGACGGTGGTGATCAAACGCGGTCATCATCATCACAGCCCGTACGGCGCCCGCGCCGAATATCGCATGCACCATGACCGCGGCTGGCATCGTGGCTGGCACCATCGCGGTGACAAGGTCGTCGTGATCAAGCGCAGCCATCGCCACCACCACTGGGACTAATGCGCAACGCAGCAGGAGATGGCCCCTCACGGGGCCATCTCTTTGCGTTCGAAGCACTCCGGGCTAATCCCACGCTGGTGCGAAGCCGGGATTGACGCAGCGCTTGTCCTTCGCCAGCCCAGCGATCTTCTTGCGATCGGCATCGTCGAGCGTGATCTTCAGCGCGTCGAGATTGGCCTGCTGGCTCTCACGGCGCGAGGCCTTCGGGATCGCGGCGACACCATCCTGGTCGAGCAGCCATTTCAACGCGACCTGCGCGGCGGTCGTGTCGTGCCTGGCGCCGATTTCGGCCAGCACCGGATCGGTCGCGAAACGTCCTTGTGCCAGCGGACAATAGGCAACCAGCGGGATCGACTTGAGCTGGAGATAAGCCAGCAGCTTCGATTGATCAAGCATGGCGTGATATTCGACCTGGTTGCAGGCGATCGGCGCCTTGATGTCCTCGATAGCGACCTTGAGCAGCGCGGTGGTGAAATTGGCAACGCCGATGGCCCGCGTGCGCCCCTCCTCCTTCAGCTTCATCAGGGTCTCGAACACCGCACCCCAGTTCGCAGCCCTCGACGGCCAATGCACGAGATAGAGATCGACATGGTCTAGCCGGAGCTTTTGCAGGCTGGCGTCGAAAGCGCGGCGGATCGCGTCCGGGGCGAGGTTCTCGTGCCAGACTTTTGTGGTGACGTGCAGCTCGCCGCGCGGCACGCGGGACGACGCGATGGCCGCGCCGATCGGCTCCTCATTGGCATACATCTCGGCAGTATCGATGTGGCGATAGCCGATCGACAGCGCGCTCTCGACCGCGGCTCGGCAGGCATCGCCCTGCATGCGGAAGGTACCGAGGCCGAGCTTGGGCACGCTGATACCCTGTGTTTTCAGATGATCCATGAAACAGGCTCCTGATATTTCAGCCCGCCGGATGCGCGCGGCGAGGCCGCGTGAGCAGACTTTTCGGTGATGGAAAAGAAGTGGCGGGAACCCTCAGCCTAACGCGGGAGGGGCACGGCGCCCAATCAAGATCGGGTTAGCAGCCTACGAACGCTGTGCCACCACGGCTGGTCGTGCCTGCGGCTGCGGCACGATATCGACCGACCACAAGTCACGGTTGTCGACGTCCTTCAGAGTCACGGTCATCACACCGCTGCGGCCATCGATGTCGACGCGGCCGAAGAACTGCAAGCCGAAGCACGGCGCCAGATTGTCGCCCTGCGCGGGGCTACAGCCATGCTGGTACATCGCGACCGGGCCAAAAGTGTCGTCGAGTTCGCCCGGCCCCCAGGTGCCGGCATGCAGCGGGCCGGAGACGAACTCCCAGAACGGGTCGAAATCCTGAAATTGCGCCTTGTTCGGATCGTAATAGTGCGCGGCGGTGTAGTGCATGTCGGCGGTGAGCCAGACGACGTTACGGATGCCGGCGCGCTTGATGGAGGAAAGCAGATCGGCGATCTCGTGCTCGCGTCGGTCGGGCGGCCCATCGCCGAGCGCGACGGCATCCAGGCTGATCAGGCCGATCGGCAAATCGGCCGCGATCACTTTCCAGGTCGCGCGCGAGGCGGCGAGCTCGCGCTTCAGCCAAGCGAGCTGCTCAGCGCCCAGGATCCAGCCGCGGTGATCATCGCCTTTGTTCCAGTTATTGTCGCGGTAGCTGCGCATGTCGATGATGAAGACGTCCAGCAGCGGGCCGTAGCCGATCTTGCGATAGACGCGTCCTGTTCGCGCGCCGATGTCGCGGATCGGCATAAATTCGAAAAAGGCGCGACGGGCACGCGCGACCAAGCGCGGCGTGCCATCGTCCTCATAGCCGGCCTCGTCATAACTGCCGACGGGGGACCAGTCGTTGGTCACCTCGTGATCGTCCCATTGCGCGAACATCGGCACCTCCGCGTGGAAGGCGCGGAAGTGCTCGTCGAGGTGGTTGTATCTGTAATTGCCGCGGAACTGCGCCAGCGTGTGCGCGACCTCGGATTTCTCCTCGGTGACGATGTTGCGCCATGTCTCGCCGTTCGGAAGCTCTTGTTCGGCGGGAATCGTGCAGTCTGCATAGATGTGATCGCCGGAGTGAATGAAGAAATCCGGACGGTTGTCGAGCATGGTCCGGTAGCTGCGATAGCCGCCGCGCGAGACGTCGATGCCCCAGCCCTGCCCCGCGGTGTCGCCGGACCACAGGAACGAGATCGACTGGCCAGCTGCCGGCGCGGTGCGGAAATGACCGACGCGGCTTTCGCCGGCAAGACCAGTGGTAATGTCGTCGAAGCGGACACGGTAGAAGATGTCCTGCCCGGGGGGCAGATCGTTCAGCAGCAGTTTTGAGGTGAGATCGGCGTCGGGCAGTGCATCGCCCGAGGCTGACGCGATGATCGTCTTGAAGCTCTCGACGGTCGAGCATTCCACCTGCATCCGAGCGGGCCGGTCGGCGCGCGCCCAGATCACGGCGGAGCCGCCCGAGACATCACCGGACTGGATGCCGCCCGCGATCTGCGGGCGATCAGCGGCGCGGCTCAGGTGAGGCTTCGCAAGGGAGGCGATGGCGAGGCTGGAGGCGGAGCGGACCAGGAACTGCCGCCGGGTCCATGCGCGCGAGGCGCGGAGTGTTGCCATTCAGGAGACCTTCGTCGAATCGCGACGAAGGTGCCCGCGCTCCTTGACTAGCGGCTTACGGTTTTTTGACTCCGCGCCTACGGTTTTGCGACGCGGAGATGACGTTCGAGATGCAGCGCCGGCGGTGGTGCGCTCCCTCGCCCCGCTTGCGGCGAGAGGGTTGGGGTGAGGGGGAGTCTCCGCGGGGACGGTGACAGTTGGACTCGCGGAGAGACCCCCTCACCCGGATTGCATCTTCGATGCAATCCGACCTCCCCCCGCAAGCGGGGCGAGGTGAAGCGGCCTCAACGTCGCGCCTACCGCTTCCAGTTGCAGATACCGCCGGAGCGGCAGGGCCAGGTCTGAATGCGCGTGTCCATCGCCTGTGCATCGAGCGGATTGCCACGGCGATGCGACAGTCTGGTGCGTGCTGCGCCACGCGGCTGGGTGCTCTTCGTATGCGCGACCTTCGGCACGGCCACACGGACCCGTTCGGCGGCAACCTTCTTCGGCACGTCGAGGGGCTCAGCGCGAGCCTGCGCCTCGTTGCCGCCGCGCGCTTCGAGTGCGACCGGTGCGAAGTGCGTCTCCGGCCCAAGACGCTTCGGCGACAGCACGGCCTTGGAGAGATCGAGGCCGAGATATTCGTCTGGCTTGTAGTCGTCAGCGCGCGCAGCCCCGCTCCCTGCGACCACGAGGGCAAAGACAATTGCGAAGGGAACGCTTTTCAGGACCACAGACGCCTCCTGAAATTGATTTATTAAAGGGGTAATTTACCCCTATTTAGGAGGCGTCGCGCGCAATTCCAGCGGCCAAATGCGGCCGTGGTTAAGACGTTTGGCGGGGTCAGGCGACCTTTCGCGTCGCTTCCGTTCCGTCCAGGAACCCCATCAGGCGGCTGCGGATGATGGTTTCCGCCTCACCCATGATGCGATCAATGAGCTCCTTGCAGGATGGAATGTCGTGGATCAGGCCCGCGACCATGCCGCAGCTCCAGGCGCCGGCGTCCATCTGGCCGTCCAGCATGATGCTGGGATAGACGCCCGCGACCTGGTCGTGGATATCGTCGATCGTGAGCTTGTCGCCCTTCTCGCGCTCGATCTCGAGCAGGCGGTCGACATTGGCGTTCTTGAGGACGCGCTCGGTGTTGCGCAGCGCCCGCATGATCAGGCGGGTGTCGAGCTCGGTGGCCGCGACCAGCGCGTTCTTGACGTTCTGATGCACCGGCGCTTCCTTGGTGGCGATGAAGCGCGTGCCCATGTTCATACCCGCCGCACCCAGCGACAGCGCGGCGACCAGGCTGCGTCCGTCGGCCATGCCGCCGGAGGCGACGAACGGGATCTTCAACGCCTCGGCCGCGCGCGGCAGCAGGATCATGTTGGGAATGTCGTCCTCGCCCGGATGTCCGCCACATTCAAAACCGTCGACGCTGACGGCGTCGCAGCCGATGCGCTCCGCCTTCAACGAGTGGCGCACCGACGTGCATTTGTGGATGACGTTGATGCCGGCGGCCTTCAACGCCGGCATATAGGCTTCCGGGCTGCGGCCCGCGGTCTCCACCGCCTTGATGCCGCCTTCGACGATGGCCGCAATGTATTCGGGATAGGGCGGCGCCGAGAAGGCTGGCAGGAAGGTGAGGTTCACACCGAACGGCTTGTCGGTCATGTCGCGGCAGCGCGCGATCTCCTTCGCGAGCAATTCCGGCGTCTTTTGCGTGAGACCGGTGATGATGCCGAGTCCGCCGGCATTGGAGACGGCAGCGGCCAGCTCGGCAAAGCCGACGAAATGCATGCCGCCCTGAATGATGGGGTGCTCGATGCCGAACAATTCGGTGATCGCGGTCTTCACTTAGGTACCTCCCGGAATTTTGCGTGGTGTTGGGATCAGTCTAACCGTGGTTGCGTGCCGCGGTCACCATTTCTCTCCGAACGGGCGGATCTCCATCTCGAACGTCCAGGCGCTCTTCGGCTGCTGATAGAGCTGCCAATAGGCATTCGCGACCGACGACGGCGGCATCAGCAGATCGGGATTATCAAGCGCGTTCGGCCCGAGCGCTTCGAGCCGGCGCTGGCGCACCCATTCGGTGTCGACCCCGGAATCGATGATGAGATGAGCGACGTGAATGTTCTTCGGCCCGAGCTCGCGCGCCATCGCCTGTGCCACCGCGCGCAGGCCGAACTTGGCGCTAGCAAAGGCGGCAAAGCCGCTCCCGCCGCGTAAGGAGGCCGTGGCACCAGTAAAGAAGATGTTGCGATGTCTTTCACTAGCGGCGCTAGCTTGTCGCCATTGCGGCGGCCGGCGAAGATCGAGAACCCTTCGGCGGCAAACTTCTTGGCGATCTCGGAGCCGATGAAATCGCCGGCCCCGATGACGGCCGCAGTGGCGTTTCGCTTGGACAAGATCGCCTCCTCCGGTGAGCCGCATTTTGGGCGCGCGGCGTGCAATGTAAGGGAGGCTATAGTTCTAAAATAGAACTGTCAAATTGAGCGGCCGAATGCTAGACTTCCAGGAAAATATCCCTGACAACCCAGGTTAGTTCTTTTTTCAGACTTACTAGTTGCGAGAACCGCATCATGAAATGGGACACGCTGGACGAAGAGCCCTGCTCGCTCTCCCGCACCGTCGCCGTGGTCGGCGATCGCTGGACGCTGCTGATCCTGCGCGAGTGCTTCTTGCGGGTACGGCGGTTCGAGGCGTTCCAGTCCTCGCTTCAGATCACGCGCCATCTGCTCTCGGAGCGGCTAAAGAAGCTGGTCCGCTTCGGCATCCTGCGCCGCGTCCCCTATTCCGAGGCGCCGAAGCGCTACGAATACATCCTCACCCAGAAGGGGCTCGACCTCTACCCGGTCATCATGGCGATGGTGCATTGGGGCGACACCCATATGGGCGACGAGCGCGGCCGCCCGCTGCTGCACGAGCACAAGACTTGCGGCAAGCTGTTCGATCCCGTCATGGTGTGCTCGGAATGCGGCGACGTGCTGCATGCCAAGCAGGTGCACGTGCATGCGGGGCCGGGGCGGAGGGAAGCAGGTCTCGGTACTTCCTGAAACAGAATGGTTTTAGGTTGAATCGGTTGCCGCGGCTCGCTCACCTCTCCCGCTTGCGGGAGAGGTCGGCGCGAAGCGCCGGGTGAGGGCTTTCTCCTCTTGGGGATTGTCCCTTCGCGGAAACACCCTTTCCCACAAGCGGGAGAGGGAGTGCACTTCCGTCGGCGCAGCGATCAGCCTGATCTCATCATGCTCTAGTGCCCTCGCGCTGGCGCTCTCAAATCGATCGGGCGCAGCACCGCCGCCGTGGGAATCATCAGTACAGCGACGATTGCGAGCATCCAGAACACGTCGATATAGGCGAGCAGGTCGACCTGCTGCTGCAACGTCTTGCCGACCCAGGCGATCGCCTGTGACGCCGCATCGCTCGCATTCGAGCCCTGCGCCTGGAAGTAGCGCGTCATCGCATCGATGGTCTGCTGGTAGCCAAGATCCGAGGGCGCGGCGTGCTCGATCAGGCGGCTCTGATGGAATTGCTGCCGCTGCGCCAGAATGGTCTGCGCCAGCGCGACCCCCATGGAGCCACCGATGTTGCGGGCAACGTTGATCAGGGCGGAGGCCTGATTGGTCCTGTCAGGCGGAACGCCGTCATAGGATGCCGTCGTCACCGGCAGGAACAGGAAGGGAAGGCCGAGTGCGAGGAAGATGCGCGACAGCGCAGCGTAACCGTAGGTGATGTCGCCGGTGAGCCCCGTGAGATGCCACATCGAGAAGGCGACGATGGCGGCACCGAACATGATGAGATATTTCGGCTGCACCATACCGACGAGGCGTCCCACCACCGGCATCAGCACCAGGGTCGCGATGCCGCCAGGTGACAGCGCAAGGCCGGCCAGCATGGCCGTGTAGTTCAGCTCGGTCTGAAGCAATTGCGGCAGGAGCTGCGTCGTCGAGATCAGCACCGCGCCGGTGCCGAGCATCACGAGGAAGCAGGCACCGAACTGACGACGGCCAAGCAGGCGGAGGTCGACGATGGGATCCTCCCGCGTCAGCTCCCACGGGATCAGCGCGAGCAGCGAGACGGCCGCGAGCACCGCGAACACCACGATCATGTTCGATCCGAACCAGTCATTGCGCTGGCCTTCGTCGAGCACGAATTCGAGCGAGCCAAGCCCGATCGCGACGAGGGCGAAGCCGACATAATCGACGTGCAGACCCTTGCTGAGCAGCTTCTGCCTCTCCTCCTCCGCACCCGACGGCTCCTTGACCAGCGTGCCGACCAGGAACAACGACAGCAATCCCATGGGAACGTTGATCAGGAACACCCAGTGCCATGTATACGTATCGGTAATCCAGCCGCCGAGCGTCGGGCCGATCACCGGCGCGACCACGACGGCGACCCCATAGATGGCAAAGGCCTGGCCGCGCTTATGCGGTGGGAAGGAGTCGGCGAGGATCGCCTGCTCGCTCGTTGCCATGCCGCCGCCACCGAGGCCCTGCAAGATCCGGAACAAGACCAGCGATTGCAAATTCCAGGCGAAGCCGCACAGGAGCGATGCGATCGAGAACGTCGCGACGCACATCATGTAGAAGCGCTTGCGGCCGATCACGGTCGACAGCCAGCCCGATATCGACAGCACGACGGCGTTGGCGACGAGATAGCTGGTGATGACGTAGGTACTCTCGTCGATGCCGACCGCGAGGCCGCCGGCGATGTGGCGCAACGCGACATTGGCGATGGTGGTGTCGAGCACCTCCATGAAGGTCGCGATCGAGACCACGAAGGCGATCAGATAGGGATTGTGCCCGCCCGCCGCCGAGCGCTCCGGCGACCAGCCGCCGGCGGACGCGCCGCCTTGCGTAACGTCCGTCATCGCACCCTGGTCCAGGGCACGACCGACATGCCGGGACCAACCGGCAGATCGGCCGGCCAGTTGTCGACCACGATCTTCACCGGCACGCGCTGCACCACTTTGACGTAGTTGCCGGTGGCGTTCTCCGCCGGCAGCAGGCTGAACGCGGTGCCCGAGCCCGGTTGCACGGAATCGACGTGGCCGGTCAGCTTACGGCCTGGATAGGCATCGATGCGGATCTCGACCGGCTGGCCCGGACGCATGTCGTTGAGCTGCGTCTCCTTGTAGTTGGCGACGACCCAGACCTCGTCGGGCACGAACATCATCAGGCTTTGGCCGGCCGTGACGAATGTGCCCTTGGCGCCCGACAGCTTTACCACGCGGCCGGACTGTGCCGCGACGACGCTGGTGTATTGCAGATTCAGCTTCGCCTGATCGAGCTGCGCCTGCGATTGTTCGAGCTGTGCCTTGGCGCCTTCGAGCTGGGCCTGCAGCGTCTTGATGCCGACCTGTGCAGTCGTCACCGCGGTCTTGGCGCGCTCGGTGTTGGCCTGCTGCGCCTGAAGGTCTGAGCGGGTCTGCTGCTGGCGCTGCACGGTGCCGGCCCCTTTCTCGACGAGATCTTCTGCGCGCTTGAACTCCTCTTGCGCGAACTGGAGCTGGGCTTGCGCCTGATCGAGCTGCGCCTGGGCCTGCTTGATCTGCTCCTCCTGGGAGACGATCTGCGCCTCGACATTGGCGATGTTGGCTTTGGAGACTTCAACCTGAGCAATGGCCTGATCGACCGCGATCCGGTAGTCGCGATCGTCAATCTTCGCCAGTAGATCGCCGGCATTGACATGCTGGTTGTCGGTGACCGGCACGTCGGTCACGTAGCCGCCGACCTTCGAGGCCACGGAAAAGCTGCGCGCCGCGACGAAGGCATCGTCGGTGGATTCATAGTGGCGCACCTCGAGCCAATAGAGCAGGCCGCCAATGAGGGCCGCGATCAGCACGACGGTGCCGACGCTCGCCAGCAGCCAGTGCTCACGAAGCCGGTCGCGCAGCGACTGTGTCTTCGCGGGCTTCTGGCCGTCGGCGTCGCGGGACTGATCGGGAGAGGCCTTTGGCGCTTCGTTCGCCCTCTGCGGCTGCTCCGCGAACGGATCACGCTGCCGTGTCTGAGCATCCACGGTGAACACCTTTCTTGCGGACTAAACCGGCGGGAGAGCAGAGACGAGCAGCTCGCGCGCTGCGAGCCTAACCGCAGCACTGATGCATGGTTCCGGCTTTGAAGAAGCTCACCGCCATTCGTGATTGCACTGCTCAAAAAAACAAGCGCGGCACCCTCCGCGCCGCGCTTGCCTGAAGTGTCAATGTGGCGCACTTGGCTCAGTGCGTCTTGGTCTCGTGCCACTTCTCGAGGTCGGGCTTCACGTTGTCGGAGCCCTGCTCCTTCTCGGGATTGCCCTTCCAGGGCTTGTCTGTCTGCCGGTGCGAGCCCCAGTCGTTCTGCTGCCGGGGATCGTCATTGGGCCGTTCCTTGCTCATCGATCTCCCTTTCCCTGAAATCTCAAACGAAGGGAACGCCGTAGTAGGAGTTGATGCCACGCACCGCGGCGTCGTCACTCCAGTTCCAATCGCTTCGTGCGCCGTATTTCGGCGCCCCCTCCAACTCCTTGGTGGTGATGCCGGTGACATAACCGCCAAGCTCGGTGTCGTATTTCAACGACTGCCAAGGCAACGGGTAATGGTCGTTGCCGAGTCCCAGGAATCCACCAAAGCCGAGCACGGCGTATGACACTTGGCCACTGATCTTGTCGATCATCACGCGTTCGATCGAACCGATCCGGTTGCGATCCGCGCCATAGACCGATGTTCCCTCGACCTTGTCGCTGCCAATCAAACGGCCCGTCTCACTACGTTCCAGTTCGTTTTGGTTCAACATCGAAAATTCTCCACTCAGCCACCTGCAAAACCAACCGGATAGGCACGCGATCGTTCCGATGCATGTTCCGTGAGCGGGCCAGGAACATCGCACGAAACGGGCGGTTCTCTGAGTTTCATACACCTGCCAAACCAAGGGCCACGCGCAATGTCCCAAACCGTCTCCGACTTCATCGTCCAGCGACTGCATCAATGGGGCGTGCGCCACATCTTTGGCTATCCCGGCGACGGCATCAACGGCGTGTTCGGTGCAATGAACCGGGCCGAAGGCAGGATCGGGTTCGTTCAGGCGCGGCACGAGGAGATGGCGGCATTCATGGCAACCGCTTACGCAAAGTTCTCGGGCGAGCTCGGCGTCTGCATTGCGACCTCTGGCCCCGGCGCCTCCCATCTGGTCACCGGGCTCTACGATGCGCTGCTCGATCACCAGCCGGTGCTGGCTATTGTCGGCCAGCAGTCGCGCAATGCCCTCGGCGGGCACTATCAGCAGGAACTCGATCTTCTCTCGATGTTCAAGGACGTCGCCGGTGCCTACGTCATGCAGGCATCCTCGCCTGCGCAAGTGCGACACCTGATCGATCGTGCGGTGCGGATTGCGCTGGCGCGGCGGACCCCGACCGTGATCATCCTGCCCAACGACCTACAGGAAGAGGCTTACGAGAATCCGCCCCGCGCACACGGCACGCTGCATTCCGGCATCGGCTATAGCGCCCCCAGCATCACGCCGCGTGAGGCGGATCTTGACCGCGCCGCGCAGGTGCTCAACGCCGGCAAGAAGGTCGCGATCCTCGTCGGCGCGGGCGCGCTTCATGCAACCGACGAAGTCATCGCGGTCGCCGACCGGCTGTCGGCCGGCTGCGCCAAGGCACTGCTCGGCAAGGCCGCGCTGCCCGACGACCTGCCATGGGTCACCGGCTCGATCGGCCTGCTCGGCACCGAGCCCAGCTACAACATGATGATGGAATGCGATACGCTGCTGATGGTGGGCTCGGCCTTTCCTTACGCCGAATTCCTGCCGAAGGAAGGAGCGGCGCGCGGCGTGCAGATCGACATCGACGCCGGCATGATGTCGATCCGCTTTCCCATGGAGGTCGGCCTCGTCGGAGACGCCGCCGAGACGCTGCGCGCATTGTTGCCGCGACTCCAGCCCAAAGCCGACAACGGCTGGCGCAGAGCTATCGAAGAGGACGTTGCGAGATGGTGGAAGACCTTGGATGACCGCGCGCATCAGCACGCGGCGCCGGTCAATCCACAGCTCGTCGCCTGGGAATTGTCCCCCCGCCTGCCCGACCGCGTCATCATCGCCAGCGATTCCGGCTCCTGCGCCAACTGGTTCGCGCGGGACCTCAAGATGCGGCGCGGCATGGCGGCCTCGCTCTCCGGCGGCCTCGCCTCGATGGGCGCCGCGGTGCCTTACGCGCTCGCGGCCAAATACGCCCGTCCAGATCGTCCCGTGATTGCACTCGTCGGCGACGGCGCCATGCAGATGAACAACATGGCCGAGCTGATCACCGCTGCGAAGTATTGGCGCGATTGGAAGGACCCGCGCTTCATCGTCTGCGTCTTTAACAACGAGGATCTCAACCAGGTCACTTGGGAGCAGCGCATCATCAACGGTGATCCCAAATTCGAGGCTTCGCAGCGCATTCCCGACGTCTCCTATTCGCGCTTCGCCGATCTGATCGGCCTGCGCGGCATCTTCGTTGATAGCCCACAGCTGCTCGGCTCCGCCTGGGAGCAAGCGCTGGCGAGCGAGATTCCGATCGTGCTGGAAGTGAAGACCGATCCCGAGGTGCCGCCGCTGCCGCCGCATATCACGCTTCAGCAGGCAAAGAATTTTTCACTCGCCCTGATGAAGGGCGATCCGAACGAAAGTGGGATGATCAAGGGAGCAGCGCGGCAGGTGCTCGAATCGATCCTGCCCGGAAAGCAATGAGGCGAACCATGAGTGACTTCCGCGATATCCAGCACGGCGTCAACGATCCCGTCGACGGCGTCGACGTGAAGTGGCATTTCAACGACAACCGAACGCCGCATGAGCGGGCGCAGCGTCATGCGGACGTGCGGGCTGACGCAACCGCTACGCCGGCCGAGCCGTTTCTGCCCGAGCGGCTTCGACGCAAGGCGACTGATCCCATCAATCCGCGCACGGGGCGCAATCCCACGGACTAGTCCGTTAGGAACCTCGCCTTTCGCGGCGTGTTGATCGGCGCAACATGACGCGGCAAGTGGCCGCGCGACCAATTGGAGGGATCGGATCATGAAACGAACTATCGTCGCCATTGCTTGCGTGCTTCTGGCAGGCCCCGCATTGGCCCAATCGCTGGGCGAGAAGACCGGCATCAACTCGGCGCTCGGGGTCGCGCCAACTACAGCTGACTTCGTCAAGCAGGTCGCCATCAGCGACATGTTCGAGATTGAGTCGAGCAAGCTCGCCGAGCAGAAGGGCAATGCGCAGGAGAAATCCTTCGCTCAGCAGATGGTGACCGATCACACCAAGACCAGCGGCGAGCTGAAGGGACTGGTCGGCAACGGCAAGGTCCAGGCGACCCTGCCGACGGCATTGGACAGCTCGCACCAGAGCAAGCTCGACAAGTTGAAGAGCGCGACGGGCAAGGATTTCAGCTCGGACTACAATTCCTACCAGGTCAGCGCCCATGAAGACGCCGTGTCGCTGTTCGAACGCTACGCCAAGGGCGGCGACAATGCTGCGCTGAAGGATTGGGCCGGCAAGACCCTGCCAGCACTCAAGCACCATCTCGACATGGCCAAGGAGCTCGGCAAGGCACCGAGCGTCGGTCAGTCCAAATAGGCTCCTCAGCCGATATTTCAACGAGGACGCCGGCCTGGCCGGCGTCCTTCGCGTCCTAGCAACGATGCGGCTCTCGGCGTGTTGGGATCTCAACATCGCGGAGAGCATCATGACGCAGCAAGAAAAGACCTCAATATCCCGCCGGCACGTCGTCCACGACGCGAGCACAACGCTCGCGGCGGCTTCGCTGGCATCCACCGCGAAAGGAGATACGTCCATGGCCGAGCACGCCCTGATCGATCCCGTCGGCCGCTACCCGAAGCCGCCATTCAAGAAACAGTCGCAGCCCTGGCCGGGTCTGGCCGGCAAGATGGAGCCGCGGCCGGATCATGGCGAAACCAGCTACAAGGGCTCCGATCGGCTCGCCGGCCGCAAGGCGCTGATCACCGGCGGGGATTCGGGCATGGGCCGCGCGGCCGCGATCGCCTATGCGCGCGAAGGCGCCGATGTCGCCATCAACTATCTGCCGGCGGAGGAGCCGGATGCGCAGGAGGTGATCGCGCTGATCAGGAAAGCAGGACGCACCGGACTTGCGATCCCCGGTGATCTCAAGGACGAAGCCTTTTGCAAGCAGTTGGTAGAACAGGCGGTGCAGGGCCTCGGCGGACTCGACATCGTCATCTGCAACGCCGCGCGGCAACAAGCGCGCGCTTCTGTTCTCGACGTATCGACAGAGGATTTCGATGCAACGATGAAGACCAACATTTACGCGCCGTTTTGGATCATCAAGGCAGCGCTGCCGCATCTCAAGCCCGGCTCCTGCATCATCGGCACGACGTCCGAGCAGGCCTACGATCCTTCCCCGGATCTCTACGACTATGCGCAGACCAAGGCAGCGACGATGAACTACGTGAAGTCGCTGGCCAAGCAGCTCGCCTCCAAGGGCATCCGTGTCAATGGCGTGGCGCCAGGACCGATCTGGACACCGCTTCAGGTCTCCGGCGGCGCTACGATGGACAAGCTCGAGAAGTTCGGCGGCATGACACCGCTCGGCCGTCCTGGCCAGCCCGTCGAGCTCGCCTCGATCTACGTGCAGCTCGCCGCCGCCGACGCAAGCTATGCGACGGGCCAGATCTATGGCTCCGCCGGCGGATCCGGGCAGCCGTAGTCGCGGCGCCGTGGGCTGATGCCCCGGCTGGAGCTCAGGAACCTTCTTTATCTGCGAGCTTTACAAAATCGTCATGGAGGACATCTCGCCGGCGGACCGATGGCGCTCGTAACAGTCAAACCCACCCGGATCGATACGGCGGTCGCGAACGAGATCGCACAGAACACCAATTCAGACCTCGAGCGCGCCGCCCAAGCAATGACCTGGGGCGCCGACGAGCACGTGCTGGTCGCGCTCGCTGCGGCGGGATGGCTCTACACCCGCCTCCGGCATCCGCAGCAGCGTCCCATTGCCGATCACGTCCTGATGGTTTCGCTGGTGACGGCCGTTTTGCCGCATGTCTTGAAAACCTTGTTCGATCAGACGAGGCCGGACCGGCTGACGGTGAGCGGCCACTGGCGCGGTGTTCCTTATTCGGGGCGTCCCCGCGACGCGTTTCCCTCAGGTCACGCCGTGCATATGGGCGCCCTTGCCTCAGCCGCCGGCCTGTTGCCGCCGGCCTCGCGCCGCTTGGCACGTTCGCTGGCGGTAGTGCTGTCGCTGACGCGGGTGGCGCTGCTCGCGCACTGGACCAGCGACGTGGTGGCGGGCTTCACGCTCGGCATCGTCGTGGAGCGACTGTTCAGGCCGTTCACGCTGGCGAAGTCACGGCAGCAGCCGTCCGAAGCCTCGCGGGCACGGCCATGACGGAATATCTCGTGCGCTTCGTCGCCGGCGGTCTGATCGTATCCGTCTTCGCAATCCTTGGTGACATGCTGCGGCCAAAAAGCTTTGCCGGGCTGCTCGGCGCGGCGCCGTCGGTGGCGCTGGCCACCCTCGGCATCGCCGTGGTCCAGCACGGCGCGCAATATGCCGCCGCCGAGAGCTGGACGATGATCTATGGCGCCATCGCGCTCGCCTGCTACAGCCTCGTCGTCTGCCACCTGCTGATGAGATTCCGTCTCGGCGCGCTCCCCGCCACGGTCCTCTCCTTCGTCGTATGGCTCGTGGTCGCCTTCGGTCTGCTCGCCGGTTTGGGAGGTGCCGCCTGATGCTGGTTAAGTTATCGTCATCGGCGCTGAAAGAAACGCGCTGGTACGAATACGCCATTCGTTTCGTGCTCGGCGGCTGCGCGACGGTGCTCGCCGGAGTCATCGGCTCGCAATTCGGCGTTACTGTCGGCGGGCTCTTTCTTGCACTTCCGGCGATCTTCTGTGCCAGTGCGACGCTGATCGAAAGCCACGAGCGTCACGCCAAGGAGAAGGCCGGCCTGAGCGGACGGCGTCGCGGACAGAAGGCGGCGGCGCTCGATGCCGCAGGCGCGGCGCTCGGCAGCATCGGCCTCGCGGCGTTCGCCGCCATCTTCCATGCCACCGTCGGCGCAAGCATCGCATTCGCTTTCATCGCAGCGTTGACGGTTTGGGCAAGCGTTTCCGTGTCGGCCTGGTGGCTCAGGCGTAAGCTTCGTGTCACGCACAGATCGCACCGATCAGCCCGCCCGCCATCGGCAAAGGGCTCTCGCTTCGTGAAGCCTTAGCTCGCTTTCGCCTCCGTCGAAGTCTGCGATTGCGGCGGCTGGAGCCCCGGACTGTTGGCCCAGCGCTCGACCTGATCGATGACCTTCTGATGGCTCGGCCGCACCGGCTCGGGTGCTTCGGGCTCTTCGGAAAGCTTGCGAGGTAGCCTGACCTCGTCCGTCATGGCCTCTCTCCCTTTTGGGAAGAATGCGTCATGGCAGGATACGTTTCAAAAACAACTCGTTGATTTTACAACGTATCTCTACTCATTTCGAGACATTTCTGACTCTAGAGGAACTCCCTCCAAGTTGGTTCGTTGAGTAAACTACTCAACCTACTCAATTTGCGTGATCGCCATGAACGACCTTCGCGCCGAGCGCCTTCAGGTCATGCTCTCGCCGGAAGAGTTGGCCGCCATTGACGATTTCCGGTTCAAACACCGCATGCCGACGCGGGCGGCAGCGGTCCGCGAACTCCTCAAGTTCGGACTGGCCGCCGTGGGCGTCGATGCCACCGCCGGCGTGAAGTCGAGCAGCTTCGGCGTGTTCGGCCGCGGGCCTGACGGACATACCCAGGGGGATCCAGAGAGCGGCAACGGCGGCTGACTCCGTCCATAAGCAAACGGCCCCGGCACGGGAGTGCCAGGACCGTCCTTGGAGATTGCTTCCGGCGCACCGGGGGCATGACAACCGGAAGCAATCCGTCGACTCATCCCGCGAGAATTCGTTCCCGTGAGAACTAGCCTGTTGCGTCGCTCGAGTCGTCCGGCATCACGCCGGATCCTGGCGTCTTGCTATCATCGTTCAGCTTGGGATCGCGCGTCGCTTCACGCGAGGGCGAGCCTTTCGGATCCGTCTTGTGCACGGACTGTGCACGCTGCTTGTCGCGCGGCTGCTCCTCCGCACGCTTGTCCTTGACGATGCCATGGTCGGAATGGGCCATGATGGGCTCTCGCTTCTCCTGGTGTCTCAGAGCGCTTACGCACTGCGACGTCGAATGTTCCGATACAGAACTAGCTGCGCGCCGCGTGGACGGCAGTAGATGCGTTCTCGAGATGCACCTGCCGTACCGTCGTCACCGTCGCGAACGCGACCGAGACGCCAAAGGCGAGAATGAGGGAAAGAAGAGCCAGACGTGGAGCCATCGCCAAAACCTCCTTCTGAAACTGGAAATCGACGCGATCGACAGTTCCCGATGATCCCCAAATCAGTTGCTTGCCTTCCGTGAGCGATCTCACACGCAGATTCATACGCCTCGCTTCGGAGCAGCAGCGTGGAGCGGAACGGGCGAGATCTCGCCGTCGAGCCAATCCTGCTCGTTCGCGAGCGCCGTCCAGGCCTCGGCCATGCGCGAATAGCGCTTATGGGCGGGCTGCCCCTCGGCTCGCTCGGCAAGCTGAAGACAGTTGTCGGCGTTATCTCTGAAGATGTCAGACTGTTTCATGGGGAGGACGTGGGGACGGAACTCTCGCGTCGCAACCCGATTACCGGATCGTAATACTCAGGGAACCTGGCACGTGGTTCGTCATTGATACCGATGCGAGTTGTTGCCGCGATTATCCTGGCATTCATCAGCACCTCGGCACTTGCCGACAGTACCGGCGAGCGAAAGCTTGGCGAACGGCAACCGACCGCCGTCGAGGTTATCAGCGGCGTCTACAGTTTCGGCCGATTTCAACAGCGTCTTCTTGAGAACACCGACCTCAAGGGCAACGCGGAGGTCAAGAATCTCGCCGCCCTGCGCGCCGAGGAAGCGGCCAAGCGCGACAAGAGTCTGAAGGAGATCCAGGAGGCAATCGGCGCGGAGCTGCACATCGGCAGGGCAACATCCTCGACCGCGAGCCTCGTCGAGCCCGAAATGTCGGATGGTCCAACCTACGTCAGAAGCTTCTATGCCGCGCAGATTCCCGAGTACGAATCGATCATCAGCCTGCTTGAGCGCTATCTGAAGGCGCCCGACAATGCAGCGCTCGCAGCGTTCGCGCGCGAACAGCTCCCGGTGCTGCGCTCGCAGGTCACGGACGCGGAGCGCACCATGGCGGACAAATAGCCGCCTCTACTTGTCGTTCGGATGATGTTGCTGGCTCTGCGGCCGCACGGTGCGGTCGCTCTCCGGCATCTTGTCCCGGCCCGCATCGTCGTTGTCGTCCTTGCCGCCCGAAGATGACGTGCCGCTGCCGCTCGGATTCGACCGATTGGCCCTGCCGGTGGTCGGCGTTTCCGCCCGCGGGTTGGCTGAGCTTGCGGCGGGGTCGCCGGTCACTGCCCCGCGCCCACTGGGCGCACCGCCCTGTGCCAAAGCCGATCCCGCGGCAAACAGGATGACAGCGATGGCGGCAAATCCTGCTTTCAAATCCGTTTCTCCCTGTCGTTGCTGGCTAACCGTCGGGCGCGGCGCTTCGTTCCGAACAGTGAATGCCGGAATGGATGAGCAGAGCGGCGGGCGGCCGAGGACATTTCCTTCTGAGTGGCTTGGAACCAATTCGGAGGATCATCGTTATCTCGGCCGGGCTGAGCAAAGCGGGTTCCATTTCCTAGCGCCGCACGTTGGCGCTTGATTTCGAGTTTGGCTGACGCTCTATTTCATTACCAAACGCGTCTTGCCGTGGATTCGGCCGACGCCTGCGGGGGAATCATATGAGCGACCTCGATCCCGGAACTGCATCCCGCTCCGGTCGTCGCGTCCCAAAGCCAAGAACCAATGGTACGTCGGAGCCGGATTCCCGGGCGGAGCTGTTGCTCGCCTTGCAGGCGATGCGCAGCGGTGACTTTTCGGTGCGGATGAGCGGCGACTATCTCGGCATCGACGGCAAGATTGCCGACACCCTCAACGAAATCATCGCCGCCAACCAGCGCATGGCGCAGCAGCTCGAGCTGGTCGGCCAGGTGGTGGGGCGCGAAGGCAAGACCCGCCAGCGCGTGAAGTTCGGCCTCGCCTCAGGCTCCTGGGCCGACATGGAAGGTTCGGTCAACACGCTGATCGACGACCTCTTGTGGCCGACGCGCGAGGTGACGCGCGCAGTCGCCGCCGTCGCACAAGGTGACCTGCTCCAGACCGTCAAGCTCGACGTCGATGGCCGTCCGCTCGGCGGCGAGTTTTTGCAGTCGGCGACCATCGTCAACACCATGATCAAGCAGCTCGGCGTGTTCACCTCCGAGGTGACGCGCGTCGCGCGCGAGGTCGGCACCGAAGGCAAGCTCGGAGGCCAGGCCCAAGTGCCGGAGGTGACCGGCGTCTGGAAGGATCTGACCGAGAGCGTCAACTCGATGGCGAACAACCTGACCAACCAGGTTCGCAACATCGCCGAGGTGACGATCGCGGTCGCCAACGGCGACCTCTCCAAGAAGATCACGGTTGACGTCCGCGGCGAGATCCTTCAGCTCAAGGAAGCCATCAACACGATGGTGGACCAGCTCCGCTCTTTCGCTTCCGAAGTGACGCGCGTCGCGCGCGAGGTCGGTACCGACGGCAAGCTCGGTGGCCAGGCCATCGTGCCCGGCGTCGCCGGCACCTGGAAGGACCTGACCGACTCCGTCAACGCGATGTGCGGCAACCTCACCGCGCAGGTCCGCAACATCGCCAACGTCACCACCGCCGTGGCGCGCGGCGACCTCTCACGCAAGATCACGGTCGACGTGCGCGGCGAGATCCTGGAGCTGAAGGACACCATCAATACCATGGTGGACCAGCTCAACTCCTTCGCCTCGGAAGTGACGCGCGTGGCGCGCGAGGTGGGCACGGAAGGTAAGCTCGGCGGCCAGGCCCAGGTGCCCGGCGTGGCCGGCACCTGGAAGGACCTGACCGACAACGTCAACTTCATGGCCTCAAACCTGACCGCGCAGGTCCGCAACATCGCCGATGTCGCCACCGCCATCGCAAGCGGCGACCTCTCGAAGAAGATCACGGTGAACGTCTCGGGCGAAATCCTTCAGCTGAAGGAGACGCTCAATACCATGGTCGACCAGCTCAACGCCTTCGCCGGCGAGGTGACGCGCGTCGCACGCGAGGTCGGCACCGAAGGCCGCCTCGGCGGCCAGGCCAACGTGCTCGGCGTCGCCGGCACCTGGAAGGACCTGACCGAGAGCGTCAACTCGATGGCCTCGAACCTGACCGCGCAGGTCCGCAACATCGCGGAGGTGACGACGGCGGTCGCCGGCGGCGACCTGTCGAAGAAGATCACCGTGGACGTGCGCGGCGAGATCCTGGAGCTGAAGGACACCATCAACACCATGGTGGACCAGCTCAACGCCTTCGCCGGCGAAGTCACACGCGTCGCCCGCGAGGTCGGCACCGAAGGCAAGCTCGGCGGCCAGGCGGTGGTGCGCGGCGTCGGCGGCACTTGGAAGGACCTCACCGACAGCGTCAACTCGATGGCCTCAAACCTGACCGGCCAGGTCCGCAACATTGCCGAGGTCGCGACGGCGGTGGCGAAGGGCGACTTGTCCAAGAAGATCACGGTGAATGTGTCGGGCGAAATCCTTCAGCTGAAGGAGACGCTCAACACCATGGTCGACCAGCTCAACGCCTTCGCTGGCGAAGTCACGCGCGTCGCCCGCGAGGTCGGCACCGACGGCAAGCTCGGCGGCCAGGCGGACGTGCCCGGCGTCGCCGGCACCTGGAAGGATTTGACCGACTCCGTGAACTCGATGGCGGGCAATCTGACCGCCCAGGTGCGCAACATCGCCGAAGTCGCGACCGCGATCGCCGGTGGTGACCTGTCCCGCAAGATCACCGTGGACGTGCGCGGCGAGATCCTTCAGCTCAAGGACACGCTGAACACGATGGTCGACCAGCTCAACCGCTTCGCGGGCGAGGTGACGCGCGTTGCGCGCGAGGTCGGCACCGAAGGCCGTCTCGGCGGTCAGGCCAATGTGCCCGGCGTGGCCGGCACCTGGAAGGACCTCACCGACAGCGTGAACTCGATGGCGGGCAACCTCACCGCCCAGGTCCGCAACATCGCCGAAGTGACGACTGCCGTGGCGCGCGGCGACTTGTCCCGCAAGATCACCGTCGACGTGAAGGGCGAAATCCTCGAACTGAAGAACACCATCAACACCATGGTGGACCAGCTCAATGGCTTTGCCGGCGAAGTCACGCGCGTCGCCCGCGAGGTCGGCACCGAAGGCAAGCTCGGCGGTCAGGCCGAGGTGCCCGGCGTTGCCGGCACCTGGAAGGACCTCACCGACAACGTCAACTTCATGGCCTCCAACCTGACGGCCCAGGTCCGCAACATCGCCGAGGTCGCGACCGCCATTGCCGGCGGCGACCTCTCCAAGAAGATCACGGTGGACGTGCGCGGCGAGATCCTTCTCTTGAAGGACACGCTGAACACGATGGTCGAGCAGCTCCGCTCCTTTGCCGCCGAAGTGACGCGCGTCGCGCGCGAGGTCGGCACCGAGGGACGGCTCGGCGGGCAGGCCGTCGTGCCCGGCGTCGGCGGCACCTGGAAGGACCTCACCGACAACGTCAACCTGCTCGCCGCGAATCTCACCACGCAGGTCCGCAACATCGCCGAAGTGACCACGGCGGTCGCGCGCGGCGACCTCTCGCGCAAGATCACCGTGGACGTGAAGGGCGAGATCCTCGAGCTGAAGAACACCATCAACACCATGGTGGACCAGCTCAACGCCTTCGCCGGCGAAGTCACGCGCGTGGCGCGCGAGGTCGGCACCGAGGGCAAGCTCGGTGGCCAGGCGCAGGTGCCCGGCGTTGCGGGGACGTGGAAGGATCTCACCGACACCGTCAATTTCATGGCGGCGAACCTGACGGAGCAGGTGCGCGGCATCGTCAAGGTGGTGACCGCGGTCGCCAATGGCGATTTGAAGCAGAACCTCACCGTGAAATCGAAGGGCGAGGTCGCGGCGCTCGCCGACACCATCAACAACATGACCGAGACGCTCGCGACCTTCGCCGATCAGGTGACGTCGGTGGCGCGCGAGGTCGGCGTCGAAGGCCGGCTCGGAGGCCAGGCCAACGTGCCGGGCGCGGCCGGCACCTGGAAAGATCTCACCGGCAACGTCAATCTGCTCGCGGCCAACCTCACCTCGCAGGTGCGCGCGATCGCGGAAGTCGCGACCGCAGTGACCAAGGGCGACCTGACGCGCTCGATCCAGGTCGATGCCCGCGGCGAGGTCGCGGAGCTCAAGGACAACATCAACACGATGATCACCAACCTGCGGCTCACGACCGAGCTGAACACCGAGCAGGATTGGCTGAAGACGAACCTCGCGAAATTCACCAACATGCTCCAGGGCCAGCGCGACCTCACCACGGTCGGCCGGCTGCTGCTCACCGAACTGTCGCCGCTGGTGAACGCGCATACCGGCGTGATCTACCAGGTCGAGAACGAGAACGACCCGCAGCTCCTGCTGCTCGCCTCGTACGCCAGCGATGGCGTCTACCCCTATCAGCGCGTTTTGCAGTTCGGCGAGGGCCTGATCGGCCAGTGCGCTCTCGACAAGCGGCCGCGTATGGTCGCCGACATTCCATCCGACGTGGTGCCGATCAACTCGGCGCTGTTCCGCGTAGCGCCGAAGAACCTCGTCGTGCTGCCGGTCCTGTTCGAGGGGCAGGTCAAAGCCGTGATCGAGCTCGCCTCGCTCGTCTCCTTCACCACCTCGCAGATGACGTTCCTGGAGCAGCTCACCGACTCCATCGGCATCGTGCTCAATTCGATCGAGGCTACGATGCAGACCGAAGGTCTGCTCAAGCAGTCGCAGCAGCTCGCCGGCGAGCTGCAGACCCAGCAGCGCGAATTGCAGCAGACCAACGACCAGCTCGAGCAGAAGGCGCAGCAGCTCGCCGAGCGCAACGTCGAGGTCGAGCGCAAGAACCAGGAGATCGAGCAGGCCCGCCGCGCGCTCGAGGAAAAGGCGACCGAGCTCGCGCTGACCTCGAAATACAAGTCCGAATTCCTCGCCAATATGAGCCACGAGCTGCGCACGCCGCTGAATTCGATCCTGATCCTCGGGCAGCAGCTCAGCGACAACCCGGATGGCAACCTCTCGGCCAAGCAGGTCGAATTCGCCCGCACCATCCACGGCGCCGGCACCGACCTGCTCAACCTCATCAGCGACATCCTCGATCTTTCCAAGATCGAGTCCGGCACGGTGACGGTCGACGCCGAGGAGATCCTGACCGCGAACCTGCTCGAGACCGTCGGCCGGCCGTTCCGGCACGAGGCAGACAACCGCAATCTGTCGTTCAAGATCGACATCGATCCGAACCTGCCGCGCAGCATCGTCACCGATTCCAAGCGCCTGCAACAGGTCCTGAAGAACCTGCTCTCGAACGCCTTCAAGTTCACCGCCGAAGGCGAAGTGCGCCTGAAGGTCGCCGGCGCGGTCGGCGGCTGGGGGACCGATCACCCGGTGCTGAACTCCGCGCCGGCCGTGATCGCCTTCGAAGTGTCCGATACCGGCATCGGCATCCCCCTGGAGAAGCAGAAGCTGATCTTCGAGGCATTCCAGCAGGCGGATGCCGGCACCAGCCGAAAGTATGGCGGCACCGGACTCGGGCTCGCCATCAGCCGCGAGCTCGCGAGCCTGCTCGGAGGCGAAATCCACCTGCGCAGCGCGCCGGGCAAGGGCTCGTCCTTCACGCTTTATCTGCCGCTGAAGTATTCCGGCCCGACGCTCGCGCCGCGGGCTGCGCCGGCGTCACAGCAATACAGCCAGCCGCTGGCACTACAGCCGGCCGTGCCTGACCAGCAGCGCGTCATCGAGCAGCTTCCCGACGATCGACTCAACCTCGAGCCCGGGGACACCATCATCCTGATCGTCGAGGACGACCCGCATTATGCCCGCGTGCTGGTCGATCTGGCCCGCGACAGGGGCTTCAAGGTTCTGGTCGCTGCCCGTGGAGCCGAGGCGCTGGATCTCGCCAAGCAGTACCAGCCGACGGCCGTCTCGCTCGACGTGTTCCTGCCCGACATGCTCGGCTGGACCGTCCTGAGCCAGCTCAAGCACAATCCGCTGACCCGCCACATCCCCGTGCAGATCATTACGCTCGACGAGGACCGCCAGCATGCGCTGGCGCGCGGCGCGTTCTCCTTCGTCAACAAGCCGACAACCACCGAGGGCGTATCGGCCGCACTGACGCAGATCAAGGAATATGCGCGACCGCGGCGCAAGCGGCTGCTGATCGTCGAGGACAACGAGGCCGAGCAGCTTTCGATCCGCGAGCTGCTGCACCACGACGACATCGAGATCTTAGCCACGGATACCGGGGCCGGCGCGCTCTCGACGCTGCGCGAGCAGCCCTGCGATTGCGTGGTGCTCGACCTGCGGCTGCCCGACATGAGCGGATTCGAGGTGCTTGACCAGATCCGCAATGACGAGACGCTGTCGAACATCCCGGTCGTGGTGTTCACCGGACGCGAGCTCTCAGCGGAAGAGGATGCCGAGCTCCACACCATGGCGCGCAGCATCGTGGTCAAGGGCGTGGAGTCGCCGGAACGCCTGCTCGACGAGACCGCGCTGTTCCTGCACCGCGTGATCACGGAGCTGCCGGTCGAGAAGCAGCGTATGCTGGAGAAGCTGAACAGTTCCGATGAGGACCTGATCGGCAAGACCGCACTGCTCGTCGATGACGACGCCCGGAACATCTTCGCCCTGTCGAGCGTGCTGGAACGACGCGGCATGAAGGTGCTGACGGCGACGACCGGCAGCGAGGCGGTGACACTGGTCGAATCGAATCCGGAGATCGCGATCGTGCTGATGGACATCATGATGCCGCAGATGGATGGCTATCAGACCATCGGCGTGATCCGCGAGAACCCGGCCTTCGCCCGTGTTCCGATCATTGCATTGACCGCCAAGGCGATGAAGGGCGACCGAGAGAAGTGCCTCGAAGCCGGCGCGTCCGACTACCTCGCCAAGCCGGTCAACACCGACCAATTGCTGCTTGCGATCCGCATGTGGCTGCACCGCTGAGTGGAATCCGCGAATGGACCACGAAAAGGTCAACATCCTCCTCGTCGACGATCAGCCCGCCAAGCTGCTCGCCTATGAGGTGATTCTGAAGGATCTCGGCGAGAACCTCGTGATCGCCTCCTCGGGGCGTGAGGCGTTGGAGGTTCTGCTCAAGACCGAGATCGCGGTGATCCTGGTCGACGTCTGCATGCCCGAGCTCGATGGTTTCGAGCTCGCCGCGATGATCCGCGAGCATCCGCGCTTCCAGAAGACCGCGATGATCTTCATCTCGGCCATCCAGGTCAGCGACATCGACCGGTTGCGCGGCTACGAGATGGGCGCGGTCGATTACGTGCCGGTACCGGTCGTGCCGGAAGTGCTGCGCGCCAAGATCAAGGTGTTTGCTGAGCTCTATCGCAAGACGCGCGAGCTCGAACGGCTGAACCACGAACTGGAGGACCGCGTCCGCGCACGCACCGCGGAACTGGAGAGCTCCACCGCGAAGCTGCGCGAGAGTGAGCAGCGGCGCAGCATGGCGATCGCTGCCGGCAAGATGGGGTCCTGGGACTGGGACTGGATCAGCGGCGATTGGATGTGGGACGAGGGGCAGTACCGCATCTTCGGCGTCGGCCCGGAGAGCTTCGAGGTCAATCCGGCCAACGTTCAGGCGCTGTTGCACCCCGATGACGTCGATCAATTGCGCAAAGCGATCGCCGAATTCAACAAGGGCACGCGCGCCTACGAAACAGAGTTCCGCATCGTGCGGCCCGACGGCGAGGTGCGCTGGTGCGTCGGCACGGCGGCCGCGACGGTCGACGAGAGCGGGCGCGTGGTGCGCGTCAGCGGCGTCACCGTCGACATCACCGAGCGCAAGCGCGCCGAGGAGCGGCAGAACCTCCTCGCGCGGGAAGTCGATCATCGCGCCAAAAATGCGCTGGCGCTGGCGCAGTCGATCGTGCGCCTCACGCGGGCCGACGGGGTCAAGGCCTATGTCAACGCGGTGGAGGGGCGCATCAATGCACTGGCGCGCGTGCACACCATCCTGTCGCTGTCGAGCTGGCAGGGCGCTGAGCTTTCCAAGTTGATCGACGAGGAGCTTGCGCCCTATTCGCTCGGCGACCAGATCAGATTGGCAGGTCCCGAAGTTCAGTTGCGGCCGGCAACGGCCCAGACGCTGGCGCTCGCACTGCACGAGCTCTTCACCAACTCGGCAAAGTATGGCGCGCTCTCGACCCGATCGGGACGGCTCGCGATCCATTGGCAGGTCGCGGACGAGCTGCTCACGCTGTGTTGGGAGGAATCGGGCGGTCCGCTGGTCATGACACCGAAATCGCGCGGCTTCGGCACGCGGAGCCTGCTTGCGAGCATCGAGTCCCAGCTTGGCGGACAGGCGCAGTTCGATTGGCGTGCCGAGGGCCTGTTGTGCCGTCTGGAGGTGCCGTTGACACGCAAGACGGCGACGACCGCACCCGGCAAATTCGATACCGCCGGCCCCGCCGAATTGCAGCGCGCGTCCGGCTAACCGGACGCTGCGCTCGTCACGCGCCGGGCCATCCGCGGTTCACGCGCGACCCGTCCTTCCAGCCAGGCCTCCGTTCGGGCGAGATCGCGCAACGCCCTGGCGTAGCGGCGTGCCGCATTTCGCTCTGCTCCGCGCGGCAGCCTGCGGGCTTTGCGCAAGATGTCCGCGGCCGCGTTACGATAGGCCAGCGAGCGGTAAAGAAAGACTACCTTGCCCATAGCGATATTCCCGTTTTGACGGCCCCCATCCTCGCAAGCCCGGCATGAACGTCGGATGAAGCCAGTGATGACAAATTCCTTCGATCGGATGGAACCAGGGACTTGCGCGTGCGTTGGCATGCCAGTTCGGGATGCAGTCCCATGCGCACCAAGAAGTCGTCAGAGCTGATTTCCGCCAGCGGCCTTATCAAACTGATGACGCATGTAATGATGGGCGCAGCCCTCGGCCTCATCTTCAGTCTTGCGCTCGTCCTGTCCAATCCGGCCGTGGCAAACCTGCTCAATAACGGCGGAAGCCAAGCCGTTGCGGTCTTCGTCGTCACCTTGGTGACGACGTTCGCGATCGGCGCGACGCTCACTGGCGTCGTGTTCATCCTCGCAGAGGACAAGCAATCTTGAAGCGTGCGTGACGCGTGGGAAATGCTTCGTTGGGAACTCCTGCGGCGAATAGCGGTTGGCTGCCTGCGTCAATTTAACTCAGGGAGTTTCCCGCATGAAGACGACCAAGCTCGCTCTCGCCGTGATGTTGGCAACCGGCCTAGCCGCCGCGCCGTTCGCCGCCCAGGCCAAGTCGAAGGCCAAGCATGGATCCTCGATGTCATCCTCGCAGACCACCGGCGCCAATACCAAGTCTACCAGGGGCGCTGATCCTTCCGGCCAAGGCGGCTCTGGTCCCGGCTCCGATCAGGGCGGCACCATGACGAAAAAAGGCGGCATGACCAATACCAAATAGACGCTCCCTGGAATCCATGCAGGGCTCCGCCATTGCGGAGCCCTTGCCCTGGGCTCGACGCTCCAAGCTGTCAGGATCCGGCATCCGCGAGCTTCGGGCACTCGCGTTGGACGCGCACATTCAACCGCGATCGCGGTTCGACGCGCAGTTGCGAGATCCGGTACGGGTCCTGCTCTTCCTCCCCCACACGCTTCCAAAGATCTCAGCGGCGTCCGATTGCGCGTGCGGGATTGCCGACTGTCTTCACGGGACGAAGGCGAACCCGGTCGCGGACATCAGGCAGAACGTCGCTGCCACCAGCCGCCCTCCATTCGCCGATCAGGAGGTTGATTTTCCGGCGCAGATCCATCTGCGCCAAGGCCCTTTCTGTGCAGTCGCGGTCGCGCTCGACGAGGTCGCGCACCGACGCCTCGACGTCGGCCATCTCAAGCCTCAAAGCTCTGATTTTACGTCGAATTTCATTAATTCTGTTGTCCATGGCTTGTTAGAACAAAATAAGAACATATAGTCAAGTCACGAATTCAGGACGGAGGAGCGGCATGCAGGTTCAAGGTAAATACGACGCCAGGGCTTTTCTGAGCGAGCAGATGACGCGAGCGCAGGGCCTCAGGCTGAAACGGCTGAGTGAAGAGGCCTATCAACCCGCCCAATACGCGCGGGATCTGTCCTTCAGCGAGGCCGCACGGCGCATCCAGGCCCTCGAAGCGGAGATCGAGCTGGCGAATTCCTTCTAGGCAGCGGTTCGCGTCTGGAACGTTGCATAGGCGCTCCCGGAACCATGGCGGTGCCGAATGGTTTTTCTTCGGCCAAGGGAGAACATGCATGGCACGCAAGGCAAAGAAACGCCGTTACTCACGCAGCGCCGGCAGCGATGTCGAAAGCGAGATGCGGCGCTACAAGAAGGGCACCGCGAAAAGCGGCCGTGGGGGACGCGGCGGCCGCGTGAAGAGCCGCAAGCAGGCGATCGCGATCGGACTGTCGAAGGCACGCAAGAAGGGCAAGAAGGTCCCGAAGAAGGCTTCGAAGCGCAAGAGCGCCAGGAAGACGTCCAGGACGTCATCGAAGAAGTCGTCGAAGAAGTCGTCGAAGCGCAAATCCAGCAAGCGCTGACGCTGACAAGTCTCAGATCATGCTCCCCGGCATGAAGCAGCGGATCGAAATCCCGAACGCAGTCTTCACCGGCCACACCATGGTGCGGCCGGCCCGGTTCGGCTCGGTGATGACGGCTTCGTCCGGCACCTCGATCCACTGTCCATCAAGACGCACGCGGTAACGCCCGTTGTGCGACTCCCAGTCGGGATCGGCAACGGCGACCCCATCCGCATCCGAGCAGCACGGACCCAGATGGCTGCGCAAACTGTCGAACCATGGCTTGAGGGGCGAGTCGGCGTAGCGGCCGTCGTCGCGCCCGAGCGCGTTTCCGTTCCAGAAGACCAACGGCGCCAGGAGCAGCGCACTCCTCAGCGAGAGCTTCAATCGATCCATGTCGGCACCGATCAAATGTGAACCACCGGCCAGTTCCACAAAGCGCCGGGAAGGCTCGAAGTTCCACCCTTGCAACTCGACTCCGCTGCTACGCTGCAGCAGAGCACAGAGGCACCGTGGAACTGTGACCGGCGAACACGGCTTTTTCGGACGCACGGGCTCATCATCCCTGCCGCTAACGAGAATGTTATCGGGCCTTGGCGACCTTGATTGCTTATGCGAAAGGCGGCCCAAGGGCCGCCCTTCTGGACTCGTACCGGTCGAGCTTCGCCTTACGCGAGCGGCACCGCGACGAAGCGGGTGGCATCCGCGCTTCTGACCTGCAACAGAACGCTGCGCTTGCCCGACGCTTTGGCCTGCGCCAGCTCCGAACGCACCTCGCCGACATTGCTGACAGCCTTGCCGCCGACATTGAGGATGACGTCGCCGGTCTGGATGCCGTGCTGCGCCGCCGGCCCTTGCGGGTCGACTTCGGTCACGACCACACCCTCCTGGCCGGCGCCCTGCACCTCGCCAGCCGGAGCCAGGCTGAGCCCAAGCCGCGGCGTACCGGCGTTCGGCTGCACCTGGCCGACGTCCGCCTTGGCCTGCCGCTCGTTCGGCAACTCGCCGAGCGTCAACGTCACGGTCTTGCTTTCACCCTTGTGGAAGACTTCTAGCTTCACCGAGGTGCCCGGCGCCAACGTGGCAATGGTGCGGGCGAGATCGCGGGAGTCCTTCACCGCATTGCCGTTGACGGCGGTGATGACGTCGCCCGCTTCGATACCAGCCTTGGCCGCCGGGCTGCCGTCCTGCGGATTATCGACGATGGCACCGCGCGCCTGCTTCAGGCCGAGGCTGTCGGCGATCTCGGAGGTCACGGGCTGCACCTGCACGCCGAGCCAGCCCCGGGTGACCGCGCCCTTGTCCTTCAATTGCGCGACGACGAGCTTGGCGGTCGAGGCCGGAATATCGAAGCCGATGCCGACCGAGCCGCCCGAGGGCGAGAAGATCGCAGTGTTCACACCGATGACGTTGCCGTTCATGTCGAAAGCCGGGCCGCCGGAATTGCCCTTGTTGATAGGCGCATCGATCTGGATGAAGTCGTCATAAGGACCGTTGCCGATATCCCGGCCGCTGGCCGAGACGATGCCGGCGGTCACAGTGCCGCCAAGACCGAAGGGGTTGCCGACCGCAACCACCCAGTCGCCGATGCGCGGCTTCTGGTCGGAGAACTTGACGAACGGAAAGTCCTTCTTGCCGTCGACCTTGATCAGGGCAAGGTCGGTCTTCGGATCGGTGCCGACCACTTTTGCGGTGTAGATGGTGCCGTCATCGGTCGTCACCTGCACGGACTCGGTGTGGTCGACGACGTGGTTGTTGGTCACGGCATAGCCGTCCGCGGAAATGAAGAAGCCGGAGCCTTCGCCCGTAATCACCTGATGGCGCTGGCGCGGGATGCCGTTCGGGCCGCCCGGGAAGCGGAAGCCGAACTGTCGCGAGAACTGGTCGAACGGCGTGTCCTCGTCCGAATCCATCCGATTCTGCTGCAGCATCGCGCTCTTGTCAGTGTCCTGGTCGATTTTGACCCGCACCGAGATCACCGCGGGTTTGACCTTGGCGACAAGATCGGCAAAGCCGGGCGGCGTCACGGCGGCTTCGGTGGCCTGAGCCGGCGCAATGAAGGAGTTCATCCCGAACGGCGAAGTGCCTGGGACAATTGACAGGGCGGCCACGCCCAGCGCGGCCGCGGTGCCGAGCAGCGCGAGCCGGCGCGGCCTCAAGATCTTGCGAGACGTGGTAATGTTGGAATTGACGCGATCGTTCATGTCGAAATGTCCATGTTGAGCTGATGTCGCCTTGCCCTCAACATGGTCGTTGCTACCTTACGGCGTCCCGTCCACCCGATTAAATCTCGGCAAAGAATGGGTGAGCGGGCGCAGCAGGCAAATGGTCGCTGGCCGTTTGATGCAGCTCAACACGGTGCAGTGAAAAATTGCAACCACCGGATGATGTCCACTGGAGGCACGCCATGTACAAAGACATTCTCGTCCACATTCCCACCGAACGTCCCATGCGTTCGGCGATCGAAGGCTCGATCTCGCTCGCGGCGAACCTGAACGCGCATCTCGACGCGGTCGCGGTCGGCTATGTCGCAACCAGTGCAGCTTACGTGATGGAGGGCGGCGCCGCGATGGCGGCCGTGTTCGAACTGGAACGCGAGCGCGCCGTAGAGCGGGCCGAGGCCGCGCTAGCCGTGTTCAAGAGCGAGGCGGCGAACGCCGGCATCTCCTATGCCTGCCACGCACTCGGCGCGATCCCGGCGGATGCAGCCGGCTCGGTCGGCGAGATGGCGCGACTGCACGACCTCAGCATCGTGCTCCAGCCTGATCCGACGCAAGGCTCGTTCGACAACGACATGCCGCGCGAGATCCTGTTCCAGGCGGGCGGCCCGGTGCTGTTCCTGCCTTACACCTTCCGTGGAGCCTTCAAGGCAAACCGGATCGGCATCTGCTGGGATGGCAGCCGCCTCGCTGCCCGCGCTGTGCGCGACGCAGCACCGTTCCTGGCGCGCGCCGCAGAGATCGTGATCATCACCATCAACGAGACCGACGCCGCCTCCAGCGAAGCGTCAGCGAACAGTCTGACAAAGCATCTCCGCCGGCGCGGACTGTCGACCCGCACGGTCGCCCTCTCGGCAACGCGCGCCGACATTCAACCGACCATCCTGTCGCTGGCGGCGGACGAGAGTCTCAATCTCCTGGTGATGGGCGGCTACGGCCATTCGCGGTTGCAGGAGCGCGTTCTTGGCGGCGTCACGCGCGCCATGCTGGAAGCCATGACGGTCCCGACACAGATGTCGCATTGAGCCGCGCCGGTTTGGCGCCGTCACGCCGCGACGGGAGCCTCCAATGTTGCGGGCGCGGCAGCGTCCTTGTCGCGTTGCACGTTGCAGGCGTCGAAATGCGCCTTGAGTTCGATTTCGGCGAGATGTTCGAAATGTTCGGCCCGGCCGAGGAGTTCCCAATTCTGGAGCGGCCGATAGGCCGCCTGCTGGCGACAGAGGGACGCCAGCGCCCGATAGCGACGTACGTTCTCCATGAGACTCTCCCTCGCTTGCTAGGGTTATTGCCCTGATTTGCGTCAGGTCGATGGCGGTTGTGCAAAAGATTTGCTGCGCCCCGCACCTGAACTCGGCTCGTTCTTGGGTCATGAGTATTCAGGCCAAAGTTCCAAATAGCGCCGACGGATGCCCGGAACCCCGCCACAGGCCAGGCGCTAGGCGTAGAGGCGGCGCTGCACGGTCACGCCGACGAGGTCGAGATAGCGTTCGATCAGGTCGGGCCGGCCGACGAGATAGCCCTGTATTTCCTCGCAGGCCTCCCGCGCCAGGAATGTACGCTGCGCTTCCGTTTCCACCCCTTCGGCAATGACCGGAATATTCAGGGCGTGCGCGAGGCTCAGGACCGCGCGGACAATCTCGGCCGATTGCGGTGTCGCCTCGAGATTCGAGATGAAGCTGCGATCGATCTTGATCTTGTCGAACGGGAACGACTGCAGATAGGACAGCGAGGAATAGCCGGTGCCGAAATCGTCCATCGCAATGCGGAGGCCGAGCGCCTTCAGCCGCCGCAGCAGATTGAGCGCGCGGGTGAAGTCGCCAATCAGCACGCCCTCGGTGATCTCGACCTCGAGCCGCGTCGGCGCGAGCCCCGTCTCCAACAGGATCTGGTGGATCGACCGCTCGAGATCGCCGGCCTGGAACTGGACCGGCGACAGATTGACGGCGACTTGGAGCGGCCGTGGCCAGGATGCCGCCTCGCGGCATGCTTCGCGCAAGGTCCATTCGCCGATCTGGACGATCAGCCCGTTCTCCTCGGCGAGCGGAATGAACTGGTCCGGTGGCACGAAGCCGCGCGTCGGGTGATTCCAGCGCAGCAGCGCCTCGAAACCGATGACCTCACCATCCACCCGCGCCTGCGGCTGGAAATGAACGAGGAGCTGGTTCTGCTCCAGCGCCTGTCGTAGATCGTGCTGCAATAGCCTGCGGTCGCGCAGCTCCTGGTCCATCTCGGATACGAAGCAGCGAACCCGGCCCCTGCCCTCGCGCTTGGCACGATAGAGGGCCGAGTCAGCATTGGCGAGCAGCGTCGCGGCGTTCATGCCGTCGTCCGGATAGAACGCGATGCCGACGCTGAGGCCTACGTTGGAGAGATAGTCGTCGACCTCCAGCTCCTTGCCGATCATCTCGACCAGGCGTTCAGCCAGCGCCAGAACGTCCTCACGACGTGTGTTCTCGGGCATCAGGACCATGAACTCGTCGCCGCCGACGCGGGCGACGAAGGCGCCTTCGGCTTCCGTGGCAAGTCGGTCAGCCGCCGCTCGCATCAGCATGTCGCCGACGGGGTGACCGAACACGTCGTTGACCTCCTTGAAGCGGTCGAGATCGAGGCTCAGCACGGCAAAGCTGGTCGCCGCCTCCTGCGCACGCTCCAACCGTTCGCCGAGCGCCGCGTTGAAGGCGCTGCGGTTCGGCAGGTCAGTCAGCACGTCATGATGCGCGAGATGGCTGATGCGCTGCCGGGTAGTGACGCGCTCTGTGACGTCCTCGATCACGCCAACCAGATATTGCGGATTCCCGTCGCCATCTGTGATCAGCATTTTGCGTGAATTGACGACGCGGTCGCGGCCTTTGACGCCCACTTCGAGCAGATGCTCCTCGAGGAACATCGGCATGCCGGTGGCAACGACGCGTCGATCCTGCTCATTGACCGCCCGGGCGACGTCGGCCGGGAAAATCTCTTCGGACGTTCGGCCCAGCATCTGTTCGCGCGGCATGCCGTAATAGTCTTCTCCGGCCTGATTGAGCAGGATGTAGCGCGAACTCTTCGCGCATTTTGCGAAGACGGCGATCGGGATGTTCTCGATGATGGTGTCGAGGAATTCGCGGGTCCCCAACAAATCCTGCTCGGCCTCGCCCGGCGCCTGCGCGTGCCAGTCCGTGATGCGTTGACACTCACGGGTCTCGTAGGCCGCGCTGACGAGCTCACCCAGTTTGCCGAGATCGACCTGTCCAGTCGTATCGGTCGCGCAACGAAGCTGCTCGGCGTACAAGCGATGTAGGCTCAAATCATCGCTCCACGCCGCACGCAGACGTCACGCCCGCAAATTTCTTCAGTCCGCATCCCCGCGCTCTCTCGCGTTCCTAAACCAGAGATTGAGACGATTAGAGTTGCGCAAGCGTTAATCGTGCGTTCGTCTCAAAGACGTTGGTTAGCCTGGCCTGAAGGAGGGGACGGCATTGCGCGGAAAGTCCCGTAAAAGCCCGGAGAGAATTGACACGCTTTGAGACAACAGGCACCGGAACGGTGTGGTCCGCCCCCTATCGGATGCGCGAAGTCTCCCTGGTCCGCAACGGCTGCCCGGAAATATCCCGCAGTCTTGTAACCCGCGCCGCCTCTGCGGCGAGGCGAATGGCCGCGATGTTTGCGGCATATTCCGCGCCATTCTTGCCGCGAAATACGGCAGAGCCCGCCACGAGCGTATCCGCGCCGGCCGCAGCAACCGCTGCCGCAGTGTCGTCGGTGACGCCGCCATCGACCTCGAGCCGGATCGGCCGGTCGCCGATCATGGTTCGAATTCGTCTAATCTTCTCGATCTGGGACTCGAGGAAGGACTGACCGCCGAAGCCGGGATTGACCGTCATGACAAGCACGAGATCGACGCGATCGAGCACGTATTGGATCGCGCTTTCCGGCGTCGCCGGGCACAGGCTGACGCCGGCCTTCTTGCCGAGCGCGCGGATCGCCTGCAGCGAGCGGTCGAGATGCGGACCCGCTTCGGCGTGGATCGTGATGACGTCAGCGCCTGCCTTCGCGAACGCCTCGAGATAGGAATCGACCGGCGCGATCATGAGATGCACGTCGAAGACCTTCTTCGTCATTGGCCGGATCGCCTTGATCACATCGGCGCCGAAACTGATGTTCGGAACGAAATGTCCGTCCATGACATCGCAATGGATCCAGTCGGCGCCGGCGGCATCGATGGCCGCGATCTCCTCGCCGAGACGGGCGAAGTCGGCGGCCAGGATCGAAGGGGCAACAAGGATCTCGCCGGTCATGCCTTCACGTTCCTTTCCGCAACCGGACCACCGTTGAAGACGCGGCTTGCGAGGACATCGGCCGGGTCGATCGTCTCGAGGTCGGCGACATCGAGCAAACGGTCGAGATCGGACACCAAGCGATCGGCCTGCCGCAAGCGGATGCGATCGACGGCATTGCGGACCGAGCGCGCATTGGAGAAGAACGGTTGGGTCCGGCGCAGCGCGATGTACTTCTCGAACGCATCGCGCGCTGCCGCCGAGAAGCGATAACCCCGCTCCTTCAGCATCAGCTCGGCGATGACGAGCAGCTCGGCTTCCGAATAATCCGGAAATTCGATGTGGTGCGCGATGCGCGAGCGGAAGCCGGGATTTGACGCGAAGAAGCTCGTCATCCGCTCGCCATAGCCGGCGAGGATCACGACGAGGTCCTCGCGCTGGTTCTCCATCACCTGGAGCAGGATCTCGATCGATTCCTGGCCATAGTCGCGCTCGTTGTCGGGACGATGCAGATAGTAGGCCTCATCGATGAACAGCACGCCGCCCATCGCCTTCTTCAGGATTTCCTTGGTCTTCGGCGCGGTGTGGCCGATATACTGGCCGACGAGATCGTCACGCGTCACCGAGATCACCTGCCCGCGGCGCACGAAGCCGAGGCCGTGCAGGATCTTGGCCATGCGCAGCGCGACGGTCGTCTTGCCTGTGCCGGGGTTTCCCGTGAACGACATGTGCAGCGTCGGCGGCGCGGCGGCAAGGCCCGCGCGCTGCCGGATGCGCTCGATCAGCAGCAACGAGGCGATCTGGCGCACGCGGTTCTTCACCGGCTTGAGCCCGATCAGCTCCTGATCGAGCTGTTGCAGCGTATCGGTGATCCCGGCCGCTTCAGCCTCCTTGCGGAGATCGAATTGGGTCTCGCTGTGTTCGGTCGTGGTTGCGTGGGGCACATCGAGCATCGGCACCTCGAATAAAAGGGCTTCGCCGCAGGGGAGCCGCGAAGCAGTGGTCCGCCAAGGATGCGGAGCAGGGAGAGCTCCGCGCGGAAGCGGATGACTTAAGCTGACGCGTGCGCGGCCGGCCGGCGCACCGTAGTGTAGCGAATTGCGCGGCCACCCACCTCCTGCCGCACCAGCTCGAACTCCGCCTCTTGTTTCGGCCGGTTGACGAGGAAGGAGATCCGCACCGATTCCCAGCCGTGGCTGGAATCGAAGCCGCTGACGCGGATGTAGCGGTCGCCGTAGACCCTGCGGCACTCGGCGAGCTCCATCATCACGCCGGCGGCATCCTGGAGATCGAACATCGGCAGGCCCCACATCTCCCAATAGGTGCTGCGGGGATGAGGATCGTTTGTGAACTCGATGTTCACCGCCCAGCCATTGGCGAGACAGTATTGCACCTGCTTGGAGATCTGGTCATCGGTCAGATCGGGCAGGTACGAGAAGCAGCCCTGGGTGATCTTCATGTCCATTCTCCTCAGACGGTTTCCAGCGCGGTCGGCACGAAGTCCGGCGTGTCGGTGGATTGATAGTTGAAAGTCACGTCCTTCCAGACCTCGAGCGCGGCCTTCAGCGGCGTGCAGGTCTGGGCCGCCTTTGCGAGGATCTCCGGCCCTTCGTGGACATAGTCGCGGCCCTCATTGCGGGCGAGGATCATCGCTTCCAGCGCCACGCGATTGGCCGTCGCGCCAGCCGCAATGCCCATGGGATGGCCGATGGTGCCGCCGCCGAACTGCAGCACGACGTCCTCGCCGAGGAGATCGAGCAGCTGGTGCATCTGGCCGGCATGAATGCCGCCGGAGGCGACCGGCATCATCTTGTTGAGGCTCGCCCAGGACTGGTCAAAGAACAGGCCGTGCTCGAGCTTGGTCGGGTTGAAGTCCTCGCGGCAGACATCGTAATAGCCGCGCGTGGTGTTGGGATCGCCTTCGAGCTTGCCGACCACGGTGCCGGCGTGGATGTGGTCGACGCCGGAGAGCCGCATCCATTTGGCGATGACGCGGAACGAGACGCCATGGCTCTTCTGCCGCGTATAGGTCGAGTGACCGGCGCGGTGCAGATGCAGGATCATGTCGTTGCGGCGCGCCCATTTGGCCATGGACTGGATCGCGGTGTAGCCGATCACGAGGTCGATCATGACGATGACCGAGCCGAGCTCCTTGGCGAACTCCGCGCGCTCGTACATGTCCTCCATCGTGCCCGCGGTGACGTTCAGGTACGTGCCCTTCACCTCGCCCGAGGCCGCCTGCGCCCGGTTCACCGCCTCCATGCAGTAGAGGAAACGATCGCGCCAATGCATGAAGGGCTGCGAGTTGATGTTCTCGTCGTCCTTGGTGAAGTCAAGTCCGCCCTTGAGCGCCTCGTACACCACGCGGCCGTAATTGCGGCCGGACAGACCGAGCTTCGGCTTCACTGTTGCGCCCAGCAGCGGCCGGCCGAACTTGTCAAGCCGCTCGCGCTCGACCACGATGCCGGTCGCCGGCCCCTGGAACGTCTTCACATAGGCGACGGGAAAGCGCATGTCCTCGAGGCGCAGCGCCTTCAGCGGCTTGAAGCCGAACACGTTGCCGATGATCGAGGCCGAGAGGTTGGCGATCGAGCCCGGTTCGAACAGGTCGAGATCATAGGCGATGTAGGCGAAGTACGAGCCGGGTGAACCCGGGACGGGATCGACGCGATAGCACTTGGCGCGATATTTCTCGGCCGCCGTCAGGCGATCGGTCCAGACCACCGTCCACGTCGCGGTCGAGGATTCGCCGGCAACCGCAGCCGAGGCCTCGATCGGGTCGACGCCCTCCTGCGGCGTGACGCGGAACAGCGCGATGACGTCGGTGTCCTTGGGCGTGTAATCGGGCTCCCAATAGCCCATGCGCTTGTATTCCATCACGCCGGAGCGATAGCGCTCTTTGCCGCGGACCGTGCCTGCATGTGCGTTCATGTCTCTCTCCTGCTCTTCTCTCTCTGAATGACTAGGCTGCAACCGGTTCGCGGGCGTCGATGCGCGGATCAAGCTCGCCGACGCGATAGCGCCGCGCCATCTCGCTCATCGGAACGACTTTGATCTTGCTAGCGTGACCCGCCGTGCCGAACTGTTCGAAGCGCTCGCGGCACAGCTCGCGCATCGCATCCATCGCGGGCTTGAGGAACTTGCGCGGATCGAACTCGGAGCGCGCCTGCGCCGCCACTTTCCGGAACACCGCAGTCATCGCCAGCCGGCAGTCGGTATCGATATTGACCTTGCGCACGCCGCTCTTGATGCCCCTGACGATCTCCTCGACCGGCACACCCCAGGTCTGCGGCATCTCGCCACCGAACTGGTTGAACATGTCCTGGAGCGGCTGCGGCACCGAGGAGGAGCCGTGCATGACGAGATGCGTATTCGGAAGCCGGCGATGGATCTCCTCGACCACCCGCATCGCCAGGATGTCACCATCGGGCTTGCGGCTGAACTTGTAGGCGCCGTGCGAGGTGCCCATCGCGATCGCGAGCGCATCGACCTTCGTCGCGCGGACGAAGTCCACGGCCTGGTCCGGATCGGTCAACAGCTGGTCGTGACTGACCTTGCCCTCGACACCATGACCATCCTCCTGCTCGCCGCCGCCGTGCTCGAGCGAGCCGAGCACGCCGAGCTCGCCTTCGACGGAAGCGCCGACCCAATGCGCGAGATCGACGACGCGGCGAGTGATCGCGACGTTGTAGTCATAGTCGGCCGCCGTCTTGGCGTCGGCCTTGAGCGAGCCGTCCATCATCACCGAGGTGAAACCGTGGGCGATAGCGGACGCGCAGGTCGCTTCGTCATTGCCGTGGTCCTGATGCATGCAGAGCGGAATGTCCGGATAGGTCCGCTCCAGCGCGTCGATCATGTGCGAGAGCATGAGATCGCCGGCATAGCTGCGCGCGCCGCGCGAAGCCTGGATGATCACGGGCGCGTCCACCTCGGCCGCCGCCTGCATGATCGCGATGCCCTGCTCCATGTTGTTGATGTTGAACGCCGGCACGGCATAGCCGTGACTCGCGGCGTGATCGAGCAATTGGCGAAGGGTGATACGGGCCAAGGTCGTCCTCCTTATTAGCTCTTGCGGGCGATCGCCCGGCGGGCTGCTTCCGCAATGCTTTGCGGCGTGATTGCAAACTCGCGATACAGCACGGGCGCGGGCGCTGAGGCGCCGAAGCCGCGCATGCCGACGAATTCGCCGTCCATCCCGATCCAGCGCGACCAGTCGCCCTGCACGGCCGCCTCGATGCCGACGCGCGGCGCGGTGCCGAGCACGGAGGCGCGGTAATCTTCCGGCTGCTCCTCGAACAGCGCGAAGCAGGGCGCGGAGACGACGGCTGCACGAATGTGCTCAGTCGCGAGCAGGCGCGCGGCTTCCAGCGCAATCGAGACTTCCGAGCCGGTCGCGATGAGCGTCACGTCGCGACCACCATCCGGCGAGACGACGAGATAGGCACCATTCGCGACACGATTTCTGCCGCGCACATCGCTGCGGAACGTCGGCAACGCCTGCCGCGACAGGCACAACACGGACGGACGATGCTCCGCCGCCAGCGCGCAGTCCCAGGCCTCCAGCGTCTCCACGGCGTCAGCCGGCCGGAACACGAGCAGGTTCGGAATGACGCGCAGCGCCGCGAGATGCTCGACCGGCTGATGCGTCGGCCCATCCTCCCCGAGACCGATGGAGTCGTGCGTCATCACATGGATCACGCGCAGCCGCATCAAGGCCGCAAGGCGGATCGCGGGCCGGCTGTAGTCCGAGAACGCGAGGAACGTGCCGCCATAGGGAATGAAGCCGCCATGCAGCGCGAGGCCGTTCATCGCGGCGGCCATGCCGTGCTCGCGAATGCCGTAATGGATGTAGTCGCCGGCGAACGCACCGCTCTTGACCGGAGCCTGCGCCTTTGCATGCGTCAGGTTCGAATGCGTCAGGTCCGCGGAGCCACCGACCAGGCCGGGAATCGTCCCGGCGATGGCATCGAGCACCTGTTGCGAGGCCTGCCGCGTCGCGAGCTTTGGCCGCTCGCTGGCGAAGCGTTCGCGCAATTTCGCCGCGGCAAGCGCGTAGGCTGCGGGCAGAGTCACGGCCTTGCCTTCGACGAACAGATCGCGCTGGTCTGGCGTCGCACCTTCGTAGCGATCGAGCCAGGCGAGACGTTCGATCTGCCCGCGCTGCCCGATCATCCGCCACGCCTTCTGGATCGGAATCGGCACCACGAACGGCTGATAGTCCCAGCCCAGCACTCGGCGCGCCGCCGCCGTCTGCTCCGTGCCGAGCGGCGCGCCATGCGCCTTCTCGGTGCCCTGTCTATCAGGCGCGCCATAGCCGATGATGGTGCGGCAGGCGATCAGTGACGGCTTTGCGGTTTCGCGCTCTTCGGCAATCGCCTGCGCAACGGCCTCGGGATCATGCCCGTCGACGCGGCGCACCGACCAGCCGGAGGCAGCGAAGCGCGCGAGTTGATCATCGGACGTGGCCAGCGATGTCGGGCCGTCAATGGAGATGCCATTATCATCGAACAGCACGATCAGCCGGCCGAGCCCGAGATGGCCGGCAAGCGAGATCGCCTCCTGGCTGATGCCTTCCATCAGGCAGCCGTCGCCCGCGATGACGTAGGTGAAGTGATCGACAAGCCCGTCACCATGCCGCGCATTCGCCATGCGCTCGGCGAGTGCCATGCCGACCGCGGTCGCGATCCCCTGCCCCAATGGGCCCGTCGTGGTCTCGACGCCCGGCGTATGACCATATTCGGGGTGCCCCGGCGTCTTCGAGCCCCACTGGCGGAAAGCCTTGATGTCGTCGAGGCTGACGTCGCCGCCGGTCAGGTGCAGCAGCGCATAGAGCAGCATCGAGCCGTGGCCCGCCGACAGCACGAAGCGGTCGCGGTCCGGCCAGTTCGGGTGCGCCGAGTCGAACTTCAGGAAGCGCGAAAACAGCACCGTCGCGACATCGGCCATGCCCATGGGCAGGCCGGGATGGCCGGATTGCGAGGTCTCGATGGCGTCGACCGCGAGGAAGCGGACGGCGTTGGCGAGATCGTTGTGCGTGACGGCCGTGAGGTCGGCTTCAGCGTGGACGGAGATGTTCATCGGATTCTCTCCCTGTTCACTTCAAGCTGCGCTTGCGCTCGATCAGCTGCATGATCAGCGGCGTCAGGATCAGTTGCATCGCGAGATCGAGCTTCGCGCCGGGGCACACGATCGAATTGGCGCGAGACATCCAGCTCTGCGGCAGCATCGAGAGCAGGTAGGGGAAGTCGATGCCGCGCGGATTCTTGAAGCGGATCACGACCATCGATTCGTCCGGCGTCGGGATCCAGCGCGCGATGAACGGATTGGAGGTGTCCACGGTCGGCACGCGCTGGAAGTTGATGTCGGTCTCGGTGAATTGCGGGCAGATGTAGTGGATGTAGTCGGGCATCCGCCGCAGGATGGTGTCGGTGACGGCCTCGGTCGAATAGCCGCGCGCGCTGCGGTCGCGGTGCAGCTTCTGGATCCATTCGAGATTGATGACGGGCACGACGCCGATCTTCAGGTCGGCATAGCGCGCGACATTCACCTTATCCGTAACCACGGCGCCGTGCAGTCCCTCGTAGAACAGCAGATCGGAGTTCTCCGGCAGTTGCTTCCAGTCGGTGAAGGTGCCGGGCGCGGCGCCATGCAGCGCAGACTCCTCGGCGTCGTGGACGTAGTGCCGCGTCACCGCGGTGCCGGTCTCGCCATAGTCGCGGAAGGCGCGCTCCAGCTCCTCGAACAGGTTGGTCTCGGGGCTGAAATGGCTGAAGTGCTTGTTGCCGCGCTCAGCCTCCTTCGCCATCTGCGCGCGCATCTCGGCGCGATCGTAGCGATGGAAGGCGTCGCCCTCGATGTAGACGGCGTTGACCTTCTCGCGGAAAAATATCTGCTCGAAAGTCTTCTTGACCGAGGTGGTGCCGGCGCCGGACGAGCCGGTGATGGAGATGATGGGATGCTTCCTTGACATGCTCGCCCTCCTACAGCCGGAAGAATCCGCGCCGCGCGAACAGCGGCGCCGAAACGCTGGCGACCAGCAGCGAATCGCAATGCAGCTCCTCGACACGCCGCACCTCGTTGCTGGAGCCCATGATCAGCGGCACGCGCTGGTGCAGACTCTGCGCCGACAGATCGAGGATGCGCTCGCGCCCGGTGGTGGCGGAGCCGCCGGCCTGCTCGATGATCATGGCCATCGGATGCGCTTCGTAGACGAGGCGCAGGCGGCCGTCGCCATAGCCGGGACGTGCGTCCGAGGGATAGAGGAACACGCCACCACGGGTGAGGATGCGATAGGTTTCCGCGACCAGCGAGCCGATCCAGCGCATGTTGAAGTCGTGGTTGGCGGGCCCCTCGACGCCGGCGAGACACTCGTCGATGAAGGCGCGCACCGGCGGATCCCAGTGCCGGCGATTCGACGCATTGATCGCGAACTCCTCGCAGGCCTCGGAGATCTGCACGGCGCTGCGCGCGAGGCGGAAGCAGCCGGCCCTGCGGTCGAGCGTAAAGATGTCGACGCCGTCGCCGAGCGTCAGCACCAGCGAGGTCTGCGGGCCGTAAGTGACGAAGCCCGCCGCAAGCTGCGCCGAGCCGCGCTGATGGAAAGCGAGTGAGAGATCATCAGGTGCCGGCAGGATCGAGAAGATCGTCCCGACGGTCATGTTGATGTCGATGTTGGAGGAGCCGTCGAGCGGATCGATCGCGATGCAGATGCGGCTTTCGCGGTCGACGATCTGGGCCTCGCGCATTTCTTCCGACGCCAGCGCCGCGATCGGCAGCCGACCGAGGCAGCGGCGCAGGATCGCGTCGGCCTGGAGGTCGAGATCGCGCTGGACATCGCCGTCGCTGTTGCGGCCCGTCGTCAGGCCGGAGGCGTCGGCGAGATCGCCGGAGGCGATGAGATCGGCGATCTCGATCGCAGCCGCAGCGATGGCATCGACGGCGCCCGCCACCGCGAGCGCATGGGGTGCGGTCTCGGAATACCGTTGAAGGTGGTCGTCCAACCTGAGTTGCCCGGTCATCTGCGTCCATCCCCTTTGCCGGCGCCGCATCCATTCCCTCCCCGCTGGAGGTTGGTGCGGTCCATCCCGGCACGAGGAGATTGACAGGGACGGTCTAATAAGGAAAATTTCTAATCATAATGAGCCTCAAAGAATTTTCTTATAATGGTCCCGGCCATGCGGCGACCCAGCTCCGGCATCTCACGATCCGGCAGCTGCGCTCGCTTGCGGCGCTGTCGGCCAAGGGCAGCGTGACGGCGGCGTCGAGCCATCTCGGGCTGACCCAGCCGGCCGTGACCCAGCAGCTCCGGCAGCTTCAGGATCTTGCCGGCCTGCCGCTGGTGCAGCGGACCGGCGACGGCATGCTGCTGACGGAGGCGGGCAAGGAGGTCTTGGCGCTGGCCGAGCGCGTCGAGGCCGCCATCATGGATTGCCAGGGCGCGCTGGATCTGCTCGCGGGGCGGACCGGCGGCACGGTGCAGCTTGGTGCGGTCTCGACCGCGAAATACTTCGTGCCGCACGCGATCGCGGCGTTCTCCAAGCGCCATCCCAAGATCGAGATCAAGCTGACCATCGGCAATCGCGAGGAGATCCGCGAGGCCATGCACGGCTACGACCTCGATTTCGCGGTGATGGGTCGGCCACCGGCCGACGTCAGCGTGGACGTCCGTCAGCTCGGACGCAATCCGCACGTCATCGTCGCGCGCAAGGGCCACTGGCTGGAGAAGGATTCCGGCCTCAACCTGACCGACCTCGTGCACGAGACCTTCCTCACCCGCGAGCCCGGCTCGGGCACGCGGACGCTGATGGAGGGCATGTTCCAGAAGTCGGATCTCGAGCCGATCATCGGCATGGAGATGAGCAGCAACGAGACCATCAAGCAGGCGGTCATCGCCGGGCTCGGCATCGCCTTCATCTCGGCCCACACCGTGGCGCATGAGCTTGCCGAGGGCCGGCTCGTCGTGCTCGACGTCGCAGGCCTGCCGATCGTACGGCAATGGTACGTGATCCGCCGCAGCGACAAGGTGTTGCTGCCGCCGGCGCAGGCGATGTTCGATTTCCTGGGCTCGGAAGGATCGAATTATCTGCCCGATGTGCCCGAACTCGGCGGGCAGTAGCCGGCCGGCGCTCAGCTCATCAGCTTCATGGCGACGGTCGCCGCCAGTACCACGATGATCTGGAGCAGACGCTCCGTCGTGAAGATGCGGTTGAAGGTGCTCATCGCGTGCCCCGGCCGACGTGAAGAATGCCTCGATCGGCCCGTTGCTAGCACAGAACGATGCGGGGGCAACTCCGTAGTTGCCCCGTGGGTGGTCGCGGCTTCGGCGAGCCGGCTCGCGGCCGCACTGAGGGCCGGCGATCAGGCCGCGAGCGGGGCGGTGCAGTCCGTGCGCGTCGCGAAATAGGCTTCCAGCTCCGACAGCGCCCGCGCTTCCCAATCCCTCGCCTGCTCCAGCAGCGACCAGCTCTGGCCCGGGCGGAATGCAGCGGTCTGGCGATAGAGCGATGCAATGCCGCGGTAGCGGCGCACGTTCTCCAAGATGGCGTGACCGTTCATATCCGAAAACTCCCTCGTCATTCCCGCGGGAGAAACTGCGGCCAAATCTTTTTCGAAAAGTTAGCGGCGCGCGGCAAGTTCGCGGATGGTTGCCGGACTGTTGCGCGAGCGCAACGTGCGCGGCGCGATTTATTGCGGATTCGTTGCTGCGCTCTCGCCCGAAGGCTTCAGCCCGCCGCTTCTGATGATCGTCATCGTCTCGCGGCAGAGATCGGCAAGGCCGATCAGGAGTACAGCCAGGAGGCAGAACAGGTTGATGGAGTCGGCATTCGCGATGGTCAGCGCGGTGAACTGGAAGAACGGCGGCATGAACGCCCACCACACCAGCGGAACGGTGAGCAGCGTGGCGAATGCCGCCGCCGGTACGCCTGCAACGAGCGCAAGCACGAACAGGCCGGGCAGGAACGCCACGAAATAGAGCTTTGCGCCGAGCGCGACGCAGATGCCCTGAAGCACGGCCGACATTGCGACGACGACCAGCCCGAGCAGAAACGCCTGCCACGACCATGGCCGTACCCGCGGTACGCCAAACAGCCCCGCACGTCTCATCAGCCTCCCCCTGCCGCCCGTTAACCAGGTGCGTTTGCGACCAAAGTACTACAGCGGCGCCGGGACTGCGAGACGGAAATTGCGTCCCCGCGGGGTTGGTAAACGGGCCGCATCGCACAATTCCGGCCACGCCGGCGGCTATTCGGTCGCCGCATAGAGCAGGCCCGCGATGGGCAGAGCGAGGCCAATGGCCGATGCGAGCGCCCAGCCGCCTTGCGCGAAGGCAAAGGCTCCGACCGCGGAGCCGGCCGCGCCGGCGGCGAAGAAGGTCGCCATATAGAGGCCGTTGAGGCGGCTGCGGTGCTCGTGCCCGAGCAAGAAGATGGCGCGGAAGCCGAGCACGACATTGCCCTGCACACCGATATCGATCGCAATCGCGGCCACGACCAGGCAGGCGAGGTTCAGGACCGATCCGGCCGCGCCGACATGCGTGATCAGGAATCCGGCGGCCGCGAGTAGCATCGCGACCAGCGTCGCGATGCGGCTGTGGCCGCGATCGGCGAGCCGTCCTGCGATCGGCGCAGCGAACACGCCGGCGACGCCGGCCAGCGCGAACAGCGCGATGCCGCGCTGGGTGAAGCCGAACTCGCCGGCGAGCTGGAGCGGCGCCACCGTCCAGAACAGGGTGAAGGCGCCGAACAGGCTCGCCTGATAGAGCGCGCGGCGCCGCAGCAGCGGCGTAATCCGCACCAGATGCGGCATCGACAGCAGCAATTCGCCATAGTGCATCCGCGTGACAGGCTTGCGCTTCGGCAGCGTCATCCAGAGCACGGCTGTGAGCACGATCATCAGCGCGGCGGAGCCGAAGAACACCGCGTGCCACGACAGCACGGCTGTGACGGAGCTCGACACCGGACGCGCCAGCATGATGCCGAGCATCAGGCCGGTCGAGACGTTGCCGACGACGCGCCCGCGGATGGCTTCAGGCGCAAGATGCGCCGCATAGGGAATGATGATCTGCACCGCGACCGAGCCGAACCCGATGAACAGCGCGGCGATCAGGAACGGCAGCGCATGTGTCGCGAAGGCCGCTGCGAGCAGCGCCGCGGCGCCAAGCGTGATCACCGAGCAGATCAGCGCCCGGTTCTCGACGAGATCGCCGAGCGGCACGATCAGCAGCAGCCCAGTGCCGTAGCCGATCTGCGTCATGGTGACGATCAGTCCCGCCGCTGCATGCGACAGGCCGAGCGCGGCGCTGATCGGGGCGATCAACGGCTGGGCATAGTAGATGTTGGCGGCAACCATGCCACAGGCCGCGGCGAGCACGAAGGTCAGGCGCTGCGACACTGCATCCGGCTCGGGCGCGGTCTCGATCGTGGCATTCATCGTCATTCACATGGACTCCGGATAAATATAGGGAATGCTCATTCCCTATTGTGACAAAAAATTCAGGCGAGCAGTTTCATCGCGACGCCGACGAGGCGCTCCCCGTCGAGCGGCAGGCGGGCCTTGCCGACGACGCGCAGGCCTTGCGTGATGCAGATCATCAGCCGCGCGGTATCATCGGCCGCGACATGGCGGGGAATCGAGCCATCGGCCTGCCCCTCGCGAATGAGGCCGGCAATGAAGCTTTCGTTGCTCTTGAGCTGGGCATTGACGCGGGCGCCAACGACCGGATCGAGCGCGGACAGCTCGACGGCACTGCCGACGACGAGGCAGCCGCGCCGCCCCTCGCTGCCCTGGGAATGCTCGACATAAGACAGCAACACATTGCGGATTCGCTCGCGGCCGTTTGCGCCGCGCTCGGCCGCGCTGCGGGTCTGCTCCTGGCGCAGCGCCGTATAGCGTTCGAAGGCGGCGAGAAACACCGCATGCTTGTCGCGAAACGCCTTGTAGATGCTTCCCGTGGCGAGCCGCATCGCCGCGGTGAGGTCTCCGATCGAGGTGGCATGATAACCGCGCTCGCGAAACACCCGCACGGCCCTGTCGAGGGCCGTGTCCATGTCGAATTCCCGAGGGCGGCCAGGCGGACGGGCGGACTGAGATCGGCGGGCGGTCTTTTGCATTGCGGCATAATAGGGAATGGGCGTTTCCGAATAAAGACACGTGGTTGTGAATAGGTGATCAATGACAACGATATTTTGCGCGTCCCGGACTAGCTGCAACGCGCAAAGCGTTGCGGCGCGGAGCCGGGACCCAGGGCAACACCGCACGGTGCGGATAGATGGGCCCCAGCTCTGCAGCGCATCGTCGAAGCGACGCTGCGCCGCGTCCGGGGCACGAAAGCGAAGTGGCGCACGCACTCTCCTCCTCGTCATTGCGAGCGCAGCGAAGCAATCCAGAGTCTTTCCGCGGAGGGATTCTGGATTGCTTCGCTGCGCTCGCAATGACGGAGCAAGGGCGACGCAGCAACTCTCCAACGTGCATTTCAGATTTGCAGACATGCGTTCGCATCCCCGCGGCGCTTTCGCCCGAGCTTTGCTTCATCGCTCGCCCCTCTCGATCCAAGAGCAACTGGGTCGGAGTAGACCGGCGATCAGACGGGCTCAAGGCTGGTGCTGGCGCACCCCGCCTTCGGCGGCTGACGGCCTTGACCCCGTCTGCACGCCGGTCTTTGGGCTTGGCATGCGCTCGGCCGAGGTCCGAGCACGAGAAGGCGCGCTCGTCAGGCCAACCTGTATTTCTTCGGATCCCACGTCTCGCCGCGAGCGATCATGGTGTTGAGAATGACGATCAGCTTGCGCATGCAGGCGACGATCGCGACCTTTGGCGGCTTGCCCTTGGCAATCAGGCGCTCATAGAAGGCCTTGAACACCGGGTTGTTCAGCGTCGCGGCGCCGATGCAGGGCATGTAGAGGGCGTTCCGCACCCAGCGGCGACCACCCTTGATGCAGCGTTCACCTCGACGTTTGCCGCTATCGTCGTCATAAGGAGCAACGCCCACCAACGCGACGACAACTTCGTCGCTCACCTGCCCCAACTCCGGTAGGCCTCCAAGCAGCGCCATTGCGGTCCCCTCAGCAAAGCCTGGTACGCTCTGGATGATCTCGGCGCGTTTGGCAAAGTCCGGCGTTGTCTTGATCGTCGCCGCGATCGCGGTATCGATCGCGGCGATTTCGTCAGCCAGCTTCTGAAGAAGACGCGCGCGAGCCTTCCGAACAAGGGCCGGCGCCTCATGCTCGTTCTGCATTTCCAGGCGAGCCCTGACGTCGATCAGGCCTTGGCGTCCCTTCACCAGTGCCTTCATCTCCTCGTGAGCGGGATCGTCGACTTGGCTGGGAGCCTCGCTGAATGTCTCGGCGAACCAGGAGATCATCTCTGCGTCGATCTTGTCATTTTTAGCAAGGCGTCCCGCCGATTCCGCAAAGTGGCGAACCCGTTTGGGATCGACGATCCGTACTTCCAGCCCGGCTTGGCGCAACGCCTTGGCCCATACCCGCTCGTAGCCGCCGCTTGCCTCCATCACTGCCTTGCCGACCCGATGCTTGCGAAGCCATGCAATCAAGCTCCGTCGCCCCGCCGCGGTTGTCGGGCAAGTCTTCCGCTCCGTTACGGTCCGAATGCACGCATCAATCTTGTCTTTGGCGACATCGATGCCGACGACAACCAGATCGTCTTGTGTCATCATCCACTCCCTTCCTTGCCTCGTACGGGCTCGCAGCCCTTGCAACTGTTCGGGTTGAGGAAGACACCGGAGCTGTCCCTTGCTCTTTAACAGGCTCTGTCGCCTTTGGGCGCAACGGGCTCAGTTCCGGCAACGGGCGGTTCTGATCCAACCGCCCGTTGCCACATTCTGGCAGATTTCGGGGACACAAGGGCGCAGGGAAGGCCGGGGTGCTGACCTCGCACCCGCGGTCCGCTGCGCAAAAGGCACGCGCAAAAAGACCGCACAGCAGCATACAGGTGGTGCCAATCACTCGGCCTTCCCTGCGCGATGGTCGGACGGCTTATGCCGCGCTCTTGTGTCTGCAAATTGTGCCAAAAAACGCCAACGGGCGGTTCTGACCAACCGCCCGTCGCTGGATCTGAGCCCGACCGTGCTCAAAGGCCTTGAGAGCCTGTCCGGGAGCGTGGGACAGATCCGGTGTCTTCCTCAACCCGAACAGTTGCATGGGCTTCGAGCCCGAACCGAGCAAGGAAGGGAGTGGATGATGGCACAAAACGGTGGCGTTGTCGTCGGGATCGATGTGGCCAAGGACAAGGTGGATGCATGCATCCGCGCGGTGTCGCAACGGCAGACGTTTCCTAGCACTGCAGAAGGACGGCGCGGTCTGATCCGCTGGCTGCGCAAATACAAGGTTGCCAAGGCGGTCATGGAGGCATCTGGCGGTTACGAGCGAGAGTGGGCTAAGGCGCTGCGTCAGGCCGACATCGAAGCCCGGATCGTCGACCCCAAGCGCGTGCGTGATTTCGCTCGATCAGCCGGACAACTCGCCAAGAACGATGCGATCGATGCGGAGATGATCGCCTGGTTTGCCGAGACCTTCACCGATGCTCCAGATCAGGCCCATGACACGGCCCGCGAGAATCTGGTGCAGGTCGTAAAAGCGCGCCAGAGCCTGCTCGATCTGCAGACGAGCCTGAAAAATAGGGGCGAGCATGCCGCCCCCAAAATCGTCCAGCAGATGCAGGCTCGGTTGTTAAAGCAGATCGCAGACGAAGTTGCCAAGCTCGAGGTTGCGATCGCCGCAATGATCAAGGCCGCGCCACATTTGGCCGAACTTGCCGAGATCATCGAGAGCGTGCCAGGGCTCGGCAAGATCACATCCGCCGGTCTGGTCGCCGCGATGCCGGAACTTGGCCAGGTGAGCAACAGGATCGCCGCTGCGCTGTTGGGAGCAGCTCCTTACGATGACGACAGCGGGAAGCGACGCGGTGATCGCCATGTAAAAGGTGGACGCCGAAAGGTTCGCAATCTCTTCTACATGGCTTGCCTCGGCGCTGCGACGCGGCACAACCCTGTGATCATGGCCTTCTATGATCGTCTGATCGCTAAAGGGAAGGAGCCGAAGGTTGCGCTGACCGCCTGCATGCGCAAGCTCATCGGCATTCTCAACACCATGATCGCCCGGCGCCAGAAATGGGATGCTCGCCGCTACGAACTGAGCGAACCCGCTCGGCCTCAGCCGAGCGCATGCACCGCCTGAAGACCGGTGAGCGGGCGGGGTCAAGGCCGTCAGCCGCCGAAGGCGGGGGCGCACAGCGCCAGCCTTGAGCCCGCTCGCTCACCGGTCTACTTCAACACAGTTGCTCCCGGGAGCCGAGTTCCTTCTGGCCTCCCTCGCCCCTGCGAAAGTCGCCGGCACCGCGCCGGTTGACGCGACTGCCGCCTCCGCAAGAGCTTGACCGTAGCAACGACGGCCAGGACCACACGGTTTTGCCGTACGCACGGTTCGCCATTTCGCCGCAGTTTTCCCAGCCCTGTCGACGGAGCCGGAAACTTACAGGCGAGACGAGCCTAGCAGCGCCGTTCGTCCGCACGATGCCCAGGGCTCACGGAGAGCAATCCGCCCTGCCCTGGCCACTCGCGCCCGACGCTGCCGCGTCCACCGCAAGCCCGGCTCGCGACAATGACGACCACATGATCGCCCCTCAAGGATGAGCCGGGATGGGCGATACATACGACAAATCCGAATTTCGGTAAAGCGGAATATTTTTGCGCCAGTGGGTTGACGGAGAAGCGAAACAGGCCCTGACCTGTAGCCCGGATGGAGCGCAGCGCAATCCGGGACGGTGCGGGATGCCGCGCGAGCGGCCCCGGATTACGCTTTCGCTCCATTCCGGGCTACGGGAGCATCACCCCTTCGGCCGCACCGGCGTTCCATCCGCCATCGTCGTCACGCCCTTCCGCTCCACGATCATCCCATAGGCGTGCGGCTGGCGGTGGACGTCGAAATTGAAGGTGGTGCGCTTGTAGGAGTTGCAGAGATCGAGATCGCAGCGCGCCAGCGCGATCTCGTCGCCCTTGGTGGTACAGGCTGCGATGATCTCGCCCGAGGGTGCGATGATGCAGCTGCCGCCGATCTGATCGACGCCCTCCTCCAGGCCGGCCTTGGCGACGCCGACCACGAAAGTGCCGTTCTGATAGGCGCCGGCCTGCATCACCAGATGATTGTGAAACAGCGAGAGATCGTCATGCTCGGGCGCGGGCGGATTGTGCACCGGCGTGTTGTAGCCGATCAGCACTATCTCGACGCCCTGCAGCCCCATCACCCGATAGGTCTCGCTCCAGCGGCGGTCATTGCAGATCGCCATGCCCATCACGCCCCCGAAGGCATCGACCACGCCGAAGCCGCTGCCCGGCTCGAAATAGCGCTTCTCCAGATGCTGGAATTCGCGCCACGGCTCGTGCTCGGCATGGCCGGGCAGATGGACCTTGCGATACTTCAAGACGATCGTGCCGCTCTTGTCGACGAGGATGGACGTGTTGTAGCGCCTGACGATGCCGGCCTCGACGACGAGCTCGGCATAGCCGAGGCAAAAGCCGATGCCGAGCTCGCGCGCGAGATCGAACAGCGGCTGCGTTTCAGGGCCCGGCATCTCGCGCTCGAAGAAGCTGTCGATCTCGGCCTGGTCCTCGAAGTACCAGCGCGGAAAGAAGGTGGTCAGCGCCAGCTCGGGATAGACGATCAGATCGCAGCCGCAAGCGCGCGCCTCGCGCATCAACGCTATCAGCCGCACCACCACCGCGGTCCTGGTGTCGCTCCTCGCGATCGGGCCGAGCTGGCCGGCTGCGATGGTCACCAATCTCGCCACGAGTCATTCCTTACGTTTCTGATTGCGTCGGGGCCTGAAGCGTACACCTCGGCCCTTCATGCCGACGGCACAATCAAATTCCGTGCCTGCGGGTATCATCGTGCGGCGCTGGCGCGTGCACGCCAAAAACTCCCGGAACTTCGTTGCCGATCTGCAACGGTTCCCCACGGTCTGAAGCCGGACAAAACAAACTCCCATTCCGGCCACGAACCGCTCTCACAAGGCCGTGAGACTACCAGGGGAAGACGATGCGTGCACAACGCGTTTGGAAAGTGAATGGGGCCGCCAGCATCGGGCAGCTTCAATCGAGACTGGACGATCTGAACAAGCGTCTCGGTCAGCTCGAAAACCAGCATCCGGACAGCTGGAAGCTCGAAGAGCTGAGAGCGAGCGCACTCAGCCTGTCGCGCGAGATCGACGACATCCGCTGCGCCGAGGCGACAGCGACATTGAGCGAATTGCTGCGCAAGTAGCCGGAGCTCGACGATTCGCATTGCGCGCGAGGAACCAAGTTCCGCCGCCATCATTTCCATGCAGAGCATGGAGCAAGATCATGAGCAGGCACCTGACGCGAGCCCATCTCGCACGCGGCGTGGCCGGCGCGGTATCCACGCTGATCCTGTGCGCGGCGGCGGCCTTCAGCATCGCACGCCACTTTGCGTTATGAAGAATTTGGCGCTGTGAGGGACTTCGCATGACATCCGACCCCGAGGAGTCGGTGCGGCTGCAGGGCTACGGCGAGATGACGCTGCGCACCGCCGTCGAGACTTTGATGCGGCTCGCACCGCGCAAACGAACGGACGCCGCCGTCTTCCGCGTCCGTGACGGCGTGCGCCTTGCACAAAGCGAGATCGCCGAGCTCGCCTCAAACTGGGGCATCGAGCCGGCGCCCCACGTGCGATCGCCGAGACTGGTCCCGGAGCAACACTGGCAGGACATGGTCCGGGGCATGGTGCGCGAGGCCCCGCTGCCGTCACTGCTGGTGGCGTTTCTGGTGGGCGTGCTGGTGGCAAGGCGGTAGGCAGACGACGCAATTCGCGGCTGGAAGCGGCCCCACTCTGTTACTGCGGCAACTTGCTACTGCGCTCTTTCAGCCTGTCGATCCCTTCGCCGCTTAGACCATCGAGCGCATCTTGGGTGTTTGCACTCCGGCAAGCAAAGCTTCCAGCTCCCGCACTACCGGAGTGTTAGCCTCAGTTGAACTCGGCAGCGGGCCGATTTGAACAAGGCGCAGAATAGCTGCCTGCATGACCGCTTACTCGCTCCCGTCTCAAGGCGCCGGTCTCCACGAGCCATGCCGCCGCGGCAAGCCGCCCTGCCGGGCCAAATCCTTCGTGGACCCACCCCGAAAATCGTTGCAAAAAGGCGTCCTGAGACGCCAGCGGCCGGTCCGCCAAGTCTTTAGGAAAACGTCAACTTTTGGAAGAATGGTCGGAGTGGCAGGATTCGAACCTGCGACCCCTGCGTCCCGAACGCAGTGAACATCTTCTAAGTTATTGATTTTTCTCGGGGCGCGTCCGTTTCCATCCCGTTTTGTTCACGGTCGTTTCACCCAATTCGTTGCGATATCGTTGCGGACGTTTATCGGCGAGAACAGCGGTCTCGTTCAGCAATCCTGCGGACCACGCCAACAAATAGCTCAATGTTGAAGATCGCTTTGTGCGCGCAAAAGCTGCCGGTTGCGCCAAGCGACGCTGCTCCGCGCGGAGAGAAACTTGAAGGAATGTTTGCGCCCAACTCGCTCACAATGCCTCCCAAGCCGAGAGAAACGCCGAAAGAGATAAAGGTCTCCGCCCTCGAGCGGGGAATTGCTGTCTTGCAGTTTGCTACCGGGCTATAGAAAAATGACGGAAACCGGCATCAGGGGCGATCGGCGGAGCGCAGCAAGAGCCATTGACCTCCAGCAGCTTCGCTGGCTGTTGCCGCTTGTGACTTCGGCAGCTTCCGTCGGGCCGCAGAAGCACTTTCGATCAAGCACAACGTCCTCAGCCGTTCTATCAGTCAACTCGAGTATCTGATCGGCGCGTCACTGTTTGAGCGCTCAAGCGGTGGAATCAAGCCTACTCTCGCCGGCCGGGCGGTTCTGAGAATTGCGCGATTGATCCTTGAGCAGGTAGACATGCTCGTTGACACCGGGAGATCCGGCGGTCGCGGCGATACCGGCCATCTCGTTATTGGCTTCTACACGTCCATGTCCACGGGCAATTTACGAGCTACGATAGCTGAGCTCAAAAAGCTGCTGCCACAGCTCGAATTGGCGACGATGGAGCGCTCTCGCTCTCGTCCGATGACTGCTCTCCGTAGTGGTACTGTCGACGTCGTGGTCAGTCCTGGACGTCTGACTTCGAAGGACATTAGATCACAGCTGCTATGGAGCGAACGCATCCTGATCTCGCTGCCTCAGGACCACCGTCTGGCAGCACGCGACACCGTCTTTTGGACCGACCTGCGCAACGAAAAGATCCTTCTAAGTGAGTACGACCCCGGGCGGGAGCTAGAGGACCTGCTGATCTCGAAGCTCGTATTGCCCGACGACCGCCCCACCGTAGAACGCCACGATGTCAGCCGTGGCATCATCAAAAGTCTGACGAGTATGGGCATGGGATTAAGTCTGGCGATGGAATCGGATATTGGTGCAAGTTTCGCTGGCCTGGTGTACCGGGAGTTGCAGGACGGATCGGGACCAAGCCGGGTGGACTTCCATGCACATTGGCGCGACGACAATGAAAATCCGGCCCTGAAGCGATTCCTCGATCTGTTAGCGGAGCGCTATCCCTCGCCTCCGCCGGTTCTTGGAGAATGATTGGTTCGTCTCGCCTTTGCAAACCCGCGGTCTGTGGCCATAAAGCGCGCCAACATGGGCGCGATCAGCTTTGCCGGATCGACGCGCTGCCCACTTTCGATTGTTAGGGCCTCCGCATAGGCGACGAGATCCCGATGCACTGACGCCGGAAGTTCAGTGGCGACCTTGACCGGCTTGTCATCCGGTAGCGCTGCTATTTTGAGCTTGGGCATGCCGTTACCCTCCGTATGGCACAAGTATGAGGTCACGATTAACTAGGACGCGAACCGGGAAACCAGGTCGCACGGTCAGCGTGGGCTGGATGTTGAGGCTCCGCCGAACCGCCTGCTGTCCGGTCTGGTTCAGTGAGTCGGAGGCGCCGTGCCGCAATGCCTGGATGATTGCGCTGTCGTTGCTAATGGTGTCGGAGCCTGCGCCTAGCTCCGTTCCGACCGCCAAGAACGTCGATAATGCAGCGGCCTTGAAGAGTTCGCCCCAGTGATTGTCGACTTGGTCTTCGAGGCCCGCATAACCTGCGGTGTCAGCGCCAGGCTGTCGCTCGAGAACGATTGAACGTCCATTCGGCATGATCAGTCGCGTCCAGACCAGCAAGACCCGTGACTGGCCGAATGTGACCTGGCTATCATAGATCCCGATCAGACGCGCTCCCTGTGGTACAAGCAGGAAGCGGCCGGTCGGTGTGTCGAAAACATTCTCGGTTACCTGCGCGACAATTTGGCCTGGCAGGTCCGATCGGATCCCAGTGATCAGGGCTCCTGGAATCACCGTTCCTGCTTGCACGATGTAGGGTGAAGCGGGCTTGGTAATACGGTCAGGGCTTACCGTGCGACGATCTACGGAAGCATTAACGAAAGCTAGCTTCCGGTCTTGGCCGTTCTGCCCAGATCCATCGTCGCCAATGCTTGTTGCGCTCGCCGACACGACGCGGTCGCTTCCAACCGCCGCAGCGGCGGACGGACGCACCTCTCGTCCACTAGTGGAAGCGAACACATGGCTGATACGGGCCGCTTCGGTTTCCTGGTCGCGGCGCTGCTGGTCCGGATCAGCGCCGATCGTCGGCGATTGGCCTTGAGCGGCAAGGATCGGTCGACCGAGGTCCCCAGGAAGAGGTGGACCGAGTTGCGGGATTGGCTGGCGCGGGATGCCAGCATAATCCTTTGGCAGTGTCGTAATACCGTCGGCGACATTGTGATGGTCGGTGCTGTAAAGCTCGGCGGTCGCCTGATCTCGAGGGCGATTCTTCTGAAGTGACCACAGCACGGCTCCGCCGATAACAAGCAGAGCGACCGCGCTCCCGCCTGCCAGTACTTTCCGTGACAACCGTGTCACGCGCGGGTGCTCCGCTCTCAAGCGGAAGCTCCTGAACTGTTCCTCTTGTGTCTCAGGCGAAGCCGCTTGCTCCTGATCGTTTCCATTCCGGGTGTTCATGACGACGGCCTCCCGTCGGTTCTGACAATACGGACCTTCTGCTGGTGCTCGCCGCCAAGCCGCAGTTCGGCGGCAGCAAACAGCCGATCGACGATCAACACGTTGCCGTAAGTGCGATAGTTGACGAGCTCGGTCTTGCCGTCTCGACCGATGACGAAGAGCGGGGGCATCTCGCCCTGCACGATGCCTTGCGGGAATTCGACGTATACCTTGCGGCCATCGTCATATGCGGCGAGCGGCCGCCAGGGAGGACTGTCCCCTTCGATGGCGTACCTGGAGATACGCTGCGCCGGGTCCGGAAGAACGGGTTTCACAGCAGCTGAGCGCGACCGTTCGCGTACCGTCTCAGGATAGTACCAGGCAACGGATGGCATGTAAGGCCGCTCGCGGGAGCGGAGCTCGATCAGATAGGTGCGCCGGTCGGTATTGACGACGAGATTGGTCTCGATCGATGCGCGGGTCGGCTTGACCAGGATGTGGACGCGCCGCGTGTCGCCACTCCCGCTCTCGGTATCGCCCACGACCCAGCGCACGGTGTCTCCAGCCGCAATCGGCCCTGATCCCGTCAACTGCTCTCCCTCCTCGAGCGCAATATCCGTGATCTGCCCGGGTGCGGCGTAAATCTGGTAGAGCGCACCTGGACTATAGGCGTAGATCTGCGCCGCGTTGAAATATCCCCGCTTGCGCGGTTCGACCCGGGCTGCGCTGTTTGCGGTCTCAACCCGGCTCACGGGTTCAGGCTCTTCCTTCCCTCCCGACTTGCCGCCGAGAGCCGGCTTCCAGAGGGGTGGAACGTGAAGCGGTCGCGATCTCTCGTCGAGAGCCACCGGCGTCGCCGGTAACGGAGGAACTTCAGCGTCATAGCTGATCTCCGGCGGAATGTAGGTCGTGCACCCGCCGATCGCCGAGGAAGCAAGCAGGAGAGCAAACAAGACTGCTCGCTTCGCGGTCAAGAATTCGGGCGGAGTCGGCGTGATCCTGCTGTACGCGACGGGATGTTTCGAATGAACGTCAGACGGCGTCTTGGTCACTGACTCAACTCCTTCGACCAGTTGATGGCGCGAACGTAGACGCCAAGAGGATTCTTGCGCAGGCGTTCGGCATCGCGTGGCGTTTCGATCACGATGGTGAGAATGGCAGTCCAGCGCTCGGTCGAGCTCAGCGAACCATTGTCGTAGGTACGCTCAGTCCACGCCACCCGAAAACTCTCCGAAGAGGCGCGAATGACGCTCGACACGTCGACGGAAATCTGGGCCTTGCCCAACTTGGCAAAGGGGTCATTGTTGCGCGCGTAATCGTTGAGCGCAGCGGCGCCGCGATCGGTCGTAAAATCATAGGCCCTGAGCCAGTTTTGGCGCAGAACGATGCCGTCCGCCGGCAGACCTCTGACATCTTCGATAAAGCGCGCCAGATGGTAGGCGATCTGGGCATCTGTCGGTTGATAGTCGATGTTGGCCGGCGCGACTCTTTGGGCCTTGCCGAGTTGATCGACCTCGACCACCCACGGCGTGATTGACCCCTGGCTCGATTGCCAGACAAGTCCACCCGCGAGTCCAGCCGATAACATCAAGCAGCCGAACGCCATCAGGCGCCAGTTTTTGGCCTGCACGCGGGCAGATCCAATGCGTTCGTCCCAAACCTGCGCTGCTTTCTGATACGGTGTGACCGGTTCGGGCATGCGCCCGTAATGAACGGAAGTTCGTCTAAACATCGATGGTTGCCCCTGGTATCGAGTGATCGGTTTCAAGTCGTGCGATGGAAGGATTTGCGGCGCTTCTGTGCGGCGGAGGTGCAGTTGTGCGTGTCAGCGCTCTCCTTCAGACAAATCGACGGAGGAACCGCTGCCACCATGATCGCCCGAGCGAACGGCCTGGCTAGCGGCCGAGGCACCATGCCGAATAGTCTCAGCGCGCTTCATGCGTCGCGCCCAATCGGGCTGCCCTTCGGCCGAAGTGTTCGCGGTCTGCGCACCGGCCTCCCCACCTCCGCCGAGCGCAGCCGCCGCACGACGCAACGGGCTCACGGCGGCGGAGGCACCAGCCTCCGCAACGCCAGCCACGCCTCCGCTTCGATAGGCCGCGGACGCACCGCTCAAGACGGCACCCCCACCGCGGGCGGCACCTGCAATCGCACCACCAGTGAGACCGGCGCCGCCGGCGGCGAGGCCTGCGCCCGCCGCAACGATGCCGCCGGCAGCAAGACCTGTTCCGATCGCGGCACCGGCGCCGAGTTGCGGTCCGCCCGATACCAGGCCATTTGCGATACCCGGACCAAAGATGCCGAGGCCCAGCAACGCGAGCGCCGCGAGCACCAGCGTCATCGCGTCTTCGATGGTGGGCTGGGCGCCGCCGAAGCCTGCGGTGAACTGCGAAAACAGAGTCGAGCCTATGCCGACGATGACGGCCAGGACCAGGACCTTAATCCCTGAAGAGATGACGTTGCCCAGGACCCGCTCTGCTGCGAAGGCGGTCTTGCCAAACAAGCCAAAGGGAATGAGCACGAAGCCTGCCAGCGTCGTGAGCTTGAACTCGATCAGGGTGACAAAGAGCTGGATCGCCAGAATAAAAAAGGCGAGCAACACCACGACCCAGGCGAACAGGAGAACGACGATTTGGACGAAATTCTCAAAGAAGCTGATGTAGCCCATCAGGTTGGAAATCGAGTCGAGCAACGGTCGGCCGGCATCGAGTCCGACTTGAGCGATCTTTCCAGGTCTCAGGAAGTCGGATGCGGACAGGCTTGCGCCCGATGCTTTCAGTCCAAGACCGGCAAAGCTCTCGAAGACGATGCGCGCCAGGCTGTTCCAGTTCCCGATGAGGTAGGCGAAAACCCCGACGAAGAGCGTTTTCTTGACGAGGCGCGCGATGATGTCCTCGTCCGTTCCCCAACTCCAGAACAAGGCTGCGAGTGTGATGTCGATCGCGGCAAGGGTCGTTGCGAGATAACCGACATCGCTGCCGAGCAGCCCAAAACCGTTATCGATATAACGCGTGAACGTTTCCAGAAAATGGTCAATGATCCCCGTACCGGTCATGGCTTGCCCGCCTCAGGCGCCGCCAGGTTCGGATAGCCCTGCGGGATCCGGCTTTGATCCTTTGGGGCAGGCGTCGAACTGGCCGAGTCGTCGTGGCCGGGCGCTAGAATGCCGTCTTTCTTGCCAAGGAACCGACGCCGGTTTTCGGCCCAAACTTGCTGGCAATGGCGATAACCCGCTGTTTCCTCCGGAGTGACGCCGCGGCAGCGTGCGAGGTCGGAGCTAGTTGCATCGGTCGCCTGCTCCGCCTTCGGCGCCGATGGAGAATCGGCTCCGCCACGCAATTGAATCGTGCAGGCAGCGACGGCCATCAGGCCGATTGTCGTAAGCAGCGACAGCGCCTTGAATGCCCTTATGTCGGTCATTAGTGGAACATCTGCACATTGGATGATTGATAGCCCTGCCCCGGTGTCAGGAAGCGCCGAAGCTGCTCTCGCCCCTGATCCTGGGCCGAGGCGCGCTGAGCCGCTTCAAGACTCTGCGCCCTGCCCTGTGCCGTCACGACAGCGGTGAGGTCGGCGAGTTGCTGCGCGTTCAGCGCGAGAATTTGATTGGCGGCTTGCGTCGCCTGCAGCGCGCCGCTGGCGCCTTGGGAAGACGTTACGAGCGCGGACGTCTGGATGCGATTGGTGTCGAGGTTGCCAACGATGCCCGCCTGGACGCGCAGTGCGTCTTGCGTTGCGGCATATGTATTTTGCCAACGCGATTGAGCGTTGGAGATCAGCAACGGGTTCGACTGGCTGCTATTGGCCGGCGCGTAACTGGTCGAGAAGGCGCGATCGATCTGCTGCACGTCGTAAGCAATGCGCTGGGCCTGGGCCAGCAACTGCTGGGTCCGCTGGATCGATGATTGCAGTTGCTGCAGTGACGAATACGGCAGGATTGCCAGATTCTTTGCCTGATTGGTCAGCATCTGCGCCTCGTTCTGCAACGAGGTGATCTGGTTATTGATCTGCTGGAGCTCTCGCGCTGCAGTCAGGACGTTCTGAACGTAGTTGTTGGGATCAAAGACGATCCACTGCGCCCGCGCGGGCACCGTCACGCCGAGCATCAGCGCGACCGTGCCAGCGGCCGCCAATAGGCCAAGACGCTTCAAGACGATTTCTCCAGATTGATGAGATTGGGGATCAGGTCGAGGGCCCAGGCCACGCCGCGGTGCCGTAGCCAGGCCGGCACGAAGCCGTCAGGTCCATATTCGGCGAGGAGTTGCGCGATGGCAGCCTGATCCGTCTTGGAAGAGGCTGCCGTAAAAGCGAGCGCGGCCTCACCGAGCCCAAGTTCGAACATCCGGTTGCCGCGACGCGATTGGCAGTAGTAGTCGCGCTTTGGCGTTGCCCGGCTCAGAAGCTCGATCTGCCGGTCATTGAGGCCGAAGCGGCGGTAGATGCCGGTGATCGGCGGTTCGATCGCCCGTTCGTTCGGCAGCAACAATCGCGTTGGGCAGCTTTCGATGATCGCCGGCGCGATTGCGGACCCATCGATGTCAGAAAGCGACTGGGTAGCGAAGATGACGGACGCGTTCTTTTTCCGAAGCGTCTTAAGCCATTCCCGGAGTTGCCCCGCAAAATCCTCGTCATCGAGGGCAAGCCAACCCTCGTCGACAATCAGGAGTGTCGGCCGGCCATCCAGACGATCTCCAATACGATGGAAGAGGTACGCCAGCACGGCGGGCGCAGCACTCGTTCCGATCAAGCCTTCGGTCTCAAACGCCTGGACCGAAGCCTCGCCAAGACGCTCGAATTCGGCATCGAGCAGCCGCCCGGAGGAACCGCCCAGGCAATAGGGTTGCAGGGCACGTTTCAGCGAGTTTGATTGCAGCAGAACTGACAGGCCCGTCAGCGTGCGCTCCTCCCTCGGCGCCGAGGCGAGCGACGTCAGCGCCGACCAGAGGTGATCCTTGACCTCCGGGGTGATCTCGACTTTCTCTCGTGCCAGGATCGCGCCGATCCACTCCGTGGCCCATCCGCGCTCAGTGGGATCGTCGATCCAGGCCAACGGTTGCAGAGCGACGGCGTTTTCGTCCCCCTCGGACGATGCACCGCCGAGATCATGCCAATCACCGCCCATGGCGAGCGCAGCCGCCCGGATCGAACCACCGAAGTCAAACGCGAAGACCTGTGAGTTCGGATAACGCCTGAACTGTAGCGCCATCAGCGCGAGCAGCACTGACTTGCCGGCGCCTGTCGGTCCAACCACGAGGGTGTGGCCGACGTCACCGACGTGGAGCGAGAATCGGAACGGCGTTGATCCCTCGGTCTTGCCGAACAGAAGCGGCGGACCCTTGAAGTGCAGATCCCTCGCCTCGCCGGCCCACACGGCCGACATCGGAATCATATGGGCGAGGTTGAGGGTCGATACCGGTGGCTGTCGCACATTCGCATAGACATGCCCGGGCAGGCTGCCAAGCCAGGCTTCGACGGCGTTCACCGTCTCGATCATGCAGGTGAAATCGCGGCCCTGAATGACCTTCTCGACCAGCCGGAGCTTTTCATCGGCGGCACCGGGATCCCTGTCCCAGACAGTGACGGTTGCCGTGACAAAGGCTTGTCCGATCTGATCGGAGCCCAGTTCCTGCAACGCCGCGTCGGCATCAAGCGCCTTGTTGTGGGCATCTGTATCGAGCAGCGTCGACGCCTCGTTCGTCATCACCTCCTTGAGGATGGCGCCGATGGACTTTCGCTTCGCAAACCATTGCCGCCTGATCTTGGTCAGCAGCTTGGTGGCATCGATCTTGTCGAGCATGATCGCCCGAGTCGACCAACGATACGAGAATGGCAAACGATTCAGGTCGTCGAGAATTCCCGGGGTTGTGGCGCCCGGAAAGCCGACAATCGTCAGGACGCGAAGATTGGCTGAGCCCAACATCGGCTCTAGCCCGCCGGTCAACGGCTGGTCGGCTAGGAGCGCATCGATGTACATCGGAATTTCGGGCACCCGCACTCGATGACGTTTGGTCGAAATCGTCGAATGCAGGTAGGTCAGCGTGTCCTGATCATCGAGCCAGGCGCATTCGGGCATGAACCCTTCAAGGAGACCGAGCACGCGGTTGGTTTGGTCGATAAACCCGCGGAGGATCTCGCGTGCGTCGGCTCCGACGGTGCGGTCGCGACCCTCGTAAAGCAGTTGCTCTGCCCTGACGGCCCCTTCCTCTGGAGGCAGATAAAGGAAAGTCAGGAAGTAGCTGGACTCATAATGGGCACCCGCCTCTTCGAATTGCGCCCTGCGTTCCGCGTCGACCAGCGCGGACGCGACGTCGGGAAAGGAGTTGGGCGGGTATGTCCCCGCAAAGTGACGCTGCGCCTCAACGAACACGGCCCAGCCCGATCCGAGGCGACGCACGGCGTTGTTCAGGCGGCTGGCGACGGCGACAAGCTCAGCCGGCACTGCGCTGTCGAGATCGGGGCCGCGGAACTTCGCCGTCCGTTGGAATGAGCCATCCTTGTTCAGAATGACTCCCTCGTCTACCAGGGCGGCCCACGGAAGGAAGTCGGCAAGACGCGCGTTGGAATGGCGGTATTCGGCAAGGTTCATCATGGTAGAGAGCTCAGGCGTTGAGATGGCCGGGAATGCGCAGATGCCTGCGCACCACATCGACAAAGGCAGGATCGCGCTTGGCGGCCCAGACGGCGGCCATATGGCCGATGAACCAGAGGACGAGACCCGCGATCCAGAGCCGAAGTCCGAGCCCCAGGGCTGCGGCAAGCGTGCCGTTGACGATCGCGACCGATCGCGGCGCGCCGCCCATCAGGATCGGTTCGGTGAGCGCGCGGTGAACGGGCACGACAAAGCCTGCGACCTGATCACCCATCAGATGACCACGCCGCCGCCGAAGGAGAAGAACGACAGGAAGAAGCTCGAGGCGGCAAACGCGATCGACAGACCGAAAACGATCTGGATCAGCCGGCGGAAGCCACCTGACGAGTCCCCGAACGCGAGCGTGAGCCCGGTCACCACGATGATGATGACGGCGATGATCTTGGCAACCGGACCTTCTACCGACTGCAGGATCTGATTGAGTGGCTGCTCCCACGGCATGTTCGAGCCAGCCGCCCATGCCGGCGCCGCTCCCAAAAGCGCCATGCCGAATACGGCTAGCGATGCACCTCGAAGAAAACGAAATTGCTGACGCATGTCAGTCTCCTGCTGATGAAAGGTTGTAGTCGCCGGCGGCACCAAGCCCTGTTACGCTGGCGAGTTCAGCGAGGCGGCGGTCAGCGCCGCGGCCTGCAAGGACGGCGACGAGGTTGATGGTCTCAGCGATCAGGGCACGTGGAACCGTGACGACGGCTTCCTGGATGAGTTGTTCGAGCCGGCGCAGCGCACCGAGCGCGCTACCCGCATGAATTGTGCCGATGCCGCCGGGATGACCGGTGCCCCAGGCCTTGAGGAGGTCAAGTGCTTCGGCACCTCGGACCTCACCGATCGGGATGCGATCAGGACGCAGGCGCAGCGAAGACCTAACGAGGTCCGATAGCGTGGCCACGCCATCTTTGGTCCGGAGCGCTACAAGATTGGGCGCTTTGCACTGAAGTTCGCGCGTATCTTCGATCAACACGACCCGATCGGCAGTCTTTGCCACCTCGGCCAGGAGCGCGTTCGTCAATGTTGTCTTGCCAGTAGATGTCCCGCCGGCGACGAGGATGTTCTTCCGTGCAGCGACCGCGCTCTTCAGGATCCTGGCCTGCTCCGAGGTCATGATCTCCTTGGCGACGTAGTCGTCGAGCGTAAACACGGCGACGGCGGGCTTGCGGATAGCAAAGGCCGGGGCGGCAACCACCGGAGGCAGGAGACCTTCGAAGCGTTCGCCTGTTCCGGGCAGTTCGGCCGAAACCCGTGGCGCGCCGGCATGCACCTCGGCGCCTACGTGATGCGCGACCAGACGAACAATGCGCTCGCCATCCGCCGCCGACAGAGTTTCGCCTGTGTCGATCAGGCCATTGGACAACCGGTCGATCCACAGTCGCCCATCTGGGTTGAGCATAACCTCGATGATCGCTTCGTCTTCGAGGTAGCCGACAATCGCAGAGCCGAGCGCGCTGCGCAGCATTCGCGCACCGCGCGAACTCGCTTCCGATTGAATGGAATGGATTGCCACCGTCGCCCCACCGAATGAGGGCGTCCGCAGGGGGCCCCTCAGATGGGGATGATTAGAAAAGGCACCAACGGACTTGGCGCAACAAGTGCTTTCGGTGATCGTAGGCTGGCGTAGAAAAAGAAAGACGGAGAACTGATCTCGGAGGCCTAGTCAATCGTATCGGTTCGCTGCGAGTTACTGCTCACCACTCGGCATCATCATCCGCGGGTATGAGTACCACCGAATTCTCATACGAGCTCACTGACTCGACAACATCGAAGACATTAGCCGGCACAAAAAACGGAGTTGGCCTTATCCGTGAAGCTAGGTATTGGCCCCAAGGCAGCGAGAACCAGACCAAAGCGGCGATCTGCAGCGCTAAGTTGACGCCGAACGCGACCTGATAGGCCTGGACGCTCCTATGGCCATCATTCGCAGACCATTGCTCCAGGATCAGGCCTGTCGCGTATTGTGCCAGAAATGCCCAACCAAAGTGCAAGACGTTCAAAGCGCCATTGGCACGACCAGCAAGCTCCGGCGGAAAGTAATCCGCTATCACCGCAAAGCTGACCACGGTTGCCGTTCCGACAATTGCGACAACGGACCATGGCAAGATGGACGGCAGAGACGCTCGCAAGATCAAGGCCAACTCGGCGCCCATAAACAGCACTGCACTCGTCGCTAAAATCGTCTCCGCCCCGATTCCCCTTCGTTTGATGCAATGGACCGCCATACCGAACAGCCAGGCACCGCCGCTCAAGACGATCGACATTATGAAAAGCTGTCGGACGAGACTTGCGCGGTCGAGCCCCTCTACGTCTGTCAGCCACGGCGATGCCCACAATCCCTGCAGGGACCAAGCTGATCCAACGCAAGTCGCCGACAACGGGGCAATGCGCCAGAAGCGTCGGTCGCCGAAAACGGAGCCAAGGGTGGCGCGCGCGGTTGATGGGACGGCGCCTCGTTCGGGCACCACGACATAAATGAGAATGGCCGTCGCACCGGTGGCGACCGCCAAGATCTCAAAAAGCTGCCGCCACCCCATCCAAGCGAGTAGGTATTCGACGGGAGCCGTAGCAGTCACCGCTCCTAGCGAGCCCAGCATGATCATGTAGCCGTTAAGCAAGGCAACACGTTCCCTGGGGAACCAAAGGATGATGGACTTCAGACCTGCTGTCAGTGCCGCCGCCACGCCAAGCCCGATCATTGCGCGTGCGAGCAAGAGTGACAGGAATCCGGTCGATACTGCAAACAGTCCGGCGCCCGCTGCGGCGAGCAAGAGCAGAACACTCTGGACGCGACGCGGACCAAATCGGTCCAACAAGATGCCGACGGGGATCTGAGCCGCCGCGAAAACAAGGAAATAGACTGACGTGAGCAACCCGAGGTCGGCACTCCCAAGCCTGGTATCCGAGCTGAGATGACTGGCGATCAAAGCGTTGATCGTTCGAAACAGATACGAAAGATAGTATCCAGCAGCAAAAGGGAGAAAAACGCGCGCAATTCCACGCCATCCTTTTGAAATTTGCATGCAGGCCCCTCTTGCTGTCAGCTCGTGCGAGCCGATAGCGCGGCCAGCCTTTTGTGCGCTTGGCTAAATTGTTGCCATGGTAGGCTGGCGTAGAAAAAGGAAGGCCGATGTGATTTTTGCTCGGGCGCGAATCGACAAATTCATCAGCTCCGCTCTACCCCCGCAAAGGGACAATCAACCGGAGATTGGTGCATGCGCGCTGGGGGGCGCAAGCCGACGCCTTCCCTCCTCTCAGGATTTCGATGATGGCTACCGCGGCCGTTGCTAGTGACGCGCCCGTAAAGAACGATGACCGGCATCGCCCATCCGGCAAGACGGGGGCGCCGCAGTCGACCAGATAGAGGCCGCTCAAAGTTAGAGTTCGCGCCGGCGGACCTCGTGCGGCGTCCTGAGCACCCATGTCCAAAGTGGGTATTGACGATGACTGAACTCACTGCCGTATAGAGGCAATCAGCAATGAGCATGCCGGCATTCGTCGCTGCAATCAATGAGGACGGAACGCAAAGCCTTTGGGCCAACGCGTCGCTAAATTGATATGCTGCGCCGGCGACCCACGTTTTCGAGGTCTTATGTGTCTCAAGTCGATTGGTTGAGTCATCTCCTGCAAATCGTCGCCGTGACCGGCCAACTCGAGGTCCGCTGCGCCTACGGCGCACCATGGCGTGTCATCTGGCCCAGGGCAGCGGCGAACGAGATCCCCTACCATGTCATCGTCAAGGGCCGGGCCATTTTCGAGGACCCTGGTTCGAGAACAGTGCAGGAGCTTGGGAGCGGGGATATAGTGCTGCTCCCTCACGGTTCAGCGCATGTTCTGCACGACGGCAGCGGCAAGACGCCAGTCAGCACGCACCAAAGCTGGGGCTCCGCAGGATGGATGTTGAGCGAGAACGATGAGCCGGGTGAGCAACTCGATCTGCTGTGCGGACGGTTTTTCGTCGTGCCACCCCACGATCGATTAATCCGCAACTACCTGCCAGCAAATCTGGTCGTGCGGGCTCTGAAAAACCGCGGAGAAGAGGACATCGCGTCGGCATCGAGTCAACTTTCCGGACTGGTCAGCCTGATGCGAATGGAGTCCTCTGGTGACAGAGCGGGAGGTCGCGCCATTTTGAACGCGCTTTCTTCGGTCTTGTTCACTCTGGTTCTCCGCGCCGCAAGCGAAGCCGGCAAATCGACCAAGGGCTTGTTGGCCCTTGCTGGCAATCCGAGATTGGCACCGGCCATTGCGGCGCTGTTCGCTGATCCGACGCGACCTTGGAAACTTCCCGAACTGGCCGATTTGTGCGGCATGTCACGCGCTACATTCATGCGCCAATTTCAGGACAAGTTAGGCCGCTCCGCCCTCGATCTGTTGAGCGATCTTCGCATGAGCATGGCCGCCAACGAGCTCAAGAAGCCGGCGATCAGCACGGAAGCTGTGGCCGAAGCGGTCGGCTACCAATCGGTTTCGGCATTCCGGCGTGTGTTTGCGGAGAGGATGGGGATGACGCCAGGGGAATGGCGTCGACTGGCGCACAATGGCGATGAGGCTGGGGCGTCGTCAGATTGATCCTTTTGAGCATCAAATTGGGCAGATTGAGGCTCGAAATGCTCATTCCCGTCGGTAAGTTGGGCTCTGTCATCACTTGATAACGGAGCACCCAATGAACAACACCGCTACAACCGCTGCCCATCGCGAAACCTCCCGCTGGCTCGCGGGGAAGCTTCCGACAAATGCCGTCATCGAAAACATTCTGAGCCGCAGTGCTGCGAAGTACTATGACTCGACCGCCACGTTAAGCGACGATCAGATCCGTGACCTGGTACGGATCGGTACTTCAGCGCCGACATCCTTCCATCTGCAGAACTGGCGCTTCATCGCCGTGCGATCAAGCGAAGCGAAGGCGCGGCTGCTTCCGATCGCCTGGAATCAGCCCGCAATCACCGAAGCAGCAGTGACCTTCATCATCGTGGGCCAGTTGGCCGATGCCAGCACCGTTCCTGCGCGCCTCGCGCCGGTCGTGGAAGCCGGAATCATGCCGGCACATATGGTGCCGGAATGGGAAGGACCTGCTCGCGGTCTTTACGACGATCATCCGCAGCGCCAGCGCGACGAGGCCGTGCGCTCCGCGACCTTCGGCGCCGCAGCTATTGTCTATGCGGCCCGCTCGCTAGGCCTCGGTTCGACGCCGATGATCGGTTTCGATGCAGAGGCGGTGCACCGAGAGTTCGGCCTGGCCGAGCACGAGATCCCTGTCATGCTCCTGACCGTCGGGCCGGAGCGGCCTGGCAACTGGCCGCAGAAGCCCCGCCTGCCCGTGGCCGACGTGCTGCACTTCGCCTGACCAACCCCGAACTCAATCATCCAAGGAGAATATCATGGCAAGAGCTGCCGCTCTGAAGCCGGAACACGTGCCGGCTGCTTCGAAACCGACCCTCGATATCTTCACCAAGCACATCGGGTTCACGCCAAACATGATGGCGACCTTCGCGCAAAGTCCGATCGCGTTCAACGCATGGGCCGCGCTGCTCGGCTCGTTGAGCAAGACGCTCGACGTCAAGACGCGCGACAGCATCGGCCTTGCGGTCTCCGAAGTGAACGGCTGCAACTATTGCCTGACGGTGCACAGCTTCACGGCGGAGCATATGGCCAAGCTGTCGGCCGAGGACATTGTTCTCGCCCGAAAGGGTCATTCCAAGGACCCGAAGCGGGATGCCGCCGTCTGGTTTGCACGCAAGATCATCGAGAGCCGTGGCCACGTCACGGACGGCGATCTGCAAGCCGTCCGCGATGCGGGCTACACCGATGCGAACATCATGGAGATCGTCGCGCTTGTGGCCATGTATTCGCTGACGAACTTCTTCAACAACGTGTTCAACCCCGACAAGGACTTCCCCACGGTGGCACCGGCCGGCTCGATCTGAGCACGGTCCTCTCGGTTGGCAGATCGGGAAGTTCGGAAACTGAAAAACACCACACACATAAGGGAGTCGAAGATGAAAGCGATTACTGTGACGGACCAGGCTGCCGGATTGGTCGGGATGAAGCTGTTGGAACGGCCCGAACCTCAACCAGCGATCAACGACGTTATCGTAGAGGTTCATGCATCGGGATTCGTTCCGACGGAGTTGGAGTGGCCCTCGACGTGGACCGATCGTCGCGAGCAGGACAGAACTCCGTCGATCCCTGGGCACGAGTTCGCCGGCATCGTCACCGCGCTTGGCTACGGCACGACGGGACTGTCGGTGGGACAGCGCGTGTTCGGCCTTGCCGACTGGTATCGCGATGGCACGCTCGCCGAATACATTGCGATCGAGGCGCGCAATCTGGCGCCATTGCCGGGTGATGTCGATTTTAAGGTCGGCGCGAGTTTGCCGATCTCGGGCTTGACCGCGTGGCAGGGGCTTTTCCAGCACGGCCGTCTTCAGGCAGGCCAGAGCGTGCTTGCCCATGGTGCGGCCGGCGCGGTCGGTTCTATGGTCGTTCAACTCGCACGAGAGGCTGGCGCCTATGTCATAGGAACAGGACGCGCGGCCGACCGGCAGACAAACATCGGAAAGGTTTCTTCCCTCGAGGACGCGGTCGCCACCTTCAACTCGGCCCAGCGGCGCCAAGGCAAGACGATTGTTCAGGTCCGCTCGTAAGAGCTTGGGCGGGACGAGGGCTCTTCGCACCGAGTTATCGTTCCGCTTCAGGATCGGCGAGTGTCTTGGCACGCCCGAGCGGGCACGATCCCGCGACCCATGCAACGATGCCGAACTCAGCTCGTGAGGGTTATCCGACGACACCGGTGCATCCCAGGGACGCTTTCCCGCACTGTCGCGATCCCAAGGCCTCTTGGATTGATCGGCCCTCTCTTCGGCTTTGTCCCTCGCGCGGGCCGCCTTGATCTGGTCCCGCACGGACTCGTCATCCGGCTTTGACCTAGAGATGGGTGTCTGAGCCGCCGTGACTGACGACCACAGGATGAGTAGTGCGACGATGAGGGAAGTCTTCATCCCTGTCGTTATCACGTCGCGGCTGAGGTCGTTCGATTTTGTTTTGGCCGCTTGCTTCAAGTCAGATAACGGCCGAAACGCTCCCTCGCAGCATCAACGTCTGCCTTTGCGAGGCCCAATTCCTCGGTGAGAGACGAGGCAGCCTCCAAATGGTGAGCTAACATTCTATAGCGGGCTGAAACCCGATGCTCCGAATGAAGGATCGCCTTCTCGTCCGCCAGTTCACTGATGTCGTATCGAAGGAGCGTCTGCGCGAGCACTTCTGTCGCGCGATCGAGCACGGAATTATGATCGACTAACTGAAGATCGACCGCGTCACATCTGGCACACATTCGACGTTTCCGCTTCAAGAAAAGGCGGTAGGGCGCATCTCTCCGCCGCCCGCCCGCGTGTGGCACGTACCCAGACCGGCGATGCGAACTAAGGCCCTACAAGCCGAGATGTTTCAAAAGACCTGCGAATTGGTGACTAACCGCTCGATGGGATCGGCTAGGTTCCATCTGTTCGAGCGTCCATGGAGGTGCTGAAACCAGTACCGGCACTTTGCAACGCGGAGCCTGGTTCTGCCGTTGAAGCCGCCGGCTGCTAGGTAGAAGTGCGGTCCTTCAGGACAGCTATCGCCTCTCAGGCGCGGCCTAGGAACCGACAGGTGCAACTTGCCTTGCGGCGCCGGCGGGTAATCTGTCAGCGTTGGCGTGAACCAAGGCTGAGCAATCTTTGCCGCACCAGCTGCCAAGCCGTCAGAATGAGGCCGCCTTACTCTCTGTTTTCGCGGTAAGCCTTGCTCTCGCTCCGACCTGAGGCGCTTTCCAGCACGGCCCTACGAAGCTGGCCGCGCTGGTATTCGTTCTGCTCGTGGAGCGAGCGCCTCAACTGCTGGAGGCTTCGGCTCTCTTCAATGGCGAGTTGGGCACGTGCGAAGAGTCGGTCGATCATGTTTCGGATAATGGCTGCGTCGCAGCTGTTGTGCCACATCATAGGTTTAATTCGCCCATGGCCCTCCAGTAGCAATCGACATTTCTTGATCCAAGTTAGCTGGTCTTTGAGCAAATGGAGGATACGTGGTGTTCCGGCGCTCGGGGTGCCAAACCTTCGGTACTTCTTTCGAAAGCAGTTCTTTGGAGTGGGCAATCTGCTTTACTGAGCGCTCGATCATCCGGCGGGTCATGTCTTCGGCCGCGCGGTGGCGCTCCTGCTTCCGTCGCAAGTAACTCGCAAAAGCCTCTTTGTCGTAAGGCATGTCGGTATCACGGCCGTCTGCCCTACTTTAACATATGTTAAAAAAGCAAGCCTCGCAATTCAGCTCAGCTGGGGAGGGTAGGATCAAACATGGTCTATCTCCCTGAAGAGACGGACATCCGCAGAGTTAAGGAGCGCATTCTTGCAATGGTTCGTGATGCGTCTGCCGAACGAAAGGCCCGAGGTGTTGTCTGGCTGAGCCTTGGTCAAGGGAAGTCACCTGTTTCTTTGCAGGGGTATGGCTCAAATAGCTCAAGGCATCCCCGTTCCTGATGACGTGTTGTGGTGTTGGTTTAGGACAGCGGGCGCTGCGGCGCGAGCAAGCGCGTAGATAGCAACCAAGCATGCGTCAGCCTGTTCACATGCATGGAAGCGCATCTTCTGCACTGACGATGGCGAGTGCCGGTTTTGGTTAGCGGCCGGTACGGAGGAAGAGGCCGTTCAACTGGTCTTGGATGCCATCCCAGAGGGGTGGACTGCCAAAGTGATCGATCGTGGACGGGTCGGCGGATGCGACGAAGCTGCGGCACTCGCCTTAACCGGCAGCCTCGCGCCGGGAGAAGTCCGCGAGGTAAGCAGAGGAATCGGTCTTAGCTGAAATGTATCCCCTGGTGTGATCCGCCATCGGCAACAACGAAAACGGTTCGGGAAGGCCGAATGACTATAAACGAGCCCCTACAGGGAGCCTCAGATGAGCGAACGACGTGAGCTCTATCGAAGTACCAACGGCGATGCCTGGTTTCTCGGGCGCGAGCCCGCCAATGGCCATGCGTTCGTCATTCATCAGCCAAATGCGCCTTCTGGCGGCCGACTGACACACATCGAACTCGGCGATTTTTTGCGCAGCGAGCCGAAAGGACCGGAGCATCAGGCCCTCCTCCGCCTGATAGGGACCCTCGTGAACGTGCCGCCGTACGCTTAGGTTTGATGACCGGGGAAACGGCGGCACACACAGAGAGTGCGTGGGCGAGGAGGATCTGGAGTACCTAGCGCTCGTTCCGCATGTATGGGCTGTTCTCAGACACCAGCAGCATAGATGGATCGGAGTGCGGCACGCCTCCATGCTCAAACCAAGCTTTCGGCAGAGCCACAGTGCAGATCCCCGCGATCAGAGCGATCGAGAACAAAGCCCCCAATACAATACAGCGCTGCCTCTGCATTTAGTTTTCCTGGGCAGAGTACCAATGGCAGGGCCAACGCGAGTCCTCGACGAGCCGTTCCTATTTTCTGAATGCGGACGGTAGCCGAGCCGATAGAAGCCCAAAAACACACTGTCGCCTAACGGTTGACCTGCCATCGGAGCCAATGAAGGACGCGTGGGCAATGAGTTCCGTGATCCGCTCGCATGACTAGCGCGATAGGATTTGTCTGCTCGGCTCTATCTACTTTTTCTTTGCAGGCCCGAAATCAGGCTGCCAAGCCGCTTCCTTGCGGCTCGGCGCCGCGGCGATCACTTTGACCTTTTCCTTTTTCGGTTTCTTGGCTTCGCGATTGCCGCGTTGCTGTCCCTTCGCCATGTCGCTCTCCTTTGGTGGTTTGAGTTCGTCGAGTTCATCAGACTGCAGCACGCGGCCCCGCGGAGTGCAGACCCTGACGTCCATGTAGCCCTCGCGCAGCAGTTTCCGTGCGAGGCGCAGCGCGACTGATGCAGTGCCGCGGCCGAGATTGGAGCTGCCGTATTCGTTGGTCCCGCTGACCAGATACGGCACGCGTGTTGCCCTAGCCATTGAGGATGGCGGCTCCGCAGACGAGAAGTAGAAGAAACAAGGGAACGATCACCGGCGGCACGATCCATTCCGAAAGACGAAAACGCTGCATCGAATGCTCCTGCGAGGCCCTCGGCGGGAGCACACGTGACCCTCAGTCACCGGTCGAAGCCGTTGAGAAGTGCGGTGATGGCAGCGACCCTACGCCCCCGCTGAGCCTTTAGCGAGCGCTAAATGCGGCGGTGGCGACGGTCGCGCCGTGACCACGTCGTTTACCGCCGGATGAGGATAGTGCTGGCTATTGTCGGACCATAGGAGCATGGTCGTCCAGGCAGGGATCAGTCAGCGCGCATGGCTCAACAGGGATATGGGTGTCACCAGTGACTGACCACACTGTCGATCTCGACAAGCATCGCGGCATGGCTGCGCAGAAGGCGACCGATTTGCGCCGAGCGCTGGCCGACGTTGAGAGCAATATGCGCGAGCTGCGTGAGCGCGAGGCCAACCTGGAGAACCGCCTGCTGACAGTGGCAGCCGCGTCATGGCCCGAAGCCGCAGCCAAAGCGCGGTATCTGCTTAACCTCTATGCCGCGAGCCTGCCCGCCGAGGACACGCGCCACCGCGCACTAGTGGCAGCACTGTTCGACGATTTCGTCCGGTTATCGGGGGAGGACTGAGGAGAACGAGCGCGGCCTGCTTGGTGACCCGTGACATTCAGGTGGGAGTGACGGCCCCGTCACGGTCGGTGATTTGAACGCCCGATCATGCCGACACGTGATCAGACTAACGGAGTACCCCATGACACTAACCAGCGGCCGCTTCATCGGACACGAATACGACCGGATGATTGTTCGGTTCTCGATGCACGACGGGGCCAAAGAGATCCCGTGCGCAATCTCAACCGCTGCGATGGACCACCTCGAAGGCGGGCCGCAAGTCAGACCCGAGCAGCGGGAAGCCCAATTCACCCGCCTGCGGGATCGTATCGAAGCATGTGCGGCGAGCAAGTATCGCGCGAATGAGTTCGAAGGCACGCCGCCCGGCATCGTGCTGCGCGGCATTGATTTCAGAGCACAGCAACATGCTCGGTAACGGCATCCTCTATTCCGCTCGTGCCTTGATCTCCGGCAAGGGCGGCTTGCGCTCGAACGGCTTCTTTTTCGGCGGCGCGGGCAGCAAGCCTTCTCGAATCGCCTGTTTCCGGGCGAGCTTGCGGGCCCGGCGAATGGCTTCGGACTTCTCGCGGGTCTTTCTCTCGGACGGCTTTTCATAGGAACGCCGCTGCTTCATTTCGCGGAAGACGCCCTCGCGCTGCATCTTCTTCTTGAGAACACGGAGGGCCTGCTCGACATTGTTGTCTCTTACTAATACCTGCAAATTGATCCTCCTCGCTGCGGGCTGCGAATGCGACAAGTCCTGCTGGCAGCCGATTGCGCAGGAGCTTCATTGGACTTCTGAGGAAACTGGCGGCGACGCTTGTCGCGGCTCCGATAAGCCGCTCGGCTCGTCACAGCAATGCAGCTTGGTGAGATCGACGTGACCACTCCCGCGCAGCCCTGTCAATCGATAACGCCTTGCTTGCAGTCGGAGGCGCGGGAGCGGCTCGATCGCAACACCAGGTTGCCTCTCGCATAAACAAATTGACTTGCGTCCTTGCAAATTCGCGAATGTGATATACATTGAGCTTGTTCGATTTGCCGCTGTGCCTTGTTGAATGCGCCTGCGGGCTCCTTTTCCAAAGACATCGACGAAGTTGAAGGTAACCGCGTGATTGTCGCGCGGCACGCGCTTGCGCGCTTTGGAGAAGAAAATGACGACAGGCACTGTTAAGTGGTTCAATGGCCAAAAAGGCTTCGGTTTCATTCAGCCGAACGACGGCGGCAACGATGTGTTCGTTCACATCAGCGCTGTCGAACGCGCTGGTCTTGCAGGTCTCGGAGAGGGTCAAACGGTCAATTTCGAGATCAAGACCGACAAGATGCGAGGCAAAGTCAGCGCGGAGAATCTCTCGCTGGCTTGATATCGTGGCGCCGTTTCACGGATGTACTGAAACGGTCCCCCTGCCCGCTCGATCTTCGGATTGAGCGGGTTTTGTCCGTGGCGGAGGCCTGCGAGCAATGAGCGCCAGGAAATCGGCAGAGCCGTCCCCGGAGAGCATCGCACGTTCCGACCGCAAGCGTTTGGCGGCTGAAGAGGGCGCGCGCGCATTGGCAGAGGTCGAGAGGCAGGCTGTTCAGATCCGCAGCAACATGGCGCGGCTGCGCGAGGTGCGCGAGGCCAAGGAAGCGGCGGATGAAGCCGCTCGGATAGCTTTGCCGGCGTCGACGCCCAAGAAGCGGGCGCGGTAGTCGCCTTCAGCGCTACCGCCGAACTTGAAAGGGCCGATCACATGCCGGAGAGAGCAGATCGTGCTTAGACTCAAGCCAAACCACGGAACCATCACTTTCTTTCTCGCGTCGGGCCCAAATCGGCACATGTGTCGACTTGCCACGACATTCAACACGCAGAAGCAAGCGTTCAGCTATCTGCAGAAGCACCGGACGGAGTTCGAGCGCATGGCACGGGCACGCCTGGCGTCGGGAGAGCTCGAAGATGGAATTGTCATGCTTTCAATGCTTTGATCTGGCTGGCTATCTCAGTATCTCTGCCGCTGCTCAACTGATCGGGCGAACTCCTTCGTAAATGAAGGTCCCGCTCAGAACTGGGCCGCTTGCGTCGTGGACTCCGACGGTCACACCCTGCTGTCGGCGAAGGGTCAAGCTCACCGCAATGTCGGCAAGCGAGAGCGCCGCTTCTATCTCGGCTCCCTTGACCAATGAACTCCAACTCGCCATCGCGGATGTCGAAGTAATTGCGATCTAAGACAGCCTACTGGTCTGGGTTTGGGCCTCCGCCTCTCTTCCTAAGCGCTCAGCCTTCAGTCGCTCTCGATTTGCTCGGAAGCTCTGTTCCGCCTTCTCGTACTCGGTCGCTTCCTTCCGGGGCGGTTTGAATACTTTATTCGCTTCATCCGCGACATGCGATTGAGAATGCGGTCTCATAGCCTTCCTCCTTGTCACCGGCTGATCCGGACGTAAATTTGGTTGCTGTCGACTTAATCTGGGATCGCCTTACTGCCTTTGATCCTGTCTACGCGCAGCCGCTGGAACTCTTCGGGTCCGTCGAGCAAATCGCGCTTGCGATCTTCCCGATCATCGACTGTTGCAGATGCATCGCCGATGCCATCAATTGTGTCGCCCGCCATTTTCCTGGCCCGCCGTTGCTGCTGATCATGATGAGCGTCCGACGCAAGACCCAGATGCACTAAGCGCGTCATCGCTTCGGGCAGGCTCGGGATGTCATTCTGACGGGCCATCCATGCCCTGGCGGCTCTCAACAGAGATCGTGAGGGCTGAAGGCAAACAGTTTGAGCGGAGTCCGGTTCTCGTCGGTTGTGGGATCGCACACTTTGAACTTTCCGCGGCAAGAGTGTCGCGACCAACCGCCAGGACCCTCAGACGTTCCAAAGGGCCGTCCAAGCTGAGAGCGCAAACGTCTGTAAGCGTCAACGGCTGCCGTTGGTACGTAGCATGACCTTGTTCGCCTTACCTCCCCGAAGCGGCCGTCGCGGCGCCTTGCGCTAGGCCAGTCATGGGCAGAGGGTGAAGTTCAGTCGCCTTCACTCCTCTCAGGCCGAGTCTACTGAGAGCCGCCAGCCTTCGGCTGTTCACGTAGGTGCCGGCGTCTGGTTGAGCAACTGAGACACAGCGGTAATGACCTGTGCAGGGGCGAAGGGCTTCTGCAAAAGCAAGCTGTTCGGCACCCCCTGCGAGGGCCATTCGTGGCCCGCTGACCGGTCGTGTAGACCACAGGAAGTTCGGGCAAGAGTTCTCTGGCGCGCCGAGCGACCTCCCACCCACTGAGCCTGCCCCGCAAGTGGGTTTCGGTCACAAGCGCGCGATACTTGCCTTTATGGCATTGGAGGAGAGCAACTGCCTCTTCGCCCGATGAGAGGATTTCGGCAGCGAACCCACCGCCGGAAAGGGCTTCGTGTACCGCTTCTTGGATAGCGACTTCGGCCTAGACAACGAGAATCAGCAGGACTGGGTTTTGCACGGCGAAATCCTCCGCCGCTTCAGCGCAGCAGTAATGATGTACCAAAGTGCACGCATATTCCCAAGCTTAAACGGGGCAGCCTACTGCACAGCTAATTGAGAAAGGCTCGACCCTCCCTCAGGGCTGAGCTCTCTGATCTTGGCCAAGGGACGAAGGGACGCCCGCCGAGAAACAACGACGGAATGGGCTCGCGCAACATCGCTTCCGAACGGGCTAACCGCTCGCGCGATCGTGCGATCATCTCTGCTTCGAAAGAGGCGATGAGTTGTCGACGTTCGACGTAGTAGGTCGTGATCTTGAGCGTGCCCAATACAGCTCGGCTCCCCTTCAGCAGCAGGCGGGAGCGCGAACATCTCTCAGCCACCGACGCCTACGGGCAGCGCCTCAGCCGGTGATCGGGGAAAACTAACACAGATTAATTTGGTTCCACAGCCAGCTGGCAATCAGGCCTGGCTGTTGTCGCGAAGAGCCTCAGCCCGCCCCATGGCACTTTCGAGAACAGCGCGCCGGAGTTCCGATCGCTCAAATCGTTGCTCTTCGGCGAGAAGTTGGCGCTCGCGCTGGAGTGTTTGGCTGTCTGCAATCGCGCGTCTTGCGCGTTCTAGGAGTTCGTCCATGGCGGGAAGCGTGCGCCTTTTTGGTCGCGTCTCCAAATAACCGAGTTACCTACTTCTCACCCCCTCAGCAGGTAGCGGCTCTCTGGCCTGCGCCGCAAACTCCGCTTGAGGTCAGAGGACTAAACCGCTCGCGCGGTAGGGCCCCGGGGCTGGCGACACAGCCAAGACGATAGCGCGACGGGGCGTCCTGTCTTGAGATGAGGGGTTCGCAACCTTCACCCAAGACAGGAGCATCCCCATGACCGACGAGGCAATGAGCCCGTTGCGCCGGCGCATGATCGAAGACATGACAATCCGCAAGCTCGCGCCGAAGACCCAACATGACTACGTGCAAAGAATCAAGAACTTCGCCGCGTTTCTCGGGCGATCACCGGATACGGCGACCTTCGAGGACGTGCGCCGCTATCAGCTACATCTGACGGCAAGCGGCGTTGGCGTGCCGACCATCAACCAGACCGTCTCGACGCTGCGGTTCTTCTTTCGGGTCACACTCAAGCGCCACGAGATCGTCGAGCATACCCATGTCATTCACGAGCCGCGCAAGCTGCCGGTGGTGCTCAGCGTCGAGGAGGTGGCGCGACTGCTCGATGCTGCGCCGGGGCTGAAGTACAAGGCGGCCTTGAGCGTGGCCTACGGCGCCGGCCTGCGCGCCACCGAGGTGGTCTCGCTCAAGGTCTCCGACATCGACAGCCAGCGCATGATCATCCGCATCGAACAGGGCAAGGGCGGCAAGGATCGTAACGTCATGCTCTCCCCATACCTGCTCGACCTGCTGCGGACCTGGTGGAAGGCGGCGCGCCCCCAGGGCTGGCTGTTCCCGGGCCGCGATCCGGCCCAGCCGATGACCACGCGCCAGCTCAACCGCGCCTGTCATGCCGCTGCGCAAATGGCGGAGATTAACAAGCGCGTCTCGCTGCACACCTTGCGGCATAGCTTCGCCACCCACCTCTTGGAGCAGAACATCGATGTCCGCGTGATCCAGGTGCTGCTCGGTCATGCCAAGCTCGACACCACGGCGCTGTATACCCGCGTCGCTACCAAGACGATCAGCGAGGTCATGAGCCCGCTGGAGCACATCGCGCTCAAGCTCAAGGAGATCCGGCCGCCCGGCTGACGCCAAAGCGGTGTCGCGCCCGGCTTTGGAGGTTGCGGATATCTTCCACGACCATGGCCCGGCATGGCGCAAGGCCCATGCCGGCCATGTCAGCCTCCACCAGCTCAAGGTGATGTCGGCGATCGAGCGCTGCCGCACGGCAGCCCTCGGCGGCCATGTCGCGCGCTGTGAGGACTGCGCCTATACGACCATCGCCTACAACTCCTGCCGCAACCGGCACTGCCCGAAGTGCCAGGGCGCCGCCGCGAAGGACTGGCTTGCCGACCGCGAGGCCGAGCTGTTGCCCGTGCCGTACTATCATGTGGTGTTCACGCTCCCAGGAGCGATCGCCGACATCGCCTACCAGAACAAGGCCGTCCTCTACGACCTGCTGTTCAAGGTCTCGGCCGAGACCATGCTGACGATCGCCGCCGACCCCAAGCATCTGGGCGCCAGGATCGGCATCACCTCGGTGCTGCACACCTGGGGCTCGGCGCTGACCCATCATCCCCACGTGCACATGATCGTGCCGGGCGGTGGCATCTCGCCCGACGGCCAGCACTGGGTGTCCTGCCGGCCGGGCTTCTTCCTCCCCGTGCGCGTGCTCTCCCGCCTGTTCCGGCGGCTGTTCCTGGAGAAGCTCGTCGCCGCCCATCAAGCGGGCCGCCTGACCTTCTTTGGCGATGACGCTCATCTCGCCGAGGTGCAATCCTTCGCAGCCTTCCTGGCGCCGCTGCGCAAAGCCGAGTGGGTCGTCTACGCCAAGCGTCCGTTCGGCGGGCCCGAGGCCGTGCTGGCCTATCTGTCGCGCTACACCCACCGTGTTGCCATCGCCAACAGCCGCCTGATTGCCTGCGACCAGCGTGGCGTCACCTTCAGGTGGAAGGACTACCGCATCGAGGGCCGCGATCGCTACAAGCAGATGACGCTCGGGACCTTCGAGTTCATCCGCCGCTTCCTCATCCACGTGCTGCCACGCGGCTTGCATCGCATCCGCCACTACGGCCTGTTCGCCAAAACCTCCTGCGCCGACAACATCGCCCGCGCGCGGCAGCTGCTCGCCGTTGCAAGACCTGAAGGCAAGCCTGCCGCCGTCGATCAAAGCAAGCCGACTTGTCCATGCTGCGGCGGCCGCATGATCATCATCGAGGTGTTCGCGCGCGGTGCAACGCCGCGGCATCGGGCGACAGCTCCAACGAACCGCACCAGGATCGACACCTCATGACCGCGTCTCAATCCTGCAAATCAGCTCATCGCGCTCGCCGCCTCTCGACCGGCCACGGCGGAGCGCGCTCAGACATCCGCCTGCCGACGCAAATCCTCGGGCGACCTGTCGAGTTCGATGCCATTCGTCGCGCATTCGTCAGCCGCTTCACCGTCGCACAACTCGTTGCAACGGCTCCATCCAAATCAGCCAGCTCGCCCGCGGCGCTCAAATCCCCATAGCGCCCGCCGCAACGCCTTACGTTCCCTCAAGCGCGGTTTCCTCCCTTGGAGGCTTTCGGACGCCGACCGCCGAATACGCGGCGCCGTCCCTCATGCGGCCGGCATCCGAAACCCTTCACACAAGCGGCGGTCGGCGCAAGCCTCCTGCCGCGTCCGCCTTGCTCTTGATAGCCGACCTTACAACGGGATCAGCGCCGTTCGGCTAAGGGCCACGAGCGGCCGGTCGACTTCGGCTTTGACATGGGAATCAAAGAGACCCTGGACCGCCACTAGATTTCGTCTCCCGATTCCTGACGGCGGATGTCTTCTGGAATCTCGCGCAGAAAGCTTTGTCCCTTTTGCAGACGGCGACCGAGTGCCTCAACGAATCCTTCAAAGCGCTCCCTGCCCTTTACCTGCGCGGCCGCCTGCGCGTCATTGGGCAACGGTGGCGTGATCGTCAGCCAAAAGCGAATGAAGAGGGCCAAGGTTTCGGCCGTCAAGCCCACGTCGCGTTCCAGCCGCTGCATCTGACGCGACAGCCGATCGAGGCGACGGGCGAACGCTGCCTCTCGCCTGTCGGCTCCGTCCGGTGAAAGAAACGAAGCGACCGCCGCTTCCACGATCGCGGACCGGGAAAGCTTCTTGCGATCGGCGAGGTCGGAGATCTGTTTCAGAAGCTCCGGTGGAAAGTAGACGTTCATCCGGTCGCGCATAGCTGTCAGAGCTCCATCCCGTCATTCGGGTCAAGGGCGACCTGACGGGCGACCCCTCGCATCTGCTGGCGTATGAGCCGGGACTGACGGACCGCATCCTCGTCATCGTCAAGGACGGCAGCGAATTCCTCTGCTGGTGTCGGTTCGGTCGTCTCCTTGGCGATCGCGACGTGATCGGGAAGCTCGGGCTCACGACGAAGTCCGCTGTTCGCTCTGTCTTCCTCGGCTTCCGCGGTTTTGTCAGGGCCTCCCGTTGGCTTCAACGGTCCAAGCGCTGACCATCCGTCCGTTCGCGACGACCGGCTGGCGCTCCCCGGATCGGGCGGCGGCAGAACCCGCTCGGTGAACCGCCGATCCTCGTAGTAGCGGACCTTCTTCGCCCGGATCGGCGGCGTGCCCGCCACCATGACGATCTCGTCCATCGGCGGAAGCTGCATGACCTCGCCGGGGGTCAGCAGTGGCCTCGCCGTCTCCTGCCGTGAGACCATCAGGTGCCCCAGCCACGGGTTCAACCTGTGACCGGCATAGTTTTTCATCGCCCGCATCTCGGTCGCCGTGCCCAACGCGTCGGAAACCCGCTTGGCGGTCCGCTCGTCGTTGGTCGCGAAACTGACGCGGACGTGACAGTTGTCGAGGATGGCGTTGTTGGGCCCGTAGGCCTTCTCGATCTGATTGAGCGACTGCGCGATCAAGAAACTCTTGATGCCGTACCCCGCCATAAAGGCGAGCGCGGACTCGAAGAAATCAAGCCGCCCAAGTGCTGGGAACTCATCGAGCATCATCAGGACGCGATGCTTGCGATCGCGGGCGTGCAAATCCTCTGTCAGGCGACGACCGATCTGGTTCAGCACTAGCCGGATCAGGGGCTTGGTCCGCGAGATATCGGAGGGTGGCACGACGAGGTAAAGCGTCGTCGGTCGCCGATCGGCGATCAGATCAGTTATTCGCCAGTCGCAGCGGCAGGTCACCCGGGCCACGACCGGATCACGGTAAAGTCCGAGGAACGACATCGCGGTGGACAGGACGCCAGAACGTTCATTCTCGGATTTGTTGAGGAGTTCGCGCGCGGTAGATGCGACAACGGGATGGGCGCCCTGCTCGCCCAGATGCGCGGTGGTCATCATCGCCTTCAGCGTCGCCTCGATCGGCCGCTTCGGGTCGGACAGAAAGGCCGCCACGCCAGCCAAGGTCTTGTCCGCCTCGGCATAGAGGACGTGGAGGATGGCGCCGACCAGGAGCGAATGACTGGTCTTCTCCCAATGGTTCCGCTTATCGAGCGAGCCCTCGGGGTCGACCAGGACATCAGCGACGTTCTGGACATCGCGAACTTCCCACTCCCCGCGCCGAACTTCGAGGAGCGGATTGTAGGCTGACGACTTTGGGTTGGTGGGGTCGAACAACAAGACGCGGCCATGCAGCGAGCGGAAGCCCGCGGTCAGTTGCCAGTTCTCACCCTTAATGTCGTGGACGATGGCTGAGCCAGGCCAAGCCAGCAACGAAGGAACGACGAGCCCAACACCCTTGCCGGACCGAGTGGGTGCAAAACACAAGACGTGCTCCGGTCCGTCATGGCGGAGATAGTCGCGCTCAAGCTTGCCCAGCACCACACCGTCCGGACCAAGAAGTCCCGCCTTTCGAACCTCTTCCGCATCAGCCCAGCGCGCCGAACCATAGGTCTCGACGTTCTTGGCTTCGCGCGCGCGCCACACCGACATGCCGATCGCCACCGCGATCGACACGAAGGTCCCGGACGCCGCGATGAAGGCTCCCTCGACAAAGACCTGAGGCGCATAGGCATCGTAGACGAACCACCACCAGAAGAAGACCGGCGGGTAGTAGACCTTGAATCCGGACAGTTCGAACCAGGGTCGCCCAAGCTCCGGTTGCCAGGCAAGCCGCCAGGCAGTCCATTCAGTTGCTCCCCAGATGGCCAGCAAAACGATCAGGCCGACGACGATCACCTGTCCCCAGAGGATTTTGGTTCCGGACATCGCAAACGCCCTTCCGCAACTGAATAGGAGAGACTGCTAGAGGCCGAGGTCGCGCTTGCGACCAAAGCCCCATTCGATGCCACCGCCGTCCTTCACGACACCGGTGACGTGTTTTCCGAGTTTCTTTTCCAGATCGCGCGACCAGGGCACGAGCTGGAAGCCGAGCCCATTGTCGATCATGGCGAAGCGCCCCGAGGCGAGAGTCAGCCGCTGGCGATACGTGCCCGCCACGTGCTCCCCGGACGCGGCCTTCACGTGAGGCAGGCCGGTGGCGGCAGAGACCTTTGCTGCCACCTCGTCCAGCTCACGTCGGCGCAGCGTGTTCAGGAGGTCGCGCTGCAGGATGATGCGTTGGCCCTGCCGCCGCGCCAGGCCTTGCTGGATCAGATGCTCGGTACGGGCTTCCATGGCGTCGCGGGTCTCGCGGCCGAATCCGCCCAGGGCGAGCGGCATGGAGTCGCGTTCGACCAGCCTGTGATCGAGCCAGGTTGCTCCTTTAGCAGTGACCTGATCGGCAAGATCGAGATCGGAACGGGTAGCCAGCACCACGGTTGGCCGCGGATCGCCGGTTTGACCGAAGCGTCGCACTTCCACGATGCCGCCGATCGGCGGTGCGTGCTCGAAAGCCTCGAGGCCTCGGAAGCGCACATGGTGCGCACGTCCGTCTGTTCCGTCGATCAGGGCGTAGGCCTCGCCGGTCAGTTCGTCATGCAATCCACGGCCGACCAGCCTTCCGATAATCTGGGACGTCGGCTGTCCACCTTCAATGACGAAGTCGGCAACGCCGCGCGCTTCCCCACGCTCGGTAAAGGCGCGGTGCATGGTCTTGATGATGTCGCTGCGCATGCCGAGGTCGCGCAAGCTGCGCTCCGCTTCGAGTCCGACCATCCATTCCCCTGGTGCGGCGGATGAGGCAAGGCCCATCTTCTCCAGGTATTGGAGGCGACCGACCATCAGGCGCCGGATTTCGGGATTGGAGCTGCCGGGATTGTCTGGGCGAAGATCGATGTAGCCGGTCTCATCTGCCGCCAGCCGGATCTCCCGATCGAGCCGCGTCCATCGTTCCGCCGTGACTTCCCTCTTCAGCGAAGTGCGGATCTCGTGCTCCGGCTTTGGACCGAGTTCAATGGCGACCAGTTCCTCGGCGCGTGAGCGCAGGCCCTGTCTGATGTAGTCGCGGGAGATCACGAGATCCGTCCCTTCCTCATCGACGCCCCGAACGAGAAGATGGACGTGAGGGTTGTCGGTGTTCCAATGATCGACAGCCAACCAATCGAGCCGCGTGCCGAGGTCAGCTTCCATCTGCTTGGCGAGGTCGCGGGTGAAGGCCCTAAGGTCGGTCATCTCGCCTCCCTCCTCAGGCGAGACGATGAACCTGAAATGATGCCGATCGTCCTTGCAGCGCTCAGCGAAGGCCGCGCTATCGGCTCGGTCGCCGCCGGCATCGAACATCTCGGCTCGGTCGCCGGTCCGAGTCACGCCGTCGCGTTTCAGGTACGAGAGATGGGCCGTCAGCGGTGCTGAACGGAAGGCTCGGCCTTTGTGACGAACCACGCGTGCCTTCACCACGACGCGCCGGGTCGGACTGAACAATCTGGCGCGGCTAAAGGCGAGGCGCCCACGGCCAAACGTCGAGCGCCCATAAGCCGCAGAGCGTCTGCCAGGCGCGGCCTGCCCCGAGGTGTGACCGGCTTTCTTCGCGGCACGTAGCACCTGGTTGATGAAGCTCTTTTGCTTCGGCGCACGGGTACTGCGGATGCGCCCCGGCCGAATGCGCAGGTCGCTGTCGCGCACGCTCACGGCAAGGCCTCCCAACGATCAAAAGCACCTACGGTGCCGCAAACGCCCTTGATTGCATTCGCTAAAATGAAAGGCGCGGCACGCGCGCCGACCGACCGGCACGCCAGAACCCAAGCCATGCCAATGGCTTGCGGTTCGACCGGCGAGTCCCTTTTATCTCGCCGTCCTGCCGTCGTGGTCTCCCGGTCGCCGGTTCCCGACAGAGCCGCAGCGACTTGGCAGCCAACTCGCGAAGCCCTCACTGCTTCCGCGCGCTTGCGATAGCGATCGTCACCCGAAGGGCCGAGACACCCGGAGGGTGGCTCGGTGAGGAGCGAAGCGACGAGTAGAGCGCGGGCCGAAGGCATCGCCCATACGCCATCAGCTTGCGAACCCGCACACTTGGTCATTGCGATACTCCTGAATCTAATCGAGGGACGAACACGCCAATTGGCCGAGGGACCATGGGCGAAACATCGGGCGCCGAGATTGCAGTCGAGGCGCCGCTCAACGGCACGAGCGCCAGCAACCGATCGCGCGTTTTCATGAGATCGGATCGCGTGACGAATAGCGTCGCAGCTGCTGATGACTGTCCGCTGGAGGTCCACCTCGGCGGCAGTTCGATGGCAAGCAGATTTGCAAGACTTGCGACGTATGCTCGCGTCTCGTCTGGCAAAGGGCCGCCTGCGAGATGTTCTTCATAGCGAGATAGTCCCGCGTTGTAGGCGGCAAACACGCCAGGCGAGCCATACCGATCGAGCAGTTCGCGCAAGTAAGCCGTGCCGGCCAGAATGTTGTCGTGCGGGTCGTAGGGGTCGTTCCCGAGATCGTAGCGCTCGCGAAGTTCCGCCCAAGTCGCCGGCATGATCTGCATCAATCCAATTGCGCCTTTTGTCGACTTGGCGTGCACGTCTCCAGCGCTCTCGACGCTGATGACCGAACCGATCCAGTTAATTGGAATTGCAAAACGATTCGAGGCTTCGTGGACAAAAGCTGCAAACGGGTTGCTTGCCCGAGCAACCGCTTGAGCCGACGCCGACCCACTCTGGGCTAGAGCGGCACTGTCCGACGCAGCGAAAATAAGCAGCAGCGATACGACAGCCCAAACACGCACGCCCGACCGAGCCAAGCATGCCGTCGTGCTCGCGCCCGTCCAGGGTAAAGCCGCTTCGCGCCGGCCATGCGGCCGCCCTGGACTGCCGCCGCACGCGCCGGCCTTGCAGACGTTGATCGAGGCGGCGGAATGATCTCGCAATCGATCGAACAGAGGAATGGCGGGGTGAGAGCGTGGAACACGCACGATCACTCCTCCCACGTCCACACGGGCAGCGCACGGCCGATCACTGCCGACGCCGGCAAGAATCCAAAATATCGGCCATCAAGAGAGTCGTGAGACTGCCAGTTCATGAGAAAGAGCTCGCCGTCTCCGACGACGCGACAGCCCTGCCACTTCGGCAGCGGCCGGCCGCGTCCGTCCCGATCCCGCGCCACGCCCATTGCAATGTCATCGACCGAAATCGTGAGCCCGATTCTGCAGACCGTCTGACCTGGCAGTGCCAAGATCCGCTTGAGCATGGGGACGCCGACCGGCAGATAGCCGTTCAAATCGAGGAAGGTCGCAAGCGGCTCGGGCGGCTGAACGGCGACTAGCTCGGTGACATGGAAGCTCTTCGTCGGTCGTAAGCGGTAGAGACCGATCGGCACGCTCGCGGATGCGTTCCAGATGTAGAGCGGAAGCGGCTCCAGAGCGAGCGTCGCGACGATCGCGGCAGCCGCCCCAAACGTCGCGGTCAGCGTCTTCATGCGGCCCGTCATCGCATTATCCTCTGACGGTGAAGCCAGGCCTGATGGCGCGCTTTCGTATACGGACGCGGGTTTTCGTTGACGGACAGGCGGTTATGAACGTGATGCCAATGATCAGGCGCGACGTCAGCCGGATCGATGCCGAGCGACTCAATGGCGCCGACCATCTGCAGCACGCTTTCGACCTTTGGCCAACCGGAGAGCCGCAGCAGAATCTCTCCGCCTGGCTTCACATACGGTACAGTCGAGCAGCGCTGCCCCGGTGCGACCGCGCGCAAGATGTCGATGCGCGAAATGATCGCGCCGAAGTCGTTGGACGTCCAACGGACGAAGGCAAAGATACTGCCGGGCGTAAATGATAGGACACGCCGGTGACGATCGATCTTGCGTTCCTCGACTACGCGGCCGAACCGAATGCGGTTTTCGATCCGCTTCTCGAGCCACAACACTTCCACTTCCGTGAGATCGCTCATGCGCCGGCTCCCCGACGCTGGAGCTGGCAACCGTGAGCCTGGGGCTCGGTGGAGAGAGTCTGTGGCCTGCAAAGGCAGGCGGGCCTATCGGACTGCCGTTGCCGAGCGCCGCCAACGCGGCTTTCGGCCTGCTCCGTTAGAAGAAATCCGAAGGATTTCTGGTTAGCCGGGGTACTGACTTGTGCCCCCTCGGCGGCCGCATTGCGGCGATGATGCCTCGCAACGATTCGCAAACGGAACGCGCGGTGCGTTCCGGCGGTTGGCGGTGGAGACGAACGATGGACTTCTATGCAGGGCTCGACGTATCGTTGGCGGCGACAAACGTTTGCGTGGTGGATGGCGACGGCAAAATCGTCCGGGAGGTGAAACTCGACACCGATCCGGACGCGATCGAGCTGTTCCTGGCGGAGTGGGGAATCCATCTGAAGCGCGTCGGGCTGGAAGCGTTCTCGTACAGCGCCTGGCTGTACACGGCGCTCGCCTAAAAGGGCCTGCCCGTGACTTGCATCGAGACCCAGCATGCCAAGGCGGCGTTGAACGCGATGCTGAACAAGACCGATCGCAACGACGCCAAGGGCATCGCGCAGATGATGCGGACCGGCTGGTTCCCTGCGGTCCATGTCAAATCGGAACGCGCGCAAACGTTGCGGGCGCTGCTGGTCGGACGCAAGGCGCTGCTCGGCAAGGTGCTGGATATGGAGAACATGATCCGCGGCCTGTTGCGCCCGTTTGGCTTGAAGGTCGGCGAAATCTCGGGCGGCCGCTTTGACGTGCGGGTGCGCGAGATCATGGCCGGGAAGAGGGATTTGGAGGCCATTGTGGCACCTTTGCTGGACGCTAGAAGCGCGATGCGGCTGCAGCTGGCAAAGCTGCAGCGCCTGGCGCTGGCAGCGGCGCGCAGCGACAATGCTGTGCGGCGGATGATGACGGTGCCCGGTGTTGGCGCACTCGTGGCGCTGACCTTCCGCGCGACCGTCGACGATCCCGCACGATTCAAGAAGTCGACCAATGTCGGCGCCCATTTCGGCTTGACGCCACGGCGCCACCAATCCGGACAAACTGATCGGATCGGGAGCATCTCCAAATGCGGCGATGAGCTGACGCGGGCGATGCTCTACGAGGCCGCGATCGCGATCCTGACGCGCATTCCGAAGAACTTTAAGCTGCGGCTGTGGGGCCTGCGGCTGGCCAGGAAGAAGGGTTTGAAGCGCGCGGCAACCGCCGTGGCGCGCGCGCTCGCCGTGCTGCTGCACAAGATCTGGACCAGTGGCACGACCTTCCGGTTTGGCGCCGGCGGCAAGCGCGGCCGGGTCGCTGCGGCGATGTAAGGGCCTCCGCGACCCGGCCGCTTCCACGCGCGCCTTTTCCTTCCGCCACGGCGGAGCAGCGTCTCCCGAGGAGACGGGGATTTGGGTGAGATCGCAACTTTTCTTGCCGGCGGCTTCATGACGGCGTTTGAAGCCATCAAGCACGGCGCTGGTTAGCCTGACCGCCCTCTCCTCAGATTCCGGCTTGTGGTGGCCGTCGTGCCAACCACGAATGTTAGCGAGTTCTCCTCGACGAGCGAGTGGCTGCAAAAGGATGTGACGCGCACCAGGCGATGATGTTGACGTCAGTGATCGCGTAGACTTGCGCGCGATCGCGTTGGCGCGCGTGCATTGGCGACAAGAATCGCATTGCAGCGAAGCTTTGCGCGTGTGAGAGTGGATGCATGAGGCATCCTCGTTGCACGCGCGGCCGACTTGTTCACAACGTACTGATTCACAACAAGAAGTTAGTGTCAGTATGTTAGTAAAGTTAGAGCGGCCGGAAAGTGCGGAGAAACAAGGCCTTAAGGTCGATTCCGGTCCTCGATAGCACGAGGATCGGGTCCCCGATAGCACGAGGGTTGCGGTCCCCGATAGCACGAGCTGATTCACAGGTTGTCCTCCGAAGTTGGAATGAGACCGCGACGGCGCAAGCGTGCCGTTAAGGGATCAACAGGCGTTGGCGCGAAGTTCAGTCGCTCGCTGCCGTTCCGGTCTCGCGTGAGCACGAGCTGATAGCCGGGCAATGTCTGCCGCTGGACGATCTGACGTACGTCGTAAGCAAAGTGCTTGAGCGGCGAGATGATGCCGGACTTGGCATGGAGGTGCACAAGGTCAAAGCTCCAGCCGCCACCCTGACGTCCACCGTGCTTACGCACGAGGCGGTAGAGCCACCGCTCAAGCCCGCCCGTGAGCTCGAAATAGGCGCGATCGATCGTCAGCACGAGCGCGTCGTCGATGACGCCAGCGTAGAACCAATCCGGCAGGATCAGCTCGATCCCAAATGATCGGCCATTTGCATTGGCTGTCTCCTTCCACTCGTTGATCCAGGAGAAGCGGTGTCGCCGTCGTTCTGTCGGCTGGCGGATCGACGTTAGCACGGTCGTTGACTGAAGTCTGTCAAGACCTGCCTTCAGGCGGTCATAGTCGCGCGCGCTGGTGCCGCGGCCCACGAACGTCAAGATCTCGTAAGGTGTTGCAGCCATCAAGCGCGAGGTCTTCAAGCCCGCGTCACGGGCTTCGACGATCTGGGACGCAGCCCAGATCAAAACGTCTGCATCCCAAATGGTCGCCATGCCGTGTTCCGGCACCGCTTCAACACGAATTGCGATCGCGCCGGCACGGAAATCGATCGGCACGGTTCGCTTTGTTTTTGCAAGTGAGAAGAACGGATAGGCCATCAGATCCTGCGCGTCGCGAGGCGCAAGATCGCCGGGCAGCGCCCGAAAGAGCTCAAGCTGCTCGCGCTCGGAATGGTGTCTGCGCCGCATGATCACTGTTCTCACGCTGACATCAGCGACGTTCCTGGCCCGCATACGGGCGCAGCGCGGGATGCTTCTTGGCCGGCAGCACAGTCCCCTTGCCGGGGTCGGACGTCGAGGTCTTGGCGCCGCGGTCGGCCCAGGCTTTCAGGTCATCCACGGCGTAGACGACACGTCCGCCAATCTTCCGATACGTCGGTCCGGTACCGTACGTGCGATGTTTCTCGAGCGTGCGGCCGGACAGGCCAAGATAGCGCGCGGCCTCAGGTGTACGCAGGAAGCGCGGGGGAAGACCGGCCATCGGATCGGGCATTTGAGAACTCCAAGAGGACAGTGCACCACGCACGGCTATGCCGGCGCGTGTGCGGTCATCATGGAGAAGCAAGATCTCGGAGGGGGATGCCGAATATTGAGGGGGCGATTTTGATACCCCTCAGCGGAAGGGCTATTCGAGCCTGCGCCCAGGAGCGTTTTGGTGAGGAAGTGTGTCGCTCCCATGCGGGCCTTCATCGTGCCGAACGGATGCTCGACCGTCTCCCGACGCTGACGCATGGCTTCTGGGTTTGCGTCAAGGCGCTGCTGCACAGCCTCGAGCAGATGCTCGTGCTCCCATCGTGTAATTCGCCGCTCTGGCCCTGTCGTGCACTGCGATTTGAGCGCACAATTTTGACAGGCAGTGGTCCAGTAGCGCCGCAGCATCTTGCCGTCTTCTTCGTTTGTGTAGCGATACGGCAATCGCTCCCCAGCCGGACAGCGATAGACGTCCTCCTCTGGCAAATAGGCAAAGTCTTGCTTACCGAAGCGCCCCTCCGATTTGGCACCCGACGTCAGCGGCTTGGGCAGAGTTACCGTGATGCCGGCCTCGTGGCACGCGAGGATCTCCGGGCTGTTGAAGTAGCGGCGATCGGCCACGGCTTCGAGCGTCTCGGTCTCGAGAACAGCCTTCGCCTGCTTGGCCATATTGGCGAGTTGTGCCCGATCTGAGCCGCTGTTCGTCACCTCGTGCGCCACGATTAGATGGTGCTCGGTGTCGACGGCGACCTGCACGTTGTAGCCGACGGTGCCGGAGCCCCGGCCGCTTGTCGCCATCGAGCGGCTGTCGGGATCGGTCAACGAGATTTGCTGGTCGGGTGACGCAAGCATCTGCTTCTCGTAGACGGCAAGCTTGCCCATTTCTTCCTTCAGCTTCGTCAGCTTCTCGGTCAGCCTCGTCACCTTCGCCGCCAGCGCCTCGCTCGGCTCCTGCCGGTCGGCCGTGTCAAGTTGGCTCAGATAGCGCGCGACGCTCTCCTCCAGCTGGGCGCGCCGCCGTTCCACCTTCGCCCGTGTGAAGTTTTTGTCCCGGTTGTTCACCGCTTTGAACTTGCTGCCATCGATGGCGACGCTCGACGTCGCGAGGAGACCCATTTCACGGCAGAGTTCGACGAAGCGTGCGCATACCTTGCGGAGCGCCAGGCCATTGTCTTTGCGGAAGTCCGCGATCGTCTTGTGATCAGGTGCGAGCCGGCCCAGCAGCCACATGGCCTCGACATTGCGTCCGGCCTCTCGTTCGAGCCGCCGGCTCGACTGCACTCGGTTCAGATAGCCGTAGATGTAAAGCTTCAGGAGAACCGAGGGATGATACGACGGCAGGCCGGTCGCCGCCGGCTCCACCCCCTCAAAGCCCATCTCAGCCAAATCGAGCGCATCGACAAACACGTCGATCACGCGAACAGGATTGCTCTCGTCAATGAAATCATCGAGGCACTCGGGCAATAGCGTCCATTGCCCACGATCCGCCCCCGCAACGAAGCGCCTCATCAATTCCCCCGCAGAATCACGAGAGAATCATACCAGCACCGCTGCGTTTCCACACAGCCAGGGTCACAAGCGGCGTCGTGGCAAACGCAACCCTACGCCCGGTGCACGGCCGTCAGCCGACAAGCATCGAAAATGCCGTTCAGCGGTGAGGGCCGGCCTCAGGCAGGAAGCCCACCCGTAAATTTCCCAAGTGTTGGCTGCTCGGCTCACTGGTTAACTGGTGCACGTGAGCGCCGCATCATGAAAACACCGAAGCCAAAGCAATGGGCCGAGCAGGAGGTCCGACGATTAGTCAGGCTCGCCCGGCAGGGATTTGGCACATCGAGGATAGCCGCCGAACTTGGCCGCCACGCCGGATCGGTGAGGCGCATGGCGCGAACGTTGGGACTGCTGTTGAAGAAGTAGTCCCCGCGCGATCTTCAGCGCAGCGCGGCGGACCTACAGCCCAAAGCCTCGGCCAATCTCCCGCGCAAGCTTGAGCGCGGCGTCGGTATGGCGGCCATAGAAGAACGCTCGATCAAGCTGCGAAAAGATGCCCATTCCAAATAGCGCGATGGCAATGCCTCTAAACATGGTTATGGACCGGGTTGAACGATGCAGCGAAAGTTCAAAACGGCCCCAGCCGCAGGTTGGGGTAAACAGCCGGGGCCGGCATTCCCATTCCAATGTGCCGCAATCGGCGGTAATCGGCACACCCCCAGCTAGCCACAAGAAAGCTAACGAACTGTTTCGAAGGACCCGAATTCGAGCGAGGCGCCCGATCTCACAAACGCGCACTTGGCAACGCAACGTAGCGCCAACGGTCGGTAACTGTACGTTGGGGCGTGCCCCCGAAGCGGCAGACTGCTCGTCGTGGGTGTGGATAAAACCCGGCGGCTCGCGTAGCATCGGCAAGGGTTCAACGTCTCACCGGGATCAGACAAATGAGCCGTTTCCTGCTGTGCTGTGTAGCCGCTACCTGCTTCGCCGGAGCTTTGGTCTTCCATTCCTCCGAAGCGAATGCTGTCTTTTGGCGCGGCATCACCGCGCCAACAAACATCGATATTCACGGGTGGCCGATCATCAAAGAGCCCCCGCCGAGCCCATGCCAGTGGATACGGGTGAGCGGTGGCTACTGGGTCCGACAGTGCGTTTACTAAGCCAGCATTGGCCCATCGCTCAATTCAGAACTTAAGGCCGAGGCGCACTTTGTTCTTCCGCGAACCTGAGATGATTTAGCCGGTCGTGCGTGGCGTTACTTCTCCTCTTTAGGAAGCAACTCTTGGGTCGTGCGGCGTAGGAGGGTGTCGAAAGATGGTAGATTTGCTATCGCATGCTCCAGCTCAGTGGCGATGGCCCGGTAGCGCACGAGCAGTCTCGCATATAGGTCGCGCTTAGTCTGATTTTTTGCAACCATCTGAAGTCGCTCGCATTCAGCGATTTGCGCGCGGAGCAGGTTGAGTTGGGCTTGCATTTCCTTCATGGCGCCGAGTTGATATTCCTGCGACATCGGCGTCAATGCGGAAAGTACCCAAAGCGAAGGTCCGCCAATAAGATGGTACTCGGCAACCCGTGCTGCACTGCGAAGTTCGTCGCGGCTACGTGGCGCCCGTAATTTTACGGCCGTTGCAGATCCGCGATCTTTGGCATCTACTTCAGATAGATTTTATGACGATCCATTTTCCGATGAGGACGCATGAGCGTCAAAGCCTTGATGGCGGCCATTCTCCGAGACCAGATGGCCGTGCCCGGCGTGAACACGCTATCGCCAGCCGACTACGATGAAATCGTAGAACTGCTGATCGAGCAGATCAGGGAGCTTGAGGTTAGTTTGGCTGCGCAAGAACCGACAATTACGAGCTATAATTGGAGTGCCCCCTTGCCCCCATATTCGTCAACAGCCCAGCCATACTTAGACGCGATTGCAGAAGGTGTCTTCTCCTCACAGACGATCAGGGATTGGCTGGTCGCCGGCACGTCAGCCGAGGTTCAATATCGTGGCGCTGACATTCTCATCGATGAGCAGCGTAAGAGGCGTTGGCAGAAGGGCCAAATGAAGCAGCCTTTTTGGGCGAATTACTGGTGTGGAAAGGATGCTCGTTGCACTTGCAGGATTGAAGGTAGCAAAGGCTTAGAGTCTGACGCGATCTTCTTCCTCCGCTCTCGATCTGCCAAGGTCTTGGCCATGCATGTCGAGTTCAAGCATGAGTACGAGGCATTTAAATTTGGACAGCCTGAGGCTTATCCACTGAGAGCCGAGTGCTTCTCAAGAACGTATTCCACGCGACCGACTGTCAATCCGCATCATGACTGGGTCACCGTCCTCTTCTGTGGTGAAGATACTCTTTCAGACGAACGGATCGGCAATTTCCAACGTGTCATCACACACGATGAAGCCGCAGCTGTAATTCCAAGGTATCCTGTACGGCGCATAGCTTAGCTTTTCCTAAGGGAGCTACATATGATCAAGAGAGTGCGGAACCAAGGCGAGGCTAGGCAAATTGCGAAAGCCGCCTATCCCTATCCGGGGTGCTGCTTGTGCGGCCATACTATCGGTCAGGAGCTCGCCCATCTCGATCACGAGGCTTCAAACAACGATCCAGAAAACCTCGCATGGCTGTGCAATCACCATCACTGGATGTACGACGTTGGCCTGTTTTCGCTTGCCGCACTGAAGGTACAACGCGCTCACTGGCAAGAGATGAAGGGTAAGCGAACTAACGCTTTCATGAAAGACGCTGGCAAAAAGGCCGCTGTTACACGAGCGGCAAACGCCGCAGCGAAGTTGCGTAGCGAGGCCGCGCGCAAGGCTGTTGCGACCCGTAGAGCCAATGCCTTGAAGGCTGGAAATGTGCAGCTCCCCAGCTCTTAGCGACACGCGGCTCATGAAAGCCGTCGCAGTACCGCGTTGCGCAGATCACGATCAATCGCCCACACTTTCGAGATGCGGCTAAAAGAATGATGGACGTTGAGTTTATCCGGGCGAGCTATCGTCCAGACCGAATTACTACGCTGTTCGTCGGTGAGAGCGCGCCAGCCAGTGGCGATTTTTTCTATCTTGGCAAGAACGCCATGCTACGGCACATGCAGCGCGCCACAGAGGCAGCGCTCGGCCCGGCCGACATAGAGTTTTTGAATCGATTCAAGGCATACGGCTGGTTCCTCGATGACCTCGTACTCACGCCCGTGGACAAATTGTCTCCTACCGAGCGCAAGGCGACGTGTCTCGCTGCCATGGACGGCCTACGAGATCGAATTGCTGCCTATCAACCTCTCGCGATCGTTTCTATGCTCATCAGTATCAAGAGCATTGCCGAGGCGCCCGCAAAGGCGGCTGGGAGCAATGCCCCACGATATGGCGTGCCGTTTCCCGGCATGGGACAGCAAACACGCTTTCACAACGCAATGCTCGAAATAGTTCCTTCACTTCCACGGAATGGGATCACGAACGGCGCTGAGTAAATACGCGCTCGATGTCCATGGCGAGCAATCCTCTTGACGCGCGATTGCCCGGCTCGTCTCTAAGGGCATAGCGCACGGTCGAGCCGATATCATCGGCGCAATTCTCGGCAGACATGCAAGCCTCTGTTGCACAGTGCCTCCGAGAGCAACAGGCGGTGCACGCCGATTACCGCATGACAGGAGAGCTGTGCGGGATCGGCCGCTGGGGCAATGGAGAGAAGGCGATGAGCAGCATGTTCCTGGTGGTTTACACCACCGCCCATCTGATCGGGGCGGTCAGCCACCCCCTGACTGACCAAACCTGCGCCACGGCCCAGGATGTGTGGCTGGAGCGGATGAGCTTCAGGGATAATGCGCGGGAGTACGTGTTCGCCTGTGAAGTGCACCGCACCCGGCCGAAAGTGCAGACCCGGATTGACCCCGACGACCGGGCGCAGTTCGAGAGCGATTGCTTCAATCTGCACCAAGGCCTGCCGAAATGTGCCGTGTTGCCAAACGGGGACATCAGCATTGTCGGCATGCTGCATAGCAACGGCAAGCGTGAGATCACGGTGATCAAGTTCAAGGACCGGCTGAACGGTCAGCCCTAACAGAGAGCAGGGTAGCCTGACCGAGCGAACGTGACGAGCTTGGGGCTGATCTGTTTCCCGCTGCTTGCAAGCTAGGACTTGAAGGGCTGGTATCGAGGCGGCGGGACCGTCTTTATGAGGGCGGTCGCTGTCGCTATTGGATCAAAGTGAGGAACCGCAAGCATCCAGCGATGGAGCGCGAGCTATGACCAGCAGAGCTTGCTCGCGCCCGATTCCGCGCTGCTGGAAGATGAGTATCGCCAGCCCACGCCGCCCTAAAGCGTCGGTAAGGGTCGCCCGAGTGCACTAACAGCGGACCTCAACGGCCGATCTGCACCGGAGGCGATTACTTCGGCTCTACTCCCGGCTCCAGACCTGCTGCTGCACTGCGCCGACCGACGCCATGGGCCAATTCCCGACTAATGCACGCAGCAAGCAGGTCCTCTATTCGATCACCTTGTCGGCCCCGGCTAGCAGCGTCGGCGGGACTTCGAGGCCGAGCGCGCTTGCGGTCCTAAGATTGATCGCCAACTCGAACTTGGTAGGCTGTTGCACCGGCAAATCGCCTGGCTTTGCGCCGTTGAAGATCTTGTCGATGAAGGCTGCGAGCTGGAAATAGAGGTCAGGATAGTTTACGGCGTAGGCGATCAGTCCCCCGGCTTCGACGAATTCGCGGGCTGGGAAGATGGTGGGCACACGGTTGCGGGCTACCCATTCAACGATCATTTGTTGATGCATTTGGGTGAGGCCGTCTGCCCCAACGACGAGGCCGTCGATATGCCGTCGCACCACCTGTTCGAATGCGTGGCTCAGGTCACTCTCGTTCCGCACGTCAAGAAGCTCAGCCTCGAGACCCAGCAAGCGTGCCGCTATCTTTGTCTCTTCCCATTCGGCTGGGACAGCTGGATTGCCCATGTTGTGAAGCAACGCAACTCGCGTGAGGCCAGGAACCAGTTCTTTGAGAACCTGAACCCGTTTCGCTGTCAGTTCGGTGCTGAAAGTAATCACCCCCGTGATGTTGCCGGTCGGCCGCGCGAAGCTCGGTACGATCGCACCGGGGCCGCCCATTGTCATCATGACTACTGGAATCGTTCCGGTCGCGTTCTGAACCGCCGTGGTGGCAGGAGTGCCTCTCGCCAGGATCAGGTCGACTTTGAGGCCAACCAATTCGGATGCGAGATCCGGAAACCGCTCGGCCCGACCATCGGCCGACCGATACTCGATGATCAAGTTGCTTCCTTCGAAATAACCGAAATCGCGCAGACCTTTGCGCAGAGCCTCGAGGTTGGCGCTGTTCCGTGCCGCCGGTATTGGCTCCAGAATCCCGAGGCGATAGACCTTCCCGCCTCGCTGCGCACGCGCTGCGAGCGGCCAAGCCGCCGCGCCGCCGAGCAGCATGATGCATGAGCGCCGGTTCACTCCCGGTCCCTCCGTGCTTCCGACTGGAAGCATAACACACCTCGGCTACAGCAGGAGACTGCTGCGCTGCGGGATTTCGATGCTGCCTATGTCGCAGATGGGTCACAATGCGAAAACTCAGATTGAGCAAATCTGGTCCGCTTCGTCGCGATGAGCGGACCTCCGTCAGGCAGGGCGCAGTTTCGCCGAGGCGAGGAGCGGTCCATGGCTGCTATGCGAGAAGCACCCTAACGCCCGGGGGGCAAACGGCTGCTTGGAGCGTCATTTCGCCCGTTGGAATGCTAGCTCCAAGTAGTGCCGGCCGGGTAGGCGGATTTGTAAACTTCAGTTCTTCGTTCGTGATCCATTGCACGATCCGCCGTTGATTTGGCGCTCCGACCAAATTCGGAAACGAACTCGTTTCAATATTGACGTGGATCGTTTTGGTGGTCTCGTCCACTTTGTATGTCCGGGTATCCTGAGCAAGGGCTGCATGCCTAGATACACGACGTAAAGACTGTGGGGGGCTTTTAAGAACCCCGTCCGATCTGTTCGGACGGGGCTTGATTGAGCGAATCTTACTCACCGTTCTTGCGCGGCCTCGACCACAGGAGGGTGTAGCCTTCACCGCCTTCGTCGTCGAACAGGTTCGCGTAGATCGGCGCGTTGAACGAGGGGTCGTCGAGCTTGAGCGAGAGGTAGTCGCGGCCCTCTTCGGAGCGCTTAGACCAGGCCGCGCCGATCTCCGCGCGACCCACATAGATGCGGTGGCTGGGAGCGTTTTCGTTGGATCGGCTGGTCTCGGCGACGATGCGGACGCCCTTGGCCTTCAGACTCAGGGTCACGATCTCGCCCTGAAAATCGTTACCGACCTTCTTGAAAGAACCGATGTTAGCCATGTCACTTCTCCTGTTGTGTTTCGAGCCCGCGACCACCGCGGCCTCGATGGCGATCTAGGGCCGAGGACGATCGGCGACGCACCCGCTCGGGCCGGAGCGCAGCGGAGGACGTCGTTGTGGCGACTTTCTTGTCTCGCGAGGAATGGGCGAAGCCCAGGGGAAGAAAGTCGCATCAACGGCGTTGCGGCTCAGACGATCGAGGCGAAGCCGGTCTTCGGCCAGATCAAGCCATCAACGAGGCCACGTGCGTCCGCGTGCTGAACCACAATCTTACGGAGAAGCGTGGCTATCTCGGTTTTGGTGAACAAGAGGTCGGAACGATTCAGCGCAGAAAGAGAAACAATCTCCTGCAAAGGGCGGCATCGTCTCCAAGGAGGGGATCGAGGTAACACCGCTCTGCCGCGGCTGAGTGGGCCAGACCGAATTCCGGCAGCTTGATCGAGGGAGTTCCGAGGGGGACTGCCTCTCCCGCGTTCACGTTTCGATTATCCCCGTTCGACGCGCCGATCTACGCGCACCTGTCCGAAGATGAAGGCGGGAAACGGTCATCCCTCGGACCATGCGGCCGTAAGAACTGGTTAGGACGGTTTCTCCACAACCCCACCCGGCTCCAGCGGGCGGGCCTCCGCCAAAACCATCAAGCGCGTCCATGACGTAACGCCAATGCAAACCGCGCCGAGGCAAGCGAAGACCTCACTCCAAGCCAGCGAAGGCACCCCGATCTGGGACACGGCCAACACCACGTGATAGCCGGCGACGGCGGCGGGAATAGCGAATGCTGTCGCGACCACGATGCGCAAGGCCGAGGACCGAGTAACAGCAAAGGCGACCTGACCAAGGACAAGCGTCAACGCGGCGCCGGCCGTTCCGAGAAGCAACGCGCCGATGAGGCCGGCACCGCTCTGAAACGCCGTCATCCCGATACTCAGCGCGACGAAAAACGGCAGGACGTACACGGTGAGCGCGAAAATCGCCCAGCAGAACAAACCGATTCCGAGTGTGTTGAGAACAAGCCCAAGGGCGAGCATGGTGGTGGCTCCATGTGCATAGATGTACCAGTTGCGCCTTCCACCACCACCACGGCGCAACTCTGGATATGAGACCGAAACGAGGCGGAGTTGCGGCGCATGCAACTTCGCTTTGATCGTCTAGAAGTGAAGAGGACGGCGCTCACGCGCCGCCGAACCTCCAGACCGGGATGCCGAGGCGCTTCGCCTTGTCGGCGAGGTTGTCCTGGATGCCCGTGCCCGGGAAGTGCATGACGCCGATCGGCAGCAGTTCGAGCATGGCATCGTTGCGCTTGAACGGTGCTGCTTTGGCATGTTTCGTCCAGTCGGGCTTGAAGGCGATCTGAGGCACCTTGCGGGTGGCGGCCCATTTGGATGCGATCAGTTCTGCGCCCCTCGGGGAGCCGCCATGGAGCAGGACCATGTCGGGATGCTTGGCGTGAACTTTGTCGAGGCGATCCCAAATGAGGTGGTGATCGTTGAAGTCGAGCCCACCCGTGAGTGCGATCTTCGGCCCTGAGGGCAGCATGACCTCGGTCTGGGCGCGGCGCTTGGCCGCGATGAAGTCGCGGGAGTCGATCATCGCTGCGGTCAGCGTGCGGTGGTGCACCAGCGATCCCGATCGGGGGCGCCAGAATGAGCCGGTGTGTGTCTCAAACCGCTCGATGGCCTGGTCACGGAAGAGTTCCAGGCAATTGCGGCGCTCGATCAACGTGATGCCTTCGGCCGTGACACGCTCGAGTTCGACCGATCGCACTTCGGAGCCGTCCTGCTCGCGCTGGCTCTTCTGCTGCGCCTGTTCGTTATCATCGAGTTGGCGTTCGATGCGGTCGACGGCACGATGGAACAGGTTGACGGCCGACCAGAGCAGATCGTCAAGGTCTGGCTCGAGCCGCGTATCACTCAACGTCGCGACCAAGGCATCAAAGATATCAGCGACGGCCCCGGCGATGATCTTGTCCTCGGGAAGTGGCCGTGGATCGGGCTGGTCGTCGAATGGGCGGTAGCCAAAGAGCTGCGGTTCGGTGAGGACGTGGTCAGTTGAAGAAGAGGTGTGCGGCGGTTCGATGTCGTCGTGATTGGTCATGGAAGAAGTCCTTTGCCGGATCGGCCGCGCCCATTGCGGCCTTCGTGGCGATCACTAAGACGGCGGGCGGAGCGGGCCAGAACCCGGAGCGGCGCGGAGGGCCGAAGCGGCAGCGGAGGATGGCGGAGGCCGGCTATTTTGCTTCGCGATGCAAAGCGCGCCGACCAGATAGATAACGTGTCTTCCCATTGCCGGCGCGCGGCGGAAAATAGCCGGACGTAGCCATTGGCGGCACGAGCCGCTTGCCGTCCGATCGCCCTCTAGAAGGCCAGGTCGCGTCCTCTTCCGGCAGTGGCCTCGTTTTGACCGATCTAGCAACGCCGATCGAATACGCAGAGCTATTCTGCGGCTACCGTTGACGAATGCAGGAAGCGGACGACGTCCTCTGGTGCGAGTTGAATCCGCAGCGCAGTTCGCAGGGCGTCGAGGCCGAAGATGTGCAGATCTTCATTGAAGTCACCAAGGCGAGGCGACAGCGCGATCGCTTCAACGCCAAACTCTTCTGCGCGCTTGGCGAGAAGAGCCTGTGCTCCATCTCCCGCGGCATCGTCGTCGCGGGCGATATAGAGACGTCGCAGGCCAGATGGCAGCAATATCGCTGCGAGATGATTGGCCGAAAGCGCGGCCGCCATCGGCAACGTCGGAAGCACGTAACGCAGTGATAGCATGGTCTCGATCCCCTCGCCGGCAGCGAGCACGTCCTCGACCACGCCGAACCGAACGGCATTGCCGAGCAGGTCGCCCATAGCCCGACGTGGCGTGTCGATCGGAGCCTTACCGAGCCGTACGCGATCAAAACCATCTGGATCGAGCCAGGTGCGGTGCACGCCGGTGATCTGTCCCTCAAGGTCGGTGACGGAGGCTATCATTGCCGGCCAGGTTTCGGTCGGCAATTGCTCGTCCGGCCGGTAGTAGCAACGCGGGTGGAAGCGAAGGCTGCCAGCATGGTGGATGCGGGTTATCCCACGGCGCTGCAAGTACGTCTCGGCTAGCGTCCCTTCAATCGGGCTGGATATTGCAAAGAGCCGACGGGCAGCTTCCTGCGATCCGGCTGGCATTACTCGATGAACGGTTTTCGGAGCGAGTTGCGGCTCCAGACGAGGCAGCTTCAGAAACCGCCTCGCCTCCTCCGCGACCTCGCGGAAGTCTCGGAAGCCCAGGCTTTCGCGAATGATGTCGAGGAGATCGCCATGCTCCCCCGTCGCGGCATCGGTCCACTTGCCGGCGGCGCCCTTCGGCGATTCCTGAAGCCGCACGAACAAGGAGCGGCCCGGCGTGTTGTGGACGTCGCCGACCACCCAGTACCGCCCCGCCCGCTTGCCATTGGAGAGATAGTATCGGCACACCGCCTCGGCCTCGCGCGCGAGGCGGCGTGCCAGCTCGGAGACATCGCCGGACATCACGCGGCCTCCCGCTCACTGACGCTCGTAACCGGATATTTATCGAGCACCCTCGATAGGACCTCGATGCCGGTCGCGTCCGTGGGTACGAACATGCGGAGCTTCCAGGAGATGATCTCCCCAAAGAGGCCGTAAGCCCGAAGGCGATCCCGCATCGTGTCGTTGAATCCCGACAGCTCGACGCGGTAAGCGCCCATCACCCGGACACGGCGAAGCTGGAGACCCTCGGTAAGATCAAGGACAGTCCGTCGCTGTATCAGCGCGGCAAAGGCAGCGTCCGGCGTCAGCGAAGGCGCCTCGGTCGCCAGGATGTTTGCGACCCACGCAACCGAGACCTTGCGGCCGATGATGCGTTCGCCCGCGTCGGTCTGGAGACGATAGACGCGGGTCGATTCGTTCGGCAGCCGCTTCCAGATGGGTAGCAGCAAGCCCGCCACAACGTGGATGGTGCTTTCCGTGAACTCGGGCACCTCGGCAAGCTCCGCCAGCCAGGCGGCGGTGAAGGGCTCACGGTCTGCTTCGACCCAATGGCTTTCCGCCATCATGTTTAGAGGGACCTTGTGCTGCTCCATCGGCCGGATCAGGCGGACGCGCTGCCCGATCTCGCCGTCATCGAGCATGACGCTCGCCGCGGGGACCTGCACGGCGGCTCGTCCCGAGCGCTCATTGGCCAGCAGAACAGCCTGACGGTCGGAAAGACGAGCAAGAGCGTCATCCAGACTCACGGGATGATTGCGCTGACGTTGGGTGATCGTGAGCAACCGAGTCTCGGCGCCGGTACCCGGTTGGACATAGATGGTCCGCCGGTCTGTAACGAGAAAGCTTTCGGCGCGGAGCGTTTCCAGCCCAACGTCGTAGGTACCCGACGCGACCGCGCCCTCGATCCGAGCGGTCAGGAGCTGCTCGAAGGCGGTGAACAGGACATTCTGTAGGCCGATGGTGAGCGCGAGTAACCTGTTCAGAAAGGTCGTGATCGGGGGCAGGTCGTCCCTGAGCCCATTGGCACCCGTCAGCTTCAGGCCGGTCGCATCCTCGAACCTCTCGAGCGAGCAGCCGTCGACCTTGCCTCGCGCGAGGAACGTGTAGAGCTGACGCAACGCATCACGTCCGTACTGGCTCTCAAGATTGTCCTCGGGCCGGAACAGGCCCTGCCCTCCGGTCTGGCGCTGACCGCGCGTAATGGCCCCCAACGTGTCGAGCCGGCGGGCAATCGTGCTGAGAAAGCGCTTCTCGGCCTTGACGTCGGTCGCAACGGGACGAAACAGCGGCGGCTGCGCTTGATTGGTCCGGTTTGTGCGGCCGAGGCCCTGGATCGCGGCATCGGCCTTCCAGCCGGGCTCGAGCAGGTAGTGGACCCGCAAACGGCGATTCCGGGCCGACAGTTCGGCATGGTAGCTCCTCCCCGTGCCCCCGGCGTCGGAGAACACGAGGATGCGCTTGACGTCGTCCATGAACGCCGAGGTCTCAGCAAGATTGGCCGAACCGGCGCGGTTTTCGACCACCAGCCGGTCGCCCTTGCGAACGATGCGGCGCGAGCGGCCCGTCACCTCGGCGACCAGTTCGGTGCCGAAGCGCTGGATGACCTGATCCAGTGCCCCAGGTACCGGCGGTAGTGATGCAAGCTTCTCGATGAGGCGGTCGCGTCGTGCGACGGCTTCCCGGCTCTCGACCGGCTGGCCGTCGCGATAGACAGGCCGGGAGCAGGGATTGCCCTCCGAGTCGGTGAAGGGCTCGTAGAGCTGCACCGGAAAGGAGTGGGCGAGATAGTCGAGGACATACTCGCGCGGCGTGATGTCGACCTGGACGTCGCCCCACTCTTCAGTCGGGATCTCGGCGAGCCGGCGCTCCATCAGCGCTTCGCCCGTCGACACGATCTGGATAACAGCGGCGTGGCCAGCATCAAGGTCGCGCTCGATCGATCGGACCAGCGACGGGGTCTTCATCGAAGTCAGGAGGTGGCCGAAGAAGCGCTGCTTCGCGCTTTCGAAAGCGGAGCGTGTCGCAGACTTGGCCTGCCCGTTCAGCGTTCCCGTTGCGCCGGTGATGTTGGTGGCTCGCATCGCCGCATCGAGGTTATTATGGATGACGCTGAACGCACCGGCATAGGCATCGTAGATGCGAACCTGCTCCGGCGTCAGGTGGTGTTCAACGAGCTCGTACTCGACGCCCTCATAGGACAATGAGCGGGCGGCGTAGAGACCGAGCGCCTTGAGGTCGCGCGCCAGCACCTCCATGGCCGCGACCCCGCCCTCCTCGATCGCTTCGACGAACTCGGCACGGGTGGCGAACGGGAAGTCAGCGCCGCCCCAAAGGCCGAGGCGTTGGGCATAAGCCAGGTTGTGGACCGTGGTGGCGCCGGTCGCCGACACATAAACTACGCGGGCATTCGGCAGCGCGTGCTGGAGCCGCAGGCCCGCGCGCCCCTGCTGAGAGGCCGCCTGGTCACCGCGCTCTCCCTTGCCCCCCACCGCATTCTGCATGGCGTGGCTCTCGTCGAAGACGATCACTCCGTCGAAGTCCGAGCCCAACCATTCAACGATCTGCCTGACACGCGAAAGCTTTTCGCCACGCTCGTCGGTCCGTAGCGTGGCGTAGGTGGTAAATAGGACGCCTTCCGCAAGCCGGATCGGGGTGCCCTGACGAAACCGGAACAGCGGTGTGACCAGCAACCGCTCCATTCCGAGTGCGGACCAGTCGCGCTGCGCGTCCTCGATCAGCTTGTCGGACTTGCTGATCCAGACCGCACGGCGGCGACCCTTGAGCCAGTTATCGAGCAGGATCCCCGCGACCTGCCGCCCCTTGCCCGCCCCGGTGCCATCGCCCAAAAACCAGCCGCGGCGAAAGCGCACGGCATTTTCGGCGTCGTCGCGCGCGGCGGCCACAACATCAAAGGTCGTGTCGACCGTCCAGGAGCCTGCCAGGAATTCGGAATGCGCTTCGCCGGCATAGATGACGCTCTCCAGCTGAGCATCCGACAGAACTCCGTCGTCCATGACATTGGCCGGCAGGCGCGGCCGGTAGGATGGCTTCGGTGGCGCAACGGACGCCATCGCGGCAGACTGCACGAGCTTGGTCGGATGTGCGCATGATCCGGGAATGCAGATCGACTGTAGTCCGTATTCCTCATAGAGCGCGTCGGTGAGCCCGGCACCTTCCGGCGTCGACCATTCGATCGTCTCGTACGTAAGTTCGACGCCTTCTGGCCCAGCGTCTCTCGAAGAGGACGATGGGCGCGGTGCAACGGCGCCGGTCGAACGCGGCATTGCTGGCCGGCCGATAGCAACGATTTCCGATGGTGATGCGACGGGTAGCCGTGGAGGCACATGCTGGTTTACCCAGCCAAGCAAGGTCGCGACATTGGCCGCCCTTCCCGGCGAGGCAGGAAAAACCGCCGGATTGGCAGCGGGCAGCTTGTCGATGACAATCAGCCTCGTATCAGTCTGAGTGCCATGCTTCGCGTAAACGGCGCCATCGATGGCCGCAGAAAACACCACCCGCCCGCGTTCCTGGAGCCGCACAAAGGGATCTCGCCATGCCGGGTTATCCGGCGAGAAGCTTGCGCCAGCGATGGCGACGAGGCGTCCGCCGTCGCAAAGACGCGCGAGCGCCGAAGCGATGTGGCGGAGAGCCGCATCCGCCATCCGTCGATCGACATTCGCCAGCGCCGAGAACGGCGGGTTCATCAGGACGACGCTTGGTACGACACTCGCATTGAGGTGATCGTCGATCTGAGCTGCGTCAAACCGCGTGACTTTAACGTTGGTGAATAGATCCTCGAGAAGCTCCGCGCGGGCCTCGGCCAACTCGTTCAACACCAAGGCGCCCCCGGCGAGCTCGGCAAAGATAGCGAGCAAACCGGTCCCCGCGCAGGGCTCCAGAACGCGATCGGCGGATGTAATGCCGGCTGCGGTGCATGCAGCCAGCCCAAGGGGGATCGGCGTCGAGAACTGTTGGAGCGCCTGACTGTCATCGGAACGCCGCGTGTGGGTCGGCAGACAGTTCGCGACTTTCGCTAGCATCGGCAGCATGGCAGCCGTCGAGCCAGCCCTGGCCCGTATGGCCGGGCCGAACTTGCGAAGGAACAGAACGGTTGCCGCCTCGCACACGTCATAGCCGGTCTTCCAATTCCAGGCGCCGGCTGCGTCCGAGGCGCCGTAGGCAGCCTCCATGGCGCTACGCAGAACAGCGGCATCGATGCGCCGGCCGCGTTCGAGTTCGGTCAGAAGCTGTCGCGCGGCCCTGACGGCGGCGGAGGTGAGACTTGCAGCGGCACGCATTGAGAGCGGCGCGGCGACAGCGCCGCTGGCGAGAGATTCGGTCATGGCAGGATTTCTTTCGGAGAGCAGGAATGGGTCGAACCACCAGGCGCTCTCCTCTGATCCCGACGGTTCAAACCCTTCCCGGCCCGACTCTTGCTCTCAGCGCTCGCCCATAAGAATGGGGACCGGCGCTGTGCACCGGTCCCCGAGCAACCGCAGGACAGTCGGAGCCGCCCCGCTCCATAATGTCACTCAGCCGCGTCGAGCTGTTGCGGATCATCGTCGCCGGCGTTCACCCGATCCTCCTCATCGGCGAGGAATTCGGGCAGTAGGCCCGCATCACCCTCCTGCTCCACTGGCGCCGCATCGGGATCGACGGCCGAAAGACTCTCTCTCGGCTTCCAACCCGTCGCGAACAGCCTTCCCTCCTCTCACTCTCGCGCGAGGCCAAGCATCACGCCGGCTCGTGATCGGCGACAGCCGAATCCAGCGACGCGGGCTCAACGGACCCGGGAATGAAGCCGAGCAAATAGTCCGCCGCCTTGCTCGCCTGCGAGGCGGCACGCACGATGGCCCGATTGTCTTCGCGCAGCACTTCAAGCCAGGAGCCGATATAGTCCGCATGGCGCACGGTCGGGACGATCCCGAGCGACGCGCAGCTGAACGCGGAGCTCAACTCGGCGACCAGCTCTTCGAAGGCATATTTCTTCGTACCGTAGGATCCACTCTGGTCGCGATTGAGGCGTGTGGGATGCCCAGTCGCATGACCGAGTTCATGCAACGCAGTCCGGTGCCAGTTGATGGGCTCGAAATAGGCCTGCGGCGGCGGGATCTGAACATAGTCTTCGGCTGTTGCGTAGAATGCGCGATCTCCACCAATCCGAAATGGAATTCCGCTGGCCTTGATCAGGGCGTCGACCGTGGGTTCGATGAGGCCATCCGGCGGTGGCGGCGCAGCAGTGGCAATGCCGTCGGGCAGTTGCTCGCACTGGTCGGTGTTGAAAACAGTAAATCGTTTGAGGAATGGAATTGCCTGCACGTCTTCGCCGGTCTCGGCGGCGCGTCGCTTTTCATCATTTGGCACGAAACGATCAGCGTAGACGACTGTGGTGCCGCGCTCTCCCTTGCGAACGTGGCCGCCGAGCGAGAGGGCCTGACGAAAGGTGAGCCAACTTTGACCGGCAAATCCGCGTTCGATCACGGCTCCCCAGAGGATGAGGATGTTCACCCCACTGTATTGCCGGTTGGTCGACGCGTTTTTCGGCATAGCCAGCTGCGCTTTCGCCGCGGCCGTACCCCAGGGCTGAACCCAGGGGACGCGTCCGGCCTCAAGCTCGGCGATGATCTTGTCGGTGATTTCGGTATAGAGGTTCGCCCGGTCCTGGCCGGCGCGCGCGCGAACAGTAGAGTTTGACATCGCGGGTCTCCGCGACGGGCGCCACGAGCCTCTCTCGCAGCTGGTAACCCGTCACGGAAAAACCAGCCTGCACTCTTACTCTCAGCCTCTAGCCCCATCTACCTCGGGCCGCAGGCCCGATCAGGCGTGCGCCCGAGGGCGCATCGCCGCAACGGAAAATGGCACCCGGAGAGCGTGAGCATAGCGACCCGAAGGGGCACGCGGGTCCGAGTGCAGCGACGAGACCGGTTCAATAGCGGCACCCGGGAACGGGGCAGTGATAGCGATCGCCGCAGGCGAGCCCCTTTTCCGAGTGCCCCCGGCGAGGAGCACCAAAGCTCTAGCGCGAGGGATCGAAGCCGCAAGGCCGAGACGCTGCGCGGCTCGGTTCACGAGAGCCCGGTGCGGCCCTGGCTGCACGCGCCAAAACCTGAGCGAACGTAATGCAGGCAATGATACGAGAACCGCCCGGCATTTTCACAGGAGTCTCACAATTATGGAAGAGAGGGCCTGTGGGCGGAGCGAAAGCGAAGACCACTGGCGGACGCGGCGAAAGAGGCACCCGCAGGAGGGTCAGCATAGCGCCGACGCGTAGCGGCGGGACCCGGGACCGAATGCAGTCGCGAGACCGGTCAAGAAGGCACCGGACTCGAAGGGCGGTGATAGCGACGCCGACATGCAATGACGGCGGGCCCGAGGGCGAGTGCCTCCGGCGAGCGACTCAATGCGGATTCACGTCTGCTTGGTATCAGTTTTGTTTTTGTGATATCGTCCCATTCGTGCGCATGTCGATGCACGGCGTGGGCATGTTCACTGAGTCTATTCATTACAGAGGATGACATGGCCAAGAAAGCCAAGAAGGCAAAGAAGACCGCGAAGGCAGCCACCAAGAAGGTGGCAAAGAAGACGAAGACTTCAAAGAAAAAGAAGTAGTCGTATCGGCTACTGATCTATTGCCGCCTCCGGGTCGCAACCCGGATGAAAAGCGAGACCTTCCAAAGGATATGAAGCGTCCTTTGCAGCCGTTCGGTATCGCGGCACGCTAAGATAAGGCCGGACCTTTGTGCAGGTGGCTGCTGCATAAAGGTCCGGTTTTTCGTTTCTGCCCCGCGAGGGGCACGGTCTGCTCGCGCGCGAGGGGTCGAAGCCGCATGGCCGAGACGCTATGCGGCTCGGTTCACGAGAGGCCGGTGCGGCGACAGCCGCATGCGCAAAACGGATAAGACGTCTGAAGTATCGGAAAACGGCTTCTTCAGTTCGTTCTCGCCCACCCTACCCGCTGGCCTGCTAGAAAATTCGGCCTTTGAAGGAACACGAGATCCCACGATCCGGAATCCCAGTCTTGTGTTAGGGATGAGGAACGTCTGCGGGACTAAACGATTCGCCTCAGCGTGGGAGAACCTTTCAATGCTGATGACCCAGCAGAGACGGCCAGCGATCCGCACCCTGCGCGGTTGGGCGATCAACGTGCTGAACGAAGCCGGCGCCATCCGCGAGTGCGAGGAGCACGGTTGGATGCAGGACCGCGCCGATCCGCATGCCCGAGAGCTGGCCTTCGAGATCGCCCGTCGAGACCTGCCGGAAGGCGTATCCCGTCAAGCAGCGGAGGCCGCGATTCGCGACGTGCTGGACTCGATTGGTGATACCTGCCCAGAATGCCCGCCTGACGAGGAGGACCGGCGCTAGCCCCCGACGCCGACCCGTCTCAGCGGCCCAGCCGTTTCTCTACACGCTTGCGCGCGTTGCCGACCTTCTTGACGGCCTTCTTCACCGCCGAGGCCGAGCGCCCGGTCTTCCTGGCTTCATACCGGACTTCGTAGTCCTGACCGTTGGCTACCTGGGCGCGGTCCTGCTTTCGTCCACGAGCGGTCTTCTTCTTCGGTGTCGCCATCGGCTCCTCCTCTTGCGAATGCTTAGTGATAAGGTGCAACGCCGCAAGGATTCGCGGGTTCCGTGCGAGCTATAGCCGCCGGTCAGTGGCCACAAGAATGGCCGTGGACTATGGGAGCCCAGCTGTCGAGCAACAAACCGTCCCAAGCTACGACGCCCTCATCCCATTTCGACGCGTGCTCGCGTACATCGAAGCCCACTGAGGGCTCCATTCGATGATCTGGTCATTGAGGCCGTCATGAACGCGGCACGGCATATCCGGATCGAACGTATCCATCGAGTTCATGCCGGATGTCCAGGATCGACGTCCTTAGGCGTCTTCTTCTCCCGCTGCGGCGTCATCTTCGCAGGACTTTCGGGCACGCCGCGGGGACCGAGCTCTTCGCGCTGGATGTCATCCTCGGAGCGTTCCGACGCCACTCATCGGCTTCTCCGGGCTCATTCCATCCGAGCCTTGTCTTTCAGGTCGCGGATCCGGGCCTCGGCTTCCTCCTTCGAGGTCACGATCTCAGATTCGTCCGGCACCCGTGCGATCGCGCTGAGCCTCTTGAGCTCGGCGAGTTGTTCTGCAGTTGGTTTTTCCATCTTCAAATCCTTAAGCGCCTGCACGACGGCCTCGTCGTCGAGCACATCCAGCAGCTGGTTTATGGTTTGCTCGCAATCTCTGGGGCCTGGCTCGACATACCGGGCCAGGATGCCCTGAGCGTCTTCCAACGCCTTCGCAATTCGCTGTTCCGGATCCATGACCGGTACTCCACATACTTACGGGAAAACGCGGCTATGAACGGCGCGTTCCTTTGCTCAGCCCCTTGAACGAGCCGGCCCGCAGGAGACCTTCGGAGGTGATTTCGCGGTACTCGATGTCGGCATAGAACTTGGGTTCGACCCACGTGGCCTTCGGCTTCCTGATGGTCTTTGTGAGCCTCTGCTTCGGGCTGACTACGGTTTCGAGCGCCTTGCGGATCTGCGCTGAAGTGGTTCGATTCCATCCCGTACCGACCTTCCCCATGTAGACGAGATCTTTGCCTTCCTTCTTGCCCAGGTAGAGCGCGGCCACGCCGGATGGGTCCTTGATGAAGCCGACCACGGGAAACTTGCCCTTCTGAACGACCTTGATCTTCTGCCAGGCTTCGACCCGCTCAGATCGGTATGGCGCGTCCACGCGCTTTGAGATGATGCCCTCATAGTTCAACTTGCTGGCGGCGACGAACAGAGCCTGCCCATCTCCTTCATGGTGTTCACTGAAAAAAATGGGCTCCTCGAGCCTATGCTCCTCTATCAGCTCCTTGAGCAGTCTCTTTCGTTCGATCTGCGGCTCCTTGCGCAAATCCTTGCCGTCGAGCCACAGCAGATCGAACGCGAAGTAGATCAGGCGGTCCTGATCGCCTCTGCCGAGGTCTGCCTGCAGCTCGGAGAAATTGGTGCGACCCTCATGGATGACGACGACTTCGCCGTCGACGATGGCCTGACCTTCGATGTCGAAGGCGGCAGCGATCCTCGAAAACTTGCTGACCCAGTTGTAGCCCTTGCGCGTATAAGCCCGGCGATCATCGCCGTCGATCCGGAGCTGGATGCGGTACCCGTCGTATTTGACTTCGTGAATCCATCGAGATCCCGAAGGCGCCTTGATCTTCAGGGTCGCCAGTTGGGGGCTGATGAAGCCCGGCATCTGAGAAGCTTCTGGCTTCTCGGCCGGAGGCGCCGGTCTTGTACGCTTTGCCACGCTACGCAACTCACAAAAAACCCGCCGCCGGGTTGGGCCCGACGGCGGGCAGTGTACCTACCTTAATCAACGAGTCTCGCAACTTCGAAGGCGGAGAGGAGTTCCAACGACCTCGCCGGTCCGCAGCGCCAGGCTGCTACGGGTGCCAAAGGGCCAATCCGGTCCTTCGCGGTGCCCATCGAACTCCCGGCGAGAGCCGGCGTTACTGACATCATGTCAGACGCATTCGATTACTTCCGGGCTACGCAGTCCGAGCTCTCTGCAAAGCGAGAGCCATGCCGCGAGGCAGGATGAAGCATCTGCAGCTGGTGGCCGGCCGGATCTACAATCTCCTCAAGAAGGAGGCTGCCTATGGCCCCAATATCCAGCACCTCGAGGACTTCCGAGCAGCTCAGAAGCTCGAGAGTCTCTCGAACGCCGGCCAAGCGACCGTTCCTGCGGTCGCCTTGCTCCGGCTGGGCCGCAAAACGCGGACCGGGAGGCTCGCTGAATGCCTTCGCTCGACGCTCGCGGTGTGGCAAATCTCCTGCGAGAGTATGCGCAGCGCACCGCCTTGCGCGGCGGCAATCCCTACCGGGCTAAGGCCTATTCGAGAGCCGCCGACAGCTTGGCGGCTCTCGCGGTTCCTCTGGACGTGCTCATCGCCGACGACCGGTTGACTGAGATCCCCGGGGTTGGCGCTGCGATCGCCGACATCATCACCAAACTCCACAAGACGGGCAGTCATCCGAGCCTCGAAAAGCTCCGGAAGGAAATACCAGCTGGCGTGCTTGAGCTGCTGGCCGTACCCGGTTTGCGTCCGGAGAAGGTGCTGCGGCTCTACCAAGATCTCGGCATCACGTCGCTCGCGGAATTGGAGGCCGCTGCCAAGGACGACCGCATCAAGAAGGCCAAGGGCCTCGGCGCCGCGCTGCAGATCAAGATCCTGCAGAGCCTGGCGATCGCCAAAAGCGGAGAAGGTCGCCTTCACCTGCACCGTGCCGCCGCCCTGCTCGCGCACGCCAAGGACTCGATGCACAAGTCCCGCCCCGAACTCAAGCGCGTGACGATCGCTGGCGATTTCCGTCGAGGCTGCGAGCTCGTCGGCGACCTCGCGATCGTTGCCGTGGCTGCCAAATCAGACAAGATGTCGATGCCATCGGCCGAAGGACTGCGTGTCCGCGTGTCCGACCGCAAGCATTTCGGCGCCACCCTTCTCTTCGCGACCGGGTCTGCCGCCCATATCGAGCAGCTCCAGGCGATGGCCGCCGAGAAAGGGATGCGGTTGGAAGCCGACGGCTTGCACAAGGGTCGCACACTGGTCGCGGGCGAGGAGGCCGATATCTATCGCGCTCTAGGCTTGCCTTTCATCGATCCCGAGCTCCGCGAGGGGCGCGGCGAGCTCGAGCTGGCCGGAAGGCAAGTTGCCGAAGCTCGTCACCGACGACGACCTCCGCGGAATCCTTCACTGCCACACCCATGCCTCCGACGGCACCGAGACCCTGGAGACGATGGCGAAGGCGACCCGCCAGCGCGGGTTCGAATATTTCGGGGTCGCCGACCATTCCAAGTCTGCGCACCATGCCGGAGGTCTGTCGGTGGAGGAGATCGCGCAGCAGCACCGGGAAGCCGACCGGCTAAACAAGCGCTTCGGCAAGGATTTCCGGATCCTGAAAGGGATCGAGTCCGACATCTTGGCCGACGCCTCGCTGGACTATCCGGACGATGTGCTGGAGACCTTCGACTTCGTCGTCGCCAGCATCCACGGCCGTTTCAAGCTGGACCGCAAGACGCAGACGCAGCGGCTACTGCGGGCCATCGCCGATCCCCAGACCACCATCATCGGCCACATGACCGGCCGGCAGCTACAACGGCGGCCGGGCTACGAAACGACATCGAGAAGGTGCTGCGGGCCTGCACGAAGCACGACGTCGCCGTCGAGATCAACGCCCATCCGTGGCGTCTCGACCTGGATTGGCGCTGGCACCAAGCCGCCCTCGAGTTTGGCTGCATGCTGAGCATCAATCCGGACGCGCACTCGGTACCCGAGCTCGATCACATGCATTGGGGCGTCGAGATGGCCCGCAAGGGCGGCGTCCCTGCCGACCGGATCCTGAACGCGATGTGCCCGAATCACGCGCAACCTGCGCCGGAAGCGGCGCTCACCCGCCCGCGCTGCCTGATGTTGCCCGCGCGCGACCTGTCGCTCGTTCGGTAAGCCCGTCCATCGTCAGGGATCTGGCCCATGTTGCTAGGCCAGAGATGTTCCGCCACCGGGAACGACAGGTGAGCCACGGCCGTTCTCTACGGAGGAGAAGTCAATGAGCTTGAGACGGTCGATTCAGAGACTGGGCCCCTACCCCTCGCTATTCGTGCTGGCGTTGCCCACGGCGACCGTCGAACCCCTCAAGCTCGCCGCGGTGGCCGTGGCGGGAAAAGGCCATTGGATCACGGGGACCGCGATGATTGCGGTGTGCTATGCATTAAGCCTTCTGGGGCTCGAGCGGCTTTTTGCCATTGTGAAGCCGAAGCTGCTCACAATCTCTTGGTTTGCGAAACTCTGGAAAGTGTTCGTCTTGGTTCGGACGCGCGTGTTCGGCGTCTTCCGTGTCGGCCGCACCGACGAGACAGTTCTCGATCGGCAGTCGGCTTCGAAATGAGCCGAAAGTCGACACTACCTAAACGCCTGCAACCGATGCTGGCCACGCTCACGGATGCCCCCTTCGACGACCCCGATTGGGTGTTTGAGGACAAGTATGACGGATTCCGAATGGTCTCCGAGATCCGCGGCGGCAGGGTGGCCTTGTACAGCCGCAACGGCAAGATCATTAGCCATTCGTATGTGGAGGTCGCGCAAGCCCTGGAAAGCATGAAGGGCGACGCCGTGATCGATGGCGAGCTGGTCGCGATCGGCAAGGACGGCGTTTCGCACTTCCAATTGCTCCAGAACGCGTTGAGACACGAAGCCAAGCTCCTTTACTGCGTGTTCGATCTCATGTTCGCCGACGGAGAAGACCTTCGGAAGCGTCCTCTGCTCGAACGCAAGGAAAGGCTGAAGGCCATCCTACCGCGCCACAGGCTGATCGCGTTCAGCCCGCACCGAAAAGCTGACGGCAAGAACTTCTTCGCGGAGGCCGAGAAGAAAGGTCTTGAAGGCATCATGGCGAAGCGTGCGGACAGCGCGTATGCATCCGGAGGCCGGACCGCCGACTGGCTGAAGGTGAAGACCGCACAGCGACAGGAGGTGGTGATCGCCGGCTTCACCGCGCCGAGGCGAACCCGGCCCTTCTTCGGCGCCCTCGTTCTGGCGGTACGCAAAGACAACGCATGGCGGTACATCGGCCATGTCGGTACCGGCTTCAGCCACCAAGTTCTCGAAGAGCTTCACGGCAAGCTCGTGAGGCTCAAAACTGCCAAGTCGCCCTTTCCCGCCAAGGTGAAGGACGAGCGGGTCACGACCTGGGTGCGTCCTTCGTTGGTCGCGGAAGTGAAGTTCGCGGAGTGGACCAGCAAGGGCGAGCTGCGCCAGCCGGTATATCTCGGCCTGCGGTCCGACAAAAACGCCAAGGACGTCGTTCGCGAAAAGCAGTGGTCGCGAAAATAGCGCCGCAGAGACGAAGCGTACGACCTGTTTAGCCGGCGGTGCGCTCGGACGCCCGAGGCCACGGCGGCAGAGGCGGCAACCCGAGAGCTTTACGAACGGGTCCAAACGACCGCCGGTGAGCTGCGCATGCACCAAGCCTGGCGAGCGCTTCATAATGAGCCGGCACCGGGTAGCCCTTGTGATCCGCGAACCCGTAGCCGGGGTGACGCACGTCGAGCTTCCGCATTACGGTGTCGCGCTCGACTTTCGCGAGGATGGAGGCGGCGGCGATGCTGGCGGACTTGGCATCGCCTTTGATGATGGCCTGCTGAGGGATATCGATCTCCTTCAACCGCTTCGCATCGATCAGCAAGTGCTGCGGCGTCAACCCTAGTCCCCGGACCGCACGCTGCATAGCCTGGATGCCCGCCCAATAGATGTTGATCGCGTCGATCTCCTCGACCTCCACCAACGCCACACACCAGCTTACTGCCTTTTCCTTGATCTCCTTCGAGAGTTCTTCGCGAGCCGCAGCGTCGAGTTTTTTCGAGTCGTCAATACCGACGATCCGCGTGCCAGGTTTCAGGATCACGGCGCCAGCGGACACCGGCCCAGCGAGAGGGCTCATTCCGGCCTCATCCACGCCTGCCACGGCCTGATGGCCACTCTCCCAGAGAGAGGTCTCGAAGCGGAGCATCTTGCGCAGGCGCTGCCCTTCGGACCTATTTTCGAAGCGGCGTTTATCAATTGCAGCCAGGATGGCACGCACTCCCGCGCGGCTGTCGGCCCGCAAGATCTGCTCCACGCTGGCCTCGAGCGGTCTTTTCTCAACGACATAGCGCTGACGCAATAGATCGAGCGAGTATTGGGACATAGCGGCCTTGGTGCGAACTGACTGTGGGGGAGCGTGTCGTTGAGCTTTATGGCGATTGTCTGAATTAGCTAAACCGCTTCAATATCCGCGCAACGCCCTTTCGCAGGGAACCCGGCCGGCTCTCACCTGAAGCTGGATTTCTGGACCCCGTACGCATCATGTCCACCGGCCTCAGACTGGAACCAACCGGTGTCTTGATCCCCCTTGAGAAAGAGCGGAGCCTCGATCCCAGGGTGCTTCCGAAGGGACCAGCGCCCATGCTCCGATAGACCAGCAATGAAGAACTGATCCTGGATCGCACCGCCGAGGTCGCGGCCACCATCGCGGAAGAAGGCCTCCGATACCTCAGCCACTCCGCGCCGGGCTACGCGCGCAAGCGGACCGGAACCACCTTCAGCTACTACGATGAGGACGGCAAACGCATCACCGATGCCACAATCGTCCGACGCATCAAATCGATCGGCATCCCACCGGCCTACGAGTCTGTGTGGATCTGCCCGTCGCCAAACGGCCACATCCAGGCAACCGGGCTCGATGCGCGGGGTCGCAAGCAGTATCGCTACCATCCGAAATGGCGGGAGCTCCGCGACCAGAATAAGTATGAGCATATCATCCAGTTCGCGGCCGCCCTGCCTGCGTTGCGGAACCGGGTCGCCGCCGACATGAAGCTGGACGGGCTTCCCCGCGAGAAGGGCTGGCCACAATCGTCAGTCTTCTGGAGAAGACGCTGATCCGGGTCGGCAACGCCGAATATGCCGAGAAAAACAAGTCCTACGGGCTCACCACCATGCGCCGCAAGCACGTCGCTGTCGGGCGCGGCGTCCTTCGGTTCGACTTCAGGAAAGTCAGGCAAGCAGTGGAAGCTTCGCGTCGAGGACAGGCGGATAGCCGCCATCGTGAAGCGCTGCGCAGAGATCCCGGGACACGAGCTCTTCAAGTACCTGGACGACGACGGACAGCCTCGCACCGTCGATTCCGGCGACGTCAACGCTTACATCAAGGACATCACTGGCGAGGACTTCAGCGCCAAGGATTTTCGGACCTGGGCGGGACGGTTTTGGCAGCTTTGGCCCTGGCCGAATTCAAGAAGTATGACAGCCAGGCCGAGACGAAGCGCAACGTCGTCGCTGCGATTGAGAGCGTCTCGAAGCAGCTCGGCAACACACCGGCAATCTGCCGCAAATGCTACATCCACCCCGAAATCCTAAACGCCTACATGTCGGGGGATCTCGTGAAGATGATTGAAGCCAAGATCGCGCAGAAAGTTCAAGCGCCAGTATGCCAAGCTCAGTTCCGACGAGATCATGGTGCTGTCATTTCTCCGCAAGCGTCTCGATACTTTGAAGGCTCCCGCCTAGCCTCGGATACTAGTCTCCGGACGCCTGCGTCTTCCTCGATGCTTCCGAGCACGACTCAAATGGGGGGGGCTCTCGACGACAGAACAGGCCGTTCGTTCAAATCGAGGTGCTTGGCGCGGTGGTAAGGGCCGGCGGCGCGGTTGCGGCTGGCGACACCGCGCGGTTCGGCTTCCGTCCACGCCGATACCGTCGCTTATCGCTCTGCAGAAGGACCCGTGCACAAGTCGCCGTCCCGATAGCCGAATCGAAACGCGATCGGTAGATCGGGCCGGCATGGCCGCAAACAAGGTAACGGCGGTACGCTTGGGGCTGGGGAGGCAATCGACACTCCGGGATTATCAAGCCGCCGAATTGGCGGCTTTTTCTTCGCTTCGTCGCTACCTCAAGAGGCGTTTGCTCTTGCCCGTTCGCGCGCCTCGAGCCGACGTTCACGTCTTTCGCGCCGCCGCTTGGCACGATCGGCAGGCTGCCGCAGCGGAGGAACAGGCGCCGGCGAGGTCGCACTCGTGTCCACAACTGGAGGCGCCTCGGCCCTTTGCAACGCCGTTGGCCGCGCCTCCATCAACTCGAGCATCGCCCGTCCTTTGGACGTGATCTTCCATCCTCCGCTTATTCGTTCGACCAGTCCTTGTGAGAAGATGTCGAGGTCTGGCACCCTGCCCGCGAGGCGCCTGGTCCGGTCCGCCCAGTCGCGGCCACTCGTCGCCAGGATGGCCATATCCCTCTTGAGGTCCTCCATCACGGCGAAACCGTCCGGATAGGCTACCAAAATCTTCAGAACGGTAACCTGGAAGTTCACGCCGGTCCCCGCGATCAGCGCCACATCGTCGGCGCATGCGAGAGGGCGTCGCGACCAACCTGTTTGAGACTCTCGGGAGATATCTCGCCTCTCGTCGCAGCCTCAAGGATTTTCGACGCGACGTGGGCACGTGCCCCGGTCTCGCGGTCCGAGATGCTTTCACAGACTTCATCGAGAACCGCGCGCAAAAGCGCGGTGGTTGCCATGTCGAACATAAGCTGCCCCCAGAGGGAAAATCTAATCCTAGCGCGGTTTCGCACGTTTGGGGATTCAAGAATGTTAAGCTTGCAGATGGTGCGCGGCACACATGGTCGCGTACTGCGCCGATGGATTGCCTCTGCAGGTCGAAGCCCGCAAAATCGAACTGATTGGGCTGAAGGCGATGATACCCGAACACTCCCCAAGGGAAAATCACCCAACTTGATAAACTTCCCCAGCGGCGTGGCCAGGAGCGCGCAAAACGCACAAGCCCCTATTTCAAATCGCGAGGTCGATGGCTTTATACATCGTTGCTTGGCCTCGCGTTCGGCCGCCTTTCTGGCGTTGCGCACCGACCGGGGCGCCATTAGACGGCCGACAAGATGATCTCGCGTGACCTCGTCGACATGGGATATGCCATTCGCCAGAGCCTGCCGTGGACGACGAAGTGGCGGCCGTCCGGCGTCACTGGATGCTTCACGACACTTAAGCCGACTTCCGCTGCGGCTTGGCGGCCGGCTTCTTCGCCGCGGTCTCCTTCGCCGGCTTCTTGCCTGCGATCGGCATCAGCATTTCCTTCTGCCCCGCAGCCGCCTTGCGCGGCTTCTTGCCTGGTTTCTTCGGCGCCTCTGTCGCGGCCTCCTCTCTTCCGATGCTCTTGCGCAGCGCGTCCATCAGGTCCACGACGTTCTCACCTCGAGGACGCGCTTTCGCGGTGACGGGCTTGCCGGCGCGCTTCTGGTTGATGAGATCGATGAGGGCGGTTTCGTACTGGTCTTCAAACTTATCGGGCTCGAAATGGCCCGCCTTCTGATTGACGATGTGCCTGGCGAGATCGAGCATGTCCTTGGTGACTTTGACATCCTGGATGTCGTCGAAATGCTCCTTTTCGGAGCGAACCTCATAGGGATAGCGCAACAGCGTGCCCATCAGGCCCTTATCCAGCGGCTCGAGCGCGATGATGTGCTCGCGATTGGTCAGCACCACACGACCGATCGCGACCTTGTTCATCTCGCGGATGGTTTCTCGAATGACGGCGAAGGCATCGTGCCCGACTTTACCGTCAGGACGCAGGTAGTAGGGACGAATGAGATATCGCGGATCGATCTCGCTGCGGTCGACGAACTCATCGATCTCGATGGTTCGCGTCGACTCCAGCGCGACGTTCTCAAGCTCCTCCTTGGTCACCTCAATGAAGGTGTCGGTGTCGACCTTGTAGCCTTTGACGATATCTTCGTTGTCGACCTCCTCGCCGGTGTCGGCGTCGACCTTGGCGTATTTGATCCGATGGCCGGTCTTTCGGTTCAGCTGGTTGAAAGAGACCTTTTCGGATTCCGAGGTGGCCGGATAGAGCGCGACCGGACAGGTGACGAGGGAAAGGCGCAGGAAGCCTTTCCAGTTAGCGCGGGGGGCCATGCCGGGGAACTCCGATACTGATACCGGATTCAAGACGAACGATCAGGCTTGGTTCCGACATCGCGGCCCGTCCCACAGGAGGATTTTTCTCAGTCGCTGCCTCCCCCGGACTCGACATTTGTTCTTGTTATGTTCTAATTCGGTCATGACCGACCGACCCGCGAGCTGGCGCATGCCGACCCCGAAGCAGATGGAAAAACTGGCCGCTGAAGCCGACCGCAGAAGATCGTCGTCCGCTGCGGGTCCGGATGCCCCCCTCCCGGCCGAATATTGGGAATCGGTCCTCAAGGACCCTCGCGCCGGAGCGACCGTTGCCCAGGCCCGACAGCGACGCCTTTCGGAAATCAAGGCCCACGTATTGCGCGTGTCCTGCCGCCGCTGCGAGCGGACAGTGGAAATCCAGACCGCCGATGCCGTCCGCTTGTATGGCGCCAACTCCATCTGGAAGGACGTGGCGCAGCGGCTGCTCGATAACACCTGCCAGCAGCGCACCGGCAGGCATGAAGAAGATGGGTGCTGGCCAGCGTTCGAGACGCCGTAGTCGCTCAGGATTTGCCGTTCCGATCTCTTTGCGCCTGGATGTCCGGATGGCCCCGAAGTATCACCCTACGCCCCTGTCGGGCGGCGATCGGAAGGCTCTGGCAAAAGAGCTCGGCAAGGCGCGCGCAATGGCTAACATCCTGGCTACCCAATCGGCGGAGATGCGGGCCAAAGGCGAGGCGATGATCCAGCAAGCCGATAGGCTGCTTTGCGAAAGCTGGAACGAGAGGATGTGGAGTGACGGCGAGCCGATCGATCCGTCGCCCACCATCGACCAGGCCGTAAACGGAGGCTTCCCCTGGCTGGAAATCAGGTGCGCGCGCTGCAAGACGCCGAGCGACGTAGACCTCGCCGCGATGAAGCATCCGCCGACTACCTTCGTGCACGATCTCGCCAGCCGGCTGCGCTGCCGCAAATGCGCCAAGGCGGGCCGGCGTCCATCCGCGACTCTGTTACAGTTGACGTGGCAGCCGCGCCATCCTCGAACCGAATCCTGACCGATGTGCAATCTTTATTCGATCACGACCAACCAAGCCGCGATCAGTGCGCTGTTCCGCGTCGTGAACCGATACGTTGGAAATCTGGCGCCGATGCCTGGTGTGTTTCCCGACTACAAAGCACCGATCGTGCGCAACGGGGCCGACGGCCGCGAGCTCGCAACGGCGCGGTGGGGAATGCCATCGTCGTCAAAAGCGCTGATGGAGGCCACGAAGAAGCGAGCTGAGAAGCAGCAGGCCAAAGGCAAGGCAGTGGATTTCAAGGACTTGCTCAGAATGGAGCCGGACGGCGGCACGACCAACATCCGCAACGTGAAGAGCAAGCATTGGACGCGATGGCTGGGGACCGAAAACCGCTGCGCGGTGCCGTTCAACTCGTTCAGCGAGTTCAACAAGGCTGAGGGCGGCGATATCTGGTTCGCGCTCGATGAGACCCGTCCCCTCGCCTGCTTCGCCGGCATCTGGACCAACTGGACGTCCGTCCGGAAGGTCAAGGAAGGCGAGACAACCAACGACCTCTACGCGTTCCTTACAACGGAGCCGAACGCAGAGGTCGGCGCCATCCACCCCAAGGCGATGCCGGTGATCCTGACAACGCCGGACGAAGTGGAGACCTGGATGACGGCCCCTCTGGACGAGGCTCTGAAGCTGCAGCGGCCGCTCGCCGACGGAACGCTCCGAATCGTCGCGCGTGGTATCAAGGAAGACACGGCCGGGCTAGCGACGTGACCATCGAGGACGATGACGACCAGGCAGCTTCCCCGAGCCGCCAGCGCAAGATCATCCACATCGACATGGACGCCTTCTATGCGTCGGTCGAACAGCGGGACAATCCAGATCTCCGCGACAAGCCGGTCGCCGTCGGTGGGTCCCAGGAGCGGGGCGTGGTGGCGGCCGCGAGTTACGAAGCCCGCAAGTTCGGCGTCAGGTCGGCCGTGCCATCGGTTACGGCAAAACGGCAATGCCCCGACCTGATCTTCGTGAAACCACGCTTCGAGGTCTACAAAGCGGTCTCCCAGCAGATCCGTGAGATCTTCGCCGAGCACGCTCCCATCATCGAGCCGCTGTCGCTGGACGAGGCCTACCTCGATGTGACCGAAAGTCTGCAAGGCATTCCGTTGGCACGGGACGTCGCATTGGCGATCCGTACGAAGATCAAGGAGGTAACCGGCCTCAACGCCTCGGCCGGCATCTCCTACAACAAGTTTCTCGCGAAGCTCGCCTCCGACTACCGCAAGCCGAACGGCCAGTACGTCATCACGCCTGAGATGGGCCCGGCATTCGTAGAAATCCTTCCGGTCAACGGCATCGGGCCTGCGACCAGCGCCAAGATGAATGCGCTGGGCCTCTACACCGTCCTCGATATGCGTAATCAGTCACTCGAATTCATGCAGGCCAATTTCGGCAAGGCCGGATGCTATTACTATTGGATCTCGCGGGGCGTCGACAATCGTGTGGTCCGCGCCGACCGGATCCGAAAATCCGTCGGCGCCGAGAACACGTTCTCCACCGACCTCACCGACTTCGATGCCATGGCAGTCAAGCTCGCACCGCTCGTCGACAAGGTTTGGTGACACTGCGAAAGCACCGGCAACCGGGGGCGCACGGTGAAGCTTAAAATGAAGTTCAACAACTTCGAGATCGTCACGCGCAGCAGATCCGTTCCTGTTGCAGTTTCGAGCCGCAGCGAACTGCAAAGCCTATCGGTCGCTATGTTGCAGAACGAGATGCCGGTTCGCAAGCCTGTCCGGCTTCTGGGCGTCGCGCTGTCGGCGCTCCAGCATGCCGACGACGCGCAACCGCAGCTGGCGCTGCCGATGTAATCGCGCTACGTCGCTGCGGGCTCCGGAGACCTGAGTATAACGAACGCGTTCGTCACCGAGGTCGGTTGCCATCGAATCGTTGTGATTTCCCTCCTTGTAGAACACCGAACAATTCTCTTATAACAACGCTCGGCTTTTGCGAGCGACTGCCAGCGAGTTTTACGGTCAAGAAGCCCGACGGTCTTTTGAAGTACCAGGCTATAGTCACGCCCTGCCAAGTATCGTTTGGCATCGCAGCTTGATATCCTTACTCGAAGCGCGCGCTGCGTTGTCGGTCTTCTTCCGCTTCCGTGCGGCGCGCATTCTCGATCTGCGTCCTAAGGAGTGCAAGCGAGTCCGACTTTGTTTGTCGGAGTGCGACGTTGTCGCCGACATCGAGTTTCTCCAAAAGCTTGAAACATCCTTCCATCTCCGTCGCCCAAGACCCCCAACCGCTGCTGGGGTAGAGCCGCTTCACGACAAGCGGGAAAATCGCTATTGGGTCGGGTGCGCTCTGCAGAAGCAACGACGTCAACGTTGTCCAATGCAAAGGAGCAGCGTTGTTATCTGTCTTGAAGAGCGATCCAATACCGACGGCGATCGGATAACGCGTGTCTGGGTCGACCTTACACCAGTCAATCAAAGACTCCGGCGGTATCCCGTCCAACGGACTTGCCCGCCGACGTGTGAGCTTTTCAACAAGGCGCAGGGCGACCTTTACCGAAGCATCGTCGCCCGTGAACATTTCATCGAGCGCTGCAACCGGTTGAACAGCGAACAAGGCTCTTATCAAATCGCCATAGTCGTGCGCCCCACGTGTGTAGTCGGCAGAGGCTTCCTTGAGGATACGAATGAGACGCCGAACGATCGGCTCACCCTCGAGGCCGACAAGGCAAGCTCGCGCGAGTGACGCCAGATCATGATCCTCACGCTGAATCTGACGCTTGGTTTTGCCAAGTTCGAACACGGAAAGTGCATGCCGGCCTGCCGCAACGGTTTCGGGCAAGGGCACGCGCGTTGCGGTCTTGTCAGACAAGAGTCGCATCGAGACCATGTGCAGGGCAGAATCCATGCCCCCTTTGTCGCAAAGAGCAATCACCAAATCGCGGAAGGCGCGAGCCGGAAGGGGATCGGATGCCCGCCCCCATGCCAGATGCATGTATCGTTCAATCGGGGAATGGCCCAGCTCAAGGGAACGATGGATTCGGGCGATGCCCTGTTCATCGATCATCACGGACGCCTGCAAATAGGGAAACCAGGGGACCAAGACCGGATTCGTCAACGCGTCGTCCAGCATCTCGTCGACCTCACCGGACTTCTCCTTTTGCAACCCGCTTAGAAATCCACCCATGATAGCCGGATTGGCCTCAGAAATAGCGGCAAGCTGGGTCACGAGTGCGTCCCAAAGGACATGCGGTTCCTCTGCTGCCTGGGCAAGCGCGGCACCCAACGCAAAAAGGCGATTGCCGCTGTTGCCGAGCAATTCTGGCAAAATCTCCTGAAAAGATTCGTTAGCGGCAGCAAGGTCCTTGCCAAGCTGTGCTATGGCGACCGCCGTTCGCTTTTCGGCGGCTTCGTAGTCGTAGGTATCGATGTCGTCCGCATCGTCCAGTTCGTCATAACCAAGACCGCCGCCCTTGGCTTCCAGCACGATCCCGCGCACCTTGGCTGTGAGGTCCTTCGGGCGCAGGAACTCCTCAAGGGCCTTGAGCTTGGCCAATGCCTCCGGGGGGAGTTGTTTCCCGTCGTATGCACGTGTTTGCCGGGCCGCGACCCAGCCGTCCCTCCAGAAGCCATTGCCCGCAAAGGTTCGGGCCAGTCTATCGACTTCGTCGCAAAGCCGCGTGTTGGTCCACAAGCCCCGAAACTCACCGGCGATGGCCCTTTTCACGCTATCGGCAACGGGCAAATCTGAGCACGCTATCGTTTCCGACAGCTTCAAAGCGGAGCCGAACCACTGGGCGATGTCTGCGTCACTCTTTGGGTAATACCCGTGATCCCGCGAGCGGGCCCCGAATTCAAAGAGGTAGCCCGATGAAAAGTGATCCGTCTTGAACATCGCTTCTAGCGCCTCAGCGCCGAGAGCTTGTTGCTTTGGCTCCGGCGAGCGCAGAAGTTTCTCGATGAGAGCTAATCGTTGCTCGACAGTGGCGTGCGTACCCGAAAGGTAGATGTGGCAGAAAGACACGATCACACACCCAGCGTCGCCATCCGCATTGCTGCGCTCGGCTTCGATGGCGTGGAAGCGCATTAGGAGCGTGGTAGCGCGGTCGAAGAATTCCGGATCAAAGGCAAGCGAACGAAGCAGGTTGATGAAATCCTTAGAGCGTTCCAGCGTCGCACCGTCCGCGCCTGCAATCGCGCTTTCAAGTTTCGCAAGAACAAGATCCGGCATTACTGGCGCGACATTGTTGAAAATCGCGTTGCCGAGTTCAGAAAGGTTCAAAACATCGGACAGCAGACCGCCCGGAGCGAGCCACGCTGTCACGATAGCGCGCGCCTCCTTGCTGGTATCGAGATATCCAAGCCGTCGTGAGAATGAGCGAAGCAAGCGTTCCGACTTGCCGTTGATGATCGCGCTCTCAATCCTTTGTGGCGGAATGTTCTGAAGTGCCATCTCGGCGAGCCGGTTGGCGATGGCGTGCGGGAGAACCGCTCGCCAATTGCCGCGCTGCTGAAGCAAGTCCCTGCGCCGTAGCTCGGCAGCGCCCGTATACATTTGGTCGGCCGTCTTACCGATAAGACCGCCGAGGATCGGCAACTCGGCGTTTTCGCCTTCCAGATCATGCCCCTGAAAGGAGTAAACAAGAGCGCAAGCCTGGGCGATGAGTAGCAACGCCTCATCTGGCTCGTGACGTTGATGAAAAAGCCGGCGGAACAGCTCGGCATGCTTTAACCCCGCGATCGTCTCGTCTTTCTCGACCGTGCCGGCGAGCGCTATCGCGATGCGAGCGTTGCCACCAGCGAACTCCGCAATGGTACGGCAATCGACCTGCGACAGTTGCGGGAAGCGGCGCGCTACGAGCTTCTCGATGAGGTCGTTTGACGCAACCTCCAAAGAGAAAACGTCGGTTCCTTCGGGCTGGTCTTCGCGAATGTCATATTCAACGGTGATGACGCTCAGCGTGCTGCCGGGAACACGGACGATCTCGGAAAGCTTCTGATGAAGATCGGGCGGGCAATTATCGATGACAAGGATCATCCGCCGTTGTTCGGCCAGCAAGTCAGCCGCGAGGCCCGGCGGCTGCGGGTCAGGCGTATCAGCTGCGTCAGTGTATGCCGCGAGTGCGGGATCGAGCGCATTGCCTTCAATCTTCGCGTCGAACAACGCTTCCAAAAGGCGGGTTTTGCCCACACCGGACAGACCGACGAGGCGCACGACATTGCCGGGGGTGCGTAGAACGTCCCGAATGCGATTGATACCGTCGACGGCGGATAGCCCGTCGCCTTCGTCCCGGGTCCCGGTCTTTATCCTTGCCGCGTCGTCGGCGAGATAATCCGGGTTATTGGCGTCTGGAGCGTGCGACCAGGCACCGTACGGATGCCATCCCGGGATAGCCTTTCCAATCTTCTTGCGGACCCACGGAATGATACCGGCATGATCGCGCACCCATGTGGCGACACGCCCACGATCAAGGAAGTCCAACGCTAGTTTATCGGCATGGGGCACACCCTGCATCGCTTCAGCCATCGCGTTGCGGCGATCCGTGAGGGCTGAGTCCGACGTTGAACCGTTGGCACTTGCGATGGTGTAGGCACCCGATTCCTCGGCAAGAGCGGCGACGGATGGCCGAATGACACCCTTCGGCTTCATCTCGTCGAGGATCGCACTCCGGGGCATGTCGGATTTCTTGACTTGGTATCCCGTCGAAGGCCTCGGGATGAATCCATCAATGACGGTCACAGACGGAAGCGACACACGAACATCAAGTCCAGCGTCTTTTGCGTTCAGGTTGCCGCCCCACGTAACGGCTGAAACCGGAAGACCCCGGCGGCGCATCTCCGCCTCGCACAGCATGCCAATGAGGCTGCGCAGGTCTTCATCGCTCAGTTCTGCAATATGGTCGCCGGTGATTTCAAACATGCCAATAAGGAATCAGTGCCGCTGGACATGAATATAAAGCAAATCGCCACCTTCGCGTGCGTGCAAGCGATGGCGAAAGCTGGTGCGGCAACGACGGGTGGCAAGAGACCTTCGAAGCGCTCCGCAGTTCCAGACAATTCGGCCGAAACTCGTGGCGCGCCGGCATGTACTTCGGCGCCTATGCGCTATCAGGCGAACGATGCGCTCTCCATCCGCTGCGGATAGGATATCGCCCGCGTCAATCAGGCCATTTGACAACCGGTCGATCCGCAGCCGGTCATCCGGATTATGCATCACCTCGGTGATCGTTTCATCTTTGGGGTGGCTGGAAATCGCAGGACCAAGCGCGTTCGAAGTTGCGGCTGGTTGACAACCGCTCGATTCGGCGGATTTCCCTCAGGCAACCCCGGCTGCAGCTATGTGTTCTGGGATATCCCCTACGAGCGCTGCGTCATCCCCACATCCTCTGCGTGCCAAAGACTGTTGCGCTACAATTTCAATACATGCCCTTAAAGCGACTAAAATATATTATATTACAATGCCTTAACCTATAAGACCATGTGACTAGCCGCTCTGGCGTGGTCTTCCATCTGCTGTTTCACTTCCTAAATGCTGCAAGCCTCTCAGCAAAATAAGGTCGTAGGCAATCAACGCCGCGGCGTTCGCCGCGAACGGGACCAATGTGCAAACCCGTCCAAGGAGCACCCTTGTGTCGGTTTCACTACCTAGCCTATAAGTTGTAGGAGCGGCGGCCACACCTTTCTGGCGGAGCCAATTCTCGTGGTCTAACCCTATCGAAGTTTAAGTTCGTTCCGCCATGATCCACATCTCACGCGTAGACCTGACCGAGCGGGGCATCCTGTTGCCGCATGATCGCGTGGGCATGGTTATCGCCCAACCCCATCTGACATTGACACAGCAGGAGCCGTATAGGACCCCCCTTGCCGGCAAGCTCGAACTCCTGAGGAACCTGACCGCGACACTGGCTGTCTCGCGGGCCGCTCCGCATCACGCCGAGAAATCGCACTTCACGATCTTCCCGGAATACAGCATCCCCGGTCTGGATGGGATCGACCTGATCGACGCGTCGCTCGCGGACCAGCAGTGGCCGACGGGAACTATCGTCATCGGCGGGGTGGATGCGCTCTCGAAGGCCGATTTCGAAAATCTGGCGGGGCGCGCGGGTAGCCACCTCGACACCGAGCATAACGGGCTGGGCAACATCGGCGCCAACGAATGGATCAATTGCGCGATCACCTGGACCAAGGCGGCCGATGGTACGGTCGAGCGCTGGTTGCAGCCCAAGCTTTGGCCGGCTTGGGAAGAGCAGAACATCAGCTACCAGAATATGTACCGGGGCAAGTCGATCTTTTCCTTCAAGGGGGATTTGTCCAATGGCTTGAAGTACCGCTTCTCCTCGCTGATCTGTTTCGACTGGATCGCGACGATCAGTGCCAAGCCCTCGTGGCGATGGGCCATCGATGATCTCGGCATCCAGGCCGGCGAAGGCGAGCTGCCGCTTTCATGGATGTTCGTCATTCAGTACAACCCACGCCCTTCGCATCCTGCATTCATGAACGCGGCAGTATCCTTCTTCGATGGGACGATCGTGCCGAACGTCCAGCGGGATCGGACATGCCTCGTGTTCGCCAACAGCGCGGGCAAGCCTGCCCCTGGGCGATCCGAACTCTACGGCGGCACCAGCGTGGTTTTTTCACCTAAAACTCTATTTCAGGAAACCGCTTCACGGCCGACCGTCGCGAGGGGCGGTCCGCGCTTCAGAGGCAATCCGCTGTTGAATGCCTTCCGCGATGCGTATTTCCGTGAAAAGGGCGCGTGCATTCATTCGTTTGTCCAGATCAATCCCGACTCTGTAACTGCTGGTGCTGCAAACCGTTCGTTCGCGGTCGATAGGCCGTTCGTCTTCCCGCTGGCCGCGGCCGCCGACCCACGCACCCCATCCAACCTGGTCCCGGCCTGCGTCAAATGGATCAACGATGAGCTTGACGATGTTACGAGCCTTAGCGATTTCCAACCTGCGGGCGACCTCGGTGCCCGCGCCGACGCCGCACATGCGACGTCGATTCAGGAATTGCGCGCGCTCTCCGCGCCCTCTTGCGACAAGCTTATACGGTTGGCCACCGCGCGCGACGGTCAGACAAGCGGACGCGGCGCCGCCGAAGTCGACGCCGATGCATGGGACGCCGATGAACGCGACGCCCTCGGTCATGTGGTGCACACGCTCGATCTGCTCGCTATGTGCGGCGAGGCTGCTGCAAGCGATCAGGACACCGGACATGCAACCGTGTCGGTCGATGGAAAGACGCTGGACCTGCTCGCCGTACGGGGCAAGACGCATGACCAATGCCACAAATACGCAAAGGCCAAGTTCACGCCGAATACCCGCCGGCAGACGATCCTCGTCACGCGCGATCGTGACAACTCGCCGCGCAAACGCCGGGCTGGCAGCATCCTTCAAACCACCGCGCCGAAGCTCGGTGAGGAGCGCAAGATCACGGATCCTGAAAGCGCGATCATCCACGTCGATTATCAAGGGTTGTTAGCCGCCTTCATCGATGCGGCCACCGTCGAAGAACTCTCACAAAAAGTAGCTGCCCATGTCGGCGCTTAACGAAGGTCACGCGGAAGCGGTGAAGGCGTGCCTCGGTCAGGTGCCGGGAGGCATCCTGTCGGTGTTGGAGGCAGGAAAAGGTCTCCCGGTCACCGTCCTGCAAACCGAGCGGGTCATCGCCGCGTTTGCCTTTGCAGGTTCCGACCCGCACGCAACATTCGAGGAAACCTACGAGGCGTTCAAGGAGGAGGCCGAGCGATCTAAGGAATGGGATCAACACGATCTGTCCTACGTGCTCTGCATTGCGACAGACACCGACAAGCTCGACCAGCTCGCATCGGACATCGAAACCGACGTCTATTTTTGCCGCAAGTTCGTGGTGCCGCTCACCGAGCATGTCGGGAACGCGCTCGCGCGGCTACCCTTCTTTCCATTGACGCAGCTTGACGGCCCGGCCCTTCGTCCCGCATCAGCCCAAACATTCCTTCAACAGTCTGACGTTCCGAAGACCTTGGCCAGGCAGATCGTCTCTCAGCATGAACGGGGCGCCGAACGAATCGTCGAAGCGTGTCTGGCCAACGAGTATGGAAGCCCGAAAATACCGACACGTGTGGCGACGTTATCCGCAGTTTCCGGCGAGCAGATCAACGCTCCTGTGTTGCTTGAATCCGTTACGATTGAGAATTTCCGGGCATATCGCGCTCCGACGACGTTCGAGATCGGCAGCGAGATCACCGTGCTCTTTGGTCCGAACGGGTTCGGTAAGACCTCGTTCTTCGACGCGATCGACTTCGGTATCACTGGATCGATCGGCCGGCTCAAAATTGCCGACAAGAACCGCTTCAGCAAGGTCGCAGCCCATCTCGACAGCAAGCCGGAAGATGCCCGCGTCGCCTTGACTTATCGATCGGACGGGAAATCGCACACGATCGAAAGGACGGTAGCCGACCCGGCGTATGCGACACTGGATGGGTCGCAGGAAGAGCGAAAGCTGATCCTTAAGCAGCTGACCAAGAGCGGGGAGGCCGTCGCCGAGCGGGTCGACAATCTCATCAGCTTGTTTCGTGCCTCCCATTTGTTCAGCCAGGATAATCAGGCGCTGACGCAGAGTTTCAAGGATCATTGCACTCTGCCGCGCGAGATCGTCTCGCGCATGCTGGCGTTCGAGGATTACGAAAACGCGCTGAAAAAATCCGCCAACATCGTGACGATATTCAAGAACGGCCTCGATGCGCTTTCTTCCGAGATATCGGAAACCACAGCGTCCTTGAAGGCGGACAAATCCGAACTCGACGGGCTTCGTCGTACCATCAAGGATAAGTCGAACATCGGCGCCCTCAATGCCGAGCTGCGCAATTTGCGCGCCGCGTTGAAGGATATCGGCGTCGACGCTGGTTCCGGTCCAGTCGACGCCACGGCGGCGCGTGGCTGGCGCGCAACGCTGGAGGCCCGCATCGCTGAAAGCGATGGCAGGATCGCCCTGCTCTCCGAGATCGCCAAAGAAGTCGGCCGGCTCCCGCCCCTCATCCGGGAAGGGAGAGATCTGCGCGCGCAGATCGGCGCGGGCGACGCCCGCAGGGTGGCTGCCGAGCAGGCGAAGGCGTCCGTCCAGCAGCAACTGGATGCTGTCCACAAGCGCATTGCAGAGATCGCCGCCCAGATCCGTCAAGCTCAATCTACACTCGACAACCTGAAATGGGTGCGCGATCAGCGCCCGGGCTACGCGACCGCGCTCAACTCGCTCAACGCACAAACCGAGCGGCTCAATCGAGCGATCGAGGCGATCGCCGCTGATCGCAACCGGTCAGCAACCGCCGCGGCCGATCTGCAGCAAAAATCCAATCAGCTCGCGACGTCCGTTGAATGGCAGGCTGCGGCGAGAAAGCGTTTCGCCGATCTGGAAGCACTTCGGGCGACCTTGGGCCCGTGGAAGGCGAGTACCGACCGTCTCGCCGAAATCAGGCAGCAGGAAGCGGCCCTGAACGAGACTTTGCAGGAGTTGCGCACAGCAGAGCCAACGCTTCATGCGCAACTGGATTCGAATGCCCCGCAGCAGGCAGCGCTCGAACGGGTGATCGCTGATGCCGATCGCAGCCAGTCCGAGCTTCGACAATTACTTTCCCAGCTGCAAAAACATGTCACAGACAGCAACTGCCCTCTGTGCGGCGTCGATCACGGAAGCCAGGATGAGCTGGTCCGTCACATCCAGGAGCAGATGACGCTCGATAGCGCGGGGACGGCACGCACCGAACTCGCCGGGCTGCGGCAGCGCATCCAGGAAATAACCCGCCAGCTGGCAGGAAATCGTGAGGCCCAAAAGTCCGCTCAAGCGCAATTGAGCCAACTCGCGAACGATCGCATCGCCCGTGATAGCGAGATTAATGTCTGGGTGGACACCGCAAATGGCCTTGGCCTGAATGCATCTGCAGGCTTAACTGAACTGACCCGGCAGATCGCGGTCAATTTCACCGAAGCACGCAAGGAGATCGAAGACAGCAATGCTGCCGTGAAGGCGGCTTCGGATGCCGCCGATGCGGCAAAGGCCGCCCTCGACGCGCTCACCAAGTCGATCGCCCAGCAAGAGTCGGCGAGGACCGCGGTGAATACGGAACTGGAGCGAATTCGCAAGGCGCTCACGACATTGCGTAGCGACCCGCGCTTGAGTGGCGTGACGTTGGATTCGAGCGATGGTGAGTTGAATGAAGCAGAGGAAGATCGCTTGGGGCTGCTCGATGAGCTTCGCCAATCTCATGATACCGCAACACAGGAACAGACGAGGCTGCAGGGACTGCTCGATGCGGAGTCACGTATTATCGCGGAGCTCGCAGGCCAACTCCCGATCCTCCGCAGAAACGCAAACGAGAGCGAGCAAGCACGCGAGGCCATTACTGCGCGGCTTGCCGACGCCGAGTTGCCAGAAGATTCCGACGAGCAGGAATTGATCGGCAAACTGGGTGAAGAGACCCAGGCGTTTGCCCGCCTACGTGCCCTTCACCAGCGTGTCGCAAGTGCCGAAATCGGACTCGATGCCGCGACGACCGCCGCCGCGCTCGCTCGACTTGAAGCAACCATCGCGGCGAAAGAAAAGCTCATCGCCGAGAAGAACGCATCGCGCGACGCGCGCAAGCCCTGGCGGGAATACTTCGCAGCGATTGAGAAAATTCTGTCCGACGAACAGGCTACGGCCATCGCCAACTTCACGCGCCAATACGGCCCGCGGACGTCGGTCATTCAGCGGCGGCTTCGATCGGTCTACGGCTTCGACGACGTCGAAATCATCAACCGCAGGTCCGAGATTTCGGTCACGGTCAAGCGGCATGGTGTCGATCTGCGGCCCGTCGACTATTTCAGTGAGTCCCAGAAGCAAACGCTGCAGCTCGGTCTCTTCCTGACGGCCTGCAGCGGACAAAACTGGTCGTCGTTGGCGCCGGTCTTTCTCGATGATCCTGTCACGCATTTCGACGATCTCAATACCTATGCGCTCCTGGATCTGATCATGGGTCTGCTGAAGTCAGACTTCGGCACCCGCCAATTCATCATCTCGACATGCGACGAGAAATTCTTCCAGCTCGCGCGCCAGAAGTTCAACTATCTGCAGGACACTGTTCGCTTCTACCGCTTCCGCGCCATCGGGGAAGACGGCCCTCTCATCGACCGGATCGGTCCATAAGCTGTGGCGCTACATCAACGATGGCTAGACGTTGAACAGGACGATGCCATCAGTGTTTGCACAGATAGCGCACTGCATCATAGATGTCGCATCAGTCTTACATCGTGGCACCAAAAGCGTCCGTCCATCGCATGCCGGCGAATGGACGACCGAAGCGAAGCGGTGGTGGAAGGATGACACCCGCTTTCGGGGCCGGTGATAGCGACGCCGGAACGGCGGACCCGACAACGAGTGCGGCTGCGCGACCGGTTAAAAAGGCACCCGCACGACGGGCAGTTATAGCGATCGCGGCAAAGCCGCGAGCCCTTCGTGCGAGTGCCTCCGGCGAGCAACACATAATGAGCGCGAGGATCGAAGCAGACAGGCCGAGACCCCCGGGCTCGGTTCACGAGAGCCGGTCCGGCTTTGCCGAACGCGCCCCAGACTTCGTTTGCTGCTTTTTTCAAGGAGGAATGACGCCGCACTTACTCATCCGAATCCGTCGGAAGCGCATAGCGATCGGCTACGATCTCATCGGAGCGAGCCGTCTCCAAGGTCAGTTCTAGAACCATGTTGACGAGATCACCGTCTCTGTCGATTTCATCAAGCGCGGCGTCAAACAGTTCGCGCTGCATATCGAGATCCATTCCCTCTGGGCCGTTGAGGCAAATCAAGCCTGCATGAATGTCAGCTCGCTGATACTGGCCGCGCGTTCCCGGTGCGGATTCTGGCCCACGAAAGTCATAGGCGTTGCGGGTTACAAGAGTCCAATCGCCTTCGAGGGCTATCTTGAGCAGGTCCCAATCCTTGATGCCCTGGCGACCGATCCAGACGACATGAGAGCTTTGGCCATGGCCGCGCTCGCGCGCCATGTGCACTAACTCAGGACTCAGACATTCATCAACGAGAAGCTTCATGCCGCCGTCGCCGAAGGACCTTTCGCGGCGGCGACGTTGCCATAGGGCGCCGCACTTGCCGTGGACGGCCCCGGGGCGGCGTCGCCTTGGCATAGAGGATCGCCAATTCGATTAGTTCTCGTGTCAAGCTCGGATAGGCCTCCTGAAGCCGGCGCATCGGAACGCCCGCGGCAGCGGATGCCGCAACATCATAGACAGGCACGCGCGTGCCCTTGATCACGGGTGTGCCGCCAAGGATTTCCGGATCTTCCGTTACGGCGGTACGAGCACGCGTTAGCTTGTCGTGTTCGGCCAACGTGTCCGCAATGAAGCGATCGAAGTTCAGCGTCAGGAAGTGATGTTCGATCTTCCAATGTGGACGCTTGTGTCGCCAGGTCTTGATCAATCGCACGACGGCCTTCGCGTTCATGTCGCCGCAAAGCGTGTCGATCGCATATTTGCGCTCTTGTGCTGTGAGGGACGGCGCGGCGTCATAGTAGAAACGAATGAGCGCACAAGCTCCGGCCCAAACCCGTCGACTGTCCTCGTTTGTATAGAGATCCTCGGGGAGAATGCGTTCATCGATCAACCGGTTGACGTCGCGCACGTCAACGCCTGCCACGACGGCAGCCTCGGGAGTCGTGAGTAGTTCAGGCTCCGTTGACATGTCGGCACCAATAATCCTTCCGATCCACCGGAACATATAATTTCTACGTTGAAAAACAAGGCCCGCGGGTAAGCTTGGCCGCGGTCACGGCTTTCATTTTCACCTCCGTTCCTATTGAAAGAGCTTGATTCTTTGTTCTCTTTTTGTTCTAGTGCTTTTCTGTGAGCTATGACTGCACGCGATGTACGAGCTATCCGTAGGATTCAGGACGGCACGGAATGCGCGCTTCGACGGGAATCGATCAGACAAAAGTCCCTTTGTCGTTGATGGAGATACGAGCCCGGTCTCCAAATGCCGCCGAAGGCCGCCGAATGTTCGCCCCGAAAATCACGCCCGCATTTGGACAGTTTCGGTGTGGAAAAGCCAAAGCCGGTGCTCGTAACTTTTCGACCGGGGCGTTCAAATCGCGGTACAGCCGCATAACAACCGTGGCGAGTCTCGCCGGATAGCCTTTAAGTCCAGCAGCCTTGGTCTGATCGATGACGGAGACGACTCTTGAGCCTTAGAGCAACCGCAGTCGGCACCGTTCATGAACCCACCCTTCGATGCCCCAACTGCAATCACGAGATCCCGCTAACCGAATCTCTTGCCGCTCCGCTCTTGGCTGAGACCCGGCAACGGTTCCAGGAACAGTTGGCCAGCAAGGATGCCGAGGTTTCGCGCAAGACCGAGGCGCTGCGGTTGGAGCGTGCGCAGCTCGCCAGGGACCGGGAGCAGGTTGAGGAACAGGTTTCGAACCGCCTAGCCGCCGAGCGCGGCCAACTGGTCGCCGCTGAGGCCAAGAAGGCCCGCGAGGCGGCGGCCGCTGACCTCCTCGCCAAGGAAGCCGAGGCCATCGAGCTTCGGAGAAGCTTGGAGGTCAACAACGCCAAGCTTGCGGAGGCGCAGCAACAACAGGCAGAGTTGATGCGTCGGCAGCGCGGCCTAGATGAAGAAAAGCGCGAACTCGATCTGACTGTCGAAAAGCGCGTTCAAGCGTCGATTGATCAAATTCAGATCAAAGCCCGTCAGGAAGCTGATGAAGCTGCTCGGCTGCGCGTCGCGGAAAAAGACCAGACGATTGAGTCGATGGCTCGCACGATCCAGGAGCTGAAGCGCAAAGCTGAGCAAGGCTCTCAGCAGTCACAGGGCGAAGTGCTTGAGCTTGAGCTCGAGGTATTGCTGCGTGGGCGTTTTCCGACCGATCTGGTCGAGCCCGTCGGCAAAGGAGAGCTGGGTGCCGATGTTGTCCAGCAAGTCAATGGTTCGATCGGCCTGGCCGCCGGTATCATCCTTTGGGAGTCCAAACGCACCAAAGCTTGGAGCGATGGATGGTTGGCGAAATTGCGCGACGACCAGCGGCGTTGTGGGGCCGACATTGCCCTTATTATTTCGCAGGCTCTTCCAAAGCACATTGAGCATTTTGATCTAATCGACGGGGTATGGGTCGCTCACCCGCGCTATGCTCTCCCGGTTGCTGTCGCGCTCCGTCAGACCCTTATCGAGGTCAGTGGGTCGCGCCTGGCTCAGCAGGGACAACAGACCAAGATGGAACAGGTTTACCAATATCTAACTGGCATCAAGTTCCGGCAGAGGGTGGAAGCTGTTGTCGAGAAATTCAACGACATGCGCGAGGACCTCGACAAGGAGCGCAAGTTCATGGGCAGACAGTGGGCCAAGCGCGAGATGCAAATCCTGTCCGTGATCGAGTCTACAGTCGGCATGGTCGGCGACCTGCAGGCGATTGCCGGCAAAGCCATGCCAGAGATTCCAAGCCTCGATACGCCGCTACTGGAGAGTTCGGCAGAGATGGAACGGAAGGCTGGATGATGATCTAGGGAGCCGCGAACCGTTCTACTCTGCTTTTGAACGCGCAGGATTTCCTTGGAATGGCGGCCGCAGCATCCTGACGCCGGGGATCGCCGTCAGCCTACTACCAGCAAGCCCAAAGCCGGCTCTCAAACAACGCCGTGCGAGGTCGGCCTTCAGAAACATACTGCCCGCGTTTAAACGTTTGGCCTCGGGCTTCGCACCGCCGACACATCGCAGGAGGCAGCCCAGTGGCTGGACAAACACTGAAGCGCTCATCAAGCGCGTGCACTTAGTTCATGCGCGTGAGCTTAGCTGTCGCGCTTTTGCACAGGTCCTCACCTTGCGACCGCTAGGAGCGATTTTAAAAACTTGCGCCGCGGCATCAAAAAAGCGCCGTGCGGAAAAAAGACATGGACTGCGTTGAAGCTCTGGCAGCGCAAGCACGGTTATGCAAAACAATAGTGCCGTGAAGCACAGATTCGAGATATGATGCCAACTGAACTCGCCCCACGGCTTCCGCTTGATCCGCCGGCAGCGAACCGCCACCGCGGTATCGTCATCGCGATCGGCAACAACCAATTGCGGACGACGCCGGTCTTTGACGCCTATTGGGAGTTCGCGGCCGAGCGGCAGCGGATCTTCTTTCGCCGCCTCGCAGGGATGTCGGGTGCGCTCACGACCGATCCGGTTCTGAAGCTGTTCAAATTCACGAACGCCTATCGGGCGTCTGACCGCGTGAGCCAATACCTCCTGCGCAATGTCATCTACCGACCCGACCTGCCGTCTGATGCGCGGAACGTGTTCTTTCGCACGATACTCTTCAAGCTGTTCAACAAGATCGAGACGTGGCAGCATCTTGAGTCGGCCGTCGGCAAGATCACGTGGGAAGAGTTTGACTTCGCGCGTTACGACAGGCTGTTGACGAACCGAATGAAGGCGGGCGAGACCATTTACTCCGCCGCGTACATCATGCCGTCGGGGGGCAGCGTCTTCGGACACAAGCTCAAGCATCGCAATCATCTCCGGATGATCGAGCATCTTTTCGCCGAACGGTATCCGGAAAGACTGTCCGACTGCAAAACAATGACGGACGCGTTCGCGCTCTTGCGAACGGTGCCCTTCGTGGGACCGTTTCTGGCCTATCAGTATGTGACCGACTTTAATTACAGCGAGTTGACCAATTTCGGGGAAGACGAGTTCGTCATGGCGGGGCCTGGTGCGCTGGATGGCATTTCGAAATGCTTCCTGGGTGCGGACACGGTGAGATCCTCCGATGTCATTCGCTACATGTTCGATCGTCAGGAGGAGCATTTTGAGAAGCTCGACATCGATTTTCCGAAGCTTTGGGGCCGGCGCCTTCAGCTTATCGACTGCCAAAACCTCTTTTGCGAGATTTCAAAATACGCGCGTGTGGCATTTCCCGACTATCTGGGCGTAGCGGGCAGAACGCGCATCAAGCAGAAATACGAACCCACGGGCCCCCTGCCCGAGCCTTTCTATCCGCCGAAGTGGAAGATCACTGCTCGATAGGGCGCCGTATCACGTGGCCATGTCGTGTATATCGGCAATGGCCGTCGCGGTGCAGGTGACCCTGTTCGTATCCCGGCTGAAGGCGATTTTGTAATCGACGGCCTTCAACTTCCATGCGCGCTGCTGAACAGATTTTGCCGCCTTGACGTAGACGAGGTTTCCGGTGCCGAGCCGCACCTCGATTTCAGACCAGAGCTCGGCAGAGTTCTGGTCCAATCCCAGCGCATCGAGAACAGCGCGCTTGGCAGCCACGGTTTCGGCGCACCGGTTATCTCGCATCGCCCACTCCTGTTCGGAGGGTCCGAGCAACGGATCTCTCGCGCGCATGCTCAATTCCGCCGAACCCATGCCGAGGCCGACGCTGATGCCCTGAACGCCGGGGCAAACGGTTGGAGAGAAGGAAAGGGTCCGGCGGTCGAGATCAATATGCACCGTGCCCTGCTTTTCATTGGAAAGCTGGAAGAACATATCGCAACCGTCGTAGATCGCGTCTTCCCATTCCCAGAACGTATTCTTGGCGACCTCGAGTCCATCGACATAGGCGCGGAGCATCTTTAACAGCTTGAAATTGATCAGCGTACGTTCGGGGAACAGGCGCGTCGGCGTGCCCACGATACACCGGCCGGCGGCTTTGGCCTGGCGGTCGCCTTCTGAGTGGATGGCCTTGATCACCAACTCCTCGACGACCTTGGCGCGGCCACCGTCTTCCACTTCATCAACCTTGTCATCGCGGCTTTTGCGCTTGCGCTTCATCAACCCGCGCACGACTGGAGACCAGCCGAGATGTCCGATGAACGCCAGATGGATGGCGTCGTGAAATCGATATCCGTCGTCCTCGTAATAGTTATCCGTCAGATCATCGCCGAGCGGCTTGCCCTCAAAATACATCCGGGATTTCTGCGGGCCGATGCGCACAAAGGCAACATCGAGCTGGCGCGGGAACTGTTCCTTTGCGTCGCGATCCGCATCATGCAGCGGCGTCGGCGCGCCGCGCTCCGACCGGAACTGCACTTTCCGGCAGTTCGATGCAATAACTTCATCAAGCGAAAGGTGATAAAGGCTCGCGATTGCCGAAAGATGCCAGGCGACACCGCCAAGAACAATGGTCGGCTCCCTATTTGCCACGTTCGTATGCAGTGCGGCTTCGGGAGCAGGCAGCACGGTCCGCATTAATTCGGCGCCGTGCTGCCAGAGAAGCGCAAGGCACACTTCGAGTAAAACGCGGCCGTCCGTGCGTGCGGTCTTGTATGCAAGCCGCTGGTAGTCATCGAAGGTATAGCCGTCGGCGGGTGGAAATGCCGCGGCGCCATCAAGAAAGGCTTCTCGGTTGGCGGGATCAAGCGAACGCTCGATCATGTGGGCGCGGTCGTCGCTGCCGCCGATCTCGGCGCGCATCGCCGCGATGTTGTGGGAAAGAATGTCGACATAGCCGCCGCTCATCACCTGCGCGGCAGAGTAGCAATACCAGAAGGAGTCGCCCAGCTCCTCCGTGATCTCGTCGTTCGGCTGGTCCCAATGCGGCCCCTCGCCGCCCTCAGACAAGATCTTCTTTTTGACCGCCGCGACCAGCGAGCCGATCTCGCTCACCAAACCGTAGAGTGCGATCGATCGCTGTTCATCGACGGGCTTGCCCGCAAACTGCTTGGTCTTCTCGACGAAGGCCGCGTAATCGACCGGCTTCATGCGCTGACCGCCTTAGCCTTGGCGGCCTTCTTCGCGCGCGGCTTTTTCGCGCCGATAAATTGCCAATGGGCGGGTTCGCCGATGTAGCCGCGCTGCGGCAAGGTCTGCAGCCACGCCATGACCTGCGCAATCTGGTCGTCGGTGAAGATGCAGCGGTGCCCCGGCCCTTTCTTGAGCACGAAAGAGAGATGATCGGGAATCTTGATGCCGAGCCGGCCCCAGTAGGCGAATTCGCGGCTGATCAGCACCCGGTCGGTGGTGCCGGTATCGCGGTGGAGATCGCCGAGAGATAGGCTTCCGTCTTCAAGACTATGAAAGGAGTCCTCCTGGACGAACTCCTCGCCGCCGTCACGGTGATAGATGTTGTCGCCGTAGCGCAGAACGGTCGAGCCACTCATCACCGCCTTCTTGCGGCGGAAGCGGCGATCCTGCCAGTAATCATCGAAGCCCATGACCTCGTCGACCCGCATCCAGTAGCAGAGATGGCCGGCGAGCTTCGGATCGACGGCGCCGGTGCCAAGGATATAATCGCCCACCTTGGCGATCTTGCGGATCTGCGGCTTGCAGCACGCAAGTGTGCAGACGCCGTGAAAGGGATTGGGCGCGAAGCCGAGATCGTGCTCGATGACGTAGGAGAAAAGGCTCATGACGCTTTCGCTTTTTCGTCGACGCACAGGTTGCGCTCCGTCTTAGGCTTGGGCAGGGGCTGACCGTTGGGTCCTTCAAAACAGTGCTGGTCTTCTTCCGTAACAACGACGCGGAATTTCTCGGCATCGGGGCCGATGATCGAGTAGGCGTATTTGTTCATGGCGTCCGACGGCTGGGCATCAGGCGCTGCGTCTTCGGGCCACACACAAACGGCGCGGCGCCCGCCCCGCTGCGTGGTCGCGAGGTCTGCTTCAAGAGCCGGATCGGTGCAGGTGTCTGCCGAGGCCAGGATCACCACGATCTCATCTTCGCAGTCGGGATCGGGCTCGCCGACGGCGTTGACCACCTCGATCTCATCACCAGCCATGCCCGCGTCTTCGGCGAGACGCTTGATCTGCTCGATCTCTTCGTCCGTCAGGTTCCGGCCAAGTATCGCGATGCGACGCATAATGGTCTCCATAAACTCTTGGGTTGCGGCCCGGCAAGATATGAATGCTCCCGTATTGGGAGCGTGGATTATTTTGACCTTGCCGTCAACAAAGAAGCTCCCAAAATGGGAGCTAGGAGATTGTTATGAGATTCGTGGGACAAACCGAGGTGGCGGCGTTTCTGGCCGGCTCGCCTGCTTACGATAGTACCGTAAAGGCTTGGGTCGCAGAGATGAAGTCGGGTCAATGGGACTCGGCGACGGCGCTTGCTGCGGATTTCCAACACGTCGACGTGTCGGCATTGCCGTGGGTGGCCTTCTACCTGCTGCCTTCGGCGCTCCGCATTCGCACCCTCATCGATTTCCGCATCGGCGTCGTCATGCTGCTGGCCATTGATTTATCCGCCGCCCGACACCGCATCCAAACTCAACCCTGGAATAGAGCATCGTGACCATCAAGCCGATCCGCAATGCTTCCGATCTGTCGGCGACGAAGGCTCGCCTCGCTAGCTTGCTGGCTAAGAACTCAGGCGATTTCGATGACGAGATCGAGGTCCTGACGACCTTAATCGAGCAGTATGAAGAAAAGTTCGCGCGGGTTGACGCACCGGACCCAATTGCAGCGATCAAATTTCGAATGGAAGAAAAAGGACTCACCCCCCGTCAGCTGGAGCCATTTATCGGATCAAGGGCGCGAGTATCGGAAGTCCTTACTGGCAAACGGAGCTTGTCGATCGACATGATCCGTTCGCTTCACGAGGGGTTGGGAATCCCGTACGCCTCGCTAGTCGCCCGGCCGAGAAAAACTGAAAGCGTCGACGAGATCTCCGGCAGCGCGATCCGGCATTTAAACACGCTTGGTTTCTCGCTCGACAGAGAGGAAATATCCCACTTCATCCCCGCCTCCCTTCAGCAAACCGCACCATCGGCCCTGCTTCGCAAGACCCGTACGCAACGAGCGGCCTCAAAGACTGATCAAGGCGCGCTCTTACTTTGGCAGGCCGCTGTCTTGCAACGCGCGGAAGCCTTGACGCTCGCCAACACATTCGATCGATCTGAATTCAGCCGAGCAACTTTGCGGAGACTTGCAAAGCTAAGCTCCAAGATAGATGGAATAAAGCGTGTCCTCGACAGCCTTTCGCATCTAGGCATAGCCGTGATCGTGATGCCCTCGCTCCCCGGCACGTTCCTCGATGGCGCGGCGATGGTCACATCGACGAATGCGCCGGTCGTCGGTCTTACGCTACGTTATGATCGGGCAGATAATTTTTGGTTCACACTCCTCCATGAGCTCTCCCACATCTGTCTCCACTATGAAGTGCTGGTCGATGGACATACGACCTTCGTGGACGACATGGAGATTATCAGTGACGATGTGCGAGAGCAGCAAGCGGACTCACTTGCCCAAGAGTCTCTGATTCCTTCTTCCATCCTGGAGCAAGTCGTCTGGAGCCCGGATTCGAGCTTCGATGATATCACGACGGTATCGGCGCGAGCGCTAGTTCCTGTAACCGTGGTGGCCGGCCGTTGGCAGCGGGATCACCAAAATTACAAGAAATTTTCCAGGTTAATTGACCGTAGCTCCGTTCGCGCTCTCCTGTTACCCGGCAAGGCCGCAGATGGCTCTTAAAGGACCATCATCAAAAATGGAGTCGAACGCGCCTTCCGACTTTGTGTCGCGCTAAGGGCTACAAACCGAATGCGGCCAGTCTCTTGCCAGAGTTGGAGACAATCTTCGTACCCTAGCCGCGAATATTCATAAGATCGCAAGCTTCCTTGCGTCGGGCGCCGTCATTGTTGACGATATAGCGAACGGTGCGGGTGTGCGCATCGATCCAGAAAAACAGATCAATCCGTCGTGCGTCTTGCCACAGCTTTCTTTGTTTGGCCCAAGCCTTGGTGAAATCCTTCTCATTCGGGTCGACTAACAGGAAGCCGCGGCCTCCCTCCGGAGTGGGCATGCCCGCGATCGCGAGGTGCAGGTCGATTGGCCCGCGGAGACGCGCGTGGCTGAGAATCACCAGGATATTGGGCTGCGCATGATCCGGATTCACGGCATCGAACTGGGCGGCGGCTTTTTCAATCACGCGTGCAAGCGCATGCGCGGTCGGGTTTTCACGGACGTCCTGCCGGATTTCACCTGGCTTGAGATCGTTGGGAAACACGAAAATGCGATCATCGCGCGGGGACTTAAGCTCACAGTAGCCCAGCAGTTCACCATTCCTGAGTATCTTGAAGTCCGGGCTATTTACCTTCCCCTCGGGCAGACGAGCGAGTTCAAGCCCCAGCCCCTTAAAAAGAAGCTCGCGCATGAGCGTTTCATCCGCCACTTCATCAATTGGCTGCGGCAGCATCAAGCGATGCGCTTCGAGCAACTCTTGGTCCGGAAAATCGATCAGATGCCTCGCTTTCTGAACCATTCCCCAGATTGAGCCATTGAAGGGTACTGTTGCTATGCGGCCAATTTTGTTGAGCCCAAGACCCTGCAGTGTTTTCCTTTGCGAATGATGCCGCCGGATCGGGCTTCGAATTTGCCGTACTCGGAAAAATCCCGCCACGACGCGCCTCCTTCGTTACCCGTTCCGTACTGCGATGTGCAATTGTCGCATCGCGTGGACGCGGCAGCGTGCTATTCAACTTGCAGCGTTAGCTTACTTATCACTGGCATTCGCCGCATGTTGTTGAAAAAGGCGATGTTTAAGCGCCAATACCGATCAAGCCGTTTACGCGACCGCCGCGTGTGAAGCTTAGATGACTTAAAGTAAGGGACATGACAATCCGCACGCTGTGCGCAAGTGGGCCAGCTCACATTTCGATACGCACAATCCGTGATATAGGTTGGCCTTTGGCGCACTTTGGGGGTTGGCGTGCGATGCCGAAGAATATTGTGATCTTTTCCGACGGCACAGGCCAGGCTGGTGGCATCAATTTCGACGAAGCCCGTACGAATGTTTACAAGCTCTACCGCGCCTGCCGGGTCGGCCCGGACACGAAGGTCGAACCATCCAAACAGGTGGCCTTCTATGATGCCGGTCTTGGTTCAGCGTCCGACGGCGGCCACTTCAAGATCGGCTGGATGCGGTGGCTTTACAACCTCGCCAGTATGGCGACGGGCCTTGGGATCACCCGGAACATTGTCGACTGCTATGCCGCGATCATTGCACTGTATGAGGAAGGCGATCGGATATTTCTCATCGGCTTCAGCCGCGGCGCCTACACGGTCCGATCGGTTGCCGGCGTCATGACCTATTGCGGGATCCCGCGCCATATGCCGGACGGCTCGCCCCTGCGCCGCGACCCAAAGAGCATCCACAGGCTGGCCGAGCACGCCGTCAAGGATGTCTATCAATTCTGCCCATCGTACTCACGCAAGATTGGTGGGTACCGCCAATTTCTGCTGGAGACGCGCGACGCCATCGCCGCCCAATTCAGACAGCAGTACGGCAGCACGATCACCGTCGCAGGCGCCGAGCACGCCAACGTCTTTCCCTACTTCATCGGCGTGTTCGATACCGTCGCCGCCCTCGGCCACAAATATCTGGCCTCGGCGCTCGTGACGTCGGGCATTGCGCTACTGATCGGCCTTCACTGGCTCGGTGGCTTCCTTCAGCCGGTCTTTCCATGGGCTGGATGGGGGGCCTGGATTCTGAGCTACCTTGGCATCGCCACAGCGCTGATCGCCTTTCTCATGAACTATCTCAAGATCGCGCCATCCTTGCCCGGCTATGGGTTCTTGAAGCGCCTGCGGACCGCGCATTTCGCGCCGCCAAAGCACAAATTCTACGACACGACCCTGAATCCGAACGTGGGCTACGCCAAGCACGCGATTTCCATCGACGAGAACCGCGCCGACTTCAAACGTGTCGGCTGGTCGCCCACGGCCGATAAGCAGGACGAGCGGGACGCACACGGCAACCTTTACTTCGAACAGGTCTGGTTTCCAGGCGTGCACGCCGATGTCGGCGGCGGCTATCTCGAGAATGAGGCGCGGCTCTCGGACGTCGCGCTCAACTGGCTTCTGGCCGGAGCCTCGCTCATTCCGGGCGGCCTGAAACACGACGGCAGTGTCCTACGGCTGTCGCCCGATCCCGCCGGCCCCCAACACAATGAGCAGGCGGGCGGTTTCCTCAAGGCCGGCGTGCGCGATCTTCTGATCGATCCCGAGAGTGGAGAATCGAAATCGCCGATGCACAAGTCAGTCTATCGGCGCTTCGAGGCGGGATCGGTTCTCCTCTTTGACCGAGTGGCGCCTTACCGGCCGAACAACATGAGGGTTCACGTCGACTTCAAGCACTATTTTGATGGAAGCGCGGCGCAGCTTCCGCAGTGCGTCGCCGATGATATTGAACAGAAGTGGGAAAATGCCGGCTACGTCGGGCGGCTCTGACCCAATACATCGTTGGAGGGTACTGCTGAGCGGCTTTCAAATCGTCCTGGTCTCCAGCGACACGAGCAGCGCAGATCACAATGCCGAGAGCGGGCTCGCCAACTAGCCGCCAAAAACACCGTTTGAAAAACCGTTTTAGTTCGGCTCTCTCAAACGGTTTCTCTCGCCAAGGTCTTGATTTGTATGGTGGGGGCACCAGGGCTCGAACCTGGGACCCGCTGATTAAGAGGCAGGTGCTATGAAGTCTGCTCGGGGCGGCTGGCGTTTTTGGCAAAAACAGGGAGACCAGCGGCATTCACTTTGGTCGATCCTTTTCATAGGTGACCAAGAAGACAACATATCCGAGCAAGATGAATAAGCAGGCCATGCGATTTGACTTCGGGAAGATTGGAATACAGCGGTTTCCGTAGTGCTCTGATGGCGCCCGATCCGCTCGTACGCTGCCAGGTTAACTCTCGGCAGGGCGAAAGGAAGCGTGGCTTGATTTGCAGGCCAACTTCGGAATCAAGATCAATTCGATTGTGAGCAGCACCAAGCAACCAGTCAAATTCGACCGCGATCAATGAGTAATCGATTTTACACGATCGCTTTTTTCTGGGTTAGGCTTCACGTCCTGAAAAGCGGTGTAGTGTTGTAGACGCTGAAGCGCCCTGCTTCGCAGCGAACGAATGTTGCGGTGACCGCGTCGGAATACAATCTAGCTGCGGTCGGACTCAATCGATCGGACGATAACAATGCACCCGCAGCGACCAACGCGGACGACAAAGCGTTAAACAGCCCCTGAGAGGCGATCGGGTCGAACGCCATCGCCGCATCACCCACTGCAATCCAACCTTCGCCCGCAGCTTGTGAGAGGATGCATGCGGATGCGTCCACGCGGAGTAGCGCGTGTCCAGCCGGTGTCCCGGAGGCGCGAATGCACCAATTCTGTACGCGCCCTTGTGGACCATGGATGCGGTAGGACCAGGTTGGTCCATCGCTGCGGTAATCGAGCCACGATGCGGAGTCGGCGGTCGCGTCGATGGCCGCATCCTCGACCAGTTCGGCGACCATGCGATCCCGGGCGGCCACGCGCGCTCCCCGACGCCGCGCGATCGCGGCGGCGCGGCCGGTGGCATCGACCACGATTTCTGCAAGAACGAGCTTCGTCCTCGCGGTGTCGCTTGCACGACAGATGACGCTACGGTCCAGCGTGACGCCGATTGCGCGAAGACCGCAGAACGTAACCCCGGCGGCGACAGCCTCGTCGCGAAGGCGCTCGTCGAAACGGGCGCGATCGACCACATAGCCGACGCGGCAGGGATGACGCAGAAAGTCCTCATAGTCGTGCTCGCCCGAGCGGCGGGTGCGCCGAATTCCGAGGCAAGCCCGGGCGATTGCCGAATCGCCCAGCAGATGTTCAAGTCCTAGCGCCGCGACGGTGACATGCGACGCGGGCGCAAGGAGCTCGAGGCGAGTCGTCCGAGCGGTGCCGGAATCCGCGACGACAACCGTGCGGCCCTTGAGGGCCAATAGGCGTGCGGCAGTCAGGCCAGCAGGCCCCGCACCGACCACGAAACAATCGGTGCGCAGCACGTCCAAGGTCAGATCTCGCCCTGGCGATAGGTCCGCTTCGGCGGCGGAGTCGTCGTGCGCGCGGCGCGCCTCTGCGCCAAGACTTTCGTCGTCTGCGGCGAGAACAGGCTCTCCATGTTTTCGACCGCGTGGTACTTCGGATCGGTCGTGACATCGATCAGCACGCCGTTGTCGCTGCGTCCCTGCTCGACGCGCACGTCCTGTACCGGCAAGGATGCAGGCGCGTTCTTCACCGGCAACACCATGCCGAGCTCGGACCATTCCGCAATCATGTTCGACAGGCGGTCATAGTAATCGTTGCAGCGGATGTCGCGGAGCCAGTCGACCCGGTTCATCAGGTGCTTGAAGGTCTGCTGTTGCGTCGCCTGACCGAGCGGCACGATAGCGGCCGCACGCAGATAATTTCCGTCCGCCAGAACCTGATCCGGTGCACGCGCTCCCCAGAACGTCGGCATCGACAGGAACGTCGAGGGGAAGTAGTCGGCCGCCGAATTGCACGAGGTATGATCGGTCTGCCAGGGCACGCCGAGGAAACGGGTGAGGCAGCCTGCGGCAACACCGTCGTGTGGGCCGTTCGCACCGGTGCAGACCGCCGGCGTGAGTGCACTCCCAAAATCCTGCCGCGCCGGTTGCTCGCCGGGCAGGATTTTCAGGCGATACGCCGATGTCCACATCAGAGGAATCCGCATCACCCATGTCATCTCCATCGCGGGATGGAACGGGCCGCCGACACAGTCGTGCAAAGGCGCGCGCTCGAGATGCGCGACCTGGACCTCGGGAGGCAGGGCGGAGAAGTCCTGCGGCCGCGCCGGTTCATTCGACGACCCGTCGGCGTCAAATGTTCCGGCAGCCCAGCGCTTGAGGTGCGCGTACTGAGTCTTGGTCACGGCAAGCAGCGAATTCGGTGGCTTCGGCGGGTTGCCGAAGAACTCGTCGACCGCATCGCCGAAGATCTGCGGGATCTGATCTTCGATCAGGGCGCCACCCGCACTTTGATCGCGAAACAACGCCAGTACGGCGGTGCGCCACGCCGCATTCGCAGGAGACGCGTCGTTGAGCTTCGCGACGACTTGCGGATTCTGCGCGTCGAGCGGCGAGCCAAAGCCATGTACGAGGAAGAGCCCGTGATTGACCCATTGCAGTCCGGTCAGGCGCTGAAACACCGGCAGCACGTCATTGGTGAACGAGGTCTTGACCGGCCGTGGAATCCATTCCTTGTCGTAGAAGACCTCCCGCACCACGTCGTCCATCGTCACGAGACCGAACAGGCCCGGCGCGTAATTCGGCGGCGTGACGCAGACATAGCCGGGCTCTGCATCGATCGGTGCGTGCCCCGGGAAAGTCACCTGCGCCCGCACGGGCCCGTCGCTGACGTCATCGTGCCAACCTGGATTATTGGCGAATGTGAGGGGCCGTGTCCCTCTGCGGAACGGCTGCGACACTCCGTTGCCGCCGAGGAAGATCAGCCGTCCCTCGTCGTCGGTGCGAAGCTCGCCGAGATAGACCGGCGAGCCCCAGAACGCGCCGTCATCCAGCCTGATCGGGCCGGCCGTCTGCCCCGTAATGCTTTTTGGCGCTGGAGTGATGTCGAGCTTCCACCTGGCGTTCGGCAAAACCAGCTCGCGGTTTCGCTGCAACGCGTTGTGGCTCAACGCGCCGAGGTCCATCGCCTGATTGAAGTCGTACCAACCGGCCTTGAGGTTCGCGATGTTGACGCGCCACTCGATCTTCGCGGATGCGGCGGTCACCTCCTGCACGCTGCCGTTCTTCATGTGGGCGTAGACGCGGAAGCGCGCGGCCTGGCGCTTGATCTCGCCGCTCGCGGTGCGGAAGTCCTCGACAAAGCGAGCCGGGTGCTCCGGCGTCGTGCCGGGCAAGGTCGGCGCGCCGCCGATCACTTCGGGACCGATAACGTAGTCATCGGCGCCTTGAGCATTGCCCACGCGGGCGATGCCGATCGGCGGATAGACTTTCAGCGCTGCAATTGCGTGTGGCTCGATCATTGTCTGATCTCGAGATCAAAAGGATTATCCAAAAAGCAGGGGCGGTCGCACGAGAATTGCCGCAGCCCCCCGTCAGCGCGGATGGTCCGGCTCCTCCATCGGCTGTCCGTTCAGGCTGCGCCTCACGGCGGCGGAGGCCGGGTAGGAGATGCGCCTTGCGTCGGCAATCGAGCCGAGCGGCCTGTTCTCGTACAAGGTCCGCCACGGCGAGAACGCAAGGCCCTCGCCATAGGCGGCCTGACCCGCCTGATCGATGTCTTGCGCCGGAATATCCAGCCGGGCGACGGGCGCGAAGGGAGAGATCGCCTCCTCCCAACGCTCGGTTGCGCGATCGAGGGGCGTGACGCTGTCGTCGACGAATGATTGCGCCTCCATCACGAAACTGATCGCACCGGCCTTGAGCCGCGCCTTGATATCCTCCGCGAGATAGACCGGGGATGGGCCCGGCGCGGCGGTCTGCACCGCTTGTGCGGCAATGAGACGATATTTAACGATCTCCTCGCCCACCGCATATGGCAGCGTGCTGTAATAACGCGCCGCCGCGAGACTTTTTTCTTCCTTCGCCATCTCGTTCAGGATCAGCAACGACCGCTTGTGGATCGCGGTGAAAGCGTTCGTTTCGTCTTCCGACGAGATCGCCGCCATTTCCTGCGCGTTGTCGACAAAAAAGATATCGCTGTTCTGGAAGATCAGGTCGGCCGTAGACGCGAGCGGATTGTCGGTTGCCAGCGTCGGGCCTTTGACCCCAAACAGCTTGAGCGCGAAGCCGAGCGTGTTGTTGTTCTGATCCGGAACGTTTGGCGGCACGTCGCTGGACCAGCGCATCCAAACGTCATAGGGGCCGCCTTGCCACAGCCCCTTGCGAAGCTTCGCTGGGCATTCGTTCGCGACCGTCAGCCTGCCTTTCGCGGCGCCGTGCTGCTTGCGGAAGACGGCACGTTCGGCGGGCTTCTCGCCGGCCTCGATGCGCCGCTTCTGAAACTTGTCGATGAACGAGGCCCGGATATCCTCGATCGGCTCGATCACCGAGCGTGGCGGCACGGTGTTCTGCGGAGCAGCCGCCGCACCGAGCCCGTGCGACCGAAAGCGATGCAACATCGGACGTCCTCCCGGATCACATAAATCGTTCGCACCAGAACTTCAGCGCTGGAGCCGCTCGCGGTACGGCACCCGGCGCCGTCAGCCTTGCGCGTCGAAATGACCGACCGGCACCGGCTGGCTTGATTCAATCTTAGCGTTTACTGTATATGACCATACACCTGACGCCCACCTGAAGTCCACGGCAAAGCGAAAGCCGAGCGTGTTGCGGGTCATCAAAGCCGGAACAATCACCATGTGCATGATGTGCGTGCATCGCGGCTCGGGCGTTCCCAGAATAGACTACTGACTACCATTCTCCTGAGCCGGAGTTGCCTTCTCAGCTCGCTTTAGGCGCGCACATGCACGGAGCGCCAAGAATGCCTACGTCTTCCCGTTAGTTGCGTCAGGAGAATGGCTGGTAATTCCTTGCCAGTCTTTCTGATGGGCCATGCGCAAGCTGACATTTTTCTTGCCTGCCTCACAAGCGCCGATAGAATAGCTTTGGTTGTGGATACAACGAGATGCACGGAGCAATGATGCTGTCTCGATGCAGTGTTTCAGCCCGCTGTATTGCTATTGTCCTCCTGGCGCTAATTGAGAGTGCCGGGCTTGCTTGCGCGCAGGTGCCTGTCACGGACCCGTGTGCCCCCTACCCGCGCAATCCGCAGCAGCGTGAGGCTTGGATCAAGGAGCTCATCACGAGCTTTGGCTTTGCCGATTTTCATGAACCTGCTGTCGTCCGACCAACGAACGAAAGCGCCCCCTACGAGCTCGTTGTGCAATACTCGAAGGGGAAGAAAATCGCAGGGTGCGAAATTGAGCTTCGCTCCTATAACGGCGATCTCGTTGGCTCCACCATTCGCGCAAGACCGGGTGATACGCTCTTTATCCGCTTGACGAACAAATTGCCGGGAGATGTGATGCACCATCACCCGCAGGATCCACATCCGGCTGACCACGACGGCGATTTCAGCTTCAATATCACCAATCTTCACACACACGGGCTGCACACCTCTCCTTCCGGCAATAGCGATAACGTTTTCCTGGAAGTACGGCCGGAGAAGTATCCGGGTGACCCCAAAGCCACGCAGCTGTATCGGATCCACATCCCCGACAAACATCCGACAGGTACCTTTTGGTATCACGCTCACTTTCATGGCAGCACTGCCGTGCAGGTTTCCAGTGGGATGGCAGGAGCTCTCATTATCGAGGGTGGTCAGGATGCAAATGGCGGGCTGGATGCTGTACCCGAAATCAAGGCCGCCGAACAAAAAGTGTTCGTTCTTCAGCAGATAAGGTTTGGACCTGACGGAAAGCTTGAGGACTTCGACAAAGCAATTCCGGACCGGCAGTGGTCGCGTAACATCACTGTAAATGGCGTGTTCGTTCCGACGATCCGGATTCATCCGGGCGAGGTGCAGCGATGGCGCTTTGTTCATGCGGGCGTCGAAGACAATATTGCCCTGGCACTCGACGGCCATCAGCTCCATGAAATCGCAGCAGATGGACTGGCCTTGGGTCGCCGGGTGGACTGGCCAGCGGCCGAGCCTTCTCAAGAAGGTGTCCGCGAGCTGCTGCTCGGTCCCGGCTACCGAAGCGACGTTCTGGTCAAGGCCGCTCCTCTCGCCGCTGGCGAGACCTCGAAGGAGTACTTTTTGCGAGACGGCATGTTACCTCCCGCCCTGTCGTTGCAAGCAGCAACGGCGGCAATTCGGGTCGCGCAGTCAAGAGCCGCCTTCAATGCGGGGGATCTCATTGCTGATATCGGAAACAAACCGCAACGCATCATTGCACGAGTGCTCGTTGAGGGCGCCTCCAGAGACATGGCATTGCCGAGTAGCGAAGAGCTGCGTGACCGCGTCCCGAGCGATCTCGTTCCGATCAGGGAAGAGGAATTAGCTGACGCGGAGCAGTCGGTGCGCTTCGATGGCATGAGCCGCCGCTCCTGCACCCCGGACGGCAATTGCCCGATATGCCAGACAGAAACTCCCGACTGCAAGCTGCATTTTACGTCGAATGAACGGGTTTTTATGCCCGAGCATTCGCCCCGCATGCTCAAGCTGGGTCAAGCATCCAGGTGGACCATCACTGGTGATGGGATTTTCCCTCATCCCTTTCATATTCACGTCAACCCGTTCGAAGTAGAGCGCGAGGAGCCTGCGCAGGATGGCAAGATGCAGCGGGCGAAACTGTGGAAGGATACGATCATTCTGCCAGCCGGTGGCCAACCAAGACCGATAGTCATCAAGTCTCGATATATGGACTACGAAGGAGAGTTCGTCATGCATTGTCACATCCTCGGGCACGAGGATATGGGAATGATGGAACGCGTCAAAATTGTAAAATAAGGACCCTGTCTCATGGCCAGCTATAACGTCACCATCAAGAATTTCGCTTTTTCCCCGTCGCAAATCGAAATCAAACAAGGCGACAAAGTCATATGGACAAGTGAGGATACTGTTGCACATACCGTAACGGCTGATGGTGGCGAGTTCGACAGCGGCGACATGGTCAGGGGTGACCCGCCGTTCGAGCATACGTTTGGAACGACCGGAGAAATCCCGTATCACTGTGACCATCACGGCGGAATGAGGGGAAAGGTTACCGTAAAGGCATAGAAGGGAGGCCTCCTCACCTTTGGAAGGGCGTCCTGCACAAGTCCGAGAGATTTGTCTCTGGTTCGCCTGCGCGCCAAACCGGCCCTCAGACGAGGACGGCCGGTCCGTTAGAGACGAGACTATCTGTAAAGCGCCAAGTGCGGCGGCTGGCTTGGTTATTGATCTGCGAGCTGGATCGTCCGGAGAACCACTGAGTCATCCTCGGTCTCGAGCGTAACCGTGTCTGTGGGCCCCACGATCCAGAATTCGCCTAACCCGCGTTCCCGCCGATTGCCGTTGATGATTGTCGTGAGCTTTCCTGCCCTCAACTCATAGATCAGAAAGCCGCCTGTGGCTTTAAGCGGGAGCGAAGACCCTGCCCCAGCCGCTGGCGGCGCCGCCGTAGTTGAGCCGGCCACGCGTGTGCCAGGGCGCAGACTTATTTCCTGATAGTGAACTACCGGCACATCCAGACCAGCACCACCCGCTTGTGGCACTGCAGCTGGCCGGTTCCTTCCGCCGACGCGTTGAGCGGTCAGCGGGCCGGAGTAGCGGTCGCGAGCGAAAATGCCTGCCGTATTTGCGGCAGTTTGTGCCCAAGCGGGCTCGCGAGACAAGGAGAGTATGGCGAGGACGATGAGGACGCGAAGTGGGACGCTGCTCATCGATTTTCTCCGGTTATCTGGCCGTTTCGAGCATGTAGAGTACGCCGGCAGTTGTCGCAACGAACACGCGGCCATCGGCCAAGACGGGCTCGGTGAAAATGCGGTCACTACTGTTACCGGGGTCAAGATCGATGTCCGCGAGGATTTGCGGACGTGGAACGAGTCTGAAACCGTTCGACACGCAGTCCGCCTGTGAGACCTCCGGATTATCGCATATCGACCCGGCTGGAGGCCAGACCGACGGATCTGCGAGCACAACGAGGTGCCCTTGGGCAGTGCCCAGGAACACGATGCCCCGCGTGATCGTCGGCGGCCCAAGCTGGTAGGCCGTATTTTTCCTCGTGCCCGGGATGTCTGCTACCCACCGCACTGGACCAGAAGGCCCTACGCAGACGTCGAGCGCATGCAACCGGGTGAACCCGGGCGGTACCTGCCCGGCTTCCACGGTATAGCCACCGGTGGTGGTGATGAACGTGTCGCGCCAGGCAGCGCCCGGAATCAGATAGCGCGTGTCACCGTGGGTTCCGCTTGTAAACGGGATTCCCGTTGGAGGAAATTGCCAGCGTACGACCGGATTTCCACCCGCACCGGCACCCGCACGCGCAGCATAGCTCCAGCCATCCTTCTGCGTCGAAGCAACCGTAGCACCGCAACGTGCGTCCAGCAGGGTAGGACCTGACGCCCAATCGGGATCATCGTCCATGTTGAATGGCACCGGCTTGAGCTTCCAGTCGAGTGCGCCAGTTGCGGCATTCAGTCTTAGCAGACTTAACGAGTGATCGACACTTGGCTGCGGTTGACTTCCTCCGTTCCAGAGCCGCGCATTACCGGTTGTCGCGTAGATTGCATTGCCCACCAGTCCCCCCGCCAGTGAGGACCAGATCCCGCCGCCACGCGTGCTCGTAGCCTTGAAATCGAAGGAAGCAACGATGTTGCCGGAATTGATGTCGACCGACGCGACACGCCCGTTCTGGATCGGGCTATCTGCATGGTTTGCGATCCCCACATACACACGATTTCCGATTACGAGTGGCGAGGAGTAACCGATATTCTCGTGCAGTTCTCGCCCGTCGCCTGGTGTGAGCCCATTGAGAGCCGCGATCTCTGGAGACTTCCAGATCTCCGCACCGCTCGCGGGATCGAGAGCAAAAAGCCGACCGCTGCCCAACCTGCGTCCGACAGATTGGTCGGGCCCCCCGAAAATAACTGCATCTCTCTCCCTGACCGTGCCGACTGACGCGCTCGCCGGCAGTCCTTCGGAAGAAGGGTTATGTGCGGAGACTGTCTCATATTGCGAGCGCAGCGCAGGATCGCCTGCCTTTGGATATTGCCAGAGCAGATTGCCGCTCGCCGCATCGATAGCGTAGAGCCTGCCATTGCCGTTTCCGATGAAAACACGCCCCTGGTGGACGATGGCAGATGCACGGAAACTGCGTGGATCATCCGGTGGCCGGAATGTCCACTTTACCTTGAGCGTCTTGACCTGTTGCGGGTCCGCCAGTGGAGAGTAGAACGGCTGCTGCGCGTCCCGCAGTCCACTGTGCCGGAAAGCAGGCCACTCCCGCGAACAGACTTTCGGATCACGGTCTCCACAGCCGGCGTTGGCGACGTAAACGAGATCCGCCACACAACGTCCCATCGACTGCACCACTGATATCTTCTCGCCTTCCTTTATCGCGCGCGTCAGAGCGACCTGGGCACCACCTCCATCCCCGATTTCTTCGGCCTCTGCGTAAATGCTGATCCTTGATCCGGGGACGAACTCCACTACCTCGATGATCGTGTCACCCGGTAGCGGCTGACGAATCTTTGCGGCCGGCAGCTGGCTGCAGGGCTTCGCCGGCGTCTTCGGTCCCGGTGCACTGGCAGTACACAGTGCCTGGGTTGCCCAGTAGCTGCCGGTCCCCTTCCCGCGAGGGTTCAGTCCAATCTGCTGCGCACCGCCAGGAGTGGGCTGTCCCCCGACCTGGTTGGGATTCGGTATCATGTTGTCAGTGAACACCTTGATATCGGCGCCATTGAGCAGCGGACTCGATGCCGGCCCGCGCACCACAGCAACGGGGGCACCTTCATACACCGTGTCAACTACCGGCCCCGGTAATGAGGACGGCTGCGACTGCACAATCTCGGCGCGCGACACCGGACTGACATCGCGGCAAATTCCGGACTGCGCGGTGATGCGTTGCCCCTTCCGAAACGCGGGGTTCACGAACGTATAGGCAAAATCCGCGTTACCACCTATCTCGGTTTTCGGACCGAAACCACCGCCCGCCAGCGGATCCTCGGCAAATACTTTCCACCATGCCCCAGGAATTACGTCGGCAATGCCGACAGCACGTCCGCAATCGTAACAAGGCGCCGGATTCAACCGCGGCTGCGGCAAGCCTGCCGGATAGTCATCTTTGTAGGACGTGACCGTCACCGCATTCGAAGGCTTGCTTTTCACTCCACCCACAACCTGGACCGCAGTGATGACTTGCCCGATTTCAAATGGCGCCGCGACCTTGATCGGCTGATTGGCGATCTCGGACGCGATGGCAGAACCGACAGGATTTGGCTGGCCAGCAAGGTAGATCTCAATCTGCGCATCCGGAACGTAACCGTTTACGACTACTGTCTGGGCGCATTCGTAGATCGGTCTTGTGAGCAGGATCGGCGAGATTACCTCCGGATTGTTTTGAAATCTTCCGCCACCCGGTTGCAGATGCGAATCTCGCTCTGGCGCTGGCTGTGCGCTCACGACAGGGCAGCCGATCATCTTGGCGCTCACGATGATGGAAATGATCAAACGAACCAGCATGCGCCCCTCCTTTCCCAAATACCGCGCAATCAGCGCCGCGCTGACGAAAACACAATCATTCGCGCGACAAAGGGGCGTTCCCCGCCCGTATTGTCGATTGTAATCCGCCGGTCGTGATCGAGCGGAATAACGGCGCCGGGCCGCACCTGCTGGGGCTTGCCGTCAACAATCAGAGTCGCGTCACCGGCCTGCACGTCCAGCATTGCACGACCGGGCGCGGTAAGTTCTTCGGAGGCTTTACGCGCACCGACCAGCAGGTCGATCACCTCGACAGTCCGGCCTCCCGCGTCACCTTTGAAAATTGATCGGCTGAGCAGCCCGGGAACGAGTTGTCGATACTCGCCAGGCACATCGACCTGAGCAAAGGCACTTTTGACTGGCACAGCTATCGAGATGGATATGAGGACTGCGCCGCAACAACGGGAACGGATCGCCAGAAGCATATCATCCACCCAAATAAGAACACCAAATCTTGGCCATCAGACTGCAGGCCAAACCTTCAGACCTGTCGCATTCGGACATGCCGTGTTAATGTTGGCTTTGAGTCAGAGCTACACACTTCTCGAGATAAAGCGCCTCTGGAAAAAGGCCTGCTCACTTCCCTTGGCACCACTTGAGAAATCTCTTTCGGGGCCAATAGATTTGCGACTGCATCTCGAAATCCTTTCGTTAATCTACACTTGCCGAAGCTTAGAACTTGGAAAAATGCCCTGGCCCGCGACTGGTATCCCCCCGAGCGGCTGCGCAATGTTTAGTTGGTGACTGTTTGTCTCACCTTCCAACCGGTGCGTAAAGCTTAAGTAGCAACAGTATTCGCTCACGCTTTAGCAGATTTCAATCCAAAAGAGCGACAGCACCGCTTACTATTATTGCGAGTTCTGACCTGCAGGCGCTGGCAGCAGCGGTGGCCACGCACCCTGCGCTCAGATGGCCACGCCTCGCGGCATGACGCCACCAACCGGCTCTTGCTCTCTTCGCTTCAGGATCAATCGCGTCCTGGCTTGCTACGCCTTGTCTGCAATCGTGGTTTCAAATGTGGGTTTTGCTGAGGAAGTGCGCCGCTCCCATGTGAGCCTTCATCGTGCCGAACAGATGTTCGACTGTCTCTCGGCGCTGACGCATGGCTTCTGGGTTTGCATCAAGACGCTGCTGCACGGCTTCGAGCAGATGCTCATGCTCCCACCGTGTAATTCGCCGTCGGGTCCAGTCGTGCATTGTGATTTGAGCGAGCACGTTGAACAGGCGGTTGGGCGCGCGGAGATTCCGACTAACATACGAGAAGTCATGCGATGGTATTTCCCTCAGCATCGCCGTCTGTACAAGTCGGCTCGAGGGAAAACGTCGATCCTTTTCGTGGCTAGGCGCGAGTGACCCTGCCAACGCCTTTGGTCGCCCCACCTCGTCGTCTAGTCGTTCCGTCTTCAGGCGCTCCCGGTGGGCATGGAATGCCTGTACACTGCCACCTTCGCTTCGGCGTCTCTAAAGACCTTCCGCGTGGCCCGTTTGTCAGCAACGTCCACACTGCGCATCGCAGCCCTGGTCGGGGGCAAGCCCCTTGCCGTCGATCTATCTGCGCCAAACGGAGATGACAAACTCCGCAACGTTCTGGGTCGGAGCCAAACCAAGCCCCGCCAGTCCTTTGGCGGCAATGAGGAGTGGCACATTCACGGGGAGATGGAGGACTATCTCCGACGCCGGACTCTCCAATGATCTAGAAGAGAATTCCGTTATAAACCATATCGGTATTGACATCGCAAGGTGCCGGGAAACAACATCAAGATTGGCGGTCTCAGAAAAGTTGTACCTGGAGAATGTCCCGCCGACATGGACTATAGATGGCTGCGGTGGGGCAACAACAGCACGCTCGCGATCGAGCGGTGACATCATCTCCCGTTTTCGCTAGAGACGCCGGAACAGGGTACGTTCGTAAGCGCTGTTCAGCGGCCACCTACCGGATGACGGTGCGATCTGCGAGTCTGCGGTTCGGTTTCGACCGTTCCCTTGAAGAAGGCAACAAGAGATGATGGTCGCAAGGTTGTCCATTATCTGGAAGCCCAAGGCCTCAAGTCAGCCACGATCACAAAAAAGATCGGCTGGTTGAACGCGGCAGTCAATCTCGCCATTGACGAATCCAAGCTGCAGTTCAATCCATTCTCGCGAATTGTACCGAAGAATGACGACGAGGACACCCGACTTCCTCTCTCGGAAGCCGACATGAAGCTTTGCCACACTGGGCTGGGCGATTTGGACGAAGCCGATCAGCTGCTTTTCCGTGTCTTGGCATCGACGGGCATGCGCCTCTCAGAAACGTTTGAGATCGACGATGAATTTGAAGAGCGAGGCTGTAGGTTCACCATCGTCAGAAAGAAGTCGTTGACTTCCAAGAGGCGCGTTCCCTTCCCGAAAGTCTTGCTTCCTTACCTTCCGAAGCGAATAAAGCGTCCGCTCTTCTCGGATAGCATCCCGGCTGCGACAAAGCGGCTGAACAGGTTTCTGGACAATTGTGGAATCAACGATCCCGACAAAGTCGTCCATTCCTTGCGCCATCGAGCTCAGGATCGCCTGCGCGCTGCTGGCTGCCCGCAAGACTATGGGTGGGCGTTGCTTGGACACGAAAAGAAGACGGTTGCCGAAGGCTACGGCGAGGGTTTCCCGGTGCCATTGCTCGCAAGTGGATCGATCGGATCGGCGCATAGCAAAGGTCATGGACCTCCGATCTACTTAATCGTCGACTGATTGTCCTGCTAAGACAACGACCCGACCTTCGCTCGACTACCGATACCGACATTCGCTTGAAGGGCCATTCAGGGTGGTTGAGCGCCGCATGATGCGTAGGCACCGCTCTCCGAAGTCCACAAGAGCAACATCACTTTCTTGAACGATACGGGAATCCGGGCCGCGGCACTATGCCACTATTTGCTCGCGACCTGCCCGGATCCGCTCGGCCCGGTTGACGTCGGATGCAATTGCTCGACGAACAAATATTTTTCGCGCCTAAATTGCTGTCGCTCCGACCAACCTTTGGTTGCGATCTTCCGCGCGCCCCGCTATCATTCCCGAATATTGAAGTGATGGTGAGTTATTATGGCGACAAATTATTCTCCCCTGACCATCAATCGCCATCTTGATGCCCGCCTCCGCAGCATTCAGACGGCCGCTATCCAGGGCGATGCCGCGCGCCAGGAACTCGGCGGGCTGCTGCAGCACGCCTTACAGCTGGAATTTGCGACGATCCCGCCCTATCTGTCGGCGGTTTTCAGCCTGACAACGGCAAATACCAAGATCTCCGAGTTGATCCTGCGGGCGGCCATTGAAGAGATGCTTCATATGACCGCGGTGGCCAATCTCATGAACGCCATCGGCGTCGCGCCCGACATCGTGGCCGCGGTGCCCGACTATCCCTGTCAGCTGACCATTCTTGACCCGCCGCTCAAACTCGATCTCCGTTCCTTTTCGTATGATCTGGTCAAAGATCTTTTCATGCAGATCGAAACGCCGGAGGACCCAGTCCATTATCCGATGGCCCTCGCCGCAGGTCGGCCCAGAACAATCGGGCAATTCTATGAGGGCATCATCGAGATCATCGATCGCGACACCATTCCCGGCTTGTTCGATCACGCCACGCGCGACGCGTACAAGCAAAGGAAGGTCGTTCCGAATTTCAGGCCGATCGCCTATCTCAGCAACCGGGACACCGACACCTACCCGCTGAAGAACGACATCAACTTCAGGATCACGGACAAGGTGTCCGCCGTCCGGCATCTGCGCTGGGTCGTCGGTCAGGGCGAGGGCACTGCCCCCTTCAACCCGCTCACCGCTGAGGGCATTCCCGCGCACTTTTACCGGTTCGAGTCGATCATCAAGCAGCGTTTTCTCATCAAGGACGAAAGGGTCAAGACACTCGGATATTCCTTTTCGGGCGGCGATCTGCCGTTTGACGAGACCGGCGTGCACGAATTCCGCACCAACGCCAAAACCGCGGACTTTGACGCTTATCCAACGGTCAGTCGGCAGATGACGCGTTTCAACGATTACTACGCCAGCATGATCAACGCGTTGCAGCAGGCTTTCAACTGCCCGGCTCCCGATCAGCAAGCCCAGGCAAAGGCGGCCTATGACGACGCGATGGCGACCATGCAGACCATGCCCAATGTGGCCTCGGCCATCATTCAAAGCGCCCAGCAGAAAGGTGTAAAGGCCGGCATTCCATTCGAGTTTCCCAAGCCGCCGTCGATCTCCTGACAGCATCCATCGATATGCGTCCCCAAACCGGAGGTATGAATCCATGGCATTCCCAGACGATCTGACAGATGTCGCAGCCTTCAAGATTCATCCGGCCATCGGCTGTGCCCGGCTCGCCAGCAACAAGGATTATTACGAATTCTTCGACTACGAGAAAAAGCGGCAGACCGACCCGCAAAGCGTAAAGTACATGTCGCTGCGTGACGGCAAGCACTGGATCATGCGGCAGGCGGTGAGGTTCAGGATATTCGCGTACGACAACCAGGGCAGCGAGATCGGAGAATTGACGGGCGATGTCATGACCAAGCTCGGGCTGCGCGCGACCTGGACCGCGAATGTAGCCAATCGAAAGCTCAACGTTTGGTCCCAAGGAGCAACGCCCGCCGTCGAGGCGCAGGCTTCCGCCACCGCAGGTGAAAGCAAGCGGCTCGAGGGCGACAATCCCTGGCGCCCGGGGGGCAAGGTCTGGCTCGGCGACATCACGGGCGATGGCCTGTTCATCCCGCCGATGGGAGGGGCATATCGCAAGACTGCCAACACCTCTATTCCACCCTACGGCAATCACAGGAAGGACAATGGCATCCTCGACACCACATCCGATGGCTCGATCAATGTCAGCCTGGCTGGCGCCGGCGGCATTCCGATCGTGCCCGCTTGCGTCATCGTCGCGCCGCAGGATCACTCACCCGATGTAGGCCCGGGCCAGATCGACAATTTCCAGAACAAGGATTTCGTGAGGGAGACGAGGACGCTTCTGAACATACCGCAGAACGCCAGCCTTACCGGCACCGGCTACGCCATGGACATCGCGATGATGAAAACCATGAATGCCGATTACAACCCAGGCATGGAAATCTGCCTCGACGGCGGACCGGCGTTGCCCAATCCGGCCAGCGCGTTCTTTGCGCGGGGACAAGCACACATCGATGCCAACGAGATCCGGCCGAGCTATGCGACCGCAAAGCCCGGCCAGTTGACCGCGGGACTTTGCTCGGCCTGGCAGACCGATCTGAGCGCCTGCCTGAACTACTGGACGTCGACCTATCCCAATGATGTGTCATTCACCGCGGCGCCGAAGACGCGGGTTCTTGCGCGAAAGCAATTTGCCGCCGCCGGCCCGCGTATCAACGACCCCGACTGGCTCAACGCCAACATCGATTTGATGGAAATCGCCCGCGACGTCGAGGGTGACATCAACTTCCTGCATGGGACGGAGCGAGACGCCAATGACACCGCCGGCGACGTGCCGGTGGCCCCATTCCCGGTGGAGGCCGAGAAGCTGCCGCCGGAGACTTCGTGATGGCCTCCGCCAGTCCCGTCGAGGAGATCGATCGCCACGCTAACACGCGGCCGCGCTCGGCAAAGCTCCATCTCTTCGAGAGCGAGGTGGGGCACTTCGCCCTCGATGTCGAGAGCGGAAATATCCATCCGCTGCCCGCGGGGCATGCCAACGTCCTGGACGCAACGTTGCGTCTGGGCGATCCCGGTCGCGCCGAGTTGACGGCTCTCGCGTTCGGTATCGTAACCCCGGCGGCGATGCCGGCGGGCGCGCCGGCAAACGTGCCGGTTAAGGCCATATCGCTCGCGGTTGCGCAGACGTGCAACCTCGGCTGCACCTATTGCTATGCGCAGCACGGAACATTCGGGGGGACGGCAGGCAGCATGCCCCCCGATGTGGCGAGGGCCGCGGTCGACCGCCTGGTTGGAGAGGCCGCTTCAGGCGAAAGCCTCATCCTGGCGTTCATGGGCGGAGAGCCGCTGGTCAACCGGAAGACGCTGCACGCATCGACTCGGTATGCCGCTGCCGCTGCCGCCGCGCGCGGCATCCGCATCGGCTTCACCATGACGACCAATGCCACCTTGCTGAACGACGAGGACATCGCGCTGTTCGAGGAATACGGCTTTACGCTGACAGTCAGCTTGGACGGCTTGGAGGCAACGCATGACAATCTTCGGCCGTTCCGCTCGGGCAAGGGTAGTTTCGAGCAAGTGGCAAGGAACGTGAAAGCCCTGCTGGCGGCCGAGCGGCGGCGCTTTCGCGTATTGGCCCGCGTCACCGTGACGCCGAAGAACCTGGACCTCCCCGAGATCATGTCCGGCCTGCTGGATATGGGTTTCGACGCCATCATGTTTTCGCCCATGGTCAGCGCGCCCAGCGGCAAGGACGAGATGGACGCGGCTGACCTCGATCAGCTGCTCGAGCAATTGATCAGGTGCGGCGACATTTTTCGTGACAGCTTGCGACAGGGCCGCATCCTGCCGTTCTCGAACGTCACCACTACCCTTCAGCGCATCCATTTTCGACAGCGGGAACAGTATCCCTGCGGCGCCGGCGGCGGATATATGGGCGTGTCGGCGGAAGGCGGACTGTATGCGTGCCATCGCTTCGTCAATGACGAAGATGGTCTCATGGGCGATGTATTCACCGGCGTGGATCAGAGCAGGCAGTCCGATTGGCTCGATAGCCGCCACCTTCAGAAGCAATCTCCCTGCAGCACGTGCTGGGCGCGCTACCTCTGCTCCGGAAGCTGCCACTACGAGTCGATCAAGCGCGGGCGCCCGGCCTGCGACTACATTCGCGGGTGGTTGAATTACTGCCTCGTCCTTTACACCGAACTGTTGCGGTCGAATCCAGACAGCTTGGAGCGTATCCTGGCGATTCATTGATTTCTCTTGCTGCGGACGAAGCATGGAATTTGCCGCCGAGCATGATGTCGTGATCCTGGGCGCGGGGCCGGCGGGAGCCTCGGCCGCCATCCGGCTGGCGCAAATGGGCCTGGACGTCGGGCTGGTCGAGCGCCTTCACTTTCCACGCAGCCATGTCGGCATTTGCATATCGGATGAAACGGTCGCACTGATCGATTACCTCGGCCTTGGCCGCGCGTTCGACAGCGCGCAATTCTGGCGGCGGCATCTCACGGCCGTGCGGTGGGGAGACCCAGAGGCAAGACTCGTTCCGCAACAGGGATACCATGTGGATCGCGCCGTGCTCGACGAACTCATGTTGGGCCGATCACGTTCGGTGGGCGTGAGGATTTATCAGCCGGTCCAGATCCAGGAGGTGAAGCGGCTGGAGGATTTTGGCTGGGGCGTAACGATCGTCGCGAACGAACGACGACAGCGCCTGAAGGCGCAATTCATCGTCGATGCAGCCGGACGGCGCCCGGCCATATCAGGCGCTCGCATCAAGGATGGTCCGCCGCTGGTATCGATCCATGCGAACTGGGCGCTTACAGGGATTATCGCGTTCGACGGATTGATCGAAGCCGGGAAGGATGCCTGGCTCTGGTACGCCCAGACGGCGCACAATCAGGCGGTAATATCTGTCTTCTGCGATCCGCGCAGCCTCAGAGCAGGCAAGGCAGACGGCATGCAAGCGCAGTACGCCGGCGTGCTCCGGCAATTCCGCGCGTTGCGGCCGGAGCAATTGGGAGAACAAAGTTCCACTCCGCAAGTCTGCGATGCCACCAGTCACCACGCCGAGGATCCCGTCGGCGATGGTTACATCCGGCTCGGGGATGCGTGTTTCAGCGTCGACCCGCTGTCGTCCCAAGGCGTCCATCTGGCGTTACAGTCCGGCCTGCAAGGCTCAATTGTCGTCAACACCATCCTGCGAAAGCCGGAAAACACCGAAGCAGCCCGGCAGTTCTTTTTCATGCGCACCGGCGAACGGATCGGTCGTTACACAGACAGGACGAAGCAGGAATATGCGCGAGTCGCGGCCATCTACCCGAACGCATTCTGGCGCGCGCGAGCGGGCGATGCCTCCGCAGCAATGGCCGTAGCCGGCCCCGATTCATCCGTGGACTCACCACCGCGCGCAGCATCCGACCAGGTCGCCGTGTCGCCCCATGTCTCGCTCGGCGCAGCGCCTGTGATCGATGGCGTCTTCGTGCAGGTCCGGCAGGTCGTCAGGCACCCCAATATCGACGGTGACGTTGCTTACGTCGAGGGCGCCGATCTGGCTCGCTTGCTTTCAGCTCTGCCGCAGCGGTTCGCGTATTGCGACATTCCGAAAATCTGGCGAGACCACGTTTCGTCGGTTACCGGCCACAGGATCGCGTCATGGCTATGGAGCAAGCACGTCCTCGTGCGCGCAGTCTGAGATCCCCGGAAGTCCTCCGGCTGGGCTAATGCCGATGGCGAGAGTATTTTTCGCCGCGTTGATGTCAGCGTCGAAGAGCGATCCACAGTTGGTACAGACGAAGTGCGTCGGCTGTCATTGTTGTCGATCAGTCTGCGTGCCCGGTAGCCTGTCCGGCACGGTCGCCCACCAGACAGCGGATGACAGGACTAGGATCGATTGTGAGTATGCCGCCTTTTCGCCTGGCCGGCGATCCCCGCCTGCATATCCGCGATCGACTTTGCCGGCCTCGTGTAGGATAGGGAGCTCGGCCGGGTGGGCGGAAAGGCGGGCCTCGCCTTCAGCAATACGCCCTCGGGTGCATCTTCCATGATCAGTTCCGTTCCGGCAAACCAGTGCCGCTGTTCCCGGATCGCCTTGGGCAGTATCACCTGGCCCGTGGTCGAGACAGTAGTGGTCAGCATCTGCTTGGCGGACATGGCGGCTTCATCCTACGACGAAGTAAAATACTCCCGACCAACAACAAGCAGAGCAAGCTCGACAGAGTGAAACGAGCAGCCTTACTTCCGAAAGGCTGTCCATCCCAACCGCAGCAGCGATCACTCAGGAGGCAGTTGCACATCGCTTCAGCGTGTATTATATTGCGACACATCATTGAGATTGTGCATCGCGGAAAAGCCCCAAGGCTCCGCCCGATTACGAATTGCATATCGAAGTTTCCGGCTAACGAAATAGCGTACCTTTTCGGCGGGCCAGAGAGGAACGGCTATGAAACGCCTCCGAGTTATCGGATCGTTCCTCGCGACGACCTGCAACACAGCTGCAGGCCAGCAGAATACAACAATTATCGGATATTCGATGTGCGATGCATCGGTTGCAGCCGCCATATCAGCGGAAATGTTTATTGTCACACGCAATGAAAACAAGGTCTTGCGTCTCAAGAATTGCAAGAAAGTCGACCGGAAAGCGCAAAGCTTTAGAGCAATGTCTCCGATCCTTCCCTAGGTAGAGCCACTACTCTTTAGCCTTCGATTTGGGCCGATAAGACGAAGTCCATTCACATTAGGAGGGATTTATGGCTAAGCGATCGACACGCCGAACTTACGGTGAGCAAGCTGAAGGTACGCCACGCCTCGGCACCGTGGTGCGGTTTACGCCGCAGGCGGCCCGCGCGGGTGTCAGACAACTCGAAGGAAGTGGTTTTCGCGTGGCATCATCGAAGGATTTCCGCTCAGCTAACGCAGTGCCAAATGATTTTGATGGCGCTGATGTACAGTACTTCGAGCGCTTCGGAATCGCCATCGTCAGGCGCGACGGCGAACGGTTGAGGCCCATGGTCGAAAAGGCCATGCAGCAGAAAACCGTAAGCGCCGTTCGGCCCGAGCGGACGTATCGCGCTCTTGGTGCGGCCGGAATGCAACGCGCCGAGATTGCGCAAGCGTCATCCGCTGGCGTCGCTACATTGGATCAGGATTACCTGCGGGGCTACCGCGATGGCATTAACGAACTGGTTGATCGCCTGCTGGGCAGTGACGTGGTGGAGGGCGAGCGGGCGGCCGTGCCGCGCGTTGACGAGACAACGGCCACATGGGGACTGCAAGCGACCAGGGTCATTGGCAGCAGTTTGACGGGCGCCGGCATCAGGGTCGCGGTACTCGACACCGGCTTCGATCACACTCACCAGGATTTCGTCGGTCGTGCCGTCACCAAGAAGCTGTTTGCGAGCCGCAGTAGCGAGGATGATATGGTCGGCCATGGCACACACTGCATTGGTACCGCTTGCGGTCCGATGCGTCCGACCACGGGCCCGCGCTACGGCATCGCCTACGAAGCGGAAATCTACGCGGGAAAAGTCCTAGGTGATGACGGCTTCGGCACCGATCGCTCGATCATCGCGGGCATGGAATGGGCGCTGGATCAGAACTGCCAAATCATTTCGATGTCGCTCGGCGCCGCGACGCGACTTGGAGACCAGCCAAGCGACGATTACGAGCAGATCGGACAGGTCTGTCTTGACGCAGGGACACTGGTGATCGCTGCCGCCGGCAACGAAAGCACACGTCCGCAGCGGATCGCCCCACTCGGTTCGCCGGCGAATGCGTCCACGATTATGGCGGTGGCGGCCGTGGATAATACCTTCCGCATCGCCTCGTTCTCGTGCGGTGGAATGAACCCCAACCAGGAGGTGGACATTGCCGCACCTGGTGTTGCCATACTTTCGAGCTTACCTGGCAATAAGTATGATCGCTGGGATGGAACCAGCATGGCGACACCCCACGTAAGTGGGATTGCAGCTTTAATTGCGCAGTCCAATAATGCATTTCGAGGCTGGGCGTTATGGGCGCGCCTGCTCCAGATCTCCAGGCCGCTGCGGTTTCCGCCGCGTGACATTGGTAAAGGATTTGCCCAGGCGCCACCTTCGTGAGCCGCAAATCTAGGCGATGTATGCATGGTCGAAAAAGTTGACGTCACGATCCGAATAGAGAAGTCGGAACAAAATCGAATGGACGAGATCGTCGACGCCCTCAAGGTGAGCGGGCTCGGCGACGTCGAAAGCCATAAGCGGTTTATGATTGTCAACGGTAGCGTCAACGCGGATGGCCTTGACGAACTCCGCAAAGTGAAGGGCGTTGCGTCGGTTCATCAAGACAGCACCTATAAGACGCAGAAGTGCTGAGAAGCACCGCGTTGCGCTTCCCCCATGTTCGGGCTGCTCGACCACAAGTCGTGACGTAGCTGGAGATTTCGGTGCTCAGCGACGTCGGCGCCATTCGCGAATGCGAGCAGCACGGCTGGATGTAGCACCGCGCCGATCCGCAAGCCCGCGGAGCGCATTCCAGATCGCTCGGACGGATCCGCTGGCCGGCACGTTCATCGAAATGGCTGCTGCCGAGTTCGGCAAGGCGCTGGACTCGATCAGCGATACCTGCCGTTTTCCCGTCGGCGGATTGAAGCCGAACTTGGCACCGTTCTGAACGTCTGCACCGGTTTTGCCGACTCTGAAGAGCCGGCCTGAGCAGCGGCAAATTCGGCCACTCGCAGGGAGGCCGCATCCTCGCACTGAACTCCGTAAATGAAACTTTCGGATACGGCGCGTGGGTCCCGTCCTGTAGGACCCCAAGGTGACGGAGATTCTCGGCGGTCAGTTATGTGGAAGGATATCCGTCGAACTCAGTAGTGCAGCGGAAAAGACCGTCATCCTGAACATCAACCGTCATGCGACCGGTCGCGGCCGTGCCAGGGGCGACCTCTTCCCAATGCGTGGTGAACATCAGATCGTTGCGGCCATACTCCTCCTTCTCATAAGCTACCGTTTCCGCGGGCTCATGCGCCCGGCTCTCACCAATGGTCGTATAAACGTCGTCGGTCAGCTTTTTGAAGGTCGGCAAGCCGACACCAAGGGAGACGCCCGCCCCGCAAAGGAAGATGACGTCACCATCACTCACAGACCGAATGAGATCGTGGGGAATATCAGCGCTATTTGGAAGAAATTTCATGTGAAGATTTGGGTGAATCTTTCGTCACTCTACCGCGTAATCCCGAACAAGGTATCAGAAGGGCTTAGGACAGCACTCTCTAGAGCGAGTTGCGATCAAAACGGATTGTACCCGCAATGGCGGATGTAATTAGCGCATTCTTCGGGGGTAAAGAGGCTCAGAGAGCGGCCGATGAGATCCCAGAGTGCGTCGACGGTTCTTGCCTGGGCTTGTCGCAACAGTTCTTTGAGTTTGGCGAAGGCCATCTCGATCGGATTGAGATCAGGACTGTAGGGCGGCAGGAACAGGAGGCTCGCGCCGGCGTCGGCGATGAGACGCCCAGCCGCCTCATTCTTATGGCTCGACAGGTTGTCGAGGATCACTGTGTCGCCGGCGCGCAGTACCGGAACGAGGATTTGCTCGACGTAGGCGAAGAAGCACTCGGCGTTGATAGGCCCATCGAGCACAAAGGGCGCGATCAGCCCCTCGCGGGTCAGGCCGGCAAGGAACGTCGTCGTCTTCCAATGTTCGTGCGGCGCATGGCCCAGGGCACGTTCGCCGACCCCAGCCCAGCGTAACGACGCGTCATCGCCGTCGTCGTCCAGGTCTCGTCGAGGAAGATGAGCCGACCGCCAAGGCTGGGTTGCGCGCACCGCCACGCTTGCCGGCGCTCAACGACGTCGGGACGATCCTGCTCGCTGGCGTACACGGTTTTTTTTGAAGCTGATGCCCTCACCGGCAAAGAAGCGCGACAGCATCGACTTGTCGGCTTCGACGCCATGCCTGCGAAGCAGTCGCTCGGCGATCGCATCGAGCGTCAGATCGTTCTCCTTGCGCCGAAGTTCCAGCAGCCACTCCCGATGCGGCTTCAGCACCGAGCGCCGGTCCCCGCCGGTCGGCAAAGCCGCCGTGCGCTGCGTTTCCTCAAACGCCTTCACCCAGCGGATCGCGCTTGCGATCCCGACCCGGAATACCCGGGCCGCTTCATTCCGCGAAAGACCATCCTCAACGACGGCCTTGATCACCCGAATGCGAAGAGCCTCTCCATGCGCCATCCCTGCCGGCCTCCTTCCGGCCTCAAGGATGAATCACGGTTCGCTCCCTTTGGGAATCCCTACGATTCAAGTCGACCCCAACTCGCTCTAGCGTATCCAAGGAAGCATTGTGAAAAACGTGCCTGTCGTACGCTTCAGAAGTCCAACATCACAATTGTGCATTCGCCAGACGAAATCCGGCCTTGCCGGGCAGTTCTGAGGAGCGGATTCGAAGAGAGCTTGTTGGAAATCGGCATCATCGGCGCGGCGTTCTGGCTCCTCGATGGTGCGCATGATTTTCGCGACATGAATTGAATGGTGGGTCGATATACCGGCGGTGGAAATCATTGCGCCAAACACGACCTTATCGCCGATCGTCACGGTCATCGCAAAGCCGTGGCGTTGGAGCTTATTTCGCTCGGAATGGTCCCTTCCTTCAGAGCTCGTGCTTGCGCCGCCCAGGATTGACGAGCGCGACCCGGCGCGCATTTCGGCCACTGCCTGTGCCAAGGTTCCGTCATCGAAACTCTTATGGTCACCGACCATGAGGAAGAATGCCGAGCTTCGATCGAACGATACGTAAAGAAGTTCTTTTGTTCGGCGAGCCCAGCCGTTCGAAAGTATCGCATCGCTCAAATGCAGGTGGTGAAATCCATACGCATTCAGAGCATAATCCTTGTCACCCCACTCCACACCGGGACGCCTTCCCTTACTCGCGCGGGAGCGGACATGGCCCGATCGAGCTATATCTTGCGAGAGATACGGCGTCAGGTCCTTGCCCGCGACGATCCGCTCGACATGGGCATTGATGGCTGCCCAATTGTCCAAGGTCCGCTTGTCGCCCAGAAACTTGTCCCAAGTCGTAACTGTGCGGGGCCTTACTGGCACAATGCGATCACGCCAGTTGAGATAGTGGATCAGAAGTGCGGGCAGCGGAAAGGAATGCAGTTCTGAGCGCGCCTCTTTTTCCGTGCATGGAATTTCGTCGGCAAGCCAGCTCTGAAATTCCTTGAGACGAGGTCGATCAAAGTCAATCATGGATAACGGTGTTGAGCATTTGTGTGGACTTCTGCCGTGGTGCGCAACAGAGCAGCAGCTAGAAAGGTCCAGCGAGTTACCGAGCTAATACTTTCTCGAGGTCGGCGACAAGCTGATCGCGCTTTTCCTTAGGGAGCTTGTCAAGATTCTGCTGACGCCATTTGACGGCCGGGAGATTAGCCGCGCCAGGCACGCCGAGGAGATCCCAATCCGGTTGCCCGCGTTCGAACGATACCAGGAGTTTTCGATGACCATCGGGCATCTTGCCGACGATCTCATTGACAAGCTTCTTCCGCGCAGCGATCAGTTCGTCCTTTGAGACGGGCTTGTCTGTCATGCCTTCAAAGCCATGAAGGAACTCGTCGCCGATATCCTTCTGGGATGATGCAAGCACCTCAGACATCGGACGATCGTGACTTAACAGGTAGACGATGAACGCCTTTCGGATCTCATCCGTGATGCCTTCGTTGGCCAGCAGATCGCGAACGTCGAATAGATCGCGCGGATGCTGCCGGTCCAAAGCCGCGACGATTTTTCCGGCATAGAGGTCGGCGAAGGAGACTGTGCGGGCCTCTGCAAACCCAAACTCTTTCTCAACGGCGGGGCGCACCGTGGTGAGAACGGGCTCGAAAACGCATCCGCGCAGCACTGGCGTTACTTCAATTTTGATCTGGACGTTCTGGGAACGAAAGACAAGTTTGACGATGGCCCCCTCTTTTTGGGTCTCGTGGACCTGCGCGCCTGGGATTTTCTCTTTGATCTTGCCGACGATGCGCTTCATCGCCGCGTCGATGTCGGCAAGAGATTCAGCCCGGGGCGCAACAGGAACATAGGTGAGATCGATATCAACCGAGAGGCGTGGCATGTTGCGAACAAACAGATTGATCGCGGTACCACCTTTCAGGGCGAAGCACTTTTCCTCCGTGACGAATGGAAGAACGCGCAGCAGCAGCGCAACCTGTTTCTTGTAAACGTCAGCGAACGCCATCGAGGTCTCCGGGGACGGTTATTTGATAGGTAGGATCGAGGACGCCACCTCTCACGAGCATGCGTTTGCCGTGGCCGAGATCGACGGTTTCCTTGTTAAGCCGCTTGAGCCAGGCATGCTCGTGGCGGTCGGCAAAGTAAAAGAAGAGGCGTTTGACCTTCACGCTTACACAATCTTGCAGGAGCTTTTGCAGGCGATCCGGCCGAAGATTGGCAAGCCCGCCAAGCAGGGCATCGACTTGCTCGAAACTTTCATTGTTGGGCAATTCGTCGAGCAGTTCAAAGACTGCGCGCTCCGGCGTTGATAAGGTCAATGGCCAATCCCACTGGCCCCAATTCAATTGAGCGACGTCCCCTCCGCGAAAGGCCGTGACGTCGAGCATCTTACCCGTTTCGACATTCCAGCGGACGCTGCTTATGCCTTTTGCGACGGGTTCGTTTTTGAAGAGCCGGCGGTCGTTGTGGTAGACGAACTTGACGGGCAGTGGCAGCTTTTGAACCCAGTTGGGTGGTGCCTTTGGTCCATAGAGATGAACGCGCGTCGTCGATTGCGGAAGGTAGTGCGCATAGCCTTGCAATTCGAGCGACGTCCGGCCGCCAACTACGAGCGGCGAATAGTTGAGGATCGTCTGGAGCGATATAACGACCTGTTGCCAACTTAGGGCTCCCCGCGGCCTCCGGAAGACACCACGGGCCGGCTGCTCAAGCCAACCCGACTTCACGTACAGATTTTGAAGCTGGGCGGAGTAGCCTTTTCGCTTAAGCCAGACGGAATCCACCAGCAGGCCCTCGGGAAGGAGCTTAGCGAGTTGGTTTAGAAGTTTTCCTTTTGATACAGTCATACTTGATAAGATAGCATATATGCAAACTAACAGCTAGTTTGAAGAAATTGTCGTAAATCAACGCATAATTGATAAAATGGATACTTCTTAAACCAACCTTAGAAGGAAACCAAGACGATACAAGGCTTTGCTCCCGAACAAATGAGGAACAAAACTACCTAAGCTGATATCGTTACCTCACGCCCGCTTGGGACAGGCCAGCCGGCCCAGGGATCAGGACGACAACGAGGCTCAATGATTAGCGATGCTGAAATCAAGCAGAAGGCCGCTGAGCTGGATATTTCGCCGCAGAACGTTGAGCGAGACTATGTCCACGGCTGGCCCGTTACGCGAAATCTTTGCGCACCAGCGACTTTCAAATCTTTTGGTATTGAAAGGCGGTAATGGCCTTCGCAAAGGATACGTTCCCGGCACTCGATATTCCAAAGACCTGAATTTTTCATGTGAGACTGCGCTCGACGAGAACCAGCTCCACGCTGATTTGACCGACATTCTTGCAGCAGCGAACGCCGGCAGCGGTGTTCAGTTCGTGATAGACCGGACGCGCGTCGCCGAAAAACAATTAAAAATCCCCAGAGTCCAAGCACTGGAAATTCGGGTGTATTTCAAGGGATTTTACGCGGAGGAGAGCGTCACGCTGCGCTCCCATATGAACATCAACGAATTCGAGAAGCCCTACCTGCCCATCCAGACGCGGCCGCTGCTGCATCCCTATTCTGATCAATCGGCATGCTCGGGGCTGATCCGCTGTCAGAAACTCGAAGAGCTCCTGGCGTCAAAACTCACCACTCTTCTCTTCCGGCGCAAGGCCCAGGATTGCGATCAAACAATCGAATAAGCAGACTTAGAGAATGGGAAACCTTCGCAATGAAGGGCTTTTCCCAAAGACTACGAAGGACTTTTGCGGCTGCCGGTGGTCCGATTGTCGTGCACATCCGCTCGGCGGCACATCGGTCAGTAGCGCGATCGCAACTCTAACCTACGCTTTGGCGAACTTACCTGATGTGGCGAGAGAGGCTCATGCCCTTGCGCCCGCGTTGGCCGGCGCCCACGACCAATGGCGTCCAGTCCCGGATTACGATGACCGGCCCTCTGGTCCGATGTTCGCGGCCCCCACCCTGCCCGGCCCTGCGGACGTGGACCCCCTCACCATCGAACCGATAACCGCCGTCGACGATCCCGGACTTGCCGGCCGCATCAAGGCGAATGTGAATGTCCCACGATGGATGAAAGACGTGCTTTAGCGCGGCACTGATCTTGGCCGACGCCCTTCAGAACATACCAAACGCTGCGAGCCGCCCCGGTTTGATTGCATGATATCGTGCGCTAGCGATGTGGCCACGCCTGTTCGACTCACCATCGTGTGCGCGACGGAGAGGCCGTCAATGCACGAGCAGCTGCGTCTAATGAGTGCCGCTAAGACCGCTAAAGGTCAGGATAAGTCATTGAATAAGCTTGCTGGCGCTCCCTAGGGGAATCGAACCCCTGTTTCAGCCTTGAGAGGGTAAGGTCGATCCGCTTGATGTCCTGCGATGGATACCTTACGGAGGTCACGAACGCGATCGAACTCGAACTAAAGTGCAACAAAATCAACAAAGCTGGTCGATAGTCCGCCGCTCATAACGGTATGGTTGCAGGTTCGAGTCCTGCCGGGCCCACCACGTTCGCTACGGCCCACGCGCAAGCCGCGGAATCTGCGGGAGCTCTGTCTCCTCAGACAATGAGGCGGAACCGATCGAGCGCGGTTAATTCGTTAAAGCGCACTACAAGTCTGCCAGCAACTTGCGAGCTTCCACGAGATCGCGCGTTTCCAAACCCTCACTGAACCAGCTGGAGATCGGCACAAGCGCGTCGCGCGCCTGCTGACGCATGCCGCGTGCCGCCTGGAGTCTGGCGCGCGCAACGGTTGCGCGAAGCTCGGGTAGCTTTGCTTCCTGGGCAGCGGCTATTTCAATCGCAGCATCAAACTCTGCGTCCGCTTGACTTTCGGCCTGCTCCCCGGCTGCCTGCAACAGCAGTTCAGCGCGCTCCCGATGAAGTTCGACAACGCACCAGCTCTCGAGACTCGAGTCCGCAATTGCGACCGCCTCGTCAATGAGCCGAAGCCCCGCCATGGCGTTACCCGCCTTGCGATGTAGCGCCGCGAGCAAACCAAGATGGTGCGGAATACGTAGTCCCGCGCTGGTTCGCCGGAAATCCTCAAGTCCAGCATCAAAGTCCGCAAATCCTTCGTCAAACCGGCCGGATTCAGCGATCGCCCAGGCGCGAACAAGGCTGGCCCAGGCGCCATAGTAATCGAAGCGGTACTCGGTGCAGATGTCTCGTGACTCTGCAGCGGCTTTCAGCGCGGCATCGGGCTCTCGCCGGAATTGATAGAGCATCGCCAGATAGTTGAGCGCGAGCGCGATGCTGAATGGATGTGAAATCTCGCGGGCGACGGCGAGCCCTTCCTTAGCAATCTTAAGGCTACGAACGGGATAGCCGAGATGCCAGTCGCAATGGCTCATGTAGGCACGGCAGAATACGCTCATGTCGATTCCGTAAACCTCGGAATAGTAGCGGCCGCGGTGTTCCCCGGCTTGTGCGCTTCTCTCGAGCCGATCGCGTGAGGATTGAAACTGTCCGAGGTGGAACGAGAGCACACCCGCAAGATGATCGGCTTCGGCCTGACGCAGGGGATCACCGCTTCGTTTCGCCAGAACGTCCGTCTCCTTGACCAGCTTTATGACCTCGCGCAGGTTGGCGCGCACGTGATAGACGTGGCCGAGCCCCTTCAAGGCCGCGGAGAGATCATCCTCGCTCTGCAACTCGCGACTGAGCTCCTGGGCGGCCTGGAACGCCGCTTCTGCCTCGCGTGAAGCAAAGCCTTTGGTTGCAATCAGCGGCCCGCCAAGCCCAAGCTGCAGGGCAAGCTCCGAACGCCAGCGTGATGCTCCCTGAGGAAGCGCTTTCGCGCACTCGAGCCCCGATCGCAAATGGGCAATTGCCTCCATATTCGCCGATCGGGCGGCCGCAAGCCGACCTGCCCTCAGCCAGTATGGAATGGCCTTCTCTGCCAATCCTGCCTCACCGAAATGACGGGCGACGAGTTCCGGCTGTGCTTCGCAGAGCTGCGGAAACCGCGCTTCGATCGCTGTGGCAATCCGCGCGTGTAGCTCCTGGCGGCGCCGCTTGAGCAGGCTTTCGTAGGCGGCGTCGCGCACCAGGGCGTGCTTGAAAACATAGGTAGCGGCAGGCGCGAGGCCTCGCCGGAAAACGAGCTCTGCCGCTACCAAGCGGTCAAGCGCCGCTGCGAGCTCCACCTCTTGTATCGACACGACCGCAGCGAGCAACTCATGATCGAACTCGCGGCCGATACAGGCTCCGATCTGGGCGACTTCCTTGACTGGAGCAAGGCGGTCAAGTCGCGCCATCAAGGAATCGTGCAGTGTCGCCGGGATCGCCAGGGACGGGAATGCTCCGGCGAGCACGTAGCGAGCGCCGGTGTAGCGGAGGATCCCGGCTTCTAGAACGGCCTTCGTGAGCTCCTCAGTGAAGAGCGGCACACCCTCGGTCCGCGCCAGTATCTGGTCGAGGACCTCGGAGGGGAGCGCTTTGCCTTCGGTGATCCGATCGACGAGTGCAACCACCTGTGCCTGCGGCAGGCGGTTTAGCATGAGCAACGTGACGTGCGGAAACCCGGTCCATGGCGGTGGAAGTTCCGGGCGGAATGTGGCGACGACCAGCACTGGCAGGTTCTGAAGACGATCCACGATCTGGTCGAACAACTCGCGCGAGGTCGGATCGAGCCAATGCGCGTCTTCAAGCACCATCATCACCGGGCCACGAGCGGCAAGTCGATCGAGCCGAGCCAGGAACGTGCGGAACAGGAGCGTCTTCCTTTGCTGCGGCGACATCTCTGGCTGGGTGCTCGGCCTCTCGGTTGGTATGCCAAGCAGATCGGCAAGAAGCTGGATTGCATCGCTGGACAGGACCTCGCCGTTTTCGCCAAGGAGCAATTCAAGGCGCTTGAGCCGTTTTTCCGCGGCATCTTCAGGTGCGAACCGCGCCTCGCGCTCGAGCTGCGAGATGAAGGGAAAGAGCGGACTGTTCAGGTGATGCGGCGAACAGGCGTAGCTGATGGGCAAGAATTGCTCGGCGTGCAGCCGTTCGCGCAGCGCGAGCACCAATCGTGATTTTCCGATTCCTGGCTCTCCAAAAATCAGGACGACCTGTCCAACCCCTCCTTTGGCAAGCCGCCACCGTGACAACATCAACTCGAGTTCCTCGCCGCGCCCGACGAGCGGCGTGACGTGCGCTCCGTGCAGGGCCTCGAACCTGCTCTCTGCGCTGCCTTCGCCAATGACCCGCCACGCTTGTACGGGCTCGGCAAAGCCCTTGAGCTGAAGGGGACCGAGCTCAACAACTTCGAAGAGATGGCCGATCAGGCGGCGTGTGCTGTCGGCGATCACGACCGCACCAGGCTCCGCAGCCTGTTGCAGACGGGCTGCGAGATTGGGTGTCTCCCCGGTTACCGTTTCCTCCTTGGCAGCGCCTTCCCCAAGCAGATCACCCACCACGACAAGACCGGTGGCGATGCCGATGCGTGCGGCCAGCAGACCTCCTGCACCTGATGACATGCCGCTGACCGCTGTTGCGACGGCAAGTCCCGCCCGGACGGCTTGCTCTGCCGCATCTTCGCTTGCGCGCGGCCAGCCGAAATAGGCCTGCACACCGTCTCCCAAGAATTTCGCGACGTGGCCCTCCAGTCGCGCGATCTCTCCCGCCACCGTGTTCGAGTAGGCCCGCATGACATCGCGCAGTTCCTCGGGATCGAGGCGACGGCTGAGGTCGGTCGAGCCGACGAGGTCGACGAACATGACCGTGAGCTGACGGCGCTCCACCGACGCGGGGAGGCGAGCCGCCGCCTCCACCGGCAGCAGACCGATTGCATCGAGAAGCTTACGCCGGTGGCCGACGGCCTGGACTCCGATTTCCTTGATATCCTCAACCGTCAGGTGGGGCAGGATCTCAAGGTCAATTCCGTTGTCGCGGAATGTCTGCTCATAAGACTGCAAGCCCAGGCTGCGCAGCCATTCTCCGATGTCCAACTTCGTCTCCGTGGCCCCCTCAATACGGATCCCCTCTGTCTCTCGTCAGGCGGCCGGTCGCTGTGCGGCAGACGGCCTGACATTCTGGTTCAGCCGGAACAGGTTGTCGGGGTCGTACTTGGCCTTCAGCGCTGCAAGACGCGCGTAGTTCGGGCCGTAGGCGCCGGCCACGCGATCGGTCTCGTCCTCCGGCATGAAGTTGACGTAGACGCCGCCAGTTGCATGGGGCGCGGCCTCCTTAAAGAGCTTGCGCGCCCAGTCGATCGAATGTTGCTCATCCGCGCGGTCGCGCCATCGCGTGTGAACGTTCATGACAAACTTCGCCTCGCGGTGGGGGAACACCGTGGCGTCGACGGCCACGCGGCTGGTGGCGCCACCAAGCTGACCGATGAAAATCTCGCACTCCCCGGTCGGCAGGCTTGTCGTATGGCTCACCAGCGTATCGAGAAGACTGTCGTTGAGCTCAACGAAATTGTGCGATTTCCAGTAATTATAGGCGCCGGGCGTGAGCAGTGGGTCAAACGCGGTCTGCCAGGCCGCGAAGGGCTGCATGCCGATCACGTCTGCGATCGGCTGTCCGAGCGCGCGCAACGGCTCCAATGCACGCTTGCCCTCGTTCTCATCTCCCGCATAGCAGACGGCGAACGCGACGATCTCATTGCCGTGAACCTCGGCGGGCAGGAACGGCAGCGGCGGCGCCTGCCTGAGCACCACCCACACCGTCAGTTCGTCGGGCGCGTGGGCGGCGACGTCGCGATAGCCCGCGAGCAGCTCCCTCGCCCGCGCAAAGGGATGGACGATGAGTCCGGCCAGAACCATCGGACCAACAGGATGCAAGCGGAACTCGAACGAACTCACCACCCCGAAATTGGCTCCGCCTCCGCGCAGCGCCCAGAACAGGTCGGTCTTCTCGGCGATGTTTGCCCGGACGAGCTCGCCTTCGGCCGTCACCACGTCGGCCGAGATCAGGTTATCGACGGCAAGCCCGAACTTGCGGCTAAGCCACCCGAAGCCGCCGCCCAGCGTCAATCCTGCAACGCCGGTTGTCGAGTTGATCCCGAGCGGGGTCGCAAGGCCGAAAGCTTGCGCCTCCTTGTCGAAGTCGCCAAGCGTTGCCCCCGGGTCCACGCGCGCGGTGCGGTGAAATGGATCAACCCGGACGGAGCGCATCAGCGATAGATCGATCAAGAGCCCGCCGTCACAAACAGCATTGCCCGCGATGTTATGGCCGCCGCCGCGCACAGCGACCAAGAGTCCGTGCTCACGCGCAAGCCGTACGGCACGAATGATGTCTGCGGTCCCTCTGCAGCGCACGACCGCGCCTGGGTGGCGGTCGATCATCGCATTCCAGATCGTGCGTGCTTCATCGTAGCCCGGCTCCTCGGCCAGACAGACGCTACCTCGCAAGGTTTGGCGAAAGGCAGCAATTGCATCGCTTTCGAGCGTAATCGCCCCGCCCTGCAGCGAGGCCAGCCGGATCTCCGTCATGGCATCTCCTCCGTGACTAGCGGTTGGTATTGCGGCAGTCCGCTTTCATGCTCTTGGACAGATCAGCAAGCAGCGACCCACGGCCACAGCTCTTGCAACCTCGAGGGCGCTGGATCGACCCGTTGCATGCTGTTCGACATTGGCGCGGCAGATTTCCGCCCAGAGGTTAGTCCTCTGGCAAAGCGAATGGTTCTGCGACAGAGTGTCTCGCGGATGAGGAACGCTTACTAACCCGCGGGTGAGCTTTCCGTCCCTTGCAAGCGGAACCGAGAAATCCGGTGTGCAGAGGGAACTTCGCGGGTGGAATCAGCTGTCGCCCGCTTTGGTCTGGAAGCGAAAGCCTCAGACACAGACGGCGGACAAGGCTACCGCATCAGTTTCGCACCGGAAACGTCGCGAGCGAAACGCGACGAATGCGATCGAAAGCGAACAAAAACACAGCAAGGACCCGATCGATATTCTGCCGCTCATAACGGTCTGGTTGCAGGTTCGAGTCCTGCCGGGCCCACCAGTTGATCAATGGCTGCTCAGCTGGTTTTCAATTTCGTCGGCCGCAGGGGTACCGCACCAGAAACGCCGAGCGCCGTCGAGGATGCTGGGACCGGCACTCCGTCACCACAAACCAAGCCGCGATCATCGCGCTCTTCCGCGTGATCAATCGCGACGCCGGCAACATGCCACCGATGCCGGGCGTGTTTGCCGGTTATCCGGCGCCGGTGGTCCGCAACGGTGTGTGCAGCGCGGACCACAGGCGCCGTGTCGGCGGTGCCGTGTGCCTTTCAAATCGTGCGGGCCGCGCGAAGCTTATGGCGGCTCAAAAATACCAACGCTCAGGATTTACCATGCTTCTGGCCGCCCTTGCGCTCCCCCTTGTGGGCCCCCTTGTGGCCGCCATGACCAGGACCGGTTCCAGACTTGTCGCCCTTGGCCAGGATCACCTTGCCTCCAAGGGAGCCTTCGTGGCCGCTTCCGGCGACGTCGCCGGGAGCGATTTGGCGCTTTTGGATGGCAGTCGCAGCAGCTCCCGATTGAGGGTCTCCGACCTGCTCACGACCGGCCGTCAACGCCATCACTGCCGTCGGCGCCAAAAAAATGACTGTCAACGCCAGAATCGTTCTCCGCATGACACTCCTCCAGATGGGAAACTCATGGAAACTCCGATGTCGGCCCTAAGTTCCTGACACTTGTCACTCATACGGTGGCTCGCTGCGCTCGAAAGCCTGCTTGAACGGGTTAGCGGCTTTAGACGGCAGTGGCGTCTCAGGACGCGTCCTGGCGTACGATCGTTCCAACGTGTTCACCTCGCAGCGCCGGTTCAAGCAAATGCGGTTTCAACCCATTGATGATCTGAAAGCATTTCACCTGGCGGGCGCAAGCGAGCAGGTCGATCAGCACCCGGTCGAAGGGCAGTGTGGAAATATTCCGCTCCTTCAGCTCGCTGACGGTGATCTCCTTGATGAAATTTGCGTTCGGGTTGGCGTTCGGATCGGCATCGTAAAGCCCGTCGACATCCTTGATCAGCGTGTGCGTGGCACATCCGTAACACTCTGCCAGCAGGAAGGTGCCCGCATCCGTCCGATGCGGCGGGATACGGCCTAAACGCGGCGGATGCTCCCAGATCGAGAACGGCGGATCGCCGTTGCAGATGACGCCCGGAGCTGACTTGATGAAGAACGGCAGCATGTGTCCAAGGATTTCCGGTGGAATTGCCACGACGCCATAGGGAGCGAGCAGCGTCCCGAGCAAGTGGGCATTGCCTAACGCGTCGATGATCCGCAACTGCGCGAGCACTCCGGTTGGCAAGCCAAGATCCATGCCGATCGATGTGACGTGTCGGCTGCGAATACCGCCGCCAAGTCCGATCACGAGCTTGAATTTGTCAAGAGCAGCAGCGAGCGCGTCCACCAGCGGATAAGTCGCCTTGCGCCCGTTATCGATGATGGATCGTCCGCCGATCTTGATAACATGAGCGAATGGCAGCATGCGAACGACCGGCGTTTCGGTCGAGGACATCACCTTCTTGTCGAGAAGACTCTCGCGCATCAGCATTGACTTGACGTGATGACGGCCGTCGGCCGGAATTTCATTAAGCGATGCATCCGATGATGACATGGCACGATCTCCGATCACGCGCTGATAATGGTCCCAACCGCCTCGCCATTGAGCGCGCGGGTAAGGTTGCCTCTTTTTAATCCGTTGATGATCTGCACCGATCGGCGGTGTTTTGCGGTCTTCATCAGTTCGAAGACAGTTCGCTCCAACACGACGTCAACGAGATCGAGTTGTTCAAGCTCCTCAACGGTGATCTTCGGGATAAAGCGCGCGTTGCGATCCTTCTTGGGATCGGCGGTGTAAAGACCATCCTCGTCCTTTACGTATATCATGGAGCGGGCGCCGAGCACTTCACTGATCAGATAGCAACCGGCATCGGTGCGATGAGGCGGGATACGCCCGATCGCCGGATTGGGCTGCCAATACGCATAAGGTGGCATGCCGACGGAAACGCACGCCTGGCGCTCTGCCAAGTATAGCGGCAATTGCGCGAATTGCGCTGGCTCAATTGACGGAATGCCGTGCTTGGCCAAGAGGTAATGAATAATCTTGGCGTTTTGAATGCTCACGAAGAAGCCGAGCACGCTCAAGACGCCCGTTGGCATGCCGAGGTCCAGGCCGACGCTGTAGGCGTGGCGCGCTCGTGTACCGGCACCGGTGCCAATGATCATCTTGTGGCGGGGAAGATTCTCGACGATCTCCTCAACGAGCGGAAACACCGCGGCGCGTCCGCGATCGATGAAGCTCTGGCCGCCGACCTTGACGACGTTGGCATCGGGGAGGATTTGCACGACCGGCTGATTGTCGAGATTCGCCATCATTTCGTCGTCGGTGGGACTCGCGCCCATCAGCGCTATCGTCATTCGGTCCAAGATTTCCTTGTCCATCTCGTCCTCCATTCAACCGGAGCGCCCAGTCGCGCCGCCGAGAAGATCGCTGTATTCAATGTCCTCTTCCCATTGAGGTTTGGCACCCCGCGGACAGTTGGTCTTTGTGTTTACGCAGGCACTGCCCGATATGCTCTTCACCGAGGCACAACCTGTCGATTTCACCCTTGCAGGCGGAGCGCACAGCTCCGCGGCTACCGGCTTCGTTCTGCGTCATTCCATCGTATTTGGACCTTTGCTCAGAGACGCGCGCGGCCGGCTCCTTAGGCACGCTCCAAAGCTTCGCGTTGCGATCCATACCTGCGGTCGCGACCCACCTACCGGCATGCGAGAAGGTTACAAGATGAATCCGCCGTTCGTGCCCGGTGAGCGCGGCTACCTGACTGCGCGTGGCGACGTCCCAGAACCTCACGACGTTGTCTAGCCCGACTGAGACCAGCATTTTGCCGTCAGGCGAGAAAGCACAAGAGCGGACCCAGCGCGTATGGCCCTTGAAAGGCTCGAGCTCTTCGTGGGTCGCGACGTTCCAGAGCTGCACATCATTGCTGGCGCCTGCTGATGCCAGAAGCTTGCCGTCGGGAGAGAATGCCACCGAGTGCACCGGCCCGGTATGCACGTCGATCGTCGCGATCTCGCTCCGGGTAGCAATATCCCAGAGCTTGACGGTGCCATCGATGCTGCCCGATGCGAGGATGCGACTATCGGGAGAGTAAGCCAGCGCCTTGACACCACCAGCATGTCCGATGACTGTGGCGAGCTCCTTTGCGGTCGTGACGTCCCAAATCTTGATCGTTTGATCATATCCTCCGGATGCGATCGTCTTGCCGTCCGGTGCGTAGGCCACAGCGCGAATGATATTGGTGTGCCCGCGTAAGGTCGCAAGTTCCTTGCCGCTCGCCATATCCCAGAGCTTGACCGTCCGGTCATAGGAGCCAGTGGCCAGAATCGTCCCATCAGGTGAGAGCACAAGCGTCACGATCGCGCCTGTGTGACCTTTGAGGATGGCGAGTTTCTTACCGGTCTCGACATCCCACAGCCGAGCCGTGTGGTCGTGGCTGCCGGATATGAGGATCTTGTCGTCCGGCGTGAATGCCACAGCGGTCACGTAGGCGGTATGCCCCGCAAAGGATTCCTGCCCCTCATCTTTCACCCTTTCCGCGGGCGCCTGAATTCCGCGCTTGAGGAGCTCTTCGACGTCCCACAGCCTGGCGAGCGTATCCATTGTGGCGGTCGCCAGCGTCTTGCCGTCGGGCGAGAATGCGACTGCGCGCACGCGGTCACCCGCATCCGGGATGCTCGCCAATTCCTGTCCACTCGCTGCGTCCCAAATCTTGAGGGTATCGTCCTGGCCGCCCGCGGCAACGAGTTTGCCGTCTGGCGAGTACGCGACGGAGAGCACCTCGTTCTCTGAACCATCGAGGATCATGCGTTCGGCGCGTGTGGCGACATCCCAGAGCCGCACTGTCGTGTCCATGCCGCCGGTGACCAGCGTCCTGTCGTCGGGCGAGAACGCGACGCCCCTCACCCCATGCCCGTGCCCCGTCAGGATAGCTTCCTCGCGGCCAGTCGCGACGTCCCAGATCTTGACGGTGTAGTCATTACTGCCTGATGCCAAGTGCTTGCTGTCGTGGCTGAACGCCAGCGATCGAACTGCGCCTTTGTGATTGAGCTGCGCCCGCTCCGTGCCGGTCGCAACATCCCACAGCTTGATTGTGTTATCGTGGCTGCCTGAAGCGACGATCTCGCCATCGGATGAGAACGCCAGCGAGCGGATCATGTTTGTGTGGCCGCAAAATGTAGCGAGCTCCTTTCCGGCAGCCCAATCCCAGAGTTTGACAGTCGAGTCATAACTGCCTGTTGCCAGGACTTTGCCGTCTGGCGAGAAGGCCACAGCCTCGACCGCGGCTTCGTGCCCAATCAGGGTGACCAGCTCTTTGCCGCTTGTCGCATCCCACACCTTCGCAGTGCGATCGTAGCTGGCCGTGGCTATGTATTTTCCCTCGGGCGAGTAGGCCACCGAGGCGAGCGCAAGGGTATGCCCTCTCAGCGTAGCACGCACCTGCGCTTGCCCCGGCGACGCTGTGAGAAGCACGAGCAGGAGTATCGCGACGGCAATCTTCACGTATCGCAGCGCCGGCATAGATCGAACTGCAATCCGACTAACTCGCGACATGGTCTCCTCCTCGCCCAAGCTTCGGTGCAAAGTCCGCCGTTCACGGAGCAGTCATTGTTTCCTGGCTCACTCCCGCGCAATCAGGCGAATGGCGGGCGCCTTGACCAAAGCAGTCACTTCCATCCCGTCGCACAGTCCCATGTCCTCGTAAGCCTGATACGTGACCAACGCCTTGAGAAGAAAGCCGCAATCGATGCCCACGCGCACCATCGGACCTTCACGGTCCAACGACCGGATGCGACCGACGAGGTGGTTGCGTGCGCTGCTCTGCCGGGCGACTGCGCCCCTTTGCAGCATAACGTCCTCCGCACGAATACAAACGCATACAGGGCTGCCGACGCAGGCTGCCGACAGCGCGAGCAACTCGCTTGAGCCGATTTGTACAGCGGCCAAGCCATTCACCTTCCGAATGACTTTGCCGACTTCGATATTGTCGACACCGACGATCCGGGCTACGGCCGGGTCGACCGGCGCGGAAAAGACATCCTGCGGTGAGCCACATTGGCGAACGCAGCCGTGGTCCATCACGATGACATGATCGCCCAATCCTAAGGCCTCGACACGGTCGTGAGTCACCATTACGGCTGGTATTGCCAACTTCGTCAGCCAACGGCGCAGGTCACGTCGAAGTTGCTCGCGGGTTGGCTGATCCAGCGCGCAGAGCGGCTCATCCAGCAATAACAGGCGCGGCCGGCAGACCAATGCGCGGGCGAGCGCAACGCGTTGCTGCTGTCCCCCCGACAGCTGGTCAGGGTAGCGGCCCTCCAAGCCGGCGAGACCGAGCAGATCGCTCAGTTCAGCGATCCGCTTACGCCGCTCTGCATCACCGATGCGGCGAATTCCGTAAGCGATGTTGCGCTCGACAGTGAGATGCGGAAACAAAGCATATTCTTGAGACAGATAGCCGATTTGGCGTCGCTGCGGCTGAACCAGGATGCCGCGACTTGCATCAAACCAAATCTCATCGCCGAAGCGGATGTAGCCGTGCTGCGGTCGGTCGAGCCCGGCCAGGCATCGCAGAGCAGTTGTTTTTCCCGAGCCCGACGGACCGAACAAGACGGTGAGCGAAAAATAGCCGAGCGGGCGATGCAGCCGGACCTTTATCGGAGGACCGTCTGGGAACTTCTTCTCGAACTCCGCTACGAGCTCAGGCTCCATATCCTCCCTTCCGATTGAGGAGATGCGTCACCGAGAGCGCAATGAAAGACGATACCAACAAAACGAGGGAGGCCATCGCAGCCCCTCTATAGTTGACCGCTTGAACCTCGTCGTAGATCGCGATCGATATCGTGCGCGTGACACCCGGAATGTTACCTCCCACCATGAGCACGACGCCGAATTCACCGAGCGTGTGCGCGAAGCTAAGGACGAGGCCTGTAACAATGCCCGCCCACGAGAGCGGACAGGCGACTTGCAAGAAAGTACGAATTCGCGAGACGCCGAGACACCACGACGCTTCGATCAGTCGCCGGTCAACGCTGGCGAAAGCGGCGGCGAACGGCCGGACCGCAAAGGGCATGCTATAGAGGATCGACGCGACCAAGAGGCCTTGAAACGAGAACGCAAGGGCATGTCCCGTCATGTGTTCGTAGGCCCGGCCCAACGGGCTCATCGGCCCAATGGCAACCAGAACATAAAATCCAAGGACGGTCGGAGGTAGAATCATCGGCAGAACGACCAAGGACTCGAGCAGGAACTTCAGGCGCCAGCGCGTCACGGACAGCCAATAGGCAAAAGGTAACCCCAGGAGGAACAGGATCAGGGTGGTGAACGCCGCGAGTTCGACGCTGACCCATATCGCCTCGATATCCATTTACTCCTCCGGACTCTCGAACCCGAAACGTCTCAAGATCGTTCGGCCTTCCTCGCCCAGCATGAAATCGCGCAGGGCCTCGGCCGCGGAGCGGCTTTGCGCCCACGACAGGATCACGCCTCCCTGCACACGGCGAGGATAGGCGTCCAAAGGCACTTCCCAAAACCTTCCTTTGTCCCGCAGCGATGGGGCAAGCGCATGAGAGCGACTGATGATGCCGATGTCGGCGTTGCCGCTCTCGACGAACTGGCCCGCCTGCAGCACGGTGTCACCGAGCACCAGCCGGTCTTTCACTTGTTCGTAGACCCCCATGCTCTTCATCGCGGCTTCCGCCGCCCGGCCATAGGGGGCGTGGCGCGGATTGGCGATCGCAATCTTGCGGATCTCAGGGCTCAGCAGAGACTGCATGCCGAGCTTTTCGACGTTGATAGACGAGGACCGCGGGACCCAAATTACGATTCGTCCCACCCCGTAGACGAACTCGTCGCCCTCGGACGCAAGACGCTCCCGAACGAGGCGATGGGGGTAGTCAACGTCAGCGGAGAGAAAGACATCGAAGGGCGCATGGTTGGACAGTTGGGCGTAGAGATTTCCCGAGGAGCCGTAGGTGACCTGGAGCTTGATGTTCGGATGCCGAGCGCGGAAGAGGTCCGCAGCCTCGTCCAAGGCAAATTTTAGGTCGGCGGCCGCAGCCACGCGCACGCCGCTGGGCTCGGCGGCTAACGCGGCATCCAGACACCACAGCCCAGCGAACATTGCGAAGAACAGGAACCGGCGCCGCACGGAACACCTCCTTCGCGGGAGTCAGACAGGCTTCGCTGTGGGTTCCCCGGCGCAGCCGCGCTTACTAACTCTCGTTTGTACGTTCAGTTCATTTTGGCGCATCCGAAGGGTTCGGGACGAGAATTGGAGGCCGACTTTCTCAGGCGGAAAGCAGCTAAGTCAAAAAGTTGGGCGAGTTCCTGTATAAGCATCCAAATAGCGAGCTAACGCATTGTTTTCTGACAGATAAGTCAGCTTTTGAACATGCGCGGAATCATTGCCGCGGATGATCGTGAACTGGTGGCTCCCGCAAAAAGACGCGCAACACGAACAATGTCACGAAACCGCTCAAGAATCCCGCCAGCAGGTTCGGCACCAGCTTAGCCGCGGGAAAAAGATATATTTCTGCCCGCGCGCCCAGAAGAAATACCAGAACCAGCTCCGTGCTGATCCTGGCGACAGCGGCGAGGAGTCCGAGCAGGCAGTAGCCGAGCGCCCACACAGGCAACCGGCGTACAAGCGGATCTGCAAGGTCGATCACGAGGCCCGGCGCTATATGCTTTAAGACCTCGAGCACGCCAAATCTCCCGTCTCCCTGCAGAAGGCCGATCACGCCCATGATGGTGCCCGCCGTTGTGCCACCCCAGCGCGAATAAGTGAGGCGCGCCGCGAGCACGTAGAGCGGGAACAGGAGAACAGCCTTATGCCCCGAGGCAAAGGGCAATCCGGGGAGGAATTTCAGCATCTTGAAGGATGCCATGCAGAGCGCGATGCCGCTCACGATGGCGACATCGTGAGCTAGTCTGGCTTCGAGCTTGGGCTTATCGCCTCCTTCGGATTGGCTGCCCGCAAGCTCCACATTCGCCTTTATCGACAGCACGAAGCCCCCAACATTGCCGCGCAGCAAATGCTTGAGCGCCGTCAAGGCCCCGTGTTGCGGCCCCCCACCGACTTCACGGGCCTTGCGCCGGCTTCGCTCGTCGGAACCGCTGAGCAGCGAGAGCGTGCGGTCGAGCGAGTGAACGAACAAGTCGGGCAACCGTAGCCGCTGCAGCCCATGGACCAGGTCGTCCTGGCTCCCCGTCAGTCGAACCACGGCCGAGGTGAGCAACACGGTCAGAATCTGCAGGCACATCACCGCGGCGCGATCCAGACCGGTCAGATTAAAGGGAAACACCCATCCGAGCCCCTGAACTCGCCAGTGCAGCACGAGATCCGCTGCGGGATGCTCCGGCGGAAGCAGCGTGTAAGAGCCGATCAGGAACAGGAACAACCATTTGAGCCGCCAAACTGGACGCAGGACCTGACTCGTCGGAACGCGGCAGATGAGCAGCGCTAGCACCTGAATGGCTAGCAAGACCGAGACAAGAAACCAGCGGAGGGAATGTGTTGCAGACAGGGCCGGGAGCACAAATGTGACCGCAGTTGCGCCCAGCAGGTAACTGACTTTCAGCACTGCTGCCCGACTGCGTTGATCGTACTGCGAAGAGGTCACGTCGCTGCTCAAAGCTCGCTTCGTTGTACCTATTGGCGGCCAGTTCCCGTGTACTTGGTTTCGACCATCCAGCCATACTCTTCCTGGCGCTGTCCTGCACCCGCTCACTGCCCGCCAGGCGGACGAAGCACCGTGGCTCGGGTGCTCAGGATCGCGCGGTGTCAGCCTCGATGCCCACCGTCCGCCGTAACAGCCGGACCCCAAAGCCGATGGTGCAAGCGGTCCAGCAACAGGTAAAGCAAATCACGATGATCTCGTATACAACATGAGCGCCTGTGACACGAGCAGGCCCTCGATAAGGTGATGCCGAGGGGCCGCAGTCCTCGCTCGAGACGTCGATCAGTCCGGGGACCTCCGAACTTGCTCGAGAACCTTTGGAGTCCAGCTCAGCCCAAGTATCGACGGTACGCCTGTCCCTGCTCGGGCCCAATTCTTAAATCTCATCGAGTCCTTATCAGCGGCATGGCGCGCGCCACACTTCACAAGAGCGATACAAATCAACGGACGAAGCAAAAGACGCCCATTGATAGATACTGACGTGCGTTTCTTTGGCGTGGGGCTCTTCGCGCGATGGCAGGTATCCTCTGACGTCGCCCAACCAAGTAATCCCGCTTTCGTCGCTACGCACCAGTTTCGCACCAGAACAACCTGATCAAAACGCAACGAGCGCGATCGAAATCAAACGAAAACGCAGCAAGACCAACGAACCCGACCATTATCCCGTCGCTTATAACGGTCTGGTTGCAGGTTCGAGTCCTGCCGGGCCCACCAATAAAATCAATGACTTACCTGACGTCATCTCTTCTGATTGGGATTACCGCACCAGAAACCGCACCAGATACGTGCGCTTTTCGTTCGCTTGCTGAATCGCGCTTCGCGATTTTGTCCACCGCATCAGACAAATAGTCGGGATGGTGATGGCCATAGGTGTTGAGCAGCACCTCGAGGGACATCCCAAGATAGCCTGCAGCCTGCCAAGGATCGGCGCCTCTCTGTATGAGCCAAGTCGCTGCGGTGTGCCGCAGGGTATGGGGGAGACGCCCGGAGCAAGCCCCGCAAGCCTTACAGCACTCTTGAATGCCGTTTTAACCGAGGTAACAGCCTTTCCGCTGTATTCGACGAAATGTTTCGCCTCCGGGTCGATCCGATGCCAACGTCGTAGGTGAGCAAGCAAGCGGAAAGGAATCGGCACCGTCGGCTGCCGCTTATTGGTTTGAGCGCTGCCCTGCTTGAGACGGTAATAGCGGCCGCGCTCCAGATCGACATAAGAGCGGCCGATCGCCGGAATGGGAGATGCCGCAGCGATAGCGCCCGCACGGGACCCGCTGTAGATCCCGATCAAAATGAACCGAGCAAGGTGGCGCAGCGGACGCTTACTTGTGGGGACCTTTACATCATCCGTCGGTCGACGCGAGCCCTTCTGCATTTCGCGATAGCGCCCAAACCAATTTGGCCGCATCGCTGCGCGTCAGCCACCTGTCTCGTGGCTGGCCCTTCTCCGGCAGCGACACCTTCACAATTTCCCGATGATATCCTTCGGCTTCATGGTGACCAATGGCGGCGCGGAGATCTTCAAGGTCTCGGCGCGCGCCTCCCCTCTTGCCGCGCTTCTTGGCGTACGAGCGACATGCCTCCCCATTTACCTCGCCCAACATTCTTGCTCCCTACCACTCGTTCAGCCGTTCGATCCGCTTCTTGAACTTGCGGATATCGGGGATGGTATCTTCGCTCTCGCTATCGACATTGAAACGGCCGCGAAGCTTGTCCAACTGCGCGTCCAAATAAATCGAGAGGACGTCCGCGATAGCGATATCGTCGATGTGGCGAAGAGTCACCGTTCGTGCGCAATCCATCGCCGCCTAAAATATTCGCCGAGTAGGCTCAAATCCCGGAAGCGCGATACTTATCCAGCTCACGACGGACTTCTGAGGCCGGCCGCCCTGACGCGTGCGCGTCAGATCGCGTCGTCAACGATCAAATGTGGCTTGCCCTGCGAGCAGGATTCCACACGTGCCTTAATGCGGAAGGTTGCGGCGAGGTTTTCCGGCGTCAGAACGTCAGCCGCCGTACCGAAATCGTGCAATGTTCCAGCGGAGAGGATCGCGACCTTGTCGGCGAATTTCAGTGCGAGGTCGAGATGGTGCAGCGCGATCAGCACGAGCATTCCGTTGTCGTGTGCAAGGCTGCGCACCCGCCGCATCGCTTCGAGTTGGCGGTGCATGTCCAACGCGCTGGTCGGCTCATCCAAGAGCAGCACCTGCGGTTCGCGCACGAGACATTGGGCAAGCCCAACGAGCTGACGCTGTCCACCGCTCAGCTCGGAAAGGATTTCATTGGCGAGATCGCCCATTTCGAGTGCTGCCAGCGCCTGGTCCACCGCCAGCAGATCAGACCTCTCCAGACGCCAGGCGCTGACCTGCTTGCGCGCAAGAAGAACGGATTCGAATACGGTCAGCACGGCGCTTGCCGTTTGGTCCTGAGGCATGTAGGCGACCGCGCGATCTGCATCGCGCACGCCTTCCAACCGGCACTCGCCGGGCCCCGGAAGAATGGCTGCCAGGCGCCGGAACAGCGTCGACTTGCCCGCTGCGTTCGGCCCGATGACGGCGACCACCTCGCCGCCATAACAGGGCGGAAGCGTCACATCGCGTAGTACCTGGCGCGATCCGAAGCGGGCGCCGAGACGATGGGTGCTCAGCACTACCATATGTCTCTTCCGCTTTTCAGGATCAAATAGAGGAAGACCGGCAATCCGATCGCTGAGGTGACGATGCCGATCGGCAGGACCGCGCCGGGTACCACGATTTTGGTCAGGATCGAGCTCAACGACATGATCAGCGCGCCAGTCAGCGCGCTCGCGGGCAGCAGGAAGCGCTGGTCCTCGCCGACCATCATGCGGGCGATGTGCGGACCCACGAGACCGATAAAGCCGATCGTGCCGACAAACGCGACGGGGATTGCCGACAAAAGGGATACGAGGATCAGGGTTTCCAGCCGCAGGCGCCGCACGGGAATGCCGAAGCTCGCCGCACGCGCCTCGCCAAGACGTAGGGCCGTCAACTGCCACCGGCGGCGCAGAAAGACTGGCAAGGTGAGACCCACGACGAGCGCGGTGATGGCGAGCTTGGGCCATGTCGCCTTGGTGAGGCTGCCCATGGTCCAGAAGACGATGGCCGCGACCGCCTGCTCGGCAGCGAAATATTGGGTGATAGCGAGCGCGGTATTGAAACTGAAAACCAGCGCTATGCCCAAAAGCACGATCATCTGGATCGAAGCTCCGCGCCGCAGACTGGCCAAATGGATCAGGAAAGCGGTTGCCATGGCCACGACGAAAGCATTCGCCGCGACGATGTAGTCGCCTGCCATCGGAATCAGCGCGACACCAAAGGCCAGCGCCAGGGCCGCACCAAAGCTTGCACCGGCGGAAATGCCCAGCGTGAACGGGCTCGCTAGCGGATTGTTCAAGATGGTCTGCATCTGAGCGCCGCCGATGGCAAGCGCCACACCGACCACCATGCCCATGAGCGCTGATGGCATGCGGATCGACCAGACAATGACCCGCATCTGCGCATCAGCCTCTGCTGGCAACATGAGCGTGCGCACAATGTCTCCAAGCCCGTAGCTGGCCGGTCCAGTCGAGAGGTCGCCGACCAATGCGATGCAAACCCCGACCACCAGCACAAGGAGAACGATCCATCGCCTGACGCTGAGCGCTTGGTAAGCGTCGCGTCCGGCCAAGGTCAGTGTTTCGGTATGGAGATCTGTCATCGCTCGCTGTCGGAAAGGCTGACGCTATAGCCGGGCCGGTAGTCTATCGGCAGGAATCGACGATGGTATTCGGCAAAGCTTGCGTCGGGATCCAGATCAGCAAACAGATCGGGGTGGAACCACTTCGCCAATTGCTGGACGGCAACAAATTCGTATGGGCTATTGTAGAACTGGTGCCAAATGCCGTGAAAGTTCCGCGTCTTCTTTGCCACGATACCGGTATAGGCATCGCGAGTAGTGAACCATTCGAGCTTCTTGCGTGTCAGGCGAGGATCCGCCCCTGGTCCGAGCGGAATCCAGCGGCCACCGGGCACATAGGCTTGCCAGTCGGCGCTGGTAACCACCACATGCTCGGGGTTGGCGACGATGACCTGTTCGGGGCTGATCTGCCCGAAGGTCGAAGGAATGATATCGCTGCCGATATTATGGCCGCCAGCCAGTTCGACATATTTGCCAAAATTTTCCGCGCCGAAAGACAGGCAGCAATCCTGCGTGTAGCCACCGATCCGCTCGACGAACACATTGGGGCGTTTCGGGTGTTTGGCGGCAAGGACGTTGGCAACCGCAGCCATGGCTTGGCGGCGAAATGCAATGATCTCCTCCGCACGCGCTTCGCGCCCCATGATCCTGCCAAGGAGCCGAATGGTCGGCTCGGTGTTTTCCAGGGGACGGTGGCGAAAATCGACATAAACAACCGGTATGTTCAGTGCCGCGAGCTTCTCGATGTAGTTGGCATCCTTGTTGGCCTGCATGGCTTCAAGATTGAGCAGCACCACATCAGGCTTCTGAATGATCGCCGATTCGATGTCGATCAGGCTGTCCTCCTGGCCCTTAAAGGCAGGGAGCTCCGCCAACTGGGGAAACACTTCGAGATACTGCGCGTAAGTGGCCGGGTCGGCTGCGATCAGATCGGTGCGCCAGGCAACCACATGGGCCAGAGGATCTTTGGGCTCCAGCGATGCGATCAGATAGAGCTGCCGGCCTTCGCCCAGAAGCATGCGCTTGACGGGCGCGTTAAGCGTCACCTGGCGGCCCGCGATATCAGTGACGGTAAGCGGCGCTTGGGTCCGTGTCTGCCCAGGGTCGCCGGCGAATGCGGCTGGCGAAAGCAAAGTGATCAGGGCAAAAGCCGTCACCGCGGCATGCAGCAGCGATCGGTGTTCCGTCATGGTCGGCTTCCTTTTTGAGTGGGGTGCGCAGTTTTGAGCCAAATGCCGAGAGCCGACAAAAATGACAAGGCGTAAAGCGTGGCGACGAGCGGGAAAGCGGCCTCGAGACCAAAGAGCTGGGTGACCGCGGCGCCGGCAATGATGCCGCTCGCGGAAGCGACCTGCTGGCAAGCTTGCGCAAGGCCCAGCACCGAACCTTGCCGATCATTAGCCACGGCTACCGAGATAAGCGCAAGTAGGACCGGAGTCGTTCCACCAAGAAGCATGCCCCAGATAAAGTACAGGAACGCAAATACGGCAACGGAGCCCGTACTGCCGGCCAGATGCGTCACCAACACGCACGCGGCCGAAATTAGCACGTTCCCGCCTAGCACATAGGACGGCGTGCGATTCTCGAAGAGCCGCGCCCACAGCGGCGCGGCCACGACAAAGCCGCACGCCAGCAGCCCGTAAGTGAATCCGGCAACCCAGTGCCGGGCGCCAAATACCTGGGTGATGTACAGTGAGAAAGGAACCTGCAGGACCATGCGGCTGGCAATCAGCATCCCCATCAAGACAAGAAGAGCTGCGATCGGAGCACCTGTCGACGACCTCTGCTTTGCGGTGCCCACGTTGCGGGGATCGGCTGCCACGGTTGCTGACGTCGGTACGGGCAGGCTCAACCAGGCGACGAAGGCGCACAGCGCACAAATTGCACCAGCGGTCAGATTTATTGCGGCAAATGGGAAGCTATCGAGAATGAGCCCGCCCAGGAAAGCGCCGCCCAGCGAGCCCACATTGGTAGCGACCTGAAGCCAGGCGAACAGGCTTGCGCGATCCTTCCCGCCCGTCATCTGCACGCCATAGGCCTGCGCTGGCGCGATATAGCCGGCGCAGGCGCCCTGCAAGAAACGCAGCGCCATAATGGTCCAGACATCCTGTGCAATGGCAACAACGAGCTGCGTGACCGCCAGACCGCCGAGCGCCCGAACCATCATCAGCCGATTGCCGTAGCGATCGCCCATTCGCCCCCAAAAGGCGCTGGTCAGCGACATGCCAATCATCGGGCCGACATAGACACCAACACCTGCGAGTCCAAAGACGCTGTCGGAAGGGCTCAACGCTTTGATTTGGATCGGCCAGAATGGACCGCTCATTTCCATGGCTCCCATGGAAATGAATTGCAGCCCGAACAGCAGAGCGAAAACAGGTCCGAAGCCGCGAAGCGCGGCCGAAGCATTTGTCATTCTGCTGCCGCCATTGGATTTGGCAGCTCGTGCTCAAGGCGATAGTCGCGATAACGCTCCAGGTGCATCCGCAGCACCGAGCGGGTCGGCCAGGGCTTCTCGAGAAAGGCCTCGCGTTCTTCCAGCCAGAACGCGTCCGACAACATGCGCGGCCTGAGCGTGTCGAAAGCTGCCTCGACCTCTTCCCGCAGGATGCGCCAAAGGCTTGTGCTCGACAGCGTATAATGTTCGTCGAGACACAGTGCCACCTCATGAAGGTGGCAGACGAAGCAGGCATCGATGACGAATGAGCGCACGAGACTGATATCGTCGTCAAATGTTGTCGGTAAGATCCCCGCGCGACTGAAGGGCTTTAGGTGGTGCCCGCGTTCCTTAAAGAGAGGCGCAAAACTGCGGCCGTCGCCGAAATCACGGATCAGCAGTTTTCGCGGGCGACCGGTGTCATCGAACAGGATTGTGCTGTTTTGCTGATGCGCCTCAAACGCGATACCGTAGAGCAGATACATGGCAAGCGTTGGCCCGATCACGGCCCCTGCATAGGCACGGAAGAACGCCGCTACGGCTGCTTCGCTTTCATCGCCGTTTCTCGCGATCAATTCGCAAATGAGCGGGCGGCCATCGATCGGGCTTGCCGTCAAGAGTGCCGCGACGGTGACCGGCAACAGTCCATCATTTCGCGCCAGAGCGTCGGCGTTGCGGTAGACGACCGAAAGAAAGCGGCCTGGATGCTCGTCGCCGGTCACGGGATGGTGCAGGATTGCGCCCAGCTCCTCGGTAAAGATCTCCAACCCGTCGTGAAGATCCCTCTCCTTTGACAGAATGTCGGAAATCAGGGTGCTGAGACGCGGTCCCATGTGTATCGACTTGGCCTGCAGCGTGCGCCGTTCGCTGGTCATCCAGATCGCGACCGGCAGTTTGATAAAGGGCCTCGGCTCCCGTGTGTCCGGCAGCATTGTGCGGAACGACATTGACGGCAGCGTTACGACCTCCGGACCGTCCGGGTCGAAGACTCCGGAAGCTATCTCGGACGCGAATTCGCGGTGCAGGAAATTGTCAAGGTGCCAAATATGAACAGGCAGAGGCAGCCAGTCCTCAGGAGACTTTCCGCGCCTGTTCAATCCTTCGGCCCATTCGCCCGAGAGCTCGGGGAAGTTTTGTGCGAACCATTCCGGATAACTGCCGACATGCGGCATCTTTTCCACGTAGGACCATTCCTTACGGAGCGCTGCGATTCGAACGCGCACGCGAGCACCGAACTCCGGCGACAAAGCAGTGACGTCCTCGGGCGACAGGTCGGGTTTGGCCTTCCATGTCGGATAGAAGGGGTGACCTTCCAGCGCGCCCCACTGATCGAGAGTCATGGCCGCAAGATGCGGCGGCAAGGTCTTTTGCAGATATGCGAGGAATCCCTGCGGACCTGCTTCGGCCACCTTCCCTCGCAGCTCGGCGCTCCATTGCTCCCGATGACGGCGCGCCAGGACGTCGTTGCGCATGCTGTCCTCGACATCGCGTATGAGATCCTGGATGCCGTCCGATGCAGGCGAGATCGCCAACGCGGTCGCGACCTGCCCGATGAAGTCGGAGGGATCATCGATCCGGCGCCGAGCGCCGGTCTCGTCCAGGACTTCGACAGAACCACGATTTTGCAATGTTCCGGCAGGCGCACGACGCAGGTCGGTGAAATGCAGGACCCGGCGTGACTGCCAAAGGGGGAGCCATGCCTGGTTGCCGTCACGCGCCCACAATAATGCATCCGGGTTAAGAAGACGCTCGGCGAACAGGCAGCGTACCAACCGCTTGAGCGCATTGCGCGATGCGCCGAACCGGAGCTGCGCGGCATACGCCTGAGCGTCGGCATTTGGGGAGGAAGACATCCTCTCGTCCATCACCCTTCCTCCGGCCAGTTGATGGGCAAACAGGCCGGCGCGCCTTCGGTGAACCCGCCGTGATAGTTGAGCGCCCAGTTGTAGGTTTTCGTGATCGCGGGAGTTGCCACTTCAAGCCGCGCGGCCAATTCCACAAGCAGGGACTGTCCGAAGGCGACGTCTTCGTGGAAAGCGCGGCTTGCGCGATCGATGACAAGGCCGGGCCCGTCCGGATTGGGAACAAGTGGGGCATGAATGCCAGCGTAAGCACGATTGGTTCGCAACAGCGTGTACATGGTCCGGTCGTCCTCGATCTGGCTGCCATAAGCCTCGATCAATTCCTGTCGGAGCGGCTTCACTGAACTCAGATCAATGCCCAGGCGTGACTCGACGGCATGGCGGATTGCCTGGTTTTCCGCATCGCAGTCCTCCAGCAATTCGGCGCCGGCGCGCGGGCAATCGCTCCACCAGCAAAAGGGACGGTCAAAGGGCTTGTCTTCCCAAGGGGCGCCAGGGCCGATTAACGCATAGAGCACGGCGGGATGCATCAGCGCGTTGCCCGGCGTCAGCGTGATTTCCAGATAGTCCTGCAGCATGGCGACCGGGGCTTCATAAAGGCGACTCAGCATCGCCTGGAGCTTGGCACGGCTCGCTGCGGTCTCGCGGCGATGAAGCGCCGCAAAGAGCTGAGCCTTTGCCCCGCCCATGCGCACCCGCTCGCCCGGAACGAGGTCGAAGGCCGTATGGGGCACGTCCTTCATGCCCCAGATCACCACATTGTCTGTGGCGGATAGGGTTTTGGCTGCGAGCCAGTCGAAGCCGCAAAAGCCAGGAATGGCGCCGGCATAGACGCGCCTGTCCCGCGGGAGATGCCGTGCGAAGTCGCCCAGAAGCGCAGGCCGCGCGTGGGCTGGCTGCGTCACGATCACGAGGTCCGTGTCTGTGAGTGCCTCGCCCGGATCGGTCCCGACATAGTCAGGCCGCCCGCTCAAGACTTGGCCGTCCGGCATCTCGGCGCACCAAACACCATCTCCGCTCGTCCACCGATTGGCGACGGCTGCCGCTCCGGTCAGCACCGACACAGTGAGACCTTGATGCTGCTTGAAGAGCACGGCATTCAAATGCCCCGTGCGCCCCGCACCGCAGATCGTCACCTTCATGCTGCGCGCGCCCTTCCGGATAGCCAGCCGTCGAGCTGTGCGCCGATTGTCGGATCCAACAAATTGCGCTTGGCCATCCACTCATCGTCGAAGACCGAACTCAGATATTTCTCGCCACCGTCGGCAACGGGCGTGACCACGGTGCCGGACAGCTTGCGGGCCGCAATGAATTCGAGCGCCTTGTAGATGGTGCCCCCGGTTGAGCCCCCGACTAGAATTCCATGGCGCCGGGCGATAAAACGTGCTGTTTCGAAGGCTTGGGTGTCGGTGACCTGGACCCCTTCATCGATGCATCCATAGTCGAGCACCTTGCCTATTTCATCGCCAGCGGGCGTCCCCGTTCCCGACTGGTAGTAGGGGTGGCCGGGTTTGCCGAAGATGATCGAGCCGGCCGGCTCCACGGCGATGGTCCGGACAGCAGGATTAACTCGCTTCAGACGCTGGGCTATACCGGTCATGGAGCCGCCAGTGCCGACACAACCGACAAAGGCGTCGATGCCGTCTGGAAGCTGCGCCAGGAGTTCGTCGACGAAACCCGCATAGCCTTCCGGGTTTGCTGGATTGTCGGATTGGTTCATGAACAACGCATCAGGAAGCTGGGCACCAAGTTGGGCAGCCAGCCGTTGGCGCTCCACCACCGCAACCTCGTCCTCCCGAAAATTGCCCTCGACATAGCGAATTTCCGCGCCCAGCGCGCGCATCGTGCGGATCTTGTCCGGCGCGGCGTGATGATCGACAACGGCGATGAAACGTAGGCCCAATTCCAAAGCAACTAACGCCAATCCGATTCCGGTGTTTCCGGACGACGATTCGACGATGGTGCCGCCCGGCGGAAGCCGCCCGTCCGCAAGCGCGGCAAGCACCATGCTGCGCGCCATTCGGTCCTTCATGGAGCCACCCGGATTGTTCTTCTCAAGCTTCAGCACCAGCGTGGCATCGCTGTTCGGTACGGCAATCGGCATCACCGGCGTTTGGCCGATCAACTGGCTTACGGTCGTGCAGAGCATTGTGCCTCTCCTATCGTGTCGGGAACGAGCGTGAGCTGCCCTTTTGCGTCCTGAACCACGCAAAGGCGGCTCGGCATCGGGTGGCGATGGAATTCGTTTTCAAGGAGGTCCATCTGGTAACCGCCGGTGTTGGCGTAAACCAAAAGGTCTCCGGCTCGCGGAGGAATCGGAAAGGTGAGCCATCGATTGCAAAGGACGTCCTCGTCCAAGCAGCTATGGCCTGCCAGATAGCCTCGGATGGGTTCTGCGGCGACGGGGGGCGGTGTGGCCGGCACCAGGATGGGATCGACTAGGAATTCGGAGCCGAACCACGTTTCGCAAGCGCTGAAGCTGCTGCCTTCGACGAAAACGACATGGGCATCAGGGCCAACGGCTTTCACGCGCAACACCCGGAAAACGGAAATCGCTGCCTGATCGGCCAGTGCTCGCCCGGGCTCCATCCCCAGCACCAGATCCTCATCGACAAGATAGTTCGTGAGACTGCGGCCATCGGCCATCGGCGCACGCAGCAGACTGCGTAGCCATTCGGCCGCGGAAAGCTCTCCCCCGTAGGGATAGAAGGAGGTCGGCACCTTCCCGGTGCGGTAGTCCTCGGGCATCTGCGCCCCGAGGTACGCCTGATAGGCGCGCTGATCGACATATTGGATCGGCAGGCCGCCGCCGATGTCGATCATGCGTGGCGCAAGACCTTGTGCGCGGGATTCGCTGATCAGGCCGGCGACTTCTCCGATCGCTTGCGCACGAGATTCCCAACTATAGCCACTCAGGTGGAAGTGCAGCCCATCAAAGCGCAATCGGCCTTCGCCAGCAATGCGCGACAGGCACTGCCGGATAGCCAGCGCCGGCATGCCGAAACGACTGCGCGTCTGGTTGGTAGGACGCAAACGCAGCAGCACCCGCTGAGCCGGGCCGCCTACAGGAAGCAAGCGGATCAGATCCTCGAGTTCTTCCGGTGAATCGACCGATATCAAAGCGTTGCAGCTGATAAGCTCGTTGTGGAACGCTGCTGTCTTCGCTGGGCCTGTCGCCACAAGCTGTGCGCCATCGGCACCGAGCCGTTTGGCATCTCGCAACTCATAAAGGCTAGAGACGTCAATGCCGGCCCCTGCGCGCAGAGCTGCGGCCAATAGACCGGGCGATTTGTTGACTTTCGTTCCGTAATAGAGCGCGTGTGCAACACCGCTCTCTCGCAAGACGCCCTTGAGTGCGGCGAGATTCACCTGCAGCTCATCGGGCCAGATCAGATTGACCGGTGACCCATGTCGGGCGACCCAATCGATCAGCAGCGGGCAGTTGCCAGCCAATAGCTCCGCCGTGCTCGGCCGCAGAATTGGCGAGAGGCCCGCGCGGGGCTTGTGGCAGAGCAAGGTCATGACCTCGCCCTTTCGGCATGGGCTACGGCGCGTTCTGGCGGAGCAAGGAGGCGCAAGGTCTCCAGCGGCAGGTTGCAATTAGGCAGGCCTTGATCAAAAATATGTCGCGTCGTCTTGCAGGGAAATTTTCGGCCACTGCGCGCCATCGCAAAGATGCACGACGGCGTGATCGTCAGGCCCGGGCGCCAGCTCTCCACCCGCACCGCGCTGTAGTCCAAGAGAATCACTGGCACTAGCGGCAGCTGCAGGCGGTGCGCGACTGCCAGCCGGTGATGACCGTCCATCACGAACAGGGCATCCCTCTCCGCTGTGATCGGAACAGTCCAGCAATCCGTACAGAGGATCTGCGCCTGCAGCTCCGCTACCTTGTCGGGATCGACCTCTTCCGTCGGGATCAAGCATGTTGGCGAAAGGAGACAAACTTGCATATCGACCAGCCTGATTTTGTCAGCAGGAGCAGTTCACGAAGCGCCGTCATGAGGGCGCATCGATAAGCGTCTCACCAACCGTAAGAGCAGCGATTACATGTCCACGGTCATCGACAGCAGGTACGTGCGCGGTGCTCCCAGGAAGAACGTTCCGAATGAAGCTACGCTGGACCAGTAATTCTCACCGGTCACATTCTGAACGTTGGCGCGGAAAACCGTTTTCCTGCCGTTGATCGCCGTCGTGTAGCGGGCACCGAGATCGAGTCGCGTCCAATCCGGGATCGGCTGCTTGTTCGCCGCATCGACGAACTGCCTGCCCGTGTAGATGACAGCCCCATTCAAAGTGAGCCCTCTCATCCACGGAAGATCCCACTCGGCGCCAATATTGGCCTGTACGTTCGGAACGCCGATTGGCGTGTTGCCCACGTTTGCCGCGACGGCGGTCTTTGTCAGGGTGCCGTCCAGCAGCGAAACGCCTCCGAGGACACGAACATCGGGCATGAGTTCACCGTACACATTGAGCTCGAGCCCACGGACCTGCTGTTCGGCAGTCGCCCCGAAGCGCCCGGCGGACAGCTCGCCGCTCGCCTTCGATATCTCGAAGGCGCTAAAGGTGGTTGCGAACCGGCCGAAGTCTACCTTGATGCCAGCCTCGTACTGCTTGGCGATGTAAGGCGGGAGTACTTCGCCGAAATTGGAAGCGGCTTGAGGCGCGATGTCGCCCCGGCTGAGACCTTCGATGTAGTTCGCGTACAGGGAGACATTGTCCCGGGGTCGGATGACGAGGCCGACCACGGGGGTGGTCGCGCTCTTGTCGTAGGACGACGTCAGCGTTCCGACGTTGGAGAGATAGTTGTTCGCCTCGATGCCCTGGCGCCGAACACCCAAAGTCAACAGGACACGCTCATCGAGCACAGACAAGGTATCGGCAATCGAGAGCCCCGTGAGTTCACTATCCGAGAGCCGAGGGCGTCCGGGGATCTCGTTTGCGAACTGCGTTGGCGCCACGGTCGGACTATAGATGTTCGAGGTGACGAGACTGCCATTGGTGAGCCGTCGGTACAGTGCGTCATGATAGACCGAGGCCTGGAAGGTGACGGCATGGTGAACGAATCCGGTATCGAAACGGGCCCGGACGCCGCCATCATAGGTGTGCCGATCAATGCCGAGTCCGAAGAATTGCGGCGTCGAGGTGGTGTCGCCGCTCGTGTTGGTGATGGTCGGAAGACCGAAGAAGCGCTCGACATTGGTGTGCGATCCGCCGACATCGGCGAACAGCGTAACCTGATCGGTTACATCGTATTCGTTGCGCCACAGGACAGACTGGTCGTTGATGCGCGACCATTCCCAGGGTTGCGTCACATTCAGCCGGCCGTCCGGCGCCCTTGGCACTGGCAGGCCCGCACGCATGAGGAATGGACGTGATGGAGCGTCGAAGCGATCGGTCTGCGCGATGAGGTAGAGCCAAGACCTGAACCGTTCGTCCTGATAGTCGAGGGCCAGCGCCCCGACGCCTGTCGTCTCAGACTGGCGGTCGATGGGTGTGTCCCCGCCGCGCACGCTGCCGCTGGCCCGCACGCCCCATTCCTTGCTGTCGCCATAGCGCCTAGCGACGTCCCAGTGACCTCCGAACCGTGCGGCCGAACCGTAGCTCGCGGTAAGACGGGTCAAGTCCTCTCCCGCACGCTTAGGCACGACATTGATGACGCCGCCGACGCCGCCATTGGGTGCGATGCCCGAGAGCGCGGCTGACGGACCCTTGAGCACTTCGATGCGCTCGACGTAATCCGTGAAGATGCGGTAGCTCGGCGCGATGCCGTAAAGAGCCTCGAAGGCGAACTCACCATTGTTGCCTTCGTTGATCGGGAAGCCGCGAATATTGAAGGAATCGACCACTCCGCCCGTTGGGTGCGAACTGCGCACGGAAGGATCCAGGATCAAGGCATCCGCACCGGTCGCCGCCTGCTGATCCCGAATGAACTTGTCCGTGTAGCTCGCCACATTGAACGGTGACTTCATTGTGCTCGTGTTGCCGAGCATTCCCAGCCGCGCGCCTTGAGCGACCTGGCCGCCTGCAAAGGCGGGCACGACACCCGGCTGCGATGGTTGAGGCTGTACCGCGACCGTTTCCATTTGCGAGGCGCCAGGCGACGTGGCGCGCCTTGATGTGGATCGGACCGAGGCGGCAGTGCGCCTGCTCGGTGCACGGCGGACCGACTGTTGCGCCGGGGCATCGACGGTAACAGGTGGAAGGGCGTTGGTGCCTTGCGATGTTTGGGATTGAGCGGGCGATTCGAACCATGCCAGCAACGCCACTCCACTTAGCAGCGCCGCACCACGGCGAGCTACCGACCCAATCTCAGTTGCGCGTTGCATTCTCGGAAGGCCCCTCATCAACAGCATGTCGCCCAACGTGAAATGGCTCCACGCTCGGCCCGCAATCACCATGGATCGAAGTTCGGCTCTCCGCGTTCGAGCGCGGCCGACATGAAACAACTCACCCGCAAACCCGCGCTGTTGATTGCCTGCGCCTTATCACCAACGTCCGATTGCCAGCGATCTGCATCGCCTCTTTAGAGAGATGATATCGTGACCGCAACGCAAATGCGTGCGGCGCGACTTAGAATGTCTCGATCATCGATCGACTCGAGTGAGTGGCACCGTGTTTTACAAAAATTCCAGACGTACTTTGGAGGATTCTAAATCAGTGCTGTTGAAGCTTTGGCAGCTTTGGCAGGAAAGATAAACGGACTGTCAGCGTCCCTTATTGGTACTAATCGGACGAAAGCCCATGGGCCGCCGCCTTGCGAGCTCGGTACCATCAGGGCATCTACAAAAATACCTAGCCTCTACTCACAGCGTTGAGGCCGCTGCCACGATTTCGCCTCTGGGCGATCGGCTAATTCCTCAGTGTCATGCAGCGATTCGCGTGAGGCATGGGATGCCCGACTTGACGCTTTGGAACAAGCTGACTCGCAGAGAGCAGAGAATTGTCATTAAGCTGTTCGGCGGAGGTTCCACGCGTGGCGACAGTCTGATCGAGACGGTCAACCTCACGCGGCTGGGCTTCGTCACTGAGAACGGTTTAACCTCGGCCGGCCTTGAGGTCTTCGTCGCTGCTTTCAAAGCGCAACGTGACGCGCGTCAGCGGGAGTTGCTGGGTAAATCGCGCGGCGCTACCAGAACGGCAAGCCGGCTGCGAGAGGCTATGTTCGGTTAGGTGGGTCGGGTGCGCTGGTGCGCTGGCCCCGATGCCAAGCTAAAAGTGCTTGCGGCTAGCAAGCCCAGCAGCACGGTGCCTGACACGGCAAATATTTTGAGCAAGTTTTCGCACGGCGTGGCATTGCCTGATGACGTCGTCGGATTAGACTTCTTTGCTTCGGCCTCTGGCGCTTTACCGTTGCCGAGATTCCTCAAGATGGAGGAGCTCGGAGCAGCAAAATCCTTTAATGTGTCATTCGGTCTGCATTGAACGCCGATTGACCTGCCATTCGCCGGCTATTGCATTCTCTTCTAGCTCCGCCGTACACCGCATCGTCGTTTCAAACGTTCGCGCATGGGAAGGCTCTTCCGGGTTTAAGCCGATGAAAAGTGCGTTCGCGTCCATTTGAGCCCGCCGATATCTTGGTCTGAGCATTCGCTAAAGCCGCGGCCACTCCCACCCTTGTCGAAGCTCTCGAGAGATCATAGCCGAATTCCACTTGATGATCCGGCGCGGAGCCGCCGCCGAGGTATCGTCATGGCTTGAGCGCCCTCGTGCCATTCTCATCTCCTCATTCGCCCGTGGCGTTACGATTGATGAAGCGGCAATTCAACTAATCGGCGCAGAATAGAATGGTGCTGCATCAAAGCTGCGTCAGAGCAAACGAGAGCCAAATTTGAACGCCGATTGACAGGAAGTGGGCCGGTACAATCAGAAGATTTAAGGGCGCTGGCGAGCTTTCCACCAAGAGGCAGCTCCATGATCTCGACGGGTAGTGTCCCCTGTCAGCCAGCCGCACGCCCCTCAAATAGAACTTCGAGCGGGTCGGCTGTGAAGTCAGATCGAATAGCGCGCGCCGTTCGACGACCCGAATGGCTCCAACCAGCGGACGTCGGCAAGTGGTACGTCAACACAGATGGAATCGATCGCATTGCGCCGTCCTGTTCGGACTCGTTAGTAAAGCTTTCGAGGTGTTGTTGCAGGTCCTCCGACTTCTGCTGATCGTGCCCGCGGGCGACTAGGCCGGTTAAAAGAGTACCCGACAGGAGGGCCAGTGATAGCGATAGCGGCATGGCCACATGACAGCGGATCTCTGCGAGTGCAGCGTGAGCAAAGTGCGCGGCCAGATCGCCAAAGGTGCCGGACTTCCGAGCCTCAGAACAAGCACGCTTTGGGGCCCACCGGCGGACGACGGTGACAGTTGAGATCCTGCCTCGATCTCACACAATCTAGGGCTACTGTTCAAATGCCGTTTTCGACCACGAACTGCGCCGGCTTGCCGTGACTGCCCTCAACCAAGCCCCTCCCCACCAACAGCTCGCGGGTATCGCGCACCAGCGCAGGGCTGCCGCAAATCATGATGCGGTCATGCTGCGGCTCGACTTCCGGCAGTTCGAGGTCCGAAAACAACTTGCCTGACGCGATCAGGTCGGTGATCCGGCCGCGGTTGCGGAAAGGATCGCGGGTAACGGTCGGATAATAGATCAGCTGGTAGCGCACGAAATCCCCGAGCAGCTCGTCGCTCGGTAGCTTCTCGGTGATCATTTCGCCATAGGCAAGCTCGGCAACGCGGCGGCAGCCGTGCAGCAGCACGACATTTCCGAATCGCAGATAGGTTTCGGGATCCTTGATCACGCTCAGAAACGGAGCAAGACCAGCGCCGGTGCCAATCAGATAGAGATTGCGCCCGTCCTCGAGATTGTCGATGACCAGCCTCCCGGTCGCCTTGCGGCTCACGGTGATCTTGTCACCTTCCTTCAAATGCTGCAGACGCGAGGTTAAGGGATCGTTCGGCTCCCTGGTCGAGAAGAATTCCAGCCGGTCCTCGTAATGGGCGCTGGCGAGGCCGTAGGCACGCAGCAGCGGCTTTTCGTCGACATTGAGCCCGATCATAGTGAATTCGCCGCTGCGGAAGCGGAACGATGGATTCCGCGTGGTGGTGAAGCTAAAGAGATTGTCCGTCCAGTGATGGACGCTCAGCACGCTTTCCTGGCTGAAGTTGCTCATCTCACTCCCGCGAAGGTTAGGGTGTGATCCGGGCACCTGTTCTCCGGAAACATCATGGTCAAGGCGCCAAACGCAACGAGCGCGTTCGCTTTAAGCGAACGCAAAGGCAAGCAGGCTCGAGCAGAGCACCACCAGACCGACCGCAGTCAGTGTCAGGAAGCTGTCGGAGACAAGGTCACGATTGCGCATGAAACACCCACGATTGCTCCTAGGAGCGAGGGCAGCAGTCCCGCCTTGTACGAGAAAACAGCCGGCCACCGCCTCAAGCGCCTTCTGCCGCCAGCGCTCGTACCTAGGTCTCGGGAATGGGACACCGGTTAGGGGATGCGGAGATCGCCGCGCCCACATCACCTCTATGATCTTGGCGAGATTAGACCTGCCCTTGCGTTCGTATCGTGCGTGTTTTGGGGTGAAGCCGCAGCATTGCATCGCTTTATCGGATATGGCGCGGGAAAGCGGCGAGATGTCGGGCGGCTACGATGCGTTATGCTACCGACGTCATCGATCGAGAAAGTTGTCGGCGCATGCGGCCGTAACTTACGATGCGTTCGGCATCTCATTTTCGTTAGCACTATCAATCTCATACCGCCCCACCGCAGGTTAGCGCACAAGCTGCCATCATGGCCGCTGCGCTGAATTCGGCAATCGATTAAAGGCATAGGTCAGTACGCAACGTACAGAACCATGCCCCCGCGTTTGCGGCGACAGAGGACAAGGGGGTCCCCAGCTCTCGGCCCCGCCTTAGCCACCGAAATAATGAGTTCGGCCACCCCATGCCGCGCCGAACGTGGCGAACTTCAACAATTTATCTTTTCTCAAATGTTTGCCGCGACCTTCCAGTACTGGCGGCAACGTTAGAGCCAGTCCTGCGGGGGTCCCAGATGAGGACATATCTGAGCTCGTATCTCTCGAAGCTATTCGCGGGGGATCTGGCGGCTTTCGGCGGCCCGGCCACTGATGAAGCGGTCGCAGGGCACATTCGCGCGGAGCAGATCTCCCTCGTGCTTGGTTATTCCCTGGGCATAATGCTAGCCAACGCCTGCAATGCGACGGTGCTTGCAATTGCCCTCTGGCACTCGCCCAACAGAAACTATGCCCTGATCTGGGCAGCTGCCGTAGTTTGCGGCGCGTTATCGATAGGCTTGAAGGCGCGTTTATCCCGACGGATTACGAAGCCGCAGTTCGTCTCCCGACAGGCCATGCATCGGCTGGTGCGAAATGCGCTCGTTCTCGGAACCGCCTGGGCGGTCGTTCCGGTAGCTTTCTTCGCCGACGCCTCGAATGGCGGCCAACTCGTGATCACATGTCTTTGCTCCGGGATGCTCGCCGGCGGAGCATTCGCCTTCGCTACGATTCCGGTGGCGGCGGTTGCATTCACGGCTCCGATTTTTGTGGGTACGGCAATCTGCCTCGGCAGAAATGGCGACTTCGTCCATCTGCTCGTCGCTATCCTCGTTGTGGCCTATGGCTTCGTGCTTCTGCGCGGCGTTTTCGCCCATTCTTTCGAATTCACGAAACGCACCATTGCTCAATTGGAAGCCGAACGGAGGATCCGGCGGGATTCCCTGACCCAGTTGCCGAACCGTTTCGCCTTCAACGAAACCCTCGAAGCTGCCCTCAACCGGTTGGCTCGATCGGGCGAGGGGTTCGCGGTTTTTCTCCTTGATCTCGATCGCTTTAAGGAGGTGAACGACAAATTCGGCCACCCCGCAGGAGATGAGTTTCTCATTCAGGCCGCGGCGAGACTGCAGCGATGCGCGCGTGAGACCGATAATGTCGCGCGGATCGGCGGGGACGAATTTGCGCTGATTATGACCAATCTGGCCAAAGTAGAAGACGCGTTGGAAATCGGCGAGCGCTTCGTCGGCGCTTTCAGCGAGCCATTCCTGATCGAAAGATGCGAGATCGTCGGCACGACGAGCGTCGGAATCGTGTTGGCCCCGCGCGACGGCAATACGCCTCATGAGCTCCTGAAAAATGCCGACCTTGCCCTCTATCGGGCAAAAAAAGCGGGACCCGGAACGGTTCGCTTCTTTGAGGTCAGCGACGACAAATCAGCGCGCGATCGAAGGGCGCTGCAAAGGGATCTGGAGGAGGCGATCGGGAGAGACGAGCTTTTTCTCGTCTATCAACCGTTCTTTGATATTCGCGCAAACCGAATAACCGGCTTTGAGGCCTTGCTGCGCTGGCAACACCCTGTCCGGGGAGTCATTTTGCCGGCTGAGTTCATTCCAATGGCCGAGGAAACCGGCTTGATCCACCCGATCGGTGAGTGGGTGGTCCGACGCGCCTGCTCGACGCTGTCGAACTGGCCCTCTGATCTCAGGGTCGCCGTGAACTTCTCTGCAGCTCAATTCCATGACAGCAGTATCCTGCAAACAATCGTGCAGGCCCTGACGCAGGCCAGAGTCGCCCCTAGCCGGCTTGAAATCGAAATAACGGAGTCGATGCTGATCTCAAAGTACGAGCCGGCATCATCGATTCTGAATTCACTCCTGCAACTGGGGGTGACGGTGGCGCTCGACGATTTCGGAACGGGATTTTCGTCGCTGACCTATTTGCTAAAATTGCCTTACACCCGCATCAAAATCGATCAATCCTTTATACGCGACATGCTGACACGACCGGATAGCGCGGCGATCGTAAAATCAATAATCACACTAGCGCAGGATCTGCACATTGGCGTGGTCGCGGAAGGCGTCGAGACCACGGAACAGCTCGAGTATTTGCGCCAAACCAGCTGTGATGAAATCCAAGGATATCTCATCGGTCGGCCGGTATCAGCCGACCGCATCTTCGCCCTGCTCGACCAAAATAAGCAATGGTCGACGCCTGCCGCTTGAAACGCCTTGGGCAAACCGACAGACCATCATGCTGCGAACGCCGCGTGCATTGCTAGCCGAATAATCCCAGGATCGGAATGTGACCATCTGCGATATCACCCTGCTGCTCCATGTTCGTCACATCGTCTTGTTGTTCAGCGTCAAGGGTACGGCCGCCTGCGAACAGCGAGCAAGATAGTCTCGCGTATTGGAAATGCCGCGCTAGTGGTTGACATTCCTTCACGCCGCATGAGCCCCGAAGCGCAACGACAGCGGCCCCTGATCTAGCCTCGCTCCGCGCTCGTGGGAATTTCAAGGTTCGTGCAGGAAGTCAAGCGACCATCATCGACCAAGACACGCGGCCCAGATCTGGTCGGGGGTGCGCCCATCGAATCGCGACCGCCCTTGCCACCTCGCGTGCGCACTATTTGCCCTCGGCACTTTGCGGCGTTTGCGCAGCCCGTGTTGCTCGCGCCGCGTAGGCCGGCTCCGAAGCGATAACGACACAGACAATCATCATCAACCCGACTTTGATCGAAAGCCCGCTGTGGCATAATTGCGCGAATCCACCTTCTCTTCGAAAGGTTACCGGATGACTTTGCATCCGCCGCTCCCATCCGCATTTCTAGGAACGCAACGCCTAGCCGGCCGGCACCAATACCCGTCACCCACAGTACGTTGACCTGGGTTAATCCCCGGCTGAGCCTGTGGCCTTTGGACCCCTCTAAAATGCACCTTTTGTAAAGTCTGTGAACGAGGCCGACGGGACCGTTAGCAAGGACGCACCCATGGGGCCATGCCAGCTCTCGCAGCTCTGGTTGGCGGTTGCCGGGAGATTGGCGCCGTCGATGAAGCGCTCGAACTTGTTCGGCCTGTCATTCGGGCATGAACTTGAAACCCGAACCCGACTTCCTGCGACGATCGCGCTCGATCAATTCTCCAGCAACTCGCGGCGATCGGTTTCGGTCATCCTGTAGTCTGCCATGCAGCGATCATCAGAGACGCAAGAATAAGCAACAGGATCACGTAAAGCAGAAGTTGAGAGATCAAGTCACCATCGCGCTCAAACATTATATCTCCCATCCGCGTTGCCCCTGTCCGGGGTTGGCCGGCACACTGACTTTGCCAGCGCTTTGGGCGCTTTTGCTCGACCAACACTGTACGAAACGAACGAATAATCTCCTTTCTTACCTGAGTGTGTCGTCGCGGCCTCACATGGGCGTCGTGTCGGCTTCACATTTGAGCGTTCTGTTTCATCGATTAATTCAACGAGACGCACGTTCGCACCTAATCCTCCATTTGGCCGGCTTCTCCAGCTTATTTCAGCACTTCCAGCCGAAGGCGTCGACCTCTTCGTCCGGAAACTTCTCGGCCTCCAGGTCCAACATGTACCTCGCCTCTTCTAACTGCCCGATGATAAGGACGTAGTCTTCGAACGTGCTCGCCGCGCTGATGTGCTTCTCGATCAGCTGCCGCAGCTCGTGCCTGAACTGATATTTGCTGACGGTCATTCGTCTCCTCCGCGCCTGCCTGCGCTGGATCTGGTTCTGAGCCTTCCCCTGCACGCCAACATCCCTGACTACAACTCTGAACTGATGGGACTCTTACGCAGCCTTCGACGAAGGCGGTAGGACGGCCTGTTCAAGTGCTTGTGCTTGGAACTATGGAGCGGGAGCGTTCAGATATCATCGCTAGACTCAAGAAGGCCATCAAATCGTCAGCCGAGGTCGTCAACGGATTCGATATCACGGAAGACGCGGACTTCGTTCTATACGTTACCGCCACTGACCTGCCACTGCATTTTCATCCAGCGGCAGTTAGAGTCTTGGGGTTTTGTGCAGGTGACCGACTCAGGCGAGAAACGAAATTGTTCGTTCGTTACGTACTGTATCTGACGTAGCACGGTCCGCGGGACTAAGGTATTTGTCGCTGGAGTCCGACCCTAGCGTCGTATGGTGAAGTCATCCCTTGCTGTTCGGAAGGTGACGCTGGTCCGATGGTCCTAACATGAAAGACAGCAATAGCAGCCACCCTGGAATATCGGAGATGACGGATGACCAACGCGAATTGAGGCGCTGCAAGCAAGAGATTGCGCGTCTCAAAAAGCTGGTTGTGGAGCTTTCCGAAATTGTCTTGCGCAACGTCGTAAAGAGCGACGAGGGGGACAATCGAAACGCCCGCTGAGTCTCTGAGCGACGCCGAAGTACTGCGCCGTTTCCCAGCAGCGTGGCTTCCCGCCTTGGGGAGCACGGGAGCGGCCCTGCCCCTATGCTCCATGAGGCGGGGCTCTTAAGTTTTAGTTGGAAGCGTAGGATAGGCCAGGAGACACATTGATGACGGGCTGGACTGATCAAGCGCGCGTCTTGGCAGCGATTGCTTCTGATCTTGCCGTGGCGCGCTCATTTCAACCATTTTTTTTGGATGGATCACACGCGGCCTAGGCGAATGAGTGGTGGGAGCGGCTAAACGCCAATGTCATCATTCGACAAAATGGCGCTCTTTATCGACGGCGCCAACCTTCACCGCAACCTGCAAGGCGCTTGGCTTCGACATTGACTACAGGCGCTTGCTCGGGGAGTTTAAGAGCCGCGGCACGGTGCTGCGCGCGTTCTATTGCACGACGATTATTGAGGAACAGGAATGTTCGTCAATCAGGCCGCTCACCGATTGGCTCAGGTATAACGGCTACACGGTTGTCACCAAGTTGACCAAGGGATTCATCGACGCCAGCGGTCGCCGCGCGGTCAAGGCAACATGGATCTCGAGCTGGCGGTCGACGCCATGGAGCTTGCCGAGCATATCGACCAGATGGTCCTGTGCTCGGGCGAGGGCGATTTCCGCTCCCTGATCGAGGCCGTGCAGCGGCGCGGGCGTGCGGGTGACTGTCGCGTCCACGATCGCGAGCCAGACGCCAATGATGGCCGACGAACTTCGAGGCAGGCGGACGAATTTATCGACCTGGCACAGTTGAAGCTGAAGCTGGGTCGCAATCCGTCCGATCGGTTAGACCCACGTCAGGACGAGCGCCGGGGCTCGAAAATCGGAGTGCCAGAGAGTCTCTGAACGCCCCGCGGACTAACAAGCCGGGCGGAAAACGTTGCATAGTAGCGCGCGGTTTGGCACCCGGCTCGCCGATCCGTCTTTGTATCGATCTCGTTAAGCCGTTTATGCCGTGTCATTCGGCGTGCAATTTTGGGACGCCGATTGATACTCCAATAGAAGTGGTGCTCCGGGCGCACCGCACGGTGCAGATTTGAGCTTGACCGGCGGCCGGTCCTCAGCAACCATACGTAGATTGACTGAGGAATCACTGCCTAGTGGCGTCGGGGTGGTGCTGAAAGATAAGCTCGGCGTCACCATGACAATGCAAAGCATATTGTGACGTTTCATAGACTCGCGTCGTGGACGACGCGAACAGATGTATAGGATAATCGCATGCGGCTTCTTATTGTCGGCACCTTGAAGGGCCAGCTCACGACAGCCACCAAGATCGCCATCGACAATGGCGCGACCGTTACCCAGACCGAGGATCATGAACTGGCGATGCGGGTTTTGCGCGGCGACAAGGGCGCCGACCTGCTCTTGGTCGACGTCGGGCTCGATATTCGCGAGCTCGTATTGCGGCTGGAAGCCGAGCACATTTACGTGCCGATCGTCGCCTGCGGCATCACCAACGACGCCCGCGCCGCAGCCGCGGCGATCCGTGCCGGCGCCAAGGAATATATCCCGCTGCCGGCGGAACCGGAACTGATCGCAGCGATTTTCGTAACAGTGGCAGACGAGGCCCGCGACTTTGTCTACCGGGACGACGAGATGGCGCGGGGAATCATGCTCGCCCAGCAGATTGCCGCCTCCAGTGATGCGAGTGAAACTATCCTATCCTAATGCTTCGGGGCCTTCATGCGATGGAAGGCACCGGTGACACCATGACGATGGTCGGTTTACCGCACCGTTGGTACCCGGGGGATAGCGCCGGTCGCAATGTCTTTCACATCGTGCTGTCCGCGGGCGGAGCTTGATCGGATGCGTACGTCCCAAACAGCGTCGATGTCTGTGGACACGGCTTTCGCCGTCGCAGGCGGCTATGGCTCGCTCGATATCGTCGGCAATCAGCAATCCCGGAATCGAGGCCAATTGCCAATTGACGAAGAGCGTCCTGGTCAGCGCTGATCTACGCCAATCTCGTCGTGGTCGGCAGCGGCTCCGCCCTCGTCTGGTCGCGCTGAGCCGCATCGATGCTGCGCCTCGCGTCCTGCGGGGTCTCGCGGCTCGGCTACAGCCTCGCGCATCACGCGCCTCTTCGGCTTCGTCCTCCGGGCATGATAGCCTTCGCCTTCGCTCTTGAAGAAGTCGAGCACGTCTTCATCGATGCGAATGGAAAATGGCCTTCTTCGTCGCCGGGATCACCAGCACCGCACCGGAGCAATCGTCGTTCCGGCCACAGAGCAGATAGCAGCAGACCTCTTCAGCTTCGCCAAGGTCCCCACGGTTAACGAGTGACGCACATTTGCTCTGTATTGAAGTCTAACATCGGCGTACGTGCTGTTTTCAGGCCACGGCTTTGAGTCGTGACGGCAATAGGCCCACGGCAGCAGTACTCCGTGCCCTCGCCTGCACCCAGCGGCTCGCCCCCTATCACCCTCCTAGAGCCGGGCCTGCTGAGGGGCGTACCGGGGGGAAGTCGCCTTGCCGCCTCCAGGCGGGTTCGCATATGTGAGCCAAAAATTGTGCACAGGGTTGCAACGCTTCCTCCTCACTCTCTCTCGCGCGCGTCCGTAGAGTTCCTGGTCCGATTCGAGGGCGGGGCCATCATGACCATTAAGGGCGTGACCGACGAAGACTCGAAGGCGGTGCTGGCTGAGAACCTCACGCCCTCCGACACGATCAAGACCCCAGAACGGCTGTTTGGAAGAGAAAAGAACCTCCGCACGATTGACCGCGCACTCAGTTCTCCAGGTCGTCAGATATTCATCTACGGGGACCGGGGCGTAGGTAAGACCTCCCTGGCCCTCACCTCCGCATATCTCCACTCCGCAACTCGAAGTCCTCCCATCCACGTGACGTGGGGCCGGACGAGCGGCTTCGCGCAAGTGATGCAAGCCATAGGAAACGCACTCATTCCTGTGGAGGACCGCGTTGAGAAACCGGGAGGTGGAGGAGGATTTAACCTCACTCTACCCGGTCTAGGTGGCGTGGGAGTTACGCGGCACAAACTTCTCGAAGATCATCTACGTGGCCAGCAGCAGGCGATCAGTAACGCGGTATTTGCTACTTTGAGCGCATCGATTGCTCAAGATCACGAGTTGCAGGGTTGGCTCGGGAGAGGTGCGTACCGGCGCGGGAGTCGTGGCACGATTTCCGGTAGGAGGCAGGACATCGTCCGAACGTTACCCAAGTGGAGCAATGATCGATCTGAGGCTCTGCGCGTTGAAAATTCAGCGCGCTATATGGGATTGTGAAACGGTCTAGCGCGGAACGTCGGCCACCTGCTCCAGCTTCTGCAGGCAACGCGAAGTGCGGACCACGGCCGGCATCTCCTCGTCCGGGAAGTTCGTCTTCCAGTCGGTGACGCCGACCTCGCCAACATACATGTCGCCTCTGGAGTCTAGCGCGATCCCATGCGGCGCGAGGAACTTGCCGCTCGCAAGACCGGGGCCATCCTCGCCGCCGAGCCGCGCGATGCGCTTGCCCTTGGCGTCCACGATCGACAGCCGCGGGCCGAGATTGGGCACCTTGCGGTTGACCGGCATGGCGGGACCGAGTTCGCCGATGACGAAGGTCGGGTTCTTAGCCCGCCGCAGCGGCACAGCGCACACGGCCGGTGGAGGTTATTCCACTGCGCCTCCTATTTGCCGTTGCCGTCGAACACCTGCACGCGATGGTTCTCGCGGTCGGCGACATAGACCCAGCCATCGGCATCAGCGACGATATTGTGCACGACGTTGAACTGGCCAGGATCGGTGCCGGGCGCGCCCCAGCTCTTGATCAGCTTGCCGTCAGGCGTGAATTTGTGGATGCGGGCGTTGCCGTAGCCGTCGCAGACATAGATCTCGCCCTTCGGCGACAAAGCCGTGTGGGTGCAGCGATGGAAGGGATCGCCGCTCATGAACGGCGCGAGCTTTTCGGGGACACCGATGATCAGCAGCACCCTGCCGTCCGTCGTGCATTTTCGCGCGGTGTGGTCGCCGTCGTGGTGCAGTAGAGATTGTCGTCGGCATCGATATGCAGGCCGTGGGCGCGGGAGAACAGCCCCTCGCCCCAGCTGCGCAGGAAATTGCCGTCGCGGTCGAACACCACCATCGGATGGGCGACGCGGTTGAAGACGTAGATGCGGTCCTTGCTGTCGACCGCGACGGAGGCGACGTCGGTGAGCTGCCAGCCATCCGGCAATTTCGCCCAGTTATCGACGACGCGGTAGCAATGCTCCCCAGAGCCGAGAATGGCTGACACCTGATCTCCCATCACCGCGTCCGTGCAACGGCTGTCCGCTCAGGCGAAGGTGCAGCCCTTGGATTCGAGCACCTTGCCGATGCCGGAGAGCTCGAGAATGTCGCCGCCGGCCTTGAGGGCCTTCATCACGCCGGCTTCCTTGTCCTCGCGCGCCGCCGACTTGGCGCAGACATCGGGGATGTTCTCCTTCGGCACGATTACGACGCCATCGTCATCGGCGCTCACGATGTCGCCGGGGCGGACGGCGATCCCGCCGATGACGATCGGCTGGTTGATAGTGCTGAGGGTCTCCTTGACGGTGCCCTTCATGCACAGGCCGTAGGAGAAGACGTTGAAGCCGGTGGCGCGCACCGCCAGGCCGTCACGAACGCCGGCATCGGTGACCAGGCCGACGATGCCCTTGGAGACGCAAGCGGTCGCCAGCACCTCGCCGAAGCCGCCCTGCTCGGGATGATCGCCTGCGCTGACCACGAGCACATCGCCCGGCTTGGCCAGCGAGATCGCCGCGATCAGCATCATGTTGTCGCCCGGATGGCAGCTCACGGTGAACGCCGGTCCGCAGGCGCGCATGCCGGAATAGATCGGCTTGATGCGGGAGGTCAGGGCGCCCGATCGCCCCTGTGCCTCGTGCAGGGTGGACGGAGGAAACTGCTTGATGCGCTCGACAAGCTCAGCGGCGGGCCGGTCGAATGTCCTGATCACATGCACCATGATAACCTCCTTGCAGTGGCGATCTCCGTTACACCTCCATAACCAACCGCCTTGGGGCAGCAAATTCAGATTTTAGGATTGCCGCATCGCGTTTCGTTATGGCTCGTCCTTCGAAACGTCCAGGGGCGAGGCCGGGCCACCCGCGGCCATGGCAGCCGAGCCGAGCTGGACATCGAACGGTCCCCAGCTCTTGACGATGATATCGAGCAGGATCTTGTAGACGGCGAACGCGGCGTCGGACAGCGCAGCGTTATCGGAAATGCATAGCGACATCTGTTGCGACGCCGACGGCGCATTGATCCGTCTAATGCAGAGTTGGTCGAGATTGGGCAACTCCCTTGCTATCGACATGGGCAGCACTGCCGCGCCGACTCCGGCGGCGATCGCCGAAGAGAGGATCGATTGAGAATGGATCTCGGCGACGATGCGCGGGCGCAGTCCCGCCTCCGCGCAGACTCGCTCGACCGTCTGTCGCAGGAAGGACTCCCGATATGGAAGAAGCAGGTCGAATTGCGCGACCTCCGCCGCCGAAACGTCCTCCGAAGGCTTCTGCTCCGGATACATGCTGCGGGGCGCGACAAGATAGAAGTATTCGCGCATCAGCGGCTTGTAATCGAGACCGGTCACCGGGCGCTCGCCGTAAAGGACCGCCATATCCATGCTCCCCTTCAGCATCATCTCGCTGAGCATCACCCCGGAGCTGTCGTAGATGTGAGGCACGATGCCGGGATAGCGTTCTCGTATCTGCGTGAGCAACGGGATAGCCAGCAATGCCGCCGAGCTGAGCGGGGCCAGACCGATCGTGACATTGCCGGTCAGCTCCGGCTTGTTGTCCAGAATGGTGCGCCTGGCCTCTTCGATCTGCCGCTGGATCGACTTGGCATAGCGGTAGAGGATTCGTCCGGCCTCGGTGGGCTTGACCCCGCGGGCGCTGCGGTCGAGCAGCTTGCACTTGAAATCCGCCTCCAGGCTCGCAATGTGCTGGCTCAGCGCCGGCTGCGCAACATTCAGCACCTTTGCCGCGCTCGTCATGCTGCCGAGGTCCACGACCTTGATGAAGGCCTCCAAACGTTTCGTATCCAATACGGCGTCTCCGGATATCCAGTCAGGCAGCAGTGCAGCAGCAATAGGCTGAAGCTATGGGATCAGAAGGAATCGTTCTTACCACCGGGAACCTGAGGGGCCTATAGCTAGTGCTGAACTCGTCCGCCGCCCGCGTTGCAGCGACGCCACCAGCGGGTTGGACGCTAGCAGAGGAGCCCTCGCGGATGGGATTTTCGGACTATCGTACGGCCCTGGTGACGGGCGCATCCTCCGGAATAGGGGCTGCCACGGTTCGCCGCCTGAGTGCGGAAGGGCTCGAAGTCTACGCCGTGGCCCGCGACGCCACTCGCCTGAGCGGCCTGTCGGCAGAAACTGGTTGCCGCCCCTGCGCCGTCGACATCAGCGACCTCGACGCGCTTGCCGCATTGACGAAGTCGGCCGAGTTCGACGTCCTGGTCAACAATGCCGGCCAGTCCCGGCGCGGCAATATCCTGAACACGACGCCCGAGGATGTCGACGCCCTCATCGACGTCAATTTGCGCGCGGTGCTGCATCTGACGCGGCTGGTCGTGCCGGGCATGGTGCGCCGCGACCGCGGCCATGTCGTCAACATCTCCTCGATCGCCGGCCATTACGCATTCGGCGGCGGCAACACCGTCTATCATGCCACGAAAGCGGGCATTCACTCCCTGTCGCAGCAATTGCGGGTCGATCTCTACGGGACCAGGGTTCGCGTCACCGAGATATCGCCGGCCCGCGTCGAGACCGAGGTGTTCGGCCGGCTGCTCGGTGACCTCGCCGAAGCCAAGCGCCGCTTCTTCGACGACTATGATGCGCTTCAGCCCGAGGACATTGCCAATTCGATCGCGTTCGCGGTTGGATCGCCGGCCCGCATGAATGTCGCCTTCATGGAAGTCCTGCCGACCCAGCAGGTCGTCGGCGGCCTCAATTTTGCACAGAAGAGCAGGCCGCCGGCGGAGTGACGCATGAACGCACCGAACTCGGCGGGCCGTCAGCGCGGAGCGTGACTGTGGACCTTTCCAAGATTGAACAGCTCGTGGATCTCGTTGCACGCTCCTCGATCGCGGAGCTGGACCTGACACAGGACGGGACCCGTATCCGCATCCTCAAGCGTGCGTCGGCAGGAGCGCCTGCGGTCCCGGCACAGCCTGCAAACCGGGTCGAGGTCGAGGCCCCTGCTCTCCATCACCCGGAACGCCCAGCTGCCGAGGCTGCCGTCGACATCGTCGTGCCCGCACCGATGCATGGCATCTTCTACCGGGCTGCGGCGCCGGACGAACCGCCGCTGGTCGAGGTCGGCGCGCGGATCGAGGCCGGGCAGAAGATCTGCATCATCGAGGCGATGAAGACCTTCATCGACATCGCCGCCGAGGCGCCCGGCATCGTGCTCGCGGTCCTCGCGGAGAACGGTGAGGAGATCGCGGCGGGTCAAGCCCTGTTCCGGATCGGTCCTGCGGGTTCATCCTGATGTTCGACAAGGTCCTGATCGCCAATCGCGGCGAGATCGCGCTTCGCATCCAGCGCGCCTGTCGGGCGATGGGTCTCGAGACGGTCGTCATTCACTCGGTGGCGGACCGCGACGCGCGCTATGTCGCGCTCGCCGATGAGGCACTCTGCATCGGGCCGGCGCCGGCGAGCGGCACCTATCTCAACGTTGCGGCGATCCTGCTCGCAGCCGAGGCCAGCGGCGCCCAGGCGATCCACCCGGGTTACGGCTTCCTCTCGGAGAGTGCGGAGTTCGCCGATCGGGTCGCGCGCGCCGGCCTGACCTTCATCGGCCCTCCGGCGGACTGTATCCGGACCATGGGCGACAAGGTCGCGGCCAAGCGCGCGATGCGGCTGGCGGGCGTGCCTTGCGTGCCCGGGCCGGACAGCGCCCTGCCGGATGAACCGGCCGAGGTGCGCGCGATCGCGCGGGACATCGGATATCCCGTCATCATCAAGGCCGCCGGCGGCGGCGGCGGACGCGGCATGCGGATCGTGCGCAGCGAGGCCGCGCTGGACGAGGCGCTGGCGCTGACCCGCGCGGAAGCCAGCAAGGCCTTCAGGAACGCTGCGGTCTATATCGAGAAATTCCTCGAAAAACCCCGCCATATCGAGATCCAGGTGCTGTGCGACCAGCACGACAACCATCTCTGGCTCGGCGACCGCGACTGCTCGCTCCAGCGCAGGAATCAGAAGGTGGTCGAAGAAGCTCCCGCGCCCGGCATCGATCGCGCGCTGATCGAGCGGGTGGGCGCAAGCTGCGTCGAGGCCTGCCGGCGGATCGGCTATCGCGGCGCCGGCACGTTCGAATTCCTCTACGAGGACGGGCAGTTCTTCTTCATCGAGATGAACACGCGCGTCCAGGTGGAGCATCCCGTCACCGAGATGACGGCAGGCATCGACATCGTCAAGGCGCAGATCCGGATCGCGAAAGGCGAGCCCTTGGGGATCGCGCAAGGCGACATCGCCCGTATCGGCCATGCCATTGAATTCCGCATCAATGCCGAGGACCCCGCCAGTTTCGCGCCGTCGCCCGGCACGGTGACGCGCTGGGATGTTCCCGGCGGCATCGGCATCCGCGTCGATTCGCATATCACCGCCGGCGCCACCGTTCCCCGGCACTATGACTCGCTGATCGGCAAACTGATTGCCCACGGCGGCACCCGCGAGGAAGCGATGGCGCGTGCGCGCGTCGCCTTGTCCGAGCTGTGCGCCGAAGGCATCAGAACCAATGTCCCGTTGCATCAGGCGATCCTCGCCGATCCCGCGTTCTGCCGTGGCGGCTACGACATCCACCATCTCGAACACTGGATGAATACGAAGGCAGCCGCGCCATGACGACGCCGGACCGGCCGCAGATCAGCCTGCTCGGGACATCGGCCGTTCTGTTCGAGGCGCCCGGCGCATTCGACCTGCCGCACCAGCGGCGCATCTGGGCGCTGGCGGCCACTGCGTCGAAATGGCCGGGAATCCGCGAGGTCATTCCCGGCATCACCAATTTGATGCTGACTTTCGAGACCCCTCCTCGCGAGCTCGACACCCTGACCGCCGATCTCAACGACGGTTGGGACGCGGCGGAAGGCCTCGCAATCGGCGGCCGCGAGATCAGGCTACCTGTCACCTATGGCGGCGAGATCGGATCGTCGCTTCAGTCCGTCGCCGATCATTGCGGCCTGTCCGTCGACGACGTGGTCTCGATCCATGCCGCGCCGCTCTATACCGTGTTCGCGCTCGGCAGTCATCCCGGCTATTGCTACCTCGGCGGCATGGACCCGCGTATCACCATGCCGCGCCGGCAGACGCCGCTGCAACGCTCCGCGGGCGGCTCGGTGTCGATCGGCGGATCGCAGACCGGTGTCTCCGCGTCGCCCGGCCCTAGCGGCTGGCACGCCATCGGGCATACGAGCTGGACCTTCTTCGATCCATCCTGGCTGACACCTGCCGCGCTCGCACCGGGCGACACGATCCGCTTCGAGATTGAACGGGTGATCCGGTGATCGAGATCCTGTCTGTCACAGGGCCCACCAGCGTCCAGGATCTCGGTCGCTTCGACCAGTATCGCTTCGGGGTCGGCACGTCTGGTGCCATGGACGACGTCGCCTTGCGTGCCGGCAACATCCTGCTCGGAAATGACGAGAACGCTGCCGCCATCGAGATTCCGATGCTGCCGTTCAAGCTTCGTTTCGACCGCGACATGGCCTTTGCGCTCACGGGCGCCGATGTCGAGGCCGACATCGCGGGACGCGCGATTCCGCCATGGTGGCGCGCGCACGCCCGTGCCGGCGATATTCTCGCCATCAAGGCGATGCCCCGCGGCGCACGACTCTATCTGACATTCGGGGGCGGCATCGAGGTACCCATGGTGCTGGGATCGCGCAGCACGCAGTTTCGTGGCGAATTCGGCGGCTTGCACGGACGGCCACTTCAGGTGGGCGACATGCTGCCCTGCGCCGCATCGACCGCGACCATTGGGCAGCTGGGAGTCGAGCCGGCTGAGATCACGCTGGCGCGGCCGAACGCCGTCGCGGACGAAACCACCGTCAGGGTCGTGATTGCCGGCGAGTATGACCAGTTCGACGCCGCCACGCAGGCGCTGTTCTGGTCCAGCAGCTGGAAGGTCACGCCGCAGAGCAACCGTTATGGCTACCGCTTGCAAGGCGCTACCGTGAAGCCGAAGGCGCCGATCGAGAAGCGCTCGCACGGCATCGTCCCCGGGGTCATCCAGATTCCGCCGAACGGACAGCCGATCATCCAGATGCGCGACGCGCAGACGTCCGGCGGCTACCCGAAGATCGCAACCGTGATCCGGGCCGATCTGTGGCGCGTCGGGCAGGCGCGGCTGGGCAGCAAGCTGCGGTTCGAACAAACTGCTTACGCCGATGCGCTGGCAGCCGAAGCCGAGATATCGGCCTATCTCGATCGGCTGAGGACTATTGTTCGCCTTGTCGAGGAGACCAGAACATGCCGATAGAGCTGACCGACATCGCGCGTCTGGCGCAGATCCTCGAAAGGTCCGGCGCCGACACAATCGAGATCGAGGAGCCCGGCCAGTCCCTGAAGCTCGTCGTCGACACGGGTCCGCGAATGGCTGTGTCATCGACGCTGGCCGCCCCGGCTGTAGACCATTCCGTCATCGCCAAAGCCGACGTCGCAGGGCATTTCCTTGCGGCTCATCCCTGGCGGGAAAAGCCGTTCGTCGCACAGGGTCAGCGCATCGAGGCCGGCGCGATCGTCGGCCTCGTCAAGATCGGGCTCTTGTATGCGCCCATCCTGGCGCCGGCCGCCGGTATCGTCGATGCCGTGATCGCGGAGACCGGCGCAACGGTCGGCTACGGCACACCGGTCGTGCGCATTCGCCGGCTCAGTTGAGCAGGACGGTTGCGGGCGTGACCTCGCCACCGCCCTGCTCGATCACGCGGCGCACCGTGCAGGCGAGGTTGACCGATCCGGGCGTGTCGCTGTGGATCAAGATCGAGCGCGCCTCGACCTTGATCGACTTGCCCTCGATGGTCTGCACCGTCCCACTGTCCAGAAAACGCTTGACCCGTTCGGCCACTGCCTCGGTCGAGGTGATGACGGAGTGGGGAAGCTTGCGGGACACCAGATGGCCGCGCTCGTCATAGGCGCGGTCAGCCAGGAACAGCGTGAGGATGCGCAGGCCCACCTTGCGCGCGGCGCGCACGATCTCGGCGTTAGGCTGCGAGAACACGATGAAATCGCGATTGATGGTCGCGATCGCACGGGCGACGACATCGGCCATGTCGGGGTCGGCATTGACCATGTTGCCCATTGCGGCGTGGAAGCTGACATGGGTCACGCGATGGCCTGCATTGGCCGCGATCGCCTGCAAGGCGCCGATCTGGTAGACCATGTGCTTCTCGAGCTCGGCGGCGTCCATCTCGATCACGCGGCGGCCAAATCCGAGAAGATCGGGCAGGCCCGGATGGGCGCCGACCTCGACCCCCTTCTGCTTCGCCAGGCGAACCATGCGATCCATGATGATGGGATCGCCGGCGTGGAAACCGCACGCCACGTTGGCCGACGAGATGATATCCATCAGCGCCTCGTCGTCGCAGATGCGATAATTGCCGAAGCCTTCGCCCATATCCGAATTGATGCCGATTTTCATGTTCGTACCCTGCTCTTGTTGTTGTCGACGTCCACTCAAAGCGCTCGATAGAGATCCGCGGTTGCACGCAACCTCGCGAGATAGTCGTTGACAGGAGCCATGGCCGAGACCGCGTCCTGGTAGCTCACCTCAGTGAAGGCGACGACCGATCCCGGTGCCGCCTGGCCGAGGCGCCAGAGATCAGCCTGGATCACGGCCGCCATCTTCGGATAGCCACCGGCCGTATTGGCGTCGCTCATCTGGATGATCGGCTCGCCGGCCGGCGGCACCTGCACGACGCCAGCCACGACGCCATGCGAGCGCATCTCGACCGGCGCGTCCAATATCAGCTTGCCGCCGGCGAGGCGGTAGCCGCCCCGATCGCTCTGGGCGCTGATCTTCCATCGCGTCGACCAGAACGTCGCCTGCATCGCCTCGGAAAACAGGTCGTACTCGCCGGCCCGCATGACGCGTATCCGCAGCACGCGGCCATCCGCTGGAGCGGCGCCTGGGATCGCGACATCCGGCGGCACGGCACCGAAGTCGAAGCGGCCCTCGCTGCTGCGCGACGAACTCCCGATCGGCACGATGTCGCCCGCCTGCAAGGTACGGCCCTCGAACCCGCCGAAGCCGCCGCGTACATGCGTGCTGCGCGAGCCCAGCACGCGCGGAACATCGATACCGCCGCCGAACGTCGTGTAGACCCGCGCACCACGCCGCGGCGCGGTGATCGCGAGAACGTCGCCCGCCTTCGCCCGCGTGCACCACCACGGCCGAACGGCCGAACCGGCCAGTGTCGCGTCATGATCAGCGCCGGTGAGGGCAAACGCGGTGTCGGCCGAAAATCGCAGGCGGAACGGAAAGGTCTGGATCTCGATACCAGCCGCACCATCGTCATTGCCGAGCAGGGCATTGCCGGCGGCGAGCGCGACGGGATCCATTGCTCCCGAGGTGCTCACGCCGAAACGGCGCGCGCCGTGGCGGCCCAGGTCCTGGATGGTATTGAAGGCGGGGCTGGTCAGTATCTCGATCACAGCTCGATCCGGTCGATTCTGAATTTGACACGGTCGCCCGGAAGCATGAGCGAGGGTTGTTCGGAGCTCGGATCGAACATGGCGAGCGAGGCCCAGCCGATGGCATTCCATCCATTCGGGCTTGTCAGCGCCGCCACCCCGGTCTGCATTCCGCCGATCGTCACCGAGCCTGCGCGCATGTTGAGCGACGGCACCGATTTGCGCGGCATGTAGATGCGCGGATCGAGGCCGTAGAGGTAGCCGAACCCCGGCGAACTCGCGACCGCACAGACGGTGTATTCGCCTTCGCTGTGAATCCTGATCACGTCGCGTTCGGACAGTCCAGCGCGTCTCGCGACCGCCGGCAGGTCGAAGCCGAGTTTCCCGCCATAGATCACGGGAATTTCGATCAGCTTGCCGTCGGCCTTGCGGCTCGGCAAGCGAAGCCACAGTTCGACGATCGAAGCGCTGAGCATGCCAATATCCGCCGGTGGCTGCTCGAATACGAGCATCACATTGGTGACGCCAATGACGGCCTCCTGGACGTTGGGCCAGGTGGAAACCGCATCCGCAAGGGCCCAGATGCGGCCCTGCTGCACCAGGTCGAAATCGCCCGGCGCCTCGACCAGCATTGCAAGCGTGCCGATCAGGCTGATCTTCGGGCTTTTTTCGATCGTGCCGACAAAGGGAGCGTTTGGCTGATTGATCGACAAAAGGGCCTCGCTGGTCGAACGCCCGTGGCGCCACCACCCCTAGATCTAGCCAAGCGGCGCAATCCGATCCAAGACGATGTTCGTCTGCGGGTATAAGGGATGTCGATTACCGGCAAGACGTCGCGCTCGCCTCCGGCTTCAGTGACGCGCAATGACATGATTGCTGGGTGACTCCCACCGCGCCACGACCTCCTCGCCCACCGCGTATCGGAGTCCGGCCTGCTGCGACTGGTTCTGCTCGAATACGATGATCTGACCGCCACTCGGCGTCTTGAGATAGTAGTGACTCACGAACCCGCGATAGATGGCCTGGTCGACGCGCGCCGTCACGCTGTTGGCGCGTTGCGCCGCCGGGCTCTGGCCAACGCGCTCGACCAAGATCGCCTCGGGCCTGATCGAAACCATCACGTCGCTGACCGACGACGGGATCTGATCAACCTGAAGACTGAGTTCGGGCGAGACACGAACGACCGCCCCGCTCCCGTTGCGCTGCTCGACCGGCCCATGAAACAGATTTGACGCGCCGATGAACTGCGCGACGAATTTCGAGGCGGGGCGCTGGTAGATCTCAGTTGCCGAGCCGACCTGCTCAAGCTTGCCATCGCGCATCACCACGATCTTATCGGCCATCGTCAGGGCCTCGTCCTGATCGTGAGTTACCATGATGGTGGTCAGCCCGAGCCTGCGCTGAAGGGCGCGCAGCTCGACCTGCATGCTCTCGCGAAGCCCCTTGTCGAGCGCCCCGAGCGGCTCGTCGAGCAGCAGCATCGCCGGCTCGATCACCAGGGCGCGCCCCAGCGCGACGCGCTGTTGCTGGCCGCCGGAGAGCTGGGCCGGATAGCGCTTTCCGAAGCTGGAGAGCTGGACGAGATTGAGTGCTTCGTTCACCTTCCTGGCGGCATCGGCCTTGCCGATTCCGCGCATCTCCAGGCCGAACGCGATGTTCTCTTCGACGGTCAGATGAGGGAACAGCGCGTAGTTCTGGAACAGCATCCCGACATTGCGGCGATGCACGGGAACGTCGGTCATCCGCCTATCGTTGACGAAGACGTCGCCGGATGTCGGCCGGATCAGCCCCGCGATCATGCGCAGGCAGGTCGTCTTTCCGCATCCGCTCGGACCGAGTAAGGCCACCATGTAGCCCGGCTCGATCGTGAGCGAGACGTCGTCGACCGCAATGGTGCGGTTATATTCCTTACGGAGGCGGTCAAGCCTGACTTCGGAAGACCTCATGGCAGCCTGTCCTAGCTCGTGAACACCTGATTATAGCGCTCCAGCCACGGACCGCGGCGCGGAACGATAAACTTCCAGTCCGGCGTGAACAGTCCGAGATCGGTCGCCTTGGTGTCGGGATAGGCCAGGAACTTGGCCGTCTCCGGCTTGAAGTCGATGCCGCCCACCGACGGCGCGCTGAGCGTCTGCTCGGACAGCATCTTGGCGACCGAGGGCTCCAGAATGCGGTTGATCAGGGCACAGGCGAGCTCCGGCTCGGGCGCATTCTTGACCAGCGTCATGCTGTTGATGCCGGTGAACGCGCCTTCCTTGGGGAAGGTCATGTCGATCGGCATGCCCTTCGCCGTGTGCGGATAGATCGCCTTCGAATATTCGATGCCGCCGATCATCGCCTGGCCCTGGGCCACCTGAAGCACCTGCGCTTCGCTATCGTAGATCGTCAACACGTTCGGCTTTAGGGTCGCGAGCTTGTCCCAGCCGCTATCGACCAGGTATTGCGCCTCCTTCAGCGGCTTGCCGGTCACGAGCGCCGTCGCCACGATGAGCATGAGCACGCTCTGGGTGTTCTTGGGCGTATTGAGCAGGATCTGCTTGCGATATTTCGCATCAAAGATCTGCTCATAGCTCGCGAGCGGCTTCGTCACCTGTGGATTTATGAACATGGCCGCGCTGGAGATCGAGAAGCCGACGCCATAGCCGTCCTCGAAGAGATAGCGCGGATAGACCTTCGCGAGGTTCGGAATCTTGGCCGCATCGAGCTTGTCGATCAGCTCCTCCTGCTTGGCCTGAGGGATGCCTACGTCGTCCATCATCATCATGCTGAAGCGCGGCGTATCGCGAGTCGCTCGGAGAGCAGCGATATTCGAAAGTGTTGCGCCTTCGATCGTGAAGACGCGGCACTTGAATTCGGCCTCGAACTTGGGAATGACCTCCTTCTGGATCAGCTTGCCCAGCGCGGAGTTGTAGACGCCGACATGCAGTTGCTTGGCGTCCTGCGCCCACGACCGGCTGATGATCGTCGGGAAAGCAACCGCGGATGCACCGGCCTTAATGAGAGTCCTACGTGTCAGCTTCATGGGTCCAATCTCCATCTAACCAATGCACATCAGGCGGCCAGCGCGCGGCGAAGGCCGACCAGTTTCTCGAGCAGCAGCACGCCGACCATCGCCATCAGGATGATGATCGTCGACATCGCCGGCACGGAAGGATCAAAGACGTTGACCAGCTGCCGCATCAGGACGAGCGGCACGGGCGAATATTCGGAATTCGCCAGCCACATCGTGACCGGGTAGTTGTCGAACGACACCATGAAAGCGAACAGGCCGCCGGCGGCGACGCCGGAGGCGATCTGCGGCAATGTTACGCGCCAGAAGGTCCGCAGACGGTTGGCACCGAGGGTGCGCGCGGCGTCCTCCAGGTTCTCATCCACGAGCTGGAGGCTGGTGACGACCGTGCGGATCACATAAGGCGAGGTCACGACCACATGGCCGATCAGGAGGTTGAGCCGCGCATCCTGGGAGCCGAGCTTGGTCAGGACTTGAAGCAGCGCGAGGCCGGTGACCAGCGCCGGGAAAATCAGCGGCGACAGCAGGAATCCCTTGATCGCCGCCAGACCGAAGAGATGGCCGCGCACCAGCGCAAAGGCCGCGGGCACGCCGAGCAAGAGTGAGCCCGCGGTCGTGCCGAGCGCGAGCAGAATGCTCAGTCTCATCGCTTCGAGGAAGTCGCGGTCCTGGAGAACCTTGGCGTACCATTTTAACGTGAAGCCCTGCGGGGGGAACGTCACGAAATAGGAATCGGAAACCGACGCCGCCATGACCAGGAGCAGCGGCGCCAAGATGAACAGCATCATGGCTGCGGTGATGGTGTAGAGGATAAAGGCGCCGAAGCCGGAAAGCCGCTCGTCCATCACTCGGCCCTCCTGAGACGCTGGCCTTCCAGAAGCCACATCGAGACGCCGTTCACCGCAAGGACGAGGCCAACGAGAACGACGGCGATCGCAGCCCCGAACGGCCAGTCGTAGACGACGAAGATCTGCTGCTCGATCAGGTTGCCGAGCATGACAGCCGAGGCGCCGCCCAGGATCGCCGGAATGACGAAGGAGCCGGCGGTGAGCGAAAAGACCAGGGTAAAGCCGGCCACGAAACCGGGCATGCTCAGCGGCAGCGTCACACGGAGGAACACCTTCCACCACGGCGCGCCGAGCATGCGGGCTGCATCTTCGAGGTTTGGATCGATCTTGCCGAGGGCTGAGGCCAGCGGCAGCACCATCATCGGGAAGAACACGTGCAGCGATCCGATGACGACGGCGGCCTCAGTGTAGAGGACCGATATCGGGGCGTCCACGATGTGCAGCGTCATCAGGATCCAGTTCAGCATGCCCTTCGGACCGTTCTGAAGTACCAATTGCCAGCCGTATCCGCGCACGACGACGCTGACGATCAGGGGAGCGATGACGATCAGGGTGATGATGCGCGTGATCATCGGGCGGCTCTTGACCATCACCAGCGCGACCGGATAGGCGAGCACTGTCGCAAGCACCGAGGTGATGATGCTGATCCGCAGCGTCGTCCAGAGCACGCGCGCGTAGAGGTCGACGTTGACCAGACGGGCGTAGTGCGCCAGCGTGAATGGACGGCCGATGATGCCGCGGCTGTCCTGGGTCTGGATGCTCGAGAGCAGCAGCCCCAGCGCCGGATAGAAGAAGAAGTACGTGAGGAACGCCAGCATCGGGATGGCGAGAAGCCCGACCGGCAGAGCCAGACGCCACCGCGATGCCCGCCGGGTTGCCGGTGGAGCTTGAACACCTAAGACTGCCACCGCATCGTCGCTGGTGGTCATCGCTGGCCGTCCTCGACTGCGCGATACCAAGGCATACCCCTCTGCTGCACAAAGCTTATGCGTCGGCATCCTACAGGACCAAGAACATCTTCGTTTAGGGGCATCAGGATGGATTATGACAATTGGTTCGGCATACTGCTCCGATCTTGACCGACGAATGCCGCCTGCTGCATCTTTCGCACTGCACCAGGGGCGAGCCGCCATCGCGATGCGCGGTCAACGCAGGCCTTCGCAGAAGCTGGCGATGCGTCGGCAGCCTTCCTTCAGCGATTCGGTATCGGTCGCGTAGGAAATGCGGAAGTACGGGCTCATGCCGTAGGCGCCCCCGGGCACGGCTGCGACATGCTGCTCTTCCAGCAGAGCCGAGATGAAATCGGAATCGGTATCCAGCCGCCGCCCGCCTTTCGTGGTCTTGCCGATGCAACCGGCGATGTTCGGAAACACGTAGAAGGCCCCTTGGGGCTTGTGGCAGGTGATGCCCGGAATCCGATTGAGGAGCTTGACCACCAGATCGCGCCGGTCGCGATAGATGTCGGCGCGCTCCTTCAGGTAGTCCTGCGGTCCGTCCAGGACGGCGACGGCTGCGGCCTGGCTCACAGTGCAGATTCCGCCGGTCGCCTGACCATGGACATTGTTCATCGCCGCAATCAGGTCCTTGGGACCGCCGCAATAGCCGACCCGCCAGCCGGTCATGGCGTAGGCCTTGGACGCGCCGTTCACGGTCACGACGCGATCCTTCAGCCTTGGCTCAACCTCCGCGATGGTGCAGAACTCGAAGCCATCGTAGGTGAGATGTTCGTAGATGTCGTCGGTGAGAATCCAGACATCGGGGTGCTTCAGCATGACGTCGGCGATCGCGCGCATCTCCTCGCGTGTACAGGCAGCGCCGGTCGGATTGTTGGGAAAATTCAGGATCAACCACTTCGCTTTGGGCGTGATCGCCGCCTCCAGGTCTGCGGGGCGGAGCTTGAACTGGTTGTTCTCCGGGCAAGGCACCGCGACGGGTGTCGCCTCCGCAAGGAGAACGATATCGGCATAGGTGATCCAGCCTGGCGCCGGAATGACGACCTCGTCGCCGGGATTGCAGGTCGCGAACAGCGCGTTGAAGATGATCTGCTTGCCGCCATTGGCGATCAGGATCTCGTCGAGGGCGTAGTCGAGATTGTTCTCGCGCTTGAACTTGCGCTGGACCGCGGTCCGTAGCGCGACAGTCCCCGGCTGCGCCGGATACTTGGTATCGCCGGCGAGGGCGGCCCGATGTGCGGCCTCGATCGCATGCGGCGGCGTCGGAAAATCGGGCTCGCCGGACGACAGGCCCACGATCTTGACACCGGCGTCGCGGAGCTCGCGCGCCTTGTCCGTCATCGCCGCCGAGGCCGACACCTTCACGGTCTTGAGCCGGTTTGCGAGTTCAGGCATTGTCAACTCCACTTCTCGTGTCTTTCAAACGCGCGGCCTCGGATCGGCTGGCAAATCGCAGTTCACCGACGACCTGGAACGTGGGTACTACCTCGATCGTCGCGACGTTCATCCGCGTCGGCGATCCGACCGCGAACGCAATGGCATCGGCGATGTCTTCGGATTGAAGTGTCTCGAATGCCCCGACGAAGCGGGCATCCGGATTGTCGGTAGCGTTCTGGTTCTGAAAGACGCTCGTCGCGACACGCCCGGGCGAGACTTCGGTGACGCGAACGCAGGTGCCGTAGAGATCGACGCGCAATTGCTGCGACAGCGAATGAACGCCGGCCTTCGTCGCGTGATAGGCCACGGATGAGTTGAATGTCGTGGCGTTCTCGCCGAAGGCATAATGGCCGGCGATTGACGAGACATTGACCACGTGGCCGCGGTTGCGCCGCGCCATACTGGGTGCGATCAGCCGCGTCAGGTGCAGGACCGCCCGTAGATTGACGTCGACCAGCGTGTCGACATCGTCCGGCGCGGTATCCAGGATGGCGCCGCGCCGCGACTGGCCGGCATTGTTGACGAGAACATCGAATTCGGCCGAGCTTGCAAGGCGCTTCAAGGCGCCGAGATCGTTCGCATCGACCGCGCATGCGTGACATCCGGTCTCAGCTGACAGGCTGGTCAACCGGCGGACATCGCGCGCCAGTGCATGAACCTCGAGCCCCTCGGCGCGGAGGCGACGAACCGTCGCAGCCCCGATACCGGAGGACGCGCCCGTCACCAACGCCGTTCGATAGTCCGAAAATCCCATCCGCAAGGCTCGCTTAGAGTCAGCCAGAGCGGCGGAAAGTTACGTGCGGGGATTGACGCACGCATACAGCGGATTTGTTCTGCCCTCATAAGGACATCCAATATCCCCGGCCGGAAGTCGTCGGGCGCGCGAGCCATAAGCACACCCGATGCAGGCAGAGTGAATTTCTCTTACTCGTCCTCGCGCGTATCCCCTTAAATTTAGCGGTGCTCTTCGCTTACCCATAGGAGACGGACTAGGATGTTGGAAGTCGGCAATCGGATCGTCATGGTCTCCGGGGCTTCGCGCGGCATCGGGCGCGCCGTCGTCGACCGGCTGCTGACGTCGGGCTTCCGCGTGTCGGCAGGGCTTCGGGACCCGAGCCGTCTCGCCGAGAGCGAGAGGCTTATGACGTACCGCTATGACGCCGAAGACGCCAAGAGCCCGATCTCCTGGGTCAATGCAACGGTCGCGCGGTGGGGCGGCGTCGATGCCCTCGTCAACGCTGCCGGCATCAATCCGAAGGTTCGTGTCTCCGACGAGGGCGAGAACGAGCTGGATGAAATGTGGCGCGTGAACGTCAAGGGTCCCCTGCGCCTCGTCAGAGCCACCCTTCCCCATCTGGCCGTCTGCGGTCATGGCCGTGTCGTCAATCTGGGATCTCTAGCTGGCAAGCGCGTGGGAAGCAACGTTGGCTACGCGATGACCAAGTTCGCCGTGGTTGCACTCACCCACGGCATTCGCCGGGAAGGACGCGCGGCCGGCATCCGGGCGACGGTGATCTGCCCGGGTTACGTTGCCACCGACATGACGCTGAACGACGACGAGATCCCACGCCACGAGATGAGCCAGCCGGGCGACATCGCACGCCTGGTGGAAACTGCGCTCATGATGCCGAACAATGCGTCGGTCTCCGAGATGCTCGTGCACTGCCAGTTCGAGCCGATGCTATAGGACCCGGCCGGAACCGATATCTTACGACAGAGGCCGGCCCAAACGGCAACCCAACTGCCGCGCCGCGGATGCGGCCCCACTTCCGGGGCCTGCCCAGATTGGCCGACGCAGGATTTTTCTTGATCTCCCGGTGCACACGTCGTGCACACCCCGCCAGTTAATCGAGAACTTGAATTTTCGGTCCAGCCCATCATTGGACAAGCCGCCGCGCCCGTGGCTTGCCATTCGCCGACAGCCAGTCAGGCCTCACTACACAACGAACAGCCGAGGTGTCGCGCGACGCCCCTCTTTATCGGGCGCTGTTGGCGATTGGTTCAAAAAAGACCGTTTGAAAAATCCACTGCTCAAACGGTTTTGCCGACCAATGCCTTGAAATGGTGGGCGCACCAGGGCTCGAACCTGGGACCCGCTGATTAAGAGTTCAGTACTATCCCTTCGCCACAGTTTCTAGATGCACGCCGCGCTACGAGAGTGTTCGAGAAGCCCTTTGCCATCGGCGACGCCAGCGAGATGTCGACCCGAGCTGCGCGCGCGACTGCCAAGGAGTACCTGGCCCAGATTAGCCGGGGCCGGCATCCGAAGGATGAGAGGCAAACAAAACGGATGAGTCCCGCTCCGGCGATGCCAATTGGTGCGGCGGTCGCGAACATCACTCTCAGGCAGGCCTGGGATCGATATCTTGATGCACATCTGATCCGGAAGAACCGCAGCGAAAAAACCATCGAGGGCTACCGCGATCACGTCGAACGAGTCTTTGCGGAGTGACTCGACACCAGCCTCCATGAGCTCGCAACCGATCCGGCTCGGGTGGCTATGATGTCGCCCACCGTTCCGGGATGATGTCGCCCGGGTGACGAGGCCTCTTCTGGCTCCCTTACGGTCCCCCTTTCGGCTTTGCGAAGGGGGACCCTGGATGCCAACGGAGAGGCTTGCGATGCGCCGTGTGCGCGATGTGATCAGGATGAAGGCGGCTGGGCTGCCGAGCCGCGAGATTGCGCGGCGGATGGGCGCGGCGCCCTCGACAGTGCGGCTGACCATCCGGCGGTTCGAGGCCGCAGGCCTGAGCTGGCCGTTGCCCGACGAACTCACGGATGCGGCCCTGGAGGCCCGCCTGTTCGCCAAGACCGGCAACGGTAACCGGCAGGGTCATCGCCGCATCGCCGAGCCCGACTGGGCGGCGGTGCACCGCGAGCTCAAGCGCAAGCACGTGACGCTGTCGATCCTGTGGGAGGAATACGTCGGCGCCGAGCCCGGCGGATACCGGTACTCGTGCTTCTGCGAGCTTTACCGCGCCTGGGAGGGACGCCCTGTCGGTGACGATGCGCCAGGCGCACACGGCCGGCGACAAGCTGTTCGTCGACTACGCGGGCGACGGCGTGCCGGTGGTGGTCGACCGCCTCACCGGCGAGCGGAGGACGGCGCAGATCTTCGTCGCCGTGCTCGGCGCCTCGAGCTTCACCTACGCGCAGGCGACGTGGACGCAGGGGCTCGCCGACTGGATCAGCGCCCATGTTGGCGCCTTCGCGGCGATCGGCGGCGTCCCGGCGCTCTTGGTGCCTGACAACACCAAAGTCGCAGTCATCAAGGCGAGCCTCTACGACCCGCAGATCAATCGCACCTATGCGGAGATGGCCGCGCATTACGGCACGGCCGTCTTGCCGGCGCGACCGCGCAAGCCGCGCGACAAGGCCAAGGTCGAGCAGGCCGTCCTCATCATCGAGCGCTGGCTGCTCGGCCGCCTGCGTCACCGCGTCTTCTACAGCCTCGCCGAGGTCAACGCAGCGATCGGCGAGTTGCTCACCAGGCTCAACGAGGAGCGGCCGATCCGGCGGCTCGGCGTGACGCGCCGCCGGCTGCTCGAGGAGGTCGACCGGCCGGCGCTCAAGCCGTTGCTGGCGAGCCCCTACGTGCTCGCCGAGTGGCGGATCCGGCGCGTCAGCCTCGACTACCACGTCGAGGTGGAGAAGCATTATTACAGCGTTCCGCATCGCTTCGCGCGTGCCGAGGTCGAGGTGCGGTTCACCGCCCGCACCGTCGAGATCTTCCACAAGGGCGAGCGGATTGCCGCGCATCAGCGCATGAGTGGCAATCACAAGCAAACCACCGTACCGGAGCACATGGCCTCCAGCCATCGCCGCTACGCCGGCTGGACCATCGTGCGCATCCGTCAGGACGCCGCCGCGATCGGGCCGGCGACCAGCGCATTGTGCGACCTCATTCTCGACGAGCGCTCGCACCCCGAACAAGGCTTCCGCGCCTGCCTCGGCATCCTCAGACTCGCCGCCTCCTATGGGCGCGAACGGCTGGACGCGGCGGCTGCGCGGGCGATCGACATCGGCGCGCGCACCTATGGCTCGGTCAAGTCGATCCTCGCCAACAATCTCGATCGGCGTCCTGCTCACCAGCGCTCCGCGGACGATGCGCCGATCCTGCATGCCAACATCCGCGGACCGCGCTACTACAATTAGGAGACCATCCCTTGCTCACCCATCCGACCCTCGACCGCCTCAACGCCCTCGGCCTCCACGGCATGGCCAAGGCCTTCGCCGACATCGAAGCCGCCGGCGAGGCTGGCAGCCTCGGTCACGCCGAATGGCTTGCTCTGCTGCTCGAACGTGAAGCCTCGCTGCGGCACGACAAACGGCTCGCCACTCGCCTGCGCTACGCCAAGCTGCGCCAGCAGGCGTGCGTCGAGGACATTGACTACCGCACCCCGCGCGGCCTCGACCGCCCACTGTTTGCCAAGCTTGTCGAGGGACGCTGGATCGACGACCATGCCAACCTGCTGATCTGCGGCCCGGCCGGCGTCGGCAAGAGCTGGCTCGCCTCGGCGCTCGGCCACAAGGCCTGCCGTGATAATCGCTCCGTGCTCTATCAACGTGTTCCGCGGCTGTTCGATGACCTCGCTCTCGCGCGCGGCGACGGCCGCCATCCACGCCTATTGCGCGGCCTCGGCCGTGTCGATCTGCTGATCCTCAATGATTGGGGGCTCGAGCCGCTCGATGCCGGCGCCCGTCATGACCTCCTGGAGATCCTGGAGGATCGCTACGGCCGCCGCTCGACCCTCGTCACCAGCCAGCTCCCCATGGACCAGTGGCATCTGCTCATTGGAGATCCCACCTATGCCGACGCCGTGCTCGATCGCCTCGTCCACAATGCCCATCGGCTCGACCTCACCGGCGAGAGCCTGCGCCGAACTCGGCAATCCGCCCGAAAGACCTGAGCCCGTAACGCTGTGGACATGCCGCTTCGCTTGGACAACGCCAGGCGTTGCCCACATGCCCACAGCAACCGCAACAGAAGCAGAAGAAGTTCAAGCCGCGATTCCAGGTTGACCACGCGGCTCGCCAAATGCCAGAGAAGCTACCGCCAGAATGCCTCGTCACCGGGCGAGATCAAATCGGAAAGGTGGGCGACATCGTCTCGGAATCTCCGAGCGACTTCATATCGGTACACCCGGGCGACTTCGTCGGAATCCGCATTTCTAGCGCACGGCAGAACCTACCCCACTGCTGCCTCGTATAGATACGCAGTCGAGAAAGGCGCTGACCATCCCTGCGCGGTGGAGACCTTGGCCGCATTACGCGCACCAGGTTTCACCATGCCTCCCTTCAGTCGGCCAGTGCCGAAGCGATACGAATGGGATGCACCGGAAAATACCGAGCACACTGCAGAGCTACGCGCTGACATCGAAGTAATCAGCCGCCTCTGGAGAAACCGGCAGTCCGTCAAGCGAGAACAGCCGTGGCCTACGGAGTACCCGCCGATACCTAGGGCGCTCTGGAAGCGTCTTTTCCGGCTTCGCAATCGATACCACTCACTGAGCGATACGCTCGAATTCGAAGGGCTCCAGCGTTATGCCGAGCCTCCCACGAGAACATGCCCCAACACCGAAACTCTTCTGACTTAGACGTCTTAATCCAATAGCTGGCGTCTGCACCGATTCTTCCCCATCCTACGGCGGGTACTGATAGACTCCCCGATGTCGGCTTCATCATCTCGAACAGCGCAGGCGCGGAGGTCGCCGCGTCAACTGCCATATGGCAACGAAGCGTCGTGGCGGCCCCTCGTGTGACCGTCGAAGCGCACCGTCGCGGGCGTTGCAGTCCAATCTAGGGTACTACGCACGCGAACATCGCTCGGATGTTTTGGGCATTGGTTGGTGCAACCTCATAAGAGGACGCGTTGCTTTTGATCTTCGAAACCGCTTTCGTTTGCAAAGACTGAAAAGCTGCAAGAGCCACGGGTGAAAGCCTAGTGGCGTCTTGGCACCCCCGATCGTACTTCTTCAATGAACATGTCAGCTTTAACGTTTCTGAGCCATCGACGAAAACGAAGGAATAGCCCTCTCCCAAGTCGTTCTTCTCGGTAAAATCAGACACGTCGAAGTCCGGGCCTTCGTCCGTCACAGTAAGTAGAATATTTGGACCTTTTGTCCCCGTGAAAGTAACCAAAGCCCCGCGGAAAGTCGATTTGCCTAACTGCGGTAAGCCAAGCCGCCAAGATTATTATGGGGCAAATTGATGAGCCAAGCAACCGTTATGGTAGTACCTCGTTTGGATATCTAGCAGACGTTGATTGCCCTATAGCTCCTGTCGAGACATCGGGGCACGACTGCCAAGTCTCGGAAGTACCAAGGGCTTTTCCTGAGACCGCAAAAGCGGAAGTCCGCATCGTCATCCACTCCCCACAATCCTGTTGAAGATACTTGCTACTTGTGTAGCAAGCGGCACGCCCCTGAACGGCCGATGTATCCCTACGCTTCCCTTTGGGACCAGGAGCGACCGATGACTGAGCAGGAGCAAGATGATCCGCACTGGCTCACACCAGAACTCCGCGAGGTAGCGATAGGTGTCGCCAACGCAATCAGCGTCATGCTCAGCTTAAGGCACACCATCCCCCTCCAGTACGTGATGACCTTCCTTCAAATCGCACAGGAGGAAGCCCGCCTTGATTCTAGTTTCGTTGCGCCATCCTGGCAATGCGTATGCAGCATCTGCTACGGTTTCGTTTCCATGTCTGACGATGAACTTCGAAGAATATTGGCCGCCCGGGGCCTTCGACCAACAAGGCAGCGGGTCATCCTGATCAGCTTCCTGCTGCAAGACGGCGGACGACCGGCCACCGTCAGGGCTGTCATCACGCGTGCACAAGATAATGGTCGCAGGATCTCGCGGGCGACCGTACACAACGGGTTGCGCGACTTCGAGTAGTCCGGCTTGATGGAAAGCTGCTCGGTTTATGGTTTTCGCGAGACTCACTTTGCCCTCAACCTGCCGATGCTGGGCAATCGGTAAGGTTGAGCCTGAGGCGCAGGCAGATGCCCGCCATGATGGGATCGCGTGTCGAAGCTTAGAGTTCCAAGCCACGCGGATCTCAACGGCTCGTCAACTGGCCTTCTTCACTCCGGACGTCTTAATGAAATCCGAGAATGCCTTGAGCGTCGCTTCGGAAACATGATGCTCGATCCCTTCAGCGTCCGCTTCCGCAGTTTCCCGGGGTATGCCTAGCGCGAGCAGCATCTCCAGCACCACGCGGTGGCGCGCGCGCACGCGCCTGGCGAGCGCTTCACCCTTCTCGGTCAGGAAGATACCGCGATAAGGCCGGGCAATTGCCAAGCCCTCCCGCTTGAGCCGCGTGATCGTGTTGATTGCCGTCGGATGAGACACGCCGAGCCGGCGCGCGATATCAGTGGCGCGAGCTTCGCCGGACGATTCGAGCAGGTCGGCAATCAGCTCGACGTAGTCCTCGAGGATTGCAGTCGAGCGCGCCGACCGGGCCTTGCCAAAACGCCTTGCCTGCGCCTGCTCGGTGGGGAGGGCGTGAAGCGATGTCACAACGTCCACAGTCTTCCGGCGCATCTGAAAACCCAGAATTTCACCATCTGACCATGGGCTCTCCATGGCGACATTGCAAGCACACACGGCATCCCTCCTGTCACCCACTTGCAACAGCGTCGCAATTGCAACAGCCATCCCTTGACTCTGTAGCCTCGGCCTCGCAATTGTAGCTTGTGCTACATTTTAATGTATGAACTAAGCGCATCCGTCTCCTCGGTTGCGCATCGGGGGTTGAAGATGGACATGCGCGTAACCCGTTCGGCTCTTCTGGGCACGACATCGATCGTCATGATTGGTCTCGGTGGCTTTGCATATGCCCAGCCAGCCGCTCCCGGGGTGCCTGCGGCTTCGCCAACCGAGCACGCCGCGCCGAGCCCTTCAGCGACCCCGGCCCCATCCGACGCTGCCACGCCTCCCGCCTCGCAGCCATCGAACCCAACAGCGTCACCCGCATCATCCGCTGCGCCGGCCGAGGTCGATATTCCCGTCGTCACGGTCGAAGGCCGTCAGTCAAAGCCGGCCCGCCGCGCCAACCGCGGAGCCCCAAACCGGACGGCGCCCGGCAACGCAACAACCGCGCCCACGCCCGCTTCGACGACGGCCTCCAGCCAGGCCCCCTTTGCGCCTTCGGTCCAGACCGGCAGCCAGATCCAGTCGAACACCAGCGCAAGCTTCGGGAACATGTTCTTCACCGCCCCAGGGGCGACGTCGGCGGGTCTGTCGACCCAATCTGCACGCCCCGTTCTGCGCGGACTGTCGGACGCCAAGGTGCGCATCCAGGAAAACGGCATCGGCAGCGTCGACGTGTCGGACATCGCGCAGGATCACGGCGTCCCGATCGATCCGCTGGCGCTCCAGAAGACCGAGGTGTTCCGCGGACCGGGCGCGCTGCGGTTCGGATCGCAGGCGGTCGGCGGCATCGTCGATGTGACCAACAACCGGATTCCCACGGCCGCTCCGATCGGCGGCGTGGCCGCGGAGCTGCGGTCTGCCGTCACCTCGGTCGACCGCGGCTGGGAGAGCGGGCTGTTGCTCGACGCCGGAAGCGGCAACGCCGCCGTGCATGCCGACGTCTACGGTCGCGGCGCCCAGGACTATCGCATCCCCAGCTATCCCTATCTCGTGCCCCCCACTCCCGCGCCGGCGTTCAATGGGCGACAGCCGAATTCGGCCACGCAGAGCGCGGGCGCCTCGATCGGCGGCTCCTATCTGTTCGATGGGGGCTATGCCGGCCTGTCGATCTCGCGCTTCACCAGCGACTACCACGTCCCGGGCATCGCCTCGTCGGAAAGCCAGCAGCACAATCAGCTCGAGCAGACCAAGATTGCCAGCAAGGGCGAATACCGGCCCGATGCCGCAGCCATCGCTGCGGTCCGCTATTGGCTCGGATATTCCGACTATCGGCACGACGAAGTCGACGTCAACAGCACGAACCTCGGCGATTTCCAGACCATCGGCGCGACGTTCAAGAACCGCCAGACCGAGGGCAAGCTCGAGCTCGAAACTGTGCCGGTCTCGACGCCGCTCGGAATGCTGAGGAGCATCGTCGGCACGCAGGGCGCCTATCAGCAGTTGGACACCCTCGGCCAGGCTATCCTGCTTCCCGCGCAGACGACGACTGCCGCCGCCTATTTCTTCGAGGAGCTCAGGCATACCGACACGCTGCGAACGCAGCTTGCCGGGCGCATCGAATCCGTCAACGTCTCGGGCACGTCGTTCGATTTTCCGTCGACCTACCTGCCGCCGGACGCGCCGTCGAGTTCGCCGTCCAAATCGAGCTTCCAGCCGACCAGCGTCAGTTTCGGCGTGATCAAGGATCTCCCAGCGAACCTCGAGGCGAGCCTCACGCTCCAACGCGTCCAGCGCGCTCCGCGTGCGCTCGAACTGTTCGCTTCCGGTCCGGACGATTCCGAAAAGACCTTCAAGATCGGCAGTCCGGACCTGACGCTGGAGACGGCCAACACTGCGGAAACCGGCCTGAAACGGGCGCGCGGCGACTTCAGATTCAATGCGAACGTCTATTATACGTTCTACGACAAGTTCATCTACGGCCGCGCCACCGGAAATTTCTGCGGTGCGACTTTCGCGACTTGCGTCGCTGGCGGCAATGGCGACTACATCCAGGTCGCCTACTCGCAGCGCGACGCGATTTTCCGCGGCGGTGAATTGTCGTGGCAGTGGGACGTGTTGCCGCTTTCGGACGGCATATTCGGCGTGGAAGGCCAGTTCGATACCGTGCGCGCCACCTTCGCGGACGGCACCAACGTGCCGCGCATCCCGCCGATGCGGGCCGGAGGCGGCGTCTATTGGCGCAACGACAACTGGTACACGCGACTGAACTATCTGCACGCGTTCACGCAGAACGATTTCGCCGAATTCGACACGCCGACCAACGGCTACGACCTGCTCAAGCTTCAGATCGAGCACCGGCAGAGATGGCAGACCTCACCCTGGGGACCGGTGGAGGTCGCGACTGGCCTCATCGGTGACAATCTCCTGAACGCCGATATCCGCAACTCCGTGCAATTCCACAAGGACGAGATTCTTCTGCCCGGACGGACGTTCAAACTGTTCCTCAACGTCAAATACGGCGCCGAGACGCCTGCAAATGCACCGATTGGCGCCGTGCGGACACAGCAAGCGGACCCGATCTACCGCAAGGCGACCACAGCGCCGGCCTCGGATTGGAGCGGGTTCTACGCCGGCGGCAATCTCGGCTATGTCTGGGGAACCGCCACCACATATGCCGGCTTCATCGACAATGCATCGCAGACGCCGCTGTTCGGCAGCACGCCGACGGCGCGGCTCGACAATGCCGGTATCGGCCTTCAGGCCGGATACGACTGGACGGCGGGGCCCGTGATCGCCGGGATCGAGGGCGATTTCACTTACGCGAACCAGCACGGCCGCTCGGCAAGCAACTGTCCCGGCGCGGTCTGCAACGCGGCGCTGCTGCCGTTCAATGCGCCGATGTCGGCTGACCTCGGCTACCGGCTCGACTGGCTGGCATCCATTCGCGGACGCATCGGCATCGCGGTCACGCCAAACGTCGTCGCTTACGTCACCGCTGGCGTTCCGTTTGGCCTCGTCACGGCATCGGGTTCAGTGGCAGGCTTCACGGCCGCGGGCGCTCCCGTCACGACGCCCTACAATGTGGACACGTTCCGCTTTGGCTGGGCCGCCGGTGCCGGCATCGAAACCCTGCTGGCCGGCAACTGGTCCGGACGGATCGAATACCTGCACGCGAACCTGGGATCGTTCCGCGCGACGCCGAACCTGCCGGCCGGCATGGCGACGTCGTTCGATTCCGATGTGCGGGTGAGAACCGACACGCTGCGCGTCGGGGTCAATTACAGGTTCGGCGCGGCCGATCGCGCTGCCGTGGCGAACTGACGCGACCGGCCGCGTCAGGGCAGATCTATTTGACCGTGAAACTGATCGGCAGCCTCACGGCCACCGATTGGCTCTCGAATGAATCGGGCGGAGCTGGAAACGGCTGCGCTCGCTGCAACAATGCGATGGCTTCACCGTCAAGGGCGCTGGAGCCGGAGCTTTGCGTAACCTCAGCATTGCTCACCTGTCCCTTGCGATCCAGCATGAACCGGACCTGCGTGATCCCCTGCTCGCGCCGCGACCGCGCGGCTTCGGGATAGCGCTTGTTGCGCTCGATCAGCGCGAGGATCTGCGAGCGCCAGGTCGCGACCGCCTGCTCGTTCTTCAATTCCGGCCTACCCTTCTTCGGCGCGGCAGCCACCGGCGCCACGCGCTCCGAAACCATGGCCGGCGCCGAAGTGCCCGCCGCGGCCTGCTGCTCGGGGACGGCTTCGGGCTGCGCCTTGGTCGCAGTATCAACGACCGCCTCGGGATTGACTGCCTGCGGCAGTTCCGGCGTCTCATCGGGTGGCGACACATCCGGCTTCGGCTCCGGCCGGGACTCTGCCATCGCCTGTTCCGGACCGGGCGGGAGATCGGACGGTGTAGCCGGCGGCGCTGCCGCATCAGGCGCAAGGTCGACCACTACCGCGCCGGATTGTTCGGCCGGCTGGACGTCATCCGGCTCGCGCCATCCCAGGAGCGATGCCGTCAGCGCGCCGTACAGCGTCACCACGGCAAGACCGCTGAATGTCCAGCGTCTCAGATCGGAGACGTCTTCCGCCGCAAGACCGATCATGGTGCGGTCGACTGCTCCAGGCCAACCAGGGCGACCTTGAGGTAGCCGGCCGTCCGCAATCCGTTCATCACCTGCATCACCTCCCCATAGGGCACCGTCTTGTCGGCGCGCAGGAAGATGCGGCTGTCCTTCTGTCCATGGGTCGCCACATCGAGCGCCGCGGCCAGTGCTGCGCGGCTCACCGCCTCGTCCCCGACCGACAGCGAGAGATCCGGCTTCACGGTGAGATACACCGGCTTGTCCGGACGCGGATGCGGCTGCGCATTCGAAGCTGGCAGATCGACCGCGACATCGACGGTCGCCAGTGGCGCCGCAACCATGAAGATGATGAGAAGCACGAGGATGACGTCGATGAACGGCGTCACGTTGATGTCGTTGACCTCGGCAAGCTCGGTGCCGGAATGGCTGAGATTGACCGCCACCGGATCACTCCGCGGCCGCGAGGTGCGCTCGTCGCACGACGATCGCACCACTGTCGAGATCACGGCCTGCGAGCCGCGTGATCTCGGCGACCCCCTCGCCGAGCAGAGCCCGGTAGGCGCCGATCTGGCGGACGAAAAGGTTGTAGATCACCACCGCCGGAATTGCCGCGACGAGACCGAGCGCGGTTGCCAGTAACGCCTCGGCAATGCCGGGAGCGACCACCGCGAGATTGGTGGTCTGCGATTTCGAAATGCCGATGAAGCTATTCATGATGCCCCAGACCGTACCGAACAGGCCAACGAAGGGCCCGGTCGCACCGATGGTCGCCAGTACGCCAGTGCCGAAAGCGATGCGCCGTCCGGCAGCGGCCTCGATCTGCTGGAGGCGCGACAGGATGCGGGCCTTGATCCCGTCCCTGTCCATGCGATCGTTGCTGAGCTTCAGCTCTGCAGCCGCGCCGTCGAGCAGCCTCGCCACCGGCCCGGCAGGCACCGTCCGCACCGCGTCTTCGACGCTTCCGGCCCCCGCGAGCTCGCGCAGCGAGCGCCGCACGATACGGCGCGCATTGAACAGCTCGATGGTCTTGGACAGCCACACCGTGCAGGTCACGACAGTGGCCAAGGCCAGCCCGGTCATCACCGCCTTCACGACGATATCGGCCTGCATGAACATGCCCCAGGGACTGAGGTCGCGTGGCAGGACCGCAATTCCGATACCCGCGCCTTCAGATGTTCCCTCTGCGAAGGCAGGCCCCGCGAATCCGGCCAAGCAAAGCAAAACGACCGATACTCCTACAGCAATGAAGCAAGACATCCTGAGAGGGCAATGAGCGGCCCGCCGCGAGTCCGAAAACAACTGCATGGAATAAGCCTTCCTCGACTTGCGATTACGTCTAGGCCACATCATGTAGCATGTACTACATCTTGCTGCAAACGCTAACGGAACCCCCGTCCACCGCATCAGCAGCGGACATCCCTCTGATGACGCGATGTGAGAGTCGTTGTAAAACCCTGCACGGTTTGGATTCTTGGCTTATACGTCACGCAGCCAAAACTTGGAGGCTGATCTAACGGCGCGAACCGGCCAACCTGCCTGCGGTTCAACTGCAGGGGCTATACCAACATCGAGAGCACGGTCGATATCTCGGCGTTCTCGACATTGATGAATTGAGAGCGCGGAAAATCGAGGTCTGAAGTGCCTGGGCAGAGCTGCCATACGCTGCCCAGGCAGGCGGCAGCGGCGCATGCGACGACAAAGCCAGGTTGGTGAGGACTTGGTGAGTTTCGAGATCGACGAGAAGGTCATCGTGCGGCGATTTCAATCTGTCGGCAAAGCCGTAGACACCGATCTCCTTTGAGGAGAATTCCTTTGGTCAAATCGCACCCGCGATGCTGGCTTCAACATACCTCTTCAATCTTAAACATGCCGGGGACTTGCCCTGATAGGCGCTTTCGCCAGGCCCGATCGTCCGTGGGCCGAGGCCAGCAACATCAGAAACAGTGCGCGATTGGCCTGGTACCGGGCGGCGGTCCTGCTGGCTTCCGATCCGTGCATGAGCGGCCGGCCGCCGGTCGTACAGAGATACCATCTGCATGTCCGGCGGCGTTGTCTCAGATGGATCTCGAAGAGCGGCAGGTGCTCGGGCATCGCCTTCTTGTCAGCTATATACTTCTGTCGTCGTTGCTGCGTTACTCAAGGTTCAAGAGTTCATGAAAAAGGTTTTGAAAGGTCGAACGATCGAAGATAGCCTGTCGCTGTCGGAGCTCGGACGGCAACGCCGTAAAGGGGCCGAGCGAGCGGCACCAAAGGCCGCCCGAAATCGTCGGATTGATCGTTAAATCAGGCCCATGCGGGAGCGCATTTCCGCAGTTGAGGCAAGTCGGGCCGTGTCAGGATGTCAACCGTACCCAATAGGATTGCCCTCTTCATCGACGGCGCCAACCTTTACGCCACGGCCAAGACGCTCGGCTTCGACATCGATTATAAGAGCCTCCTGAAGGAATTTCAGGGGCGGGGCACCCTGCTCCGCGCCTTTTACTATACGGCCGTTGTCGAGGATCAGGAGTTCTCTTCGATCCGTCCGCTGGTCGATTGGCTCCACTACAATGGCTAACCGTCGTGACCAAGCCGACCAAGGAATTCGTCGACGCTTCCGGACGCCGCAAGGTGAAAGGCAACATGGATATCGAGCTCGCGGTCGACGCCATGGAGCTTGCTGGAAAAATCGACGAGATGATCCTGTTCTCGGGTGACGGCGATTTCCGTCCCGTGGTTGAGGCGGTGCAGCGCCGCGGCGTCCGCGTCACAGTGGTCTCCACAATTGCTACCCAGCCGCCGATGATCGCCGATGAGCTGCGCCGCCAGGCCGACGTCTTCACCGATTTGGCGGGCTTGCAAGCGAACGTCGGCCGCGAGCCGACCGAGCGCCGAGCCGTACGCGAGCGAGACGAGGCGCGTGCGCAGAATGCGCAATGCCCCGCCTCGCCAAGGCCGCGCGACGAGGCGGACGAATTCGAGGGCTGAGCGGCACGCCTACGTCGGAACTTGTTCATCCCGTAGATTCCTGGAATCGGAATCCGGCCTTTGACGTGTCGCCGCACCGGAAGCCATTGAGCGGGCTTTCACTGCCGAGCGGTCATTCAAGCGCCTCATTGAGGGGTGAATCATGCGCTACGAACTGACTGACGAGTGACTGGGCTGCCATCAAGTTAAGGCTATCGAATAAGCCGCGCAGCGCACCACGAGTTAATAACCGTCGCGTTCTTAGCGGTATCCTCAGGAAATCTTGCGATTGGGGCGCCGAGCTAGGACGAACTTGCCGCCAACTACTGCGCCTTCGTTCAGCTTTCACCAATCGCGTTTCGCTGCGCACTTTGGTTGCGGTCGACCGAAAGACAGAAACGAGCCGGTCGACTTCCCAAAGCTCAACGTCGTGCTCGCCACACATTTGCTCGGCTCGATTTCTCGCAGAGTGCTCGTCAACGCAGTCAAGCTTCGCGGCACTTCTGATGAGCTTGTCTATTCCGCGCACATCCACCGGGTCATTTTCTGCATCCAGTTTCGTGCCGACCAGCAATTTCGCTGGGATTTTGCCGACAAGTTGCTTCTCAAGTCGCTTCGTCCACCCCTCCGCCTCTTCGAGCGCGGTGCGACGACGTGGGATCGAGCAAGACAAGCGCCACTGTCGTGTCGTGGAGGAACAATTGATGCATGAGGCGGTACTCGTCTGGCCCGCCCATATCCCAGAGAACCACCTCGCGCTTCTCGTCCATTGGCACGCGCGTGCACCCTGCGCTTGTTATTGCTTTGACGCAGCTCGAAAATGTGCTTGGGCGCTGTTGGCCCGGGTCGATCAGAGCTTAGCGACGGACGAAAAACGCATCGTGAAAACCGGATCAGTCATCGATCCATCTAGCGTGACACTCTGCTCACGCACGCAATCGACGTCAGACGACGTAAAATTGCCGGAGAACTTTACCATATCGCCGCGCTTCATCCCAGCGAGGCTCTTAAAGAGAGAAGACGTTGGCTCGATCAGGGTACGCGAGCCTATGTCGGAAAGAGCATTATTCCATGTAGCGACGTGCACGTCAGGTGCTAGTTCGATGCTAATCACTCCTTTTCCGTCGCCGTTAGAAGAGAGCTGCGCAATCTTTCCGATCCATCCGGTCGCGCTTTGACCTTGCAGGACGTTGCAGATTGCTTGCTTCCGACTGTTGCGGGCCCCTCCTGCGGCCAATTGGTTGGTTGCTGTTTTGTAAGCAGTCTTTGCCGTAGAGATCGAACGGACAAAACCAGATTGGTCGTAAGGTACCGGAACAGATGGCGGCGGCGGCGCCGAATTGCCGCGACCGGCGACCACACCAATGAGGAGCGTACCAACTCCGCAAACAGCAGCGGTCTTGATAGCGATATTCATGCGCCTTCTCCGCTTATCAGGGGTTGTGGCACAAAGTACATTCGCGCGGCCACCGGGCTGTTAACGAGCCTTAAGTGCTGCAGTCGTGCTTAGCGAATTGCTATCGCGTTCGCACGAAGTGTCGGGTTCAGGAACTCGCGCCCAACCCGTAGACAGCATCAATTCCGGGCCCGGGACCGCCTAAGCATGGTCGCCGCAACGTGCTTAGCATATGCGTCTAAGGCCTCGCGCTTCTCGTCTGGGTACTGGTGCTTGTTGTACCGGCGCTGTAATTCTTGGGCCATGTGGCTGAGGACGCCCGGTGCGAGCTGCGCCAACCAACGGAGTAGACCCACGGCGTCCCGAGCCCCAAGCTGGTCTAGCAGAAATACGACGGATCACCACGATCAACGCTGCTGATCGTCGTGACTGCAATGTTAACCTCCCTCGCCGATTAGCCGGGGACACTACATGGTTGGGGCAATACGCAATACGGTCATGGCACTCACTTTTATTGTCGTCGCTGGCAGCAACATTTTTTGGAATTTCATCAATAGCTACATCGCCTGTGGCCTTGCGCTGGCCGCTTCAGTCGCTTCCGGACTTTTGCGTCGAGCGCGCTTTCATCAATCGGTCGCATCGCGAGATGATCCGCCTCCACGGCGTGGACTGGCATTCGGTGGAGGACCACTAGCCCCGCGCATGACATCTACCGTGCTGGCGATGTTCGAGTGTTACGAACCTTCGCTGGTCCTTGGCGCATTCTTTCCCGCGCAGCGGAGGATTTATGATGACCGACGACGATGACGCAATCAGCTTAGATCGCCTTTTTGAGATTTGGAGGCGGTCATTTTTCATCACTCACTCGGCCCCGACATATCGGCCTGCGAATCACTTTCTGCGACTTTGGTTTGTGGGACCGAGGGAAATACCTTCAGGTGAGACCTTCTTCGGAATTTGCGGTCTTGGTCCGGGCAAGCTTGATCTTGACAGCGGCAAGCTGGGACTCGGCCAGTTGGCAAGCGGTCCCATCAAGTTGTGCGACGGCAAAACGATCGCAAGGCGAACCGTGCTGGTGCCACGGATTGGTCTTGGGCTCGTGGGCGCGCTAAAATGATTGAATTAGGTGTTTTCCGGTTGCACAGCCCGATCGGCGGGATCCCCGCCAGCCCCGAATTGTCCCGATCGGGACGATTTTACGAGACTAAGGAATAATCAACTGAAAAACGTCCCGATCGGTTTTTGTAATTGCTCTTGAAACTTGCCAAAGATCGTCCCGATAGGGTTGGTCTTGCCAACGATCACAATCAGCAAAAGCCTCGGAGCGCTGATCAGGGATGAGCGCAAGGGTCAAGGGCTGACTCGAGAGCCATCAACCGAGCCATGGCCAAGAGCTCGCAGTGTCAGGAGCGCTATGACCACGAAATCAGTCCACGCCAGAGCCGTATTCTGGATCAACGCTGGTCGGAGCCGGGCTCAGGAATCAGCGGCGCGCCCCCGACCGAGATTGGCCCTTCTGGTTTAGATCGTTGAACCACTCTCTTCGCTGGCCTCAAAGTGGGATGGACGGCCGGCGGAGATGGAGCCGACAGCACAGAGGCAGGCACGGGTATATTCTGCAAAGATTCGATCTTCGCGGTGAGCGCCTCGATCTGGTCCGCCATCCGTTTCAAATCGGCTTGCTGCGCACCGATGTTGCGATTGAGCTCTGCAAGTTCATCTCTCGCCCTATGTTGCCCTGATCGAATCTCCGAGAGAGCTTCCCTATCTTCAGGTGGCAAGCCTGGTGTTGAGGCAGCTTCACGCACCGACGATGTCGCGAAAACTGCCTCGATGTTAGTCCAATAGTAGGCTGCCCCCGCGCACAGACCAAAGGAGATGACCACGATCGCGAGAATCCAGGAAAAACGTCGTGGGATTTGTGCAAGACGGGTGGCAACTCCGAGGCGCTCGCTTGATCAATCACATCCATCATCCTCAGCTTGCCATTCCCATTCATCGGTCTTTCTCGTTGACGCGATAACGGGCAACCGTCAAGAGCTGCCGTGAAGCACGGGTGCTGACCGCAATCTCGCTATCACCGCGTCAGCAATGGCGTTGCGATGAAGCAATTCGAGATCAGAACCTCATCGCGCAGCTGCAGGTGAAGCCCCCTTTACATTCGGCACCATCAATCGACGATCTCAGTGAGAGCATCGTAGCCCGCAGGTCGCCGATGCATCCATCGTCTTCGACGGGTCCGCAAAACGGGTGCAGATCAAGAGGTAGAACCCGCCCCGTCGTGGGAAGCGCATCGCCTCGTAGCTCGGCCGCCCAGGCGAACCGACGCAGGGAAAGCAAGGCCGCTGGGATCGAGGGACGCCGACTTCGCCGCGATCCAGCCTGATTTCGTGCATATGCGCCGCATTCCGTTGCCGAATGCGAGAAAGAGCAGCGAACGTCACCTCAAGTTATACCAAATTAGTTATCTAAGTTGCTACTTTTAAGCGAACTCTCTTGGGGCTTCAATATGAAGAGACTTCTGGGATTTTTGGTGATCGCTCAGTTTTGCTTGCTTTGCGCCGAGGCCAGGGCGCAAGGGCTTCCTGCTCCCTCATACTGGAAGAATGAGCGGGGTTCAGAACTGTTTGTTTGGTCCGCTAATAGCGGGTCAATACAAGGGACTTTCACAAACCATGCTCAAGGGTTTGCTTGCCAGGGTATCCCTTATCCTGCATCAGGAGCCGTTCGTCCAACCGGACTGTATTTTGTCGTTACTTTTGCCCAGTGCAATTCTTTCACCCAGTGGGTTGGAAAAGTTAACGGGCCTCAGATGCCAACGTCATGGACGCTGTTCTACGTTGATAAGAACGGCAAGCCTAGCAAGTTGAAGGGCGCGGATATATTCACGCGCGTATGGTAGTGTTCAATCTTGCAACGTCGCGACCTTAGATCGAACTCGCTCTCGCGAGTTTCGGTCTGGGTTTCTTTGAGAAGCGTAAGCTCTCCGTCGCTGCCGGCCCGCTCGCGTTTGGCCCAGCTACCGCTCGTCTTGGCACCGTGTTTGGACGATCGGTAGATCGTGAGCGGTCCATCGAGCTGGCGGATCGGCTTTTCAAGGTGATGGACGAGCATCTCGCAGAACGGAAGTTCGTGGCGACCGGCCTGCCCACTGTGGCTGACATCGCATGCTACAGTTATACGCGCGCCGCACCGGAAGGCGGTGTGTCGTTGAAGCCCCATCAGAACATCGTTCGATGGCTTGAGCGTATCGAGGCTTTGCCGAAGTTCGAGTCAATGCCGCCAGCGCCCCCGATAGCAGGCTCGTAGAGAGTGCATCATGATGCCGGAACGCGATTCGTCTCCGTTTCACTCGGGTGAACTAGAAGTCCAGCGGCGGGCTGGTGTGGATGACAACATCCGCAAGCATGCAAAGGTGGCAATTCGAAAGGAGATGCCGGTACAGCATCGGGATTTCTTCACCAACCTGACTTATGTCTTTGTCGGGTCAGCCGACAAGGACGGGCGGCCAAGCGCATCGGTCCTGACTGGGCCGCGAGCCTTCATATCGTCGCCAAATCCGACGCGCCGGCTGGTAAGGGCTGGCTGATCTGCGGAAAACACCTTGAACGAGAATCTGGTAGCTGGCGCGAATTTGGGGCTGCTTGGTCTAGACCTGACCAATCGACGGCGAAACAGACTCAACGGACGAACTGCCGACGGCTTTGAGCTTACGTGCATCAAAGCTTCGGCAATTGCGCCAAATACATGTATGACAGGAGTTTTGGGGAGATAGTTAGGTTTAAGTTTTCTACGCCGCGGCCGCTGAACTCAGTTGCTCCCCACCGCGTTTCTCACACCAATCAAACCAACGTATTATCCGCCGTTCGCGTGGGTCACTCGCGAGTTCTCAAGCGAGTTCAACTTCGTGCAGCAGTTACTCAACTGGGCAAAGAAATTCAACGCTTACGTGATCGAAGATGATTACGACAGCGAGTACCGCTATGACACCAAGCCCATTCCCCCGCTGCACGCCCTCGAAGATAGCGAGAATGTCATCTATCTTGGTACTGTTTCGAAGACGCTCTCGCCTACGCTGAGGATCGGCTACCTGGTTGTGCCGCCCCAACTACAGTCCATCTTCTCTGCCGCCAAGCAGGGCATCGACCGGCACACGCCGTTGTTCGAGCAGGAGGCGCTTGCCACGATGCTCGAGACCGGCACCTACGACGCCCATGTCAATCGCATCCGAAGGCGCAATGGCGAGCGTCGGAAAATGCTGCTCGATGCCTTACGCCGCAAATTTGGCGATCGTATCCGGATCGACGGCGCCGCAGCCGGCTTGCATGTCGTAGTCTGGTTTTGCGATCTGCCCCAGGCGCTCGAAGCAATATTGATCGAGGCTGCGCGCGCGAGGGGCGTAGGTATCTACCCCGTCTCTCCGCTCTTCGATCCACGTCATGCCGGTCGTGGGCGCCGGCCGGAACTTGCTGGGCTGATCATGGGTGCCGCGCTGCAGCCGCGCCAGATTGAGCATGGCTGTCAACTGCTGGCTCAAGCGGTGGAGCAGCTTCGTTAGCGCCGATAGCGGCGCGGCTAACTGGACTACCACAATTTTCAGTAACTGGCAGTTTCATCCATACCAGGCCAGCGTTATCTCTGGCGCAGAATGGAGAAACACCATGTATGTGCCCCCCGCCTTCAGGGACGATGACCTCGACAATATCCGCGCGACGATCCGCTCTGCCCGGCTGGCCAATCTGGTCACCGCCACGACTGACGGTCCAATTGCGACGCCTCTGCCGCTGTTCCTCGATGAGACCGAAGGCGAGCGCGGCGTGCTGTACGGGCACGTGGCAAAGGCCAATCCACAATGGAAGGCCTCCTCGATCGGCGAAGCCCTCGCAATCTTCATGGGTCCAGAGGCCTATGTGACGCCCTCCTGGTACGCCACCAAGCAAGAAACCGGGAAGGTGGTGCCGACATGGAACTACATCGCTGTCCACGCCCATGGCCCGGTTGATTTCTTCCATGATCCCGAACGCTTGCTGGAGGTTGTCACACGCCTTACGAACATTCACGAGAGGCCGCGCGCGACGCCTTGGACCGTTAACGAAGCTCCCGCGGATTACATCGCAGCACAGTTGCGCGGGATCGTTGGGGTGCGCATTCCCGTCACCAGGTTCGAAGGCAAGCGCAAGATGAGCCAGAACCGTCCCGAAGCTGACCGCACCCGCGTCGCCGTCGGCCTTGCGGCAAGCGAGGAGCCGAGGGATCGAGAAGTGGGACTGCTCATTTCGGTTCAGGGCTGAGGCAAGAGTTCCCCAAATTAACACGATTACGGGTAAACGATGCTTGGCTTTCAGACCCTCCTTTTGTTCTTGGCAGCGGCCGTCGTTGTCGCAATCACACCGGGGCCACGCATCTTCTACATCGTGGCGCGAACGCTTGCCGGCGGGCGTACGGAAGGATTGGCATCGAGCGTTGGCCTCGGTCTGTGCGGACTTGTGCACGTTTTCGGCGGCGCGTCGGCATATCTGCGCTCGTCATGGCGAGTGCGGAGGCGTTCACTTTTCTGAGGATCGCGGGAGCCCTGTATCTCATCTGGCTCGGGATCACGACATGGCGCGAAGCCCGAGTCCTCGAACCAACAGGGGTTCAAACGACGGGGGCGCATCGCGCCTTTCGCGAAGGCATCGTGGTCGAGGGAGCAAGCCGAAGACGACCGTGCTGATTCCGCTCGATGTCGCCCACCATTCCGGAATGATCTCGCCCACCGTTCCGATTTGATCTCGCCCGCCATTCCGAGATGATCTCGCCCACCATTCCGGGATGATGTCGCCCGGGGTGACGAGGCCTCTTCTGGCTCCGATACGGTCCGCCTTTCGGCTTTGCGAAGGGGGACCTGGATGCCGACGGAGAGGTTTGCGATGCGCCATGTGCGCGATGTGATCAGATTGAAGTCGGCCGGGATGCCGACCCGCGAGATTGCGCGGCGGGTGGGGACAGCCCCTTCGACGGTGCGGTTGACGATCCACCGGTTCGAGGCGGCGGGGCTGACCTGGCCATTGCCCGACGCCATCACCGACGCTGTGCTGGAAGCCCGGCTGTTCGCCAGCGCGGGAGCCGGTCCCGGCACCCGGCGGGGCCATCGCCGGCAGGCCGAGCCGGACTGGGCGGCGGTGCACCGCGAGCTCCGGCGCAAGCACGTGACGCTGTCGATCCTGTGGGAGGAGTACATCGCGGGCGAGCCCGGCGGGTATCGCTATTCGCGTTTCTGCGAGCTCTACCGCGCCTGGGAAGGCCGGCTGTCGGTGACGATGCGCCAGTCGCATGCGGCCGGCGACAAGCTGTTCGTTGACTATGCCGGCGACGGCGTCCCGGTGGTGATCGACCGGCGCACCGGCGAGCGGCGCAGTGCGCAGATTTTCGTCGCGGTGCTCGGCGCATCGAGCTTCACCTACGCGCAGGCGACCTGGACGCAGGGGCTCGCCGATTGGATCAGCGGCCACGTCGGCGCCTTCGAGGCGATCGGCGGCGTACCGGCGCTGCTGGTGCCGGACAACACCAAAGTCGCTGTGATCAAAGCCTGTCTCTACGATCCCAGGATCAATCGCAGCTATGCCGACATGGCGGCGCATTACGGCACCGCCATTCTGCCGGCCAGGCCGCGACGGCCGCGGGACAAGGCCAAGGTCGAGCAGGCGGTCCTGATGGTCGAACGCTGGCTGCTCGGGCGGCTGCGCCACCGCACCTTCCACAGCCTCGCCGACGTCAACGCGGCGATCGCCGAGTTGATGATCCGGCTCAACGAGGAGCGACCGATTAGGCGGCTCGGTGTCACCCGCCGCAAGCTGCTGGAGGAGATCGACCGGCCAGCGCTGAAGGCCCTGCCGGAGAACCCTTACGAGTTCGCCGAGTGGCGGATCTGCCGGGTCAGCATCGATTATCACGTCGAGGTCGAGGCGCATTATTACAGCGTTCCGCATCGCTTCGTCCGCGCCGAGGTGGAGGTGCGCTTCACGGCTCGCACCGTCGAGATCTTCCACAAGGGTGAGCGGATCGCCGCGCATCAGCGCATGAGCGGCAACCACAAGCACACGACCGTGCCGGAGCATATGGCCTCCAGTCATCGGCGCTACGCTGGCTGGACCATCGAGCGCATCCGTAAGGACGCCGCCTCGATCGGGCCGGCCACCGCGGCGCTGTGCGACCTGATCCTCGACGAGCGGGCGCATCCGGAACAGGGCTTCCGCGCCTGTCTCGGCATCATCCGGCTCGCCCGATCCTACGGGCACGAGCGGCTCGATGCCGCCGCCATGCGGGCGATCGATATTGGCGCGCGCACGTACGGCTCGGTCAAATCGATCCTTGCCAACAATCTCGATCGGCGTCCTTCACCCAAGCGCTCCGCGGACGACGCGCCGATCCTTCATCCCAACATCCGCGGGCCGCGCTACTACAATTAGGAGATCACATCTTGCTCACGCATCCGACCCTCGATCAACTCTACGCGCTCGGCCTGCATGGCATGGCCAAGGCCTTCGCCGACATCGAAGCCGGCGGCGAGGCCGCAAGCCTCGGCCACGCCGAATGGCTTGCGCTGCTGCTCGAACGCGAAGCGTCATTACGACGCGACAAGCGGCTGTCGAAGCGGCTGCAATACGCCAAGCTGCGCCAGGAGGCCTGCGTCGAAGACATCGACTACCGCACTCCACGCGGCCTCGACCGCAGCCTGCTGACGAAGCTGGTCGAAGGCCGCTGGATCGATGACCACGCTAACCTGCTGATCTGCGGGCCCTCCGGCGTCGGTAAGAGCTGGCTCGCCTCAGCGCTCGGCAACAAGGCCTGCCGTGACAATCGCTCCGTGCTCTACCAGCGCGTCCCGCGGCTGTTCACCGATCTCGCTTTGGCGCGCGGCGACGGCCGCCACTCCCGCCTGCTGCGCGCGCTTGGCCGCGTCGATCTCCTCATCTTCGACGACTGGGGCCTCGAGCCGCTCGACGCCGCCGCCCGCCACGACCTCCTGGAGATCCTCGAGGACCGCTACGGCCGCCGCTCCACCATCGTCACCAGCCAGCTCCCGGTCGATCAATGGCACGCGCTGATCGGCGATCCCACCTACGCCGACGCCGTCCTCGACCGCCTGGTCCATAACGCCCACCGGATCGATCTCAACGGCGAAAGCATGCGGCGAACCCGCAAACCCGACCGAAAGGCTTGAGCCTGTGGCGCTGTGGACATGCCGCTACGCTTGGACAACGCAAGAGCGTTGCCCACATGCCCACAGCAGGAGCAACAGAAAAACCAACCCGTCGAGCCGCGATTCAAGATTGACCACGCGGCTTCGCCGATGCCAGAAACCAGACAGCCAGAACGCCTCGCGCCCCGGGCGACATCAAATCGGAATGGTGGGCGAGATCATCTCGGAATCCTGGGCGAGATCAAATCGGTACACCCGGGCGAGATCATCGGAATCAGCACGACCGCATTCTTTCTCGCCTTCATCCCGCAATTCGTCGACCCAACCGCGTACGTCGCCGCGCAGTTCATCGTGTTTGGGCTCATCTCGGTTGCACTGAAGACAAGCGTCAACTTAATCGTGACCTATTGGGCTGCGAAGGCGACAGCCGGGTTTGCAAAGCGACCGTCATTCATTGCCAAGACGCCACGGGCGTCAGGCGCCGTGATGGTTAGCCTGGGAGCTACGCTTCTACTTGCGCGTCGCGCAAATTGAACTCGGAGACTGGCTTATCCGCGCGAGCGACCCAACGCTCTCGCTGCGCGGTGTGCGGAGATGCGGGTTCTGAAGTCAGCGATTCACAGATTGGGCAGACCAGCCTGCATGGGATGGGCTGGCTTGAGGCCTCACACCGGCTTCTGTAGAGGAGAGCCGAAGATTGCTCGCTGATATTTCGGCGAGCAGACCGGGATCCTCAATCGATCCGTGATGATGGAGCTGCCTCCAGACGCCGTTCATCCTCGTGAACCAGCGCGTAGTTCGGAAGCGCAGGTCGATGGTAAGTCGACGGTGTCTTGCAGGCGCCCTTCTCACGCCCCACCAAGAGGTGCCAGTCGCTTCCACCTTGCGAGGAAAAGTCATAAAACGTCACGTTCACGACTGCGGGTCCTCCGAACAGCTTGGCACAGCCATCACGGATGGAGGGCCAACCGCGACGAATTCCGCCAATAGGATTGTCCATGCTCGACACATCGCCTTTGCCGGAACCGGGAGCGACTACCGCCACACTCTTCGCGGTGAGCTTGCGGAAGCCGAATGTCCAGGTTTGCGGATGAATACAAAATGGCGCACCATTCACGACAGAGCCGCCCAGCTATTATCGCATTGAAATTATTATGTAATTTCTAATCTTTGATTGTTCAACCGTCACGTAACTTTAGCGTGGCGAAGCGGTCTGCACGCAGCCGTGAACGATGTTCCAGCGCGCGTCCGACAGGATCTGCTTGTTTCAGCAGCATCGTGTCGGTCGAGGCGGATCAAGAGGTGTAACGCGCAACGCCGTCGCCTGCATAGCTACCCGCGACTGAGAAGGCCCTCGAAGATTGACGGCGAGCGAGAAGCTGCGCAGGGGCCACTTCAGTTCGGTCGATGCCGCCGTGAACACGGGGCCGCGCGTCGGCGTAGGGCCGTCGACGCCGAATGCCCAAAGATTGCCTGAGAGAGCTATGGTTTGGGATCAGACAATGGCCTAAAATGTGACAACAAGCCCCCATCACGGAGCTTGAACGTAGCGAGATCATCTTTGTCCTCGATAAAGGAGGATGAACTATGGAGCAAGGAAACGTAGACCGCAGAAGCTTCCTCAATAACCTTGGCGTGAGCGTCGGCGCTGCCGCGGCAGCAACCGCGATACCAGCCATTAACCCCTCATCGGCGCAGACTCCGGAGGCGCCGAAAGGAAAAATTCCCGATACCCCTCTCAAATTCGGTCACATGACCTTCTTGACCGGCCCGGCAGCGGTGCTCGGCGAACCTTCACTCAAGGGACACCTTCTGGCTGCGGAGGAAATCAACGCCAAGGGCGGCATTCTCGGCAAGCGCAAGATCGAGACGATCACCGCCGACGAGGCAGCCGGCACGGACGCCAACGTGAAAGAGCTTCGCCGGATGAAGCTATCCGAAAAGATCGACATGTTTACCGGCGTCATATCGAGCGGCAACACGCCGGCGCTCGGCCCGGTCGCCGAGGAGCTTGGCGTGCTGACGATCTTTGTCGATGGCTGCACCGACTTTCTGTGGGACAAGGCTGTCCCAAATCCGAAATTTGCGTTCCGCATTACCAACATCCAGTCGGCGGACGGCGTCACTTGCGCGGTGGCGGCGGCGCAGACTTGGCCTGAGTCAAAGCGGATTGCGCATATTCACCCGGACTACAGCTATGGCCGCAATGCCTTCGACCATTTCAATGTCGCGTTCAGCAAACTAGTGCCCGGTACCCAAGTCGTCTCGGAAGGCTGGCCGAAGCTCGGCACCACCGACTTCACCGCTCACATCACCAAGGCGATGTCGGCGAATCCCGACCTGATCGTTTCGTCGGTCTGGGGCGGCGATTACGTGGCCATGTACAAGCAGGCCTTGCGCTACGGCATGTTCAATAGTGCCAAGTTTGCGAGCACGATTGCTTTTGGCGTTGCGCCGCATGCAATCGGCAAAGATCACCCGGAAGGCGTTATCGCGGGCGTGCACTCGAACTATTACTTTACCTTCCCGCCGGGAAATCGTTGGCCGGCCAACAAGACATTCGTCGAGAAGTACTATAAGCGCTGGAACGAGTATCCGAACTTCCAATCGGACGGTGCATATCACACGCTCTATATGTACAAGACGGCCGTCGAGAAGGCGAACAAGCTTACGGGTGGGTGGCCGGAGGAAGAGGCGATCATCAGCCAGCTTGAAGGCATGTATTTCGAGACGGCCGCTGGTTATCTCTATATCCGTCCGGACAATCACCAGGGCTACAAGGACGCGGTAACCGGATTCAGCAAGAACGTTCCCGAATACCAGTTCCAAATCCTGGATCCGAATCGGATGATCACAATCCCGATCCGCAATATCACGGCTCCACCGCGCTGGCCGAAGCCTGGCAGTGGTCATAACGATCCGACCGCGACTTACAATTGGATCAAGGAGACTTGGCCGCAGGTCGCATGAAGGCAGCAATCGAGACGGCCATGCCTCTTGTCGAAACCATGGCCGTCTTTGGGATGTAGTTTGATCGGGCGGCCGCAACTCCACATCGGCGTTATTCGGCCGCAGCGATATTCTGCGGGCGGTGGAGCGGAACATGTCTCTGCGCGCAGCTTCGCCTCGGGCGCGAACAGCCGGCTTGGTTCTGGGGCTGACTTGCGCGGTTGTTGTTGCGTCAACATCGTCGCTGGCCGACCACGAGATATCTTATTTTCCCTCGTTTTATCCGCATGAGATCCGCATCGAGCCGCTCGATCCGGAACGAGCGGCTCGCGAGTTCGTCAACAAGGTCGATCCGCTTCACGTTTATGTGGGCGCCACACCGCGCTTTTCCGGCCAGATTCCCGAGCACCTCAAGTCGATCGAGTCACTCAAGTCGCTGATCACCGTCAGCGTCAATCCGCAATCATCGCGGCTTCGGGGCCGCGATGCGCGCTGCCACGCTCTCGAAGAGGCCGCCGCGGCGCTGGCGGCGCCGCCTGACGTCGTTATGCATCCGTATCCGATCACGCCCTATCACGCTGATTATCTCGGCCATGCAGATCGACTGCCTCCAGGCAAGGCCACGCGCACGCCAACCGGTGCACCCTCGCCGGCATTTCGCGCCGACGCCGACGTGTCCCTGCTCTCACCGCAGGCTCGCGTCCAGGCAACCGAATGGGATGTGAGTCTCAAGGAGGCTTCGGTGAATGCCTTGCTGATCGAAGCAGGGATCAGCTTCAATGACTGGTCTGCACCGCCCTGGACCAAAGAAGGATGGTTCCAAGCTTACCAGCTGCTTCGTCCGTCCCTCAGTGAAGCGAACGACCGAGAGCAGGCCGATGAGCTTTATGATCGTCTCACCCACAACGAGTTCAGGGATCGCACCGAACAGATGAACCTCGAGCGCGAGTTGCTGGCAGCTTTGCTAGGCAGTTGCGAGCGCGCCGTGGTCGGCTATCGGCTGCGGCGGGAATTCTATACTGACGACTTTTCCAACGGCATTGAAAATATTGCCATCGATTCGCAGCTCGGTTTGAATTCAGCCGTTTTCCTGAGGACCGTGAAGCTCAAGGATTTCCTCTGGAATGGCACGCTGCGCATTGGGATCGATCCGCCCCCGACCGCAGCCTGGAACCCGATCGCTGGCTTTAACGATGCGGCTGGCCGTCTGGCATGGTCGACCGTCGGAGACAACGCCTTCCTGCCCATCCCCTATAATAGCCGGTGGGTCCAGAACCGCGCCGAAATTCGCACTACGGACGAATCCGGTATCAAGCGGTCGGTTCGCGTTCCCGATGATGCGCTGATGCCGGAGACCATGACCGGCAGGTTTGGCCAGGTCGGGCCGGGCCATGGCGCGATGACCAAAGTGCTGTATCGTCTGTCGGCCTCGAATTTCCGCGACGCCTCGGTCATGGAGGCGGCCGATTTACTTTACCCCTATGCACTGGCGTTCCGCTGGGGCGCCGGCGGGCAGAATGCGGGGGCCCACGATCCGGAGATCGCTGCTGCGACGCGGCTGATACGCGAGCGGCTGCGCGGCTTGAAACTCCTCCGGGTGGAGGAAACCTCGCGGTCGGTCGCTGATCAGACCTTCACCTATCGCAGCCCGATTATCGAGATTTATCTCGATAACTTCGCATTCGACGAACGGGAAAACGCCCTCATCGCTCCGCCCTGGAGTTCGGTGCCATGGCACGTGCTTGCGCTGATGGAGGCGGCGGTCGAGCGCGGCATCGCAGCCTTCTCGCGCGGCGAAGCGGAGAGGCGCCACCTGCCGTGGCTCGACCTTGTCCGCGATCCAGCGCAATTGAAGACATTCCGCGCGCTAATCAAGGAATTTGCGCAGACCGGCTACCGCCCGGCAGCGCTCGAGTCGCTGGTCGGCCCGGAGACGGCGAAGGCCCGTTGGCAGCTTCTCGACCAGTTCCTTGAAGGCAACGGTCATTTGCTGGTGACCAACGGGCCCTACCGGCTGAAGGCCTGGTCACCCGACGCGTTCGTTTTCGAGGTTGTACGGGAATTCAGCTATCCCGTCGGTCTCGGTACGTTCAACGGCTTTGCCTATCCAGCACGCGCGCTCATCACCGGAATGGAGCGCGCCGGTGATCTCGTGCTGCTCAGCGCCGACGCCGAATTTGCCGTCAAGCAGCAACGCGACCATCGCCTCGTCCGCGCGCCGCTGCGGCCCGACACGCTGCGCGGCACGCTAGAGCCTATTCGGCCGGAAGCGCACTACGTCGTTATTGGCTGGGACGGCCGGGTGGCTGCGGTCGGAAGCCTGGTACGGCAACCGGACAATCGCTTTGCGGCATCGCTGCCGACCACCCTTCAGTCCGGCGTCTATACGCTGTTCGCGGCGATCTTTCTTGATGGGAATACGATCAACCCAGCAATCGGACACATCGAACTGCGAAATAGCGAGACAATCGGCAAGGCCGGGCGAGCCGGGGACGCCAAGGACGCGGAGCGAAAACCGTGACGATCTTCGTCATCCAGATTCTCAACTCTTTTTTTTACGCGGCAGTCCTTTTCCTTATCGCTGCCGGCTTAAGTCTCATCTACGGCGTGATGCGCATCGTGAATCTGGCGCATGGGGCGCTCTATGCGCTCGGCGCCTATGTCTCCGCCTGGATTGTCGGCAGTGCGGTCGGCCACGCGCTGGAAGGAAATCTCGGCCTGGCCGGAATGCTTCTCCTCCTTCCGCTCGGGGCTGTTGCCATCGCAGCCGTCGGCGCGCTGATCGAGCCTGCCCTATTGCGCCCGCTCTATCGACGATCCGAGGAATATCACCTGCTGGTTACGTTCGGGCTGCTCATGATCCTCGAAGACGTCATGAAGCTCCTGTTCGGTCGCACGCCACTATCGGCCGGCGAGATCATGGATCGGATGGGCAGTATCCCCGTTGGTCGCCTGATGTATCCCTCCTACAATCTGTTCGTCGTCGCGGTCGGGATTGCCGCCGCAATCGGATTGTGGGCGTTCATCTACCGCACCAAGTTTGGGGTCATCCTGCGTGCTACCTCGCAGGACCGACGCATGGCCGCGGCGCTCGGTATCAATGTCAGTCGCGTCTATGTCCAGGCCTTCGCCATCGGCTGCTTCATGGCCGGCCTTGGCGGCGCGGTGGTGGTACCAGCGCAGGCGGCGGTCCTTGGCCTTGGTATCGAGGTGCTTATTCTGGCCTTCGTGGTCGTCGTGATCGGTGGCCTCGGAAGCTTGCAAGGGGCCCTCGTCGGCGCGTTGATCGTCAGCTTCGTGCGCACCGCCGGCATTCAGTTCTTCCCCGAGATTGAACTCGCGGTCCTATACCTGATTGCGGCCGCCGTCCTCCTCGTCCGTCCCACCGGTATGTTTGGAAGGGCATGACGATGGAGAGGACAGCAGCCACTGGCAACTCGATTTGGCGAATCGGCATCGGCGCCGCAATCGCTCTCGTGATACTTGCGATCCTGCCGCAGCTCGTCGATCCCTATCAAACGGTACTGCTGACCTACGGTCTGATCATGGCCATTGCCGCACTCGGCTTCAATCTGCTGCTCGGCTACACTGGCCTTTTGTCATTCGGCCATTCCGCTTATTTCGGCGCCGGCGCCTATTTAGTGGCCTTCATCATGCGAGATCTCGGCGCGCACTCCATGGAGCTGTGCATCGTCGGCGGGATGCTCGGCACGGCGATCATTGCTGCAGTCTTCGGATTCGTCTGCGTGCGGCACACACGCATTTTCTTCGGTATCCTGACGCTTGCGTTGTCGCAGGTTCTCTGGAGCCTTGCGTTCAAGTTCTTCTGGGTGACGGGCGGCACCGACGGCATTCGCGTCCCCTATGCCAATCTCACCTTGCTTGGCGGCCTGGTCGATTTCAAGGGGGCAGGCTCGTTCCAGCGTTTCGTCTATGCCTATTACTACTATGTGCTGGTGCTGTTTTCCGTCTCCACCATCCTTATGTGGGTGATCACGCATTCACCGTTCGGCAAGGCGCTCCAGGCGATTCGCGACAACGAAACGCGCGCGCAATTCGTAGGCATCTCGGTGCGGCGCTATCGCTGGATTGCCTTCATGATTTCCGGAACCTTCACGGGACTTGCCGGCATTCTGTGGGTTCCGCTCAACGGTCTCACCACGCCCGACATTCTCTATTGGCCTTTCTCGGGCGAGATCGTGTTCATGACCGTGCTGGGCGGATTCCGCACCTTCGCCGGTCCGATCGTCGGCGCGATGGCGTTCAACTACCTCAAGACCTACGCGATCGCCAGCACCGAATATTGGCAGCTTCTGCTTGGCGTGGTGCTTGTCATTCTGGTCATGGCGCTACCCGCCGGCATCGTCGGAACGACCATGCGGCTCGCTGCAAAGCTCGGGAGATCGACGAAATGATCCTCCTGGAGACGTTCAATTTGAAGAAATATTTCGGCGACACGCACGCTGTCGACAATGTCAACCTGACCATTGCCGAAGGCGAGTTCATTTCCGTGGTCGGTCCCAACGGGGCCGGAAAGACCTCGCTTTGCAACGTCATCAGCGCCCTTCTCGTTCCCGACTCCGGGAAAATCATCTTCAAAGGTCGCGACGTGACCCATTCGTCGGTGATCGAGCGAGTGAAGGCCGGCATCGCGCGCAGCTTCCAGCTAGTCAACCTGTTCGACGATCTCACATCCTTCGACAACGTCGCACTCGCGATCTTTTCGCGCGACGGCAAGATCCGGAACATGGCGGCGCTCGCCGACCGCGACCACGAGGTGGCCATCGAGGCCGACACGATCCTCGATCAATTCGGACTCGCGAGCAAGCGCAACGAACCTGCGCGGGGTCTCGCGCAAGGTGAACGTAAATTGCTGGATGTTGCGCTCGCTTACGCGCTCCGGCCGAAGCTCTTATTTCTGGATGAGCCAACGAGCGGGGTGAGCACGCGCGAGAAGGATAAAATAATGGACATCATTGCTTCGGTCGTGCGTGGCGAAGGCATCACCGCCGCGATCATCGAACACGACATGGATGTTGTCTTCAAGTATTCCAATCGAATTGTCGTGATGCATCAGGGGGCGATCCTCGCCCAGGGCACGCCGGACGCCATTAGAAACAATGACAACGTTGCGATGATCCTGCTCGGCGCCTCGGGTCCGGACGCATTTTCACGAAAGGATTGATCGTGCTGGAGGTCAAGGCGATTCACACCTACCGCGGCCCCGCTCACATTCTCAACGGCGTTTCGCTGCGCGTGGACAGACAGGAAGTCGTGTGCCTGATCGGTCGTAACGGTGCCGGAAAGAGTACGACGATCGAGAGCATTATGGGCTTCCTGCCACTGCAGGCAGGCCAGATCGTATTTGCCGACGAGGACCTGACCAGACTCGCACCGCATGAACGCGCCAAACGCGGAATCGGCTACTCGCCGGAGGATTGCGGCATTTTCCCGGAACTATCCGTCAACGACAATTTGATGATCAGCCGCTGGCTCGGGGATGAAGTGTCGCGCCGGCGAGACGGGGTTGTGCGTCCCGACCCGCAGACACAGGCTTTTCGTGTCTTTCCCGAAGTTCAGGATCTGCTGCAGCGTCAGGGCATGCATTTGAGCGGCGGTCAGCGAAAAATGGTCGCGATCGCGCGCGCGATGATGTCGTCGCCGTCCCTCCTGCTACTTGACGAGGCATTCGAGGGACTGGCACCGGTCGTGGTCAATCGGTTCACGGAAGCAGTCATGAAGATCAAGGCGATGGGCGTCTCCATCCTTTTGGCGGAATCGCATCTCGCCGCCGCGTCCCGTATCGGCGACCGGCTCTATGTGATCGATCGAGGCGAGATCATCTTCCACGGTTTGCCAACTGAAGCGCGCACCGATGAGAGGGTGATGAAGGCTCTGCGCGGATGAAACGCGTCGTCGCACGCGCGCACGATGTGGGGTACAGCTTTGCTGGGATTGCATCATGAAACGCCCCCTGACGTTCGGATTGCTGTTGTCAGCCCTGACCGTAACCGGAGCAGTGCGAGGTGGTCACGAATTGCCGGTCTATCCATCCTATTATCCGCATGAGATCGAGATCAGGACGGTCGCGCCCGACGCCGCGGAGAGCCTGCTCAAGCAGTCCAAGATCCACGCCTTTCTCGGAGACGAGCTTCGTCTTTCGGACTCTGCGCCGGATCAGATCGCTGCGGTGCAATCACTGGGCTCGTTGGTGATAGTCCGCATCAACCCGCAATCGTCACATGCGAAAGCGGATGCGACCGCCTGCGCGGTCACACGTGCTGTTGCCCGGAAAATCAGCTCGAGCAATCCGGATGTAATCTTGCACCCCTATCCGATCACACCGTTGCACGGCGATTATTTGCACCACGTCGATCTTGCCGAAGCGGCGAAGAGCCGCGTACTCTCCGACACCCAGATTGAGCCAATAATCCGGGATCTGAAGATCAAGGCGGCCAACGCTTCTGCGAAACGCCTGCTCGGCACCGAGCAAGCGGACCCGGGGCCGGATTGGGACGTTGAAATCAAGCAAACGAGTTTGGCTGAACTCGTGGCCTCGGCAATCACCGTGATCAACGGCTGGCTGGTCCCGCCAGTGGCGAGGAGCGGATGGTATCAGGCCTATCTCGTTTTGCACGATGCAATCGATGTCGGCACAGAAGAGCGCGTGGAAGCTGACCTGCAGCGGATTCAATCCGGCGATTTCAACGACCCCGTCGATCGCATCAATCTGGAGCGAGCGGTCGTGACCGCGCTCGTCAGCGAGTGCCGTCAACTCGTCGTCGGCTACACGCTGAAGCGGGAATATTTCAGTACCGAGTTCTCGGCGGGAATCGAGAACATCGCGTTCGATTCCCTTACGGGCCTCAACGCAGCGATTTTCCTCCGCACGGTGAAGCTAAAGGACTTTCCCTGGAATGGTTGGCTCCGTCTCGGAATCGATGCACGGCCGACATCCGCTTGGAACCCCATCACGGGCTTTTCCGACCAATTCGGGCGATTGATGTGGTCCTCCGTCGGAGACCCCGCTCTGTTGCCGTCGCCCTACGAGGAGACCTGGATGGCGAATCGGGTCTCGGAGATCCAGGCTACTCCACCGTGACAAGGAATTACTGCGATGCCTTGCAGCGCAATGTTTCGCGCATGTCTCGTCGGCACGGCGCTCGTCTGGGCGACCAGGGTGACGATCATCGGAGCCAGCGCCGCAGAGCTCACATTCGACTTCCGCATCGAGCGTGGGCGGATAACTGAGAGCGCACAGGTGGTTCGGGTCAAGCAAGGCGACGTCGTCAGACTGCGGTGGAGCACGGATCGGCCAATAGTCCTGCATCTGCACGGCTATGACATTGAACGAAAGGTCGAGCCCGGCACCTTTGGTCTGATGGAATTCGCCGCGAACATAATCGGGCGGTTTCCGGTGGAAGTCCATGGATCGGCTGGGCCCGGCGGCCACTCACACGGGGAAGCTCCGCTTGTGCGTATCGAGGTCTATCCGTAACCAGACGCGCCGACGGCGCTTGATAGCGATGCGATGGCCGTTTGCGGCCGCGACTTTACTGACGAGCGTCGCACCATCCGGCGCGCACGGCTTCGGCCAGCGTTATGATCTCCCCCTTCCGTTACCGCTTTATCTGTTCGGCGGTGCGACTGCGGTCGTGCTCTCCTTCGTGGTGGTCGGCCTGTTTGTGCGCCACACATCGCTGGTACACAGTTATTCGCGCGTCGATTTGTTCGACTACCGGCTCGGAAAAGCCATCGCGGCGTCGGGCGTTCCACTCAAGCTGATCGCTCTCGTCCTGTTTGCCGTGATGCTGGCGGCGGGCTTTTTCGGCGATCAGAATCCTTACCGAAACCTCGCGCCCACGCTCGTCTGGATCATAGTCTGGATCGGCCTCGCCTATATTTCGGCTTTCGTCGGAAATATCTGGCCGCTCATCAATCCATGGCGGACCGTCTTCGAAGGCGTGGAGATGGCATACAGGCGCGGTTGCGGCCGCAAGCTCGCGCTCGACAAACCGTATCCCCCCGCACTCGATGTCTGGCCCGCTGTGCTCCTGCTGCTGGCCTTCTCATGGACCGAGCTCGTCTATCCGACGCCCGCTGTGCCCTCACATATAGTCTCCTTCGCACTTGGTTACTCCGTACTGACCTGGGCCGGCATGCTCGTCTTCGGCAGCCAGGTCTGGCTGCGGCACGGCGAGCTCTTCACAGTCGTGTTCAGCACGTTCGCCGGCTTCGCGCCGACGGCCATATGCACCGCCCAGGCGAAACCTCAATTATTGGTGCGACCATTTGGAGCGGGGTTGATCGGTCGTGAACAGGCCTCGCCATCGATGATGGCACTGGTGCTGCTGCTTCTGTCGAGCGTTCTTTACGACGGCCTGATTGCGACTCCCGAATGGTCGGTCGCGGAAGCCGCTCTCAGGGCGCATTTGTCCAGTGTAGCCGAACTCGGCCCGGTAGCGCTACGTAGCATCGGCCTGGTTGGGTTCTGGCTCCTGTTCATGTCGGCCTATTTGATAGTGAGCGCCATCATGAGCGCTATGACGGAGTGGCAACTTTCACCACGGCAGATCGCCCAGAACTTCGCGCTCACGCTGATCCCAATCGCGCTCGGCTACCACTTGGCGCATTACCTCGTTTACTTCCTAGTTCAGGGGCAATACATCGTTCCCCTGCTTTCCGATCCCCTCGGCTACGGCTGGGACCTGTTCGGGACCGCGAGTTACCGGCCGAACATTGCAATCGTGGGCGCCCGCTTCGCCTGGTACACGGCGGTCGCGGCCGTTCTTCTCGGACATATCGCGGCAGTTTATCTCGCGCATGTGCAGGCGATGCACACATTTGCCCCGCACAAGCTCGCGTTGACCTCGCAGATCCCGCTCACCGCGCTCATGGTGGTCTACACCTTCGTCAGTCTGTCGATCCTGGCCGAGCCGATCGTCGAGCGCAGCAGGCCATCCGCGCAGCCATCGGTGGCGGAAAATATGATTGCGATACCCGCGGACGCGGTACTGCCTGATCTCGACAGCGGCCGCCTCCAACCCATCGGGCCCGACAAATTTGCCAGGACAAAATTGATCTATCGTCTGCTCGGCTCCGCGTTTCACGACGGGACTAAGATGACGACTGCCGATCTGCTCTACCCCTATATATTTGCATATCGCTGGAGCATTCGTAGCGACGGCCGCGAGACGCATTACGATCCATTACTCGATACTGCGACCGCGCCGATACGCCGCCAGCTGGCGGGATTGCGCGTCGCGGGCAGCGAAACTGCATCCAAATCCTTCAGGGTCGGCGACGTCGATTTCCTCCGTGAAGTGTTCACGATCGAGGTCTATACGACCAGCGCACCGGCGAGCCCGGAGCGAGAGGCAGTCCCGGCGCCGCCCTGGAGCACGCTGCCCTGGCATCTCCTCGTTCTGATGGAAGAAGCGGTCGACCGAAACTGGGCGGCCTTTTCGGAGACGGAAGCCGTTCGCCGCGGCGTCGAATGGCTGGACCTCGTCCGCTCTCAAGCACTTAACGCGCGGTTGTTGGCCTTGATCGAGAGCTTCGAGCGTGAAGGCTACCGACCCGAAGCGTTGCGCCCGCTCGTCGGCGTTGATGAGGCACGCAGGCGGTGGGCAGCGCTCTCTGCGTTCTACAGGGCCAACGGCCATTTTCTGGTGACCAACGGGCCCTATCAGCTCAAGAGCTGGTCGCATGACAGTGTCGTGCTGTCTGCGTTCCGGGACTTGAGCTACCCGCTGGGCGTGGGCTCCTATGATTCTTACGCGATCCCGCGTCGCGGATTCATAACTGCGGTGGACTCGACGGTTGATGGTGTCCGCTTGTCGGGCGACATCGAGATGATCGACAAGTTTCAGCGCAGGTATCGCCTTAAGCGTGTACCGCTTTCGTCCATACCGGCAGATGTGCTGAAGCGAATGCCAGCGGAATGCCGGATCGTGGTCGTCGACGATCAGAAGCGTGTGGTACTCGCTGGCGCTACCCCTCTTGGCGAAAGCTCCTCGTTCCAATTCGATTTCAAGAATCGGTTGCCGGCTGGCCGCTACACCATGTTTGCGGTTGTGACGCTCAACGGCAATGTCATGAATGCCGATATTCGCCAGATACCGATCGTCGTTTCCTCCGATCGAAAACGCGAAGAATCCCGGTCCAAGTAAGCGCCTCTTGGAACTGGTCGTTGCTCGACGAACACCGCTGCCCGACCTGCCCGATCAGAGACGGGATTCAGCTGTTGCGGGCTTTTATCTTACTTCCGAGCACACTGTCGCGCCTAAACTGATTGCCGCGCTGGCGCGCGGCAAAAGGCAAGTCTGGATCCACCTCAGGTAACTGACCTCGGCGGCAGTTAAGCCTCTCCTGCCCTCTCGAACGGATCCAGTTTGCCCGCCGCGCTCGCCGACTGGTGTGAGCTGACATCCGCAGGACTGTCGAACTGGTAGGTGAAGGCAATCCACTGGAACCGGGATTGATGAAGCTGTGATTACGGGCCGGTCACCCTTAGATGCAGTGGCACGCGTCCCTTATCCGAGTCGACACGCTCTCAAAGAACTTGTTGACCTCCTTGAGGACGACTTGGCCCATTCGCTTCCACCTGCCTCCCAACGGCCTATGCGTAGTCTGCATGCGCGCTTTCGAATCCCCTTGATCCGTGGTGCTGTTAGCCCTTCACCGATCCGGTCAATCCTGCGACGTAGTGCTCGACGAAAAATGAATAGGCGATAGCAACCGGTATCGATCCAAGCAGGGCCCCAGCCATCAGTGGTCCCCAGTAGAATACATCGCCGCGGATCAGCTCCGATGTGACGCCGACCGGCACAGTTTTCTGTTCAGGCGAGGACAGGAAGACAAGCGCATAGATGAACTCGTTCCACGAGAGCGTGAAAGCGAAGATGCCGGCCGAGAGGATGCCCGGGATCGCCACCGGGATGACGATGTAGAGCATGGCCTGGCAGCGCGAGGCGCCGGGGCGCTCGCAATTTCGTCCTCCCTCGTGTCAGACCATACTTTGACGAAACCCGATGGCGATTACTGCAATTTGGAGCTGCTCGATGACAGAATTGGGCATTGTTCGATGTAACACGCCCGGTTTGGGCCTGAAGCTCCAGTTACGCTTCGAAGAGTCGTGCACGCCGAAGTGGGCCTTAAGTTGAGCAAAGGTGATTTCCGGTGCAGCCGTCTTTTTCACAGCCGACAGGTTATTCGGATTCTCGGATCTTTCCGATTCCGACGTGGATCGTTTGCGAGAAGATACGCCAGGCGTCGCAAATCGACCCCATTTAATAATGCAGGCGCGGCATTGATGCCGAAGCAGGTTGTCGGCGGCATGATCGAATACCTGCAGCGCGAAGCGGAAATTTGCGGCTATGAGGCAAGCGCTGAGAACACCACTCGCCTCGACGGCGTATACGACAGCATCGCCCGGCTGCCGACCAATGGCGGCCTCGTGAATCCGGCTGAGGCCGTGGGACGGATCGCGCGCCGACATGGTATCCCCTACTTGCTAGATGCGTGTCAGGCGGTTGGGCAGATGCCGATCGATGTCTGTGCACTTGGTTGCGATATGCTTACCGCAACAGGCCGGAAGTTCTTGCGCGGTCCGCGTGGGACAGGGTTCCTGTATATACGTAACGATTTCCTGAAGGGCGTCGAACCTGCCATGATCGACCTGTTCGGAGCACCGTGGGTTGGACCTGAGCGCTACGAACTTAGATCCGACGCGCGACGATTCGAGACGTGGGAAGCAAACTATGCAGCGCGGCTTGGACTTGGGATAGCTGTCGATTACGCGCTTTCGATCGGCATCGAGAGAATCGAACGACGTTGCCGTCTGCTTGCGAAGGGACTGCGCGAACTTCTCGCTGCAATCGCTGAAGTGTCGATTCATGATCTGGGAGAACATCCCGCTTCAATCATCTCCTTCACAATTTCAACGTGGGTGCACGCGAGGTCATGCGTCAGTTGGCAGCAGGGAAAATCAATGTGTCAGTCTCGCCAGCAACAAGCACCCCGTTGGACGCAACGCGTAGGAACCTTCCTGATGTCGTTCGCGCGTCGCCGCATTACTACAATACATTCCAGGAGGTTGAAACTCTCGTGTCGGCGGTCCGTCGAATAAGCAGTTGATGGTAGCCTCGCCGAGGCTGCCTAGTCGGAAGCATCGGCGTCCGATCGGGCAGCGGCTCATAATCAAGGTACGACAGCAAGCAAGCCGCTGCACAATTGGACAGCTTCCACTCCGCGAGAGCTGAGAACCTGCCTAAGCTACTGGCCTAACGATTCGTTAGGCCGTTACTCCTTGTCACCGTGCTGGTAGCATCCAACTAAGCCATCCCCGACCACCACGAAGCCATCGGCTATGCGGCAACACGCGCGTGCCCGCAAGTACGATGACACCGCGGCGCCAAACATTGACGCCACGTGTCGCAGATCGCACCCGATCAGAGGTTGATGTCGCGGGCCACGAGTTTCCGGCAACAATAGCGCACCGACGATCGCGTCAGGCCGGCAAACACCACCGCGTACCAGAGCCTACCGGTCGCAATGACGACCGCCGTCGCGACGAACGAAGCAAATCCGCCGATCCAGCCGCTTCCGAGTTGCAGGGCTACGGAAACGCCGCTGTATCGAGTGCGGACCGGAGAGAGTTCGACGAGAAGCGCTCCGAGCGGCCCGAAACCATGGTCGCTAGGATGACCATGGCGAACAAGATGGCTATGACCATCGGCCTGTTGGGCTGCGCCGGCGTCTTTGCCGATGGCAGGCCTTTTTTCGGTCAGCACATTCACAAGCTTGGTTTTGTCGAAGCCTGCGACTGTGATCACAATGATCCGCTGCCTCTGCTGCTGCTTCTGCTGATTATGGAAGGGTGTCGAGGACCACGGCTCAAGTTTGGAACTCCTGCTGATTCGCTAGAGCTGAAGCTTGGCGAAGGCGAGCCCAATAGAAAGCGAGTGACAACGCCGCTCCGCATCGGAAGATGGTCGAAGTCCGTACAGTCTCAACATCCTCTATTCGTTGGAAAAAGGCAGAGGCAGGATGGGATCGAGTTCCTCCTGCTCCAGCGTCTTGGCATCTTCCTTTGTCAGGTACGCCGCCAGAGCTGCAATCCCGGACTCCGGCGGACATCTCGCCGGGGCGGACTTTTTCGACGGCACCGCGCCGAATCTTTCAGCTATTTCGACGCTCATCAAATGAGGTCGAACCGGGCGACCGACGGCACGCTCGATCGTATGGAAGATCCAGGTGCCGTCCGGATCGATGTCCGACCAATGGAAGAGCGGCGTGCGTTCGGACACCATGCCCGCGATCGTTCGCAGCGCTTGTTGGGTGGCGAGCGAAGGATAGCCACCCACGTACATCGTCGTGCCAAGTCGACCAGGGTCCGCCTCGGCAATGTGTCTGTTGAAGCTTGCGAAGTTCTCTATCGTCAGGACGTAAGTCGGAGGCTTCCGAAAGCGGATGCGATCTGCCTCCTTGGGCGTAATTCCGAGATAGTGGGGTGAGGCGCGGGACAGATCTGCCCCATCTAGATCAATCCGCCCCGCGATCAGGAGCGGCGGAGCGAAGCGCTCCAACCCGATGGTTCGCAGCGCCTCTCGCGGGCGGGCGCCGGGCGGAAATTCGAGAATTCCGTTGAGAAGCCGCACGACGACGCCTTCTATGTGCTCTAGCGTCTTGCTGTAACCCACCGTCCTTCGTGAAAATGTTTTGTAATCGACGTCGAGATGCTTGTTGTCCAGGATCGCCTGAGCGAGAGCGAAGGCATCGCGCAGCTTGTTGACATCCGACGACCCGAATCCATGCCAGCTCTTCCCTCTTCCCCAAGCATCTGTGATCGATGGGATTGCCTCGACCAGGCGCCCGTCCAAGGCGAGGCCGGCGACGAGTCGCATACCAGCATCTTGAGCGAGCTGTCCGGCCGGAACTCGACCTAGATGGCCATACAGCGCATTGGCCACGCGCAGCCTGACGTGCGCGATCTGGTGTCGTCTGGCGCCCTTCCCTATTCCAAGACTGACTGCGCCGGCCTCTTCGGCGCGCGCGATTTGCTTTAGGAATGTGTCGGCAGCTACCACAGAAGAAAACGCGTCGTAGTCCGGATGCGCTATGGGGCTCGCGGCCCCGCCTTCGTATCGGTCCAGGAGGTCGTTCAGTAGCTCGTTTGCGTCAGTGAAGCGCCGCGCCATGGCTACTCGGCGGCAAGGCGCGTGGCGAGCTCGTCTTCGGACATCAGATCCGGATCGATCGCCATCAGTTCGCGCTTGGCCTTTTCCTTTAGCGCGACCACGGTCGCCCTCGACTGCTCGCCGATGCGATCCACTTCCACGATCGTGTCCATGTGCTCCAGCACCGCGACCCGCTTCTCGAACGGCGCCGCGATCACGAACTGCAGCCCCAAATTCTTGTAGAAGCTCATCATCTGCCGCTGGTTCTTGCCGTCCATCTTGGAGAAGGCCTCGTCGAACATGGCAAGCGCGAACCCGGACGGCTTGCCAGTTCGCCGCTCGGCGCTGCCGTAGACGGCCGCGAGAGAGGCGCCGATGGCCACATAGATCGGTACCTGCTGTTCGGCCCCGGATCCGGTTCCGCGCCGCTGCTCCCAACGGGTCGACCGGCCTGTGGCGACGTCCTCCATGTGGATCTCGAAGGTGTAGAAGTTGCGGTAGTCCTCGAATTGCGTGAAGTCCTTCGCCGGATCCTCGAGCAGCGCCTCTAGCGCCAGGATCGTGTCCTTGTGCGGGAAGTCGTCGGGGACGTCGCCGCGGAAGAGCATGTCCAACGCCTCCGGGGACATTTTGCCAATCTCGATGATCTTCAGGATGGGTTGGAATTCCACGACCTGGGTGCGATGGAACGAGTAGCGCTCGCTGTGGAAGGGGTGGGCCTGGAGGCTGCGGTTCAGCGACTGCAGATCCCGCTCCATCTTGCCGATCCGCGAAGTCAGCGCGTTGATGAACTCTCCGCGCAGCAGCGTGACGGCCTTCTCCGCCGCTTCACGCGCCTGCCTCTCGTACTGCCGCAACTCGTTTGACTCGATGTCGTCGATCAACTGCGTCATCCAGGGCTTCACCTCCTGGAGAGGCTCGCTCTCGATGCCGACTTGGGAACTGACGCCGAACTCCCCGAAATACACCTCCAGCGCCTCGCGCACCTCCCGCTCGATCTCCCTGCGCTTGTCGTTCGCCGCCTCAACATCCTTGGCGGACTTCTCCGCAATGACGCGATGGCGTTCGACCTCGTTCTTGTGCGGCCGGGCATCGAGACGCGCCCGGTGCACCGGGCGGCCTTTCGCCACCGAGTAGAGCGAGAGGTTCTCGGCGAAGAGCGACCAAGCGATCTTCAGGTTGAGCTGAGAGCCAGGTACGTTTTCACCATCGCTCAACCTGCTTCGCGCCGTCCTCACCTCGCCGTCGTGCTTGTTGAAGGCGTCCTGCTGGGTTTTGCGCTCCGTGAGCCTTCTCTGCTTGAGTTGGTGCTGGGCCAGCTTTTTGTCCCGGAGGCCGCCGTCGCCGGCGCCGTCGAGGGCCGCAAGCCTCGCCTGCGCGTCCGCTGCCTCGGCCCGTGCTGCGGCAAATGCCCTGCCTGCGGACTTCAGATCGTTGGAAGGGGAATCACAGAGCGTCTTCAGCGCCATGAAAGCGCTGTCGGCGATTTGAGCTTCCTTTTCGGCCAGCGCCAGCGAGTCCGCCAGATCTTCGGCTCGCTCCTGCAGGGCGCGCAGCGCGCTCGACTGCGCCGCCTTGCCGATCTTGTGCTGCGACGGGTCGATCGACCGATGCGTCCGGACGAGACCGTCGTCGTAGAGGCCGTCCTTCATGATGGCGCGGCCAGGCTTATTGAACTGGTCCAGCGTGTCGGCAAGCCGCACGGAGCCGTACCGGCGCATGATGAACGAAAGCGCGTCCGGATCCTGCGTCCGGAAGATCGAGGGGAACGTTCCCCGCTCCGGCTTGGCTCTGAACTGTTCCAGCTTGTTGAGACTTACAAGGGAGGTACGGCGGAATTCGCGGCGTCCTTCCTTGAAGATTCCCGTGGCCACTCCGATCTGCGTCCGGTCGACGAACACCGCATCGCGGTCGCGGCCAAGTAGGGCCTCCGCGGCTCCTGCCCATTCGGGCTCGGCGACTTCGATCAATTCGCAAAGCACGCGCGGCGCCATTCCCTTCTGCCGAAGCCGTTGGCAGAGGAGTTTCGTATCATCCTCCAGGTGCGCTCCGGGTCCTCCGGATGCATGTTGCCGGATCCGCTCGAGGAGCTCGTTCCGCTCGCTGCGCAGCTTCGACACCTGTGCGATGATCGTCTGACGCCCCTCGTCCACTTTCGCGAGCCGCTGCGCGCCCAAGCCCGTCACGGCAGCTTCCGCGGCAGAGAGCTCCCCGGAAACTGAGGTGACGGAGCTCGTCCCTGCGGCGGCAAGGAGACTCTCAACGACGGGAATGAGATCGTCAAACCCGTGGCCCGCCATCGCGCGCAGCGGCTCCAGCCGCCGGATGGTCTCGAGCCGAGCCTTGAAATCGGACGTCGCGCGCTGCGCTGCCTGCTCGGCTACCGAGGCGCTCTGCTGCAGCGACTTCCTGCCGGTCTTGGCCTCGTGCTGGGCGATGGCCTCGGTCAGTCGTTCGATCTCGTCGTCGATCGCCTTGATGTCGTCGTCCAGGAACTTGAGTTCGCCAGTGGCGGCATCGCGCTGGGCCGTAGCCAGTCGCAGCTTGTTCCTGAATTCGCGGTTGGCGGCTCGCGCAGCGAGCCATTCCGCGCGCTTGGCGATCCACTGCTCGCGGAAAATAGCTTCGAATGTCGCCTCCAGGTTGGCCAGGATTTCCCTCAATTGCTTGAGTGCCTCCAGCTTCAGGCGCATCTTCCGGATGATATCGCTGATGTTGCGGTAGGTCTGAATCGACTCGCGCAGCTCCTTGATCCCGATCGGACTGTCCTCGAGGATGTAGTTCCGCACGAACTGAGTGGCGGTCTGATTGTGGTCGAGTGTCATGGCGTTGACGATCGACTTTTGCAGCGCGCTGGCATTCTGCTCGCCCCACGGCGAGTGCGGCAGGAGATGGCGCATGTACTCGCGGACGTAGTCGCCCGCCCGGTCGCGGTGATTGACGAAATTCGCCTCGCCGACCGCGGCGACGATCCTGGCGCGCACGTCGTCCCACTGCGCGGGGTACTGCGACTTTCCTTTTTGTTCGATGAAGTCCTTGGAGGTTAGGATCGCTCCAACCGCAACGAACAGTGCAAGCACGGTCTCTCTGGTGTCTGACTTTCGGGCCTCCAGTGCCATGCCGATGGTGACCGATGGCCTCTCTCCGTCCGCGTCTTCGAAGCCGAGCGCGATGTAGGTGCGCGCCTCGTCGCGCCGCCGCTGGTCTTCGCCGAGAGTTCCAAGACAGTAGTCGACGACGCTGCGTTTCGAGGCGCTGCGAGATTTTCCGCTGTCGCCGGCGACCGCGTTCAGGCGCAGGAAGCGGCGGCTGCCGCCCGTGAGAACGACCTGCGCCATGTCCAGGATCGTCGATTTGCCGGAGCGGTTTTCGCCGAGCACGCCGACGTGACCGGCCACTTCGATGTCGGCAACATCGAACAGATGCCAGTTCACCATCGTGAGATGGCGGAGCTCCATCATGTCTCTCCTCCCGCCCTTTGCGGGAAACGAGCCTCCTCGCTGCGGACGTAACGCTCCAGGCGCTGAAGGGCGTCACCGCCGCTGATGAGCTTGATCATCGGACGAATTCTGACCTCCCAATCCTGCTGCTCGTCGTCGAAGTCGCCGATCTCGACCAGGTTGCGCTGGGCGACCTCGCGCAGGATGTCGCGGAAACGGGCTGCGGAGATTGCCCCTCCGCCACTGTGCTGGGCCATCTCCCGATAACGGTCGAAGAGGTCGTTCAAGGTCGCCACCACGACCGCGCGATCTTCGACCGCGCCGATGTTGACCTCCTGTTGCCAATATGCCGCCAGCACCAACACCACGATGGTTTCGTCGAGCTTCATCCGGGGCAGTGGCACGTCCTCGTCCATGGCGACGATGCCTGCCCACTGCGCCTCCGGATCGCGATGTACCCGATAGCCGCAACTGTCGAAGAAGCCGTCGATCACATCGCGGAAGCGGCCGTCCATGATCGTGTTGAAGACGCTACCGGTCCTTGGGTCTCCCGCGAACACGAATTGTCGGCGCAACAGGAAGTGCAGCGCCTTCCGGAGATCGGCCGCCTTCTCGGCGCCGGAGGAATTCTCGATGCTCTCGAATTCGCTAAGCATGGACCGTCCTGCCCTTCCGGAGCGGGCCCGAACGCCGGACCACGAAGTTGGCGCACCGAAGCCAGTCGCTGTCGTGCGGCGGCGTGTCTGGACACGGCTCGAGTTCGAATCCGGCGGCGATCTGCACCGGCACTTCGCCGGTCAGCGCATAACGACGGGCGCAATCGAATGCGAGAAAGTCGTCCACGGTGTCGATCTCCATGAAGCGGGCTTCTTTGGTCGCGAAGGGAGGTACTTGCCCTTCGAGAAAGCGTCTTACGTCCTCGGGGTTCGGCGCGATGCGCGCGATGTATTCGAGACGGAGTTTCTTGCGCAGCTCGTACAGCGGATCCGATGGCGGTCCGGCGAGCGCCCTCGCCTCGACGGGACGGCGCGGCTGCCTGGTCGGCGCCTGATGATGCTCCGACCAGGGTGACCGCAGCGGCTCGACGCTCCACTCGACGCTCGCCTTGTCGTGCCGGCCGTCGCGCAGCAGCGCGTCCAAGCGACGTACCAAGTCGCCGGCCCGTCCGACGAGCCCCTGAGCTCCGCGTTCGGCGTATCTGATCGTGTTGCGGACCCGGGCCTCGAGCTGCCTGCGGAAGGTCTCGATCCGATCGAACATCTCGCCGATCTGCTCGAAGATGTTTTCGATCGCCAACAGATCGTCCGCGGCGGCCATTCGCCCGTCCTCGACATCGGACGCCATACTGGCTGCCACGTATTCCTCGGCGAGCACCTGCATGGTCTCGGGGGTGTAGGAGACCCGTCGGGCGAGGTCGACGATGGCGTCGCGGAACCGGTACGGATGGTTGACGGTCAGGATGGACTCGAAATCCTTCAACAAGAGCTGGTCGACGAACTCTTCGAAGAAGGCCTCCAGGCGAGTGCCCACGGTCTTCGACTCCATGACCGTCCGGCGGATGCGCTTCAGGTCGGCGAGAATTGCCCGCAAGCTCTTGGTGAACTGGTCGGCCTGGTTGCGCGCCTCGCGGACAGCTAGTGCGGCTTCGCGCTGCTTACGGTCGGTGATCTCGGGCGTGAGTTTTTCAACTGCCTCGAGATTGAGACGGATCTGCACGATCAGTCCGCCGAACCGCTGCGAGAGATCCTTGTTGAGACTAGCCAACCGCTGGATGACGAGGAGTGGTCCCATCGCCATGTCGACGGTGACCCTCAGACCGTATTCCTCCTCCTCGAGCCATCCCCAGGCGAGTAACCGCGCGTAGAGCTGCCGTGCCAGGGCGAGTGCTTTGTCGCCCTTCTCGGAGGCGAGCGCGACATCCGCCTTCCGGATGCGGCGGCGGCCCGCCGAGATCATTTCCGGCAGCGCGCCGAAATCATCGCCCTCGTTCCACAACGCAGGATTCGCTCGCATGACGTCGTAGATGGCGTGGACGACCTGTTGGGGCGTCGGAAACGCCGGCGCGCCCGAAAAGAAGCGCTCATGCAGGTCGAGCAGACACGCTGCGTACAGGTGTTTGTGATCGCGCGAAAAGGCCAGAAACGCGTCGTCATGCAAATGGCGGAACAAGGACAATGGGCGCTGCTCCTTGGACCGGCTTCATCCCGAAGGACTCATCAAGTCGGCCCCTAAACTCATGATATGCGGCAGAATATTGTGGTTGAGGGTCGTTTCAATAGGGTGCAACCAGGGGAATAGTTCTTACTATGTTCCTGATACGCTTTCCAGTCCCGGCGTTGTCGAGTCTCCGAAAGTCGCAGCAGGGATCCCACCGCCGCTGGCTTCAGCGGCTCTAGGCTCCCGAAGGTTCGACGGGTGTCGGCCAGCGATACTACTGCCTAGCTGTTGAAATCATTTTGCTTTCTCGACATACGTAGATTCGGCGAAGCAATTAAACGCATAGATGCAAACATTTATGCATTTTTGCTTTGCGCATCCCTCACCTCCCACCAATGATCAAATGCTCGATGAGTTGCGGACCATCTTCTTGTTCGAGGCCGACCAGGTCCTGATCAGTTCCGGATGGCGAAGGGGCAGGCCTTCATCGGATTCCCGGCTCGAGACAAGGGCGAGTAGTCCACGAGTCGCCCTCGAAGCTGGATCTATTGTTGTTTGCGGACATCACGGCCTCGTTCGAGCGGGCGTGCTGGTGCTGGTCTATTTGCCAGCCCCCAAAAGCTAGGTCCCCTTTAGAAGGCGTTCGCAGTCCTGCGCTCGTTTTGTCAAAGCTGTTGCCAATCGCTCGATAACGGCATTCTCCAACCCCTCCTTTTGCGCGCGCGCGCGGATGTCGTTCACGAGGTCGGGGATCTGCCCGGCCATGGAGATCAGGGCCCCAACGACCACATCCGCGTCAGCCCGCGTTTCGCGCGCGAACTTCTGCCATTGGCGCAGCCCAATTTGATCGAGCTTGTATTCGCCTCCGACCTTCATGGCGAGTTTGACCTTCCGCTGGTCGACGTAATCGTAAGGAAGAATGCTGGCTATGTCGTAGAGCGGTGCGAGGCGTACGTGCGGGCCGCTAGCCAGAAGCAAGGAATAGTTCTTTGCGTGAGCGTCGGAGCCTCCAATGAGCCAGTTGAAGCCCAAAGCGCTGACGAACGTCTCAAGGTCAGCCTCGCGGTCTGTCGAGTAGGTGCGTAGGAGCTCGATCACATCGGCGGGCGTTGGTCCGCCCTCGTTCTGGTATTTCTTGGTCGGGAGGATGCCCATGGCTTGGCAGATGTCCTCCTGATGCACGCGGATGATGTCGTTCCCACGGACGTGCCGATCGTAGCGTTCAACCACGATCGCGATTTCCTTTTCGAACCACATCACCTTGGTTTCAGCGGCCGGCAGCCCGAGTTCGCGCGCCAGTTGCAGGCAAATATGCTCATTCTCGGCGTGACCATCGAAGTGGCCTGTCGGCGGTTTCAGGATGTGGGTGGTCGGAATGCGTCCGGACGGAATGCCCCATCGCTTGTTCTTCAGGGTAAGAGCCGTTTTCGGCTGGGCGCCCGCAAGACTGAATTGGCCCGTGTCGCGGGGCAGACGCCAGGCAGCATGATCCTCACGCAACGCCTGAAGCCGGTTTGCTAGTTCGGGCTCGTCCAGCCATTCGATCTTGTCGTCTTTGCCTGTCTTTAGATCTTCCAGCCGATCCGGCGTTACAAACTGGACGGCTCCGGCGCAATCCTCGCCGACATTGGAAATGAGAGCAAAGACGTTGCGAGCTGAGACTTGGAACTTCTTTGCCCAACGATCGAGTACGCGCTCATTGTCCGGCAGAAGCCCCCAAAGAAAGGCCTGCACGGCGGCAGGGCCGTGTTCCTGTGCCGCGAGGGGCATGGACAGCGAGAGAGGGTAAGCTCCCGCTGATCCGCGCCAGTCGTCGTTATAGACGAAGGTCAGCCGGCTGCGGGCATCGCTGTGCACCCGGCCAACTTCATTGCCGTCCAGGAGCGCGACAAGTTCACTCGTCATGCTTTGCCCTTCTTGGCTTTGGTAACGATGGCGTTGATATCAACCGCGGAGGTTGACCCGCGGCTGGTGGGCGTTTCACTGTTTGCGTCCACAGGGATGCCGAGGACGTCGAGAGCGCGGAGGACAAGCGCCAGCTCTGCGCGCGGATGTCCGTGCTCGACCTCGATCACCCATTGACGGCTGACGCCGATGCGCTTGGCCAGTGTCGACTGGTCGAGCTTGAGGCGTTTGCGTTTGTCGCGAATGACGGCGCCGAGCTCGGCAGGTGTACGTATGAGCATGGGCAATCCAAATGTCAGCGTTCGCTTACGTTAGCGTATGTCACCATTCGCTGACAACCGAAAAAGTCATCGTTCGGCGACATTCCGAAATGTCATCGAGCGACGACATAGCTAAGAAAAAGCATCAACATTTTCAACTGCTTAAACATAAACCTAGCATTACCCGCTCCGCTGCGGCCAGTTCCGGCTGTCATCATGACGCGGCAACAGGGTGACCGTAGATATCCAGGGTCATCGCGATGCTCGAATGACCAAGGCGCTCCTGAATCAGCTTCGGCGGCAATTCGAGGCGGCCATCGACCTTGCGATTGATACACCAGCTCGCGAAGAAGTGCCGCAGTGAGTGCAGCCCGGAATATTAGGGTTTCATTCGAAGCTGCCGGGATCGATGAGCTTGCGGGAAGCACAGCTTCGTTGATGGGCTGACAGCATTGATTAGCTCCGCCAGTTCGGGATCTCTTGCAAAGCTCAATTCAACAGCATCGAGCAAAATCCGGCCTCAAAATCGAAGTGCTTGCGGTAACGAGGGGCACTTGCGGGCGGATCAGAATTGCGGGCCTGCCAAATGAATTATGGGTGAATGTAGAGTATGTACTGTCCTCGCCTGAGCCCCGCATAGCCGTCAAGACCAGAGTTGGACGAACCAAAGACACTGGGATGCGTGCATCAGGCGATCTTCAAGAATCGCGGCGCATTCGCGCCACTTCCCGCTTACGCCAGTCGGCTCGCGCGCAAGGTGTTGGCGATCGAGCGTCGGGCGATGTAAGATACGCAAGCGAACTCGCATTTTCTAGCGCGGGTCGGCTCCGTGCACGACGATCATCGCCGCGTTGCGAGCTCGGTACCATCAGGGCATCTGCAAAAAATAGCCTCTACTCACAGCGTTGAGGCCGCTGTCACGATTTCGCCTCTGGGTGATCGGCTAATTCATCAGTGTCATGCAGCGATTCGCGTGAGGCATGAGATGCCGGACTTGACGCTCTGGAACAAGCTGACTCGCAAGGAGCAGAGAATTGTCATTAAGCTGTTCGGCGGAGGTTCCACGCATGGCGACAGCCTGATCGAGACGGTCAACCTCACGCGGCTGGGTCTCGTCACTGAGAACGGTTTAACCTCGGCTGGCCTTGAGGCCTTCGTCGCTGCTTTCAAAGCGCGACGTGACGCGCGTCAGCGGGAGTTGCTGGCGTAAATCGCGCGGCGCTACCAGAACGGCAAGCCGGCTGCGAGATGCTATGTTCGGTTAGGTGGGTCGGGTGCGCTGGTGTGCTTCGGATCGCCGCGGATCTGCTGGTTTGCCGTGTTCAGGATGTAAGCATCAAGGCTTTCTCTGGCCCTCGGCTCCACAAGCCCTCGAAGCTGGTCGAACCAGGCCCTATAGCCTGCTTCGGAGACATGGGTCCACACACCGCCCAGGCTTCCGGATTGGACCGGATATCTCGATTGCGTATCGGGGGACAGCATCGAGACATCAATCCCAGTCCGAGTGCGAAGTGTCGGGACGTAGCGGAATAGCGGCTCGAGCCAACGCGTACCGTTGCGCAATACGATTTCGCCGGACCGGTCGACCTCGGCATAGTAGGAGAGAACGTAGGTCAGTCCGAGCCCGATCAGAAGGCAGGCTATTCCCGTCGCCGCGATCTGTCGCAAGCGCCGCAGCGCTGTTCCGAGCCCAGTGCGTTGGCGGATGCGGCGCGCCAGGCGCGCCGTCGGAAGGGTCATCGCCGAACTCGAGATGCCTCCCTTGATTGGCTCCTGTCTGGCGCCCTTGTGGTCGAGAACGTAGAGCGGGACCTGTTCACACAGAAAGGGAAACAATTCGGAATCAACCTCGACGCGGTCAGGGTCGATGGTCGGGCGGAACGCGTCGCCAGCGTTCAGCATGTCGATGAGGTGCGCCGTGAAGACGCCATGCTTCGCCTCATCATCCTCCCAGGTGAGCTGATCCGCGCGCGACGAAGCAATGAAGAGCCGCGCCTCGGTGCCGTCGAGAGCCTTGAAGAACTGCATTCCCGCAATTACAGCTTCCGCATAGCAGCAATCGAGTATGAAGGCACACCGACTCGCCTTTACGGAAGAGAGCAGCCGGTCCAGCTCAGCCGCTGTCGCCACCGTCATTTCACCGGCCGCGCCTGCCTGAAGGATGAATCCCGTCTTCGGCGTCGACCGGATGCCGGAGCGAAGGAAGTTCTTCCTTGCCAGGCGGCTACGTGAAACTCGTCGACATGGCCGCTTCAAAACATCGGGTCGACGTTCGCGGAAGGATGTCGTCTGGCCTGCCAATTCAACGAATCATGTTGCTGCTTTCAGAGCGAGCACGGTATTCACAAATCGAACGGCATAATTCCTTGCAGCCATTGCGCTGACTACAAACTGCGAGAGGAGTGCTGCCGCATACAGCAGCTCCGTCCTGTACGTCTGCATGGCAACAACGCCGATTCCGCCAAAGACGATCAGCAGCATGAACGCCATGCCGGCATAGTCGCGCGTCAGCAGGAACAGGCGATGGACATGCAGCACGCGCGGATCGTTTTCTACCGATTTGTAGATCTTGTACCAGAGAGCATTCTGCTCGCTCGGCGTTGCCGGGAACGGGCCCACCTTCGACTTCAGCGCGGCGACATCGATCCGCGGATCGCGATGAAGATGGTAGGAGAACGCCCGACATCCTGGCAGAGGATCGTGCCAGCGCCAGAACACCAGTCGGGCCTTGGTCTGAACATCCAGCACACCGTTGATCACACCGATGAGCACAGCCAACAATCCTGCAGGTATGAGCGCCTGCCAATGCTTGAGCATTTCTTCGTAGTCGGCCGCCAGAAGCTGATCAGTCTTCAGTGCAACAGCAAAAATGGCAATGTTGACAACCAGGATCGTGATCAGGGATGAAGTGTTCTGATCCTTGAGCGATTTCTCGTTCGACTTCTTCTCGACCATTTCATTGTTCCTGCTCACTGATGGGCTTATCCTGGCCTCTTGCGCAAACCCTTACATTTGCCTGCTTGCGAGAAGACCGGGTTTCACGAACCCTGAGCAATCAGCGTCCGCAATCAATCCAGGCAACCGCCACCTTTGCCGTGGTGTGGAATGTTCGCATGCTCCAGAGAGTGGCGCAGTGGCGGCACGATCGCCATCATCCGCTTCGTGTTCGCGACAGGAGCGACGTGCTTCACACAGTTGCAGCCGCTTGCTGCGTGTAGAGGCGCGCTGTGAAGCGAGCACAATGATCTCAGTCTTCCTGTTCGTCTGGATAGGGCAGGCACTCGGCGGGGCTGTAGCCGTCACGCTCCGGGGCATTCCTTGAGGTCTGCTTGTTGGAGCCTTCGGTCGAGATGACATGCGCTCCACGATGGTGCATGGCCCGCACAACGGATTTGCGGGGATGATCCTCGTCGGCCTCGGCCGAGCTGATCACCGCGGTGAAGGTGGTCTTGCCGTCCTGCGCCGCCTTCCTTTCGCCCAGGAGCTGATCCAGCAATTCGGTCGTAACGTTGTGGCGTCCGCCATGGTGAGGAACTTGAAACTGATCGATGCCAGGCAACGTCAACCCGACCAAGGGTGCATAATCGATGACCTCCTTGAGTCCGGTGCGTCCCGTATCGCCGGTGAGCAGGATCTTGCATTCATTGAGATAGGCATACTGAACGACGCTCATCTCGTTTTCGTTGCTTGTCTCGCCCGCCGGGAAATATTCGTCACCCCAGGCGGCCTTTGCAAGCGCGGCCGCCTCCTTCGCTACACGAACAACAGCATCGCGTGCGATCTCGAGCAGGCTTTTCTCCTCGGGGGTTTTATCTGAGGATACGACCAGATCCAGGAAGCGCGAGCGGGTCGGAGCCATCACCCGAAAAGCACCGATCGTACTGCCCTGAAATGGCTCATAAATCGGGATCCCCTTTTGAACAGCGATCTCCTCGAGAGCGACGAGATTGGAGTAGGCTTCCCTCAGCGCTTTCTCCAGTCCCTCCGCTGTTGTGAAGCGTTTGAACCGGGAGAGAAGCTCCGCGGCATAGAGCCAAGGTCGCAACATCCAGAGCGCGCCGACCTCAAAGTCTTCCAGGACTCGCTGCAGGCCTCCGGCATGATCGCCGTCGTTGTGAGTGGCAACAACATGGTCGATGCGCTTCGGATTCCCATAGTACTTGTTCAAGAAGTTGACGACCTTTTCGCCAGTTGACTGGTAACCCCCGTCGACGACATGAATGAAGGTCTGACCGTTCAACTCATAGCGGACGCAAATGGCGTCGCCGCTGCTTTTCGCTTCAACATCCAGAAAATCGATTTCGAAATAGTCGGCCAATATATTTCCTCCAAGAGCCTTCGGGACGGCTCTCTGTCTCAGGTAATTACTCATTCAACCAAGAGATGCAATATTGAGATGGATCCCTATTGATCGGCACCTGAAACTCACCGCGCCACTGAAATCCAACATGAGCGGCAGGTGCTGCGGAACGCCGACGGCTCCCGCCAGGCAGCGCCTTCGGCATCTGCAATCAGAACACCTCAACATTTGGCGAGGAGTTGATGCCGTACAGCCGGGCGCCTCAGGAAGTTTGACACCGCAGCCTGCAACTCATGTATTGACCGGCTCCCCAACTGGCAGCGGCCCAGGCGAATTCTGCATCACAGCGCAGGTTCTGCGCAGGCCTTTTTCCGTGCCGGGACGCCGTTTCTCTTCATTACTTTTGCAAAAACGCATTTTCTTTGCACACACCGGCCACATCGTGAGCAGCGCCAGCACAGTGCCGAGAATGATCGTTATGCTGAAGCCGGCCAAGCCGAAGCCGACAGGCCGCGGCAGACTATTCGTGCCGGCGAGAAGGATCACGGCTGCACCTGACAGAGACGCTCCGGCCAATGCGACATAGAGCTGGAGAATGCCGAGTGCCTGACGATCGTTGGCATGCATCAGATCGACCTGCGCCTTGTGCCGCTCCCGCGCGTCAAGGATCGCGAACCTCATATCTTCTGACGACAGGGCCATTCTCTCTCCGTAATCGGCGCGCTGCGCGCTGTAGCATCGCAGTACCTGGGTGAGCATACTCTTAATCGAGAGTTCGGTTACGCAGGGTCGTCATGAGGAAGACCAACTACGCCAGCCGGCTGAAAGTGCGCTTTGCGCAAAGCGAAATTCGAGGTCTCCGCCGGATCGGTATCGATTGTGACGCGCGCCCCGTCTCGGCACTGACAGGGCGCTGCAATAAGCGGCAGACGCACGGCGTTATGCTTGAATTCCGCATCAGAGCTGTCGTTTTCGACGGATTTCACCACAGCACCTGTGCGAGGTTGCGACGCATTTTTCGTCGAGGCTGACTAGGCTCCAGTTCTCGAAGTGTTATCCGGATCAGGCGAAGTACTTGACGGATGGGCAGCGCTAGCCCGGTGCACCGGAAAGCGCAGTTGAGTGGGCCCGCCGACTGTCGCGCTCTCGCGCGACAGTCGGCGGGCCACGGTCCTTCGTTACGAACATGCATTCTGGATTTGGCATCATCGTCGATGGGCTATCGGGCTATTTGCAGCAGCAGCTCTGAGGTGGACCGAGCCTCACATACGAAGGCCACACATCGTCGGAACGCTGCTGGCCGTAAATCCGATCGCCCGTCTGGATGTCTGCTACCGTCCGTCTGCACGCTCTCGCGCTGATCCTGGAAAGAGTCCTCTTCCGATTCTGCGGTGCATGCATTCTGTTCGCTAGACGATCCAAGGTTGATCTCCTCTTCCGGCGTGCTACGCTGATCTCGTTTGTTTTTTTAATTATCGGAGGGCCTTTGAATGGCCAGCCCCAAGATTATCATCCTGTCCGATGGTACCGGTAATGCCGCTTCAAGCGTCTGGCGCACGAACGTCTGGCGGATGTTTCAGGCGCTGGACCTGCAAGGCAACAGCCAGGCCGCGAAGTACGACGACGGCGTCGGCACCTCCTCTTTCATTCCGCTGGCCATTCTGGGCGGCGCATTCGGCTTCGGCCTCAAGCGAAATATTCTTGATGCCTACAAGTTCATCTGCCGCAACTACGACCATGAGAACCATTCGAAGATCTACCTGTTCGGCTTCAGCCGCGGCGCGTTCACCGTCCGCGTCCTCGCCGCACTCATTCTCGAACAGGGGCTCGTGATTGCTGACACTGAATCGGAACTGCACGACGGAGCGGTCAAAGCCTACAGAGCCTATCGCGCCAAGGGATATCACTCGATATGGCGCATCGAGAAACTGTTTCGAGGACTGCGCGACTACATCCTGGTACCCATCATCGACCGCATCCTGGGCAACAAGGCTTACGCGAAGATCGTTCGGCATCAGATCCCGGCCATTGAGTTCATTGGTGTCTGGGACACGGTTGCCGCCTATGGCCTGCCGATGGATGAAATGACCCGAGGTATCAGCAACTGGGTCTGGCCGCTCGAACTCCCGAACCGTGTACTCAGTCCGCGCGTGAACTGCGCCCGTCATGCGCTTGCGCTGGATGACGAGCGGACCACCTTCCATCCAGTTCTGTGGACCGAAGAAGGCGAGACCAAGCCGGCTATCCCCACGAGCATCGATGATGAACGCCTCGTCCAGGTCTGGTTCGTCGGCATGCATGCCAACGTGGGTGGCGGTTACCCCGATGACGCGGTGTCGTTCGTCCCGCTCTCCTGGCTGGTTGACGAGGCCGTCAAACGTGGCCTGATCTTCAAGACTGCGCCCTTCGCCGACCCGGACTCGATGAAGTGGATCAACTCCTCACAGGACAAGGACGGCCGCCTCTACGACTCGAGATCCGGCCTCGGCTCCTACTACCGTTACGGCCCGCGCAAGGTGTCCGACCTCTGCAATGATCCTGCCGTGGGCGTCAGGGTACAGCTGCCAAAAATCCACGAAAGCGTCTTCGACCGAATCGACAGCGGCTGCAACGCATATGCCCCGATCGGGCTGCCCCCGGAGTACGTGATCGTTTCTCGTAGCGGCAGGCTCACGCCCCTCGGACCGGCGACATTCGAAACAAGGGCTGGCGCCACCGCACGATTTGCCGCACAGGAAAAGCTCTGGAACTTCGTGTGGATGCGTCGCATCACCTATTTTGCGACGCTGGCGGCCTCGCTGCATCTCGCCGTCTTCTGGCTGTTCCACGACCGCAACAAGGAGCATGAATTCGAGTCGCCGATCAGAATGGTTTCTGAACTGGTGCGGTTCATCGAGTCCTTCCTCCCGAAATCGCTGCACTGGTGGACGGACTGGTATGCTGGCAATCCCGAATGGTTTGCCGGCGGGATCATCGCCGTGATCGTCCTGATGGCGGTCGGCAGCAGTCTCAGCGCCAGGATCAACGATCGGATGCGCATCGTCTGGCGCGATCGCGCATCCCCTCAGCCACTTTCCGGACTGATCCATGACGCCATCTACAGGTTTCGTACCAATGCGATCTATCAGTTCTTCGTCAGAGCGGGAAAGAGACACGTCCTGCCGCTCCTTCTGGCGATCGCGATAGTCTGGGTTGGAGCCACCCTGCTCAGCCATTTCCTTTTTAATGCCGCCGATTCCATGGGAGCTTTCTGCAGGAGTACGCCCGAAGACAGGCTGATCCCTGTCAACAAGGGGATCGATCAGGACGGCAGTGACTTCTCGACTTCAGCGATCTGCGCGCCCACGGGGTTGAAGGTCTTTGCGGGCCGTTCCTACGAAATCAGGATCACGGTCACCGAACCGTGGGACGACGCTGGACGCCCGGCAACGCCCGCAGGTTTCCGCACGTCGACCATCGAACTTGCAAATCGATGGAAGTTTCGGACCGCCATTCTCCTGCGGCGCATTCTGTTCAGACCCTGGTATCGTATCATTGCGCGGGTTGGTGAAACCGGCGTCGACGAATATTTCCTCGATCCCCTTCCGCTCCCGAACACGACGCCGCAGGCCTATAAGGCAACATTCAAGGCTGCGCGAAGCGGCGAACTCTTCCTCTACGTGAACGACGCTGTGATCGGCCTGCCATGGGTCTACGACAGCTTCTATGCAAACAATGGAGGCAAGGCCAAGGTAACGGTCCGAGTCCTGTGAGTCGTCAAGGCAGGGACGCTCGACCAGTCGTGCGCGTCGCGGGCCCCCGGCCGCTTCATTGACGGCCGGTCTCCGAGACGGCATGACGGCGATCAGGCGTGTTGTTCAGCAGGCCGGCAAGGCGCAGGCCTTCCAGGATTCCTTCCAGCCGCTGCTCACGGATCATCGCGGCAACCATCGAAACAGCGTCCTGCTCGTGGATCGTGAAATGTACGTCGGGCAATTGCTCAGATATCGCCTCGAACAATGTCTGCGGACTGGTGACGTGATCCCGTAGCGCACAGGCGGCGCCCTCCGCAAGGCAGGCCGCGAGATCGCCATCGATCATGCCCCCGAAACTGAAGTCATAGCGGGTACGGTCCCTGATCGATCGCCGAATCAGCTCGCTCTGCTGCTTTGCCTCCATGAAAAGCAGAAACACCGCGTCCGGCAGGTTTTCACGCGGCAGGTTCTTCAGTTCAGCGATCCGGGCGTAAATGGCCCTTCCGGCACGTTTGCTCCGCTCGAAGCGCGCCTCGGCCTCCCTGGCCTCGTTCTCGCGCAGGATTCTTGCTCGCCGCCTTCTTCCAAACATCCCTCGATTCTCCGGTTCCAGGATATACTTCGGTTCTCGCACCATGTGATAGATCAAAATGACCTGCGCAGGCAGTACCGTGCCCAGTCGTGAGCCTGCGGCCGCATCCGACATCGCTGCACGGCATTCAGGATGGGCTCAGGATTTCCGGCGCGTCATGCCGGAAGGCGTGATGCGAATCCGATTGAGGGCTGCGTTGAACGCGCTAGTCGCCGGGACCACCGTCCGTGGCAGGGACGTCCAGCACGGGAACAGAAAGACCTGTCTTGACGCGATCCATGGCGATGAAACTTCGAAACCGTTTAACATTGTTATTCCCGAAGAACAGCTGTCTGCTGAGAGCTTCGTAATCGGACATTGTGCCAACAGTGATGATCAGGATGAAGTCGACCTCGCCAGTCACATAGTAGCATTGCTGGACTTCAGGAGCTTCGCTGAAGGCACGCTTTGCCTGGTCGTGCATGTGACCAAGTTCGCTGTCCATCTCGACTTCGACAAACACGGTGATCTCGCGCCTCACGCTGGACGGATCAACAATCGCAACGTTTGCAACGATCGTTCCAGTTGCCTCCATCCGCCTGATCCGCCGCTGAACAGCCGGCGCCGAAAGCCCGACAGCTTCCGCTATTGCGCGCTGGGGAGTCTTGTTGTCCCGTTGCAGGATATCGAGAATTGCCAGATCAAAGCAATCAGGCCCACCTGTCCTCAGCTCACTCTTCTCGGCCAACCTCGTCCCTCCCTGGTCGTCCGGACGCCGGGGACCTTGCCAAGCCCCTTGTCAGAGCATCTTCTGGCTCTCCTGCCCCTGTTCCAAGGCTCAGCGAGCCAATCTTGCATAACCGGCCGCAAAATGCAGCGCTTTTATCGTCGCCAATGAGCTATCTGATATCGCGTCATCAGCGACGCAGGAAAGTCGAACCATGTTGCTTCTCAACCGGAACACGGATCACCGCGCGCTTCTGGACGCTTCGGATGCGAACATGCTCAGTGTGGAAGCCGCCCGCGAGATAGAGCGGTTTCTTGCGCATCGCGACGATTACAAGGCAACGCCGCTCGTCTCGCTGCCGGGCCTTGCCCGTGAGATCGACGTGGGCTCGATCCATCTGAAGGACGAAGGTCACCGACTCGGACTTGGCAGTTTCAAAGCTTTGGGCGGATCCTATGCCGTGATCCGCCTGGTGCTGGAGGAGACAGGTCGGAGGCTCGGCCGAGCCATTGACGCGTCCGAGCTCCAATCACCTGAAGTGAAGGCCATAGCACGGGGGATGACGGTATCCTGCGCCACCGATGGCAATCACGGCAGGTCAGTCGCGCAAGGTGCCCAGCTGGTTGGCGCGAAGTGCGCCATATTCGTTCACTCGGGCGTCAGCGACGAGCGTGTCGCCGCCATCGCCCGTTTTGGCGCGCAGATGATCCGCGTCAATGGCAACTACGATGACTCGGTCGCCGAAGCGTCCCGAGTTGCCGCAGATAAGGGGTGGATCACGGTATCTGATACGTCCTGGCCCGGCTACGAGCGTATCCCGGGCCTGGTGATGCAGGGATACACCGCCCTCCTGAGCGAAGCGCTGCATCAGCTGTCCGAGCCCCCGACGCACATGTTCGTCCAGGCCGGCGTAGGTGGCGTCGCCGCTTCCATTGCAGGACATTTCTCGGTTCTCTCTGGTGACAAGAGGCCGTTCTTCACGGTTGTCGAGCCCTCGCGCGCAGCCTGCCTGTTTGAAAGCGCTCGAGCTGGCCATCCGATCAAGGTGGATCATGGGCAGTCAACAGTGATGGCGATGCTCGAATGCTATGAACCCTCCCTCATCGCGTGGCGCATCCTTTCGCGCGCTGCCGACGCCTTCATGACGGTCGATGACGAGGACGCGATCAGCATCATGAAGCGTCTGGCAAACCCCAGGGGCGGCGACCCGGCTATGGTTGCAGGCGAAAGTGGCGGTGTTGGCCTCGCAGGATTGCTGAAGGTTGCTTCCGATCAGACATTGCGCGCCAGGATTCATCTTGGGCCTGATGCACGGGTCCTTCTGATCAACACCGAAGGCGCGACTGATCCTCGCCTGTACGAGGAGCTCGTTGGTGCAACACCAGCGCAAGTGGCCGCGCGAAACGTTGAACGGCTCCAGAAAGCGTCGAGCTCATGAGCCTCCAGGACGTCTTCAGCGGCCAACATTCGCTGGCAAGCACGGCCAGCTCAACTGTGACCCTTGTCCTCGCCGGAAGGCGACAATCATCCTCGCCGATCGCGAAGCAGTGCATCGGCTAGCGGGTAGTATTCCTCAGACCACCGCGCCCTGCGTCTGGGTAGGGGGCGCGCGCCGCGCTGCACATAGACGAGATCGTGCCGGATTGTCGAAACATTTCCGATCGAACTGCGCAACCAGATGATCCCGGAAATATCCCGGTAGATGTCGCTGTGAAATGCCAGCCGTCCAATGGGGTCTTCGGACTTTGCGGCTCTCTTTATGACGTCACTGAACGTGAATTGCGTTGCGATCACCTTCATGGTGTTGCGGTCAATCGTGATCTGCTCGTTGCCGAACGGATATACTGCCGTAACAGCGTACGGCAGTCCCAACGTGCCGGCCTGCAGCGCAAACTGACCTCCAGAGATGGCAACCATGCACGAAACTTTCTCGCCAGTAACCTCGAGGTGGCGGATGCCGCGCTGGGCTGGAAGACCCGAAACGAAATCCCTGACTTATGAGGTCCCATTCTCGTTCTGCAGAGAGCCTCGCCAATGGGCTGTCGCGTTCGACTACGGCACGCCTTTCAGCAACCGGATTCTTACAAACGGCTTTTCCTTTGTTCTGCAGCCAAAGGGAGGAATGCCTGCCGGCTTCAATATCGATGCTTTCGGCGAGCAGGTCCGTCAGGCTTTTCAGACGGTGTCCCTGTGGGTCACATCGATCGACCGCACCGCGCAAATCCCCAGCAATGTGAGTGCATTTCTCAAGAAGAGGACGAGCACGAGCCCGAATGGATTTCGCTCGTGATACCGCCGCAGGTTATCAGATTGCAGTGCCCGCAGAACACCACCTTCGTAATCGAGCTGGGCTTCGAAGATGATGAGCTGTTCCCGCGTTTTCCGCTGGTTCTGGCACGAGCCAAAATTGAGGGGCGCACTATTGCCCTGAATATGAAGCAATTCAAATGCTACCGCGCGGAGTTGAAATTCGGTCCGACCAAGCAGCTCGCTTTCGAGCTCGATGATGGCTGTATCAACCTGGTGCCCATCATGACTCACGAATTGGGGCACGCTTTCGGGCTGAACCATCTTGACCTTGCGGGAGCGCATTCACTCATGGACAGTCGCTTTTCGAGGGATGCCCTGGCACCAACGGAGCGGGACATTGCCGCGCCGATCGCAGCGCTGGAACGATCAATTTCGGGCGCCGCACCAGGGGTTCTCAATTTCGTCGCAAGGGAAGGTGTTCGACCTCCGGACGACTGGGAAAGCACGCAGGCCCAGTAGGCGGCTCGTTGTGGAGCTTACCCATCTGGCTGATGACCAGAATTGTCGAATACGCAGCTCCTATGGCCCTGCGACGGTCCCAGTGTACATGAGCGGCAGCAGACCGTCGGCATTTAACTTGAGCCGGGTACAGATGTTTCCCTTATCGGCCCCCTTCTGCCATTTGTGAGTACAGCCGCCAAAGCAGATCGGAAAAAACTTGCACGACCTGCATTCGTCATCGCGAGCTATTTCATGATTCAGCCAGCCGGCAAGATGATCCGAGGCTGAGATGCCGGAACGCACGTCACCTCCTGAGCGGGCGGAATCGTCCAATTCGAAATAGCATATATAGAGATTGCCGCTAGGCCCGATTACAACGGCATTTTCCTGGACTGCGGTGCAGACGCTGAATGGGGCACGCAACAGGTCCGGCATGGGAAATCTCAGTCTCTTGAGCTCGCCGAACAGCTCCAATTCGACTGCAGCAAAGCTTCGCGAATCGAAGAAGCGCTTTGTATCCGACTTGAACTGTGTCGCCAGCGGATCCGGATTGTAGTCGAAGAGAGGAGCGAAATAGAGTTCCTTGACCAGATTTCCGATACCGCGCTCAGCCACGTCCGTGAGGAGCCGCTTCACGCGATCGACACTGAAGGGAGCGACACGAATGCGGAGCTTGATTTCGATGCAGGCTGCCGCCAGTTCACTGTTGGAGAGAATAGCTTCAAAGGAGCTCAGTCCCTTTCCTGCCGAACGAGTCCTGTCGTGGAGTTGCTTGTCACCATCCAGAGTGATCTGAGCGGTGTGCACCCGAGGTCCTTCAGGAGGGCTGGCGTATCTCCACTCAACAGATAACCGTTCGTCACGATCGCGGCGGAGTACCGGATGCCTCGCTCCTGCGCGATCGCCATCAGTCGCCGAGATATGCGATCGAGCTGGCCAAGCGCCTTTAGTGGTTCGCCACCGAACCATTGGACTGCGAGGGATTTTCTTCCTGGGAGCCGCTTGGCGACGTAATCCAGGCGCTGGGCTTCTGCCTCACTGGACAGAGGACGATCTGGACGATCTTCGAAGCAGTAGTGGCAGCCGAAGTTGCCACCCCATTGTGGGGGCTATGACAAGCGCCAGCTCTTCGGGATCAAAGCGCGCGGCCTGCACGCGACCTCGGAGATAGCCGAGCTCGTCGAAATCGTCGTCCACGATGAAAAAGCCAGCCCTGAGTATCTGCAGGAACTGGCTTGTCTCAGGATCTTCTTCGACTTCGACAGCTCCGTTGCAGAATGCCTGATATGCCTCATAGCTGAGCCTGGTCGAATTCCATGACTGCTCGCGTCTTGCGCATGATCATCCTCAATGCAGCGTAGGCGTGCTTAATCGAATCATCTGATTCCACTCGGCGACAACTTCAATCACTATTCGGAATTCAGTGCGTTATTCCTGCGGTTGCAGTGATAATACGCATTTTTCCAGCGTGATCACCGCGTCGTTCGCGGTCTCACGACGAACACAGAAACTATAGAGTTCTGAGAATTCAGGCACGAGGAGGCTCACCTTCGGCCCCCATCGCTTGAGCCCGCTCGCACCAGGTGCGAGCCGCGTCATAGGCGACAGGTTTATGGGTACGTTTGAGCATGCGCGGACTTCTGATCATCCTTGTGGCTTTTGCGATTGTGTTGGCGGCACGCGGGCGCCATCAGGAAGGATTCGTGCCGCGCGCGACCGGGCCGATACCACCGGTTAATGTGCCCTAGCCGAAGGTTGGCTCGAGGGCCGCGGGATTTGCGCTAGAATGCGCTTTGTCTCTCATCACTGGAGAGCGGTGTGGCGCAGAACATCTACGACAATCCCGATTTTTTTGCTGGCTATAGCCAGTTACCCCGACAGGTGCGAGGGCTGGACGACGCGCCTGAGTGGCCAGAAATCAGAGCCATGCTGCCCGACCTTGTTGGTAAGCGTGTCGTCGATCTCGGTTGTGGCTTCGGCTGGGCCTCACGCTGGATGCGCAAGCAAGGCGCCGCCTCTGTCCTTGGTCTCGACTTATCCCGGAACATGATCGAGCGCGCCAAGGCAGATACAGCGGACGCGGGGATCAGCTATTGCATCGCCGATTTGGACTCTTTGGAGTTGCCCGCAGGGTCTTTTGACCTTGCCTACAGCGCGCTCGCCTTTCACTATGTTCAGGATTTTTCCCGTCTCACGCAGGTGATCCGCAAAGCCCTGATCTCTGGCGGACATTTGATCTTCACAATCGAGCATCCGATCTTCATGGCAGCGGCAAATCCGCACTGGATCAGTGATGAGGAGGGTCGTAAGACGTGGCCCGTCAACCAATACTCCCTTGAGGGTGAACGTCGAACGGATTGGTTCGCCAAGGGTGTTCTGAAGTACCACAGGACGCTTGGCACGACGCTGAATACGTTGATTGATGGAGGCTTTCAAATTCTTCGGATCAAAGAGTTTGCTCCAACGTCCAAGCAGATCCAGCAGATGCCGGAACTAGCGGAGGAATTGGAGCGCCCCATGATGCTGCTTGTTTCTGCGTCCACATAGAAGGCTGGCGGAGCTTCGTTGCTATCTGGTTGACCAACGGACTCAGCCCTAAATGCCTCGTCTCGAGCGATGCACTGGGCTTCAGGTCAGCTGGGCAGACCACCGGGTCTCGCCTCAACCAGGTAGCTACCAATGCTGCCAGATCGGCATCTGGCCGCCCTACACTTTCGCAGATCCAAGTTCGATATCTAGCCATCCGAGTGGGTTAACCGTCGCACGATCCCCACCATTGATGACAATTGTCGTCGTCTCCGCTTCGATGATCGCGGGGCCTTCCAGCACGTGCCCGAAACGCAATTTCTCCAGTGCATAGACCGGCACTTCGCGCCAAGCACCGAAGAAGACCTGACGTTTGCCTGCAGGCGATAGGATTGGTTCGGACATGGGCATTGGCTTATTGGATCGTTCAATTCGAGGAACGGCCCCAACAGCGGCAAGCCGTGCGTTGACGAATACGACCTCCTGATCGCGGGAGGCGTAAGTATAAAGTTCCTCATGACGACGATGAAAGCGCTCTTCGAGCTCGGCGATCAAGGATGGCGCGTTAAGGTCGAAATCGCTGAGCGGTACATCGACCTCGAACACCTGCTCGCCATAGCGCATCTCGGCGGACCGCTCGGTCATAATGGGCCCGTCGAACCAGCTGCGGAGCCGTTCGGTTGCCTGCACGTCCAGATCGGCAAAGATGTTTCGAATCTCAGAGGCGGTCGTCCGGGCGCCTGTCTCAAGGTGAGTGCGGCTGACCTCATACCGCAAGTCGCTGGTAAGCATCCCCCACGCCGAGAGTACGGAGGCTGCGGTAGGCACTATGATGCGCGTCATCTCGAGCTCGCGCGCGACCTCGGCTGCGTGCAGGCCTGCAGCCCCGCCGAAGCTGAGGAGCGCGAACTTGCGCGGATCGACACCGCGCCGCAAGGTCATCAGTCGGATACCGTCCGCCATTTTCAGATTGACGAGCCGATAGATGCCGGCAGCCGCCTCGATGCGCGTCACCCCAAGCGAAGCTGCAAGGCGATCGATTGCTGCTTCCGCCGCCGCACGATCGAGCGGACGCCGTCCCCCCATGAAGGCGGCCGCATCGAGATAACCCAGCAAGATATTTGCATCGGTCACGGTCGGCTGCGTACCACCGTTGCCATAACAGGCTGGGCCGGGCATCGCGCCGGCACTTTCGGGGCCGACATGGAAATTGCCGCCGGCGTCGACACTGGCGATCGAGCCCCCGCCCGCCGCAATGCTGGCGATATCCAGACTGCGCAGCGCGATGCGCTGGTCCGCCAGCCCGCCATCAGCCGACAGCGTCGCGCGTCCGTCCGCGATTAAGGAGATATCGGTGCTCGTGCCTCCCATATCGAAGGGCACCAGATCCGGCATTCCCAGCAGCTCCGCACACCTCCGGGCACCGGAGATTCCGCCTGCAGGACCTGACAGCACGGTCGCCGCCGCGAGACGCCCGGCTTCCTCGATCGGCGCCATGCCGCCATTCGAGAGAATGATGAACAAGCTCCCCTTGAACGCCGCTTCGAACAAGCGTTGCTCAAGCCGTGTCAGATAGTGCCGCACGGCAGGACCGACATAGGCATTCACGATCGTGGTGGAGACGCGCTCGTACTCTTTGATCTGTGGCAACACGTCACTGGAGCGCGACACGCTCACTCCGGGCAGTTCGCGTGCAATCCGCTCTGCGGCCGTGATCTCGTGGGAGGGATTACGATAGGCATGCAGGAAACAGATCGCGACCGAAGTGGCGCCAGAGGCGCGGATGGCCGCGATGGCCTCACTTAGTGATCCCTCGTCCAGTTTCAGCAGCACGTCGCCATTCGGCCGCAGCCGCTCGCGAATGCCAAAGCGGAGTTCGCGCGGCACCAGCGGCTCCGGCGGTGGGGTCCGCAGATCATAGCGATTGCCCTTCAATCCCTCCCGCATCTCAATGATGTCGCGGTGGCCCTCCGTGGTCAGCAGTGCGACTTTTGCGCCCTTGCGTTCGAGCAGCGCGTTCGTCGCGACCGTGGTGCCATGCACCAGCCGCTGCGTTGCCGCCAACATATCGGCACGAGACATATCGAGGCGTCGCGCGAGCTCGTTGAGGCCGGTCATTACGCCGATCGACTGGTCCTGCGGCGTGGAAGGAGATTTCGCGAACACGGTGCGCCCGGTCGCGTCGATCGCGACCAGATCAGTAAACGTGCCGCCAACGTCAATGCCAATCGTCAACATCTTTACTTGACCACTTCTGTCGTTGTGCCTGGACTGACGAGGCCCTGTACCTCATCGCGCTGGCGTGCTTGCTGCGTACGTCGCTCGGGTGGCCCCCATCCTCCGCCGCCGGCCGAGCGCACTTCGAGGCAATCTCCCGGGTGAATTTCGATTCCGACTTCTTTGGTTCGCAGCACACGCGGCGGCCGGCCAGCCGATAGCAGGCGATATTGATGCGGAGCGCCGTCCTTGCCGCCGAGCATGCCGCACGCGCCATGCCGGGCTCCATCGCCTGCGGTGTTGCCAAGCGACAGCTTCTCGGTTTCGAAGACGAGATCGAGGTTGACACCGAGACCGCCGCGGAATTGACCGTCACCGCCCGAATTGGGTCGATACTCATGATGGCGGAAGTGAAGAGGGAAGCGTGCTTCCGCGACCTCGATGCTGCCGAACTTGAGGCCACCGACCGTGTGCCATTCACCGATCGAAGACCAGCCATCACCGCGAGAAGAAGCGCCACCGCCCGGGCGCGCCTGGAACATATGCCAGATGAAGCTGCGCCCGCTGCGAGGATCCTCGCCCTGCACAGCGATACGGAAACGCCGGCTCCACCCTGCCATGGCTCGATCCGGGCAAGATCCTGACAGTGCCTTGATCACCGCTTCCACGATCTCGTTGGACGGATGGCTGGTGCAGAGCGTCACCGGGCGGCCGGGATCCGCCCATACAATCGTGCCCTGCTTGGCGAGCACCGTGAGCGGCCGCAGCGCGCCGGCGTTCTTGGGAATTTCGGCGTCAATCAGATAGGCAAAGGCCATCACGACTGCCGCATGCATATTGGCGTGCGACGAATTGACAAAGCTTGTGCTCTGCGGGTCTGACTCCGACAGGTCGACCTCGATCTCGCTACCCCTTTTCGTGACCTTGGCAGCAATCCGGATATCGCAGCGGCCATGGCCGTCGTCATCGAGGAAGGCCTCGCCGTAAAACACGCCATCGGTCCAGGTCGAGACCACGGCGCGCGTCTGCTGTTCGGCGGCATCAAGGATGGATTCGATCGCGGCCTCGACTACCGGCGCGCCGAATTCGGCGAACAGTCGTCCCATTCGCCGCTCGCCCATGTGCGCGGCTCCGATCATGGCGGCAAGATCACCGCGGAAATCGTGGGCGTTGCGCACATTCAGTGCCAACATATCGAGAATGTCCTCGCGCTGCCGGCCGGCCTCGTAGAGCTTGATCGGAGGAATGCGCAGCCCCTCCTGCCAGATTTCGGTCGCGCCGGGGTTATAGGCGCCATGCGTTGCGCCGCCGATGTCGCTCTGGTGTGCACGCACGATGCTCCAGAACAGCCTCCGGTCACCGTCGAAGACCGGTACGAACGCGGTCAAGTCGGGCAAATGGCTGCCACCGTGATAGGGATCATTCATCAGGATGACGTCACCGGGCGCGACATCCTTGAAGCGCTCCTCCACCGCGCGCGTCGCCCAGGGCAGTGCGCCGACATGGACCGGGATGTGGTCGGCCTGGGCGATCAGGCGGGACTGAACGTCGCAGATCGCCAATGAGAAGTCGCGGCTCGAATTGAGGATCTGCGAGTAGGAGGTGCGAAGCATCGCTTCGCCCATTTCGGCAACGATCGAGCTCAACCGATGCTGAACAACGGACCGCGTAATCGGATCAACCTTGAGGGCCATTCTCGCACCTATTTCAGACAATAGTGTTTCCTGGCGTGATGAGCCCGATGGCCCCACGCAAGACTTACCAACTTTCAGAACTCAAGGGCGCGTCAGGTCTTGGACGCGACCTGTGCAAGCGCATCCGAGGCCGCGCGGACGATGCTTTCGACATCCGCGTCCATCATCGGCAGCGAAAGCGCCATCAACCCGTAGCCAGCGGCGAGAACGCCGCGATTGAGGAACTCGAGGTTGAATACGCTTTGTCGTTTGACGTCGGTTTCGCTCATGTAAGCCGAGCGATAGTCGCGGATCGGACGGTCGGCGAAGTGCAATTTCAAGAGCGAGCCGAGACCGACCGCGGTGCCCGGCACGCCATGACGGCGGAATGCGTCGTTGATGCCTTTTCGTACGGCCTCGCCGGTCGCATCCAGCCGCGTGAACGCGCTCCGGTCCAAGAGCTCCATAGCCGCGAGCCCCGCTCGCATCGTGACCGGGTTGGCCGAGAACGTCCCGCCATGAGGCAAAGCCGGCTTGCCATGGCGTGGATCGAACACGGCCATCACCTCCTTCTTGCCGGCGATTGCACCGACCGGAAATCCACCACCGATAATCTTTCCAAGCGTGGTGAGATCAGGATCGATGCCCCACAGCCCCTGGGCGCCGTGATAACCGAGACGAAAAGATATCACCTCATCGAAGATCAGTAGCGCGCCGACCTCGCGCGTCGCCTGCCGCAGCGCTTCGAGATAGGCCCCATCGGCGGGTACGAGCCCCGCGCGGTTTGGCATCGGATCGACCAATACACAGGCAAGATCCCGGCCATGTTCACGTATCAGGCTGACGGCGCCCTCGATATCGTTGAAAGGAATCGTTACGACGTCGGCGAGCACCTTATCCGGTGTGCCTTTGGCATAGGCAACTGAGACTGGCGCGTTGCCGCCCCAGTCTGCCGGCTTCGGATCGAGACTGACCTCGGCATAATCGTAGGAACCATGGTAGGCGCCCTCGCACTTGGCAATTTTTGGCCGCCCGGTAAACGCACGCGCCGCCTTCAGTGCCATCATCACGGCTTCGGTTCCGGAGTTGGCAAACCGGACCTGATCGACTGACGGCAGCCGCGCGGCAAGCAGCTCGGCCAGATCGATCTCCGATTCCGTCGGCATGCCGAATGCAGAACCGAGCGCGAGCTGTCGCGTCGCCGCCTCGATGAGTGCCGGATGGGCATGACCGTGAATCAGCGAGGTGAAATTGTTGATGCAATCGATCAGTTCATTGCCGTCAACGTCCCAAACCCGGCACCCTTCCCCCCGCGCGGCGTAGATCGGATAAGGCTTCATGAACACGGTCGTGCGAGTGTTGCCGCCCGGCAGGCTCGTCAGGGCGCGATCGTAGAGCGCTTTCGACGTTGAGTTTATGTCAGGATACATCTTGTTTCCTTCGGAGATTAGCGTCCGAGATAAGCTTCGCGGACGCGCGTGTTCTGCTTGAGGTCATCGGCGGTGCCCTGAAGAACGATGCGGCCCGTTTCCAGCACATAGGCCCGGTCGGCTACCGACAATGCCAGGACCGTATTCTGCTCGACGACCAGGATCGTGAGCCCGCTGTCAGCGATCTGCCTGACGCGCTCATAGACCTCCTCCGCCAGGCGCGGTGCAAGCCCAAGGGAGGGCTCGTCGAGCAGGAGCAAACGCGGCCGGGCCATCAGTGCCCGTCCGATGGCCAGCATCTGCTGCTCACCTCCGGACAGAGACCAGCCGAGCTGCTTGCGACGCTCCTTCAGGCGTGGAAAAAGGTCGAAGGCTCGTGCAAGATCGTCGGCGATCGGCTGGCGCCAGCGCCTCCAGTTCACGGTGGCGAGCGTGAGGTTTTCCTCGACCGTTAGGCCAGGGAAGATCCGCCGTCCTTCCGGCGCCTGGGAGATGCCGAGCGCTACGCGCCGGTCGCTGCCGAGCCGGGCCAGTGATGTGCCTTCGAATGCGATATCCCCCGACCTGACCGGATTAAGGCCGGAGATTGCGTGCAAGAGCGTGGTCTTGCCGGCGCCATTGGCGCCGATGAGGGCGACTGTCTCGCCCGGGCCAACCTCCAGTGTGACGCCCTGCAGCGCGACGATGTCGCCATAGGCGACCGTCAGATCGTTACACGCCAGCATGACGATAACCCTCGCCGAGATAGGCCGACAGCACTGCGGGATCGCTCTGGATCTTGGATGGCGAGCCCTCGGCGATCTTGCAGCCGAAGTTCAGCACAATGATCCGCTCCGCCAGGCGCATCACCATGCCCATGTTGTGCTCGATCAGAACGATGGCGATCCGATGTTTTGCCCTCAAATCCGTGAGCCGGTCGATCAGCCGATCAACCTCGGCAGAATTCAGTCCGGCGGCCGGTTCGTCGAGCAGCAGCACGCGGGGTTGGCAGGCGAGCGCCCGGCACATCTCGATCATGCGCCGATGACCATAGGACAGGGATCCGATAGGCGCTTGCGCGTCCGCCGCGAGCCCCATCTGGTCGAGCACGGCCATGGCACGTTCGCGCAGCTCCAACTCGCTTCGGCCGCTCTGGATGGCCTCGCCGGTCATGACGTTCTCGAGTACGCTCAACCTTTCGAACAGACGGCCGTGCTGAAAGGTGCGCCCGAGCCCCCCGCGGACCCGCTTATGCGTAGCAGCGCGCGTCATGTCCCATCGGTCGAGAAACACTCTGCCCTCGTCGGGCACGACAAGCCCGGTAAGGACGTTGAGCAGGGTCGATTTGCCGGCGCCATTCGGCCCGATCACAGCGACAAATTCGCCCTCCCCGACTGAAAGATCGACGCCGGAGAGTGCGGCTAGCCCGCCGTAGCGCTTGGCGATTGCTGTTGCCTGCAACAGAGTCATGGGCGCGCCTCCTCTGAAGCAGCGACCAAGCCTTGCATTTTCATACGGCTACTGCCGCGGAGCCTGCTCGGCCAGCGAATCCCGGCAAGGCCTGAAGGCAGGAAGATGAGGATGGCTAGGACAAAAAGACCAAAGAATGCGAGGTAGGCCGCCCCAAGGAAGCGCAACCATTCTGGCAGGAAGGTGACGAGCATTGCTCCCAGAATGGCACCCACGATCGATCCCTCGCCGCCGACGACCAGCATCGCGAGGTAAGTGATGGAGTGCGCATAGCCAAAGTCCTCAGGCGAAATGAAGCGCATGTGACAGGCGAACAAGCCTCCGGCGGCGGCGGCATAGACGGACGAGAGGACGAAGGCCGCGAGCTTGACCCTGGCAACGTCAATGCCCGTCATCGACGAGGCAGTCTCGTCATCGCGAACCGCGATCATCGCCCGCCCATGGCGCGAAGCATGAATGAGCGCGGCGGCGACGGCGAAAGCTGCGAGCACGACCAGAGCGAACCAGAGGTAGCTACGCTCATCGGCCAGGGCATGGCTGCCGATTTGGAGCTCGGGAATACGAGAGATGCCGTTGGTGCCGCCGGTGAGCTCGATCCAGTTGGCAGCGACAATGGAGAAGGAGACGTTGAAGCCGAGCGTGGCCAGCGCGAGATAGTGGCCTTTCAACCGCAGAAGCGGAACGCCAATCAAGATAGCCAAGACCGCGGTGCCAGCAATCGCGACGGGGAGTGCCAGCCAAGATGACCACCCAACGAGCGTGCTCAGCAGCGCAACGCCATAGGCACCCGTCCCGACAAACGCGGCATGACCGAGCGAGATAAGGCCGGCGTAACCGAAAGCGAAGTTAAGCCCGATCACTGCGATTGCCGATATCACGGCAAGGTTGACCAGCCGAAGATGGTAGTCGGTGAGCAGCATCGACAGGCTAACGCCTGCGATCAAAATGACGGCGCCTAGCAGGAGCGAGAAGCGTACCGGCATCGATCAACCCCGGTCCTGAACACGTTCGCCGAACACACCCTGCGGGCACACCAGCAGGAACAAGATCATGATCCCGAACGAGATCAGGTCTTTGTAGGCGGACGAGACGTAGGATGCGCCGAGCACTTCGCTAAGACCAACAAAGAGGCCGCCGACAATAGCTCCCGGCAGACTGCCGAAACCGCCGATAATGGTTGCCGCGAACGCTTTGAGCGCGATGGGATCGCCCATGCTGGTATCGGCGAACCACATCGGTCCGAGCATCAATCCGGCAACGCCTGCGAGTGTTGCCGCGAGGATCCAAGATAGTGCAAGCAGACGATTGACCTTAAGACCCATCAGCCGGGCCGCCTTGATATCCTGCGCCACGGCGCGCATCCCGATGCCGAGTGAGGTGCGGAAGAACAAAAGCCATAGCAGTGCTACCATCAACGCCGTGACAATCACCACGGCGACCGCATGGGCAGAAATCGTGGCGCCTGCAATTGTGAGATTCACCCCCTCGAGCGGCGAGGGCAGGCGGAAAGGCCAGGAGCCGAACGCCAGCAGCGCGGCATTCTGCATGGTGATGCCGATCGCGACCGTGCCAATGATGATTGTCACGACCGGGCTTGCGCGCAGCGGCAGGTACAGCACCGCGAAAAACAAGACTCCGAACAGCGCCATCGCCAACAGCGCCGCGCCGTAGCCGAGAGGCCACGGCAGTTGCGCGTTGAGCAGTGTAGCCACACCCGCGAAGGTGCCGAACATCACGAATTGCCCGGCAGCGAAATTCACGACGCCGGTTGCAGAGTAGACGATGACGAATCCGATCGCGGCGAGCGCATAGACGCTACCGATTGCTAGTCCGTTGATGAGCAGCTGGATGAGATCCGTCATGTCGTCCTGGTCTTTTGCAAACCGGTCTTTCAGCGCCCGGCCGTCCTCGGAAGAAGATCCTGCGGGCGGGCTGGTTAATTGCAGTGGTCCGCGCGCGGAACGCATCCGCGCGGGCTGCACCCAAGGGTCAGTTCAACTTGATGGTCTGAACCAATTCCAGCGATTTGGTCCCAGTCTTGGACTTCACGACCGCCAGATCGAATACGCCGTTGCCCTTGCTATCATAGGAATAGAGATGGCCAATGCCCTGCCATCCCTTTACGGAGGCAAACCAATCCCGCAGCGCTTTGGGATCGGTACCAACCTTGCGCAGGCCCTTCGCGGCCAGCATCGCGCCATCATAATAGGCGAGCCCGTAGGGATCCGGATCGGTGCCGAACTTCGCCTTGAAGCGTTCGACGAAATCCTGCATGCGCCCACCGGCCGATGCATCGATGAAAGTGTCGACAACACCCCACACGCCGTCGAGATCGGCTGCAGACAGCAGCTGCAGCGCCGCCGGTACCAGTGCCGCCGAAGAGGTCACCAGCGGCATCTTAAGGCCGAGCATCTTGGCTTGACGCAGCACCAGCGCACCGTCCTGTGGGTAGTTGAAGATCAGAAGGACATCGATGCCCTTGCTGCGCAGACCGAGAAGTTGAGCCGAAAAATCCTTATCGTTCTGACCATAGGCCCCGGTGCCGACCACGGGCACGCCGGCGGCCTCGAAACGGGCGGCCGCAGTCTGGGCGCCGCCTTGTCCGAAATCGTTCTGGATATAGAGAATGCCAGGCTTTTTGGCCTTCAGCACATTAAGGGCGCACTGCACCATGCCCTCGGCTGACACGCTGTCGGCCGGCCGCACGCGGAACATCCATTCGTTGCCACCCTCGGCGACGACATCGGCGCCGCCAGCATAGAAGGCGGGCACCTGCACCTTCTTCAGCTCCGGTGACACGGCCAGGTTCTGTGTCGAATAGCTCGACAGGAAGAACAGCGACGGCTTGGTTTCCTGTGCCAGCTTGATGAACGCGTTCACCGCCGTGCTGTTGGAGGCCTGAGTATCCTCGAAGACGATCTTGAGGTCGCGTCCGTTGATGCCGCCGGCCTTGTTGATGTCCTCCTCGGCCATAATCAGAGAGTTGTGATACTGCTTGCCAGTGAGCGACAACGGTCCGGTCATTGGCACGGTGGCGCCAACCAGGATGGGGCCTCCCTGCTCGGCCCGCGCGGCTGCCATCCACGGCATTGCGGTCGCCGCAAACAATGCTTTCAGAAACTCCTGCCTCGTCATCTTCATAATTGCCTCGTGGCGCTTCCCCGTTGCGGCAGCACAAAGTGTGCTGCCTGCAAAATCGCTATTGACATTCGTTCCGTTTTCCGGAACAGTATTCCGATATTGCGTAACCCTAAATTGGTCGGGCTCTCGGAGTCAAGCGGCTGGACGGGACGCGCACGCATGAAATTTCCCTTTGTGAGGCATACTGAATGACAACCGCCGATGAGACCGCGGGTCCTCTCGACCGCTACATGCAAGTCCTCGAACTCGTCGCAACGTTTCCCGGCGCGCTGACGCTGGCAGACGTGTCCTCGCTGCTCGATCTTCCGAAGACATCTGCACACCGGCTGTTGAAGGGCCTGGTGCGGGCCGGACTTGCGAAGGACAATGTCGGCGGACGCGCTTATCGGCTCGGCGATCGCCTGTTACGGCTCTTGCACGCAACTGCGGACGACGGATGGATTGCCGCCCTTGCACGCGGACATCTGCAGCAGCTGACCGACACGACGTCCGAGACCTGCTATCTCACGCGGCTGATCGGCGCGCGCGTCGTCGTGGCGATTTCAGTTTCACCAGATGTACGCTGGCGAGGTTACGTTCAGCCAGGGATCGAGATGCCGGTGCATGCAGCTGCAACGGCCAAGGCGATCATGGCTTATCAAGGTGAAGCCGTATTGGCAGACGCAATGTCGAGCGATCTTCCTCTGCTCACAGCGAATACACGCAATGACCGAGCGTGGGTCGAGCAGGAGCTCGCTGCCGTCAGGACCCGAGGCTATGCTACGTGCATCGGAGAGATCGACGAAGGATTGGCCGCCATTGGTGTGCCCGTTTTCTTATCCGATCGGCGTGTGTTTTACGCTCTTGGAATCACCGGGCCTCTGCAGCGGATCATGAACGAGCAACTACCGGAGCGTTTGGCAGCACTACGAAATGTCGCCGAAACTTTGGGACGATCGCTCTCAATTGGCGAGAAACTGAAATCAAAGGATACAGCGGAACGCTAATCGAGCATGGTTGGAAATCGATGCAGCTCAATCCGGACGTTCGTTCCGATCGCCAACCACGAGCCTTTATCCATGCGAACCTACTGGGAGCGTGCTACTAGCGCCACCATTGTCGGCACATCGGAAAGAGCTTCGCGGCCGATCCGTTGAGGTCGTTCGTCGCTTGTGGATTCTAGGCCTCGCTTGCTGGCAACAATCCGGCAAGCGTCCGCGCTTCCAACTTGAGGGCTTTCAACGCGGTCTTCTGTGCCTGTGCGTCGAAGCGCGTACGGATGGCTGAGACCGACAGCGCGCCCCGCAATTTGCCGTGGCCGTCAATGACGGGCACCGCTGCGGCGGCGACCTCCGGATCGCGCTCGCCGAGCGAGACGTAATATCCCTGCGCGAGAACTTTCTTACGGCTGGCCGCCGTGCTCTCGCCGTAGGCCGTGAGCACATGCCCGGCCGCGCCACGATCGAGCGGCAGCCGTTGCCCCTCGTCGAGATGATGCCTGACGGCGCGCGGCGAGTTCACACGGTACAAGCAGATGCGCTGACTGCCGTCACGAATATAGAACGACGCCGTTTCTCCGGTGGCCCCGACCAGCCGGCGCAAAGTCGGCCGAACGAGATCGCCGAGATCCAGGCTCTGGCGATATAGGGATCCGAGGCGCCAGAGCTCCGGCCCCGGTCGGTACAGCCGGTCACTGCCGCGAGTCAGGAAGCCGCCTTCTTCCAGCGTCGCTGCGAGCCGGAGCACCGTGCTCTTGTAGAGATCGGTGGCCGTCGCGAGGTCGGTCAGCCTCATTTCGCGGCGCTCAGGCCCGAACGTCTTGAGAATGGCGAGCGCGCGCGCCACGGCATCCACACCAGTCTTGGTCATCTGCGATTCTGTTCTATTCTACAGAACAACTATTCCAGGACGGCGGATTAATACAATAGTGAATTACCTCTACACGTTCTTTGTCATAGAACTACCTTGAGACTCCGCGGCCTAAATGACTTGAGGATTTCACACTAAAATAAGTTCTACGGAGCGGAATAAATGGAAAGGCACGCAGCGGCCGTTGATGTGCGGGACGTGATGATCCGCTTCGGCGATTTCACTGCCGTCCAAAGCATGAACCTTTCGATCGGCGACGCCGAATTCGTCGCAGTGATCGGCCCGACCGGCTGCGGCAAGTCCACCATCCTTAACACCGTCACCGGACTGCTGAAGCCGGCCACCGGCGAGGTGCGCATCTTCGGCAAGCCGCTCGCCGGGCTGAGCGGTCAATCCGGCTGCATGCTGCAACAGGAAGGATTCCTGCCCCGGAAGACCGCGCAGGACAATGTCGGCCTCGGGCTCGTGTTTCAGGGACAGTCGGTCGAGCAGGCGCACGAGCGCGCCCGGCCGTGGCTTGCCAAGGTTGGGCTAAAGGGAATCGAGGAACGCTATCCGCATCAACTCTCCGGTGGTCAGCGCAAGCGCGTGGCCATGGCGCAGACCCTGATCATGGCGCCGCGGATCGTACTGATGGACGAACCGTTCTCGGCGCTCGAAGTCCATACAAGGCCTGCGAACCGCATGGTCGGCGACGTCCGCATTGGGAAGCAGATCTGCTGCGTGTTCCTGCTCAACGATATCCCGGGCGTGTTGATCGGGGTACGCAGCGGCCTCGCGGACAAAGGTCAAGACCGGCGACGACCTCAAGGGGCTGAAACTCGGCATCACAGCACCGGGCTCCTCGACCGACACCATGGCGCGCTACTACATCAAGAAGGCCGGGCTCGGTCCGCGCGACATCAACATTGTCCCGGTCGGCAGCGGTGCGCCGGGCATGGTTGCACTGGAGGCGAAGAACATCGACGCGCTGGTCTACTTCGATCCCATCGCCACGATGCTCTGCGCGCAAGAAGGCCGCCGTGCCGCTGTTCGACGCGCGCACCCACGAAGGCTCTAAGCAGGCGTTCGGCGGTATTTTCCGACCGCCTGTCTTTACCTGCAGCAATCGTTCATCGACAAAAATCCAGAGACGGTACAACGGCTCGTCAAGGCCTTGCTGAAAACCCATCGCGGGATCAATTCGGTGCCGACCGAACAATTGGTCGAGGCGATCCCGCCAGCTACAAGACCGACAATACCGAGATCAAAATCGAGATTCTCAAGGCGTCGAAGGATCTGTTCTCGCAGACTGGTTTGAAGGACCTGGAGTCCGCGAAAGTGCCGCTCGCAGTCCTCAGCGATTCCGATCCGAAGATCGCTGCCGCGAAGATCGACCTCAGCAAGACCTTCACCAACAAGTTCGTCGAGCAGGCGGCACGGCAATCGAAGTGACGCCGCGCCGCGCTCGCAATGTCTTCCGGAGTTGATCAGATGTCCCTGCCGCTGTCCGGTACTCGTGTCCTCGACCTGTCAAACGTGCTGGCCGGCCCGTTCTGCGGTTATCACCTCGCCCGCCTCGGCGCCGAAGTGATCAAGATCGAGAATCCCAAGGGCGGCGATCTTGCACGCCGGCTCGGCGCCGATCCCAAGATGTCGGAGCGCCTACAGGGTCTGTCCTTCGTCGCCGTCAATGCCGGCAAGCAGTCGGTGGCGATCGACCTGAAATCGAAGGACGGCAAGGAGGTTTTCCTGCGCCTCGTCGCCACTGCCGACGTCGTGCTGGAGAATTTCCGGCCCAAGGTGATGGAGCGGCTCGGGCTCGATTTTGTGACATTGGCGAACCGCAATCCACGCCTGATCTATTGCGCAATTTCCGGCTTCGGCCAGACCGGCCCTTGGGCGGGACGCCCCGCGTACGATCAGATCGTGCAGGGCCTGTCGGGTGCGATGAGCGTGACGGGCGATTCGCGCTCGGCGCCGCTGCGCACCGGCTTTCCGATCTCAGATACTATCGCGGGCCTGACTGCGGCTTTCGCCATCGCTGCGGCACTGGTCGAGCAGCGCCAGACCCGGCGAGGCCGCTTCATCGACGTCTCGCTGCTGGAAGCCACGATCGCGGCCATGGGATGGGTGGTGTCGAACCATCTCAATGCTGGCATCGATCCGCAGCCTATGGGAAACGAAAACTTTACCGCCGCGCCATCGGGCACCTTCAGGACCGCGACCGGCCCGCTCAACATTGCCGCCAATGAGCAGAAGCATTATGAGGCGCTCTGCGACCTGATCGGCCGGCCGGAACTGAAATCCGATCCACGCTTCGCCGACCGTCAGGCCCGCAAGACCAATCGGGGTGCACTCAGCGATGAGTTGAACCGCGCGCTTGCGGCGCGCCCGGCCGAGGAGTGGGAGGCAGAGTTCAACGCGGCCGGCGTGCCGGCCGGATGTGTGCTCAAGGTCGCCGACGTCCTCGCCAAAGCGCAGGTTGTCGGACGCCGTTTCATCGAAACGCTGCCGGCCGCACGCGGCGATGGCGAGGCGTTGCGCGTGGCGCGGCCGGGCTTTCGCCTGGAAGACGACTTTCCGTCGCCGACTGCGCCGCCCGGACTCGGTGCCGATACCGCGCACTGGATGACACGGCTCGGCTATTCGCAGGAGGACACCGAGCGACTCGTGGCGAACGGGGCCATCGGCCTGCCGCCCTCCGTGGAGACAATCTCGACAAGAAGCGCCTAACAGGGTTGGCGCCTGCTCGCTGAACGGACCGGCAAGTCACTGAAAAAAAGGATCGACGATGACCGATGCATCCACGCTGGAACAGGCCGCTGCGCAATGGTGGCGGACCTCGATCTGCGATATCTCTCCAGGACGCATCGCCTATCGCGGATATCCGATCGAGGAATTGATCGGCCGCATCTCCTTTCCGGCGATGATCTGGCTGATGCTGCGCGGCGAGCTGCCGACGCCGCAGCAGGAAAAGCTGCTGCAGGCTGCACTCGTCGCGTCCGTAGACCATGGACCGCATGCTCCGTCAATCGCAATTGCGCAGATGGCAGTGAGCTGTGGCCTACCGCTTAACGGTGCGATGGCATCGGCGATCAACACCCTCGATGACGTACATGGCGGCGCCGGTGAGCAGGCGATCGAGCTCTATGACGACGTACTCCGCCGCAGCCGCGGACAGGAGATCGGCGCAGCCGCGGCAGCAGGCATTGACCACTTCACCGCGACGCGCGGCAAATACGTGCCTGGCTTCGGTCATCGCTTTCATCCGGTCGATCCGCGCGCGGCACCGCTCCTGGAACTGGTGGATGCAGCCGTCGCAGACGGCAGCATCGGCGGCCAGTATGCCAAGGCGGCGCGCGCAATCGAAGGCCTCTTGCAGCAACGCAAGGGCAGACTCATTCCGATGAATATCGACGGCGCCACCGCCGTGATCTATGGCGAGCTTGGCTTCGCCGCGCCGCTGGCCCGCGGCATCTTCTGCCTGTCGCGCGCGGTCGGCATCTTGTCCCACGCCTGGGAGCAGACTGGCCGCAAGGACCGCAACAAGGGGCCGATGCCCAAGCTGTTCGGTTACAATTATGAAGGCCGGCAGCGTCGCCATCTGGATGTCGCACCATGACGTATCTGGCGCATCCACCAAAGCTCGTCCCGACGCGGCTGTTCTCGGCCATTCCGGACCAATTTCGTCGCCGCAGCGTGCGCTCCGCCTGGGCGGATGCTAACAAGGGCGGCGCACCCGTCGACTGCTTATTGAGGGGCCGGCCGTCACAGCGGACGATGGCACGGTCATGATTCGCATTGAGCCCGGCGATCTGAAGTTTTAGCTCAAACTGGTCCGACCAGAGCCAGGGCGCCGCGACATAAGGCTCTCCCGCACCGCAAATAAGTAGGCCAGCGCGGCGGTACGGCTCGAGCTTCTGATCTCCCTGACATTGCCGATGACGAGGCCGAGCGAATGCCGCCCAACGATCTCCTCGACCTCGCAATCGAAGCCGACAAGGCGCCGACCAGCAGCGGAACGCCAGAGACGAATGTCACCCAGTGGTTGCCTGCAAAGCGGTCGGCGCCCAGCCCGCCTTACCGACAAACCGTTAGGAGCCTGCCGTTGGAGATGCGATCGAGCGTCGCCGTCATGCGCGCCGCTACGCTCGGCGATTGCCGGCCGGGGCGGACAGCCACGAGATAGTGCAGGCGCTCGGTGAATGGCGCCACGCTCGAGGCCACGATCCAGGAATCCTCGCAAGACCGCCCTGTCGGCAGCAGCACGCCGAAATAGCCGAGCTGGTCAGCGGCCTGCGCGATCTGGCGCAGATAGTTGAAGTTGACCTCGCAGCCGCCAATGCCGGTGCCGAGATAGCGGCCGTCACCGTGGGTCGGCAGGAACCGATGTTGGCACTCGCTTGCTTACTCATCGTGCTGCTCATGTTCCTGGTTTGCGCGCTACGTCGGAAATCTTGATGGATTTGGGGATGAGGCCCAGCGCGAAAAACGCGTAGGCGACCTGTTGCTGGTCGCCGATGACGGCATCGGTAATCGGTTTGATGCCGTAGGACTGCCGTTCCCCAGCCAGCCTCCAGCGGCGCAACCAAGTGATTGAAATTATTAGATTCTATTGCGCTGGGTAACTGATGTACCCTAACGTTGCACCCAACGCCTGCCCCTAACGCCAGGATGACGACTGGGTTCGTGTGGATCGCAGCAGGTCGGCACTTTGTTTCTCGGACCATTTCCAAAGAGCCCTATCTAGCTCGCGAAGGCTCATGCCCCATTCGGCCGAAAGGTCCAGACAGTAGCTGACGTATTTCAGATACTTCCCGATGGAGACGGTTGAATATCCCTTCGCGCCCAGCGCCTCCAGCGCCCTAAAATCGATGACCGTGAACCGCTCGGGAAGCGTTGCCGCCATAATTGCGGACGCGACCGGAATTCCCACGCCCGCCAAGCTGATCAATTCGCTAATGGCTATCATGGGCTTGTCCGCCTGCTCTACGGCCCGCCGCAACGCTTGCTCAATCTTGACGGTCTTGTTCTTTTTCGGCCGAGACTTGCCCCTATTTCTGGTCTTCCATTTAAAAATCACGTCGAAATGCCGCCGCGAGTAATCCCCCTTTTGAATGCTCCGCCCAGCTACATCGAACCAGAAGTCAGAGTCTGAATCATATCGTTCGCAAAGATAGTGCGCTTCCTGCCGGCTCAACTGCGGCACAAACGGATACTTTGTCATGACCACCACCTGCCGGACATGCTGGCTTCTATGAGAGATTCACGACGCAATGACGGGGCATGTCACCAAGGGCAGCCTTGGGCGCGGCTTCGGCAAGGGGCTCGATAAAGGCCGCTGGCGAGAGCGACGGAACAGATAGAAGCCCCGCTGGATTTGTCAGGTTGGCTTGGCGCATGCCTTAGCTCGCAACGGGTGGACATACCGCTAGGGATCGAGATCACACGCCTTGAGAAACTGCGGAGAGAAGCAGACATCCACCTTCTCGCCGTTCTTCTGAAACTTGTAGCAATGAAGCTCAACCCCGCATTCACCGACCGCTGCAATGAGCGGGTCGCTGGGTGAGCCTGGAAGAAGCAGAATTCGACGGTGACCGGAAAGCCGCGGCAACAACCTCGGATAAAGGGCTAGCTGACCTATGCCCTCGTAAACGTCCGCCGCCGCGACACACGTCTTAATCTCAAGCAGCAGCTTCCCAGCTTGGGCTTCGACTACACCATCAACCTCGTAGCCGTAAACGTGCAGGGGTTTAACGAGTTTACGCCCATCCGCTTCGAGGAGGGCCTTGAGCTTTTGCCAGACTTCACCATGGATGCGCCATCGCTCATTGCGACTAACCGTAGCTTGCCCCGCGATCTCGCCACCTTTCTCGGGCGGACCGAATAGTTCGACGAGGCGCTCATCGTCCTGTTTTGCCGCCGCCGCAGCATCTGGGTTCCTGGCGAGACCGCACCGATCTACAAAGGCCGCCGTGTTCTGACAGATTTCCGCTGCGGGGCGGTCAAGCGCCGTCACTATGAACCACGTCCGTTTTGCTGGCTTGCCGTCTATCGTTACGGCAGCAGGCTTAAGCCCGGTTCGTTCTTCAAAATCATGGCTCTCTACGCGAGCAGATTGCGCATTTTTGTGCAGCGTGCCTTGCCTAAGCAGATAGCGTTGCCCAGTTGAATTTCGCGCGAGGCCAGATAGCGGGTTCTCCGTTCCTTGCTCAGGCTCATTCAACTCAACAGTCCAGTTATCACCAGCAGGGTCCAAGCCGAGTTTGAAATCGCTTCCCTTTCTGCGAAAGTAAATCTTCCCTTCGGATATGCTACCGACCCTGTGCCCTTGCTGCTCCATCGCGTTGCGCCAAACGGAAAAGGCTTCACGGATTTGATCCAGATCAGTCAAAAGTTGAAGCGAGTCCTGCACCATTCATCCTCTTCGATTCTGAATTCTAGTCTTACAGAACCTTATGGGTACGCTCCAGTCCAAGCGTTCGGTCGCACGATTAGTGTGTCGACCACCAACATCATGCACAGCTTGGTGGATGGCGTTGAGCCGGCGCCGAGCCTATGGCCTTGAGGTAACCACCTTGAGTCCTCAGTTTCGAGCACCCGTCAGGTGACCCTCACGGTATGATGGCGGTAATGGATGAGCATGGAATTGGGATATGGAGACCCTGAAGTGTGGCCCAGGAGCCTTGGTCTTGTGCTCCCCTGGTGGTCAATCTCTCCCTCACCACATTGAGAGGCATTGAGGTGAGGCATTGGGTTGGGTGCATTGGGCTCCGGCCCTTTTGGGCTCAAGCTTACGCCCCCTTGAGTTGGTCCGGCGTGTGGAGGTGATAGCCTCTGGGTCACTTTGAGGACTATGAGCAGACGCACCATGAAGCTGCTCTCACCGCATCCCATCAGTGATGGTGGTCGATGAGCATTCGACTACCTAGGCCTTGCAGCCGATCCTTACGTTGACCCCGCGTGAAAACGGTCTGGATTACTTGTCCTTGATTTTGGCGAGCAGTCCGTCAAACATCGAAAAAACGGCTTCAACGCCGTAGCCCGCCAAAAAGGCGAGAGCTAGGGGCGACAAGGTTAGCTGGCTCGAAAGGCCGTTAAATAGCCCGATTACCGCTCCAACGACAACACCCAATGCTACCCGCATAAAGTGGCGGATCGGCGAGCTTAGTGAAAAGGTTGTCGATCTTATTTGGTCGGAGATTGTTCTGACGACGTACGCTACCGCGCCTAGGGCACCGAAGAGTACCGGGAGAATGTAGGAGTTTGTAACGCCGATAACCAAGCTGGCGCGTTCTTGGGTCCTTGTTACAATCGGCATAACACGGTTGAATCGGTCTACGGTGCTTCGGAATGATTTGTACCATAGTCCTGTATCGAGAGGATCGAGCGCCACAGCTAGCGGGACCGGTTGAAGATTGGCGCCGAGCGGGATTGCAATCCGATCCAGCATCTGGGCTTCAAAAACTATTCGATCTACATCAGCGTTCAGCGCCAATGATTCACTGGTAATTCTGTTGCCCTTAGCGCCTTCGTCGGCCGTCCATTGATGATTAGGCGCTGTGGTATCTGCGCTCAGTGAAATGAATTGTTCGGAGAGGGTAACAAGCCGCGACTTATTAGATGTGACTATCTCGTCTATTCGTTTCGATAGGCTCGTGCACATCCAAACATGGAGTTGCAACAGAACGATAATCAGAATGAGAACACCAAGCGAAAATAAATAGCGCTTTGAGGTACGTTCAGCCAACGATGTTCTTGTGGTGCGGAATCCTACCCAATGTCGGATCGCAATCGTCCGATTGGAGGCGGCCAGCGAATCCATCGTAGTTGGCTGTATGAGCAGACACAATCGCGAAAAAGCATCCCAAAACTTTGTCGCGACTTCGGGAGACCAAGTATCTCGCTCGGCAGCTAATCGGGCTGTCGTCAGAGCGGAAGTCAACTCCGGGGCAAGCTTCTTGTGCTCGGCGGCAAATCGGATCAGAGGTATGGCCTCCGCTAGTGCGATCCGTTCCGTCTCACTGGCTTTCCCAATGTCCGTCCCGGAAACGGCCAACTCTTCAGCTGGCTCGGGCACCGGCCGAATGTGATCACTGCTGACCAAGATACACTCCCGCTTGTCCCGGCTAATCCATGATGCCCTACAAACTGGCTGCAAGGACAGTTAGGGTACTGTTGCGAGCAAAATTGCACAACGACAATCTACCGGCACACGCTGATGAGCTTAGTACTCTCGTTTGGGCAGCCCAGGCCCGTTTCGCGCTCCTCGTGGTGCTGATAGGCGGTGAGGAGGAGTATTAGCGGCATGGAGGTATTGAGCTGCCCGGTATTGCGATCTAGCTTCCTTCCACCGCCCATCACCCCGAGAATATTGCACCCAAACCGACATTGTCCCCGACCCTAGACTTTAGGCGCACGCCCCATTGCGCGCACCTCCTGGTTGATATTGTATCGAGTCAAATGGGCTAGGGGTCTTTCAGTGCGCACGGTTTCCACAGTCTTTGCGTTGCTTGTTGCCAATTTGGTGTTTGCCGCCATGCCTGTTCAGGCCGAAGACGTCGCTCCGAGCAGACTGGACAGCATCACCAAGTCCGCCCGTGAGATGATGCCTTCGATCATCGGTCTCTTTGCCGTCAATGCCGAACCTATCGCTTCCCGACCTATCCGATCCGAGCGGAAAACACTCAACAGGTCGGCGACGCTTTGCCCTTGCTTGAGCAGATGGGCTATGAGGTCACCACGTTCAAAGTCACGTGTGGCCTCCCGCCAAAGGCGCGACTGCGGTTGAAGTCCAACGGCAATGCCGACCCACAGAAGGTAAGCGCCATCGCCACAAAAGCCCCGAGCAGCGGGGTGTTGGTCTCAGCTCTAATTTTTAGCGCTGTGACCGCTAAGCGAATCCAGAGCAGCATGAAATTGGAAATAGCATTTCTCGACGTTGACTTCGCGGTTCCGCCTCGGGTGCATATGAAATTCGTGAGCGCGAAGGAAAGTAGCAAAGAAGAACCGCGCGATCTGGACGATCTGGAATTCGCCTGCAAGTGACAAGGGACGCTATGCCGGAAACGCTCCGCTGCGATTACTGTGAAGAAGAGTACGCACCAGAAGCGCTGGTTGTGCTCGACCCACCCTCAGGTCACGGCGAACTGATCTGCGCTCGGTGCATTGAAATCATGCTGCGGCGAACTATCGCGAAGCTACCACGGGAGAACTGACTTCTACGGCTTCGTACCGGAGTGATCCGAACAGCCTTCCGGCCTACCGCCCTGGTTTATGCAAGCTCGATACGCCCAAGGCACAACATAGCTGCCCGCCCATACTCCCCGGCCCGCGTGATCGGCCTCGCGTTGCGCGGCGTCATACTTGCCTTTCGAGTAGCGCGGCCAATCAAACGCGAGTCCGCCGCGCACAAGCCAATCCCCCAGGTCAACGCCGCCCACTGAGCACGTTGCGACTGTACGACCGTAGACATCACGGCTCACCGGCTCACAGCTAATCGGCCTTGTCGCTATAAACGCGTCCAGCTCATTCGCCGTCTTCGCTCCGCAACGATAAAGCAAGCTGTTATTGCCGCGGCAGAGCTGCGAGCTTTCAGGTGCATCAATGCCCCACAGTCGAATGCGCGTGCCGTGGATTTCGAGCGTGTCGCCGTCAATGATACTGGCCTGTCCCTCGATGAGGCCTGTGGCGCTCACGTCATGAGAGAACAGGACCAGAGCCAGCAAGGTTGCGAGAACCACTGCTTTCAACGGATCGGCTTCCATTCTCGGGCGAGCTTCTGAGCCTCGCCGATCTGAGCCGCCGTCATCCTGGTCGCCAATTCGTCTCGTCGCTTGATGATATCGGTGCGCATGTCGGCGTATTTGACTCTGAGAGCCGCGACATTCAGCAGCTTATGCGCTTCAACGTAGTCTTGCGGAACGCCGATCCCCTCCGTATACGCGGTGGCGAGCGATACTAATGAATCGAAATCACCTTGAACCGCCGCCCGTTGGAACCACGCAATAGCTTCAGGCAAATTACCTGTGACACCTGGAGGAGGTCTCGTCGCGTCAAAGGCTGCATCGCCAATCGGATAGTTCATCACTCCGAGACTATATTGAGCGACGGCGCTCCCTTTCTTCGCTGCTTTCTCAATCGCGGCGTACACAGTGGATGGTAGGGGCTGTCCCCGATACATGAAGCGCCAATTGCGCCCGATATGACTCAACGAAGCAACCGCCTCTTGATCTCCGGCATCGGCGGCTTGGCTGTACCAATTTGCAGCCTCAAGCCAGTCTCGCTTTGCACAATAACCAATACTGCTAAAGTAGCCTAACCTGGAGAACGCCCGTGCAACGCTCTGTGCCGCTAACTCCCGATACATCCTAACTGCTGTCTGACAATCGTCCCGACGCTCAGCTGCTGCAGCGTCATCGAGAGCGCCTGCATTGGCAGACGAAGCAATGCCCAGCACCGATCCGAAAAAGACGACCGCCCACACGCGCATTTTTGCTTTCTCCTTACCTTGACTTGTTTAGAACGAAATGAGAACTTTGCAAAGAGTTTTGCGGGAGATAGAGGAATGCCTGCCGCTGCCACCCCAACACTCCAGTCGGACGCACAAGAGTTAGAAGCCGCTGCCGATCAGGCAATCGCAGCTTGCGGCGGTGACGCACGCGAAGCTGTGAAGGCCCTGTTGATTGCGAACGAGTTTTTAGAGCGCGAGATGGAAGAGCGCGTGTCGCGCGGGTACATTCGCGGCGTAAAGCATGGCCGGTTCGATACTTACTCGGGATAGCCGTAAGAGGGCATGGTTACTCCTATGGAAATAAGCCGCCGAAGTCTGATTGCAGGGAGTGTCGGCTCCCTTTTGGCGCTATCCTCATCATCGGCCTTCGCACAAACCGATAAGCCTCTAACTGAAGTACCGCCGGTCCCGGTTCCTAAGTTGACGGTAACCGAGCAGCTATTACATGCGACGGCCTTGATTGAGTGCACAAATGCCGAGGGAAAAGTCTTTTCAACTGGCACCGGATTCTTCTTCTCATTTCTCAATCATAGCGGCACCGCGGTTCAAGCAATCATCACGAACAAACACGTTATCGACAAGGCGGCCGATGCATTCATAACTCTCACAGCTCAGAAGTCCGACGGAAATCCTGATTTTGGAAAGACGAAACGTATAAAGCTCTCAGAGTTAGTCGCTGCATGGCTTCCTCATCCCGATCCAAAAACCGATCTTATCGCGGCCATTACCGGCCCCGGGTTTAAGAAGCTAGCCGATGCAGGCGAGCGTTACATGGTCGCGACGTGCGATCAATCCTTGATACCGAGTGATGATCAGCTCAAAGAGCTCACGCCGTTGGAGGAAATACTGGTCGTGGGCTACCCGGATGGAATTTCCGATACGATAAACAACGTTCCAGTTTTGAGGCGCGGTATTACGGCAACGCCCGTGTACCTTGATTTCCGGGGCGATCCATTTTTCCTGCTCGATTCAGCAATATTCCCGGGCTCAAGCGGGTCACCTGTGTTTCTGTACAATCAAGGGGCCTGGGCAGATCGGGCTGGGCATCTTCAGTTTGGAAGCCGCGCCGCCCTGATTGGAGTCGTGTTCGGTGTGTATAATCACGCAACTGACGGTCAGATTGTTATGCGGCCAGCACCTACTCAGCTAACTCCGATGGTGCAATCACTTGTCCCCAACAACCTTGGTGTATGCATTAAAGCCACCAAGCTTTTAGATTTCGAGCCATTGCTAATGAAGTTCGGCGTCAAGGTTCCAGACGGCTACGTTATCCGCTCTCGTCTTTCACTCTAAAGTCCAATCGTACCGTCGATGCTCGAATAATTTCTGACGCACTTTTCTCCCGGCAGCTTTGAGCTGTTTCGACGGTCGGCTTCCCGCGCCCAGCCCGGCACGCCTTCTTATCTCCCCAGGCCACCCATCAGCGTTCCCGAATGAGGCGTGGCCCGCAGCCGACATTTCGTAAGCGCTGTTCAGCGGCCACCTACCGGATGACGGGGTGATCTGCGAGTCTGCGGTTGTTTGAACCGTTAGGCTTAGAATGGACACAGTGCGAAATGCTATCGCGGAGCCGGTGCGTCGGCTTGAGGTCTTCACCGGAGCCGGCCGTCGGCGGAAGTGGAGCGACGAGGACAAGGCGCGGATTGTTGCGGAGACCGTGGCGAGCGGCGACTCGGTCTGTTCGGTAGCGCGACGGCATGGATTGTCGCCGCAGCAGTTGTTTGGCTGGCGCCGTCAGTTGCGAGAAGCAGCGGACGGTCATTCCGAAGCAGAAGAAGTACAGTTTGTGCCGGCGGTGGTGGATGCCGTAGTGCCGGCGGCCGCTCTTGGCCGTGAGCGCAAACCGGTGCGTTGCAAGCCCAAGCCGGATGCCGGGATCATTGAGATCGAAGTCGACGGCATCACGATCCGGGCCGGTCGTGGTGCGGACCCAACGATGATTGCGTCAATCGTCCAGGCGCTGAAGGCGAGCCGGTGATCGGTCCGTCGGGCGCGGTCCGGGTGATGGTGGCGACCAAACCGGTAGACTTCCGCAAGGGCATGGAAGGGCTTGCGACCCTGGTGCGCGAGAGCATGGGGGCTGACCCATTCTCGGGAGCTGTCTATGTGTTCAGGGCCAAGCGGGCAGATCGGATCAAGCTGGTGTTCTGGGACGGAACGGGTTTGTGTCTATTCGCCAAAAGGCTCGAGGATGGGATCTTCCGCTGGCCGAAGATCGAGGACGGCGTGATGCGTCTGTCGGCGGCGCAATTGTCGGCGCTGCTGGAGGGGCTCGACTGGCGGCTTGTGCATGAAGCACGGGCGACGCCGGCGCCAACACAAGCGGGATAGTTGTTGGCGGCGCTGCGGCGAAGTGAATCAGGAGCGTCGGACCCGTCGCCAGATGGCGGCGAATATGCTCTGAATTGGGTGTGAGCGACGCCCTGCCTGACGATCCTGAGACGCTGAAAGCGATGCTGCTTGCCGAGCGGTGCGAAAGCGAACGGCTGCGTCAGATCATCAAGGAATTGCAGCGACATCGTTTTGGCCGGCGGGCGGAGACGCTGCCTGAAGATCAGATGCTGCTGGGTCTCGAAGACGTCGAGCAGGTGGCAGCGTACGGCGAGACAGCGCAGGACGTCAGCGCACCTGAAGGCCGTGATGCGCGGGCTCACAAGCGCCGCGGTAACCGTGGCGCCTTGCCGCCGCATCTGCCGCGGATCGAGGTCGTTATCGACATCGACCATAAGATCTGTCCCTGCTGCCAAGGCGAGTTACATCGGATCGGCGAGGATAGAAGCGAGCGGCTGGACCTGGTCCCGGCGCAGTTCCAGATCCTCGTGACCCGGCGTCCCAAATACGCCTGCCGTGCTTGCGAGGACGGTGTCATGCAGGCGCCGGCCGCGACCCGGTTGATCGAGGGCGGACTTCCGACCGAAGCCACCGTCGCCAGGGGTACGATGTGTGGATGGATTCGGCGCGATTGAAGGCAGGTCAAAACTGGGACTTTGAAATTCAGCGAGCTTTAAACAGAGCCACTCTGATCGTAGTCTTCGTCTCAAACAATTCCATTGATCGGCGTGGCTACGTGCAGCGCGAGATCAAGATGGCCTTGGACCGGGCGACCGAAAAGCTTGCGGGCGACATCTATCTCATTCCCGTTATGCTGGATGCAGACGCACTCGTTCCTGACGAACTTAAGCATATTCATTTCGTTCATGCAGAGGATAGAGACTGTTTCGAGAAACTTGACGAGTCCGGCATCAGCTGGAGCAGCTTGGAAAGAATACGTCTGACACCCAAGCCCAATTGAACATAGCGTGGTCAACTTCTACCTATCGCGACAAATGGGACGGGCTGCCCGGCTATGACGCGAAATTCAAACTGTTACACTTCAGGTCTGAAAAGTTTAACCAGATTGGCGAGGTCACAGACATCATCCGGGGCGGGCTGCTTTCGGATGTCGCTGAACAACGTGAAGTGAAACTTCAACAAGACTCTTCTTTATACAATTTCGGCCAAGAGCGTTTCTCACGCACTAATACTTGGGAAGCCTTTCCAGCAGAACCGAAGGTCTCTGGTAAGGTCCTCTCTCTCCAGTATGTTTACAGCTGGTACTGGTGCGGGAGCGCCCATCCCCACATGGGATTTCGCTCGTTTTGTTTCCTGCTCGATCCGCTTCTACAACTTCCAAGCCTGCGTGCTCTCTTTTTGGATGAAGCAGCAGCGTTTGCCGCGATCCAGGCCTCTGTAAGAAAGCAGCTCCTCTGCCCAGATGACCCCGAGCAATCATTGAAGGATCAGGAGGGGACGGTTCTCTCCGGGACCAATGATTGGGAATGCTTCAACGCATTTGTCTTTGAGGACGACGCATTGTCACTGTCGTTCGCGCCATATAGCGTGGCCGCATATGCGTCGGGGCCTCAGTTTGCAAAAGTGCCTATCGAAGAGAAGGAGTGGCTCCACCCTTGGTTTCGCAACGCGTTGGGTCACTGGTAGCGGTGCTGCGGACTAGCCGCGCTGCCTGATAGTGGTCGTGTGGGGAAAGTTGTGTTGCAGCTCCCGCACCATCCGCCTCGCGTGAGAAACTCCAAAATTGTGTACAGGTTGATGCGCTTCCTCCCCACCTCCTTTCGCGGTGTGTAAAGTTTGGGCCCAATTCTAGGGGGTGGACATTTTGTAATGAATTTCTCGAAAGCAGGACAGGCTCTCATCCTTGTGTCCGGTTGGGCGGCGACGCTATTTGTCGGAGTTCTCGATCTGCCGCAGAAAATCCATTCGTTCTCCCACATTACCCGCCGCCAAACAGGATATTGCAACGTGGTGGAATCTTAATACCGAGTTCACCGGCTCATGGACCAACGAGGGCGATATAACCTCAACCAGCGATGCCATGCCGGTTGCGCTGAAAATGCGCGTTTACAGTGGGAAGGCGGATGGAGAAATATGGTCTAACGGTTTGAGCGCCACGATCCATCCCACCATTCTCTGGGCGGCGACCTGCGCCATGGCAAGCTGGATGCCTATGCTTTCGACTACATCGGTGGAAAGGAAGTTGTTTATGCTGTCTTCGACATTCAGAGGGCGGGCGACAAGCTGTCTCTGAGGACACGCGAACAATCGGCCCAATTTTTTCCAATAGAAGCTGAGCTTTTCGCCAATGACGATGCTTTGAAGGATAAGCCGCTCACAAATTTTGATTTGATTCTGAAGTTGCTCAAATCGCAGAAGAAGAATTAATGCGGCAGCTTAACGGCCTCTACGCATTCCCGCTTCAGCTCCACCAGTTGAGCCTTCGAGTACAGGCCGAACGTCAAGCCATCCTTGCTGTGTCCCACGACGGCGGCCACTACGTTCTCTCGTTGGCCTGCTTCTTCCGCCTTCGTTGAGAACCACCGGCGGCGGCCTGGAACGGATCCCAGATCACCCAGGCATCGACGGCACCGCGCTCGAAGGCGGCGCGCGCATCGGCCGGCGCCAGGAACACCGGCGCGATTTCGGAATACTTCACGCCCGCCTTCTCCAGCGCCTTGACCAGGAGGTAGTGAACGTTGGAGCCCTTGTTCAGCGCGATCTTCTTGCCCTTGAGCTCAGTAACCGATTTCAGCGGGCTGTCCTTCGGCACCAGGATCGCCTCGCCCTGACCTGCCACCGAACTTTCATCCGGCCGCGGTTAGAGCCTCGGGGTTTTGTACGCCAAGTGGCGCGGTTGGAGCAACGGACGATCGGCGGAGCTGGTCGGGGTTGCGTAGCCGATCGTCCGTTGCGGTGAGGTGGGCGGCATAAGCCGCGGGGGTCATGTATTTCAGCGACGAGTGAGGCCGCTGAAGATTGTAGTCGGCAACCCAATTGGCGATCTTGGCGCGGGCGTCGTCGAGATCAAAGAAGAGAGTCTCGTTGAGCAGCTCGTCACGCATCCGGCCGTTGAAACTCTCGACGAAGCCGTTCTGCATCGGCTTTCCCGGTGCAATGAAGTGCCAGTCGATGGCTGCGTCCCTGCACCAGGCGAGCATGGCATTGCAGGTGAACTCGGTGCCGTGGTCGGATACGATCATTCCTGGCTTGCCGCGTCGTTCGACGACGGCCGTCAGTTCGCGAGCGACGCGTCGTCCTGAGATCGACGTATCCGGAATGGCGCCCAGACATTCCTTGGTGACGTCGTCGACGATGTTGAGGATGCGGAAGCGCCGCCCGTTGGCGAATTGGTCGTGGACGAAATCCAGCGACCAGCGCGCGTTGGGCATCGCCTCGACTAGGATTGGGGCTCGGGTCCCCACGGCCTTGCGGCGAGCCCGCCGCTTTGCGGACGGTGAGCCCTTCTTCGCGATAAAGCCGGTAGATCCGGTTGATCCCCGATGGCTCACCCTCCCGCCGCAGCAGCACGAACAGCCGGCGGTAGCCGAAACGCCGCCGCTCGTTGGCAAGGTCACGCAGCCGGCCACGGAGAGTCGCGTCCGGAGGACGGCTGGAGCGATAGCGGATCATCTTCCGATCCGCTCCGACAATCGAACAGGCCCGCCGCTCCGACAGGCTCATGACGGCCTGCAGATGCGCGGACCGCAGCGCGCTTGGCGGCGGGCCCTACCATTTTTTTGAAAGAAGCTCGCGAAGGGCGGCGGCGTCGAGCATCTGCTCGGCTAGAAGCTTCTTCAGCTTCGCGTTCTCGTCCTCCAGCGCCCTCAGCTGCTTCGCCTCTGAAACGTCCATGCCGCCGAATTTGGCCTTCCAATTGTAGATCGTTGCTTCCGAGACCCCGTGCTTGCGAGCCAGGTCGGCCGTCTTTGCCCCAGCCTCATGCTCCTTCAACACTGCGATAATCTGCTCTTCCGTGAACCTTGCTCGCTTCATCTGTCCGTCCTTCTTCGGGCCGGACTCTAACTCCATCTGGAGGAAATACGCAGGGGCAGGTCAGCCCTTCGGCGCCGGCGGCTCATAGGCGACATATTGGATCGGCGCGCCGGCGGCCTGCGCAAAGATCGGCGGGGCTTCGCCGGTGTTGCCGAAATCAATCGCGCCGACATTGAGCGCTTCGAGCAACGGCGGGCCGGAGGGGAATTCGGTCCACACCACCTTGTAGCCGTCGGCGGCGAGCTTCGGCTCCAGCGTGCCCTTGCTCTTGAGCAGCACCAGCTTGCCATACTTCTGGTAGCCGATGCGGACGACCTTGTCCTGTCCGGAGGAGGTGCCGACCGCGGCGGCGACGATGCCGATCGACAGCACGATGGCTGCGATCAGACGCCGAACGATAGGCCTCATGTTCAAACCCTTTTGGATGGGAAGGCTGGTCGGCACGATCGGGCTGCCGGGTTGCGCCAGACGATGTCGCGGATGACGATCGGCTGCGGGATCAGGCCGAGCTTGTAGAAGCGGTCGGCGACGCCCTGCTGGGTCGCGACGATGTCGTCGGTGACCGGGCCGCCCACGAAGTTCGCGCGATTGGCCGCGATGGTCTGAATGCCCAGCGGGACGCCGGTGATTGCGGCGAGCGATTTGGCGACCTCGTCGCGGTGCTGTTCGGCCCATTTGCCCGCCGCAGTCGTCACATCGACGATCTGTTGCAGGATGGCGCCATGGTTCTTCGCGAACTCGCGATTGGCGATGTAGAAGGAATTGGTCCTGGTGACGTCGCGCGCATTGATCAGGATGCGGCCACCCTGCTTGGTCTCGCCGATCGCAAAGTAAGGATCCCAGATCGCCCAGGCCTCGATGCTGCCATTGGCAAAAGCAGGCCCAGCATCCGGCGGCGTCAGATGGACCGGCGTGATGTCGGCGTAGGTGAGGCCCGCCTTCTCCAGCGTCTGCACCACGATGTTGTGGGCGCTGGAGCCCTTGGTGAAGCCGATACGCTTGTCTTTCAATTCGGCGATCGTGCGGATCGGCGAATCCTTCGGCACCAGGATGCCCTGGCCGTTGGTGATGGGCTGGCCCGCAGCATAGACGATCGCCGCTCCGCCCGCCTGGGCGAACACCGGCGGGGAATCGCCGACCGCGCCGAGATCGACGCTGCCGACATTCATCGCCTCCATCATCGGCGGCCCCGACGAAAACTCGACCCATTTCACTTTGATGCCTAAGGGAGCGAAATGCTTTTCCAAGGCAGCCTGCTGACGCGTGATGACCAGTACGCCGGTCTTCTGATAGCCGATACGAATTTCCTTCACCGCGCCTTGCGCGTTGGCGCGGGACGCGAACGCCGCTGCGGCCGCAGTTCCAACCGAAAGCTTCAGAAAGTCCCGACGCTGCATTCAACACTCCCGACCGCGCGTGGCGGCGATCCATTCGCCTTCGGGATGATGGGGCGCGTTGCGAAAACTGTCGAGACGGCCGGAAAAATAGCGATGCGAGCACTACGATGGCGGCGGCTCGCATGATTTCTGTTTCAGTCGGCGAAGGAAGCGAGGTTTAATTTTTCCGTACGCGCATTGAGGGGGCTACGTGCTGTCCTGAACTCTTTACTCGCGGAGCAATGATTGAGAAAAAGTCAGGGTTTGCCCAACAGCCAATGCATGCAGCAGGTGAGTCGTCGATGTCTGCTGGTGCCGGGTAATGAGCGCCAGTGCCACAGGTGAGCCCAGTGTCTCGCATTTGTCCTCACTGGAAGAATCGCGAGGATCGCTGGCGGCGATTAGTTGGCCGATCGCAAAATACTGGGTCGGCCGCGCTTCGGAACAGCAGCCCCTTCGGGCGCTATAATCGCGGCAGCTTCATATCTAGGCGAGCGGCCAATAGTGCTACGTCCTCTCTCATCTTCTGCAGAAGCATCACAGCCCCGCTTTCAGGATCGCGTCCGCAAACGATCGATCGACGATCTCGGCTGCATCAAGCTTCTGCTTGATCAGACCCCAGCGGAAATAGAGGTCGATCGTGCTCTGCTCATCCGCCACCACGCCGTCGTCGATCGGCGCGATCCGGATCTTTGCCCGCGACAGCCAGTTCTGCGGCACGTCGGTCGGGATGTTCATCAACCTGCCCCAGGTCGCGGCATAGCTGTCGATGTTGTTCAGCGACCACACGCGCGCCGCGGCGAGGCGCCGGATGAAGTCGGTCAGCTCCGCGCGCTTGTTGCGGATCGCATCGGGCCGCGCCACCTGGAAGCTCAGCCCCGGTGTCAGGCCTTCCGCGGTGATGATACGGCGCGACTTGAACAACACCTCCTCCTGGCTCACATAAGGCTCCCAGGTCGACCACGCATCGACCGAGCCTTGCGTGTAGGCGATCTTGGCATCTGAAGGCGCAAGGAACGCGATCTGCACGTCGCTCGCACTCCAGCCGTACTTCTCGAGCGCGGCAAGGATCAATTGATGGCCGATCGAGCCGCGGCCGGTTGCGATCTTCTTAGCCCGAAGATCGGCAAAGCTCTTGATCGGCGAAGCCTCCGGCACCAGGATCGCAAGCCCCTCGCGCGTCTGGCGGATGGCGGCAATCGCCTTCACCGGCGCGCCGGAGGCTGCGGCGAAGGTGAAGGGCGCATCCCCGACCAGACCGGTCTCGATCGCACCGGCGCTGAGCGCTTCCAGCAGCGGCGCGGCCGCGGGAAACTCCTTCCACTCGATCTTGTACGGGACATCCTTGAGCACGCCAGCCGCTTCCATCACGGCCTGCGCATTGCCCTTCTGGTCGCCGACACGCAAGGTGGTTTGCGCCGTCGCCAGCTCGAACGAGCCGAACAGCAGCGCGCCGGCCAACATGAGGCGGATCATTCCGCGGCCTCGCCACGAACGGCCCGACGTTCGGCGATCAGCTTGCGTGTCAGCGGGATCAGCTCGCGGCCGTACTCGATGGTGTCAATCAGCGGATCGAAGCCACGGATCAGGAAATGGCTGATGCCGAGGTCGTAGTAATCGCCGAAGACCTCCGCCACCTGCTCGGGCGTTCCGACCAGCGCCGTCGTGTTGCTGTTGGCGCCGGTGAGCTTTGCGATCTCGGTCCAGAGCCGCTTGTCGATCCGGCTGCCCTGGTCGGCGAGCGCGAGCAGACGCCGCGCGCCAGCGGTGGCATGGCCGTCGGCCGGCTTGCGATAGCCGGTCTTGTCCTGAAGCGCGGTGGCGCGCGCCAGAATTTCCTCCGCCTTTTCCCAAGCCTGCTTTTCGGTCGGGGCAATGATCGGCCGCACCGACAGGCTGAAGCGCGGCGTCGGCCGGTCCTGCCTCACCGCTGCATTGTGGACGCGCGAGGTAACATCGCGCACCTGCGCATAGGACTCGCCCCACAGTGCAAAGGTGTCGGCGTGCTTGCCGGCGACGTCGATCGCCGCGTCGGAGGCGCCGCCGAAATAGACGCGAATGCCTTCGGGACGATACGGCTTCACCTGCGAGAAGGCGTTCTCGACCTGGTAGTATTTGCCCTTGTAGGAGAACGGCTTGTCGCTGGTCCATTCCAGCTTGAGCACATCGAGAAACTCGGAGGTGCGGGCATAGCGCTCGTCCTTGTCATCGAGCGTGTTGCCGTCCTGCCGGAGCTCGGTGGCATTGCCGCCGGTGATGACATGAAGCGCGACGCGGCCGCGGGACAACTGGTCGAGCACTGCGAACTGCCGCGCCAGCAATGTCGGCGCGGTGAAGCCGGGCCGCTGCGCGATCAGCACGTTGAGCCTCTCAGTGTGGTTGAGCACGTGCTGCGCGACCTGGAGCGCATCAGGCGACGTCGAATGGAACGCCAGAAGCGCACGATCGAAGCCGGCATTCTCATGCGCTTTCGCCACCGTCTCGATGTGGGTGGGATTGAGCACCGGCCCCTCGCGGACGATGCTCTCGGACGAATTGTTGTTGCTGATGAAGCCGATGAACTCGATCGACATGATCGTCTCCCTGTTGATCTCTAGAGGCCGAGTGCGGCGCGGCCAAGCGCGAGGCGCGTAGAATCGTCCTGCGGCGTGTGCACGCGCCCGCACAGGACGTCGCGATAGTGCCGCTCCAGCGGATTGGTACGTGACAGGCCGTGATTGCCGGTCAGTGACAGCGCGTCCTCGACCACGGCGGCGGCATTGTTGGTCACGGTCAGTTTGATCACGTTGGATTCGCCGGCCGACAGCTGGACCCCATCATCGAAGTCGCGGGCGAACGTCTCAATCAACCGCGCATTGACCGCGAGCCGCGCCTCGATGGCGCCGAGGATCTCCTGCGCGCGAGCCAAAGTCGCGAGCGGCGCACCGAGGCTTGCGGGCACGCGCTGCTTCAGGAACGTGACCAGCCAGTCGCGCGCCGCGCGGGCAACGCCGTCATAGATCGCGGCGACGAACACCGTGTGGATGGTCGCCTGCGTGACCTCGGGCGCACGCCAGTCCGCCGGCTTGCGCAGGTCGACTTCGGCATCGAGTGGGATCACGACGTCGTCGAAGATGACGTCGTGGCTGCCGCTGGCGCGCAGGCCGTGATGGTCCCAGGTCTCGACGATGCGGGTGCCCGGCAGGCCTGCCGGCACCAGGAACTGGCCGACGCGCGGCTCGGCCTCGTCGGTTCGCGCCCAGACCAGGTACCATTTCAGGATCGGCGAGCCCGTCGAATAGATTTTGTGGCCGGAGAGCCGCCAGCCGGTTTCGGTGCGCCGCGCGATCGTCGCCGGCAGGCCGCCGCGCGCCGGTGAGCCGAGCTCGGACTCGACGCGCAGCGCGTTGACGAGCGCAAGGCCTTCGACGCTTTCGCGCGCGAGCTTGCGCGACAGCCGCGCCGGCCAGGTCTGACTGCGCGCCATGACGAGATGATTGATGTAGTGCATCGATAGCACCAGCGCGGTCGACGGATCGGCCTTGCCGATGATGCCGAGGACGCGCGCGGCGTATCGCGCGCCCGCTCCGCCGCCGCCGTGGGCCGCCGGCACCGTCAGCGACAGCAGGCCCGCCTCGAACAGCTCGCGGAAATTCTCGAACGGAAAGCTGCCGGTGCGGTCGTGCTCGGCCGCGCGCGCAGCAAAGTCTGCCGCAAGCGTCTCGGCAAGGGCGATGTAGCCGGGTTCGCTATGGGTCGTACGGCTCTTGGCCACAGACGTTACCATGTGGCGTCCAGCCCCAACAGGCCGAGGATCTGACGACGCAGGTCAGCCAGATACGGATCGCCGCGATGGCGCGGATACGGACGATCGACACGAATGTCGGCCTTCACCCGCGCGGGACGCTCGCTGAACACGATGACGCGGTTGGCGAGCACCAGGGCTTCCTCCGCATCATGTGTCACCAGCAGCGTGGTAAACCCCTTGCGTTGCCACAACGAGACGAGCTCGGCCTGCATGGTGATGCGAGTCAGCGAGTCCAGTTTTCCCAGCGGCTCGTCCAGGATCAGGATCTTGGGATCGTTGACCAGCGCCCGCGCCAGCGCGACGCGCTGCGCCATGCCGCCGGAGAGCTGATGCGGATAGGCATTGCGGAAGGAGGCAAGGCCAACGAGATCGAGCGCGTCATCGACCCGCTGCCGCTGGCTCCTAAGAATGCCCTGGGCCTCCAGGCCCAGGGCGACGTTGTCCCAGACCGACCGCCAGGGAAACAGGGTCGGATCCTGGAACACGACCACGCGCGAAGGATGCGGCCTTCGGATGCGCTCCTCGTCCTCCCGCAGCGTTCCTGCCTTGGGCTTGTCGAGGCCGGCAACGAGCCGCAGCAAGGTCGACTTGCCGCAGCCGGACGGACCGAGCAGCGCGACGAATTCGCCGGGCTCGACAGAGATGCTGACGTCGCTGAGAACAGGCAGTTCGGCGCCGTCGATGTCGAAGGCGTGGCTGACTTGCTCAATGTCGAGCGCGGCACCGGCGGCCGGATGCGTGATCGCTTCGGCGAGAGCTGCGGCTACCATTTGACGGTCCCCTTCTGCCAGACCAAGAGGCGATCGCGGATCGAAAACAGGAGCGTGATCGCGCCGGAGCAGAGCAGCGACATCACGATCAGAGCCGCATACATATTGGCGTAGGCCGCCCAGCCCTGCGCCCATTGCAGGTACCAGCCGAGCCCGGCCTTGACCCCGATCATCTCGGCGACGACGAGCACGGCGAAGGACGAGCCGAGCCCCATGAACAGGCCGACGAAGACGTGCGGCAATGCCGCGGGGATTGCGACCTTCAACACCAGGAAAGAAGGCTTGGCACCGAGCGTGCGCGCGACGTCGTAATAGGCGTTGCTGACGCTCGCAACGCCCGACCAGCTCAGCACGGTGACGGGAAAGCCCGTCGCCAGCGCGATCAGGAAGGTCGAGGCGCTCCAGCTCGACGGGAAGGTGAAGAAGGCGATCGGCAGCCAGGCGGTCGCCGGCAGCGGGCCGATGAAGCGCAGCACCGGATGCACCCAATAGCCGACCGCGCGCGACCAGCCAATCGAGACGCCGGTCAAAAAGCCGACCGTGGCGCCGATCAGATAACCGCCAAGCTGCAGCTTGATCGATGCAAAGACGCTATCGAGAAGCTTTGGCAGATCGTCCGTGTAGACCTCGATGATCGCCTGCGGCGGAGGAAAGAACGGCAGCGGCAGCCAGGCGAACTTTGCGGTCGCGACTTCCCACAGCATCAGGAAAGCACCGAGCGCGACGAGCCATGGCGCCCGCTTGTGCAACGCCTTTCCGGCCGAGCCGAGATAATCAGCGCCGACGGTTCCGAACAGCGCCACGGCCGCGATGACGAGGGCGGCGATGCCGAGCGAGTGCGTGCGCGACCAGTCGCCGACATCGTCCCACCACAGGCAGGACAGGCCGAATGCGATCCAGGCGATGCTGGCGAGAACGCCGACGCCGGATTCCCGGATCCAGGTCGCGAGCAGCGGCGCGCGGGAGAGACGCGGCGCGCCGGAGGCGAGGCCGTCAGACAGCGAATACGTCGACATAGATGCGCTCCGCAAATTTCGCCGTGTCGGTGCTCTGCTTGAACACCTGCACGCTCTTGAGATCGTCGGCATAGGCCTTGAGCTCGCGCTTCAAGATCTCGCCGACGGGATGATGATGGTGGGTGTGGTAGCGCACCATGCCCTCGATGTCGGCGAGCGTCGCCGCCTTCGGCGCGTAAGGCTGGAACGATCTTGCGGCGAGTGCCGCATTCTGCGAGCTGAACATCGCGGCATCGAGCAACGCCTGCGTGATCGCACGCGCGACCTGCGGCTCCTCGCGCACCAGGCTGCCGCGCAGGCCTAGAATGCAGCAGCTCTTCTCGCGGTATTCGCCATCGAGATTGGACGCGACTTCCTTGTACTGGGTGTCCTTGAGCCAGAGATAGGCGAGCGGATCGGAGGACAGGAACGCCTGCACCTCACCTTTCTCCACGGCAACGTTGAGCAGATTGCCGGGATAGGCGCGCCAGTCGACGTCCTTGACCGGATCGATGCCGAGCTTGGCGAGCTGGATCGAGAAGAAGTTCTTGTCGGGACCGGCGAGATCGCCGACTGCGACGATCTTGCCCTTGAGATCGGCAAGCTTGCTGACGCTGGAGTCGGTGCGCGACAGCACGCGCATGCAGCCGCCATGGGTCCCGGCGGCGATCTTGACGTCAAAGCCCTGCTCCAGTGGCTTCAGCCAGCGCAGCGCCATGCCGAGGCCCGCGTCGCTCTTGCCCGTCGCGATCGCCTCGAGCAACTGGTCGGTCGAACCGGAATAGTTGACGAGCTCGACGTCGAGATTGTGCTTCCGGAAGAAGCCGTGCTCGATCGCGACCGGCACCGGCGCGAGGCAGACCGCGCCGGCATTCCACGACAGTTTCAGCTTGCGCGGCGCGCCGGTGAGCGCAGGCGCATCGGAGGCCGTGCGGCATAGCGGAAACTCCGAGAAATCGACACCGGGCGCGATCGCCTGCGGTGCAAAGGCCTGTGCTGCACCAAAGGCGCCGAGCGGCGCGGCGAAGGCGGCGGCAAGCCCCGCCTGAAGCAAACGGCGCCGGTCGATTTTCGATCCGCTGCGCTTGTTGTCGTTGTTCATCGGCCCCTGGCTCCTGCGCTGGCATGGCTCCGCCATTTGCGCAACGGCTGACGTTGCGCATGTTCCGTGCGGAGCTGCGTTGAGAGAAAGTTTTCCCGTCGGCGCTTCTCGCGCCGCGTTGATGCGATGGGCAAATCATGCGGCGCGTCCGCCACATCGTCAATGAAATGGAATTTCGAATGTGACACGAGGCGAAGTCATTCTCTCCATCGGCGAGTGCGGGAACGAAGAAAGGATTTTCGCTGCTGCGTCGTCATGCAGAGCGCGCCGCGACTCCGTCGTTTGCTCCATCCGTGTGCATCTTCTGCTGCGCAAGCCGTGCATTCTCGAAAGCCTCGTTTCATTGAAACGTCCTTGCCGGTCGCGCACGCAATACGGTTGGCCATTTCATTGACTGCGTATCGCGCGCTCATAGACTTCATCGTCTCGCTGTATTGTTCGCTCGCGCGTCGTGAGCAAAGCAACAAGCGAGGCAACATGCGCATCCACTCGCATCATCGTTCCATCACCCGCCGTATCGCTGACCCGCTGCTTGCGGCCGCTGTTATCTTCTCGACGGATGCCGCATCGTTCGCGGCTGATACCGTCGTGCTGCGCATCGGCGACCAGAAGAGCGGCAACCGGTCGCTGCTCGAAATCTCCGGCTACGCGAAAGACCTGCCCTACAAGATCGAGTGGTCGGAATTCCCCGCGGCGGCGCCGATCCTGGAAGCGCTCAACGCCGATGCGCCCGAAATCCGCTATACCGGTGATCTCTCGTTCCTGTCGGTCTACGCGGCGGGCGCGCCGGTCAAGGGTGAGCGTAGCCCTGAGGCCCATTTGATTGGCGCTTGACGTCTATTTTGAGCGCGTGGCGCGGTTGGGGTTGCGGATGACGTCGAGGTATTCGGTATAGCCTGGCGCACCGCCGACATCTTCCGGAGGACAACGGCCGGCGGCCTCAAGCAAGAGGGGAAGTCCGTTGTCGTGTTGTCGAATCAGTTATCGAGCTTGATCGCGAGCGTGTGGTGGCCACCCTCGGTAGGGCTCAGCGGGACAGCTATGGCATTTTGAACAATTCCTCAGCCATTGCGTTAAGGCGCGGGAACATGGGGTATTCCCCGATTTTGAAGCGCGGCTCGTGTCGGATTTACCGTTCGTTCTGGTAGTGGAAGACGACGAACCGCTCCAGGAAATCCTTCGCGAGGCCCCGAAAAGGCGGGTTCGACCTTCTGACGGCCGCGTCCGGTGAGGAAGCGCTCACATCTCTGAACAGCGGCGTAGTGTACTCCGCGCTCGTCGCAGACATTCGTCTCAAGGGCCATATCAACGGTTGGGAGGTCGCCCGGCGAGCGAGACAAATCGATCAGCTATTGCCGGTGATCTACATGACAGGCTCTGACGGCGAGAGTTCTGTGCGTCAAGTTCAGCAAAATTGATCATGGGGTCCGGCCGAGCCATCCCCTCGGAGCCGCCGTCGCTCGCTTGCCCCAAGCGCAGCGCTGGCGAGCGACGGCGGCGGAGAGGGGTGGCGTGCATCCCCTTGGTGGGCCTGAGCATCGTCAGGCCGCCTGAAGTAACGCCTCCTTCTTGTGCTGCTTCAACAGATCCATGTTGAGGTAGCGATGATCCTCGAGCCAGGCCTCGTGGCGCTCGACGGTCAGCGCCCGCACCAGCCTTAAACAGCTCTCGGCGTTGGGGAAGATTCGCACCACATAGGTGCGCCGCCGGATCTCCTCGTTGAGGCGCTCCAGCATGTTGGTAACCGGTATGAGATGTCTCGGTGCCAAGGTTCCCGCTGCGGTGTGCTACATCGTGGCGTATGGTGCGACCATCAGGACAGAGGCACCGGGAGCACGAAGTGCGGGCAGGCCGATGTTATTCGATGAGCCGAGAGCTCGAGTTAGTAGCTGGCCGCCTCTGCGACTCGCCCGGTTGCGCTGGGAGCGCGAATCCGTAGTTGTCGTGTCGCCCGCCGCTCCCGTCATATGTCTGGCAGGAGGTGCGAATGCGACGGGTGATTGGCATCGACGTCCACCGAACTTTCGGCGAGGTGGTGTTTTGGGAGGACGGCAGGCTCCGACATGCGGGCCGCATCGATATGACGCGGACGGCGTTGGAGGGATTTGGCAAGACCCTGCTAGCCAGTGATGAGGTGGTGATCGAAGCGACTGCCAACAGCATGGCGGTGTCGCGGGTTCTGGCGCCGTTCGTGGCACGGGTGATTATCGCCAATCCGCTGCAGGTGAAGGCGATCGCCCAGGCTCACGTTAAGACCGACAAGATCGATGCCGGCACGCTCGCCAGTCTGCAGGCGGCCGGGTACCTGCCGCAGATCTGGACGCCTGACGCGGAGACCGAACGCAAGCGTCGGCTGGTGGCGGGGCGCTACCAGGTCGTGCGGCATCGCACGCGGCTCAAGAACGAGGTGCATTCGATCCTGCACGCGCACCTAATCCCGAAGTGCCCGCATGCCGATCTTTTCAACGCCCGCGGCCGGGCGTGGTTGGCCGCCCAACAGCTGCCGGACGATGAGCGCGCGGCCATCGATCGGCACGTCCGTGAGCTTGACCGGCTGGCGGAAGACCTGGCTCTGCTCGACCGCGAGATCGGGAGGCCATCGACGATCTCGCGGTCAACAGATTGATGACGATCACCGGCGTCAATCTGGCGGTTGCCGCCGGCATAGTGGCGGCGATCGGCGACATCAGCCGGTTCGACAGCCCGCAGAAGCTGGTGAGCTATTTCGGGCTGAACCCGCGGGTGCGGCAGTCGGGACTGGGAGCCGCCCATCACGGTCGCATCAGCAAGACCGGCCGCAGTCACGCGCGCGCCATGCTGGTCGAGGCGGCCTGGGCCGCGGCCAAGGCGCCCGGTCCACTGCATGCTTTTTTCGTGCGGATCCGCGCCCGGCGTGGCCATCAGGTCGCCGCGCTGGCCGTGGCTCGCAAGCTCACGGTGCTCTGCTGGCATTTGCTGACGAAGGGCGAGGATTACCTGTGGGCGCGCCCGGCGCTGGTCGCCAACAAGACCCGCGCAATGCAACTTCAAGCTGGACATCCGCACCAGAAGGGCAGCCGGCGTGGACCAGCCTATGCCTACAACATCAAGGCGCTGCGCGACCGTGAGATGTTGATTGCCGCCCAGGCGGAGCGAAGCTACGAACGATTGGTGTCGCAATGGAAACCGCGGCGGCCAAAACCCGGCGCGCGGGCGCCTCAGCTCGGCAGGACAAAATAGGCAGTCCGGTGACGCTTGCAGCCGACGCGTCACGCTTCGCCACGAGGTCGCCCGCGCCCGACAACCATAACCGCCGCTGACGGCAAGTGCCAGCCAGGAATGCAGTCCCGTTCCACGCCAGCATGCCGCCGTGCTCGGGCCGGTCAAGGCCAAGCCGTGCGGTGGCCGCAAACGCGGCCAGCCTTGACCGACCCTGGGCGCGGCGGCTGCGAGATCGGTGGCCGGGACGGAAGAATGGCCCGCGGCGCGGCCGAACAAAAGAATGGACGCGATTTCCGCAATCGTCATCGCGGCGCGGTCATAAAAAATCGCTTGTCCATCTCATCCGTCGATTTCATGTGCTTGCGGTGCCCCAGCGGCAGACGGAAGTAGGTGAGCGTCTCCTCGATGTTCTCCTCGACCCAGCCGGTGAGCTTGGGGTACTTGCCGCCCCATTTGCCGAGCCAGGCCGCCAGATCGCGCCGCACCTCGCCAAGATCGCGCCGGTCGTACATCCAGCGCAGCTCGAGCAGGCAATCGTCGTCGACCCTGCGCGGCACATAGTCGAGCGCGTTGCGCAGGAAGTGCGCGTAACAGCGCTGCCAGAACACCCCGGCCAGGACTTCGGCGATCGCCTTCTTCAGCCCGGGATGATCGTCGGAGACGACGAACTCGACGCCATGCAGGCCGCGGGCCTTCAGGCCTTCCAAAAACTCTTTCCAACTCGATCGGCTCTCTCGGTTGGCGAGCTCGACCGCGAGCACCTGACGCCGGCCCTCCCAGTCGACACCGATCGCGATCAGCACCGCCTGGCTCGCGATGATGCCATCGTCCCTGACGCGCTCGTAGCGGGCGTCCAGGATCAGATAAGGGAACGGCTCCTTGAGCTTGCGTTCGCAGAACGCCTTCAGCGACGCATCCAGCCGCTTGTTGATCGCGCTGATCGCAGAGGCCGAGAAGGCATGGCCAACCAGTTCCTCGGTGACCTGCTTGACCTTCCGCGTCGAGACGCCTTGCACGTACATCTCGGCCAAGGCCGCAACCAGCGCCTTCTCCGAGCGCTGGTAGCGCTCGAACAGCTCAGTCGAGAACCGCCCCTGCCGGTCCTGCGGCACCTTCAGCTCGATCTTGCCGACCCGGGTGATCAGCGAGCGGGGATAGTCGCCGGAGGATAGCCAAGCCGTCCTTCGCTGCGCTCCCCTTTCTCCGCACCCAGCGTCTCCGTCATCTCGGCTTCGAGAATGTCCTGCACCGCACCCTGGATCAGCGGCTTCAGGAACTCCTTGTCCGACCTCAACAACTCTTTGACTGCAGCGACATCCGTCCTCATCTTTGTCACGGTCATGGCGGGTCCAAGCTCCTCTACGAGCGGTGATCTTCGCAATCACCGGACTTACCATGACCGCTTCAGCCTCTCAGCTTTTGCAGAACCTCCCGCACACTACCACGGCGAGGAATGGTCCTCACAAGGCGTGCCAAACCCCATCCTCGTTCAGAAGCCATTCGCTCCTGCACAACTGCTGACCCCTGTGTCGCAGCTAGTGAATACGGGCGGCCCGCGCTGTCCGACTGCGCCAAGCGTTGGATGTTATCAGTTACGGTCGGCTCGTTTTGAAATGACCGATTATGTCGAAGCCAGCTATGCCCTCGTGGTGCTGACTGAGCCACGCGGAGCGGAACGCGCCACTGCTCACAAGCTCCTCGCGGACCTCCTTCGCGACGGCGCTACCGCTGACGACCTTGGAAATGCGGAGCGACGCGCAACAATCGCCGCCATTTGCGCGTTGCGCGATTTGCTCAATCAGGGCCACATGCCGCACGAGCAAACATGGCGTATCGCGTTCAAGGGCCGCAGAGCGCTGGCGAGAGCGAGGATAGGGCGCTACTCGGGCACACCTCGAGAGAGGGAGCGACAAGGCGATACCACGCCATTGCGGTATCTTCTCTATCGCAGGATGCATTTCGCGCATCCGCTTGATGAGGCGATTGGCGCGCATACGCGCCCTGACAATCGTCGATGACCTCATCGACATACTCCCGGGGCCGTTCACCCAAGCCTCGCACTATTGAACCGGGAATGCTCAATTAACTTGATCAGGCCGGCAGCACGGTCGTTGTCGGCGTGTGACAGGAGGAAGTTGGGGATGTTTGCGAGCCTGGCGTAATGGTTTCGACATGTTCGATAATCTGGATCATCCCAGTCGGTGAACGCGCCGTCGGAGATGTTGATCTACAACCGCCCCCTTCGACACCCGACACCGATGATGGGCTTAGGGTTGCTGTCCTCCGCACGAAGAAAGTGGATGCCTTTGCCGTAATCCGATCCAGCAGGTCTTGTCCGAGATCAGCCTCTCCATGCGCATCGCCCGAAAGCTAAGATAGTTGGCATCACATCGGCAGCTGGTCACAACTGCCCAGCCCCGCCTACGGAGCAACAAACAGATGAGAGCGCGTAATGTCAACCTGATCGTGATCGCCGCCGTCCACCCGCGGATGCAGTAGTTATGTCGGCAACACTGGTTATGCTTGCGCCAAAATGTAAAACGCTCGGCCTTTCCTTTGTGGGCTCGGCTCTCCCAGTCTACCGCGTCAACGTCGCCAACCCGGACTTGTTCAGACATTCAACAAAGCCGGGACATCCCAGAGCCGTTCGACCCAACCATCAATCGGTGCTGCGGTGCCGGCCGATCGGCGACGAGGTGGTCGAGATGCAGCGGCACGGGCCCGGGCCACTCTCATTGTGCGAATCGTCCAACCAGGGTCCGCGTAGCATCCACCACAAACACGCCGCAATCGGAGCCGCTCTGCTGCTGGGTCATGCGAGCTGGCTGCAGCCGGCGCGCAGTCTCTGCGAGCTGTTCCGCAGCGGTGCTGTTGCGCGATCCGGCGGAATCGTAGTGATAAGCAACCACCCGTTCCGGCGCGTGGCGATCCAGCAGGAGTGGCGACCAATGGCATTGTCACCTATACCGTCGTCATTCAATGACAGAAACAAAAGCTGGCTGTGCCGTTGCCATACTGGTCGTGGACAATCCCCATTGAGGTTTCCTGAAGGTCATTTGCGCTGCCAGCAGATGACTTTGCGTGGGCCCAACCAGCCGCGTCTGCGCCGCAAGAAACTGATCATGCCTCTGCAACTGCTCGTGCAGCAGAGCGTAATCGGCCGCGATATCGTCACCTGGCGAATCCATGGCGCCGTCCACGAAGCCGGCATCGGCCAGGGCTCCCGGGTACAAATCCCGATTTGAAATGTTTGACATCACAAGTCGTGCGGTGTCGACGGAAAATCTAGCACAGATCCAGCACTGCGATGGATGTCTGATCGGGGAGCCGTAGCAGTCGATAGTGACGTGGGTCATGGCATCTGCTCCTGCGCAACCGAAGCTCGCGCCCTCAGGGCGCTTGAGGCAGCGGGCTCCTCCTTAACCGAGCCAGATTGCCCAGCGTCTAGCCCGCCACCGGCGCAGAGATAGGCGTGCAGCTCGCTAAGACAAGCATCCGCGCTCTTGAGTTCCCGCCGGTCCTGTGGGGCAATCGTGAGATTGGCGATCTTATACACAGGATTGCGCTGCTCCATCAGGTTTGTGATCACCTCGTCCCGGTCTGCGGTTTGTATTTTCGGACGGTTGGTGTCGTATCGCAGGTTGCGCCTGATCACGTCCTCGTTGGTATTAAGCCAGATCGAGACTGCCTTCTCGCCGACACGACGCCGGACTTCTTCGGACATGAAGGCTCCACCACCGGTTGCGAGCACCAGCGGCCCCCGATCGAGCAGCCGGCTGATCTCATTCGCCTCGAGATCCCTGAAATGCGCCTCGCCGTCCTCCGCGAAAATCTTGGTTATGGACTTGCCAGCCTTCGCCTCGATCTCTTTATCGGAGTCGACGAACGTCAGCCCCAGCTCCTTTGCGAGTGCACGTCCCACACCGGATTTCCCGGCCCCCATCATGCCAACGAGCACGATCGGGCGGTTGTCGAGGGCGCCAACAATCTCTGTTGCGCGTGCCGACCGCGCTGCGCGTGTCGGCCGGGCCACGTTCGACACACGAGCAGGGCTAGCGCCAACGCTGTTGCCGGCTTCGGCTTCCCAATGGGGGATCTCTGTGGCACCCTCGGGGATGACAACCTTGTTGCACGCCCGTCGCACGCGCTCGAGGAGCTGCTCGGCTATAGACTCATCCGGGGGCTCTTCGCTCCCTCGCTGTAGCCGTCTGAGCTTCTGCAGCTCCTTGTACGTCTCATGATTGTCGAGCTTGGCCTTGTAGCTGTCTGCCGTGTGAAACTCGAGCTCAAAATGGTAACCGCCAGGCGTGGCGAGCACTGTCTTGATGCCAGCGAAGGTCCGCGATCGCGTCCTGAACCAGTTAGTCGTGCTGACCTCGCTATACCCGCTCTCCTCGAACGCTAGAATGGCTTTCTTGAAGGCACGTGTAAAATCCCTGTCAGAGAATTCGAAGACGTGGCGTACAGCGTTGTTGAAAAGCTGGACGCCGGTCTCAGAGCTGGCCTGGATTCCGGTGAGCTCGTCTGTCATTGAGCTTGGCGATCTAAGACGCTTAGCCAAATGGGGCATCTTCACCTCGATGCCGGCCCCCTTAAGGGCTTCGGCAACCGACATTGCCGTCCGGGTGATGTCCTTCTCTTCGGCTTGAGCGCGGGAAGCCTCCATTTGGGCGCGCTGTGCCGCCTCCTCGCGAGTCAACGTGATTGTGGTGGCGACATCTTCGGCAGCAAGCGTTGGAGCCGAGGGTTCGCGCAGAATCCCCCGCTCGGCAGCAAGCTTGATCGAGGCTTGCATGACCGAAGCCGCCAGCGTCGGATTGTCCTTGAGATCCTCCAAGGCCGCATCGACATCGAAACGACCTTGGTTGAGGGTAGCCGCCAAGCTCTTGGTGTATGGAGCCGATTTCAACCCGGGTGTCTGTTGCAGCAGGCGCTGAAGCTGCCTGCTCTTGATCATAAAGGCGTAAGCGCCAGTGTCGGATTTGTAGGCGTCAGTTCCGACCTTGATGCCGATGCTCGGCAGGTTTTTTGCACTTTGCACGAGGTCGTGCGGCATGTAACCATCCGGTCGGGGGTCGATGCGTGTAGGGTAACGATCGACCAGAAGCTGGACGCGGTCCCGTGGGTGAGCCGTTGCCGGATAGGTCTCGGCTAGCGGCGGAAACAGCTCGCAAAGCTCTTGGCTCATTGCGAGCTGTCTCTCACTCGCAGTGGCGGCTGTTTCGGGCAGGAGTTCGGGCGGAACTTGCTCGTCGAGACCAGCCGCCCACGCCTCGAGTTCGGTGAGAAGCAACTCGGCCGTCTCGCGCGCGACGGGATGGTGTGCCAGCTCGATATCGTGCCGCGCCTTCTCGAGCTTGTCCCGGACGTCGTGAGCACTAACCTGTTCCTGCTCCAGCAGGCCGCGGATGTCTCGCTTGAGCTCTCGGTCAATGCCTTCGTACGTGCCGAATATGGCACGTTCGGCAAACCACTGCCGGGCTTCATGTGATTGAGCCAGAAAACCTCGCTGCAGGCCGGTATAGGTTTCCAGAACGTTCCGCGTGGCGGCGAGAATCTGGCTGGCACGACCGAAATTATAGCGACCGTCCTCAATCGCCGGGGTATGGGATTTTGGCGGCTTGAGCGAGCGGAGGCCGCGAGCTTGCTCCTCTTGGTCGAATTGCCTGACATGCTCGTAAAGCTGCGGCCGGTCGGCAATGATAATGGCCGTATCGCCATCGAAGTCGCCGTCGAGTTTTTTCTGTTCATCAGGCGGGATGGCCACCAGGGACCCCGGAGCGAAGATCTCAGTGGCCTGCAGGATCCCGATACAATCGAGCGCGCTGTCCGCCGTTACGCGGTCCTTGCCCTTGATCCAGCTCGAATGGCACTTGACGTCCTCGGCGGACATCACCAAGCCACGGTCGGCGAAGTCGGCCGGCCACATTTCATCAGGCACCACGATCAGAAGCCCCTTAGCAAAGAAAGTCGGATCATCGACTGCCAGCTCCTCCCCCGACTTCTGGGCGACGTTGAAGCTGTACTGTATGGTCACGCACTGATCGAGAAACGCCGCAGTCGGGTCCCCATCCGCGGCTGACCTGACCCGATCGGGGGCGAACGGGCGGAGGTTGGGCTTGTCGTAGGGCGATCGCCCGATCAGCACGCCACCACCGGTCAATGTTTCGCTCTTGAGCCTCGGCACATGCAGATAGCCATCAGCGGATGGGATGGCGACGGCGCCCGGACCATTGATGTTCGCGGCTGTTACGACGCGAAACAGCTCCTCCGACGTCAGCTCTTGCTTTACCCGACTCTCAAGCCAACTCATCGCCTTCTGCCGGGCCTCATCCGCTACTTGCTCGCTGCGCGGATAATGTTGCAAGGCCAACGCTGGCAAGGATGCTCTCGTTCCCTCGGCAAAGGCATGCACGCGGTCAGGACCTTCCTGCTCGCCGGCGCGGCGAACAGCTGGCATAAGCTTGGCCAGCGAGGCCCGGATGAAGCCGCAGCCGTCGTGCGGTCGCAATGCAATGGGTCCGTCCGGCCCCCTGAGCTGGAAGGGATGCTCCTCGTTGGCAGGGCGGTCCGGCAGCAGCACCAGTTTGAAGGCGCCTTCCAGAGCGGAGTCGTGGGGTGACAAACCTTTGATCGCCGGAGGCGCCGCAAAGCCTCTGCGCTGAGTATAATAATAGGCCTCTTTGAAAGGGGCCCACGCGCGCGACAGCTGCTCGAATGCTGTACCCGGCGCGGTTTCGGCATAGGGAATCGCCAGCAGCTTTCCCCCCGAAAGCTTTGCTTGCTCGTCTCGAGCGCGGGTCGCAACTTGAGACACAGTCAATCGTGGCGGCTTTAACCTGCTGCCGCCGAACAGGTCCATCCGGTATGGGATACCGTTTACATTTACCGTACGCGCTAGCATGAAGGCGCTCGGGGGTGCCGGCAGTTCTACCGCGACGACCGGCAGGACCCCCGAAGTCAGGCGATGGAAAATCGAGTACCGCGTCTCCGGCTCCGTGGCCAACGGCCGCCCATGCAGGTCCACGACCGGCAACTGCATCCGTCCCGCCTCACCCTGCGGAGACCTCGGGGCGTGGTCCATGGCTCGCAATACCTGATGCACGTCGAACACCGACGGAGGATGTTGCGCGTGGATCGCCGCCGCATCCTGCTCCATGAACAAGTCCAGCGCATCCACTGGACTGTCCGCCTCGATCTGCGCAATCAGATTCCAGCTCATGCTGGAGAGATCGCCTTGAATCAGGTCGCGAGCGCCAGCCAGGATCTCTCTCGTGCCGCGCTGCAGCTCTTTCTGCCTGGCCCGTAAATTTGCCCCGTTGCCCTCGACATAGGGTGACCTGAACAATCTCTCCAGAGCCGCACGGGCCTTGAGCGTCTGATAGATCGATAAAGCGGGGCGCCGGCTCGCAAGGGGCCCACGGCTCCGCTCCGCATCGCCCGCGTTCAGATGCGCCTTGATCTTTTGCTCGAGCAAGGGCTGAAGATCGTTGAGCACGTTGAGGGCCTGCCTGCGGTGCCAGCGCAGTGGCTTCTCTAGGCTGCGCGCGAGCGGCAGCAGAGCAGCACTCAGATTACCCATGGTTTCGAGGTTGTTCTCGGCGGAAAAACCAGGAGCTGAACGCAATTCAGAGAGCCGACTCAATCCTGTCGGCGCGAGCAAACCGAGATCATCGAATAGTCCAGCCTTACCCAGCGCCTTGAAAATGTTCGTGATGCTCAGAACCTCAGCCTTCAACAGGCGATCATTATCATAGTGCAGGTAGTGGGCGAGCTTGTGCAACCGATCCTTCGGCAGAGCGGCATCCGTAATCTCCCCACTCTCCTCCGCCCTCATGATCGTTCGGGACAGAGCGTTGGCGAGCATAGCCAGCTCAGGCGTGGTGAACACACTAAATCGCTGTGCTCCAGCCCCCAATTCGCGCGCGATGTCCATGGTGGACTGACAGCATATCGCCTCCTCAGGCCACTTGCTGAAGCCGTTCAGAAGGTTCACCACTGCCTGCGGAGGGAAATTAGAGAGCTGATGCTGACGGGTTTCCCCGGCGATTGCCATCGTGGCTTTGAGACAATCCTCACTCTCCGGCCATTTGCTGAAGCCGTGTACGAGGTTCGCCAACCCCTGCGCAGTAAAATCAGACAGCCGGACATCGCGGCGAAGGACCTCACCCGCAATGGCAAACGCAGCCTTGCGACAGTCCGGCGCCTCCGGCCACTTGCTGAAGCCGTTCACCAGGTTTGCCAATCCCTGCGGGGTAAAATCAGAGAGTTCGGCGCGGCGAAGGACCTCATGCGCGATCGCACACGTCGCGCCGCGACAGTCCGGCGCGTCCGGCCACTTGCTGAACCCGTTCACTAGGTTTGCCAGTGCCTGCGGGGCAAAATCGGAGAGTTCGGCGCGAACTACTTCACGCGCGATCGCAAACGTGGCCTCGGGACAGTCCGGCGCGTCCGGCCATTTGCTGAAGCCGTTCACCAGATTCGCCAAGTGCTGGTGGCTAAAATGCCGGGCACCGCGACGAAGGACCTCACCCGCGATCGCAATCGTGGCGCCGCGGCAGGCCGGCGCATTCGGCCATTTGCTGAAGGCGTTCACCAGGTGCGCAAAGTCCCTACGATTGAAACCAGAGAGTGCGAACTCACCGCGCGCGCCGCGGCGAACGACCTCACCCGCGATCGCAACCGTAGCGTCGCCACAGTCCGGCGCGTCAGGCCACTTGCTGAAGCCGTTCACCAGGTTCGCCAGCTCCTGCGGAGTAAAATGAGAGAGCCGGGCGCTGCGGCGAAGGACCTCATGCGCGATCGCAAACGTGGCCTCGCGACAGTCCCGCGCGTCCGGCCACTTGCTGAAACCGTTCACCAGATTAGCGAGGTGCTGGTGGGAAAAATGGGAGAGTTCGGCACGGCGAAGGAGCTCACCCGCGATCGCAAACGTCGCGTCACGACAGTCCGGCGAGTCCGGCCACTTGCCGAAGCCATTCACCAGGTTCCCCAGCTCCTGCGGAATAAAATGAGAGAGCCGGGCGCTGCGGCGAAGGACCTCACCCGCGATCGCAACCGTGGCGCCGCGACAGTCCGGCGCATCCGCCCACTTGCTGAGCCCGTTCACCAGGTTAGCCAGTTCCTGGTAGGTGAATTCAGAGAGCCGGACATGGCGGTCGCGGCGAAGGACCTCACCCGCGATCGCAAACGTGGCGTCGCGCGTGTCCGCCTCGTCCGGCCACTTGCTAAAGCCGTTCACCAAGTTGGCCACTTGCTGGTGAGTGAGTTCAGAGAGCCAGGCATAACGGTCGCGGCGAAGGACCTCACCCGCGATCGCAAGCGTAGCGTCACGACAGCCCCGCGCGTCCGGCCATTTGCTGAAGCCGTTCACAAGCATCGTCAAGTGCTGGCTCTCAAAATGCCGGGCACCGCGGCGCAGGACCTCGCCCGCGATCGCAAACGTCGCATCGCGCGAGTCCCGCGCGTCCGACCACTTGATGAAACCGTTCACCAGATTTGCCAGTTCCTGCGGTTTAAAATGGAAGAGCTCGTCGCGGCGAAGGACCTCACCCGCGATCGCAAGCGTAGCGTCACGACAGTCCCGCGCGTCCGGCCATTTGCTGAAGCCGTTCACCAGGTTAGCTAGATTCTGGTGATTGAATTCCGAGAGCCGAGCATGGCGGTCGCGGCGGAGGACCTCACTCGCGATCGCCAACGTGGCCTCGCGCGAGTCCGCCTCGTCCGGCCACTTGCTGAAGCCGCTCACCAGATTCGCCAGTGTCTGCGGCTCAAAATCGGACAGCCCGAACTCACGGCGGCGAAGAACCTCAGACGCGATCGCAAACGTGCCGTCGCGACAGTCTGGCGCGTCCGGCCATTTGCTGAACCCGTTCACAAGCATCGCCAAATGTTTCTGATCAAAATCAGAGAGCTCGCTGTTGCGGCCGGCACGACGGACCACGCGAGCAATAGCTTCCGTGCCCTCACGAGTTCCCGCCTCCTGAGTCCACTTGCTGAAACCGTTCACCAGCAGCGAGAGATTTTGGCTATTCGCCGCGCCAAGTACCTTGGGTTCATCACGGCAACACTCGGCAATTCTGATGACTCCATTGCGGCATGTCTTCGACTGTTGTTGCCGACCGAATGATGTCGCGAACAGCGCAAGAGCAGCGGGCTTAACTTCGCGCAGTAACGTATTGGAAAGCTGCGACACCCGAGATGCCACCGCCTTGCAAGCTTCAAGGCCTTCCTGACCGCCGGCCTCGCGACTCACAGCGTTGCATGCCGTGGCGTAGCCCCAGGATTCCCTGCGGCGGATATCGTCCTCGAAGTGGGTGACAAATTGGCTTCTGAGTTGGGCGGCAGCCTTTTGCATAAAGGCCGCATGGATCTTCTTGTCCGCCCGCTGCAGCCGCTTGTCGTTTTCCACCACTGCACGTGAGAATTCGACAATGTCGCGAGCGAAATAAATGGCGTCCAGAGCGGCGTTACATTGCTGTTCTGAAATCGCAGCTTGCGTGCCCCGCGGGGCGACAAAATCCAGGCGCCGCCGCTTTGGCCCTGCCTCCAGGTCCGATACAGATTGCCCGTGCGAGGAAGAGGCACCTCGTGAACTCCTGGACTGATCGGCACAGCGGCTCTCGGCACCGGAACGCGACGAACTTTCTTCCCAATTTGGCGCGCCGCGATGCGCCAAATACCGCAAAGCTGACTCGTCGACATGCGCATTCACGGACGGATCGGTTGACGTGCGTCGTCGGGCATCGCTGGCCGAAGTCGGCCTTCGGGCCGAGCCCGCAGCCAGGTCCTGATTTTCAGAGCGCAAGCCCTGCAAGACAGAACTGAACTTCGAGCGATCGTTTCCGCCGCCAAGATCTGCTTCAGGGCTGGACCAGTCCATCTCTGATCCGCGGGCTTCCTTCGCTCTCCAGTCGGCTCTCGTCAAAATCAATCTCCCATGCGAGCTAGAATGCGCCGATTACGACGGTGGCATAGAGGCCCGCGGCGCTGGCCTCAACGACTTTTGCTTCAGAGCGGAGCCCCTTGGCCGCGTCGACGGGACGTCACTCGCCACTAACCTGACGTGCGAGTCAGTTTTGTACGATTGTGCGCTTTAGTGCCGAAGATATGTCTTGCACCTGACGTAAATCTGACTGGCGCACAGCCGACTCGGGATTCATCGGAGTAGTTTCATTGGATTACCAGCCTTGGATCGCAGCGGCCGGGACCGAACGTACACTGATCGCCCTCAGCGCACGGGTAAGGTCTGCAAAGCCGAGGACCGTCCCTCCGATGGTTGTCCTGTAGGGCATGATCGGTGGTTATCCCCGGATCCGGGCGAGCGCTTCGGCATGAAGCCGCGGCGTTGCGGTTGCCAAGATGCGCCCTTCCGAGTGAATCGAGAGCGGGCATCCCTCCCAATCGGTGATGCAGCCGCCGGCGCCCTGCACGATCGGCACCAGCGCCATGTAGTCATATGGCTGAAGCCCCGTTTCGAGAACGATGTCGCAGTGTCCCGACGCAAGCAGGCCATAGATGTAGCAATCGCCGCCGAAACGGCGCATCCGCGCAGCTCGCGACAGCCGCTCGAATGGCTCCATCTCGCCTTTGCGGAACATGTCAGGCGATGTGGTGTAGAAGCGCGCGTCGGCGACGCTCTCGCATGCGCTGGTCCGTGCCGATCCATCGCCGAACCGCGCTACGCCGGGCTTCGCCATCCACCGCTCGCCCGAAAGGGGACGTCGATTAGGCCGCAGAATGGTTGCTGCTGATAGGCCAACGCGATCAGCGTGCCGAACAAGGGAAAGCCGCTGATGAAGCTCTTGGTGCCGTCGATCGGGTCGACGATCCAGGTGAAAGCGCCACCTGGCTTGTTTCCGATCTCCTCGCCGATGATGCCATGCTCCGGAAAGCGCGCCTCGATCCTTTCCCTGAGACGCAGCTCGACGGCTCGATCGGCAATCGTCACCGGGCTGGCATCGGATTTGGCGGCGACGTCCAGCGGAGTGCGGAAATAAGACAGCACGATGGGCCTGACCGAATCTGCGAGTTCAGCGGCGAATGACAGATAGACGTCGGCATCGTCTGCCGTGACGGCATGCTGGGCCATTTCGAGCGTTCGGCGCGCTGCTCGAGGGCCGTTTCGGGATGGCCGAGCGCTTTCGGTGAAGGTGCCGATGGTAGCCATTGTCTCATCCCCTTTGTTTCCTCGGGCCGCGCCGATCACCTCCTCGATGGCGGTCGTGAGACCGGAGACGGTCGCGTCAATGCGGGATGCGCGTCGCGCGGCTTCCCCAATATTTCCAGTCCCGCTCATCAACGGTTACGATGAGATCGTCCGCTGGGAAGAAGCAAAAGAACACCGCTTGGCACGAGATCTCTTCATTTCGCGCCTGCGGTTGCGGTCCAGCCACGGCGTCCCCGGTCCGGAACGCGCCAATATTGGCTCAAGCAATCCGCTTAGGCGGCTCCAGGCTCCCGCCCCAAACGTCCTGCGTCTGCCACCAGGATTTCAAGAGTCGTTTCGCGACAGCGGTGGGATCATCGTCGTTGCCAAGGGCGGCCTGATACGCAACGCCATTATCTTTGAACTTGTTAAGCAGTACGTATCCATCCTCGACCTTGTATTGTCCTTCCGCTATCTCGCCGGTATCGCCCTTCGCGCCCGACGGGGACCGAACGATAACACTAAGGCTGCGATAGTCATGCGGCATTGGACACCCTAGATATGTGATTTGTCTATTAACGCGTTGCCGATCAACGTCGCGCGCGAGGTGCCATACGTGTTCGTCAAACGCTACGACATTGCCCCACCACCTGATCGAGCATGACCGGTGAAGGAAACTGCCCAGGCATCTTTCGGGCAGCGCCTGACTAACCCCGTCCCCTGACCAAAAGCTGACGGCCGCGATCAATTCCTCGAATTCGGGAACTTGCGGGGCGCGATGCAACCCGGCTGACCGGCAAAAACAAAGGCAACTTCGTCATCTTCGACTCGCTTTGACGATCTCAGCGTCGGAGGTTGATTGGGTAGTCAGCCCCTTCCACTTCATTCGGCCGTGAATACGCCAACCCAATTATATTCTTGGAGCAAACTGTATCGGCGCTGCATCGAATTGCGCCGAACATGAGGCTTGCCCTGTGGCCGCCAACCAGTGCTCCTTCCACCCACCGTGCAGAAAGACAGCGGATGACAATCGCTTTGCGCTGATTATCGCCGTGATTGCAATGCTAAGGTGCGCTTGGTATTTGCCCAGGACCGATATGGTCAGTGTATTCGCAATACTGTCATGTTAGGCATTTTCCTCGGAGTCGCCGCTGGCAATGCGACTTGGGATTTTGTGAATAGCTATGTTTCGCCCGCATGCAAACGCTTACCGCATCATTCGGTACTGGCGCTTGGTTCGAGCGAGCCTTGATCAAATGTCCTCATCGCGAGATGGTCCGCCCTCACAACGCGGACTGGCGCGCCGGAGACTGCTAGTCTGGCAATCGCGTTCCACCCAACGGCCAAGGCGAAGGAATGAAAGTCAATCATATGGTGCTTAGGAACCGGTCTAGACGATGGAGCAAGGAAGAGGACAAGCGCCTGCTCGAACTTACGTCAAACAACGAGATACCGAAGCGCATTTCCATCCTACTCGAGAGAAGCGAATTCGCTGTCGTTCAGCGGATGAGGAAATTGCGCGTGTGGCGTCCAAACTCCGGACCCGCCGTAAAGCCGGGACAGAAACTCCGCTTCCGGCCCCGCCACGTATCAGAGTCCCGCCTATGACCGATAAGCCAGAGAGAGAAATAAACCACGAACGGGCCGCGCTGCGCGGCGATGAACGCGCCAAGGCCTGCCCGTTCTGCGGCGAGATGCCCGAGGTCGAGCAAGGCCTGACGGCAAGGATCGCCTGCATCGAGGTCGACTGCCTTAATCCTATCGTTCATTCGCCGACGCTCGCAGACGCGCTGGCCTTCTGGAACATGCGCCGGGGCGTCCGGACCGGCGGTAAGCTTGAGCGGCGAGCACGGGTCGAGGAGAGCGATTTCCTCGAGAGCTAAGATTGGCAGATGGCTCTCGATTGTCGCGGGCCGTAATCTCCGCCACGCAGAGACCGGGGATGATCATCCCATGACCAAAACCCTCGTTGAATTTATTGGCGGCCCCGCACATGGAGCCAGGATGACGCGTCCGCGCGTTGCGACAGTAAACGTTCCTACTCCGAGTCTCGGCAGGTTCGCCTACACGATCCGACGTTGCCGCGACGATGACGGCAATCCCGTCGAAATCCTGGCGCCTGCCGGTCGCGAAGTCGATCCCGCCTTTCTTGCCAAGCGAGGACTCCGGAATTGATGGTGGAGGGACCAAGATCTCCGATATGCTGTCGCCAGGGACTTTATGGAGAATGTAGCGATGACGAAGGAACCTGACGACGTCCGCGTGTCGAGGAGATCGAAATCGACGAGTCGGCTGCGATCATAGTTGGGCAGATCGATGACGAGATCACCGTCGGCATTGCGAGCGTTGTCGGCGTTCATTTCCGGGTAACGACGGATCAGGCGCTCAAACTCTCTCGCGCCTTGGCTGTGGCCGCGGAGAATGCGGCTAAATTCCTGGCATCCATCGAGAGAGGACACCAAGAGATGCAGGCGGATTTTTCCAGCCGGAGTCGAGCGATTCGCCCGTCGGAAACGGCACAAAGAGGGGCTTGGGCGCGAGAGGCGAAGCTCCAGAAAAACGGTCTGTTCACTCTTGCGCGTCAATCAAATCGCGCACCAGCGACAGCACTTCCGATCCTGAGTCTTCGGTGTGTTCGATAACGGTGTCGGTCACATTGAGGAGCGCGCGTCGAGCCGCTTCCCTGTCCTCGTTTCGCTGTCTGTGAAGTACGCGTCTATCAGGGGACCCAAGTCACCGTGCTCCTTCAGGCCACGATAGGCAGCGCTGGCGGCTTTTCGTTCTCTTCGCGCGGCGTCATCTGCACATGTATCCGAGAACTCAAACACACGTTTTTCGATGCGCTCGTCTTCGACCTCGTGATTCTTTTGGCGGGCCACCCAACGATCCGCTCGCGCTCGGGGAAGCATGGATCGACTAAGCGCCAATTGCAGCCGTCATCAGAAGGAGCAATCCGAAATCGACCATCAGCCCACCGGCGATTTTGATGTTTGCAAGCACTTGCCGTCGCTTTCTAACGATTTCAATTTGGCGAGCTTGAGGTCTTGCTCAATCAGATTGAGGCCGGTTTTCAGCTTAGCCCTGGCTGAAGAGTCGCAATCTTTTTGTATGGTCGCTCGCATCTGACGATGGTTCTGCTCCAGCGTGGCGATGGCGTGATCAATCTAGAGTTTGGCATTCGCTTGAACGGTTTCAAGCCGTTGATCTCACGTCGACCGGGATCGCGTGCCATCGGTAACCGCACTATCAGCGCGTCACACCTACTGCATCCAAGGTTCCGCGCGCGCAGCTATGCGAATGGATCCCCGATGTGAATCGAAACGCTTAACGAGTGACCACATTTGCCCTGTATTGAAGTCTAACATCAGCGGCATAGACAGTCGCACCAGCCCTCCGGCGCCATTCACATGATGACGACAGGACTGAGATGCAAACTGTCGAAGAGCTCAAGCTAAATGATCTCGAAGTATCTCCGACGTTCAAAGTCGGTGACCCGATGTTGAACGGCTTCCCATTCCCAACGGCGGGAGCAAGAAAAGGCTTCAACAAACCTTTCTCCGAAAACATCATTGGCCGCTGGAGACTGTACAAACCGAGATGTCGCCTCTGATAGGCTTTGAGGCAGTCTCGCAGACGGACGACACATCTCCACGCCCGCATCACCGACGATCGAAGCCGGTAGTGCCACATCTGTTTCGACACCCAGTATTCCGGAACCAATGGCACATGCGAGCGCGAGATATGGGTTCACGTCTGCGCCAGCCAGCCTATACTCCAGGCGATGGGCAGACGGATCTCCCGGAATCGCCCGAACCGCGCAGGAGCGGTTGTCAACTCCCCAGCTTGGACAGATTGGTGCCCAGCAGCCAGGTACCAATCTCTTGTAGCTATTGAAGTTCGGCGCGGCGAGCACACAGAAATCATTCATGTATTCTAGTTGTCCGGCGATGAATTGCCTCATAAGCTTCGAAACGTTACCGAACGCATCGCTGTCGTAAAAGGCATTCTGACCATCCGAGGACATCGAAATGTGAATATGGCCGGACTGGCCGGGCCATTTCTCGGAAACCTTGGCCATGAATGTAGCCATCATGCCTCGCGTTTGCGCCCACGCTTTTATCATCGACTTGAATATGGTTGCTCGATCGGCAGCTTCCAGCGCATCACAATGACGGAGTGACGCTTCGACCACGCCAGGCCCCGTTTCAAAGTGCAGTCCGCTGAGAGGTATTCTCGCCTTCTCACAAAGCGCCAAGATCTCATCGAACAGCTCATGTTGCGCGACAGAGCGCGCAATCGAGTAGCCGAACGGGCCCCGTGTTAAAGGAGCCCATTCGCCGAACGGCTTATCTTCAATTGTGTCGGCGTTCTCCTTGAACAACATAAATTCAAACTCGAACCCGGCAGCGCAGCCGTATCCGTGGTCAGCGGCCCTTCTCAGGACCTTACGCAGAATACCGCGCGGGCAGATGTCCTCATGTACGCCCGTGAACTCGGCGAGGTAGAGATATTGATCGCCGACGTAAGACACCGAACGGCCGGTGCCTGACAGAATACGCAGATCAGCGTCTCCGAATGCTGATAGCGGCTTTTGCGTGAAACTCGCCGGAATGACCCGGTCCGAACAATCCCACGCCAGCACCGCTTCAGAGAACTTGATAACTTTATCTCCATCTGAGAGATTTTCACCTAAGACGTGTTTGCCTCGCAGAACGCCATCGAAGTCGCTTACGCCGATCATCGCCGCGCGGGCTGGATTCGCCCCGATCAACCTGGCCTTAGTTGGCATTAGTCCCGATCCTGCGTCACTAAATCGAACACCTGGTCCATCCGCATTGCGCGCAGCTTGCGATAGTCATCCTCAAGCTGCGTCGATTCGCTATTCACGAGATAAACGATGCCTGGTGTCGACGCCAAGTCGATCGTCGGAACCAGCTCTTGACCAATCGGAACGAATGCAATGGCATCAGCGAAGCTCGGGAGCTTGCGGATCGCTTCGAGTCCCGGGTAACCGGCAACGACACCGCCCATATCGGAGATAAGCGAGACGCATAGTGCGTGAGCCTGCCGCTTGTAGGGCCCGCGCAGCCTCATGTACTCACCAAAGCCCTTGGGATCTGCGTAGCGCCAGGCCGTCAGCGTCATATGGTTCTGCCCCAACGCCATGGTTCGTGCTTTTGCCGACATGGTCCCTTGAAGCCTCGCTCCGAAGTCCACCAGAACCGGTCCCCGGCGATCGACAATGATCTCAGCATGAGCCGGTCCGTCGACTATCTGAAGCGCCTGCAGCGCACGCACCAAGTAGTCGGACAGCTCCTGAACGATTGGTTCCCTGCCGTCCAACAATCTCTCAAGTGAGCAGACCGATGATGCCCCCTCAATAGGAACGGTGTCATAGGTCCAGGCCTCCGTAACGAAGGCTTCCCCGTCGATCGAGACGGCATTTACGGTGTATTGCTGGCCGTTTATTTTTTCCTGCCCAAGGGCAAAACGATTCAACGCTCCGACACGGTTCGTCTTCCCGATAATTGCGCTTAGAGCCCGCTGAATATCAGCATCTGTCGAGCAAAAGAATACATCCTCGGTACCAGTACTGTTCAGAGGCTTGATCACGATCTCGTTGAACTTCGCTTCACGCTTCCAGCTTGCGATCTCTACAGCACTGTCGGACACGACTTGTCTGATCGATCGCACGCCTGCGGAGGTCAGCGCGCAAGACAACCGCGCTTTGTCACGCCGAGCAGCCGATAGCGCGGTCCCATTTGAAGGTAAGCCCAGCCGCTCCGACAAAGAATCTGCGAGCTCAACTCCGGTCTCGCAGCCCGCGATAACGAACTCCAATTCCCTGCCATGGAGAACCTGAAAGTAATATTCAACGATCTCGTCATACCCCATGCGCTCGCTGGGGCGAATGACTTCATCATACAGATCCGCATTGAAATGCGATTGGAATATGGGTGGAATCTGTGCAGCCGACATCACATGCACCGTTCCAATTCCATAACGCTTGAATTCTTCCGGTAGGTAGCGGCCGGTAGAGTATGCGTCTACGATTACACAATTCCGTTCTTTCATGCGGATCTCCGATACTGCAAGTAGATGTTGCCGACAGCGACAGCTGTAATGAGAACATTTCCAATGAACGTGTGTGACGAAGGCACGATGCGAGAATCGAAGTACTGGAACAGGAAGGTGATGATAGGGGCGGTGGACAGGACCATGTTGACGGTGAAGGGCTCTACGCGGCGAATGCCTTGCTGGATCAAGAGCAAAGGAACAAGGATCGTCGACAACCCAATTGTTGCGATCGCAAACCAATGCTGCGAGATCTCGGGCACGATAGATGAATGGTCGACCAGTCCCAGCAGCAAGAGAATCGTTCCATAAAAGCGATGCGCCAGCACTTGTCGGCCAGAAAAGCCACGGTCGAACAGCAGTTTGACAAGTATATTTGTAAGGGCCAGCGATAGGCCGGCCACGATGGCCAAGACGATGCCAAAGGACGATCGAGCCCCCCACTCGACGCCCGCGTTGCCGCTGGCCGAGATCCAAATCATGTAACTCCCGATCGTCGCGATCGTAACGCTCACGACACTATCGGATGCTGGAGGGGCGCCCTGGCGCCTGATCAGTGCGTTTAACCACACTGTTGCGGTGGGCCCCAACGCCACCATGAAGGCGACGACGATCGCAGGTTCAGCGTATTTCAGTCCGATAAATAGGCCGATCCAGCTGATCGCTGTCACTACATTGAGCGCGACCAAGACCAGGAGCGACCGTTTCTCCACCCTTGCCTCGCCTCCCTCGCGCCGAGCCAGGAGATTGAACGTCAGACAAACCACAGCGAAGGACAGCAAGAGCGCGACGAACACATCTGCTTGCTGAAAATACGATGCCGCATAAACCTCGCCTGCCGCGCTCACGACCACATAAAGCGCCACAAAGAAAACTCCTAGAGCGAAGCGATTCGCCAATCGCCCACTCTTCCTGTGCCCGCGCGGCAGCGCATGGCCCTCGCAGGACCAGCCGCGTGCACCGGCTCCGAGGGACTCTCCTTTCGACCTGCACGGATCACGTTTGGTTTGAAATGTCACAATCCGCCTCTAGTTCTTCTTAGCTCTGAAGTACCCAACACACGCCTCACCAAATGCCTTGAACAGTTGCTTGCTGAGGAGATCGGTTGAGACGTGCCATTCGGGGTGCCATTGCACGCCGATTTGCAGCGTCGGCGCGCCAATGACCGAAGCTGCCTCGACCACGCCGTCAGGCGCCCACGCCTCCCTCCTCAGCGCCGGGGCAAGCGCCTCGATGCCTTGATTGTGCAGCGAGTTGACCTGCGCTTCGATCGTCCGCGCGATTGGGAAGAGCGCGCCATCGGAACATATTCTGACGCTGTGCGCGGCGTCGTACTGACGGTCTCTTGGACGATCTGGCTTCTCGGCATGCATTGCGCCACTTTCCGGCCTCCACTCCGCAAGCGATGGGCGGAGTGTGCCGCCGAAATATACGTTGAGTTCCTGAAGCCCACGGCAGATACCCAGAATAGGCATTCCGAGCGCGATAGCGCTCTCTATGGTTACGGCAGAGAGCCTGTCTCGCGGACGGTCAAGGATCCCAACCTCAACATCCTGCCGATCAGCCTCCGTCAAGGACGCAGGCGCTCTCAGGACGGTGGGGTCGATGTTCGATTCATCCCCGGTCAACACCAGGCCGTCGAGCCGGCCAATCATCGGCGGGGCGACCTCCTCCCTCGCATCTTCCGCGTCGAGCGTCGGTAATATGACGCACGCCACTCCCGCATGACGATGGAGTGCCTGCACGTACTTGCGCCGCAACCAGTCGCGATGCACACCATCCACCAAAAGACGGTTCGAAGTGACGCCGACCACGGCTCGGGCGCGCTCTGGCCGTAGCAACGTCACGCCACCTGCCCTCGCGTGCGAACCTCGGCAACGGACTGCTCATACAACCGTCGATTTCGCTCTTTCAACTGAGTTATGACGCTAGGTTGACCTTGGGGTCCCTTGACAAAGAGCCCGCCCCAGGTCTCGGCAACCTTCGCGTAGTTCGGATCCTGCATTCGGATTTTCTGAGCTTTGCGCAACAGCCAAAACGGGATACCCGGCGAAAGGTGATGCTCAAGGTGGTACTCATCCAGATTCTGTCCGAAGATGGCCCGCTCGAGGAAACTTCCCTTCCGATTCCTGGTGAGATAGACGTTCTGCGTCTCGGTTTCGCACATAGGTGAGTGCTCGGCGAGCTCGATAAACCAGCCGAGGACCTGAAACGTGGTGAGATAGGGCACGATCCAAAATAGGACGACCATATGGAGCAGCCCAAGAGCATATGACCCGGCCAGGATGCTGATCCAGAACAGATAGAAGCCATACTTGTCGACAAGTATACCTGAGCGGCTCTGATCCTCGGCATCTGTGATCGAAAACCGATTGGTCCAAAGATACTTCAGATACGCCACTGTCGCGCCGCCGAAGATCGGCTTCCAGATCATGTTGAAAGCGTACCGCTTCGGAGGCTGCACGTCGTAAACGCCGCTGGCCAGGAAGAACTTCAGGTCGGGATCCTTGTCCGGGTCCCCGAGATAGGGATGATGCAAATAGACGTGCGAGATCCGGTAAGCCCAGTGGCGCTGGAACAAGGGATAGGAAGCGAACAGAATGCCGAGGACGTAGTTCCAGGTCGTGTTCTTCGCGAGCGTCCGATGAGCCGCATCATGGGCGATGGTTGTCAATCCGCGCTGATAGGCACCAATCAGAAGAACGGCCAGCGGGTAGAGCCACCATGAGATGGACACGGTCGCGAGCGTGCACGCTGCGATGACAGCGTAATCTTTGGCAATATAGGCCGCTCCCGTGATGTTGTCCGGTCTCAGCTCGGAGAGCTGCTTATTGACCTCCCGGCTGAATTGAACGGCCTCATAGCGTGATGACCTCAGTTTCCAAGCGTCTGCCTGATTCATGAGAACCTCTTCCTGATCGCCTTGCTGGTTGTCAGATTGCGGAAAGCGCCTTGTCCAGATCACGTACGATGTCGCTGACATCTTCGATGCCGACGCAAAGTCGGATCGAGCCGCCAAATATACCGGCGGCTTCGCGCTTTTCCCGCGGGACGGTGGTGTGGGTTGTCGAGACAGGATGAGTCACGAGCGTGCGGGCATCGCCTACATTCGAAACGTGATACATCAAGTCGACGTTCTGGATGAACTTGCGCCCAGCCTGCTCGTCCTCCACTTCGAACATGACCATCGCCCCGTGTCCGTATGCGGTATTGAGTGTCTGTTCGACGGTTTCCCGATCGGCGCCTTCAAAGAGCCCCGGGTAGAAGACACGGCGCACTTTAGGGTGCTCCTTGAGAACGTCGGCCACGATCCTGGCATTCGCGCAGTGCTGCTTCATGCGAAGGGGCAGCGTTTCAAGCCCTTGGATCAGTTGAAAGCTCGCAAAGGGGGCGATGGCCGCGCCGGTATCGCGCAACCAAGTCATGCGAGCCTTGAGCAGAAACTCGCTCTTTCCAAGATCGTCGACATCGCGCACCGCGTTGTGCCAGACAATTCCGCCATGCGCATCGTCGGGACGGTTGAACAACGGAAAGCGAGAGGCTTTCCGGTAGCTAAACTCGCCGTTGTCAACGATCAGTCCGCCAAGCGTCGTGCCATGGCCGCATATATATTTCGTTGCGGAGTACGTCGTAATCGCAGCGCCGAGATCTGACGGCCGGCATACCAGTGGCGTCGTCGTATTGTCCACGACCAAAGGCACGCCGTACCTTCGGCCGATCTCCGCCAGCTGCTTGACGGGGAGCGGAATCAGACAGGGATTCGAAATCACCTCTCCGAACAGGCATATCGTGCGATCATCAATGGCACGTTCGAACGTCTCGGGCTTTCGAGGATCTGCCGTCCTCACGCTGATCCCAAGACGCTTTAATGTGTTGTGGAGCAGGTTCCAGGTATTGCCATATAGATAGGGAGAGGCGACGACATTGTCCCCCACTTCGCCACTTGAAAGGTTGACGATAGCAAGGAACGTCGCCGCTTGACCTGACGCAACGGCGAGCGAGTCGCTGCCCATATCGACGGCGGCGTAGCGCTTTTCCAGCGCGCGGGTCGTCGGATTGATGATCCTCGTGTAGGTGAACCCATCGGCCTTGACGTTGTAGACGTCAGCAATGTGGTTTAGATCGCCATCGAGTTCATAAGCCGTATTCTGGTAAATTGGCACTGCGACGGCTTTTGTCACCGGGTCGCGTCGATAGCCCGCATGCAGAACAGCAGTCTCGGCGGAAAACGGCAGCTGCGGGTCCCCAGCCGCTCGAGCGGGCATCTTTACGCGAGCCGCGCATGCCTCTTGACCCGACATCGGCCTTGCTGACCGGACCTGACCGGACCGGAAATATGTACGAAAAGCGCACCCCAACTGCTCGATCCAGCTGGACTGGATTTCCCCAATGCAACCGACGCGAAAACTGCGCGTCGGAAGATGCAGCTTCGAGTAGACGTAAAGGTTGTGGGCCGCCAAGTGGCGATACAGACCATCGAATCCTGCCTGGTCCACGATTCCGGACGGCGCACTGAACGCGACGCAGACCGGCGACTGCAAGTCCGGGGACAGCAGCGGAGACACCACTCCTTCGAGTTCTTTGACGAGATCGTCCCTGACCTTTTCGTACCTGCAGCGCCTGGCATCGATGCCCTCCTCGTGCAGAATCTTCAAGGCCGTTGTCGTTGCCTGAACGATGTGGGTGGGAGGGGTCGATCGCCACTCACCCGTGCGCTCGAGCGAGAGCCATTGATCTCTCACGTCGAGCACAAACGACCTCGGTTCTTGAACCGCATTCTCCAGCAGCTCGCGAGACGCGATGACAAAAGCCACTCCCGGCGGCCCTTCTATGCACTTATTGCTCGAGGTGACCAGGACGTCAGGTCCACGCTGGCTCAGGTCGATATTCAGGGCGCCGAAAGAACTCATCCCATCGATGATGGTCTTTACGCCACGTCTCCTCGCCTCCTCCACGATCGCGTCCAGCGGATTGACGATTCCGGTTGTCGTCTCACAATGCACGAAACATAGGTGCGTAACGCCAGGATTTCGGCTCAGATGCTCGCCAATTTCCTGAGGATCCAAAGGATCGGTCGCCCGCTTGACAAGCTTCAGTGCTTCGACGCCCCACAGCCGCAAAATTTGTAAAATGCGCTCGCCATAGATGCCGTTTATGCAAACGAGCGGTCTGTGGGCTCGGGACACAAATGAAGAGAGAGCGGCTTCCATTGCAAAGGAGCCGCCTCCCTGAATAGGAACCACCGAATAGTCGTCAGCATTTCCCAGCAAGTTGAGCATCAGCCGCCTCATGCGGGCGGTCACTTCCTTGAACTCGCAATCGCGCGATGCGAGATCAAGCTGCATCTGGCTCCTGACCGCCAGCGATAACGACAATGGACCAGGCGTCAGCAAAGAGCGCTGTCTTGTCAAACGATTACTCCTCAAGTTGTATTCGTCAGTGGATCTGGAGTACGCCCACCGCATCAGGGAGCCCCTGTGGGCGAGCGTCGATTTCCTCGGTTCAACAGCTTCGGGTCAAACGCCATAAACCGCGGGCGCGTTTCGGGTCGCTCTCCGAAAACCCTGTCGCGTGGCAACCTCCACATCTCATCGCAGATGCAGAGCGATCTTTCACAAAGCTCCTCACCAATGCCATTCAGACCTCCCAGAAATGGGCTCTGCCACCGCGCCCTCGAACGCAATTGGTGCCCACGCCCGCTCTCATCCAGCCATCACGCATGCGCATGTTTGAGCGCGATCGCCTTCTTGCGTCGCGAACGGGCAGGTCGGCCGATCGGCTTACGTGCGACCTGTGCCATTCAGTCAAGGGTTGACGTCGGGATAACAATGCACGTCGGATCATCGCGCCGAGTACAGATCCGGGCAGGGCTCATCTGATGATTGTCGCTGGTGACGGGGCTCTTTCTGCGTGAGCCTGAGACTTGAGACATTCGCACACTGTCGCTCGCTGGAGGTTTTGGGACGCTGAAGACCGTCGCCGCCTAGTTCGAGATCGTACAACTTGACGTTAGGGGCGTTTCAACCCTCTCGCGGGATTTTCTCGCGTGAATTTTTCCTGACCGTACTGCCATCTGGCGGCGACAAACCCGACGTAGGCAGCAGAGTGCGGAGATTCACAGCGGGCTAGAGTGAGAGTTCGACATCAGGACCGTCGGCATTCCGCCCGCAAGAGCGATACCTGCAGGTAAGTGATGGCCCAATCTTCCGTTCACGTACGATCCTCGCATAGCATCCAGATGGAGGTACCGAGCTTCTCCGCTGTGCAGGCGAGATCCTCCTGGATGCTGGTGCCTGGAAAGTGTAGGCCCTCGTCGCAGATGACTGCCGGTATCACGTCGTTGCGCTTGAATGGAGCGGCCTTCGCAGGCTGTGGTCGGGTCCGGCTTGAAGACAATTGGGCGGCCTTGTCGCTGGCCGTTTAGCAACGATCAGTTCGACACCTTTCGGCGAGTCGCCGTGAAGCAGAACATGTCGTCCTGCTTTGCTAGGACTATGTCGAGCCGACTCCAGGTGATGGCAGGTGTCCCTCTCTGCGAGCAATCGCTAGGCTGGCAGCATCTCTCGGTTCTGCACGCCGCTTCGCAGCGAGAACGTCTCACGGATCAATCATCGGCGCGTTGACTCCTCTGCAGCGCCTGCTCGTTGATCGCGAGCTTGCGTTCGACGCGGTCTACCGCGCGCTCGAACAGGTTGACGGTTGACCAGAGCAGATCATCAAGACATCGTCCTTGTCCCTTGCCATGGATGAGCTCCCTTGCCTTTTCGGCCGCGCCCCTTTGCCGCCTTCATGGCGATCAGGCGGAATGGAGCAGAACCCGAAGCGCGGCGGAGGCCCGTAGCGCAGCGCAGGATGGCTAAGGTTCGCGGCTGCTTTGTCTCGCGATGGGCCGTATCGGTCGACGAGCGGCGGGCCAAAAGGAAGCAAGCTTCCCGAAAGCTGGCACGGCCGCGACAGGAGCGAGTCGTGACCGACTGCTTAGTTCGGATTGGTCAATATACCGGGCAGCAACCGCCCGCTCGCCGGATGCGGCCAGGCCCGGAAAACCGAGGCCCCACCCTCATACTGCTCGAAAGATCGAAACCGGCCGAGACGCTGCCTGGCTCGGCTTTATGCGGCGTGTCGCTGGCCGCACGCGTAGCAAGAAGCGCTAAGCGAAACTCAACCTACTGGGATCGGACTTCCTCTCTGGCCTTTGTCATCGCGTCGTAGATTCTGATCTGGAGCATGGGACGGCGCTTCTTGAGCTCCTCCGCTCCCGCCCATGCTCCATCTCTGCTCGCGTACTCGGTCTTGAATTGACCATCCACTTCGAGCACGTAACCGGCAGCGGGCAGTCGAGGAGTGGGTGCGACCATTTTGTTCCTTTGAGCGAAAAGTCCCGCCTGAGCCGAATCGCCTTGGCCCCAGGCCAGCAGGATATTGCTGCGAATCGATGGTGCGATGCGAGGGACATCTAACCATCAAGAATTGAGCGCGCCAGCAAGACATCCACGACCGCGTCCGCTGAATGCTCTAGGGTCTGCTCCATGGTCCTGAGATGAATCTCCGGTGTTGTTGGTACTTCGTAGCACGACTCGATCCCGGTGAAGTTCTTGATCTTGCCGGATTTCACCTTTGAATACAGGCCTTTTGGGTCTCGCCGCGCGCATTCCTCGATCGGCGTATCGACAAAGACTTCTATGAACTCTTCCTTGCCAACCAGGCCGCGCACCCTGTCACGTTCGGCCCTAGAGGGCGAGATGAACGAGCAGATCACGATCAAGCCGCTGTCCGCCATCAACTTGGCAACTTCACCGACGCGCCGAATGTTCTCCACGCGGTCCGTCTCCGAGAAGCCGAGGTCCGCGTTTAATCCGTGCCGGAGGTTGTCGCCATCCAGCAGCATGGTATGCCGCGACATGCCACACAGCTTTTGATCAACCAGGTTGGCAATCGTCGATTTTCCCGCGCCAGATAGGCCAGTGAACCAGATGACGCAAGGCTTCTGATTCTTGAGCGCGGCGCGCTCCCTCCTGTCCACGGACAGCGCTTGCCTAGCAATATTGGTGTCCCGCCGTAGCGGAAAGGCGATCATGCCGGCCCCGACCGTACGATTCGTATAACGATCGATGAAGATAAATGATCCGGTCTTTCGATTGAGGTCGTAAGGATCGAATACTGCGGGCATTGCGGTCGCAACATCGCAGACGGCGATCTCGTTGAGGGAAAGCATCCCGGTGGCCACATGCTCACAAGTATTGACGTCGATCCGATGCCTAATTGCGGTAATGCTGCCGGTAATCGTCTGCGATCCAATCCGCAGGACGTAATTGCGTCCGGGAGCGAGCGGCTCCTTGTCCATCCAGATCACATAAGCGGCGAACTGGTCGGCGACCTTCGGTCGGTCGTCCGGTCGCGACAGAATATCGCCACGGCCGATATCGATTTCATCTTCCAGTGTAATAGTAACCGCATCGCCGGCTTCGGCGCCGACAAGGTCGCCATCGTGGGTCACGATCCGCTTGATGCGCGTGGTCCGTCCCGACGCGGCGACAACGATCTCGTCTCCTGTCGAGATCCTCCCGGAAGCCACCGTCCCGGCATAGCCCCGAAAATCCGGGTTTGGGCGGTTCACCCATTGGACCGGAAAGCGTAAAGCCTGACCTGCGGTGCCGGACGGGATGTCAATGCTCTCCAAATGCTCGAGCAGGCAGGGACCATGATACCAGTTGGCATGAGCGGAGCGATCCACGACGTTGTCGCCGTAGCGGGCCGAGATCGGGATCGGAACGATCGACGTGAAGCCGAGACCGGCGGCAAAGGCCAGATAGTCACGGACGATCCGATCGAAGCACTCCTTGTTGTATGCGACAAGATCGATCTTGTTCACTGCCAGCACGACATGACAAATACCGAGCAGCGAACAGATAAAGGAGTGGCGGCGGGTCTGAACCATCACGCCTTTGCGGGCATCGATCAGGATGATGGCGAGCTGGGCATGCGAGGCGCCGGTAGCCATATTGCGGGTATACTGCTCGTGGCCGGGGGTGTCGGCCACCATGAAGGAGCGCCGCGGCGTCGTGAAGAAGCGGTAGGCGACGTCGATCGTGATGCCCTGCTCCCGTTCGGCCTCGAGCCCGTCCACCAGCAACGCGAAATCGATGTCATTTCCGGTGCTACCGTGCTTGATGCTGTCGCGTTCCAGCACCGTGAGCTGATCGTGATAGATCATCCTGCTGTCGTGCAGTAATCGGCCGATCAGCGTCGATTTGCCATCGTCCACCGAGCCACACGTGATGAATCGCAGCTGATCCTTTGGTCTGGCCGGGATCGCTTCCGTTGTCGGCTTTACAAACATCAAAAGTAGCCTTCCCGCTTCTTCTTCTCCATTGAAGCGGCTTCATCGGTATCAATTAGGCGTCCCTGTCGCTCCGACACAGTCGCAGTCTGCATTTCTGCGACGATGTCTTCGATCGTCGTCGCATCGGATTCAATAGCCCCGCTCAAAGGATAACATCCAAGCGTGCGAAAGCGGATCATCCGCATTTCCGGCGTCTCGTCGCAGTTCAGCGGCAATCGCTTGTCGTCGATCATGATAGTCGCACCATTTCGACGCACTGTCGGTCTTTGTTTTGCGAAGTAGAGCGGAACGACCGGAATCTTCTCGAGCATGATGTATTCCCACACATCGAGCTCGGTCCAGTTTGACATCGCAAACACGCGCATGGTTTCGCCCTGGCGGATCCGTGTGTTGAACAGGCTCCAGAGCTCCGGCCGCTGGTTACGGGGGTCCCATACGTGTCCGGCCGAACGGAAGGAGAGTATCCGTTCTTTTGCGCGACTCTTTTCCTCATCGCGCCGGGCTCCGCCAAAGGCGGCATCAAATCCGTGGAGGTCGAGCGCCTGCTTCAGCGCGTCTGTCTTCATCACCTGGGTATGGAGCGCGGAGCCGGAATCGATCGGATTGATCCCGCGCGCGATGCCCTCCTTGTTGACATGGACGATCAGGTCGAGGCCAAGCCGCTTGGCTGTCGCGTCTCGGAAGCTGATCATCTCGCGGAACTTCCAGGTCGTGTCGACGTGAAGCAGGGGAAAAGGCAATTTTGCCGGATAGAACGCCTTGATCGCAATGTGCAGCATCACGCTTGAGTCTTTTCCGATCGAGTAAAGCATGACCGGCCTTTTGAACTCGGCGACCACGTCACGCATGATTTCAATCGATTCAGCTTCGAGACGGCGCAGATGTTTCGGCAGCATATATCTTCTTTTCGATGCAGGATCTCTGTTCTTCGCCGTTCTATGGCTCCAGCCCAGAGTGGGGAATATCCGCGGCGGAAACGGCCGGCCAAGAGCCAGGCTCGTCCATAAGATCAAGCCCCATTGGACAGCAGACTTGCAGACGCGGCAGCATATCGCATTCCACCGCTGGTGCGGCCGGCGCCTGCGTCACACCTGATCGGGAGATCAGCTCGTGCGGGTTAAGGATCTTGGCTAAATCAACCAGCGTGTTTTGATCGCAAGCATTCAGATCGCCCTAGGAGATATTGAGGATTTGCTCAAGCCGCGCGACCTCGCCTCGCAACATCTCGATAGCCGCGTCGCGGTTCTCCGAAACGTTCCAAGCAGTGTGGACTGGCTCTCCAGCGTGAGAGGGGCCGGATAATGCTCCCGTCTTGGTAGTTCGCAAATCCCACCAGGTTCGGAATATGCGACGATAGAGTCCGGTTACCTCCCCTCCCCTATCCAGCACTCCGGCTTTCTGTGCATGCAGCAGTTCCTGCTCATATCCGAGTTCTAGCAAAAGCTCAGCGCCGACCAAATCAGTCACGGTTTGCATCTCTTCGACGCTCAATTGAGATTGCCATGAATTGACAGAGCTTTCGTCGACGGCGTTTCGTTCCAGGATTTTTCGATCCCCAAAGCTGCTGGATCGAAGATAATCTGCTTGTCTCATCCCAGTCGATGCGACGGCCGCTGGGTCACAGCCGAGCCCCGTCAACAGACGCCGGATTTCCTCGTCCGGATGCGCCACGAGCAGTTCGTATTGCACGAACTGTGTCTGGGGGCGAGTGCGGTGCGCGGCGAGCTTGGGAAGGCCCAGAACCAAATCGGCGAGCGAAGTTATGATGACGTCGGGCAGACGGAGCATGAGATCGGCGAGACTGGATACGCTGACCGAATGCGAGCTTTCTGTCCGCAGTGGGATGCCCCACGTCGATTTCAGTGACGCGGCGATGGCATAGGGATTGCGCATCAGAAGGATGTGTGGCGCTTCTGGATAGACAGATTCAAGAAACTCAAGCACCGTCCAATAGCGTGGTGTCTTGTCTATGATGATGCGCTTGCCCGCTTCTGCCAGATACTGATCGTATGCTGCATCGGCAAAAGCGCGGCTGACGATCGTGCGATCTATCCGCCCCAGGAATTCGGAGGTCGCGGCCTTGATCAGTGAGCTGCCCGCCGGGTGACGCTGGTCCACCCTGCCAAATGCTTCAAGCGCCAACATCAACCAGGGTTCAGGCGGAGCCACGATGTCTGGATGGTGCTGGAGCAAGTGCGCCAGGAGTGTCGTCCCGGATCGCGGAAGACCGAGGAGAAAGCACACCGCAGGCGAACGGCCAAAACGTCCGCTCATCGTTCAGAGCCTCGTGCTTGAAAAGCGAACCTCGTCCCCGCTCGTTTGATCGAGTCAAATAAAGCCAGCCGCGGGATCGCTTGGGACCGACTGCTTGCGTACCAAGCGTCAATACGACAAGAATTCTTCCTGCCACTCATGATGTGAGATCCGTTTGATGTGAGATCCGTTCAGTTCGAACGATTGGGCCGGATCACAGAAAGGTTCGACACCGGTAATCGCGCCCCGGTTGCTCGACAGCTGAGCCCAAGTCAAGGGCCAACTCAATCGCACGAAGATTGCTTGCGGATATGGGAAGGTTGGAAAGAACCATACGGAGGTTTACCGGATAACCGTCCGCGGCAGATGGAACGTTGCTACCTATAATCGGCACGTTGCTGTGCGCCATTTAAAACGTAAATGCGACATGCACCTCGCTGACGCTCGGCGTACACCAGAAATTCGGCTAAGGCGAGCGGGGCAAAGAAGCAGATCATGTCGCGGACATCTCACTTGGCAGGGCGCATCAAGCTTGTCAGCGCGTATTGATCCTGACGCAACTTTCCCTGAATGCTGCCGCTGGCCCGTCAAGACACTGAGCCATAGCTCCGGCCAGCCGGTTTTTCGCAGGCCCATCCGTCCGAACTTTACCAAATCTTTGAACTAGCTGCTCTTGCAGCGTTGACTCCCTAATCGGCGCTGAGGTTTGTAAAGGATGGAACCTGACTTAAGATGCCGCCGGATTTACCTGATCAAGCAATCGCGCTTGGCCGCATCTCTACTGACGGAGACGAGATTGTCCGGCCGTTCACGTGCGAGATCAGATCGATCCGTGCGTGTCTCGAAGAACTTGCTAAATTCTGTGGCAATGTGCTGGGTATCACTGGGCCACGGTGGACGATCCTGATGGCGGTGACCTATTTGGGCAGAGAAAAGGGTGTACCGGTCAATCCGGTGTCACGATTGATGCACGTTGACCCTTCCTTCGTGACGACCCACCCAAAGCTGCTAGAGAAAAACGGTTTCCTGCGGCAGAAGTTCTCCGCGAGGATGCCCGGATCGGGCAGATGTCGCTGACGGCCAAAACGCGCAAGCATCTCGCGACTTTGGGGCCACGACAGGAAGCGCAGGATGAGCTCGTTTTTAATGAATTCGGCATTGACCGCGAGTTCATTGCCAAGCTTGCTACAGTGAGGCATCGCCTGGCGAGGGCCCGCTCTGGCATTCAGAAGACCAAACGCACGACCGTCAGAAATGGAGCTCGCTAACCATGTCGAGTCTCCCATCCTACGAGTATTTCTTGAAGCAGCGCCGTCGAAGGTGGTTGTGGTCCGTTCACAACGCCGAGGGCGCACAGGTGATGACGGGTTCAGGACGTAGCCGCTCCGCCGCCATCTATCAAGCTAACAGAGCGCTTTTTCAATTGTTGCTGAGCGCGCCATATCGCCTCGGAGCTCGAGCTAGCCAACAGGCTCCCGGGCGTTCGCTTACGCCCAAACTTTAGCCTGGCATGAGCTTCGAGGAGTGCCCATTAGCGAGGTTGTTTCCATATGGCTAACGCGATCAGCCCATGTGTTCGGCCCAGCGCGGCCAAGGCTGCCTCGCCGAAGCTGAAGAAGCTGCTAGCGGAACGGATGCTAGATTCGGCCCTCTACGAGAGTAGAAGGCGCACGAACCGCCGCCTCGCCGCAGAATGGCTGGCAGCAACCGGAATTAGTGAATACAGAGATTCGTGAGGGGCGCGCCAAGCGTGACCGTCCCGAACCCTTTGCTGAGCACGTGACACTCGTCTCTTCCTTGAAGAAAGCATCCGCGCCGAGGGCATGCGCGAGCCAAGCGTCAAGACAGCGGGAGCCAATCTGACCGGTTTGAGCAGCTGGCTCCGCCGAAACAATCGGGCTCCCATAGCAAACCGCCTTGACCGCGATTCTCCCGGCCATGATTCGTTCGTGGGTGACGTCGGAGCCTATTTGAAAGATGGCGGCCGTTCGGCTGTCGTTGGGCTGCTGAACAAGATCGCCTCCCGGAGCCTCCCTTCCGCCGACGAACTGATCGGGGAGCTCCCTGCCAAAGATGCAAACCTGCCGGTAAGATTCCGAGCCAACAGCGCAAATTGCCAAAACGACCATAGACAAAAGTTTTGATGGACTTAGGGATTTTAGGCGGTGGCCCCAGGCTAACAAGAAGGATCCTATCGCTACTCGGTGCAAGGCGATTTATATCCAAGGATCTTTCGATGGACAGGAGCCAGGGGGGAGACCCTCAATGCCGCCTCAAATCGCTCTTGGAGGATCTCCGGAGGCTCGCGCCTGGGGTAAGAACGCCGAAGCACTCGGATCCGGAACGCGTGCGATGGGGCGGCGCGCCGAGGCACGCTGGCTCCTCATCCCGAAGACGACTCCCTCATCCAGAACGCGCTTAACCAAGCCGCACGATCTCAGAACTTCGACTCCGACACTGAGGCAGTCTGCCCAGAAGCGGGTTTCGCGTCTGCGTGGGTTCAGTGCTTGGCTGAAAGATAAGGACAGAGGGAGCGTGATCGCCCGGCTCAATGGCCCTGAGCAGCAGCAGGGAACGTTGCAAAAAGAAGTGACGACGTTCAGGCAGGCCAGAGGTAGAGTAGCAGACGGGGATCTTATCGCTTCTTCGGAGCTACTTGAAATTTATCGAGGCGAATCGGGCACTGGTCGTGCAAGCACGTGAGAAGTCGACTTCGCCAGCTGTGCTGGATGCCGCGCCGCCCAACCTGCTGCAGGTGCTTCCCGCGCCAACCCGGAGCGGGGACGGTGCGGCTTTTTTGAGCGAGGCAGTGCAACAACCCGTGTCACCATCGACCGCCAAGGCTCGCTCGGACACCTACGCTGGACTTGAGTCCTTTGTTGACTTGAATTGGCCGACGCCGTCCGGATTAGACGACGATGCTCACTTTGCGCCAGCGCAGCCTGCCAGGGCACGCTCAGACACCTACGCCGGTCTTGGGTCTTTTGTTGATTTGAATGCGCCGCCCCCGTCCGAATTGGACGAGGAGGTTGATTCTGCCCCAGCGTTTCCGGCCCCCACCTCCGCTGCTCAGATCGGAGGTTTGGACCCGACGGCCCGTTCCCGAGGTCCCGGACTGGTGCTCGGGGATATACAATGGCTCGGCGATGAGCACATCCGGAGGGATTATGAGCTGCTGGAGCAGTGGCTGCAGGAGAACCATCCGAATCTCACCGCCCGGACGCAGCTGGTGGATCCCCTTGTCGCCCACTATCAAATACGCTTGGCGGCCGTCGACGGCGATCCGCGAAGTCAATTCCAGCGCCTCATCGATCGAAATGGCAACGATACTGCCGACTTCCTGTTTCTGCCAATGAACGATGCCGATCTTCCTAATCAACGCGGCACCCATTGGTCACTGCTGTTCGTTGATCGCAGAGACCGGCAACGGCCGGTCGCCTATCATTACGACTCCATCCAGGGATACAACGAGCGCCGTGCAACAGAGCTCGCACAACGGCTGGGACTCAGCCTGAAGCCAGCCGAGATGGCCCAGCAACAGAACAGCTATGATTGCGGCGTCTTTGTCCTGGACGGCACGCGAGCGCTGCTTCGGGGATTGGCAACAGGACAGTCGGACCTGCTGAACCTTAAGAACCTCAGGGTCAGCCGGCTGGCGCTGCAAAACCGGCTAAGGAGCTGAGGTTGGCTAGCGGCTCTCACCGAGGGCGACCAGACCGGTGTGCTTGCGAGCGCGCCGGCGTGGATGTCAACGAGGCGGTACTTGGCGCGAGTGATCCAGGCGGTCCGTTCGGCATGATGGTCCGCGAAGCTGCCCATCTTGGCCAATGAATCGACTTCGCCTGGATTCGTTCCCGATTGATAGAATTGGCTTGCGGAAAACCGGTCGCGCCGCGCCGTCACCGTGAGCAATCGTGGCCCGCCATAGCTCTTCGAGCGCCCGTTGAGCATGCCGCGCCAAGCGGCCTTCGCCGTCAATAGCTGCTTTCAAGACTCAACAAAGATGACGAAGCATAGGACCCCGTTCCGCGACAATGAAAGGCCAAGTGCGTGAAAAGCTCTTTTCACCGCAATTGGCAGGGCCAATTTGCGACACCGTTTCAATGGCCATAAAGGCGGCCCGCGAGCCGCCCTACTGGGCCACTTACCAGCGCTTATCAGTAAGCTACCGCTGATGTCCGAGTCCGATTCCGAGATTCAACGCCTTCTGGCGTAACGCACCGACGCTGCGTTTGGTCATTTTTGCTATTTTTACGACCGGGGTTCGAGCTTTCGAATGGACTTTGAGCTCTTTGATATCTGCCTTGGTCCACTCGCGCCGCACGCGTTTCTTGGTTGCTTTTTTTACCATGAATGCTCCTTTTGAGAGGAGCGGCTTGTATCATAGTTTTTTCGGAGCGACGACCATAAAAAAGGCACTCATAGGAACTCGCGCTACTAAGCTCGATCATGTGTTCCAAAAGACAAGGCATCTGGACTAGTGCGGCTGTGGAATTGTAAACTTTGTACAGACCGTGTTGAGATGCTTCGTTATAATTGAATGCAGCCCCAATCGACGCCTGGTTATTCGAAGCTGAGCACGTACTAACATGTTTCTGGAAAGAAATGAGCAAGCCGATCGCGATGAACCTGAACAGTTCCAGCTCGGGTAGGCCTGATTTGTATTAAGCCTAGAGCGATCAACCATCTGTGAGTCATCGTGGCGGTCTCTTACTATGGTCGCCCTTACGACGCTTGGCGCGCTGCGTTGTCTCGACGCCAGAGCCTCCATCGGGCTGGGCGCGAATACTAGATCGTTCTCGTCTTCCTGTCTGTCGTTCCGGTCTCGGCTCAACGAGTCGGAGGGGAAATGTGTGTTCGGATGAACAGCCTTTCGGTGGTTTCAGCATCCGCGATGATTTTTTAGAGAGAGACGACCGACGTCAAGATCACGGTCAACTCTTTAGCGGTTGATGGCGCGCTCTTCGTTCAATTCGCTTTCGGTGTGATGAATCGATATTTCGCGTAGAGAGACCGCGGACGCTTGATGGTCCTCGGCTGGAGCGAGCCGGTTATCGGTGAGGTTCACGCGTGCCGAGGTCACCTCCGGAATGCTCGACAGATTGCGCTCGATCTTTCCCATGCAACCTGTGCAATTGATCTCCTCCACCGCGAGGTCGAGTTGGACGAGGCCCTGCCTGTCCTCTTCAGATAGTAAGAAAAGTCGATGTCCGCCTGCATGCACATATGCCCTCAGTCGGGGACGATGCGGTTTCTTGACAGAAACATGCGGCGTCCGTCAGCGTTGCCCTCGATCACGAGATCCCACCGCCCGGCGGCGACGTCCGCGGTGCTGCCGCGGTATGTTCCAACGTTGAGCCCGTGGTTTTGCGCGAGATCAACGACCCTTATGCGCGGTGCGGGTAGATGATCTCTCGACAAAGGAGATGGAATGCGACCCGATTTGGCGCAATCGTACGGCCAGGACAGCCTGCCCCGCTATACGAGCTATCCCACGACACCCCACTTTTCATCAGATATCGGCGAAGCCGATTACCGGCAATGGCTCGGATCGTTACCGGCTGAAGAACCCATTTCGATCTACCTACACGTTCCGTTCTGCCGATCCATGTGCTGGTACTGCGGCTGTCATACCTCCGTGACCAAGCGCGACGATCCGATTGCGGTCTACGCCGCGGGCCTTCGGACTGAAGCCCACCTGGTCGCCGAGGCGATCGGCAAACGGCTTCCGATCTCCCGTATCCACTTCGGCGGCGGAACGCCGACGATCATGACGCCCGAGACCTTCGCAGATCTCGTGGGCGCGCTTCGCTACTCATATTTTGTGGTGCCCGGCGCGGAGATTGCCGTCGAGATCGACCCCCGCACGCTGACGGATGCGATGGCGGAAGCCTTGGGCTATGGCGGTGTCACCCGCGCGAGCCTTGGCGTTCAGAGCTTCGATCCCATGGTCCAGCGCGCCATCAATCGCATCCAGAGTTTTGCGCAGACAGGTGCGAGCGTCGATCAGTTGCGTAGGGCCGGCATCGGTCAGATCAATTTCGACCTGCTCTATGGCCTCCCGCATCAGATGGTTAGTTCGTGCCTCGACACCGTAGCCAAGTGTATCGAGCTCCGTCCGGATCGTTTTTCGGTATTCGGCTATGCGCACGTCCCGTCGTTCAAGAAGCATCAGCGCAAGATCGATGAGGCCGCCCTTCCCGATAGCGTAGCGCGACATCTCCAGTCCGAAACGATTGCCGAAGCGCTCGTCGAGGCTGGCTATGTTCGTGTCGGCTTCGACCACTTCGCGCTTCCGGATGACAACCTTGCCGCGGCGAAGCGGGACAGCCAGCTACGTCGAAACTTTCAAGGCTATACGGACGATTGCGCCGAAACACTGATCGGTCTCGGGGCCAGCGCCATCGGTCGGATGCCGCAGGGCCACGTCCAGAACGCCATCGGGACGCGCGACTATCTTAAGCAAATCGCGGAAGGCCAACTCGCTACCGTCAAGGGCTATGAGTTCACGGAGGACGACCGGTTCCGGGCCGACCTCATCGAGCGGGTGATGTGCGATATGGCCGTCGACCTGTCCAAGGTAGCCCGATCTCATGGTCGCGATCCGCGGACGGCGATCGTCGACGAACGGCGGCTCGCGAAATTGCTCTTGGATGGCGCCGTGACCATGGACGGCGACCGGCTCCGCGTCCAGGATGGCGCAGAGTTTCTGGTCCGAAGTGTCGCCTCCGCATTCGACGCCCATCTGGCAGGGCAAAAGGCGACTCATAGCCGCGCAGTCTGACCGGCGAGCGATCACGCGCGGTGCAGGATTCAGATCGGGCCATGCCAGCACACCCTTCGAACAGTGCTCCTAGCTACCTCGGCCCATCGCGGCCAACCGTTCCGACCAACGAGGTCGGTTGAGCGGTTGCGTCAGGGGCTGCTCGTCATGGAAACGAAGCTTCTCAGCAGCAGAGCGGACCACGGTGGAGCGCGATGTCGTCGGCCTTCTTGGCCTTCTGCAGTGCGCCGATGGTCTGGCCGCTAGGACAATAGCGATGATAGTTCAGGTCCGCGCTGCCGCGCGCAAGATCATGGCGGCAGCGGGCTTTGGCAACACAAAGTGCGCAGACGCTGGACATGTCGCGCAAGACGTCCGGACACGCCTCTGCGATCGCAGCCTCATCGAGATCAAGCTGCTGCAATAGCTGCGGCAACTCCTTGGCGCCGCGTCCATGGGCCGCCAGCTTTTTAAGCTGGCTGACGGGCATTCGCAGATCCCTCGCGATGGCCGCGATTTCGGTTTCGTCCAGATTGTGTAACTCACGGACATCCCGGTCCAAACCGAGCCAACGCGCAAATCTTACAACCAGGCCTTCGGTGACTGACCGTAAAGCTGACGTCATCGCAGCCTCCATTGCATTCCCCGAGGATATGATGCACGGAAGGACGCCTGATCCGCATTGCTCCAGATCAAATTGACCGCTTAGGGCAGCGCCCCTTGTCTGCGGCTGGCGCCTCATCATCCGCGATCGCGCGCCAGGCCGCGCCCTCCAGGTCCTCGTATTGGCCGCTGCGGAGCGACCAGAGGAAGCCGACCAAACCCGCGAGCCCGAGCGTCAGGGCCAGCGGCACGAGGATTACCAGCACCTCCATCACGTAGTCCTTCGCGAGGCAGAGCGGGCGCGGAGCGCGTTCAGCGTGACCAGGATGGACGATCCGCTCATCGCCGCGGCTGCAATCAGCGGCGTCACGGCACCGCTGATTGCAATCGGCACCGCGAGGAGGTTGTATCCAACCGCAAGCCAGAGATTCTGCCGCATCAAATGCAGCGCCTTGCGCGACAGGTCGATCGCGGCGAAAACTGGCGACAGCGATTTGCCGAGAAAGACCAGATCGGCGGTCGCCTGGCTCAGATGGGCGGCGGAGATCGGCGACGCGGAGACATGAGCCGCCGCCAAAGATGGCGCATCGTTCATGCCATCCCCGACCATCAGAACCTTCATACCCCGTCCCTTCAATTCCTCGACCCGTGCGATCTTGTCGGCAGGTGTCACGCCGGCGCGCCATTCCGGGATACCGAGTGCAAGAGCCGCCGCCTGCACGGCTGTCTCGTGGTCACCCGACAGAATCTCGACACCAATCCCACGCGACTGAAGCGCCGAGACGACGGCCTTCGCGTCCGGACGCAGGGCTTGGCGCACCGAGAGGATGTATTTCTGAGCACCGTTGCTGAAGGCTACGACCGAGGCTTCAGGATCAAGATTGCCGCGCCGGGTCGCCAGAAGCTCGGCACCGCAGAATGATGGCCGACCCAGGCGAATTTCCATACCATCATGCGTGGCGCGAACGCCCTGCCCCGGCTCCTCGACCGCGGCGACAATTGGCGATTTCGCGCCGGTGGTCCTGGCGACAGCTGCGGCAACGGGATGATGGCTCGACAGCGCAAGCCGCCCCGCCAACCCGAGGATCGCGCCAGGAATGCTGCCAGCGTTGACCACCACCAGATCGGGGTGCGTCAAAGTGCCCGTCTTGTCGAAGATGATATGATCCGCCGCCGCCAATCGTTCGATTGCGTCACCGGAATTAAGCAGCACGCCCGACCTGAACATGGCGCCGGACGCCATCGTTTGCACCGTGGGGATCGCGAGCCCAAGCGCGCAGGGACAGGTGATGATCAGCACGGCAATCCCGGTGACGGTGGCGTCGTGCCAGCTTGCACCGAAGACGACCCCGCCGATGATGGTGAGAAGCGCAGTGGCGTGAACCACCGGCGCATAAAGCCGCGATACGCGATCCGCGATCTGCGTATAGCGTGAGCGCGCCTGCAGCGCATTGTTGAGCAGCCGTGTGATTTCCGCGAGCAAGGTGGCTTCGGATGCCGCCGAAACCCGCACGCGTAGTGTCCCGGATATGTTCATGGAGCCGGCATAGACCGATGTCCCCTGCTCCGCCATCACATAGAGCGTCTCGCCGGTGATCAGGCTCTGGTCGATCTCCGAGCGTCCCTCGATCACGGTACCGTCGACGGCGCAGCGCTCACCCGGCCGCAGCAGGACGATGTCGCCCGGACGAATGGCTGCAACCGGCACCTGGGAGATCTCGCCTGATCCGACGAACTTTGTGGCGGTGTCGGCCTTCAGCGCAGCCAGATTGCCGGCCACGGCCCGGGTTCGCCGGCGCATGTTCTGGTCGAGGACGCGACCGACCAGCAGGAAGGTCAGGAGCATGATCGCCGCATCGAAATAGGCGTGTTCGGCATGATTGAACGTTTCGAGCACGGACATCCCGAGTGCGACAACAACGCCGATCGAGATCGGCACATCCATATTGGTGCGCTTCGCTGACAACGCGCGCCAGGCCGAACGGAAGAAGGGTTGGCCGGCATAGGCGGCCGCCGGCAGCGTGATCAGCGCGGACAACCAGTGGAAGAAGTCGCGCTGCTCAGGCAGCATGTCGCCGACATTGCCGGACCACACCGGGATCGATAGCATCATGACATTCATGCTGGCGAACGCTGCGACGCCTAGGCATCGCAAAAGGAAGCGGGATTGTTCAACATCAGCCCTCTCGACGCTGGCGGTCTCGTACGGATAAGCCTTGTAACCGAGCTCCTCGAGGCGGTCGATGAAGCGCACGGGATCGAGCGTGCCCTGCTTCCATTCCAGCGCGACGCGACGATCGGTCAGGTTGACGCGCGCGAGCGTCACGTTGGGCATCGCCGACAGGCCGCGCTCGATCTTGGCCATGCAGCCGGCGCAATGAATGCCCTCGACGGCGAGATCCACATGTTCCACGCCGGGTCGCGCCTGCCGGACGAAGTGCGAGAAGTCGCGCGTGATCTGCATGTAGTAGCCCCTACTTCAGGATCATGCGGTTGCGCGACTGGAACACGCGCGTACCGCTCGCATCAACCTCGAGCACGAGGTCCCACTGGCCCGAGGCCACGGAGGCAACCCTGGCGCGATAGAGGCCGATGCCGATCTCGGCAAACGCGAGTGACAGATCGCGCCGCTTGTCGGTCGGGCGCTCCAGGCTGCCTTCAAACTTCAGTCCGGTGACCGGCCGCTTATTCGCGTCCAGTGCCTCGATCTGGATCGTCGCGCTACCATCGAGATCGCGCCGGACATTCGCCTCAACCTGCCAGTTGCGCGCTGCCTGGTCGCGCGCCTGCTCGATCTCCTTTTCGTAGGCCAAGCCCGCCGCGTAAGGGCTCTCCACATCGGTGCCGGGAAGCGTCGCAATCGCAAGCTTCACCACCGTGACGTTGGCTCCGATCACCACCCCAAAGAACGCGACGAGGATCAGCAAGACCTTGAAACCGGTCAGGAGTTTCGGTGCTGTGGACGACATGACGAAATTCCTGACATTTCAAGGTGCGACGAAATTGTCGGTCGTCGCGGCGACTTCACCTAGCCCGATATCGGTCACGCGAAAGTGGATCGGGATAGTTTTTTCCTGCTTGTCGTCGGCCGGCGCCGTGACAAGGACGCGCAGTTCGGAGGTCTGGTCCCGGCCGATCACAATCATGGGGCGATCCGGCGTCACCGAGGCCACACCGATGATGTGAATCGTCGCGTTGGGAGGACCATCGACGTCGATGGCAATGACGCGGTCGAAGCCGCGCTTGTTCAGAAGCTTAACGGTATACGCATTGCGGATCGAACCGTCGCTCAGCCTGACGGCGATCGGATTGCGATCGTGAAGCACATTGACCTCCAGCAGGCTGCGCGTTGCCAGCGCATACAGCATGATGCCACCGACGACGGCGATGACGACGCTGTAGATCATCGTACGCGGCCGGATAATCCGGTAGATCGGCGTCTTGCCGGCCTGCCGGCGTTCGATATTGATGTCATTGTCATATCCGATCAAGCTGGTCGGCCGACCGATCTTTCTCATGACATTGTCGCAGGCGTCGATGCAGAGCCCGCACTGGATACACTCGAGCTGCGCTCCGTCGCGAATATCGATTCCTGTCGGGCAGACCGCAACACATTGATAGCAATCGATGCAGTCGCCGACATGCTCACCGATCGCGCGCAGCTCCGTGGCCTTTTTGACTGACGTCCGCTTCTCGCCGCGGTCATAACGGTAGGTGACGTTGAGGGCCCATTCGTCAGTCAGCGCAGCCTGGATGCGCGGCCATGGGCACATATAAGTGCAGACCTGCTCGCGCATGTAGCCGGCGAGAACATAGGTCGTCGCGGTGAGCATGCCGATCCACGCATAGGCAACCATCGGAGCCTGGAACGTCAGCAGCTCCTTCAGCAGTGTCGGCGCATCGGCGAAATAGAGCACCCATGCGCCGCCGGTCCACCACGCGATCACGAGCCAGATCGCATGCTTGAGCACGGTCTCCAAGATGCGCTTGGGAGCGAACGGGCCGGATACCGCATCCTTCTTCATCCGCTCGCGCCGGTCGCCCTCGACCAAGCGCTCGACGGCATAGAACAGATCGATCCAAACCGTTTGCGGACAGAAATAGCCGCACCAGATGCGACCGCCGATCGAATTCATCAGGAAGAGAGCGACCGCCGCGAGGATGAGCAGGCCGGTGAAGTAGTAGACTTCTTGCGGCCACAGTTCGATGAAGAAGAAATAGAATCGGCTGTTGGGCAGATCAATCAGCACCGCCTGATCGGGCGCCCCAAGCCCGCGGTTCCAGCGCACGAATGGCAGCAGATAGTAGACGCTGAGGCAGAAGGCCATCAGCTCCCATTTGATCCGCCTGAACGAGCCCGAGGTGCTCTGCGGATAAACCTTTTTGCGCGCTGCATAGAGCGGTCCATAGTCGCCGTCGGAGGTGAGCTCGCTCGAATTCACGGTCTTGTTCATCGTGGGGTCCATGTCGCAATCGACCCTAGACCGAACTGCGATCACGCAATCGATCCGGCGCAAACGGACAGCAGTTTCCCGGCTCCCGTCATACGTATCGATCTCACCCGACTACTTGCCGCCACCCAGCGAGTGGACGTAGACAGCCATTGCCTTGATCGTCGCGAGGTCAAGCCGTGCTTCCCATGCGGGCATTACGCCAGCACGACCGTTGCTGATGGTTTCAATCAGAGTTGCCTCATCCGAGCCATAGAGCCAGATCTTGTCCGTCAGGTTCGGCGCACCAAGCTCCTGATTGCCTTTACCGCCGTCGCCATGACAGGCGACGCAATTGTCTGCGAAGAACTTCGCGCCCTTTGTCACATCAACTTTGTCTCGGATCGGAAGTCCGGCCAGCGAGCGAACGTAATTGGCGACTGACACGATCTCATCCTGCTTCAGAACGCCATCCTTACCGAAGGCGAGCATCTGGCCTTCGTGCGTCTTGGCATGGCCGGACCGCGCGCCGTACTGGATCGTCTGCATGATCTGCTCGAGCGTCCCACCCCAAAGCCAGTCGTCGTCGTTCAGGTTAGGGTACCCCTTCGCGCCCGTACCGCCGCTGCCGTGGCACGGCGCGCAATTGTCGCCGAATATCGTCTTGCCCTTGGCGCGCGCCAGCGCAAGCAACGCCGGGTCCTTCTCGATATCGACGAGCGAAGCCGCGCCGAGCGCCGCCATCTTGTCACCACGCACCTGATCGAGGTTGGCGAGCTCGACTCCGACGTCAGCCCGGGTCGAATAGCCGAACATACCGGTCGTGCTGCCGGAGATCAGCGGCCAGGCCGGATACACGATCCAGTAGCCGATCGCCCAGAAAATGGTGAGATAGAACGTGATCACCCACCAGCGGGGCATCGGCGTGTCCAGCTCCTTGATGCCGTCCCATTCATGCCCGGTCGTAGATCTTCTCGAGAGAGAGTCAAATTCACCGCGATCGGACATCTCCTACTCCTCCCGCAACGGCAGTTTGGCCGCCTCGTCAAACTCCGCCTTGTTGCGGGGCCAGAGCGCATAAGCGGTGATCGCAAGGAAGATCGCCACAAAAGCCGGCGTCCAGATTGTGGTCACGAGATCTGACGCAAGGTTATGGACTGTCAAAATCGCCTTCATCGTGTTTTCTCAGCGAAGGTTGGCTTTTTCGTTGTAAAGCTTGAAGTCGATTAGCGTGCCTAGCATCTGCAGGTACGCTATGAGCGCATCCATCTCCGTCGGCAGCCCCGGCTTGCCATCAAAATTACGGACCGACGCCTTGGCGTATCGCTTGACAAAGCCATCGCTGCCCGCATTGTCCGGGTCGTTCTGGGCTTTCATGTCAGCTGCCGCATTCGCGATCTGATCATCGCTGTAGGGCACCCCGATTGTCCGCAAGACGCGCATGTGGTCGGCGATGGTGCTCGGATCGACCTCGTTGTCGGCGAGGAACGGATAGCCCGGCATCACCGATTGCGGCACGATGGCGCGCGGGTTGGTCAGATGGGCGACGTGCCAGTCATCCGAATATTTGGCGCCGACGCGGGCGAGATCCGGCCCCGTCCGCTTCGAGCCCCATTGGAACGGATGGTCGTACATGCTCTCAGCGGCGAGCGAGAAGTGACCGTATCGCTCGACTTCATCACGCAGCGGGCGGATCATCTGGGAGTGGCATAGATAGCAGCCCTCCCGGACATAGACGTTGCGCCCCGCGAGCTCGAGCGGCGTGTAGGGTCTCACGCCCTCGACCGCCTCGATGGTGCTCTTGAGGTAGAAAAGGGGCGTGATCTCGACGAGGCCGCCGATGGCAATCACCAGCAGGATGCCGGCAATGAGAATGATCGAATTCTTTTCAAATATTTGATGACGCTTCCAGAACGACAATTCCCCTCTCCTCATTCAGCCGGCTGCAGGCCAAGGGGCGATGTTGCTTCGGCCTCACCGACGCGCACCGTCATCCAGAGATTATAGGCCATGATCAGCGCACCGATCAGGAACAGCGCCCCGCCCGCCGCGCGGATGACATGGAACGGATGCATCGCCTCGACCGTCTCGATGAAGGAATATTCGAGGAAGCCAAGCGACGTGTAGGCGCGCCACATCAACCCTTGCAGGATTCCAGACACCCACATTGCCGAGATGTAGAGGACGATGCCGAGCGTTGCGATCCAGAAGTGCCAGTTGACCAGCTTGAGGCTGTAGAGACCCTTGCGATTCCACGCCCAGGGCACGAGGCAGTACAACGCGCCGAACGACACGAATCCGACCCAGCCCAGCGCACCAGAATGCACGTGTCCGATAGTCCAATCCGTGTAGTGGCTGAGCGAGTTGATGACCTTGATCGACATCATCGGGCCTTCGAATGTCGCCATACCATAGAAGGCAACGGAGACGACCAGCATGCGCAGCACGGGATCGGTCCGCAGCTTGTCCCAGGCGCCCGACAGCGTCATGAGGCCGTTGATCATGCCGCCCCAGGAGGGCATCCACAGCATCACCGAGAACGTCATGCCGAGTGTCTGCGTCCAGTCGGGAAGCGCCGTGTAGTGCAGATGATGCGGCCCAGCCCAGATGTAGAGAAAGATCAGCGCCCAGAAATGGATAATCGACAGGCGATAGGAATAGATGGGTCGCTCGACGCGCTTCGGGATGAAGTAGTACATAATCGCGAGGAAGCCGGCGGTCAGGAAGAAGCCGACAGCATTGTGGCCGTACCACCACTGGAACATCGCATCCTGAACGCCGCCCCACGCGATGTAGGACTTCGAGCCGAACACGGATACCGGCAGCGCCGGATTGTTGCCGAGATGAAGGACCGCGATGGTGACGATAAAGGCGAGATAGAACCAGTTGGCCACGAAGATGTGCGGCTCCTTGCGCTTGATAATCGTCCCGAGGAAGACGAGCAGATACGTGACCCAAACGATCGCCAGCCACAGATCCGAATACCATTCAGGCTCGGCATATTCCTTGGACTGCGTCGCGCCCAGCAGATAGCCAGTGCCCGCGATCAGGATGAAGAAGTTATAGCCGAGGACGACGAACCATGGCGCCAGGTCGCCGGCGAGGCGCGCGCGGCAGGTCTTCTGCACCACATAGAAAGAAGTCCCGATCAGCACATTTCCGCCGAACGCAAACACAACCGCTGACGTATGCAGCGGACGCAAGCGGCCGAAACTCGTCCAGGACAGATCCAAATTCAGCAGGGGCCACGCCAATTGGGACGCGATAATTAGTCCGACGAGGAACCCGGCGATCCCCCAGAACATCGCCATGACGGCACTGAACTTGACCGGGCCCATGTTGTAGTTCGGGCAGCCGCCAATCTCCGCAGGCGGCAGCAACGCCGGACGGTCGTAGTATCGATTCACGATCGTGAATGCCGCCGCGATGCTGGCCAGCGCTCCGAGGGCTGCGTGGAACGCGAAGGCTGAATCAACAGCTTTAGCAGCCGCGATAACACAGAAGTAGGCGAGCGCAGCGAAGAACAGTGTGAGCCCGGCTTCGCCGTGCGTCATCCACTTCTCGGATTGAGATCGGTTCATTGAGTCCCTCGTGAACGTGAGCTGACCTGGCAGCCGTCTTCCTTCTGCGTCCGGCCCTGGTTCGAGCCAGGAGAACGGGTCTTGGCTTTGGGTTTCGGAGATCAGAACGAGCGACGCTTCGGCTTTGCCACGGTGACCGGCTGGCTTAGCGGCGCTCGGATACCTGCCCAGCCGAGGGCCGCGACAAAGACGGCGAAGGTGGACGTGACGACTGTGCAAACCAGAACGGCATCGAGGGGCATGAGGATCTCCTTTTGAGGCCCCGACTATCGTCACTTTCGGGAAAGCGTCTTTGACCTCGATCAATTTTGGGGATGCCGCGTCTCACGCACCGCACAGTGCGAGCTGCCTGGCGCATTCCAGATCCACGAGACGAACGCCACCCGTATAAATATGAATCACGCCGTCAGGCTCGAGCTTCGTGAAGGTCCGGCTCACCGTCTCGATGGTGAGCCCCCAAGATCGTCAGCAATGTCCAGTCCTCCCATCGGGAGCGATACGAGGTCCCTGGTCCGCCCGATCTCGTTCAACCGGTTGCGCCACCCGAACCACGCTCTGATACTGCCGTACGTCCTACGGGATTCTATGTAAGTGCTTGTCCTTAGGGAATGGAACCGAATTTCAGGAGGTCGCCGTAACGGCGCATAGGATGGCCATGCTCAACCAGACCTTTGTTTCGTCGATCAAGCTTAACCGGCCAGCTCTGGTGCCGAGGTTTGCGCCCGACCAGTTCGGCGGCCTGACCGCACGGGCCCGCCTCATCGCGACCGAGTTTACGTAGCGAAAGGATGAGGAGATTTACGGCAAACGATGAACCGGCCGAATACACTTTATCAGCTCGCTTCTTTCCGACGGTCGCCGTCAGATCGGCGCCTTCTACCTGCCGGGCGACATCCTCGGTCTGGGATCAAGTGCCTAACATCGGGTCGCGACCGAGACCATCATCGATGTGATCGTACGGCTGTTGAAGCGCCGCAACCTCGAGCAGGCCGCCACCACCAACGTCCAAGTCGCCCACAAGCTCTGGACCATGATGGCCGATGATCTCCATCGCGCCGAAGCGCACATGCTTCTTCTCGGCCGCAAGAACGCCCTCGAGCATGTCGCCAACGTCCTGCTGGAGATGGATCGCGGCCTTGCCGGCACCGGTATGATGGCGCTTCCGATGTGCCGGCGGGACATCGGTGACTACCTCGGCCTGACCTTGGAAATAGTCTCGCGTACGCTGTCGCAACTGGACGACGGCGTGCTCATTTCTCCGGCGCGCGTCTGATCGTCCTCCGCAACAGGCAACGGCTTCACAATATGGACGCGCAATCGTGACCAGCCTCGCGAACGCGGGCCCATCGCAAACACCAGCCAAGCAAGCACATCATGCGCGCCCATCACGTCGTGACCAAGAACGTCATTACCGTCACGCCAAGCGCCACGATCGAGGAGATGGCCCAGCTCATCTTCCGTCAGGGATAAGGCCGGCGCGCCTCGTCGGGATCGTCTCCGCGAGCAACTTTCTCCGACGTGCGAAATAGGCCGGGCCGCAAGCATGCGGCCTGGTCAAATTCCTAATGGGACCAGGACGCGCGGCGAGCGAATTCGTTCACGAACAAGATCGCAAGGTCCAAGGACGTCATGACACACAAAGCCATCTCCGTCACGGAGGACACTACACTGGATGAGCTCGTTCGCTCGGGAACGAATGATGTCAAGCGTCTTCGTGATGCGCGGGACTTGGTATCGTGACCCGGTCCAATCTGCTGCAGGCGGTCGCGAGCTTCGCCCATGGGATTCCCGACCCGACCGCGGACGATCAACACATTCGCGACCGCACATCCGCACCGTGAATTCGAACCGACTGGCGACCGATCGGATTCGACGTGACCGTGCGCAACCGCTTTGTGCAACTTCACGGGATCATCACCATCGATGAAGCGCGTCAAGCGACGATTGTCGCAGCCGAGAATACGGATGGCGTCAAGAAGGTGCACGATCATCTCTGTTTCGTTGACAGCTATTGCGGGTTCTACGTGGTGTCGCCGCAGACGAGAAGGCGGGGCCGTAGTCTGCCTCCGGCACCAAGCACCGACCCTGCTCGCGATCTCGGCGGCAGCGATCTCGGTCCGAGACGCGCTTGATTTCTCGCTGATTCGCCACAGCGGCTTTCGGCACTCACCATTGTCTAATAAGTTGAGGAATACGCCGTTGGGCGCGATGAAATCCAGAAAAGGAGCTCGATAGGTGCAGGATCTACTTCATCTCTCCTGCTACAAACGGGCGCCGTTTGCTTAAGACGCCTCCTGTCGTCCGCGGTGAATAGCTAACGCAAGTCTCAGCAGCAGGATGACCGATACATTGCCCTTTCCGGTCTCGATCTGGGCAATATAGCGCTCCGAAACCTCCGACCTTCGAGCGAGCTCCCGACGCGATATGTCAGCACCTGTCCGCGAACACCGCAAGCGCTCGCCGAGTTCTTTCAGGAATAACTCTTCTGAGTAAGGCGGCGCGAAATCGGCTCCGGGCAAGGCTTCCGCAGCGAAATCGACAATTTGCTTCAACACTATTGGCCCTCGACGTTTCTAAGGCTGGATACCATAGCCACATTTCTCGTCTCTTCATTGCGTTGGATCAAACAGGGCTCTGAGGAAGCTTTACCTGTCCTGAGATGTTCACGGCGGATAAAGGCCGATACGCTGAAGCAGTTTTGGAACGCTGTCGGCCCACAGGAACTCCGCAAAGACCTGTCAGTTCCCGAGTACAAGCCGCACGAAAACTTTTTTGAGAGCGATTACTCCGCCGGTATCGTGGGCTTTGGCACCGTGGCCAGGGTGTGCCGCTGAACGGTGAAGTTCCTTTACGAATGACTTCTGTGGCCCCCCAGCCCGTGCTGGATGGGACTTCAGATTGCGTCGTCAACGATCAAATGTGGCTAACTTGCCGCATCGCTTCTAGCTGGCGGTGCATGTCCAGCGCGCTGGTCGGCTCATCCAGGAGCAGCACCTGCGGTTCGCGCACGAGACATTGAGCAAGCCCGACGAGCTGGCGCAAACTGAGGTGAACCACAGCTGCCCGCGCCACGTACGATCAATTGTTCAGCAATAGCCTACATGTCACTCCGTAAATTCAACGCCGATACGGCTGCCTGAACGCCAGATTAGACGGCAGTTCCTGTCTACGCGATCCTTCGCAAGCATGAGCTTGAACCGGTCTCTGATACTGTGCCCTGCTGATGAGCGCAGTTCGATTGCTGCTCCGTGATCGGTAATGTCGATGACGCGGCAACAGGTGCTCGATCCGTCGCCGAAGATGTAGGCGACCTCGTTTGTCTCGACGCGCTGCTGTCTGCGACGTTCCTGCACTGTTTCCCTCGGCCTTTAGTCCTTCTCAGGCGGCGCGCCGTTTCGTGCTTTGGACCCGACGCCCTCTTGACCTTCGGCTTGGGGGCAGTGGAAACGCGGGGCGGTCACTCTGCCGAACAGCTAGGACTTCGCGCTACGCGTCTTAAGGAAAAACCCGCCAGCCGCGTAGCGCTGACGGGTTCTCGATTGCCCATGCGTACCCGCGGCACTCGTCACCAATCCGCGATAGCAAATCGTACAGCCATAACGGTTGACATTGGGTTACCGCTCACGACCGTCGTTCGACGTCGTCGTGCCTTAGAAGGACAGGAGGTAAGAAAACCGATGGGGAAAGCAGATAAGTTGAGAGCATGCACCTTACGCCCCTCAAAAACCTCACCGAGGGGCGGCGCAGGGGCCGCGTTCTTGCCCGCGAAATATCCAGAGCCTGCCCGAATTGGTTAGCAGCTTGTTAATCGGCCTTTGACAGGCTTGCGGTCTGCGTTGCCGATTACCCCCCAGCCCAAGGCAGCGCCAGTGGTGGCCGGCGGCGGTGACGCCGCCGGCCATTCCGCTCCGAAATTAAGCTAGAGGGTCAGCCCTAGGCCTGCATAAGGATGCCGTCGAGCGCGTCCGCCAACGTGCCGACAAGGACCTGATAAGGGCCGTGATACTCATCTGATAGCTGGACCCTTACGGTCCCGCTAGCCGGCTCCTTTAATGATCGTCGGACCTGACGACTGCGTCGAACGCGGTCGTTGCGCCGATCCATCCCATGGCAGTCCGCAACCTATCCACACCCCAAGGTCCAGTAGTTCAGCCGCGTACCGCCCTACAATTGATTGATACTTTGCCGACCTCATTAGTTGCCGCTTTGATGCGACATGCCCACCGCCGCAGCAAGGCCGACAGGCAACGCGAAACGTGGCTGATCTACTTCGGCGACGTCCGGATCGGCACGATCGGGCTCCGCGCCGGCGTCCCCAATTCGGCCCCGCAGTGGGGCTGGTCTTGCGGCTTTTACCCCGGAATTGACCCGGGGGAGCATCGCAGCGGGATCGCCGAGACGTTCGATCAAGCCCGCGCCGACTTCCTAGCCGCGTGGGAGGAGTTGGCGGGCACGCGTACGGAAGCCGATTTCGAGGCGTGGCGCCGCGAGCGAGACTGGACGACTTGGAAAGACCAAATGCACGATCTGGCGCTACCGTTACCCACACAGCGCCCGGAAGGGATTGCGCGCTGCTTCTGCGGCGAGGTTACCACTCGCACTCTCGACGCCCACGTCCGCACCGCTCACCGCCTGACCGCCGCATGAAGCTCACCACCGAACGTCCTTTCGCCTCCGGAAGCCGCTGCCCGCAAGCTGGTCGAGATTGCCGCCGGCAACGAGCCCGTCCAGGACGGTCCCATCCATATCGAGAAGATCAACGCCCCGTTCCTCTACGCGCTGAAGGCTAGCGGCGAGGAGTTTGGCGCTGGCGTCAAGTACGCCATCCAGCAAGGCTGGCTAGAGCTGCACGAAAGCGGGACCTATGTGCGGCTTAAGGCGGAAAGCAAGGACCTGCTTTTGCAGGAGGCTGCCAACTGAGGCGGCCTTACTCTTTCGGCGGCTGTAGTTCGCTGTGGATCAATTTTGAATGTCGGCGCGCTGCATCGGGTCGTCCTCAGATGGGAACGGCTCCTGCGTCTTGCGACCGAACTGCGAATGCGAGCGATCTTTAGCCATAACGGCGCTCCCCTGATATGCAGGCGGGAGCGCAACCGGTCTCTCAGCCACCGACGCCTACGGACAGAGCCTCGGCCGGTGATGGAATGACAATACATCTTTCCCTGGGAAGTTGCTGAATTAAATAAGCGCCGGAAAGAGGCCAGCGCCAAAGGCTGGGCGCGAGCCATCTGCGCGAGTTTGTTCCCCGCGGGAACTGTCGCAATGTCTTGCTCCAGCGCCTATCTTCGGCAAATGCGTATTGCTTACGAGCTCTGCCTGGCGACCGCCGGCAAGCAGGTCCCGGACGGGCCGGACTGGATCCATGAAGTGAAGCACGACGGCTATCGGATGCTGGTCATCCGGGAGAGCGATCGCGTCCGCCTCCTATCCCGGAACGGCACCGACTGGATCAAGCGCTATCCGCGGATCGCCGACGCCGCGCTGAAGAACCGCCAGAAGCACTTCGTTATCGACGGAGAAGCTGTGATCCTCGGCATCGATGGCATTTCCAATTTCAACGCGCTGCACTCCCGCAAGCACGATCACGAAGTCCAGCTCTACGCTTTCGATGTTCTCGCGCTGGGCGGCGAGACCTGCGCGACCTACCGCTCCACCTAAGGAAGACGAACCTCGCGCGTCAGCTGGCCCGCCGGCCGGACGGCATCACGGTTGCGCCATTTGAGCGCGGCGAGATCGGCCCGGAGCTATTCCGGGCCGCCTGTCGCATGGGCCTTGAGGGGCTAGTCTCAAAGCATCACGATCGGCCGTACCGGGGTGGGCGTCAGAAGCACTGGATCAAAGTGAAGAACCGCGGACATCCGGCAATGGATCGCGAGCTGTAAAGCTTTCTGGAACCGACCAAAGCAGCGCCAGTTGGTCGTCATGGCCCTGAAGGAAGTCCGAGGCTGGTTGACCAATATAGGCGTGCTTGCCTCGCGGCCAGCCGCGTTCGTCCTCTTTCTCATTTATGCCGCGCTTTGGATCGTGTTCGGCAATGGCCTAGAGTGGCATTCGCTTGCCACTCTCGCGACCTGGGGAATGACCCTCGTGATCCAGCGCGCTGAGCACCGCGACACGCAGGCCATTCATGCGAAGCTCGACGAACTGCTGAAGGTTCATGGCGATGCCAAGAACTCCCTAATGACTATAGACGATAAGGACGCTGAGGAAGTCGAGCGGCAGCGAGCACAGGTCCGTGCGTCCTGAGGCCTTGGCGGTCTGACCAGCTCGCTCGTTGAATGCTCCTCCCTCGCGGTTCCAGAATTAACCCGCCACCGCGACATCAAGTTTAATTCCAGAGGTTGATTGCACCGAAGCTGCGGAGCGCTAGCTTCCTATGGCCGGACATTGCCCTTAGTCCGGATCCCCAGTGGCGAAGCCGTCGCGCCATTATATTCGACGCGGCGGCTTCGTCTGATTGCAGGCCATTCTATTTGAAACAGCAGTCAGAATACGGAAAGCTTGACCTTATCGAGATGCGTCGGCAACTCACGGCCCTGCGCTCGCAACACTCGGACAATCTTGCGATAACATCGCTACTGAACCGCTTCCTCGTGAAGATTGCATTCCTCTCGGAGCCTACAGACCCGAAGCACGAACAGCATCTCCGATCTGAGTTTGCACAGACGCTGAAGAAGGTGGATGCGATCACGTCGCGCAGGCCGGCAGCGAAGCGACCAGCAACCACTAAGCCATCCAATTAACACTAACGATTGTATCTCGTTGCGCTTGCTGGAGGCGGCGCCGATGCTAGATGCAGTCGCGAAGACGTCGTTGTTTCGCGTACTGGCGCCTCCGCGGCGAGGGGCCGCCGCCCCCGAAGCGGCGGCCCCGCCCATGAGCAAGCCTAGTAGGCCCGGCGCACCACTCGATGCAACCGAGGTAGGTTCAGCGAGATCCTGTTGGCGCGCGCGAGCACTGACATTTCGTCTGTTTCGAGCGCGATCTTCTGCGCGAGCATGACATCGCCGGCCGCCAAAGCTCTTTCAGGAACGAAACACCACCGTGTTTCGGGCTGTCCGGCTTCATCGATCTGCACAAAATTACTCACGGTACCATAGTAAATTCGATATCGTCGGCCGGTGTGAGAGCCAGTGACTTCGAAATAACTCTCGGGAGACAACCATTCGCGGAGAAGACGCCGCGCACGTGCTTCCGGAGTGCTTTGGTCGGTGAAGCTCCAGTAGAGCGTACGCAGGGCGCGCAAACGCGCGCTACTGCCAGCGCCGCTGCGTCTGAACAAGAACATTTTGCGCCATATGGGGCTAGCCGCCGACGAGGCGCGGGTAGAACAGCGTTTCATCAGCGGTCGGATCAAACGCCCGTACGACGCGGAGATCCCCGGACGGCGTTCGGGTGGTGGCGGTAAATCCTTGGCCAGTCAGCTTGCGAAAGCGGCGCTCAGCCGTTGCTAGCCCCTCCTGATCAGTTTGGTCAAAAAAGTGTCTGCTGTCGCCCGTGTGGTCCATCACGATCTGGGTAGCCATGGAAGAGAACTCCGCAATGCCTAGCGTATGATGGGAAAACCTCGCAGCGGCGAACAGTGTTCCTATTCTCTGTAAATTTCGATGTCCCGGTCAGGTGACGCTCGGCGAAAACCTGATCCGCCGCGACCTGTGCGGCTTGGCGTGGGTCGCGTCGCGGGCGACCGACGCCGTGGACCGGCCGCTTTTCGCGGCCGCGTCGACCATGAACCGGGCCTTTCTCAACTTGAGAACTCTTTCCACGACCGCGGCCGCGCCGTGCTTCGTCTCCGGATGCACGGCTTCATAAGCCGCCTTCCGCTTCGCGATCAGCTTCGCCCATTGAGATCGCCGCGAATCACAACGGATCGCGCCCACGCTTCTTCCAGGATGCCCCAAGTTGGCCGGCTGATGGGGCGCCGATACTTGGGTCGCGCCGTGAATGTGGTATTCGCGATCGAAGAAGGCGCGGACTGCGCGCGTGTATCGACCGCCCATCAAGCCGTCGATTCTAGGGAAACCACGGCGCTCGAGCAGAACGTGACCACAGACAGTAGACCGCCGCCTGATCTTGCCTAAGCCGTTAAGGAAAGGTCATGCTTTGATGCATCCGGCCAGAACCGGCGCGCGTCATAGCGAAGCAGGTATGTTTCCCAATCGCCTGGCCGGTATGACGTGCGTAAGCCTTTTCCGGGTCCAATCAACGTGCAGGACGGTTTTTCCGTCGAAGGACGTCCAGCGGTCCGGCGTCGTCATCATATCGCGAGTACGTCAGGCGGAATTCGTTATGTCGGACTTCCGACAGCCTGCAACGGCCGCCCGCGCGATCGACGTTGCAACGCTCGCCACACCGGCGAACGATGCTCAGCGCCAGCTTGCTCAGCGCCTTCATTCGATCGGTAAGGTCGGTAGTTGCCATGGCGATTTTGTCGGCCGATCGCTTAGCGCTGGCCTAAGCTCGCCACTTCCTGAACGAAGCGCGTCAGGTCTTGCGGCCGATAGTGAAGAAGGCCTTCGGCGCCACGCCTGGATCGCAGCGTCCGCCTTCGATGCTAGCGGTGCGGCTAGGATCGCATCAACTACAGCCTCCAAGGCTTCATACGCCGTGTCGCACGCAGCTTCGGCTGCCTCGGTATCGCCTCCGGCGGTATCATCCGCCAGAGCATAGATGCGGCGATTCTCGGCGGCTGTTGCCTGAAATTGTTTCCAGAGAAGTTCGATCGGCGTCGGCTTCGCAAGGGAGTGCGCCCACGGTCCAACGATGATATTGGTCTGTTCAGCTTGCTGCATGATGTCACCTATCGTGCTGTAACTTAGGACCGCCGGCAGTTCGCAGCTGCTGGCGGTCCGCTTGGCGCTAGCCGAAGTCGCCACCGGGACACAACGGGGAAGATTGGCTGCACGAAGGCGGGAATTTCCCCGGTTAATCTCCAAGGGTTCTTTCCCGCTCGTGGAAGGACAAGGTCGGGCTGGGCTTCGCCGGAACAGCTCGGCCGTCCCCGATTATGAGATAGCGTGTTACCCCGCCAAGTCAGGTAGATTGACGTTGTTTGTCATTTTGCAAACTGCGTGCGGTGTAGGTAGTATGCGCCAAAGAACAACGCTTCAGCGTGCACTGTTTGGTTCATATGACCGGTGGTGAACGAAGATGCCCCTCCGTTTTTCAGCTGCAGGCATAGCAATCGTATCGTTGTTGCTGCGAGGGAGCGCGTTAGCCCAAGACGATCTTGCGGCTCGGAGAGAGGCCTTAAAGCTCATCAGCGGAACGGCGGCTGACATTTGCTATACTGTGAAACAAGACAGTCACTCGGTTGAAACGGACCTTTCATTAGGTGGTAAGGTGAGCGGCCTGATTAGCAAAATCGTCGGCGTCGGCATGTCGGCAGCTGGTCAGTACAAAACGAAAGAAGCGCAAGGCGTCCTTCAGCAAGACCTCGCGAAGGCAATCAAAGACAGCGGGGACTGCAAAACAAATGTCTTCAACAAGCTTGTGGAGCGCCTCTTGCCCGCGCAGCAAGCCAAGCCCGTTCCCGTTGAGACCAAATCCTTCAAATCTCCGGACATTGACGCTCAAGCAGGCGACGGCCGGGCGGGTAAGGCATTTAAGATTGAGCTGTCTTTAACAGAGATTGGGGGAGCGCGGCCCTATTACATAGCGCAATGGACCTGGACGGGGTCTGGTGGGTCACAGCGCGGCAGCCAGAATATTATCTTTGACCTGAAGGCCAATACGGGCGCGACCGTACAATCACTCAATTTTCCAATCGATCGGTCACATTGTTACTATCGTGGTAATCCAGAGACCAAAACCGGTAACCTCAACGCGCCAATAGCGGCAATTTCAGCGGTTGACGTCAGAACGACGGTTCTAGAAGGCAGAGTAGGGAAATGTTGACTTCAATACGGCCTTGCAGGGATTAGAGATCGGCCCGGCCCCGGGACTTTTCCTTTTGGCATGCCAATCAACTCCGCGAAGCATCTCTCTTTCCAAATGAAAAGGCCGCCCCAGAAGGGCGGCCCTTTGTTGCGTGATGAGATGGATCAGGATGCGCGCCGCGCCTGAATGTCTTCGCTGACGGAATATGCGCTGATCGAGAACGTCCCGCGCGCGTTGATCGCGGCTCGATAGACCGAAATGCCCGCAGCCATCTGCGTCTCGCCACACGATTGAAGGCCGCGAAATTGCGACCGGTGAAATCATCAGTTTTGCCGAGAAAATTGTTAGCCACTTCCTTCAAAACAAGTTCTGTGAGGCGCATAGGGCATATCTCAAACGCAGTTTCGGTTTATCTTTGAAATCGGAACCTGCGGCGCGAATATCCTGATCAAGTCACCGGCTTGCGCTAATCGTTCGAAGCTTCCATTCGATTGGATCGGTCAATCGATGAAGATACTCTTCCGTCATCATGATGAGCGGAGCATCGGCGTTCGCGCCGGGAGGCGAGACGGGCATTCTCGGAAAGACCGGCAAGTGCGAGGCGCTTGCTTAAGAGTTCAGGAAAGCCCGGTGTTCGCGCCATCGTGCGAAAGGCGGATGTAGACAGATTAAGCTCACGTGCGATCGCATCGATGTTCTGGGGGCTCAAGTAAGCCAGTTCGGATGTCCGGGAAACCGGCTCGCTCATAACTGGCTGAGCAGATTCCTAAACCGCCAAGGGCCATCGATATATGCAGATTGGCTAACCATGTGTCCTACCCTGCGAAGCAGCCATAGCTGCCGGAGGCAGACTTGTGTTTGACATGCAACAAATAAGACCGATCTGTGGGAGCAAATCCCTCGATCCGGATGGCCCTGCCGGTACAACGGTTGGCGGAGCGCTGCACCGAGCCAGCTGAACGGCAGGCCGGCAAACGGTCCAGCGAGCTCCGCTTAGGGTCCTGAGACAACCGGGCGCCTGCCGAGTTGACGACAGCATCACGAGTTGCTCTCTCGGATCGACGGCGGAACGACGCAGTCCGGGATCACGCCTCGATTCGCAGATTGACCCCACAACAATTCGCAGACTTCCCTGGCCAAACTCAGGCTAACCACCCCATCCCGGCGGCAATGGAGGCGGGGTTCGAAGCTCCATCGCATCGGCGAAGACTGTCCAATCGTGGACACCTTTTTGCTTGCAGAAATCGGTCTCCGCCTGCTGTGCAGCAGCACTCAGCGAGGCGGCATCGACCTTGAACGATGCCTGACAGGCACGATGCTCGTGGCCGGTATCGTCACAAACGGTCTTAATGAACCGAACGTTAAATGAAGGCATGGCACCCTCTTGCTGTGGGTTTGCTTATCCCCCATTCTGCCATTCGCGCCACAAGAGTATTTGATCTGTCTCAAGCAGCATCCCAAAGAGTTTGTCCGCTCCGTCCGTCGAGATAAGGTCGAGCCTTGGGCAGCGCGGCGCGAGCGCTCCTGTTGTCCCGCAGACCCCGTAATCGCTATCTGTCCAGCTTGGCGGATCGCACTCTGGTTTGAAGTGGCCGAGGGACAGCGCCTTCCGGTCTGCTCTGCCCTCGACCGACAAAATTGGGGCGCGGATCGAGGACTCTCTCGAAGAGACGCTTGAGAGCAGCATGAAGCCGTCACGCCCGAGGTGCCGACGATTGATCTCTATCAATCCCATACTCAATCGCCGGCAATATGGAACCTCGGCGCCGCGAACTTTACACGCGATTCTTAGTGGTCTCACGAGGCATTGCCGCAAACCCGGGTCATTGGCCAATCACCGGGCAGAGCCATTTCCGACGCGCGCCGATGGCCGGGCCCAATCGACGGCGAGAGCTACGCGAACGTGATCATGGGCAAATGAGACGAACCGCCCCGCTCTCGCTCCTGACGGTCCAACCTGCCGCCGCGACAGCAAAGTCGATGATCAGGCTTGTCGCAGCCAACGTTTCGATAAGCCCAAGCGTTCAGGACTTCTGCACCAAAGCCTATGGCTGCGATCAGCGCCGGCAAGGCTGCGGAAAACGCGAGGCGGGCAATTGACTGACCATCTCCTTGCCGGCTCTCGCAGCATTGAGGACACATGCTGTAGTGGCCCAATCCGCGTGCGGTGTGCCTCAAATCAACCCCGCTACGCGCTGCCGTTTTGCGGATCAACGCGAGGCCTGGCGGATAGCCCGAGTTGGAACATGTCGCCTACAACGCGGCCCTGTCCGGCTCGCAGCGGCCGCTCGACCTCGGCCGTTCTGGACGCGCATCAGCTCTTTTGACCTGTATCAATACTGCGGCGACCGCCTACTGATAGAAGCGATCTTCCAGTCCAAGGTCAGACACATGGCAGACAGAAAGACTTGGCGCCCCATCATCTTTTCATGTCCAAATACCGGCGACCGAGTGCAAGGACTGCTGCCGGACGCACCCGAGCCGGGTGCCGATGACCTGCACCCTATAACCTGCGCCGCTTGCGATGGTGTCCACTTCATCGACCTGCGGAGCGGCGCTATGATTGGGGCCGAGCGCAGCTAGGCCCAGCCGAATGGCGTCAAGCGAATTCTGGCGTCTTCCCGTTCTCGCTTGGGGATCCCCCCGCTCGCTAGGGCGCGGCTGACGTCATCACAACCCAACCCCCATGCTGACGCCGTGGGACAAGCAGATTTCTCACCAACGAAGGATGTTTCGACATGACAGACCACGGCGACATCCGTCCCGCCGCCGCGGGCCAGATTGCGGGAGCGGCAGTCCACTCTAAATTCTGCAGAACAGCGATCAATACCAACCGCCGCGGGCTTGAGCTGATTCAGATCGATTCGATCGAAGCCGGGAAGTTGTTTCGCAGCCCCATCCTAATATTTCGGTTGGCGAGCGGATCATGTCCCGGCACGATAGGTTCAACAACACCACAGCCGATAAAACCCCGGGCCGCGGAGCCTGTTCCCGCGGCGGCCAAGCGATCTCGTCCGTAGTGTTCAGAAGGTTGCCTGAAATTGTCAGCCCGCGGCGATGAACACCGTCCAGGATCTAATGACAACCTGACCTGGGAGCGGCTCGAATCGGCGCCCTTCGATCGGGATCTGGAGATTGCCGTGATCGAGGGTAATACCATTCACCGGGTGGTCTTTCCTTGCCGCCGGATCTTCGGCGGCTGGATCAAGGCCAAGACCGGAGAACATGTCGCCGTGCAGCCGACGCACTGGCGCATCTGGCCCGGATAGCGGCGGCCGTCCTGCGCAATAGATTGGCATGAGCTAAGGCGCGGCTGCCTCCGGTGGCCTCTCGTGGGCAAACAATGTAAAGTCGATCGAATGAGAGGGTCTGCCAGGAAACATGCCCGACCACATCTGGTACCGCTATGGCACTGCCGCGGCAGCCGCCGCGCTGGGTCTGGTGCTGCGCGCGGCGCTAAATCCGTATCTTCAGGACCGCACGTTCACGATCATCTACCTTCCGGTCGTAGTTTTTGCCGCTTTCGCGGGCGGCCGCGGACCGGCGATCTTCGCTACCTTGCTCTGCCTCGTCATCAGCGTGGCATTTCTTGGAAAAGGCCTCATCACCGATACCGCAAACATGATCGATATCGCGGAATTCGCGGTACTTGGCCCCCTGCTTGGCTTCATGGGCAATCGGCTGCGGCGGGAATCAGAGCAGGCGCGGTATCGGCTAGCCCATCTGCAGTCGATCCTGGACACCGTGCCCGAAGCCATGATCGTGATTGACGAGAAGGGCATCATTCGCTCGTTCAGCGCCGCGGCAGTACGTTTATTTGGTTGGTCTCCGGACGAAGTGGTCGGAACGAATGTATCGAGGTTGATGCCGCGGCCCTACCGCGCCGAGCACGACCGCTACATCGAACGTTATCTGACCACCGGCGAGCGGCACATCATCGGCATCGGCCGCATCGTGGTCGGCGAACGGAGCGACGGCTCGACCTTTCCGATGGAGCTTGCCGTCGGTGAGGCCAAAGTGCGCGGCGAACGGTTCTTTACCGGCTTCATCCGAGACCTCACCGAACGGCGGGCGCAGGAACGGCGTTTGCAAGAACTGCAATCTGAACTCGTGCACGTGTCGCGGCTGACCGCCATGGGTGAGATGGCATCGTCTATTGCCCATGAGATCAACCAGCCGCTCTCCGCAATTACAAACTACATGCGCGGCGCAAAGGCTCTGTTGGCGTCCAACAAGCCGGACGCCAACCGCATTGGTGATGCACTAGAACACGCCGCCCAACAGGCTCTGCGCGCCGGCGATATCATCAAGCGCCTGCGGGAATTCGTTGCCAAGGGCGAGACGCATCACACTGTGGAGGATCCGCTCACGCTCCTTGAAGAGGCTGTGGCTCTGGCCTTACTCGGCGCCAAGGAGCAAGGCGTACGCGTGGCTATCCGCAGCGACCGCGATCTGCCATCAATAATCGTCGACAAGATCCAGATCCAGCAGGTCGCGCTTAACCTGATACGCAATGCAATCGAGGCGATGGCTTCCTGCCCGCGCCGCGAATTGACCGTCGGAGTTGCCAAGGTCGATGGCCTCGCCAGGTTTACCGTTGCTGATACGGGCCCCGGCATCAGCCCTGATATCGCCGACCGCCTGTTCCAGCCCTTTGTCACGACCAAGGAGCATGGCATGGGTGTGGGACTATCAATCTGCCGGACGATCATCGAGTCACATGGCGGCCACATCACCGCGGAAGCGGATCCAAGCGGGGGCACCATCTTTCAGTTCACCCTGCCATTTGCGGAGGTTAGTGAAGAGGCATGATTGGGCGGCGCATTCTTGTGATCGACGACGACGCCGCGATGCGGGATTCGCTCGCGTTTCTGCTCGATGTTAACGGCTTCTACGTAGCAACCTATGAAACGGCGACCGAGTTTCTCAATGACGGCGGGAGCGGTCCGGTTGACTGCATTGTATCGGACATCCGCATACCGGGTATGAGCGGTCTCGAACTGGTCCGCAAACTGAAGGCCGATCGCGTCGATTGCCCCGTCGTCCTGATAACTGGTCATGGGGACGTATCGCTCGCAGTTGAAGCGATGAAAGCGGGTGCGGTCGACTTCATCGAGAAGCCGTTCGAGGAGGAAGTGCTATTGCGTGCGATCAATAGCGCTTTGGAAGCGCGCCCAACAAAGCCAGCCGATGACGCAGCGAAACTGCAGGCGGAAGCCCGACTCGCGGACCTCTCGTCGCGCGAGCGCGACGTCCTAAAGGGACTAGTAGCCGGGAAGATCAACAAGGTGATCGCCCATGACCTTGGCATCAGTCCCCGGACGGTCGAAGTCTACCGTGCGAACCTCATGGCCAAAACCAATGTCCGCAGCATGTCCGAGTTGATGCGGATCGCCATTAACGCGGGACTCTAGCAGCAGCGCAAATGTCATACTTCAAGCTGATGCAGCAGCTTTGACTTCCTGTTCGGTCTTCCGAAACACGTTTTTCGTCTTATCGCGCCAACGGCGCCGGCCCCGACGTGGCGCGCCGGATAAGGACGATTACCACATCCGAGCGATGCAAGCGTTCGAGCATCCCGATCAATTCCGAGAAGCGCCAATTCGGACGCAGCACTGATATCTATCGATTGAGGGAATCACGATCCGAAACAATCCAACAGGACTTCCGGCCCGTTGTCATCAATCATGCGCGAGCGGCTCTGATTGGCCTTCCAGCGGCAGTTCAAGAATCCGAGTACTGGCGGATTCGGCGGGACCGCGACGAACGAGCCCTGCATGACCTTCGGTTGCTGGCTCGTTGTTCGTCCAGCAGGCCTGGTTTGCCATGACATGAATGTCGAGGCGGCAATGGCGAGGGACGGCATCCGCAATCCGTTCCCCATCCTGATCGCCGCGCTGGTATCGCGGCAGATTGGCTGGGCACAAATCCTGCAGTCCCGCGGCTAACTCGCACCGCGGCAGGAATTCCAGATGCGGTCAAAACATCGTCGCAATCGGCGCAATGGCGAGGCCAGGCGCGATCAGGAACAGGAGTGCCGTCTGTCGGGCCCTGATGCGTTCGCCGGCACTCCATCGACGAGATGCGGCAGGGCCCGCCATCATGCGACATTGCTCCGAACGTTGCACGTGCGCTAACGGTCGAGATGCCGCAGGAACTGCTCGCGGACAGTCTGTCACCGGCCATCCGACGATGCCCCGAGCTCAGCTTCAAGCCAGACCAAGTCACGATTTCCTTCGGTTTCAACAATCGCGGGAGAGCGGCAAGTCGTGAGCCAAGTCAATATATCACGCCAGCCGAGTTCTATGATCCGGGTCCCAACTCGGTCCACATGCGCACGTATCGGATGATTTCCAAGCACGTCGTCCACGTCGGGCAGCGTACATCGATCAGGATGCCGTCAATGTCCGCATCGTCACCTCCGCGGCCCACCGATGCTGAGAGGGATCGGAGTCCCGGCGTCCGAACAAGACGTCCTGCGACAGGCCGAAAGTGGCGGTGGACGACAGCGTTCGGCCTGGCTGGAGCTCTTCACGGGCGCGGCCGACGAAGCCAGCATGCAGCCTTCTAATCCAATTTGCACATGTTTGAGCAACCAAGGGACCGCGCCGAACCATTCAAGACGCCCTCCTCGGGGGACTTACGTGTAAATACTTAAGGGCTTCTACCTAGGGGAAACATCCAAATTTCCCAGTTCGTCAGGAGCAGCCAATGTCTGCGCATCGACGTTCGCAAGATAGAGTCCGCTATGCACGCTCAGGTCGCCAATTTTACCGAGACCAGCCGCCATCCGACCAGCGTCTTGCGTGGGCAACCTCGTGGTTGTGGACCGTTTGGCATGATTGCGACACCGATGCGATTCACTCGCAATAGCGAGATCTACAGCGAAGAGGAGGCAGCGGAATACCTATATCAGGTGGTGTCGGGCGCTGTGCGAACCTACAAGATTCTGGAAGACGGACGTCGTCAGATCGGTGCGTTTTATCTACCCGGTGACCTCTTCGGCTTCGAGGCCGGAGGAAGCCATGTCTCTTCGGCCGGGGCGATTTGTGAGACGCAGCTGCTGATGGTGAAGCGTACCGCCCTCATTGTTTGCGCCAGTGACCAGAGGGAGCTAACACGGCAGCTGTGGGACGCGATGGCGCTCGAGCTCCGCCGCTTTCAGGAACATATGATGCTCCTGATCAGCAGCGCTGAAGACCGGGTCGTCGCGTTCCTGCTCGATATGTCTCGCCGCGCTACGAAGAACGGTGCCATCGAACTGCCCATGTCACGGCAGGATGTCGCCGATTATCTTGGCTTGACGATCGAAACGGTGTCGCGCACCTTTAGCCAACTTGAGCAGAATGGCGTGATCGCCCTGCCCACCTCACGCCGAGTCGAGCTGCGTAACGACAGATTGCCCAGGAGCTTTGTGCAAAACCTAGGCTAAGTTGATTTGCACCAGCTCAAATTGAAGCGCGCTACTTTTGTGCGTCGAACAGCGCGGACAAATTGCAGCGCAAAGGACACCGAAATCGGGCGATCTTGCCAATGGCAGAAACGCTCCCAGCCTACATTGTGCCTCCAGGAGCACCGCAATGATCATCGATCTTTTGCTTCGAGAGCATCGCAACATTGATCTGCTTCTAATCGCTCTTCAACGCGAATTGGAGATTTTTGAGAAAGGGATCCGTCCCGACTATGAGGTCATTCGCGCGATTATCAGCTATTTCGAGGTTTACCCGGAGGTGTACCATCATCCACAGGAAGACTTGATTTTTTCCAAGCTCAAGGCTCGCGATCCGGATGCAGCTGCAATCGTCGGCGATCTCGCGCTTGAACACCAGGAAGTCGTCGACCGTTTGCACCACTTCGCGCAAGCTATTGACGCCATTCTCGCGGATCGTGAACTCCTTCGGCAAGACATCGGCAATATCGTACGCGACTTTATAGTACGCGAGCGGCACCACATGATGTGGGAAGAACGAGATTTCTTTCCCGCCGCCCTGAAGGCTCTCGCGGCTCAGGATTGGACCGAAATCGCTTCCGCCCTCACCGATCATGGAGATCCGCTATTCAGCGAGACAGCGGCAGCGACTTCCGATGCGTTAAGAGCGCATATTCTGCAATTGGAGCAAGAAGCCGAGGCCGAACGGAGCTCGGTCGCGTTTTCGTCCGCCAAGGCCGGCAACCCGCGACACGGCGCCGAGACGGATGGGGCGTATTGACCGCTGCCGTTTCACAGCAGGTAGTGGACCTCATGCTCATCCTGTCGAAATGAAAATGGGGTTGCTCGCCGGCACGCAGGCTGCCGCACCGCCAGATGACTTCTGCACAATATGATCGCTTCGTCGACCACCGGTGCAAACGGCATGGCCGAGCCTTCCTGAGCTCTGGTTCCGCCACGTTCCACAATGTGATCGTCGCAGGTTTGGCCTGCGCAGTAATATCGCGCAAAACGGACGCCTCTCATGTCCGCCGACCGATAAGGACGAGCGATTGCGGCCGCGCGACTGCGGCGAAACACTCGCACTCCTTGAGCCCCGCCCGGCGCGCTCTGAATCATCCGACCGCAGCCGGTTCGAATCACTGCACGCCAACTGCGAAGCACTGCCACTTCCGGCTACGTTCAGCACGAACAGCAAGGCGCTGGACGTTGATCGCCTGGCCCGGTTCTGGCGCGATTGGACCACAACGGGCTATAGGGACAGCGTCACGCGCTATCTCTAATCCGAAGCGATCGCGGAAGCTTTAGTTGATGCTGGATCGTACGTGTCGGCATCGATCACTTTGCCATGCCGCACGAAAGTCTTGCCCGGGCGAGGCAGGAAGGCAGGCTGAAGCGCAACTTCCAGGGTTATACTTGACGATTGCGCGGGCTCGGCGCCAGCGCCATCGGACGCATGCAACAAGGGTTCGTCGCGAACGTTGTCTCGACAAAGGACTATCTTGCTCGCATCACCGAGGATCGGCTCGCCACCGCAAAGGGCTGCTTGCTGACGGATGAGGATCAATTCCGTGCCGAGATCATTGAGCGAATCATGTGCGACATGGCAGTCGATCTCTCCGAGATACCCCGTCGTCACGGTCGGGATCGGAAGTTGGCCGTCGTCAATCGTTCTCGAATCGACAGCCTTATCGCAGACGGGTCGTGGTGATCGACGATGGCCGGCTTTCCGTAGCTGATGGCGTAGAGTTCCTGCTCCGGAGCGTCACATCGGCGTTCGACGCTCATCTTCCTCGGTGCGGGGCTACACACAGTCGGGCGGTCTAAACCGGCTCCGCCGAGCCGAGTCGTGTCGTGTCAATCCTAAATCGACATCACTTAACTGGCCTATCTTGGGGCAGCACCGGGCTCACGGCTGAGGAGCACCCTATCGGCATCGGGCCGCCCTTCAAGCTCGTGACATCATCCGTGGTCCGCTCATAGATCTCAAACAGAAGTTCAAGCCGAAACCCGACTATCGGGTGGGACCGGTCGACCAACGACTGCCTTAAGCAGGGTCCAAATCAATAGCAACCGCTCTGCATTGGCTACGCTTGCGAGATCCTTGGAGCCGGGTTTTTCGTATCGTCGTGCTGATCGAGCATAAGGTTGCCAGGCAGGAAAGCGCACCGAGTTTGCGGTTGGTGCCCTGCGGCGACCGCCCGGCATCACTGCCCCTCGTTGCTGTCGCAACCGTTGCCGACGTGCTCATGAGCGACAAACCTTGGTGTAGATTTCTAAATCTCAGGCTATACCGTCGCATACCAGGGCATAATTGAGCTACGCTGAGCTTGTGCTTCAACTGGGCTCCGATTTTCGGCGAATGTCCTCGCCGTGATCGAACCGGCGGCTGTCCTCCCTCCGCCGATGGAAGTCCGCGCGATGCGTCAGCGTCGCTCCTCCCAGACTTTCGCCCGGCCCGCCAAGCGGAACCGGGCATTTTTTTGTGTTCTCAAGGTTCCCGGATTATCGAGAGCGCAAATGACCACAAGCGGATCAGCTTTGTCGAGAAGAGACCCAAGCCCGGGTCAACGGCCTCGCGGATCGGATGCAGCGCGCAGTTCGCGGGCGGCAGCGACCATGTTCGCTAGGGCCGGCCGAACCTCCTCCCATTTGCGCGTCTTCAGGCCGCAGTCCGGATTGACCCAGAGCTGCGAATCCTGCAGCCGTGTCCGAGCCAACGCCATCAGCTCCTTCATTTCGCCCGTCTCGGGAACGCGTGGAGAGTGGATGTCGTACACGCCCGGCCCGATCTGATTTGGATATTCGTAGTTCCTGAAGGCGTCGAGTAGTTCCATTTTCGAGCGCGACGTCTCGATCGAGATGACGTCCGCATCCATTGCAGCGATCGCACCGATGATGTCGTTGAACTCCGAGTAGCACATATGCGTATGAATTTGCGTTTGATCGGCGACGCCCGATGAGCAGATGCGGAAGCAATCCACGGCCCAGTCGAGATAAGCCGTCCACTCCGATCGACGCAACGGCAATCCTTCGCGGAGTGCAGCTTCGTCGATCTGGATCATGGTTGCCCCAGCATTCTCGAGATCGCGGACTTCGTCTCGGATCGCGAGCGCAATCTGGCGGCAGACCTCGCTTTTAGGAATATCATCGCGAACAAAGGACCAGTTCAAGATCGTCACCGGTCCGGTCAACATCGCCTTCATCGGCTTCTTGGTTAGTGATTGCGCGTAGCGCCACCACTCTACGGTGATAGGCTTCGACCGCACTACATCGCCGAACAGGATCGGTGGCCTGACGCAGCGCGAGCCGTAAGATTGCACCCATCCGTTCCTGGTAAAGGCGAACCCGGCGAGTTGCTCGCCGAAGTACTGCACCATGTCATTGCGCTCGAACTCGCCGTGCACGAGGACGTCAAGTCCGATGTCCTCCTGCCAACGTACGGCGCGCGCAGTCTCCTCCTTGAGGAACCCGTCGTATTGCTCGTCGCTCATCGCGCCTCGCGCATGCGCCGCACGGGCATTCCGGACCTCTGTGGTCTGCGGAAACGATCCGATCGTCGTGGTAGGAAAAGGCGGTAGTCCGAAACGATTGCTTTGGATCTCGGCACGACGGGCAAATGGGCTGGCGCGCCGGCGCGTGCCCTGGTCGATCGCTCTCATCCGGACAGCGACATTGGCATCACGGATTTTCGGCGAACTCCGGCGGACAGTCGCGGCACATTCCGACTCGGCAAGAGCTAGCGCAACATTCTGGTCGCCTGCGAGTGCCCGCGCCAGGATCGCAAGTTCACGCATCTTCTGAACCGAAAAAGCAAGCCAGCTCTTCACGTCGGGAGCGAGCCCGGCCTCGAGTTCAACGTCGACCGGCACGTGAAGCAGCGAGCAGGATGGGGCGATCTGTACACGATCCTTGCCAAGCTTCGCAATCGCGGGTTCCAGCCTCCGGCGCAGCGACGACAAATTCGACCGCCATACATTCCGGCCGTCGATGACACCGAGCGATATGACGAGATCACTTCGGCCGCCAGCAATGATCTGGTCCAATAACTGTGGCGCTCGAACCAGATCGAGGTGAAGTCCGGCAACTGGCAGGCTCAAGGCGGTGTCCAGATTGTCACCGAGGTCGCCGAAATAGCTGGCAACCATGATCTTGATGGCCGGCCCCTCCTTGGCGAGCCGGTCATAGGCATGGAGCAAAGATTTTCGCGCCCCCTCATCCAGATCAACAACCAGGCAGGGCTCGTCGAACTGAACCCAATTTGCCCCACGTTTGGCCAATTCCTGCAGAACTTCGATATAGGCCGGTATCAGTTCGTCCAGTAGTGAGAGTGGCTGGAACGCAGGATCGGCACTCTTGCCGAGCTTTAGGAATGTGACCGGCCCGATCAGGACAGGGCGGGTCTGAAAGCCAAGGGACTTGGCTTCCTCATACTCCTCGATCGGCTTGCGAGAGCATAGCCTGAAAGTCTGTCCCCTGTGAAACTCGGGGACCATGTAGTGGTAGTTGGTGTCGAACCACTTCGTCATCTCCTGCGCGGGTGCGCCAAATCCGCGCGGTCCGTGACCGCAACTCGCATCCTGGTCGTCGCATTGTGAACCGCGGGCCATGGCGAAGTACGTCTTGAGCGAAACGGATTCGGTTTTCGAGGCGTAGATCTCCGGGATGGCGCCAACCATGACACTTGTGTCGAGCACCTGGTCATACAGCGAGAAATCGTTCGATGGAATGACCGTGACGCCGATAGATTTCTGACGGGCCCAGTTCGCGGCGCGCAGGCCAGCTGCGTCCTCGAGCAACTGTTGTTCGCTGCTTTTTCCGGCCCAGTAGCTTTCTAGTGCGAGTTTGAGCTCGCGCCTTGGACCGATGCGTGGCGTTCCGAGCGTGGCAACCGGAAGGGAGAGAAGAGACATAGCGTTAACCCCAGTTGGGGGCGAAGGCCATGGCGGACGCAGGCAGGGGACGTCGCGCGTGCGACGGCTGCTTGACGTACCACCGGGACACCCCGCCCGTGGACGAATATATTGTCGGGGCAGGTCTCCTGGCTCGCGGGTCATCGCTGCTGTCCGGCCTTCCCGAAGCCGCGCAGGCTTCAGTGACATCGTTGGACAGCGGCTCGCCGCTCACAGTTGCGGGGGCAGCGCCGGCATTTTCACCGGCTTCCCTCTTAGCTCCGGATCAAATGGAAACCGGAGAACCTCGACGACTTGGATTATCGGCAAGAGAACTCTTCCGTCAACCTCTCAGATTATGTCTCAAGCTAATGCTGCGACATCTGCCACGCGAATGACCGTGCATCTATATCGTTGAACACGACGTAGAAGCGCTTGCCAATCAGCGATATCGGAATGACCATCGGAGCTACCTGCGCGTGGGGCCGCACGCCAATCCGGTGGAAGGGACAAATGCGGCTTGCGTGGTCGGGACTGCTTCCTCGAGCAGAACGCATTTAATGCGAGTCCCGGCTTCCCAGCGGTTCTTCGAGCACGTCCACCATCCAGCTGCCTTCTCGACCAACAAGATGCGTGTTGACTAGGCCCAAGACACCTGGCGAAGGCAGCAACATACCTGGCGAGCACGTTGATTTGCGGTGCCAGCCAGATTCCAGATGCTCGGTGGTGAAGATCGGCTTCGCGTCGTTGGCCATCGAGTGCAAAGCGCACCTTGAGGCTGCTCTCGAATTCCGGAGCGCCGCATGTCGCAAAAGGAGCGCCAAACGCGCCATGGCCTTTTTGGCCGCGAGTGCCCAAAGACATGGCAGAGATCGAAGCCTATATTCCGGCAATGATACCGAACCAAACGGTTCAATGGCGGCACACGTGCTCCCAATTCTCATCAGGAACTTGGCACCGAGGCGTTCCCCTGCGCCGTCGAATATCCGGCGCGTGCGAGGATGCATAAGCCGCGATGGATAGGCTGAATGGAAACATCGAGACGTGCGCAAGTCGGAAAGTCGACAAAGAGGACACAAAACCGGTGCGAACTTCCGTCTATTACCTGGCACGAAGAATGCAAGTCCTCGGCATGCCCAGTCTCCTCCTGCTGGGCATTTCCAGCACAGCAAATTGAGGCTGTCGCTGGCAACTGAAGTTAGCGGCGCGTGACATAGAGGGGAGCGCATGCTCGCGCGGGACCGCGGTCGCCCCGTCGCGTCGCCGCTAGCTTCTTGCGCTCTCGCATAACAGGTTCAAGGTTGCCCGCTTTGGAATGACGTGTGGATGAAACTCGATAGGCCGACGGTTATGAAGAAGAGAATGTCTGGAAGACGCGCGCTATGGTTTTGTCTCGGTCGATGCCTGATCTGCCTGGCTGGGCTGGCTGCCATGAGCAACAGTGTTCTCGCCATCGACAGCCCCCTCGTCGAAAGAGTCAAATCAACGTGGCGAGCGCAAGATGGTGAGACGATAGAACAAATTATCTCCAACGTCTCGAAGGTGGCACACTTCGTCCCTCGAATGTGGGGCGTCGCTGAACTTGACGGACATGAATATGTTTTCGTTTCGTGGACCAGGCACCGGGACAATAAATCAGACGAACAGTACGTTATCACATGGAAGATCGCGCTCGACGGGACGATTGAACTTGCGTCGACCTATGCAAAGCCGATGGAATTGGGCTGGCGCGCCCTGGCGCTCTCGTTGATCGCCAGTGAAATCACGGATGGCGAAAGGGACGCAAATCTCCGCTTTCTGCATGACCCGGCCAACTTCAACTTTGTGACGACCACGCAAGGCCCGCTTGGCGATCTTCTGCGGCAGGGCCGCTGCACTATCGTTGAACCTGTTGGAGTGGACTACTTGCCGAAGCAGAACGACAAGCCGACCGAGAAAGCTGATCTCTGGCGCGTTCTGCTTGTGGTGAACTGTGATACGCCAGGGCCCCGCTCTTTTACCCACAACGGGGTCATCACTTTCGAGAAGAGCGAAGGTCAAGATTGGGAGCCGCAATCCTTCTTTGCCAAGCGTATCGCGGCCTATCCGCCTGGCTCCTGGTTCGATCGCATAGAGTCAAAGGAACGGGAAGAGTTAGAGGGGCGAAGGTCTCGTTAATGGTCGCGCAGAGCAACATCGCGTCGCGGCTCTTTCAGCGCCGAGCGCCTCGGAGCAACCGCAGGACATATGCGCTCTAAAGCCGCGCTGTTTACGGCTCCGCAACAGTCCGCGAGCCACTCCCGCAGCCTTCAGACGTCATCGGAAAAGTCGGACAGCACGATTGCGCTCGGCTCTTTCCGCGAGGAGTCGGGCTCAGCGGCGCGTGCCAGCGTGCGAGAGCCGGTTTGGCCCCGCCGCACCCCACGCACTGAGAGGACACCAATCTGCGGGGGGCGGGGGGGGGGGACAGCCCTCGATGCCATTCTTCACGGGACCGGTCCTGGAGATGCCTCGGGCCCAAGCCTGATCCGGCGTGCGCTGCGCATCGCGCGACTGACTGGCACCTCAGGAGCGCGAGCATAGCGACGCCGGCGGCACCCCGGGACCGAGTGCTGCGAAGAAACCGATTAAGAGGGTACCCGGGAACGGAACTGCATACTCCGTGACGGCGGGCCCTTTTTCCGAGCGGCGAGGTGCCCCGGAGCCGTGCGCGAGGCATCGGGAAACAAATTGAGTCGGATCTAGATTTCCTCGCGCGCATTCGTCTGTGCATCATAGATCCGGATTTGAAGCATGGGAAAACGCTTCTTTAGTTCTGCTCCACCTGCCCTGGCGCCATCTCTGGTTGCGAATTCGGCTCTGAGTCGGCCATCCACTTCAAGGGCGTAAGGAGAGACCGGCAATTCACGGGTGGCTACAACCATTTCGTTCTCATTGTGCGGTGAGGTGGTCGAGAATGATGCGTAGCGTGAGTCGGCGAACCGCACCAGAAATACCTGCACGAGTGCGGTGATGGCCAGTGCATGTTGTGGATTGACGCCTCGCACTGAATGGCATCAGGAGGGCCACTCGCGATCGTTCGAACAGGCGGGCGGCGTAACGCTTGCCCGGGGCGTATACGACAAAGCCACGGCTCGACATGGTTGCCCTTCCAAATTCCCTGGCGCAAACGCTCGGCCTTATGCCGTCGCGGGGAAGCGTACTACGAAAGCGGCCGCCTGTCGCGCCGCCTGGGTGATGAACAATCCAGTCCTTGTTACGAACGGGACGGCTGCATCACGAACGATTATGGGGCAGCGCAGAGGTGCGAAAAGCCTCAATGCGATTGGCATCAACGACCATCCCGGCTGGCTCTACGAAAGAGGGATCCGGCTTTTGCGCGGTCTGCGCAAACGATACCCATTCATTTACGTAGCGAGCTTGAGCTGAACTCCATGGCGCCTTTGTTCAACTCTCAGAGGAAGCAAAACCAAATTTTTTCGAACTTCGGTCTTTTCGTGACCAGACTTTACGGCGAAATGTCAGCGCCCTCGTCGAAACCCTCGACAGCCTTCTCTCTGTCGATGGAGTGGCACGAAGAATAGCAAGGTTGCTCCTCCACGCCTGACTTCCACTCGACCGCCAAAGTTCACAGGCGAATTTTGTTCAAGCGCGGGAGAACAGCGTTCCGAGGTTCGGCTTTCTCCTGCATCGCGACTTCGGCGCTGAGCGATGGGGATCTCCTCCTCAGGTCGAGAGGGTGCGCCCGCCCAGTGAGAGAGACCGGCGAGGCTCAAAGGATACCGCGACACGCACCCGAAGAAATCGCTTGAACCTCACGCAGCGTCAGGTCGTAGGTTCGAAATCACGACCAAGCTTTCATAAAGCACACGTCGAACGATGCCGGCCGAATAACAGACATCATGCGGTCCAACAGTCGAATTTGGCCGCACCGGATCGTGCGTGAACATGGATCAAGAGCGAAGGGTTATTGTCGGGATGAAACACCGCGTAATGATGGTCGCATTGCTCGCTCTCATCACATCTCCGGTCTGCGCGGCGAAACTCAGCGGTGCTCCGCGCATCGTCGACGGCAATACGATCGAGATCGAGCAAACCAAGATTCGGCTCTCAGGCATCGACGCTCCTGAGACTGATCAGATTTGCTTGGACGCCCACGGAAGGAAATGGGCTTGCGGCGTAGCTGCTCGCGACGAGCTCATCAAGCATTCGAACGGACGAACGTGGGATTGTCATACCACGGGAGTTGATGAGTACAGGAGGTCACTCGGCAGTTGCTTCATCGAAGGCGAAGATGTGAACGCCTGGATGGTACGCTCGGGCTGGGCACTATCGTCGGGTCCATCTAGCCATACCTATGCTATCTATGAGTTGGTGGCGAGCACAGGCTATGCGGGGCTGTGGTCGGGGGCGTTCATCGCGCCTTGGGACTGGCGTCGCCGCAACAAGAAGACGATCATCGTCGGCGCGAGCTCGATTCCGATCGACGCTCAGGAACTCCTGCTCGGATCCGCCCTGCTATCGGACCCGCCCTCGCCCGAGTGTCTGATAAAAGGCACCGTGGACCTTAACGGCGAGCGCATTTATCACCTGCCAGGGCAACTCAGTTACGGAGAAATCGACATGACGAAGAAGCCGGGTGAACGCTGGCTCTGCAGCGAAGCTGAAGCCGAAGCCATCGGGTGGCGTAAAGCCGCGCGATGAGGTGATACGCATGCTTGCAGGCCGTTCTCCGAATATGTCCTATCTGACCAAGATCGCGCCTTCGCGCCGCTCGCTGTTGATGTTCGCTGGTTCGGCGGTTTGCCTGCGGCTTGGCAACAACATTGTCGATGCGAAGCAAGCAAAACCGCAGCCCAAGCCAGATAACCTGCTCTCGCCGGATGCTGCCCTGAAGCGGCTGATGAAAGGGAACGATCGCTACGTCCAGGGCGCATCACGAGGCGACGATTTCAAGCGCGAGCGCCCGGTTTTGGTCGATGGGCAGAATCCATATGCGGCGGTTCTGAGCTGCGCCGATTCTCGCGTGGCGCCTGAACTTGTCTTCGCCAGCGGACTTGGTGATCTGTTTGTCTGCCGCCTCGCCGGCAACTTCGTCAACGATGACACGCTCGCCAGCATGGAATATGCGGTCGCCGTGCTGAACACGCCGCTAATCCTGGTACTTGGCCACGATCATTGCGGTGCGATAGACGCCACGATCAAGTCGCTCCACGACGATAAGCCGCCGCCGGGGCACATTTCATCCCTCGTCGCTGCACTTGCGCCTGCGGTAAAAGCATCTCGCCAGTCAACCGGTAACACGTTCGCCGAAGCAACCCGACAAAATGTAATCGATAACATCAACAAACTCAAATCGACGGGGCCAATTCTAAACGCGGCAGTTGAGCAGAACAGACTGAAGGTCGTCGGGGGCCTGTATCGGCTCGATACCGGCAGGGTCGATTTGCTGAGCTGACGCTGGCACCTTCGCGCGGACGGCTACTCGTTTGCCGCCTGATACAGGCTTCGGTCGAGTTCCGCCCAATTCGCTCGTCCAGCGGCAGCATCAAATGCACCGAATACAATCCGCTTCACAATTGTCATAGCTTCGGGAAGACCTTTGGTATGCGCGGCCTCTTAATTCTCCTCGTATTCTACGTACTCATGTTGGCAACGCGCGGCCAGCACCAAGAAACACTCATATCGCGGCCGACAGCATTCATGCCTCCAGGTTGATGCGCCAGGCCAACAGAGGTGGTTCAAGCAGCAGATTGCGGTGCGAGGCATGCTCGGTCTGAGCTCTCGGCCTCGGGAACACGCGAGAATTCCGGCAAAATAGCACCCGCGATGCGGCAAGCCACCTATACAGATGGTCCTGTTTATGATCAGCAGGCTCAGCCAGGGCCGAAGATCACATGGAGCAGGATTACGACCATGACGACTGCCCAGCCGGCCGATGTAAACGAAAATGCGACTCGCGTCGGCATCGGACGGTCTCTCCTGCATCAGCCATTTGAGAGACCGCCAGTGTCGGAAAAGCAGCCTCGTTGCATCTGTCTTAAACCTGTACCTTGGATCGGCATAAACTGAAACTCGTCGCGCGTACGACAACTTGTGAACAAGATCGTTTTGCCGATGCGGACGTCTGCGCCCTCACCGCACGTCGCCCCAAGTCTCTTCGACCAACGCATCAATCATATCGGATACATCAACTTGTGCGACGTTAAGCGTCAGCGAGATCCGCAATCTTGCCGTTCCCACAGGCACTGTTGGCGCTCGTATCCCCCGGATATCAAAGCCGCGCGCCTGTAGCGCAGAGGCGAGCCGCATCGCGCGGGCGTTGTCGCCCACGACGTAAGGAATGATCTGAGAGGCCGAGCGGCTCGGGCGCCCGCACACAACGAGTTGACGATGTGTAAAGTCAACCAGATCGATCAGGCGTTGCTGCCGCTCAGGCTCCTCCTGCAGGATCAAGAGTGCTTCTCGCACCGCAACAGCCATAAGGGGTGACGGCGCGGTGGCGAAAATGAATGGACGGCACCGATTGACCATGAAGTCGCGCAATACGCCGGAAGCAGTGACAAGCGCGCCCGCCGCGCCCAGCGCCTTCCCGCAGGTGTGGACCACCACCAGATCTTCGCGCCCCTCGTAGGAGGCGGTGAGCCCCCGTCCCTGCTCGCCGTAAACGCCTGTGGCATGAGCCTCGTCCACGACCAGGAAAGCCTCATAGCGCTCGGCGATTGCGACCAGATCTTTAAGCGGCGCGAAGTCACCATCCATACTGTAGAGGCTCTCCACCACGATCCAGATGCGCCCCATTCCGCCCTTGGCGCGCCAATCGCCAATCGTATCTTCAACCGACTGTAGATCATTATGGGCGCTTATTCGAAACTCGGCTCGGCCCGCTCGCGCCGCTTCATGAATGCTGGCGTGCACGAGCGAATCGAGAACGAGCAGATCGCCCCGCTGCGGCAGCGTCGTCAGAACGGCGAAGTTTGCGATATAACCGCCGCCAAAGAACAGCGCTGCCTCCGATCGGAAGAACTGCGCCGCCTCGGCTTCGAGAGCTTCGTGCTCCTCGCAATTGCGGCGCAGCAGCCGTGACCCACTAGCTCCGATCGGCGTGCCGGCCTCAAGCGCGGTGAACAGAGCCTTCTTCATACGCGGCGCGCTCGCCAGGGCCAGATAATCGTTCGAAGCAAAATCAGTCCCTGCGCGCGGCTTTAGGCCACGCAGTCGATCGTCTCCTCTCAAGGCTTCCAGGGCCGCGGCATAGCTGCTAAGTTTGCCTATATGGGTTGGGTACATTGTTCAATTCGCCCAATGCCATCAATCGTGAAACGACGGTGATGGCTTCAAAAAGAAGATGAAGGATCCGCCGTGCACTCTTTGAAGCCGGTCGGACGCAACTGTCTCCCATCGACCAGCACGATGCGCCGCCTGCATGTTTTTCCCTCCCCGAAGGACGCATAACTGCAGCCAGTCGCGCGCCCATTAATCGCCATGGACTGGAGTGCTTCGATTACGTAGGTGACCGCGCTTCGATTTCGATTTTGGCAGGTCACAGCGTGTCCGTTGACCAACTATTCCGCCCCCCGCGACAGCGCGCGACCGCGTCGCACAACTTGCTCGTATCACCGGCGCGCGACGCGTTTGCAGAAAGGTCGAAACGCGCTGGCCAAAAGAAGTCGAGCGCCGCCGGTGCCATCCGTCATGTGCTGCCGTCCGGCGAACAAGTCCCGTGCTGGGTGCATGTCGCGACTAGACGCACTCGCATCTCTCAACGCTGCCAACCGGCACGTGCTTGATGTAATTCCTTAGGATAGTCAGGCAGAACCAGCATATTGAGGCCACCCTCAACACGCTCGCCATGCCGGTGATGCCGCCGCCGAACACCTTGATGCCAGCGCCACGCGGAGACACCTGCGCCCCCGATCCTTTGCACCTAAGGACCTTTCCGAAGGTCCGCCGAAAGAACGAATCCTTGCGGCGCGGACGATTCCGCCCCGCATGGTTATTTGGCAGATTGCGCTTCGCCATGCGCGCGGAACCTTCGTACTGACCGGACCAATGCACACTCTCTCAGCGAGAGTGACCTGGTCGCATCATAAGCGTACGGTGCGTACCGGAGCGAGCGTGAGAAGATTTCCAGTTTCGGCGTGCCGAACCACCGGCCCCCTTGCCGCGCATCACGGCAGCCGCACACTGCGACGCGGCCAATCTCACGACAGTTATCTGACGGATTTGCGAGACCAGCTTCGCATCCATCCATGCTTCGTTGCATTGAGCGGGCCTGACACTGCAGTAGGTAAGCCGAGCCCGACTGTTCCGCGGTCGAGGTCCACTTCAGTCGTTCCCGTGCCGTGTCCGGTTGATGACGTGTTGTGCCTGGAAACAGACACCGAGGTGCGAGCATCCTGCTGGCGCGGCACGGGCCACGTGATCTCGCTCGATTCAGACAAGGCCGGCAGAGCATGCTCGATGGCACGTCAATTGCTGAGGAGATGGAAAAGGAGCCGCAGGCTTGGCGACCTCACGGTCGGGCAGTCAGGAATTCACAACGTGGTTCGAGCTGGTCCGGCCCCAAGTGTGACAGATCGTCCGCTGGAGAACACATGACAAGACATGCGCTGCCGTCAACCGTCGGAGAGATGGTGCAGCAGAGGCGGATCGATCTCGCCGCCGCAAATCGGCTGCCTTGCTGGTTCAGCCTCAATGACAGCATCGACAGCCAGATCTCAGTCAGCCTTCCCCGCCTCAAGACCTTTTCCTTGAACCAATCCATCGGGATGCGGTTTGGAGTGGGAACCATCTGCAGTCTCATCACAGTCGATATCAATTCCGATAGTTTCGACGATCCCTCCGGCTGGGTATCAATCCGGCCGGCTTCGCCATGCGCACGCAGTCCATATCAATGACGCGCGGCGTCGATCGGCTCAAGACACCGAGGACAGTTTATGAACGCTCCGCCAGAGAAGATCACTCCAGAATCCGACGCTACGGCTGCGGCCTGGGATAATCTGTCGCCGCTACTGGTCGAGATCCGCGCGCGTCGAAACGAGTTCGCCCGCGCGCAGAAGATTCCAAACGAGATCATCGAGGGCTTCAAGCGCGTTGGCGTCTATCGGGCTATGGCCGCTAGGCGATTCGGCGGCGAGGAGCGAACGCCGGCCGATTTTTGTCGCCTGATCGAGCGCATTTCCGAAGCCGACGGCTCCGCCGGTTGGGTCGCTAGCTTCGGCGATGGGGCTCGCTACCTTGCTGCTCTTCCGGACGAGACCCTTCGCAAGGTTTACGCGAATGGACCTGACGTGGTGTTGGCGGGTGCGCTTTTCCCGCTCCAGCCCGCCAGGCGAAGCACCGACGGATTTGTCGTGAACGGCGTGTGGCCATTCGCCAGCGGCTCACCGGGCGCGGATCTGATAGGCGTTGGCATCACTGTGGAGGACGATCCGACCGGTGGCCTTGCGCGTGTAGCCGTGATGCCGGCCGAGAAGGTGACAATCCGCCCCAATTGGGACGTCATCGGCCTGCAAGGCACCGGCAGCCACGATGTCGTTGTCAACGATGTCATTGTGCCGGAGGAATGGACCTTGATCCGGGGCGGTCCGCCGACACTCGAGGGGCCGGTCTATCGTTATCCGTCCGTGGCTTTCGCTGCGCAGGCGCATGCGATTGTCGGGATCGGTATTGCGCGCTCCGCGCTAGACGAGGTGATTGCCATGGCCGGAAGCCGCGCCTCGATCACTGGCGCGCCCGTGATGGCAGAGCGCGGCTATGTCCAGCTGGAGATGGCCAAAGCGGAAGCCATGCTGCGTTCCGCCCGTTCTTTCTTCTATGATGCGACCGAGGAGCTGTGGAAGGAAGCGCTCAAGGGGGTGGTAAACTCGAGCACGGCGACGGTGATGCGGCTCGCCGCGACGAACGCTGCGCGGCAGAGCGCTGAGGTCTGCCAGATTGCGAGCGCTCTCGCTGGATCTGGGTCGCTCTCTACCACTAGCAATTTGGCGCGGGCCATGTGCGACAGCTTCGTGGTTGCCCAGCACGCAGCTTTAAACGAGGGAACGCTCCAGAGCGCCGGACGTCTCCTGCTCGGAAGTGCAGCACAGCCGGGCTTTCCATGAAGTGGTTCATCCACGAGCAATCTGCACGCGCCATGCAGTCTACCGCTAGAGGACCTGGCGGCGTGCCAACCTTGTTTAAAGGACAAGAGAGGGAGACCTGTGCGGTCATCCGCTTCTCAAAAGACCACTGCATCTCCGTGGAACATCCCTTCCGCGTCGCAAACATAGCGAGCGCTCTCATAAAGTGTCTGCGCCCCTGCCTTGATCATTGTCGTGTCGAGCACGATCCAGTTTGCATTTCAGCAACAACTCGCGGTCCAACTCACGAATCTCCCAAGCCACCGTCGTGAAAGCGGCGAGCGAGGCCCGCCCGGCAGGCCGGTACAGCGACAGACACGCGCTTTTCAACCATGGCAGGAGATGGGAACGTCAATCGGAACAGTGACCTATCCGGCGCGATCGAGCCCGAACCTCGCACGTGTTGCTTCGCGCTTGGGCCGCGCTTACCCCAACCCTTTCAAAGAATCATAACCACCGAACATAGGTACTAGTCAGCTTATCGAAAGCCAACCTTCCTAGCATTCGAACCTAGTCTCTAGATGCCGACACCGCCTATGACTGGATTGGTCACGAACCTGGGGTACAGCTGGACGGATGGGCAAGAGGCTTTGTTCGAATAAGAAAGGAAAGCATTATGGATTCCAATCGGATAAACGGTGCCGGCTCGCCAGGGTCCTCAACGGGGTACGTCCGCACACAGGAGGACCATAATCTATTTAGGCAGGCTCTGAGTGAAGCCAGACCATCGTCTGCTGCGCCTGTGTCGGCAAAGGCTCCGATTTGGCGTTCGAGCGATCCATACGGGACCTTTTCACGCGATGGCTACTCTTGGAACAACGACGTATGGGGTGCGGGCGCTGGGCCTCAGACGATTTCGGCGTATGCAGACAACCAGTGGGGCGTGTGGTCGAACCAGCCTAATACTGCCGGCATCAAGAGTTATCCGCACGAGGCTTTCAATATCGGGAAACCGCTGAGTTCAATCGACACTCTGCGCTCGAGCTTCAATCAGGATGTTCCCAGTGGTGGGGCCTGGGACGTCGCCTACGATATCTGGGACAGCTCAAACCAGCATGAGATAATGCTCTGGACCAATTACACCGGAAATGCGGACGGCAGCGGCAACGTCAAACCAATTTCTTATCATTATCGGCAGGATCCTTCCGGGGCAGCGATCCCGGTCTACACCAACGTCGACGTGGGCGGAGCGACTTGGAACGTGTTTGAAGGCTTCAATGGTCACAAGGTCATCTCACTCCTGCGCACTTCGAAGACCAACAGCGGGACAGTGGACATCAAGAGTATCCTGCAGTGGATCAAGTCGAAGGGCTACTTCGGCGACATAAACGTCGGTAGCGTCCAATACGGCGTCGAGATCACCTCGTCCCCAGGGGGAATGAACTTCAATTTCAACGACTGGACCGTGAGCTCAAAGTGAAGATCGCGGGCGAAGATGTGATCTGCACTTTCCATTGAGAGGCGCCAACTGACAACCTCGGCTTGCCGTTTGCAACCTGTGAGCCGACGTGAAGGTGAGTCGCTCGAGAAGGTTGTCAGAGTTCAGGGTGTCCGCTTTCCTTGTCTAACCGAGAGCGGCATCTCCCTCAACATGGCCGGCAAGTTCGCAGCGAAAGGTTCTGAGTTAGCACCCCGTTCCTTGATCGCGGGCACGACGTCAACCCCGCCAGAGAAAACTGTTCCGCCGCCGGATTCATGCTTCGCTCCGCGGTCGTCTCTCCGCGCTCGGAAATGCGACCAGTGCGATCGGATTGGAAACGTCCTGGCGTCCAGGCCCAAATAAGCGCCAACGTCGGCAGAATGTCTGAAGTGGGGTCGCCGGATGGTAACCACAAAGGACAGGGCGTCAGAGGACCGATGCCCCGGAACCGTCATCATTCGCCGACAGTTTGGTGGCCTATTGTCACCGCCAGGAGTTGTCGATCAAAACAGGCGTTGCAAAGAGCAGCGATCCGAAAATATCTCGCAAATCCGGCGGTGCCAAGGGTGACATCAAGCAGCTCGACTATATCGTTTATAGGTGGGATGACCTGGACCAGCCCGAGCGCGTTCTGACGCATCTTGGCCCGGCGCATCCCCGGGGCCCGTGATCAATGCCGATCGATCGAGTGCTCCAGGGCAGCACGTTGGGGCCGGAAGAAATTGAGTACCTGAGCTCGGCCTATGCGCGGCCCCTGCAATCGTTTGCCTGGTTGATCGAGACGACCTATCGCCGAAATGGTGGCAAAGAAGATTATCGAGATCGGCGCAAACGGGGTTGGCATCCGGCAGAGATAGCGAGCATCGCGTAATAGCTGAGCTCTTATCTCTACTTCCGATCGATGCACAGCCGGCTCGTGCGGGTTTAAGGCCTCACGGGTTTGACTCAATTGAGCTTGTGAAGCTTGACGAATGCAAATCGTTGAGCGCTCGGCAGATGAGGCGACTGTTCGACGAACTGCAGTCGCACGTGCTTCGGTGCGGCACTATCGCTCATGCCCATTGATCCACGAAGAGCTTCGACAGGACATTTACCTGCCCCGCCCCATGGAGAACAAGGCGGGGTCGGGGGCGCCGCGCTGCGGATTACAATGGCTTTTGGTCTACCGCCCTCATCTGTCGATTGATTATTCGACATACGGCCGAGCGCGTCACCTGCATTGCGACTTTCGGCCCTCGGCATTTTCCGCGACATTGCGCAAGACGAGCTCAGAAAGCTGCACAACCAGTTGTTTGAGTCTCGCTATTTCTTGCCTGCACCGCGCCAACTCGCGCTCTTCATCTGTCATTCTCGATACTTCACAGCGGTTCCCAGCCGCATAATCCATGTTGAACCTCTATCCGACCAGGTAAGCGCGAACGACGGCTCGAGTATACTCTTGCCCAGGATTGTACCGGCAACCGGCCTTTTTGCATTAGTAAACATCGTACGCAGCGATCCACGATCTCGCCGCCTCCGCTTATTGTGCCATCCCGGCTACAGATCTGAGCGTCTCGTACAAAAACTCGCTTGCCGGACGAATAGATCGGGTTTTGTTCTCCTCGGGCCGGCTCCCGCGGGAATAGCCACATTGGAGCTCAATTGCCTTCCTGATTTTGCTCCAAATATTTAAGCGTGGGCACAGCGTATCAAAAACACGACCTTTCTGAGGTATGATCCAAAGCTTCGTTGGTGTAGTGGTCGGTGTGGAGAACGCCAAATCCAGGCACCAGTACGTGGACGGTGCCTCCACCCCCGATCTTGCCCGTGCTCGGGACTCAGCGTCGTCGTGGGAGTCCGCGAAGAACGCCAGCACGCTCCAGAACATCTGCCTCGTCAGGCAATGAGGAGCTCTCGACCACAGGAGAGCGGCTTTCCATGTTGGCCGGTACCGCTCGTCATTTCGCTGTGATGGACCAGCCGAATGAGCACGTTCCACATGTTCTAAAAAATGCTCAGATCGGGCATTCGCGCGGCAAATAGGCTGGTGCGCTCGGACCATTCCTGTCCACTCTTGGCCAGAATGACCATCTTGACTTTGAGATTGTCGAGGCTGGCCATGCCATTCGGATAGCCAACAAGAAGCTTCAAGATGATGACCTGAAGATTCATGGTCGCCACTTACAAAGCACGTGATCTTCTGGAAAAGACGAACACATACGTCATCACACAAGAAACATGATGTGCAATGTGCCTTGAGCGCTCTCGTGTATATGCCCATCAAAAACCGGAATGCGACACGCACGTCGACCGCTGGCGGATCACTTAGCTGTCTGCGAGAGGTCGGCGGCTTGAATGTTATACGGATCAGCTCAAAAGGCTCTTGAATCGCACGTAGCGTCACGTTGTACCATTTTTAAGTAGCTGACGAGGACGCCGGGCAACCCGGCCCGGTTTGCTGCTGACATCGGTGAGACGATGATACCAATGCGGTCGTGTGTACAGCAGAGGGCGACGCAGGTGCGCCAATCCCGGTCTGCGGGATCTGCGCGAACGGGCTCCGAATGCTCGCATGCGAACAACAAGGTACTTCTTCCCAGCCCCAGGGAATGCTGGGTCGCTGCGCTCTTCGGCCGGCACGTTGATGCCTTGCGAACAGTCGCGGATCGTCTCTGTCGTCGCCGTTCATTTAATCAGCATGACTTTGACGATCCTCAGGACAGCGGACAATACATCCTTCCAGGTTTGTGTGAGCCAGTGTTGAGCCGCACTCCGTCAGTATCGTTTTGAAAAGGGGGAACGACGCCCGATTTCTCCGATCATTGATGGAATTTGCGGTGAACGTTTTGCCGCAAATAACCGTCGGCAGCTCTCCCTCTGTCGACGACTGACTTCCGCCCGGCCATCGAGGCCGGGCTCTTTTTGCCACCAATGAACGGCAGTTTGGAGCAATCGATTGGGAGGATAGTTCGTCACATGCTGAAATCTATTGATCCGATCCTGCCCCACGACCTGCTGCGGCTGCTCGTCTCCATGGGCGTGGCGACGGTCGCTACCCGCATTGCCGCGGCGACGCTCCTCGCATCGCCTGATCCAGCTGCCGGGCATGAGCCATGGAGAGGACCGTCCGCGCTATCATGATGCTCTATCCGCTCGACGATTTCATCCGAATCTCGTGCGCGTGATGATGCCGGTCGACGGTCCCGAATGTGTGCCCGAAGTGCAGCGCGCGGTGGTGGCAGAGATCGATCGCTCGGTCGGCCGCTCATTAGTCCCGGCAAGCTCTCGCGGCCGGATTTCTATCGCGCGGCGGCTTCGGACTTCGGCGTCGTGCAGGTGGACACAGTATGGCTGCTTTCTGATTAGGAAGGGCGTGATCAGCTAAGAGAACAATTCTGCGCAAGATTGCTCAGAACTGTTCACTCGGAATTTGAATTGCCTCTGCGCAACCGACCGACTATCGTCCATCCATGTCTCGCCTTCTGTGTCTATCTGTTGCTATCATCGTGTCGCTGCTGCCGGTCGTCGCGCCGGCTGCGTCAATTCAAAAGCGGCCCAAGCCGGTCTGGCAAGGCTACGGCTTCCTGCCGGGCTATCGGCAGCCGCTGAGCAACAGCATTCCGCTCTACAAGCAGAAGGACGCGATGCGTCGCCTCTCCCGCGCCGACCGGCGCCACTGGTACATCGACCCGGTCCCTCAGTATTACCGTTGGGATGGCGAGTGGCACTATTTCGGCCGCCCCGGCTTCGGCGGCGCCCGCTACAATGGCGGCAGTTTCGGTCCATGCTGGACGCGGACGCCGATCGGGCCGATCTGGAATTGCGGGTGATCGGGCGGCGCGGGCTCCGGTCCCCCTCGATACGTCGACGAGGTGCGGCATTGAAGGCATCGAGGTCTTCGGCCGGAATCCACTACTCCAGATGTGAGCGACCGCCAGCCTCTGCACGTCGTACCTTCGCGGGAAAGTCACGCGACCTCAAAGCGCGTCACGGAGGCCGCGCCTCGCTGGGAGATTTCAGTCGTGCGCGACGTTGATGGCCAGACTTCGGTCAGCAGCCGGCTGGCAGTGTTGATTCAAGATCTGAAACGGCTCGGGGCGAAGTCGTCGGTCGTGCCGGCTCGCTGAATAGATGATTGTCAGGAACCGACCACCGTACGCATCCGGCGTAGGCCGCAGGCTGGTTGGATCATTTCCGTTGCCAGCGCGTGAGCAGCTCGACCACCGCCCGACGCGGACGTGATGCGTGGGTCTGCAATGGCATCCTGAAACCGGAGTGCTCGTTCGGCTACCAATATCCCCTCGCCTTAAGATCACCAGTTTTGCAGCTTTGGGTGGCATAGAGCGCGCTGGTCAGGTCTTCCGGCGATGAACGAGGCGCTCGATACGAGTAGACTAGAAGCGCGTATTCTTAAGCAATACATCACCTTCCACTGTGCGTGGATAGTGGGCCGCCACTGCGAATGATGGTAACAGGTCCAGAATGGCTTGCAGGGACAACTGCCCTTCGTAGAGCTCACGGTCGCTATATTCCGTGTAGATGAAGCGCGTGTTGCTCAAGGTCCGCATGCCGCCGGCGATGACATCGGCTTCGGCTCCCTGGACGTCCATCCAGATGAAATCGACCGTGTTCAGCTTGGCTTCGCTGCACCAGTCGTCCAGCCGCCGTGTTTCAACGGAGACAGGGCGATCGAACCGAACCCAATCATACTCGGTAAGATGATTTTTCGGGCGGCGTATTGAGCCGGAGAGGTCCCATTCCTTCGCATCACCATCTGCATTGCTTGGATGGAAGTCGATCATCCCGTTTCGATCACTGATGGCGATTTCAAGCAGCTTCACCCTGTTAAGGGATGGGCCCAGCTTCTTCTTGAAGCGCGCGATCGCTCTGGGATCCGGCTCAAAGCAGTAGAGCTGAGCTTGCGGGCACAGATTGAGAAACTGTTGCGTATCGGTCCCGTCATTGCAGCCGATATCCAGGATGACGGGATTCGGCTTCTGAAGAAGTGAGAGGATGTGCTGGTGTACTTCTACAGAGGACACAGGTGCTTTTTCCATTGGGCGCGAAGATCGGGCGAATTTCCACTTCGAAGTCGCAATCACACGCCAGACGCGCCGGCACAACGTATATCAAGGTATACGATTCATATGTCCCTAAGCCCTCTTGATCCATGATGACTATTTGGATGCCTTCGACATCAACAGGGAAGCTTGTCGGGAGGTGGCAGGCCTGCCCTGCAATGCAAATTGCAGCCCGTGTCGGGAGATGCTCGAACTGTGAGCCAGATCGTCGTCTCCAGTCCGTTTTTCGGGGTGCCGAAAGATCGACTTCGCTCGAATGTCATCTGTCGGCTATTCTCCTTGGAGCTTGCCTGGCAGAGTGATCTCTCGTGCGCAGCAATAGCCAATCACCTCGATGACAGTTGCGACGCCCGAGATGTGCTCTGCCGAGTGACGGTCGCCATCTCAGATTCCGCTGACGCAGTGTGCGGGCAGCTCCGGGCGATACCTTTTCTCGGACTCAGCGTTCTTCGGTGAAGACCGTACGCGGTTAAAGCCCCGACGCATGTGTTGCTGCGCGCAGGCACAAGCCTCCGCAGCGATCGTCACAGATCTCTTTGCCTTCTGGCAGCAAACCTTGCGGCGGATCTACGGCAAATCAAAACTGGCCGAGGCAATCCGCTATCCCATCTCGCGCCGCGCGCTCTTCGAACACTTCCTCACGGATCCGCATTGAGCTCGGCTCCAACACCGTCGAACGCCGCTCTTCGACGCGCTTATGCCGTGGGAGCACGCCGTCTGCCGACCTCAGCTTGCCGCTTACGTATTACAAAGCTGCTACGCTTTCCCGCCGCACAGGGCCCGGGCTTTCTTCGCCTTGAGATTCCACATGCCTTAAGCTTGTGTTCGCACTCTCCCGATGCTTGCTAGATCGGTCAGCAGGCGTGGAGCATTGAGCCGCCGATCTCGCTGCACCAGTACAAATGGGCCGCAAGCGGCGGTATACAATCTCAAACGTCAATCAACAGGCGCAGTTTGAGAGGACAACCTCTTCAGGCTCCAGAGTCAGCGAATGATTCCACACAAATTTACGATGAGCCATCTTCTGCAACTTTAGGGTCCGCCGGTTTGCGTCTGCCACAAGCGAGCATAAGCGCTTTCAGCCAGCAGATCAGTGTGCCTGCCCTCCGCAACGATCCGGCCCCTGTCCAAGACGACGATCTTGTCGGCATCACAAATGGTGCTGAGACGGTGAGAGATGACCACGATGGTCTTGCCCGCCCGGCGCAAATCTTGGAGGAGCCGGTGCACAGTGGCTTCGGCAACCGAGTCTAAAGAGGAAGTCGGCTCGTCCAGGATTAGGATGTCCGGATCCCGGTATAGAGCACGTGCCAACGAAAGGCGCTGCTTCTCGCCGGCAGAGAGCCTTACGCCGTTTTTGCCCAGATAGGCCTGGAAGCCTCCGGGCAAACGCTCAATCACCTCCCGCAGCCCTGTTTGATCGCAGATTTTCATGATCCTTTCGATCTCCGGCTCGAACTCGCCAAGTGCGATGTTCTCGATCACCGAGCCGGAGAATACGTCCGTTGATTGCGGTACCGCCGCAACAACGCTACGCAGGGATACGGTCGAGACGTCTTTGAGGTCATGGGAGCCGATCCGGATGCGTCCACCCTCAAGCGGGTAGATGTTCTGCAGCAGCGCGGCAAGGGAGCTCTTGCCGGAGCCGCTTTCCCCCACCACGGCCGTCATCTCGCCTCTGCGGAACGTGACGCTGAGATTTTGAAAGAGCTTGGGCTGAGCGCCGTGGCGAAACGTGACATTCTCCAGGCGGATGTCACCAAGCCCGGATTTTGTGAGGTCAGCGCTACCGTCACGTGCCGGCTCTAGGTCGAAGATCTCGAACAGGCGATCCGCCGCGACAAAGGCGTCCTGCACGATTCTGTTAGTTTGGATCAGATTGGCGACTGGTCGGGTCATATAGCCGAGCAGCGCATAGCAGGAGAGCAATTCACCCGGAGTGACGGTCTGATCCAAAACAAGTGTCGTACCAAACCACATTAGCAGGATTGTGAACAGAGTTGAGAGGAAGCTAGAGGCATTGTCTCCGACGATCGAGATGAGACCGGCGCTGTAGGCCGACTGCAGCGTCTTGAGGAAGCGGGTCTCCATCTTAAGGTAGGCGCCGTTCTCGATGCCGAATGCCTTGATCGTAGAAACAGCTCCGAGGGATTCCACCACTTGCGCCGCGAGATCGGCGGCATTCTCCATCATAGCACGCTGTCGTTTCCTATTCAGCCGATTGATGGTCCAATATAGCAACGCGTAAAGTGGAACCGAGATCGCCACGACCAGCGCGATCTTCCACGAGTAGAGGAACATCAGCCCGAGCGAGAACAGTATCACGAGAATGTTGACGAACATGGTGATGGAAACCTCGTTAAGGAAGCTCCTGATTTTCACCGCATCGTTCATCCGGGAGACGATTTCTCCCATGCGCATCCTATCGAAGAATTTTTGAGGTAAGCTTAGGACGTGATTGTAGTAGCTGAGGATCAAACACACATCGATCTTCTGCCCTGTCTCCAAGACGATCCGACTTCGAAGGAGATTGATTAAGGTCTGAGGCACCAGGATCAGCAACATCGTGACGCTCAAGAGGTTGAGCAAGTTGCGGTTGTCCGATGTTATCACGTGATCGACGATCTTCTGGACGTAAATGGCCGTTGAAAGACTGAGGATGGTGGTTACCAGCGCGCCGACGAGTGCCTGGGTCAACGCCGCTTTGTGTGGCGCAAGCAGTCGGGCGAAGCGGAGAAGAGTTGAGGTGGTTTCATCGCGGCGCTTGAAGGTGTCTGCCGGAACCAGCAGCACCAGGACGCCGGTCCATTGCGCCTTGAACTCTTCATGCGACAACTTTCGGATTTCACCAAACGCCGGGTCCATGACGGTGACCCACCTCGCGTCGATCGCCTGGACTACCACGAAATGGTGCAGGACCTCCTTGACGATCATATGCGCAATAGCGGGCTTGGGTATCTTATACAAGCTGTCGAAGTCGCCTTTCACGCCCTTCGCAATGAAGCCCAGCTCTTGAGCCGCGTGCAAAAGACCCGAGACCGTGGTGCCGGAGCGGTCTGTTGAGGCATACTGGCGGATGCGAGACAATGGCAACTTGCAGCCATAGAAGGCTCCAACAGAAGCAAGGCTGGCGGCCCCGCAATCCGTCATGTCGCGTTGCTTAAACTTGACGACCTGGCTCGACATGGTGGCTCACTGAGTCTTGGAAGATGAGTATTTAGCGAGCAGCCAGGAGCGGGGTGAGCCAATCGTCCACCTCATTGTAGAGAATTTCAAGAGAGTGCGCTCGGCCACGAGAAAGCGGGCTCGCACAGTCATGCCTTTCTTCAGATGACCGATAATTCCGCCTTTGACTGCGAGGTAACAGCGAGAGAGCACACAGCGGACCTTCAAGACCGGGTTATGCGAGATGAAATCCTCTGCGACCTTAAGCACTTTCGCATCGATCCCTCCCCGTTGATTGTAATTGAAAGCATCGACCTGGAGTCGCACCGCCTGACCTTGCCGCACAAAGCCGATGTCTTTAGGAGAAACGCAAGTTTCTGCTACCAGTTCGCCTTCAGGCGATATCCATCCCACCGTCTGCCCCGCCTGGACGTAGCTGTCGGGCGAGAAGCCGGAGAATTGCTCGAGAGCGCCGGACACGAGGGCGCGAATGCGGGTCAGGTCGCGTTCGCTCTGAAGTCGATGCAACCTGACGGTCAGCTCCTGAACGCCAAGGTTAGTGTCGACGAGCTGCTGATTCCATTCGGCGGATTTGCTCCGGGAGAGGATCTCGCCTTTCACCTCAAGGCTCTGCAGAGCCAACGTCTTGTCCTCAACCGCCTTGGTGCGCGCTGGAGCAACGGGGAGGACGCGCTTCGCCCGTTCGAGTTCCACCGCGGCATTGCTGCGGGCGTATTGGTTCTCGCGCAACGGTTTGAGAAAATGCAGCCGCTCGGCCTCGGCGGACTCGGTTCGGAGCCGGACGTGAGGGTCGAACTGCGTGCCAGAAGAGATCAGACCCTGGAGGTCACTGGCACGATCGCGCACCAGATCATCCGCCAGCGTACGGATATCCTCCTCAATGACCTTGTCGTCGAGAACCAGAATCTGTTGGCCTTGTACAACGCGATCGTTCTCGACGGCAAGCACACGAGAAATGCGCTCGAAAAGCGGCGCAGTCAAAGGAGTCTTCTCAGCTATGGGACGAATCGTACCGGGACCTTGAACACAGAGAGGTATACTGATGGCCGGTAGCGAAGCCACCGCCGCAGTGACGGACAACACAATCAGCTTGTAGATCGCCAAAGATCGTCCTGATCCTCGCAACAAGACCCTCTCTGCAGTGCAGCCGATCATTTCTGGAGGAAGCAACACATCCCTCATAATGGTCATGGACGGTTGCTGGTTCAAAACACTGAGCTAAATTGAGTGTCCCCGGGGGCCTGACAATCAGCTCTCCAAACGAGGATAGCTAATAGCCAATTACCTTCCATGCAGCTACAGCTGCGAACATGCTCGCAACTGCCGCAGATAAGCAGAGAGCCCCTCCCTCTTCGGCGATCCATTGGGCCACATTGCAAGATGCTGTGTTGAGCTTCATTGTTGGTCCTCCTCTCGAGTGGCGGACGATTGGTAATGTAGATCGGCAGGTTCTGCGGCCCCCAAAAGAGGTTAACCGTGTCTGAGATCGCCAGCCGCCAGCATTGTGTCCTACCGCAGAGCGACCGACTCTTAGGGACGCAAGCGGAAAGTAATATTCGCGCCATAGCTCTGGCGCGACAGCATTTCGTTCTGCACAGACTTTTCCAAAACAGCCTGAGGCGAGCCGGCGTCACCGCGCCGGCTTGCCAGCTACTTTTCACGCAAGCTCATTTATTTTTCACGGAAGGTCATCGCAGACCAGCACCGGGGACCATATACCGGTAATAGGATCTTGCGCCCACTCGATCCAGCAACCAGAGCCCCCAGCAGCACAGGCTTCTTCGTAGGTCAGTTCGGTCACTTCATAAGCTGACAAGTCCATGCTTTCTCCTTTTGCACAGTAGACGGCTCCTGCCGCCAACGCACGGGCTTCACATTTCGTGCCAGCCGCTCAGGGAAGCGGCAAAGTGCGTATTGTTCAAAGGCCTGAGTAAATGTGCGGCAGACCGCTCGAACATTACGTCGCGAACGCGACTAAACAGTTGCGAACACAACAGATGTAAAGAGGGTGGTGAGCATCCGTATTAGCGAGCCGGCTACTCGAGAACTGCGGAAGCGAATTTCCGTCAGCACCGCTGTACCTAACGTGCGGAAGCGGACGGAAGATCCGACGAGACGAGAATATACGATGAACGCGGTTGGCCATCGGCCGTGTTAAGCGCGGAACCGCGACTGCTCCGAACGTTTGGTCAGCAACCACGGCCGATTCCCGTGCCGATGCCCCGTTATTCCGGGCGCCCTCCTCATGGCCGGCCCTTGCTGCGTTCGTACCGGGGCGCGCAATGGCCAGATCGACGTCGCTGCGGATCAATTCTTGAAGAATTCCCGCGCTCTTTTCCCGCACCGCTGTCTCCGGTCCATGAATCTTGGTTTTCTTTCTGCGCGAGGCAGCAGACGTTGTCGGCCAGCGTCACGCCGGTCCTTCTCGTTTGAAAGGAGACTATGATGAGGACGCCGATATGTCAGCCTATCGTGTAGCCTAACTTACCGCGAACCATTTCGCTGGGACTGCAGCGCGCTTCAAAGCCACCGAAGGGCCTTGCAAGACACGCCCGAGTTGACTTACAGCGTGAGTCGCCCGGCAAGATCGGCTACACAAAGACCATCAATGCTGGGAGCTATAAAGCCGGGCAACCCACCACCCGCACCTTGCGCGGCGTGTTGATGCATTCGAGTCTGGTCGTCGCGACCAGCGGAACACCACTCGGCGTGTCGGCGGTGAAGTTCTGGACCCGCAGCAAGTTCAAAGGAACGGCTGCGCTCAAGCGGCTTGTAAACCAAACGCGCGTGCCAATCGCGACCAACGAAAGTTATCGCTGGCTCGAGATTTTGCGTCAGTCCATCGCGCTTCTGGGCTCGCCCGAGCGCTGTGTGCACGTTGGCCATTACGAAAAGCGATATCTACGAACTCTTCTGCCTGGCGCAGGATCTCGGGACGCGGGCTTCTTGTGCGCGGTCAGACCAATCGGCTGGCCGAGCCACCGTCGAAGGCCTTGCCGATGAATACGTCCCATCGGGTCTTAGCTCAGCTTGCCCGGGGCTCTTCGACGGGCCGCCACCGGTCGCGAATGGCGGTAAGATGGCGAAACCGCATTCTTGCGGAACAAGTTTGCCTCGGTGGAAATATCGCTGCCTATCGGCAAGGCAAATGCAAACGCTTGTGTATATTCATGCCTTGGAGGTCGCCCCACCTTCGAATGGCGACCCGATCGACTGCAAGCTCGTGACCAATGCCTGTCGGCGAACTGGCAGCCGCCGTCGAAAAGCTCGACTTGTACGCCTTGCGCTGGAAGGTCGAGGTGTTTCACAAGCTCATGGAAATCTGGTTGCCGCGCCGAGGACGCGAGATTGTAGACCGCCGAGCGACTGGTAAAGCTTTTCGCCTTTATTACGGTCGTCAGCTGGCGTATTGGATCACTATGTCGTCGCGCGCTCAACCGGATCCGAGATCGGATACTCTCCTTACCGCCGCGGAGATTGAAAGCTCGATGGCATCGATGCGGCGCGTTGCATACCGCGCATCTTTCAGCGAACGCTCCCAACTTACATTTTGCGGATCGCATGCTAGGCGGCGATCTCGCCCTGATCATCCTCCAGGAACATCCTCGTTCGGCGAGGTCTGACCAAGTTGCAAGATGTCGCCTGTGGCATCGCTATCGGGTCACCCCGAAGCTGTGGGTAATTGAAAGCTTCGGCCTAAAACGAAGCGCGATCGCGCCGAACATTTCCAAGGGCTACTCTAACTCTGCTTGACCGCTGCTGAAGGAACGCCAACCGGCTCTACGCACGCATACAGTCGTTGCCGCAGAAGCATGGTAACCGACGACGGCGCGCTTTCACAGTCGCTTCGTGCTGCACTATTCCGACGCACCAGCACGACCGATTTGTCAGGTTCGAGACAAGTATAGATGTCCCCGAGGGCACGCACATACGACGAAGACCATGCAAGCCTACATTCCTGACGAGGCACGGCGCTTGCTTGTTCACGGCACCATCACCCGACGATAGCGGCATCGACGATGCCGGTGACGTGTCGCGTTTGGTGCAGCCCTTTTGCTCTGAGAGAACACGGATTCTTGGCAGGTCTTGGCGAAATCGACATCTGAGCCACTGGCGAGGGGCGCGATCGGTTGATCGGCGATTCGCCTCGCGGCATTTGCGGCGGACTCCTTCTCATGGTGGCACACCGGCCGATTCAACTATCCCAATGTTTGCGGCACTTGCACCGCGTGGGATTCACATTGCTCGCCGTCACGTCCATGTTGGTTGCCAGCACGCCTGGACCGAGGGCCAACAGCTCGAATGACCGTCCCCACTACCTTCGGATTTCAATTGCTTTTCCCACCAATAGCTCGGATAATTTTCGATCGAAGCTCCGTGCGCTGGATTTTGGACGGTCGCCACGAGCTCCGATGCTGACCAAACCGGTAGCGGACGGTTTCTGTGTCGATCCGGTCGGTACTCCGCCCACCGCAATCTCTCCAGCTCTCTTGTGTCTTCGCCATCGGCCGGGGGCGCGGAGCAGCCATAAGCAACTAAATTGCATTCATTACATTCTAAAACACTGCGCTGGGAATCAAGCTGCCGCATTTGCGGAAACAGGCACTGTCAGGCAGCAGCGTCCGGAGCTCCATGCGGATGCGCTTGCCAATTTGGTCCAGATACCCACTCCCCTTTCCGCCCGAAGCCATACTTTTACGTCCTCGAACGGCACCAAAATTACTTACATCCTGATTATGGCCTTAAATGCCAGCCGCGATGCCTTTGGACCTCAGGTGTATATGGACGCAAACAATAAAGCTGTAGTCTGCGCGATTTCTCCCTCGGACACGGAAACACTCTCCGCATTCCGGAACTCGCTAGCTGACGCTTTCGTTCAAGAGGCAGCCGATCCCGGCGAGGGGCTGCCTAGCGTAAATGTCGAACGATCCGTTGCGGACGGCTGGGCCGCCGAGGCTACGAACGGCATTATAGGCCGCTGTCTGCTTGCGAAGAATGATGGAAGCGATCCTATAGTACTAGCCACTCACCAATCAGAACAAGTGGGACCTCGACGCTCATTGACTTGGGCATTCCTGCCTTGGGAATACCAGTTACGGGGGAGGTTCTGCAAAGAGCTGGCCGTTGCCTGATGCCAATCTTCTGGCGCTCGGCTCAAGCAACAACTGATCCCCGAACAGGCGCAGCATCAGCGACTAAAAGCGACTTGATTGGCTCCTTACTCGTGGGGCTGTTAAGCACACAGCGATCTGAATTGGCTCTTTCCATGGAAGTACATCCCGCCAGGAGCCCATCGTAAACCAAGCAAGTTTTGCCGAAGGCGAACTGCTCAACCAGCAAGAGGTCTGCCGGCCTGACCCGGTGCGTGCTGAAGGAGCTGCTCGCGGAGCGGATGCTCGGCGCGACTGCCCTGGCCAGTTGCTTTCAAGAGGCTGCTAACTCGCACAGCCAAGTGCGTTCGGTTGCGCATCTGCAGGCACTCATCTCGCTAACGAGCCCCCCTCAACAACGCCGACGAGAGCATGGGCTGGGAGCGGTGATTTCGCGGAGTTGCGCTTTGGATAATCGTAACAATTGGCGATTCATGTTGCTGCCTCGATCGATATCCCATTTGAGACGTCGATGTCGCAGACCTTACGGTACGAACGGCAGAGTCTCGCCATCACCAGAGACGTAATGGCACGTCGATTGCTTGAGAAGCAGGGCATGTCGTTATTCAATGACGGCTCGCAGCCCCTGTAGGGTTCAGATGGACCTCATTCGATTGATTTAGATCATTGCTATGTCCGTGCTATCGCGTAGCTCGTGCGGCGCGATCGCCGGATGTGATTGTCGCAGTGCTTCCGCCGGTTTCGGTCGGGAGCGTCACATGGTTTGCCTTGCTGAGACCGTGGAATGGTTATCGTGATCGCTCGCCGCCGAGGCTTATTGCTTGTCATGGCCGGTGTTATTGCGGCTGCTTGCGGCATGATTGCGCCAGCGACTACCTGGGCACAAGGATTCACCTACAATCCGCGTCCGCCGAAGCCGCCCCGCCCGCCGGCCAGGAATGACGGGCAGATGCTGGTTCAGGCGACCGAGGTCGATTACGACTACAATAACCTGCGCATCGCGGCCGTCGGCAACGTCCAGCTGTTCTACAACGGCACCAGCGTCGAGGCCGACAAGGTCATCTACGACCAGAAGACCAAGCGTCTTCATGCCGAAGGCAACATCCGCATGACCGATGCGGAAGGCAAGATCACCTACGCCAACATCGTGGATCTGAGCGATGACTACCGCGACGGTTTCGTCGATTCGCTGCGCGTCGACACTGAAGACCAGACCCGCATGGCGGCGACCCGCGCCGATCGGTCCAACGGCAATTACACGGTGTTCGACAACGGCGTTTATACCGCCTGCGCGCCCTGTAAGGATCATCCGAAGAAGCCGCCGCTCTGGCAGGTCAAGGGCGCGCGCATCATCCAAAACCAGACCGAGAAGATGCTCTACTTCGAGAACGCCCAGCTCGAATTCTTCGGCGTTCCGATGGCGTACCTGCCCTATTTCTCGACGCCCGATCCGACCGTGAAACGCAAGAGCGGCTTCCTGATGCCGGGCTTCATCACGTATTCGGCTTTCGGCGCCGGCGTCGAAATCCCATATTACTTCGCGCTCGCGCCGGACTTCGACGCGACCTTCCATCCGCGCATCACATCGAAGCAGGGTGTGCTGTTCCAGGGTGAGTTCCGCCAACGTCTGTCGAACGGCGCCTATCAGATCCGGCTCTCCGGCATCGACCAGCTCGATCAAGGCGCCTTCGCTGGCCAGCCGGGCGACCGCCAGTTTCGCTGGGGCATTGAGACCAAGGGCCAGTTCGCGCTGAACGACAAGTGGACCTGGGGCTGGGACGGCGTGCTGCTGTCCGACTATCTCTTCATGTCCGATTTCCGGCTGGCGCAGTACAAGGATCCGTTCGGATCGTTCCTGTCGCTGCCAACCGAGGCCGTCTCGCAGCTCCACCTAACCGGCGTCGACAACCGCGCCTTCTTTGACGCGCGCGCGATCTATTATCTCAGCTACTCGGGCAATCAGAAGCAGGTTCCGGTGGTCGCACCGGTCATCGACTACAACAACGTGATCAATAGTCCGATTCTGGGTGGCGAGTTCAGCTACAAGGTGAACTTCACCAACCTGACCCGCGAAACTGCGGTGTTCGATCCGCGCACGACCCTCGCCAACACCAATGGCCTGTGCACGACCGCGTCCGCTGATCCAATGGCGCGGTTGCCGTCGCAGTGCCTGCTGCGCGGCATGCCGGGCACCTATACCCGCCTGACAGCCGAGGCGCAGTGGCGCAAGTCCTATACCGACCCGATCGGCCAGAACTGGACGCCGTTCGTCAGTGTCCGCGCCGATGCGATCAATGCCGACATATCGAACCAGCCGGGCGTTTCCAGCTACCTGCCGGTTGGCAGCACCCAGACGGTCCGCCTGATGCCGACCGTCGGCTTTGAATACCGCTATCCCCTCATCAATGTGCAGCCATGGGGCACGACCACCATCGAGCCAATCGCGCAGGTCATCATCCGGCCGGACGAACCCCACGCCGGCAAGCTGCCGAACGAGGACGCGCAGAGTTTTGTATTCGACACCTCGAACCTGTTCGCGGTCGACAAGTTCTCCGGCTATGACCGCATTGAGGGCGGCAGCCGCGCCAATGTCGGCGTGCAGACCACCACGCAGTTCGATCAGGGCGGCAACATTAACGCGATGTTCGGCCAGTCGTACCAGATGTTCGGGCTGAACTCGTTCGCGGTCGCCGACATCACGAGAACCGGCGTCTACTCGGGCCTGCGGAACTCGCACTCGGACTATGTCACAAGCTTCGCCTATTCACCCAACCGCAACTACACGTTTAGCGTAAGCTCGCGGATGGACGAGGCGACCTGGAACGTTAACCGGTTCGAGACGCAGGCCAGCGCGAACTTCGACCGCTGGTCGGCCAGTGTGATGTACGGCGACTATGTCGCACAACCGGAACTCGGCTATTTCACGCGCCGTGAGGGCGTTCTGACCTCCGGCTCGCTGAAGGTGGCCACCAATTGGGTGGTGATGGGTTCGGCGCGTTGGGATCTCCAGGCCAACAATATCAACCAATATGCTATTGGCGCCGGCTATGTCGACGATTGCTTCCTAGTGGCGGCAAACTACGTAAGTTCCTACAACTACTCCGCTGGTTCGGTATCCCCCGTACTGAACAACACCTACCTGCTCACTATCGGTCTACGAACGATCGGGGTAAATTCAGTCAGTTTTTGAGGGGCCATGCCACGGCTGGACATCGACAATTCGATACAATTCGATGATGGCCTCTCTTGGAGCACGCCGCCTCTTACAGGAAACATCACCTGAGTTTTCGAGATAATTGGCATATTGCTATTATGCGGGACTACGTCAGATTTCATCGAGCGCCGCTCTTCGATGGGTCTTGTGCAGCGCACGCTTCGCCGGCGTCAGCTGCTAGAGCTGCCGTCAGACGAAGCAATCATGTGCAGCCCGGCCGCGGTCGTCGAACACGCGGCACTGCGATCGGTGTAACGGCCGCCGTGCAATGTTGAGAAACCTTGGGCTCAATCCGGGCGTTTCGACGAAACGCAATGTCATTTTCGCAACAGCTTGGCCGGCTGTGTACCTGAGCGCGTTTGCTTCCGGACAAGACACGCGCAGGCCATGCAACGATTCAGCAGAACTGCAGGCCTGGATCGTTCAGCTCATTTTTGGCCCGACTCTTGCTATAATTGGGCTGGTCACAATGTGCCTATCTCCAACTTGTTCAAACGCCCAGGAGACCTGTATGAATTTCCGTCCGCTTCACGACCGCGTCGTAGTCAAGCGCATCGACGCCGATGAGAAGACCGCTGGTGGCATCATTATTCCGGACACAGCCAAGGAAAAGCCCTCGCAGGGCGAAGTCATAGCAGTTGGCCCGGGCGGCCGCGATGAGTCCGGCAAGCTGATTCCGATTGACATCGAGATCGGCGACCGCGTGCTGTTCGGTAAGTGGTCCGGCACCGAGGTCAAGATCGACGGGCAGGACCTGTTGATCATGAAGGAGAGCGACATCATGGGCGTTCTCACCGATGTGTTTTCCAAGAAGAAAGCCGCCTAACCCAGCGCTCGCACAGCTCACCCCTGACGAGCGCCCACCGGGCGCGCTGAAGGATGAGAAAATAAGAACTGAGGGAATTCTTTATGTCAGCCAAAGAAGTCAAATTCGGAGTAGACGCGCGGGACCGCATGCTGCGCGGCGTCGACATCCTCGCCAATGCCGTGCAGGTCACGCTCGGTCCGAAGGGCCGCAACGTGGTGCTCGATAAGTCGTTCGGCGCTCCGCGCATCACCAAGGACGGCGTTGCCGTCGCCAAGGACATCGAACTCGACGACAAGTTCGAGAACATGGGCGCACAGATGGTGCGCGAGGTGGCTTCGAAGGCGGCGGATGCTGCCGGCGACGGGACCACCACAGCGACCGTCTTGGCCGCCGCGATCGTCCGTGAAGGCGCCAAGTCGGTTGCCGCCGGTATGAACCCGATGGACCTCAAGCGCGGTATCGACCTCGCGGTCGAAGTCGTCGTCGCGGATCTCCAGAAGAACTCGAAGAAGGTCACTTCGAACGAGGAGATCGCCCAGGTCGGCACCATTTCCGCCAACGGCGATGCCGAGATCGGCAAGTTCCTCGCCGACGCCGTGAAGAAGGTCGGAAACGAGGGCGTGATCACGGTCGAGGAGGCCAAGTCGCTCGAGACCGAGCTCGACGTCGTCGAGGGCATGCAGTTCGACCGCGGTTACATCTCGCCCTACTTCGTCACCAACGCCGACAAGATGCGCGTTGAGATGGACGACGCCTACATCCTCATCAACGAGAAGAAGCTCTCCTCGCTGAACGAGCTGCTGCCGCTGCTCGAGGCCGTGGTGCAGACCGGCAAGCCGCTGGTCATCGTCGCCGAGGACGTCGAAGGCGAAGCGCTCGCCACCCTGGTCGTGAACCGCCTGCGCGGCGGCCTGAAGGTCGCGGCGGTCAAGGCTCCGGGCTTCGGCGATCGCCGCAAGGCCATGCTACAGGACATCGCGATCCTGACCGGCGGCCAGGCCATCTCGGAAGACCTCGGCATCAAGCTCGAGAACGTCACGCTCAACATGCTCGGTCGCGCCAAGAAGGTGATGATCGACAAGGAGAACACCACGATCGTCCACGGCGACGGCAAGAAGGCCGACATCGATGCCCGCGTCGCCCAGATCAAGGCGCAGATCGAGGAGACCACCTCAGACTACGATCGTGAGAAGCTCCAGGAGCGTCTTGCCAAGCTCGCGGGCGGCGTCGCGGTGATCCGCGTCGGCGGCGCGACCGAGGTCGAGGTCAAGGAGCGCAAGGATCGCGTTGATGACGCGATGCACGCGACCCGAGCGGCGGTCGAGGAAGGCATCCTGCCGGGCGGCGGCGTCGCCCTGCTCCGTGCCTCCGAGCAACTCAAGGGCCTGCGCACCAAGAACGACGACCAGAAGACTGGCGTCGAGATCGTGCGCAAGGCGCTGTCCTGGCCGGCCCGCCAGATCGCGATCAACGCCGGTGAAGACGGCTCGATCGTGGTCGGCAAAGTCCTCGAGAATCAGCAGTACTCTTATGGCTTCGATGCGCAAACAGGCGAGTACAGCAACCTTGTCTCCAAGGGCATCATTGACCCGACAAAGGTCGTGCGCATCGCGGTCCAGAACGCCTCCTCGGTGGCAGCGCTGCTGATCACGACGGAAGCGATGGTTGCCGAGCTGCCGAAGAAGGCCACGGCCGGTCCTGCGATGCCTCCGGGCGCCGGCATGGGCGGTATGGACTTCTGATCCAGCCTCTCAAAGAGTCGATGACATGCAAAACCCTGGCAGGAACGCCAGGGTTTTTTGCTTCGGACGAGCTTGCAACCATCGATAGCGCTTGCGAGCCTGGCAGCGCCGACAGCGACTGAAGCCAGCGCGTACGCCCCACAAAGCGTGGTTGGCAACTGTGGCTGAAGGTTTTCTGCGAACAGCGGCCACGGCGAAGCGTTAGCATCCGATTCAAATCGTTCTGGATTTGCTGGAGCTGTTTGTGGCGAAAGAGTCCGGCATCCTTTCGGAGGCCGGGCGGAAGTCCGACGCTCGTTCGGCGTTCTCAAGATGACCGTGCTCTCAAAGAATTTTTAACGTCGGCGGCGTCGGGATCGGCCCGATCGCCGCTTTGCAATGTCGAAGCTGCGAGACTGGCCAGCTTTCGGCAATCGTAAGGCCGCCAGATCCACTTGAGGTCTCCGATGATGGGGTCAATTTCAAGTGGCGGCGTACCTCGCGCGTGATCGCGCCGAACAACCCGCGCTTCTGGCCGGAGATGAGGACGCGGCGGAATTTTCGCGTTATGGCCGCGGGATATCATCGCGACCGTGTGCCAAATAGCTGGTCGCAATCCGTTTGCCGATCGGCACTTTCGAAAAAACGCCCGAGCGTGACGACGCCGCAGTTCGGAGCAAGATCCCGCGAGTTGTGGAAAAGAACGCCTCTTTTTAGCGTGATGGGGTCACATGTGCGACGGAAAACCCTGGCACCACGAGAGCCTGAGAACTTTAACTCTCCGGAATGAGCCGGTTCGAGAGGTCCGCAAGTCTAGGGCCAGCTTATCAATGACCAAAATGACGGAAAACTCTCGGCCCACAGGTTTGCCCTCGAGCACTGCTTGAGCTGCATAACTAAAGCGGCCTCCGGGCTCGTGAAAGGTTTAACGAGCTCTTCTAAGCTTTGGGGATCGGCCTGATCCGGCTCAGCAGCGAAGTGGCATATTCCTCGCGCTCGCGCATGAAACGCTCTTGGTGCGCTTTGAAGCTCTCGACCCGCTTCCTAATTTGATCGCGTTCGCTGCCACTATAATCGAGCAGACTGACGCCATCCCGGTCGACGACTTCTTTCAGTTGAGGCCGGGGCTGCCCGATCTCCACCTTCAGCGATCCGGCGAACGCCATCGCTTCAGCGACGAGCGCATCGAGTTCGCTCTTCCAATCACGCATTGACGCTCTCCCGCGCAGTACGGCCCGCTATACGAGCCGCGACGTGGCCAGGACGCTGGTCGCTACAAAGGACATCCCAAATCTCATCCGCTTCTCCTTGAACAAGGCGCCGACGATACTGCCGGCGGCCCTCCAGGTTCACAATGCTCATTGTGAACAAATGCAGTCCAGCCCAGTGCCAGCGATCCTCTACAGCCAAGATGCATCGTCTCCTTGTTTTGCCGTTGAGAACGCTACGCGGAGCGATGCGGATTCCGCTGGGCCGCGAAGCGCCACATATCATACAGCCACATATCATACAGATGGCAGGTGCCAAACTCGACTTGTGGAGCTCTGCTGGCAATGAGGCACTTCAGTCCGACTTCGGCGCGGTCGCTGCGGCGGGCTGCGCGGCCGCCTGCGGTGCCCGGCCGACGACTACGGTAAGCAGGCCCTGACCCCACAGGCGTTTGGCAGCCTGCTTGGCGTCGTCCATTGACACGGCATCGATGATGGCGTTGCGCTTCTCGATATAGCCGATGGGCAGCTTGTCCTGCTGATAATGCAGCCGCGCCTGCGCGAGCTTGGAGGAAGTGTCGAGCGCCAGCATCTGCGAGCCCTTGAGGTAGGACTTCGCCTCGTCGAGCTCCTTGTGCGTCGGACCCTCCTGGGCGATCCGGCGCACTTCCCTCTCGACGGCGTCGATGCTGACGCCGGCGCGGTCCGCCCGCGTGCCGGTATTGCCGATGAAGACCGCCGAGTGCTCCATCCACAACAGCTGTTCAAACACCGAGTAGGCGAGCCCGCGCTTCTCGCGTACCTCGCGGAAGAACCGCGAGGACGATCCGCCGCCCAGGATATGGTTGACGACGAGCAGACATGAAGTTCGGATCGCTGCGCTTCACGCCGGGGCCACCGAAGGTGATCACGGTCTGCGGCACGTCGAGCGACACGAAGGCGCGTTGCGGCGGCTTTGCGGCCTCGACGTCGGGGACCGGCGTGAGGTTGGCCTTGGCTGGGAGGCTGCCAAACGTCTTGTCGAGCAGCTGGCCGAGCGTTACGGGGTCGACGTCGCCGACGACCGCGACCTTCAACGTATCCTTGGCGAGCACGCGGCCGACACAACCCATCAGGTCGGCGACCGTGATGGTCGGCACGCTATCGAGGTTGCCGTTGGTCTGCCGGCCGTACGGGTGATCGCCGAAGGCGACCTCCAGGAATTTGCGGCTCGCCAGCGAGGTCGGGTTGGTGGTCTCGCGGCGCAGCCCGGAGATCACCTGCGAGCGGATGCGCTCGACATAGGCGGTGTCGAAATGCGGCGAGGTCAACGCCATCCGTAGCAGGTCGAAGGCCTCGTCCTTATTGTCGCGCAACATGCGCAGGCTGCCGCGGAGCGTGTCGCGGGTGGCGTTGAAGGAGAGCTCGATGGCGCGGCGGTCGAGCCGTTCACGGAAGCTCTTGGAGTCGAGATCGCCTGAGCCCTCGTCGAGGAGGTCGCCGACGAGGTTGGCGACGCCGGGCTTGTCCTTGCGATCCTGCTATGAGCCGCAGGCAAAGGAATACTCCATCGCGCTCAGCGGCACGGTCGCGTCCTGCACGAACCAGGCTTCGATGCCGTCAGGTGATCTCAGATGCTGGATCTTGGCTGCCGCCTGCGAGGGCGAGATGGACGCCAAGGAGAGCGTCGCAGAGGTCACGAGGAGAGCGCGATGCCGCGCATGCGGAGGAACGGATAGGTCACGAACGCTTCTCCTCGCGCTTGGCGATGGCGGTGGCGGTATCCTTGATCAGGTAGCCGGTAACCGAGCGCTTCTTCTCGAGCCATTTTTGCGCGGCGGCGCGCACCTGTTCGGCGGTGACGGCGCGGATGCGATCGGGCCAGCTGCGGATGTCCTCGATGGACAGGCCTATCGTCAACGCCCTGCCATACAAGCTCGCCCGCACCGCCTGATCGTCTTGGGCGTAGATTGCCCGGGCGATGAGCTGGGTCTTGACCCGCTCGAGATCCTCGGCGCGAATCGGCTTCTTTACGATGTCTGCGATGACGTCGTCGATCACCTGCTCGACCTCCGCGAAGCTGACACCCTGCTTGGGCGAGGCCGAGATCGAGAACTGGCTCGGGTCGAGCGAAATGCTCGAATAGCTGGCGATGGCCGAGACCGCGAGCGGTTTGTCGACGACGAGCGCGCGGTGAAGATAAGAGTTGCAGCCCCTGCCCATCAGTTGCGCGAGCACGTGGAGCGCAGCGCTCTCGCCGGCTGCGGCGGTCATCGCCGAGGGCACCACATAATAGCGGTACACGCTCGGCTGCTCGACGCGCGGATCCGACAACGTAACGGTGCGCGGAGCGGCCGGCTCCGGCTCCTGCAGACGGATGCTTTGCGCGGGGATCGCCGGCTGTGCCGGGATCGGACCGAAATTGCGCTCGACCAGCGGGCGCACGTCGGCGACCTCGATGTCGCCAGCGATCACCAGGATCGCGTTGTTCGGCGCATAGAAGCGGCGGTAGAAAGCTAGCGCATCCTCGCGATTCAATTTTTCGATCTCTTGCCGCCAACCGACGATCGGCCGTCCATAGGGGTGATTGAGGTAAAGTGCCCTCTGAATTTGCTCGCTCAGCCGCGCCGCGGGACGGTTGGCAACGCGCATGTTGCGTTCTTCGAGCACGACGTCGCGCTCGGGCAGCACGTTCTCGTCCTTGAGCACGAGCCCGGTCATGCGATCGGCCTCGAATTCCATCATGGTCGGCAACTGCTCGCGCGGCACGTGCTGAGAGTAGTTAGTGTAGTCGACCGATGTTGAGGCGTCCTCGTTGCCTCCGGTGCGATGTACCGTCTGGGAGAATTTGCCGACCGGGTGTTTTTCGGTGCCCTTGAACATCAGGTGCTCGAGGAAATGTGCGAGCCCCGATTTGCCCGGCGTCTCGTCTGCGGAGCCTGCCTTGTACCAGATCATCTGCGTCACCACCGGTGTGCGATGATCCGGGATCACGACCACCTACAGGCCGTTGTCAAGCGTGAAGCTGGAGAGCGGCACGGAGCTCGAAGGAGTCTCGGCTGACATGCCATCTGTCAAGAAGGCGCAGGTCAGGACCAGCGCTAGAAGGCACGCAACCGATCGAGATGAAGATGTCGGCAGCCTTGACAGCACTCGAACTGGAACGAAAGCACGGTGGGGCGGGTGGTTGGACGCGGCATTGTGATCGGCATGGTTCGTCCGCCGCTGGAGCTGCACGAGTTTTTGCAAGCTCCATTGCAGTTGTTTCTGGATAAGGAATGAGATCATGATCAATATCATCTATCTGCTGCTCCATTCTTTGGATATCGCCAGGTCGCGCCTGCTCGCGAGCGTCGTCGGACAACCCAAAGCATTCGTCGTGCCAAGAAGGACCTCTTGCATTACAACTTGGCCGCCCAAAGCAGCCTCTTCATCTTTACACATCGTCTTAGCTCGGACACGGTGCGCGCGCTTTGCAACAAGTCTGGCTATCGAGAGGTCTCTTGCTTGCGGAGCGGGGTTTGACCCTCCTAGCGCTTTTTGTCTTGAGCGACAGATCATTCGGTTCGTTGGTGCTGCGCGTATGTCCGCGCTATACCGAACAGCCACGGAGTACCGGTGAACATGATATAAATGCCATATGTCATGTATCGCCTCGCTATGCTGGCGATCGGTCCATGACGGATCTTTCCCCAGGCGGCTCTCTTTGGGACGAAACACCAATCGACAACCTGAGTGAGTCTTGAGGAGAATGGGAGGTCACTGAAACGAGCGTGCGCCCTCGATAGGTCATGTCGACAAGACGCATCCTTGATGGGAGCCCGCGCGGCGGCCGCAATAAGTCCCGATCCAGACAACGCGCTTATACTGCGCTTGCATCCACACTATACCAATGTGTAGCCGAGCTAGCCACGGGGATGAATTGGCACGAAGCGCGGCCGGGATCATTGTGGGCCTTATGGCTATGTATACTCAGGTTCACGCCCAATGCGGGGAGGCGCAGGAACGCACAGCTGAACGCCGTGCAGCTGCACTATACTCCGGTTTGATCGCTGACCTCAGTCAGCTGAATTTCGCAGACGCGGATGACCGCCGAGCATTCCCTCCGACCCTACACAGCATATTGGCAAAGCATGGACTGTTCGGGCTCACCACACCAGGAGAGCACGGCGGATTAGCTCTTCCCTTGCAAGAGGCCGTCAACCTCATCTCCGCCACTGCATCCTTCGATGTCTCCGCTGCCTCTACGCTCGTTATCCATAACTTCCTGGCCTTGCCCTGCATCGAAGCGGCACCGCACATCCCCGAACAAAAAAATATCATTTGGGGTGCAACACGCGGCGATCTCTGCGCTTTCGCTTTGACGGAGCCTGGAGCTGGCTCTGCCCCGAGGCATATAGAGGCTTCGGCTCTTATGCGCGAAGATAAAGTTCGTATCTCTGGCCGCAAGATCTGGATCGGCCTCGCTGACTGGGCTCGCTGGATCGTTTGCTTTGCGCGCGCGTCTGGTCCTGATGCGAAAGGCCGGCTCGTTGGTGTACTCGTTGACAGGCAGGCTCCAGGCCTAAAGGTCACGCACGAGCATCGCACACTCGGTCTACGTGGCATTATTCAGAATAGTCTGGAGTTCCAGGATGTCGAGGTGCCGCGTGCTTACGTGCTCTCTCGCGATCAAGACGGCTGGGGCGCGGCGGCATCTAGTATGAACCGCGGCCGTATCGGTGTGGCTGCTATGGGTCTTGGAGCGCTTGAGCGCGCTATCCAGGTCGCAGCCTCTTATGCAAGCCATCGTCGACTCGGTAAACTGCGCATGATCGAGAACAGCTACATCGAGCAGTTATTTGGGCAGATGGTGCTGCGGCGGGAAGTCGTGAAGGCGATGCTGGCCGCATCCTGCCGACTTGTTTCAGCGCAGGGCGCGCCCAACGTCCACCTTGCGTCGGCAACGAAGGTTTTGTCCTCGGAGTGGTGCGGCCTTGTCGCTGATCAATGTGTCCAGCTGTTAGGTGGCCGTGGTTACGATGAGGGAACGCCTTTAGCCAAGATCTATCGAGACGCTCGCATCCTCCGCATCTTCGAAGGTCCGACTGAGGCGCTCCTATCACATCTCGGCCGCTGCCTCCTCTCTAAAGCCACGCGTGACGAGATAGCCGATCTCTTTCGGTCTGTTGGTGCGGCATCAGTCCATGCTGCTGCAATTGAGGAACTCTCCGCGCTCAATGAGACAGACGGTGCCGTGCTGATCTATGCGGGTTGGCTCACCACACTGGGACTGGCACAGGCTGTCATGTCTGCTGGTTGCTTCTCCGCCTCAGATTGCGCCGCAGCAGCGGCTGACCTGGTCAGTTCCGAATTAGCAACTCTCCGTACTCGCGCGCCAGCACGGCAATCTTTCGAAGGCCGCAATCGGGCCAGCCGGACTCTGACCACCTTCCTTCAAGACGCGGCTTGTTCGATTCGCTCACCTGTCCTCACAGACGATTACCTCAAATTGGTGCAGTACGTCTGACATCTAGCTCGCGGTCCGGACGTCTTTCCACGTCGTGGTGCCGCGCGCGGCGACGCAGCTGCGGAAAGCCGAGGCGTCGCCGAGCACTGCCGCCTTCTGAATCCGGCAGGCTCTGCTATGAGGCCTTATCCCGAGCTCGCTCCCGGCAACGCGCCGGCGCTGACGGCGTCCACGTCGGCCGGCGGCGCAGCAAGGGAGCAGCCGGCGCCCCCTCCTCGGCCGCTGCGGCTCGACAACGGTGAGCCGCCACCATGAACTTGAGTACGTTTCCGCCCCTTGTCGTGATGGCCAGGCCACAGTTTCGGGGGCTCCCATGTTCGATACTGACGCCACCGTGCTTTTGCGCCCGGCCGCCTGCGATCGGGACCGCGTTTTCCAGATCTTTCTCGTAATACGCCCAAAAACGCCATGTACCACCCTTGTTCGTAGGTCGGCCTAAACAACGACGCAGTGCCGCCCCACACGCAAAAGCCCAAGCCCTTCAGTTTGCCTTACAAGGCGAACAATCTTCAGGACCGCTCTTTTTGAAATGGAGGAAGTTACAGACGTCATAATACCCTGCTTCATTCAAGCGGAAGCCAAAGGTCGATATGCGGTTCTTCAGAAAGAGCGGATCGAAAGCGAACGCCTGAAAACCGTTGGAGCAGTCCAAGCGGACATAGTCATCGGTACGCACCACACCCTGGACGTTGATGCCGCAAAGATTGTAGTATTCCAGGCGAGCTACGGTTGCCGTCTCGCTAGTTGAAAAGAGCGACAAAGCGAGATCAAAGGGCGCCTGGCACACCCGTGCGAGAAACTCCATTGGCGCATCCATCGTACCAAGAAAATTAAACGGCAATATACAAAGTACCCTTCCGTCATATCGCCGCATTATCTCATCGATCAGCCGCGTTCTTTTGAAGAATTTGTTGGCCTCACAGCGGATAACTGCTCCATTTCCCTTTTTTAGCCGTCGTGCACGAGGTGGGTTTATGTCGATCCCAAGATAGTCATTGTCGGCCTTTTTGACGCCGATGAGGCGATAGCAACTACAACCTACCTCAATGATCAAATCGTATCGGTTCGAGCACAAGAGATCGAGATAGAAGACTCTCTCACAGTCATGGAACTGACGCACCTGAGTGGTGAAGTAGTTCGGACGCATGAGACGTATCCCTTCGTCGCCCAGATAGATCGCTCGATTGACTTGCCGGGAGTGGAGGGCGGGTGAGTCCACGGGTGCCTCCTATCATCTCGTTAGGCTGAAGCATACACCCTACGGCACCGCCGTCCGATCGCGGTGGTCAGTTCATCGCTCAGCATTTTCGCGGCTGAAGCCACATCCCCAACTGTTTGCTCGGGGCAGATCAGGTCGACCACGGTACCCGGCGGAGTCCAACTCTCGGGCAGATCCGTTACGTCAATAGTAATAAGATCCATCGAAACTAAGCCGACGATTGGCACACGGGTACCACATACGAAAACGTGCCCCCGATTGCCCAGAATACGCGGAAACCCGTCTCCATAACCAATGGACGCTGTAGCGACACGCATCCGCCTCTTCACTGTGTAGGACCTGTGGTATCCGATAGCTTCCCCCTGCTTCACTTTTCGACATTGAATGATTTGCGTTCGCAGACGGACGACTTGCGATGGCTTGAAGTCGGGATCATCGGAGGTCGAGAAGCCGAAAATCCCTCCACCCGATCTTATGAGGTCAAAATGAAATTCACTTCCGGCGAATAGTCCCGCCGAGTTCGATAGTGATAGAATAGCTTTCGGAAACAAATGGGTCAATTCGCGGAAGCGATCTAATTGCTGAAGACTGACCTCATTTCGCAACTCCGCGGAAACGAGTTGACTCATGAACAGCGCTATAGGCAACTCCGACAGCCCGTTTTCATCGTTGGCGAGTTTGTGCAACTCATCGATAGGAAACCCTAGTCGGGACAAGCCCGTGTCGACATGAATACCCGCGGGCAACGCCCGATTGCGAAGCCGGCAATGCCGAAGCCATGCATCCAATTGTTCGCTGCTATTCAGGATTGGCAATAAATCATGCTGCTCGGCAGCCGGCTCCATACCTGGCATAACGCCGTGAAGCAGGTAGATCCTCGCAGATGATGGCAGCACATCCCGCACGGCGATACCTTCCTCCACATCGGCTACGAAGAAATGCCTGCAGCCAATACGAGCGAGAAACGGCGCTATACGCGCCGCGCCAAGACCGTAGGCGTCTGCCTTGACAACTAAGCCGCACGCGCTGTACGGCGCAAGCGCCTGAAACCTCCGATAATTGGATTCAATGGCGCTGAGATCAACAATCATGGTCGATCTCGAGGTAACGCCATAACCGGTATCTGCAAAATTATGAGAGAGGTTGGCTTCGATACCAATCGTATCCGGCATATGCCTTCCCCTCATGTCGCGCCGACATGTCGATACGGAGAATACAGGGATCGTACGGCCTCTTCCGCACACGCGGGCCCAAAACGAAAGCCGTTACCCGCACCACCACCAATGACATGCAGACCGGCGACATCTCTGGCTGCACGGGAGAACGGGACACCATCCTCAGAATAGCAGTCGCAAAACACGCGCACTGACGCCACTGCGGGAACGTCAGAGGAAAACCATTTTGCCAGTATTGCGGTGGCACGCGCCAGATCATCCGAGCTGACGCGCAGCCCATTGATGTCGGGCCTCACATCCCATTCCTGCGAGGTAAAACTGAACAACCAATATCCTTGCTCAATCATGGGAATGAGGAAAGCGTAGTCGTCGAACAAGCCGATCATTGGACAGTTTGGGGTGGGGCGCGCCGCCAGGTGAAGCGCGACGACTTTTTTTACTCGCAATCGCGGTTCGTCTGTAAGATGCCGACGCAATGGTGACTCTGGTAACCAGGGGCCAATTGCAAGGATGGCCCGACTTGCCGAGATTTCGCTATCATGAGAGGTCTGAAGAAGGATATCGCTTGGTCCCTGCCATATCCTTTCAATTGAACTGCCCTCGTAAATCGAAATCCCGACGGTCTTGAGCCTTTGGGCCAGATCCTGAAGAATGGAATCGACTGGGCAGTACGACCCCCGATCCAGCGACACGGCCACGTCGGGCGGAACTAAAAACCGCGGCAGCGAGGAAAGTCTCTCGGCCAGCGCGAAAGATGTTGATGGGGTGGTACCGCCCACGCTGCTCCGTCGCGCGAGTTCGTTGGGATCGCGCGTCAGCCAAAACACATCACAGTCTCGGCCATTGGGCCATTGGGGATAGACCTCTCGCCAGAATGTCGAACCACGATTGATGAGGCTCCTTTCCTTCTCGTTCCGACAAATGTTGATTTGGATTCCGGGGGCCAACCCACTGGCACCTGCCCCAACGATGTCCCGTTCGAAGATGGCGATTCTCTTCTTCGGGCTACCGCTCGCTGCGATGAAGGCGGCAGTGAGCCCCATGACGCCGGCGCCAATGACCGCTAGGTCATAGATTCTGTCGGTCATCGGGTTTCTTTCCAGGAGATGGACAAGGCGCTCAGAACTTCGCTGCCGCGATTTTCCAAATAATGGGTTCGATCTGGTCGCAGAAACACAAGATCCCCTGACTTGACGGCCAACTCACCATCATCGGTCATCACCTGACCGTGGCCGCTCGTGATTCGCCAGATCTCGGTGGAAGGATGGGAATGAGGCGTCGACACCGCGAACGGATCGAGCCGGAATTCGAGGAGTTCAACCGGACAAGTGGTCTTGGGATCACCTATTCCCTTGACGTTCTGTATTAGTACACCGGGGCTATAGACCGTTATGTCGCCTAAGGTCATCAGCTGCGCATTCTTCATGATCTACTCCCAATAATGCCTGCTGGATCGCGGCATGCTGCCGACCGCTCGCCGCTCAACGGGAGCTCTCGACCCCCGCGCTAGGCCACTTGACGGCGCCCGTTGCAGGCCCGCAATCGTAAGCCACCCGGCCGATGATCGAGTTGAGGACGGTCGAAGCACGCCAAGGGACCAAGCTGAGATTCGTATCAGCGATGCCGTGTTGAAAGCGTGCGCCGTTCTGTATGTACAAACGACATCTTTCGGGACCGTCAAAACGAGCCGAAAAGTCCTCCTCGACCACGATCTCACGAGAGCCGCCGGGCGCGCTGACAACCGTCAGTCGGCTTGCGATCGGCTCTAGAAACGAAGGGATCTCAGTGCGGTAGCCGGTGGCCAAGACGATAATGTCAGCGACATGTTCTGAGCAAATACCTGTCGTCTGCTGACGTAAGCCCAGGCGAAACGGGCACACGCTGCGCAACTCGTCCGCCGTGGTGTCGACGCGTATTTCCACGTGAGCCGGGTACGACTCGCGATGGACCTCGCGATCGTAAAGTGCACTGTAGATCGTGCGAAGTGTCGCGGAGTTGACGCCATCGCTCGCCAATGACTGCCGCTCAAGAATTTGCTTCCGAGTGGATTCGCTTTGCTCAAAGAACCAGCCGCCATATTGCGGCAAGAACCATTCATTGACGAAGGGGCTATCTTCGAGGGCGAATATGTTTGCCCGGCGCGTCACCCAGGTCAGGGCTTCCAGCGGACCGTATGCCCCCCTCAGGAGACGAAGAAATATTTCAGCGCCGCTTTGGCCGCCACCTACGACCACAACACGCTTGCTTGAAAGCTCGCGGCGCTGCACGAGGAGGGTACTGCTGTGAAACACCTCGTTTGGCGGTGCATTCCTGCCCCAATCAGGAATAGACGGGACCCGACCCACGCCCAGCACCGCCGTACTGGTTTGGTAGTTGCGGCGACCAGTTATGACATCGAAGGATTCGTCGCGCAGTTCGACTGCAATAACACGCTCGCCGAACTGAACGTTAGCCAGCTTTTCCGCTGCCCATCGCAAATAATCGTCAAATTCACTACGGCTAACGCACGCGAGTCCTCGGATGATGGCTTGGTAGATCCGCCGTTTATCATGCAAGTAGGCCAGGAAGCTGTACGCGCTCGTCGGATCCGCGGGTGTTACCAAGTCCTTTAGCGGGCTGGTTTGCATAACGGCACCGTCCAGAAGCAGACCGGGATGCCATCTAAGCGTTTCTGAACTTTCGAGGATTCGCAAAGAGATTTCCGGAATCGGTGCTGCGAGGGCTGCCAAACTCAGATTAGCCGGCCCTGCACCGATCGCGATTACGTCAACGCTGTTGCCGTGCTTCAGCATCCCATGATCCTTGCAAACAGCCGCTCAATGCTTCCGGCCGGTCGAGACGACTTGAGTTGCCAGAAGGACACCATTCGCGACGATCAGCATCATCATGCTGATTAGCAGTTCATCGAAGCTGCTGGCTTTCACGACCTGCCCGGCGATGTATGGAAATCCGAACAAGCCAATGAAATAGGAGAGCGTGAAGACTTGAGAAGCAACGGCAAATGATGTCCCATCCGTACCTGCAATGAAAACAACCATACCGTTCAGAGTCGAATAGCTCAGCCCGTATCCCAGTGAGAACATCGCTGTCCCGAGGATGTAGATCGCCGCACTACCTGCATTCATGAATAGGATGAATAGCCCGGCGATAGTGCACACGATAAGAAACGCGGCTACACGTTCAAGACGAAACTTTCCAATTATCGGGGCCACCGCAAACCGCAGGAAGACGGATGTCAGCGTGAATACAAGAAAGAACGTGTCGGCAGATTGCGACCTCGATGTCGCGTAAAGCGTCTGGAACGTGGAAAGACCGGCGAAAGCGCATGCCCCGAGGCCTATCATGATTATCGGATAGCGCGTGTTCGATTTGAGGGCTCCTAGCACGCCTTCAAGGGTGAGTCGTACAGTTGGCATTTTGATCTGAGGAGCTTGCGCCAGGGCCCTACCGGCGAACTCCAAAAGCATCGCACCAACGAGACATGCAGCCGCGAATAAAGCGTAAACCGCGATGTAGGAACCAGAACTTTCCGCGACGGTGCGCGCGAGGGGGGCAGCAAGCCCGATGCCCAGCATTTGAGATCCCGAAAGCAAGGTAAGATACTTGATACGAGCATCAGCTCGCACGTGACCCAGGACTTGAAGCGGCGCTAGTATGTAGAAGACTGACCATCCAATGCCAAGAAAAAGCCCGCCGACGTAAGCGAAAAGCGTCAAAGTTTGCGCTGATGCGAAACATATCATCGCCATCGCCATCATCGCTGCGGCAAGGGTGATGGTTCGCATCACGCCCAGTGAGTCCGCGATGCGGCCAGCTACGAGCGAACACAGTATTGTGGCGATCGTACCGGTCGAAATAACGGCTCCGGCTGTCGTGGCGCTTTGTCGAAAGGACCGCAGAGCATCCACGAGAAAGAAGCTCGAGCCGTAGGATGCGGCCACGCTGATACTGCCAAGCATAAAGGGGATTGAGATCTCCAACGGGACTTGATTGGGCAATTTCTCGGCGGGAACGACGTTCGCTGCAGGTGTCATGCTACTATTTTCCCCGGGAGGCATCGATCAATATCTGCAGCCGCTAACCTGCACCCATGGATTTTTGGTACTGTTCCGATCCGTTGGGATGAAGGCGTCGAAGCGCATGCTGCAACGGGATGGCCGCTATGACCTAGCCAGTACCACAAGGCTTCTGTTATTTTGGGCATCAGCGGCCAGGCCAGTATACTGAACCCCATCAGCCATGTGTAAGCCGTCTGATGGTCCGGCTTGTCATCAAGACAATCGAGCCATTCGATAACCGCCCTCGAAGCTTGCGACACTCGCAGGTGGTCTAGCGAAAGGACGGCGCACTGCCGCTCGTAGAGGCGATCCAGCGCGATCATCATCGCGTCATCTACGTGACACCCGGTGAGCGCCGGCATCGCGCTTAAGGAGTCGGTGCAGCGATCAATGGCTACAGATATCCTATCGAAAACTACGTTGTAACGATCGACTAACCGCTCTGACACCAAATCGGTCTCGGTTTCTTCCGGGCAGATTTCCGACAGGTACACTCTAAGAACATCAATGGATATATTTGGAATTCGAGTGATTTCACCCGCCCAGATCACGTGACTGCGACTAGTGGAGAACTTCGATCCGTTCAGTCTAAGGAAATGATTAAAGAAAATTCGATCAAATGGACGAAACGAGTTTTGGCCCAATGCGCATCCTGTAACTCCGACAAGCATCGGAATTGTGTTATCGATGCCGGTGGCGCCAATCAGGAAAGTATCGGAATCACGGGCAAAAGGATTGAGCTTGCCGGAGTCCTCTGTCTCTTTATCCCCGCAATAGAGAGAATGAGCGTAGAGTAACGAGGAGTAGCTGAACAATATCTGCTGGCTGTCGAAACGCCCCGAATCCCAAGCCAGCCCGTGCAGGCCTGGTACTGTCAATCGCATTTGCTGTCCTTTGCGTGCGACATACCGCTTCCCTATATCCAGAAAGCTAGATTCGACGGCTGCCTCGTCCCACGCCCGGAGAAGTCGGTCGTTTCCCGAAATTGAAAGAAAGGCGGAAATGTTGTCCGTCCATTCTACGATCCGCCCTCGCCTCGATACCGGATTCAGAGCTTCTTCGGGCTCGAAATGATATCCACACTGTTCGCAGAAGAAGCTACCCGCAGATGCCTCGCACACTGGACAGGTTGCACCAAACCAGCCTCCAATGCAGAAGCGCTCTTCTGGTTGCATGGCAGTAGAGCCCGCGTCGTCCACTGGTAAGCGTGCTGCGCGGAAATGGAGCGAGCCCGCTGCAAACAAGGCATCCATGAGCGCGTTGCTGACATTCGAGAAGCGCTGCAGATTCCTGCCATACGCCGGATCATCGAAATGATCGAAAACGATACCTACGGAGGCGAGATCCTCAACAATTCTAGTATGGAAGCCATGTGCCAGGTCCGAGGGGTCAATGTTCTCACGGAGCGCTCGGACCAAGACATGGTTCTCGAAGCCGTCGGTCGTCAGTCCAGAGCGGACATGATGCCCCGCTCTCTTCAGATGTTTCTGTACGATATCCATTCTGAGAAATGGCCCAGCAGCGTGACCCAGATGTGCTCTGCCATTGGCTGTCAAGTTGACGGGGGACATATACACATCCACAGGATGCGTGGTCGCTACATTTATCGGCGGGATAGTCGGGCTTTTACTCATATCTGCACAAATGACTTCCACCACATCCCGGAAATACCCAAACAGATGCCCAGATATTTCGCCCGGAAAGCAAGAGGAGCACGCGGCTTGACTAGGTTATGGACGCTGTTGGGTTGCGCCTTTTCAAATCGGCCCCCGCAATCCGTGCAAAACCTCTCGCGCTCTGTTGGAGGTTTTCGAGCGGACGCCCCTCTTTCGCGAGCTTCTTGACGTATCGTCGCACCTCGGCTTCCACCATAGCTAATCTTCCCGCCTCTGGTTTATCGGGCCAACGACCCGCTTCCTTGGAAGCGATCGGTGATGACGCAGAGAACAAAGCAAGCGGCGCGCCAACCGAAATTGCTGATTTTGCGCTTGGTCCCAGCCTGCGTATCGTCAGCTCTCCAACATTGGTCACGAACCTAACAGGCGGCTCAGTAAAGCCGCACCGCTTACGCCTAATCACCGATTAGGCCAGCAAAGGCCGTGAGGTACGGGCTCGCAAGCGCCGTGGCGCCTTGCCGGCGCACCTGCCGCGGATCGAGGTCGTCACGTCTTTACCGGCACGGCGCCAACGGCAACTTGGTCGATCCGAGCACGGCGGATGCGCTAGCTAGCGGCGGCGGTAATCGACACTGGTAGTGATCGGGGGCTTCAGGCCTGACAACCGCATCGGGCGATCCGCTGGCCAGATTGGCGGGTTCCAGACAGAGGGCATCGACCCACACCGGCCGCTTTTCGTTTTGTGAATCGCGTCGGGTTTCGTCAGCTTTCGGAAAGCCAGTCCGCGTACAACGCCGTTGAAGTTAGAGGCGCGTGGTAGGGACAGCGCTTGCCCTGTGTATGCGTGGGGCTTTTGGGCGCCGAGTCACGTTTCTGCTAACTTCAATCGGTAGTGCGGGCGTGGCAGGGACAGCGTCTGATCCATCCCAGCCCGACCAGCGCCGAGTCGCGCCCGCGCTGCTTCGTGTCGGTTCGAGGCTTGAGGACTTCACCAGAACTGGACATCAGCGGAAGTGCAGCGACGAGGACAAGGCGCAGATTGTTGCGGAGCTCGTGGCGAGCGTCGACTCGGTTTGTTCAGTGGTGCGACGCATGCATTGCCGCCGCAGCAGCTGTTTGGCTGGCGACGTCAGCAGAGAAGAGGCCTGCGATGATTCCGAAGCAGACGAACTACAGCTTGTGCCGGCTGTGGTGGATGCCTGGTGCGCGCTCTTAGCCCTGAGCGCAAAGGGCGTGTAAGGCATTGAAACCCACACGAGGAGCCTAGCCCGATTTCAGGCAAGCTCTAACGGGCAGCCGTCGGTCCCGCTTGAGTGCAAGCGCAGGCCATTCAGGCTTTGACGCGCGAGGGCACGAGCTCATCAACCTGAGTGATCGGCCAGCCTCTATCTCTGAACATTCGATCCCTCGCTGCACTACTTTCCGAGAGCTTCTCCGTCGAGCGTACCGTTCCAACATCTGAAGGGCCGCGGTGAGCTCCGGTATGACGTCGGGCGCACGTTCAGGGCGGCAAAATCCGTGTTCCCGGCCGTGGTGTTGCACTGTCGAGGCGATGCGGCTGTTCCGGTATCGATCGCGAAAGGATCCGCGCGTGGGCATCGGCAGGGTCCGCTGGAATCTCCGAAACACTCACGTCATCCTTTGTGTGACGACAGTCGATATATCATATCCGTTCAGGTTGCTGTAACGGTCGTCAAGACTTTTGAACAACTCACCCATCTGATCTGACCGAACAGTAAATTCTCCATAGTTCGGATCAAAGAGGGTCGTCATTCCATTCGATGTCGACGTTGCGATTGTGTGGGCGCCACCTGCAGCGAAACGCAAGCTGACCAAATAGATCGATGGATCGTCGGTGACCTCGTTCACGATCTGGTCAATGCGCGAAGATGTACCAAATCTATATCGCGTCTGTTTGGCGGACGGCTCTAGGCCGGCTTCGCGTAACATCGTGCTTTTTGCCTGAAGGTTGTGAGAACCTTCCGCCCTATCGCTTCGCAACAGACTCTTGAGTTCTTCATACCGCTGCTGCCGCACTGCCGCTGAGCTGTGATTTTGAGTACCCGGGCGCAGCACCCTCATCCGGGATGAAGGGCTGCTTGGGAGATTGAGGAGCCACTCCGCTGCCAATCCAACGCAGATGCCGTTGACATTGGCCCCGGGCAATTCAGCAGTCCTGTATTCAAACAGAGGACGGATAGGCCTCGCTGGAGAGGATGGATTTGAGCTGGAGGATAGAGAGGGTGTGCTGGGGGACGAGGTGCTTGGAATGTAAATGTTTGCATCTGAGGTATGTGGCTTGCTGCAGCAGAGCCCCATTCCGTCGGACAATTCCCCGGATGGCGGGCTCTGCCGTTGAGCGAGATCCGTCAGTGTTAGCGCAAATTCGCTACTGTCTGCCGACTGACTCGGTTCGTCAGTTTGATTAGAGCGCGTGGATTGGGCACTAACTCGATTATACATGCCGGTTCGCCTGCCTCTTCAGCGTACGTTTCGTCAGAGCGAGCGTGGGCTGTTTACGCCCTGCCTGCGAATGATGTTGCGGCAAGCTGACGACGAGCTGACTACCAGATAAGCTTGACGAAGCTACCGCCCAGCTGGCTATTTCGTGACTCGACCGTCTCTGCTCACCAGCCCCGCTCCAGATGCGGGGTGGTGGCCGACGAGCTAACCGCTCTTGCAACAGCGACCGGCAGGCCTCGCTTGAGCAATTCCAGGATGCAGTCAGGGTAACGGCGCCCCCGCCTCGTGGCCGAGGCGGGGCCTGGACATACGAGAAATCTCTTGAACCGGATCAGTGCACTGTCAGCGGCTCCTTCTTGACGGCAGCGAATTCAGCTCAGCCCACCCCTGCACACTGCAACAGGCGATCGGCCCTGACATATTTCCGCTTGCGACGCCTCATTCCGGCGGTGCCCAACTGGTCTTCTGCACCCGCTCGGCCTCATCTTCCGCTCGGATATCGTTAACTCAGCCCATCATGCTGTCGCGCTAATCCGCGCAAACAACATTGCCGCTTCTGATGGCCCTAGCCCAACGATGCCTACAAAGCTTGGCGGCGGCATTGGGATGTCCCGATGAGTGGGTCTCCACAGGTGCAGGCAATATCGGCTGTTATTCACATACTGCGAATGTGGCGGATGCAGCTGCATGACGCACTCCTCTTCATCCCAGAACAGGTCTTTGACAAAGCACATCTCTTCCCAGTTCGGACAGCGCCGCGGCGTCGAGACAGCGACGTGCTCCCAGCCGGGACGGACAAATCCACTTATCTTGAGTTCACACCCGCAAGGCCCCTGCACAAAGAACAGGCCGCAAGGACCGGATCCAGGAAAGGTAGCGAACTGGCCGTATTGCACGCGGCCGGCCTCCAGCTTCTCTATGATTTGCGCTCGCACACTCCCTCCTTTGCCTCTCGGATGGCCTTGAAGTCGACGTAGATGACGTTGTCTCGCGACTCATCAACCGGCTCGGTCCTCGGCCCAGCGTTCCTATACCAGTCTTCGGCGAACCATCCGAGAAAGCCGCAGATGTCCATCATCACTCGTTCTCCTCTTATTAGCCCTCTAACGCTCGCATTGCGGCCGACTAACGCTCTCAAGGGCCGCTGATTGCCTGACTACGAGCCGTGCACGATATGCGCGATGGCGACTCAGCCGCAGATTGCACCTTCCCGCTCATGGTGGTCCGACGGGCTCGCTCACGGGACAACTCCGTCATCAAGCCCCTCCATGCGAAGCATCTTCTCATCGATGCCAGCCAGTGCTGGCCGCACATCGCCGAACAGAGCGCGCGCATCAGCAACAGTAATGTCTGCCATCGAGCTTTCGCGCTTCAAGCAAAGCGTTCCTGCCCGTGCCCATCCATGTCTCATGGCGATCTGGGAGCACATGAAATCGGCGTCTCTTGGCCCGTCACCTCGTCTTCAATGAATCGATCGTCATGATGGCATGCTCCCTATAATGGCCTTTGACATCTACATTCCATGATGGCTCGCAAAACCAGTGGCGGCACCAGGTGACGCTTCGCGGAAATATTGCTGCTTCGTGAGGTCGTACTTGATCATTCGCAACCTTCTCGCCGGGTCTGAACCAGTGCCAATGCGGTCATCTATGTGACCACGATTGAGTTGTATGGGGGCCAAATCGAACGGGCTCGCACCAGAGCCGCGGACGCTTGGCATGAACTGTCTTCGAGCTGATAACATACAGCGGGTCGCCTGCCATCGGTGCCTCCTTGTAAGCTAACGCTCAGAGACAATGATTACTCGATCTCATCGACTGCAACTGCGACCGTCGGCCGATCTTCCCACGTCACTACAATGCAACTCCTAACGCATTGTTTCCGGTATGGCGCTAGCGAAGCGCACACCCTTTTGCTGCTAATGCGGGTGTTGTCTTTCAGACGTCGACGTCGCGAATCCGACCACGGATAGCGACTCCGTGTCGCCAACGCCGACAGACGCTCTTTTTCTTCTATCAAAGCGATGCCGGCACTTCTCCGTCGTGGCATGCAGATTGCTGTGGTGACGGAACGCGACCTCCCTGTATCGACGATGCGCGAGCATATCATCGGCCGGATGCTCGCCGCGCAACAACAAGGATTCTGATACTCGCGAGAGGACTGCGAACTTATGAGTGATACGAGGCATGAAAAGCCTGGCATTTTTCCGTGGACCAGCGCGGCGTCTGATGAAATGACGCATTGGCGCGCACCAAAGCACCCAACGATCAAGCGTTACGGCGCCGATTGTCGCTCCCGGCAGGCGCAAAGGCGGTGGAACCTGTGGCCGCTGGCCGCACTCCTCATAAATGCGCTGCTTTGGGTTGGTCTCTACTGGATCATCAGAGCGATCTTCTGAAATAATATCACCGATAGCAAAGGCGCGAGGATCTTCGGACGCCTCTCGCATGCGGCTGCAACGTATGCGCACCATCAATCGCACGTGGAGACCTCTTTCACGGACTTGGTTCAAGTCCACACTTGGCGCCGCTACCTGGATATAAAATCCGCCCCTCCGACCAACGCAAACGAAATACTGAGGCATGACGCAGATGTCTCGAATTGGCAAACCTGATATGCCGCCAGCTTGCCGGCTTGGATTGCAGCCGCGACGAAGTGCCAAACACTGACCTGTCACAGCTCAACACGGGCTGCGTGCCGATGGCATCCGGCCTTCTACGTTCAGCGCGACGGATTGACTGCAAGGTCTAGGGTTCCAGCATCCTCATGATAAGAGGATTAGCTTTCGAGAAGCTGACGAAACGAGTAGACCTGAAGTGGCCGTTGGGCAGGCGGCCTGCTCCGCCCTCGACCTACGTGTCGCGATCTGGAGCGCGGCACAGGACCGCCGGGCCTCGCCATACGGCGCCGCCTCAACGTCCCGCCAAGCGCCGGTGACTTGCCTGCTGAGCAACATTTGCCTAGCCATTGGGTCGGGTAGCGATCAACAGGCTGGGCCGTTTTATCGAACCGGAGCGACTTACAGCTCTTGCTCAGGCCACGTATCGTCCTCGTTTTTGCGCGTCTGCCACACTTGGGCACGCCGAGCCAGCTTGTCGTATTCCATGGCAATTTTAAGCAGCCTGTCCTTGGGTTTGCCGTCAGTGAGCGCTTCTGCTTTCTTTCGCGTTGCTTCCGCACGGCTTCGCCAGTGCTCGGGCTGGTAGAGTTTACTTTTCGGATTCATGCCGCGAGCATGCAATTCGCAGATCAAAGAAATGCGACACCGGCTCTCCGTATAATCACGTAACAGCGACGCTCGAGGCCCCGGGCCGAAGCGGATTCGCCATGCACAGCCGCTGTTCAGAAGCACCAAGGTGCGCGTTGCAGCCGAGGCTCCTTACGAAGAATGCACCCCTCCGACATCCTCAGACGATCGGACGTACGAAGGGGCTTGAATCGCACGTAGCGTTAGATTGTACGATCCTGAACAAGTCGGACCCACCTCCGACAATCCAGACGCTCCCTGACGGGCCATGAGAGAATTGCGAATGTCTCAAAAATCTAAACTCACGTGGCACGACCCAATAAGGACTACAAGATCCTCAAGATGCACGCTTGTCCGCGCTTCATCGCAGGCTGTTGCTGTCGCGGCTGGACGAAATTCCGCGTTTCGAGATCTGCACGGCAGGCGCTCCCATCACCGTAGCCTCACCGGAACGGACGCAAGACGAAGGCTCCATCCCAGATGCCCCACCCGACGTCTTCACATAGGGTGGAACACAGGCGCGATTACACCAAACATGGTCTCGGCTCGCGCCACATGGTTCGCTCTGCACGACCGAATGCATGATCAACAATGGCTTGAGCGCACCTGGCTTTGCCTGATCTCTCTGTCTCGATAGCTGGCCCGGCCCCTTCGACCCGGCGTCGCGCGGCTACGGCGTCATGAGTCGGCTGACGGTTAGGCTGAGCCAGAGTACCTAAGCACATGTCACGCCCAAGCAATGCCTCGCGACATTCAGGCATGCATCGACCGCACAATCACCGGAAGCTCCAAAATGATCATTTGCTCGGCCAGCTCAGCCGCCAGTGCTTCCGCTCGCGGGGCTCCGCCACTACGGCAGGTGTCGTTCTGTCCTGGCGGACAGATGACCAGCACCGGACAGTCAGGACCGCAATGCGGAAGAACGAGCTTGCCGGCACCATACTTAAGCAGTTTCCGGCCTGTTTCCCGGTTGCCAGGTCATGTTGCGTTTCGCGCAGGAAGAACAATACCGCAGCCCCACCGACTTGAAGGGATATCATGACTCAAAATCAACGAACTCAGTTGGCTTCGCGCCTCAAGATCTACTACGCCATCGCTCTTGCCGTCGCAATGACAGCTGGAATGCCCGCGGCGGTCAACGCGCGCGACCAAGCGCCGACCGCGGAGGAGAAAGAGGCTTGCATGGAGGACGTGTTCCGCCTTTGTAGCAGCCACATACCAGATCGCACCGCTATCACTGCCTGCCTCAGATCCAGGCAAGCGAGCCTCAGTCCGCAATGTCGCTACGTGATCTCCGTGCGAGACACTGGCAAGAAAAGCAGCGACTCGAAGTGAAGATGTGGCGGCCTGTTCGTATGCTTCATCCACAGAAGTGGTCCAGCGTGACCTGCAGGATGGTCACTCGAGGTCAGGTGACGAGCATGGCCGCCTATAATTGACCGACGCTCTGGTTCATCGCGCTTGTCTGGATAGGCGAATGCATAAATTACCCTTCGATACCGTTCTGATCGCCAATAGAGGTGAGATAGCCGCACGTATCATCAAAACCTTGAACAAGCTTGGGCTTCGTTCTGCAATTGCCTACCATGAGATTGACGCGGGAACCCCGGCCGTCTCAATGGCCGACCTGGCTATTCCAATCAGCAGCCGCACGCCGATCGCAAGCTATCTGGACATCCCGCAGATCATCGCTGCCGCCCACAAGGCGAACGCCGGCGCAATACATCCGGGCTATGGAATGCTTTCCGAGAACGCGGAATTCGCCAGGACAGTGATAAAGGCCGGTATTGCTTACATCGGCCCCCCTCCAGAAACTATCGAACTAATGGGCGACAAGATTCGCGCCCGTAATTTCGTTCAGCGCAACGGCTTTCCAGTCGCACCCTGCGCCATCGAGGAAGATGATCCGGCGACATTCGTTTCGAGAGCGCGGGCTGTTGGAGTTCCTTTGCTCGTGAAGCCCTCAGGGGGCGGTGGCGGCAAGGGACTGCGGATTGTACGCGACCTTGCTACGTTGGAGGTAGCCATTGAGCAGGCGAGCAGCGAAGCGCGTCGCTACTTTGGAGATGGCCGACTTTATGTTGAACGATATATCGAAAGCCCGCGACATATTGAAGTACAGGTGCTCGGTGACTCCTTCGGTAACCTGGTTCATCTCTTCGAGCGCGAATGTTCGGTCCAGCGCCGTTTCCAGAAGATCATCGAGGAAGCGCCCGCGCCAGCGCTATCACCAGAATTGCGGACCCGGATTTGCGAGGCCGCCGTCGGTATCGCCCGTGCAGCGAACTATCAGAATGCAGGAACGGTCGAGTTCATTTTCAGCGGCGGAGAGTTCTACTTTCTGGAAATGAATACACGCCTTCAGGTCGAACATCCGGTGACTGAGATGATCACCGGCGTCGATCTGATCGCCGAACAGATCTATGCGGCAGCGGGTCGCGAACTTGCACTTTCGCAGTCCGACATTGTTTCAAATGGGCATGCAATCGAGCTCAGGCTTTGCGCGGAGGCCCCCGACCGCGGATACGTCCCGACCACCGGCAAAGTACTTCTTCTCGAGTATCCGGGTGGCGTACGAATTGACAGCGGCATCATGCAAGGCCAGCACATCACGCCGTCGTTCGATCCCATGCTCGCCAAGATCATCGTGCATTCACCAAGCCGTATAGAGGCTGCTCTGAAAGCCCATCGCGCCGTTCGCGAACTGGTTCTACTTGGGTGCGAGACCAACGCGAGCTTGCTCGCCCGAATTCTTTGCGACGAGGCATTTCTCGGTGGCCAGATCCATACGGGTTACCTGGAAGAAAACCCACAGCTCGCAGCGGGCAACTTTGCTGGCGGAATGTCTGCGTTCCTGGCATCTGCGGCTCTCCTGACGACACCAGTCCGCGAGTCGGCCGATGCCGTGCCCGAGCTTCACGCAGCACTCGGCAATTGGAGAAATTGACTTGTATCACTCATTCGAGGTCGACGGCATATATCATGAATTGTGGCTTTCACCCAGCCAGCAGGGCTACCGGCTCCATCTCCGAGACCAGGTGATTTCCCCTGTCGCGTTCACCCATTGCAGCGACACTAGCGGCATCTTGACCATTGCGGGCCAGAGCGAGCCGGTCAGGTTCGCCATCGAGGGCGAGCTCATTCACCTCCACATCCGCGGCAGGACGCGCATTTTGCGCTACAATGACCCGTTGCGAGCGTGCGCTTCCGGGAATAACGAGACTCACGCTCTGGTGGCCCGGGCGCCGATGCCTGGCTTTGTTGTTGCGATCACAGTTTCGCCTGGTCAATTGGTCTCGGCGGGAATGGCACTGATGCTGATTGAAAGCATGAAGCTGGAAACGATCATACGCTCACCACAGGATGGCATCGTCGATCGAATTCACGTCAAGGAAGGTGAGAGCTTCGAGCACGATGCTGTGCTGGTCACGCTCTCTAAGGAAGGGCGCTGAAATGCAGCGGATCGGTTGCGTGGCGGACGTGAACTCGCAGGAATTTCGTCGCAACGACCTGCACAACAGACAACTTTCCGCCGAATTGAAGGAGCGCCAACGAATTGCCCGCTTCCACCGGCCCGAGCGGGATTTCGAGCGGCTGCGTCGGCAGAATAAACTGTTTGTTCGTGAGCGGCTCGCGGCCTTGCTCGATCCGGAAACTCCGTTCCTAGAGCTTTCGACGCTGGCGGCTAACAAGGCATACGACGGCGAGGTGCCCGGCGCCGCCCAGGTCGTCGGCATCGGCATTGTCGCGGGGCGAGAGGTTATTGTTCACGCCGACGATCCCAGCGTGAAGAGCGGCGCATGGTATCCGCTCTCGGTCAAGAAGATCGTGCGGGCACTGGATATAGCCATCGAAAACCGTCTGCCGGTGGTTCACCTGTGCGACTGCGCCGGCGGATTCCTGCCTTTGCAGGCGGAATTCTTTGCTGATCGCTACCATGCCGGTCGAATTCTCCGCAATCAATCCGTTCTCTCGAAGGTGGGAGTGCCGCAGGTCGCCATCGTCATGGGCCACTGCACCGCGGCAGGGGCCTACGTCCCGGCGCTTAGTGAGTACAACATTATCGTCGAAGGTACTGGAGCGATTTTTCTCGGCGGCCCTCCGGTCGTGAAGGCTGCCACCGGCGAACAAGTGTCCGCCGATGAACTTGGCGGCGCCCTCATGCATACCAGCGTGTCGGGCACCAGTGACTACTTCGCAAGCTCCGAAATCCATGCGATTGCGATTGCCCGCGACGTCGTTGCTCGCTTCCGCCAACCGGCGAAGACATCGATCGATCGAGTGGCCCCCGAGCCGCCCGCCTATAGTGCATCCGAACTCTACGGTATCATTCCAAAGGACGCGCGAGCGCAGTTCGACATGCGGGAGATCATCGCTCGTCTGGTCGATGGTAGCCGATTTCAAGAATACCAGCCGCGCTATGCGACATCACTCGTGTGCGGCTTTGCGCGGCTTCATGGATATCAAATCGGGATTCTTGCCAATAATGGCGTGCTGTTCGGCGACAGCGCGCTGAAGGGGGCTCATTTCATTCAACTGTGCGACAAGAACCGGACGCCCCTGCTCTTCCTGCAGAACGTAACTGGCTTTATGGTTGGGCGCGAATATGAACGACGTGGGATCACCAAGGACGGCGCCAAGCTGATCATGGCAGTGTCCGGAGCGTCTGTGCCGAAGTTTACTATTATTTGTAATAGCTCGCACGGCGCAGGAACTTACGCTATGTCGGGACGCGCGTTTGATCCTCGATTCGTTTTCAGCTGGCCGAATTCTCAGATATCTGCGATGGGCGCCGAGCAGGCCGCCGGAGTTCTCACCCACGTCAAGGCGAGACAATTGGCTCGGGCCGGAGGGCGCCTCTCCGACCAGGAATTGGCAGCCATTCGAGCGCCAATTCTTGAAGAATATCGCGAGCGGTCAAGTGCCTATTATGCGACCTCGGAAATCTGGGACGACGGCATTCTTGATCCTGTCGACACCAGAACTGCCCTCGCAATCGCATTGAGCGCTTCGCTCAATGCGCCAATCGACGCGCCGCAGTACGGCGTATTCCGACTGTAAGGCAGGACCGAGCACGGGCGGCTCACCGCCTCACGCGGGCGGATCAACGGGAGCGTCCATCGCTGAAGGCCGTCCTGCGCACCTTCATTTACAATCAGGTGGGGTATTTTGTAGAGCCAGCCGAGATCGGGCTCGATCTACCTAGCACCGATAGCCTCGAAGCCGGTAGCCGCTTGTTCAACGCTCCACGACGGCGACGCCGGAATGCTGAAAGGCTTTGAAGGATGCGGTGATCCGGCCGGAACACCGCGGTAAAGAGGCCGCTGCGGACGCGGCAAGCGGGCGCGAGACAGTGCCATCGGTCCTGGCGTCAGGCAACTATCGTGTTCTAACAGGCCGACGATCTCCTCTCGACGGCACTACGAAATGGAGAGCTTGACCCTCACGTAGCGTCAGGTTGTAGCCTCGCCAAGGGTGCCCCCCAACCGACTGCCGCCTCGACTATCAACGAGGCCATGGCACGTGCGGATGGGGCGGTCAACTGCATCAGGCAGCCGGTGCCAGGTCTCTTCACCCATGCCTGGTTGAACGGAAGAGCCCGAGGTTTGGACAAGGAACGTGCAAAGTTCGATGGAAGCGCTTAAATCGATCATCAGCAAAGTTGCCACCGGCGCCACTCTGACACGTGAGGAAACCGCGTCAGCGTTCGACAGCATGATGTCGGGTCACGCGACTCCCTCGCAAATCGGTGGCTTATTGATGGGGATGCGGGTCCGGGGCGAAACGGTCGAAGAAGTCACCGGCGCCGCCTCCGCGATGCGGAATAGAATGCCACGGGTCGAGGCGGCATGCGACCCCATCGATATCGCTGGCACGAGCGACACTCTTACGTATTCGATCAACGTGTCGACGTGCGCTTCCTTCATTGTCGCCGGGGTCGGCATTCCTGTCGCCAAGCATGTCAAACGCGCTGCGTCTTCGGGTTCAAGCGCCGCAGACGTGTTGGCGCGCCTCGGCGTGAAGGTCGATCTCAAGCCTGAAGCTATTGCACGTTGTGTGCACGAAGCCGACATCGGCTTCATGTTTGCGTCAGCCCATTATCCGGCGATGCAGCGCGTGGGCCAGATCCGGAGCGCACTTGGAGCCCGCACGATGTTTAATCTGATCGAGCCTCTGTCCAATCCGGCCAGGGCCAAGCGGCAGATCGTTGGGGTATTCTCTCCCGAATGGGTCCAGCCTCTGGCGCACGTCTTGAAGAACCTTGGTGCCCAATCGGTATGGGTTGTCCATGGCTCGGACGGGCTCGACGAAATAACTCTCACCGGTCCAACCTTTGTTGCTGCGCTTGAGGCGGGTATAGTCCGCAACTTCGAAGTGACGCCGGAAGAAGCCGGGCTCCCCCGCTGCCGCAACGGCGCGCTGGAGAGCAGCGATGCCGAGGCTAATGCGGTTGCTTTGCAAAATGTGCTTGATGGCGAACAAGGTCGACTTCGCGACGCCGCGCTTTTGAACGCGGCGGCGGCATTGGTCGTGGCCGGGCGGGCCTCGAACCTGCAGGAAGGCGTAGCACTTGGACAAGAATCACTTGATCGCGGCGCCGCAGCCGCTCGACTGAAGCGCCTGATCGCGGTTTCGAATGCGTGATAGCCGAGCTGGCCGATGTTCCAGTATTCCGACCAAGACTGCTGCTCACGAGCGCGAAAATATTGCAGCCGCGAATGCGCGTCACATCTGCGGGATTTCAATGAGCGTGCGCCGCCTGCTCTCGCCCTGATCAAAACGATTCGCGCTGAGCACGTCGCCCGAGAGCCACCTTTTTTTGTCGACCAGAGCCTGCTGCAGCCCGGGTTGCCGAGGTGAGGACCCGCGACGAAGCGCGCGCGGCGCGCCAAAGGAGACAATCCATGATGTCCTGGCAGAAGATTGAAACACTCGGATCTATTGCAACGATAGAACACATCATTCGGAAGTTTCGGGAATTGATCGATACAGATAGCTCGATCCCGCCGGAGCTGCGGGGTGCGCTGCACGCGACGCTCGATGAGCATCTTCTCGAGGCAAAAAAACGTGTTCTCCTAAGAGCGCATTAGGTGCGGCGATGCCGTCTACTTGCGGAGAGACTCTGGCAGGCGCGCGCCGGTACCGCAATCGGCATCATTCCCGTCCGCACGGGGCGGCCCAGCGAGGTTCCAGCCCAGCTGGTCGGATCGCGACGACGACCCCATGTTTACTGGCCCATCGCCGGCCGCTCAGCGCGGTTTTCTGCTTGAAGAGGATCCTACTGATGGCGTGACGACGGCAATTCTCAGCTCTGCCGCTGCGATCGCCGATCCGGCGTAACGCGCCGAGATATTGCACGTCCGTCCGGTCATGATTGTAGCTGATCCAGAGGACATCCGGTCTCAGTCTGAGCTTACTCCCCACACCTGGTACCCCATTACAGGCCCATAGGGATCAAAGTCGTCTCTGGGGGTGGAGACAATAGAAGTGGGTACAACTCCAGAGCCAGATCATGAGCCACCAGTTCTCTCCTGCGATTCCGGAAATGCCGTCTATCCAACTGGCAGAGTTCCGTCGGGCCATGCGAAATCTGGCAAGCGGTGTCGCCATCGTGACAACCGGAACGGCAGCCGGACGACGTGGACTGACGGTGAGTTCCGTGACGTCCATCTGCATGGAGCCGCCGTGCCTGGTCGTTGTCATCAATGCCTGCTCCGAGGCACATGATGAGATCCTTGCCAGCGGCAGCTTTGGAGTCAGTCTTCTCCGCAGTGACCAGGAGGACCTTGCCCTGCGTTTTGGCGGTCGGCAGGGGGCGAAAGGCGTTCAGCGCTTCGATACCGCGCCGTGGAATCAGGGCGTCCTCGATGTACCGCTATTGCCGAACGCATTTTGCGCGCTCGAATGCGCTTTGTATGACCACAAGGTGCTTGGCACACATACCATCTTTATCGGACGAATTATCGCGACCCGACAAGGTGGTGGCAATCCATTGATCAACTTCCGGGGCGCGCTTCGAACCTTACTGCTTGACTGAGTGCGGGTTGCGCAGATGCCGTCCGGAGAGCAGAACGGTGGATGGCCTCAATCCCTCGTCGCTTCCAGCGGACAGTCATCGAACAATCGACTGCAACTGGTTTCACAGACTAGAGCTCGTATTGAACGGTCCCCTCAGCTCTGGCGATTTCGGCGCTTCGCCGCTCGTGCTATGCTGGCGCGGACCGGCGACCTCCCGCGTTAACACGCGTGGGGCTCATCTGGTCAAGACAACGCGATTAGCGCGGATGTCGCAGGAATGTCCTGATCAGAATAACTACAGCTCACCAGAACGGCAAGCCAGAACGGCCTTCTTCTTGGGGCCGCATAATCCCCTCGAAAACTACCAGCTTTGGTAGCTCCGTTAAAATCTACAGGCGCGTACATCGTTGCCGCAGCAAGATCGGATCCAGAGGCACGCCTGGGTCACAACGGTTAGCGACTTTCTAGATGTTCGGCCTCGATTCTGATGTGAGTACATGGGGTGATGTCATGATCTTGCAGAAGCGATGACAATCGAATTCAAAGGCGCCAGACAACTATGTCCAGCAACGCGTTCAAAATCGCCCCGATTCTCGAGGGCATTCGCCGCTGGGTCGTGATCGAATCTCCGACGGAGCGGCCGGATCAGATCAACAAACTGGCCGATGTCGTCGCGGCAGGCTATCGCGACCTGCCAGCCAGCGTCGAGCGCGTTGCGGGGCGTGAGGGCTGCGGTGATCATTTGGTCACCCGCTCTTCTTGGGGGCAGGGCGTACCGGGCATTCTGGTGTTGAGCCACCTCGACACGGTTCATCCGATGGGATCCATCGCACGGCTCCCATTCAAGATCGACGGCGAAAGTGCGTTTGGCCCCGGCATCTACGATATGAAGGGTGGCGCCTACCTCGCCTATCACGCATTCCGGCAAATCTGCGCCGATGACGCACGCCCGCCGCTCGGCATCACCCATCTCTACATCTCGGACGAAGAGATCGGCAGCCCAACCTCGCGCGCGCTGATCGAGGCCGAGGGCCGCAAGGCCAAATACGTGCTGGTGACCGAGCCGGCGCGCGACGGCGGCAAGGTCGTCACCGGGCGGAAGGGCGTTGCGCGCTTCGAGGTATTCATCAAGGGCGCGCCCGCGCATGCCGGCACGCGCCCCGAGGACGGCCGCAGCGCGATCCGCGAACTCAGCTATGTGATCCAGACGCTGGAGGCGATGAACGATCTCACACGCGGTATCACCGTCAATGTCGGCGTCGTCCGCGGCGGCACCAGGCCAAACGTGATCGCGGAACTGGCCTATGCGCAAGTTGACATGCGCGTCCCGACCATGGCCCATGCCGACGAGCTGGTGCCGAAGATTCTGGGCATCAGCTCGCGCACCGAAGGCGTCAGGGTGAAGGTATCAGGCGAATTGAACCGTCCGCCATATGAGAAGACTAGCGCCGGCGCCGCGCTTTACGCACACGCCAAAAAGCTTGCTGCCGAGCTTGGATTCGAGCTGCTCGACGCGTTCAGCGGCGGCGGCTCCGATGGCAATTTCACCGCGCCGCATACCGCGACTCTTGACGGCCTAGGCGTCGATGGCAAGGGCGCGCATACGCATTATGAGCAACTCTACATCTCGTCGATTGAACCTCGCGCGCGACTGCTGTACCGCCTCTATCAGACGCTGCGATAATCCCGGCACCAGGCGAAGTCAGCGATCGCGACGTGCGTTGGATGACGGCCGCCGGAACATTCGCGCGATCGTTCCTCGAGCGCCCAAGGGCTACAGGCTACGCCCCAAGCAGGCCGACCTGATCGAAAACTATCGGTCGAATGCCGCACTTGGTCAGCGCCGGATAGAAGTGACAGCTATTCAATGACGACGCAGCGGACATCAGGCGCGCAATCGGCTGCAAGGGCAGCGAGGACTTGGCCGCGGAAGGGCGAGCGTTTCCGATAATGGGCTCATCGGCAGCGACCTTGATCTCAACGGGATGGCGAACTTTCCTGACGCAAATCGCAGCGCTGAATGCGTGAGACCGGCCGGCGGCCCGTTTCCGGCAGCCTGAGAGCTTGGCCACGTTCACACAGGCTGCCCAAAAGAGCTTGAATCGGACGTAACGTTAAGTTGTACGGTCTTGAGGTTGGATCTTGGTCTTCCGCCGGGATTGTGAAGGATTGCGAATGTCTCAGCTGGTCAGATCCACCGCGCCCCGATGGTCGGTCATGATCCTCATCCCCGGTGGCGGGTCGGCCGAAAGGACTATGCAGCGAGTCCCGATTGCGGCCCGATGGCTCGCACGCAGCTTTGAATGGTTCGGCATTCCGGAAGCGAGGCTACGTGGCTGTCCTGGGCCGGACCACCAGAGAGCCGATGAGGTCAGAATTGATCGACGTAGACCTCCATCCGAAGCCCCTACGGGGGAGCGCGGCTTGCCGAATCTGAAACAAGCCCCTCCTCTGGCGCGACGCCGCGCCAAAATCAGTTCGCCGAACCGATTTTCCGCTCTGTTCAAACTGCTTTCCCCTGGTTGGCAAGGCTTTTCCATCGCGCAAAGGTGCGACAGACGGCGGGCCTCAGAACGGCGCAGTTTTTCAAAGAGCCTGAGCTGCAAGTGTCGCTCCGCGTGACCAGCGCGGCATCAGAAGATATTGCTTGGCATTCTGGAGCAGAAAGTTGAAAGAGCCCGACGGCGTCAAGAAGGTCCTGTTAATCGACCATATTGAAGGCCAATGCCGTTGCATTATCGGCTTCAAAGATGGAGATGCCAGAGCGGCCTATATGTGCGGCGAGCCTGTGTATCAAAGACGCGGCAAGAAACTGTCTTCGTGGTGTGCCTATCACTATCGACAGATGCACACGACCGCTGCCCAGCAGGACAGAGTGAGTGATCATTCGCCCGAGATCCCTCAAGCAATATCCATTGTTCCCAACCCATGACAACCATCAAGAACCGGGTCCTGCCTAGGCCGTGTGATCATAGCCTGTACAAAGGCCAACCCAAGCATGTGATCGGGGCCTCGCCAAGCGATTGCGGGTTGCGGCTGAAGCGCATCGGGACAAACCTACAGTGCGGGCCTGCGGCGCATGGATAACAAGTTGGATCTCTGCAGCCTGATCGAGCGAAACGCTGCGTATACTCCCGACAAAACCGCGATCCATTTCGAGGGGCAGACTCTCAGCTACGCTAGCCTCAATCGACGGATCGAGCGGATCGCTCGCGCCTTCAAGAGCCAGCTCGGCGTCCAGAGGGGAGACCGGATCGCGATCCTCAGCCTCAACAGGCCTGATTATCTGGCGCTGCTCTATGCCTGCGCGAGGCTCGGCGCAATCCTCGTACCATTGAACTGGCGCCTTGCGGCCGCCGAGCACCTTTTCATTTTGTCAGACTCCGGGGCAAAAGCGCTCGTTCTTGAGCAGTCGTTCGATGCAGCTTTGCCTGCCCTCACGAAGCAAGTGCCCCATGCCGCTGTTGTCGGGTTGGACTTTACGCCTCTCGGCGGCAGCAGGTTGGACGATCTCCTGGACGGAGACTGTGGTGACGGACGCAATCCACGCGCGGACCCGTCTTGCCCGCTTCTGATCGTCTATACTTCGGGCACCACAGGGCGACCGAAAGGCGCCGTGCTGCGTCAGGAAGCGTTGCTGTGGAACGGCATCATGAGTCAGCACATGCATGACCTCACCTCGGCCGATCACGCGCTGGCTGTTTTGCCGTTCTTCCACGTCGGTGGCTTGAACATCCAGACGACGCCGAGTTTGCATCACGGTGCGACTGTGACTATCCACAACCGCTTTACGGCGGAGACCATGCTTCAGGCGTTCGAGCGTGACCGGCCGACCTTGGCAGCCCTGGTGCCAGCCATGATGCAAGCCCTGGCCAGCAATGGTCGATGGGAAAGCACCGACGTATCCTCGCTCAGAGCAATCTGTACCGGATCGACGATGGTGCCTCAGCATCTTGTCGAGCGCTTTGTCGCGCGCGGCGTGCCAGTCCTGCAGGTTTACGGTTCAACGGAGACCTGCCCAATCGCTGTGTATACGAAGCTGGGCGGAAATCTCGTGCCTGAGGGCTCAAGCGGCCTGGCAGGTCTCTGCTGCGAAGCGGCGATCATCGATGATTCGGGCAGCAGGTTGCCGCCCGGTACCTCAGGCGAGATCGCGGTCCGTGGGCCCAACGTTTTCTGCGGATATTGGGGCAATCAACAGGCAACGCGTGAGGCTCTTAGCAATGGTTGGTATCGCACTGGGGACATTGGCCGGTGCGACGCAGATGGATATATTTGGGTCCACGACCGCAAGAAAAACCTGATCATTTCGGGCGGAGAGAATATCTATCCGGCAGAAGTAGAGCGCGTGCTTACGGAGCATCCGGATGTCGCGGAATGCGCCGTGGTCGGTCGACCCGATCCACGCTGGGAAGAAGTACCGATCGCTTATGTGATCAAGCGACCGGGGTCCCGGATCGAGGCGGAAGCGCTGACAGCACATGCCCAATCACAGCTCGCCCGTTTTAAGGTGCCGCGCGAAATCATTTTCACACAAGAACTACCGAAAACCGCGTTGGGCAAGATCCAGCATTTTTTGCTGAAGGAAATCGCCGCGCGATCAAGCCCGAAAGGAGCGATCAATTGAGATCGGCAGATTGGAGGCGGGCCGTGCTCTCCCGCTACATCGCAGGTGACGTCGAGACGGCGCCAAATCAAACTTCGCTCAGTGCCTCACCACGGCGCAGCAAGTTCACCATTGTTGGCATGACGATCCCTGTCTGATCGCGCCCAAATGCCCGGAGGTCGCGGATGCCGCGGATCTTGATCATGAATGCCGGTACGGCTCAAATGTCGGGCGCCGATCTGACGCCAGCTCAACTTTCGCTGGCCGCCAACTCGGCATACCGTTCGGCGTGGTTTGCTCAGGAGGGCGACCTGATAGTCTCCCCGGTCGTCATCCCGACGAATCTGCTATCCTTCATTGGCGCGACGCTCGATTTCGACGCATCGAGCCTTTGTCTGCTTGTACCTGAAGGCGGCCGCCAATCGCCGGTCCTTGATGATTGCACACTGCTGTCCAAGACTGTCGTTGAGCGAATCAACAGACATATTCGTCAGAAATCAACCTGGCGATTGTATCCCTGCTACTCTACTGAAGGCGTCGCACGCCTGGCGGCCATGCTGGGCATACCGCAGACCGGCGACGACTTCGCTCTGCAGCGAGGGCCTGATCTGTTGAACCGCAAGAGCCACTTCCGTCAATTGGCGACAAGCGTCGCACTTCCGCTGCCCAATGGATCTGTCACGACGGACTCAAACGAACTATTCAGAGCGGTCGCTTCCCTCAGATCCGAGACCGGCAGCGTCATTGTAAAGCTGGACAATGGAGCCGGTGGAGTCGGAAATGTCATTCTGACCGGCAATGAAAGCGATCCACTACCTGGGGCAAGAGATACCCGACGAATTTCATGGCCGTCGTTCGATCCTGACGCGCTTTGGTCTGAGATGACGACAGCATCGTGTAAGACGCTGGTCGTGGAATCGTACCACCTCGCGGGGTCTTTGTTCTATCTCGAGTATGAGATCGGTGATGATGGTTCAATCGTTTTCATGAACAGTGGAAACATACGTCTGCGTAAAAGCACGGATCGATCGGAAAGAGCTCTGATCTGGACAGGACTTGAGCTTCCAAGCGACCTGGGGAACGAGCAATGGTTGACTGCCCAGGCGCATGCCTACCGATTTGTGGCGCTTGCGCGAGACCTGGGATATCGCGGAATGATCAACATTGACGCCATTTTCGCGGATGACGGACGGTTGCTGTTTAATGAAGCGAACGGTCGCTGGGGTGGCGGCTCGGTGTTACACAGCATTGCCGTCCGGCTGCTGGGCTTCGACTATTCCGGTTGCAACGTTATTTTATCCGCGAGAAATGTTCGATCACGATCCCTCCAAACAGCGCATGATCGTTTCGTCAAGGAAGGATTTCTGTTCGACCGCACACGCAAGGAGGGCGTGATCCCGCTTGCCGCCGATGAAGAGGCTGGCACTGTGGAGTGCCTTGTGATTGCGCGCGACAGGCCCGCGGCCCGCGATCTGCAGCACCGGCTACTGAGAATGGTTTGATTGAGATCCCAGCGTCCATATCTTCAACCGCTCAATTCATCCGAACTTGCCGTGCTGTCGATATCGCGCGCTGAAACCGATACCTGACGAGGTGACGTGAATGTCTGCTTCGTCTCGCTCGAGCTCTGTCAGCCCCAATCGCGACCACCGTTAAGTCGCTCCTTGAGTGCCGGCCGATCAGCGATGAGGTGCTCGAGGTGCAGCGGCTCATTGTCTGGCCGCTCGCCCTGCGCCACACGTCCAATCAGCGCTCGCGTCGCGTCTACAACATAGACTCCGCAATCATGGCCGTTCTGCTGCCGGGCCATGCGGGAGGGTTGCGGGACGGGAGCCCAGACGCGCTGCGAGCTGTTCTGCAACGGTGCTGTTGAGAGACCCGGCGGAGTCATAGTGATAGCCAAACCGGCGCGGTGGGCACGCGACGATTAACCAGCAGAAGCGACCAGTGGACGCCGCCGCCAGTAACGCCACCGTCGTTCACGGGCACGACAGGAAGTTGCCGGTATCTTTGCCATCCTGATCGCCGATGATCTGACGGAAGGTTTGTACGCGATCGCTCTGGCTCGGGATCAAGCGCAGCAGCTGGGCTTGCGGGGTTGAACGAATCTGGTCTGGGCGGCGAGATCCGGATCGTTCCTGTGCAACTCTTCTTCCACGAGCGCATAGTCGGCCGGGCGTCTGCCGACGGGGAAGTCGACAAGTTCTCCTGCGGGCCCGCGCTGCCCGACTGCTGGAGCCCCCGGCGAGTTGAGGTAAAGTCCATGGTTTCTCACTTTCGAAATGAATACTTTGGACTCGGCTGATGCAGGACGATCGAGCAAAAGACCGCGCGCGATCAGAGGCTTCAGATCAGGCTTCTCTTCTGATGGACCCTGCAAAGCCCCAGTTCGCGCACATGCCCTCCTAAATCACCCCGAGCAGTTGGCTGTTTTGCTAGTGTGGTAGCTGTCGAGAACCTGACGAAACAAGGGTTCCCTCCGCGGAGCGCGATTACACCGTCGCGTACGCGCCGACGCGGCTCCCGGTTCGAGGCAACGATGATGACTTGCCACAACTACCCTGAGCAACCTGGAGTTCACCTGTGACCGAAGTCATTCGCAAGCCATTTCAGCCACCTCAGTCAAAGGGCCCCGGTAGAGCTTTCGACGATCCGGCGGTTCACGCCGCTGCGCTTTGAACAGAAGTAGACCAGCGATCGGCGCTCCCCGGTCAGCACAGGCTTCACCTCATGCCGGAGCTTACATGTGGTGACAAGCACCGCACCAAGTGGCGGTCGGAATACCTGCTGTTCGTACTCGCTTGGATATACCACGAACTCACCCCCCTCGAAATCTCTCGCGAGCTGCACAATCACCGAGTACTCGAAATCCGGGTCGCTCGCAGCATCCAGATGGATGCCAACAAAGGAACCAGGAGGCATCCGATGCATTTGGCATCTGCGAATCACGTAATCTGACGTGGCTCCCAAGATCTTTTTTAGCGCAAAGCTGCGGTCCTTCCTTTCAAGTAGCTCCATGATCTGCCCTGGAGCTGCACCACTCACGTTGCTAGGAGCGCGGCCGGGCGGGTCTACCCTCACCCGTTTGACAAAGACATTGTGCGAGTCGCCGGCATCTCCCTCCCGCACTTCTACTTCGGGAATCTCAGCCTGCAGCTGATCGATCTTGTCCAAGTCAGCTTGGGTGAACAAAATCTGGGGGCCGATCACGACCGTCCCCTTCACCAACAGCTCTATGCGGTACTTTGTCAGAGCTTCTTCTGAAAGCAGACGGGATTTATCATTCATTGCGCGCGCCATTCGAGTTCACTCCGAGGTTTTGATGTTCGACGCAGGACGGCAGGTCCTGGTGCATCGAGCAGATTGCTTGCTCCCAATGCTCGCCGTCGAAGTCGCTTATTCTTATGCCTTCGATGGTCCTTTTATCCAGACATCGAATATTTACGCTGAATCCGGAGGGATTCGACCGCGGCCTATAAAATGGCTTTACGCCACAAAGCCGGCAAAACGTGTGCCGAGCGATGTTCTTGTTGAATTGGTACGCGGTGAGGAATTCTTCGCCGCACTCAATGACGAGCTTATCCCCAGGTACGAGCAAGTGCAGAAATCCAGACATTTGGCAGATTGAGCAATTGCATCGAACTGCAGAGAGCTCTCGCGGCGCTCGGACGTAGAATTTGACAGAACCACAATGACAACGGCCATGGTGTTCGATCTCCGAGTGACCATCTCCCCCAAGCGGGACAATTCGGAGCAGATCGCTGCACCACTGTAAGCTGAGCCGATAGGCTCGATCGAATTCATCCAAAAACCGGCCATTACGGTCAGCTGGGACAAGTTCGCCAATCAGCCGGCTGGTCATTTCTCCGTGATACTTCTCCGCGGGATCTTCTCCGCCGACGTGGCTGCGGAAGTACTCAAGATCGTCAGACCGGGCCTTGAAGGTTTTGACCAGAGTGGTCCATAGCGACTGGATCATGTCCGCAGCATGTAGCTCAAACGCGACCATGTAGGCGCAACGCACTAAGGGGTCGTTCGATGACAATCCGGCATAGAGAGAATGCAGGTAACGCTTCGTCGTGGCGCTGTAGTTGGGCCGTATTGCTCTGCCGAGTAGTTGCGAGGCATCCTTTCTAAACAGGTTTGAGTGGAAGTTTTCAGTCGCGAGAATATCGGGTAGCGCCGCCTTGCCGCCCTGGAGAATTCGGCCATAACCACCCGTCTCATCCCAACAGATGAAATTTGCGACCACGCTGGTCAGTTCAACGTCCCGCGCAAGATCTCGATTGTGATGCATTGCATCGAATATCAGATCCCCTTGCGACCCCGCCTGCAGGTAGGGGAACGCCTGTGACATCGCCAGGTATTCAGGCAGCAAGCTAGCGACCCGGTCTTCGGACATCTCCGCAGCGAACGGGTGAGGGCCGAACAGGGCTCGCGCTTGCTCCGTCAAATACTCGCAAGATATCTGCGGAGGCTGATCGAGTGTAAATCGAGACGCTTGAGATGTCATTTGACCCCTGGCGATGAGGAGAGAACGGTCCTTGACGAAGCACGCGCTTTGATCCGCATGGGATGCCGGATGCTCTATCAAGATTTGGGTTCTATTGGCCGTCGCGAGATCGCGAGTTCGTTGGTTCGGCGCGCCTATGATCGCGTTCACCATCCAGGCGAACTTCTTCGTGCCCACTTTCGCGGTAGCAGACAGCGGCATGCTCAGCCTTGCTCACGCGCATCGATGGGAACACGTCCATTAATCGAGCGGCGGCGATCCAGTCGGATTTTGGTCCCCGAGCAGTCCGATGCCGCGAATGCTCGGCGCAGCCAGGATTTGCTTGCAGAGTCATGGTGAGATATTGCACCGCGCTCGCCATCGGGAGGCTAACGTCACATTCGCGAGTGGCGTGTCTGGTCGCTTGCAGCTTTCGCGATCTGTCGTGAATGGTTCAAGCCGTCGCGGTTGCTGCTTCTGCCAGTTGATCGAACCACTATGAGCTTCATACAGCATTGCAAGCACTATCCGCATCTACCCGGCTCTTGGGGCCTTCGTCCGCAAGCTGCGCGAAATGCCGGCTGCTGGCCGGCACGAGTTTCTCAAAGAGAGCGCCGCTAGGTTTCGCGTTCGCGAGCGCCGCCACACTGTCTTCTTGCACGTTTACAGCAATCACCGTGCCAACTCGTGCACTCACTGCATAAGATTCTGAATACGTTGACACAACGCTCGTGACCGACTCCTCACTGCAAGTGTATTGAATCTGACAGGCTTTGCTCCGCCGTCAGAAATCGAACAGCGAAGAGCCAGCCGCCACTCGCAACGGGGATAGGGTTGCTGAATCGCGGAGATTGGTCCAAAGGTGCCACATAGGTGGGCTTCGTGCCCTGAACGGCACGACGGCGCTTTGAGCCTGCAAGCGGCATCGCGCTAGCATGGTGATCCCGGTCGCTGCGCTTGTGACAACTATACGCGAAGCACTGGCCTCAACGCCGTCGAACACGACCATACAGTAGGATCTGGTAGCAACGTACCCCTTTGTCGATGTGCCTGACAATCGCGGCCAAACTCCGGGCATCGATCGAAGCCAATGTAGTCTCCGGACATGCGTTTCCCAGGTGATCGCGAGCAATCGAAAGAAGGCCATGGACCAGAATGCGCAGGGGCTGAGATGTCTAGCTACATCTTGCGCGCTCACTGGACGCGGGTGCCTCTTGGCGTCTGCCAAGACTCTCCAGATCAATCGCCACGGACAAGTGCCGCAAGATCGGTTTCGAGCTTCGGTTGATGCTTGAAAATAGCGTCTATCAGCGCCTGCGCCGGTTGCTCGGCGGCCTCGACCAGCGCCGCCTTCTCAGCCCGCGCAGAGGGAGCGAACACTCGCTTGACGACGGTCGGCGATCCCTTGAGGCCGCATTTGGAGACGTCTTCGATACCGGCATCGTGCGCGCTCCATTTCACGATTGGGGCACGCGCGGCGCGCAAGGCATCCGCCATCGCGCCGCGCCGAATCTGATTCGTTGCCTCCAGCATGGTGATGAGACAGGGCAGCCTGGTGCGCAGCACCTGGACACCACCTTCGGAGCGTCGTTCCGCTTCAATTGTATGGGCGGCGAGATCTAGGGATCTGACCTTCGCAACGTAAGTTAGCTGCAGTACGCCCAGCCGCTTTGCGATGCCGGGCCCAACCTGCGCCGTATCGCCGTCGATGGTCTGCTTTCCCGTGAAGATGAGGTTTGTCGGGCCATATTCCTTACCAATTTTTCGGATGGCTGTTGCAAGTGCATACGTTGTGGCCAGGGTGTCGGAGCCCGCAAAGCAGCGATCGGTGAGTAGGACGGCGCGGTCGGCGCCATAAGTCAGCGCCTTTCGCAAGGAATCTTCCGCCGATGGCGGTCCCATTGTAAGCACGGTAATTTCGCCGCCGAACCTATCGCGTAGCTCCAGCGCGGCCTCGAGTGCGAAGAGGTCATATGGGTTGATGATGGTTGGCACTCCCTGACGCATGATTGTATTCGTCACGGGGTGGACGCGGATCTGCGCCGAATCCGGAACCTGCTTGATGCAGACGACATTGTGCACGGTGTTGCTCCAAAAGTTGCGACAGCTGCGAAGAGAACAGCAAATGCTGTACCATCGTCCCCTTTTTGGATCGGCTTGCCATCACAGAGGCTTAGAGCGGCTGATGCGCCCCTCTGGCCCGCTCTTCCTGAAGAAGGAATGCCGACACAAGTCGGGGCTGCGACAACGCTGTTCCGCAGCGCACGTCAGCTGAGTGAGGCCAGGACAGCTTGCGACAGATCACCGCCGCTAAACACGAGCGGGCGGCGGACCGGTTGACGGTCAATGAGCGTTGCCGCTCACTAGTGCGAGCTTGATCGACGGATACGCTTGATAGCGCGTTTGATGTCGAGCAACCGACCATTCGCCAAGAACGCTTGCATAGCCCGCAGGTGACGCTCTGTATCTCGTGCCGCGTAAGTCCATCTTGTCGTTCAGAACCGCTTTATCTCGATTCCGTATTTCCTCAGCGCGTAGCCAATCTGGCGCGGCGTTAGCCCGAGCAGGCGCGCTGCCTTGGCCTGCACCCAGCCAGATTTTTCCATGGCCGCAATGACCCGTTCGCGATCGGCTATCCTCGCGCCACTTACGAGGGCTGTGCCGGGAGGCGCCAGTGAGGCCAGTTCGCTGCCGACAGACGGGACCGGCTCGGGCGCTTCAGCTGCCGGAGTGATGGACTTTGCAGGCACCGGCGGGATGGGTGGCGTCTGGACTGTCATCTCGTCCGATGTACTTTTCCAGAGCATCGCGGAAAGGCACTGGCCATGGCAGCATGCAAAGTCACTTCTCACGATCGATGATCCGGCGCACAGCGTCGCTGTCCGCTCGATGCAATTTTCGAGCTCGCGGACATTTCCCGGAAAGCCGCAGTTCATCAGTACATCGATCGCACTCGCCTCCAAGGTCAGCGTACGGCCGTTCTCGTTGTTGAAATTTCTGAGGAACTCGTTGGCAAGCAGCGGAATATCACTGCGTCTTTCGCGCAGCGGTGGCAACAGCAAGGGCACTACGCTGATGCGATAGTAGAGATCCGCCCGGAACTCGCTCTTTGCCACGGCCTCTTCAAGGTTCTTGTTGGTCGCAGCTATGACTCGAACATCGACCTTAATAGTCTGGTTGCTGCCGACGCGCTCGAACTCCTGCTCTTGCAGAACGCGCAGCAACTTCGCCTGGAACGGAGCTGAGATCTCGCCGATCTCGTCGAGAAATAGCGTTCCTTTGTCAGCAAGTTCGAAGCGTCCCTTTCGCGAGCTGAACGCACCGGTAAAGGCACCTTTCTCATGGCCAAATAGTTCGGATTCTAGGACGGTCTCAGGAAGCGCCGCGCAATTCAGCTTAACGAACGGCCGCTTGGCGCGCGACGACGATTCGTGAATGGCCTTGGCCACGAGTTCCTTCCCCGTACCGGATTCGCCACGCAGCAGAACCGTGCTGTTCGATTTGGCTACAATCGCAATCTTCTCGAGCAGCCCGCGCAGCGCCGGACTGTCGCCAATGATCCCATGGACGTGTAGCTTCTTGCGCTCCCGAGCGGGCTGCCTGAGCTCAAATATCTGCTTTTGTAAACGGTCTTTCTCCGCCATCAGTCGTTCGCGATCGCAGGCGAACAAGCGATGTAACTTCACTGTTTGTCCCACCAGGTTGGCGATCATGGCGAGCAGCCGCGCATCGTAATCGAGCCGGAGACTTGACCTATCGTCCCGGATACGGTCGATCGTCAGCGTACCCACGACCTTCGGATCAATACGAATCGGTACCCCGATGAACGACACTGGCATATTATCGGAGGCGCCGAGCACTTCCAGGTCGGCAGCGCTGAATGCCGGCTCGGCGGCCACGTTCTCGGCGACAAGCGGCGTGTCCGTCGCGACGATCTGGTCGATTACCTTCCGCGGCAAGCGCATCCGGTAACGTTCGTCGCTGCCTTCGCTCCAGCCGGCGCCCACTGTAATGTCCGGCATGCCGTCATCGTCGAACAATGAAACGATGCCATGTCGCATCTGCACAAAGGATTGCAGAAGATCAACAACGTTGGCCAACGTGACTTCGAGCCGGGAAGGAGCGGCAAGTATTTTCGATATTTCGAAGATACCGGTCAGCGCGCTCTCACGCAACGGCTCCCCCGAGAGCTTACGCTCCGGCTCAGGTTGCGAGGCAGGCCTTTCGTGTGAGGAAGGGATATGCAGCATGATGCGGTCTCCGTTGTCTCGATCATCCTCCCTGGTACCTTGTTCGGGTTGGCGAGCTTCGTTTTGCATGTCACTCTCGACCTAGCGTCAAGTGTTGACGAGATGACATAGAACCGTAACACCTTTTCATGGCACCACGGTAAAATTACAGTGTGCCTTCATTTCAATTTTTGCGGAATGTGTGCGCGTCGTCAGCGGAGAACATAAATACCGCTGCTGCAGCTCAAGTCAGCTGCGTCGCCAAGGTTGGCCGACTCACAGATGCTGCCCACCATTGATCGGCACCTCGGCCCCGGTGACATAGCTCGCCGCATCCGAGCACAGGAAGAAGATGACCTTGGCCACCTCATCCGGGGTTCCCACTCTGCGCAGCGGGATCCTTGGCACGAGACGCGCTTCTGTGTCGGGCGACAACATGTCCGTGCTGATTTCTCCGGGCGCGATCGCATTCACGCGAATGCCATGCGGTGCATAATCATGGGCCATCTCGCGTGTGAGGCTTGCAAGCGCAGCTTTCGAGGTCGCATAGGCGCTGCCGGCAAACGGGTGCACCCGCGAGCCCGCGATCGAAGTCACATTCACGATCGATCCTGACGCGGCTCTGAGCTCGTCAAATAAACCCTGCGCCAGCAGGATCGGGGCCACCAGATTGAGATGGAACACCCTCATCCAGGTCTCGGTTGATGTGGTCAACGACGTCATCCGATCGCCAGTGGGCGTTTTCGGCGAGACACCGGCATTATTCACCAGCGCGTGCAAAGGTGCACCGGCCAAGCGTTTCTTGACCTCGGTGATCGCGCGCGGCAGCATTCGATGATTGCTGAGGTCGATCTCGACGTGGTCCTCATTCCCTGTCTCCCAGGGGCATCGCTCGCGGTCGAACGGTTGGCGCGCGCAAGAAATGATGCGCCAGCCCGCCTCCGAGAACAGCTTAGCAGTGGCATGACCAATTCCGCGCGATGCGCCGGTCAGCAACATCGCCTTCTGTTCTCCGCGATGAACAGGGGCTTTATCGGCCTGAAAGAGGCAGCCCGAATGTGTTTCGGGCAGCGGGCCTCTGATCAGATCGTCATTTGCCAGATCGAGACCCACGCCCGCCTCCTCTCCTGTTGCGCCGGCGCACGCGTAGCAGGATTTGTGCCACTGCGACGCACGTAAATTCGCTTCCGTTTTGCGTCCTAATGTCGCGCACGCGGAATGCTTGGCGGATTCAAGACACTGTGTGTGTGCTTTGTGACAGCCATGGTGCATCAGCTACCTAATGTCGCGAGCACACTCGCCTGCGTCAAGACAAGACTACGAGCCGCGCTCTCTTTCCTGATCGCACAACCGGAAGAGCCTGCGGATGGCCAGCGCCTCTCGTCGAAGCAACGATCGATCAGGATAGCGGACCGCGGCCAGTAGCCGCGTCAACTGGAAAACTGACGTTACCAGCTTCGCACGTTAGATTCGTCTGCAACTGATGCTGACTTCATCGCCCCCCTGCTCTGCTGTGTCCAGCGCTGGTGGCGGATTGATCCCGGACTACGACCTGGCGTGCTGAATGTTCAGCCCGAAACAGTGGATCTCGAGAGCGCCGGTCTGCACCAGCGAGTGCCCGACGGCCACGACGGCAGTCGCCGGCTGAACGGAGAACTTTTCGATATGTTCATCCTCGATCGACCACCGATTAGCTACCACTTGCGGTCCGCCCGAGGCGAAGACGAAAACGTGTTCCACCTGTTTAACGCGGCGGCAGCACGTTAAGGCCATTGTTGTCGACGTCGAGCTTCAACGGAAGGCATTCGGCCGCTGCATCGTTCTGTTCTCCGGTGGAAGTTCGCGGCAGAGCATCACTTTGGGAAGCCAATTGCCGCCTCAAAAAGAACTGCCAGTACTGCTGGATGCAGAGAGCGGCAATCAGATCGATCAAGCGGGCTACGACTTTCATGAAGCCACGAGCTCTTGGGAGGTTTCTTCAATCAGGATCAATCGGCTCGGATCGTTCAAATCGAATTCTATAACGCGTGGCGCAAAGAGACGCGCATAGCGCGTGAAAGCGCTCGTCGGGGGAAAACGGATCACGGTGTCGCAGCGCGCAAGGAGATACATTTCGATCAGGGCGGAAAAGCCGCCCTCGGCTCCGAGCGCGGCGCTGTGCAATGGGCCGGCCTGCGGCGCCTGGAACCGTTTGGGGATCGTGAACAGATCGGGAAATATAGTCGAAACCTTCTCAAGGACGAGCGCGCTGTCCGTACACAGGAAAGCCCTCACGGTTTTTGGGTGGGGTAACCTCCGAGCCTTATCAATGGCATTACAGACCTGTCGCAAGGCGCGCTCCGGGTCGGCCCAATAGGGTGCATGCCCCATGATATCCTCGCCGTTGCCATGTCGGACGTGAATGCCGATTACGCTGTACGGCTCAAAGTGCTCGCGGTAGATAGCATCAATTCGAGCCTGAATTTCAGGTCGTGGCTTGATGCTCCGAAAGATTTCTCGTTCGGCCTCCTGATCGCAGCGCCACATCAGGCACGCGTCGCACACAACTGTGTTAGCGTCACTATCTTGCTGACTTTGCAACAGTTGATCGAGCTCGTCGCGTTCACGGAAAATCTGCTCGTCCGGGCGATAGACACAATCGATGGGTGGCTTGTTCCACCATGCCGGAAAGAACGGTCCCGGAAATGAACACTGATTGATCTTGTCGTCGCAAATCACCCGCACGCCAGCAATGTCTTGAACCGGTTCGAAGAAGACTGGAAAGGCATTGGTGAATGGCTCATCGAGATAACAAGATCCCCGCCAATCAATGGCTAGCGTCCGTCCTGTCTGCTTTGCGAAACGCCAGGCAGCCGCCAGTGACCACAGGCAGTCGCCGAACCCCGTACGGCGCCGGGAAACTACGAACCGATCATTCCTCGAACCGCTAAGCATCTGCATTGCCTCTTCCCGGGCTCCTGGTTGGAAAGACGTCGTCATCTCACGTATCATCTTGTCCGGCGTCATGGTCTGAAATCGCGGTGCCGGCGAGCTGCGTCGGTAGAACTTCATAGCAGCGCTTTTCGTGATGGGCCGCGTTCTCTCACCACTTTCTGTCTTTCTTCAGCGGTGTTGCGTCGGCGCGCCGATTTCAGTCGGATCGCCGATGACCGCTGTGCGTCGGATGGCCTGGCCTCCTCACATGCAGGCATAAGCATGGCCATGCTCTGAGCTCCGGCTATGTTTCGCTTTGCAGTTTATTGCGGCCGCAAGCGCGCGGCGGATGCAGGCGAACGCCCCGCAGCTCCCACACGAGCCGCAATTCCTTCACGAGATCCTCACGCTTGCCCTGGCCCAGCATGGTTGCGTCGAGAAGCGAGCCGAGCGACGTCTCGCCCTCGATCCGCATCAAGATCTCGAAAAGCTCATATGATATACGCATCCTGTCGCGGCCGGAATGTCCCGTGCGGATCTCGCAGACCGTTTCCTGACGATCTGGCCCCGTCTGGGAGCGAACGCGATGAAGGGATGCATACGGCGGCAATGAAACGCCCAGTGCACTCCAATCCTGCAGTGATGCTGCCCGCTTCCTGACGAGGAACGGCCCAACAACAAGTCCGTCCAGGTCAGTCGTCAAGAACGTGGTGATCGCATCTGAAACGGACTCCACGATCGGCTCGGCATTGTTGTTAAATGACGTATTTAGAAGAACCGGGATGCCGGTTCGCCGCTTGAACGCATTAATTACATCCCAATAGGTGGGGTTTGTCTTGCGCGATACTGTCTGCAGCCGAGCGGTCCCATCAACGTGCGTGATCGCACCGAGCACCTTACGCTTGGCTTCACGCACACGAACCACGAAGTTCATGAAGGGGAGCTGCCGCGCGCCGTCCGGGAGCTCAAAGAACTCGCTCGCATCCTCCTCCAGTACAGATGGCGCAAACGGGCGATAGCCCTCGCGCTTCTTGACCATCGCGTTGATGCGGTGCTTGTTTTCCGCAGGCCGCGGATCCGCAAGAATGCTGCGGTTACCAAGCGCACGTGGGCCGAACTCAGAGCGGCCCTGAACCCAGCCGATTACAGCGCCATTTGCCATCCATTCTGCCGCACTGGATGCTATGTCATCACTTCGTTGAATGTCGAGGTGGCCTGACCATGCGTTGAGCTCATGCTCTACGGCTTGCTCGGTCCCGAGATCGGGCCCCCAATAAACGTCCGGCAGTCGCTCGCGCGGCGCTGGCCTGCCCAGCTCGTTTGACATCATCAATGCAGCGCCGAGTGCGCAACCGGCGTCGTGCGCCGCGGGTTGAACAAAGATGTCGTCAAATAGCCCGGAATAAAGCAGCTTACCGTTCAGCGTGCAATTATGGGCTACACCCCCAGCCAGGCACAAGCGAGTTATACCCGTCGCTTCGCGATAGTGGCGCAGGACGTGAAACACGATCCGCTCCAGCGCTTCCTGCAGCGAAGCGCTGACATCTCGATGCTGTTGGGTGAATGGCATTCCTTTTCGCCGAACCTCGATGTTGCGGACTAGGGCCGGACCGATTCGATCCAAATGAACGCGATAGCCACCGTTGTCCAACAACTCGTAGAACCGCGCGAAGAGCTCGCGATAGGGAGCGGGATCACCGTACGGGGCAAGCCCCATCACTTTGTACTCGTCGAATAACCCGTAGCCGAGATACCGGATCGTCTCGAGATAGAACAGTCCCAGGGAGTTATGTTCCGGGAAGGTTGCAAGTTGCGTAATTTCGGCGCCAGACCCCACCGCCAATAAGCCTGAGAGAAAATCGCCCCCGCCGTCGATCGTAAAAATGAGACTTTGCTCGAACCCAGACATGGCAAACGCGCTCACGGCATGCGCCTCGTGGTGATTCACGAAGGAAAGCCGGGACGGATCGATCTCGGCGCCGAACTCCCGTGCCAGCAGCTGCCGCAGCAACAGTTTGGCGTCCAGCGGAACGGGCTGAGAAACAGAAAGACGCTCGAGCATGGTATTGCAGTAGGCTTCAGTCGCGTAGAACGCGATACGGTCAATCTCGCCGAGCTCAACTCCTGCGGTGGAAAGGCAGTATCGGATCGAATTGCTCGGGAGCTTGTTGGAGTGCTTGACGCGATTGAGGCGTTCCTCTTCGACAGCGGCGATCACGCGTCCATCGCGCACAAGGACCGCAGCGCCATCGTGAAGAAATGTATTCGGCAGCTCCGGCGAGCTTTCATAGATTCGGTCAAGACCGCCACTAATTCCCAGGCACAACATCTCATTCTCCATTCGATGATGACGGGAAGGCCAACTGCCGTTCCATCTATCTGTACAGTCACGCTCCGTCGGCTGCACGGGCCAGACAGGACAACCAGGATCTTCCACAATCCGTCTCGGCGGCTAGCGACAGGCGCTCAGAAAATAACGGTGCTGGCGTCCGCACCAATCGACTGAACAGGCGGCCGTAGACCTGGCTCGATCGCGGCGCTCGTAAGGCCATTCAGCAACTGCCGCGACAGACCAGGTCTTCCCGAGCTACCGCAGAAAGCATGGTGAGCCTGCATCGATTTGACTTTCTCCGTTATCGCTCAACTCACGTCAACGAAGCAGGCGGCGCCGAAAAAGTGCTGTCGACACGAAAAAGGGCAATACCGCGTAAACGCAAAGCGCACCGACGTGGAGGGCAACACTGTCGGCGCCGCGCTCAAGCATCGCCGGGCGAATAAGGTCGACCGAATGTGCGAGCGGCAACAAGCCGGCGAAGTGCTGAAATGAGCCGGGCAGTTGGCTCATCGGAAAGACCGCGCCACACAGAAACACCATAGGAGTGAGGATAAGTGTCTGGTAAAACACGAAGTAATCGTAACTTGGCGCAAGAGATATGACGACCATCGCCAGGCTGGCGAAGACAAGGCCAGTAAGGGCGATTGTTGGCATCGCATACAGAATGGATGGCCAGGATGCATAACCCAGCGTGGCAGCGACGATCCCGATCGCTGTTCCCGCCAGAACGGACTTACTGGCCGCCCACACCAGTTCACCCAGAACGATATCGCCGAGCGTGAGCTGAGTAGAGAGGATCGCTTCCCAGGTGCGCTTTGCATCCATGCGCGCAAAGGCTGCATACATGGTTTCAAAGGTCGCAGACGTCATGGCACTGGTCGCGACCATGCCCGCCGCCAGAAACGCGATGTACGACGTCCCCTCAACGCGCCCCACGATAAGCCCAAGGCCAAAGCCGAGGCCAAGCAGATTGGTTATAGGATCTGCGAGATTGCCGAGAATCGATGCAAGTGCGGCTTTCTTCCATGCTAGAAAGTTCCGACGCCACACCGCGATCCAGTTGTACGCGTTAGCGGGCATTACCGCCGCATAGCTTTCACCCATCGCTCACTTCTCCATCTCGCGCCCGGTGAGCCGCAAAAACACGTCTTCGAGATTCGGCGGGCGCTGCAGAATACGAAGGCCCGCTCGCCCTCGCAGTTTCACGCGTACCTGCTCCGGATGTGGCGCATAACAGAAGAGAGTCTCTCCACTCACTTCGATGTGCCGAGCATACGGCCTGACCAGTTCGCAGAGCTGATGTGGATCCTCCCCATAGATTTCAACGACGTTGCAGCCAATATGCTCATCGATCAGGGCGTCTGGCTTGCCTTCGGCGATCTTGCGTCCATGCTCGAGGACACACAGCCGATCGCACAGGCGTTCGGCCTCTTCCATGAAGTGAGTGGTCAAGAGAATCGTCTTGCCCCGCCCAAGCAGAACTCGCAAACGCTCCCAAATCAGGTGACGGGCATGCGGATCCAAACCAGTCGTCGGCTCGTCCATCACGAGCAGATGCGGGTCATTGATTAGCGCCCGCGCCAGCGTCAGCCGCCGTTTCATGCCACCGGACAGCTCGGCAACGCGCGTGTCCGCCTTGCTTTCGAGGCGTGCAAACTCGAGCAGCGAGGGGGCGACCGCCTTGATATTGCGAGCGCTCATGCCGAAGTAGCGGCCAAACACGAGCAGATTCTCTCGTACGGTGAACTCGAGTTCAAGATTATCGAATTGTGGCACCACGCCGATACGCACACGTGCGACACGAGCGCGTGCAGGCACAGGCTCATTGAGGACCGTAATCTTGCCTGCGTCCGGCGAGATCATGCCGAGCAGCATGCGTGTAATTGTGCTCTTGCCAGCTCCATTCGGCCCGAGAAGGCCAAAGCATTCTCCGCGCGCAACCGAGAACGACAGCTCATTGACGATGGCTTTGTCGCCAAATGATTTTCTTACGCCGGCAAGGTCGATTGCTACGGTGGACATGGTCACTCTCAGGCTGACAGAAGTCGCTCCGCCGACGATGGCTTCTTTACGACCGTTTTGGTCCAGAGCAGGCCGTCGCACCACACATGCTCAACGCGTCCCCACTGGCAGGCCGCGGCAGCATCGGGGAAGAATCCACGTCCGTGGAGGTTGGCACTCGTATTACAGAGCAGCGGAATGCCGGTGAGTTGTTCAAATTCGACGAGAAGCTCGGCGATTTTGTGCGGAGAGTTGCGGGAGATTGTCTGCAGCCGAGCCGAACCGTCCAGATGGACGACAGCGGGGATCTTGTCGCGCCATTCCGCCCGGGTCTGATGATCGAACAGCATGTAAGGATCTGGTGTACCTGGGCTGAAGATCTCTGGGGCCCGATCCTCCAGACAAATCGGCGCCACCGGTCGGAAGTGCTCGCGACGCTTAATGTCGTTGAGATGATCCTTCATTGCAGGGGAGGACGGGGCTGCAAGAATGCTTCTGCCGCCCAACGCCCGCGGCCCCAGCTCCGCGCGCCCGGAAAGGAAGATAATCGGCTTGTTGTCGGCGAGAATCGCCGCAAGTTCACGCAGACTGCACGGCGCGGCCTCCCAGTCCGGCGGAAGCTCGCTGTCCTGCAGGGACGGACCACTGTAGACTGACCATTCCAATGGCCCGAAGCCATTTTGCGCCGCCATCGCACCGCAAGCAGCGCCGATGGCCGAGCCGCTGTCGTTCGGAAACGGCGGCACCCAGACATCGTCGAACAGTCCCGTCGCACGAAGCGCGCTGTTCCACTTGATATTGAGACCGCAACCTCCGGCGACACATAGATTTCGTGCTCCCGGAAGCGACGAGTGCCGCAGCAGAACCATCGCGATTTCCTTGACAAGAAGACGTTCCAGGAACACATGAAACGACGCAAGCACGTCCTCCGCTCGCTTGGCCGTCAGGCGCAATGCGCTTGCCTCGAAGAAGTCGTGCATAGCTGCAAGAGAGGATTCCGCATTGTTGATGTCCGCGCGGTAGCGCCGAGCCTGCTCCGTGTCGGCCGCGAAGCGCTTTTCATAGAGCTCCTGAAACACTGCCACGATGCTCTCGTCGACAGAGCCAAGCGCGATGTAGGCCATCAGCTTGCCGGCGATGCCCAAATCCCAACCGGAGCAGTTCGGCTGCCTGTAAGGCCCGAAGTGAAGGCCCGCGGCAGCATAGGCATGGCCGATCATCGGAAACAGGGACCCAATGAGCCGTGCCCCCCGAGGTTCGACATAGTAGAGACGTGGAAAGATGCAGCCGTCCCATACCAGACAGAAAGCGGGTTTTCCCGCGCTGGCAAAGGGACTGGTGCAATATGCTGACGCGACGTGGCCCGTAACATGCGGGTAGCTTATATAAGGAAACACCTTGCCGCCGAGGATAAGCCCAAAGCCGTCGACGGAATCAAGAAGGCCCTCAGCATGGCGCTCGACATATGGCGCCCCTTTAAGCGCGATCGGCACAGCTCCACTTAGGACCTGGAACTGCGACTCAATCTCCCCATCCCAGCCGTCAATGACAAACTGATCGATGTCCCTCGGATCCAGGCCATGCTCCGCCAAGGCGAGCACGACTGCATCGAGATTGTCGACGGATTGATAGCGTGGACTGTTGCCGCGCTTCTCTTGCTCGGTGCAAAAGACAAGCCGCCCGTCCTCGACGACAGCAATTGCCCCGTCATGTGTTAACTTGATGCCGCAGATGCGCATACGCCCCCCTGGCCTAGTGACCGACGTTTGATTGTTCTGACGAGTGACCCGGCTTCCGGAACCGAACGATCAAGCAATCTTCGTTGACCGACTCGGTGTGGCAGTGCAGACGCTCGACCTCCGATAGGCTCTCATTGAAGAGGGCGATCACCGTTTCGGCACCAGCAGCATGACCCCAGCGCTGACATGTGGCATCACGTGCGGACCCGAAAATCAGAGTTCCATTCGGCGCAAGCATACTCACTAGGTTGCGGATAGCCGCATGCATTTCGACAATATCCCTGAGGTAGTAAAGAACCTCAGCCACGACAATCAAATCGAACTGCTCAGTGGTCGAGAACCGCTGAATGTCGCAGGTCACCCACGTGATATGTGACCACTTCCTGGTCCGTAGTCGCGCTCGCTCGATCGCCTGCGGCATGACATCGACGACGGTGAGTCGCTCACATAGCGGCGCCAGCATGTCTGTGAATGCACCGGCTGCACATCCTACTTCGAGGGCATCCGAAACATTTCCGTTGCAACGCGACATCCGGAGCATTTGCGCGTATCGCTCCTGCTCGAACGAACTGCCTTCGAGGCGCCATGGATCGTCGACAGCCAACTCTCGCTCTAATAACTGATGGTTCGTTTCCAGCGTCATGAGCCAACCACCTATTTGTAGGAAGTCGAACGATCGCGACCGCAAACACTCTCCGTCGCCACCAGGCTCGATGGACGGTGCGATAACCCCGCCTCACGAATTGTACTAGACATTCCCCCTATACTTGCAGCACTTCGTCCATCGTTCGGGTGCAGGATGACAGACTGCTTTTTCCCTTCGGCCGGCACATTGGCGACCTTGCGCGACAGCCAATCGCTGTTGCTCAATGTAAAAAGCGCATAGGCCTTCAACGGAAGTAAGAGAAAGATATTGATCGGTGTGTGGAGCGAGAAGCCGAGAAACCGCAGTTCGCGAGCACGAAGGGCTGCCACACTGCACCGGACCATTGTCATTGCTGCAATCGTCAATCCCGTCCACCAGGGTACAGAGCCGCCGATTAGGAGCTGTGCGAGCGCCGCCAGTGATGAAAGGGCGAGAAGCAACGGGCCGAGATTTTGCCCGATAACGTCTAGCGTCAGATAGCCATCGAGCTCCGGTAGTAGGCGTAATGCAAGAAACGTGTCCCGAAAGGTACTGCGCGCCCAGCGGAGTTGCTGACGCAGATATGGCCCAAGACTGTCCGGCACGACTGTTGCTGCGATCGCGTCCGCGACGTATTCGGTTCGAAACCCCGCCTTGAGCATGAGGATCGTTAGATGGCGATCTTCGCCGAAATCGCTCGGCTTGCCACGAAAGAATTGCGCCTCGTATTGATCAAGAAGCAAGGCGAGCGCGGAGCGACGATACATGGCACATGGGCCGCAGCAGCACATGACGGCACCGAAACGAGCCTGTGCCGCCCGCTCTTCGTTGCACGCCAACCAGTATTCCATATCGATCAGCCTGGTCAGCCAAGTTTCGCTGCGATTGCTCGCTATTAACTGACCCATGGCCGCACCGATTGCCGGGTCATGCATCTTCAATACAAGCTTCGTCACAACGTCAGCAGCAAGTATCGTATCGGAGTCGACGTTGAGGACAAGGTCCCCGGATGAGCTGCGTATTGCAGCGATCTGCGCCTTGCGCTTTCCAACGTTGTTCGCCAGCAAGATGATGCTGAATCTCGGATCGTTCGCATAGATCTTGTGTACAGGGGCGACAACGTCGCGATTTGTAGATCCGTCGTCGACCACATAGACCTGTAGCTTTCCGGCGTAGTCTTGACTTGCAAGGGACTCCAGACATTCGGCGAGCGTGTTTGGATCCTCGTTGAAGCACGGCACTATGACGTCCACAGTGGGAAGGATCACCTCGGATTGTCCCAGGTTGTCCTGCAACGATGAGGTAATCGCCGGCTGGGCATAAAGCGCTTGCGCGCTCTTGTAGATAGTCGAGAGCAGCGCATAAGACGAAACGGCGACAGCACTGGTTGTAGCGAGCAGGTCCATAGGGTGTCAGTTTTTTTCAGTGAATTTGAGGGAGTGGACGGATTACAAACCCGCGCCGTTGTAATGCCGGAATCAGATAAGACAGCGCGATCGTGGTCTGATCACGCAGCGTGGCAGCTGTGCACAGCCTCTCCTCATCAGGAGGATATCCGTCGTGCAGGAGCACAATTGCACCCGGGCGAACGCTCGCCAGTACTGAATTCACAATTCTATCAACCCCGGGGCGGGACCAATCTCTCGGATCTACCGACCAGTGCACAGCTGTGAGACCAGCGCTCGCTGACGTAGCGAGCACCTGTTGTGTCCATATGCCGTAAGGTGCTCGCATGTGCCTGGGCGAGGCCTGCGCGCACGCCAAACGGATCGCCTCACTCGCCATCAGCACTTCATCGTGTACCTCCGCAGGTCCGCATCTGGATAGATCCGGATGCGTCATCGTGTGGTTCGCAACCTCGTGCCCTTCTGCAATCATTCGTCGGATGAGTTCAGGGTTATCGGCCGCGTACGCGCCGATCACGAAGAACGTCGCCGGAACCCGATGTTTGGCCAGCACATCGAGCACCTCTGGCGTGCAAAATGGATTTGGCCCATCGTCAAAGGTCAAATAGACAGGGCGACTTCCGCTCACGTCAGCGTAGTCGCAACGGACAGCAGAGAGGGGTACAAGCTCTTTCACAGCTCAGGCCCGTTCCGATCGATGATCGTCCCGGCAGGCCACTCGCTTATCGAGCGTCCAACCGGGAAAACCACCACGATCACGTCTTCGATGCGGATCGGCGATAAATTGGGATAGACATCCGCATGCGTGGAGCGGACGCGAATGCCAGACATGAGGGTGGCGAGCCCCTGCCTTTGGACCAGTCGGGTCATATGTTTCTCAAGCGCAGGCCGAACCGTACCAAAGCCGAATGGAACCCCAAGCTCCTGCAGTATCGGATACGTCACGCGCATTGCGTGGCTGATGCCCAGGCCTTCGAGATCCGGACGCACCGCATACAACCCTAGTTCGGCAACGAGTAGATCGACCCCACCAATCTTGATGAAGCGGCGTAGTAGCCCGACGTGAGCCGCTACCCCACGTGCGTCGTAACCGATAATGCGGACCTCAGGCCTCGCCCCGGCCCAACTTCGGTTGCCCTCAAATGGCTGCGCATTGAACGCACCGGTCGGCCCGTAACTCTTGCGAAAGAACTCGGCGAGTTCGGCATGATCGGTGAGCTGCAATTCGTTTTCCCAGCGACGACTCCACTGCACTTGAGCGCGTGCAGACGGAGCTTCCACAGTCCGGGATACGGCAATGTTCATGGCGGGCTTCCTTGCGCCAGTGGAATTAAGAGCGGAGATGGTCACGTGAACTCGCTACCCGCCGAAGCGCTGGTCAACAGTGAAATGCACTGCCATGCCCCGTCGTAGCCCGGCACCCCTCACCTGCTCCGCGCCTCGCACTTTCGCTCGCGACGAAGCGATCGCATGGTTCGCGCTCGTCATCCGGCCAAGGCGCTGCGCGAGACATGCCGGAAGATGCCGACGAGGCGATTGGACTAGCCAGAACCTGTCTGCACCATGGAGCTCTTCGGCCTCGTCCAGCATCGCTGTCGACGTTTTGACGTCTGAGGGCACGCCATCGATGCGCCGGGCCTCATCGATGGCGCATCGAAGCGGCATCAGATCAAACTGGTATTTATACATCTTCGACACGCCCTGAATGCGGTGGACAGGCAAGCCATTTGAAGGCTCGCCTGAAATGCTTGACATCCGCAATCTGCGCCTGCCGCTATTTCGCGACACTAGAATGAGGCTGAACGCGCTCTCAAGTGTACGCGGGTAAACCTCCAGTATGGAAACGGATGAAATACGCATACGGAGGTTTATCGGAATCCGCCTTGCGTCCGATCGAGCGAGCTTGGCACTGAGAAGAAGCGACGCGGCTCGCACGGCGCGGCCATAGCCGCCCTCGAAACGGATGCGGCGGGGGGCTCGCACGTCCAGGAGTTTTTCTCTGAGCCCGCGCGAACGACCAGCAGTCATCGTGGTATGCCTGATTACTTTTCCAAACTGATGTTTGCTATCCAACATCCCGCGATTTGGTAAAATCGATTGTTTCGATAGAACACATCCACACGATGGATAGACTCACAACATGCGGTTCAAGGGACTTGATCTAAATCTTCTCGTTGCGCTCGATGCTCTGATGACGGAGCGCAACCTCACAGCGGCGGCGCGTAAAATTAACCTGAGCCAGCCCGCTATGAGCGCTGCGATCGCGCGGCTGCGCACCTATTTCCGCGATGAACTATTCACCATGAGAGGTCGCGAGCTCGTCCCTACACCTGGCGCAGAGACGCTTGCAGGTCCGGTTCGCGAGGCCCTGCTGCACATCCAACTCTCGATCATATCACGGGACACCTTCGACCCGACTCAGTCGAGCCGACGCTTCAGGGTCATTCTCTCCGATTTCATGACAATCGTCTTTTTTCGCAGAATTGTGGACCGTATGGCACAGGAAGCTCCCGGGGTGCGCTTCGAATTGCTGCCATTTTCCGATGAACCCGATGAGCTGCTCCGCCGCGGCGAGGTCGACTTTCTCATTCTGCCGGAATTGTTCATGTCGAGCGCGCACCCTAAGGCGACGCTGTTCGACGAGACCCTCGTATGTGTGGGATGCCGCGCGAATAAGCAGTTATCGCGGCAGCTTACGTTCGAGAAATACAGTTCGATGGGGCACGTTGCGGCCAAGTTCGGACGGGCGCTGAGGCCAAACCTAGAGGAATGGTTTTTGCTTGAGCACGGCCTCAAGAGACGCATTGAGGTCGTTGTGCAGGGCTTTAGCCTGATTCCGCCGATATTGTTAGACACGGGCCGTATCGGCACAATGCCGTTACGGCTCGCCAGACACTTTGAAAAGCGGATGCCACTGCGGATCGTCGAACCACCGCTTCCCCTGCCCACATTCACTGAGGCTGTGCAGTGGCCTGCGTTCCACAATACCGACCCGGCGAGCATCTGGATGAGGCGGATATTGCTGGAGGAGGCATCCAACATGGCATCTGGGCATCAGGAGCCTCCAACTCGCAGGCGCTGCTAGGGTCACCAAGCCGCTCGGCACGTTCCAGATACGCTATTCAATCCTTCGATGTGCTCGGCCGGTTTATCATTTCAACGTCTCGGAGGCGAAGCTGCTAGAGGCCGCAGGGAGTCGGCAATCGGTTGCGAAGACTTGCCGGGTGGTGAGCGTGGTGATCTCGCAGGTGTGGTTTGACGCGCTTGCACTGCAAACAGATGAGGCCCGGCACTACGCGGCAGAACACGCCTCCTCCAGTACAATAATGTTTAGCTTCCCCGATAAAATCGCTTGAACCGCACACTGCGTCAGGTTGTAGGTTGACCGCCGTGGCTGATGCTGGGCTACGCAGCCGTCGACGGGGCGCTTTGGCGAACTCACGGCGCTGGCCCGACACCGGGTTGCATTAACGAACTGACCGGGTGGCTCGCCGGAAGCGGCGAGACTGATCAGCTTCGGGACTCCTGACGGTTTCCGGCCGTGGCTGGTCGGCCTACCGCCTTGCTCTGCATTCTTGCGGTCATTTCGCGAGCGTCTTTTCGCGATCGCGCGATGGAACCGATCTCCATTCGGGCGAGCCCATAGGACCGCTTCAGACGCGCCGCGTCGCTCGTTTGTATGCGCCGCAATCACGTTTGTGCCGGATAAGAAGACATGCGTTTCAAAGGCCTGGATCTAAATCTTCTCGTCGCGCTGGATGCTCTAATGACCGAGCGCAACCTCACCGCAGCGGCCCGCAAAATTAACCTTAGTCAGCCGGCCATGAGCGCAGCCGTTGCCCGGCTGCGCTCCTATTTCCGTGATGAACTGTTTGGGATGAGGGGGCGGGAACTTGTCCCGACCTCATGCGCGGAAGGACTCGCGGTTCCTGTGCGCGAGGCTCTAACGCACATTGAGCTCTCCATTATCGCGCGCGACGTGTTCGACCCGGCTCGATCGAACCGGCGATTCAGGATCGGCCTTTCTGATTTTATAACAGTCGTATTCTTCCGAAATGTCGTGGAGCGCGTCGCGCGAGAAGCACCCGCCGTCAGCTTCGAACTGGTGGCGCTCACCGATGAGCACGATGAGCTTCTGCGCCGCGGCGAAGTCGATTTTGTTATCCTGCCGGAATTATTCATGTCCAGCGCGCACCCCAGGGCGGCCCTATTCGAGGAGAGACTCGTCTGCGTAGGCTGCCCCACGAACAGTCACCTACAACGGCGGCTTACATTTGAACGGTATATGTCGATGCGCCACGTTGCGGTTAAGCTCGGCGGTGCGCGCAAGACGCCGGTCGAGGAATCCTTTTTACTCGATCTCGGCCTCAATCGGCGCATCGACATTCTCGTGCAGAGCTTCAGCATGATCCCGCCCCTGCTGGTAGGCACGAACCGCATAGGGGCGATGCCATTAGGGCTCGTGAAGCATTTCCAAAGAACGACGCCCCTTCGGATTGCCGAGCTTCCGCAGCCATTCCCCACCTTCACTGAGGCGGTCCAATGGCCCGTGCTTCACAACAGCGACCCGGAAAGCCTCTGGATGCGAGAGATATTGTTGCAGGAGGCTAACCGCATGGCAGCTGCACAAGAGCCCTCCATCATCTGCGCTTCGGAACAAGCCGATACTGTTGGAGATTTCGCGTGATCTGTCTCGCCGTTGTCGAAGGACGTTCGCAAATTCTGCGAACTCCCAACGCATGTCTCGACGCATACAGTTCAGGCTCGCCTCGCTCGAACTCATTGTCGCCGGATAACAATCCTCGCAGCGGACGGCTATCATGACGTTGTGTAGCTCTTTCGCATGTTGGCATTAGGCTCGACCATGCGAGCGGCGGCTCAGACTATTGGCTGGTTTTAGCGACAAGGACGGAGTGACCCGCTCGCTGCCAAGCCAGCCTTTACGGTGCAACCCCGGCCGCCGGGCGCACCTGCCTCAAAATAGCAGGTTCGGCACGGGGCTGTCGTCGTCAACTCCCCGAATCAGTAGTGGCTCCCGATGAGCGGAGACGATTCGGCTTCTTCGGGGTCCTACCACCACGCAGAGTCAGCGTGGTGATCATCGATCATTGCATATGACCATGATCTCTTGCGCTGTCGAAGCGACCATGCGTGTTGCCCTGTCGCATCACCCTGGAGTACATCGCGTCTTCGTCCCTCTGCGCCGCCGGTCTGACTTCTTTTGGCCCTACCGCAGCCAAACGTCTTGACCACGTGCGCCGCCCTGACGCAATGACAAACAAGGAGCTAAACGTTGGAGCAATGCACCGGGGTGTTCGATCCGGAGGAGCTTTCCGTCTTGGGAAGACTTTATGATGGCGCGGTCGCCGCGCTACCCCCATCGATGCGAAATCCGGAAAATCGCACAGCAATCGCCAAACTCATCCTGGAGCGTACAGCGGCTGGCGAGGCTCAACTGGCCAGCCTGACGAACTTATTGACCACCATTTCCTCTCAGGGTTGATCCCCCGCCGTTCTGAGGATAGTCACCATTCTCGCGCTGGAACGGAAGACGATCTAGCTAGAGCTTTTAAATAGCTTGAACCATACGTGACGTCAGGTTGTAGGCTTTGAAATTGAACAACATGAGCAAAGCTACACCACGAAGGCGTCGATGGCGCATTGGCGAACTTGCAGAGGCGACCGGAGTAACGGTGCGCACGCTGCATCATTATGAACACACGGGCCTCCTAGCGGCCTCAGAGCGTACTGACGGCGGCCACCGGATGTACGACCGCGAAAGCGTGCAACGGGTTCACCAGATTCGCGCGCTACGTGAGCTTGGCTTCTCGCTTGTCGAGATTCGTAAAGCTATGGAGGGTACGACCTCACTCACCGACCTGCTGCGCAAACATCTAGAGCGGATAGAACTTCAAGTCGCTCGAGCAACTCTGTTGCGAGACCGTTTGCGCAACATGACCATCGACAGCGAGATCCAGGTAAGTGTGGATGAGCTGCCTGCCACCCTGAATGCCATGTCGCGGGTCGAGACTCGTAGTCAGACGTCCCGATGCACCTGCAAGTTAGCTGCAGATCGCGAGGAGCGGTGGCGGCGGATCCGCGACGACCTGCGTGATTGTATGGATCGGGGCGAGCACCCTTGCGGCGAGCGGGCAAAGGCTGTCGCAGCTGCAGCGCGCTTGCTGATCAGCGAAATCGCCGGGGCCGATTCACGCGTTTCGATGATCCTGAAGGTACTTGCACGATTAAGCGCCCCCCGTAGTCTGGCTGGCTGGGATCCCTGCCTCATGCAATATCTCGATCTCGCCCTTGGCGGGTTGGAGGATCAGCCATACTGACGCCTTCATGGCCGGCTCCGCACAGGATTGCCGATCGGCCTTGGCAAGGTGAAAACGCGATGACGCTTGGTGATCGGCGGCTCTGATGCGGGCCGACAGTTTTACGCACTCAACCGGACAGATCGTCAGCGTCTCACCGATCCGCGCTTCCTGACGCATTGATCGAGGCTCCCTTCAAAAGGGCTTGAACCGCACGTAACGTCAAATTGTAGGCTCTACCGTGGTCACCATCTGGCCGACCTAACGCACGCTTTGCTTGACAGGTAGCCTCGACCTGCAGGCACGTCTGATCACAGCTGCCGGCGGTCCACTTCAGGTGAGCATTGGGAGCTCTACAATGTTAAATGGGCGTTACGCTTCTGCTGCGAGTGCGGCACTTCTCTTCTGCGCCCTCGCCTCGGCTGCGCGCGGCTCCGAGGTCAATATTGCCGTGGCTGGCCCAATGAGCGGAAGCAGCGCTGCGTTCGGCGCGCAAATGCGCGATGGTGCGGCTGCGGCGGTCGAGGCGTTGAACGCTTCGGGCCTACTTCCCGATACCAAGGTGAGATTGAGTGTCGCCGACGACGCCTGCGATCCGAAGCAAGCTGTCGCAGTCGCGAATAAGCTCACAACAGAGCGGGTCCGGTTGGTCGTTGGCCATTTCTGTTCCTCTTCGTCGATCCCGGCCTCCGACATCTACGCCGAAGCAGGCATCGTTCAGCTGTCACCCGGCTCGTCCAATCCTCAGCTAACAGAACGCGGCCTTGAGACCGTCTTTCGGATCTGCGGCCGCGATGACCAACAGGGCACCGTTGCCGCTGAGTACCTTCACACGAACTACCCTAACGACAAGATCGCGGTGCTCGACGACAAGAGCACCGCAGGCAAGGGTATTGCCGACGTGGTGGAGGCACAGCTTCAAAGATTCGGTAAACCAGTCATTCGGCAAAGCTATGTAGCCGGTGAAAAGGATTACAGGGCGCTGGTCTCAAGAATGAAGAAGGATCGGGTGCGCGTCGTCTATATCGGCGGCTATCATACCGAAATAGGATTGTTCGTACGCCAGGCATCAGAAGCAGAAGCGGGACTCATCGTCATGGCGAACGATCCGTTGATGACCTCTGAATTCTGGGCCATTACCAGCAGCGCTGGGAATGACACATTGTTTACCTTCATGCGGGACCCCGCCAGGAATGCCAATGCGGCCGACGTGGTAGCCGGACTCAAAGCCTCCAACCTGTCCGCTGAAGGCTACACGCTTTACGCCTATGCAGCCGTGCAAGCTTGGGCAGAGGCGGTGAAGCTGACCGGCTCCCTCAATGCTGCGCGCATCGCCAGTGCACTACGTTCACGGCCGATCGATACCGTGATTGGCCCAGTCCGGTTTGATACAAAGGGAGACAACGCGGCTCCTGGTTTTCTGGTTTACCGCTGGCGCGACGGCCGTGTTGAAACTGTCGAGCAGAACTGATTGGCATCAACGCCGTCTGGCCAAACCAAAGTGACATGGATGATGAGACGCCCTGAGGTCGTTGGAGCAGCGATACTCGCAAGCTCTCTTATACTTGCAGCTTTCGGAGCGTTTTTCGCGTTCGCTGCGGCGCTCGCAGAGCTACCCGATGTCGACCTGAAGGAGACGTTACGTCTGACAATAGACAAATAGTAGCCGTGCGGAGCTGATCTGGCTGGCAGGCACAGGACCTCTGAGGCGGCCATCTACAATTGTACTAGGTTTGGCGGCATGGACGTTTCTGCGGCCAAGCGGTTGAAGGCCCTGCGAAGAGGAGAGCGCGAAGCTGACGATGCTTCTGGTCGAGCACATGCTCGGTGTAGAGGCGCTTCGCCAGCTGCTGTCCAAGCAACGGCCGGACCGCCATCTGCGCATTCTCGTGACCCAATCACAAATCCACGCCCCCAAAGAGAAACGCTCTAACCGGTCAAATGACGAACGAGACCTCTTTGAGCGCGACGGCGCAAAGCAGCCAGGACTCGCCACCTGGCCCATAATCGGAGATTGATCGAGTGAAGAGTGGCCTTCCTTTAAGACTAACGTGCGGCATTTTCGACCATTTGGATGACGACGGCCGCGATGCCGCACGACAATATGAAGATCGTCTCAAGCTGACGGAGGTCTGCGATTCTCTCGGCTTCTACGCTTATCACCTGGCCGAACACCACTGCACACCTCATGGCAGAGGGCCCTCGCCAAACCTGTTTCTATCAAGCGTCGCGCAGCGCACCCGGCGATTGCGCTTTGGTCCGCTCGTCCTGTTGCTCAACCTTTATCATCCATTGCGCGCATTCGAAGAGATCTGCATGCTTGACCAACTGAGCGGCGGCAGGCTCGAGCTCGGGATCGGCCGCGGCTCCCAGCCGATTGAATGGGGCTACTTCGGCATCAGTGCAGACGCCGCGCCAGGCCGTTATACGGAAGCCGGCGAAATCCTGAATATTGCGCTGAAGGGACATACGCTATCTTATCAGGGGCACCACTTTGAGCTGAGCGAAATACCTTTAACCTTGAGGCCTCATCAACGTCCATATCCGCCGACCTGGATCGCGAGCAATCGGGCCGAGTCGGCCCAGTGGGCCGCTGCAAATGGCGCCAATCTGGCGTGCATAGGCCCCGCCTCTGTTGTCCGGAAAGTTACGGATGCCTACCGCTCCCATCGAGACCACAATATAACCGCACACGGCCGCGAGCCGTTTCTCGGGTTGACCCGCATGGTCGTGATTGCGAAGTCTGACCAGGACGCTCATGCGGCGGCCGAAACTGCGTACGGACGATGGCTGGAGAGTTTCAAGTTTGTTTACGAGCTGAATGCCATTCCGACACCGCCCGCCCTTCCGCTGACCTTCGATGCAGCACTTGAGAGCGAATTGTGCGTCGTCGGAACGCCAGCTTCCGTCCGACAGCTCCTTCTTAACCAGATGGAAGAGGCAGGTGCCAACTACTTGCTTTGCCAACTTGCATTCGGAAACCTTCCGCTGGAGATTTCGCTGTACACCGCAGCCGCAATCAAAACTGAAATTCTCGATAGCTTTGGCGGATAATGTCTACATTGGGGACTCATATACTTGGCAAGCTAGACCGGCGCACCCAGCTTCTATCCGAAGCTGGTTGCGATATTGGCGGTCGTTTGTCTGGGAGGCAATCGTCAGCCCAATGGCAGCGATCAAGCATTCAATTCTTTTGATTGTGGTTCTTCTTACTTGGACACACATGAAACTCTGCTTTTGAAGGGAATTCTTCATTGCGAGCGCGCTTTACGCAATGAACTTTGTCGGCATGGCCGGAACTGGCGGCGGTGCCGTCTACGTCGGCAACGGCAAGATTGTCGGAATCGACGCTGGAAGCCTTCGCTATAGTGGCAACTACATCGAGAAAGGCGGTCGGATGAAGGAGACTGTCAACCTATATGCGCCAACCGGCGGTACGCTTCACTCAAGTACCGGCAGACAGCAGATGGAGCCTGACGCTCGATTGTGGGGGGCCATTTTCCTCGCCAGCCTCAGCAGGCTTAAAAGTGTGGGATCGCGATTTCGCGGCGACCAGACGGCCGAAAATGGGATGGTTTCAGGCTCCTCGCGGATCAGCAGGAAAGCGACATCCGTTATCCCTGCTGCCGCTCCTTCCTCGACGAAAAGCGAGAATGCCGCGTCAGGCGGCAATCATCGATATCAACGTGCAGCGTTCGACGTCGACGCGCTGGATTGCTGGTGTCAGCCATCTCCGGCTGAACGCGCCACGATCAAGTCATGAACCTGCGGGCCGGTGCCACCATGGCGGACGAGGAAGGTTTCCTCTGCAAGTTGCCGCCATTGGACATCTTGCCGGGCCGTCAACGGATGCCGCGCCGATAACGCCACCATCAGGCGGTCGCGCCAGATCACGCGGGAATTGAGGTCGGGAATTTCGTGAGCCCCGACCATGAATGCGGCATCGAGCTTGCCTTCGCGCAGCATCAGTTGCGCATCCCGCGCGGTTCCTTCGGTGATGTGAAGGCGAACGCCCGGATGCTGCCGACGGAGCCGTGCCAACAGGCGGTTGCGGAAGCAGCTGCCGTAAGGGCATGGACCCCGATCCGAAGCTCGCCTTCCTCGCCGCGCGCCTGCATCCCGGCTGCTTTGATTGCGCGGTCGAGAATGCCGATGGCGTCATGGACCTGATCGACGAAGCGGGGTCCAGCTTCGGTCAGGCGGACGCCGCGCGTATTGCGGTCAAAGAGGCTGATTCCAAGGTCATTCTCAAGTGCCTTGATCCGTGAGCTGACACTCGACCGGCTCGTGCCGAGCGCCAGAGCGGCGCGATGGAAGCTGAGATCCTCGGCAACAGCCAGAGTCTGCACCACAGTCGTCATGGGGATTCGTCCATTCCGCGAGGATATTGTTTCGACGTCCTTCGGCTTCCCAATCCGCCGCCGCATGTCATCCCCCTTAAAACGCGGTCTTACATACGACTGTTAGTTGCCAATTTCAGCGTTTGGTGATCCTCCGAGGGCGCGATAGAGAGTTGCCTCGTTAAGTAGCCGCTTGAGCTGGTTGTCTATCAGCGCGTCTTCTTGACTAAGCGATCGCTCCTGGGCTTCGATCAGTGTTCGCAACGGAATCGTGCCTGCCTGGAGCTGCGCTTCGTAGAGAATTTCAACTTTTCGACGCGCATCCAGGGTGGCCTGAATGCGGACGCGTTCAGCGGCTAGTGCTTGACGCAACGAAAGACCGTTCGAGACTTCGGTCAGAGCCGTCAGCATCTTGCCTCGGAAATCAACGACAGCTTCCTCGTAGCGCGCCTCGGAGACGCGCAACTGCAAGCGATTTTCCCGGTAGTTGAGGAGTGGCAGTATTGCGTTGGCTCCCAATGTGGAGACCGGATTGGCAAGCAGATCGGCAAGGCCTTCTCCTCTCGTCCCCAGCGCGCCCGTCAGCGTAATACTCGGATAGAAGTTGGCGCGCTGTTCGTCAGTGTGGCGCAGGGAGGCACGAAGCCGAAGTTCCGCTGCTTTCATATCCGGCCTGCGGCCGATCACGCTTGCGGGTAGGCCTGCCGCAATCTGTGGCAGCGCGCGCCCAGACAAGCGGGTCGGCTCTGCAACGGGCATGGGTGTGCCGTTGAGAAGAACCTTGAGTACGGCCCGATGCGTCTCCCGCTCGCTCTTCAGCCTTTCGAGGTTCGCAAGATGGCCCTGAATCGTAGCCGTGATCTCAAGCGTCTCCAGGTCCGTCACGGTTTCAGCCGCGCGCATTGCCTGTATGATCCGCCCGATCCGCCGTGATGACGCCAAGGCTCTTTCAGTGTTGGCAATCCGCTGGTTCGTATGGGCAAGGCGCCACCAGGCTGAGGTTACGTCTTGCGATAACCGTCAGTCTGGCAGCCTCAATGTCCTCGATCGTTGCATTTGCTTTCAGCGCGCCTACGTCGCGCTGCGCGGCTAGCCTGCCCCAAAGATCGAGTTCGTAGGAAACCTTGGGGTTGATGGACGATCGCCCGGAAGATGCCTGCCCGCCTTCGAGCTGATCGGTTCGTGAGGCACCGAAATCACCAGAAAACTTCGGCTGGTGCCTGTCAGATATGATGTCGGCCTCGAGCATAGCCCGCCGGGCACGAAGACTGGCCGCGAGAAGGTCGTTGTTTGAAGCAAGAACAACCGGGATGAGCTTGTCGAGGCTCGGATCGCCAAATGATTGCCACCATGGCTCGATGGTAGATGGATTGCGTATAGCTGCGGCATCAACCTGCCAGTCGATATCTGACGGTAAATCCGGTCGCGTAAAAGATGCGGGAGTGACGCAGCCCGCAAGCATCAATGCGATTGCCAACGGCACGGAGGTTTTGAAGAGGATATTATTCACTTGAAAGAGCCTCCACCGGATCGAGGTGGGCGGCCTTGCGTGCAGGGATGTGGCCGAACACCAGGCCGATCAGTGTTGTTGAGGCGGTTCCAAGCGTAACGGCGCTGAAAGTAATGATTATCTGGATGGGGAGGCCCATAAGATTGGAGAGCGCTGCTGCTCCAGCGGCAATCAATATCCCGATGACTCCACCAATCAGGCAGACTGAAATGGCTTCGATCACGAATTGAGTCATAATGTCGGAGCGGCGCGCGCCAATCGCCATGCGCAGGCCTATCTCGCGTGTCCGCTCGGTGACGGAGATCAGCATGATGTTCATCACACCGATTCCACCGACGACAAGTGCGACACCTGCGAGTGCTGAGATGAGAAGGCGCAGGGTCGCCAGCGCCCGCTCGACCGATTTTCGGACCTGGTCGCTGTTGAAGATATGGAAATCCTTCACGCCATGTCGGTTTTCCAGAAGACCCGCTATGGCCTGCTCGGCAGCGGCGGTGTCAAAACCATCCTTGACCCGAATGGATATGCTGCCGAGCGGTGCGTTTCCGACAAGACGCACGCTCGTGGCCTCAATGCTCACATAAGCTGCGAGTGTTCTGCCATCTGATGCGTTAGCGGCGATGACCCCTACGACCGTGAAGAGGGCGTTGCCGAGCAGAATGGTTTTCCCGACAGAATCATCGCCCTTGAAAAGGGTGAGAGCCGTCTGTTGTCCGAGAACAGTGAATGCGTATCCGTTCTCGATCTCGTCATCGAGGAGAAACCGGCCGGAGATGACACTCCGACCCGCGGTGCGAGAGAAACCCCGCCCGACACCCGTAACCTGAACATCAGCGACCGACGCACCATGGCGAGCGGACAACCTCGTAGTCCTCTCCGGCGCGGCGCTTTCCACATAGGGTTGGGCGGCGAGAGCATCGGCGTCGGCCGATGAGAGCGTGGTGATCTTGGATGCGTTCGGATCGTCAAACCCCTGACCGGGAAATACGCTGACGACCCTCGTTCCGAGTTGGTCGAGCTCACCTGTCACTTGGCGCTGCGCGCCCTCGCCGAGACCCAGAACGGCCACCACCGAGACGACGCCGATCACAATCCCGAGCAGGGTCAGAAAGGTTCGCATCTTGTGGGCCGTCATTGAGCGCAAGGACATGGCAACCGAGTTGCCTACGCCGGACCAGAAGGTCGCCGACGAACCACTGGAAGGCTGCGTTGTCTTGCCAGCGAACGCAGATTGAGCGATCCCCGTCGCGCGGCTGTCGGAAACGATGCGACCATCGGCAATTTCGATGATGCGCTCGGCATTGGCGGCGACATCCCTGTCGTGCGTCACCATGATGACCGTGTGTCCCTGCGAATGAAGCTCCTTCAGCAAATGCAGGACGCTTGCGCCGGTCTGACTGTCGAGTGCTCCGGTCGGTTCGTCGGCTAATATGATGCCTGCGTCGTTCATCAACGCTCGGGAAATCGCCACGCGCTGCTGCTGTCCGCCGGAAAGCTGCATTGGGCGGTGTTCCAGGCGCTCCGACAGGCCGAGCCGTTCCGCAAAGCCCTGCGCGCGTTTGCTGCGCTCCTCGGCAGAAATGCCGGTGTAAAGGCCGGGCAGTTCGATGTTGCCGAGCGTGGTCAGTGTGTTGATGAGATGGTAGTGCTGAAAGATGAAGCCGAAATTCTCGCGACGCAGACGGGCAAGCTCATCGTCATTAAGGGTCGAGACATCGACGCCGCCCACCCGATAGGTGCCCATGCTGGGCTTGTCGAGACAGCCGAGTACATTCATCAAGGTGGACTTGCCCGAGCCGGATGTGCCTACGATAGCCACCAATTCGCCGGGTTCGATGATGAGATGGACGTTCGCAAGAGCCGCGGTTGTTTCGTCGCCATTGCGGAAATATCGGCTGATACCATCGATTTGCAGCGAAACGGCCCTCATTGGGTCACCTCGGCCGCGCCGCTCATGTGCAACATGATCTGATCGCCCTCGACCAGACCCGACAAGACTTCGGCATTGATCCGGTCGGTTACGCCGATTGTAACCTTTCTGGATTTTGTGGAGCCGTCCGGCATTCTGACGGCGACTGCGAATGTATCGTCCTTGTCAGTCGCCTGTAGTGCCTGGAAGGGCACGAGCAGGACGTTCTCCGCCTTGGCAACGATGAAGGTGACTTGTGCAGTCATCTGAGACAGCAGGCGCCCGTCCTCGTTCGGTGCGTCAAACAGGGCGTTGTAGTAGACAGCCTGCGATGTAGTGGAGCTGCGCTGCTGTTCGGGTTGACCGGAAGTTAAGATTGATGTCGGCGCTGGCTCGACCTCACGCAGCACGCTTTCTCGCACCGTTTTCCTGTCACCGAAGGTCGTGAAGCGAACTTTTTGCCCTACTTGAATTTGGCCCATATCGGCTTCGGAAACCTGAGCCTTGATCCTCATCAGGTCAGTATTGGCGATGACCGCGATCACGGGCGTGATTTGCGCAGCATTGAGGGTCTGACCCGGCTTGGCCACGAGAGCGATGACTCGGCCATCGATAGGAGCAACGATACGGGTATAGCCAAGATCGGTTCTGGCCTTCCGCACGGCGAGCCGGGTTTTCTGGACTGTTGCGGAAGCCAAATCGAACTCGGCGCGCGCTGTCTTCGCGTCGGCCTCAGCCTCCATAAGGTCGGCACCGGAGCCGGCATTCTTTTCGTAGAGTCCTTGCTGACGTGCGAAGATCCGGTTGGCCTTCAGGAGCCGAATCTCGCGGGAACGCTTGGACGCTTCTGCCTCGGCGAGTGACGCCTCAGCCAGCTTCAGTTCGTTTTCCTGCTTGAGCGAGTCGATTTCGGCGATGAGGTCGCCGGCCCTGACCTCACCCCCAAGCGCGACATGCACGGCTTTCAACTGACTGACCTGCGCGCCAACTTGCACAATCTGCGATGGCTCAAGGACACCAACTGCGGACACCGTGGCAGTAACGGAGCCGGTCTTCACAACCCCCGTTGGCACGGCGTTCGCCACTTTTGATTTCCATGGCTGCCAGGACACCAACGAAACGCCGATCACTCCGCCGAGAATGGCGATAACGACTTTCCTAAACCCGATCATGAACAGGCTCCTTTGCGCGAGCCTCGGCGAACGGCATCGGCTCAAGGTCGGCTTCGTGCCGCCCGATGTTGTTGTTGAAAGTGATCTGGATTGTTCGGGAGGGGCGTCTATCTGCCCCCCCTTTGGCTACCCAGGGGATGGGAAGATCAACCAGACGTAGTCGCCGGTCGTTTCACCCGAGACCAACTCTATCCGCCCGTGATGCAACACCATGATCTTGCGGACCAGATCGAGGCCCAACCCTGCACCCGCCCATCTTGTTTCAGACGCTGGAAAGGCTCGATTATCTGCTCACGCGCGGCGTCCGGCACGCTGCCTTCATCGCGAACCTCGATCCAGCCGGCCGAACCGATCGATTGCCTGGAATCGAAGCGACATCAGAATGTGAGAAACCTCGCAACACCGCGCGTGCCACGGACTGCGGCAGCATCAGCATCGCACTGATCTGGATCAATCGAACAAGTTTCATCTGAACTCTTAGCCACGGCAGCGAGATTGTGGTGTGACGCCTCTTAGCAACTAGCGTGCCAGAGATGTCCTGCAAGATCTTCCTGAAGGAAGAATGGGCCTCGCGCCTCGCTCGCGGAATACTGCCATCCAACTGTCGACCTTGGGACATTGATGTCTTGAAGCGGACAGAGCTCAAAATGACAAGACGGACCGTCAATGGCGACAAGGCTTCTCGTATCGAAGTCGATTGTCCTTAAGAATATCCGCAAGCACGAGGACGCCTCTGAAACGGACACGCTGGTTGAAATCGACGTCGAATTTATTCGCATGCGTGAAGATCGCGAGTCCATGATCGTTTCCTGCAAAGACAACGGATGCGGGTTGGGAGACGATCAAGGACAACTTCCTAGAAGGACGACCTTCCGATCTTCGGGATTGGTCAGTGCAAGGGCGGGGGACGAATCCAGTCTCCATCATTTCTCGGCTCTCGCGATCGACAGTACCTAGCGGCGGACACGATATCCTCAGGCGCCAATTGCAATATTGATCGTCCGCCGCGCTGCAATCGTACAGATTGTCGATCTCGCGTGCCGTAAGCAGTTCATGGGACGGGCTGTCGCGGAGGGTGGTCGCCGAAGGGACGAGAAGATCACCCACAGCATTGGCTTCCCGATGCAAAAAGACAACACTGAGGTCGCCTACCCGTGACATTTGGCTTGCGTATCTTTCTTCGTCTGCATCATCGACCTTCGGATCGGTATTTTGGCGTTGGATCGCCTTCATCGGCGCGTCCTTTGCCGAAAGGGCCGACAGGCGCTCGTGCTCGGCATGAGCCTGCTCGCTGCTCTCACGGGCCACGACGAAGGCGGAAAGCCCGAACCTCAGCGGTAGCGCTCCAGAACGCGGACGTGCCGCCACGTCTGCGATGAGCCCGGCGAGATGAGCCAGCGGCTGCCCATTGATGAACCAGACATCACCATGGCCGGCGACCAGTACGCGCGCGGGTTCGGACTCACCTCCGATATAGCGGGTGCCGTTTCAATGAAGGCCCGCGATTGCTCAGGGTCATCCTGCATCTGCGGGAGGCCGGAGAGCTGGTGGATAGTCGCCGTCGAGATTCCATGGCCTTCTCTTCGGCTTGCGGCGATCGAGGAGTTTGGAACTTCGTGACATCTGGGGGTCCAATTTAACGGTATTTGCCAAGCGTCAACGCTGCGACCTTTTTGTCTTCTCAATCATGGCCGGTCATCAACGATCAGCAGGCTCGCCTGAACGCCCTTAAGCTCACTGAACCAAGACGGTGGGAAAAAACTAATTACCCGCTTTTGATGTGAGGCGATCTGATTACTCACGTGCGCTATTCACGAACTGGATGCATCCCATCAACACTTTCGATTTTACCAATTTCAGCTAAATACCCATAAGTCGATCGCCGGTTTCCGGAAAGCACATTTCACGAATGTCGTGTGACAATGGATCCTTTTTGCTTTCAGCATAGTCGCAGGCCAATTCATGCTTTTCCTGGCTGCTCCCCCAACGACACCCCTCAATCTTTCAAATCGACGCACGTGCGGCGCAAAAGCGGTCGGATGGCCAGTCGCAACGTCTGGCGCGCAATTTATCGCATTGTCGCCTCCCCCTTTGCCATCAGACTAGAGGCCTCGAAGAAGATCGGCGCTCACGCACACTGCTTGGCCAGAGTAAATGCGTGCACTGCATAGAATTGGGGCAGGCGAACTGCCCTCTGCACCGGTGCGGGCTGGACTTGTCGCCCTGACCAGGCGGACAGCGTCGTCAATCCGTCGCTGTCGCGGCCTGCAAGCAAAGCACTGCCGTCAGCTCTCTGGCTACCCTAAGTGCAAGACACATATCCTCCGGCCAGGACGAGGCACTGATGTCGATCCGTGTGATGAGACCAGCCTCGCGATCTTACTGCCCCCCCTACGTCGTATGATCGTGGATTCTCACTCCGCTCGTGTGCTCAGTCTTCGTCGGCGGGCGCCTCACGGCGCATCTTCAGTGACAGCTTTGTCCAGCGCCGAGCGCTCTGTATGGCACTCTGCCTGGCGATCCCTCTTGTCACGTCTGGATCGCTATGACGCGCGGCAAGCAATCCCACAGAAGTTCGGGCCCCCGCTTCTCGTTGCCATTATCAGCGGCGTCCCCGCTGGCTGGAGTCACTGCCATTGCTCGACGCGCTGGACCGACTCGACGGTGCAATCAAATGACGGGCCATCCACAACGCTGTTCGCAGCGCTCTATACCCTCGATTCCGCCTTTGCGGTGCTTTCGCGGCAGAATGCCTGCCCCCTCTCTCCTCGGCGACCATGCGTGCGCACCTTGCCTTGTGCAGCAGCCATTCGTTCTAGCGGCGCGTCTGCCGTCTCGCGAACGGGGAAGCACGACACAACCGTTACTCAGCCTGCCCTGCATTTAACTTGGAGCAACACCGTGAAACTTGACCCTTCCAATTCACGCATACCGGACCTCGAGGATCGCATCGACCTGCAACTTGACATCGTGGCCGCCCTCATACGCGAAGAAGGCAACGAGCTCGAAGCGATCCGACTGCTTAACGCACTCACAAACCAAATGATTGCGGCGGAACTGGAGCTCGGCCCACTCGGCGATACGAGAACCGGTGGCCGCGCCGGCGACCGGCGAACAGCGCGGCTGTCGCGAGACCGTGGCGTTTACCACCCAGAAGACCTTCAGGTTTTGGGACGCCTTCTCGATCAGGCAGTGGCGGCATTACCGGCAGAGCTGCGAACTCCCGCCAACCAAATGAAGATCGCCAAGCTAATTCTGTCACGTGCAGCAGCAGACTGAGATTTCATTTGGCTTTTTCTGCGATTGATGGCGCGCTTATCGAACGTTTATCGCTGGACTGACTGCTACGGCCGTACGCACCAGGGATCGACGACTTGGCGTTTATGGGCTCACCTTCCCGTAAGCGCGCCGGTTCCGCTGGCTTTTCCATATCGCAACTGTTCGCCACCATGCTCGAAAGCAGGCTCGCCCCATTAAACCAGCTCGCGCCGGACATGGCACAGTTTCATTCGATCCAGCTAGACCTTGCTGTTCTTCGAGTACCTGATACCTATGGTATCTTAAACGCCTGCGGCCAACTCCAAGGCCTGATAGCGGGGACGCGCAACCCAACACATGCGTGCGAGACATCGCACGGCTATCGCCGCTTGTGATCCCTCAATGCGTTCGACCCTGTTGCGGCATTGTCTCCTACAAACGCGCAACGAAGGGCACCCACATTCCTTTGCTGGGCGACAGTGAATTCGGCAGGAGAGCATCGCAATTGCCGCTGCATCTCGCTCCCTTCTCTAGTGCGACTCACCTGACCAGGAGGCCACGCGCAGGGTCAAACAAGAGGACGACCAGCCACGAACACATGTCAGATAGCAAACAAGCACCCGTTCGGAAAACGCCACAGGATTCCAGAAACGACATGACAAGAAGTTGCGATTAGAGCGCTTGTTAGCTTGAGACTTCGAAAGGAGCTGAACGGTCCATTTTCGTCATGTTCGGCTTTAGTCGCGATTGGCATGGCGCCGATCTTCCGATTGCAGGAAGAAGAGCCACAACGATTGACCGATGCCAAGCAACAAGAGCACTTGGGCTACGAATCGCGCGAACAACGCGTGCTCGTTTCAACCGTTTCAGCATTATTCGAATTGCGCCTGGCAATACGACGTTCGGTCATCGGAACTTCAACAAACATCTATATAGACTTCATTGAAACGCCGAGAGCAGCTCGACACGCAAGCGGGCTGGGGCCTAATGTCTTACTTGCTAGGACAGGCCACAGACTCTCGGTTCGCTTTTGGCAAGGTACTTCCTTGTATCAGGACGTCGAGGAGTGTTGAGATGGATCAGTTCTTATCCGAGCAAGTGCAGGCGCCAGATGCTATCGTGAGCGTCGCATTTGATAAGGCTTGGCGCTTTGTCGAGAAGGATCCGTTGCTGGCGCACAATCTCAAAACGGTCCTTCATAGCCGGTTGCGTACTTTTCTTGAGTGTTCGATAAGAAACGGCGAACGGAATACTTTGAATCTGGCAAACGAGGCGATACGCAACTTGCGGGCTGAACTGGCGCCGTCGACCAAGCAATAAGGCGCTTTCACCTCTACTGCCAGATGGGTTTGGCTTCGTTAAGGCTCTTGGGGACCTTATGCGTCAGGAAGACAACCGGGTCAGAGCGTGGTCGAGCTGACCTTCCTCCACTCATGTTCTGCTCCGCTGACGACGAGCACGTTCGCGACGACTGTTCCTGTGCAGCCCTTCTGGTTATCCGGGGCCAGTAAGCTGCAACCCAGAGCAAGTTGGCGACGGGACGGGACAGCCGCGCTAATATTCCTTGGCGTAAACCGTTCTCTCCCCTGACCTTGAGCTCGGCACGAGCTTGCGCAACTTCAAGCAAGAGCCTCGTCAAGCGCAGCCGCATCGGCTTCTTGACGTCCCTCGCTCGCGGTAGAGTTGAGGAACGTTGTGCACACACTTGTAATAGGTCCGGAGCCAAAGCGATCGAGGCCTGTGATCGATCACCATCGCATCGCTCACGATTGCAAGCGGCAGCACGACCGTCCTGCCGGAAAAATGGGCTTGAGCGCCCAAGACGCGTCCTCGATCAGCGGTCTTCATTTGCCGAACTTTCTGAACAGCAAGCATGCACGGGGCGTGTTGGCGCAGCCTGACTTTGGCGTTAGCGACAGAGGGAGCCAAACACCTGGCAGCATTGCGTCGCATCACAGGCCATCATGAACGGATCGTATTCAAAAGGATCTGCGCGAAGCGACCATTGTCAGGCCGCAGCATTTTCGGTCGAGGCAGTGCATGGCAAGTTGCGCGCTCCACAATCTGACGCGGCGTGCGATTGGACCCATTTCTTCCGAAGACATGTTGTGCGGCAGTTACAGCAATTCGCGATCATGTTGTTAAACGCACGGCGCCGGGGGGCATCCAAAGGAACGACACTCGAATGAAGAATTTTCTGATTCTGACCGCAAGCATCGGCGCACTCAGTGCGGCCGCTCCCGCATTCGGCGCGGACTTGGCCGGGCAGCCCGTCAAGATCAAGGCGCCCCCGCTGCCGGTCGCAGCCCCGATTATCGATTGGTCCGGCTACTATATCGGTGTCAATGGCGGCTGGGGAACGAGCCGCAACTGCTGGGATTTCAATGGCCTCACTCCCGATGGTTGCCATAATTCGACTGGCGGCACCATTGGCGGCCAGATTGGCTATCGTTGGCACATCTTCAACATGGTCTACGGGATCGAAGGCCAGGGCAACTGGGCTGACTTCAGCGGGTCCAATGTCAGCACCGCCTTCCCAGCAGACACCATCGGCACCAAGACAGATGCGTTCGGTCAGCTCACCGGCCATATCGGCTACGCGTTCAATGCCGTGCTGCTTTACGCCAAGGGCGGTGCTGCGGTGACGAGCAACACCTACCATGTCAACTCGGTGGCTACTGGCACCGAGATTGCCAAAAACAACGATGTGCGTTGGGGTGGCGCGCTGGGCGCCGGTGCCGAAGTGAGCCTCACGCCGAACTGGTCAGCTGGCGTCGAGTATACCCACTTGTTCATGCAGCCCAGCAACGTAAGCTTCCCAGCGGCCGTTGGCGCCGATCGCGTCCACCAGGACGTCGATCTCATCACGGCACGGCTCAATTACAAATTTGGCTGGGCGTTTGCCAAATAGTGATCTCCACGCGTTTGCGTGAATCGGGAGCCCCGACCGCGGTCGGGGTTCTTTCTTCAGACGCTCCTCTCTCTCGCGGCACCCCTGCCGCCGTTCCGACGCACTAGGTCCGAGCTCGTTTAAGCATGGATCACCGGCTGGATGGAACGACGCCGCCTGACCCCAATACTGGCGGACCAGGTCAGTCGATTCGACACGTCATTGAGGGTTGTGTAGCTCCACAACCTCACGCAGAGTGAGGTCGCAGACTTGCCCCAAGAAGCTATCTGCGATTTCGCCGAAAGTGCCATGCTGAACCTGCCAGAAGCAGCAAACAAACATTTGGCAGTTGGTGCTCGTTCCATTCGATTGAATTCAAAGAACATTGAGGCGCATAGCCATAACGATCGCTTGGATCCGGCTAGTCGCACCCAGCTTGCGCATCGCATTCTTGATATGAAAATTGACTGTATTCTCGCTGATTTCCAGGATCTTCCCAATTTCCCATGACGATTTCCCCTCTGCCACCCACCGCATGCAACTGATCTCCCGTTGCGATAGTGCAACTTTTCTTTCGCAACCATTATCGCAGGGACGAGCGATGTCGCCATAGGCGGTGTGAAACTGCCAGGCCAGCGCGTTGAGATGACCGATGCGGTCCTGAGGATCAGCATCGTCGGACGCAGATGCAAACGACACCACAGATACCCGACCCAACGGGCCAAACAATGGCACGCTCATGCCATGCTTCAGGCCCGCCTCTCTCGCCTCGTCCAGTACGCGTCTCTCGTCCGGTTGAAGTTGATAGTGATCGGCGAGTTGATCCCACAAAAACGGCCGCGAAAGCATCGGCGTTCGCCGGACCACCGGATCGATAGTATGGTACTTGCGTTTGAAGTATCGCTCGCACCAGTCTGGCGGCCACTTCACAGCCACAGTCGGAGGCGGATACTCCGCCAGCCGAAGTGGCTCGACGAAGTTGAGAGCGCCGTAAGCGACTTCACTGAACCCTTCCTCGGTCGCACACCTTACAAGAAGCTCGAACAGCGCTCTGAGCGAATGCGTCTCGTTCGCGCATTCGGTGAAGCTAAAGAGATCCATGATGGGCGCCTCAGAACATCGATCAAGCTCCCTGTCACTGTGTTCGATTGCGCTCGTTTCAGGCGGAGCCAAATTCCATTCCATGACCTGAACTCTTGGGTTTGTTCTTCGTGAAGTCTGAGCGCCGCACGCAGCGTTAGACGCCAATCCCGAATTCGTTGCCCTGTCCCTGGCTGCGCCGGCATGATCGTCCCGCCAAACAGCCGAGATGCCGCCATCATCCCTGGTCCGAGGCTGAACGGCACGCCGGAATCGAAGCGCCGTTGCACATGCGAAGTGATCGGTCCAGCTCGCCGATGACGCACTGGCCAAATCGCCCCGCCATCGTCCATGTTGATGGTCTGGTACTGATGGAAAGTCCGAGGACCCTGGCGACTCAGCTGGCGAGACGCACCAAACAACACGAGCGGCTACAGGCCCGGCTCTGTTCAGATTGGATGGCGAGAAACCAGGGTCCTGTCCGAACGACACTTCGCTTTGTCTCAAGGCCGAGCACGAGGAGATCCTGAGCACTGAACTCCGCGATACAGGTAAGGTGGAGCACGCCGATGCGCTTCGCGGTGCCGAACTCGACCTCCGCGTTGTCGGTATCGATTCTCTGCTTGCCGACGAAGACAACAGGAGCGTCATTTTTTCTTCCGAATCTTGCGAATTGCCATCGCTAACCGTTGGCTGATGCTCCGCCCTATGACGGCGTCGGGGACGCGATCGATGAGCAACACGGAACAGCCCAGGCAGAAGCCATACTCCTTGCTTCATTGCCCGGCGTCTCAGCGGGTCCGTCCGCCAGATCCGGCGCAAACGAACCGAAGGGGCAGAAAATGGCCACGTCAAAGGCGCAATGGGGGATACGCCCAGTCGCGAGACCTGTTTGATGCAGAGGACACTTTGCATGCGCATCTCCAGAAGGGAGAGGACCCCGGATCAGACCAGCAAGTGTCGTACCAATTGTGAATTTCGCGAAAATCAACGGTCGGAACAAGGGCTTGTAAGGCGGACGGTCGGTTCCACATGAGTGCATTGAAGCAATCATGACATCGGAAGGAAACGCGACAGCGCCATTCGCGAGAGCCGCGGCACGAGTTGGCTTGGCCGAAGAAAGGTGCCGCTCCCTCGGCGGCAGCCTTGAGCCTGTCTTGGAGTTCTAACCGTCGGCCCCCCAAGCGCAGCCCTCGCGCAGCCCAGTCAAGTACCAACCTTGGCAATTGAAGAGGATGGTGACACATGGCAATCGTCAAGGAACTTGAACTGACTGTACCTCCGGCCGCGCGGATCCCCGATTAAGCGCTCGGAATCCCGCCCCTAGCGGAACGACAATTGCGTGGTCACCTCACGCTCGCATCATGATGCCGTTGGTGCAACCAAGGCGAAGAACTTCGCCAAGATCGGTGAAGTATGGTTTCTCTGCTCTTCGCGATCACCTCACTGTTCTATGCGACCGTCGGCCAAGCGGGTGGCACCGCATTCCTGTCGCTAATGGCTTTTTCTGGTATGCCATCGACAGAGATGCGCCCGACGGCGCTTGCTCTCAACATTGTTGTCGCGACTTATTCTACGTGGCTCTTCAACCGCAACAAAGTCGTAGACTGGATAATCCTGCGTCCGCTTCTGCTTTCATCGATGCCAACGGCGCTTGCCGGTGGTTTTCTTGTCCTCGGAGAACACATTTACAAGACAGTGACCGGGATCGTCCTTCTTCTGGCGAGCGCCGTGATGATCATGCGGCGCGGACGAGCCGCCGATCGCGTTTGCGAAACTCCGCTCGTGGCAAGCGTAGGCATTGGCGCGGTCCTCGGTCTGGTTTCTGGCCTGACCGGCGTTGGTGGCGGAGTGTTCCTGGCCCCGACGCTCATCGCACTGAACTTGGCATCACCTAAGCAGACCACCGCGCTATCACCCCCTTTTATCCTGGCTAATTCCACAGTCAGCTTCGTCGCAGCTCTTTTCGCCGGACAATTTCCGTCCTCGGATTTGGCGCTTTACGCAATCTCCGCACTAGGGGGGGCCGTCGCAGGAACGGTTATCGGCCTGAAATGGTTGAGCCAGACAGCTATCAGGTTCATTCTCGTGGCGGTTCTGCTCGTCGCCGGCATCCAATTGGTTCGTGCTTGAAAATCTCAAGTCTCACTTTTTAATTGGGAAGCGCCCAGCGCGGTCAGATCGAGGTGCAACACGATGCAAGCCGCACCTCAAGTCTAGCCCGAGCGCATTGCCTAACTCTGCAAGTCGCCATTGGGCAGGGAAAAGTCGTACGAGCCGAGGGTGGGGCGGATCACCTCGCGGGGCCCGGCTCATCGTCATGAACGGGCGGTCAGTACCAGATCGCATCCGGCTCGCGCTTGCCAATGGGCGGGAAGGCAATGTCGGACGGAGCGGGCGAGCAGGATGAGGGGTACCCCGATCTCGGCTATGGTGTGCGTCGCAGCTTCAATGTGAAAGTTGTTGTGAGTTGGTGAGCTGCTTTGGCGACGGAGCGGGACCCGCCAAACCAAGGCGCCCCGACGCACTTTACCGGGGGTTGAAAGTGCGCCGGGCCGGCCCCAACATCATCAGTACATCCGTGATGATGCTTGCGGCAATGAGCCAAGCAGCGTGGCGGAATTGAGGCTCATGCATTTTCTACTTGGAATTCGAAAATGTTTTCGTGAGCTGCTCCGAAGGACTTGAATCGCACGTAGCGTCACGTTGTAAGATTGCAAACTTGGCGCTTTCATCTAACAAGCAACTGGCTGCCGTGCCACGCCGGCTTTGGGAGGCATCCTACTCGCGCCGTCTGCGGAGAGGTGCTGCACATATCGAAGGTAAGCGGCGAGACGCCACTCGCCTCACCGACTTAGACCTCTTTGCCTCGCGGTAAATGCGAGATGTCGGGATCGTATCCACCGCTCGCAGCGCAACAGGCCGTAGGCGGGACCGCGCGAAGATATCTCGTCGCTCAACGCCACCATGGAACATCAAGACATTCTTTTTCGGCAGCAAACTTCGACCTTGGTCTGGCGGTTAGCTTTCGCGACCCTGGCTAGCACGCGACCCCACATATCCGGCATTTCGTCCGGTGGACACGACGACCACTGGTCGCAAGACCCTTAGACGGCGAATCGAAACGGGGCGTCTAAACAGGGTAGGATTAGAGCCGCGTGAAGAACAGAAGCACGGCAAGAATGAACGGACGAATGTTCAGAGGCGAAGCGAATTTTTTCCAAAGCCCGCCAAATTGATATGCTCGGGCTTGATATTCGAAGTGGAGCTGCGCGGCCGTCGGCCCACATGATGGATTGGACCGCATCACCGCACCTAAGGGATGCTCCTTCGGTTGGCTTCAGTCCCTTCTCAGGTTGAATCCTTAACGACGGTTTGGCGCACACCTGAGATGATCGCCGCGAACGGAGAGATCGTCCCAAAGCCCAATTGCAGTTTGTGCAATTGAACACGGTAGTCTTTTCGTCACCAAGGCTGATTGGGAGACACTTGCGGCAGAAATGCCGCCGTCGCTGCTACGTGCGATGAAAAGCTTTCTCTCAGCGTTTGACGAGAATCCGACGGTGCGTTCCGACCGACCGGAAAGGCGAGTTCGCCCGAATCCATCCGCCGCTGATTGAAACAGGTGAGGTTCTCCTTCTCAACTCAGAACCCGAGATCTCATCGACGCGCTCATCGACGATCCCCAATATCTACCTTGTTGTCACCAGAGACCACTGACGTCTGGAACTGCACTGACTGGGATAGGGCCGCCCACTATCTCCACAACTTCAGATATCCCGAGGGTGAAATCGACTTCATCCTTAGCGGCGCACTCTCGGACCTTTGTTCCTGTCAAAAGAGAAATCGACCTGATCTCAATTCCACTGCAAGAGCAACGCTTATGGTCGAGCCGAAATCGCCCTCGAGAAGCTGTACCATCGGGCGCGATGCTGAAGCCGCGTGACATATTTGATCGGAAGAGCAGAGACACCCCATCGCTCAAGCTCCGTACAATTCATTTGTAAGATGTCCGAAACTTGCAGTCAGCTTCTCGTCAGATAATCTGACTATCAAGTCCCGCTCGGCCTTAGTAGCCTGACACCCAACATATCTTTCTTGGATGGGAGCACGAACGTCCATGTACAATCGACTAGATGGCTCACCCAGCTTTCCTTGGATGAGTAGTTCCAGTCTTGATGGAACGACACAAACTGAAGCCGGCGGTACGCAAACAGATCAAAGCCGAAGCTTCGAGGACGTTTTTTCCGGTATGCAGATCGGGCCGCAAAGGCCTTACCCTGGTTCATCTTCGGCAACAGACGGTCGTACTCACTAACTGCCAAACCACCTATTGTGGAGATCTCGAGCACCTCATTTCAGGAACTATTGGAAGATTTCTATGGGGATGAGTACAGCAAATCGCGGCCAGCCAGCAATACCCGCGTTCGGTGGCATTGAAAGCGGAACGCGCTGTGGACGCCGCCTATAATCATGGCAGGAAGGCCGGTTCGGACGACGCACGACATTTCAGCTATCAACTAGGAAACAAAAGCGTTGGACTTCTCCGAACGGAAGGAGGAGCTCCCGTCAATGATGTGTTCAAGGGCGAAACCGCACGCGCCCGCTGGCAGGAACAGTTTCCCGAACGGTCTGAAATCACATCAACGATAGATTTTCGGGTTACGCATCCCCTGGTCGAGAACGCAGGCGACATCTTGCTGGAGCATCAACTTCGGCTTGACGGCCACGAGCCCTTGGTCCTTTCTCATCCCGTGAATCCGGAAGCGAAAGCCCGTGCGGCAGCATTGGGTTTTGTTGAGATAAGTGACTCGCTGATGGTTCTTGATCCTACCCGGAATCCCGACAAGTGGGGCAAGAACAGCAACGGTGAATGGCAGCGAGAGAACAAACCCCGACTTTACCTTTCCAAAGCGGAGGAGAGCGCAGGGATACGGAACGTTCCGGCCGAGCACGAAATACCACGCCCGATTGGGAAGACGATGACTTTATGTAGGAGGCGCTTTGGCGCTTCGCGAGGGCGCGATAGGCCCTCGCGAAGCGGTCTGTATCCCTTCAGCCCCGCCAATTGTCGGCACAGGCGCGAGGATTGAAAGTAGGACGAGTCATCGGTCCAAACATATATGGCGATTGGTGCTCCCACGAGGCATGTCTGCATTACGGTTGGGGCTGATTACTGATGGTCCGCCCCGGCTTTCCAGAATGTGAGGTCGCCCGCGAATGGCCCTCCGCCGTAACGCACGTGGCATTGGCGCTATCAGGGTTGCGGAAAGGCCACGAGTGCGACTTGGGCATCAATCACGAATGGGCGGTCTATCGTTCGTAAGCGGCAAGCTGAGGCCGTCAGCGGGTGGTTCCATGGCATAACGCGTCGATTTCGCTGCTTGGCCAGCCGTTGGCGATACGCTGAAGCAATGAGGCCAGAACTGCTTCCGTCGGAATGCCTCCTTCAAATGATATGGGCCGGGGGCCGGCGCCTGGATCAAGCCGTCCGCGTTCTAAGCACGATCATTACCTTCGCCGGCACCACATCCAGACGCTCCGACACGTCCCCGCCGATCAGCATCTTCTGTTTGCCGGCACGCTCAGCCAGCTCTTCCGGCTCAATGACAGTTTCGATCCGTTCGAGATGGGACGCAAAGTTCTTGCGCCGACGCTCTGCATGCTTGCCATCCGCCTGCGCACGGCCCTTGCTGACCTGGGCGTTGAGGCGGCGATGCCGGTCTCGATTTCCTCGAAGACGCAGCCCTCCTGTTCATCGTCGCCGCTCGCGGAGCCGAGCTTTTCCGATCGTCGGCCGAACCAGGCGCGGAGGCCGTTAGGATCTGCGTCAACCGCTGGATGCGCACAACGGCGTCGGCGTTGCGGGCCTTGAGATGGGCGACTTCGCATCGCCAAGGCACCGGCGCGGGCCGCTTTCTCGGCCATGGCAAGTACCATGCCCTTCAGCGTCTCTATGTCATTCGGGCGGCTGAGATCGGACGGCGTCATTGACTCGACCAGAGCACATTTTGCCCGGTTCTCTTGCCCTTTCCGTCTACTGATTCACTTCACCGCGGTGCTTTTACCCAACGATCTCCGGCGGCTGACCGCCGCGGTCCGGACCCGCTTCCGGTCCGTCCCATCGTCCAGAGCCTTAACTGGGCAGCATTCAGCTGCACCCGATAATATCCGATCCGCGGCCAGCAGAACCTCGCCTTCTCAAGCCATTTTAAGGAGAGGTCGTTCGGGGGACGTCTAGCCGCTTCGGCCGTGCTCATACGAGAAGTTCATTCTATCCACAAGCATCCAAATAGTCGCCAACGAGCGGCTCTCACTCCCACTCTCACTCCCGCCCCTAAGCCGCGTTGGCACTGACATCGAGAGCGGGACCAGATCTCCGGAACAGTTAGGCGCGTTTGATATAACGCAAAGACACAAGAGATGGCATCGGTCAGCTTCATGCTGTTTGAGCATGGGAAAGTTAAGCGTTGCAGACCTCCCTCCTGAACAAATATTGCGATGCTCGCCTGCCTTGGTACACCATCTACCCAACCGTACCGGATTTCTCGGCGATGATCGGTGCCAAGGCTTGTGAGACATGGTTGAGGCGGCTGCCGCCCGATGAACCCGTATCGATCTACCTCCACGTTCCGTTCTGCCGCTCGATCTGTTGGTATTGCGGCTTCCCTACAAGCCTCACTCGCAGCGACCGACCGATCCGCAACTACTTGGCGGCGGTGCAGGAGGAGATACGCTTGGTCGCAGGGCAAGCGCCGCGCGCTCTGCCGGTGAACGACGTGCATTTCGGCGGCGGGACGCCGACCATCATTGCGCCGACCGATTTCCTGGCCTTGATGGACCTCCTGCGCCACTGCTTCGCGTTCAGCAAATCCGCTACCATCGCCATAGAAATCGACCCGCGTGCGTTCACGGCCGAGATGGTCGAAACCTTACAAGCGGCCGGAGTCAGTCGCGCGAGCATCGGCGTGCAAAGCTTCGATCCCGTGGTTCAAAGATCGGTCAACCGCCTCCAGAGCGAGATGCAGACGGCTTCTGTCGTCGAAAGTCTTCGCCAGCATGGGATAAGCCGCATCAATTTCGACCTACTCTTCGGACTACCGCATCAGACGGTGCGGTCCTGCGTGGAATCCGCCCGGACGGCTCTGGCCATGCGGCCAGACCGGCTTGCGGTTTTCGGCTATGCTCACGTCCCCTCCTATATGAAACGTCAGCGCCAGATCGATGAGACGGTGCTGCCGGACAATGTCGCCCGCGCCGAGCAAGCCGCGGCCATTGCAGATACGCTGGTCTCGGCCGGCTATCGCCAGATCGGGCTCGACCATTTTGCCCTGCCCGCCGACGAGCTCGCGCTGGCGCAGAAAGCCGGTCAGCTGCGCCGCAACTCTCTCGGTTATTCGGCTGATACCTGCAAAACCGTGATCGGCTTAGGTCCGTCAGCCATCGGCCGTCTGCGTGACGGTTACGTCCAGAACGAGATCGCAACCGCTTCCTATCACCAACACATTCAGGCTGGCCGTCTGGCAACCTCAAAAGGCTACTGTCTCACCGCTGAAGATCGCCTCCGCGCCGCAATCATCGAGCGTCTGATGTGCGATTTGCAGGCCGACGTATCAGCGATCTGTGCTGCTCACGGATTTGATCCGATTCCTCTTCTCGATTCGGCCGACCGCCTGGGAATGCTTGCCGAAGATGGGATAGTGGACATTGAAGAGGGATTCATTCGGGTCAAGCAGGAGCACCGGTTTGTCATTCGTGCTGTTGCTGCCGCATTCGACACTTATCTCGACCGTACCCCCTAACCAGGCCACGCATGTGAGCAGATCCCAAACCTCTAAGCTCTTCGCGAGGGCGATCCGAAGAAGCGCCTCGGGCGGACAGGCCAGATTCCGAGGATGCAGCGGCTGTGTGATGGCACGACGTTTCAGATATGGCCTCAGAACTGGCGAGAGCCGATTAAAAGGGAGCTGATTTGAAGGAGAGGCGCAGCGGATCCCGCCGTTCAGGGCCACGCCTCGATCATGCGGAAAGGGCTCTGCCCCCCGCCTGCCCCGGAGTGTCTCGACGATGGTGACGGATTCAGCGACATGCCGCTGGAGACGCCGGCGCCCGCATAAGTTTCGGGTATTTTACGGCCGCAGGCAGCTTGCGAAGCTACGGTCCACCTCCTCGAGCGCGGTTGGAGACTCGACTACGCCCGCAGCGATCTCAGATCTCAAGGCTCGGCTGTCTTCGGTCCTGCGATCACTGGCGCGCCTCCGACGGAAACAGGTCCCTGTGGTTTGGACCGCCCGAAGTGCTTCCTGGCGACGCTTGGAGCAGCCCGGGCTGGCGACAAAGGAGGCACGGGAGCAGCAGAAGGGATAGGTGTTAAACTCTGCAGCGAATCGATGCGCGAAGTCAGCACGGTGATCTGATCCAGAATCCGTTTGAGGTCATCCCGCTGGGCATCGATCTGGCGGTTGAGTTCTGCGATCTCATCGCCAGCTTTCTGCTGTGCCCACTTTATCTCGGACAAGGACATCCTGTCTTCCAGTGACAGGCTCATCGTTGAAGAGGCATCCCGGGCTTCCGGCGTCTCGACAAACTCTTCAAGGTTAGCCCAAAGCCAGGCGCCAGCAGCACACGAGCCGACGAGGACAAGCGGGAGCACCAAAACCGGGAGAGTCCGTCTTGACGGCCCGTGCAAGAGCGGCCGCAAGTCTGAAGCGGCCGCTTGATCAATCAAGTCCATTGTCCCTCGCTCAACATTCCATTCCAGCAGGCTTATTTTATCGACGCGACAGCCTGCGATGCTCACGCGCTCCAGGAGCTGCCAGCGTCGACAATAATCAATCTTGGCGAGCTTCCCGATCGGCTGCCCCTGCTGCTATGAAGCGGTACTTCTTGAGCAACGCAACGCGACAATTTGCGCGTTCTCCATGATAGCGTCACCAGCGAGCAATGGTTCTCATCTTCGCCAGCGATGGCGCAGCATTTTCTCATCATTCAGAAGAACCTTGCAGATTTTCTTACCTTGCTCCGGCACGAATGCAGACCGTCCACTGCTTCCTGCAGTGTGTTCGATGGAGCCCCGTCTCACGCCTTGCTGAGACCAGCAACTTCATCCGGGACGCGCGACGTAAGCGCCACGCTGATCGGCCGAGCCGCAATGGCGGATTGGACCGGCAACCATTGCACCTGGTCAACTCCCAATTCCGGCAGGTTGTTCGAGATGACGGGCACGTGGCAAGCGAGACCAACGAACGCTGCGCACGTCAAGGATTCGGATGCAAGACAGATTTTGCCGCGCCAACGGCGCTGACGGAGCCAGAAACTGCTCGCCGATACCTGCCGATTCCTCCGATCTCCTGGGCCATCAAGTTAGACGTTGTGGTGTGGTTGCCGCGCGCGCAAATTCAACGGCTCTTCGGCTTTCAAGCCTGGCGATTGTCTCGTGTTTCGCTGACAACGATACCAATGAAGCGCTTCGTGAAGCCGGGCCTCTTGACCGGCGAGCCTTGCTTTCTGGTCGCTGCCGTTTCGTCGAGAAAGCCGCCTTCGATGCAGACGCGCGGCACCGCCAGAATCGCCTGACTCACAGTGAGCAAGGTGGACATTCGCAATTTTTTGGTGCCCAGGACAGCGAGGCCCCGCGCGCTCGTCATGAGCATTTTGTCGGCCCAGCGCTCGCCGCTGGTTCTCGGCGCACCGGCGTCATCCACAAGCAAAGTTGCGGACCAGATGATCATCGCCCCCGAGCTGAGAGGTTCGGGAAGCCTGAGTGGTTCTCGTCGCATAAATCGAGTCCTGACTCGTCCCCCCCGCCCTCGTACGCGAAAACGCCGGGAGCTCAGTCTGGGCCAATCAGGCTGCACTGCATCTATTCATGGCCGGTAGACATGGACCCCGAACTGCGCCATGCGTGATTACTTTTTTGCGACGACCTCGCCTCGGACATACTCGGCTACGGCAACACCAAGGGGAAAGCAAGGTGGGCTCGTTATCGCACTTTCGCTAGCGGGTTGTCTGGTCGGCAATTCCGTGCTCGCACAAACCGCGAGCGGGCTTGATCTTAGTAGCCACGCTGTGGATCAGGCCGGCAAAAGACGAAAGACTTCCCATCGAGCCGCAAAGCTCCCGATCGAGCTGATCCGTCAGGCAATCCGCCCTCCTGCCTCGACCCCCGCAGCAAGTCCCGGTGAGCCTTTCGAAAAGCGCGGCAATGCGGAGCAGGCTTCTCAGACGAGAACGCAAAAGACGATCGATCCCTTCGCAAGGTACGATAATCTGCGGGAAAAAGGGTTGTGGCTCAACATACCTGGCCCTGCGGACACGATTGATCAGGACAAGGACGGCGTTAGATCGGCGCTGGCAGATGTCGGCATCGGCTACATCGGCTGGACACATAACAGCTTTGCAAACAACCAGCTGCCGAATGCAGCCAGAAGCACTATCGCAAACCAGCTCTATATGGGCCAGAATCCGACCTTCGCCTCGGCAAATTTCATGATCGTCACCTACGATCTCAGCCGGTTTGGCATTGCCGACGGACAGATTGTCGTAGGAGCCGAGCAGCAATACTGGACGTGGGATCGCCCGGGGCCAGATCGAGTGGGGCTCAATACGCTCGCCTACTACCAGACTTTCTCCGACAGGACGCTAGAACTCAAACTTGGCTATCTCAGAAACCAAAATGAGTTCACCGGCACATTGTTCGGAGGGATTACAGGATCGAACATGTCTGCCTTGTTTCAGGCAGGGATGAGCACCAATGCTGCGCCCACGCCGGCGGTCAACCTGAAGTACAATTTTGACGATCGCTTGTACAACAAGGTCTCCGTCCAGCGCTCAATCAGTCCAGATGGTCCCTATGTCCAGATAACGGAGAATCCCACCGGCTTGAACTGGAACACGGCCAATGCAGGCATGCTTCTCGTTGATGAAGCGGGTTACAAGAGCAAGGCTGCTCCCGGCCTACCCGACACGTGGCTGCGGGCCGGCGTTGGTTTCAACAGCAGCCGCTACAAGAGCTTGGCGGATCCCGAGCAACCAAGGGAGAGCGGGAATAACTTTCACTATATCGCTGCGGACAGGCAGCTCTGGCAGAGTGACGCCCTTGGGTCGCCGTCTCGCGGCATCTATGGCGGCTTCTCCGTTATGGGAGCTCCGCCTGACCTCAACAGGATCAGCCGGTATTACGAGCTTCGTCTTTATGCGAAGGGACCTTTTGATAATCGGCCCAGTGATCTGATTGCTCTCGTTGCTAGCAACACGACCTGGAGCAAATTTGCGGTGGATGCCGCCCTGGCTAAAGGCCAGCTTGCGCACCGCGATACCACCGCAATCACCGGAACATACACCGCGCATCTCGCTCCGGGGATATATGCAAGCGTCGGACTGTCATACATTCATAACCCGACAAGCATCACACACACGCCCCAAACCGAACACGCGCTCAATCTGCTGGTGTCTACGTTGATATTCTTCTGATCATCGCAGGCGCCGTTCTGCTCCCAACTTCTCGTGACGCATGGGACTGGGACTTGAGCGTCGCGATCTCTTTGAACGGATCGGCCTGCATCTGCGCCAGACGAGCCCGTTAAGTCGGATGTGACAGGACGCCAGCTGGAACAGATTACGGAAAAGGATGTCGTTGGTTCTCCAGCGAGGACCGGCGGATTGTTGAGGAGCGGCTGGTCCCGAGCGCGTCATTTCGGACGTTGGCCAGCGCGAATAACTCCCGTACGGAACCATGTCCACGTCAGGTTCTCGAAAGCTTTCCCGATTACGGGAACCTGTTCAGGTGATCCTGGAGGTGAGGTTAGCGTGGATCCGCAAGATTTTGACCCATTTGGCGTACGAGCTTGGTCGCACGTGCAGCACGCCGTCTCGGAAGCGGCGCAGACTGGCCCGGCCGCACAAGATGGCTTTGAGCAGCACGTGGCCGAGGCAAGGCAGGCAGATCCCGCTCCCGTCGGCGCTCACGACCACTATCCCCATTTATCTACAGAAGACCGGGGCCTTATCGACAGGGCGATTGCTCAATATGCGGCTCAGAAAAACCTGCAACCGAGCACGGTCAGTTTCTATACTCAGGCGCTTCGTCGACTGGCGAATGATCTGCGCGCTCGTGGCCAAACGACTGATTTAGGGGACCACAAGTCTCTGCTTGATCACGCAGATACTTACTTCCCGAAAGACGCGGCCATGAAGACAGGCGTAAGCGTGCTTCGTGCCTATCATGATTCGGACCATTTGGTTTCTCGCGGGCGACCGCGCGCGGTCGCCCCAGCGAAAGACGCATTTAACGACAGCCAGCAATCCCCGGATGAAGCGATGGATGCACGTGCCAGGAGCAGTCTCCTGTCACGTGAGGAGGTCCTCATCAATCATGAGCATGACATCGCTCAAACGAGAGCAGCGAAGAGACCGAGGACGCTGAACGATCTGGAAGAGGTCGTGGTATACCGGCAGCCAAGCTCAAACGCCGCCTCAGGAGGAAGCAGCGGAGCAATGCCGGTCGCCTCAACGGGCGTCATAATCCGGGCGCAGTGGGACAGTCGGCCTCTTTATGCCGAGGATGCTCCCGCTATCCTGAGCCTTGAGGAGGCCCTCATCAAGGGCGGGATGACTGCCAAGCCGGCGAAGCAATATGTAAGTTCTCTTCTTGGCTATAGCCGTTGGCTCTTCGCAAAAAACAAACCAAGCATTGTTGCTCGGGTGGACGGCGAGTCGCTGACCGACGGCGGTGACTTGCACGAGTTCGGCAAGAGCGACAGACTCCTGAAAGCATTAGAGCATCTGCGGACCTTTCGGTCGACGGGCGTAGTCGTGCCCATCGTGCGTCCGGGGCGCACTCGCGCCAAGCTCACTTCTCCCCCCCAGAGAGTGCCTCCCATCAATCCCGAAAGCGCGTTACTGACGGAACCGATACGCATCGACGGCGCCGCTGCACAGCACCGCGCGTCACGCGAAGCTAATCGGCAGGAGGAGCATCAGGCGGGGCAGGATAATCAACCCGTCCCGTCGGCTCTCCTCGAAGGACAGGTCGCGGTCGAGCCAGAGCAGCCTCCTCGGGAGCAGCTTCGGCGAGTACTGGATCATCTTGATGATCAATCCAGTCCCTCGCCAGTCTTCGCTCCTCCAGAGGGGCTTCAGCAGCTGCAAAAGGGCTTGCGTGACGAGCTCGACCGGCAATGGGGGGATTTGCCTGGTCCTTCGTTTTCCCTTGATCCGGAAGAGTTTACCATCGAACCAGAGCAGTTCTCTCCAGGGGAGTTTCGGCGACTGCTCGAGGATGAAGACGCACAGGAGCTTGCTGAAGGGCGAGATGATCAACCCGCCACGTCGGCTTTCATCCAGGAGCAAGTCGCATTCCATTCGGAGCAGCTCCCTCAGGCAGATCTTCGGCGAGTAATGGATCATCTTGATGATCACTCCAGCCCCTCGCCAGTGTCCGTCCCTTCAGAGGAGCTTCAGCAACTGGAAAAGGACTTGCATGACGCGCTTCACGGACTACGGGACGATCACTTCGCCCCTTCGGTCTCCATTGATCCAGAAGAATTTACTTTCGACCCAGAGCAGTTCTCTCCAGCGGAGCTTCGGCGACTGCTTGATGATGAATAAGCAGGAAGGGCGAGATGATCAACCCGCCCCGTCCGCTTTCTGCAAGGGCACATCGCATTCGACGCAGAGCAGAGAGGAGCGAGCTTGAGCAAGTGCTGCAGGGTAGCCAAAGTAAACGAGCACTCCGTCGCTCATGTATTTCGCGACGAAGCCCCGACAGTGCCAGCGACGCATCTCTGATAGGCCGAAACGATCTCGTGTAGGTCCTCCGAGTCCATACGTGCGGAGAGCGCCGTCGAACCGACGAGGTCCGAGAACATTACAGTGACGTGGCGGCGCTCGGCGGTGTCCCCGCCGGCTTTGTCGCTCGCCAAAGGCGCGTCGGATAGCGGCGCTGGTGCACCCGCTTCGGCCGGCAAGGTGGCTATGGCGTGGAGCAGCTTACGGCGATGATAGCGTTGATTTGGGATGAGGCCTGGCAGAACCGCTGATTATGATTGCGCGATTCTGCAAAGCGATAATTTGCGGCCGGTCGCAGGCCGGAAGACGGCGTGGCCCTCCATTCGTCTTCTTGAGTGGCTACGGCTCGGAAGGTCTCCCCGACAGCTTCAAGGGCGCGCTCGTTCTCAAAAAGCCCTGCTCGTCCGATGCGCTCATGCGTGCGCTCGAGGCCGTTCTCCCGAACAACGCGATGAAGGAGAAGACCTCAGCTCTGCGCTACGAGGTGAGCTGAGGCCTGGCAAAACGGCGCGGCTCGCGGGATATTGGGGGCATTAGCACCGCACGCGGCCAACATCCGGTTTTTGCTCAACAGCGAACGCAGTAGCTGGCGGGAGCGCTAAGGGCCGATAGTCGAGGGATGAGGTTGGCAACAGTGCCGCAGCTCGACGCCCACCAGGCCTGCCGTTCCGCCGGAAAACATCCGATTCATGAGAAAGTGCTGATTCCGCTCGATGTCGCCCACCATTCCGGAATGATCTCGCCCACCGTTCCGATTTGATCTCGCCCGCCATTCCGAGATGATCTCGCCCACCATTCCGGGATGATGTCGCCCGGGGTGACGAGGCCTCTTCTGGCTCCGATACGGTCCGCCTTTCGGCTTTGCGAAGGGGGACCTGGATGCCGACGGAGAGGTTTGCGATGCGCCATGTGCGCGATGTGATCAGATTGAAGTCGGCCGGGATGCCGACCCGCGAGATTGCGCGGCGGGTGGGGACAGCCCCTTCGACGGTGCGGTTGACGATCCACCGGTTCGAGGCGGCGGGGCTGACCTGGCCATTGCCCGACGCCATCACCGACGCTGTGCTGGAAGCCCGGCTGTTCGCCAGCGCGGGAGCCGGTCCCGGCACCCGGCGGGGCCATCGCCGGCAGGCCGAGCCGGACTGGGCGGCGGTGCACCGCGAGCTCCGGCGCAAGCACGTGACGCTGTCGATCCTGTGGGAGGAGTACATCGCGGGCGAGCCCGGCGGGTATCGCTATTCGCGTTTCTGCGAGCTCTACCGCGCCTGGGAAGGCCGGCTGTCGGTGACGATGCGCCAGTCGCATGCGGCCGGCGACAAGCTGTTCGTTGACTATGCCGGCGACGGCGTCCCGGTGGTGATCGACCGGCGCACCGGCGAGCGGCGCAGTGCGCAGATTTTCGTCGCGGTGCTCGGCGCATCGAGCTTCACCTACGCGCAGGCGACCTGGACGCAGGGGCTCGCCGATTGGATCAGCGGCCACGTCGGCGCCTTCGAGGCGATCGGCGGCGTACCGGCGCTGCTGGTGCCGGACAACACCAAAGTCGCTGTGATCAAAGCCTGTCTCTACGATCCCAGGATCAATCGCAGCTATGCCGACATGGCGGCGCATTACGGCACCGCCATTCTGCCGGCCAGGCCGCGACGGCCGCGGGACAAGGCCAAGGTCGAGCAGGCGGTCCTGATGGTCGAACGCTGGCTGCTCGGGCGGCTGCGCCACCGCACCTTCCACAGCCTCGCCGACGTCAACGCGGCGATCGCCGAGTTGATGATCCGGCTCAACGAGGAGCGACCGATTAGGCGGCTCGGTGTCACCCGCCGCAAGCTGCTGGAGGAGATCGACCGGCCAGCGCTGAAGGCCCTGCCGGAGAACCCTTACGAGTTCGCCGAGTGGCGGATCTGCCGGGTCAGCATCGATTATCACGTCGAGGTCGAGGCGCATTATTACAGCGTTCCGCATCGCTTCGTCCGCGCCGAGGTGGAGGTGCGCTTCACGGCTCGCACCGTCGAGATCTTCCACAAGGGTGAGCGGATCGCCGCGCATCAGCGCATGAGCGGCAACCACAAGCACACGACCGTGCCGGAGCATATGGCCTCCAGTCATCGGCGCTACGCTGGCTGGACCATCGAGCGCATCCGTAAGGACGCCGCCTCGATCGGGCCGGCCACCGCGGCGCTGTGCGACCTGATCCTCGACGAGCGGGCGCATCCGGAACAGGGCTTCCGCGCCTGTCTCGGCATCATCCGGCTCGCCCGATCCTACGGGCACGAGCGGCTCGATGCCGCCGCCATGCGGGCGATCGATATTGGCGCGCGCACGTACGGCTCGGTCAAATCGATCCTTGCCAACAATCTCGATCGGCGTCCTTCACCCAAGCGCTCCGCGGACGACGCGCCGATCCTTCATCCCAACATCCGCGGGCCGCGCTACTACAATTAGGAGATCACATCTTGCTCACGCATCCGACCCTCGATCAACTCTACGCGCTCGGCCTGCATGGCATGGCCAAGGCCTTCGCCGACATCGAAGCCGGCGGCGAGGCCGCAAGCCTCGGCCACGCCGAATGGCTTGCGCTGCTGCTCGAACGCGAAGCGTCATTACCCGACGCGACAAGCGGCTGTCGAAGCGGCTGCAATACGCCAAGCTGCGCCAGGAGGCCTGCGTCGAAGACATCGACTACCGCACTCCACGCGGCCTCGACCGCAGCCTGCTGACGAAGCTGGTCGAAGGCCGCTGGATCGATGACCACGCTAACCTGCTGATCTGCGGGCCCTCCGGCGTCGGTAAGAGCTGGCTCGCCTCAGCGCTCGGCAACAAGGCCTGCCGTGACAATCGCTCCGTGCTCTACCAGCGCGTCCCGCGGCTGTTCACCGATCTCGCTTTGGCGCGCGGCGACGGCCGCCACTCCCGCCTGCTGCGCGCGCTTGGCCGCGTCGATCTCCTCATCTTCGACGACTGGGGCCTCGAGCCGCTCGACGCCGCCGCCCGCCACGACCTCCTGGAGATCCTCGAGGACCGCTACGGCCGCCGCTCCACCATCGTCACCAGCCAGCTCCCGGTCGATCAATGGCACGCGCTGATCGGCGATCCCACCTACGCCGACGCCGTCCTCGACCGCCTGGTCCATAACGCCCACCGGATCGATCTCAACGGCGAAAGCATGCGGCGAACCCGCAAACCCGACCGAAAGGCTTGAGCCTGTGGCGCTGTGGACATGCCGCTACGCTTGGACAACGCAAGAGCGTTGCCCACATGCCCACAGCAGGAGCAACAGAAAAACCAACCCGTCGAGCCGCGATTCAAGATTGACCACGCGGCTTCGCCGATGCCAGAAACCAGACAGCCAGAACGCCTCGCGCCCCGGGCGACATCAAATCGGAATGGTGGGCGAGATCATCTCGGAATCCTGGGCGAGATCAAATCGGTACACCCGGGCGAGATCATCGGAATCAGCAAGAAAGGAGAGTACTGCAGATGTGACATTTTCGGCGAGCCCATCGCCAGCTCCTCGTCATGCATCCGTTTGATCCTCTGTCGCACAACGTCGTAACACTCACAAGCGACTTTCTCAAGCCGCGTTCGGTGGACCTCCAGCACGCCGCGTCGCTCTGATATGATGCCACCAATTTCTCGAAGTTTGCGCATCGTTACCGTCACGGTCGTTCGCCGAACCCCAAGAAGTTGTGCCAGCGCCTCCTGCGTCAATTGAATTTCGCCGTTCGCGACACGGTCATGAATCTCGAGCAACCATCGAGCCATCCGGCATTCCACCGGATGCACCGCGTTACAGGCGGCCATATTCTGAAGCTGCAACAATTGTGTGCGGAAATGGAGGCGCAGAACTCGCCTAATCGCGGCGCTTTGTTCAAAGGCAAGCTGCAATCGTAAAGCAGGAACCTGCAGCGCAATTCCTGCCGCATAGGCAGTCACGATGACTGGCGACTGCGAGGGACTTAGAATGGAAAGAGCGCCGACCGCTCCTTCCGAGCCCATGAGGATGGACGCGACAATGTGTCCGTCCGACATCTCAACCAGGAACGCTAGGACACCGCTAAGGAGGAAATAGACTTGCTTGAGCTCATCTCCAGTTCGCACCAGTACAGCGTCAGCCCCAAACGACATTTTTCGAAAGTGAGGCTGAAGCAGGTCGAGATCCGCTGGTAGCAAAGCCGCCAAAAGTCTATTCCCGAGGCCAGTCTGGAGCGCCATTGACGTCCCTTAGAGCACGCAGAAACTATCAAAGGCTCAAACCCGCGTTCAGGGGCATGTTCCTGCTAGTGGCCCCTCAATGGGAACAAAGTTAGAGGCGCTGGGGCCGGTGCCGCCAGCTCTAAAGGCGAAGAGGACCGCTAGCTGAACCGGCGAAACGGCGGCGAGGAATGCTTTGCAGCAAAACGTGGCGGTCAGCTTCCTCCAGATGTTGAAAATGCATTGACCGGTCCATCATCTTGCTCTTCTCGCGTAGGCGGAGCGCAAATCGGTCTATCAGCCACCGACGCGTATAAGGGCATTGAACAATCGCACAATGATCTCCTAGAGAACGAGCACTGGCGCGGTGGGCGCGGTCCTAGAATTCGATCGCATCGGTAAGATCGGGGCAGTTAGCTGCGAACGCTCAAACTGAGGCGCTTCACTTCATTTGACCTGCTGACGCTTCGTTGTTGGCCCATCTTTCGTAGGATCTACCGGACCAGCGGCAGCAAACTTCGTGCTTCCGGTCACTTAATCGGCCGATCGTTCGGCGGCGCGCTGAGCTATTCGCACCCAGTAGCCTTGACACTCTCCTCTCCGATTTTTTCAGCTCTTGCGCGCGCTTCGCATTTCGTGCGCAACTCTTCGAGCTTATCGTCGGTCAGGTGCTCAGTGCCTACGAGCGATTTTCCAGCGCTGCCGACGCGAATCAACTCGTGGAGCTTCACCTGCATAGCCGCGCTGACGCGATTCTGCGAATTCTGGACGAGAAAGATCATGAGAAAGGTGACGATTGTGGTGCCTGTATTAATGACAAGCTGCCAAGTGTCCGAGAAGCCGAAGACTGGTCCGGTGACAGCCCAGATGACACGTGACAGCCCAGATGACACGACCGCGGCAGCCAGCACAAAGGTCGCGGCCTGGCCCGCGGCCTAAGCCGTCCGGGTCGCGAGATTGTCCAAGAACTTGGCGGTTTCGCTCTGCTTTTCCTTTACTGGCTTGCTTGCGCTCATGACCATCTCGCCGGATTGAACGGCCCGGAACTCGCAAGGTTCCAAATCTAACAGCTCGGCTAGAATGTGAGCTCCTCAATGCACGTTGTGGATCGCACGCAACTGTCAGGCTTCGGGGTGCGACGTCGTGCCTACCGCCTTCAGCCGACGTGCCAAATACTCGAGCCTTGATCGGCTACCAGCCCAGAAGCGGAATTGCGCATTTGAGAAGACGTCGCCATCTGAGCCAGCTCTACCGCCCTGCGGCCATCTTCTTCTAAGGCGGTACCCAGCATTTCCAGTAGACTAGCTAGGCCACCGAGGCTGCGGGCTATGTTGCGGAGAACGGTCGCCCGTCGCGGAGGCAAGCCCGGTTCGTTCGCTTTGCTTCTGTATCTCTGTGCGAGGTTGCGGCATTCGGCAGCGGTCAACATTCGAGCTCACGTAGTGGTGCGCTTGTACGCGCGTCATCTACACCTCTTGGGCCGATCGGATTTGACCCTAATCAAAATGCAGGCTCTCTGGAGAGTGTGTCGATTCATCCGAGAGCTATTTCTCTTATGGACAGGAACATCTGTGAGCATAGCGTTGTTGATCCGCGACCTATTATAAGACGAGCGTTCAATGAAACGCGGTCGCCGACACAGCGAGATCAGTGCTGCAACTTTCCTGCTGTGCATGTTTGGCGTTTTCGGGATCATGCATTTGGTCGGGAGGCGTTTCCGCAGCGACGCAGCATCTCATGTTTAAAGAGGCGCTTTCAGATCACCTGAGACACGTCGAACGCCAGGTCATGAGCGGCGGTTGGCCGCGTGCGAAGCGCGTATTGTTGAACTCAAGCGAAGTAAACAGACGCGGCGGCGGCTCAAGCAGAGCCTTAGATGATGCGCAAAGATCAGCGCGTTCTTGAACAAGACCGGCAGCGCCTTCTGGGACTTCTCCAGCCGCAGTGAGTGCAAGGCCGGCGAGCGTTCTTTAGAGACGTCGCCACTCCTCAGAGGGCGGCCACTCGTTGAACTTTTCGGGAACGGCTCTTGGCTCTTGCGGCCATCGTTGAGAGCCGGGCATCAAAGCTTCTGGTTGGCCAGGAAGATCCCCTCCCCATGTGTCGCTCCTCTATCGCCCAGTGTTCGTGGAGTATCGTGCCGTCCACTCGCACCAGAGGCAATCGACACAGACCCAAGTTCAACTGACGGACACTTCGATCGTAGGAACAGAAGTGGACAGTCCGAGTTCGAGCTGTCGAACCTTATCAGGGAGTTACACGATGAGCCGCGGAATGCCGTCCATGACTGCGCTTCTTGGGCTGCTCGCTATTGCGGGCTATCAGAATCGAGACAAGCTGGCGGAGTTGCTGAGAGGTCCGGGATCCGGATCTTTAGAGCCGGCCAGTGCCCAACAACCGTTAGGAGGTCTGCTCGGCAATCTCACAGGCATGCTGAGCGGGGCAGGTGTCGGAGGACTACTCCAGGGAGGAATTGGCGAGCTACTGGAGAAATTCAACCAAAACGGTCACGGGGACCAGGCTCGGTCTTGGGTCAGCTCAGGGCCGAACAAGGACATCTCGCCCCCACAGCTGCGGGAAGCAATCGGCCCTGACGTGTTGGACAAACTGGAGAAGGAGACCGGGCTTTCTCAGGAGGAGATTCTCGCAAGGTTATCGCGCGAGCTTCCCCAGGCGATCGACAAGTACACACCCGAGGGGCGTTTACCCACCTCATAGCCTTCAAACTGCGCTGTTGTTTATTCAGGAGGAGCGGAGAATGAGCATTATTTGGACCATCATCATCGGCTTTCTCGCGGGGGTGATCGCAAAATTCATCATGCCAGGTGACAACGAACCCTCCGGGTTCATCCTGACGACCATCCTCGGGATCGTCGGGGCCATCGTTGCCACTTATCTTGGCCAAGCCCTTGGCTGGTACCGTCCGGGAGAGGGTGCCGGACTCATCGGTGCGGTGGTCGGCGCTATCATCGTGCTCTTTGTGTATGGCCTCTTCGTCGGACGACAACGGCGCTCGATTTGAAGAGCAGAAGATCGGGCTTTGTCCCGCAGGCGAAGCACTGCCTGGTCAAGTTCAAGCAAAGGGGGCAGTGGCCCAGTTCTGCCCGAACTTGGGCCTTTCAATTTTCAGGGCTGCAATCAGAGCAAGCGCGCCCGCTCACGCGCGCCAGCCCCATTGAGAGCGATGCCCCGCCTGCGCCACCAAGCTACTCGACGTCACGACGCACGATGGATCGGCGTTGGATTGCGGATGCCACCTGGAATCAGGACGGCTTTGCGCCCCTTCTCGCGGCAGCAGCGCCTTGACTTCTTCCGCAATCCGCCTCCTCGCTCAAATAGGAGATGACGATGTCCGCGCCTCCTGCCATAGGCGATCGCCACTTCGCCGCCGATGCCGCTGTCGTCCCCGGTGATGATCACCTTCTTTCCGGCGAGACGGCAGTAATTTGCCACCTCAACGGAAAGACACCGCAAGCGCTCCTTGCCGGCCTGTCACGCCTGCTGCCCCAGCCGCACGGTAATGTCGCCCGGCAATAGTCCCTCTGTGCCAGCTGGGTGCAATCGCCATAGGGTTTCGCCCTCGACGCCCGCCGGCATGGGGAGTTCCCAATCGGCGAAATTGGCCACGATCTGCAAGCATCTCCATCCTCGGTCTGCCAGCGGACATCCAGGCCGCCCAAGCGAGCACCCTCGCCCAGCAACTTTCGTTGAGACGAAACGAAACCCCGCTTGATTAGCGGCACGATTTTTTCGCGACGAATCCTCAAGAGTTGGACTGTCAGCACTCGAAACTCGGTGCTGGCCGGAGACCGATCAATCCGCGTCCAGTCAAGCTTCGATGCCTGGAAGGTTTTCTCGTCACAGGGATCAGGTATCCGGGCGCGCATCTCTGGTGTCGAGAAAGCCTTGAAATGGGCAAACTCCTTACGCCGTCCCTCGCGTGTCAGTTCGGCAGCCTCCCCGCTCCAGTCCGCGAAGAACAGGAACGGTGTGTCCGCCGCCGCTTCTTCGCCCATGAACAGCAAAGGAATATGCGGACTCAGCAGCACGAGCGCCAATGTTTGGGAGAGCTTCTCCGGACTGACCAGTTCGGACAGCCGTTCCCCGAAAGCACGGTTGCCGATCTGATCATGGTTCTGGGCGAAGACGATGGTGGCCTCCGGCGGCAGATGAGCGCTCGGCTCGCCGCGCGGCTTGCCGTGGAGCGGAAAGACTTCGCCCTGATAGGCAAAGCCTTCTGTCAAGGATCGCGCGAGATGTTCGAGCGGCTTGTCTGCGAAGGCGCGATAATAGCCTTCATTCTCGCCCGTGAGCAGAACGTGGAGCGCGTTGTGAAAGTCGTCACCCCATTGCGCATCGTAGTATTTCGCGCGGCCCTGTGAGCGCTCGAGCAGATGCGCCTCATAGGCCTCGTTCTCCAGCATCAGATGCAGGTGCCGGTCAGAAAGCTCGTTGCGAACGGTCTCGGCAAGCTCGATTAGGAAGTGCCGCTCGGAATCATCCTTCAAGGCGTGGACCGCGTCGAAACGCAAGCCGTCGAAGCCATAGTCGCGCAGCCACATCAGGGCGTTCTCGATCAGGAACTCGCGTACGAATGCCCGTCGTGTCCCTCGAGGTTGACGGCAGGTCCCCAGCCGGTGGTATGGCGTTCGGTGAAGAAGCTTTCCGCGTAGCTGTGCAGATAGTTCAGCTGCGGTCCGAAATGATTATAGACGACATCGAGATAGACCATGATGGCGAGGTCATGCGCGGCACGCAGGAGCCGTTTGAGATCCTCCGGTCTCCCGTAGCGGGCGTTTGGCGCATTCAGAAGCACGCCGTCATAGCCCCAATTATGCCGGCCGGGGAGGTCATTGAGCAGCATCAGTTCGATCGCGGTGATGCCCAACTCGCGCAGATAGGGCAGCTCCCTCTCGACACCCGCATAAGTGCCCTCCTCGCTGAACGTGCCAACGTGCAGCTTGTAGATCACCGCTTCCGCCCACGGACGGCCGGGATCGAGCACCGAGTCGCGGAGTGTTGCCATGTCGACCACCTCGCTCGGCGCGCCGACGTCGTCGGGCTGGAAGAACGAGGCGGGATCAGGAACGATGAGATCTTCGTTGATCCTGAACTGATAGCGCGTGCCGGCTCGCGCCGTCCGGCTCAGCAACTGATACCAACCATCATCATCGCGCGGCATGCTGCGGGGCGGCTGGTCGAGCTCGAGCAGCTCGACCGATCGGGCCGTGGGCGCCCACAGGTTGAGCGAGACACCATGATCAACGATCTGAGGACCGTGGCACCGACTTTGTGTGGCCGTTCCCAGTTTTTGGCTCAAACCCGTCCCTTTCGCCCACATTCCCAGCGTCTCGGCGTGCTTCAAGATGCTTTTGCCGGGACGACAAAGCGGAGCTGTGCGCGTTCGTTCCTCCTGGGTGCGGAGCCGGCCATTTGCAGCACGAGGAGGAACGGAATCAGACGCGCGACTGTTACCGTCGTAGACAGGAGCTGTCGCCATGCGCCGCCCGAAATCGCAACCGATCCGTAACAAACTCGACCTGACCGACCGCGCCCAGGTGCGCCTCGTCAAAAAGCGTCTCAGACTATCCGACGCGGAGCTGACCAGTATCGTCGGGCGGATCGGCAACTCGATTTCGGCTATCAGCAAAGAGGCCGCGCTGCAAAGAGCATCCGCGCTGCCCAAGCCGGCCAAGGTGCCTCCCGCCCCGGTAATCGCCTCGGCGGCCGCCACCGAGCCGCCGACGACCGAGGTCGGGGCGACCGCGCCGACATTCTGACGGGCTAGTTCGGGGGCGAAAATGGATCAACCAGGACATTCAGACCACGCCCTGACACGGGCGGCCTCAAGCCTGCGCCGCTCCCGGATCACCGAGGGCAAGCCGTTTCCGCTAGGCGCCACTTGGGATGGGTTAGGCGTCAACTTCGCACTGTTTTCGGCCCATGCCACCAAAGTTGAGCTCTGCCTGTTCGACGACACCGGCGAGACCGAGCTGGAGCGGATCGAACTCCCCGAATATACCGACGAAGTCTGGCACGGCTATCTGCCCTCTGCCCGTCCGGGGACCGTCTACGGCTACCGCGTCCATGGTCCGTACGAACCCGACGCGGGACACCGGTTCAATCCCACCAAGCTCGTGCTTGATCCCTATGCCAAGCAGCTGGTCGGGCATCTGCACTGGGGGCCAGAGCTGTTCGGTTACCAGCTCGACCATGCCGACAAGGACCTCTCCTTCGACGGCCGCGACAGTGCGCCTTTGATGCAGAAGTGCCGTGTCATCGATCCGGCCTTCACCTGGGGCGTGGCGCGCAAGCCGGAAGTGCCGTGGGAGCGAACGATCATCTACGAAATGCACGTCAAGGGGTTTACCCAGTTGCATCCGCTCGTTCCGGAAGCAGACCGGGGCACGTTCTCGGGCCTCGCGCATTCGGAGGTTCCCGCTTATCTGCGCTCTCTCGGCATTACCACTGCGGAGCTATTGCCGATCCATGCTTTCGTCGACGACAGCTATCTGGTCGAGAAAGGCCGGCGCAACTACTGGGGCTACAATTCCATCGCGTTCTTTGCACCGGAGCCGCGCTACCTGAAGACGCCGTTTGCAAACGAGTTCAAGACCATGGTCAACCAGTTCCATGCCCATGGCATCGAGATCATTCTCGACGTCGTCTACAATCACACCGCGGAAGGAAACGAACTCGGCCCAACCCTATCATTCAGAGGCATCGACAACGCCAGCTATTACCGCCTGCTGCCGGACAAACAGCGCTACTACATCAACGATACCGGCACCGGTAACACGGTGAACCTCTCGCATCAGCGCGTGCTCCAGCTGGTCGCCGACTCCTTGCGCTATTGGGCCACTGAGATGCGAGTCGACGGCTTTCGTTTCGACCTCGCAACCATCCTGGCGCGAGAGCCTTACGGCTTCGACGAAGGCGGCGGCTTTCTCGATGCCTGCCGCCAGGATCCCGTGCTCTCCAGCGTCAAGCTGATCGCCGAGCCCTGGGACATCGGCCCGGGCGGCTATCAGGTCGGCCAGTTTCCGCCGGGATGGGCGGAGTGGAACGACAAGTTCAGGGATACCGTGCGCGCCTTCTGGAAGGGCGATCCCGGCAAGATAGCCGACTTTGCCAAACGCATTTCGGGGTCGGGTGATCTTTTCAATAAGCGCGGCCGCCGGCCGTGGGCCAGCGTCAACTTCGTCACTGCGCATGATGGCTTCAATCTGAATGATCTCGTCTCGTACAACGACAAGCACAACGAGGCGAATGGCGAGGACAATCGCGACGGTCACAGCAACAACCATTCTTGGAATTGCGGCGTCGAGGGTCCGACCGACGATCCCGAGATCACGGCCTTGCGCGAGCGCCAGAAACGGAATCTGCTCGCGACGATGCTGCTCTCCCATGGCACACCCATGCTGCTGGCCGGCGACGAGTTCGGGCACACCCAGAAGGGGAACAACAACGCATATGCCCAGGATAATGAAACGACCTGGCTCGATTGGATGCGCATCACCGCGAACGGCCGCAACCTGCGCGAATCTGCGCGAAAGCTGATCGCGACACGCAAAGCATTCCCCATTCTGTACCGCAGTCGCTTCCTGGTTGGCTCGCACAATGAGGAGCTCGACGTCAAGGACGTGACCTGGCTTTCACCATCCGGCGAGGAGATGACTACGGAGCAATGGCAGGACGGCAATGCCAAGTGCTTCGGGATGCTGCTCGACGGACGCGCGCAGGAGACCGGAATCAAGCGCCGCGGCTCTGATGCGACCATGCTGCTGGTTTACAATGCGCACCATGACGTCGTGACCTTCACCTTGCCGGCGGTGGCCGACGGCCTTAGTTGGTTGGGCCTGATCGACACCAACCAGCCGGACGCGCGGATGGTCGAGTTTGAGTTCGAGCATGCCTACGCGGTGACCGGGCGATCCCTGTTGGTGTTTGGGCTTGCCAACGATAACATCGCGACGCGCCGCCTGCGGCAGGGTCTTGGCGCACTGTTGGATATCGCAGACACACCTCTGTCTGGCTAGATAGACCAGTCTCGACACGGCCACCTCGCCCGGATCGCCGAGAGCAGACGCCCCTTGCCAAGGAACTCAAATGCGGATTGAGGAGCATTTGGAACGCCGCTTCAAAGCCGGCGCTCAATGTCGAAATGGAGATTCGGATGAGGCATCGTTTACTCATAGCTGCCGCCGCCGCTGCGCTCGTGGCGAGCTTCGGCGCTTCGACGGACGCCGTCGCACAGGATCGCTATTGCCTTCAGGGCCGTATTTGGGGCTATCCCGGCAATTGCCAATTTGCGAGTTATGCTCAGTGCATGGCGAGCGCATCTGGAACGAACGCCTATTGCGGGGTCAATCCGCGTTATTATGCGCGGCGTTATAGAGGGTACCGGTAGGCTGGCTTTGAAGCTGTGGCTGTCCTAGCTGAACATTCCACTAAGCCGAGCCGCATCATGACTCCCGAGCGATGCCTTACCGCCGTTGTCCTCTCCGGCGGTCTGGGCCTTGGTGCCCATCATGGCGGAGTCTTCGAAGCCTTGTCCGGTCTCGCGCTGCCGATCGACTGGGTGAGCGGTTCATCGGCGGGCGCGATCACGGCCGCACTGATCGCGGGAAGCCCAAGTGCCGATCGACTGCGGAATTTGCGCAGCTACTGGCAGGCAGGCGTCCCCTCCGCAAACACGAACGAAAGTCGCCATCTTTTCGCGTGGCTGAGCTCGATCAATACGCGCCTGTTCGGGCATAGCGGGTTCTTCCAGCCCCGGCTGCCCATTCCGGCATCTCACTTCAGCGGCCTGTATGATCTCAGCCCTACGCGAGAACGCCTTCGCCAGCTGATCGATTTCAGCCGTCTGAATGATGGTGATCCTCGCATCACGATCTGCGCCACGGACCTCGAAAACGGCGACGCCGTGATGTTCGACTCTGCGTCGGATCGGATCGAAATCGATCATATTCTGGCGAGTTGCGGATTCATCCCTGAATTCGCTCCCAAGCAGATCGCCGGGCGGTGGCTTTGGCGATGGCGGGTTCTCGCTGAACGCGCCATTTGATCCGATTCTCGAGACTCCTGCCTCACTCCGGCTCTACGTCGTCGATCTCTTTGCGCGTGACGGTCAGATGCTTGACGGATTCGAGGCTGCGGCCGAGCGCAAAAGCGATCTGACCTACGGCAACCAAACCTTCCAGCGCCTTGGCCACGCCTCGGAAGCGCGCCAGCTTCGCGGCGAGCTTCAGAGCCTGGATCGCAACGACCGGGTTTATCTCTTGAGCTACAGGCCGGGCCGCGAAGAAGCCGGTCCCGAAAACTCCTTCGATTTGTCGGAAGCTGCCATGGCGCAACGATGGCGCGCCGGGTTTCTGGACATGCAGCATGCCGCAAGCCGGGCTCCCGTCCGGAATGGGATCTGCAGCGTGCGGCGATAGCAACGTTCCTGTACAGCCAGCAAGGGACCCCCCTTCTAGGTCTCTCAGTCTAGGCGTTGGTGGACATCCCGAAGAAACCGCATGAGATCATCATCAGCAGCAATGGCACCCGTCGATGGCAATGGTCGTGATGCCCCAGTTGCCAATATGGTTTCGAACAAAATTCACCAAAAAGATGGTAACTTCTTCAGGGATCCTGGCACCCGAGCTGTGCAACCGATGCCCGCGCTGCACATTGCGACCCGCATAGCCGTTGCAGGTAGTAAGCTGCTCGATCAGAATGACTGAAACATATTTCGCGTTTACTTCGATACGATCAGCCGGGCGCGAAAACTGTTTGCTCGTATATCGCAATGGCAAACGGGAATTGCTCGTTCTAAGCACAGGAGGCTTACTCTGCAAACAATTGGCGAGCAGAAAAAGAAAATAAAGCGACGAAATTAGGTCAACCGTTCAGAAGGATATTACGTCCGTAGCCTAGAGGTCACCGAGAAGGAATGATTTAGTTTGAGCGCATCGGCCAGCGGAGTTGCTCCACGAGCAATTCTACAGTGTCGCCAGGACTACGCCGCCGTTGCAGCCGTACCCGGCGTTCCATACCCGGAAACGTCCGCCGTCAGTTGCCGATGCCTGCGCTCGCGATTCGATCTTCCCTGAGCCCCTCACTGCTCTCGCCTGTGGCAGTGGCGGACGCAAGCGAAGCTAAAGCTTACGGTAAGTGACGTGCGCCGTCGCAAACGGGATGCCAGCACGGCCAGCACGGCCGCGGACCATGCAAGCTCGTTCATCGATTGCATAAAACCAATGGTCGAAATTCAGCTTGAACGATTTACCGGCCCCTTGCGGTGTATCGCGCGTGTATTTCCAATGGAATGCACAACCGGCTTGCTCCCCAATGGCCTCACCTTCCAGTCGGTTTTCCAAGCCGGTGTACTTGCCTTCCTCACCCTTTCGGATCGTCCAATGCAGAGTGTCGCTATAGCCATCGTCAAACGTATATGACTCGACGAACAGCACTGTATCAGTGTCCGCATCTAGTTCGCCGTGACCAGCAATCGTTGCCCGCTTCAGTAGTCCACCAACTAGACTTTCGAGCACTGCCCAACCTTCTAGCCGCCCGATGAAAAAACGTTCAGGAAGAAACAGCGGCGTTGTTCCTCTAAAAGCATCGATCGCCATTGGTAAACCCTTCGAAATGCATCTAGTACACTAAATCTCCTTTCTCCCGCTGGTTCCTACTTGGCTCTCCGGCACGTGCTCCGCTCGGAGCGCTCAACCATCCACAGCCCGCCTTTGCATTTACACGATCGGAATTTAATACCGCTCGGCGATCGGTTCACTGTTGATGCAGGGTTTATCGCAGGCATTACCAGCCTGCTTTGGGGTAGCCAGGCGTTGCGTTGACCTCTTCTTGTCTTGAAACTTCGCGATTTCGGGCGGATACTTGGATCAAGTCCTTAGCGATCATCATTCCGAGGAAGACGATCATGGCGATCCAGATCGTGATGGACAGCACCGGTGACAGCCGTCACTTTTTCAGTCCAGACGACGCACGAGAGCTCGCGAAAGCGGAGCGGCGGTTTTACGAACTGACCGATGCCGGTTTCACCGCGGCGGTCCGCACGGGTCCGGGTCAAGTTTTGCAAATGCGATCGTTTGACCCGAACGCGGAAGAAACCGTCTTCTTCCCTAGGCTGGTCGGCGGGTGATCGGCCCGCGCCATGTTGGGCTTCAGGTCATCTCGTCGACATGAACGCCGGCGGGCGAGAGCCATTCGGGCTCTCTTCATCAGACACGGCGCCGAGAGAACTCCGGAGGAGCGCTCGTTGCAGCTCTTGCGGACGTGGCTATCGTCGGCCCAGCGTGCACAGTTTGCGAGGAAGGGCTATTTCGAGGTCATCGGTGGCGACACTGGCAGGCAATATCGGATCTACGCGGGCGCGTCGATGAACGTCTGCGAGATCGACGAAGAGGGCCGCCCTACGCGCGGCCTGTGTTTCATGCCGTGTGGTAATCTGCCGGTCGGAGATGTTATGCTTTCCCAAAAGATCGCGTTGGAATGTTGCGAGAATGGCGCGCTGGAGGTAGCCAGAAGGTTCGTACCGACCGGTTCCATGTTTCGGCGAAGCCGGCTCCTTGGCTGAGCCACACTGGTCCTTAATTGGACAAAGGCGAAAGTTGTGCCGTATCAGAGATCCAGGGCGTGCCGAATCGATCGGGACACCTGTCCGCAAACCCGCCATCACGACAGCAACTAAGCTGAAAATTCGAAACTACGTCGACCTCGGTGTTAATTTCTAACTGCCGTCTCCTTCGAGAAGCTCCGACGTGGCCCCGATGGGAAGCATGAGATGCACGTTGGGTACGACGCCAGTTAGGTCGAACAGGATCTCGTCCGAGCGTCGAACTGGCCGTGGGCGCGAGATAGAATGCGCAGTCCGACTTCGCTTTTCGGCGGAGGTAGACCAGCAGCCCTTCTCCCGTTCGCTGGACCGAATGATCAGTCCCTCCCATTGGCGAAGCCAAACCAGGCGAATGGGGGCGCGACAACGCAGATCGCCGCCATTGGAAAGAACGCCGCCCCGGTGGCAAGATAGCCGCGCCACGCACGCCAAACGTATCGAGGAGCGCTGGACCGGCCAGCATGAACACCAACACTTCAAACCACCGCTTCGATCACAGGAAGCCAATTGCCGAGGTGCCGATGTCCGCATCGCTCCACCTGATCACTGCAAATGCATCGTGCCCGGCATGGCTGCCATAGATCAAAGCTGATGCGATGATCATGATGCGAAACTGCGATACGCTGATCAGGGCTTTCATCTCTGACACAACAAAGGACGGCGACCTCTTCGATCGGGCTTGCCCAGATAGCAATGCAGTGGCGCCAGCGGCGGCGATTCAGGAAGGCAGCGTTCATCCTGATAACCGGCCTGAGATCGGCTGGACTTACGAGTTGTCCGGCGATCAGTGTTCCCAGAGCGAAAGCCGCGGAGGCAGCCCCGTATCCACCCGTACTCAAATGGCTGTCCGCGAACCGAGGCCGCGCTTTATTGACCGATAACGCGTCGGCGATCGAGGTGGTGGGGGCGAGAGCGGCAGCCTGAACCAACGCGACAACAAGCAACCACCAGAATTTATCGGCCCAAAGCAATGCGACGGCTGCTGCGGCCGCCACGGCAGCACAGCCCGCGAGCACGAGGCGCAATGACCCGAGCCGATCCGCCAGCATAGCAACCACCGGTCCGAGACCACCGGTCCGAAAACGAGCCGCGTCAGCATTGCGGCAGCGAGGATCAGACCGATCTGCTGAGACGCCAGAGCTCGCGTTTTGGAAAATTTGGCCAGAATGGAGATGCGGCGCCGAACGCCGCGTACAGGACTATATAGGCGATTGGTGCGGGAATGCGCACAGGGTCCTTCTCGGTTGCTTTATAGCCTGCATGACGTGCGAACGCTGGTGCCAAGGCGCAAGTCAGATCGGAGCACTGGCTCCGAAAGCTAAGTTGGCCGCACAGACCACTCGGATCAAGTCGATCCGCACGCGCTGTTCGTGAACTGTCGCTTCCGTCTCTGTTGTGCCAGCACTCCCCCGAACCAGTACTGTAGGTCAGTCATGCCGACCAATGCTATTTCGGTCTCCGCTCCGCGAGTGAGGAGGAAAGGACCAGCTTGAGCCGCTGATCAGGGGGATTTCGAGCGATGCCGTCCCGGTGACACGCTGGACGATTCCAAGCGCTTGAAACTCCCGTCCATTCCGGCCGTTAATTCCGCGGCCTTGCCTACCGGCTTGGCGTTTGTACCCCTGTTGCGTTGGAGTTTCCGGTGCCGGCCTCCCGCCCCTATTGGAAGGGCTACCTGAAGCTGTCCTTCGTCTCATGTCCTATCGCGCTCTTTCCCGCAATCTCGGCGGCCGAGCGTATTTCCTTTCGGCAGGTCAACCGCCGAACCGGCCATCGCCTCAAACACAGACTGATCGATACTGTCACGGGCCAAACCGTTGATGCAGCAGACAAGGCGCGGGGGTATGAGGTCGGTGAGAATGATTTTCTGCTGGTCGAGGACCGAGACCTCGAGCGGGCGAGACGCGTGCGCCAAGGGCTTGGGGAGGCGGAGCTTGCCCCGCCACCCCACCGAATAAGCCCGCCAACCGTTCCCGCCGACCTTGGCGACAAGGCCGACGAAGGCGCCTACGATTACGATGATGAAGTCGAGGAACAGGAGGCAACCGTCCCTTTCCCGCGGCCGCAGAATACGCGCACGATCCAGATCGAACGCTTCCTTCCCGCCGGGCAGATCGATGCGCGACATTTTGAGAAGCCGTATTACATCGTGCCGCGCGAGGAGATCGGTCAAGAATCGTTTGCGGTGATTCGAGATGCAATGAGCCGGGAGGGGGTTGTCGGACTTGCGCGCGTGGTGCTGTCCTCGCGCGAGCGGCCGGTTCTGCTCGAGCCGACAGGTCGCGGCCTTCTCGGCGTGACGCTGCGCTTCGCGCAGGACCTCCGAAATGAGGCGGACTATTTCAGCGAGATTCCGGAAATGAAGCTGCCGTCCGAAATGATGAAGCTCGCGCAGCACATCATCCGGACGAGGTTGGCCGATTTCGATCCTGCTATGTTGGAGGATCACTACCGCAGAGCGCTCGTGCACATCCTGCGCAGGAAGCAGGCGAAACGCCCAGTGCAGCCGCCACCGAGCAAGCCATCACGCGAGAACGTCGTCAACCTCATGGACGCGCTCCGGCGAAGCGTTGCCGCCGAGCGTCCTGCCGAGCCTGCGGGCCGGCGCGGCACGGGGAAACGGCCCCCTGCAAAGCGCGGCGCGCGCCACCACAAAGCCGGATGACCCGACGCACGCCGTTGCTTCGTCCGCGCCGACCATCGCTATTGCTAACATTAACTTCCTTTAGGCTTGAGATCAGACAGCTCAGGCCATTATGCCTCCATCAAAACTATGGAACCGCCGTTCATCGCAACAGTTCATTTGACGCACGAAAGGAGCTGGTGTGTTGCTGGTCGAGCCACCTGATAGCCCGGAGCCGATCGTCGACCCGCGGGATGCCGCCGAATCTGCGGGCCTCAGATATGTTTCCGACGAACGACCGGGTATTCGGCGCAAGAAGGTGGGGACCGGCTTCAGCTACCTTCGTCCCGATGGCTCAAGGCTCATCGAGCCCGACGCGCTGAAGCGGATCCGGGCACTGGCGATTCCGCCCCTGGACTGACGTGTGGATTTGCCCGTTTCCGAGTGGCCACATCCAAGCAACCGGTCGTGACGCAAGGGGACGCAAGCAATATCGCTACCATGCGCGCTTTCGTGAGGTGCGGGAGAGCACGAAATACGAGCATGTGGTTGCGTTTGCCGACGCGCTGCCTTCCATCCGAAAAACCGTTCGCGAGCACATGGCATTGCGCGGCCTGCCGCGGGAAAAAGTTCTGGCAACGGTCGTGCATCTCCTGGAGTCCACGCTGATCCGCGTAGGGAACGATGATTACGCCCGGCAGAACAACAGCTATGGCCTGACCACGCTGAGGAATCGGCACGTCGCGGTCGACAAAAACGAGGTGCGTTTCCGCTTCACAGGCAAGAGCGGCAAGCAGTGGTCATTGCGTGTACGAGACCGACGCGTCGCTAAGATCATCAGGGCCTGTCAGGAGTTACCCGGGCAGGAGCTGCTTCAGTACATCGACGAACAAGGCAATTGCCGGGATGTCACGTCAACCGACGTGAATAAGTACCTCAATGAAATCACAGGGAAGGACATCACAGCCAAAGATTTCCGAACCTGGGCCGGGACGGTGCTGGCGGCCATGGCGCTGAGTGAACTTGAGAGCTTTGACAGCGCCGCGCAGGCGAAGCGCAATCTTCGCAGTGCGATCGAAAAAGTCTTCGCACGGCTCGGCAACACGCCCACGATCTGCAGGAAGTGCTACATCCACCCGGAGGTGCTGAACTGCTACTTGGACGGCAACCTGGTCTTCCAGGTCAAGTCACAAGCCGAGACCGAGCTTCGGAATGGGGTGGAAAATCTCAAGCCCGAGGAAGCCGCCGTGCTCGCATTGCTGCGCGGCCGGCTCGCCAAAGAGGCGGGCAGCGCCGGTGCCCAAGCGTTTTCAGGCAAACGCCGAGTGCCCGCTCCCTGACGGCCAGTTTGTCCAAACCTGTAAGGGCACAATTGGCGGTCCTTCGATTGACCTTGCTGCTAACGATGAACACCGGCTCGGTCAGCTTCAGGAACAAAGCCCGGTCGCCTCGATTGCCGCTCCATGAAGTGGCTCCTAGGCATCGTTGCGGTCCTCGTGCTCTGCCTTGTGGTGTATGCCGGATCGGCTTTCGTTTCCGCGTTGGATCTCGTTTCGGCCGTTCGGAGCGACCGCTCAATTCATGGCCCGGACGGATTTGCAGCGTCTCCGCCATTCCCTGGTCGATCAGATTATGTCCACCTACCTCGATCGACTCGCCCAAAGGCGGCCGGTGAGCCCATTCGAGCGAATGGCGATCAACGCGTTCGGTGCAACAATCGCCGATGACCTCGCGATCAAGCTCATGACGCCGGACAACCTGTCCGCCCTTTTAAAGAGCGGCACTGTTCGCAACGGCGCGGAGAACATCACCTTCGGAACGATATCGTCATTGGCCGAGCTCGACATCTCCAATATCTTCGTTTTCGCCGGACGGATCACCGTAGTGAAGCCTGTCGAGTTTGCGTTGCAGCTTGGCGACAGTCGGGACGCAGGTAGCGTCAGCATGCATCTCGACGGGACGACCTGGAAGCTCTCGGGGATTGGGCTGCCGCCGAAGGTCTTGGCGAACATGGTTGACCGGCTGCCGACGCGGTGACCCCGCCGGCCCTCCCGCGCTCTCTGGCGTGACTGGTTGATTCCGCTGGCACGGTCCTTGCCGATCCACCCCTACTTCGTCGGTCCTGGGAGGGAGCCATTTCGATGAAACAGAAGTCTCGAGTCCCAAAGCCCCGCAAGCCTACTCTGGCACACATGTTCTCCGATCTGGTGAGATTGCGTAAAGCAATGGAGCACCTCGAGGGGCTGAGAAAGAAGGTCCGGCTCGCCGAGGCCGCGAACGTTGCACTAGCCTCGGCGGTTCGGGTCCTGGTAAATCCCAGGTAGAAACGCTGCAACGCGGTACCGCATTCGCTGGTAGGGAGCGGTTCTCTTTACCTTTGAGAGTGGCAGCCGCATTCAGTATCGGCGTCATCACTGGCTATTGCATTAGGGCGCTCATTTCCGCAAGGCATCGAGCAGCGGCCCGCCGCAGGCGCCGTGATTTCAATGACGCCGAGGTCCAACTGTTGGCCGTGGCCAGAAGTCGACGGAATCGGCTGTCAATCTAGTTTAGGAGGCAACACTTCTGCGACCTCACTCCTCCGGATCAAACCGAGTCGAGGAAGTGTTTTCGCCTCGGTTAAGCAGCCCAAGCCGTCGTTCCAGCTCTTCCTTTTTCGCTAACAGCCTCAGCGAGAGAATTTCATTGACTAGCGTGTGCAGTTGCCACAGCTCCTCCACAGACATGCTCTGCAACCGCTCCCGTTCCATGAATCCCCCGACTCACGTAGGGCCTTAGCTTGGAGTCACCAAACGGGGCCGGCAACGAGACGTCAAGTTGAGGATGGAAGGTTATCTACTTACGGCTTTGGCTTGGTTTGTGCGAAGCTGACCAAACCACGCTTCTCGTACGCGCGCGATGGCGCGCAGATGCGTTTCGACGCGCCCTAGCAAGCAGCATTCGAAACGGATGCGAAGCTGAACCGAAAGTAGCTCCGGTCAGATTGTCGACATTAATCAGATTGACGCCATTAAACGATAAATTTGATTATGGTTGATAATCATGATGACTCCACCTCAAAATTGAAAAATATCTTTGGGGAAAACATGGGAGGCCGGAATGGAAGCTGCCCGCCGCTTTCGCGCAATGGCGTTGCTTAGCCGATAGACTGCCGCGCGCCAACCTGAGAGAAGCTGGAAACTGCTCGCTGAGGCAGAGTACTGGGAGCATCTGGCGGCTGCGGCTTTGGCCCACTGAGCTTCGGCCGAGCGATCTCGTCCTTTCTCTTTTCATTGACTTCTTACTGCAAGTCATATTTTGAGACAGGTCATGTCCAGTATGCGTCAGATTTATAATTGTGCTGTTCTGAATGAACGACGCCAAGCGCTTGTGGCGGAGCTTAGAGAAGTGGAGAAGCTTCGAAGTAAGCTCCGACACGCAGAAGCGAGAACAATAGGCAGAAGACGGCGTGTTAAACCCGGCGGCAGAGCAACAGCCGTGAACTAACTCGGGGGCGAAATGGGCAGTCTATTCGGGGCGGAGTCGCTTCCGTTCGACATTGCACCTTGAAACACAGCAACGAGCCGATCAGTTTCCCAAAGCTCCACGTCGTGCTCGCAACACATTTGCTCGGCTCGACGTCTCGCCGCCTGCTCGTCAATGCAGTCAAGCTTTGCGGCGCAGATCACGCGCCGGCTGCTGTCAACCACGAACACTTTGTACCGCATGCTGGCAGTCCCATCCAAAAGGGGACCGTCCTCGTAAATCAAATGTACGCCTGAGGCAGTGCCAAACCAAGTGCGGGCGTGCGGAACCTTTGTACGTTTGGCAATTCGGCTATATCAGCGTGAACTCATTGATCGCGCGGTGGGCGCATTAGATACACCGCTTCAGTGTCGGTAAGTTTGTGGATGTCATGATACCGGTCTGCCGGCCGTCAGCGAGGGTCGCCCCTCGCCCCGAATTAAATGCTCCGCCATGATATTACCGCCGTCGCGCCTTTGTCCCTGCTACCTTCCGCATTTAAATGTGGATTGTACGGCTAATATTTAGCTGCTGGCTTGCCCGCTCCTTCATTCCCGACTTGTCTGCCTGGGCCTCCTCCCGAGAATTCGGATCGGATCCATGAACACCGAGCACTTCAATTCGCTCTCCCTTGACGAACTCTGGACACTTCACCAACAGGTCACCGCCAGCCTCACTCAGAAAATGTTAGTGCAAAAAGCACAATTGGAAGAACGGCTTCACAAGATCAGATTCGCCGACAAGGCCACACCGCTCGATCGTAAGCGCCGCCCATACCCGCCCGTTCGTCCCAAATATCGCAATCCGAAGAACCCGGCGGAGACATGGTCGGGTCGCGGCAGGCTGCCTGGGTGGCTGCGGCCGCAGCTTCGAGGCGGCCGGAAATTGGACGATTTCCTGATCGACCAGGCTGCGGTTCAAAAGCGGCAGACAAATTGAGCGCCGCGGCCGCGAGCGGGTTGGGAAGAAGCCCAACGCCCATCCTCATTTTGGCCGATGATGTGGCCGAAGCCATGCCTTCGAGCGCGCCCAGAGGATCGCGTCTTGCGAAATAGTTCGTTAGCTCCTCTGTGCCTAAGCTTGAAGCGTGCCGCCCACCGCCGATGCGGCACATGGAATGGGAATGCCGGCCCCGGCTGCTTACCCCATCCTGCGGCTGGGGCCGTTTTGAACTTTCTCAGCATCTACAACCATGCTTGGAGGCATTGCTATCGCGCTAGGTGGAATGGACATCTTTTCTCACCTTGATGGAGCGCTCTTCAGGGGGCGCAATACTGACGCCGCGATCAGGCTTATGCGGGAGATCGGCCGCGGGTTTGGTTTATAGACCCGGTCATTTGAAAACCAATTCCAGCCTCTGCTGCCCGAGGTCCGGCGCAGTTGGCCAATTCTTAAATGCGCCGCATTAGCCCCGGTATGAGGCTACTCAGTTCGCTTGGCAGCCAACTCGCGAGCAGCCAAATTCAGCTCCAGCTCTTTTGAGCTGTTCGATCAACTGGTCTATGATGGAGCCGACGAACAAATCCGTACAACTGCGAAAATGTATCGGGCCGCGAGGAATTTTCGCAGCGCACTACTTCTTCACCAGTAGTCCCATAGTCCGCGCCATTCGCCTTACTGATCCCGCATGGCGGCCCAGATCGGCGGCTATCTTAGACACGCCAACACCCTGCCGGGCCAGCCTGACCAATCGTCGGACCTCCTGCTCGGCCCATTGCTTCGGCTTCGATGTTTTCATCAGAGAAGCTCTGGAGAGGCATCGAGAAGAATGCAGCTTCGTCGCCACGTCCCATCGACGCCCGTGATGCTGACGGTATGCTTGTGTTCAAACCGAACACGGTGCGCCTTTCGACTGTTTCCCCTCATCGGCAATCCCCAATTTCACAGTTTCTCCAAATAAATGCGCCGCCTCCCTGCGCGGCAAATCGATCTTCGTCGACTGAGCCAGAAGAGTCGTCCTGGTCGTTTCATCAGTTTTGTCTGCCCCACGATCAATCGGAGCCATTCGCGAGTTCAAGAATGAAGATGGCCTAACGGATGTCATCTGTTGGTTGAATTTCGAGAGATTGAACTTGCGACAACAGAGCGGCGACATTCGCCACAATCTCAGAATCTTTGGCACGAGGGGCTTGTCTCAGATTTCGCGTAGGGCTGCAGAAATTTTGACGACATCGTCGCAACTCTCTATTCGCGAGTCGGCGTTGCTTTGCCGTAACGCAATCAAAAAAAAGAGATGATGAAAAATTCAGCTACTACAACAGGACAGGCCTCGGACTAGGCTTGCCAGGACAACCATGGCCACGCTGGCCATCTGTAGAATGTCCTTTCCAGAATTTACGCCAAAGCGATTGACAAACAGTTATGAGGTTGCGAGCAGTCGGTATTTTGGTATGCAAATTGTGTCGAGAGCCTGTCGAAACTCGGCGAACAATGGCTTCGAAGCCACGTTGGGTCAAGGAGCGGCTGAACGCGGACGAGCGAGAGGATGGGGGTTTGGTTGAGAGTCATTTTGTAGAGACTGAGACGGATCCGGCCCCGATGCGCTCGAAACTAAATTGCCGTCTTTTTCGTGACCCGCAAGCTACGAACGTAATACCCTTGTCGCTGAACCGTTGACCTGATCTCGTCGCTTACTTTGAGAATCCTTTTTCTGGTCTTACGCCACTTATTTGCAGAGTAAGCCGCGGGTATCGCGGAGCCTGTGCTTAGAACGAGCAAGTCACGCTTCCCATTGCGATAGATATCAAACACTTTTCGTCCCCTAAACCTGTCGAAGTAAACACGAAATGTATTTCGATCATTCTGATCGAGCAGCTTACTACCTCGAACGCCTGCGCGGGTTGCAAATGTGCAACGCTCCGCGACGTCAGCTTCGCGACGTGCCAAGCCAGCGAACACGCCGTGGAAGGTTCTAGCCAACATCAGCAGCGGACCACTTCCTGGCTGCTTGAGTTTAGCCTGCCTGTATCGCTGAGCTAGCACTTGGCGCCATCGTAAGTTCCATCTCGACATACAAGTAGCGCATCCGTAGTAGGTCTCATCAATGTCGGTGATGAAACGAAGGGCTATTCGGAGACCGCCGCATTGGAGATCGTGTTCACTCAGACGACGCCGGGCCAATGCTACCAAGCCTTTGCAGTCGACTACGGCAGACAAAATTAGGCCGAGTTATGATTGCGACTGCAGTCGAAGACCAAGCGATTGCGCCCGAATGGCGCTGATCGTCGGTACTGATCGGTTCGGTCGGCTCTTCCGAGCTGCCCGGTTCGACGAAGTGGGTGGCGATATACTCTACGATGCACGAGACGAGGATGCCGCAGCCGCGATGGAAGACGAGTTCGCGCTGCACATTTCGAACATCGCCTCGAAGATCCTTGATCGCACGATCAATGTAGTGCTCGTTCTCCCGTGGCAGCTCATGAAATCGGGACAATAGCTGTTCACAGCCCCTCACTAGACAAGTGGACACGATTGAGCCTGCATATTTCGAATCCCTGTGCTATGCGCCGGAACGACGGGCTTGCTTGGCGATTCCTTCCGCGTCACTGGAGTTCGTGATGTTGATGTTCCGGGAGCGATGCGCTGCTTATCGCACGATCGAAGGCCGGGCTCGATCGGTGTTTTTGGAAGCTGGCGCCATCCGCGAGTGCGAAGAGCACGGTGCAGGACCGACACGGATCCGTACGCTCGTGATCGCGCTTTCGACATTGCTCGAGGGTCGCCGCTGCCCGGGGTCTCACCTGAGGTGGCGACTATCGCAGTAGCGGAGCTTCTGGACGGAATCGGCGACACTTGCCCCGGTGCCTTCCCTAAGCGGCCCTTGAGATCGGCCGCTCCTTCAGCAGACGCTTCGCAATCTCTTCGGCGACATTGAGGGCTTTGATGCTATCCGGCAACTCAGCACCTCCTGCCTCGAGAGCCCGCATTTCGATCCACCAGATCAAAGTGATAGCGTGGCACGTGTAATCCTCAAACTGATGAGGGACTGCGCGGACTTGAGCCTTCGTTCCGGTGCAGAGGGGCCATCCCATCACTCCCAATAGGAACTTCCCGGTCACCGGAAAATTTCCGTTCCGGAACAATAGCATTCTGGAGTTAAACATGCTCGAAGCGCTGCGTGTGCTTGCCCAGCCGGGTGCCATCATCGCCGTGCTCGCCGTCCTCTTGCTGATGGCAGCGGCAGACGCGGCCATCGTAATCGCTGCCAAGGGTTGGCCCTTCTAATTCGCCGAACGATGGCCGACGTTGGAGACGGTCCCTCCCGGCTGAGCGCGCGCATCTATCGATCAACAAATAGGAACCTTAGTAGGATTCACCGGTTCCGCCTGTGCAGCGGAGTACGGCGAAGCGTCCATGCAGGTCTGGGTGCGAATGGTTCTGGTGTTATACACGACCTGGCCGTTTGCCGCGTGCGCCGGCCAACAGTCGGCGCTTGATCCACAAGGCTTTCAGTCGGAGCAAATCCGGTACACGCTTTTCATCTTCCTTGCTGTCGCGGCGATCGTCTGGGCCGCTGTCGTGATCGTGCTCGGCTTGGGAATGTTGCGTCGGAAGCGTTCGATCGATCAACCGCTCGACCTGCATCAGCCGTTTGAGGAGCGCACAGGACGCGTCATTCTCGGGCTCGGCATTGCGACCACCGTGATCGTCCTGGGCCTCTCCTTCGTCAGCTATGCCGGCCAGCGCACCGTCTTTGCCAAGGACGAGAACGCCCTAACGCTAAAGATCATCGGCCACCAATGGTGGTGGGAGGTCCGCTATGAGGCTGACAGCCCGCACCAGAGCTTCGTGACCGCGAACGAGATCCGGATCCCGACTGGCAAACCGGTGAAGCTCGAGCTGGAATCTGCCGACGTAATCCACAGCTTCTGGGTGCCGAGCCTGACCGGAAAGATGGACCTCATCACCGGCCAGAAGAACGAACTGCAATTCACGGCAAAGAACGTCGGCGTCTATCGCGGACAATGCGCTGAGTTCTGCGGGCTCCAGCACGCCCACATGGCGTTTGCGGTGATTGCACTACCTCCTGACGAGTTCGGTCGCTGGCGCGATCACGAAAACCAGAGTGCGAGTAGTCCTGCCGATCCGCTCGGCAAAAGGGGCCAGGCTCTCTTCCAGGCACGTGGATGTGCCCTGTGCCACAACATTAGCGGCACCCTCGCCGGCGGACAGCTGGGTCCGGATCTCACTCATATCGGCAGCCGCACGACGATCGCGGCAGGAACGCTGCCGAATACCCCGGGGACGCTCGGCGCCTGGATCGCCGATCCGCAGCACATCAAGCCCGGCAATCTCATGCCGAAGATGCCGCTGCAATCGGACGAGCTCATCGCGATCCTTCATTATCTGGAGCAGCTCAAGTGAGCATGGCCGCTGAACCACGCGAGTTGCGGGACGACGTCCTGAACGGCTTTCAGCTGTCGACACAGCTTGAGCGCGTATGGCGCACCCCCTCCGGCTTCCTCGGCGCGTTGATGTCGGTCGACCACAAGATCGTGGGCCGCCGCTATATCGTGACCGCATTCGCCTTCCTGATCCTGGGCGGCCTTCTTGCGGTCCTGATGCGCATTCAGCTTGCCGGCCCCGAGAAGACGTTTCTCTCGGCAGACAAGTACAACCAGATCTTCACGATGCACGGCTCGACCATGATGTTCCTGTTCGCCGTGCCTGTGATGGAGGCGTTCGCCGTCTATCTCGTGCCGCTGATGGTCGGCACGCGCAACATCGCCTTCCCCCGCCTGAACGCCTTCAGTTATTGGATGTTTGTGTTCGGCGGTGCTTTTCTCTGGATCTCATTTATACTCAATGTCGGCCCTGATGTCGGCTGGTTTTCCTACGTTCCGCTCTCCAACCTGCAATTCACGCCAAGCAAGCGCGCCGACGTGTGGGCACAGATGATCACCTTCACCGAGGTCGCCGCGCTCGCGGTATCCGTCGAGATCGTCGTCACCGTCTTCAAGCTGCGCGCGCCCGGCATGACGCTCGACCGCATTCCGCTGTTCGTCTGGGCAATGCTGGTCACGGCTTTCCTCGTGATGTTCGCGATGCCCTCGGTCATGGTCGCATCGACATCGCTGATCCTGGACCGCCTCGTCAACACCCGCTTCTACGACTCCTCATCCGGCGGACATCCCCTGCTCTGGCAGCACCTGTTCTGGTTCTTCGGCCATCCCGAGGTCTACATCATCTTCATTCCGGGCACCGGCATGGTCTCGGCGATCCTCGCGACCTTCACGCGCCGGCCGGTTGTCGGCTATCCAATCGTCATTCTGTCGCTGATCGCGACGGGATTGCTGTCGTTCGGTCTCTGGGTCCACCACATGTTCGTCACCGGCCTGCCGCAGCTCGGCGCCGGGCTGTTCACGGCCTCCAGCATGCTGATCGCGGTGCCGAGCGGACTGCAGATATTCTGCTGGCTCGCGACGTTGTGGGACGGGCGGCCGGTCTACCGGACGCCGCTCTTGTTCGTGATCGGCTTCATCGTGATCTTCGTGCTCGGCGGCCTCTCTGGAGTCATGGTGGCCTCGGTGCCGATCGACACCCAGGTGCACGACACCTATTTCGTCGTCGCTCACTTCCATTATGTGCTGATCGGGGGCGCCGTCTTCCCGCTGATCGGCGCCGTCTACTACTGGTTTCCCAAGATCACCGGGCGCATGCTGGGCGAACGCCTTGGGCAGTGGAATTTCTGGCTCGCCTTCATCGGCTTTAACGTTGCGTTCTTCCCAATGCATATTCTCGGGCTGATCGGGATGCCGCGCCGGGTCTACACCTACACCGCCGACATGGACTGGGCGCATTTGAATCTCGTGTCCAGCGGCGGCGCCCTGGTCTTTGCGCTCAGCTTCGTCCTGTTGCTGCTCAATGTGATCTACAGCCTGCGCAACGGTGAGCTAGCGGGCGACAATCCCTGGAATGCCTCGACGCTGGAATGGGCGACCTCGTCGCCACCCCCGCCCCAGAATTTCGACCGCATTCCGGTGGTCAAGCACCGCGATCCTCTCTGGGCTGATAACGAAAGCCTGCCCGTGGTCGCCGGCCTCAGCGCGGACCGGCGCGAGGTGCTCGTGACCTCGCTGGCGGATGCCGAGCCGCAGATCCGAGAGGCCTCGCCCGAGCCAAGTATCTGGCCGCTGCTCACGGCGATCGCGACGACGATCTTCTTCATAGGATCAATCTTCACACCCTGGGCCGTGCTCTGGGGCACGCCGCCAATGGCCGTTGCTCTGATCGGCTGGTTCTGGCCAACGGGCAGCAAGGAGGATGAGGCGTGAGGCAGACCATCGTGCGCAACGTCTCGGACCTGCCGACCTACGGCTTCGGTCCGCGCAGCGGCCCCTGGTGGGGCGCCATGGGCTTCATGGCGCTGGAAGGCATGGGCTTTGCCGTCGCCATCGGCGCCTATCTCTATCTCTACGCCGTCAACCCGACCTGGCCGATCGGCGCCCCGCCTCCCGACCTCTGGCCCGGCACGGCCGCGACCGTGCTCTATCTGCTCAGCATCATCCCGAATGAATATACCAGCCGCGTTGCGCACCGGCAGGATCTCGCGACGACACGCATTTGCCTGATCGTGATGGCCTTGATCGGCATCGCACTCCTTGTGCTGCGCGGCTTTGAGTTCGCCCATCTCAACACGCGCTGGGACAATTCCGCCTACGGCTCCATCGTGTGGCTGATCCTCGGACTGCACACGACCCATCTTGCCACGGATGTCGGCGACACGGTCGTGCTGGCGGTGCTGATGTTCACGCGCCATGCCCAGCCAAGGCGTTTCAGCGACGTCACGGACAACGTGTTCTACTGGAACTTCGTCGTGCTGGCCTGGCTGCCGCTCTACGTCCTGCTCGATTGGGTGCCGCGCCTATGACCGAAGCTGACGAACGTTCGCGACTGTTGTACTGGGCCGGGGTGGCGCTCGGACCCATCGCCTGGGGGCTCAACCTGCAAGGCATCTACGTGCTTGCGCATTTCTCCTGCGAGACCACGCGCATCAGCGGTGCGATTGTCAGCCTCGTGCTGGCCATTGTCGCGTTTGTGGGCACGGCCATATCGGCTCGCGCAGTCCGGCGCAGCGCCGGGGCGGAATGGACCGACGCGCAAGGTGGCGGACCCAGAACATTCATGGCCTGGATCGGCGTCGGCACCGGCGCGCTGTTTGCGCTCGTGATTGCGAACCAGCTGGCCGCTTCGCTCTTGATCAGCCCATGCCTTCGCTGAGCATCGCAGCACTCCTGCTTGCCGTGTTGGCGCAGCCGGCACGCGCCCACGGCCTTTCCGACGTCGATGCCAGATCGCTCTGGAGCTACGATCCTTGGCTGCTGTCCCCGCTCTACCTCGTCGGCATCGCCTTCTATGTCGGCACGCAGCGGCTCTGGCGGCAGGCCGGCGGCGGCCGCGGCGTCAGCTTCCGCCAGGTGACCGCATTCTGGACCGGCTGGCTGGTCACCGCGCTCGCCATCACATCGCCGCTGCACTGGCTCGGCGAGCGCCTGTTCGCTGCGCATATGGTCGAGCATGAGCTGCTGATGGTGGTCGCCGCGCCGCTGATGGCCTACGCCCGGATCAACGGTCCGCTGCTGTGGAGCCTGCCGGCGTCGTTTCGCCCTGCGGCCGGGCGCTTCCTCAATCTGGTGCCGGTGGCAGGCGCCTGGGGCTTCATCAGCCATCCCGTGAGCGTGACGGCGCTGCATGGGACGGCGCTCTGGGCCTGGCATGCACCGCCGCTCTATGCGTGGGCGCTCGCCGATTCTGCCGTGCACCGCCTCCAGCATGTCAGCTTCTTCGCGACCGCCCTGTTGTTCTGGTGGGTGCTGCTGCATGGCCGCGGACAGGGCCGCAGCAGCCGGATTCGCGACGGCATCGCCATCGCTTGTCTGTTCATCACGATCCTGCATTCCGGCGTGCTCGGCGCGCTGCTGACCATCTCGCCGCGGCTCTGGATTCCCGGCCAGGGCGCGCTCGCCGGCGAATTTGGCCTCTCGCCGCTCGAAGATCAGCAGCTCGCCGGCATCCTGATGTGGGTGCCCATGGGCATCCTCTACACCGGCGCGGCGCTGTTCTTTGCGCATCGCTGGCTGACAGTGAACGATAGCCATGCGCCGCTCGCCCCCATCCGGCATCCGGGATGAGCGCCTCTCGCATAGGAACTGCAACTTCCGTTCGAACGTTCGCCTGCTGACTGCGACACCGAAGGGAGGTCACATGGGCAAACGATCCATCATGGCGACAGCTGCGATCCTGAGCGCGGCATTGTCGATGCCCGCGAGCCTAATTGCGCAAGACCAGCCGCGACCCGCAATGTCGTGTCCGGTCGACCATGATCAGCTCGCCGACATCCTCAAGAAGAGCGTCAAGCCGGGCGGCGGCCCGACCAATGGCGGCCTCGACAACAACGAATGGGCTGCTGTTGTCAACCGGCAGGGCATCGTCTGCGCGATCGCCTACAGCGGCAGCAAGGCTGATGATCAATGGCCAGGCAGCCGGGCGATCGCAGCGGAGAAGGCCAACACGGCGAACGCGTTCAGCCTGAAGGACAAGGCGATGGCGAGCGCCAATCTCTACGCCGGCGCGCAACCCGGCGGGTTCCTGTTCGGCGCCGCTTTTAGCAACCCACCTTCGCCGGAAACCCTCTATGCCGGCAGCCCTGACGATTTCGGGACGGCCCATGATCCGATGGTCGGCAAGCCCGTGGGCGGGGTGATCGCGTTCGGCGGCGGGCTGGCGCTCTATGACGGCAACGGCATCGCCGGTGCGCTCGGCATCAGCGGCGACACTTCCTGCGCCGATCACAATGTCGCCTGGCGCGTGCGTCACCAGCTCGGGCTCGACCGCGTGCCCGCTGGCGTCAGCCCGAACATGAAGGACGCGATCATCTATGACATCGGTCCCGACGGCAAAAGCCCGTCAGGCTTCGGGCACCCCAAGTGCAACGGCAAGGAGGACCAGATCGCGGTCGATCTTGGCGCGGGCGTCTCTGGCACCGTGGTGAGATAGCTCGTCCATCGCCGCTTTGGAACCAAGCGGAAGGGCAAGGTTTGTACGTTCGCAGACCGGCCTCCAACGCGGCACGGCCTCGTCACTGCCGTGGAGATCTTGACCTATGTTAGTGCGTTCTTTCACGCTGGTGCTTTGCGTGCTTTGCGCATTCGGTGCGTTGCTGTCATCCGCTTTGGCACAGAGCGATCTGGCCAGCCGCATGAAGGACCCCGGCCAATGGCCGATGGCGGCGCGCGATTACGCCAACACCCGCTACAGCGAGCTCGACCAGATCAACACCAGCAATGCCTTTCGCCTGCAGCTTGCATGGACGTTCTCGGTTGGCGCCGATCGCGGTCAAGAGGCAGCGCCACTCGTGGTGGACGGCACCATGTATGTGGTCGGCCCTTATGCAGGCCCTTACCCCAACCGCGTGTTCGCGCTGGATGCGACGAGCGGCGAACTGAAATGGTCCTACGCGCCGAAGCCGGAGCCTGCGGCCGCCGGTGTCGCCTGCTGCGATGTCGTCAATCGCGGCCTGGCCTTCGACAACGGCAAGGTCTTCCTCAACACGCTCGACAACCATACCGTCGCGATCGATGCCAAGACCGGCAAGGAACTCTGGCACACCAAGCTCGGCGAGATCAACAAGGGCGAGACCATCACGATGGCTCCCGTCGTGGTGAAGGGAAAGATTCTCGTGGGCAACAGCGGCGGCGAAATGGGCGTCCGCGGCTGGGTCACGGCGCTGGATGAGAACACCGGTGCGATCGCCTGGCGCGCCTATTCGACAGGACCCGATAAGGACGTGCTGATCGCCGGGGATTTCAAGCCGTTCTATGACAATCTGAAGGGTGCTGATCTCGGCGTGAAAACCTGGCCCGCAGATCGTTGGCAGACCGGCGGCGGCACGGTCTGGGGCTGGATCTCCTATGATTCCGAGCTGAACCTGATCTATTACGGCACCGCCAATCCGAGTCCGTGGAACGCGAATCAGCGCAGCGGCGACAATCTCTGGAGCGCGTCGATCTTCGCCAGGGATCCGGACACCGGCCGTGCGAAGTGGGCCTACCAGTTCAATCCGCATGATCTGTTCGATCATGACGAGGTCAACGAGAACGTGTTGGTCGATCTCGAGCTCAATGGTCAGCCGCGCAAGGTGCTGATCCATCCCGGCCGCAACGGCTACATGTACGTGATGGATCGGGCCACCGGCGAAGTGATCTCGGCGGACGCCTATGAATTCGTCAACGCGTATAACGGTATCGATCTCAAGACCGGCAAGATCATCCCGAACGAGGAGAAGACGCCGCTGGTCGGCAAGACCGTCGAGAACATCTGCCCGAGCGCGCCGGGCGCCAAGGATTGGCAGCCGACGGCGTGGTCAACGCGGACGAAACTGCTCTATGTGCCGCATCAGCATCTCTGCATGAACTTCAAGGCCTCGCAGGTCGGCTACATCGCAGGCACGCCGTATGTCGGCGCCGATGTCGACATGTATGCCGGCCCTGGCGGCCATCGCGGTGAGTTCATGGCGTGGGACCCGGTTGCGCGCAAGAAGGTATGGGAGATCCACGAGAAGCTGCCGGTTTGGAGCGGCGCGCTGGTCACCGCCGGCGATGTCGCGTTCTACGGCACGATGGACCGCCTGTTCAAGGCGGTGGATGCCAAGGACGGACATCTGCTCTGGCAATTCCGCGCCGGCTCCGGCTTCATCGGCCAGCCGATCTCCTACCGCGGCTCCGATGGACAGCAATACATCGCGATCCTGTCGGGCGTCGGAGGCTGGCCCGGCGTGGTCGCCAATGCCGAGGTCGATCCCCGCGTGCGCAACGCCGCACTCGGATTCAGCGGCGCGATGCAGGATTTACCGTTCTATACGACGGGCGGAAGCGAGCTGCTGGTGTTCAAACTCAGCGGCGCAAATGGTGAGGACCAAAGCCGTGCGCCTTCGAAATAGTGCCATCGCTTTTGCAATCCTGACCGGGCTCGCGACCAGCGCGGCGGCGTCGAGGGACGAATTTCGGGTCTGCGCCGATCCGAACAATCTGCCGTTCTCGAACAGCGCCGAGGCCGGATTCGAGAATAAGCTCGCGAGCATGGTGGCCGAACACTTCGGCCAGAAGGTTGCCTACACCTGGTGGACACAGCGCCGCGGCTTTATCCGTAACACACTAAAAGTGGGCCAATGCGACGTCGTGATGGGCGTGCCTGAAGGCTATGCTCTCGTGGAGACGACGAAGCCCTATTACCGCTCGACTTACGTCTTCGTCAGCCGGCAAGACCGCAAACTCGATCTGTCGTCGCTGCTCGACCCGCGATTGCATTATCTTGCGATTGGCGTTCATCTGATCGGCGACGATGGCAACAATCCGCCGCCGGCGCAGGCGCTCGGCGCAGAGGGCATCGTCGACAATGTCAGGGGCTATTCGATTTATGGCGATTATCGCCAGGCAAATCCCCCGGCGCGCCTGATCGAGGCGGTCGAGACCGGCGAGATCGACGTTGCCGCCGCCTGGGGGCCGCTGGGCGGCTATTTCGCCCAACGCTCAGCGGTACCACTCAACGTCAATCCGATCCGAGACTACGAGGGTTTTGCACCCCAGCAATTCCAGTTCGCCATTGCAATGGGCGTACGCAAGGGCGACCACGCTTTGCGCGACCGGCTGAATGCGTTCATCGACGCGCATCGATCCGAGATTGCATCGCTGCTGCGAAGCTTTGGTGTGCCGCTGCTCGAGCAGCCCGTCACAGCATCGGGAGGACATGAGTGATGTCAGCTCCAGCGCTGCGCGCGAGCGCCATATCACTGCTGCTGGCGGCCGCGCCGCATAGTGCCGTCGTTGCCCAGCAGACCCTGCCGCAATCGCAGGAGGCTCAGATGCCGATGCTGGGGCCGCGGCCGAATTTCGGCGGCAGCGTCGGCAATGGCCGGCCCGGCGTCTTTATGCAGGTTCCGGTCAGTCATCTCCACCCGGGCGCGCAGCCCGACCCGCCTCAGATCAAGAATCCCGTGCAGGGCGATCCTAACGCCGAGCAGCGCGGGATGACGTACTACATCAACTTCAACTGCGTCGGCTGCCACGCGCCCAATGGCGGTGGCGGCATGGGTCCGGCGCTGAGCAACAACACCTTCATCTACGGCTCGCAGCCCGAGAACATCTTTCTGTCGATCTACCAGGGACGCCCGAACGGCATGCCGGCCTGGGGCGGCGTGCTGCCCGACAGCGTGATCTGGGATCTCGTCACCTACATCGGCAAGATCAGCAATGAGCCGAGCCACCAATGGGGCCGCACCTTCTCGGCGAACCCTCTGTCGCCGGAGGTCGAGCAAGTCCCGACCGAGCACGTCTCGACCACCGATCCCTGGTCGGCGACCAAGACCTTCAATTTCGGCCAGAAGCCCTAATCGGAGTGGTGAATGGACAATTTTGCCGCACGGCTGCTCATCGCCTCGCTGCTGGGGCTGACGGTGATCGGCTGCGGCAAGGCCGAGGCTGCGGGCCCTGACAATTTCAACGGTGATGCACGGCGCGGCGCCGACCTTGTCAAGAACTACCATTGCGGCGGCTGTCACGACATTCCGGGAATTACCGGCGCGGACGGCAATGTCGGCCCGCCGCTGCATCGGATCGGCACGCGGACCTATATCGCGGGCTACATCCGGAACTCGCCTGACAATATGGCCGCTTGGATCGAAGATCCGCAGAAAGCGTTGCCGGGTAATGCCATGCCCACAATGGGCATCCCGCAGAAGGACGCGCGGGACATCGCGGCGTTTCTCTATACGCTGAAGTAGCATCATGAATCCGATAGATCGCCTCGCGACGTGTTCCGCGCCAGGCCGCTGGTGGCCATTGCGAGTGTGGTTGTCGCCATCATGGGCCTGGTGCTTAGCTGCTGCTCGACACGATGGTTTGGGCGATTTGGGAAGTCGGGTTCGATTTCTGGTCGCTGGGTGCTCGTGCCGCTGGGCGTCTGGCTGGTTGTTGCCGTTCATTCCGGCGCGTCTGACGCCTCGCCTGCGGGCCCCGCGATGGGCGCTGGGATTCCTGCTGATCGTCGCCGCAATCGTGCTCGGCGTCTCGCTCTCGCGCGATCCCCACGATCTCGCCGGCACGTTTCCAGAGAGCGGGATGACTGGGGCGGCGGCAGCTTCCGGATCGACGGTGCCTGCTTTCGGCGAGAACTGGACCGACTATGGCGGCATTGGTTCGGTAGGCGCTATTCCTCGCTAACCAGATCACCACGGACAATGTGAAGGATCTCAAGCTGGCCTGAGAATTCCGCACCGGCGACCACAAGGGGCCCGACGATTCCGACGAGATCACCAACCAGGCGACGCCCCTCAAGGTCGGCGACCTCCTCTACACCTGCTCGAAGCACCAGATCGTGTTTGCGCTGGACGCCGCGACCGGGAAGCTGCGCTGGAAGTTCGACCCGCAGGTCAGCAGGTCAAGCACAACAAGAACTTCCAGCACATGACCTGCCGCGGTGTGTCCCATCACGCCACCAAGCCCGGTGCCTTGACCGCCGACGGCGCCCCCGTGACCTTGCCCCACGGGCTTAATCCAGTTTGAAGTTCGTTCTGGCCCACGACAAGGACCAGAGCATGAAGCGCAGCCGCTTTTCGGAAGAGCAGATCATCGGGATTTTGAAGGAGCACGAGGCCGGCGTTTCGGTTGCCGACCTGTGCCGCAAGCATGGCGTCAGCGACGCCAGCATCTACAAATGGAGGGCGAAGTTCGGCGGTATGGAGGTGTCGGAGGCTAAGCGGCTGAAGGCGCTGGAGGATGAGAACACGCGGCTGAAGCGGCTGCTGGCGGATGCCATGCTCGACAATGTCGCGCTGAAGGACTTGCTGGGAAAGAAATGGTGACGCCCGCGAGGAGGCGGAAAGCTGTCGCCCATCTCATGGATGCCCACGGGATGAGCGAACGGCGGGCGTGTAAAACCATCGGCAGCTGCCGCATGACTGTGAGATACAAGACGATCCGGACGGACGCTGGCGGCCTTCGCCAGCGCATGAAAGGCGATCGCGCACGAGCGCCGCCGCTTCGGCTATCGGCGCGTGCATGTCCTGCTCAAGCGGGAGGGCTATAGGGTCAACCACAAGAAGCTGTTCCGGCTGTACCGGGAAGAGAAGCTTGCAGTGCGCCGCCGTGGCGGCCGCAAGCGCGCCATCGGGACCAGGGCGCCGATGACGGTGCCGATGGCGCCGAACGAGCGCTGGTCGCTCGACTTCGTGTCGGATCAGCTGACCTGCGGCCGCCGCTTCCGCGTCCTCACCGTGGTCGATGACTGCACCCGCGAGTGCCTGGCGCTGGTGGCCGATACCTCGCTCTCCGGCATCCGCGTGGCGCGGGAACTGGACCGGCTGATGATCGAGCGCGGCAAGCCGAAAATGGTGGTCAGCGACAACGGCAGCGAGCTGACCAGCAACGCCATCCTGACATGGGCGGATCAGAGCCGCGTCGCCTGGCACTACATTGCGCCGGGCAAGCCCATGCAGAATGCCTTCATCGAGAGCTTCAACGGCCGGCTGCGGGATGAATTGCTGAACGAGACGCTGTTCACGTCACTGGCCCAGGCTCGCGTCGCACTCGGATGCTGGCGGGCCGATTACAACGATGCCCGACCCCACTCGCAGCTCGGATGGAAAACGCCCTCCGAGTTCGCCTTCACCTGTCACCCGCGCCGGGATCTGGCGCTGCGCTATGCCGAAGGCTCCGCGCCAGCTCCCGTCGCTCCCACCGCCCAACCGGGCAAATCCAACGACCGGAGCGAACTCAGGATTGGATAAAACTTGGGGGCAAGGTCACCCGCTCCTGCCAACTGTCCGGCGCGCATCTTCATCGCGACCAACGGCGGGCGCATGTTTGCGCTGGATGCGCTGAGCGGCCACCCGCAGAGGAGAATTAGGACACTCGCGCTGGCGTGAGATTCGTGCGGATTTCACTTAGTGAAGAACGGGCGATTAACGGCACAGTTAACCGCCCCACGCTTGTGTGAGTCGCTCAGGGCTTGAGGCGGGCCGATCACCTCTCGAAAAGATCAGAATGAGTCCCTGTCCGAACGAGAACCAACTCATCAGGCTCGCTTTTATAGATGAGGCACCAATCGCCTTGCACGTGGCAACCGCGATAGCTCTCCCAAGGCCCCTTTAACGGGTGGTCATCGTCAATCGGCAAGAGAGGAGTGCCGGACCGAAGCTTGTTCACAATGATAACAAGCTTATCGATCCGGTAACCCCGGCTCTTTATCCGCTTCAGGTCTTTCTTGTATTGGGTTGTGAGTCGGAGGGGCTTCATCCCCTCGTAGTATCACTTTTCGTTCAGGATATCCTCAAACAGCTCCTCAGTTGTCCCCTGAACAACCTCGCCGCCGCCAGACTCCGCTTCCTGTAAAGCCGCCAATGTGACCGCGTTAGGAACGCAGACGTCAAAGGGAAGTCCCTTCCGAAAGACAACTTGACGATAGAACATACCGATAGCGTCAGTAGCACTTAGCCCAATGGCGGCGAACACTTTCTCCGCCTTCGCCTTAATAGTGGGTTCAATCCGAGCGTTGATTGTTGCTGTCTTGGCCATATGTCCACCTCTCGAAGGTGCGCTGTACGATCTTGATGTGTCGCACTGCTCCGTCTGTACGTTCGATGTAATCACGAACGCCACACGTCCGCAACACGTTCCCACAAGGAAACGAAAATTTAATTAATCGCAAATTCCTTCGCTAGATCAGGGTCTTACAGTCACTTTTACCAATTGGAAAGGGGGCCAATTCGGCCCCTTCTCCATATTACTACCAGAACGTGTGAAAACTGCCACATAATGGCCCTTGGCTTTTTCCTCCGTCGACTACCCGGAAGTTGCGGGTTCCGAACCGGCTTTATCGCCAATCGTCCAGACGCGATCCGTCCTTCCAAAGGTCGCTCTTGACTGAGCTGAGGCGTGCGGTTCGGCACGGTGCCGCAACACCTAGCGGGCTTGCCCAGTAAGTTGCATTGGTATCTCTCAATCGACTGCTTAGACTCAGAATCATGACCGACGCCAATCCTGTCCGGCTGCTCAAGCAAAAACATCCAGTGCGGCATATTCGGCGCCAGCAGGTATCTTATCGCGCCAAGCCGCTCCAGCTCATCTCGAAGAGCCGGGGAATATCTCACTGGCGAATGCAGCAGGAGGTTGCAGACCGGTGGCATTGATTGGCTTATCGTCCACGACCGAGATATCGTCTGTCACCCTCGACAGATTGGCGGTAGACAAGCTGGCATCGGAATTTGCATGAATATCGTGGCGGTCGGCAGAAGCACTGGATCAAGGTGAAGAACCGGAGCCACCCAGCGATCGAAAGGGAGTTATGAACTCCGTCTGCCCGGGATCAGCCCAGAGAAGTCGGGCCGTCGAATTTGATCTCGACCGCCTATCATCTGAGACGCTGCCCCTGCGATTTGGCCGAGACGATTTCGGCCGGTGCGCCGCGTGAGTGGTGCGTCGGGCCGCCCTGGTGTGCCGCAGCCAGCCCCGGGACGTCCGGGGTCGTTCCACGCAAAATGCCATCGGATCCACATTTGACGGGAACACCCGCCACAAAATCAGTCTCTTGAATTTAAATTTGAATCCGACGCAAAAGAAACGCTCCAGCCCGCCGGGGACGAGCTGGAGCTAAGTCTTAGCAACAGGTCTTGCGAAAGGATGGGCACGCAAGACCGATAGTCGAACCGAGTGCGGACACGATCGTTCCTAAGGGCCGCCTGCGCGTTGCAAGCTATGGCGACGGCCGCTAGCGCTTTCCGCCGGTGGGCTCGGCCCGGCGGAGCACTCTCCTCTTCTGCTTGGATCTTGGTTTTTCGTTCTGCTCAGCGGCGAGAACCCGTGCCCGGATTTCCTCTAATTCAACGAGTGCAGAAACGATGCTCTGAAGACGTTTGCGAATAGCAGCAGCAGGAATGACCGCTCGACCGCGGGTACTCATTGGACGCCCCCAGGTCCTTCTTTTTGGGCCCTTCGGTGAAAATGTTGCCTTTTTGGCAGGGTAGTCGTTAACACATTTCAATGACGGCTCCCTTGCGACCGTCAGCAGGAATTGTTGCCCGAGGGAACGGTCGCAATGTCTCGCCCAACGCGTATCTTCCGCACATGCGTATGACCTACGAGCTCTGCTTGGCGATTCCCGGCAAGCAGGTCCGCGACGGGCCGGACGGGATTCACGAAGCAAAGCACGATGGCTATCAGTGCTTGTCATCCGGGAGGACAAGCGTGTGCGCCTGCTCTCGCGAAATGGCACCAACTGAACCAGGCGTTACCGGAAGGCCTCTTCCTCGGATCCCGGCGTTTTGCGGAGAAGGCTTAACCAACCCTGCGCCACACGCAATCAAGAGGCGCGGTCGTCGTCGTTGCGGGCTCTGTCGGCCTCCTGGGCTGCGGATTCCGACGAAGTCGCCCTGGTGTACCGATTTGAAGTCGCCCGGGGATTCCGAGACGATGTCGCCCACCTCTCCGATTTGATCTCGCCCGGGGCGAGGCGTTCTGGCCGGTTGGTTCTCTGGCATCGGTCAAGCCTCGTGGTCAATCTGGAATCGCCGCTTGAATCTGCTTTTTGTTCTGCTGCCGTTGCTGTGGGCATGTGGGCAACGCCTTGGCGTTGTCCAAGCGAAGCGGCATGTCCACAGCGTCACGGGCTCAGGACTTTCGGGCGGATTGCCGGGTTCGGCGCAGCTTTCGCCGGAGAGATCGAGCCGATGGGCGTTGTGGACGAGGCGATCGAGGACGGCGTCGGCGTAGGTGGTATCGCCGATGAGCGCGTGCCACTGGTCGACCGGGAGTTGGCTGGTGACGAGGGTCGAGCGGCGGCCGTAGCGATCCTCCAGGATCTCCAGGAGGTCATGACGGGCGCCGGCATCGAGCGGCTCGAGCCCCCAATCATTGAGGATCAGCAGATCGACACGGCCGAGGCCGCGCAATAGGCGTGGATGGCGGCCGTCGCCGCGCGCGAGAGCGAGGTCATCGAACAGCCGCGGAACACGTTGATAGAGCACGGAGCGATTATCACGGCAGGCCTTGTGGCCGAGCGCCGAGGCGAGCCAGCTCTTGCCGACGCCGGCCGGGCCGCAGATCAGCAGGTTGGCATGGTCGTCGATCCAGCGTCCCTCGACAAGCTTGGCAAACAGTGGGCGGTCGAGGCCGCGCGGGGTGCGGTAGTCAATGTCCTCGACGCACGCCTGCTGGCGCAGCTTGGCGTAGCGCAGGCGAGTGGCGAGCCGTTTGTCGTGCCGCAGCGAGGCTTCACGTTCGAGCAGCAGAGCAAGCCATTCGGCGTGACCGAGGCTGCCAGCCTCGCCGGCGGCTTCGATGTCGGCGAAGGCCTTGGCCATGCCGTGGAGGCCGAGCGCGTTGAGCCGGTCGAAGGTCGGATGGGTGAGCAAGGGATCATCTCCTAATTGTAGTAGCGCGGTCCGCGGATGTTGGAATGCAGGATCGGCAAGTCGTCCGCGGAACGCTGGGGAGCAGGACGCCGATCGAGGTTGTTGGCGAGGATCGATTTGACCGAGCCATAGGTGCGCGCGCCGATGTCGATCGCCCGCGCAGCTGCCGCGTCCAGGCGCTCGCGCCCGTAGGATGCGGCGAGCCTGAGGATGCCGAGACAGGCGCGGAACCCCTGCTCGGGGTGCGAGCGCTCGTCGAGAATGAGGTCGCACAACGCGCTGACCGCCGGGCCGATCGCAGCGGCGTCCTGGCGGATGCGCGCGATGGTCCAGCCGGCGTAGCGGCGATGGCTGGAGGCCATGTCGCCGGAGTCTCACCTTGATCGCCGCCGCGCAGGAGGGGGCTTCTGATGCGAGCCATTGTCCCCGACCGCCTTAGCGATATGCTGACGCGCCTGAAGCTGACGGCTGTCCGCGACCAGCTGGATGGGCTGTTGGATGAGGCCGGCTGGCAAGAGCTGAGCCTACGCGAGACCCTGGTGCTGCTGTGCGAGCGCGAGATCGCCCGCAAGGATGAGCGGCGCGTCGAGATGACGCTCAAACTTGCTCGCTTCCCGTTCGTTCGCGATCTGTCGGGCTTCGACTTCTCGGCCCAGCCCTCGCTGGATCCCAAGCAGATACGCGAGCTTGCGAGCGCCCGCTGGATTGCCAATGGCGAGAACGTGCTGCTGCTTGGGCCACCTGGCGTTTGCAAGACGCATCTTGCGGTCGCTCTTGGTCGCGAAGCGATCCTGGCTGGGCATTCCGTTCAGTTCGTCGCAGCCACGACTGTCGTTGCGCAGCTTGCTAAAGGTCACGGCGAAGGGCGGCTCGAGGAGCGACTCGCGCAATTTGCCAAGCCAAAGCTCTTGATCATCGACGAGCTCGGGTATCTGCCCTTTGAACCCAATGCCGCGCATCTGTTCTTCCAGCTCGTTAGCCGTCGCTATGAGAGAGGCGCGATCCTGCTGACCAGCAACCGCAGTGTCGGCGAGTGGGGCTCGGTCTTCAGCGACCCCGTGGTTGCCACCGCGATCCTTGATCGTCTGCTGCACCACAGTCACGTCATCACGTTCCGCGGCGACAGCTATCGCTTGAAGGAGAAGCGCCGCAGCGGACTGCTGCAGAAGCCCGCTGCACCAGAAGCCAAATCGGAGAAGAAGTCCTGAAGCAAGCCGCTCGCTCGCTACAGCGCTATGACGGGCGCGCTTCGCGAGCGGCTTGCTACAGTCCTGCAAACAAAAAGGGGGTCACTTCCTCATGTCGCTGCGGGGTCACATCCGGACGTCGCTTGACAACAACTCTATCGAACCACAGTCAATCGAGCCCTTCCTGGCAAGCTTGCGAATGGCCTGGAAAGATGGCGGAGTACGGCCGACAGACCGATCGGTCGTGAAGGTAAACAAAGAACGCCGCCGCCCCGATCCGCTCATTCGGGTGACTGCGGAACTGAGGACCTGGTTCGAAGCTGAGCCGTGGCGTACCGGCAGCGAGCCTCTTGGCCGACCATCCCAGCGGCATCCTGACAAACAACCTTCTGCGAACGCTTCGGCGCCGACTTAAATCGCAGCGAGCGGGCTGACGCGCTCGTGTTTCAGCACCACGAATACGGCACTGCGAACTAATGATGAAGCACACAATGAGGCAAACGATGCACGGAGGAGGCCGGTCGTTATGCAATCTGACACCTCCACGCGGCCTCCTCTCTTGTCCTGGCTGACGTCACATTCACGCAGAGCAGAGTTCTTCAGGAGGAAGCCGGGGCAAGTGCTGGATCATCCGGATGACCAATCCACCCCTCTCGCCAGTCTCTGTTCTTTCAAAGCAGCTTCCTCAGTCCGGAGAACCAATCTGTCCGTCGGCATCCGCCGGCAGAGTGCGTCGAGGATCGCGCGGTCAGTTGGCATAGCGCGCCGTCAGGTCGCGTGAGATATTCAAGCCTTCCTCGATATAGCGGCTGATCGTCACTCTGGCTGCGGGCGTGCAGCTCCGATAGGTCAGCTCGAAGCCTTGATAGCCGCGGTTAAAGCCCGCGACCATGCGCGCGCGGCGGTGGCCAGAGGGGGTTTCGGCGTCGATCAGCTCCTGCATCTCCTTGCGCCATTTGGCGCCTTCATTGGAGCCGCAGATGCCGCGCAGATAGTGCAGGGCTCCGAGGATCTCGGCCAGTCGCTGCAGCTCGCCATCGAACGGTGCAGCCGCGTCCTGCGCACGGGCGGGCGTCGCAAGGCATGTCGATATCAAGATCGCAATGGCGACAAAGGGTTTAATCATCAGGAGTTCCGGAATCGCCGTGGTATGGCCCCCCAATGCGGCCTGGCCAAGGCGGACGAGGCGCCGATTGATCCCAGGGCGATGGCAGTGATCCTGGCTTGAGATGATGCTTTGTGCCGGTTCAACCAGCTTGCGGGCGTGGAAGAGAGGCAGGTCGACGCTGTGGCGAGTGCCGCTGAAGCGGTTGTCTCGCGAGTCCGGTTGCAACGGCATTCTCATTGAGAGCGCCGTATCGGTCCATCCACCTCGGCGGAGCTCTCATCACAGGAACTGAGTTGCAACTTGCTTAGCTGGTGCTCAAACCCCTCTTGACCCGCAGACATGTTGCCGGATTGTTGTCTCACCCGCTGCTGAACTTGCAGGGCAGCGTACCCCTGTATCCAAGCCTCCGTGTTGAATGGGTCGTTTGACTCGATCGGGTTCACGCCGCGCTCCCTTGAGAGACTGTCGTTTCGAAGCCTCCCTAGCCAGACTGGGGCCTGATGTACGGGCAGCGAAGGTTGCCGCTTGAGAAGCTGATCGAGCCAACACCGCCGTCGAAATCAGGCGTGTATTCACGCCCCAGCTCTGCAATCTGCATCGATTGGGTGCATAACCGGTCAAGCGCTGCGTGATAGAACGCCTCGCGCGAGCTGCCCGCCGAGCATTTGGAATTGCCGCCAACTTGCACTCACCGAGGTTCGGGATAGACGCGAACGCGCTGGCGTCCTTCGCTTTCCACCAACTCGCCCCTGTAAGGCACTCCGCGGATCTCGAAATAGGTCGGGCGTCCAACTTCGGGCATGATGCGCTCGCCTTCCAAAACGCGCACGAGGTAAGGCGGCAGGAACCGCTCCCTATGCTCCCAGCCGCCCCGGATAAGATGGCCAAGATCGACTGCACCTTCCACAGTTTGCCTTGCGCTTACGATTGGCAGTGGGCGATGCAGCGGCCGGGATGGCCCGGCTTCGTTCATCCCACCGGCGCGCGGGTGATGGATCAGGCGAATATCCCTGTGGCCTCCTGGTCCAAACGTCGCCGAATAGCGCTCCCCATTCATCGCAAATTGACTTGGCCCGAACTGGTTTGGCAGCAGATTGATGTTGCCCAATACATCGATCAACACGTCTGAAGCCGCCTGGGAGCCGTGGCGCCAGTTGGCGCCAACGATCGCTCCAATATCCCGCAGCTCCGGAGCCGCCCCCGGCGGTCCTGCGAACGACGAGGCGGCTGCGAATTCAGGTGCCGGCGCCGAGCGCGCATCGTCACGCAAGTCGTGGGGTGTGGGTGGATCCAGATCAACGAAGGAGTCGAGACCGGCGTAGATGTTTGACGATCGGGGCCTCACGGACGACGGCGATGCGGGTTCTTGCATCTGTTGCCCAAGCCAGGCCCAGGCTCCCTGGCTCGGGGTGGCTGGAGTGGCAGGAAGCTCGAGCGGCAGATGAGCCGGCGCGCCCCAGTGCGGCGCCGGCATTGGTGAGGCGGGTCCGTGGATCTGCTCACCAAGCCAATCCCAGGGTCCGGCGCTCGGCATCGCAGGCGTTCCGGGAAGCAGCTGGGACGAGCCGGCCTGCCAACCGCTGTGCGGCGCCGGCATCGATGAGCCAGATCCGTGCATTTGCTCTCCAAGCCAATCCCAAGCTCCCGCGCTCGGCGTCGCTGGCGTTGCGGGAAGCTCCTGTGGCGAGTGGGCCTGCCGAGCAACTTCCAGAGAAGGCTGACCCGGATCCTCAGGAGGCGGCAATCCAATTGCCCTGTTCGCCTCAAGGATTTGCTGGTAGCGCCCAAGCCTGAGCAGATCAGCGTTGATCTTGCTGTCGCCGGTTTCGTGCTTGTACTCCTCTAGGTCCTGAGCGAGCCCAGGGGTGGAAAGTCGGCCGGCGATCGGCTGTCTGTCATGCGTCTGCAGCCACTCACTCAGCCTGAACATGCGGCGAGTTTGCCTGTCGATCGTCTTTGCATCGATCCTGTCTGTTGCCTTTTCCGCCGCCGCCCACATGCAGATGAGGGTTGCGTCTTCAGCATGAGGAGCCAGCCGGCGGACATCGGCTGCCAAGGTGTTTCCGGCACCGACTTCACGAAGCTTCTTCAGGGCCGCCTTGATGCGCCTGCCGCGGTCCTTTGCGTAGGTGTCGACGTCCTCATCGAGCTCAGCTTCTAGCTGGTGGTTTTCCACCTCGGGATTTTCCAGCTGCGCGTTTTCCAATTCCCGGCGAATTCGATCCGCAATTGAGGGCCTGCCGGCCGCGCTCAGGCGCGCACTCAAATGGCGCAAATCGGCTGCCGCATTCTTGATCGTGCCATCGCTGAGGTTGCCCGCCGCCTTTCTTCGGAAATCTTCAATGAGCTCCTCATCGGCCGCAGAGACCCCGCGCGTCCGGCCTGGCTGCCTGGCGTAATCAATTCGTAAATTCGTCGAAAAGACGTCAGATTGCCCCGCGTCACGCGACGACTTTTCGCCGCTGCTCCCGCCAAGGGCCTTGCCGATTCCCGACTTGAAGCGTGACCATAATCCGCGGCTTTTTCCGCTCTTGGCCGACGCGGCAGATTCTGCGTCCGGAAAGCTGTACCGTGCGCTGCTAAACAGATCATCTCGCAAACTGGACTGCGGCACTGCTGAAGCGGGAGGCTGAAAGCTGGGAATGTCTACGCTCCGGCGCGTGCCGCCTAGCGCACTCTCCCTAAAAGCGGAGGGCGGCGGCACCCGCATCGAACCGCCGAAATCGTCCCGCCGGACTGCTCGACCACCTCCTGCGGGAGCCCGATCAGGCGAAGTTGACTTCCTTTGCTCAGACGGATCGAGATTCAAATCCTCCAGCCGCCGTTCAAAGTCACCGTGTTCGCTTGGGCTGCCCGCTCGCTGCCCATTCCGCCCCTGCAGGGCGGCGTACTCCCGCATCCAGGCTCCTGAATCGAAGAATGGGTCAACCGGATCCATCCTGCTCTCCTCATATTTGTATAGACCCTGCAGCAATCCGTACGGCCTGGATTACGGCCAAGTAGCAGCTCATTCAGCAAGAATCAGATTCTCGATTGTTGTAGCTTCAACCTTTCGAAAAGCTGACGAGATCAGGATATTGCTGCGTGCGAGACCGGCCTCGCATCGGCACCGGCCTGACGACAGGACGGGGTCACTCCAATTTTGCCGCATCTCTTCGCCGGCCCCCTGTTCGAGCCGACGAAATTCGTCCACCGATATAACCATGGATCGCGCCTGTCGATCGTGCGCCGAATCCAAGCATCACGGCGGGGCCCACATAGCCGCTACCAGTCTCAAATCATACGTGATGAGCATCTTGTCGTCCTTGGCGTCAACCTTGGCGCTGAGCTTGTCATCTTGCAGGCGCTCATTGCTGACGGACAACGTCTTTTCCCTGGCGCAGACCGGGACGCGTTCTCGTCCCTTGGAGTTCTACTTTTTGCTCTGAGTGCGGTTCTGAAGGACCGAATTGCTAGCTAGTGTTTCACCAGGTCCGGAGCTATCGCTCGAATGCCGTATGGGATTCACGTCTTCCGGGAAACGGCGAACTGCGCCTTTTTTATCCTTGAGACGAGATGCTGGCCCAGTGGCGATGAACAAAGCGCGTTCAGGCATCAAACGACCCAAACTTCTTTTTCGAGACGATGTGCAGGCCGTCCTGAGTTCGCAGCAGTGACGCCGCGCGCCTCTCGGCGCTCGGGGTCGCATAGGTAGCGCGCACCTTCGCTTACTGGCTTGGCAAGCCAAGTCGGCAATGAAGATCCGGCAGACTTCAATTCGCTCACTTCAATCAGGCTCAGTCTCTGACTGCGGGACCGCAAGGCTTGTCGTGCAGTCTTGGGACCGACCCGATCAAGCGCGCGCACGATCTCGCCTGCACGACGGTTTGCCATCGTATGCTGCGAACGCGGTGCATGCTTGAACTCCAGAACTTGCTTGCCAAGATGGACTCGCGGTAAGGATCCGAAGTCAAATAGACCTGCCGAACAGGTAGCTGCGTCGTACACATACGACGAAGACCGCCTGATTGACGCATGCGCGCGGGCACAGTGAGCTCTATGATCGGTTGGGTGATGGTCAGGCGGCCTGCTGACCGGCGGGCTTATCGGCCTGGCGCAGGAGCTTCCATTCCCAGGGCAGCAGTTCGTGCAGGCGCGACGCGGGAAGATCGGCGATCCGGGCGAGAACCTCGGCGAGCCAGGTCTTGGGATCGACGTCGTTGAGGCGATAGGTCGTGATCATCGTTAGCATGATGGCGGCACGGTCGGCGCCACGCTGGCTACCAGCGAAGGTCCAGTTGCGCCTTCCCAAGGCGATGCCTCTCAATGCGCGCTCAGCGCAATTGTTGGTCAAGCAGATCCTGCCATCTTCGAGGAAGCGGCCGAAGTCGTCCCAGCGCCTGAGCATGTAGTTGATCGGCTTCAGGACCTCGGAGGAGCGCGAGAGGGTTTCGCGCTCACGCAGCAACCAGGCGTGCATGTCCTCGAGAAGCGGCTTGCTGTTTTCCTGGCGCACGGCGCGCCGCTCGTCGGCGTCGCGGCCGTTGATGGCGCGCTCGATCTCGAACAATGCATCGAGGCGCTTGACCGCCTCCAGCGCGATCGGAGAGACCGGTTTGCCCTTCTTACCTTCCCGGGCATTTTTCTCGATGTCAGCCAGCTCGAAGAAGCCCCGCCGCGCATGGGCAAAGCAAAACGCCGGCGTGATCGGCAGCTCTTTCCGCTGCGGGTCGAACAGCGGCTCGAAGCCACTGTAACAGTCGCACTGCAGGATACCGGCGAAGGCGGCCAGATGCTTCTGGGGATGCTCGCCTCGTCGGTCGCTCGAGGCGTAATAGACCGCCGCCGGCGGCGCAGGCCCGGCGAAGGGCCGGTCATCCCGCACATAAGTCCAGATTCGTCCAGTGGTACACTTGCCCTTCGCCAGGATACGGATGGTGGTGTCATCGCCATGAAGACGTTCGGCAGCCAGCACATGACGTTCGATCAATTGGAAGAGCGGCATAACGGCGAAGGTGCCGTGGCCGACCTGGTCGGCCAGCGTCGACAAAGACAGGTCGATCCCCTCGGCCTTGAAGCGCGCACTCTGGCGGTTGAGCGGGATATGCATGCCGAACTTGTCGAACAGGATCGTCGCCAGCAATTGTGGGCCAATGAAGCCGCGCGGCGTGGCATGGAACGGCGCAGGCGGCTGGCTGATCTTCTCGCAATCGCGGCAGGTGAACTTCTCGCGCACTGTCTCGATGACCTTGAATCGACGCGGAATCTCCTCCAGCGTCTTGGTCACATCCTCGCCGATCTTCGCCAGCCGCGACCCGCCACAGCAGGCGCAGCTCGTTGGAGCCTCAATGACGACGCGCTCGTGTTCGATGTCGTCCGGCCAGGGCTTGCGCACCGGCCGCTTGCGCATGAAGGAGCGGACGTTATGCGTCTTCGCCGCTGCGGCCTGCGCGGCAAGCTCATCCTCGCTCGCTGTGGTGACGAGCTCTTCCAGCTCCAGCTCCAGCTGCTCGAGCAGCCGTGCCGTGCGTTCGGAGCGTTGCCCGTACAGTTCGCGTTTGAGCTTCTCGATGCGCAACTCGAGATGCGCGATCAGCGCCTCGGTATCCGACAGTTGCGCCTGCGCATTCGCGGCTTGCGCCTGCCAGTTGGCAGCCACCGCCTCAGCTCGCAGCCGCGCCTCACGCTCGGCCTGCAGCGCCGCCAGGGCACTCGCAAGGTCCGATGGAAGATCGTCCGGCTCCGATATCATGACGCCATTGAATCAGATCAAGCAGCAGATTCAAACCGTAAAAGCGGCTATCCCACCCGCGTCGGACGCTGGGTTTCTTGTGGGTTGCGCCAATCGATCCCGGACAACAGATAGCTCAACTGCGCCGGCGAGATCGTTACCGTTTCACCGGCAACCGATGGCCAGATGAACCTGCCTCTCTCGAGTCTTTTGGTAAACAGGCATGCTCCCTGGCCATCGTGCCAGATCATCTTCACAAGATCGCTGCGGCGACCGCGGAAGACGAACAGATGACCGCTGAGCGGGTCTTTGTGCAGCACCTCCTGCACTTGGAGTGCCAGCGACGGAAAGCCTCTGCGCATATCCGTGTAGCCTGTCGCGAGCCACACTCGCACATTCCCCGGCATCGCAATCATCGGCGTCCAAGCACATCGAGGACCCGCGCCAGCGCCTCCGGATCGACGTGCGCATCCACCCGGATGCACCGTCGGTTGCCGAGATCGATCTCTATCAATCCAGTACGCGCGGCTGCCACGGAGCGAACTCGGCCATCAACCGTAGGCAAAAGCTTCGGAGTTTCCTCAGCCGATGCCGCTACAGCGGCGATCTGCACCGGCGTAAAAGATGGTACAGCTTGTTCCGATGTCCGTGCTTGTCGACGCCAGGTAAACACCAGGCTGGCCGCTACTCCGTTGCGACGCGCAACCTCAGTCACCTTCGCGCCCGGCGCCAACGTCTCCTCGACAATCCGTGCCTTGTCGTCTTGCGACCAGCGCCGCCGCCGCTCCAGCCCGCCCAAAACCTCGACCCGCATCGCCTGATGACCTTAAAGCTAGACTTAAGGCCACACGCTTCGCGAATTACCACCCGTCACGCAAGACGGCCCCAGTCGGATGCGTACGCTGCGTCGTCAAACCGAGCTGGTTGGCTGCGGCAGCGCCTCCGGAAGCGATGATTTCACCGCTGCGCGCCTTGGTCTCCTCAACAATTTTTTCGAGCGACGCAGCTCTCGTCCCGAAGCGGCTTTCGACCGGATGCTGAAACACCCTCGCCTCGCGTGCGGGAATTTTCGTCGCTCGGCAAAATCGAAAGACCCTGATCGACGGCAGCGCACTTGCCAAGGTGCAAAAGCACCTTGGCAGCGATGGGCGAGGCTTCACGATGGATCTTTAGGTACCGCCGCAGAGCAATGATAAATATCTCTGCGGCGGTTTGGGAGCCTCATTCGAGGCCACGCTCTGCGAGCACACGGTGCATGACCTCGCGTTTGATCTCGCCAGCGATCTCGTTTCGGACTTGGGCTCCGAGCACCCGCTCGGCATCCAGATCGCCTGGAAGACCATGCTCGGCCAGTCGCTGATCCAATCGGGTTTGAAACTCCTCGCCCATGGCTTCGACGAGCCGGTCTTGCATCGTTTCATATTCGTCCGGAGCGATGCGTCTCAGCACCGTCTCCCAGGGTTGCCACCATAGGCGTTAAGTTTATTCTTGAGTGTTGGAATCACACGTGATTCCAAGGCGGGATGGCAGACGAATCGCTTCTGAACGAGGACTGGACGAGAGTGGTTGCGCAGCTCGGCGGGGCTGCGCAGCTTGAAATAAGTGCGCGCCAGACGAAGGCTTTCGTGCGGCGGCGCCAAATTCCAGATGCGGTGTCGTTACTTCGGCTGATGCTGGCCTATTGTCTGGGTGAAAGAGGGTTGAGATCGACAGCCGCGTGGGCCGCTTCTGTTGGCCTTGCCGACCTCAGCAGCGTGGCGTTGTTCTATCGCCTGCGTCAATGTGGCGATTGGTTTGCAGTGCTGGTGGAGGGCTTGCTCGCTGCGGCAGCCCCGAAGGCGAGCCGAGGCCGCCTGATCCGCATTATCGATGCGACGACAGTGCCTCAGGCAGGACCGGCTGCGCGCAGGAACAGTGAGCTTTGGCGCGTTCATAGTGCATTCGATCTGCCATATGAGCGCTTTGGTCACTTCGAGCTGACAGATCAGCAAGAGGGCGAAACGTTTGACCGGATACCGGTGGTCAAGAACGAGATCCGCATTGCTGACCGCGCTTATCTGCAACCTGACCGCATCGCCGCTGTCCGCGACGCCGGGGCAGACGTTTTGATCCGAGCGGGCTGGAAGAACGCACGTTGGCTTGATGCCAAAGGCCTTCCGTTCGATCTGATGGCCCAATTGCGTGCGGCGAAGGCGCATGGACTGATCGATCGGAGGATTTGGATCAAACGCAAGGACGGTGCGCCTCTGGCTATGCGTCTGGTCGCAGTCAAGAAGCCCGCCGGTGCAGTCGCGGCTTCGCGTCGTAAAGCCCGGCGCGACGCACAAGACGAAAACCGCGTCATCTCCAAAGAAACTCTGGAAGCCGCGGATTGGGTCATTCTGGTCACGTCGCTCGCACGGGACGAGTTCTCCACCAAGGATGTACTCGCGCTCTATCGACTGCGATGGCGCATCGAACTTGGCTTCAAGCGACTGAAGAGTCTGATTGGTCTCAAGACGCCACCTGGAACCGATCCGCGCTCCGCCAAGCCCTACTTGCTGGCACACCTCTTGATCATCCTGCTGCTCGAGCCGCTTGCCCGCGACTTCGAGGACTCTCCCCGCTGGATGCAGGCCGCCTGACGGCACCTGGCGCTTGGCGTGTTTTGCAACAACTCGTTGCATCCTTGCTACAAGCGATCATTCCACAACCAACCATCCGTTGCTTCCGCCGCAGAAAGCGAGCGCTTGGGCGGCACCTGCGCGAGCCTCCTCGAAAACGTCCGTATCAATCGATGCTCGCGCTACCTTAACGCCTATGGGGTTGCCACCGGGTTGCCATGTAGTCGGTGAATTGGTTCGCTTCCTGCTCCCGAACCAGGTTCAGCGCCTGCGCAGCGTCATCCGGGGTTACGTGAGAGACCATCAGGAAGCGCATGTCAGGGGCGACGTGACTGAGCTCTAGCGGCTCGCGCAGCAAATGTTGATAGGCCAAGTAGATTTCGACGTCGTCTATGTTCGGGTCGACGCTGAGGAGCGAGTTGACCCTGTCGCGCGCGATCCCGTCCAGCGCCTCCAGGCGGAACGCAACGCGGCCGCGCTGGATCAGCTCGCCAAGCCTATGATCATACAACCCATCCTCGACGTCAGCATTAAGGCGCGCGGTCTGCATACCGTTCCAGTGCAGAGTAACACGATCCTCGCAGCTCGCATTGGCCTCGGAAGCCTGTGTGAAAAACTGCTCGCGCAATCTCCGATTGATCGCCGCCTGCCGCAGATCATCAGCCACGGCCCGCCGAAACTCGTCATTGCCATAGTTGACCGTCCCTCGTAGCCTTTCTAGGAACCGAGCGTAGTCTTGGGCGCCTGGCTCATCCGCAAAGTGCTGCCATTCGGCTACTGCCGCCGGATCGTCCCCGAGCCAGTGCGCGGCAGCCTCGTGCAGAGGCAGCTGCTCAAGATGCGGTGCCGCGAGGTGAGCGCGGACCTCGTCCGGGAATGGGTTATCGCCGAACGCGAGGTTTTCCAAATGCGGATAGCTAAAACTCCCTGATAAGAGATCCTCGGGCAGGCTGGTCAGCCGGTTACCGCTGAGATTGAGCGATTGAAGCCAGCTCGGAAGGGGTTCGGGGAGGTTGGTCAATTGATTGCTGCTGACATCGAGTTCAATGAGACCCGATGGGAGGGACTCGGGAAGTTCGGTCAGCTGATTGCCACCAACCGCGAGCGAGGTGAGGCTGCTCGGGAGAGCGTGGGGCAGGCTACTGAGTCGGTTATGGTTTGCGTGCAGTATCCCTAGCCCCGCCGGGAGGTTGTCTGGTAGACTGGTCAACCTGTTATCGTTCACCTCAAGGTGAAACAGGCTCGCCGGAAGCGCGTCCGGCAAACTGGTCAACCGGTTGTGGCTAAGAAGAAGTTCGTTGAGACCGGGTGGGAGGCTAGCGGGCAGCCTGCTGAGCTCGTTGTGCCGGGCGCGGAGTTCCCGCAGCCTCGGCGGCAGGGCGGCGGGCAAAGCGGTTAAGGACAGGGATGACAAATCTACCGAGCGCGAGCCCGTGTTGTCCGCAGCCCTAATTCGCGAGCGCCCCTGTCGCCGATTCTCGGCTTCGCCCTGCCCCTCTTCGGCAGCCCAGTTTTCCAGGATCCGCGCGCGCGAGGAGGCGGGGGTGCGATACCCTGTCAAGACTTCGACCCAATCCGCCACGGCTCGGTTGAAGCCGCCGAGGTAGCTTTCCTGCTCCCCCTCTTCAAAAGCGTCCGCGGAGGAACCTGCGCTCCGCTGTGCTTGTCCTGTGTCCATCAATTTCTCCATCATCAGAACTAAAGAGTACGCCCGCCGCTTCTCAAGGTCGCGAAGCAGGTGGTTGCGCAGAGCAATGATCATTCGAGAGCCTGTGCACGTGCGCTGCGGCTGCCGCCCGGCTCTGGTTGGCACAGGTTCACACAAGCCCAAGTGCGGCAAATAGATCGATACTGCTGCGAGCTTTCTGCCATTTCGTTGACCAGATAAGGCCGGAGGACCATCAACGTGGCAGCGTTCTGCCCTTAGCGGGCCCACCTGTCGATCAGCTGACGAGTGTCGCTGCAGAACACCCAAGTCGTTCGGTTTGCCACCAGTGGGAAAGACCAGCATGGCACTGATTGCCTTCACGTGAGGCCACCGCGAAGTTGGGCGTTCGAGCGCCTGCCGGTCTTCGTTTCCACACCCTCGGCCGAAAAGGCTCGACTGCCCGCCGTTGAGACACCACCGCCGGGCTGGCTCGATGCTTAAGCCGCTCCTGCGTTGGTTATCCGCCCAAACATGTAGGCCGGAAGATAACTTAGCTTCGGCCGTGATCGAGTCACTGTATCGTTGACGACGGTTATGCTGGCTTAGATGCCATCGTTGCCACCCTACGGCAGGCAGCTTATCGAAAGCTAAGGTCCTAGTTCTAGGGCGTGTCTCGTGGACTGAGTCGGCTCAGTTTCGTAAGGGGGGATGGATCCTTTTGAAGCAGGACAGATTCAGCGCGGCGCTCGCATCCCTCCCGGCATCCTCCGAACAAGAGGGCCGGGAAAACCTGGCGACGGCGCAGTGGGACGCAGTCGTGACAGGCTATGCAGCAAACTCCTGTCAAGCGACTTTCGGATTTGACCCCGCATACTGCCTCAGATGACAATGTTACCGAAGCGCACCCTAGTGTCTCCTGAATCAGCTGCCGCGAGTGCAAGCAAGCCGCTCGCGAAGCGCGCCCTCCAGAGCGCTGTAGATAGCGAGCGGCTTGCGTCACTGATTTCTTCTCCGATTTGGCGTCTGGCACGGCGGGCTTCTGCAGCAGCCCGCTGCGACGCTTCTCCTTCAACCGATAGCTGTCGCCGCGGATAGTGATGACGTGGCTGTGGTGCAGCAGACGATCAAGGATCGCGGTGACGACCACGACGTCGCTGAAGACCGAGCCCCACTCGCCGACGCTGCGGTTGCTGGTAAGCAGGATCGCGCCTCGCTCGTAACGACGGCTAACGAGCTGGAAGAACAGATGCGCGGCATTGGGCTCAAGGGCTGATATCCGAGCTCGTCGATGATCAAGAGCTTGGGCTTCGCAAATTGCGCGAGCCGCTCCTCGAGCCTGCCCTCGCTGTGAGCTTTGGCAAGCTGCGAAACGACTGTGGTGGCTGCGAGCCCATCCAGCTGGTCGCGGACGGCGGTCAGGTTCAGGCGCGTCAGCATATCGCTCAGGCGATCGAACATAGCGACTCGCATCAGAAGCCCCCACCCACAATCGCCTCGTACTCGCCGAGCGGACGCAGCAGCGCTGGCCACGAGGGCGCCGCAGGCGATAATGCGAGCTCGTCGGCGCGGCTCGGTGTAAAGCCAGCCAGGCCCTCAAAGTGTTGAGGGGCAATGACGCGACGTCGCCGACCGACGCAGATCGGATGAACTGCAACCTCATGGATCTCGTGGTGGATGCGCACCACGCCGTCGGCGATCGTCGTTCGCACCACCTCGCCGATCAGCCGCCAGGGCACCAAGTAGGCATTGCCATCAATCTCGACGGCAACAGTCGGCCTGCATACGCCGGATCCGTGCGGCCTGGAAGGGCGGCCTAGCGCCGATCGGCCTCAGGGCTTGCGCCTCGCTGTGTCTGAACCGCTCAATCGGTGGCTCGCTAGTGGTGCCATGCTGGCGCCGGTCGGCGATCCCGTGTCCAAGCCTCGAGATGCGCCTCAAGGGCTTCCCAGCTCGGGAAGGCGCGGCCAGCGATCGCATTCGGTTTTACGTAGCCAACGCCGTGCTCGGTCTTGCCCTTGGGTTCGGGCTCGATACGGCTCCGCAGGAGCGCGGCCGGAAGCTCCAGTGCTTGGCGAACACGGTCAGCTTGTGGTTGAACACGACGGTGCGCGTCGCGGCATCGTGCTCCACGACGAAGGCACGCGCATTATCAAACAGCACCTCTTCGGGCATGCCACCGAACGTCACCAACGCGCTTTCCAGGCCATCGAACCAGCTCTCTTGCCGTTCGTTGCGGAATGTTCCTTGTCGGGCGAGTGAGGCGGAACACTTCATGTTTCGATTGACGTCGTCAACGCTGGCAGTCGTACGCCATTCGGCGTCTTCGGTGAAATGCCGGCATTGTTGATCAAGGCGTCTAATGGCGCGCCTGCGAGGCGCTCGTTGACCTCGGCGATCGCCCGCGGCAGAATGCGATGATTGCTCAGGTCGATCTGAACATGGTTGTCGGCCTCTGACTCCCACGGGCAGCCGCCCGCCATCGAACGGTTGGCGGGCGCAAGAAATGATGCGCCAGACCGCTTCCGAAAACAGCTTTCCAGTAGCGCGACCAATGCCGCGCGACGCGCCGGTTAGCACCAACGTCTTCTGTTCCTCTATCGGAGTGAAACGGACAGCCCGCGCCGCTCGCCGATGGTGCCTCTTCGTCGCTTCTCAGCTCGAGACTCAAACGCGCCTCCAAATTCTCTTGCCCTCGCCCGTGAACGCGCCGCAGGATTTGGGCCAGTGCCATGCAGAGGAACGCTCGCACGTTTTGCGGCCCAATCTCGCGTTCGCAACAGCTTGGCTGCTTCCCTACATAATGCGCGTTTGCTTTCGGACAGAAGCAAAGGTTGGTGCACAAGCCGATTTTTGAGTCGCGCATGTACGGCACTTCCGGTAAGCGAGTGGCATTGCAGGCGAAACATTGATCACAGTATCCCTTCGCGCCTTTGAAGGTGACGCGAGCAGCAACGGTACGAACCGGCGGCCTTACCGCCTTACGTCGAACTACGGATAGCGCCATTTGCTTCGCGGCGGAGCCGGCGGGCGGGTCTCATCGCGATCGCTCAATCCAGCATGGCGGCGGCCGAGTGGAGGATTGACACGCCTCGCATGAACGGCCGCTTTACAGCTCCAGGCCGTACGGTTTGAGCACCTCGCGTGTCACCGCACCCCTGATGTCGCGGGCGATGTCGCTGCGGATCTGGGCTCCGAGCTCCCGCTCGGCATCGGGGTCGCCTGTCAGGCCGTGCTCGGCGAGAGCCCGGTCCAGGCGAGCTTGAAACTCCTCGCCCATCGCATCGACGAGCTGCTCCTCGATTTCCGGCCTGATGCGCGCCAGCACCGTTTCCCAAGGCTGCCAGCGCGTTAGCAGATAGTCCCTGAATCCCGTCGCCTCCTGGTCCCGCACCGACGTCGCGGCCCTGGCAAGGTCGTCTTGCGTCACGTGAGAGACGTTTAAGAAGCGCATGTTCGGGGCGATGTGCCATAGTTCCAGCGGCTCGCGCAGCTCAGTCTGGTAGGCAAGATAGACTTCGATCTCGTCCACATCGGCGTCCGCATCCGTGTCCGCGTCGGTGTCCGCGTCGGCGTCGATATCGGCGTCCGCGTCGGCGTCGCGGAGCGAGTTGACCGTCTCGCGCGCGATCCTGTCCAGCGCCTCCAAGCGGAACATGACACGGCCCTGCTGGAGCAGTTCGTCGAGCCGCCCGTCATAGGCCCCGGCCTCGACATCAGCGTTCACGCGTGCGGTCTGCATGCTGTTCCAAGTCAAAGTGATGCGATCCTCGCAGCTCGCGGTCGCTTCGGAGGCGTGCGTGAAAAATTGCTCACGCAGTCGCGGCCTTGCCGCCGCCTGCCGCAGATCCTCGGCGACCGCGTGCCGGAACACGTCATTGCTATAGTTCACGGTGCCCCGCAGCCTTTCCAGAAAGCCTGCGTAGTCCTGGGCTCCCGGCTCTTGGGCGAAACCCCGCCAGGCAGCCACCGTCTCCGGGTCGCCCTCAAGCCAGTCCGCGACAACTTCATGCAACGGCCGCGGCTCGACTTCCACCGCTCCTCCGCCCATCTCCACCACTGCTTGGGTCATAGGCAAAAATATTCGCGGGCCGGCATAGTCCCCGGCATGCATGGCTGTCAGCAGATTGGTCTGCAACCACTCGGGCAGCGGATTATTCTCCAGATCAACGCTGGACTCGCGGCCCAGCTGCGTCAGCAGGGTCTCGGGCACGCTGGTCAGCTGATTGTTGCTGGCGCCGAGCCATAGCAGGTCGGCGGGCACTGGGTCGGGCAGGCTGGTCAGCTGGTTGTTCGTGGCGCTGAGCCATTCGAGCTCAGCCGGGAGGGGATCGGGCAGATTGGTCAGCTGATTGTAGTCGACGTTCAGGCGCTGGAGCCCAGCTGGAAGCTCAGGCAAGGTGGTTAGCTGGTTGCCGCTGGCATCCAGCTCCCGGAGCGTTGCGGGAAGGTTACCGGGCAGACTGGTCAGCTGGTTATTGTCGACGCTCAGGCGCCGAAGGCCGGGCGGCAGATCTGCAGGCAGACTGGTCAGCCGGTTCGTGATAGCGGAGAGCCGCCGGAGCCCGGCTGGAAGTTCGGGCAAGCTAGTCAGGCGATTGTTGCTGGCGTTGAGCCGCTGCAGATCGGCTGGCAACTCAGGTAGGCTGGTGAGCTGATTTCTCTCAACGTTCAGTCGCCGCAGCTCAGGCGGGAGGGGGGCAGACAAGGCGGTCAGGGACAAGGACGACAGATCAAGCGGCTGATTGACGTTGGCCGCCTCTTGCCAAGCCCGCGTTCGGCTTACGTCCCGTTGTGGACGCTCATCTTGGGCTTGCCCCTCTTCGGCAGCCCAGGCAGCAAGGACCTGGTCCTGCGAGGAGGCGGAATCAGCGGCGGACGTGTCCACCTCCGTCAAGGCTTCGGCCCACTGAGCCGCCCCCCGGGACCCTGGTTCGGAGGTTTCGGATTCGGAAGTCTCGGAAGGAGTGCCAGCCCCAAGCTGGGCCCGTTCTGCATTCATCGATGCCGTCTCTTCGGTAGCTAAATGAAAGGGAATGTGCCGGAGCGCCGCTTCTCGAAGCCGGTGGCTGTCGCCATCGATGGTGATCACCGACTGGCGAGGATACAGGCGATCACACAGCGCGGTTGCCACCCAGAGCCGGCGAACACGCTGTGCTATTCGCCCACAAGGGAGTTGCAGCCAAACGTAGTACGTCGGGACGGAATCTCCGAAAGGGCTATTTTGTTAGAGCAATCCATCCCATTCTCGTCTGCAGCAGATCAAGCCGGACCTCTACAGTCCAGCTAGACAGTACCCCATCCTATTAGACTTAGCTGTCGATAAACTGACGAGTCTCGGAAGACTCATAATGCGCCGATGGAAACCATCGACGTCTCTCGAAGCTGCAGCGTAAGACGTATGTCCACCTCTGACGATGAGGTGGCGGTGAACATCGGTTTCGTTGCGCGCAAGATCCCGAGCAGTTCTGCAGCTGTCGTGTAGACAAGACGAGCCCGGGTCGGATCGGGCTGCCGCAACTCCGCACCGAAGTCTCCGGCCGTCATAGCATTCAGGAAATCCGCCACGTTGGCGACGATCTGATCATGCTTGGAGGTCCACGAGCGGCTCCCGGATCAGAACATGAAAGAAATTTATCTTAAGGCGGTACCCTTCGAGCTTGCTTTCCACGAGCGCAAGCTTCGCCTTGATCTCCGGTGCCGGCTTCTGCCTTCGATGGCTTCTTCGTAATCCAATACTCGGCGGACTGATCGGCCGCTTCAAAGATCAGCTTGCAGAACTCGTCGACGCGAGCGTTATAGGCGTCGCGACGATTGAAACGTATCACCCCTGTCACTGCGATGGTCCTTGTCTCGTCCATGCATCCACGCTGCATCGTGTCGGCAGCCCCCGATCGCTCGGCGGCTGCAGCGACGCCCGCCAATCCGCCGCCCGCAACCGTCACCCCCGACAAATTCGCCTTACTGCGCTCACCAAGGCATGCGGTGCTCGAACCCGTTGCCTGCGCAGTTCGTAAAGAAATCGCCCGTGAGATCAGGGCGCTCTAAGAGACAAGGTGCCCAATGATCACGGCCTCAAACTGTGAAACCGCTTTTGCTCCAGGAGGCGATTGCAGTTTCCCTCTGGTGCGGCGCTCGGTGGCCGAGAAAATTCGCATGATGTGCAGCGACTGCAGCGGAGCGCGAACCTAGCACCCGGCGTCGCTCGACTCGAGCTAGCGGGTGCCGTTTGCGCTGAACGGCCGCGCCAGCTCCGCTATCCTTGCCATAGATGTCGATGCCGCGTTGTCTTTGCCTCGGCGGCCGTAGCGGACAGTTGATTGTCCTTCCAGTGCGCGAAAAAGATCAGCGCGGATTTCCTCAAATTTGTCCCAGCTCGGCGGCGGGCGAAGCTGTTCGCTGGTGGCGTCAGACATGTTTCTGGATTCCGACCCGTCTGGTGATTCGTGACTGATGGCAGCCCTCGGTGCTGGTCTGGGGTATGCCTGCCGCGGCCGAGCCAAAAGACGCTTCCCAAATAGAACATTTCGCGCCACAACTCATAGCTGCACCTTGGCGCCAAATAAAACCAAACGGTGACTCTAAAGGTACTTTTCAAAGGAACCAAATCTAGAAAATGCTCTTAAGAGCAAGTTATATTATCTTACAAGCCTTCAAGAGCGCTTCATTGCAAAGTATAGGGAAGTGATGCATGCTCTTAAGGGCGTTATAATCCACATATATGGCCTTTAAGAGCATGGTAGCCACCAACAAACTTCAAAAGGCGCCGCCTTACCACGTGTCGCGGGCTCTCACGCAATTGGGAGCGGATCTGCGTACCGCACGCATCCGCCGCAACATGACTATGGAGGACGCAGCCAGCAGAATCGGAACGGGCCTGCGCGCTGTTATGGACGCCGAAAAGGGCAAAGCATCGACGGGTATCGTGGTCTATGCCGGGCTGCTGTGGCTCTACGATATGCTCCAGCCGCTCGAAGAACTCGCTGACCCCTCAAAGGACAAGGAAGGAATTGCCCTGCAAGCGAGGCGGGAGCGCAAGCGGGCACGCAGACCCGGGGGGCTCGACAATGACTTCTAAAGGCAACACCGAATGTTTCGTCTACATCACGCTGCCCGGTCAGACCGAAGCCGTAACCGCCGGCCGATTCCAGCTCGCCAGGGATCGCCGTGGCAATGCGTTGGGCCGCTTCGTCTACGGCAAGTCGTATCTCTCACGGGGAGAAGCGGTGGCGATTGACCCTGTCGAGCTTAAACTATCGGGCGAGACTTACGAAACAGGCCGGCTGAATGGCGTCTTTGGCGCTTTGCGCGATGCAGGCCCGGACTATTGGGGTCGTCGTGTCATCGAGAAGCATGCCAGCGTTCCTCAGCTTGGTGAACTCGATTACTTGCTGAATTCAGCAGACGACCGCGCCGGGGCGCTTGGTTTTGGACTAGGTCGACAACCTCCGGCACCCCGTCGCAAATTCAACAAGACGCTCGAACTCGCAAAGCTTCAGGAAATCGCCGAAGCCTTGATGCGTGAGGAAGATGTAAAAACCGAGGAAGCCGCACAGGTTCAAGACTTGATGCTGCTTGGCACCTCCATGGGCGGAGCCCGTCCGAAAGTTGCGGTAGAGGACGACGAGGGACTTTGGATCGCAAAATTCAACCGCCCGGACGACCGCTGGAACAACACGCGCGTCGAGCGCGCGATGCTTGAGTTGGCCAAGGCTTGCGGTCTTCGCGTCGTTGAGAGCCGTGTCATCAGCGTCGGAGCGAAGGACGTTCTTCTCGTCAAGCGCTTCGATCGCACGAAGACCGACAAGGGATATATGCGTTCACGGATGATCAGCGGACTAACCGTTTTGCGAGCTGATGAAGTGGTCGAGATGCGCGATCGCTGGTCCTATGTATTGATGGCGGAGGAGATGCGCCGGGTCACGGAGGAGCCGGAAAGGGATGCCAAAGAACTTTTCCGGCGCATGACGTTCAATGCGCTGATTTCCAACCTGGATGATCATCCTCGCAACCACGCGCTGATAGCCAAAGAGCGGACTTGGCAGCTTTCGCCAGCTTATGATCTGACGCCCTCCCCGGTTATTTCGCAGGAACATCGTGATCTAGCCCTGGAGGTTGGCGACCAAGGGCGATTTGCGAATGCAAAGAACGTGTTGTCGCAACATGCCCGCTTTCTGCTGGATGCCCAAGAGGCCAAAGCGATTGTCGCGAGCATGACCGAACAAGTGCGCGCCTCGTGGTACGATGTTGTTCGCGGTCAAGGCGTCAGCGAGAAAGACGCCGAAACGATCAAGGGCGCCTTCGTATACCCGGGCTTTCTGACGGAATAGAGTGACGGTACACTGTCGTGCCTCTCTATGCGCGGTAGATGGACCGCATCTCAACGAGTGTCAGCCCCGGGGTTGCTTTCTTATGCCGCAGGTTGGGACAGAGGGACTTATCAGTCTTTCGCTGAAGAAGCTGTGCCGTCCTACGGCGAGAACTTCGCCGGCGGCATACACAGCGACATGAAGCTCGACACGTTGCTTGATCGGACGCGCTTCGACTCTGTGAACCAGTACCTGAAGAGCCGCTAGGATTCGGCCACGTTATATAGGGTATCGAGTTTGCAAGGCATACGGGAGATCACAGGCAAATTGGTCGCTGCACACGACTAGCCATCACACCAGCCTCTTCTGCCGTCATTCATCCGAGGATCGCCGTCGCCCCCCCTTCACCGTGAACCTTGCTCTGTGTTCCATCGTGATGGTTGGTTGGCAGCCAATCTGTGGCACCCCCGAAGAACACATTCAGCGACCATCTCGCGGCTTCGCCATCTGTCAGTTGATGCGAGTGAGGCTCGCGGCCTGAGGGGTTAGCCCCGACGCCGAAGGATCTATATTCGGCATAATAGCTCGTGCTCAACTTGTTGGTCTCGCCCGGTGCCCATTCGCGCCAGCCTTCCGCAATGACCTGTGCGTCTATCTTGGTCGACAGGAAGACCACTGTGGCGTAGGGGCGCCAGGGGCGGCCAAGCGCGATATAGCGCGCGGCAGGGTCGGCAGTTAGCCTGCAATGATCAAAAACATAGCCACTGTCCTCATCCGGCGCTGCCTTGCTCTGAGCGGTATAGATCACCGCTTGATTGGCGATGCCGTGCAACTCACATTGCCGGAACCAGGCCTTGGCGCTGCCAAAGATGAAATCGACATGCCCTTCGATGTAGCAGTTCGAGAAGTATTGTCGTGACATTCTGCCGTTTGGTCCCTTGCCGGCAAACAGCGTGTCCTGGGCGCCGAGCAGGCGGACGCGCGTAACGACGTCCCTGTCTCCGGTAATGGACAGCGCGACCGCCTGCGAGGGTGGATTGGCCGGATTGAGGGCGTAGTCGTTCTGGATGGTCAGATTCTCGAGCCGGAAGTGATCGCCAGCGGCATCCAGCGTCGCCGAACGGGCGGTTCCTCCTACATTGATCGCGCCGTCGCCATACACAATGACCGTATCCTCCGGCTTCCTGCCAGTCCCTTCGAGATGAACACCGGATTTGGAGATTTTGACCTTCTCGCGATAGATGCCCGGCGCGATCCGGACATTTCCGCCTTCCGCCGGCAATGCGTCGATGGCTTGCTGCACGGAGTGATAGTCTGCATTTCCGGCATGCGACACCAACAGTGGCTGAGCGTACGCTGCCGGGATGCAGAAACATCCGGCCAGAAGCGCAGCAGACGGCTCGAAAATTCGCATGTGATCTTACTCTTCGTTGAGTTCGCGGCCCGCGGGGCGCAGTCGACATAAGGTACCGCCTCGGGATAGCCGCCGCGCATGGTCAACACATTTTCCTCGCAAAACCAGAACCTGCACATAACTTTCGCAATTTTGGCCCTGCAAAGCCTGCAACGAAGCACCGGACATGAGGCTGACCTTCCGCAACACCAGCAATTTAGGCCCGCCCACCACCCGGATTCGGCGCCGGGTGTAGTGCTTACCGATTGCCGTCGCGGAATGCCCTGGAACATGCCTCCGATCCGCGCGGCAGCGGTTCTGTAGCTCGTCCCGACAGTGGCGGCGATACGTCAGAGTGATTTGCGGTCACGTTCGCGTGTTCGAGTTGCCAAGTCGCGGAATTGGCAAATCGGACATCCTCGAGTGTCACGTCAAGGGCATGCCGCTCGTCTACGCCGCGCATCAGAAGCACACCTTTGTCGCCACGCACATGGCGCAGAACGATCTGCCGATAGACCGGAATCCTCGTGCCTTGTGCGCGCGGATCATATTTTGCATCGAACGCCACCGGCCACCGGTTACCCCTCAGGCACACGTTCTCATAAGTCACGCGCTCGACCAGACCGCCTCGACTAACATCGCTCTTGATACGCAGGCCAGACGTCGTACCGTCCAGCGTCAGATTACGCACCAGTATGTCGCTGGCCCCGGAATTCACCTCGCTGCCGATCGACATGCCGTGCCCCCAGCCGAAATAATTATCAATGATGGAGATATGGCTACTTGAGCCATTGTCGCCGGCCTTGATTGCGACGTTGTCGTCTCCTGTGCGGATGAAGCTGCGGGTGATGGTCACATCCTGACTTGCGCCAGGGTCGATGCCGTCGGTATTGCGGGCATCAGCCGGTGCATCGATCGTGAGGCCCCAAAACGTAGCACCTTCGACCCGGTTCATCGCGACATGAAAATTGGGCGCATTGCGCAAGGTGACACCAGAGAACGTGATGTCCTGCGCATGATCGATCTGGATCAAGCGCGGGGCGTTCTGGTTGCCGCCCTCGGCTTGCGCGCGGCGGGCCAGCTGCCACCAGGTTTCGGCGCCGCCGCCCATAATTGCGCCGCCCTGACCATCGATGACGCCCTCCCCGTAGATGCCGCCGCCACGCGTTCTGGAAAAGCTGATGAATGGCCGGCAACCGTCGCCCTTACCTGCGATACGACCACACTGTCCGCGGCCCTTGTCGTAAGCAGCTGGTTCGGGGATGGCGATCAGCGCCGCGCCGCGTCCGATCCATAAGGTCACGCCCGATTTCATCTCGAGTGGACCCGACCGGAACTCGCCACGCGCTAAATACACGGCGGCCCCGGAAGGGCATTGGTCGATGGCCTCTTGCAACGTGGCCGTATCTTGCTTGCCAGACGGCACGGGGCGGTCGCACACCATATGAGGTGCAACAGGTTCGGTGATAATCCGGCGGTCTTGCGCTTTTGCTGCGGGGCAGACAACCATGGAGGTGAGTATCGACAATAGGGCCCAGTTGCGAAAACGCTTTGTCATCGACCTCCTCGTGCTAATTGATGCTCAAAGGCGTCTTGTTGCGCCTGGTCAGTTGCTGATCATCGAGAACGGCGTGCTGTACCGATGGCGGAGGTGCTGCATTCGATATGTCGAAATTGTGCGAGTCCACGCCAGCCTCTCGTCGAGGAACAGTGGGTTATTCCGTATTCGAGCAAGCTTTCGAGAAGCTGACGAGGCTGTGGCCGGTACCGGATCGAATTCGCACCGCGAACTCTCTTCCTGGCGTCTGACCAACTTCGGTGACTGCCGTTACCCGCCCTCTTCCGGTTCGCATTGTGATCGCTTGCAGGACATAGTCAGCCAGTTCTCGTCATCATCCATGCGATGCCCGGATGTGGGGATGGTCGGCTTCCGGAGTCAGCACCGCCCGGGACGTCGCTTGCCTTGCCCCACGGCCTTACCATCGTGATCATTGAACGCGCCCCATCGCGCCCCCCCAGACATGTCTACGGGTAATTTGAACGACTTGAAGACGGACGACGACCGAACTGGCTCGGGGTCAAGGTGGAGAGCTCTTTGATATTCGATCCAGGACATCAGCGTGAGCAGCCCCCGAACAGGAGGCTCTAGTCAAAAACGAGGGGATACCTCCCCTTATGTGGTGCTACTCTGCGCGCATGCCCTGGCCAACGCACCGCGATCAACCAAAAAGCCGAGCCTATCGGCAGGGCCGCACCCGCGGTTCGCCCGCCGCGTTCGCAACGCGATGCGCTTCGAGATCTTCGTGAGGTCCGTGACAAAACCTCTCGCGGTTAACGTGAGCGGCGGCAGCTTTCAACGGTCCCATAATCGACTCGAGAACGCCACGGCAGCATTTTGATCAACAGGATTATCGACGCTTCGCGATTTGCGCGGTCGTGCGTTACGTGAATTGCTTGCCGCAGAGTTGCGCTGGCGTTCATCGATCGGCGATGAGACTGCTCGACGCTCAAGCCTCCGCTCCAGCTCCGCCAATCCTGCCTTACATTCGGCGACAACCGATTGGGCGCGAAGCAGCTTGACCTTGAGCTCGTCCTGTTGTCTGAGTATTTTCTCAGGATCCCAATCGTGCGGCATCAGCTCATTGACCATCTGCAAGCACCGATGCATGGCCGGCGCTCAGTTTCAAGAACCGGCTCGGCATCTCGCAGGTGCCCGCGCTTGAGCCACCGGCCAAAAGTGACGCAAACGATCGTCCTGAGGTATAACGTCTTTACCTTGGTGTGCGCCATCCTGTTGTGGACCGCCATTCGTCGCGAGCGATTTACAAGACAATCGGATTCTGGCCGGCAAACCGAAGCGCGATCCGAAAACGGATTTGCGTCGCGGGCGCGCGGTTTGGAAAGCGCATCAGGAGACCCCTGCCATCGACGAAGCGGGCAAGTTTCATCTGAATACTGGATCGGGTGCTGAACGAGCATCATGGCCACAAGTGGTTTCGTCAGGTATTCAAGCAACCAGCATGCCAATGCCGCTTGAGGGTTTTTATGAAGAAACCATGTAGGTTTTCCCGCACTACCTAGTTGCAGGCGTCCGTAGTTGTCGCACCTGAAACAACCGACGTCTTGAACGAGACGCCAAAGCCGCAACCACGACGTCCATAGCAGCGCTCACCATGGCAGCTCAATAAAGAGAAGATTTGCAGAGGTCGGCCAGAATGCTCTCACCATTTTTGAGCGGCGCGTTGTTGTGTGAGAACATGCTATCGCTAGTTATGGCGCCGACGACGCGAACGCGACCGCAGCGATAAGATCGTGTCAACGAGGCTACGGATAGCTGAAGCGCGCAATCCGGGGCAGCTGTTCAATGAGGAAACAGCAGAGAAACGCCTGCATCCTGGCCGCGTCGGTTGGCGAAATGGGTGGCTGGCCACCAACTCACCGACGAACTCGCCGCAACTGCAACACTCGCGACACCTATCGCGCTCACGCAGCTTGGACAGATCGCGATGATGGCGAAGGATCTGGCCTGGATCGGCCACATCGGCCCTGAGGCAGTGGGGCAGCCGCGCTTGCGCATGATCTTGTCGGTCGGCGTAGACCTTCGCAGCCGGTGTGATCTCGGCGGTGGGTCCGCTCGCGGCGGAAGCATGTGGTGCGGCGGACAGAGCCCTGGTACGGCCCTCGCTGCGCATGGAGCTATGGGTTGCAGCGCTCAGTTGCGTGCGGGGCCAAAAACTGACCTCGGCGCCGTCGATATCTGGATTGGCCTATCGATCGGCAAGCCGTCTACGCGGCCCTTCTTGTACTGCGCTTGCAGCTTTTGGCGAACAGACCTCCCATTGCAAGCATGAGCGATGCTTCAGCCTGAGCCTCGAGCGCCCTCGCGCTAAGCACGCCGAGGCGACGCCGAATCTCGCTACAACGAGCTTAGGTTCACTCCTCGGAGAAAGAGATGCTTGAAGGTCGAGCGCGATCGACCATCATTTGATCTTGTGACAAGTTGACAATTGCCCTTCATACGCTACCGCGCTGCCCGACATGGCCAGGTACAGCGGCGTTCTGAGACCCCGGCTAAGGCGGAGTTCGGCATCAGCCCCGAGGACGAGATCAAGTGCCGATCGGCGAGGCGATCATCGCCGCGCGTCTATGGAGACAGCACCAGCTGACAGCTTACCCTCAGCGAAATCAGCTGCCGCCCTGGCGTGCAGCCTCGCCGAATCGAACACCGGCAATTCTGTATGTTCGGGGCCGATGAGAAGCCCAATCTCCGTGCAGCCGAGGATGAGCGCGTCGGCGCCCCGTGCACGACCGCGCGTGATGATGTCAATCAATTCCTGGCGCGAATGATCAGAGATAACTCCGCAGCACAGCTCATCGAAGATGACATCGTGGATCCGGATCCGTTCGCCGTCGACCGGTATGACAGCTGAAAGGCCAAAGCGTTGCCGCAGGCGATCACAATAGAATGGCTGCTCCATCGTATAGCGCGTCGCGAGCAACAGGGGTCGCTTGAAGGAAGCGGCGAGAAGAGCCGCAGCGGTCACATCGACGATATGGATGAGCGGCACACTCAGCTTGGCAGCAACAATGTCGGCAATCACATGCATCGTATTGGTGCAGATCAGGATGCAGCTGGCGCCCGCGTCGACCAACTGCCGGGCTATCCTCGTTAGATAATCAGCGGCTTGCCGCCAATCTCCTGCCTTTTGAAGGCTGACGATATACCCGAAGTCAACCGAGCGCAGCAAGATGTCTGCCGAGGCGAGACCACCGCGGCGCTGACGGACGATTTCGTTGATTTCCTTGTAATAGATGGCTGTGCTTTCCCAGCTCATCCCTCCGATCAGCCCAATCGTCCGCTGCACCTTGAGATCTCCACTTCATACCGACACAGGTTTACCGCGCCTTCGGCGGCAAATCTCGGCGTTGTTTCGCGCAATCTCTCTAGAAAGTGCAAATCAAAGGCCTTATCTCTGCGATAGCAAAAACTCTTCTCACCCGAGCTCCGAAGCCGGCTGAAAGGACATGGCGTTGGACGATCGCGACCTGAAGATTCTGGACAAGTTGCAGCTCGACGCTGCAATTCCCGTCACAGCGCTTGCTGAATCGACCAATCTTTCGGTGTCGGCTTGTTGGCGGCGCATCAAGCACATGGAGGACAGTGGCCTGATCCGTCAGCGCGTCGTCCTGGTTGACCGACGCAAAGCCAACGTACCAATGACTGTGTTCATGGGTGTACGCACGTCGCGTCACTCGATGGCGTGGCTCGAAGACTTCCGCCGTGCCATTGCAGACATTCCGGAAATCGTCGAAGCCTATCGCTTGACCGGCGAAACCGATTATCTGCTCCGCCTCGTAGTGCCGGGGGTTGAGGTCTATGACGCGGTCTACAAGAAGCTGATCACCCGCCTGGACTTTGCTGACGTCAGCTCGTTCATTAGCATGGAAGAGCTGAAGTTTACGACAAGGGTACCGTTGACCTATGTTTAGAGCGAGTTGCGATCAAAACGGATTGTACCCGCAATGGCGGATGTAATTAGCGCATTCTTCGGGGGTAAAGAGGCTCAGAGAGCGGCCGATGAGATCCCAGAGTGCGTCGACGGTTCTTGCCTGGGCTTGTCGCAACAATTCTTTGAGTTTGGCGAAGGCCATCTCGATCGGATTGAGATCAGGACTGTAGGGCGGCAGGAACAGGAGGCTCGCGCCGGCGTCGGCGATGAGACGCCCAGCCGCCTCATTCTTATGGCTCGACAGGTTGTCGAGGATCACTGTGTCGCCGGCGCGCAGTACCGGAACGAGGATTTGCTCGACGTAGGCGAAGAAGCACTCGGCGTTGATAGGCCCATCGAGCACAAAGGGCGCGATCAGCCCCTCGCGGGTCAGGCCGGCAAGGAACGTCGTCGTCTTCCAATGTCCGTGCGGCGCATGGCCCAGGGCACGTTCGCCGACCCCAGCCCAGGCGTAACGACGCGTCATCGCCGTCGTCGTCCAGGTCTCGTCGAGGAAGATGAGCCGACCGCCAAGGCTGGGTTGCGCGCACCGCCACGCTTGCCGGCGCTCAACGACGTCGGGACGATCCTGCTCGCTGGCGTACACGGTTTTTTTTGAAGCTGATGCCCTCACCGGCAAAGAAGCGCGACAGCATCGACTTGTCGGCTTCGACGCCATGCCTGCGAAGCAGTCGCTCGGCGATCGCATCGAGCGTCAGATCGTTCTCCTTGCGCCGAAGTTCCAGCAGCCACTCCCGATGCGGCTTCAGCACCGAGCGCCGGTCCCCGCCGGTCGGCAAAGCCGCCGTGCGCTGCGTTTCCTCAAACGCCTTCACCCAGCGGATCGCGCTTGCGATCCCGACCCGGAATACCCGGGCCGCTTCATTCCGCGAAAGACCATCCTCAACGACGGCCTTGATCACCCGAATGCGAAGAGCCTCTCCATGCGCCATCCCTGCCGGCCTCCTTCCGGCCTCAAGGATGAATCACGGTTCGCTCCCTTTGGGAATCCCTACGATTCAAGTCGACCCCAACTCGCTCTAGGGTGCGCCTTCCAGTGGCTCGGGGCAAAGCCGCCTGGATGCACAAGTGTATTCCAGCACCAGCCGGCGCGCACGTTCGACGAGATTGGCGGCGGCGCTGTGCCCCCCATCGATGTTCTCAAAGCAAAAATAAGACTGGCCCAGTGCAGCGAGCTTCGCGGCGGCCTTGCGGCCGTGCGCAGGATGGACGCGATCGTGGTTGGTGGAGGTGAAAAATGAAAGGCTCCGGGGAGGCCCTGCCCGGAACCGGCTTTTGGTACGGCAAGTAGGAAATGGTCGGGTCGCCATACTCGGCGCTCCAGGACGCGCCCGCCCCTAACTGAGTGAATCGAAGCATGTCGAACAGCGGCACTTTAATGATCGCAGCGTTGAAAAGCTCGGGGCGCTGGGTGATTGCAGTGCCGACCAGCAGCCCCCCTTGGCTGCCGCCGATCACGCCGAGCCGACGCGGACTTGTGACTTTCCGACGGATCAGATCGTCGGCGACCGCGATGAAATCATCCCATGTGCTTTGCTTCGTGGCTCCCTGGCCCGCCCGGTGCCATGCTGAGCGAACTCGCCGCCTCCGCGCAGATTGGCAACGACGTATGCATTGCCGTGTTCGAGCCATAGTCGACCGAAAGCTCCTCCATAGGAGGGAGAAGCGGAACCTGAAACCCGCCATAACCATACAGAAGCGTCAGGGTCGACCCGTCAAATCTTGCGCTCCTGGGTCGCACCAGCAACTACGGAATCCGTGTGCCATCGCCCGAAGTCTCCTTGAGCTGCTCCACGACATGCTTCGATGCATCGAATATCGCAGGTGCCGTCTTCAAGAACTCGAGCCGTTTGCTTTCGGCATCAAAGTACCAAAGCGACGTTGGCGTGAGATAGTTAGAGACGGTAAACGTCATTTCACCCGCCTGCGCGGAAGTGGCTGATAGGCTTACGGTCGCATTCTTCGGCAGCGGGACTGGTGTGGCATGCCACGCACCTTGATCGTACCTGTAGACGAACGCCCTGGTTTGAACGTTGTCAAGAATCGTCAGGACCAGGAAATTCCCGGTGCTGCCAAATCTGCGGAGTGCCTGCCGACAGTTGGGCTGGAAAACGAGAGGGTTTCGCACGCAACGGATCCTGCTTCCATTCGGCCAAATCATACGAGATCATCGAGCCGGCCTTGAAGCTGGCATCGCCGGAGCGGATCCAGTCTTCGTCCAGTTTCACAAGGCGTGCCGCGAGAGCATCGCAGCAATAGCCGGTCGGCGGCGTTCCGGAATCTGTCAGCCGACGCGCGGGAGGATCTGACACAGCGCTACGCCGCGCCGCATCAGACATTGTCAGAAGTCCGACAAAGGAACGCTTTCTAAGCTGGACAACAGCTGCCCGTCAGCTCGCCATCAGCTTGTCTGGGTATCCTCGCAGCAGGGCCTAAGCAGCCCGAATTGATGCCTAGAGACTAGCGCAGCACAGAAAGGTGAATCGTCATGTATGATCGAATCAGTGGCTCATCCACATGCACTAGACAAGCTGACGAACCGAGTCAGTCGGTGGATAGCGGCAGCTTTACGGAAACACTTGCAGATCTCGCGCCTCAGTGGAGCTCACAACCGGGGGAGTTGCCTGACAAGATGGGGGCCTGCTGCAGCAAGCCACATACCTCGGATGCAAACGTTCAAACTTCTAGCGCCTCCGACCCCAGTACCTCCTCTCCAGAGAGTGCGGCCAGCTCCTTGTTTGAATACAGAACGGCCGACCTGCGTGATGCGAATGTGGATGGCATCTGCGTTGGGCTGACTGCGGAGTGGTTCCGCAATCTTAACAACAGCCCATCAACCCGAATGAGTGCGCTCACACCCGGATCGCGAACGCACGCCTCAGCGGCTGAACGGCAGCAGCAATATCAAAATCTCAAGGATCAGTTGCGGAGCAGGGGAGCAGGATCTTCTCAGGCCGACCTTCAGGCACAAAATACAATTCTGGAGGACGCAGGCTTGGAGCCGGCTGGAGAGGAGAAGAGATTCGCATTCGGCAAGGCTTCGAACGTCAGGCGCATGGTGAACGAAATCAACGAAGATGGATCGAACCATTTGCTCAGCTTGTATTTCGCCGAAGGCGGCGCACACACAGTGGCGACGTCGGCCTCGAATGGAACGACCACGCTTTTCGACCCTAACTATGGAGAATTTACTGTTCGATCAGATCCGGACCAGATGGCTTCATTGTTACAAAGCCTCGCCAATCGTTACCGGAATCCCAACGGGCGGCATTTATCGACAATCACGACGCAAAGGATGCAGTGAGTTGGGCCTTCAGGCCGGTGGTGATTGACCCCTTCCGATGCGTCGGCCGGCGCTCGCGTTCGGTCGTGGCGTCGGGGGCCAAATCTGCGGCGGATAACCGGCTGCGTGCCGGCTGGCGAGTGTGCCGGCATCGAAAGCGGGGGGCGCCGGCCCCCCGCTATCCAAGACGGCCGGCACAAATTGCAATTCTGTTTCGAAATGACCGCCTGCGGTTTCTCTCAACTGACGTCGCCAAGAAACAATTGCTTCGGCGACAATCCATGCGGTCCGCTATCGAACCACGCGGTTGATCCAGACCGACTGTGCGCAGGTATGACCTTCCACGGCATCCGCTTTCGTTCGAAGCACGGAAAACTGACGCATCGAAATGATTCAGCCAAGATGTGCCCCTCACAAGCAGCCGGGGATCGAGCAGGCTCCGCGTTTGCCATGCGATTCTGGATCGTCGAGCGGAAGAGCTCAGTATCGCGCTCTCTGGGCGTTAAGCGACAGACGTCGGTAGTTTTCATGATCGGGTCGCCGGTCTGGCAGATGTAGTTATGCATGGCCTGCCCGATTTTCGCACCCGCCAAGTCCGGAGGACGCAGAGGAGGATCGTTATGGTCGTAAGGCGCTGCTGGCCGTCGACCACGTCGGTCTGTGCCGCCAGGGATTCTTGATCAGGACGATACTGCCGAGAAAGTACGGACTCACGTTAGCGACATCCCCGTGTCGGCAGAGGTAGTCGTTAGGTCGTCAAGGAGCTCGCTCGCCTACTCCGTGGTCCAGGCATACGGGCGCTGGTATGATGGGATGCTGAACACTGGTTTGGCGATATCGCAACAGAACGCTCATCCTTTGATTTCATTAGGGCTGGAAGGTCACAGTGTGAATAAGGAGGAGCTGACCTATGCTCTTCGACGGCGAGTCGCAGCGATGTAGGGATGCGTCGAGACTAAACGCCACGCGTACACGCGGCGTGACGAGGAGATCGTCACTTCGCCTGCATTCCTGCAGCAAGGCAATTGACGCGCCCCTTACCTCCTGCCGGACCGCGATAAGGTGAAGCAGTCGTCCAGGACCGCCGGCTTTAGAAAATCGATTGTCAGGAGTCCTATATCGATCTCGCCGCGGACGCACCGGAGGAAGGCGTCTACGGCGGACGCATCTGCGTCCCATGGCTGGGGCGGCGGCAGCCTGCACTGCCTGAATGCTCTCGATCCGTGCGATGTCGAACATACCTGAGCACTGACGCCGAAAGGGCGGGCCGCGCCCCGATCTATGGTGAGCCGGTGGAGGCGCTGCGCGAGACCGAGCCTTCCATGTCCCTCATCAACGCCGTCGTCGCCGCGCTCGCCGCAACCAAGTTCATGGTCGCACTATGAGAGAGCCGCAGCGTTGATCAACTATTACGGCCACGTACAAAAACTCACGACGGTAAAGCCGAAAGCCGATTGCCATTTACTGCAAGGGAATTCGCGGTAAGCCGCAAGACGCAGATGCCGAGCGCTTCCTGCTGGTGGGCCGGATCTTCGTAAAACGGAAGCATACGCGCAGGAAAGCCGTCTTCGCGAAACTGGGCGGGCCGAACCGATTTTGACGTCGCCTGTGTATCTCTTGCAATCCAAGCCTGCCGAGTAGCTGCTGCGATCGTGTTTCTCGTTCGCACGCTTCGATTGTCAGCCTTGCGACCAGTGTCAGGAAGCTGACGCGACACACTCTTACGAAACTCCTGCAGAATATACGAATTCAGTTCGGCACGCGGTTTGCTTCGTTCGGGACATCATCACCAATCGTCGTGCGGTGATCTTCGGGACGGCGTTGGCGCGCGTTACCGCGTGCCTGGTCTGCTCCGACGATTTGTCGTGCGGCGATACTTAAGGAGGCGGATCGTGAACTGGGAAGTGCAGGACAAACTTTGATGCGATCGAGAATTATTTGTTGTGGTGCGACAACGATTGCGCTCGTTTCAAGCAGCGCAGCCAAGCCGGCGGACCTTGAGCCACAACTTAAACTGCCACAGGCGGTGTGGAACTGGTCTGGAGGCTACATTGGCGGGCACGTCGGCGGTGGTTACGGCCGAACCTCCTTCAGCAATCCGTACGGTCCATCAATCTATGGCGGCATCGTCGATACCCCGGCATTCCTTGCAGGTGGCCAGATCGGTTACAACTGGCAGAACAACGGCTGGGTGTTTGGCATCGAGCTGGATGCCAGCGGTGCTGTCTCCGAGGGCACAAATACATGCCTTGCCCCTTCGGGCTTCGTTGTAAGCGCAAACTGCAAGGCAGGTCCGAATCTCTTTGCCACCGGGACCGGTCGCGTCGGTTACGCTTTTGGTGCACTCGGCCACACCCTGGCCTATCTCAAAGCAGGCGTGGCCTGGCAAAACAATCGGGGCGACGTCGTCAACAACTTTGAAGGCGGCGGCTTGCCACAGGAGAAAACCCATTTCGACTATGGTCGGATCGGTGGCGTCATCGGGCTGGGCGTCGAGCAAGCCCTTACGCCTGCTTGGTCGGTGAACGTCGAGTATGACTATCTGCATTTTGGCGGACCAGGTGTCGCGACCGCGGCAACAGTCCAGTTCCCGTCTGCGATTCTGCCGCCGAACACAGCCAGCCTGACCAGCAACTATCACATCGGAAAGATTGCCCTGAACTACCACTTTGGTGCGGACCAAGAGGCCGCACAATGGCACGCTACGTCGCCATACGCGAAGGCATCCGCCAGCGTGCCGCCCATTCCCTACGCGCCCGGCTGGTCGTTCGAAGGCGGCTCGCGGCTCTGGCTGAGCCGGGGGCGATTCCAGTGGGATCACAGCGCACTTCCGTATGGCTGGCCTGAAGATCCCAGCACACTGATATCGAGGCTCACTTATCACGGACAGGACGGACTTTCGGGAGAGTTATTCGGCCGTGTTGACAGTCCCTGGGGAGTGTTCCTGAAGAGCAATCTGGGTATCGGGGGCTTCAACAAAGGGAAGCACAACGATGAAGATTGGCTGCCACACAAGGGACGGTCGTACCAGAACACCCTTTCAGGTCAGTCAAATGGAAGGTTCACATATTACACGGCCGACGTCGGTTACGATTTCCTGCGCAGCACCAGCTACAAAGTCGGTGGATTTATAGGATGGACCTATTACGGCCAGAGCTCGGACTCGATCGGTTGCGTTGAGTTCGCTAATCCGCGGAATCGATGTCTGAAGCCGGGTGACAACAGGATCGTTGGCAGCGAGGATACTCAATGGAATGCGCCTCGGATCGGCCTGAGCGCCGAAACCATGCTGACCGAGCGTTGGCGTTTGAGCGCCGACGTCGCCTACCTGCCATGGACCGATTTCAAGGGCCGCGACTATCATCTCTTGCGCCCCAACACCACCTTTGACGAACAACGCGGCAATGGTGGCGGAGTCCAGATTGAGGGCGTGTTGTCCTACTTCCTCACCCAGAACATCAGCGTCGGCGTCGGTGGCCGCTATTGGGCCATGTGGACCAAAAAACGGGGCGACTCTCTGTGCAGCAGCAGCGGCTGCATGGGTGAGCCGTCCGTATTTGGGAAGCACAGCATGGAGCGCTGGGGTACGTTCTTTCAGGCCTCCTACAAGTTCGATTGAAAGGTCCACCAAAGCCAAGCTCTAGACTCCTCTCGGCCCATCTGAAGCCGCTCGTGAGTAACGACATCGGTGCCAGAATTGGCGCCGATGCCATTGGTATCGCGCGACGAGCTTGGGACGCGCGTAGTCGTCGGGCGCGTCCCTAGCCGAAACACACTGCCCAGCATCGAGCGCGAGAGTGGAGACCCGAGCTTGATCACAGCATGAGCACGCGAGCGCAGCAGCGCCTGCACTCGTTCCAAAAACCATCGCGACGGACAACAGAATCCTCGGCAATCTGTCGATCAACGGCTTTTCATTGCACGAGGAGCTGCGGTGGGCTGATTGAGAATCTCCGCAATGCGCCGGATGAACACGGGCCGATCCTTCTCGCCGCAAGGCTAGGCGGCAGGCGAACGACGGTGTGAGTCCCGAGCGTTGCGACCCTAGAATACCATTAGGAGGCCATGTTCCAGCTCCGATCCGCGGAGCGAAACGCTAGACCTGTCGCGCTGGCCGTTCTTTGAGGATCCGCTGTCCGTTAAGATCAATATCTAACGCGCAAGCGCATCCCGGAAAATACGCCATCGGGATCGCCGTCCGGTGCTTCATCCCTGAGATGACGAAAACCGGATGGGCGACCTCTGTGTTGGCAGAACAGCGAGCCAGATCTGCTGCGACCGTGCTTCTCATCGACGCTTCGACTGTCAGCCTTGAGACCAGTGTCAGGAAGTTGACGCGACACGCTCTTAGGAAACTCCTGCAGAATATACGAATTCAGTTCGGCACGCGGTTTGCTTCGTTCGGGACATCATCACCAATCGTCGTGCGGTGATCTTCGGGACGGCGTTGGCGCGCGTTACCGCGTGCCTGGTCTGCTCCGACGATTTGTCGTGCGGCGATACTTGAGGCGGATCGTGAACTGGGAAGTGCAGGACAAACTTTGATGCGATCGAGAATTATTTTTTGTGGTGCGACAACAATTGCGCTCCTCTCAAGCAGCGCAGCCAAGCCGGCGGACCTTGAGCCACAACTTAAACTGCCACAGGCGGTCTGGAACTGGTCTGGAGGCTACATTGGCGGGCACGTCGGCGGGGGTTACGGCCGAACCTCCTTCAGCAATCCATACGGTCCATCAATCTATGGCGGCATCGTCGATACCCCGGCATTCCTTGCAGGTGGCCAGATCGGTTACAACTGGCAGAACAACGGCTGGGTGTTTGGCATCGAGCTGGATGCCAGCGGTGCTGTCTCCGAGGGCACAAATACATGCCTTGCCCCTTCGGGCTTCGTTGTAAGCGCAAACTGCAAGGCAGGTCCGAATCTCTTTGCCACCGGAACCGGTCGCGTCGGTTACGCCTTTGGTGCACTCGGCCACACCCTGGCCTATCTCAAAGCAGGCCTAGCCTGGCAAAACAATCGGGGCGATGTGGTCAACAACCATGAAGGCGGCGGCTTGCCACAGGAGAAAACCCATTTCGACGATGGTCGTCTCGGTGGCGTCATCGGGCTGGGCGTCGAGCAAGCCCTTACACCTGCATGGTCGATGAACGTCGAGTATGACTATCTGCATTTTGGCGGGCCAGGTGTCGCGACCGCGGCAACAGTCCAGTTCCCGTCTGCGATTCTGCCGCCGAACACGACCAACCTGTCCAGCAACTATCACATCGGAAAGATTGGTCTGAACTACCATTTTGGCGCAGACCGGCAGGCCGCACAATGGCACGCTACGTCGCCATACACGAAGGCACCCGCCAGGGTGCCGCCCATTCCCTACGCGACCGGCTGGTCCTTCGAAGGTGGCTCGCGGCTCTGGCTCAGCCGAGGACGATTCCAATGGGACCACAGCGCAGTGCCCTATGGCTGGCCGCAGGAGCCCAGCATGCTCTCATCGAGGCTCACTTATCACGGACTGGACGGACTTTCGGGAGAGTTATTCGGCCGCGTTGATAGCCCTTGGGGAGTGTTCCTCAAGAGCAATATTGGCCTCGGGCAGTTCAACAAAGGAAACATGAACGATGAGGATTGGGGCGGCGCGTATTTCAACACCGTATCAGGGCAAGCAAACGGAAGGTTCACATATTACACGGCCGACGTCGGTTACGATTTCCTGCGCGGTACCGACTACAAGGTCGGCGCATTTATAGGCTGGACGTATTACGGCCAGAGCTCGGACTCGAGGGGATGCGTGCAGATGGCACCCCCCCTTGCTTCATGTCTTAGGCCGGGTGACAACAGGGTCATCGGCGGCGAGGATACTCAATGGAATGCGCCTCGGATCGGCCTGAGCGCCGAAACGATGTTGACCGAGCGTTGGCGCGTGAGCGCTGATATCGCCTACCTGCCTTGGACCGATTTCAAGGGCCGCGACTATCACCTCTTGCGCGACGACACCACCTTTGCTGAACAACGCGACAATGGTGGCGGCGGAATCCAGATTGAAGGCGTGCTGTCCTACTTCATCACCAACAACATCAGCGTCGGCGTCGGTGGCCGCTATTGGGCCATGTGGACCAAAGGACGGGGCGAGTCTCTGTGCAGAGGTAGCGACAGCAACTGCGTGGATGGCCCGCCGGCATTTGCGAAGTACAGCATGGATCGCTGGGGTACGTTCTTCCAGGCCTCCTACAAATTCGATTGACAGGCTGTGTCCTGGCCAGCTCAACACTGCCGCTCGAGCCATCCAGGCCTAGAGGTGAGCATCGACGTCGGCGCCAAATCTGGCGCCGACGTCATTAATGTGACCGGATTGTCGCGCGCCATGGAAAACCGCCTGCTCGGCGTCACGAGGAATTGCCCCCTCCTTGGATAGCCGAGGAGAGAGCGAATGAACGAGGAACAAATCACGGAAGGCTCGTCGTGGATTGATCCACGGGAGCAAGTGATGAAGACGCCGGATGACGTGGCCGAGATGTTGCGCCTGAGTGCGTGCGGGTCGGGGTGAAGCGGATTGCGGGGCAGCTCGGCTGCAACCACCACACGGTGCACGGGCTATGTGGCGGCGGGCGGGATGAAGCCGTTCAAGTCGCCTGAGCGGGACAAGCGGCTCGATGGCCTTGAAGGCTGCTGCGCGAGAGGTTCATTCGGCATCGCGGCAATGCGGACGTGGTGCGCCAAGACCTTTTGGCCGAGGAAAGCGTGGCAGTCAGCCGGCGAACGCTGCAGCGTGCCGTGCAGCCCCATCGTCAGGCGCTGAAGGCCGAAGCGCTGGCGACGACGCGGTTCGAGACGCCCCCGGGCCGGCAGCTGCAGATCGAATTCGGCGAGCGTCTGGTCGAGATCGGCGGAGTGAAGATCAAAGCATTCGTGTTCGTGGCGACGCTCGGGCATTCGCGGCGGCTGCATGTGCGTGCGTTCCGGGCCGGGAAGCAAGAGCACTGGTTCGCCGGGCTGGAGAGTGCATTCCCGACCTTCGGCGGCGTACCGGAGGACGTGCTGATGGACAATCCACGCGCTCTCGTGCGCCATGACGCGGTGAGCCGGTCGGTTCAGTTTAACGACAAGCTCATCGCGTTCGCGAAGCACTGGGGCTTCCGCCTCGCGCCTGCGCGCCATATCGGGCGCGTACGAAGGGCAAGACGGGCAATAGCATCGGCTACGTGAAGAAGAACGCGATCGCGGGGCATTGCTTCGAGAGCTGGGAAGCATTCGAGGCGCATCTCGCTGAGTGGGAGCGTGAGGTGACGAACGTGCGTATCCACGGCACGACCGGCAAGGCGCCGATGGGCTCGCTTTGCGCGTGACGAGGCACACCGGTTGAAGCCGCTCGGCGGGCAGCCGTCGTTCGGATCGTTGCGCGAACTGACCCGCGTCGTCGGCAAGGATGTGCCGTCGAGATCGACACGAACAGCTACTCGGTGCCGTGACGGCTGATCGACGCGCGCGTGGCGGTGACGGTTGCAGCCGGCGAGGTGCGCATCCGCCACGGCATGCGCGAGGTTGCGGTCCGCAAACAATCGGAGGGGCGCCGGCTGCGGATCGTCGATTCCGCTCACCTCGACGGGGTTGCCGGTCGCAGTGGTGCGGTCTGCCGACCGGCAAACGCGACACCGACAGTGCCGGCGCCTTCTCCGCTGCCGTCGTTGTTGCGTCCTCTGTTTCGAATACGAAGCAGCGATCTGAGGGAGCCTCTGATGGCGCGCACAAACCGAAGCACCAATCGATCGGCTCGACATGGCGCGATTGCAGCTCTCCGGCAACCGCCTGCTTGAAGAGATCGGCTGCGATTGTCAGGTTTTGACGGCCGCAGGCGCGCATCTCCTGTAGCGTTGCTGGCGCCCCGATGACCTCGGGACCGACGACATAGTCGTCCGGTCCCGGGGCATTGCCCACGCGGGCGATGCCCAACGGCGGCTAAGTCTTGATGGATTCGATCGGCTTCTGTGGCATTGCGCCCCCAAATGGTCGTAAAGCTCAGGCCCTCCTCGGTTCGTGCGGTTCGGAGTCAGGTACACCGTTGACGAAGTGGCGTGCGGCGGCCGACGAGGGGTATGCCGATCGCCTGGACTCCGCGATGGACCCTAGAGGTTGGTTTGCGACCGGAACGCGCCAGGGAGCGAAGGTCAGATTGTCGCCGTAGCTCGCCTGCCCCTCCGCCCGGATATCTTGTCTTGGAAACTCAATGCAGCCAATGGACAGAAAGGGAGCGTCGGCTTCTTCCCAACGCATCGTCGCTCTGTCCGTCGGAAGGGTTGTCCCGGCTTTTGGCATCTGGATATCGAACGAAAACGCCGCGGTCCCAGCGAGAAGCCGCTCGGCGAGATCCTTGCGCAGGCGGTTCGGGTCGTCAGCCGGCGCCCTACTCGGCTCTGCTTGCAACGGCCGGAGCCGATATTTTACCGGCCCTGCACTTCCACAATCATAGGGCAAAACACTCCAGTAGGTGGCCGTAAGCACACTCTCTTCGTGCTTGGCCATATCGACCAATATCTGCTTCGTTTCGGGATGATCCTTAAACCAGTCATCGATTCTGCCCTTTAAGGCGAGATCGGTGAAAACGCACATGTCGTGGCCAGTGTCGACGAAGAATACATCGTGATTTTGCAATAGAATGTCTGCCGTGGGTGCATTCGGATCAATAGCGGCGAGCGACGGCGGACTAACTCCGAATAGCTTCATGCCAATTCCGATCGTACCGTTCTCCGCATCGTCCGAATCCGGCGCTACATCGCTGGAAAAACGAACCCACAAGTCGTACGCGTCGCCGATGAAGATGCCCGCGCGCACTTCGTAAGGTCTCGATGGGTCAAGTATCATTCGAGCAGATGCAATCCCGTGAGTCTTTCGGAAGACCGCTCTACGGGCAGGTCGCGCGCCCTTAGCGATATCGCTCGCTTGCGCCACATCGACAAAGAGGTGTCGAGTGTGCTCGGCAAAGTCGGCGATGCACGGATCAGCTTTGTCAGAGTTCATCAACTCAATCGTTACTTATGAGAGTGCGCCGCTGAGAAGCGCCTATCGATAACTTTTATTTATGTACCAATCACTGACTTATCGGCAGATGATTCAAACAGGGAAGCTGGATGTCGATGACCTACGCGAGAACAATTCATTTCGGACAAAAAGTACTCAGCGGACCGCGTGCAGTAAATTCTCTACACAATCATTAGGATGTATAGTAAACTTTCTCCCGTGACGGTTTGCAAGGGGGAAGTTGGCCATGACCAGGAAGCTGGGGATGCCGCAGGACAAGACGTCGCGCAAATCCGACCATCCTTATGCCAGAGTTCAATCAGATGCGCCGCCGACAATCGCGTTCGCCGGACCCGGACCAGCCGCGCTGGCCGTCGAAGCGATAGAAGTCTGTCAAGCCATCCAAAGCGTCGACAATTCCGTCACGCTCATTGCTAACAAGGCTACGATGGTAAGGGTCTATATCGCCCAATCAGGCGTTGCCTCCGAGACCAGATTGCGCGGCGAGATTACCCTGAGGACGAGCGGGCAAGGACCGGCAACGTTCGTACCGGCAATGAATGAGCTCATACTCGATCCAACAGATGGGGCGGCAATCGCCGACAAACGTGAGACGATCACGAAGAGCCTCAACTTCCGCCTGCCTGATTCAGCCACTCGTGCCGGCTCTCTGATCATTGAAGTCAATCGGGTCACGCAAGCGGGGGGCGACGATCTGCCCCTTACCGGCACTCGCACGGTCCCGATCAAGTTCGTTCCGGCTCCGCCTCTGCGAATCCGGTGCATCGGATTGCGATACCGCGACGGTGCCGGGAAGACTTATACACCCGACGCCGTGCATTTCGCGTATTTCCGATCTTATCTCGAGCGAGCTTATCCTGTACCATCGGTCATCTGGTCTCAGATCGTGGTGGACGCCAACTTCACTGCACCGTTCAACAACGACACGGTCTTAGACGCCAACATGCAGATCGCCGCTATTCGGAGCACCGAAATCAACAGCGGCACCGATCCACGCACGCATTACGTCGCACTGGTTGACGACGCCAACGGCGCAAACTTCATGCGGGGGCGCGCGATGGGAATCCCAGCGACCCCGCAGCCCGATACCGTCGCTTCCGCACCGTGTGGGGTGCCGAAGGGCTTCGCTGGCGACGCCGACCTTTCGTATGCCGATTGGTACGGCGCCCATGAACTAGGGCATACTTTTGGGCGTTATCACCCAGGCTATCCTCCGGGACAGCAAGACGCATCCGACCCTGCGTTCCCTTTTCAGAATGGCCAACTATCGAATGCTGACCGAAAATTCGTTGGCTACGATCTGGGCGATCCCGCCTTGGGCATGCCACTGCAGGCCCTTGCGGGCGTCGGTCATCACGATGTGATGACTTATGCCGACAGGCAGTGGCTTTGTGCCTACACCTTCGAGGCGATCCGGATCCGGTTGAAAGAAGAAGACGAGCAATTTGCGCCTGTCGGCTGATGCGTTGGGCACCGTGGTGACTTGCAGAAAGGGACATCGCAATGGCTGAGACCGAGATCGACAAGTTTGCCCATGTCGTCGCAAATATCGACACCGCGACTGGCGAGGGGCGAATTCGCTACGTGCTTCCGGCGAAAAAGCGCACTAGCTCCGTCGAGCAGGCAGGGCCCGATGCGGCGGACAAACAAGTCAGATTAGTGCTCAAAGATGCCGCTGGAAAAGAAATCGGACGGGTGCAGCCGGAGCTAAGATTCGAGGCTTGCCTAGAAAACGAACAGCCTCATCGAGCTATTATTCAGCAGGATATCGTGGTGAGCGACGCGTTATCCGAGATCGAACTCGAATACCAGGGGAAGGCAGTCGACACCTTCCACGCCGGCGCGCAGGAGGCGGTTGATCACCAGTTCCGTGAGACCGCAACCTTTGGCCTTCCTCTGCCCGGAGACTCTAGCAAGCTTTCGGTTGGGACGACCAGCATCGATAGCCGTGCGGGCGTCAGTTACATGGTTCAGGCAAAGCCCGATAATGCCGACCAGTGGCAAACGCTTGCAGTGGGACAACCAACCCCGGACTTCGTCGTCGACAAAAACCAGTTTCCGGGCGCCTCGGAGCTGGAAGTACGCGTTACGCAGAATGCAGGATTTCAGAGCCGCACCGTGGATCAGCGGACGATCAAGCTCGATTAAACATCCAAACAACGAACCGGTACTTTGTGAGTCAGACAGGGGAAAGACGGCATGAACATCCGGCGCAACGTCTGGGAGCTCGGAAATGATTGGGCTCCTACAATTCTTTGGTACGCGCGAGCAGTTGCAGCGTTGAGGCTGAAAGGATTGACCGATCGCACCAGTTGGCGTTTCTGGGCGGGGATGCACGGATATCACGAAGGCCTTTGGGAATTTTACCGATACAAGGCTAACAATGAGGAAGTGCCGGCCGAAGCGGATTTCGATCGCTATTGGCTACAATGCCAACACGGAAGTTGGTACTTCCTTCCGTGGCACCGCGGTTATCTGATCGGCTTCGAGCAGCTCATCAGAGCCACCATCAAAGGGCTTGGTGGTCCCGAAGATTGGACTTTGCCTTACTGGAATTACTTTAAACCCGGCCAGAACAACCTTCCGCCCGCATTCGCTAGTCCCAACTGGCCAGATGGGAACGGAACAAACCCGCTGTTCGTGGAGCAACGTTGGGGCCCCGATCCGCGGCACCCGGGAAGAGTCTTCATCCCGCTTCAAGCAGTCAATTTGGATGCGCTCACGATTTCCGAGTTCACCGGCGTGGCAAGCGGCGGCGATCCTGGCTTTGGTGGGGTCGATACGGGTTTCGAGCATAACGGCGACGTACACGGCGATCTCGAGGGTCAACCGCACGACCAGGTTCACGGCCTCGTCGGAGGCGAGAAGGAATTCCCGGGGAACCCCAGACCTCTGCCAGGGCTAATGTCTGCGCCGCAGACGGCGGGTCTCGACCCTATATTTTGGCTGCATCACGCCAACATCGATCGGCTGTGGGAGGTTTGGAGGCGCACAGACCCCAACAACCAAGATCCAGAAGAGGCGAGTTGGCGAGATGGTCCAGCTAGTTTGGGACAACACGCTTTCGTCGTGCCGCGTCCGGACGGTACGCCGTGGGAATTTACGCCCGGCGAAATGTCAGACTTCCAGGAATTGGAGTATACTTACGACGACTTTACACCGGCAGGCGCGCCTGCCGGAGGGACTGCCGGCATGGCGGCTGGTCCTGCCGGTGGGCCGCCACCCGGTGGCGGCGGTGCTACGGGAGCGGGTGCAATGGCGCAGTCCAAAGGAAGCAGCCGAGGCTCGGTCGAACTTGTAGGTGCCAGCCAACTGCCGCTTCCTGTTACCGGGAGCGGAGCAGAGACATCGGTCGACCTTGACCCCACCATGGGTGCAAAGGTGGCCGGAAAATTGGCTGCCGGTCCGGCGCCCGGAGCGAAGGCCGAGAAGGTCTTGCTCAATTTGGAGAATGTCAGGGGCTATTCGGACGCGACTGTCCTGCAGGTGTACGTTCAATTTCCGGCGAAGAGCGGCACAACCGCCATCGAGCGGCCTGTCGGCAGTATCGGATTGTTCGGAGTCACGAAAGCAACTGAGCCGGAGGCCGGACACGTCGGCAATGGTCTCTCTTATGTTCTGAACATCACAAAGGCCTTTTCAGAGGCCGCTAGTTCGGTCGACACCGATCTTACCAAGATTGGCGTTCGCCTGGAGCCTGTCGCTCCGGTCAAAGCTTCGGCCGAAGTAAAGGTAGGCCGGATAAGTATCGTGCGACAAGGGGAATGAGGGGCTGCCGTGACGCCTGCGGCTCGGGAGCGGATGCGGTCCCGCATCCCGCTAGTCATCGCATCGATTGTTGCCTGGGCGATCCTTTTGTTGGGATCCCGCCCCTCAGACATTCTAGAAATCTGCAGCGCTGCGACTTGGTCGGCGTTTTCGCTAGATCGCTTCTCGGTCGCAGCCGCGGCCGGTTTTCCTGCCCTTCTCTGGGAATGGGTATTGATGGTGGTAGCTATGATGGCGCCGATGCTTGGCGGGCCGACTGCTCACGTGAGAGCAAGAAGCCTCCCGTACCGACGCCTCCGCGCGGTCGCGGTCTTCCTGATCGGTTATTGCTTGGTTTGGATCGTCTTCGGATTGCCTATCGCAGCGACAATAGTCGCTATCCGTACCGCATTCTCCACGCCGAATGTGACCGTCGCGATCGTGTTAGTCATCGCTTTCACTTGGCAATGCTCGCCGGCGAAACAACTTTGTCTAAACGGCTGCCACACTCAACCGCCGCTCGTCCCGAACGGCGTAGCTGCAGATCTATCCGTTTTCAGATTCGGGGTCATGCAGGGCATTTGGTGCTGCGGAGCCTGCTGGGCCATAATGATGATCTCTTTGGCCGTACAGACCGAACATATCGTAGCAATGGCGGTGCTCAGCGTATTCTTGTACGCTGAGCGCCTGAATAGGCCTCAAGAGCCCATATGGACCGTCCGATTGCCATCGGCATTCTTTCGCCTACTTAGATATAGGCTCGCCGCCGGCGCCTCGGGCGCGCCGCACACCTACGGCTAAGCGAGTCCGCGCCACAAGCGTGTACCTGCGACGCGCCGATCTCCGGCCTTTCTCAACTCCGGGATGTTGGGACAGGGTCCAATTTTTCGAAGGCGATGCACTGCAAAACCAACGCTGCTTGTGCGCCGCGGCATCTGGACGCAGCAAACGCATTGTTTTCGGATGGCCGCCTTTCTGGACAAGCGAGCCACACCCGCTCTACTATCGGTTGAATGGATGAAGATCGCGAGCTTTATCGTAACAACGTGCAATCGGCGTGGCGCCGTCCCCAGCTCCGCGAACCGACATTCGCCGACCGCCTATCTTCCGCCTTGACGCTCGATTTTCGTCCCATGGCCGGCCGCCCGCTTCCAGCGGAAGTCCAGCCACGGACGTTCTCGGTCGAGCCCGCTGCCGTCCCGGAGACATACTCACTTAAAGAAGCAATTCGTTTACTGGGACTTCCGAGCATCGTCGGCGCGAAGACACCTCTCGACGACCTGAAAGGATTGGTCAAGTTCGCCGTCACCGTCGAGCACGGCTTGATGGTTCAGTATCTCTATGCTTCCTACGAAGCAAAGAAATCTCGGGACGAATTGAGTTCGATCGCGATCGAGGAGATGGGACACCTCCTGACGGTGCTCAATCTGCTGACGGCTCTCGATGCTCCTATTCACTTGGGCCGTTACGACGCCAATCTCGACCGATTGTTCGATCCCTTTCCTTTCAAGCTCGAAAAAGTCACCGCTGAGGTAATCGCCAAATTCACCGCCTGCGAAAGGCCGGACGACGAACACGTCGATCCCGAGGAGCGGCCCTTGCTCCCGGAAATACTCGATGCGGCTCGCAAGTCGGCCGGCGTGACACCCGCGCGGGTCGGATTGTTGTATACGAAGATCTATTGGCTACTGCGCCCGACCGACGAGCCGCTTCCGAATGAGCCGTGGCGCGACTTTCCCTTCGAAGACGTCATCAAGGAATGCCCGAAGGATTGGCACGTCCGGCCATTTCCGGTGACCAATCCGGCCGACCGCGAAGGTGGGGAGCCCTGGAAAAATCAGTTGTCGGACGTTTTGGTTGGGTCCGTCACAACCCGGGAAGAAGCGCTGAAGGGCATCGCCGATCTGACATCGCAGGGAGAGGGTTTCGGCGCGGGCAATGATGCGCACTTTGACAGGTTCGTTACTCTTTACTCCGCCTTCAAACAGAACCCTGACCCAACCCGCGAGGTACCGAAGGATCCCTGGTATCAAGGCGCTCCCGCGTGCAAGCAGTTCGACACCGGTCCATGTACCTTGTGTTGAAGCGACCAGCGGTCCTCGCTCACGCTGATCAAAACTTTCTGCTCGGAAAATCCAAGTCGGCTCAGCGGTGAGTGGCCAGTTTAGCGCAGGGTCAGGCCGCGGAGAACCTGAAGATAAGAAATCCATTGGCCGGCACCACGAGATCGGCGCTGGCGGGCAGACCGTGCATGCCACCATCATATGCTTCGATGGCGCCTCCATTGCCCGCCGTCATCGGATTGACCCAGCCGTCGTAAACGTCGGAATTGAAGGTTTCGGTCCAGCGGCCGGCCCGTGGAAAACCCACCTTGTAGCGGTAGTAGGTGACCTCGCTCAGGGAGGCTACCACCACCACGTCCTCGCCCGAACCATCTATCCATCGATGAAAGGCGAGAACGCGGGTCGCATCAGAGGAGTGATAGACATTTATCCGGCCCCGCCGAAGTGCGACCTCGTGTCGCCGCTGAGCGATCAGGTCCCGCATGAAGCGCAGATAGTCCGACATGGCCCGATCCGCCGCCAGGCCGTCCCACCAGATTAGAAGATTGGGCTGCTCCGTGGAGTCGCTCCAATATTTGTCTTCCAGAAATTCCTGCCCCATGAAGAGCATCGGGACGCCCGGCCCAGTCATGAGTAGTCCCGCTGCCACCCGGGCCCGGCTGCGAGCGTACCAAGATCGGGAATTACTGGGATCGGCGGTCGCCGCAATCCTCGGCTTTTTGTCTCCCTCCGAGTGGGACGCCAGCAGAAGGTCGTGGTTCTCGATCATAGCCACGGCTCGCCAGGGGTGGTCGAAGCCCGGTGCGGACGCGAGAGCCGCCGCGACGTCCGACCAGGAAAACGGCGCGTCCCGCCCCGCAGTGGCCTGTCCCAGCGCGGAGCGCACGGCGTCGCGAATCCGATCATCCCAGACCAAGTCGAAGCCCGCGCCGCCGTCCCCCACGGACTTTACCGCAAACTCCTTGTGCGGGTTCCAGAACTCGGCGATCTGGATCGCCGATGGCTTTGCGAACTTCAATGTCTGAGTCAGCGATTGGCAGAATGACCAGCCTCCAAACCGATCGATGACGCTCACCTCATCGTAACGGAAGCCGTCGATATGGAATTCCTCCATGAAGAACCTGGCATTGTCGATCAGGAATTGCCTGACACCGTCGTTCCAGTACGCGAAAACCAGGCCGCCGGCCCACCCCTGATCCGTGAAATAGAGGCTGTTGTTGTTGTCTCCATAGGGAAGCCGATCGACGAAAAACAAGCTCTCGTCGCCAAACTCACCGCCGGCATGGTTATAGACGACGTCCAAAATCACGGCGATGCCGTACACATGCAGAACATCGACCAGCACACGGAGCTGGCTGGCGCCTCCTTCAAGGTTTTCACGCTTCAACGGCGATTTCCCACGCGCCGCCAACAACTTATTCGCGATCGCCAAATACCGGTCCAATTCGTCGTCGGCGACGCTGTAGGCAAATTCGGGAGAGAAGTAGTCGGTGCCGTTGTACCCCTGGCTAAATCTCGTCACGAATTCAACGATGGGCAGAGGCTGCACTGCAGTCACGCCAAGCTCGGCCAGATATTCCACCCGGTCGAGCACGTCTAGGAAACGAGCTCCCCTGCCCGCCCTCGCATCAACACGATGCTCGTTGGTCGCGTAGTACGTCCCGACATGAAACTGATAGATGATCAGCTCTTCGAACGCGGGAGGCCGAAATCCGGCATCATGCCATGGATAGTCCAGCGGATCGCAAATCACACAGTTCCAGAAGACTCCTTCGAGTTCGCGCGCATAGGGATCTCGCTTGAACCCCGTGGAGCCCGGGCCTACGACCCAATACTTATAATGTTGGCCTTTCCGCGCGTTGGGGAGGAAGCCGGTCCAATGGCCTTGATTATTGACGAGCAAAGCGGCGTCCGATTTCTGCCAGTCATTGAAATCGCCGAGCACGTAAACTTCTCGAGCGCGCGGTGCCCAAATGCGGAAGGCGCATCCCCCGCCGACCAAAGTAGACCCCATCGGCGTACCCGGACCGATGTGCATCTGGCTCGCTGTCATCACGGCCTCCACTCGGAAGAGTATTTAGTCTTACACAAATTCGCTACCTAGACGAGAACCAAACATTGTGTGATTATTTTCGGCGGAGATGAGATCATGCTGGCCATTGTCGTCGACAAAGAGTCCGACTGGGTTCTCAACCACTGCGCCAAATACCTGGCACGGGACAACATCGACGACCGCCACAGCTTCTTCGGTTTGGATGCGGGACTTCCCAGAGCCCGCATAAGCGAATCCTGGCGCTTTCCGATCGTCGACGCGGACGATAGCGGCGACAAGGATGCCTCCGAGCACAATCATGTCACTTTTGTATATCGAGGGCGGGACGTTACCGTCCGGCTTCTGACCCCCTGTCTTGGTCTACATATGCCGACGGCGCTAAAGCCTGTCGGCGACAGCGACTATCTTTCTTTGACGATAAGAGTGCCAAGGGGGCGCCGACACCGCTATCGGTTCATCGTTGGCAATCAAGCGCAACTCGACCCGATCAATCCGCAGGTCATGACCACCCCTCAAAACGAGTCGTGGTCGTGCTTTTGGACATGGACCTACAACGAACCGATCAACCTCGAGCGCTGGGAAATGGCGCTGATCGGCCGCATGACCTCGGCGCTGTTACCCTTTCAAGGGCGAGAGACGCGCAATCTCATCGAACGAGGCCTGAACGACGGCAACGTGGCGCACTTCTTCCGGTTGGACATTCCGGTCGGCGTCGCCAATTACATCGACAATATTCTAGCGCGTGAAGAGCGTCACCATCTTCATTCATACAAGTTATGCCTGCCGATGATTTATAGGGTCATCAAACGACGTTATCCCAATATCGAACCGGCCGACGTCAACGATCCGAGCTACAAAAAGCTCTTCGACGACATGAAGAGCAACTCACCCGACCTAGCTAAGGACGGTTGGGATCTGAGCACGTACGGCAACCCAGGTTACTTTCTCTATATCCTTCGGCGGCATACCTGGACCGGGGCGTTTTCGCATCCGAAATACGGCGGGAATCCGGGAGGCCTCGGCTGGGCATTCTTGGGTGAGACCTATCGTACCACCGCCGATCCGACCGTCTCCGCGTTCGATTGGGCTCGCGCAATCGAGAAGCCCTTGGGCAGCAGCGGCGAATATCGAGGCTAGACATGGCCGAGTTACGCGATCAATTCGACGTGGTGGTGATCGGCAGCGGCGCCGGCGGCGCGCCGATCGCTTACGAACTCGCAAGGGCGAACAGATCAGTTCTGGTGCTCGAAAAGGGTCCCCTCCTACGTACTCAGGACGAACGCGGTCCCGGCAGGCTGAGCGATTTCAAGCGCGACGAGATGTTCAATGCCGGCCCGGAACGGATCATCACTACACCGGGCATGGTCAACACCGGCGCAAGTTTCTTCACCAGTCACGTCGAACCCGATCTCAACGATGAACCTCACGTCTTCACGAACGTAGATCGTCCGGAAGACGGGTCCAAGATCACGATCGAAGGTTACACCGCCCAAGTCGTCGGCGGCGGAACGCAATTATACGGTGCGGTTTCCCTGCGTTTTGCCGAACGAGACTTCAAGCTCAATACGGCGAACGAGGGTCGGGAGCTCAAGGGCGATCCGGGCAGCGACGCCCTCAAGCACGTGATCGATTGGCCATTCGACTACGACGCCCTGGAGCCTTTTTATGTAAAGGCCGAGTATCTCATCGGCATAAACGGCACGGTGGCTGGACAGGCAAAGAAGTTTTCCCGAGATAACTATCAGACTCCCCGACCGCCCAATCCCATCAGCGAGTTCGCGCGGCTGGGAATGGAGAGGCTTGGACTACAGACTTATCGCACGCCACTCGCGGTGATCACCGAGAACCATGCGCCCAGCGGGCGCACGGCCGGGGACCCTAAGGTAGGCTACGTCAATCGTTACGGGGACCCTCTCGGATACAAATCGAATACTTGGGTCTCGTTGCTCCGGCCTACGATACGTGAAGGTCACGATCTCGAGCTTCGTCCAAATTGTGTGGTCACTCATCTGGAAGCCAGCGGCCGTACCATCTCGAAGGTCCATTACCGCGATCCGAGCGGCGACCTCCGCACCGTCAGCGGCAAGATCGTGATCGTCGCCTGCTCCGCAATCGAGTCGGTTCGGCTTCTGATGCTTTCGGCCGAGGAAAATCGAGACAATTTCGCACCACTCGTACGTTACCAGGAGGATGGCAGCCTTCTCGGCCGCTTCTTTCTCACACACGCCTTCGGCGGAGCTGAGGTGCAAATCAAAGGGCAAAGGTTCGACAAGTCGATCTCGCTGGATAGCGATTACGCGACCGACTCTTGTGCTTCGGAGGCCTTTCTGGCCGAACACGGATTGTGGGCCGGAGGCGCCATCTACAACAATACCTCTGACCAGTGCCTACCCATCACGATGGCGCGAACCGAGGGCGATACCGATCTCGACTTCTTTTGGGGCGGGTTCATGGGTGCCCAGGACCACACGTCGGAGGCCGCACTACAATGGCTCAACGGAGCCTTCGGCTCGCGTCTGTCTGCAGCTTTCATGGCCAACCAGATACCTCGCTTCGAAAATCGGATAGAGCTTCATTCGGACGTCCGGGATAAGTGGAACCGGAAGTGCGGGCACATCATCAAGAATTTTCACCCGCACGACGAGCAGGTGATGAAGTCGTTCGCCGAGGTATGTCACCAGATCATGGTCAAGGGCGTGCCCGAGTACACCGAACTCGGGTGGGGATCGGTTTATGGCAATGCAGTTCGCATCGCCAATCACATCCTAGGCGGCGCCCGGTTCGCCTCGAGCCGAGAGCTTGGAGTGCTAGATCCGAATTGTCGGGTCTGGGATGCCGATAATCTCTATGTCACCGACGGCTCGTTCATGCCGACATCGGGGGGCGCCAATCCAACGTTGACGATCCAGGCAAACGCATTCCGTGTAGCTTCCCATTTGAAGACGATCTGAGGATCGGATGGACCCGAGATTCAACGATATCGCCGCCGATCCGACTAATTCGATCTTCGAGGTCGTATTTTTTCCGGATCGCGTCTACCACGCGCAGTATCTGAACGCGACGCGAAGCAGTCGCTATCGTTATGTCGTGCAGGAGGTACGCGGAAAGTCCGAGAGCAACATCTTAAAAGGCTTCGTATTCATTGACGGACTACAGATCTGCAATTTCCTGCGGATCGAGGCTCGCGGCGGGCGCCTAGCCGAAGTCGTCCGGGAGAAAGGGCGGTTCATGGGCCCGGACATCATGGCCAATGTCGGTCTCACGACGGTCGACGACAATAGGGTAGACGCGCTGGTACGGATGCATTTCTGTCCGTGGATTCACGCCTTCCAGGTTGAGTTGTGGGAAACTCTCGACGCGCCGGCCGGCAAGCAGCATGACTACCAGGTGCTGGACATGATGGGTTATCATGGCCCCATCACCAAAGTACCGAAGTTCGCGGACGCACTTGCCGATCTCGACAAACTCAAACGGGTAGACCTGGCTTTCCGCGAAAACGATGTCACGTACCCGTCCCGGTCTACCATTCCGGACGCCGATGTCGCCTGGGACAACTATTATCAACGAAATGTCCAGGTGCCCAACACCCAACAGCCGAGCAGCGACCAAAATACCGTGCGCCAGGACCGCTACGGCGTCGACTTCCAACGCGGCTGGTTTGTAAAAAAAGTTCGCGACATACCGCCTGTTCGGTACCGCAATGGCATGATGGAAGCGGGAAATCCGGACGCGGGAGAAGCCAACATCATCGAAATGAGGTGGGTGCTACAGCAGGAATTTGGCGGCACCGTCGTTTTCTTCCACGAAGTAACGATCCCTCCGCACACAGTCGAGGGTACTCATCAGCATATCGGGAGCGAAGAGCTCTACTACGTGTTCGAGGGCCGCGGTATCGCGTACATGGGAGCCGGAGACGACCCGGCACTTGCCGACGATCCGACCATCCCTGTTGTAGAACGTAAGATCTTCGGCCTCGATCCGAGGCCATGCAAGAAGCTAGATGTAGCTCCGGGGAGCGTGATCTACACCAAGAGCGGCGGCATTCACGGGATCGAGAATCCTTACGACGAACCACTTCGGTTCGTCGCCTTCCTTTATCATAGTACATGATTGAAGTTCGGAGATTGCCGGATCATGTCCATTGTCGATGAGGAAATCGCCAACGTAAGGACGTTTCCACCAAACGTCCGGCCCAATTACGATCAAAACAATCCTATCTGGAAACTCGTAAAGATCCTCGAGGCCGTCAACCCTCAGGCCGACCGCGAGCACTATCTTCCGGAAACGCTCCAGCACCTGTTCGGACTGGAAAGCTTGGCTCTTCTTGGCCCCTCCGGAGATGATAGGGACCATAAGGACCCTCGTTTGCAGGACGTCAAAGAGGACTTTCAAAAGCAGAACCTCTACGACTTCGTGTTAACGGGTACCGAGATAACGCGCGGCTTCGCGCAAGCCGGCAATTGGATCGGCAGTTTTCTTCGCATCGCTTACGTTCCGCGTGCGCCGTTGGTCGGTCCGGACGGCGTTTTCCCGGGCGATTCCGTGCGGCTCTATCTTAGAGTCGGGGAGAGCGAGACCGGATCCGACTATTTAATCGTTCCCTACAACATCGAATCCGCTCGCTATGAAATCGAGCTGTGGGGCTACGCCGGGGGAGACTTGGCAGCGCAACTGGGACCGCGCGGAAAAGATGCCATCGCCCGCGGCTCCCTTGTCGCGCGTCCCGATCTAGTGCACGGAGAACTCAACGAATTCGTCGGCCCCCTGTTTGACCAGGCCCGCGCAACCGCTCAGGCTGCCGGGCAAGGCGTAGACATGATGGCCCGCTCTCCCAATCACACGATGCATCCCGTCCGGCCGTTGCGACTTGAGCTGGCTTGGACAGATGCCGCAGCCGCGAAGTGGGACAACGCGAAGGGCAGAAACTACGTCTACGAATTCTCGATGGCTATTCGCGGGTGGGGTAGCTATTTCGCGATCGGTGAAAGTCAAAACCCCCATGGCGGCGTTGGCGGTCTGGAATACCGGAATCTCTATTCGAACTATTTCGGTCACGAGAGCCAGCGGAGGGGGGAATTGGGCGCCTCATGGACCCCAGAACTCGGTCGGGTGATGAGAGACTGGCAGTTCGATGCCGACCATCAAAAGCCTTCGAAAAAGGGCCGCGAAGATTTCTTCGCCGTCGACTATATGGATCTCCATATACTGAAGCGTGCTGCGATCATCGGAATGCATCGGCATCGCGACAACCAGGAAGTCTTTCTGCTGATGGAGGGTCGAGGGCTCATGGTGATGGGTGATTGGGAGCAATTCCCGTCTCGCGACCGTGCCGTCGAGCTCCGGATCATGAGGCCGGGCGATCTGTCCTTGGTGAAGCCAGGGCAGTTTCACGCTCTCGTCAATCTTCTTGACGAGAACTTGCTGCTCTTCATGTTCGGCGGCTACGACTAGGCGAATTTCCAAGCACACGTTCAAGCCGGCCGGCGCCCGCGACCATACAATCGGCGAAGACGCCGAGCCTAGCCGAAGGTCTTCAGTGATGAGTTCGGGAGATGTGATCACAAAGGAGCGGTCCGCGTCTCTCGTTTCGGGGGGAACCAGCTCTTGGACTGACGGGACCACGATCCAAATGGACTGGACCTTCCATTTTCTCGGATCGCGGGCAGGCTTCTACAAGGCGGCCCCTGTGAAGGTCGTGGTTCATCCTCCCGATGCTTCGCGGATAACAGGCGCGACGTTGCACATCACCGAACGATTCCGCTACTCGGGCATGGTCGCTAAGCAAGCGGATTTCCCACTGACCCGGAACGGCACGAGCTTCGAGGTCGATTTTGAATGGGAGTCGACCGTCAACAATCCAGACCAAGAGATCTCCATCCAATTTCAGACGACGATGCCCGACGCGCCTGAGATCCTGTTGGCGGATCCCATTTCCCGTAGAAGAAATTTCCTAATTTCGTTTTCGTCGTAGAGCGAGGATCTTCGGACTGAAGCCCTTTCGGACTGAAGCCCTGACATCGAGCCGGCTTTGCCAATGGCCACCAGAGATTTCGGCCTCACTCAAGTCGAGTTTGCGAAATACAATCCGACGACTCGCCAGGTCGACGACATCGAGCGCGGTGCTGCAAATCCGACGGCGAGACCTTCGCCACGATCGGGCGCGCATTTCGGATTTCAAATCGGTTTCGTTCCGATCGCGTCTGCTGATTGATCCCGGGCGAACGGGAGGGGCCGTCCGGCCCCAAGATGTAAACCAGCCGTACGCTGTCATTCGGCCTGCAATATTTGCAGGCCGATTGACAGCGTTTCCCAGCCTCGGGCTCCGCGCGACTCATTCGGCGCGCGCCAGGTTCCTCAAGGGCGAACATAGGGTCAGATCCGACCCACGGTCATGAGGCCGGTGAGAATCACAAGACACTCAAACAGGAAGTAACTACCAAATATCAGTTCTGCATCTTGCACTGTGTCGATGTCCCGTGCCACGGCTTTTCGGGTGAAGCATCCTCCGGTGAGCATTCCGATCGGACGCAGATCGCCTGGGTCGGTGGGCGTCAGGTAGCGCGAGACCAGCTGGGTTGCGGTGCGTTCCGCGAAGTCTTGATACTTGGCCCCACCAGTGCAGCCGAGTGCGGACGCGAGCCGCAAGGATGCTGCCGCGGCGATAGCAGTGGCCGCGGTGTCCCTGCTGGTACTCGGAATTGCAGGATCATCAAAGTCCCAGTACGCAACCAAGTCCGTGGGGACGTGGTCGATCCACCAGTCGAGCACGCGCACCGCATATTCGCGCCACAACGGCTCCTTCGGACGAACCATTGCCGCATGAGCGGTATAGAGCATCGCCCAACCCTGCGCACGTCCCCAAGTGCTCACATCGCTGTATCCTTTATGCGTGTGCGTTCTCAGCACCTTACCGGTTTGCGGGTCGAGTGTGGATGATTGGATCACCGAGTTATCGGCTCGCACATGGATTTCCAATACCCTCCGCATGTGGGAGTTAGCGACCTCCTCCAGGTACGAGTCACCCAGCCGGTCCGCGGCCCAGTAAAGCAGGCCGGTGGCTTGGAGGGAGTCGATACTGCTTTCGGCTGCACCGACAGCGTTAGCCTCCTCGGCATCCTGGCCTAGCGGGATTAAGCCCAGTCTCGGGTCGAACATCTGCGCCAGCGACCTCGCTGCCGTGAGCGCAGCGTCGCGTGCCATTTCATCCCCGAAGAGGATGCTTCCGAGCGCCGCACCGTGGTAGAAGCCAAACCCCTTGAATGCCGTCCGGAGTTGGGCTCGAGGCAGCATCCGGGCCAGCCCGGCATGCGCGTCAGATATCGGGAAGCGCTGCGGATCGACGAGATGGGCGAGCCAGAGTTCGCCGACGAAGGCTCCGCCGGTCCAATCACCATCCGACGTCAACGTCCAGTTTCCATCCTCGGCGCGAGCCCAATGTGGCAGGCCAGCTACGGAAACATCCCGCGTTTGCGCAATGCGCATCAGCATGCGCTCGCGCGCGGCGAAGAAGTCATTGCTCGACATGTTTTCTCCCAAGAAAGCTTTTGGGCTCCAAGCGACCAGAGTTGTGTAGCGACAGGGCTTTGGCGTCAGTCGCCGATGTAGACGTGACCGCGCTTCTTTGCGACATGATAAACGACCACGCTCAGCACCGCGATCAGAGATCCATACACGGGAAACATCCAGGCCATCTGAGCATGCTGCAACCACACCAGCAAATAGGGTGACGTCCCGCCAAACAGTGATACCCCGAGCGCATATCCGACAGCGATACCCGTCGTACGCACCGCGCGCGGCATTAGGGTGGTTGCGATGAAGTTGTAGAGAGCCATGTTGAAGCCGACGACCGCGCCTCCGAACACCATCACAAAGAAGAACGTGGAAATGCTCTTCTCGGAATAAACCAACGTGAGGAAGAAGCACGCCACGAGCAGCAGCCGGAGCAACGTAAATGCGCGCGAAGGTCTGATCTTGTCTGCGAAGGCGCCCACGAAGGGCGCCGTGACGATCCAGATCACGCCCATAAGAGTCGTAATCCCGTACACCCACGTGCTGTTCTCCTTGAACACGCCGTTCGCCAGGTTGGGTAAACCAGCATTCCAGGCGTAGTTCGCGATCTGCACCGCTCCGACGACCAGGATGACCGCGAGCAGCGAAAGCCGTACGCCCCAGAGCGTCTTCCACACGCCGCCTGTGGTCTCCTGAGTGCGCGACAGTTCATCGCGATGCATGACGTTCTTGATTAAGGTCTCTGGCAGTTTGCTGCGCAAATAGATGATCAGCAGGCCGAGCGCTCCGCCGACGGCAAAGGGCAGCCGCCAAGCCCATTCGTGCATTGTCTCGGGAGCGACCGACGCACTCACGAAAAAGGCAACTAGACTGGATGCGAAGACACCGAGCTGGATGAATGTGCCACTGATCAGACCAAGGTATCGCCCCTCCTGGCGGGGCGGTGCAAGTTCGATTGCAATGGCATTGGCGACACCCGCTTCAGCGCCTGTGGCGAGCCCTTGGATGAGCCGGACGAGCAGCAATATCACGGCCGCCGCAACGCCAAGCTCCTTGTAACCCGGCAAGACGGAAATCAGCAGGGAGCACAATGCCATCGCGGTGACGGAGATCATCATCACCCGCTTGTGGCTGATGCGATCGGCAATAGGACCGAGTATCGCTGCGCCTACCGGTCGTGCGAAGAAGCCCGCGCCGTACACGGCAAGTGCGGCGAGCAGGGACGTCGTCGGGTCAGTGGAAGGAAAGAAGAGTGGCGACAGAAAAGAAGCCATCATTCCGTAGACAGTCCAGTCGTACCACTCAAGAGCTACGCCACCGCCTAAAGCTATGGTCATGCTCTTAGTGGCAACTTGTTTTTCATGGGACGCGGCTGGCGCCATGGCTTGCGGCGTGGCTGGAGCGATGGGTTCAATAATAGTCGTCATTCATTCCCTCCGTTGTGTTTATGATGAAAACGTTTACATTTCCGCGCGGCAGCACCGCTTGAGTACTGCCGCATTGCGGGCGACCGCTAAGTCACGAGGGGATCTTAGTTTCTCCCGTCAACGTCCGGAGAATACGGGCTGCCGCTTTTCGACGAAGGCAGCCATGCCCTCCTTTTGATCATCAGTGGTGAACGCGTATCGGATCGCGCGCCGCTCAATCGCCAAGCCGGCCGACAATGGGGTTTCGTAAGCTGCCTGAATCGATTCCTTGGCTAACTGGGCAGCGATCGGCGCACGGTTCGAGATGACGCGCGCTATCGCAAGCGCGCGTCCCATCAACTCGGAGGCGGGCAGTATTTCGGATGCGAGTCCCGCAGCCACTGCCCGTTCCGCGCTGATTGGCTCACCAGTCAATACCATCTGCATGGCCAGGGACTTGCCAACAATCCGCGTCAACCGTTGGGTAGCGCCGTCTCCAGGCATGATCCCGATCGTGATTTCCGGCTGCGCGAGTACGCTGTCTTCCGCCACCAGCAAGATGTCAGCGAGCATCGCGAGTTCGAGGCCGCCGCCCAGACACACGCCTCGCACGGCCGCAATGAGCGGCTTGGGGAAGGTGGCGATGACATTCCATGCATCCTGCCGTGTGGGATCGCTCAGCGCCTCGAAGCCGTGCTGCTGCATCTCCTTGATGTCAGCACCAGCGGAAAAGGCGCGTTCATCGCCACTGAGAACGACGCATCGCACAGAATCATCGGAACGAGCCGCACCAAGCGCATCGGCAAGCTGCCCCAGCAGGGCTGCACTCAGCGCATTTCGTTGTCTCGGACGGTTGAGCCGTAGCAGGAGTATGGCTGGGTCAGGCCGCTCAACGACGACGAGGGATCGGTTGAGGTGGTTCATATCATTCCCTGAAAACGATCCGCGAAAAGCGCCTTTCCGGTCCTGGAGGCTAGGCGCCGGCGGCCTGCTTCGGAAGGAAGCGTTGCATATTTGCTCGTGCGGTCTCGTGAAGGATGTCCTGGGCAAAGTAGCGGTTTGCCAGATCATCCATGACTTCTGCCCTCGCGGTTACCGAAGTGGAGAAAAATTGTTTCGTGGTCAGCACGGCATGAGGCGGCATTGCCGCTAGGCCTTTGGCGTAGCGGAGCGCGGTCTCGCGAGCGGTTTCAGTTGGCGACGACAGAATGTCAGCCAGCCCCAACCGATGAGCCTCCACGCCGTCGATCGCAGTCGGGCTCCAGCTCAAGGAGCGAGCCGCAAATGGCCCAACACGTGCCGCTAAAGTCTCCAATCCGAACCCCGGCAGCCAGCCAAGAGACACTTCCGGCAAATGCCAGCGCGTTGCTCGAGCCGTGACGACAACGTCGCACGAGGCTGCCAGCATAAAGCCGCCGCCCAAGGCAAACCCGTCGACAGCGCAGACGACCGGTTTTCTGACAAGAGCGAGAGAGCGTACAAAGGAACCCAGTCGGCGATTCAGGTCAAAGGTGTCGTTGATGTCGCCAGCCGAAAAATCCTTAAGGTCTGCACCAGCTGAGAAACCCGGGCCGTTGCCAGTGAGCAATATCACGTTGACGTCTTTATTGTTGGCCGCCTCACTCACCGATTCAACCAGATCTTTCAGAATGTCTTCGCCCAGAGCGTTGCGTCGCTCTGGCCTATTCATAGCCAGGATCCCGACCTTGTCCTCGCATTCTCTTGAAACGAACTTCACGTCAGCCGCTCCCCTTCCCCCTGCCCGGCACCATCGTGGAACCGAACCGCCAAGTTCATCGGCTCATTCTTAAATATCCGCGCGTCCATTAGCTTGAGGTCAGGCGACACGAGCACGTCGAATTCGATGTTCGCCAGCACGTCCTCTTCGACTGATACGCCAGGCGCTACTTCGGTCAGCATCAAGCCGTTCGGCGTAAGCTTGAATACGGCACGCTCTGTGATGAATACGACCTCTTGCTGGCGTTCCTTTGCGAAAGCGCCACTGAAGGTGATCTGGTAGACGTCCTTCACCCACTTTTTGACCGTCCCCTCCTCAGCAATGATGAGAGAGCCATCACCCGGGACCGCCTTCAGTCCGGCGGCCGTGAGGGTGCCGGAGAAGACGACTTTTCGGGCGCCCTGGCTAATGTTGATGAAGCCCCCTGGTCCTATGATCTTGTCACCAAAGCGGCTCACATTGACGTTGCCGTGCCGATCGACTTCCGCAGAGGACAGGAATGCGATGTCCAATCCTCCGCCATCGTAGAAATCGAACTGATCCGGTTGCGGCGCTATCATGTCGTAGTTCGTACCGGCGCCGGCATCCTGTCCGGGTGCAGGAATGCCGCCGATAACCCCCTGCTCAGCCGTCAATGTGACTGAGCGATATATTCCTTCTTCGGCGGCCACGACCGCAATTCCGTTCGAGATGCCATAGCCGATGTTGACGGTCGCTCCGGGGGTCAGCTCAAGCGCCGCACGTCGCGCGATGACCTTTCTCACATCGAACGGCAGCGACGCGATTTTACCATCCGGCACGCGCATTTTTCCGGCATAGGCCGGGCTATACTCCGTCGCATAGGTCTGTCGCTGATTGGGATCGACGACGAGGTAGTCGACCAAAACCCCAGGTATTCTTACTTCTCGTTGGTTTAGCGTATTGGATGCAGCGACCCGCTTGACCTGGACAATGACTATTCCACCAGAGCGACGAGCGGCGGCCGCGATCGACATGCTTTCGCCGACATATGCCTCGTCCTCGAGCGAGATATTTCCCTTCTCGTCCGCAATACTGCCTCTCAGGATCGCGACCTGGATTGGGAAGGTCTTATAGAGCAGATGCTCCTCTCCTTCGATATCGACAACGGCAACCATATCCTCTTTGCTGCGCTCGCTCTGCCTGCAACCGCCAATGCGGGGATCGGCGAATGTCCGCAGCCCAACTTTCGTAATGACGCCGGGTCGCCCTGCTGCATTTTCGCGAGCGAGCTGCGCCAAGACCCCCTGGGGCAGGGTGTACGCTTCAATTTCGTTGGCTAGCGCGCGCCGTCCAAGCGCAGGGCAATTGTTCAAGCCGCTCGCCACGACTCGACGCACCAGGCCCGGGGCTGCCAATTTGTTGAATCCCGTCGTGGCCCAATCGCCGATGGCCACCGTACCAACCAGCATCAAGTTCTTGGGAGACCCCTGCTCGGAATGAACGTCGCGGAGCGCGTCGATGATTAGCTCGGGGATCGCAACTCCGGCCGAACCACCAAAATAGACGCAATCACCATCGCCAATCAGCGACACGGCTTGCTTAGCCGTAATAATTGGCACCTCGCCCGTTCGCCTCTTCTTCGCTTGCATACTTTCTCCACTGGCCAAACGCCGGCTCATTATTTCCGACCACGCCCTGTCCTGCCTCGCAGCCGAACGCGGCTGCCGCCCGCGGCTTCGCCCGCGCAGCTTATGAAAAGGTTTACATCAACAGGACCGGCTGCGCAAGGAAAAAGATCAGAGGCGGACTGAGCAAGGCGTCAGACCCGTGATTTCGAGGCATTTTATGGCCGATTGATCGACCCGGCAGTTCCGTGTATCATGAGAACGATTTCACAACGTTTGTCTTGCGCGCTCTCTGCCTGGCAGGCGAAAAGGAAGAAGGCTCATGGCGTTAGAAAAAATGGCCCGCATTGCCCAAGGCAGGCAATCACCGACCGTCGTCGAGATAGCGAAACGCGCGGGTTGTTCTATTGCCACAGTTTCGCGTGTGTTGAATCGACCGGAAACCGTCGCGATCGATTTGAGAGAGCGCATTCTCCGGCTCGTTGATGAACTCGGCTACGTTCCCAACGGATCAGCACGCGCGCTGCGATCCTCGCGCTCCCGACTGATTGGCTTGATAGTTCCGACGTTAGACGCCGCGATCTTCACTCGCATGCTTGAAGGTCTGGAGAGCCGGTTAGCGCCGGCCGGTGCGTCTCTTCTCTACTCTGCAACAGGCTACGACCTCGACCGGGAAATTCGCGTCGTCCGTAATCTCATCGAAAAAGGCGTCGATGGCGTCATTCTCGTGGGCTCCTGCCATCGAAAGGAAACCCTCAAACTCCTGCGTGAACACAAGGTCCGATTTGCTGTAACCTACTCCCTCTCGCAAGACGTTTCGATTCCCAGCATGGGTTTTGACAACCGCAGTGGCGGGGCTTTGGCAGCAAACTACCTTGCAGATCTCGGTCACAGGAATCTTGCGATCATTGCTGGCGTAACGCGCGATAACGATCGCGCATCTGGTCGCCTTGAAGGCTTCCTCGCCATGGCTGAACGTCGTGGAATAGCCCGCTCCAGCATTGTTGTTGTGGAATCACCTTACGAGTTCAGCCGTGGCCGAGCCGCAGCCAAAATCGTTCTCAATCAAAATAGAAATGTGACGGCGATATTTTGCGGGAGCGACGTGCTTGCTGTCGGAGCATTGCGCGGCTGCAAGGATGCTGGATTAAGCGTCCCCCAAGACATATCGATGATCGGTTTCGATAATCTCGATATCGCCGAATATCTCACTCCCGGCCTTACGACGGTTGACGTCCCGGCTCGCCTCATGGGCGAAGAGGCCGCCAACTACTTTCTGGCGGATCAAAATTCGCTGGATATACACTCCCGAGTGGAGCTCGAAACGCGGTTGATCGTTCGAGACTCAACTGCGCCCGCGAGAGATCGGCAATGAAAAAGAACGTCATCCGCATGTGTTGCCTGGCTGATCTCCTCCTTATCGATCTTAGCGCCCACCTCAGGCCGTTTTTTAATTCCGACGGGGGCTTCCAACTATCGGCCGAATAGCGGTGCGCGCTGGTGCTCGAAGACCAGACCAGTTCTCACATTCGAGCCGTAGCACATTCGCGATCCCACATCGACGGCCGCACACCAGATGCTCGTCCCAATGCTTCTCATACCCATCTCCCCAAAAGAGACCCTGAATCATGCAAGTCCAAAAGAGCGCGCTCTATAGTGGCCTGTTTCCCGTCGCACCAACGCCATTCACGGAATCTGGCGATATCGATCTTGAGGGGCAGCGGCGTATTTTGGATTGCATGATCGATCAGAAGGTCGACGGAATTTGCATCCTAGCCAACTATTCCGAGCAGTTCCTGTTGTCAGACGAGGAGCGCAGATTGCTGGTTGACCTCTGCCTGTCACATGTGGCTGGCCGCAAGCCGGTCATGGTGACATGCAGCCATTTCAGCACTCGTATCGCAGTGGAGCGCGCGCGCTATGCGGCCGAACGGGGCGCAAGCCTTCTCATGCTGATGCCGCCTTACCACGGCTCAGGTCTCAAGGCGGACGAAGCCCATATGGTCGAGCATTTCGCTCGTGTAGCCGACGCGGCAAGAATCCCAATCATGGTTCAGGATGCGCCGCTCAGCGGCGTAACGCTCTCGGTACCCTTTCTCGTTCGGCTGGCACAAGAGGTGCCGCTCGTTAGCTATTTCAAGATCGAAGTCCCGTTTGCTGCAGCGAAGCTGCGCAACCTGATCGAGGCAGGAGATGCTGCCATAGCAGGTCCGTTTGACGGAGAAGAAGCCATTACCATGATGGCAGATCTGGAAGCTGGAGCGACCGGGACGATGTCGAGCGCGCTATGTCCAGATTTGTTGCGCCCTGTTTTCGATCATCATATGGCGGGTCGGAGGACGGAAGCGGCCGCTGCGTATGCAAAGGTTCTGCCGCTGATCAACTACGAGAACCGTCAATGTGGCTTGCGCGCTGCCAAGAGCGTGATGAGGGAAGGCAACGTCATCAGATGTGACGCTGTGCGGCATCCGCTGGAGCAAATTCATCCCAAAACGAAAGCTGAGCTGATTGAGCTTGCGCGTGGGGTCAACCCGTTAGCCCTCCGCTGGGGACGCTGACTTCTGCACGAAATGATTTACTCGGCGAGCTAACGAGCGAGGCCGAGAGTTTATGCACCGACAAGTCCAATCGAATTCAGAGCTTATCGATGACAAATAACTATATTGCTGGCGAATGGCTTCCGCCCGCGGAGACCTCCCCAAATATCAACCCGTCCAATACCAACGATGTTGTGGGCGAGTATGCCCGCGCCTCGGCTGCTGAGACTGAGCGCGCGATAACCGCCGCTTACGATGCATTTCCGGCTTGGTCGCGCTCCACCGTCCAGACGCGGCATGACATTCTGAGGCGATTGGGGACGAGATGCACGCTCGCAAGGAGGATCTCGGCCGTCTGCTCTCCCGCGAGGAGGGCAAGCCCTTGGCAGAAGGCATCGGCGAGGTCGCGCGTGCAGGACAAATCTTCCAATTCTTCGCTGGCGAGTGCCTCCGGATGGCGGGCGAAAAGCTGCCATCAGTACGGCCGTCCGTCGATGTGGAGATCACCCGCGAGCCGGTCGGCGTCATCGGGCTCATCACTCCCTGGAACTTTCCGATTGCAATTCCAGCCTGGAAGATCGCGCCAGCGCCAACACCGTTGTGTTCAAGCCTGCCGAGCTCGTTCCTGGTTCGGCTCATGCGCTCGCCGAGATCATCGTCCGCGCCGGAGTACCGGCAGGTGTATTCAACCTGGTCATGGGCCGGGGCTCAGTGATTGGTGCGGCGATGCTGAACAGTTCGAAGGTTTCTGCCATCTCCTTTACGGGCTCAGTGCCGACGGGGCGCAAGATCGCCCAGGCCAGCATCACTTCTGAACCGATGAAGAAGCTTCAGCTCGAGATGGGCGGCAAGAACCCTATGGTGGTCCTTGATGATGCCGATCTGACGCTGGCAGTGGAATGCGCGGTGAACAGCGCCTTCTTCTCCACCGGCCAGCGCTGCACGGCATCGTCCCGGCTGATTGTGACAGATGGCGTCCACGATCGGTTCGTAGCCGGCATGCAGGATCGGATGCATGGGCTTGTCGTTGACGATGCCTTGAAAGCTGGCACGCATGTCGGCCCGGTCGTTGACCAGGCCCAACTCGAACAGGACCTGAAGTATATCAGCATAGGCCAGGCGGAAGGCGCAAAGCTGGTTGCCGGGGGCGAGTTGCTGAAACGCGAGGCGCCCGGGTTCTATCTCGCGCCTGCGCTGCTCACGGAAGTAAGCAATGCGATGCGTGTCGCGCGCGAGGAGATTTTCGGGCCAGTCGCTACCGTGATCCGGGTGAAAGACTACGAAGAGGCGCTTGAACTTGCCAACGACACGCCGTTCGGCCTGTCTTCGGGGATCTGCACCACCAGCCTAAAATACGCCAGCCACTTCAAGCGCAATGCAGAGGCCGGCATGGTGATGGTGAATCTTCCGACCGCAGGCGTGGACTATCAGGTGCCATTCGGCGGCCGGAAAGGCTCCAGCTATGGTCCGCGCGAGCAGGGCCGCTACGCGCAAGAGTTCTATACCACTGTGAAGACCGCCTACACGTTCCATGGCAACGGCCCTTGTGCATAAGGCTAAGTTGACGACGTAAGTGCGTGGAAGCCGCTAATTCTCGTTCCGTGTTGATCAAAATCACGCCGGAGGCAGGTATTTGAGTGGTCCGACCATCAGAGATATTGCGCGTGAGGCAAACGTCGGTACCGCAACCGTCGAGCGGGTTCTCAATGACCGTGGCGGCGTGCGGATCGAGCTTGCCGAAAGGATCATCAAGGCTGCAAAGAAACTAAAATATGGCGATCGCCGATTGAGACCTCACAGCGGCATCATTCGGATTGAGGTACTTCTCGTTCAGCCAGAAGCCGATTTTTTTTATGCCGATCTTATTGCGACTTTCCAGCGGATATCTGCCTCCTTGGACCCAGCCATTTTAGTGCACCGGACGTTCGTTCGCGAAGACGACATCTCCCGCATTGCCCAACATATCGTAAAGCCCCCTGTTCGGCGAGCCGGTCTCATCATTCTGGCTCCAGACCATCCTGACATTACAGAGAGTATCCGCCAGGTCCGCAAGTCGGGCGTGGAGGTCGTGCAATTGCTGACGGGAAGTGCCGGAGAAGATGTGCCCTATATCGGTATCGACAACTACGCGGCGGGAAGGACGGCCGCTTACTATATGGCACGCATGCTACGTGGAATTAGTGGAACTGTCCTCGCCATGTGCCACAGCGGAGCTTACCGGGCGCATCGTGAGCGCATACGCGGCTTCTCCGACTATCTGATGCAGCAAGCTAATGTCGATCACAATTTCTGCCGCGTCATTTTCAGCCATGACGACAATTTGCTTTCAGCGGAGAGGCTAACGGGAGCGTTGCGCGACGACAATCGCGTCATCGGACTGTACAGTGTGGGCGCCGGAAAAGAGGGAATCGCTGCGGCTTTGAAGGCTCACCCAGCGAAGGTATTCTGGATCGGGCACGCGCTCACTCAGAGCACTGCGAAATGTCTTCGGTCCGGTTTGATGGACATCTGCATTGACGGCGACCCTGAAACCCAGGCGCGCCGCTCGCTTGATACGGTGCTTCGCCGCCTCGGGTTGATCGATGTCGACCTGAGCAGCGCCCCTGTCCAGTTTCTCACCATCACCGCGCAGAACCTGTCGATCAGCCTCTGACATTTCCAACGATCGCTCGCTGCAAAGGAGAGGCTTTCGGGCAGCTCAACCAAGGTTCGGTCAAAGCACGTCCGGCGCAGGTGGGTAAACAAAAAAGGCCGCTGCTGGACTCGTCCAACAGCGGCTTAAGTCGAGGGAGGAAGCAGACGAGCCCGGTCTGCCAGCGGTTTCCATTGCGATATGCTCCGGCGCGTCCAAAAGCCCCTGGTATCAGCTCACGACAAGTTGCCTATCACCATTCCAACACAACAAGCTTGGTCTGACGGAGAAACCGCAGAATGCCTCGGGATTGTTAGCTGGTGTCTCGTACCAGCTCCTTCCTCAGTCGATCGCTTGTTCGATGATGAAGTGCGTCGCATTCACAAAGTCCGACGGAGGTTGACCGGCACGACGATAAACTTCCCGATCTAATACCAAGTGACGGCGCTCTGAGCGCTTTTCGCAGTGCTCCTTGATAAGCAAACCGCCAACCGGAGTTTCGCCGTCGTGGGACTCCCCCGCTCGGCAAGTCCAGCCGGCCTCCCCATATCGAGCTTTCACTATGAGCGCCAATAGATGGGCCTTTTTATGCCAGAACAGGCGTGCGTCCGGATCCGTGTCGATCCGAATGCGTCTCAGCACTCCGCTGCTGTCGACGAATCCCCTCAGCAGCACGGGATGGCCGCCGAGCCTCGTTCCCTCATACTTGTCGTTCACAGCAGCCAGCGGATTGACTTTGTCGTTGAAACGAAACGAGATACCCCGCAAATCCATTTCATCGGCTGGGCATGTCCGGAAGTCACTCCAGACCGCGAGCTTGCCTCCTTCCTTGTCGGCACAAGCAAGGCTGATGTACTCTTCCGCTGCAATATTTGCGACCGACATCCCGAGGCTCAGGTCGCGCAAGTCGTTCCCTTGGCGTGCGTCGGCGTTAGGGCCGGCGGCCAAGAGAAGCGACAGCGCCCACATCAACATTTGGCGAGTCATCGCCTATTTTCCGATTCGGTTGCTTGCGAGTGACCCGAGATGTTCTTGTAGACGTCACAAGCTCTCGAGCCCTCTCCGAAGAAGTCAATGCAGTCCTGAAAGCTCGTCTGCGCCTTGCCCTTAACATGCTTCAGAATGTAATCAGTTACTTTCTCGATCTCGTTCGGCCGGAGAAATGTAGCTGCATCTAGAGGCAGGTCCTTGCCTAGATCTTCAGCCGTGACGCCCGAATAGCATCGGTAATCCTTGTAAGCGTCACGATCAAAATGCGGCATGCCCGTTCCTGGCCGACCGCAATGGACGACCTCAACGATTTGGTCGCGACTAAGCTGCGTAGCTCGTAGTGAGAGCGCCGCACCACCATAGCCGCCGCCACCGCCGCCATGCCATTTGTGGCAGCCTACGCAATTCGCCTTTTCGTAGATGCGCTGCCCTTCATCAAGCGTGCGATGCGCGCCGTTGATAGCTTGCCCCTGTACGGGCGTGCCGCCTTCGCCTCGAGCCAAGTCTTGCGTCGCGAGAAACGCCAAGCCGCCACATACGATCAACCCGCACATGCCAGCGCGTAACGCGCGGTTAGCCTGGTGAGTCAGGCGTACCACCTTCAATTCCATTCGTTCCTCTTGAAACATTTTACGAACTGGGGCGCGTGCGCCCCACTTCGCCCGCAGCGGTTTACAACGCGAACACGTAGAGCATTGAGCCGGGGGGAACCTTCTCCAGTCCTTTAGTGGAATCGAGATTCCACTTGTCCCAGGCACCACCCAATCCTACGAGGATCGCAATATATTGCTTCCCGTCGACGGAGAACGTCATGGGGGGAGCGTTGACGCCGCCACCCGTGTTGAATTCCCATACCTTGTTCAGAGTTTTGGCATCGAGAGCGTAGAGCTCTCCCGATGGATGACCAGCGAACACTAATTCGGGCGTTGCAAGCAGCCCCCCAAGCATCGGATACTTCGTCTCATGCTTGCCCGTAACCTTACCTGTGATTGTATCAATGGCGGTTACGCTTCCCGTTATCGGCATCTTTACGACTGGACCGCCCCCTGTGAAGAATTCGCGAGGTTTCCAGTCGCCGGGTTTGGTCTCCTTGTTATCCAATTCGTCACAGCTCTCGATGACTGGGATGTACCAGGTCTTCAAGTCTGGATTGTACGCCGTTGGCGGCCAGTTCTTGCCACCGTTATGTCCGGGACAAATGGTGACATGCGTGTTCTTCCGGTTCAGCGTCGCCAGAGGATCATAGGTCTGTACCGCTTTACTGGGATCGTACTCAATCGGTTTTCCGGTCTCTGGGTTGATGCCCCTGGTCCAGGTCACCTTCTTGACGAACGGGGTTGCCCAAAGGAAAGAGCCGTCAGTACGGTCGAGCGCGTAACCAAAGCCGTTGCGATCGGCTTCAAGTACGACCTTGCGCGTCTTTCCCTTGAACGGAATGTCAACCAGCACTCGTTCCGCAACGCTATCATAGTCGAACGGATCATTCGGTGTGTGCTGAAAGTGCCATTTGACCTTCCCGGTGTCCGGGTCCAGCGCAAGGGTACTGTTAGTGTAGAGGTTGTCGCCCTGACGGTACTCACTATCAAAGTCCGGTCCAGGATTTCCGACGCCCCAGTAGATCAGGTGAACTTGGGGATCGTACGACCCGGTCACCCAGGTAGATCCCCCGCCAGTCTTCCAAGCATCGTGATCATCCTTCCAGGTCTCGTTACCTGGCTCGCCCTTGCCCGGAATCGTATAGGTTCGCCAAATTTCCTTTTGGGACTTCAAGTCAGTGGCAGCGATCCAGCCGCGGATGCCGTACTCGGCACCCGCCACGCCCGTAATAGCCATGTTGTTGACGATCAACGGCGCGCCCGTGATCACTTCACCTTTGTCGGGATCGGCTACCTTGCGCTCCCAAGCGACTTTGCCATCCTCCTTGTTGGTCGCGACCAATCGCCCATCGAGGGTATGAGAGATAACAAAATTTCCCCATATCGCAGCGCCTCGATTGTTAATCCCGCAACAAGCAATGGCGCCGGCCCAGTCGTGATCGGTCTTTGGATCCATTTTCCAGACCAGGCTTCCGTTTCCGCCGTGGAGATCGATTTTGTAGACAGATCCCCACCCGTCGGTCACATACATGAATCCATTCTCGACAATCGGAGTGCCCTCGAGACCGCCATGGCTCCAAATACCGCCACCTTCGATACCGCCCAGAGCCATCGTCCAGGCCACGTGTAGGCTCTTGACCGTGTTGCGATTGATCTGGTTGAGCGGCGAATAACGCTGGGCCGTGTAGTCACGGTGATGATGCAGCCAGTTGCTGGTTTCCTGCGTTGCGTTGAGAAGCCGCTTTTCCGTCGTTTCATCGGAAGCTGCCGCCGTACTCCCGAGGAGGCCTGCCATTAGGCCAATCCCCACGACCGTGCTGACCGTCTCCCAAGCTCCAACTCTTGTCCTATTTGCCTTGGACATCCCTTCACTCCTTTAGCATTGATTGTTTTGTCGATTCTGTTCGAGCTCAATCGCGGCTCAAGGCGATCGAGTCTGACGTCTGGTCGTCTAGACGCGGATCTGATCGCCCGCTGGAAGCGAACGAGTACGTTTGCCTGTCGCGGCGAAGATCGCGTTGCAGAGCGCCGGCAGAAAAGGCGGCACTCCTGGCTCTCCGACACCGCCCGCAGGAACATCAGAACCATTCGGAACAATGTGAACACGCACATTTATCGGTGCATTGTCGATCCGGGCCACCGGATAATTATCGAAATTACCCTGCTCGGCGCGGCCCTTCGCGAACGAAATCTCGCCAATGAAATTGCTGAACCCCATGACGGCGGCCCCCTCTATCTGGGACCGAATCCGCTCGGGGTTGACGGCAAAGCCGCAGTCGATTGCGGTTTCCACACGCGGGATGGTCAGCTTTCCTTGGCTGTCCACGCTCACCTCGACGACGGTCGCCACATATGAGAGGAAGCTCCGGTGTGCTGCAATTCCGAGCCCGCCCCCCTTAGGGAGAGATCTTCCCCAGTTCGCGCGCGAAGCTGCCAAGCTCACCACATTCGCGAGACGCCCGGTATCGATTGGGTAGGTTGAATACGGATCGCCGTAATTCCAAAGCGGATCCGTTAGCCCGAGTTTTTCAAGCTCAAGCTTTCGTGGTGGTCCGATGATTTCGAGCAGGAAGTCTTTGGGGTCGGTCCCCAAGGCGTGCGCCAGCTCTGCAATGAAGGATTGGACGGCAAAAGCATGAGGTATGTTGTTAACGGACCGAAACCAGCCAATTCGCGTCAGGGCCGCCGCTTCGCCGGTCTCAACGCGCACGTTAGGGACGTCCAATGCGATATCTGCAAGCCCCAGACCGAGTTCAATTGATTGCTCGCGCTTTGGATCTGGCTTGAAATTCGCGAACAAGGTCGGCGCGACCGAACGATGCCGCCACGCGACCACCTTTCCCGACGAGTCAAGGCCTGCGTCCAAGCGCGAATAAGTGACCGTATGATAGAAGCCATGATGAAGATCGTCCTCTCGCGTCCAGGCGAGCTTGACAGCCGCGCCATCGAGTGCCTTCGAGAGCAGTACGGCTTCCTGCGCGAAGTCTGATTGACACTTTCGGCCAAAGCCGCCGCCGAGAAGAGTAACGTTCACTTTCACCTTCTCGATTGGCAGCTCAAGCAGCTTCGCGAATGCTTCGCGTGCGCCGAACGGATCCTGCAAGGGAGCCCAAACCTCGCATTCGCCGTTGCGAATGGTCGCGGTGGCAACCAGCGGCTCCATCGATGCTTGAGCAAGGTGCGGCACGTAATACTCGGCGGATAACACTTTCGTCGCAGCGGCGAAAGCCTTGTCGAAGTCTCCCTGATTGCGCTCGACGCGACCCGGCTTATTGGCGCGTTCGGCCATCTGTCGTCGATACCCGGCGGAATCATAACCGCCATTTTCGCCATCTTCCCAGTCGAGCTTCAGAGCTTCTCGACCCTTTATGGCCGCCCACGTATTGGTGGCCACGACCGCGATTCCTCCAAGAGGTGAGTATGCGGCAGGCGGCGCCCAGCTGACCTTGAGCTCCAATACCTTTTCGACGCCGGGAACTCTAAGGGCGTCAGTTGCGTCGTAGGATTTTATCCTCCCACCGACAACGGGAGGGCGAGCGATCACGGCGTATTTCATGCCGGGCAACCGGATATCGTATCCGTACTGCGCCTTCCCGACAGTGATGTCGAACAGGTCATACATTGGGACGTTGCCGTGGCCGATATAGCGAAAAGCATTGTCGGGCTTGAACTTCAAGCTCTCTACTGGCGGGGCCGGCAAGTCCATCGCGGCTTTGGCGAGTTCACCGTAACGGAGCTTGCGTCCTGTCGGCCGATGTATCACCTCGTGATTGGTCGCTTGCACCTCTGATAACGGAACGCCCCACTGGATCGCCGCCGCCTGTTCCAGCATCTGGCGCATGGCCGCTCCGACTTGTCTCATCGGCTGGAAGAAGTGACGCATGCTGCGAGAGCCGTCGGTATTTTGATTTCCATAGCGCGGCTCATCCCCCGGCGCCTGGACGATGCGAACCTTCGACCAATCCGCTTCCAGCTCGTCCGCCACCACCATCGGAAGTGACGTTCGAATCCCTGTGCCCATCTCGGAGCGGTGGGCGGTAATCGAAACGATACCAGAGGGATCGATTGATACGAAGACGTGCGGATCGTTCACGAGGCCGTGCGGCATCTGAGCTCCGCCGGTCTCGTATGCGAAGCTCTCCCCGCTAGAAATCTCGGCAGCTAGAGCAAATGCGGCCACCGCTGCCGTCGAGCGAAGGAATTGACGGCGACTAACGTTCTCAAGCCTCACGCAGGGACTGGATGAGATTCTCGGCGCACGCACGTTCATGGTCAGACCCCCCTTGAGGCTATTCGCACCGCCGACTGAATCCGTTGGTAGCAGCCGCAGCGGCAAATATTTCCCGACATCGCGTCGCTGATTTGCTGATCAGAGGGGTTCGTGGTCTCAGCTAGGAGCGCCGCTGCCTGCATGATTTGCCCTGCCTGGCAATACCCGCATTGCGGGACGCTCTCATCGCGCCACGCGCGCTGAACTGGATGATTGCCTTTTGCATCCAATCCTTCAATTGTGGTGACTGGTTTCGCAACGTCACCTACGGCCGTAATGCACGAGCGCACTGCATCGTTGCCGACATGCACCGTGCAGGCGCCGCACTGGGCAATTCCGCACCCATATTTCGTTCCCGTCAGTCCGATCACATCGCGAAGGACCCATAGCAGCGGAGTGTCAGGCGCCACGTCGACAATATGAGGCCTCTTGTTTATCGTAAGCTCAATACTCATGTCGGACCTCCTCCAGCTCACCAGCTTTCCGGGTTACGAGTTAAGCAATAGACGATTGGCGAAACGATACGCCCGGTCAGACGCACAACAGCACCCGAACTCCAAGACACGAAGTCTCGCAGCTGTCGGCAGACTCAATCGAGTTCGACAAGGAGCGTGGCTCATCGCCTGGACATTGATCGGCCCCGCACGCAATTCCGTGCCTGTCGTCATCCTCCCGTTTTGTCCTCAGTTCTTCCGAAGATTAAAATTGTCAGATCAGTGATACCGAGACCGATGCCTGCAATCCCGTTTCGCGTTGATCAAAATCCATCAAACACCGGAGACAGGAATTTGCGAGCGTTGACGATCAGACACACTCCGTGCAGGGCGAATGTCGCACTGCAACCCGTCAAGCGGTTTCGTTATGGAGGCACTCATCGACCAGCCCACCGCCCGACGCGAGAGCAACACTGCCTACAAGGGACGCAATGTCATCCAGAGCATGTCTACCGCCGCAAGGATTTCCGAGGCATCGCAAGCCCGCTATGACAAGCGCGCCGATATCTTCCTCTCCACAATCCTCTTGGCTGTTGCCCTGACTTGGTGGATCAATTTTAGTCCGGATCCTGGCACCCTTTCGATAGGCGTCCATGAAATAGCCCCGCCACGCTTCAGCCCGCCACCATAGAAAAGATGAGCCGATCGGATCGAGCAAAGCACCGCCACGTCGACGCGAACGTTGCGTGTCGCGCATATGAGGTTGGCATGTCCGCGAAAGTGCTCGGAAAGCCCTACACTACTATGAGCAGATTGATGACCCGCTCGCCATTCCCACCATCTCATGCGATCGGTCCGGTGCATGCGAACGGCGGGAAATCACGGAAATCGGCTCATCGCGACCAGGAGGTACGAATGAACTTAATGAAAACCTCGTCATTATGAACCGGGAGGGCCGCCGGCATTATCGTCGACGGTTGCTTCGAGGAGAAGTGGCTGAGGGTTGGAATGCCCTTTGTAGCAACCAGCGCCTCGGTCACGTCCGGGCTCGTGTAGCGGGCCGCACTGCGCGGTGCTCGCGTTGGCTTCTCGGCATCACGGCGGCCTTATCCGTCGGCGCGAGAGCGCCGGCGTCGCGACGATCCGCGGGTGAAACCCTCGATCCTTTATCCCGCCTCGGAGGCTCGGCCGAAACGCGCGCCTCCTCGGCATGCATCTCGGTGCTGACAAGGCCGCCGGCAAGCCGCCCTGGAAGGAGACAGAAGGGCCTTAACAAGATAGCTGATCCTCGGCGCGACCACCCCGCGCGCAACACCGAGTCTGAGATCGTCGAGCTCATCCGGTCGATCTACGAGTGCGATGCCTGCTCGATGGCCGACCACCTGCGATGTTACGTTCATTGCCGGCTACAGTTGGGGCATGAAGTTCGACAACGATGATCGGCACACATCCCTGCGCCGCTTCAGCATTCCTTGCAATCCGGTTCAGACGTTCTGACCGCGCCCAAGATCCAGGCCACGCGCTTGCTACCCAGGAAGAGTTCGCGCAACTCAATCGTGGGCTGGAATGCCTGAGACCGGTCCATCCCTCCAGTGCTCGCGCGGTGCAGTTCATCATGCGTGCCCGGTCAATGGCTCGAGGAGATCGCGGGGCTGCATGTGAGTCCTTGACGACAAGGGCTGGCGTTAGGTCAATCTCTCGAAGATGACGTTTATGTCAGTCATTGCAGCAAGACGATACGCTCTGCTCTCCATCAGATTTATGATCCGAGCCGTGTTGCCATCGTGAAAATGTTCACTTGGCTCGCACTGGATCACAGCAGGTTTAATGCGCTCATAGTCGATGGCCCTAACGAGATGGTAATCTAGTCCTTCGCAATCGATCGACAAGAAATCGATCTTGTTTGCATAAGGGGCCAATAGCTCGTTGATGCCGACAGCGCTCACCTTGATATGCTCTCGGACACCTCCTAGGCCGTCGAAGTCCCCGAAGCTTTTGATATGTGCTTCATCCAAAGAAGACAACTCATGGGCGTTTCCGATGAAGAGCGTGGCAGACGCCTGCGGAGCCGGCAAGACAACGGACGGCACCAGAATGTCTCTTGGGCGCACTGTCCGGATCAGCGCTCCCAATTCAGGATTGGGTTCGACTAGAACACCTTGTCCGCCTCTTTGATACATAAGGTAGGTATTCGAGGTGGAGATGGGGTGATTGGCGCCGATCTCGACATAGAACACACTCTCCCAAGATCTTTGGCTTCTACAGAGTCTTGCGGCCAAAATTCCTTCCAGAATAACGTCTTCTCCGGCTTGTGCGTAGCTAGCTGGCGCAAAGTGCTTGATCCGAGAATTGGGAAGTTTGAGCCTCGCGACTTCCCGGTTTATGCACTCGTTTTCAAGCTCGGAAAACATATATACCCTCCAATATAAGCTGCTAAAAACAGCTCTCGCATGGCGGTCATCGCGGGGACAACTGACGATGCTGATAGTTGACAACTCTTGACGGAGCTGCCCGTAATTCATCACTCGCGCGATTGCACCCCTCCGACATCCGCATTAAAGAGCTCGGCCGCTATTGCCAGGTTTGACGGCCGCAGGCGCGGCATCTGCTGTACGTAAAGAAAGCTAGAGCATTGGTGAGGGGTGCTGGAGATGGACGAGGCGGCGTGCGAAATATCCAATCGTCAAATACCGCAACTGAGCGAGCGTAGCCGCCTCAGTACATCCGGCTTCGATGCCTTCATTCCCAGCCGCTTCTATAGGGGCGATGATACCGGACTGCTTGATGACGGCTGTGCGGTCGCCGAGGACATTCGCGCCGAAAACAACTGTCGGGCTCTTTCGAGAGCTCCCAAACAGCCTTCGGTCCGGATTCCGCTCCTCATGTGAGAGACCAAAATACTGTATGAACGCGCCGATTGCGGACCTTTGATCGGCAGGAAGTTGCAGCCCACTATGCTTCCCATCTGCTCCCTTGGCGCCCGGGATTTGACCTCGCCGCACGGCATCAAGCCAATGCGGCTTTGTTTACACCGGCCCTCGAAGGCTCACGGCATCAGCGTAGCAGCCGGAGAGTAGGTCCATAGCGGACGAACCCGCTTGTGCGAGCACCTTCATGAGCTTCATGCATCATGCCTGGACAGGGGAGCACCAGCCCGTGCATTGTTAGCTGGGACGACGCGCGCGGCGTGCACTTCCCGGCGTGTTGGTAGGGTTCGGAGACCGTTCGTGGCCGGCTGGCAGGAATATCTTGCCCGCCCACACTGCGACCGGGCTGGGCGCCCCCTGTAACTCCGGCGGCAGTGATCGATCGACGGCTTCAGGAGATCGAAGCTTTCAATCGGTTTACGAGACAGTCCCATCCCTGAAGAGCCGGTCGAGAGGCTGAAGGCCCGGCGCGCCGTGAGAGGCATCGCCGGACAGGTGCGAGAACACGCTTTGTAGAGCAGTTTTCCGGAGGCGAGCCGCATCAGCCAACCCGGAGATCCTCAGCTGACGTCTTACCCGAACGCCCGGCCTTGAGCTGATAACTTACCCGGGCCCCCTCTTCGAGGGTGGTGTAACCGGCCTTTTCGACGGCGCTGATGTGCACGAAGACATCGGGACCTCCGTCCTCGGGCCTGATGAACCCATAACCTTTGGTCGAGTTGAACCACTTCACAATACCCATTGCCACGGCGGCATCTCCATAGTGAACCGTTGTGATCTAGCGAAGAGTCTCCCAGCCATCAAGACGGGCGGCAAGAGACCCCGGGGTCGCTGCGCTAGTCACGTGCTCGTTTTTTGTCGCGTGACTCTAGCTGTAGCCGCATTGTGCAACGACGGAAAGCACCCTGACGTCCACGACACTTCGCTTCAAGGCTTCAGGATCCGGATGACGTGTTGACCTTCGCTTCACTCGTCGCGCGCCACCGGCTTGCAGAAGGACAAAGCCTTGTGCACGGCGCGTTGATCCGGAGTCGAGCTAGTGCGGATGGCTTTAATCGACGTTGAACGACAGGGCGACCGTGAACTCCTTGGCGCAGGATCATCAATCCGTGCCATGTCTGCATTGAAGCTACCTGACATGCTCGCTCAAGCACGAAGAGGCTCGCATGGCTGTGCTTGAGCTGTTCGCCTTCGGATATCAGCCGCACGCCGGGCATGTCGGGCTAACAGGGGTGTGCCAAGGCAATCCTCAATGAAGCGCATTTGGCAACTTACCGGCCGCTCCTGATGTCGTGTTTGGGAAGTCAGGAAACCCGCTCGCCACCCGTGGAGCCTGTTCAAATCGGTAACTTGCGCATCTGACGAGTTTCATCGCGCCGCCGGCGGCTCGTCAGCTCTCTCCCCTTTGGTTCGATGAATTCAGCTGAGCAACGTGAAGACGTTGAAATAACCAATGGTCTTTATTTTATCTGCTTCGATCAGCCCATCCATCAATTTACTCCGAACAAAGTCGCCTCGATGCATAGGTGTATTCAAGGGCCAGCCGACGCGCATGTTCGACGAGATTGGCCGCGGCGCTATGTCCCCCATCGATGTTCTCGTAATAGAAGTAGGGCTGGCCCAGCGCGGCGAGCTTCGCGGCAGCCTTGCGGCCGTGCGCGGGATGCACGCGGTCGTCCTTGGTAGAGGTAAGAATTAAGGGAACGGGATAGGTCTTGCCCGCCACCAGCTTCTGGTAGGGCGAGTAGGCTTCGATCCACGCACGCTGCTCGGCGATGGCGGGGTCACCGTACTCGCCGATCCAGGAGGCGCCCGCGCCCAGTTTGGTGTATCGAATCATGTCAAACAGCGGCACCTGGATGATCGCCGCGTTGAAGAGCTCGGGACGTTGGGTGATTGCGGCGCCAACGAGCAGACCGCCCTGGCTGCCGCCAATCGCGCCCAGCCGGCGCGGACTTGTGATCTTCCGGCGGATCAGGTCCTCGGCAACGGCAATGAAATCATCCCATGTCGTCTGCTTCGTTGCCGCCTGGGCGGCCTGATGCCATTGTGGGCCAAACTCGCCGCCCCCGCGCAGGTTCGCAACGACATAGGCATTGCCCTGTTCGAGCCATAGCCGCCCCACCGGTCCCAGATAAGAGGGCAGAAGCGGAATCTGGAACCCGCCATAGCCATGGAGAAGTGTGGGGATTGCGCCGTCAAACCTTGCGTTCTTCGGCCGCACCAGAAAATAGGGAATTGACGTGCCATCACGCGAAGTGGCTTCGAGCTGCTCCACGACATGGTTGGACGCATCGAAAGCAGAAGGTGTCTTCTTCAATTCCTCAAGGCTTTTGCTTTCGGCATCAAAATACCAGACTGACGTTGGTCTGAGATAGCTCGATACGGCGAACATGGCCTGGTCCGCTTCATCGGAGACGGCTGACAGGCTGACATTTGTATGTTCCGGCAGCGGGATCGGCCTCGCCAGCCAAGCTCCCTGATCGTATTTATAAACGAACGCTTTGCTCTGAACATTCTCCAGGATCGTCAGGATCAACAAATTCTTTGTGGCGCTTACCCCTCTCAGGGCCTGGCGGGGCCCAGGTTGGAACACAAGCGAGGCTTTGGCGCGCAGCGGATCCTGTTTCCATTCGGCCAGGTCATACGAAATCAGCGATCCGGCGGCGAAGCTGACATCGCCGGGCGGTGTCCATTCGTCGTCAAGCTCCACAAGCAGGCGGCCACTCGCGAGCCCGACTATCGCGGCCTTCTTCGGCAGATTGAGCTTGACGGGCCCATCGGGCCGGAAGACCACATACTCGTACTCGAAAGAGCGGATCACGCGGGTCGCGCCGGTCGCTTGAATATCACCTTCGCTGTCACGAAGCACAAAGGGCAGCGCCCGAACGTCGGTAGGCTTGCCACGAAATATCTCGCGAGCCTCACTGAGCGGCTGAGCGCGTTTGAGCTCCTTCACGACAAAGGGGTAGCCGGCTTGCGTCAAGGTCCCATCGCCCCAGTCCCGTGCAACAAGGAGTGTGTCACGATCGATCCAGCTGACGTTCTGCTTGCCTTCTGGAAGATAAAAGCCGTCCACGAAGGTCTTGGCGTCGCGATCGAACTCTCTTACGGACGCGGCATCCTTGCCGCCATCGGAAAGACTAATCAGGCAGAGGCGCTCTTCAGGCGGAAGGCAGCTGGCGCCTTGAAAGACCCAATTCCTGTTCTCGGCGACGGCCAACGCGTCCACGTCGAGGATGGTCTCCCACTGTGGATCTTGGCTACGATAGCTCTCGAGCGTGGTGCGCCGCCAGACGCCGCGCACCTGGTTCTCGTCTCGCCAGAAATTCTCCAAACCGCGCCGTTCCAATGAAACATACGTAATCCGATCCTTGGCCTGCAGGATCGAGAGCGCCTGTTCGTAGAAGCGCTGATAGCGGGGATCTGACTGGAGCACCCTGAGCGTCTTCTCGTTCTCGGCACGAGCCCAAGCCACTGCGCCTTGTCCTTCGATGTCCTCGAGCCAGAGGAATGGATCATTCGTCGTCGCCAAGATCGTTCGCTCCTGTGAAAGCGCCGTGGACGTGGCGCTGGCAATCGAAGGCAACACCGCGGAGAAAAGTGGTGGTGTGTTCATGGACTTTCTCCCGATGAGATCGGCGGGCCACGCTCGCGACGCCTGGCGCGTCAAGCAGAGCGGTGGAAAGCACGCGGGCGTATGACATCGCGCAGCTTGCGCCATCTTGCGGACCATTCACTGTAAACAGCGTGCCGGCTAAAGAGTGGCAAGTTTCAGCCGTTCCGGCTGCAGCACCATGTCCGCCTCCCGACACTGGTTGCCAAGCAGACACCAACAGCGTGTCGGTCGGACAGTCCGTCAGACAGCACCGGTTTTTCGGTTTTCAGCGGCCAAGAACGGAATACGCCCCGTCTCCAATCGCAACGCTTACCTCCAGATATGAGGTAGATTTCTCGGAGCGAGTTCATTTGGCAGACTTGTCGACGGGGCTCATCATGACAATGAACAGCGCGTTGCTCAGAGGATTACACTCAAGACGGTGAGGTCAGAAGCAACGACTACGGTTCTAAGCAGCAACGCGTCTTGAGGTTGAGCCCCTAGCCAAACGGGTTCAAGCGCCGGGTCAGGTTTTATCTTTCGACAAGATGACGAAACGAAGTGGTCGTCAGCAGTTCTTATAGTCGTTAAGGTCGGGCTCAAATGATCCTGAATCTACCGGCGGCAACGGGCGCACGAGCCCGTGGTCCTTTATCGAAGGCGTACCACGCAAAGGACGAAGGGGCGAGATTGTCGATCGCGAATGCCCGCTGCTGGCGGATCAGCTTGGCAGGCGCGAGGGGAGTGCGAGCCAAGCTGCTAACTGTTCTAACGCTGCTGTTGCGGCCCTTTCATTGCAACAGGCAGCGGCCACTTTCCGGCGCGGAACGACCAAAAGCTCGCTGGTGCCGACGCCGCCTGCAGAAGCGTCATTTACGGGTACGGAACGACGCGTTGGCTGCACGCTCCCGTTCCATTGTGGCTCACTCGCGTGATACCTTGATGCAACTCGTTCAACATTCCCGGTCGTCATCCAGGCTTGCGCAACCTGCAAGAACCGCATCAGCGCTAAAGATCTGGATTGGTCTTTGCTGCTGCAGAACAGCGTCATCTGCCGTGCTGTGCTCTTCGCCTGCTCACTCCGTCCCGGCACCGGGCTTTTGTTCGGAACGACCGATGAGCGAAGCTGTGGGTATGGCCCAGAGTCTGCCCTGTGTATGCATCAGTCTGGCCTCTAATGCCTCATAGGCCTTATTCTCGTCTGCGTAGGCAGCCTCCTTCAGGGCGACATCCGCGGGGTCGATCTCCTTATAGGTGGCCAGCGCCTCGCCATGGTTCCGGTACAGCGGCATCTGAGCCACGTTGGTCCAGCCGAGACCGATATTGAGGCACTGATCAGCCGGAACTGTGACACGGCTTTTGTCCAGCTCCCGGACGTAGTCCGCCGACCAATCGTGGATGGTATAGGATTCAATCTTATCCATCATTGACCGCCAGCGCTTGACGCGCTCCTCAAGCGGCATGTTGGCCGCTTTCAAAATAGCGTCTGCGATCTCTTCGGGATGGTTTGGATCCACCAGCAGCGCCTCGTCTTCGTTGAAGTCTTCAGCCGCCCCAGCAAACTTCGATAATACCAGAACGCCGGGATCCTTCGGATCTTGGGCAGCAACATATTCTTTCGCTACCAGATTCATGCCGTCGCGCAGCGGCGTGACGACACCTATCTTTGCCGCGCGGTAAAGACGCGCGAGTGCAGTCTGGCTGAACGAGTCATTCGTGTAGTGGATCGGCCTCCACTCGTCTGTGCCATGCTCGGCATTGACGTGGTTAATCGCATTCTCCACGTCCTCCTTGTACTTCTGATACTCGTCGACGTCGGCGCGGGAGGTCGGTGCGATCTGCAACAGCGAGATGCTGCCCGGCTCGGCCGCTAAAAGGTGGTTAAACGCTTCGACCCGTTTATCGATGCCTTTCGTGTAGTCGAGCCGGTCTACGCCGATGGCAAACTTGGCGCCTTGGAAGTTTTGCAACAATGACGAGACTTTTTCTTGCTCTGCGGGAGAGAGCTCTGCCGCAAGATACTCTGCGAACCGCTCGGGATCGATACCGATTGGGAACTTTTGAAGTCGCGTCTGGCCACGTTCCGTGGTCACAACGCCATCCTTGCTCTCCAGCCCGAAATGGTTTCGCAGGCAGGCCAGGAAATTGTTCAGATCCCGGTTCGTCTGAAAGCCGAGCAGATCGTACTTCAGCATCGATTTCATCAGTTCGCGATGGTCGGGTACGCACTCTATCATGTCGGGCGTAGGCCATGGCGTATGGAGGAAAAAGCCGGTTGGCCGCTCAATACCGAGGTCATGCAGATTGGCCCCAAGCGGGAGCAGATGATAATCATGCACCCAGAATGCGTCCCGATCTCGTACGTCGAAAGCCGCGCGCGCGATGAAGTCGTTGATCCTTCGATAGCTGCCATAATCCTCTTCCGAGCCCGACATCCGGTCCGGCAGGGAGTGCAATGCTGGCCACAGCGTTGAATTCGAATAACCTCGATAGTAGCCAGGATGGTCTGCGGCCGGCAGATCGAGCCTGGCGACGTGGCCTGCACCAGTCGGCACCAATGGCAGGGGCCGCTCGATCCCGTCGCCTGGGGTCTCCGAAGAGCCTATCCAAACCGCGCCGGAACGTTCCACCACCGGCTCGAGGCCCGCGGTGAGCCCGCCGGTCTGGGGTTTATTGGGGTCGAAGGGTGCCATGCGGTTCGAAATGACGACAAGCTTCAAATCGGGTTGCTGGTTGACGACATCAAGACGATCCGCCACCGCGTCCGATACACTAGGATTGGAAGGACCTGCACTAGCTTGTTGCTCTTGCGGTCTCTCATCCAGGTGCTGGTCAAAGGCCGCCTGACCTATGTTTTCATCTTGCCCAGTGGCGGCTGATGTGCTGCCGGAGTCTAACGTTGCCGTATCGAGCATGTCTTGGATTCGAACCATCTCGCAACTCCGTTTGACGATGTTTACGTTTGGTGCAGTCGCAGATCAGCCCCGAGATCTCTCCACTTCGCCAGGATGGTAGGTCTAGCTTTCGGGAAGCTGACCGGTCGAGCAAAATGGTCGGACTGCTGCATCCATCCAGGACTTCGAGGGGGGGGGCATGGCGGATGAGGCGACGAGATGTCGGATCAAGGCAAGACGACGTTTGGCTTCATCGACTTGACGAGTGCACGCAGAGCGTTGTCGTCATAGGTGGCGACGCACAGGGGCCTCGACGCTAGGAAGATTCGGGCGCTGTGGTGAGTCACCGTCCTGATCGGCACCAATGGCGCGAGCGCGCATTGACGCGTCCTGCAGTCAATCCTCTGGATGTCGCAGATCTTGCTCGCCAACATCGGCCGCCCGCTCCGGCCTCCCGACGGTACGATATAGACGGCCATCATAGGGCTCCTGGTTTGGTCCGCCCGTGGCGCATCAGCGCGCATCCGAATACGAGGTAGAAACCTGCAGAGAAACTTCTTCTATCAAACTGCCGCAGCTCACAACCTTGGGAGTGGCCCTGCGCGGTGATACGTCCGCTTCCATGACCTGCCCCTATTCATACCGTGAGGAGGGTACCTCCGATGTGGTCGGCTCAATGCTCTTCCGGCGGCACTAACGATGCGGGCGGCTCCCAACTACGGGCCAACGAACGAAATTGCAGCTCGAATATTCGACCAGTTTGGCAGGGGCGTGCGTCCTTAATGACTCCGCACGAGCCGTACCAACCTCGCGGAGAATGCATAAGAGCTGTACATTGCGCACCGATTTGTGCGTAGCAACATCATCTCGCGAAAGTCGAGCCGCCGGGGACAGCACTTCGCGTCTCCAGCAAGATGGGTTACGAGCAGGCTACAGCCTGTGTCGGTCGCCGTGGCTCGCGCAAAACGAGCCGCACACAAAGGCGCCCTGCGATCCGGGTTGAACCGAAGCGGCCGCAGTTGGTGCATATGCACCATCGCAGTCACGATTTCATTCTGCTTGCTTCGGCCCCGACTCCGGCCAGTGCAAAGTTCATCCGAAATGGAGGCAGACGCAGCAAGTACGATCATTCGGGGACATTAATCGACACGGCACAATCGGGCAGTCCAGACGACCTGAGCACACGGACGAGCTGACCCTCGTGTGGGCAATTCAGCTGCGCAAATGATGCTGACGAACCTGTCGAACGCAAACGGCGGACATGCGTTCACCTCATTCGATCAAGCCGATTGAGAGGCAACATCATTCAAAGAACTAAAAGTCGACGCGCAGTGCGCGTCAGCCAGCAGACCAAATCCAGCTTGGAGCAACGCGCACGGGGAACGCATGCTATTTTTTAGAATTGAGCCCAGCTCCGGGACAGGGACGACGGGGTGCGGGAGTTCCGGTTGGCGACCAACGAAGAATGAGCTGCGGGTCGGCTGTGATCGAGCTGGAGGACGAAGTCGACCCATAAGGTTCGCCTCTCAGAGGCAAACGGCGCCTTGTCGCGCGCTCGCCAGCGGGCGAGTAGCTGGCTAACCTCAATCAAGATGCGGTTTCCGCACGAATTATCAGGCGGCACGGCTCGCTTTGCGTTTCGGTTTCACTTTGGCTCGCATCTTTGCCGAAAAGCGAAGGCCCGGATCTCACATCCGAAAGGGCCGTTCCCTGCCGCGCCGCAGAATGCCGACGGCAGGACCCTCATCCTTTCTTTGATAGTGCTATGCGACAACACCCATCCAAGTTGGGCCTTTGTTACGGAAGATTTCCTCGTATTTTTCACCCTCGAGGATTTCCTGCGCGGAGTAGTCATCTCGCGGCGAAATTCGTCTCAGGCTGGAGGTGGTTATGCAGTACGACCGGATAGATGCCCGCATTCTCGAGATCGTACAAAAGAATAACCGTTTGACTTCAGATGTGATTGGCGAGCTGGCCGGGCTTTCTCCTACGGCCTGCCAACGACGGTTGAAGAGGCTCCGCTCGGAGGGCATCATCCAGGCCGACGTGTCGGTTGTCTCGCCGAGGGCGGTCGGACGACCTATTCAAGTGCTTGCACTGGTGACTTTGGAGCGGGAAAGCGCCGATATCATCGATAGGTTTAAAAAAGCCATCAAATCATCAATCGATGTCGTCAACGGCTTCTATGTCACGGGCGATGCCGACTTCGTCCTTTACATTACCGCGCGGTCCATGGAGGAGTACGAGGAGTTCACGCGGCGCTTCTTCTATGAAAATCGCGACATCAAGGGCTTCAAGAGCATGGTCATATTGGATCGCGTAAAGGCTGGATTTGCTGTTCCGGTTGAGCTTCCCCCAGACGATTGATTGCGCCGAGCGGGCAATCGTCTCGCGCCCGCAATCGAGGTGTTGACCTGACTGTTCCACTCTCCGGCGTCTTCTTGGGATCTCAATCAGGGATAGCGAGATAAGACGCGCGTAGAGCCCGATCATACGGCAAATGTCGTTGACGCACTCATCGTATCGCTAGCGAAACGAATGTGGCGCGTTGAGTCCGATTCGGCGCGAGGCTCCATTCGCTTGGTCGAAATTCGTCGAAGACAGGCCCCTCAACGCGGGATTTTGGCGCCGTTAGGTTACTCGTTGCATCAATCAAGATGAAGATGTTGCTATAGTCGTGATCACGTTCTCGTTACGGTCAGGCGCAGGCTAGCAAACGCGTCCTGCCAGGAGAAGGACCATGACCGATCGCGTGCCCGCCTTCCTCGAAGTGCTTGACTGCTCTCAAGATAGAGCTCTCAAGCAGCTGCGCGGCACACGACCGGAGCCTCTGCGTTCTCTTCCGGTGCGTCCTGCGAAACGGCCCTTTGTGAAGAACGTAATCTTGGCGCGTCTTCCTATCCAACAGCTTGCGGCAATAGGGGAGTGCCTCGAGCCGGTCGTTTTGAAAGAACGGATGGTTCTGCAAGAGCCAAAAAGGCCGGTCGAGCACGTCTACTTTGTAGAGAGCGGCCTCGTCTCGCTCAGAGTGGTTGCCGCGGGCAGTATGCTCGAAACGGCGGTCATAGGCTATCGGGGCGTGGTCGGCACTTCTTTCTTGTGGGGAGGACATCTTTCAGCCCATCAATCTGTCGTCGTCTTCCCCGGAAGCGCGCACAGAATTCGCATCGAGGATCTTCGTCGGATCATGAAGGTGCATCCCGAGATCAGAGACCATCTGTCTGAGTACGTGCAAGCGTTGACATTTCAGTGCGTCCAGACAGGATTGTGCGGGGTTCTGCACCATCGTGAACAGCGCCTCGCGAGCTGGCTTTGCCTTGCTAGTGAAGCTGTTGACGCCCGCGTGCTGCCAGTCACCCACGATTACCTTTCCTCGGTGCTGGGACTGCGCCGCGCCGGGGTGACCGAAACCTTGATCCGCTTCGAGCAGCAAGGGCTGATTCGCAAGATGCGGGGCGTCTTGCAGATCGATGAACACAAATTGCTCGAAGAGAAAGCATGCTGTTGCTACAAGCTCGTCTCAGCTGCCTATGCCTCCTCATCAGTCCGCACTCTCGGCGAAGAACAGGCGAGCTAGCAACTCGCGACTGGCGTTCTGCGTCCTCTGGGTTCTTGTGACGCGAAGTTGAGGCAATTCGCCCCGAGACACACCGCCACGAATCAATCGTTCCCCTTGCGCCGTGTAGCTGGCAGGTGGGTAACCGATCGTCAGCGATACCTGGGCTGGTCAGCTTGCAGTTGTCGCAACGCGGATGGCCACGTCGTTCAGCCGCGCGATGCGGTCCGGCGATTAGCGGGCACGCCGGACAACTGCTCGCGCGTTCTGCTCGAGCAGGATCGCTGGATGGGCGCAGCGAAGCCGGAAAGCTACTGAGTGCAATATCCACACTTCGTGAACTTGGCATGCTGGAAAGCATGGAACAACCGGCGGACCGACGCAAGGTCAATCACAATCGCTCGTCCGCAATCAGATCGACCCGCAAACCGCTGTCAATTTGGGTTCTCACATGGGCTCCCGGCCCGCGTGTCAGGCCGTTGTTATACGAACAAGGTCGGTGATTTCCTTCGAAATGCGACCGATCCAAGCCGAACGGCGCAAGAGAGAGGCTGAAGGGCTCAGGATCCGCGCTCTTTTGGCGTCGGCCGGCGTCAGTTCTCATGGCGCACGAATCGAACGCGGCGAGGGGTTTCGACAATCCAAGGTCACGCTGCCCAAATGCTTGCACCTGAAGCCGAAGAAACCGGGCTCACCTCCAAGAAGCGTCGCGGCTAGAACGTTCGCCTTCCCCGATGGTGCATGCACTTGTCCGGGCGCCCGAGCTCATTCGAAAACACCCGGCGCATCCGCGTCGGGAGAGGCGGCCTTGGCTGCAGCCAAACTGGTGAAGCGGTAGCCGCGTCCAAGCGTCCAATGGCCTTCGGCAGACATAGGACTGATCTTTGGAGCCTCCAGAGAGGAGACTTTTCGACTATCGCAGAGATTGCGGGTGCGGCGCACACACATGGCAAGAGCGTTTGGCTTTCTTCCGATTGGACGCGGGCAGCGCGGGACCGGATCGACAGATTGAGAGCGTGACTGTTCTCCATGCGTAAAAAGGGACGACCAGCTCCTGCTCTGGACCGGCACTCCGCATGACCATCTCCCGCAAGCACACACACCGTACTTTTCGCCGTTGGCGAGCTCGGACAGCGCATCCTCGCGGAACCCTTTTGTTCTTCTCAGAACTGGTAGGAGAACTCCGTTCCCGTTTGAGCTATTCCTTCCGGGTTGATGAATACTTGCCAACCAGCGAAGGCCACAGCGGATTGGCGCCAATAATCAACACTTTGAAGTCGTTGATGCTGGTTCTCGAATGCTGTGGGCACGACAAGTCGATAATCGCTTTACGATCGCTAGCCGGAGCACCTCCGCTATGGATTGTTCCACAGGAGTGTGAGCTGTCATCCCACCGAAGGGGCATGCTGATTCAGGTCCTCGATTCCCCTTCAAGTGACTGCGCTCCGCCGATTGTGTTTGTCGGCAGAAATCGGGCCGGTAACTGGGTTGCCCGTGAACTCGGGGCGCGTTTGGCGGGCTTTTTATCAACCGCGCTGAAGCTCTGAAATACGCTCTCTTCAAGAACGGACGCCATCCAGAGAGCATCATCGAAGTGACGCGTGAGATCGAGCTCGATATTCCCAGCCCGTAAACTGCAGAACACGGAGGATTGACCGCCCTTCTGCATCCGCTGACCCGTCGGAGCCGGGCACTCGCTAATCGATGTTCTTGAGCGTGCGCACTTCAATTAGGCAGCCCCACAGGCTTTCCGCTGCAGGTTCCGTCGGTCGACAATCATCGGGTCAATCATTGCTTCCGCTCGATGAGCGTCACATTGTTATAAACCTGAACATTAGCCGTCCTGACTCGTCCCGAGCGGCGACCTAAGGTGAGAGAAGGGCGCACCATCGACTGTTCGATCTGGCACACGTTTCATTACGCAAGCATCGCGCACAACTCAAAGAACTAGTCGGTTTCATCTGCATCGGGCTATCTTGAGGTGGAATGCGTTCGCGGGCTTAAGGCTATCTCATTCCCAGCGATACTCAGAAACACCCGGATCGCGGCGTCCGCCGCAAATATATTCAGCTTATGACTCGAATCCGCTAGATCATCGAAGGACGCAACCTTCGCATTGGTGGTCCGCGAAAAGGTAGTTCATTAAGCTAGCTAAAGCTGGGTGAGGATCGCCCGAACTTGGTTGAGCCCGCAGAGCGCTAGAGTATCGTGCAACGTCTACCAGCAGCGCGCTTTTGGAAATGCGTTTACGGACCATGATTGCCGTCATCGTGTCCGGCCCACACCGTATACGCCGCCTTTCCGATGACCACGACTTCAGCACCTAAGCCCCTAGGATCACCACACTTCAATTTGCGACATGTATACGACCGCCGCGTCCGCAGCGGGGGGGGAACGGAACGATCACAACGTTGACATTGGGATCCAACCGGTCGTGGAGCTTTCAAGAGCGTTATGTGCCGATGATCTCACCTCGCCTAGTGGTCCGCGGCGCCCCACAGTGACGTTCGGCGACGAAATAGACGTATTATAGCTATACAAGTGCCGGCGCTAATTCGATTCGCATTCCGCCGGAGCAACCCACGGTCGCCCCTTACATTCGCTAGATCTGCATCAGCGGCAACGTGACCGCGGCCGTTACTTTAAATAAGACGCAGACGCCGCGCCTTGACGACGCACTGGATACGGCTGGTCGTTTCCAGCTTTCGCATTGCATTCTTGACATGAAAGTTGACGGTGTTCTCGCTCACTTTCAGGATGACTCCGATGGCCCAGGATGACTTCCCCTCCTCGACCCATCGCAAGCACTGTCTTTCCCGTTCCGACAACACAACCTCTTGCACATCCGCCATGACTTTCTCCTGGAGCCGAGAGGACGTGGAACGAGATTAGCAAATTCCATACCAGGCAGTGCGCAAACTCTCGCGGCAGGACAAGATCTTGGGAGATTGCCGGTTCACTTCTCCGGAGACTGCCATCCTACTGCAGCTCTATCGACGGGATTGCGACAGATGTCGAAAACGCAACAGCAGCATTTACGACAACTGTAGCAGTCGATACTTGCTACATCTGTGTGAGCTGGATATCGCCCTTTGGCCAGGCGTTCCTCCCGGATACTTTGTGAAGGACCCTAGCACCGGGCTCACGAGCCGAGATCCTTCATTTGCACCGAAGCATTTCTTCTCCAACATGTCGGCTCCGATCCACCCATCACAACAGCCCCGCGTTCGGCGCCCATCCCATGGCGATAATGCAAGCTTTTGCGTCCCAATCAACTACCAACGCTGGTCATTGATCGGCATCACAACAAAAAGGTATGAGCAGTGAGGTTTTCGCCAACCGAAGCTCGGCCTCCAGGACTTCTGTATGAAGTATCAACCACAATCCGCTCAGCCCAACGCAGGTCATCAATGTACTCGGCCGTCGCCTGTCGAAATGCTTCGTGCCCAGGTCTGCTCGAATGGCGAGCTTTCGTTTCTGATGGAGGCGCATGACGGCCTGTCCGCTGCAATCGCCAAGCGCTCAGGATTCAAGGGGCTCTGGGCGTCTGGCTTGTCGATTGCTAGCTCGCTCGGCTACCGCGATGCCAATGAAGCTTCATGGACCCAGCTCGTCGAGAGCGTCGAACGCATTGTGGACTCGACCGCGCTACCTGTGCTCGTTGACGGCGACGGGGGCTTCGGCAATTTCAACAATGCGCGCCTCCTCGCACGCAAACTCCGTCAGGGTGGCGCGGCGGGCGTCTCGCTCGAGGACAGCTGCTTTCCGAAGATGAACTCGCTCATTGGGGAGCGGCATCTGCTCGCCGATATCGATGAATTCTCCGGTCGTCTGCGGGCTGTGAAGGATACGGTCGCCGAAAACCTTGTTCTCGTGGCTAGGATCGAAGCGCTGATCGCCGGTCATGGATTGAACGAAGCCATCTTGCGCGCTCATGCCTATGCCGACGCAGGGGCCGATGCAATCTTAATTCACTCGCGAAAGAGTACCCCGGACGAGATGCTTTCGTTTGTCCGCGAGTGGCGGAACCGGCTACCTGTCGTGATTGTTCCGACGACATACTATCGAACGCCAGTCTCTGCCTATCGTAATGCGCGCATCTCCACGGTCATCTGGGCCAATCACTCTATGCGAGCTGCAGCAGCTGCAATGCGGCGCGTCTGCGATAGTATCGTCGCTCACGAGAGCGTTGCGAGCATTGAATCTCATATCGCCCCGCTCAACGAGATTTTCGAGCTTTTGAAGTATGACGAACTCGCCCTGGCCGAAAAGCGATATCTTCAGCCTCCCTAATCTATGGCGACTGATTTTGTCCCTGACGTTCCCCCTCTTGAAAAGCCCGCGCCATGCGAACACCTCTCGCGTCTCGTCAAAGCCTCGCGTCCTGGTGACGCTTTGACAGCGCAGAACAACTTTCCCCTGCGAGTAAGCGTTTGATGCGCCGGTTTGCGCGGATGACTGCCGACCTCTTTCAATCTCAGGGGCCATCTGACAGGTCTGCGGCGCCCAGACTGAACAGAGAAGTTCAAAAATGCGCGCGGAGTCATACACGGGATAAAGAAAGCGAATGAAATGCCTGTGAATGCTCCTAAAAATGCTGTCATTCTTGCCGCTGGAGTTGGCTCTCGTCTGCGGCCGCTAACCGATTTAGGCCCGAAACCTCTGGTTCGAGTTAACGGCACTCCCATCCTTCACAACGCACTGCATAACCTCGAGCATGTCGGCGTGGAACAGGTCACGATTATTGTGGGCTATCGCAAAGATGCGATCCAAGACGCCTACGGCAGCCGCTTTGGCAGGCTCGAACTTAAATACGTCGAATCCTCTGTTTACGACCGTACTGGCAGTGCCTATTCGCTGTGGCTGGCGCGTGAGGCGCTTCTTTCCGGAGACTGCTTTCTTCTCGAGGGCGACGTTTTCTTCGAGGAAAATGCGTTGCGGTACCTGATGTCCAGCCGAGCGCAGGACGCGGCTGCTGTCGCGCCCTTCCATGAGTTGATGCAAGGATCAGCAGTTATACTGTCGGATAACGGCTTCATCTCGGAATTTCGCATGAAGCAAACGGCCGACACTCTCGTCGCGGATGGCCTGCCCCTTTTCAAGACGATGAACCTGCTTCGACTGTCCAGGTCAACTCTACAGGCAGCCGTCGTTCCCGCGCTGGACGATATCATCAGGTCCGGCGCGACCCAAGCCTACACGGACGAGCTTCTTGCCGATCTCGTGGAGAAACGTGGCCTGCAGCTCGCTGCGGTGCGGTGCGATGATCTCAGGTGGTACGAAATCGATGACGCGGAAGATCTGCGTATCGCCGAACGCATATTCGCAAAGTCCGACACGTTCGATCCGACCGCATAGGGGTGAGATTCACGACGGTCACCGACTGTTTGCCGGCGGGTCTCTTCAGGACATTCGTGGCTGCCTCTGACGTCGACCGCATGGACGCCTACTGACTGCAAGCTCGACAGTGGAAGCCGCAACTTGCGCGGCGGCCCATTGACTAAGCTGAACGCGTGCGGTTCGTCCCGGCATCCATCGTTGAAAGTCCTTCCTTCAGGCGATGATGGTGGCACAACAATTATTCGGCTGGCAGCCGCTTTGACTGCAGAGATGGGTACTATACCTTTGCCTTCAAGGAGGCAGATGATTTCGATTTGCTCGCTCGAGCTTTTCCGGAGCGAGGCTTTCTCGCACGCGACTGTTCTGCGGAACAAATCTCTCCGAAGTCGAAGCGGAAGCTCATTCTTGGCGCGCACAGTACATTCTCGCCAAATTTGATCGGAATACGGCCGGAGCAGTCAAGGCTCTCCTTGACGAAGACCGGCGCCGAAGTAGACATTGCAAGCAGGCGGGCCTCCTGCGCGGAGGGCAGACGCGCGCTGATCGTCACCCATTGCTGCGAGTAGTCGTCAATTCCGATGCGCTTGAGAGCCGTCGAGATCGAGTTGGCGCCAGAAAATTTGTCCAGCAGGCCGGGGGTTCGTTTCGCCGGAAAGTAGCTATGCGCAATGACGATTGGAAGGTCGTCCTGATAGCTCAGCGTGTCGATGCGCAGCACATCGTCACGAGCTTGCAAGTCGAGATAGCGGGCGAGCCGTTCGTCTGCCGGTATGGTTGCAGCAGACAGGATCTTACGGCGCGCCAGATGGCCTTGCGAAAGAAGGTTATCGGTCAGCCGGGTTTGAGAGGAGAGAAGATAGGGTGTGGGATGTTCGACAACGAAAGTGCCTCTCCCCTGCTCGACTCGGAGCAGTCCCTCCTGCTCAAGTGCCCGAATGGCGTATCTTACCGTGTGCCGGTTGACGCCATATTCGAGAGCAAGCTCCACGTCGTTCGGAAGTTTTTCACCTGGCCGAAATCGGCTCGACGAAATACCTTCTTCGATGTTCGATCGAACAAATTCCCAGCGCTTTCCTTGATACATAGCTCAAAAGTGTCCGTGGTTCAGGCTTCCAATTGCGCCGATCTCAGCATCCTGGCTGATCGTTCTTCGTCTCTGTCAGCTGGCCTACGGTCGCTCCCCGTAGATAAAGCCGTTGCCGATAAAGCTCCCGGAAGACAGTTGCCCGGCGCGCTGAATAGGCAATTGAGACGCTCGCATCTTCGACATCATGCTGACCTGCGTCCTCGCGATCTCGCAAAGCTTCATCGATGACACGGCCGTAAGCAGTCGATGGTACCGGCAATCCCAAGCTGGCAAGGATCGTCGGTGCGAGATCAACGATACTGGTTGGGGCAGCAAGAATTCCGCTTCTGAAGGCGTGACCAGCAAGGATGCATAATGAAGACAGCTCCTGCGCCGAAAGCCCACCATGCATGCCAGCGCCGATCGGATAAGGCCCATCGTAGTACACAGCGTCAGGCAAACCGTGCCGATTGGCCGCGCAGCAATCAGCGAGAACAAACGACAGATCCGCGCTCCGTTGGTGTTCGGCCATTACCGTGGAAAGCGGCAGGGTGTTGGCGATTAGTGGAGAGCCATCGGCTCGGCTACGTGAGAAGGCCGCGCCAAACCACGGCTCCGTACAAAGGCTGTGATACAGCTCTGTTAGGAAATGGCCCTCTCTGTCCCGAACCCAAATGTTTACAGTCCGTTGAGCGGTGATTGCGGCGTCTACTTCGGCCGTGAGCTCGTGTCCAACCTTGAATCCCGACCGCTGCAGGTGGTCCAGTACGGAGACCTTTTCTCCAATGGTGGCGTGTCCGTGATCGGACGCAGCAATAAGCTGAACTCCTTCGTTCTTTCCTTTCTCGGTCCACCAAGCGAAAATACGCCCGAACTGCCGATCGACCTCGTGGAGGACCTGATGCGCCGCACGATGCTGAAGTCCGAACATGTGATAGGCAATGTCCGGCTCCGAAAGCCAAAGGAGACTGACCTCCGGTAGAGCTTCTTCGCTAAGAAACGAGAAGAACAAATCGGTGACACGCTCGATGGTAGCGAGCGCCGGACGCTCGTCGCGAGGAAGCGTCGGAAAGGTCGATGCAATACGGCGAACCGCCGCGTTGTTACTAAACTCTGATGGGGCATGAACCCAGAATGCCGGCGCGCCCATCTGCCAACTCCCCCAGCTCGAAAGTCCGAAAGAGCCCTGTGACTGAGATCCGATCGAAAGCATCGCTCGGCCATGAGCCGCCAAGACTTCGCCGATCGTAGTGGCGGTAAGGACGCTGCCATAACTGCCAAGCGTCAGGAGCGCCGAGAGCGAAGATCCGTCGACCGACCGCCCGTTTGCCAAAAAGCGATTGCCGATGATTCCATGAGCGGAGCAGTGGCCGCCCGTTGCCAGGGCGGCCGACGAAACGCGCGTCTCGCTGGGAAAAGATGAGGTATGGCGGGCAAGCCGAAGGCCAATTTTGGACAGCTCGGCCAGGTTGGGAGTGACAGCTTCGTCTAGCTGGTCAGGACGAAGGCCATCGAGCACGACAATTACAAATCTCATCCGCCCACCATTTCAAGCTCCGATTCGCCGCCTCAACGTAGGAGGGTGCCAGCCCTCTGTCCAGAGCTACCTAGGCACCTAGGCCTGTCATGATGGTGTCACATGGGGTGAATTATACCTCCGACACGCGAAGCGCTTCTCGGAAAGAGCAGCGGTCCGCCTGGCCATTGCGTGAGCGGTGAAGCAATGCCGGTTCGATGCTGCGTAATCCATAAGGGGCGCCGCAATCGAACGAGGTAACTTTGGAGGTTGGATGATGGACACCTGTACCAGACGCAAAGTTCTCAAAATGATCGGTGGTCTGGGCTTGCTCCCAACGGCCTCCGTCATTGCCCAGGAGGCTGGCAGAGCGGAACTTCGGATCGCAATGCAGGATCTGCGCGTCGAGCTCGACCCGCTCCATCCCCGTGCCACGGCCCTCGTGAGCTTCCGCGTGCTCGAGAGTATCTACGACAAGCTCTTCGCAATTGATTATCAACGAGGGGGACAACTTCGGCCGATGTTGGCTGAAAGCATCGAGATGCTCGACAGCACTAACTATCGCGTGAATCTGCGGAAAGATGTTCGATTCCACGATGGTCAGGAGTTAACGGCAGAGGACGTCGCATTTACTTTCGGTGCGGAGCGTATGCTGGCAAAGGGCAGTCCGGGTTATGGCGTTGGCCAGATCAGCTTTCCATCGATGAGCGCGGTGCGGGCGACCGGTCGACATATTGTGGAGTTCAGTACCAAGACGCCCGATCCTGTTTTTGCCAAACGTCTGACATCATATGGCGCCGGCATCGTCTCGAAGACGGCCTATCTGAAGGCGGCGACGTTCGATCGATGGGCTAGAGCGCCCATAGCAGCGGGCCCCTACAGAGTCGTTGAGGCCGTCGAAAACCGCTACATTCGCCTCGAGGCGCACGATGGGTATTGGGGTGGAAGGCCGCCGCTGAAGACCATCGAGTTTCGGATGGTGCGGGAGCCGGCGGCACGCGTCGCGGGCCTTCGCGCTGGCGACTTCGATATTATCACGACCGTAGCGCCTGATCAGTTCGATGTCCTGACCGCAGACAACCATTTGGATGTCGTTGGAGGTGACACGATGTCCTTTCGCACACTGGTCTATGACTCGACGACGAACGAGGTGTTGCGGGATCCGCGGATAAGGCGCGCCATGAATCTGGCTATCGACAGGCAGGCCATTGTCAAAGGTATTTGGCGCAAGCGCATAAGTGTGCCGCGTTCCCATCAAGACTCTGCCTACGGCGTTCTCTACAATCCTGACCGGCCAATCCCTCGGTACAATCCGGAACAGGCGAAGCGACTTCTTGCCGAAGCCGGATACAAGGGGGCACCAATTCCTTTCAAAACGGTCGGAAACTATTACACAGCTGAGCTCATCGAAACTCAAGCAATTGCAGCAATGTGGAGGGCTGTCGGTCTGAACGTCGATATTCAAATGAAAGAGAATTGGTCCCAAGTGGAAGATCGGTTAGGGCGCGGTGTCAACAATTCATCCGATGGGACATACTACCCCGACCCGACCGCATCGTTTGTCTCCCGCTGGGGGTCTCAGAGCACCTTTCAGAGGAGTGGATATTGGCGGAACGACAGATTCAATGAGCTTGAGACGATCTTGCTGACGGCCCAGGACACGGTGGAAAGACGAGGTGCGTATCAAGAGATGCTCGACATATACGACGAGATTGATCCACCAGGAACCGTGCTTCATTCGCTTGGCGAGTTCTTCGGAAAGCGCGCCAACATCAAGTGGACACCGACGGCAACCGGTTTGATGGATTTTCGGCCGGGCGCAATCAACCCCTAGTCGTTTGCCGAGAAAATTTGGGCCAGACGCAGAAGAAGCGTTGTCTACTCGGAAGGTTGAACGCATGGGCCAAACCACTTCGCATGCTCTTGGAGCCCAAACCATTGAGCACGGGGATGCCGGCCGCCCCGCCATCGTGACTGGCAGCCCGCCGCTTCTCAGCATTACCGGATTGACCGTTGTTCTTGCAGATCGGCCCGAGACTCGCCTCCTGGAGGCCATTCAGTTCGATTTGCGGAAAAGTGAGTTCTTCGCGCTTGTTGGCGAAAGTGGCAGCGGAAAGAGTGTTCTGTGTTCGACCATCATGGGATTAGCAAGTTCCGAGCTGAGATGTCTCGGCGATATTCAGTTTGAAGGCAGGCCTCTTGCCGATGTCGATCGGCGCTTGCGTGCAATGATCTACCAACAGCCAAGTCTATACCTTAACCCGGTTCGGGCCATTGGATTCCAGCTTCGGGAGACTGTTCAGATTGCAGGTGGCTTGAGCAAGCGAGAGGCAAGCGAAAGAGCGGCAGATCTGCTCTGCGATGTGGGGATCGATGATCCCAAAGAGACAATGAGAAAATATCCGCACGAGATGTCCGGCGGAATGAATCAGCGCGTCATGATTGCAATGGCGCTCGCGATGAAGCCGAAGCTTCTCATCGCAGACGAGCCGACCTCGGCTCTCGACGTAACCACGCAAAAGCAGATTCTCGACTTGCTCGAGCGGCTGCGCTCAGACATGGCAATCCTCTTTGTGACCCATGACCTGGGAGTTGCCGTGCAACGATCGGATCGCATCGGCGTTCTCTACGCCGGCCAGCTGGTCGAAATCGGGCACGCTGACCTCGTCGCTCGAACTCCCCTGCACCCCTATACTCGCGCGCTGTTCTCCGCTGTCCCCCCGCTTTCAGGGCATCGCCGCCGTCTGCACAGCTCTGCGGGTAGCCTCCCTGAACCTACTCAGCGCCAAGCCGGCTGCCATTTCGCATCTCGGTGCTCCAGAACACTGGATCTGTGCCAACACATGAGGCCCGGCATGCAGGGCATTCCACAACAGCTGGTGGCATGCCACAACTTGGAGCCATGAAATGACAGCGCCAATCGGGCCTCCTCGACTTCGTACAGCGCGGGCGTCCTCGGAACCGATCCTCGAGCTGCGCAATGTTGGTTTTTGTTACCGGGCTCCTCGCCGCTCAGCGGCGGAGGTCCTTGGCGGCTCGAGCCTGCGCAACATCAACATGAGCATCCGTCATGGGAAAGCCCATGGGCTGATCGGGGAGTCCGGCAGCGGCAAAAGCACCATCGCGAAGCTTCTGCTTGGGTTGACAGCGCCACAAGCGGGCCAGATCCATTTTGACGGCGAGCTGCTGACGCCGAATCGATTGGCTGCATTCCGCCTCCGCGTCCAACCTGTCTTTCAGAACCCTCTCGACGCACTGAACCCAGCCACCCCGATCGGCAAACAAATCATCGCGCCTCTGCTTGTGAACTTCAAGATGAAGTCTTCCGATAGTCAGGCTCGGCTCGTTGCAGCAATTTCCGCCGTCGGCTTATCGGGCGAAATCCTTGGCAAGTTACCGCATCAGATAAGCGGCGGACAGGCGCAGCGGGTCAATATAGCGCGAGCGCTTATTCTCGACCCCGAGGTTCTGATTTGTGACGAGCCCGTCTCCGCACTCGACATGACTGTTCAAGCCCAGATCCTGAACCTTCTGTCGGATCTGCGTGAGAGCCGGGGCCTATCCCTCTTATTCATCAGTCATGATATCAGATCCGTGGCCTACCTCTGCTCAGAAATCACCGTCCTGAAGCGCGGAAGCATCGTTGAGAGCGGTTCACGCGATGAGATACTGCTCGAGCCAAAAACGGACTACATGAAATCCCTGCTCAGGGCGGTGCCCAATTCTGAACTCGGGCTCGAGATGGCGTCACCCTCAAAGGGTTGCTCGCAGCCTGGAGAGCGTCGGCACTTGTCGGCGGAGAGGTCATAACCGCATGAGGCGCAACGCCCAGAAGGTATTTGCGAGCAAGATCGCCCGCGCAACGGTCACGCTCGTTCTGATGGTGACGAGCGTATTCATTCTTATGCGCTGCGCGGGCGATCCGGTAACCGTCTTTCTTGGACCGGACGCCACCCCTGACATGCGCGCCGCATACTCGGGCGAATTGGGGCTCGACCGCCCGTTGCTGGCGCAATACTTGGCCTATCTCCGTAACGTCGCCCAAGGAAGCTTCGGCGTCTCTTACGTCTATCGACACGATGCACTCGGTGTCGTCCTCAGCCACCTTCCGTTGACGCTGACACTCGCCTGCTCTGCTCTTGCTTTGGCAGCGGTAACGGGGATTGCGGGAGGAATAGCTGCCGCGGTGTTTCCGTCGAGGCTCATAGGCCGTGCGTGCGCTATCGCGAGCGTCCTGGGACTATGCGTTCCCAGCTTCTTCCTGGCAATCGTCCTGATGCTGGTGTTCTCCATTCAGCTCAACTGGTTACCGACCGGTGACGCCGAGAGCTGGCGCAGCTTGGTTTTGCCGGCAGTGACCATGGCGGCCGCAAGCTCCGCCGTACTTGCCCGGTACACCCGCGTGGCCGTTCGCGAATCGCTGGATAGTCGCTATGTGTTGGCTGCGTTGGCGCGTGGCATTCCGTTCCGGCGGATCTTGATCCATCACGTACTGCCCAATGCGGCGGCTCCGATCTTGACCATACTTGGCCTGCTCATCGGCGGAGCGATAACTGGTTCGACAGTAGTCGAGACGGTCTTCTCATGGCCGGGTATCGGAAATCTCTTCGTCACATCCGTCGGAAACAGAGATGTTCCAGTGGTGCAGGCAATTGTCCTGCTTGCTGGAACCGCGATGATCATGACCAACTTGGCCGTCGATCTCGGTTACACCTGGCTTGATCCGCGGTCGAAGTCCTCGGAGAAATAGATGAGTACCGCCTGGGCGCGTGAATGGACTTGTAACATCTTTCGTTTTTCGAAAGACCGATGCGGTGCGCGTAAGCCACCCAGGGTAGGACTCTATGTTGCCTCGATGTGGATTGCCGGATCCCTGTTGATTGCTGCACTGGCCCAGGTGATCTCCCCCTATCACCCGGCAGAGATCTCCTTGGATGCACGACTTTCGCCACCGCTATTCTTCGGCGGCACGGTGGAACATTTGCTGGGTACCGACGAGCTCGGGCGGGACGTACTGGCTCGCTTGATATATTCGATCCAGATCAGCATGCTCGTTGCGGCGGGCGGGACCCTCATCAGTACCCTGCTGGGCGTTTGCTTGGGTTTCCTCGCTGCCGAGCTTGGCGGACTGATCGATGAGGGAGTCATGGCACTTGTCGACATGCAGGCTGCCGTCCCGTTCATGATGACCGCACTGCTTGTCATCACGATATTTGGCAATTCGCTCGGACTCTTTGTGTGTCTTGTAGGCCTGCACGGTTGGGAGCGTCACGCCCGCATCGCGAGAGGGCTGGCTTTGACGGCTCGCAATCGGCTTCATGTAACGGCAGCGCGGACCTACAACGCTTCGCGGATTCACATCTACGCAAGGCACATTGTCCCAGCCTGTGCGCCCACCCTAGCGGTCGGCATGACCCTTGGGCTCACCGAAACCGTTCTATTGGAAAGCACCCTGAGCTTTTTGGGATTGGGGATCCAACCCCCGATGTCCAGCTTGGGGAATATGGTGGGGTTCGGCAGAGACTATTTGATGACAGCATGGTGGATCGCCCTCGTGCCGGGACTCATCATCGCAGCGACGGCAATCGCACTCATGACAATTAGCGAGTGTCTGCGCTAGATGGCACCTCGCCCAGCTTCTTTCACGTCCATCTGAGGTGAGGGTCATGTCGCGTCCGGGCCTCGAGAGCTCAAAGAATCAAATGGTCAGGAACGTCCCTCTGTATCGGCAAAAGAGGAAGTTCACCTGTGGCCCATCGTCCCTGATGATGGTCATGTCCGCGCTAGACCAGCAATATCAGCCCACTGAAAGAGCCGAGCTCGAGATCTGGCGAGAGGCAACGACCATTCACGGCGGCTGCGGACCGATTGGTCTGGCATTGGCCCTCAAACGCCGCGGTTTCGCCGCGCTTGTTGTCGTGAGCCACGATGGGCTTTTTCTTGAGTCTCGCGCTTCGCAAGACGGCGAGATGGAGGTGATGCAGATTCTCCAGGAGCGAGATCTCGCGGAAGCATACGAGCGCGGCATCCATGTCCATGTTGGAACTTACAGCCTCGATGATCTCTCGAATTGGATGGCGGCAGGCTGGTATCCCATCGTGATGGTCAGCATTGAATTCGAGGGTAAAACCATCACTCATTGGGTGGTGTTCACCGGAGCTGACGAAGATTACGTGTTCTTCAATGATCCTCTGAAAGACCCCACCCAAGGAGATGATGCCACGCGAGTGGACCACGCGACCTTCGCCAGCATGACCGAGTTCGGTGCGAAGCGGGAGAAAGCGGTCGTTCTTGCGGGCCTTCCCCAAATGACGAAGGTTGAGATTTTGCTTCCAAGACTTGCTAACCATCACCCCCCGGCTTGACGAGCTGACCGTTAGCATGCCGAGCGCTAATTGCGTTTGATAGCCCCCGAAAGCCCAATACGATCAGCTGGCTCCGAACAGAGCCATCGAGAGGCCTGAGCGATCGGAAGGGTCGGTATATGCCGAGAATCGACAGGAGCATAACCACAGCGATCAGGAGGCGGGGCCTGCATTCTTCCGCGCGTCATCAAAGCAAGCGTTCTCCGCGGGCGCGGGAACCGTCAGGCGGCTATAACGGGCGACGTCCTTCATCGCGTGCTAATGGATCGACGTGTAAGGATTTTGTGGTGATCGCCGGCGCTTCAGCGTAGTTCCAGATGCCCTCAAAACGCATCATTCGCGCTGGATGGCACGATCGAGAATCTTGTTAGTTTTCCACAGCTGCGCCTGGAATGTTCCCCATTCCGAAACTATCGGCTCGCGGTTTTCACGCAAATCGGCGCGGAATTCAGGATTGGCTGGCCTCGACCCATCGTGTCCCATCATACAAACAATCTATGACGACAGTTGACGAAGGAAGATTTCTAGATTGCAGATCAGCCAGAGTTGTTTTCCGAATGTGTCGTTCGCGGCTTGAGAGCGGCTAGTATACCATCGCCGCAGAGCGCCGATATCGAGATAATCAGCGATCGCCGGAGATCCTCCGAAGATTAAGTCGCGAAAGGGCGCCGAGCTTTGGTCTATCGCCCACTTACCTAAGGGCAATGGAAACCCGAGCTTCTTTCTCGTGATCACACTTGCGGGTAGACGATTTCTGTAAAGAGTACGCAGTGCGGCCTTGGAAACGTCGAGTGTTTCGCTAAATTCCTCAATCGGGGCGAAGGCCGCCCGAATGGGTGCGAAGAGATTCTTCCAGCGCAGATGTTCTGAGGGCGACATGCGCAGAGCCAACGCGACGATTCTGTGGTCTGTGAAGGGAACGCGAGACTCGACCCCGGCCGCCATCGTGGTGTTGTCGACCATTTCGAGCAGGGCCGGCAGATGATGCCGTACAAAAAAATGCCTGATGCGCTCGTCAGGAGTGGCGCCACCCGAATGGTAAGCATTGTTCATCCAATCGATGAGGTCCGCATCGTCAACGATGTCCTTTCTCCATGCCGATGTCGCCAGTTCCATCTTCTCGGATTGTGGGAAGTAGGTGTAGCGCGCGAGAAAGAACTCGAACTCCCTCGTTTCGAACTTGGGAAGGCCGAGACGACGTCGCGCCGGACGGCCAATGACGTTCGGCAAAGCGGATAGAAGCGCCTGTCGACGAAGGTCGAAGGGCAATCTGAAGATTCGGCTATATCCAAGGAATATCTCGTCGGCACCTTCGCCGGTAAGGAGAACCTTGTGCGAGTGGGCGACCGCCCGCGCAAGCAAATACATCGCCGCTTCGTTGTGCATGCCGATTGGATGACCACGTAATGCGGTGAGGCGTTTAACGACATCCAGACTCGTTGCTCCAGGCAGCCGAACCAAGACGTGGGGGAGCTTAAGGGATTTCGCCACCTCGACAGCATAAGGGCTTTCATCGTACACGTCATCGCATACGATTCCAGTGAAGCATGTCGGGCTTTGTGCAAAGTGCCTTGAAAGCTCGAAAGCCAGGACGCTGGAGTCGAGCCCTCCGGACAGCAGCGCTGCGATGGGAGTATCGGCCAACAAATGTTCCTCCACGGCGCTGCCGATCAACGCGTCGAGAGAATCGCAATCAACGCTATCATCGAGGCGAGCCGGATCCCACCAACGCGCATGCTCGTGTGATTGATCAGTTATCTTCAGCCAGGTGCCCGGTTGCAGCTTTCGAATATCTGCATATAGAGTCCTCTCGCCGAAGATGGCGCGGTAGGAGAGGAAGCTTGATATTCCAACCGGATCACGCTTTGAGCGGACCCTTGGCCAATGCAGGATGGCTGACGGCTGTGAGGCAAAGACAAAGCCATTATCTACGCGAGCGTAGTATAACGGCTTAATTCCGAGCCGATCTCTGACGAGGAACGCTGTCCCGGTCTTTTGATCGTGGATTGCGAAAGCAAACATTCCCCGCAGACGTTTGAGGCTATCAATTCCCCAACAAGCAAATGCCTTGCAAAGTACCTCCGTGTCCGACCCAGTGCGAAAGCGGTATCCGCGCCGGAGCAAGTCCCGCCTTAAGTCACGATAGTTGTAGATCTCGCCGTTGTACGTGACTGCTAGGCCGAGCTCCTCATCGAAGAACGGTTGATTCGACCGAGAATCCAGATCGATGATGGCGAGCCTTCGATGCGCAAAGGCAAAGGAGGGCGTCACGCAAGTTCCACTCGCGTCGGGTCCCCGATGGGCGAGCGTCTGAACGCAACGCGCGAGGTTCCGCTCGGTCACCGACTTATCAGTGATCCGTCCGATGAATCCGCAAATCCCACACACAGCTTGCCCTCCTCGTCCGCGCTAAGCCGACTCCCAAGTGGTTGGGTTGCGGGCTCGCTCGCACCTCTCGATAGCTTGGGTGCGACAAAAACACCGTCCAGAGCTAAGATCACGTTCAGTCGCTGAGCGGCAATTCGCCCGTAACACTTTGGTCTTCGCCGAGGTCCTCCGAAGCGAGGTCTCAAGTATTCCGGATCACCTACCGAGCCCCGCGCCAAACCCTAGCCCCAGAGGCTAAACACCCCGAACGAGCGTCCGAACCTCGTTTGTCAGGACTCGCTCGACCAGCCACTTCGGAGGCTCAATGCGTGGTGGAAGATATAATGCGCGATAGAGCTGCTCGAGTTGTTCTGCGCTGCGCGGAACGTCCGCCGATTCCAAGAGTTCGGTCATCATGCGCATGGGATAGAAGCGAGGCTTGCGCTTATCTTCAGCGATCACCGCGTCTTGGGAGCGTCGGGTAAAGGATCCATCCAACAAACGCAGCCACACCTCGCAGAAGAGCGCGTAGCCATAAAGTTGCGCTCTGGTATCTAAAGAGAGAGCTGTCTCTGAAGGCAGCACGGGGAACTGCAACTCGCCGATAATATCGCCCCTGTCGGCTCGCTCCGAGAGATAGTGGACAGTCACCCCGAAGCTCTTGTCGCCATTAAGTATGGCATGCGTCCGCGCAAAACTGCCGCGATATTCAGGAAGCGGGGCCGGATGAAGATTGATGCCTCCTCCATCGAAGCGTGCGAGAATATGCGCGGGGAGAATCTTGTTCCACATGACACTTACAAGAAACTTTCCGATAGGAAGGTCGTCCATCGACTCGAAAAAGGGTATTTCGAAGCGATCTGCGACTTCCCAAAGCTCCTCACTGGTTTCATGCCGCCACCACGTTTTCTCGTATCGGGACGCGCCGAGAATGCCCGAGATGTGGTCTTTGCCGCAGGTCTCGATGATAAACAGAACGCAGCGGGTCGCGAGTCCCCGGGTGCCGGCGAATACCAGGCCGTTAGTTAAGCACGACATTTCTCAACCCTATGACGTTCAGCCCGATCATGTGCCCGCTATGCTCGTAATCAGCAGCCCGGCGGACGCAGTGATCGCACTGCCAATTGTGAGAACATGAACAAGAGTACCTGAGGCTTTGATTTTAAATGGAGCGATGTGGAGCAACGATAGCGGTACAAAGACGGCAGGAAGAACGACACCTAACTCAAGCGGCGCAATCGTGTGGTCAACTAGCAAGATCGCCGCGAGCACTGGCAAAGCGTAAGAGAGAGGTAGACCGGTCGAATAACCCCGATCGTCCAGCCCAAAATAGTCAAAATATGCCAGGCGAAGCGCTCCGACCAATAACAGGAACGCTGTGAATACTGGAGACGCTGGAGAATCGATCAAAGATGCGATGACAATTGCCGGGGTGACTGATCCAAAAATGAGATCCGAGAACGCATCGAGAGCTTTACCAATGACTTTGGTGGCCATCGTTCGATTCTTCGTGCGCCGGGCAATTTCGCCGTCCACGTCATCAGCGATGATCGCCCAGAGTCCGAGCGCTATTCCCACCTCGTAGTGTCCTCTCGCGACGAGCCCCATCGCTGCACCGGAACAGAGGATCCCGAAGGCAGTAACGGCATTTGCGCGGTCAGATAGGTATGAGACCATCGAGCCTCGATGTTATTGTTCTGCCGAGGGCGATCGAAATCACTGCCCTTGCGCGCGCTTGGCAACCGCAACTACAGCTTAAATTGGGCGAGATCCGACATGTCCGCAAACTACTAATTCTAGTAGGCGCGCTTAATCATTCGGCAAGCCAACGTGGCGGCCCGTCCCTTCATGCGAAGTTAAGGTGACATGGATTTCAAGCTTTTTATCGGCTAACTTTAAGGGGGCTTCACCTATAGACGCTGCTATCCAACCGCTCCATAGGACCGCCATCGTGAGGGGGCGCTTGCTGACGCACCCCAGGCAGAAGCGAAATGCTATGGCACGCCCCGGTGAAATGACGGTATTGGTCGCGATGGCCAGGTCGAATGAACGAGCAAATCCCGACATGCCGCTCTCAGCCGGCGGTGCGTCCGATCATTAGAGTTCGGCCTCGGCGGCGCCGAGTCCCCCCGTTCGGCGCTCCAGTTGGCTCGGCCAGTTAATTGCGAACCCGCATCTTGCACGAATACGCCGACTTCGGCGTGATGATCTAAACTTTCAGGAACTCGCGATTCACCATCGAAGATTTCGGGCTAGCCCTCAAAGCTGACGCGGAAACTCACTTCTTCAACGGCCAGGCTCCCGTGTCGACCGGACGCTCACGAGTGCGAACGAAAGCGTGCTTCCTATTGCGCAGACGGCTAGAGATGCCAATGCAAGCACAATACCATAGTGGGTTTGGATAAAACTGAAGAAGAAGGGCGCAAAAGACGCCGTCGACAATCGGAAGCCCGTGATCAACCCGAGCCGCCTTCCATACCCGTCCTGCCCGAACGCTGAGAGCGGCAAGCTTCCACGACAGATGCTGTTTAGACCAGAGCTAAACCCAAGCAAAGCCATGAAGATTGCAATTCCGAGGAGAGAGTGAGACGTCAATATAATGATGAATGTAGCCGCCGAGAGCATAACGCATGAGAGAATGGTGAGTTCAATTGGGGATATTCTCTCGGTAAACGAATTTGCAAATAGCCGTATTACGACCTGTGACGGTCCGAAGAGCGCTGAAACCCACGCTCCCTGCATGTCCAAACCGATCGACGAAAGGATTGGGATCATCCGGCCAAGAAACGCTGAGAAAACAAATGTCGTCAGCGAAAAGCCGATCGTTATTATGACAAGATCAATCAGCTTGGAAGAGGACGGGGCTTGCGGAACACGGACCTTGTTCTGATCTCCACGCTTCACGGAGGACCTGCCGAGAGCCAATTGGATTAACGGGAGGGCGAGGAGAACATTGCAGCCTCCATAGATCCAACAGACTTGTCTCCAGGATATCAAAGTGAGCAACAACGAGGTCAGCGGCCAAAACAACGTTGACGAGAACCCGACGATCAATGTCAATAGAGCTATTTGCCGCTTTGCATGAGCCGCATCTCGCTGTACCAAGAACACGAACGCAGCCTCATAAAGGAGAAAGGCCGACGCAAGCTGCATACCGAATAGCGCGACTGCGAAAACGAACGCATTCCAAGAAATTGCTGCTATTCCCAGGCTAGCACCTCCCGCCAATGAGGCGACTCTCATAGTTTTGCCTGCGCCGTATCTGTCCATGAGCCGACCGGCAACCAGGGACATCAGCGCACTGCCAAACAAAGCAAAGGAGAAACAAGCGAATATCCACTCCTCTGTGACTGCGAGGTCACGGGACGCCTCTTTTGCAACGACAGCCACGCAATAATAAAGTGTGCCGTAGCTGATGATTTCTGCGCCGCCCAATGCCACAACAACGAATCTATCATCCTTCCGGAAGGCCAGTGATCTTCTCGGTTCGTTTCTCGTGCCTGGAGGTCGCATATAGCCTGGTGCCTCACCTGCTGCGGATCACCTGCGAAAAACAGGATCCGTTCGTTCCGATTTCGTGTCCGATCACTTTCATTCTAGACATGATGATGATATGAACTACGGGGCAGGCCGACTTCCGATCACCGTTTTAAAGAGGCCGGGTTAATTCTGACTCCTCGGCGACGCACCTCCTTGGTAAACTTCGATGTAACCGTAATCTGCACCAAGCAAACCTATTAAACGGTCGGCCCGCACTTGTCTTTCCAGGCGCATTAAAGACGCATCAATCAGCTTGGCCACGGCCATCGAAAGTATGCGAGCATGGGCTCGACTGAATTGCTGTCGAAGACGACCCCTTCTCTGTATCTGCAGTTTAGTTGGACCTGCTTTGAAAAGTCCGCTTGCTAGCGACTTGCACCTTTATCTCCATCGACGTGATTTGTTCAGGTACGCTTAGCGCGCCAACTCGCTTGTCCGAATTGCCGCTTAAAGGTCAGGCCGCTGTACTTGGCTGAGGACGCACCCAAGTGAACGACACCTGTCAAGCTGCCGTCGCGAAGAGTCCCTTCGAACTCGTAGTCCAAGCCCAGGGGATCGCCCGGCAAATGTGAAAACAGCTTCAATTGCGATCCAATGATCTCGCCTCGGCACTTACTCGAGACCTCGGCGCCGATATGCGTGCCCGTAATATTTTGACCATCCTGTAGTAGGACGAACGCATGTACAGCGCTGCCGTGAAGAAAATCGATAAAGACCTGCCATGCTCCTGCTAGCTTCTCAAAGGCGACCTCCGGTGGTGCGGCTGGCGCTAAAGGAGGTTCTGCAAGGGCATGAATGATTGAACGGGCGACGATCTCGGCTTCGACTTTGGTCAGATTGGTCGGATCGACTACGATCCGTTGCGCGCGCTGCCAACAGTCGTGTAACACGATGCGCGGGCGCGCGCTGGCCAGCTTTTTGACGATCGCGTCGGCGTTTACTTGAAAAGTTTCAACCTGCCAAGAAACCGCTATTCGTGGATTGCAGAATACAGAATCTGGTTCTATCGCTTCGACTGAGAGGCCAGGCACGCTCAAAAATTCGTGTTCCAATATCGAAATACACTCGCGCCATCTTTCCATCGCACGTGCGGCCCCTCCCATAACCCATTGCTCCAACGCGACGTAAGCGCCAATGATCTCGTCTTTACCAACCTTCATTGACCTACCAAACGATTGGCCAGGGGGGCCGTTCAGGTACGCGGCTCTGCATAATCTTTCCGAACCAAGTAAGAAGCCGGTAGATTGCGGTCCGCTGATATACTTCCCGCCTGAATGAATGAGCAGATCGGCCCCGTTTTGAAGCCAAACGTTGGGAAAGTTTGGGGCTTCTCCGGCCCCGTCCACGATCAGCGGAATTTCCAGTTGCTTGGTGCGTAGAGCGATTTCTTCGAAGGGCAGGACCGACTTTGGAATTTCTGAAGCGACAACGCATATTGCTGCAACGTTCTCAATTGGAAGCTGGTCCAAGTCTGAGGCACGGCAGATAGAAAGCACCATACAACCGACTGCTCGAATTGCATGCTCGTAGGCCATCCGTTGATCAGCAGCGACAACCACCACCTTCTCGCCTCGTAACGGGAGCTTCAGCATTTTTTCTGGATCGTTACCCGCTACGCAAGCAGCAACAGCCTGGCTTACTGCTGCTGCACTTCCAGCGGTCACGAGCCCCCATTCGGCACCGGTGAGCGTAGCCAATTTCCGTCCAATCGCTTCCGCCAGTTCATTCAGAACGACAAAGGCTCGACCCGAAGCTTCCATTGCGGCGTGCACAGCTCGCGTTGGATTGCATCCGCCGTAGGAGGTACGCACGCCGGCGCAATTAATGATCGGTTCAACGCCAAGATCGCGGAACACTTGACCTGCGGCGGGGCTGTCCTGCGGCGCGCCATCGCAATCAATATCCAAGCTCATGCAAGCACCTCCTGTGACTCGTTACGAAGAGCCGAAGCGGATCGCATTGCTGACTTCCAGGAAGGAACCAAGAGAAGGCACGAGCGCACAAGCTCTTGAACCCGCTAGGCCAGAACTCGCCGTCCAAAGAGAGCGGCTGCAGTCAGTCTTCAAAATCTTCTCCCCGAGATCGACAAGACCCGCGCATACCGTCGGAGGTCATGAACTCGGCCATGCCCACCATCCGATAGCAAAGCGACATGCCACTTTGCCTCCTCCGTGCCACCCATGACGGCAACCCCGGACAGATGCCAGCCAGCAGCTCCTGCCGCGCCGCAAGGAAGAGCATCAAAACTCGTGCCACTTAGCTGATCGCGCCGAACACCCTTTTTTGATTGCTTCTCAATCGGCTCTGAGGCGAACACGTGCTTGGCTGAAACACCTGCGTCACGAACTCAACAAAAGCGACAAAGCGGCGTATCGATTTCTCGATGGCGGATAGGCCAGCTTGTGCTCGTTTTCGATGGCCAGGGAAACTGGGTGCTGATTCCGCTCGATGTCGCCCACCATTCCGGAATGATCTCGCCCACCGTTCCGATTTGATCTCGCCCGCCATTCCGAGATGATCTCGCCCACCATTCCGGGATGATGTCGCCCGGGGTGACGAGGCCTCTTCTGGCTCCGATACGGTCCGCCTTTCGGCTTTGCGAAGGGGGACCTGGATGCCGACGGAGAGGTTTGCGATGCGCCATGTGCGCGATGTGATCAGATTGAAGTCGGCCGGGATGCCGACCCGCGAGATTGCGCGGCGGGTGGGGACAGCCCCTTCGACGGTGCGGTTGACGATCCACCGGTTCGAGGCGGCGGGGCTGACCTGGCCATTGCCCGACGCCATCACCGACGCTGTGCTGGAAGCCCGGCTGTTCGCCAGCGCGGGAGCCGGTCCCGGCACCCGGCGGGGCCATCGCCGGCAGGCCGAGCCGGACTGGGCGGCGGTGCACCGCGAGCTCCGGCGCAAGCACGTGACGCTGTCGATCCTGTGGGAGGAGTACATCGCGGGCGAGCCCGGCGGGTATCGCTATTCGCGTTTCTGCGAGCTCTACCGCGCCTGGGAAGGCCGGCTGTCGGTGACGATGCGCCAGTCGCATGCGGCCGGCGACAAGCTGTTCGTTGACTATGCCGGCGACGGCGTCCCGGTGGTGATCGACCGGCGCACCGGCGAGCGGCGCAGTGCGCAGATTTTCGTCGCGGTGCTCGGCGCATCGAGCTTCACCTACGCGCAGGCGACCTGGACGCAGGGGCTCGCCGATTGGATCAGCGGCCACGTCGGCGCCTTCGAGGCGATCGGCGGCGTACCGGCGCTGCTGGTGCCGGACAACACCAAAGTCGCTGTGATCAAAGCCTGTCTCTACGATCCCAGGATCAATCGCAGCTATGCCGACATGGCGGCGCATTACGGCACCGCCATTCTGCCGGCCAGGCCGCGACGGCCGCGGGACAAGGCCAAGGTCGAGCAGGCGGTCCTGATGGTCGAACGCTGGCTGCTCGGGCGGCTGCGCCACCGCACCTTCCACAGCCTCGCCGACGTCAACGCGGCGATCGCCGAGTTGATGATCCGGCTCAACGAGGAGCGACCGATTAGGCGGCTCGGTGTCACCCGCCGCAAGCTGCTGGAGGAGATCGACCGGCCAGCGCTGAAGGCCCTGCCGGAGAACCCTTACGAGTTCGCCGAGTGGCGGATCTGCCGGGTCAGCATCGATTATCACGTCGAGGTCGAGGCGCATTATTACAGCGTTCCGCATCGCTTCGTCCGCGCCGAGGTGGAGGTGCGCTTCACGGCTCGCACCGTCGAGATCTTCCACAAGGGTGAGCGGATCGCCGCGCATCAGCGCATGAGCGGCAACCACAAGCACACGACCGTGCCGGAGCATATGGCCTCCAGTCATCGGCGCTACGCTGGCTGGACCATCGAGCGCATCCGTAAGGACGCCGCCTCGATCGGGCCGGCCACCGCGGCGCTGTGCGACCTGATCCTCGACGAGCGGGCGCATCCGGAACAGGGCTTCCGCGCCTGTCTCGGCATCATCCGGCTCGCCCGATCCTACGGGCACGAGCGGCTCGATGCCGCCGCCATGCGGGCGATCGATATTGGCGCGCGCACGTACGGCTCGGTCAAATCGATCCTTGCCAACAATCTCGATCGGCGTCCTTCACCCAAGCGCTCCGCGGACGACGCGCCGATCCTTCATCCCAACATCCGCGGGCCGCGCTACTACAATTAGGAGATCACATCTTGCTCACGCATCCGACCCTCGATCAACTCTACGCGCTCGGCCTGCATGGCATGGCCAAGGCCTTCGCCGACATCGAAGCCGGCGGCGAGGCCGCAAGCCTCGGCCACGCCGAATGGCTTGCGCTGCTGCTCGAACGCGAAGCGTCATTACGACGCGACAAGCGGCTGTCGAAGCGGCTGCAATACGCCAAGCTGCGCCAGGAGGCCTGCGTCGAAGACATCGACTACCGCACTCCACGCGGCCTCGACCGCAGCCTGCTGACGAAGCTGGTCGAAGGCCGCTGGATCGATGACCACGCTAACCTGCTGATCTGCGGGCCCTCCGGCGTCGGTAAGAGCTGGCTCGCCTCAGCGCTCGGCAACAAGGCCTGCCGTGACAATCGCTCCGTGCTCTACCAGCGCGTCCCGCGGCTGTTCACCGATCTCGCTTTGGCGCGCGGCGACGGCCGCCACTCCCGCCTGCTGCGCGCGCTTGGCCGCGTCGATCTCCTCATCTTCGACGACTGGGGCCTCGAGCCGCTCGACGCCGCCGCCCGCCACGACCTCCTGGAGATCCTCGAGGACCGCTACGGCCGCCGCTCCACCATCGTCACCAGCCAGCTCCCGGTCGATCAATGGCACGCGCTGATCGGCGATCCCACCTACGCCGACGCCGTCCTCGACCGCCTGGTCCATAACGCCCACCGGATCGATCTCAACGGCGAAAGCATGCGGCGAACCCGCAAACCCGACCGAAAGGCTTGAGCCTGTGGCGCTGTGGACATGCCGCTACGCTTGGACAACGCAAGAGCGTCGCCCACATGCCCACAGCAGGAGCAACAGAAAAACCAACCCGTCGAGCCGCGATTCAAGATTGACCACGCGGCTTCGCCGATGCCAGAAACCAGACAGCCAGAACGCCTCGCGCCCCGGGCGACATCAAATCGGAATGGTGGGCGAGATCATCTCGGAATCCTGGGCGAGATCAAATCGGTACACCCGGGCGAGATCATCGGAATCAGCAAACTGGGCTGATTTCACGGGCTCCAATATCAGCGTCGCCTTCCCAGCTGATACCAACCGCACAAAAATTGATGCGTTTGGTCTGATCACCCGGCAAATCGGCTACGCCTTCAACAACGTACTGATTTACGCAAAAGGCGGTGAACGCGAGGGCTTCACTAGAGCATGATCGCCTGAGGCTGAATCGATTGGGGATTCCCAAATCAGGCGGGTTCTGATTCAAGATGCTGGCTGGGCTGGAGGCCAGCATCCCATGGGGCGAGCCTATTCGCTTGATTTGCGCGAGCGGGTCGTTGCTGCAGTGGCGGCTGGCGAAAGCTGCCGGTCAGTGGCGGCAACCTTCAAGGTCAGCGTTGCCAGCGTAGTGAAGTGGTCACAGCGGTATCGGGCGACTGGAAGCGCCGCAGCCCGGCTGGGCGGCCATCGTCCCTATGTGCTGTCTTCCGAACGGGATTGGCTGCTCAAGCGGCTTGCCCAGCAACCGGACATCACCTTGCGCGCGCTGCTTGCAGAGCTGGCAGAGCGCGGGATCAAGGTCAGCTACTACGCGGTGTGGCACTTCTTCGAGCACGAAGGCATCAGCTTCAAAAAAAAGCCTGCACGCCAGCGAGCAGGATCGCCCCGACGTCGCCCGGCGGCGGGCGCAGTGGAAAAAGTATCAAGGGCGGCTTGATCCCACCCGTCTGGTCTTCATCGATGAGACTTGGGCCAAGACCAACATGACGCGCACCCACGGCCGCGCGCGCCGCGGCGAGAGGCTGGTCGCCAAGGCACCTCACGGCCGCTGGCGGACCTTGACTTTCCTCGCGGCGCTGCGCCACGACCGCATCAGCGCTCCCTGTGTGATCGATGGGCCGATCAATGGCGAAAGCTTCCTGGCCTATGTCGAGCAGGTACTGGTTCCCTCACTTAAGCCCGGCGACGTTGTCATCATCGACAATCTCGGTAGTCACAAGGGGCTTGAGTCCGATCGAGCAGGTCTTTGCCAAGCTCAAAACCTTACTCAGAAAGGCAGCTGAGCGAACCGTAGAGGCGACCTGGAAGCGCATCGGCGCCTGGTTGGATTGCTTCACGCCGCAGGAATGCGCCAACTATCTCGCCAACGCCGGATACGCTTCAACATGAAGCAATCACGTTCTAGACTTACCAGCCGATATCTGCCACTCACCGCAAACCTGCCGACCAGCTTGGGCTTCCGGCCAAGCTTCATAGCTTTCCGCGGATCAGTCCTGCAGCATCTCCTTGTCAAGCGACAGATCCGCCAACAGCTTCTTCAGCTTGGCGTTCTCCTCCTCGAGCTGTTTTAACCGCCGCGTCTCCAGCAGACCGCCACTTCTTCCTCCAGTTGAAATAGGTCGCCTGGCTAATCCGGGCCCTGCGGCAGATGTCCGTCACTGTAATCCCGTCATGGCTCTGCTTCAGGATAAACCGTCTCTGGGCGTCCGAAAACTTCGAGCCCTTCAACGTTGTCCGCTCGTCCAGCCGAGGGGATTCGGCAGCGAAAACTCTAGCCATCAACGTGGGCACTGGCGTCGCGATGGAGCACATCGAGGATATTTGCATCAGGCTGGGAAGGATGCAGGAGGTCGCGCAAAATCATCCAAAGCGGCGCAAATTGGGCGGCACGAGACCAAATTTAACAGGTTGTCAGCGTCTCAGGGCGGGTGCACTCTGTTTTGGCTTTGTTCTTCATCCGGAGTGTTTTGATGATCCCGATAAACTCGTCTCGATGCCAGTTGGCAGACCGCGTCGCAGATGAGCTGCGCGGCCTGGAGGCCCTGGAGTCGGCGTACGAAACCATCACCCTCGGGCAGCTCGTCGCAATGCAGGCGCAAAGGCACGGCTCCACGATTGCGATCGACATTTTCGAGCGCGGCGAGCGCGCTACCTACTTAGAAATGGACCGCTGGTCGAACACCTATGCGCATGCGCTGCGTGCGTTTGGAGTACGCAAGGGCGACCGCATCGGCGTAGTTCTACCAAATCGCATCGAGTTTCCGATCCTGTGGTTCGCGATTGCAAAGCTTGGTGCAGTTCTGGTTCCGATCAACACGCGCTACACAGCGAGGGAGATGGAGTACGTCCTTAGCGACACTCAGGCGAAATTTGCTATCGTCGACGAGTCTGCATGGCCGGTGTTCTCGGAAATGAAGCCTTGGCCGCAAAATCTCACTGAGGATCGGGTGATCGTTATCGGGCACCCTACTAGGGGGGCTGCTCTTGATGAGCTATTGAAGGGTTTCGACGACTTGCCCGTCGATGCGGATGTTCATCCAGACGACCTGCTCGTGATCGCGCACACCGGCGGAACTACGGGATTTCCAAAGGGCTGCATGTTGACGCACGACTGGTTCGGTGTCAGCTCGTACGCATTTGCCTGCTCCGACTATGAGCCTTGTAAGAGATACCTGTGCTGGGCGCCATTTTTTTATGCTTACGGGCAAATGCAGGTTCTGAGAGCGTACCGACAGGGAGGCACGCTGTACCAGGCTCAGCAGCTCAGTTCGACGCGGTTCATCGATTGGATCAATAAGTTCCGAATCGAGTCGTGTCTGTTGCCGGAGCTTGTTGCACGTCAGGCCAAAGCGGACGCATTGAAAAGTCTGAGGCAGGTCGTGTATTCACTTGGGTGGAGTGCCGAGGCGATATCCCAGTTCCGCGAGCGTTTCGGCGTGCGTGGCCAGAACAACTACGGCATGGCAGAAATCGGAATGGGTACACAATTCGTCGGAGATATTCCGCAGATGGAGGATACCTGTTCGGTCGGCCATCGTGCGCTTTTTCGGGAGCTGCGGCTCGTCAACGAAGATGGCACGCTCGCGAAAACCGGAGAAGTCGGCGAGTTGTGGGTGAAGGGGCGGGCCATCTTCAAGGGATACTGGGGCAAACCGGAAGCGAACGCCAGCCAATTCGAGGGCGACTGGTTCAAAACCGGAGATCTGCTGTGCCGCGATGAACTCGGCTTTTATTGGTTCGAAGGTCGTAAGAAGGAAATGATACGACGTTCGAACGAAAATATCGCTGCTCGCGAGGTGGAAGCGATTATCCGCGAGATACCTGAAATCGCAGATGTGGCCGCCGTGCCGGTTCGCGATATGAGACGCGGCGAGGAAGTCAAGATCTATGTGGAATTGAACCAGGGCGTCAAGCCCGCCGACCTGCCGGTCGAACGCATTCTTGAACACGCTCGAGCGCGTCTCGCCATGTTCAAGGTGCCCCGGTACATCGCTTTCATTCCCGCGCTTCCAAGAACCACATCTAGTGAGAAGGTGATGAAACGTGAGTTGATGGCGGTGAGCGATCCGCTTGCCGGCACCTACGACAGTGAGGAAAAGCGCTGGCGATAACCGGGTTGGGCGAGGCGGTTCGTAGGCGGGCGGCAGTTCGGTTCTGCAATCACCACCCTAGCACACGCGGAGGTCTGCCCCTCCGGCATTGGGTCGATCATCGGGAAATATTTCAGCCAGCCGTGTCCATCTACTCGGCGTCGCCGCCTACCGCGTATATCCGTTGATCCCCTTGCGATCGCGACAATAGTTCTTGCTTGATAACCGCGGCTGGCGACGCGCAGCGGCTCATGGACTTTTTGAGGAGTCTAAGCGCGCATTCATCGGTCCGCCCAAAAGGTCATGTCCTTGTGTCCAACAGCCAACTGAGCACGTTGAGATCACCTCTGGCAGGGTGACGCATGCTGCCGCCAGCAGGCCATAACCTACCGACTTTCCGCTTCCCCGCAAATAACGCGGCATCTTTCTTTCGCGCCGGCGCGAGTGTGGCATTGGCCGAGCCTTAGGTGCGATAAAGTGGGGTATGCCAAGCACTCGTTATAGAATTTCAATTTCTTCGAGGCGCCCCGTGTCGCAGCCGTCCACACCGACAACGCTCTTGGCATCTATGGCGCGCTCGATTGCAGTTCATATGTCGTGAGGTTCTTGCTCGCGGCAGTGCTTGTATTCAGATGATGCGGCTTGACCTTGTCGTCGATTATGATCGCCTCCCTCGCGAGCGGCATCGTTACCCTCACAGCAGATTGGAGAACTAAGCTGGTCATCAGGCTCGTGAGACCCGCCCGCGCTGAGCTTGCCGGTTTGAAATTCGTTCTGGCCCAGACTAGGACTAGAGCATGAAGCGCAACCGCCTTTCGGAAGAGCGGATCATCGGGATTTGAAGGAGCACGAGGCCGGTGTTTCAGTCGCCGATCTGTGGCGCAACCATGGCGTCAGCGACGCCAGCAGCTACAAACGGAAAGCCAAGTTTGGCAGGATGGATATCTCGGAGGCCAAGTGACTGAAGACGCTGGAGCATGAGAAGACGCGACTCAACCGGCTTTGGTCGAGTCTATGCTGGACAACTCAGCCTTGAAGGATCTCTTGGAAAAGAGATCTCTTGGAAAAGAGATAGCGACGCCCGTGACAAGCGGAAAGCTGTCGCGCATCTGCGAGGACTCCTTCGGGGGATGTGCGAACGGCTGGCGTATAAAGCTATCGGCTGTTGCCGCATGACCATGAGATACCGGAACACCATCCGTCGCCAAGGCATGCGAGCGATCGCTCAGGAGCGCCGCGGCTTCGGTTATCGACGCCTGCACGTGCTGCTCAAGCGGTTGGAATACCTGGTCAACCATAAGAAGCTGTTCCGGCTCTACCGGGAAGAAAGGCTCGCGGCGCGCCGCGGAGGCGGCCGGAAGTGAGCGATTGGGACTCGGGCGCTGAAGACAGTGCCGATGGCACCGAACGACCGCTGGTCGCGACTTCGTCTCGGATCAGCTCACCGATCGCCGCTGCTTCCGCATCCCGACCGTGCTCGACGAGTGCACCCGCAAGTGCCTGACGTCGGTGGCCGACATCTCGCTGTCTGCCTCCCGGACGGCTCAAGCAGGGCTTCGATGCAGCCGTCTCCAAACCGCGAGCGTGCCTTTGGGTACCGAACGAAACTACGTGCTCCGATGACAAGCAAGTGCCTGAGACAGGAATCGCCCTGTTTTGTAATCCGGCCGAGCCGATCCTTCCTGTCGGTGGAATTCTGCTTAGGGGTCAGGCCAAGCCAGGCCGCGAACTCCCGCCCGGAGCGGAACATGGTCGCGTCCGGCACGGTCGCGGCCAGAGGCCGTTATGGGACCGATCCCGAGAATCGAGGACAGCAAGTTCGCCATCGGAATTTACTCGCTGGATCTGAGCAAGCTCGCGTTCGATGGCCTCGACCTGCCGGTCCAATTCCTTCAGTTGGTTCACAAGGACCGCCAGTACAATGCGGGCGTGCGCCGGTCGCGTCGTTCCCTCGTCATCATGGCGGGCGCTCGGCTCGATCAGAAACAGACTGTTTCGAGCCTTATACCGTTGTGGTGGCACAGCAGGCACAACATCAGGGGCTGCAAGCGATACCCGTATTAGGCCAGCAAACCCACACGTCTTCGGTCGCGATGAATCTGTTTGGCTACGAGGCACCTCTTATCGGCTCTGCAACAGCTGGCTGGTCGTTATGGCTCCGTATCTTACCTCCGGCAAATCGAACGACCTGACACATTGAGGCTTGCTATGCTGATGAGGTGGCGCGGCGATGGCTTGTAAGCGACGTGAAGATCACGGTTGTAGGCAGATCCAAACGATCGAGGAGTTACCAGGTGCAACAATTTTTTCTCCGATCAACTACCAACGCTGGTGATTGATAGAGATAACAGGAGCATGTCACCTATCGCATCGACAGGCGTCGGGTGGGTGACTCGGGGGCTATAGGTCCGCTACAACATTGCATTGTCGCCGGCCACACAACTCATCAGCTGAACGCAGTGGCGAGGACAATACAATTCAAGAGAAAGATACGACATGCAGCGCAATCACGAAATGAAGCTGGGATTGTTCATCGTTCAGGCAGGACACAACGAAGGCGCATGGCGCGATCCGAACGTGCCAGCGAATGGCGGCGTTGATATCGACCATTATGCTCGTCTGGCGGCCCTTGCGGAGACCGCGGGATTTCATTTTCTGTTTCTCGCCGATAGTCCAAGCGTAATGGACCCAGATCACGCTACCATAGCTCGTGTGGGCCGCAATGATGGGTTCGAGCCAATCACGCTATTGTCGGCGCTTTCATCGCGAACACAAGACATCGGGCTTGTCATAACAGCGACGACGACGTACTGCCAGCCTTATAACCTTGCGCGCATGTTAGCATCACTTGATCATCTATCGCGCGGACGTGCGGCGTGGAATATTGTCACCTCGGGATTTAAGTTTGAAGCCGCAAATTTCGGGGAAGAGGCACTTCCTGATCATGACACGCGCTACCATCGAGCGAGAGAATTCGTAGAAGTTGTCAAGGGTCTTTGGGATACATGGGAAGACGACGCTTTCATCCGCGACAAGAGGAGTGGTATCTTTGTTGACACAACGAAGATGCATTTGCTTAACCACAGAAGGGACTACTTATCAGTCAGAGGCCCGCTAAACATCGCAAGACCGCCTCAAGGATATCCTGTCTTGGTTCAAGCCGGCGCATCTGATGTCGGAACAGAATTCGCTGCAGAGCATGCTGAGGTTGTATTCTCTGTCGCGCCTTATTTGGAATACGGCAAGAAATTCTACGAAACTCTCAAAGAGAAAGCGCGCGCACGTGGACGGAAGGACAATCAGGTACTGGTCATGCCAGGCATCGTTCCGATCGTTGGCAGGACCAAGCAGGAAGCCTCCGATAAGCTACAAAGATTCCAGTCGTATACGCACATCGACGTTCTAATTGGCACGGCCGAGCGTTTGCTTGGGTATGTCACCGACCTACGTTCAACGGACCTCGACTCATTGGTCCCCGAGGCGCTACCGCAGACGAATTTCATCCAGAGTCGTCAGAAGGTGCTTCTCGACCTAGCCGTACGCCAGAAGCTCACTTGGAGACAGCTAATCCGCTTTATATCTGACAGCAAAGGTCATCTGATGGTTGTTGGAACGCCGGACGAAATTGCCGATGCCATGGTGGATGCCTTTGATCACCAGGCGGCTGATGGATTTAATGTTATGCCCGCTACATTTCCCGGTGGACTTGAGGATTTCGTCGAGCTCGTCGTTCCCGAATTGCGCCGACGAGGCAAATTCAAGCCAGCATATTCCGGACAGACACTACGAGAGAACCTCGGTCTCAAGCGGCCACCTAATCGGTACAGCAGTCAGGCATAAGCAGTCGTCCATCAATTGTCCAAGCCGTTGAGCGGATTTCCAGCTTTTCACGAGTGTGCGTTTTGAGATGCCGTTGACGACCCTGAAGGGCCTAATACCCATCTGAAAATGCTAGACCTCCCAGCCACAACCAATTCACACTCTACCCGCTCCAGCAATGCCGGGACTGAACACCCAGCGCTTAGTACTACGGCGCGGGCGAAGCTCTCGCGGATGGAAACAGAAACTGCGCGAACAGGAGTACCAGCGCGCTCTGGTGAGGGTCCTATGAAGAATGAATTGGATCGGTGAGCAAGGATGAGACTCTCAGTGTTCCGACGAGTTTGCTGTCCGCGCCGAGCCCCGGAGGCGCGCCGCAGGTGAGAGAGTTTAGAGCGACGGCGCTGGCTAAGCGATCATTGCTGTCGGTGTAATATGATTTGTCATCGGGGCGCTCCCGGAAATGTTTGCCGAACTGCTGTTGCGCATTAGTGCACGATGGGCTCAGAGGTCTGCGGTGTTTGATTCACCGATCCCGCCGGTTCTAATTGATTCGCAAAGTTGGCAGGACGCTAGTCGGGGCCGAAGCGATCAAGCTGGAGCTGTTCATCACCGGTCGACGTCCGTCTTAAGCGCAAGCGGCCGCGTGGAACCCTCTTGGTTTTGATCATGTCTTCGTTGCGTAGTTTGCCGCGCAATGCGTCGAAGAAGACCACTGGATATATCGCGTCGAGTGGTCTGCAATCTCCGCATTTGGTCGAGGAGCGCGCCGACGACCCGGCTGGCCGAGGCGGCAAAACTTCTGCTTCATACAGTTCGGCCAGGTGACCCTGGATCTCCGCACTATTCAGGCCGTGGGCGTACAGGCTCTCAAACACTTGTCGAAGCCAATAAGACGCCGGCGAAGCCGCCGAAGCGGTCGCGAAGCATCGCAATCTCGATCTCACTGTCGTCCATCAAGATCGTCTTCGGGATCGCCCCGTTCCGACTATTGTCGTCTCGCAGTCGGCGGGGTCGCGTGCCTTTCGACGGCGATGTTCGGCGAAGAAGCCTTCTCAACTTCCTCGATGGTGATAGCCGGCCTTCGTGCGCTTAGCGGTTCGTGAAGAACAGCGATCGACAACGATTACCAACTCGTCGGGTTTGCGGGCAACGCCTCGATCAAAGCGCCGCCACACCTTGAATTCTGAATGCCGACACAATAAGTCGATACTACATTCGTTACTAGAGTAGGTAGTGTCTCGATCCTCGTTAATGAGGTAGATCAATTACTAATCTGCTATACAGGCAAGCCGTCGGGAAAACTATCTGAGGCTCCCCCAATTTTCGAATGTTAAATCCTACAAAATTGACGCAAACCCATTTGCAAGAGCGCATAGCAAATGCGTTGCTCAAGGCGAGGCATTGGAATCCACATGTGAGACTGTCATGATCGGGCAGATGGTTTCAATGCGGGCGAGACCGTACAGCTCGCTTACCGCAACTGACGTCTTCGAGCGCGGCGGGTGTGCCCCCAACTCCGAAACGGACCTTTGTTCCAACGAATATGCAAATGCGCTGCGCGCTTTCGGCGTCCGCAAAAGTGGTCGCATCGAATTCCCACTCATGTGGTTCGCGTTTGCGAAACGCAGTGAGGTGATGGTGCCGATCAACATCCGCTACACGTTTAGGGTGATTGAATACGTCCTCAGAAATACGCAGGCCAAGTCCGCTGTCGTGGACGGGGCCGCATGGTCAGTGATTTCGACGATTGAGCGTTGGCCGTACCACCTCGCCAAGGAGCGAATAATTCTCATTAGACAGCCTTCTCGCGGGGCAGTCACGAATTTCGATGCATTGCTCAACGGTCGCGACGGTTCTTCGGTGCAGGAAGACATCCGCTCCGACGACCAATTGAACATTCAAAATACCTGGAGGAAAACGAGATTTCCCGAGGACTGCATGTTGGCCCCCGACTACTGGAGTGTGTTTTCGTGCCAGGAAGCGTGTTGGTGCGAGCAGCCGTACTTTAAGTGCCGATCTACGCAGCCTTTCTTCTATTTCGATCCGCCAGTGCATCTTCTGAAGTCGTGTCGACACGGCGGCACGCTTTACCTCGGTCCGCAACTCAGCTCGATGCGCTTCGTCTGCTGGGTCAAGCAGCATCGTATCGAGTGGTGCCAGGTTCCCGAGATGATAGCGCGCCGGGCCGAGGCCGCCGACGAAGACGGAGCGCCATGCCTTAAGCACATCCTGAAATGGGGCTGGCGTCCTGATACGGTATGGCAATTCCGAAATCGGTTTCGAGTGCGTACCGACGAAGCGTACGCAATGACGGAAATCGGTTTCGGCACACAAAGGCCGAACCAGCCTGACGAGCTGGCCGACTCGGGTTCGGCCGGGATTCGCGGTCCTTTTCGGGCGCTGCGGCTGGTGAACGAAAATGGCAGCCCCACGCCGATCGGCGACGTCGGCGATCTGTGGATGAAGGGGCGCGGGATCCTCAAGTGCTATTGGAATGGACCGGAACCAAATGCCGCGTCATTTGCAGGCGGATGGCTCAAGGCCGCCAATCCGATGCGTCGCGATGATTTCGGCGAGCAATGGCCGGTGGGACGCAGGAAGGCATGGCGCGCCGCTCGAGCAAGAACATCGCTGCAAAAGCGGAGGCGGTCATCCCCAAGATTGCGGATTTGGGCCGCCGTGCCCATTTGCGATGTGAAGCGCGGCGAGGAGGCCAACATTCACGTCGAACTGACGGACGGCATCAAGCCAGACAATCTGGTACTGGCGCGCGTTTTCAATGCATGTTCGTGCGCACTTGCCGCGTTCAAGACGCCGCGGTACGCCGCATTCACACCGACGATTCCTAGAGCCAACCCCAGCAATACAGTGCTCAAACGGGAGCTGATCGCCGTAAATGATCCGGTGGCGGCATGTACGACAGCGAGGAGACACGCTGCGGTGAAGCCGAATGTTCACCTCAATTCGCGCACGCCCGCAGCAGCCAATGCGATGATTCAACGATCAAAAGTATTGCCATGATCAGCGCCAGCGGTCCGTCCATTCGCTCGACGCAGTGGTCGATAGGTATCCGGAGATCACCTTCCTCGATCTTGGTTGCCGTCGACACCGGATTCGCGGCCGCACTAAACACGCGGAACGGATGGCAACAGCGCCGCCATGGCTACACAATCGGGCATCCACATGCGTTCGCCACCGGCACGGGTTGGCTCTCACGGCATATAAACGGGCATATAATAGGAGTTCTTGATGTCTCGGAAAATCATAGTCACGTGCGCAGTCACCGGTGGGAACGCTGCGGTCCTTGCGAAGCACCCAAATATTCCGAAGACGCCGCCGCAAATTGCGGATGCAGCGCTGGAGGCAGCAAAGGCGGGGGCTGCGGTCGTCCACATTCACGTTCGCGATCCAGACACCGGAGCCCCCTCGAACCGCTTTGAGCTATATGAGCAAGTCGTCAAGAGGCTCCGGGACGCATCTACTGATGTCATCATCAACTTGACTAGCGGAGCCGCCGGAGAACTGGCGCTCGATTCCGTCGATCCGATAAAAATTGGTACAGCAACTACACTTAAGAAACCTACGGAGCGGTGCCTCCACGCCGTGAAACTTCAACCAGAGCTTACTAGCTTGGATTGTGGTACCATGGCCTTCGGGGAACGGATTTTTGTGGCACGAATGTCGGATCTGCGAGAGCTTGCGAAGCTCATGCGAGAAGCCGGCGTCAAGCCTGAGCTTGAGTGCTTTGATCTGAGTCACATTGAAACTGCTAAGAAGCTCATATCGGAAGACACAATTGACGCTCCTCCCATTTTCCAATTCTGCTTCAGTACCGGCTATGGCGCTCCCGCTGTCCCCGTTGCTGTGCAAGCGATGCGAGAGCTTCTGCCGTCAGGGGCCGTCTGGGGCGGATTCGGCTGCGGTGTCGACGAAATGCCTATGGTCGCACAATTAGTGGCAATGGGCGGCCATGTCCGCGTTGGATTGGAGGACAACATCTATCTTCGACGTGGCGTGCTGGCATCCAACGCCGAACTCGTGGACAATGCCGTTGGGATCATTGAGCGCATGGGCTCCAGCGTCGCCACGCCAGCTGAGGCGCGGGCAATTCTTGGCGTTGTAAAGCGAGGATAGCCGTCGGTCTTCAAGAACGTGGATTTCAGCGCGGCATGAACTGAGGGCGAGCGACCGTTGGCGCCAGGATGTCGAACAGAAAGAGCCTCAGCCAGCGCATAAGGCGACGGAAATTGTAGCCTGCGGCGGCCCGGACCGCGCTGATGGCGTTGGGCCCTGGCTGTACCAGAGTAGCTGCGGCACGTTCGGTGCTCGGATTTGAGGTGACCTGATCTGAGACCGGCAAACTGGACCATTTTTCTGGCTTGAGTTTCGTGGCCGAATCCCCTCGGTGGGAGGAGCGGACGACGATGAAGGCATCGAAGTTTTTGGACGCCAGAGAGAATTCATCCTGAAGCAGAGCCATGACGGGATTGCAGTGGCGGACATCTGCCGCAGGGCCGGAATCAGCCAGGCGACCTATTTCAACTGGAAGACGAAGTATGACGGTCTGCTGCCGACCGAGATGCGCCGGTTAGAACAGCTCGAGGAGGAGAACGCCAAGCTGAAGAAGCTGGTGGCGGATCTGTCGCTCGACAAGGAGATGCTGCAGGACGTGATCCGCGGAAAGCTATGAAGCGTGGCCGGGAAGCGCAAGCTGGTCGACGAAGTTTGTAATGAGTGGCAGGTCTCGATCCGCAAGCTTATGAAGCCCCTGCGTTCGACCGGTCGACCTACCATTGCAAGTCACGTCGCTCCCGCCAGGCAGCCTTCAAAGATCGGATCAAGGAGATCTGCAAGTTCGCGTTCGCTACGGATACCGCCGCGTCCAGTTTCTGCTGCGCCGCGAGGGGATCGCGCCACGGCCAGATCAAGACGCGGCGGATCTATCGCGAGTTGGTCCTGCAATTGCGCAACAACACTCCGAAGCGCCGGGTCAAGGCGACACTGTGCAATGATCGCTGGCCTGCGACGCGGGCGCACGAGACCTCGGCGATAGATTTTGTCCACGATCAGTTGGCGACAAGACATAAGCTGCGCGTGCTCCCGATCGTCAATATTTTCGCCCGTTTCTAACCGGTGCTGCAGCCACGGTTCACCTTCCCCGGCAGCAATTCGTGGCGATACTGGAAACGGCCACGGAAGTGGGATGCCCGGCGACAATCCGCGTCGATCAAGGCAGCGAGTTCGTGTCGCGCTACCTTGACCTATGGGACTACCAGCATGGTTCATAACGAAGAGCGGCGCTATGGGGCGATCGGCAACAGACAGCCGATTCTTCTGTACGTCGGCGCATCCAGCCGCCAACGTGATCAAGGGCGGTTCGAAGTTCGGCCTCGCTGCACAACGCGCACGGCCGCCATGCTGATCATGAGAGTGAGAAATGTATCGACCTGAAAATACGATCTGATGAGCGGCGAGGGCGCTGTTGCTCGCGCTGCTAAGATGCACATTAGGTGATTATGTAAGCGCGAGCGATCTTCTTCCCCCGAAATGGGAGTGGAATTTCTCTTTGCACCTGCTGTATTCGTCATCAAAACCGAACACAGTTTCGCGAGTTTAAGCGCGCTACTTTCGGTGACAATTTGAGAAACGCTTGTCGAGCCGTGAGAGCACTCCCGAAATTTGTCATATGCTGCTCTTATGAGATCGCCCCCCTTCTGCTCGAATTCACTTTCGACGGAACAAATATTGGAGCGCGGTAAGTCGAGAATCCTGCAGGTGACACGTGTGGACAGTCACAGATGCATTTGGCAGGTGTCGCCTGAGACGCATACCCTTCAACCACGCTTGTGCAGCTCCAACGGATTGACGTTTTAGAGTTAGGAACCATCGCAATACTTGGGTTGCACTCGAACAGAACAATATCTTTGGCGCCCTGTTCCTGAAGCGCGCCCGGCGTTCAAGTACTTGTTGTTCGAAATGGCCACTGTCGATCGAAGGGTCGCTCAACATCGACCCAATAATCCGGCCAGCCCGCAGATCATCCACACCAGGCGCGTGGCCTGACACGGCAGCCCATTTTTTGAGTGTCGAGTGACCTTTGCTTCGCGCCCACGAGGAGCAGATCGCCATACCTGGCTCCGCCCATTCAGGTTGGAAGCGTGATCACCACCCGCAGCAATAACATGGACGGCGATCTCTCTAAGCGCGCAGATTTTGTTGAGGCCGCGCTTGCGCAAAGTCCATCCTCCCTCAGCACCAATTCGTCGGCGGTGAGAACGAACTTGTATAGAACTACGAAAGTTGCAGCGGATGTTCATCCGAATGAGGCTGGTGTCAGTGCCATCGAACAGGCGGACCTGTAGAAGTTTCGACTTCATCTTCCCGCATGGTTCGAAACTGGCAGGGGAACAAAGCGGCGGGCGAGAGCAGGAGCGCTCACCAAGACGGCGCTCCCGCGCAGCCCGCAGCGTCTCAAGGCAGACGTCCCATGACACAAAGAGCAGAAGATCATTCGCGCGAACGTCGGCATGCTGGAGCTGCCCAAGCAACTTGGCGATGTCAGCCAAGCCTATCGGATGATGGGCTACAGCCGCGACAACTTCTACCGGTTCAAGGAACTGTGCGCAAAGGCGGTGAGTTGGCGCTGACGAGATCGGCGGCAAGAAACCGCTCCTGAAGAACCCTGTAGTGCCCGAGATCGAGGCCGCGGAGGTGGACTTGGCGATCGCGCAGGACATCCCGCTGAGCCGGATCCTGAGCGGACGCGGCACAGAGTACTACGGCAATCCGAGCATCACAAGTACGACGTCGATCACACCCGCACGACGACCAAGAGTCTGCAGACCAACGGCATTGCCGCGCTCTTTCATCGCACCGTGCTCGGAGAGTTCTACCGCGTCGGGTCCCGCAAGAGTATCCATCCGAGCACCATGAGTGGATTGCGCCTACAATGAGGCGCGTCCACATCAGGGCCGCTGGTGCTACGGCAAGACGCCGATGCAGACCTGGCATAGCCTTTGGCGAGGGTGAAATTGCTGCCGGCTGCATGAGGTCAGATATCAGATCGACATCTGCCGCGACGAAGCATTTGCTGTCAGGTTAAGTCCCCACTTTTACAAGCGAACTGGACCGCGCCGTTCTTACGGAGGCACTGACATTCTGTTGTTCGCCAACTCCCGATGTGCTTGTGCTACAGTGTTCCGAGTGTTTCGGAGCTGCGATAGCAGCAACGTCGCTGCCGCCGCGCATCCCGCGCAGCGACCAGTACCAATTTTAAATACCGCTCGGTCATGGGGGTAGCAATCACGAAGCTAAAATCAGCTCGATTCTATCGTGTCGCTCAACCTGTCCCCTCAATTCTTGGCCGGTGAGCCAAACAAGCCAATCGTCCTCTACAATATCCTCTTCCACCAGCCGCAATATCGCCCCGCCCGGTTCATGATGACGGTATTGCGGAACGCCGCCCTTATCCACTCGCCAGCGCGCTACAAGCGCACATAAAAAATCGGGAGCCCACATCGCATAAGACACGCCGTGTGCTATTCGCGTTATGATTTGGGCTATGCCCCGTCCTCTAAAGTCTTTGCGCAACCAAAGGTCCCCGTTGTAGGCTACTTTCCCGCTCATCTTCTTTGCATTTGGCGCTATGCAGGTACAACGGTCCTCAGGATGTGCATGTATGATCGGATTAGCATAAAATGCCTTCAAGGATTGAAGATGCTCTGCAAAATTGCTCTGTGAAAGGTCATACAGGCGAGCAGCATCTGAAAGCATGATCTCCTTGTTCTTGTCGACACCTATAATCCAATAGCCCTCGCCTGCTTTAATTGGCGAGCGATCTGGCCTGAAATTTGGCTGTATCGGCGACTTTGTTGGAACGGCCCTTGCGATCGAGACATAATCATCAAAATCAAATCCTATCGAAAGCTTGATGCCTCTTTCGGCGGCGGCTGCGTCATATATTTGAAGGAAGCGCGAGACTTGCAACGGATTAGCCATACCTGTCATTGCTACACCTGTGCCTACCTGATGAGCTGCGTCCTAGCCTACAAGGCGAGCTACTGATCGTGGTACAGCATCAGCACTGGACGATACACTACCTACTCTGGGAGAGATGGTGGTGCGGCCCCGAAATGTTACTGGCACGGATCAGCATCAATGGCGGTAATACGTCCTTCATCCGCCCCGTGGCCGATCGGAGTTGCGGCTTGCGGCGAAAGATCATCGTCGTCGCTCCTCCCAGCCGGGTGGATTTACGCAGCGCAAACTCTAGCCAGAAATGGTCCAGTTTGCCGGCCTCAGATCATTCAGGCCGGGCTCTAACTCGATCTGGAGGAAATACGCAGTGGCAGGTCAACCCGGAACGAAACGCGCGCATCCACGATCTGGGCCACACCCTCGCGGTCCCATCGCTGGAGCAGTGCCGCCACGGTCGCGCTGCAGTCGCTCGGTATGTCGTCGCTCAGCGCCTACCACTGTCATGCGTACGTAACCGCCACGTATTGGTACTTGCACCCGACGCTTGCGGTAGGCACAAATGCATCGGTCAGCGCGACGAATTTTGTGGTCCAACCGCCTTCGACTTGCCGACGGCCTGATTTTGGGTCTCCGCTTTTGCTCCCTGAATTTTGACGACTGTCGCGTCGACTGTGACGAACTCCATGTCCGCATCATCCGATGCTGCATCGAAAATCCGCTTGAAAACGCTGGCCTTCACCCGACCGCTTGAATAACGTGTTCGAGTTGCCAAAACGTCGGCGGCAGATATCTCCATGGACCGCCCTGCTCCGCGTGGTCGTATGATCGGGCGATCCATGATGCCTTAGTCTTGGGGGCATAGGGCCGCATCCGTTGCATCTTGTCGGTAAGCTTATGGGGGACAAGGATTTACCGCTGGAAAATATCCAAAATCTTCGGTGAAGATCGAATGACGAACAATCCCGTGGTCCCGGACGGTATTCAACACCCGATCAACGGATCATTATCGCCGTAGACACTCGGCTCTAGCCGGTCAAATATCGCCGAGCACCATACGTCGTTTTAGATCGATTCAGTCGATATCTCCTAGTCAATGAAGTTGATAGTATGAGGGTACGCGGACATATTGATGTAGCGGTGTGTTATTTCCTCATCCACTTCTATGTCCTTTATTGCCACAATGGTCACCCACGCCCCGGACTCTTTATCGGTCCACACTCTTTGTGCATTTGGGTTCGAGGAGTGGTTCATTAGCGAGCTCAAACCGAAAACAACGTAGCCTGTCAGAGGAGCCTCTTGAGGATGCCGATCGTGTCGCACAAAGTAGTACTCAAGCACTCCCGTACAATCTAGCAGCTTGGCTGTAGCGTCATCAAATCCCCACGTCGGAGCGCGATCAATCACATCTCCAACCTTAAATCGAATATTCGCAAATACACCGCGACCTTTTCGTGGCAATGTCTTGACATAGAGGGCGTTGCTGCGATCAAAGACCTTCTCGACCATCGTGTGTGCCTTCTCGCTCGATGAGTTGATGATTCCTTTGTTCACCACTGAGGGCATCGTCATTGGCGCCTGGCCTATTCGCAAACATGGGTGCTCCTACTGGCGCCGAAAAAGATCGTTTGCGCGATGGTTAGAGTACGATTCTGTTCACCTGCTTTTTAGGCTGCGGCACCCGATGCGCGCTCGAGATCAGCGCTCCGACGGCCTTTTAGGTTGTACGCCGCTGGCGGGACATTCGAGCGGATCGCCTATATACCTCGCAGCACGCGCACCGGACATGCAGCTCGTCGTCTGTTGAGGCCAGCAGCATATCTCCGGAGCCGGCGACCGGCCGCTTCCTCGTTGTCTCCGGCACAAAACTCAAGTCTTTCATTAAACGCTCTTGCCAGCCAACACTTCAATTTCTGAATAGATCTTTCCCAAGCTCCTGACACCTACCCAGGGGGGCAGCTACGAATGCGGGTGGAATTACCAGTTGCGTAGAGAACAATCGGGGGCTGGTCTATCTGGTCGCCCTTATGTAGAAAGAGGTTCTGGCAGTTCATGTGGGAGATAAGTTCCAATCAATTTTTCGGCTGGAAAAAGGTGCGACATTGTGGAACGGTCCCCGCGGACAAAGTGCTTTTTTAGACATTTCGTCCGGAAGCGGTACGGTCATATGTCCGTTCTTTTAGCGTGGTCGTGGACGCTGCCCTCTCCGTTTGGGGATATCGTTCCGTGGAGTTCATCGTCTAAACTATGCACCTCGCCTCTGTCCGGCTAGGCGCCGGGCAATCTGTTCTGGTCGTCCGTCGGCTCAGCACGTGCCGCACCAGTTGCCGCACTATTTCGATAGGTCCCGCGCCCTTGGTGAGAAGCGCGATTCTTCGCGATCTTGTTGGCAAGCGCGATCGTAACCACCTTGAAAGCCGGCGCGCCAAGGCGATTAGCCACCGCGACGGAATTGCAATCAGCCGCCGCATGTCTCGTCACGCTTCACCTCACCGATGATTGAGCTTGTCGATCTGGCGCGTCAACGCCTCGATTTGATCGGCGATTTTAGCCAAAGCCAAACGGACTGCTTTTGGCAGGCAAGCGTCCTCTTCGTCCCGCACGATCTCGATCAACTCCGCTACTTTCGCCGTGCTGATAGCGGCTATAATGCCCAACTCCGACAAACGCCCGCGAATCGCGTTGATCGCCGTAAGCCTCTGGGGGGAGACGCCTTGCGGGGAGCTGGCCTGATGGTTGAGAACTGTACGTATCGACAGCCTACGATCAGTACGTTGAATCGACTGGAAGTAGTTGATACAGGCCGGCGGCGGCGTTGGTCTGAGGAAGAGAAGGCGCGGATTATTTTGGAGAGCCTATCCCGAGCCGCGCCTGGTTGCGGCGAGAGCCCGGCGATACGGCTTGTCGCGTTCTCTATCGGTGACTTGGCGAAGAGCCTTCGGGGCGATGCGGTCCAAATCCGAGGCTGGCTTGTCAGGGCAGTTGTGGCCGAGCGGGTGCCCGCGGCGTCGGTGGCGGCATCATCGGAGAGCGCGCCCGCACATTCGACGGAGCGTCGGATCGAGATTGAGTTAACCGGCAGGCGCGGGTCATTGTTGATGCGGGCGTCGACGTTGAGGCGCTTCGCCGGATCATCGAGGTTTGGGATCCGCGATGATTCCGGTTCCTACGGGAGTTCGGGTTTGGCGGGCGGCGGGCCACACCGACATGCGTAAAGGCTTCGCCTCATTGTCACTGCAGGTGCAAGAGGTGCTGCGCCGCGATCCGCTGAGTGGTGATTTGTTCTGCTTCCGCGGGCGCAGAGGCGATCTATTGAAAGTGATCTGGCATGACGGCCAGGAAGCATGCCTGTTTACGAAGAAACTCGAGAGAGGTCATTTTGTCCGGCCGTCGCTGGCGGACAGCGTCGTGTCGATCTAGCAAGCGCAGATGAGCTATCTGTTGTCCGGCATCGACTGGCGGAATCCCCAAGAGTCCTGGCGTCCGACCAGTGTGGGCTGAGACTTTGTTATTTGAGTTTGGCCGCGAATGTGATTCCATCTGGCTATGAACTCCAGCGCCGACCTGCCGCCTGATCTTGCCGCCGCACATGCAATTATCCTGGCCGAGCGCACGGCCAGGCTTGCTGCGGAAGCCAGGCTTGCTGAAGCGGCCAATGCCCAGAAGCAATCGAGCACCGAAGCGCTGATTGCCCATCTCAAGCTCGAGATCGAGAAGCTACGACGCACGATATATGGCGCGCCCTCCGAGTGGTCGGCGCGGCTGCTCGATCAGCTGGAGCTTGAGCTTGAGGAACTCGAGGCGGGCGCGACCGAGGATGAGCTCGCTGCCGAGAGGGCGGCCGGGAAGATGCAGACGGTGCGTTCGTTTGAGCGCAGGCGGCCGGAGCGCTAGCCCTTTCCCGATGATATCGAGCGGGAGCGCGTCGTGCTGCCGGCCCCGACGCAGTGTCCCTGCTGCGGGTCGGCCCGGCTGTCGAAGCTCGGCGAAAGCGTGACCTCGACGCTGCAGGAGATCCCACGCGCTTCAAGGTGATCGACACGGTCCGGGAGAAGTTCAGTTGTCGGGATTGCGAGGCGATCACGCAGCCGCCAGCGCCGTTCCACGCCACACTCCGGGGCTATATCGGACCCCAGCTTCTAGCGACGATCCTGTTCGACAATTTGGTCAGCATCAGCCGCTAAATCGAGAGAGCCAGCGCTTCAAATGTGAGGGGATCGCCCTGTCGGTCTCGATGCTGGCGGATCAGGTGGGTGCCGGAGCCTTTGCGGTCAGGCCGATCTTTGAACTGATCGAAGCCTATGTGCTCTCGACAGGCTCCACGGTGATGACACCAAGATACCGATCCTGGCGAAAGGGAAAGCAGATACCGGCCGGATTTGGACCTACGTTCGCGACGATCGGCCATTCGGCGGGCGATGCATCGGCGGCGCGGTTCTACGCCTCACGTGATCGGCGCGGCGAGCATCCCGCGCGGCATCTTCAGAACTTCGCCGGCATCCTGCAGGCCGATGCCAAAACCGCAAGCTGCCGGCGATCTCTTGACCATCGAGCAAGCCGCCGCCGCGCTTGGTGTCACTCCGCAGAGATTATATCGCTCTGCGACCGCATTATCGCCGGCGAGCATTTCACGCTTGGCGCTCCATAGCAAAGGGGCGCATGATCGGGATCTTCTCGAACGGTTTGACGAATTTGACGAAACGCAACAGCACCGGTAATCTGGCCATATTGTTCTCTGCGCGAGGTGCGAGAACTGCCGCCGTCAGCGCAGGATTGCCGTAGAACTTGTCTGGGCCGACAACTCTAGGCCGTCGTTCCATCCAAAACGCCCATCAATCATTCCTTTCCGGGCACGCGATACTTAATCACGGAAAAGAGATTCCTCCATTGACGCTAATGACCGCGCCCGAGATCTGGTCCGACTCCGGTGCGGCGAGGAAGAGTGCCGTTTGTGCGATATCAGTCGGGACGGTCATCCGGAACGGCGTCTTGGCCTCGACCTTCTTGTAAGACTTGGTCACGGGATTGTCGGGATCCATGTCCTTGATCTTCTCGTACGCGGGTGTTTCGGCGGTCACCGTGATGGGGATGCAATTGATCCGGATGCCTTTGCGGGCGAGCTCCTTGCCGGCGGCCCTGGTGAAGAAGATGAGGCCCGCCGCGGCCGCGCCGGAAACCGACAGGCCGGGTGTTGGCGTGCGGCCAGCGTCGGTGCAGATGAAGACGACCTTGCCGTAGCCTTGCGCGGCCATCGGCTTGATCGCGGCCCGCAGGCAGTTCATGCGCGAAATCAGCTGTGAATCGAGCATCAACCGATAGTTCGCCGGCTCTGTGGCTTCGAAGAGGTTCCAGCCCCTTGAGGGGGGAGATCCACTGACGACCAGGGTGTCGAGCCTTCCGTACTGCTCTACCACTTTGTCGACCACCGCGACCATGCTGGCCGGATCCGACATATCGCCCGGAGCCCAAATGGCCGGGAGGCTGCGCTCGCGAAGCTGCGCCACGACCTCCGGCTCTTTCGGCCGCGGCCGGCTGCAGATCGCGGTGCGAGCGCCCTCCTCCGCGAACGTCAAGACGATCACGCGGCCAACCGCCTCGCTGGCGCCAACCACTAATGCAACCTTGCCTGCAAGTTTCATGTCTCTAACTCCTTTTGAGCTCTAATGAGCTTTCTCGATAGCTTCAACGCCGGTTTTTTCGCTATCGAAAGTGCCGCCCGCCGGCTCGGGCATAAATCGATGAGGTCTTGGTAACCTTGTTACTCGTGTCCGTTCTCTGATTGGAGGGATGAAGACGATGTACCGCGGCACCTTGAAGGCGCCGGCCACGCGCCCGTCAGTGAGCTTCAACAGCGCATCTAACGTCGTGCCGACTCTCTCGGCAGCACCCATGAGAGTGACTCGGATCCGGGCCAACTCCTTTGACCAGATCGTTCTGAACATAGGCTGCCAACTTATCGAAAATGGCGAATTTCGCCGCTGACTCTGAGAGCGTGTATACGGTCTCCCGGGGCGGGTAGCGCATGTTGATCGGCACCGCGCCGAGCTTGGCAAATGCAAAGAATGGGAGAGGAAACTCGATGCGACTCGGCGACGTCACCGCGGCGCAATAGCCCTTTCTCACGCCGAATGCCCGCAGCGCATTCGCATACCTGTTGGACCCCGGTCCATCGCGGCGTAGGTGGCGCGCTTTTTGCGGTCGAAGATGTTGATGGCGAGCGTGGCGCTGTCCGTTCGTCCGCGCAGGGAAACTCGTTGGCTCATCGTGGTGGTTTCGTACGGGGATTGGCTCGATGCTGCGCAATGCCTGTGCAGCGCGCTCGAAAAGCTTCCGTCGTCCCGGCAAAGTCATGGCAGGTCCCATCAAAAGGAGCAAGCGCCGAACTTCGGAGCTTTCGTTAAATAGATTTCCGGCGTGCGGATATCGGTCTTTAACAAGACTGCTTCGTCGCGCGCAAGCGGGAGCTCCTACTCGATTTAGTAGCCCTTGTCGGTGGCCCACCTCCGACATGCACTTGAGTGTACACGTACTGCAGCCAGTCGCAGCCCATAAGCTCGCGTTGCTCATAACCAGATGTGCGCGGGCGACGCGCCAATTTCTTTTGTGACGAGTTTAGGCCTAAGCGAATCCTTCGCGGTTCTTACTGTCCCTTGATCATCGTGAGCGGTGGCGGGAAAACGCGAGCGCCAATCTTCCAGCTCGGGGCAAAGCCTTTCTTCTTGTACAGATCAGGGACGCACTCGACAGGTGCCATCAGCCCATCGCGAACCTGGCCGACAATCGGCAAATCGCTTAACTCTTTGCGCAAAGTCTTCTGGGGGTATCCGACGCTCGCGGCGTTCCAGGGTAAGTCCTCGCGCACCAGAATATCCAGAGCAGGCGCGCCGCCCCGGAATGACGGACTTTATCAGACCGCGCGGTTGAACGGCTCGAAGAGGTCGGTCTTCTCCCAGGAGAAGCCGCCCTCGTTGTCGGGCGTGCGGCCGAAATGGCCGTAGGCCGCGGTGCGCGCGTAGATCGGGCGGTTGAGGTCGAGATGGGTGCGGATGCCGCGGGCCGTCAGATCCATCGCCTTGGCGGCGGCCTTCTCGAGCTGGTCCTCCGACACTTTACCGGTGCCGTGCGTGTCGATGTAGATCGACAGCGGACGCGCCACACCGATGGCGTAAGCGAGCTGCAGCGTGCAGCGGTCGGCAAGTCCGGCGGCAACGATGTTCTTGGCGACGTAGCGCGCGGCATAGGCCGCGGAGCGGTCGACCTTGGTCGGATCCTTGCCGGAGAACGCGCCGCCGCCATGCGGGGCCGCGCCGCCATAGGTGTCGACGATGATCTTGCGGCCGGTCAGGCCGGAGTCGCCATCGGGACCGCCGATGTAGAACTTGCCGGTCGGGTTGATGTGCCAGATCGTCTTCGGCGTGATCCACTCCTTCGGCAGCGCCTCGCGCACATAGGGCTCGACGATGTCGCGCACCTGCTTGGAGGTGAGGTCCTCGATCAGATGCTGGTGCGAAACCACGATCTCGCGGACGCCGACCGGCTTGCCGTTCTCGTACTGCACGGTGACCTGGCTCTTCGAATCCGGACCGAGCACCTTCTCCTTGCCGGAGTGACGGGCCTCGGAGATCAGGCGCAGGATCTTGTGAGCGTAGAAGATCGGCGCCGGCATCAGATCGGGCGTCTCATTGGTGGCGTAACCGAACATGATGCCCTGGTCGCCCGCGCCTTCTTCCTTGACCTCGCCCGGCTGAAGCGCATCGACACCCTGGGCGATGTCGGCCGACTGCGGATGCAGCAGGATCTCGATATCGCAGGTATTCCAGTGGAAGCCCTCCTGCTCGTAGCCGATGTCCTTGATCGCGCTGCGGACGACGCTCTCGATCTGCTCGTTGGTCACCGATTTCGGACCGCGGGTCTCACCAGCGATCACCACCTTGTTGGTGGTCGCCAGAGTCTCGCAGGCGGCGCGGATGGCCCAAGGATCGATGCCCGCTTCGGCCCCTCACGATAGAACAGGTCGACGATCTCATCGGAGATCCGGTCACAGACCTTGTCCGGGTGGCCCTCAGACACGGACTCGCTGGTGAAGAGATAGGACGCGCGCATTAGTAACCCCTTGTTCCGCCGCTAGCCGGCGGGCGTTTGCGATGTTTACTTTTGATGATGTCAATCACGCCGACGCGAGATGACGTAGGATTCGTCGAGAAACCAGAGCCCATTGTACTTTCGCAGCACGTCCCTGGCGGCATCCAGAGTGCGGCCGTTTTGAGCCATTTCTGTCGACATCCTGCCGATCAGCTGAAGCACGAAAAGTGTCGCATACAACCGACCATGAGCCACGCAAATCCGAGGCGAACATGGTCTCGCTCAAGAGAACGAGAAAGGGCGCTGCGGTCGTTCGGATGAGCAGGATGTGAGATCGTCGAATACTGTCGGCGGCAGCACAAGCCGCAGCGATTATCTTCGCCATCGTCTCAATCCGCCTTCGAGCGAACAGGCGCTACGCGGGTGAGCCCGACCGACTGTCAGATAGGGGCCGAAAGACTATTCATGCGAGTTACCTCTGGTGCTCGAGCACGTTGCCTTGGCGTGACTAACCGGCACACATTATCCTCACTCTTCACCGCTTTTGCATTCCCCGCAACCTGACCGGCATCCACGAGTCTCACCGGGAAGTCCGGTCCAGGGTATAAGCTTCTTTGCAGCGAGCCTCTCCGGCTCATCCCAGCAATTGACGTGCCGCTCGCGGCGTGTCTTGCCTGAAGAGAAGCACGTGTATCCAGCGGCCTGCGTTTGGAATGACACTGCGGATTGTCGGATTTTCGACGTCGCTGTATTTAGTTGGATACAGCTCGCATGATAGGAGGCTCACCTGGTGCCGACTGCTCTCGGCAAGCCCTTCTTGTCGCGAGATGGCGGCTTGCTTATACGAGGCGGTTGTTTCGGTAGTTTCCGAGCTTTAGGCGACCGTTGCTCGCTCGATCATCAAGACCGCCGCCGCGGTCGAGCCTCGGTATTCACTGCAAGTAGAAGGTGACCGCTATGAGCTCCTACATCTGCGATGACCAGCGTGACAGTGCTTAGCGCGTAAGATCCGGTATTTGGCCGATCGCTTGACGGAATCACCTCCAGCGGCATCATTGCACCCTTGTCCTTGGACCGATGAATCGCGACGTGTTCGAATTCTATGTCGAGGAAGGTTCTCATCCCGCCATAGTCGTCATGGATAACCTGTCCAACCACAAGGGTGCGGCAGATGATCGAAGCAGCAAGTGCAAGCCTGCTTTACCTGCCGCCCTACAGCGTTGACTTCAATCCAGTCGAGAACGCCTTCGCCAAGCTCAGGGCGCTCTTGCGTCAGGCCGCAGAACGAACGGTCGATGGCCTCTGGAGCGCGATTGGCGGCAACCTTGATCGCTTTCAGGGATCCCGCAGTATCCTCTTGGCGATGCCGTTCAATCCATTTTCGCGGGCAGACGCCTACACCGCATGCGGCAGCCCCCGGCGTCTGCCCACTCGGCACCAGCCGCGCAACGTGCTCTCCCAATCGGTTCCTCGCGCGGTGCTAAAGCTTCGATAACTACAGCTTCGCAACCGGAGGCGGATGGGCCCTGTTGAAAGCCGGCAGCTACACAGACTTGGCGGCTGGCTGCTTGACTCGCGTGACGCTGTATCGGCCATCGACGCTGACGGGCACTTCGCCATCGATTGCGGCGCGACGAACAACGCGACGCTGATCGCCGTAATCCTTAGCGGCATAATGTTGCGTCGCCCGATTGTCCCAAATCGCGACATCGCCCTCCTTCCAGCTCCAGCGCACTGTGTTTTCGGGCGTTATGATGTGAGACTGGAACAGGTCGAACAGCTTTTGGCCATCATATTTCGGGATGTCAACAAAGCGCTGCGCCAAATAGCCGAGCACCAACGTACGCTCGCTGGTGTCGGGATGCACCCGCACGACGGGATGCTCTGTCTCATAGATCTTTGAGGTGTAGACCTCGTCATGATACTTCTTATCAGCCTCGGTGGGCCGGTTCATTATGGAGTAATCGTAGGAGTTGCTGTGAACGGCCCAGAGCTGTTCGGCAAGCCTTTGCAGCGGCGGTGGTAGGTCAAGATAGGCGGCCGCGGTGTTTGACCAGACTGTATCGCCGCCTAATGGCGGAATCACAGCGCCTCGCAGCACTAGAATCTTGGGATAAGCATCGACGAAGGTCGTATCCGTGTGCCACACGTCAGCCCAGTGGCCACCACGGCCCGAATCAAGCTCTATGATGGACGCTGTTCCCTTGGTGACATGCATCGTCGGATGTCGCACAAGCTTTCCCAGACGGAGGGCAAATCGCTCTTGCTCGGCGTCATCGAGATGACCCTGATCCCGCAAGAAGATGACCTTGCGCTCGAGCAGCAAGCCGTTGATTGCAGCGATCGTCTCGTCGGGCAGATCGCCCGACAGCTTGATATTCCTGAGTTCAGCGCCGATGCGCGGTGCTCGTTTGACAATATCGGCACGAGGAATGACATTGTTGATCACGGTGGTTTTAGTCATGGCGACTGCCTCCAACTTTTGTTCTGGCTGCTCCCAAGCAATCACTGTGCCAGCCACGAAAATACGAGTGAAGCGATTGACTCCGAAGGAAATACTATGCGTATTTCAAGCTTATCTGTATTGTCGCGAACACAACGTGCAATTTGGCCAGCCAGCACGACCTCGCTCTTAGCGACGCTCGAAATTAGAACGAGCAGGTCATCTGCAATTCCCGCACGGCGCCTCAGAGTTCCGCAAGTTCCTCGACGAGATCGAGGCCGCCGACTCGCGCTGTCTCGAGTTCATCTCGTCACCAGTGACCTTGCCCCCATATGTGGAACGGCCCGCGAGGCAAGAGCTTCTTCAGTCGATTTCACACATTGGGACGGTGCGGTCATATGTCCGGCCTTTGCGCGCGGCACATGGCCGCTGGCCTCGATGAGATCCGCGGAACGAGGAGCTAAATCAAGTTTACGCGTTTGAGCGCATTGGGGGCAGTAGCTTCACTCGTTTCGGGATGTCGTCCCATGGGGTCATCGGCTGTTGTTGCACCTTGCCCTCTGCCGGCCTGCGCCGGTCAGATCGCTTTGGCGGTCACTGCGTCCATCAGACGGCGGCCGCGGCAGTCAGCGGGTCGGGACGTCGGTACGTCCCGCCCTTGTTCAGAAGCGCCCAGATGATCCGCGCCGTCTTGTTGGCCTGCGCGACCGCGGCAACCTTGAAGGGCCGTCTGGCGAGAAGCCGCCTTCAGCCACGGCCGCGCCCGAGCGTCGTTTCGGACAACCCGCAAGACGGCCGTTGCCCCGACAACGAGCAGAGAGCGGAGTTCCGGATTTCCCATCTTCGATATTCGTCCCAGCCGCTCTTTGCCTCCGCTTGAATGAGACCGCGGCGTCAATCCCAGCCAGGCGGCAAAGTGGCGAGCCGACTTGAACCCGCCGGGATCCGGCACAAGCGCCTTGATGGTCGCCGCCGTAATGGCGCCGACGCCAGGGATTGTGGTCAACCGACGCATGTCCTCGTCGCGCTTGGCCTCCACGACGATTGCGCGCTCGAGCCTCTCGATCTGGTCGGCTGAAGCTTCAATCTCGTCGGCAATAGCCCTCAGCGCGAAGCGCGCTGCTGCGGGCAGGCGAGCATCTGTCTCATCCCGTATGATTGCGACCAGCGCCTCAACCTTTGCCAGGCCGGCGGTGGCGATGATCCCCAATTCTGCCAGATGCGCGCGCAACGCGTTGACCGCCTGCGTTCGCTGCCGCACTAGAAGAGCGCGGGTCTTCAGCACCATCGCGGCAGCCTGTTGCTCAGCCGTCTTAATCGGCACGAAGCGCATAGTCTTTCGGGTCACCGCTTCGCTGATGGCCTCCGCGTCCGCCGCATCTGTCTTACCACGCTTGACGAAGGGTTTGACATAAGCCGGCGGAATGAGCCGCACCTCATGACCGAGAGCTGCGATCTCGCGCGCCCAATAGTGGGCGCTACCGCAGGCTTCCATCCCCACCAGGCATGGTGGCAGTTTCTCGAAGAAGCGCAGAACCTCGCTGCGCCGCAATTTCCTGTTGAACACGGGCGAGCCCTCCGCATCCGCGCCGTGAACCTGGAAAACGTGCTTGGCCAAATCTAACCCGATGGTACTAACCTGTTTCACGGAACGGTCCCTCCTTTGTGGCGTTCGAACAACGACCACGTTCTAGCACTTTGATGCTGTTGGAGCGGGCCGTTCCACCACATCAAGTTTTATCCATCCTGAGTTCGCTCCGGTCGTTGGATTTGCCCGGTTGGGCGGTGGGAGCGACGGGAGCTGGCGCGGAGCCTTCGGCATAGCGCAGCGCCAGATCCCGGCGCGGGTGACAGGTGAAGGCGAACTCGGACGGCGTTTTCCATCCGAGCTGCGAGTGGGGTCGGGCATCGTTGTAATGTGAGCGTCACGATAGTATCACCGGTGCCCGGGCTTGACTTGCGCGGAATGCTTTGGATAGCGCGGTCGGGATGATTGACGCCGCCGGCGCGCGGTGATGGGGTGACCCTGGTTCGGAGCGGGTAACGAGATCAGAATGACCAGCGAGTCGCAGCTGCGCGAGAAGCTTCGGAAGATCGAGGCCTTGTTCGCAGGTGCCGGAACTGCTGGTGAGCGCCTTGCGGCGGAAGCCGCGCTGCAGCGGGTGCGAGCTAGGGTCGAGGAACTCGCTCGCCACGATCCAGCGATCGAACAGCAATTCTCACTTCCCGACCAATGGTCTCGGCATCTTTTTCTGGCGCTTTGCCGCCGATATGGGCTGCGGCCGTTTCGTTATCACCGGCAGCGACGCAACACGGTGATGGTCCGTGCATCACGAGGCTTCGTCGATCGAGTCCTGCTGCCGGAGTTCACCGAGCTGGATGGTGCGCTGCAAGTGTATCTGCACGAGGTGACGCTGCGCGTGATCCGCGAAGAGATCTACGACGACGCCAGCGATGCGCAGGAAGTTCCTGACGCCTTGCCGTCGAACTGATCAAGCGGCGAGCTTTGCCTCCGAACCGTCGCGTTCGGCCTTCCAATTCCACGGCAGCAGCGTGTTCAGCTGATTGATCTTGGTGCGTCCAGAGACGATGCGCTCGAGAACATCGGTCAGATAGTGCCGCGGGTCGATGTCTTGCAGCTTTGCCGAGTTGATGAGCGAGGCGAGAATGGCCCATGTCTCGCCGCCGCCTTCATTGCCGGCGAACAAGTAGTTCTTCTTTCCCAGGCCTATCGGCTTGATGCTGCGCTCGACCGTATTGCTGTCTATTTCGATGCGTCCGTCATCGATGAAGCGCGTCAGGCCGTCCCAATGGTTGAGGGTGTAGCGGATGGCTTTGCCCAGACCGGACTTCTTCGAGACTTCCAGCAGTCGCGCTTCGAGCCAGGGTTTGAAGTCCTCGATCAGCGGCTTGGTGTCGGTTTGCCGCACCGCAGCCCGATGCGCCGCTGGCAGACCGCGGATGCGATCCTCAATGGCGTAGAACATCGCGATCCGTTGCAGCGCTTCCGCGGCAATCGGCGACTTCGTCGCGACGTGAACGTCCCAGAACTTCCGCCGCGCATGCGCAAAGCAGAACGCGAGCTGCACCAGATGGCCGCCGTTCTTGATCAGGCCCTTGTAGGCGGCATAGCCGTCGACCTGCAGGATGCCGTGGTAGTCCCCGAACAGCTGCTTGGCGCGGATCGCCTTGCGATCCTCGGCAAACATGTAGACCACCGCCGGCGGCGCCGGGCCACCCCACGGACGGTCATCGGTGGCGATCGCCCAGAACTGGCAGACTTTAGTCCGGCCACGGCCGGGATCGAGAACCGGCAGCGGCGTCTCGTCGGCAAACAGCCGCGGGTAGGACATCACTGTGTCGCGCAACAACGTGTGAAGCGGCTTCAGCCACCAGGCGGCGCGGCCCATCCACGAGGCCAGCGTTTGCCGGTCGAGCGTGATGCCTTGGGCGGCAAACATCTGTTCCTGGCGATACAGCGGCAGCTGGTACCCGTATTTCATCACCGCGATGTGGGCCAGCAACGCTTCCGTCACCATCCCACCGTCGATCGCCTGGGCCGGCGCGGGTGCCTGCAGGACACCCTGGCGGCATCCCCGGCAGCCGTACCGCGGGCGCACAATGCGCTTGACCCGGTACTGCATCGGAATGACGTCGAAGGCTTCCTTGACGGTCTCCCCGATCTTGTGCAGCTGCTCGCCGCAGCAGGGGCAGATCTGGCTCTCCATATCGATCACGACATCGATGCGCGGCAAATGCTCCGGAAGCTTCCCACGGTTGCGTCGCGCCGGTCGCTTTCCACGGTCCTCCGCTCCGTCGGGCAGCCTGCCTCCGGTCACGTCGTCGTTGGCGGCGGCACGAACCGCCTGTGCCGTGATGGTGAAGAGAGACAGCTGTCCGAGATCCAGTGTCTCGGAGCGGGGACCGAAGATCGTGCGCTTGTACTGGGACAGGATCATCAGGAGCTTGTCGTTCTCCTGGATCGCAGCGTCGCGTTGGGCGATTGCCGCATCACGCTCGGCCGAAAGCGAGCTGCATTCCGCCGACAACGCCGCAAGCCGTGACGATAGCACTATCACGGTTTGACGGAGCAATGCTGGATCGAAAGGCAAATCACTCATGCAGAGTGTTTCTACAACAACTCCGCATGAGTGACGAACGACTTCTAATAAGGATCAACCAGCTCGTGCTGGCTGATCCACAACTCGCATCGGCAGACGCTTCCAGTCCGAGCCATCGAGCAGCACCGAGAGCTGAGCATGAGATAGCGGCATGACGCCTCCCTTGATCGGCGGCCAGGTGAACTGTCCCTCGATTCTTTTGTAGTAAAGGACAAGGCCGCTCCCATCCCAGGTCAGGATCTTCACGCGATCTCGGCGCTTGGAGCGGAAGACATAAAGTCCGCCGTCGAACGGATCGGCTCCAAAGGCCTCGCTCACCAGCATCGCCAACGAGTCCATGCCGCGGCGGAAATCGACCGGCTGCGTCGCAATCCAGATCGACAACCCAGATCGAAGCCCGATCATCGACCAATCGCCCCGACTGCCGCCAGCACCTCGCACAGTGCCCGCCGGTCGATTGTCCCCCTGACACGGATCCGAACCGCGCCGACCTCGATCTCGATCGCCGCCTGCTCCCCACTCGGCAATTTGCTCCCGCAGCCGATGATCGCGGCCGGCACAAAGCCAGGTAGCATGCCTCTGTCCCCGCGCCCCGCGACTTGCGCCTGCGTTGCCTGGCGACGCCAGAGAAACAACAGGCTTGGACTGATATCGTGCCGCCGCGCCACCGCGGACACGCTCGCCCCCGGCGCAAAACTCTCCGCAACAATCGCCGCCTTCGCGTCGGTCGACCAGCGCCGACGCCGGCCCGTCCCCGTGATGATCTCGATGCGCTGCAGCGTGTCGGCGCCGTCTTCAAGGATAGACGTATGCCTATCCTTATCGCTATCCTTACGACTATCCTTGGACATTGTGACCTCGCGACAAACCATTCCGCGAGATATTCTTAGCCGACCAGATCAGCCCTCAGTGCGTGGTCCCTGGATGACGCTCACGTTGTAATCGGCCCGCCAGCATCCGAGTGCGACGCGCGCCTGGGCCAGTGACGTGAACAGCGTCTCGTTCAACAATTCATCCCGCAGCCGGCCGTTGATGGGGAAGACGGCCCCCCTCCCTCGGCGCCGGCGATATACTGGCGATGGACGAACCCGCTAACAGGAGCAATTCACCAATGGAAGTCGCGACAATTGGGTTGGACATTTCGAAGCACGTATTTCACATCCATGCAGTTGATGGCCAAGGCCAAGTGGCCGGTCGCCAACGCCTCCGGCGAGGCGAGATCGTGTCGTTCTTCTCCTCGCTCGCACCTTGCCTAGTCGGCATTGAGGCCTGTGCGACTGCTCACCACTGGGCGCGGGAGATTCGGCAGTTTGGACACGATGTGAGATTGATCCCGCCAGCCTATGTTAAACCCTACGTACGAAGAGGAGCCAAGAATGACGCCGCTGACGCGGCCGCGATCTGCGAAGCGGTCACCCGTCCCAATATGCGGTTCGTTCCAATCAAGAGCGTGGAGAACCAGGGCTTCTTGATGCTTCATCGTGCAAGAGGCTTGTTGGTCCGCCAACGCACCATGACAGCCTGCGCCATTCGGGCTCACTTTGCTGAGTTCGGAATCATTGTCGGACAAGGCCGGCAACGGGTGGATGGTCTGGTCGACTTGTTGGATGACGAGGAACTGACACTACCGGCCCACGCCCGCATCGCACTGGCCGTCCTTGTGAACCAACTGAAGGAATTGGGCCGGCAGGTCGAGGCCATCGAGCGCGAGCTGGCTCAGATCCAGCGAGTAAATCCGATGGCGAAGTTGCTGTCGTCGATTCCCGGGATCGGTCCCATAACGGCCACGGCTCTCGCCGCGACCGTGCCGGACGCGACCATGTTCCGCTCCGGGCGGGAATTCGCGGCCTGGCTTGGCCTGACGCCTAAGCAGAATTCCACCGGCGGGAAGGATCGGCTCGGCCGGATTACGAAACAGGGCGATTCCTATCTCAGGCACTTGCTTGTCATCGGAGCGCGTAACGTCGTTCGGTACCCAAAGGTACGCTCCCGGGTTGGAGACGGCTGGATCGAAGCCCTGCTTGGACGGCGTCGGCCCATGGTCGTCGCCATCGCCGTTGCCAACAAGTTGGCACGGATCGTCTGGGCGATGATGACGACCGGGGAATTCTATCGGCCTAAGCTCGCGACCTGAATGTCGCGTATGTTGGCCACCTTATGGTGTGAGGGCAGATGACAGCATGATGGACACCGGCGGAGCTGGGGATCGAGCAAGCCCGAAGAGCTTTAAGCGCAACAAGCGCGACCCGTTGATGAGGCCTCGATCCGCGATCTCCATCAGGGCCAGCGGCCATGGCATCGGTCGCACAAACAGGCCGTATACATGAACGCACCCGACCGGTATCCAAAGTGCTGCTGAAATCCCTTGCATCCGCGGGGCCGTCTATACATGAAGCTCTCGATGAAGGCATTCTGCATGGGCTTGCCCGGCGCAATGTAGTGCCAGGCGACGCGGCTCTGATCCGCCCATGTCAGGATGGCGTTGCTGGTCAGCTCGCTGCCGTTGTCGCTGACCACCATTTTCGGCTTGCCGCGCTCGATCATCAGCCGGTCCAGTTCCCGCGCCACGCGGATGCCGGAGAGCGAGGTATCGGCCACCAGCGCCAGGCACTCGCGGGTGCAGTCATCGACCACGGTGAGGACGCGGAAGCGGCGGCCGCAGGTCAGCTGATCCGACACGAAGTCGAGCGACCAGCGCTCGTTCGGCCCCATCGGCACCGTCATCGGCGCCCTGGTCCCGATGGCGCGCTTGCGGCCGCCACGGCGGCGCACTGCAAGCTTCTCTTCCCGGTACAGCCGGAACAGCTTCTTGTGGTTGACCCTATAGCCCTCCCGCTTGAGCAGGACATGCACGCGCCGATAGCCGAAGCGGCGGCGCTCGTGCGCGATCGCCTTCATGCGCTGGTGAAGGCCGCCATCGTCCGTCCGGATCGTCTTGTATCTCACAGTCATGCGGCAGCTGCCGATGGTTTTACACGCCCGCCGTTCGCTCATCCCGTGGGCATCCATGAGATGGGCGACAGCTTTCCGCCTCCTCGCGGGCGTCACCATTTCTTTCCCAGCAAGTCCTTCAGCGCGACATTGTCGAGCATGGCATCCGCCAGCAGCCGCTTCAGCCGCGTGTTCTCATCCTCCAGCGCCTTCAGCCGCTTAGCCTCCGACACCTCCATACCGCCGAACTTCGCCCTCCATTTGTAGATGCTGGCGTCGCTGACGCCATGCTTGCGGCACAGGTCGGCAACCGAAACGCCGGCCTCGTGCTCCTTCAAAATCCCGATGATCTGCTCTTCCGAAAAGCGGCTGCGCTTCATGCTCTGGTCCTTGTCGTGGGCCAGAACGAACTTCAAACTGGATTAAGCCCGTGGGGCAAGGTCACCAGAGCGCCCGTTTGTTGAGCGCTTCTGGTCGCCCGCAGCTCCGTTCCCCTTCAGGTTTCGAACCATGCCTAAGATCAAGTCTAAGCTTTTACACACTCTTGATTCCGAACCGCCCTCTCGCAATCCTCAGGGGCCAAGTCATCGGACTGCCCTCGATTTCTCAGAGCGCTTGATCGCGTATTCGAGCAGCCTTTGTACCAAGACATTATATGGGATACCCGATTCCTGCATCATCCTCGGAAACAAGCTTGAGGGAGTAAGGCCGGGCAGAGTGCCCACCTCATTAATCAGAAGTTCCCCATTGGGTCGCATAAAAAAATCCACCCTTGCCAACCCCTCACAGCCGATCACTGCGAACGCCTCGCAAGATAATGCCTTCGTTCGATCAGCCGTCGCTTCATCGACATCTGCCTTCGTCTTAACTATGACTCCCGTCTCATTATCCATTTTCGCCTCATACGTGAAGAAGGCGTCAATGTCCTTCGGAATGATCTCGCTCGGCCATGAACAGAGCAATTTATTCGGTTGATCGACGTCCTGCAAAACCGCACACTCGAGCTCGCGCGCCTGTACGTGCTCCTCCACCAAAACCTTGCTGCCATAGCTAAACGCGTGATCGACAGCAGCCTGAAACTCTGGTTCGCAGGTTACTTTGCGAACGCCAATAGAAGAATGAAGGCGCGACGGCTTTACAAATAGCGAGCGACTACAGAGCGTTTGTTGGGCAAACTGAAACTTGACCTCGTCTCGAGCCCCCAGAACCAAAGACCGTGCGACGGGGAAGCCAGCGTCACGCAATATTCGCTTGGTGATTTCCTTATCCATCGATATCGCCGGCGTCGGTATCCGGGATCCTACAAACGGCACCTGCGCTGTTTCCAGTACGCCTTGTACAATGCCCTCCTCAAGGATCGGTAACACTACGTCAACGTGACGTACTCTGCCTTCCTCATTTCGCCCATGGACAAGCGCTTTGCCGCCCCCTCCCGGCAGGAAGGCTATTTGAACACCTGGCGAATCCACTTGTGAGGGAAACTCCTCCGTATTCTCGTGTAGCCACCAGCGACCATCCCGTGAGACACCCACGAGGATCGGGTTATAGCGTTTCCGGTCCAAGGCCTCATAAACGGATCGAGCAACGATCGTTGAGACGTCGTGCTCGGCGGATCGGCCGCCAAATATTAGCGCCACGTTTAGGATGGTCATGATCAACGTCCCTCCGCTTCGAACAAACTCTTCGACGTGCCAACGTGAATAAGTCACAGCGCGAAGGAAGCACCGGCAACGATGATCTGCAACTACTAAGAAAAGGGGTTGTGATGGTGAAACATCGCCTCAGGTGGAACATTCTCGAGCGGCGATGATTTCGTGATTTCCGCAGTTGGATAGCCATTTCACGCGATCATGGTAAAACGACGTGGGTGGCCTGCCTTTAAAGTCAACGACTAAATCTTTTAGAGCAGTTGGCCGCCGTTAGAAGCTCGCCAGTCAAGGCTGCTGCACTTTACCGGCGAGTCCGATAGAGACCGATCGACGCTGCGCGTGGGATGTAGGAACTGAGCATCGCCAAGCCAAGGACATTAGGTCCATCGGCAGGTCGCGCCGGCCAGGCGTCTGCATGCGCGGTCTGTTGGTGCTGGCGCGAGTTGGCACCAGGTATGACTTTCAAGGGCTGAGCCTAGATCAGGTGCTCCCGGTTCTCCCTGGTGAGCACGCGCCTGACCGTTCCTACGAACTGCTGTAAGATGCCGCGCACGCCGGCACGCTTCAGGCCGTCTATCGTGCGGTACCCAACAACCCTGAGGGTCCTTTGCCCCATGAGCCGGAGGGCTAACAAAGCGACGGATGCGGCAGCCTTTCTGTGATGGTTGGGATGCATCTGTTCGATTTCCTGGACCGAAACCGGTGCAACCTCAAGACATCTTGCGTCGATGGCGCCGTGGAGCAACTCTTCGCCGGCTGGAGTGCGAACGACCGCCACGTTGGTTCCCGGTGCCTCCGCGTAAACAGGCTTGCCGTTCCGAAGGTTCCAGCCATCGGGCACGGCTATGTCCGCGACTTCGCCCACTCCATCAGGGCAGATCTTGCAGCGAAACGGGAATTCGTAGCCGAATTTCCCCATGCGATAGGCATTTGCATAAGGCAGATCGTAAACGGCCCCGTCGCGGGTCTGCACCCGGAGTGGGCCAGGCCATCCCTCCCCACGATATCGATATAAGGCGACATCCAGCTCGTCGACGCGGTGGTGGCGCATGACCGCTTTGGCAATATGTTCGGAGTGAACGCCGCCACAGAAATTGCTCAACATGTAGGGGATCATCTGCTCGACGCGCGGATCGATACGTCCGAGGGCACGGACGGCCGAAATGTCGCAAGGTTTGCCGATCACGGCAAAGCGCTTACCGTCGTCGAGCAGCCGGTGCACATTAACGAGAGGCGACGACGGACCGTAGCGAGACTGAGCGCCGCGCAGCACTTCGTCCGGCGTCCTCGATATCGTGGACGTTGTCAGCCACGGCTTCCGATCGTCCGCGCGGACATGAAGCACCGCATGAACGCGGGCACTGGTAAGGAGATATCGCCCGAGCGCCGTCAACGTGCCGCCTGCGGCGCCCTTGTGACGGACGATCGGGTCGCTCGCCCAGGATCTGTGTATCTCGCGCATAGGTCCCCACACCGGATGAAGGGTGACCCCTTGAGGTCTGCCGGGCCCTTGGACCGACACACCCGGGCAGACGGCGATGATCTGCTCGTTCTGTTCGGCTAGCACTTCATCTCGGACTAGAGGCCGCATGTTGCCTTCGATATTGATGCCCATCGATATCGCAGGACCGACGATACTCTCGCACAGGCCGCAGCCGGTGCATAGGCCGGCGCCAACCACGTCCTCGACGTTTCGGGCGGGCGCGGCGAAGAACGCTCGCTTGCTGCGCAACTTCTTGCGGGCCATTCGGGGGCCTCCTGAACGTCTTGAGCCTGGTAAGCGGCTGGCTGGTGGGGTGCGTGCTGCCGGCGAGTTCATATTTTAGCCCAAACGCGTGCGCCGACGTGCTCCGGACTCGGCAGGTTGGTGTGCAGCCGCGCCAGCTCCAGCAGGCGTTCGCGCACGTTTCCCTGCACGATTTCGCTGCAATCGTTACCGGCGCGGACGTGAAGCAGCATCTGCTCGCCCGTGGTCGCCGGCTCCTCGTCACCTTCGCGCGCGAGCACGTGGAAAAGGTGAAGGCGTTGGTCATCGACGCCCAGGACCTGCGTATGGATCTGAACGCGGTCGCCGGCTTGCAAGGCCCGAAGATGGGACACATGCGTCTCGATCGTTTTGTAACGGCCACTCTTTGAGAGGTACTCGCCTTCGACACCGATTAAATGAAGCAGGGCATCTGTCGCGACGCCGAAGAGCTCGATAATACGGCTCTCTTTGATCTGCCCATTAACATCGATCGAGTCGGACGGCATCTCTATCGTCGGCATCTGAAGCGGGCTTGAACTGTTGGTGAGCAGGGCAGCAACGCGTTCGCGCAGCCCCTGCTCCCAGCGCGCGAGCGTCTCGCCCGCGCCATACCGCTCTGCCCGCAAGCCCCGCAGCACAGCGATCAGGCAATCATCGCGCTTCTGTTCGAACTCAGGTGCGGTCAGATTGTCGGCCCGTGCATCTGACTGCTCGACTAGTTTGTCAAGGAACGTGTCGGTATACTCGGGAAAGTCGGTGAGCTTCGTCCAGGGCGAAGTCAGCTCGGGTCCCCATTTCTGCATGAACTGGCGCATGGCGTTTCCTCCGCCACCGATTCGGAAGGGACCTACGATTGCGCGGCGGAGCCCGAAGGAGTAGCGGACGGCATCGTCAACCTCCTCCACCGTTGCCACATCATCGCGCACAAGCCACAGCGCCTCGCGCCACATCGCCTCCTGCAGCCGGTTCGCGATGAACCCATCCACCTCTTTGCGCACTACGAGCGGATGCATCCCCACTGACCGAAAGATCTCCGCGGCCTGTTCCAGCGACTCGGGCGCCGTGCTCTGTCCGGCGCACAGTTCAACCAACGGCAACAAATATACTGGGTTGAACGGATGCGCAACGAGCAGGCGCTCAGGGTAGTCCACACCCGCCTGCAGCAACGATGGCCGTAACCCCGAAGTCGAGGAGCAGATCAGTGTTTCTGGCGCCGCAGCGCGGCTGGCCGCCGCAAGCAGCTGCTGCTTGACTTCCAAGCGCTCCGACACAGATTCTTGCACCAGTTCTACACCGCGCACCGCATCCGGAATCGAGTTCACGACCGTCAGCGCCCCCTCGACCGGCAATGGGACTTGGGTCAGCCTTCGGTACGCCCGCCGCGCGCTGGCCAACTTCTCCTGCACGCGCTCGACCGCACTGGACGACCGGCCATACAGCCGCACGTCCACCCCGTTGAGAATAAACCGCGCGGCCCACCCGCCGCCGATCACCCCGGTCCCCAGTAGTCCAACCGTTAACGGCCGCATCTTAGTCTTAGACATGAACTTTGGCCTCTCAGACATGAACCTTGAGCGCGAGCTTCTTGCGCACCTAATCCATAATCATCACCTCCCACACCCTAGAGAACCTCTACCGCCCGCTGCACGAGCTCGGTGTTGTTTGGCAGCCGCCAGCGAGAGAGGTAAAGATTGTCCTCCAACACTACTCGTACGTTTGCGCCGATGCCGAGTGCCCTTCCCGGTTTTTGGATCACGTACGTGGATGTGAACCACCGCCACCCCACTCGCGCGGTCTCGATCGGCAAGACCGCGATTTGGTCCGGGTCACCGGCATACGCAGGCCACGCTCCACATTCGCCCACTCGCAGGTGACGAACACCTTAGGGATCATCGTGACCTTCTTCTCCCGTAAGCTGGTCCGCCTCAAACCGAGCCAGACCGGTCGTAAGCTACGAGCTCATCATGTTGATCGCTTTGGAGTTCCGAACATGACAGTGCGTTGACCGGGATGATCGGGAACTCCTGGCGACAGGGACTACTGCGAACCGTTCGCTGCATCTCAGCAATCGGCGTGCCAGTCGCGGGATCGCCCACGCAGCTTGACTGGTTAGAGAAAACACTTGGCTAGCAGCTCTTGGAAGGATGACGCGCTCTGTCGGAGATCGGACGTCGCCGTCCTCAATTGGACACGGCTGGCGTTTCGTTGCGATCAAAACCAGCCGATCAGGCGGCGACCATGGTACTGAAGACGCGTGCTTTTTTACTCCGCCAGAAACTCCTGCGATCAAGTTCGCGGGCATTTGGCGAAGTTGGGCATTATAGCCGTCATCGGCACAGCGAAAGTAGCGGAGTTGATCGAAGGTCGTGCGGGACGAAGAGGACGTCTGCCTGCCAAAAGTCGCCCGTCTGACTTTGGCCAAAATCGCCGATCAGATCGAGACGTTGACGCGCCAGATCGACAAGCTCGAACGAGGAATCGTCGGCGAGGCGAAGCGTGACGAGACATGCGCCGGCTGATCACTATCCGGGCGTTGGAGGTCACGGCCGCTTCGGTAAAAGCGCTGGTCCGGCAACCCGAAGATTCAGTTCGGCCGCGACTTCGCCGTCTGGCTTGGATTGACTCAAAGCCCATTCTATCGGCGGGAAGGAACGGCTCGGTGGCATATCGAAAGCGGGAAACCGACGCTCCGCTCGGTGGTTGTTTGTGGTGCGACGTGACCTCTAAAGGGCAACGAGAAAGCGGGCGGTGACTTGTCGCGATTTTGGCGCGAGGGCCTTTCAAGGTAATAGTGATCGCGCTTGCCAACAAGATCCCGAGGATCGAGTTCCTCACAAGTGGGAGCTATCGAATACTGGCGCGGCAGCCGGCGCAGCACGTGCCTGAGCCGAACGATGACCAGACCAGACTGTTCGGCGCGTAGCCGGACAGAGGCGAGGTGCATAATTAAACGATGAGGTCCAAGGGGCGAAATCCCGAGGGGAGAGAGGCCGGCGCGACAATCTAAAACGCAAAAGTAGGGACCTAACCTGACAGCAGTTGATCACTGAGAGCGCGATTCATTCTGGTCTGTGCGGTGCCAGGCTTGGGCTGTCTTGCGGCGCCCCGCGCCCTCAACTCAGCGCAGCGCGAATCGATTTTTGACGAGCGACGCATTGGGCTGCTGACTTACACTCTTCTGAAGCAATGAACGTCCGGGTTGCGCCTGGCTGAAGTGCTTACTCCGGCGCGATCAAGAGCCATACGCACTGGAAGAGATCGAAAGAATGACGCGAGTTTTAGCGTTTCCATGTCAAGCCGCGAAGCAGCAATTCTCGCGTCAAGAAAGGCACAGGCCGGCGAAATCAGTCTCACATCGTGTCCAGACCGCCGAATCTCGTGCGCCACTAGTGATTAGCGGCGGCGCACGCCTCATCTCGGTAGGCGGCGCGAGCGAGGAAAAGCACAACATGATCTCGCCTCGCCGAAGCCGCTAGCGATTGGGGATTTGCGATCAACTGCACGCACAAAATTTGTGCTTCGGAATGTCCAACCCAACTATCGCGACCTCCATAGGTAATTGCTCCTGCTAGCTGTTTCATTCATCGCCAGTATATCGCCGGCGCCGAGGAAGCGGGGGCCGTCTTCCCCATGTGCCATAGATCATTCTGGCCCATTCGAGATGTTCGAATTTGAGGTGGCCGATGATCGGCGCGATGACTCCGCGCCGGCGCAACTCGTTTTTGAGCTTGGGCGTGATCCGCCGCCCCTGTAGAATGGAACACGTTAACCTCGGACGTAACAAGCAGCTTCACGAGACCGACATGGCCATGCAACGCTCGATCCTTCCTCTTTCCGGCGTCAAGATTGTTGACTTCGGCCAGTACATTGCCGGCCCCGCGGTGGCCATGGTCCTTGCCGATCTCGGCGCGACGGTCGTGCATATCGACCCGCCATCCGGTCCCCTCTGGAACAGCCCGGCCAATGCCACGCTGAATAGAAACAAGCTGATCCTCTCAATCGACCTGAAGACAGATGGCGGTTTGTCCCGGGCGCGGGCCCTTATCGAAGAAGCAGATGTCGTCGTGGAAAATTTCCGCCCGGGGGTGCTGTGCCGCCTCGGGATCGACTTCTCGGCCCTTCGCAAGGCCAGGCCGGACCTGATCACCGTGTCCCTTCCGGGCTTTGCATCCAACGATCAGCTCCGTCGCGATTGGCGCGCCTTCGAAGCCGTCATTGCCGCATCCTCGGGCTTGTTCACTGATATCGGAATGAATCGCGTGCTGAGGGGCATCAATCCGTCCTTCTCGCCCCTACCTCTGGCATCAGCCTACGGCACGATGCTCGCCGCTTCGGCGACGGTGCTTGCGCTTCAGGCGCGGGAACGCAGCGGCATCGGCGACCAGATTGAGGTGCCTCTTGCATGCGCGGTAATGGAGGGTCTCGCCTATAACTCGATCAACATTGAGGACTATCCACTCCGCTACAAGACACAACGTGAACGCGAGTTCGAGCGGCGGCGCGAATTACGCTTGCCGATGGACCTCTCCTATGAAGCCGCGCAGGAACTGCTCGATCCATTTGCTCGCAGTTACAAATGCAAGGACGGTCGCATGTTCTATGTCCTCTGCACGAGCCACAAGCACCATGCCAAGCGCTGCTTGCAAGTTCTTGGGCTATACGAGGGTCTGGTGACCGATGGCTTTGTTGAGCAAGACGATATTTATCTTCCGATTAGCGAATGGCGATCCGACGTCGCACTTGCGTACTCTCCCTTGTCGAAATACTGGGCCGATAGGATCGCCGGACGGATGAAGGCCGCCTTTCTCACCCGAACTGCAAAAGAATGGGAGCGGATCTTCGGAGAAGGCCAAGTCCCCGGCGCGCCGCAGCGCTGGTTGCAGGAATGGATCACAGACGATCACGCGAAATGCGCGGGCCTCATGATCGAGATCGACGATCCCATGTACGGGCGCATGGTCCAGCCCGGCCCCGTGGCTTGGCTAGAGGAAAGCGGGGAAACTATGCTGGAGCCGGCGCCGCGGAAATGGGTCTCCTTCGACCAGGCACTAGCCGCGCTCTCAGTTCCTGTTACGCGCCCGACCGCCCGGCAGGCGAATTCTTCGGCGGGTTGGCTCGACGGCGTACGAGTTCTCGACCTGAGCAATGCGATCGCCGGCCCGCATTCGGCATGCTATCTCGCTCGTTTCGGGGCGGAGGTAATCAAGGTCGATCCCACAAGCCCGCTCTACGATCCTCTGATCACCGTCGTCTACGGTATGAATCATATGCGCGGCAAGCGTTCGATTTTGGTGGATATACACTCATCCGGTGGCCGGGAGGTCTTCGAGAGGCTCGTGAAGTTAGTCGATGTCGTGATCTGGAATGCAACTGACGGGAAGGTCAAGCGCATGGGGCTCGATCAAGAGGGCCTGAAAGCACTTAATCAGGACGCCATTTTCTGCCAACTGGACTGCTTTGGCGGCGTCCGTCGCGGGCCCCGCAGCGACTATCTCGGTTATGAAAACCACATTCAGGCGACGACTGGCATCATGCTGAGGTCCGGCGGTTCTGCCGATACACCCGAGGAATACGCGCATGTCGGTACGCTCGACGTGATGGGTGGATTTGGCATGGCGCTGGGCCTTGCTGCGGCGTTGTACCAGAAAGCCAGGACGGGCCACGCAGGGCGGGCCCGGATATCGCTGGCAGCACTCTCGGGCATCTTGCAGGTGCCATTTTGCTACGATCATAAAGGGCGTGAACCGTTCGACGAGCCGGCCGGGCTTGATGCCAAGGGCTATGGTGCCCTGACCCGTGTGTATGAGACGGCTTCCGGTCGCAATTTACTCGTCAGCGCCCTCGAGGCTGAACTGCCTCGTCTTGCGGAGGTCGAGGGGCTTGAAGGCCTTACAGATGTGCTGAAGAGGGATCGAATCTCCTTTTTTGCCAGTGCTATCGGGAGGGCTTCCGCTGAGGAGTGGTTGTCGAGATTTAGAGCAGTCGATATCGGTGCCGCAATCTGCGAGAGTGTGCCGGCCATACGGTCGGCAAATTCAAGGCCTGCGGATGGTGATGCAGGGACCGAACAGGGCAGCTATTCCTTTTCAATATTTAGTAATCATCCCAGCGGGCATGCCGTAACGCAGGTTGATGGCTACGCGATCCGCCCGAGGGTTGGAAATATCTACGCGCTCTCCCCCGCGGAAAAATACGGCGCCTCGACGCGGCAAGTTCTGCAACAGTTGCAATACAACGAAACTGAAATAGATGCCTTGCTTGCCGCGGGTGCCGTGAGCGAGAGCTGGTGTCGCGAATATTTGCCAAGTTGATGGCGCGTCAGACTCTATATTCGACCCTGAGGTGACGGGCGGCCCGCCCCACTCAAGCTCCTATTGAGGCTGCGCCGGATGGGCGGGCCCCGAACTTCCAGCATGGGAGCGGGCCTGATGAACGATAGCACTTTGGTTGGGCCAGATGTCCCCAAGGCGAATTTAGGTTGCGGCGGCGCTGGAGGTCCGCCTGCTGCGGATCGTCGCTCATCGCGCAGGTCAGGTCGCGAAGTTGGCAAGAAGCTGACCAAGGCGACGATCTCAGGCTTGCCGCCTCCTATGGGCGCGAACGGCTGGACGCCGCGGCTGCGCGGGCGATCGATATCGGTGCCCGCACCTATGGCTCGGTCAATTCGATCCCCGCCAACAACCTCGATCAGCGTCCCGCTCATCAGCACTCCGCGGACGATGCGCCGATTCTGCATGCCAACATCCGCGGACCGCGCTACTACAATTACGAGACCATCCCTTGCTCACCCATCCGACCTTCGATCGCCTCAACGCCCTCGACCAAGGCCTTCGCCGACATCGAAGCAACCGGCGAGCCCGCAAGCCTCGGTCACGCCGAATGGCTTGCGCTGCTGCTCGAACATGAAGCCTCGCTGCGCCACGACAGGCGGCTCGCCACCCGCCTGCGTTACGCGAAGCTGCGTCAGCAGGCGTGCATCGAGGACATTGACTACCGCACGCCGCGCGACCTCGGCCGCCCGCTGGCCTCATCGTACCCGCATTCTTTGTCGAGAGGCTGCGCGACGTGATCGGCTGTTCTCAATTCGTAAGGCCGCGGAGCTTTTCCGTCGATGGTAAGAGCCAAATTCAGACCTGCCGTTGGCTCGTCTTGACTACCGGCGGTTGACTTTCCACGGCTCCGCTTGCCTTGAGGCCACCCAGACCCGCCAGGCTCGGCGCCAACTACCTAAAATCGGCGCGAAATTCGGTACTTTGCTGGCACTCCTGCGACGTCGCCGCACTTTGCTGCTCATAGGCAACAGCATCATCCGATCGGTGCCGAAGATACGCATCGACTTCGGCCGTCGCAACGTTGTTCGGCGGCTTGATGGCCCGTGAAGCCGTTCAGGTTCTCCGACGTGCAACTTCAGGTCCACCAGAGAACCAGATTGGGCTTCGCAAACCCGAGAAAGCAGTTCAGCAGAAGGCGAGGTTTACCATTGCTCGATTGTCGGGTGACCCCGTGAACAAAACCGCCGTCGATGAGGGCAACATCTCCGGCCTTCAGCTCAAGGTCGTGATAAGGAACGCGTTCGAGATAAGCTGGCGAATAAGGATATCCTGTGGTCTCCACGCCCTGCAATCTTCGGTCGGTCTCCGTCGGTTTATGGCTCCATATACGTAGATTGCCCCCTTCGTTCGGCATGCTGGGATAAAAGTTTAGCGCCACAACGGTATTGTTCGCTACTGCTGGAAGCTCGCAATCCTTTCCGGCACACAGGACTTGGGCAACGTCGTCGTGGGGTTCCAAGGAATACGTGCCTGTGCCGGACCAGCAAATCGCGCGACAAATATTAGCTCGACCGTGCTCCGAACGAGCCCGCCGCAACTCGATGCCTCGCTTTTGAAGTTCGCGCTTCAATGCATCGAACAATGCGCGGACCGGATCGACCAGATCCGCAAAAAGAGCATCTACGAATGGTCGCACACTTTCCGCCTCTGCAAAATAAGCAGCTGGATTCTTCCTGTAATGAGATGCGCCAACATACTGTCCGGGAACGCCATCCTTACGGTCGTTAAGACCGGGATTCCGATTAAAGTTCGCGGTAATCTCATCGGCCAATTCGGGACTGAAGGCTCGTTTGATGTGCAGACCAGTGATCTCACCTTTCAGCGCCGAGATGACCTCCCCGATGCTGATCGAGCCGGTTCGTTCCTTGATCGCGACTGGCGAAATCACTGGCGCCTGAGACACCTGGACGGTTACCATTGGCTTACTCCTCTAGTGCTTGCGTAAGGACGGTGATGCCACGATGGAGTTCATCGTCGGAGATTGTTATGGGCGGGAGGACTTTAATGACGTCGCGATTTGGCCCTGAAGATTCGATCAGCAGGCCGTTTTTGAAGGCGACATCGTGTACTCGGTCGACAACAGTTGGTGAGCGACACTTAAGGCCCGCCATCAGACCGCGGCCTCGCTTTTCCTCGATGAATTTGGGAAATTTCGCGACAAGATCATCAAGAGCCTTTTGCAGATTGACAGCAGTCCGCTTGAGGCCATCAGTAAAATTCTTGTCTGACCACATTTTGCACATAGCGCCGGCAGTCACGAAAGCGAGATTGTTACCTCTAAAGGTCCCGCTATGCTCTCCGGGCTTCCATACGTCGATCTCGGGTCGAATTAAAACAATCGATAATGGATTGCCTGAACCGCTCAGGGATTTGGAGAGGCAGACGATGTCGGGTTCGATCTTCGCGAATTCGAACGAGAAAAATTCACCGGTTCGTCCCGAGCCTGCCTGAATGTCGTCGACGATGAAAACAATGCCGTGGTTACGGCAGATGCGCTGAATTTCTGTGAGCCAAAGTGCGGATGCTGTGTTCATGCCGCCTTCTGCCTGGATAGTTTCCAGAATGATTGCTGCGGGCTTTTCTATGCCGCTCCCAGGATCGCCCAAGATGTAGTCGATGTACTTCGTGGAGTCGAAGGCTCCGTTCGCATAGCCATCGTACGGCACACGGATCACATCGTGGCGAGTAACGCCACCGAGCTCCCTGGTTGAAGCTGAACCCGACACGGCCAGGGAGCCGAGCGACATGCCGTGGAACGCGTTTGTAAAGGCCATGACGCTCGAGCGGCCAGTACATTTTCTAGCTAGCGCAAGCGCGGCTTCGTTAGCACTTGTCCCGGTCGGCCCAGGAAACTGGATTTTATAGGAAAGCCCCCTTGGCTTCAGGATTGTATCGACAAACACTTCAATGAATTCGCGTTTCGCCGCCGTATGCATATCGAGCGACAGCAGAATGTTTCCACCGTTGAGATAATCAATTGCCGGCGCAAGAATTCTCGGGTTGTTGTGACCATAGTTGAGTGCACCGGATCCCACAAGAAAATCAATATAGCTCTTACCGGTCTCGTCCCAAATCGTTCCGCCAAGCGCTCTCGTAAAGACGGCAGGAAACGATCGCCCATAGCGACGAACGTTAGACTCATAAAGAGAGAAAACGTCAGTATTCATTCTTGGATCCCTCTGCATGCGTATCATTCAGGACACTGCTTGAACAGGTACCGGCCCGGACAGTGGCGACAGAGTCACTACGATGCATTCCATGGCGTTGATTTCGCCGATTCAACTGCTGACAATCCTTAACCGAGAAACGCGAACAACGAACCTACTAAGCCTGATAGTCTTTCTTACACAGCTGTCTCTACGTCCTGCAGAGTAAACGTCGCATCGTCGATCTCGGAAAGTAACACTCTTCCTAGATGAGAGCTTCGAGGCTGACCGCCGACGTTGAGGTAGCGGTATCGGGCAGACCAAATTGCGCTCATCTGGGCCGTCCGCGGGTTGAAGGCGCGTTAGAAAACACTCAGCTTATCCTCCTCAACCAGAGGGCGCGAACTATTCAAGCGCGACTATGCCGACATGATCCAAGGGTCAGAGCATCAAGATCGCGGGCGACACGCGCCTCGGCACTGTTGCCGACCCATTGGAAGGCTATGTCGCTTCGGAAGAGTGTGTCGGACGTCACTGGCGTATTTTCGTCGTCCAAACCTCGTTGGCTCTCTAGAGCGTGGCTCGGCGTTACTGTACCGATGGCCCCCCGCCCAGGTTGGTCGGAATTTATGCACGCACAGTCGAACCCGTCAAACCACGACTGCGTCTTTAGCCATCTTGAGCGGCGATGTTTTAACCGATTTCCTGGCCGGCTTGGCCTTGAATTCCATCGGCTCCTTCCTGAAGGGATTAAGCCCACTGCGGGCACGACCAGAATCGGGGAGAGGCCCATGTCACGCGCTGGCGATTCTTTACGTGCGCCAATCCTCAGCACATCAGGTATTGCACAATCGCGAGAGCAGCGCGTTGCAAGACGCCATGCTGGACCGGCTGACGGCGCTCGGGTGTCAGAGATTGAAGTGATCGATGATCATCTCGGTCGTTCAGCCGCCGGCCGCGTCCAACGCGCCGGATTCGAGCGAATGGTAGCGGAGTTTGCCTCGGCAAGGCCGGTGCGGTTTGCGCCGGCGATGTCTCGCGCTTCGCCCGCAACAGCCCGATTGGCAGCATACTCATCGTGATGTGCCGCGTGGTCGATATCGTTCTGTTCGATCAGGAGACCATCTATGCACCGAGGCACGGCAACGACCGCCTGCTGCTCGGGCTCAAGGGCAGCCTCAACGAGTACGAGCTGGACCTGTTGCGCCAGCGCTTGCTCTCGGCCCGCTACGAGAAGGGCGCCGGGACGAGTCAATTGTGGCGGCGCCGGCTTTCGTGAAGGCCGGCGACCTTTATGAGAAAGATCCGAATCGGCGAGTCCAGGAAGCGATGAAGCTGGTGTTCGACAAGGTCGAGGAACTGGACAGTGCGCGACAGGCGCTCTGCTGGCTCCACGAGTACAACCCCGATCTGCCGGTAAAGCAGTCCAACGGCGATAGAGCCGCGGCGATCGAGTTACTCCGCCATCCACCGGATCATAGACGTGAGCTTAAAGACCCGCCGCAAGACGAGGAACGAATGGCTGGGGCTGAAGCCCCCAATACGCACGAATGGTATGTGAGCTGGGAGAGGTTCGAGGCGATCCGCACAATGGTCAGCAGCAATGTTCCCACTGGTCGGCATCACGGCGCGCCCAAGCATGGAGACGCACTGCTGGCCGGTCTAATCCGGTGCAAACGCTGCGGCCGTAAGCTCACACCCCAGTAGTCCGGCATGAAGCACCATATCCCGCGCTACAGCTGCAATCGCGCCTGGATGGATAATGGCGGCCCTCGTTGCATCGCCTTCGGCGGATTGCGCGTCGATGATGCGATCGAGGAAGCACTGCTTGGCGTCGTCGGTCCGGGCACTATCGCCGCTGCAACCGCGGCTGCAAGGAAGCCGGCGAACGGCGGGATCAGGTGTGCGATGCGCTCAGTCGCAACCTCGAAGCGGCGTGCTAGAGCGCCGACCGGGCCTTCTGGCAATGCGATGCCGGTGACCCCGCGAACCGGTTGGTGGCGAGCGAGCTTGAAGCGCGCTGGAATAAGGCGCTTGCCCATGCCGCAGAGGTGGAACGCAAGATTGCCACCCACGACGCTGCACGGCCGATGCCGGCCGCTGATCCGAACGGCGCCGACGACCGATGCACGGCTGAAGAAGTGCATCGTGGGCACCCTGACCACGAAGTCGCGGCCGATATCGACGATGTGGCCCCGAAGATCGTTCTCATCGTCCACTAGGCGGGCGGCGCCCACAGCGAGTTGCGCTTGCCCAAGCGCCGGCGCGGACAGCGCAACAGCACCTCTGCCGATATCATCCAAGCCCTGCCCTGGTGCTGATCGCTAGCGGCGATCTGATTGCCGGCCTCCTCAACCGCAACGGCCTCAAGACGGCGAACGGCAAGCGCTGGACCCGCAAGCGCGTCACATCAATGCGCCCGAACTGCCGCATCCGGGTGTTCGAGCCCGCGGGGGACGGGATCGAGCCTTGGCTCAACCTTAGCGAGGCCACACGAATCCTGAAGATCGCGCCCAAGACGCTCCGGCTGGCGGCCGAAGCGGGAGAGATCCAATTCTTCATCCTCTGTCGAATGGTCCTTGGATTTCGCCCGCGCCGCTCTCACAACGTCCGCCGCTCAATCCATCACCAAAGGGCGCGGCAAAACCCACGGCATCCTGCAGGATCGCCTCCCAAGCAGCAAAACCTCTTCTCATCAATCACATAGTCAGACGGGTATTCCGATGTAGGTTGTAACATCTGCGCCAAGTCTCCACTTTTCCTGGGCGTCCGCAAGGGACATGAACCAGTGGGCGTTGAGGCATTCGGCCCGGAAGCGGCCGTTGAGAGCCTCGGTGAAGGCGTTGTCGGTCGGCTTGCCGAGCCGCAAGAAGTCCAGCGTGACGCCGCTCTGATAGGCCGATAGGTCAAGATCGCGCGATAAGAACTGGCCGCCTTGATCGACGCCGTTGCCGGGATTCCTCCTCTAGGCTGAAAATCCAATCTTTATGCGCAAGCAAGCGCACGGCTCTCAGTATGATTGAGAAGGGCTATTGGACAGTTGGCGCAGCCGCTGTTCGTCTGGTGTTTCTTAAGAGCGGTTCCCCAAGCAGTTTCTAGGTCAAACCCCGGGTAGCGGACGTTTCCGACAACAAACTTATGGCAGTCGGGATCACCGATCGCGCAGGAACAGGGATAGAGGTCGCCGTTTGTAGCGAGATAGCCCGAATCGAAACAACAGTTGCATTCGGTGAACTGAACGTTCGGTGGCTGCTTTGCCGTGTCAACGAGAATTGGCGTTAGCAGCTCGAGGCGCGTCGAGGCCTGTGCAGCCATTGCGATTAGTGCCGTCTGGAGTTCTCTAACCTCCTCAGCCGAGCCCAAACATACGTCTTCGTAGTCGAGAGCGGCACCTGCGGCGAACATCGGCATGATTCTGAAAGTGTCGACGCCGATCGATGACAGTATGCGATAGGCGTCCAACGCCCCATGGATGTTGTGCCGATTCACGATCATCCTCGCCTGCACCAAGGCCCCGCAATTGACTGCCTCGGCCATCTGCCGGAGTGCCGATTTGTGAACTCCACGCCTTGTCTGAACGCGATCAAGCGCCTCCGCGTTTGCAGGATCAAAATTGAATTGGAAGGCAAGCTTTTCGCGATCGTCGAAGATTGATGCGACATCACGAATTGGAACCTGACCAAGTCCCCCAGTGTTCAACTGGACATGAATGCCTCGTTTGTTTGCAGCGTGCACCATCAGGGCTGCAGAGCGCGGAAACACGATTTTGAGAAGCGGCTCACCACCGGTTACGATGACCTTTTTCAACCTATGTCGTTCAACGAGAAGGTCCACAAAATTAGTGATTTCCTTCATACTCAACTGTGATGGCTCCCGACGTCTCTTGGATTGATATCTATACTGTTCGGGAACATAGCAGTGTTTGCAATGAAGATTGCAGTAGGAGGATACACTTATTTTAACTCGGCCAAAGACGAGCGGAGGCAAGTTGCGAAATGGCATGACGTCCCTTCCAACTTTGGACTATCGAGGGTGGAGCAGGATCTATGCCAGCACGAGGCGACGGAATGTTGATGGACTTTGAGGCACAATGTCGCGCCCGACGCACGCCCATGTCGTGGCGATCCAGAAATCGCGAGAAGCCGCCGAGGTCGCGACCTCTGCACATCTTTAGAGCAGGTCAACATGCTGATTCCGCGACGGCCCGGGAATCACGCGCCACAAGGCGCGCGCGTCGGCCGCATGCAAACCATAGAGGTCGTTGACCACGTGGCAGGAGTCCGATCCACCCGCCACTCGGTAGCGCAGTCACGTAGAACTCGACATAATGCGCTCGCCAACTGCGGCAGCTTTTGTATCCCGGGCGGTCAACGGAGCACATCATTGCAGTACCCAGCACGTGCACTCGCAAGCTAGGAGCACACTTGTGACAATCACGTATATTTCTCCTCGGGTTGCAAATTCAAGCAGATTAGCTCTTTGAGAGATAGACGGCCGGGTCACGTCGCCGGTATTGAGTTTCTCGTCAAAGATGCGCCACCATCCCCGTCCTCAAAGCCCGTTAGATCCGTGCCATCGAAAGCACGGCTGACGTGCATGGACATGAGTTGTGCGGTGAAGAGACGGAGAGACTGACAAGAGCGTGAGAAGTCGCCCTCTTGCCGGAGCAGGACTCGCAATCGAAGGTAGAAATCGGCGCCTCCGCTGGATGGTCAGAGCCGCGCTTCGGCGAAATGAACAAGTTGGGACCCCACCCCATATAAGGCCTCCCGGGCGGCACGAAAGCGTTGTACTGCAACGGCAGTATCCGGAAGCGGTAGATCCTTTTCGGTGATTTGACCGAGGATATAATGAGCCAACACGGCGCCAAAGACCGTGCCGGGTGCAATACCGCGCCCGTTGTAACCGCTGAAGGAAACCACATTTCGAGCCAGCTTGTGAAAGCGAGGCAGGCTATCCGAAGTTATAGCAATCGCGCCGAACCAGCCGGCTTGGAACCGCAGATCGCGGACCTGCGGGAATAGGCTGCGCAGGGACCTCAGAGCCCAAGCCCGGTGAACGCAGGTACCAATGCCCCTGAGAGCCCCGACGCTGCCGAACACGAGGCGCCCAGAGCGGTCCAAGCGAAACGAGGAGAGAACCTTATGGGTGTTCCACGCCCCTTGACGCTCGGGCAAGATTGAGCCCTTCAAATTGTCTGATAGAGGCCGCGTGGCAAGATTGAAGTAAGGCAAGCGGATCTGCTCCTGCCGAATCTGGGACTAGGGTCCCTTACCGTAAGCATCAGTAGCGACGATCACCCACTCCGCATTTACAGATCCCGTTGCCGTGCCAATCCTCCAGCGCGAACCGGTATCACTGGCCGTGATGGCTTCACTCTGAGTGAAGACGCTAGCTCCAGCCGCGAGCGCGACGCGACACAGGCCACGCACGTAAGCCAACGGCTGTATCGTGCCCGCGCGTTTGTCGAGCAGCGCACCTGTGTAATTGCCGCCGCCGATCTTTTTGCGCGTCTCGTCGGCTTTGAGCACAACTACCGCAGCACCGCGCTTCTCCCATTGTTCGGCGCGGGTCTCGATTTCCTGCAACCCCCTGCGTCCGAGGCAATGCAGAGTGCCGGTGCGCTCAGCTTCGCATTCGATGCTATACTTCTCGATCAGTTCGAACACCTTTTTTGGTCCATAACTGAGTCGTTCGATCAGTCGTTCGCCGAATTGCGAACCAAGCACTTCTGCTGCGGTATTGGGCATGCTCCACATGCCCCCGTTAACCAGCCCAACGTTCCGCCCCGAACCACCAAACCCTATTTCGGATGCTTCTAGCACGGCGACCCGCGCACCTCTCTCAGCAAGATGAACGGCGGAAGAAAGGCCGGTATATCCTCCCCCAATCACAACGACATCGGCCTCTGCGTCGCCCACAAGACTGCCGGTATAAGGCGCGGGTGGAGCAGTCATCTCCCACAATCCGTGCGATCTCAGTTCGTTTCGCATATGCAGCCCTCTCCTTAGGATATCGCCCTCACTGCTCTCAGTCTGTGATCGCCCCCGCAACAGTCAAGCATGAGTCTGTCCGCAACGTGTTTCGTTACTCAGCATAGGCAAGACATTCGAGGCCATCCGGCCACTCGCGCGCGAAGCTAAGCCCCAGCCGCGCCCCTTGCAGTGGCCAGAGCTCAACCAGCGCTCAGGAACCGTGTGTACTTGAAAACATCCTCGGCGGCTTGGCGGTTGCAAATGCTTCATCGACACACTGCAGGCCCTTCTCGCCAAGAGGTCGAATTCTGGGATACTTATCACCAGCCGGAACGGAGACTTTTGTGAAACAATCCCCCCCCCGGATATTCCGGCTCGGCTTCGAGAGCGGCATTCCTGACGAGACCCGCAAGCTCGAACCAGATCATCGTTGGCGACCACACCCATGATCGAGCTGAGAAGATTACTACGCTCCTTCTGAGATTCGCACCTGCGGCCGCGACTATGTCTTCAAAGCAGCTCGATCTCTTGCGGTCCCCAGTAAGGCGAGCAGTACGCGCTCTAGGCGGACTTGGAACTGGAGGGCAAGCTCGCGAGCAAAGAGGAACTCTTACAGGACGGATGAGATCGGCAGCAACGGTAGCCTGGCGAGCGCTACGCCGAGCGGCACGGTAATTTCTGTGCGCTTGCTCGCGGGGACCACTGCGCTTGGCCGTGACGCTGGGACCGACCGCGCCACCACTGATGGACTGCATTGGATCATTCACGAAATGAAGGAGCAACACCACTTGCCCGCTAGTCGTTCATCGGACTCCTTGCCGACTACGCGTTTACGAAAGCAATAGCGGCAATATGAAGCGCACCGGTCTGCTACAAGCAACGCACATACCATATTATCGTGCTAGCCGCTCGTATCTAAACTGCCACGAACTTCTCACCCGAGGGCTCCACAATGTTTTTAAGCTGGTCGTAGTAACCACTGTTGGTAATCTGATAGCGGTAGTATTTCGTGATATGATGACGGGTGGTGTTGTTGGCTTGCAGTTCACGTCAGTGACGACCCGCGTCCCTTCGATGCATTTCATGACATTCCCTCTAAGGGGCAGGAGATTAGCTGCACTCGTCATGCTACATCTTGTCCTATCGTGATGAGCTGCGTCCTAATGCACGCCATCTACGCACTGATGGTACAGCATGAACAATGCATCGAAACCTACCTAACTTGGTGAGGAAACTTGCTATCCGTAAATCGACAGGCGTCGGCAGTGAGCTGCTATCGACGCGGCGGAGCGTTTCTGAACCGTAGCGGGATCACTTCGGACGTCTTGCGACGCGTCACCGGTCCAGTACGACGAGCTGACTGATCTTCCCCCAACAAAGTGGACGGGTTTAAGCGGCTTTTAGCTCCATCTCGATCGGAGGGATATATCCGATGGCGGAATGGAGCCGGGTTCGGTTGTAGAAGCCCTCGATGAAGGCCGAAGATATCACGCCGGGTTTCGGTGCGGGTCCGATACTGCCGATGATGAACGAGCTCGGTTTTGAGGGTGTGGAAGACACTCTCCATCGGAGCATTGTCGTAGTAGTCGGCCTTGCGGCTCATCGATGCGGTGACGCCGGCGACGGCAAGGGCCGCGCGATATTCGTGCGAAGCGTACTGCAGGTCGCAATCGGAATGGTGGATCAATCCGGCAGCGGGCCGCTGCTGGCGGAGCGCCATCGAAAGCGCGGAGGAGACGGGTTCGACGCGCATGTGGTCGCGCATCGCCCAACCGACGATCTTGCGGCTGAAGAGGTCCATGATGGCCGCCAGGTACAGCCAGCCCTCGGCTGTCGGAATGCAGGTGATATCGGCCAACCAGAGCCGGTTTGGGGCTGCGGCGGTGAAGTCGCGCGCGATCAGGTTCGGCGCGATCGGCAGATCGTGGCGACTGTCGGTGGCGCGGACCCGACGTGGCGGCGTCATGATCGCCCGAATGCCATGCCGTCGCATCAGCCGCTCGATCCGGCCGCGACTGGCCCCACGTCGCTCGCCCGCAGGACGGCGTGAACCCGGGGGCTGCCATAGCGCTGGCCGCTGTCACGATGGACCTGCCGGATCTCGGCCAGCAACGCGGCATTGGAGGTTGCGCGGCTGCTCACCGGACGCTCGCGCCAAGCGTAATAGCCCGTCGGCGTCATAGGCATTGACCGGGCGCCAGGGCGGGCTATGCCCCTCAATGCTGTAACGATAGCGCCGTTGTGTCAGATGCGGAATGACAGGCGCGGGCGGCAGAGCTCTGGCACGCGTGGCCATGTCCTCGGGATAGAACCATGCCACGGACGGCATATAGACCTTTTCGCGAGAGCGCAGTTCGACCAGGTAAGCACGCCTGTCGGTGTTGATGACGAGGTTTGTCTCAAGCGCAGGGCGGGTGGGTTTCACCATGATGTGAATGCGTCGCCTGTCGCCGTTGCCGCTCTCGGCGTCGCCAACCACCTATCGCACCGTATCTCCTAAGGCCACCGGTCTCGAACCAATCAGTTGCTCGCAAGGCTCCAGCGCAATATCAGTGATCTGCCCCGGCGCGGCGTAGATCTGGTGAAGGGCGCCCGGGCTGAATGAGAACACCTGCACCGCATTGAAGTAGCCAGAGTTGCGAGGCTGTACCCGTGCGGCACTGTTCGCGGTTTCGGTTCGCTCAATCGGCTCTTTGCTTCCGCTTTTGTGCCGGCTCGCGCCGCAGCCGGGCGGAACATGCAGTGGGTGCGGACGCTCCTCGGCAAGCGCCGGCAAGTCTTCGGAACATCGCTATCATAGCTGATTTGTGATGCTAAAAGATGGTGCAGCCGCCAAGAGCGGACATGGAGATCAGAACAGCGAGCCGCAGGCTGGGCCAGGCTCTCTTGAGAACAAGTACAAGACCTGACGTCATTGCTAGCCCAGCTCCTTTGACCGGTTGATTACGTTGACATAGATGCCGAGGGATTTTTGCGCAGGCGATCGAGGATCGCGCAGCCCTTCCACGACCATGGACATGATGGCGCTCCACCGCTCGGTTGCGGCAAGCTGACCGTTGTCGTAGCGACGTTCGATCCAGGATAAGCGAAAACTTTCGGGCGAGGCCCTGATGACACTCGATACCTCGACCGCAACCTGTATTTTGACGAGCTTGAGTTAGAAAGGCGCGAAAAGCGCGAAGCGAAGGAGCGTGGCTGGTCAGCCCATCTCGTGCGAGACAAATTTCCAGCAGCCGCCCACCCGCTCCACGTAACGGCGGATGCAGACACGGTTCTTCGTACCTTTATTGATCTGGCAATGCAGGGCTCGTTGCACGCCAACACAGCTGGGTCGCTGAACGCGAGCGCTGTCGGCGTCCGGCGAGCAATGGAGGACTATCTGCTCCATTTTCACGGGCCAGCACCTGCCGCGCCCGGATATATGAAGGCGAGGACGAAAAGCTCCTACCAAGGCTTTTCCGTCACTGTCGTGCAGCCAAAAAAGGCCGAAGCTCACGGCTCCTACACTATAGAGCCGATGAACAGTCCCAAACCCGCCTCATTCCCCGTGGGGATGCTGCATCCGCAGGGAGAGGAGACCGAACATGTTGAATGACGATCTTGGTCCTTCGAAGCCGGATGAGCCGCAGAGTGATTCCGACGCCGTCATGTTGTATGGAAGCGCGCTGGTCGACCGGCTCACATATATCTCAACGACATTCAGCTCGCTGGTCATGAGTATGGGCAAAGCTGCGCGTGACAATAGCGATGTCCTAGTCCCACTGGTCGAGGTGAAGTTCTAGGGACCCACCGGCCAGGACGACACCCTATCCAAGACCTTTTTTTTTGGAGCTGGTGCCGCTCGAAAATATCGCTTTCGTTCTCGAGGACATGTCGAACGATCTCTCGACTGTTTGCCATCACCTGAGCGCGGTGGGCGGCAGCCCGGTGAAGCCTGACTTCAAGCGACTGGGCGAAACGAGACGGCTTTTGAACGAAGCCAAGGGCAACCTCGAAAAGTGCTTGGCCGATTTGGAAAGGATTAGCTGAGGCTCCCTTAAGTAAGGGCACAAAGTGCTCGAGCGCAGTTGAGAATTGCTTGCTAGGGCGCCAAGTCGATCAGCCATGTTCGCTAAAGACGAGCATCAGAGATGACTAGCGTACTGCGGGAATGTTGTTCGCTGCCGAATCTGTTCTAAGCGTCAGCTTGCCGCCTTCAAAGCGAGCACGGTGTTTACAAAGCGAACGCCATAATTCCTTGCCGCTATTGCGCTCAGGACAAATTGCGCCAGGAGCGCTCCCGCATACACCAGCGCTGTCCTATAAGTCTGCATAGCCATTGTGCCGATTCCGCCAAGGACGATCAGCAGCATGAACGCGATGCCGGCATAGTCGCGCGTCAGCAGGAACAGACGGTGGACCTGCAGAACCCGGGGATCGCCTTCCACTAACTTGTAAAGCTTATACCAAAGAGCATTTTGCTCGCTCGGCGCAGTGGGAAACGGCCCCACTTTGCTCTTGAGTGCCGCGATATCGATTCGCGGATCGCGATGGACGTAGTAGGAAAACGCGCGACATCCAGGCAAGCGATCGTGCCAGCGCCAGAATACCAATCTGGCTTTGGTTTGGATATCAAGCAGGCCGTTGATCACGCCGATGAACACGACCCCTAATCCAGCAGGTATGAGCGCCTGCCAATGCTTGAGCATTTCCTCATAATCGGCCGCAACAAGCTGATCAGTCTTCAGCGCAACCGCGAAAATGGCGATGTTGACGACCAGGATTGTGATCAAAGAGGAGGTGTTTTGATTCTTGAGTGATTTCTCTTTCGAGTGCTTCTTGGTCATTCTTCTTAGCTCATCTGGTTGACCTTGGTCCGGGCAGCACGACAGACGAGCGATAGTATTGGCTCGCCCTCTTCGAACACGGATGCTCTTTCAACATAAGGGGGAAGACGGAGGTGCTTCAAGAAGCAAACGCAAGTCTCAGTCTTCTTCGTCCGGATAGGGCAAACACTCGGCGAGACTGTAGTCATCGCGCTCCGGGGGCATTTTTGGCAGTTCGCTTGTCTGACCCTTCGGTTGAGATGACATGCGCTCCGCGATGGTGCATAGCCCGGACAACTGACTTGCGCGGATGATTCTCATCGGCTTCGGCCGCGCTGATCACGGCCGTGAAGGTCGCTTTACCGCCCTGCACCTTCTTCCTTTCACCCAAGAGCTGATCCAGCAGTTCGGTCGAAACGTTATGGCGGCCACCGTGGTGAGGAACCTGGAAGCGATCGATGTTTTCATCGCTGAGATGATCGCTCGAAGCGGCCATTCGCGCCTGCGCACTGTCGACGGGTGGACGCCTTGTCGCTGTGGCATTGAGCCACGATCTGATGTTGACGTCCGCCGCACTGGTGCAGGCGGGAGGCACATGGATGATGACGTGGGTGCTGTTCAACGTCGTCATACAGCTGTCAGCACCCCGCTGGGTTGCCGGGCGCTCACTCGCAGCTTATCAGGCAGCGGGATCAGCCGGAATTGCGATCGGTAGTTGAGGCTGGGGCAGGCTGACTGACGACGCCAGTGTCGACAATGCACTTCTGGTGTCAGGCGTGCTAATGCTGCTCTCGCCTCTGATGGGGCTCTGGTCGCCGATGCCGTACGTAGTGCCCGGGGTCAAGAAGCCGAGCTCCTCGCGGATCCCGACGTGCAGCTGGCGTGGCCGGAGTGGCCCTCTGATCATCGAAATCGAATATAGAGTTGCGAAGGAGGATGCGCTTGCGTTCCACAACGCTATGCTGGCAGTCCAGCTCTTCCGTCAACGCAACGGCGCTTCCCCATGGTCAATCGCGCGCGACATTGCCGACCTGGAATCGTGGACGGAGCGTTATCACTGCGACCTGGTTCGACTACCTGCGTCAGCGTGACCGCGCGACGGTATCGGAGCGCGCGCTGGAGCGGAAGGCGGCAGCATTTCACATCGGCCGCGACCCTGTGCGGGTTCGTCGCATGCTGGAGCGCCCGTTTGGATCATTACGTTCGAAGGACGACAATTCCAGCCGCTCCGAGGACCACCTCCTACTCAACGAAAATACCCCCGGCGGGACTCGATAGCGCCGGCCTCCTCGGAGAAGCGATCCAGGCGCGACAGTTTCAAAGCCCTTCCGCAGCCGGCCCAACCGTCTCTCCACACCTCGGCGCATCGCACGTCTGCGTCGGGGAGCCTCTGTAGATCGAGCTGCCACCATCGCGGCTTCAGGGGCGAGCAGATGATCCGATTGTACTACGGCAGGTCGGTAGGCCTCAAAGCAGGCCCCTGCCCGCCTTGCCGGAAAGCCGAGTCCAGTGGTAAAGAAAAACAATTCAACTACGCGGGCGCGCGAGTTGAGATTCTCATTAGGCTGCATGCACTCTTCCTAGGAAATTATCTAGCTCGTGCTTGAGTCGACAGCTTTCCTCGGACAACAATTCGGCGGCGCTCAGCACCTGCATCGAAGCCCAGTTTCTTTGGCGCGATGGATGACATCACTGGCGCTTTCAGCTACCTGACTGGTCCTGACAGCAGCTTGCTGCAAATTGAACGCCACCTTCTTGCTCGTCGTCTTCTGCTGCGCGATCGAGGCGACGAAACCCTTGGCGATCTCCGAAATGCCAACGTGCGCCTGTTTCGGTAATTGCATCGACCGCCTCGGTCGTCGCGGTCTGAATGCCGGCGATTTGCTCACGAATCTCAACAGTCGCTTGTGCGGTCTGCGTCGCAAGAGATTTTACTTCCTGGGCGACAACAGCAAAACCTCTGCCGCGATCGCCGGCGCGCGCGGCTTCGATCGTTGCATTCAATGCGAGCAAGCTTGTCTGCCGCGCGATCGCAGCGATTAGCTGAACGACGCTGCCGATCCGCTCGGCTGCGACGGCCAAATCAACCATGCGCTGATCGCAAACTTCGGTCTTGCGAACGGCCTCGCCGGCCATATCGGCCGCCGCCTCAACCTGGCGACCGGCATCAGCAATAGTTGTCGCCATTTCGCCCGTCGAGGCCGCAACACGTTGGACATTGGCGGACGCCTCTTTCGAGGAAGACGCGACCTGTATCGAAAGCTCTCGGCTTTGATCAGCCGAACCAGTAAGGCTTCGTGCCGACGCTTCGAGTTGTGTGGAGGCGGCCGAGACAGTATCGATCACCTGGCCCACGGCTGCTTCAAATTCTCCGACGAACCGAGAGATCCCGGCTTTGCGCTGCTCGGCGGCAACCTCGTCCCTTTCGGCTTTGGCGTCGAGCTCAGGCTGTATCCTCTCACGAGCTCTCAGCTTAAAGTCTTCTACAGCTTCGGCCATTTCGCCAAGCTCGTCCCTCCGGCCCAAGACCTGGCAGAACCACATCAAACTGCCCATGGCCGAGCTGGCGCATCGCCAACGCCATCAAAGCGACCGTTCTGGCAATGCGCTGACCGAACAGGAAGGCGAGCACGCCTATGAGCAGCGTTGCTAGCCCGATCCCCCATACCAACTTCTGCCGGATGTCTTCCGCCCGCAGTTCTGCTCAGCAGCAGTCGTGATTCCACGATTGCCGGACGAATACGATCATAGATTTGTTGCAGATCGCTTACCTGGTCGGTCAGGGTTTGCTACGTCACCATGAACGACACAAGATTGTCCTTGCAAGTGCGGACGAGCTTGAGAACGTCCCCCTTCGCTCCTTCGGGCAGGCTCGACTTGGCAAGCTCGGTTTCGAATTCTGCCTCGAGATCAGTCAATTTATCCCCGTATTTGTCGTCGCCCCGCAGGATGAAGTTCCTTTCGTGCCGACGCATCATCAGCAACAAGATCGTGAGGCGCGGCTAGTTCGCTTCACCCAGTCGTTGCTCGACGGCGTGCACGGCCTTCCGCAACTTGCCCTGAAAGCCGTCATCTTCATTGAAGCCAAGTACGTTGACCAAAGACCACGTTCTGAAAGCGCGTCGCATAGAGGTTGATAATCGGCTGCAGGGTGCCGGCCTGCGTCAGCGGGCTATCATCTGGCAGCGCGGACACCAATGTTTGGAGGCGAGATAGGGTTGCCAACTGGCCTTCTTGATGATCTGCATGCCTCTCTACCAGGGTTTCGGACGGCCTGCGGAGGAAGTTACTCGCGATTTGGCCGGATTCCACGAAGCTCTGTGACAACGATACGACAAGAGCTTTCAGTTGATTGCTAGCGCTCGATTCGCGTTGGACCAGGCTCGCGTAGTTCCACGCGCCAATACATATTGCAGCCGTGACAAGGACCCCGGAAAGCCTGAGCAGTGCCATTTGCTCGCGCAGTCCAACGCGGGGCGCGCGGCTCGGCGGCAATGCTGCTCATTCTTGTCCATCTGATCATGAGTTGAACCTGCAGGCGGTGTCCGGTTGGCGCACTAAGTGTGTATTCACGTTGAGCAAGACTTCATTGTTTGGTTCGCGCGATCGAGAACAAGCCGCTGCCTAGTTGAGATTGATTTCGAAATCCTGAACTCGTGACGAAGGGCGCACGCGATAGCAGCAGAGATCGATTTTGCTGTCTCGAGTCAAAACGACTTCGCTCCGCGTTCCGGTTCGAGAGACATGTGTCAAGCACTAAGCAACCGCCGCGGTCAAAGCATCGTTTGCGCACAAAACATGCGACATCACCGTAAACATCGTGTATTCGGATGTACAACTTGTGCAGGCGGACACGTCGGCGAAGTTTTGGAGTACTAGGTGGGTGATCGATTTACTCACTTAGATACTCCCTTCAGTCGCCCTCTTTGGGGCCTTTCCTCCCTGACTTGGCCGTGCGAGGACCTTGCACGGCCACTTTTCTTGGCTCGTCGCGCCGATCAGACTAATCTAGAGTTTAGCTTCGTCCGTCGAGCGCCGCGTTGAAGTACGTGGACATTGGCTTCGACGTCTGAAGGAGGGATCATCGTCTCGTCTTGACATCAAAACTGGCCGACATGAAGTCATCGACGCATAACTGGTTGGTCCGGAGACTAGGTAGCGCTACGACGAAGGCTACAAGCCTCGCACCTCAGGCTGATTTCCAATTAGATCCATAGCATTTGCTGATATCGCGGCGGCGCTGGGGAATCGACAGATAATCGCCGATGCTGTCGATTTGCTACGTTCCGGGCGAACGACCCTCTCTTTCGGAAGCTTGCGGCGAAGCGATACGACAACATCCGGGTGTGAAAGGCATTCACTGGTCAGGAAAGTCCAACCCGCAGATGACTAGGACGTTCTGCGACACGTATACGTTTGGTAACGAGCACATATGGCGGGGCCTTGGGAGCTGCCTGGACGCAGCCGCATGCGTCACAACTTTCGTCAGTCCTCCAGCGATTCCTCAACTGGGATGGCAAACCCCACCTTTACGCGGTCTACTACGACCATTGTTTTGACCGCCTTAACGTTCGGGTTCGTATAGAAGAACCGCCTGGTAAACTGCTCATAATCTTCCATGGTCGTCGCGGTAATGTAGAGAAGGAAGTCAGCATCCCCAGTGACGTAGAATCCATTCACGACTTCAGCAGACGATTTGATCGCTTTCTTGAATCTATCGACTATCTCTGCACTTTCCCGTTCCAGGCTCACCAGGAGGAGCATTTGAATCGGCCGGCCGACCGCCTTCGGAGAAACGATCGAAATGTCGGCCTCGATAATGCCTTCCGAGCGGAGACGCTTCAGTCGTCGCTGACACGCTGTTGCGGAAAGCCCGACCATTTCTCCGATCACGTCAGAAGTCAGACGGTTGTTCTTCTGCACAATCTCGAGGATGCGGGCGTCTATTCGATCGTATCGCATTTTCTGCTACCAATGGGGTGAACTCCACCGCGAAATCCGACTGCATTGCAGAAAATCAACCTAACAGCGGCGAAATGCAACGGTTTTCGACGAAAAAAGCCTGATGATGGCAGCCCATTGCTCACCGAAACCATGCGGTGACAGGAGAACTCTGTGGAACCATCCGGAGGAGCCCTCCGCCGGACCAGACGCTCAAGTTGTGCTCGATAGCCCCATTCTTTGGAATTGAGCAAGCAGCGAGAGGTCTCGGCGGGCCATCAGGTCAACGTCTAACGCGGGATTTGCCCTGCATCTCCACGAGCATACAAACGTTCGCGAGCGCGCCCTCACGCCAAGTATCAGTAACTCAATCTAGCCTACCCAAATCGCGGCCATTTCGGCAGGTAGTAGCACGAAGAATCCATCGCCACCGTCGAGTCGCAAAATCGTCAGGCCGTCTGAGCGTAAGTCGCGTCAGGTCGCTCCCTCTCGTCTCTGTCGCCCTTTCAGCAGCCGCGCAGCAATATCGTGAATGCAATTCGGCAAGGGCGACACTGACCCGTCTTACGGAGTGGTGTTGAGGATTCAACATGAACATCGACATACTGATGTCTAAGCACGGGTGCATTAGCTCGCATTGGCGACGCGGCGCATCGACGTCCGATTGGCTGAACGCACCAGTTTCTGCAGGGCCACTTCAGACGAGAAAACTGGGAGCACGGCTAAAAGCGAGCGTCGCGCGTTCGCTTCGCGGTGCGACGTTGCTGCTGACGTTCATGACGCCGCCGAGCCCGTTCGATAGCGAGGGGTTGAGTCATCGTCGGCGTCAGCTGCTCGGGAGCGGCTGGCTCCGTCTCTGGTATCGCGTGCTCAGGATTCGGCCGCCCCTCCATCAAGTCGAGGATAGCACGGAAAGCATCGGTGATACGCCATCCACCATTTACACGCTCAATGAGTCTCTGAGAGAAAATGTCTAAGTTCGGCACGCGGGCGCCCAATCTCTTCGTGCGCTGAGCCCAGTCGCGACCGCTCGTCGCGAGTAGTCGGGCATCATCTCGCCGCCGCTGGCCGCCTCCAGGAGCTTTGATGCAACATGGGCGCGGACGCCGGTCTCGTCCCGCGAAACATTCTCGCAGACTTCTTCAAGGACGGCGCGCAGCAGCGCGGCAGTGCAGCCATTCACCATTTAAGATCTCCCCCAATCTTTCGCAGGGAGGATAGTACGTACTGGACGTTCCAAAATTCAAGTGGATCAAGAACATCTGGCAACCTAAGATCTTATCAGGCCTCAGACGATCTGGACCAGCGTTTACTGCCCTGCAGCGCGGCTTCTGGCCGGCTCCATCCTAAACTCTCCCGAGCTCCGCACGGACAGCTGCAGCTTACATCAGCAAGCCGGCAATTTCGTGCTGCTTCTCTGGCCCAGGCCGGCCGGAGCGGACGGGCTGCTCGGGCGGCGAGAGCTCGCACCCCGAGCAGCATCAAATTGTACTGCAGCCAAATGGTTTGCTGCTTTTCCCGCTTGCTGCGCTGGCACAAGGCATTTGCGTACATGCGCATCCGGATTCGATAAAGATAATTGGTCATGCTCGCCCTTACGCCTTCTGAAACAAGGTGGTCTCCGCGCAAACCGCCTCCATCTGGAATCGTCTGCTCGTGAAAACGTGGCGCTTGTACACTTCATAATAACGGTTCACCGATGCTAATTAACGCGTGAAGGAAGGGACTAACGCCGGAATTCAACAATTGATTGCTAAAATTTCGATGAATTTCACAGCGTCGACTCGTCCATGATCATGACCACCGGGATGAGCAACTGATGCTGCGACTGCCCTAACGCATCCGAGTTGCCCAACGCGAGCCCGATGAGCGAGGACAGCCTTGTCACCGTTCCGCGCCACAAACGAACGGGACCGTGAGAACAGATGCGTGCGGATCATCCCAGTCCAGCAAGTTTGCCCGGTGTTGGCTCAGCAAAGTGTCAGGGCGCGGTCTGGCTTTTGATGTGGGAGATCAGAACAATCAATTTTCGCTTGGACAAGCTCCGCCAGTTTCGTAAGCCTTCCACAAGCGATTCCCGAATTGTCGAGATGTCACTAACACGCAAGACTTACGAGCATCTTGCGAGTGTGGCCGCACAAGAGGAGGCACTCGATCAGTTTGTTTTTGGTGACCTCGCGATTCGTGAGTTGACCGATTTTGCTGAGAAGCTCACCGCGCTAAAGCATCGTCTAGAGAAAGCCCGGTTGATAGCGGCCCGGGAGTCGTAAAGACCCTCGCCCTCGGCGTTCACATCCGCACATCCGCCGGCACTTTGGAGCAGCCTTCCGCGGCTCGCGGCAGCCTTTACACCGCGAGAATGCTCATCCAACTCTGAAGTCGGGAAAGGTGCGCGCACCAACGCTCTGGCTTCTATTGGGCTTCTGGTGAAAGCTTCAGACCCTTAATCTGATAGGTCACGTCCGAGTTGTTTCCTTATCGTCGGTGTAAAGGAGCAATCAGCCCGAAACGTACCAACTATCTGATTTTTTTCCTATGTGCGAGATTGTTCGTCTCTTCAAGTTGAAGTAAGTGGAGCAACCAATGATGGAGCGCTGCTTACGATGCTGCCAGAATTGCTCATCCTCCTAACTCCGTCCGCAGTCGGTCGGGACCTAACCGAGAAACCTTCTGCAGATCGTGCCATGTGTGTGGCCCGTGGTGCTCTGTGGTAGTGCCAACAAGCAACGAGCTTGGGCCCTCGTGGGCTCGTTATTCACGGAGGCACACGCGAATGCTGGCGATAAGACCGCATCTTTTCTACCAATAACGGTTGTCCCTCGTATCAATGAGGTCGGCGAGCCAATGCTTCGCTTTTATTTCAGTCTTGCTGGGCAGCAAAATGTCGACGACCCCTTTGGACTGGCATTCGAGAACGAGCTGCAGGCGTTTCGTGCAGCTGAGCGATTTGCGAGGGAGCTTGCAATTGCTCAGCCTGCGCTACGCGGCACTACTAGCGTCGTCGTCACACGAAAAGATCGAGATGAAACGTATCTCATAGGCGTGTGATCGATTTCATGATCCAGGCCAAGCGTAACTCCACTCTCCGACTGTGCCTGCACGCATTGTGTGCATGTGACCCACCACCGGCGCATCTGACTGCGCCTCCCAAGTTGGGTCATCTCAAGCGCACAGTTTCCCTCTGACGCATTATACCGCAACAAATGTCGTCCTGGCCGCGTCGGACGCAGAGACAGCAGTGAACTCGGAGAGGGCCGTCCGGTCGTCCGTAGACAACCTATGGTCGGGATTTGACCTGCGGGTTTTCAGTCAATCCTAGGCTGCTCGCCGGCACGAGTTGCTGTGCTGAGCCACCAGACCGAGGCCGCCCCGAGCTGAAACCAGCAGGACGTTGCGGTCATTAAGGCCCGGAAGCCAAGAGGAACGACATCCACATGGGCGCTTGCCGTAAGGTAGGGCAAGAGGACACCCCTGAAATGACTGCGTCGGTAGCAATCGTGATTGCAATAATGTCTCCGTGATCTCACATCTCGCAGATAACCCGTTCCTAAAAACCGACCACATCCGGTGCAGGTCCTATGGCCACACGGGGACCTATGATTCACGAGAATGAATTGCATTGCGCTAGCTCGTCAGTGTCTTCAGGTTCGCTCTCTCCGGAGGATCCGATGGGCGACGCACAGGTATTATGCTGGCATTTTCGCGACTGCGCTCTAACGCCGGGCGTGTGATCCGATGTTGAGTTTCATTCGCGTGAGCTTCTTCTCGCTCAAAGTCTCTCTGATACCTGGTACGTTGCACTGGACCATGCGCGACAAGCGAACCATTTGTGGTCGGCCTCACGGCGAGCAGCGAATCGGTCTACGCTTTTTTTGGAACAAAGAGCAGTCCGCCAAGAGTAATGGCGGATTAGCCCGAACTTTCCGCCGCAAACGCCGCAGCACTTCACCGTGGTGTGGCTGACATTACTGAAGCTGTTACGCATACGAACCTCCAGATGTTACGTGGTTATGATTTCCCGTTCTTTTAGCGCAGCACATCCGCACGCCAGATGAGGCGTCGGCATGTCGAGTCTCGGTGCATGAACAGATCCGGGCGCAACACTTGAGCGATATGCGTCTGCTAGGCGAGGCGGAACGTCCAATCACGTGCTTCGCAAGCCGGATCTTGATGGCTTACTGTATCGATATTTCAAAACTGCTTAATGCAATGATTTGGACTTTGGCGCTGTAATCCTGCGTTTGACCCGGATTGGTCGACGCAAACGGACCCCCAAGGGATCGGGAGCGCACAAGTCAGCTCGCTCCCGGTGCGCCTTTGCTCTGTTCGCTGGATTCGGTGGAGGGTAGTCCCGTCTGCCTGCTCAATGCCAGCAATGGGCTGGCTCATCTCGACCGTCATCTGCGCAATTTCGCTTCAAAGTGCTACAAGCCCGCCCAGTGATATCGAACAGGCCGCGATCCACGGATGCGGTCGAGGACTAGATGTTTTTGGCGAGGCAATCAGGAACGCGCAGACCGTATCATCGTGCGCGCCCCATTCTCGAAGACCTCAGGTGTTTTTCAGCGCGACGCGGAATTCGGCTTCGGTCTTGGCCTTGACCTCGTCGAGCCTGACGCCGTCGGCGAGCTCGATCAGCGCCATGCCGCCGTCGCCGTGCTTGTCGATGGTGAAAACTGCGAGATCGGTGACGACCATGTCGACGACCCGCTCGCCGGTCAACGGCAAATTGCACTTCTTGAGCAACTTCGGGCCGTCCTTGGCCGAATGCTCCATCACCACGACGACGCGCTTGACGCCGGCGACGAGGTCCATCGCGCCGCCCATACCCTTGACCGTCTTGCCGGGGATCATCCAGTTGGCGAGATCGCCGTTCTGGGCCACCTGCATGGCGCCGAGGATCGACAGATCCATGTGGCCGCCGCGAATCATGCCAAAGGAATCCGCGCTCGAGAAATACGAGGTCGAGGGCAGCTCGCTCACGGTCTGCTTGCCGGCGTTGATCAGGTCCGCGTCCACCTCGTCTTCATACGGGAACGGGCCCATGCCGAGCATGCCGTTCTCGCTCTGCAGGCTGACGTCCATGCCATCAGGGATGTAATTCGAGACCAGCGTCGGGATGCCGATGCCGAGATTGACGTAATAGCCGTCACGCAACTCCTTCGCGGCGCGCGCGGCCATCTGTTCACGGGTCCAGGCCATCGTTGTGCTCCTGTCGATTCTTTAGTGGCGCATGATCTGATCGGAAAACCGGCTTCCACTTTGCGCTAACGCGGCCCTTCGGGTCCGGATCATGCGCTGGTGCGCGGGCGGGTGTTGCGGAATTCGATGCGCTTCTTGGCCGTACCGACCTCGACGATGCGCTTCACGAAAATGCCGGGGTGTGGATGTGGTCGGGATTGAGTTCACCGGCCGGAACCAGATGCTCGACCTCGGCCACCGTGATCTTCGCGGCGGTCGCCATCATCGGGTTAAAATTGCGCGCGGTCTTGCGGTAGATGAGGTTGCCGGCGGTGTCGCCCTTCCAGGCGTGCACGATGGCGAGGTCGGCGAACAGGCCGCGCTCCATCAGATACTTCTCGCCGTCGAACTCCTTCACTTCCTTGCCTTCGGCGATCAGCGTGCCGACGCCGGTCTTGGTGTAGAAGGCCGGGATACCGGCGCCGCCCGCGCGAATGCGCTCGGCCAGCGTGCCCTGCGGATTGAATTCGAGTTCCAGCTCGCCGGCGAGGAATTGCTGGGCAAACAGCTTGTTCTCGCCGACATAGGACGAGATCATCTTCTTGATCTGGCGGGTTTCGAGAAGACGGCTGAGGCCGATCCCGTCGACACCGGCATTGTTGGAGACCACCGTCAGGCCCTTGACACCGGAGTCCCGGATCGCGTCCGACAGCTCCTCGGCAATGCCGCAGAGGCCGAAGCCGCCCGACATGATCATCATGTTGTCTTTGAGAATGCCGTCGAGCGCCGACTTGGCGTTGGGATAGACCTTGTTCATGAATGGCTGACCTAATGGAGGAGCTTAAGAGCCGTAGCTGAAGCCGATGCGTGGTCCCGACTATTCGGCTGGAATCGTCGTAATGCCTCAGCGGCAGGGGGAATCGATTTCTCTGCGGTGAGCGCCTTGGGCTGGAAGTTCTGCGATCGGTATCGAATAGCGGCCGCATTGACAAGGCCTGGCGCCAATAACCCCAAAGGCTGCAGTTTGCCTCGGCGTTGCTCCCGGTTTGTCCACAAATGCGTCCAAGAGCCGTCTCTCTTGAAGCATGACCTGGCGCAGCCCACTTATCGCCTCGCACCCGGCATCCGACAAGAAGCTATTGGTTCGCGCGCTCATTTGGGCTCGACTCCTTCGTCCCCGCCGCTTGCCGCAGGCTGTCTACAAACAATAATTATGATGGATTGACGAAGAAAGTCGCCCAACGCTTAGGGCTCGCGCGCTCACATGCGGCTAAATTCATTATCTACTGCAGGATTCCATCAAAGAGTTCGAGTTAATCGACGCGCGAGGATTTGGCGGCAGTGCATAGCCTGCGATGGACTCAGGCAATCCACGAGCCGCCATTTTGCTCGGCCCGTCGGTTGGACAGGATACGACCAAGCCATTTGAAGAACGGACGAGAATGACTCGCCGATTTAGGCTGCTTGAATCCCGCGTTATGAGCGATCTCGCTCCCACTTTAGCTGAGAGCTCGCCTCGGCCGGTACTTCTGCGGATATCACTGTCTGCAACCAATCTTTCGCCCCGCAGGAGGAGCACATGAAATATGCGATTAGACTACTCGTTGCCGGTTGCTCTTCAGTCCGGCACTCGCTCAAAATCACACCGCGAAAGCATGCAGATTGAGGAAATACGACCCGGAGTGACCTCCGAGGATCGCGTTACCAGGTTCCCTAAAAGGCGGAAAAGGCAAGACTCGTACTGCATCAAGAATTTTAGCACCGGCTATCCTCGTCGAAAACCGGGCGCCGCACCTTTTCCAGTGGTCTGCCCACAGCACTCATAGGACGATCACAGTTCGGCGCCTGTTTCATTCGGCAGATGTCTTGGACCGTCGTTGAGAGGAAGGTCTTTGCCTGTTGCATACGTTCCTACGTATGGTCGCTCTGATGAGTGCTGCCAAACCGCGTCGTAGATTCATCGATGGTTTGCTCATCTTGGTACCTCCGAGGACGCCTTGATCGTAATCACACCGGGCCGTTCGACCCGACCGCGTTTACCAAGCGGGAGTGCCCCCGATGCCCCTCGCCTCCCTGCCATCCGTGCTCGCTCCGGCCAAGTCCCTCCGCTAGGGCCTTCAGCTCCGCCTTCGCTTTCGCTTGCTAATTAAGGATCACATTATCTATGAGCCGGGTGCCCCCGACATAGGCCGCCACGCAAAAGACCGCGGGACGCCTAAGGGGACTCTCGGCAGGCTTCAGAGTATCGACCTCGACAAGCTCCGCGTACTGCAGCAGATCGACTCGCTCCAACTGGCGCTTGGCGATCTCTAGGAGCGCGTCGACTTCCCGCTCGCCTGCTTTGAACTCGGCTTCTGCGGCGAACAGAGCGCGACTGATCGCGAGGGCGCGCTGGCGCTGTTCCTCATTTAGAAATCGATTGCGACTGCTCATCGCGAGCCCGTCCGGTTCCCGAACAGTTTGCACCGTCACGATTTCAACCGAAAGATCGAGATCGATCGCCATACGACGCACGACAGCGCATTGCTGAAAGTCTTTCTGTCCGAAGAACGCGACGTCTGGCTGTACCATGTTGAACAGCTTGCACACGACCGTCGCCACACCGCGAAAATGCCCCGGCCTGAATGCTCCACACAACGATTTTGTAAGTTCGCTTGGTTCGACAAGGGTCTCGAAGCCTCCCGGATACACCTCCCGCGCATCCGGTGCGAAGAGGATCGAAACACCCGCATCTCGGCACTGCCTTTCATCGCGAAGAAAGTCGCGCGGATAGGTGTTGAGATCCTCATTCGGCCCAAACTGAGTCGGATTTACAAAGATGCTTACGACCGTAGCGTCGCTCTGGGCGCGGCTTGCCTCGATCAACGCCACATGCCCCTTATGCAGGTAGCCCATTGTCGGGACGAATCCGACGCGCTTGCCACTCTTGCGAGTTTTTGCGAGAGCCATGCGAAGCCCGGCGACGGTTGTGACTGTTTCCATGTCGAGTTCCACGTCAGGCTTTATTCGAACGTGTCCAGTTTGAGAGTTGGTCTTCCAGGCCTTTGGGAAGTCGATAGGATTCTTGTGGTGTCGGAAATGTGCCATTGCGGACGTCTGCGGCCCAGCGTGACAGCGTCTCCTGCAATAGCTTAAAACCCTCCGCATAGGCCCGAACGAATCTGGGACGACGACCTTCTGTCAGTCCCAGAACATCATGGAAGACGAGGACTTGGCCCGAGCAATCCGGTCCTGCACCGATCCCAATCGTCGGTATCGTCAGAGATTCGGTCGCTCGTGCACCGAGCTCGGCGGGGATGCCCTCCAAAACCAGCGCGAAGCATCCAGCCTCCTGGAGGCTGTGCGCGTCGTCAAGCAAACGCAATGCGGCCTCGGTTCTCTGGCCCTGCACCTTGAATCCACCCATAACATTGACGCTCTGCGGAGTGAGTCCAAGATGGCCCATAACAGGAATTTCGCAGTCGACCAAAGCGCGGACCATCTCGACACGATTGGCGCCCCCCTCTAGCTTCACGGCCGCGGCGCCACGCCGCACGAAATCGCCCGCGTTGCGGATCGTCTCCTTGACACCAAGATGAAAGCTGAGAAAGGGCATATCGGCCACGAGCAAGGCACGAGGCTTTGTGCGCGCGACCGCCTCGAGATGATGTTTCATCATGGCCATGCTGACCGGCAACGTATCTTCGAATCCGAGACAGACGTTTCCAACGCTATCGCCGACAAGGATGATGTCCACGACAGCCTCGGCGATGCGTGCCGTAACTGCATCGTAAGCGGTGGTCATTACGATGCGACGTCTCTCATGTTTCCATCGCTGAAGAACCGGAATCGTGACGCGTTCCACGGGTGGCTCCGACGTGTGGCTCATGCAATATTCCGATCCATTCAGTACTGCGACGAGGAGCTGGCACTATGTGCCGGATGCGAGCAGGCGGACCCAGATCCGCTCGGACTCCACCTGAGACCCGATGATGTGATCGACTGTCGCGCCATCAAGGCCTACGCTCTTCACCGGGGCAACGCAGCTTGCGCTCTCGCAATGATTGAGTGAGCACGAGTTCGTACTGGCGCATCTACCATGGCGCCATCCACAGCAACTGCGCCCTCACCCGCCCTGAGCACTCGGTGCGCCCAGGCGACCTCTCCTTCGTCAGGACGAAAGCCAGCGTAAATTGGCCCAATCTGGCGAGGATGGATCGCGAGCTTTCCGCCGAACCCAAGATCGCGCGCATAGCGGGCGTCTTCTCTTGCAAGGTTTGGGTCATCTACCGACGTCGTGACGCCATCAAGTGGAGGCAGTTTTCCTGCAAGTCGGGAGGCAAACACCAAGCTGGATCGCGCCGAAAGCAAGGCTTCGCGGGTGTGCGAGCACCCCATTTCGGCGCAGAAATCGATGGAGCCGAAAGCTAACCGCGCTATTCCAGGGAAAGCCGCAATTTCGAAGGCGTCCCTAAGCCCACGAGCTGTCTCGATGAGGGCAATTATCGGTAAGCGCCGCCTTAAATCAGCGGCTAACCGCAAGAGCGATCTACCTATTTCGGCCTTGGGGAGAATAATCCCGTCGACGGGAAGCGAGGAGACAAGCGCCACGTCATCGCCATGCCATGCGCTACCCATTCCGTTGATACGCACGAGCACAGGATGCTCCGAAAGTCCGAGGCCAAGGTGAACGGATCTACGCGCTTCTTGTTTGGCTTCGGGTGCGACCGCATCCTCCAGGTCCAGAATGACCGCGTCCGCGCCCGAAGCAGCAGCCTTCTTGAACCGCTCAGGCCGGTTTGCCGGAACAAAGAGCGGCGCCACAAAATCAAGGCCGGAAGTCTGCATCATCCACTTTCGCTTTGACTGAACTCAGGTTGCCGAACGATTCCGAAACCCAATGGCTCTATGGATATCAAACGTCGAGACGAGCCATGAACTCTAGCAATCGCTTGACGGCAATGCCTCGCGATAGGAAAGTTGGACGCTTCGACGAGGTCAGTCTCAGTGGATGCCGGCTAGTCTGAAGCCGACAACGCTCCAGAATCGTTGCACCAGCCCTTCAACTTTTGATCCGAAAAAGTCCATTGCGGCTTACGAATCTAAGCGCGCTTGTAGTTGGAGAACCGGCGAAGCACGCCAAAATGGCGCAGGAGTTCAGCGATTTCGAGCATTTTACGCAACATTCCGTCAAAAGGGTCAATCAGCGGACGTCGCCCCGAAGACCAACACGTTAGCCGCCTGAATGGCCAGAGTGCCGGATGCTAAGCCCCAGAACCGGAGTCTCCGAAGGCGTCGGCAGCTTCTCGTATGCCGCTGTAGATCTCATCAATATCAGCCGTTGTCACGCAATAGGGCGGCATCACATAGATTGTATTTCCCAGTGGTCGTAACAAAATATTTCGATCCTTAAAGAATGAATGGAGCTTTGGACCTACGCCAGCGAGATACCCAGCATCACTCACTTTGAGATCAAGGGCTGTGACTGTGCCGGTCCGACGGACGTTCTCAAAACGCGCATCATTGCGGAATGCTTCAAGCGCCTTCTCTTGCATACCTATTACCGACGTGAGGCGGCGACGAGTCTCCGGATCCTCCCAGAGCTCCAAGTTCGCTTTCGCAGCAGCACAAGCCATTGGGTTCGCAGTGTATGAACTGGAATGAAAGAACGTACGCGTTCGATCATTCGAATAGTGGGCCTCGAAAATTTCTGAACGGCAAAGTGTCACAGCGAGCGGGACCGCTCCCCCCGTGATTCCCTTGGAATAGCAGACGATGTCGGGCGTAACATTCGCTTGCTCGCAAGCAAACAGGCTTCCCGTGCGGCCCCAACCTGTCATGATTTCGTCAGCAATGAAAAGGACCTCGGCGGCCTCGCAGATCCGCTTCATCTCTCTGAGCACCCAACTTGGGTACATCAGCATTCCACCTGCCCCGAGTATCAGGGGCTCTACGATAAAAGCGGCCGGACGTTGGGTTCGGCATACAGATGCGAGCGCATTTAGGGTTTCCCGCTCTCGACCTTTTGCGGGGAACGGGATGGTGTCGACGTCGAACAGCAATGGACGATACGTTGCGTTGAAGACGCCGCGGGCACCAACCGACATCGCGCCAATTGTATCGCCGTGATAGGAATGTTGCATCACAACAATGCGGGTTCGCTCTTTGCGGTTATGATGCCAATAGCCTAGGGCCATCTTGATGGCGACTTCCACACTGGCCGAGCCACTGTCCGAAAAGAATACATAGTCAAGACCACGCGGCGCGAGCCTCAGAATTCGTTCTGCAACTTCTTCAGCGGGATCGTGCGTGTATCCGGCGAAAATAACCTGGTCGAGCTTGCCTGCCTGTTCTTGAATGGCACGCACAATGGCTGGATGGCAATGGCCGTGGGTCACGACCCACCAAGACGAGATTGCATCGATGATACGGCGACCATCTGCGGTGTGGAGATAGGCGCCATCGCCACGAACCACCTTGCTCATCTTGCCTTCGAGAGCATGTTGAGTAAATGGATGCCAGATCGGAGAGGTTTTGCTTTGCGGCACTGTTTGAAATCGTCGTGGAGAGAATGCGTTTTTGAACGCAGCCCTTAGCGTTGTCGATGTGAGCGGAGACAGCAATGGCAATCGACCCAACCAGCGCACGCCTCCGATGTCGCAAATTGCGTTCTCGGTTTCGGCATTTTGATCGCCGATGAACGCAACCCCGAGGATAGGAATGTGGCGGCGGCGAAGCGCTTCAATCGACAACAGGGAATGATTGATCGTACCTAGCGTCGTGCTCGCGCAAAGCACGACAGGAAGTCGCCATCGCTCAAAGATGTCTACGTACAGCGTGCCGCAATCCAGGGGTACCATCAGCCCGCCAGCGCCCTCGATCACCAGCGGTCGGTCACCGACGTCCGGAACGTTGAGCGAACCCACGTCGATGTGAATTCGATCAAGCTCGGTGGCTAGATGGGGCGAAGCGGGGGTTCGAAGGCGATATATCTCAGGGACGATGCGATCAGGCGAGAGATCGCCCAGCTTTGCGACAAGCTGGCTATCCGTCTCATCCTCAAGCCCGGCCTGAATCGGTTTCCAATAGTCGGCTCCGATAAGGTCGGCGAGACCTGCGCAAAACACCGTCTTGCCAACGCCTGTACCTGTGCCCGTTACTACTATCCGCAGGCTCATCGCGACAAGCCTCTGGTTTCATGAATCAGCGCATCAAGCATCGCGCTCACGTCCTGCTCTCCGACGTTGAGCGTCAATGATATTCGTAAACGCGCTGTGCCTGCCGGCACGGTTGGCGGCCGAATTCCGCGAATATCGAAGCCAAGCGCCTGCATCGCCGAGGCGAGTTGCATTGCTTGCGCGTTGTCGCCCACGATATACGGCACAATCTGCGAATTCGAAGGACACCGCAGACCCCGCGCCTTCATCTCGCGATGTGTGAACGCGACCAGGTTTGCCAAGCGCTGCTGGCGTTCGGGTTCCTCCTGCAAGATCAACAGCGCCTCTCGGATGCCAGCAGCCATCAAAGGCGATGGCGCGGTCGCGAAGATAAACGGACGGCAGCGATTGACCATGAAATCACGGATCGCCGTGGAGGCAACTACGAGGGCCCCGGCGGCGCCGAGCGCTTTACCGCAGGTATGGACGACCACTAAATTATCGTTTCTCTCATAGGGCCCGGTCAAGCCTCGCCCCTGCTCTCCGTACACCCCAGTGGCATGCGCCTCGTCCACCATCAGGAACGCGTCATGCCTGCTCGCGATGCCGACCAGGTCCTTGAGCGGCGCGAAATCGCCGTCCATGCTGTAGACACTTTCGACAACAATCCAGACGCGACCAATTCCGCCTTGGGACCGCCAGTCACGGATCGTGTTTTCGACCGATTGGGGATCATTCTGAGTGCTTATCCGAAACTCCGCCCTGCCGGCCCGCGCGCCTTCATGGATACTGGCGTGCACAAGAGAATCGAGAACGAGTAGATCGCCGCGCTGCGGCAGCGTTGTCAGGATCGCGAAGTTTGCGACGTATCCGCTCCCAAAGACAAGAGCCGTCTGCGCGCCAAAGAACCGTGCAGCCTCCAGTTCGAGACGTTCGTGTTCCACGCAATTTCCGCGCAGAAGCCGTGATCCGCCCGCTCCAATCGGTGTACCCGCCTCGAGCGCAGCCAAGAGGGCTGTCTTCATTCGAGGCGCACTCGCGAGGCCCAAATAGTCGTTCGAAGTGAAATCAATCCCACCCCGGGGCTTCAACGTTCGCAAGCGGTTATCATCGTTGAGGGCATGCAAGGCCCTAACGTAAGTGGCGTCCTTATCGGCGGGGTGCATTGCTGACTCCGGACAGTTATGAGCCGGCCCTGCTGGCCGCAAAAGGACAAAATTGATAGATCCGCCTAGCCTGACAGAACGCGGTTTTCTCGATCGACCAGCACGACGCGTGGTTTGAACGTCTTTGCTTCCGCCTCATCGAACAACGCATATGCAGCAATGATGATTTTGTCTCCAGGCATTGCCATTCGTGCGACGGCACCATTCAGGCCGATTATGCCTGACCCCGGCGGCGCTTCGATCACATACGTGGCAAACCGCGCTCCAGTGTCGATGTTATAGATTTCGACACGCTCGTTCGTCAGAAATCCTGCTGCCTCCGATAGGGCGCGATCAATGGAGATCGAGCCTTCATAGTGCAGATCGGCCTCGGTCACCGAGGCACGATGGATTTTGCCTTTCATCAATGTGATGTTCATTTTTCACCTAAGCTGGCGTTTTGCGCATAGCGCCGTCGCAGAGCCGCTTTTAAGAGAGATTGGACTTGATACCGAGTCGGACCAGCAACTTGGCGTCGCGGTCGCGCTGCGGGTTCTTGGTGGTCAGCAGCACATCACCGATGAAGATAGAATTTGCTCCGGCCAGGAAACACAGGGCCTGCAATTCGTCGGTCATATGTTGACGTCCGGCCGACATCCGAACGACGCTCTTGGGCATCATGATCCGGGCGGTCGCGACCAGGCGAACCAAGGCGATCGGGTCGGGGCGCTCGGCCGTGTCATTGACCGGCACACCCGAGACTTCATTCCACAGGTTGATCGGAACGCTTTCCGGATGGCTCGGCAGATTGGCGAGTAGCACCAGCATGCCGAGCCGGTCTTCGACGCGCTCGCCCATGCCGATAATGCCGCCGCAGCAGACTTTGATTCCGGCTTCGCGAACGCTCGCCAAGGTGTGGATGCGGTCCTGCAACGTGCGGGTAGTTACTATCTTGCTGTAGAACTCAGGCGAGGTGTCAATGTTGTGATTGTAGAAATCGAGACCGGCGCCGGCGAGCCGGGCAGCCTGTGTGGACGTCACCATGCCAAGGGTGACGCATGTCTCCATGCCGAGATCCTTGACTGCGCTGACCATCTCGCAGACCTGATCGAGATCTCGATCCTTTGGACTGCGCCACGCCGCCGCCATGCAGAAGCGGGTGGAGCCGGCGTCCTTGGCGCGTCGCGCGGCCGCGACAACGACGTCGGGATGCATCAGGCGGGTGGCTTTCACCCCCGTGTCGTAATGTGCGCTCTGTGAGAAGTAGCCGCAATCTTCTGGGCAGCCCCCTGTCTTTATGCTGAGCAGGCTTGCCGCTTCGATGTGATTTGGGTCGAAGTTCTCGCGATGAATGCTCTGCGCCTGATACATCAAGTCGGAAAATGGCAGCTCATAAAGCGCTTCGGCCTCGGCACGCGTCCAGTCACTGCGGGCCGGAGCGATGATATCGCTGCCGTTCTGCTGGTCTTCTACAGCAGCAACCATAACCTCGGTTTCCAATTGACTAGATTCTCGGGCACGGCCCACAAGCGACTTCTACCCTTTTCGGAATGGGGAAAACTCGCCAACTCTCGTCAGACGCGCGCACATTCTGCGACCCTTCCTGCTTTTGCGCAGAAATCCATCGCCAAGCTCGGCCAGCTCAGTGACCCCTGAACTTTGAGCCGCCGCCGGTTCGCGGTGGCGGGCAGTACTGATGGCGACGTCTCCATCGTGTTGCCCAGGTTGCAAACACTCGGAGAGCTTCGTTGACGGCGGCAGAAGTGACTGCAGTGGAGCCGATCCCAAGTTATTTGAGTGACGAGCTAAGGGAATACGACCGTCATCCATGATTCGTTACCTCGTCTTGTTTACCGCCAAGGATAAGGCCCACATCAATCGAATGATGGATGGTCTGTTGATTCTGGCCACCATCCCACATGCGCGCCAGATCGAGGTTGCTCGCAACCAGAAGAGCGACCAGCTCGGAAACGAAATCGACGTCGTGGTCTATGCTGAGTTTGATAACGAGGCGGAACTCGCAGCCTACAAAGCCCATGAATTGTATGAGGAATCGATCAGGCGAGTCCGACCGCTCCGGGAGGTACGGCTCGCGGCCGACTACTATGTGTCAGCAGAACCGGCGTCGCCCTGAATGGATTTGACAAACCGAGTTACGGCAACTGCAGATCGCGGGAAGCCTCTAATCGGTCGATTTGATGGGCTTAGGGTAGTCGGCCGGTAGAGATGCATATCCGCGAATTGCCCTGGATTGAGCCTGTCACGGCGATGCGACGTCTCGCGCATCGCCCACACCTGACTTTCCTGGATAGCGCAGCACGGCATGAGCTGCTCGGACGCTACTCGTATCTGACGTGCGACCCTTTCAGCACCTATCGGGTCGATGAAGGACAAGCGAGTTGCAACGGAGCGGCTCTAGATGGAGACCCATGGATAGCTCTTCGCGACCTCCTCGCTAAGTATACCAAGAGCATCGCGACGATCTCCCGCCATTCCAAGGAGGTGCGGCGGGCTTTGGTCGTGGTCGAGTAGCTCGGCCATTTGGCTTTGCCCTCACAGATCCGGGCGGGCGGCTTTCCCGCACCCGGCTCTTCCCGAGAGTAACCCGCGTCATATCCGCGCCTGCGCCCATGTGCGAGTGATGCGTGGAGTTGGCAGGCGGAAGCGTGCCGTCAGGGTCTCGAACTCCGGCCAGCCCATGCGCCGACTTTTCTGGCTGCGCCGTCTCAGACAACGCAGCCAGGTTCGACGCACTTCGCGGTAGAAGCCGTTGAGCGCTGGATAGTTGTGCGGCCTGCCATAGTAGCCATAGTGCCCGCGCAGCACGGCGGCGAACCACTCGTGCTGCTTGGCCAGTGGCGCGTGCATGAGCCGCCAGGCGTCCTGGCGCAGCGCCGTCAGCTTGCGCGTCAGGCGTTTCCTTTCCGTCTTGTGCTTCACGATGAACCGGCCATCTCGGGTCCGCCCGCAGTAGTGGGTGAAGCCCAGGAAGGCGAAGGTTTCTGGCCGCCGATCGCCGCGCCGCTGACGCGAGAGGGCCGCGAACCGGCCAAACTCGATCAACCGCGTCTTGTCCTCATGGAGCGTCAGGCCGAAGCTGGCCAGTCGCACCTTGAGGGCCAAGAGCATTTCCTGCGCATCGGCCTTGCTCTCGAATCCCATGACGAAGTCGTCCGCGTAGCGCACGGTCACAATGCGACCGCGTGCATGGCGACGACGCCATTGGTGGGCCCAGAGATCGAGGATGTAGTGCAGGAAGATGTTGGCAAGGAGCGGGCTGATGCCTGCCCCTTGCGGCGTGCCCCTGTCCGTCTCTTGCTTCTCGCCGCTCTCAAGAACGCCAGCTCGCAGCCACAGCTCAATGAGCCGTAGGATACGAGGATCGGCGATCCTGTGCGCCACCATCCGCAGCAGCCACTCGTGGTCGACCGAGTCGAAGAAGCTGCGAATGTCGGCATCGAGCACCCAGTTCACGCGCTGGCTCATGATCGCCGTATGCAGGGCATCAAGCGCCATATGAGGATTCCGCCCCGGCCGGAAGCCGTAGGAGAATCCGAGGAAGTCGACCTCGTAGACCGCGCTCAACACCTCGGCCACCGCGCTTTGGACGATCTTGTCCTCGAGCGCCGGCACACCGAGAGGCCGCTTGCCGCCATCGGCTTTGGGAATGTAGACCCGCCGCACCGGCTGTGGCCGGTAGCGAGCAGTGTGGACCCGTGCGCAGAGGTCGCGGATGTTATCCGTGAGCCCTTCTTCGTACTTCGCCACCGTTATCCCATCGACCCCCGCGCTGGCCTGCCGCTTTTGTCGTCGAAACGCCCGAAGCAGAGCGTCTTCGTCGATGTGGTGCAGCAGGGCCGTGAACCGGGTTTGGGCAGCCTGCTTGGCCGCCGCGTTCACCCGCTCGAGGTTCGGCGGCAAGGCAACCCGGCTCTGTGTCCGGCCCCTGGCCTCCTCGCGCAGGCTCCCCTCGGGCTGGTCCCTTCCCTCCATGCGTCTCGTTACCTTCGACGACTTCACAGGTACTATGGATCAGTCCGACTCCCGACCTCAGCTCGGACCGCGGCTCTGGCAGTGCCTTGCCGCTGTCCCCCACTGGAGACCAATCCAATGGACCTGGTCGGGCCTCTCATGTTCCGATGATTACCTTCCATGCGTGATCCGGCCATCGACCCCGACGGAGCGGCATCGTCTCGCATAACGACGATGCTCATGCTGCCTTCGTGACTAGGGAACACACTCGGCCTCCGCGAACATCCACCTTTCGAGGCTCATTCCCGCACCCCGCATGGCTCCTGTCTACACTTCGGACCCCGCGTTGCCGCGCCGCCCGCAAGACTCGGTCCCGGCTTGCCCGCTTCGGCTTTGGCCGGATGGGACTTCCACCCACAAGCAATCATCAGCTTGGCATGACGTACTCCCCATTGATGGTGTAGCTCGGTAGAGCAAAGCCGCCCGCACGCGCGCCCTCACATAGCGCCGTAGCGGGCGGGCGGCTTTGCGGTGGTCACCGGCGGTTCGCCGGTAGGGTCGGGTTGCTGACACCAACCTGATTCGAGGAACCACCGATGACCGATGAGATGATGAACCTCCGCACGCTCGTGGAGAAGACCCCTGATGCGGATCTGCTGCGCGAGATGATCGGCTTTGCCGCCCAGCGCCTGATGGAGCTGGAAGTGGAAGGCCAGACCGGGGCGGCCTATGGCGAGAAGAACCCCGAGCGTCTGGCACAGCGCAACGGCTACCGCGACCGGACCTGGGAGACCCGCGCCGGCACGGTCGAGCTGCGTATCCCCAAGCTGCGCAAGGGCTCCTACTTCCCGGGCTTTTTGGAGCCGCGCCGGATGGCCGAGAAGGCGCTCACCGCGGTGGTGCAAGAAGCCTACGTGCAGGGCGTCTCGACCCGCTCGGTCGACGATCTGGTGCAGGCGATGGGGATGAGCGGCATCTCCAAGAGCCAGGTCTCGCGGCTGTGCGCGGAGATCGACGACAAGGTGAAGGCGTTCCTCGCTCGTCCGATCGAGGGCGACTGGCCGTATCTGTGGATCGATGCCACCTATGTGAAGGTGCGCCAGCAGGGACGCATCGTGTCGGTCGCGGTGATCGTCGCGGTCGGCGTCAACAGTGATGGCCGGCGCGAAGTTCTCGGCATGGACATTGGCCCCTCGGAGGCTGAGACATTCTGGACGGCATTCCTGCGCAAGCTCGCCCGCCGCGGCCTGCGCGGCGTCAAACTGGTCGTCTCCGACGCCCATGAGGGCATCAAGGCGACCGTCAGCAAGGTGCTCAACGCCTCCTGGCAGCGTTGCCGCGTGGGGTCGTTGAAAAAGCTGCAATTGCCTGATTCCGTTCTCGTCGGCGATTCGCGATCGGCGGAGCAAACGAGATGCTGGGGCGCAAGGAGCGGGATCAGTTGGAGCTCTTCATCACTGGCACGCTCAGACAGCTCGTCCCAGATGAGCACGTGCTGGCGCGGGTCGATCGCGTGCTCGACGTGTCTTGGCTAAGGGAAGAGGTCTCCGACTGCTATTGCGCGAACGATGGTCGGCCAGGCATCGATCCGGAGGCCGCGGTCCGCCTGATGCTCGCGGGTCTGCTCACCGGCATCGTACACGATCGCAAGCTGATCCGGGAGGCTCAGGTTAACATCGCCATTCGCTGGTTTGCTGGTTAGGGCCTGCACGAGCAGCTACCGCACCATTCCAGCCTGACGCGCATCCGCCAGCGCTGGGGCGAAGAGCGATTCCGTAGGATCTTTAAACGCACGGTCCAGGCCTGTCTGAAGGCCAAGATCGCAACAGCCGAAGTGGTTCACATCGATGCGTCGCTAATCCGCGCCAACGTGAGTTGGGACAGCCTCACCGAGCAACATGTGGTGGATGTGCTGAGCGAAAATCAAAGCGAAGATAAAAGCGAGGATGAGAGAAAGGGCCGGCAAAGCGGGAAGTACAAAAAGGTCTGCACGACTGATCCCGATGCGACAATGGCTACGAATGCCCGAAACCGGCGGCTGGAACCCGCTTACAAGCAGCACACGGCCGTCGATGACAAGGTCGGTGTCATTCTGGATGTCGCGGTCACGACTGGACAAACGAACGAAGGAGAGATGATCGAGCCGCAAGTCGATGAGGTTGAAGCGATTACAGGCATCGACATAAAGGTGGTCACCGCCGATGCGGGCTATGCCTACGCTAAAGTCTACGGCGCGCTCGAGCGGCGCGGCATTGATGCCCTCATCCGCCGAACCAATCAAGAGTCGCGTACCGCTCAGACGCTTCCGGTACGATGCCAAGAACGACATCTTGAAGTGCCCGCGAGGGCGTATCTTGCGCCCCGCGCGGCCCATCAAGCACGGCCGTTTCTTTTACTTGAAGGCGAAGGATTGCACCCGGTGCCCGCTCAAGGGCGATTGCCTATCCAAAGGGCGGGTTAACAAAGCGGTCGTTGTCGGTGACCATTATCCGGCACTGCTGCGCGCCCGCCGCCGTCGCGAGCGATGGAGTAAGCAGGATCGACATCTCTATCAACGCCATCGCTGGCGCTCAGAGGGCTTCCACGGCGAAGCCAAGACCTGGCACGGACTGGCGCGCGCCATACGGCGCGGACTACCGAACATGAAGATCCAGGCCTACCTGACGGCCGCTGCGATCAACCTCAAGCGGCTGGCAGCCGCTCTCCTTGCGTTTATTTTGCCTTGGATTGTCCCTCAAGCGCGTTCGCGGCTTCAGATCGCGCCGTAGCGCGGGTTTTGACGCGAGGGCCATGGCGGTGCCGGTCGCTGCGTCGCACGAAATCTATTGGCCACTTCTTCAACGACCCCCGCGTCCACTTCATGCGCAACGCACTGGCCCATGCCGGCAAGAGCGGGCGGCGCGTCGTCTCCGCCTTCATCGCCACCGCGTTTGCCCAGGATGATGCCGAGGCCGCACGAGCGCAATGGCGGAAGGTCGCCGACCAGCTCCGTCCCAAGCTGCCCAAGCTTGCCGGCTTCCTCGACGAAGCCGAGACCGATGTGCTGGCCTATATGACGTTCCCGCCGCAGCACCGAACCAAACTGCACTCGACCGACCCGATCGAGCGTCTCAACGGCGAGATCAAACGGCGCACCGAGGTCGTCGGCATCTTCCCCAATGAAGACGCCATCGTCCGCCTCATCGGCGCGATCCTGCTCGAACAGAACGACGAATGGGCCGTCCAGCGCGCCCGCTACATGACGCTGGAAACCATCGCGCCGTTGAGCGATGATCCAACCGTCAGCCTCCCGGCTATCGCCAGCTGACCAGTCCGGCTCTTGCCGGCGAACGCGGTGTCCCACCCCAGTTACACCACGCTCAGGGACACGATCCGGGCTTTTTTTGCTTACGACCTGAACAGGACATTGGAGCGATTGCCGCTGCCGCCAATTCCGGCGCAGGGTTCACCGCAATCCATGCTGCATTTCTATGACGTGGTACTCAGCTTTGATCATCGCGACGGAAGATGCTGGGTTGTTTCTTCTGGATGGCCGGAGCAGGATTCGGAACGTCGAATAGAGCGCGCATGCAGACGAGCGGACGAATTTGTTGACTGCTTGACGGCCCAGAAACACCGCGAGAGCCCCCGGGCAAAGCAGGCGCGTGGCATTCAAACTTCAGTCGGGAAGGCTACATTGCAGCGGTACGCCGGGTGATCGAGTTCATCCTGGGCGGCGATGTCTTCCAAGCCAATATCGCGCAGCGTTTCAGCGCCAGGTTACCAGCCTCGTTTTGTCCGTTCGACTTCTACTCCCAGCTGCGGACCCTCAATCCGGCTCCCTTTGGGGCTCTTCTGCGTTATGGCAATTTCACCATCGCATCGAGCTCCCCTGAACGCTTCTTAAAGCTTGCTGGGCGGCGTGTCGAAACGCGACCTATCAAAGGCACGATTCCGCGGTCTGCTGATCCCAGAGGAAGACCAGCGTCGAGCCGAAATGCTCGCTGCTTCCGAGAAGGACCGGGCCGAGAACACCATGATAGTCGACCTTCTGCGCAATGACTTGTCCCGCGTTTGCACTGCCGATTCCGTCGATGTCCCAGCGTTTTGCAGTCTCGAAACTTATGCCTCGGTGCATCACCTCGTGTCAGTCATTACGGGTGAGCTTGCAGAAGATAAAGACGCAGTCGCCCTTCTCCAAGCTTGTTTCCCCGGCGGCTCCATCACAGGAGCTCCAAAAGTGAGGTCAATGGAGATTATCGCAGAGATCGAGCGTGTGGCGCGGCAGGTTTATGCGGGGCGATCGGTTTCATCGGCTTCAACGGATACATGGACACGAACATTGCGATCCGCACAGTGGCGATCGACGAGGGCATCGCCGTGTTTCATGCCGGCGGCGGTATAACAGCAATGTCAGATCCAGAGGCGGAATACGAGGAGACACTCGCGAAAGCGCGACTTATCTTCGAGGCGTTTCGCGCCTCAACAGCCGGTGCAGCTTGATTGTTATTATCGATAACTACGACTCGTTCGTTTTCAATATAGCGCGCTACTTCCGCAAACTCGGCGAAACAATGTAGGTGATCCGAAACGATGCCGTCAGCGTAGGCGAAGTCGTTGACCTCAAACCAAGTGCGCTCGTCCTATCACCCGGTCCCGGTACTCCAGCCGAGGCCGGAATATCTTCCACCCTCGTCCGTGCACTTTCAGGTCGGATCCCAATTCTTCGCATTTGTCTCGGGCACCAGTGTATTGGAAGCGTGTTTGGGGGACGCGTGGTACGTGCCCGTCGTCCAATGCATGGCCGGTCCTCATACGTGACCCATGGCGGCGACGGGCTGTTTTACGGACTGCCTTCCCCACTCCGCGTTGGGCGCTATCATTCTCTTATTGTTGAATTTGATGCGCTAGCCAGCACGCACCTAACGGTCACGGCCCGCTCTGAGGAGGGCGAGATCATGGGCGTTGCGCATCGCCATCTACCCACATATGGCGTGCAGTTCCACCCGGAATCCATACTTACGCAGCAAGGCCAAGCTCTTTTTATGAATTTTCTGCGGCTCGCACAGCGTTCCGCAGCGTAAGTGGATCAAACGGGGCACGTCTCTTGTACGGTGCGGGTTAGCCGGCAGGCGCATTCTTCCTGACGTGAGCGCCGCCCTCAACTCGCGAAATCCCTGCTGACGGGCATGTCGGATGGACCCTCCAATCGACAGAACGATGCGAGAGGCCCGTTCAGCAACAACTGTCTGACGCCCCTTTTTCTAGCCGGTCAATTCGACGATCGAATTAACGGACTCCGTTGAGGCATAAGCCGCTGAAATAAGCCTGTAACAACTACATGCTTTGTGCTCGAGAGCCAGGCGTTCCTCAATCTGCAAGACGCCGCGCGCTTTACGAATCAAGCTTTGCTCTTCAAATCGGATGAGAGTTTCCGTTACTCCGGCGCGACGCAATCCTAATACGGAAGAGAGATAGTCATGTGTAACTGGAAGCACATCGGCATCAAGAGCATCGCTGGCCAGACAGAGCCAGCTTGCGAGACGCTTCTCGCAATCGTGTCGAACGCCGCACAGCCCCGTCTGAGCGCAATGCAAGTTCAGTGCCTGGACGTACCGAAGGAGATGGTCTCGGATTTCCGGACGTTCGCGCATCACGCGGCGCAAATCTTCGACACGAATCCGGTGCGCGCTTCCGGGAAAGAGAACAACAGATTGACGCGTCGCGAGATGGCCTCCTAATAGGAACGAAGCGCCGACCGCACCTCTATGTCCTATTACGGCAGTTTCAAGAATGCTGCCGCCCGCTACAATCCTCTGCGAAACTAGCCCTGATTCGATAAAGTAGACGTGATCAAGACGCCTTTTCGGCTCCTGCAATACCGTGCGTTCTTTCAAAACGAACGGCTCCAGGAATTCTCCTATCACGGCAAGCTCTGGAAGAGAAATGCCGGCGAGAATCGTGTTCTTGAGGAAGGACCGTGTATTGGAGCGCCCCATACCGATCCGAGATATGTGACGTGTATCGGGTACTCTGCTAAAAGCTCCAGCTCTATGGCTGTCAGGGGCTTCGGGGACGGCGGGTACGTGAGTAGTCATACTGCGGTCCGTCTTTCAGGAGGTGGATTTTGGTAGGGTCAGCCTATGAACTTCACGAACTATTGATTCTTGATTTTAAGCAATCGATCAGGTTCGATTCATGCAATCGGCAGCGCACCGGCGATCAAATTCAGCGGCGGTAGCGCTTTCATCGCTGCATTTCAACGATCCACGATTTCAACCGTCCGCCTCAGCGATTCATCTAAATGGCGCTCCGAGTGTCACATGACTTCGAATTCGAGGCGCTCGGCGTCACCATAATTCTCCTCTTTCGTACTGTCGGCCGAGCCACACGCGTGGGACGGCGTGGTTCGGGTTGAAGTTAACCTCTCACGCGAGTCGAAAAGGGGACACGATGTGTCGAGCGCGGCACTTTGATGAGCCAAAGCGCGCCACAGCTTCTCTTGCGGCCGGTTTGCGATGACCCTCGACCTCTTTGCGCATCGCCAGCGAGAGCATTCCCAACGACCTGAAGATCCCCGGCGCGCCGCAGCGGCTCGGCCGCTATGCTCAGGCGCTCGAGAAGCTGCACGCCTGCGTGCACCACCGAAAGCATGAAGCGCAATATCGACGAGCAGATCAATGTCTCGGGCGCAATCTCCTGGAATCAGCTCTACATCGCGAACGCGTCTTCGAACGTATTCACCAATTAGTAAATCCTCGGCGGGCAGTGACATTCCCGTCTGCTTGGTCGGGCTCTGTCTATAACCTTGCACAGAGTGAACACTGCAAGCGGGAACGCACGCCGACGTCCTCTCCGCTCGGGAGATGGCGCGCGGCCCAGCCCTCCCCAATGATCCTCCAGCTAGCAATCCCACGGCTCGCAAAAGCCTTTCAGCCGGCTAGCTCGGGATTTTTGATCATCGATCGGAATCGTGGAGCTCGGTGAAAAGGTCCATACGCCAATGCTCCAACACCCGACCACGCGAAAATCAGAACACCGGCATGCTTGCGTTTGTCGCCTTCCGGAATCGATTACCCTCTTTTTACCAAGCCCAGCATTTCCCGGGCTTCCGCCGGCGTGGCTACGCTTGCGCCCATGCGCTCGATGATCCCAACAGCGTTCTCGACGAGGTCAGCATTGGAGGCGAGTACACCTCTGCGCAGGTAAATGTTGTCTTCCAGACCCACCCGTATATGCCCGCCTAGATTCACGATCTGTGCGACCGTCGGCATTTCATCGATGCTGCAACCGAACCCGCCCCAGATAGAGCTCGGGGGCAGCACCTCCTTCATTGCCTGCAAGACTGTCGGCGTGAAGGGCGCACCATAACCCGTACTCAGGCAGAACTGGAACAGCGGCTGCCCCTTGAGTGTGCCTTCTTTGACCAGCTGCTTAGCGATTTCGATGTGGCCGAAGTCGAAGCACTCGAGCTCGGGCTTCACGCCGGCGTCCTGCATCAGCTTCGCCATCTCGCGAAGATCGGAAGTACGCGCGACATAGATTGCTTCACCGAGGTGCAGCAGGCCGCAGTCAAGCGTGGCTAACTCGGGCTGCAGTTTGACCGCATGAAGGCACCGTTCGGTTGCCGCTCGGAGCGTGCTCCTTGGGCTGATCTTGAGCGGCGCGACGGATTCGAGCTCGATGATGCCGTCCATTCCGCAGGTCAGGTTGAGGATGACGTCGATAGACGAATCACGCAGCTTCTTGACGACCTGCTCGTAAAGCTCCAGCTTGTTAGACGGCTCGCCGCTTTCCGGATCGCGTACATGAATATGGACAACAGCCGCACCGGCTTTCGCCGCATCGATCGAGGCCTGCGCAATCTCCGTCGGAGTCTTCGGCACCCCAGGATGCTTTGCAAGATTCTTGGTAGATCCGCCGGTAATTGCGCAGGTAACAATAACTTTTCTGGACATCAAAACCCTCGTGGTTGGAGTCAAAGAAATGTTGAGCCGACAAACGACTACAGCGCTTATTTGATTGGCGCCCGAGCCATCAGCGTCGCCGCGCAGCCGACGTTTAGTGCCGTACTCGCGCCCCGCTTGCTTTCCGCATTTCGCAGCCGATCCAAACCGATGGTGTTCCTCTTTCCGATTGGCGCCTAGCGTGTGACCCTATACGAGCATCCTGACGGATTTCTTCAAATTCATCTGGAAAGTCATCGAACTTCCATCTGAATGGAGGCCTTTATGGCACTTTTCCGCGATCACATTTCAGACCCGCACACTCGCCCCCCCGTAAACAAGCCACCTGCCGCAAGATACACCTTGGACTCGTGCAGCTTCGTGGCCTGCTCAGAGCTTATTGACATCTTGCGCTGTGGCGCTTCGACCGAGACGGCCGCCAAATGGAGAAAGGAGAATTCACCCTCCTTACTGCACGGAGTTTGGGAAGTGGTATAGCGGTGAAGGTTTCGACATTGCGTTCAACAAGATGAACCGCGCAGTGCTTATCGCTCGCGCATCGTTACCTCGACTGAGCTCTGTCGTGCGGCGGTGAGTCGGATCAAATGCAAGTCGCTCAGTCTTTGCTTCAGGTGAGCATCCGCGATTTGGACCGCTGCTGCTGGATCGCACTCTGGGGCTTAAACAACGTGTCACTGCGCGCAGGGTGTCGCCTATCGCAAGAACTCACTGGCAGAGCAGTAAACAATGACGGTCAGCTTAATGCTGTCACTTTTGTCTGCCTGTACAATCTCGCACCTGAGGACGAAGACCTCGGCGCGAAGATTCATCTTGTCCGAATTTGGTGTTCAGCCCGACTACGATTGGAGCGGGAAATAGAAGTTGACGTTTCAATCCTCTCTCTCCAGGCGATTGGAAGCGATGTGACGATGCTGGCGCTCATCTCGTTCGAGCGCGCCCCGGCCGACATCGCTGATGGATTCAAAGGGGGCGATCATCATGAAGGTGGTGATGAGCAGATGCTATGTAACGGGCAACGGCATTTTATTCCTCTAATCAACATGAGGCGTCAGCCAACTAATGGTCGAGCTCCTGAGTTATCTGTGAAACAGCCTGGCGAGCAATCTCCACAATTTCGTCTGCCTCAGCCGTGGTCATCGTGAGCGGCGGTGTAAATCCGATGATGTCGCCGTGCGGCAGCGCACGCGCGATCAATCCACGCTTTCGCGCTGCTTCGGAGACGCGAGCACCAATCTTCAGGCTTGGGTCAAAGCGTTCCTTCTTCACCGGATCGGCGACGAATTCAACCGCTGCCATGAGGCCGATACCACGGACTTCGCCCACAACTGGGCAATCGCTGAATGCCTCACGCAATCCATTTTGGAAGTATTTCCCAACACGCGCGGCGTTGCCCGTCAGATCCTCGCGCTGGAGTATATCCAGAGCAGCATTTGCAGCGGCCACGCCGATTGGATGTCCCGAATATGTGGAGCCGTGCGAGAAAACGCCAACCTTCTCTGCTCCCGCTTCCAGCACCTCAAAAACTCGCTGCCCCACCATGCAAGCTGACAGTGGCGCGTATGCTGATGTTAGTCCCTTCGCGACTGTTATGAGATCCGGCTTGATGTCGTACTTATGCGATCCAAACATCTCACCAGTACGCCCAAAGCCGGTCACCACCTCGTCGGCGATCAGTAGGACATCGTACTTCTTCAGCACAGCCTGAATTGCCGCCCAGTAGCCTTCTGGTGGCGGGGTCATTCCGCCCGAGCCAAGGACGGGCTCTCCGATAAAGGCGCCCACCGTTTCTGGACCTTCTTGAAGGATCAACAATTCGAGCTCGTGCGCACGACGAGTGGAGAACTCAAGTTCCGTCTCTCCTGGATGTGCGTCCCAAAAATAGGTTGGGGCACCTGTCCGCAGAATTCCCGAAACCGGAAGATCCATATGGTCGTGGTAGAAGCTCAACCCGGTCATCGAACCGGAGACGATTGTGGAACCGTGGTATGCGCGCTGACGAGCAATTATCTTCTTCTTTTTTGGCTGCCCGCAGAGGTTGTGGTAATACCAAACCAGCTTGACTTGGGTTTCGTTCGCATCCGACCCGGACAGGCCATAATAGACTTTGCTCATATTACACGGTGCGATGGCGATGAGTCTGTCGGACAGTTTGGCGAGCTCATCGGTCGTATGACCTGCGTACGTGTGGTAATAGGCAAGCTTGTGGGCCTGACGCGCGATCGCCTCGGCGACTTCCCCGCGACCGTAGCCGATATTGACACAATAAAGGCCGGCCATCGCATCAATATATTCGCGGCCCTCGGCATCGCGAATGCGGATCCCCTTTGTTTTCTCAATAATGGTGACGTCTCCGCCTTCCCCCGTTACATGGTTGTGGAGCTGAGTGAACGGATGGAGCACGGCTCTGCGGTCCATTTTCGAAATTTCTTTGATATTCATTTCGATCTCCTCCCGTCCGCAGCTGATTCCAAATCCGACGCCGCGCAAACCGATAGAGTCATGTTATCGGCTATGGCGTGACGAAAAACGGCGTTCGAAGTCGGTTATTAAGGGAAATGCGGCACTCGTTTGCAAACCATGAAGATCGGTGCCGTGGCGCACGACCTCACATACATGCTGAGTTTTGGTATTGCTGCAGCCCCTGCTACCATTGAATTCACAGCCGCAACGATCGTCGAGCGGCTCGCAGTCTAGTTTGCGCGGCCGACCATTTGCGCACCCACACGGGCCGTCGATGGCACCTTCGACGTCGAAAGGGCCCGAAAATCGGCGCCGTACAAGAGCATCACTCTGCGGTTGGTAGCAATAATCAACGTGGCCGGTGACAGGAATCGGCCGGCTGTCAGATGATACCTCGTTGCTACTTCGCTGAAGGGGCACTCACGGAGCTGGTTCGATAACCGCATTGATGCTCAGAACGGACAATCACTATTGTGCAGGTGCTAGCCCTGCTAAAGCCTGTCTATGCACCTGGTGGGATCTCCAGATCACCATCTCCTTCCAATCTGACGCTTGCGGGTAATAGTACAGTTTAACCGCTTGGCGAATTTCACGTCCAAGTTCAGCATCGATCGCATCGGGTCGATGCTGGAACAGCCAAAGGTCCTTTCGTTGCACCAGCCTGCTAGTGCCGTAGGTGCCAAACTCCGGTCCAACATATGTGTGGCGAGCGCCCAGAACTCGCTGCCAGAACGCATCTTGGGTGCCAGGGATCGAGACTGCGGAGGAAGTCCCCAGCACTGGCGAGGTCACCGAGGCACCAAAAATGTTAGCGGCGCGCTCATAGCCCTCCGGTCCCGACGACAGTTCGCATTGCAACTCTCCATACCCGTAAGGACCCAACCCCGTGTGGTAATCGAGAATGAGGACGTGCTCGCGCGTCGCGACGTCAAAGTCAGCAACGATCTGCTCAAGCGTTCGCCTTGCTTCGGTCGGCCCAGCTCCCCCGTAAAACATGCCGCCAGGGCGAGTATATTGACCACTCGACAACGCGATTCGAAAGGCAAGCTCGCCGTGCGTTTTCTGATAGGCCGCAAGCGCAGCCTCTGCACAGCGCACAGTTTCGTCTGAGACATCCGCAGGAACAAAATGCTCTGCCAACTCTTCGTATCCGGGGTTTTGCGGAAGGGGCTCGGCAAAATCGACAAAGTTCCGGTTGAGGTCGACGCCCTCTGCCGTTACCCGTCGATCCCAAGCAAAGCCGTAGCAATTGAGGGCATGAATAATGAGCACCGCTGTCGAAGGCGGCAGCGCTTCATGGAGCTTCGCCTCCAAGAATAGAAGTTGTGCAGCGGACCCGCAGTAGCCTTCGACGCCGTGCGTAGCGGAAACGAGGATCAGGAGTTGCTTGGCATTTGCGGGGCCGAAATAAGTCACGTCCGTGAACAGATCCTCGCCGCATGGTCCTGTTGCGCTACACTTGTAGCTACGTGACGCCGGAGCGACCTCCATAAATTTCCTGCGTGCTTCCAGATAAGTACTTGAAAAAAGAGTGGGGACCCGCTGCGCGGCGATGTCGAAGTTCATTCTGGTAATCCTACTGCGTTCACTCATTCGGGCTTTGTTAATTCAGGGAGCCATTTAATCAGTTCGACCGACCAACTTGACCGTCAAGGGTTAGCGCGAGCTAGCATATCTGGCACTTCCACCACGGGCGCGGATTGAGCTTTCTTAGGCAGGAGCGTCGGGTTGTAAAAGCCGCCTGCATCGTACGTTGAGCATTACCCACTTTTGCGTGTTCCAGACGCAGGAGGCGATCCTGATGCCACGCCTTTGCACTGCACGCTGCGCGCGAGGAGCAGGCGTGGAACCCGCGACAAGCGCACACTTGCTCTTGCCCCCCGCTGTTGATCGCTCACGTGTCAGTGTATCTTATATGTAGCGGGCGCCCGTTTTCTTCGATCTCGCCCTTAGAGACGCAGAGATTCCGCGATCCACCGCGCTTGCTAGGTGAATTCACGATCGAGGAAGGACGTGTTATCGTTGCGAAATAAGCAGACATTTCGGCGGACGGATCCAGGTCGCGTCAGCCGGTAAGCTCCTCGGCGGGTTTGCTGATGTTGTCCAAGGAACAGGCCTTCACACCGCTCGAGGCCGCTGGGTAGCGATCTCAACGACGGATACACGGCTCGGAACTGCGGCGCTACTCGTCATGGAAGCGCGCCGCATCATCGATCGGGGCGCGGCTTGTGCGGAAGCTGTTGACCTTGTGCGTTCGGTCAGGATAGCCGAACGAAATGCCGTAGACCACGCGACGATCATTTGACAAGCCAAAATGCGCGCGCACCACATCACTATGCAATGTAAATGCGCCTTGCGGAATGGTTGCAACTCCGAGCGCCTGCGCGGCGAGTATAAAGCTGGTGAGATAGCTACCGCAATCGACCGCGCCATAAATGCCTAGGGCCTCATCGGTGTGAACAATTGCGACATGAGGTGCACCGAAGAATTTGTAATTCTGCAGTGACTGCTTAATGTATCCCTCCTTGTCGCCACGGGGAATGCCGACTGAGTTGTAGAGCTGAAAACCGCTCTCGCGCCGGCGCTCAAGATGGACGCCACGATATTCGCGAGGCTGCGGAAAGTCGTTCACTTGCGGCTTACCGCTGGAGGCAGCGGCATACATTGCTTCCCGAAATCGCTCGGTCGCCTTTCCAAAGGTGATCTCGACCTGCCACGGCTGGCTATTGCATCCGGACGCAGTTTTCTGCGCAGCTGCCAGGATCCGCTCGATCGTTGACCGCGCAACCGGTTCTGGCAGAAAAGCACGGCAGGAGAAGCGAGCGTTCACCAACTCTTCAAGAATCTCAATGCGCTGCTGCCTCTCCCTATGGGTGTTAGAAGTCACGAGCAACTCTCTTCTCCAAATGCAAGGGGTACATTTTTCAACCGCTCTGACGCCGACCACGAAAGGATCGCCGCCGGCACTAACTCAGAATGCTGTCCGACGATAAGCTGCGCGCCTACGCGCAGGCAGCGGGTTCAGCGCCAACGCTTTTCCTCGCTGTCATAGACGCTTACAAGCGGATCGCTCACGTCCATCAGCTCACGTTTGAGCACCTTCTCACTAGATGTGGCTCTCGGAAGGGCGGGAATGAAAGCGATATACCGCGGCACCTTGAACATGGCGAGACGCGCTCGAGCGTGTTCAAGAATGCGTTCGACCGGCAGGTCGGCGGGCTTGACGCCCTGGTTCAATTCCACATAGATCTTGACTTCCTCGCCGCGTCTCATATCGCGAACCGGCACGGCGGCCACATCTGCGATTTCAGGTATCTCGCGGATAATAGCCTCCACCTCGCGAGCAGCGATATTTTCGTTCGAACGTCGTATCATTTCCTTCTTACGACCTTCGAACCAATAAAAGCCGAGTTCATCGCGGCGCAGCAGATCTCCGGTTTTGAACCAGTCGCCCTCGAATTGGCTGGCGTTCGCTTCCGGTTTGCCCCAGTATCCCTTGAAGATGGCCCGCCCCTTCACCCACAACTCGCCGACTTCTCCGGTTTTCGCGAGCGTGCCATCTTCGTTGACGAGCCGCAGCTCCCGAAAAAGCGCACGATGGCCGACCGAACAGGTATCCTCCATCTGCGGAATATCTCCGACGAATTGTGTACCCATTCCGATTTCTGCCATGCCGTAGTTGTTCTGGCCACGCACGCCGAAACGCTCGCGGAACTGGGATATCGCCTCGGCACTCCACCCAAGTGAATACACGACCTGCCTCAGACTTTTCAATGCGTCCGCTTTGGCCTGACGTGCAACAAGCTCCGGCAACAGACACGACTCGATTCGGAACTTATTGATCCAATCGATGAACCGCGTCGAACTGAGCTGCTGAGCCTGGTACAGCGTGCCTCCCTGTCGGTACGCTCTCAGAACCTGCATTTGCCCGTAAGCATAAAAAAATGGCGCCCAGCACAGGTATCTCTTACAAGGCTCATAGTCGGAGCAGGCAAATGCGTACGAGCTGACACCGAACCAGTCGTGCGTCAACATGCAGCCCTTTGGAAATCCCGTAGTTCCGCCGGCGTGCGCGATCACGAGCAGGTCGTCTGGCTGAATATCCGCATCGACGGGCGAGTCGTCGACACCCTTCAATAGCTCATCAAGAGCAGTCCCCCTAGTAGGGTGCCCGACAACGATCACCCGATCCTCAGTGAGATTTTGTGGCCAAGGCTTCATTTCCGAGGGCCATGCAGAGTGGTCGACGACAGCAAATTTTGCCTGAGTATCACTCAGGACGTACTCGATCCCCCTCGCCGTGTAGCGCGTATTGATCGGAACCAGCACTGCACCCAGCTTTGCAATCGCGAAACACAGGATCTGAAACTCGATGCGATTTGGTAGAACTACGCCGATGCGGTCGCCCTTGCGTACTCCAAACGCACGCAGCGCATGCGCATAGGTGTTCGACCAGCGGTCCATTTCTAAGTAGGTAGCGCGCTCGCCGCGCTCGAAAATGTCGATCGCAATCGCGGAGCCGTGCCTTTGCGCCTGCATTGCGACGAGCTGCCCGAGGGTGATGGTTTCGTACGGCGACTCCAGGGCCTCCAGGCCGCGCAGCCCATCAGCCAAGCGATCTGCCAACTGGCTCGGTGTTGAATTGTTCAGGCTCATCGTAGGAAACTTCGAGGCTTCTCGGGCGAAAGACACGGGCTGGACGGCTAAACAATACCCTGCCTGTATGTCGAAATTTCCTATTTGGCGACACGCTCAGCCGAAATTGTGCGACTGATCGGGAGGACGCGAAGAATTTGTGCACTGCCCATTGGTATCCGATCTGAAGCAGCACATGCTGGTCGTGCGCCTTTTAGCAACACGCGAGGCGCGCGACCGTTGTTCTATCTTCGGCGGGGATTGGAAGATGATCCGCTATCGATCCAGCCGCCGCCCAGACTCGGTCTGCAGCCGGTTGGCGATCTAGCGGTTCCAACTGGCTTGTCGCTGCGATTGATGACGCCGGGGGCTGACGCCATCTGCCGCCGGTCGTCGTACCGGCACGAGATCCCAGCACGCAATCTGCGCGATGTCATTGCTCGTGCAGCTTGAATCCATTCCTGAGTTCGCCCCGGTCGTTGGATTTGCCCATTTGGGCGGTGGGCGACGGGAGCTGGCGCGGAGCCCTCAGCATAGCGCAGCGCCAGATCCCGTCGCGGGTTGCAGGTGATGGCGAACTCGGACGGCGTCCTCCATCCGAGCCGTGAGTGTGGTCGTGTGTCGTTGTAATCCGCGCGCCAGCATCCGAGCGCGACGCGGGCCTGGGCCAGCGAGGTGAACAACGTCTGGTTCAACAATTCATCCCGCATCCGGCCATTGATGGGGAAGACGGCCCCGCTTCCTCGGCGCCGGCGATATACTGGCGATGGACGAACCCGGTAACAGGAGCAATTCACCAATGGAAGTCGCGACAATTGGGTTGGACATTTCGAAGCACGTATTTCACATCCATGCAGTTGATGGCCAAGGCCAAGCGGCCGGTCGCCAACGCCTCCGGCGAGGCGAGATCGTGTCGTTCTTCTCCTCGCTCGCACCTTGCCTGGTCGGCATTGAGGCCTGTGCGACTGCTCACCACTGGGCGCGGGAGATTCGGCAGTGTGGACATGATGTGAGATTGATCCCGCCAGCCTATGTTAAACCCTACGTACGAAGGGGAGCCAAGAATGACGCCGCTGACGCGGCCGCGATCTGCGAAGCGGTCAGTCGTCCCAATATGCGGTTCGTTCCAATCAAGAGCGCCGAGAACCAGGGCTTCTTGATGCTTCATCGTGCCTTCAAAATCCCGATGATCTGCTCTTCCGTAAAGCGACTGCGCTTCATGCTCTGGTCCTTATGTGGGCCAGAGCGAACTTCAAACTGGATTAAGCCCGTGGGGCAAGGTCAAGCTGAACGGGATTGCGGGTGTATCGCAGCTGAAGGATACGCACGAACCTCTCACGCCGGGCTGAACATAAGAACATTTAGTGCCCGGCCATCCTACCGTACGCAACGGGATACGAAGCCGCCGTCGCGGGTATGCACCTCGACCGTCAGATCGCCTAATCCGGGCTGACGCGATCGAGCCGGCGTTTGAGCGTTACCCACGCACGCCGGGCCCCTGGTTCGACTGCGATCATGGTGGGACTTTGCCTCGGTGCGGGCCAGCGCGGAATGGTCAATTACCCGCCTTGCTACGGAGCCAAGGACGGTGTTGACCATCTCCCGGGTAGCGGGCCTAACCGTGTTAGATTCAGTAGCCTCGCTTGAGGTCCACTAAGTTGCGCATAGGCTTCTTCTCGAGAAAACGCTCCAGATTGTCGCTGAAAATCTCGAGCGACCGGACGGTGTAATCGGTTAGGTTGCCTGCAACGTGCGGCGTCATCATAACATTAGGCAATGCCCAGAGGGGGCTGGCAGGAGCCAGTGGTTCCCGCTCAAACACATCCAGAAGAGCCCCGGCGATGGTCCCCGCCCGGAGCGCATCGATAAGCTCTCTTTCCACAACGACCGCCCCTCGAGCGATATTGACTAAGAAGCTGCTGCGGCGCATCAGCCGAAGCTGCTCGCGACCAATTAGCCCAGCGGTCTCCGGAACGTGAGGCACAGCTAGGACGAGAAAGTCGGAGGCCTCTAGAAGCTCGGCCAGGCCATTTGGTGGAAACAGCTTGTCGACACCCCTGACTACCTCCGTTACATCGCGCTTTGAGCCTATCACTCTCATGCCGATGCCCTTACCGCGTCGGGCGATTGCCGTGCCAATTGAGCCCAAACCAATCACGCCTAGCGTCCGCTCAGCAAGCGGTGCCACGCCTCGCGGACACCATTCTTTGCGCGACTGCTCTCGCATAAACCGCGGGAAATCCCAGTGCAGCATTGTCACGCCCGCCATAACGAAGTCGGCGATGATTTCGGCATGCATGCCCCGCGCATTGGTAACGATGAGATCACCGATTCGGTCGCGGATCGGCAAGAGCGAATCGACGCCCGCGCTACTGCACTGGAACCAGCGTAATCGACGTGCCTTGTCGAAGATCTCCACCGGAAAGTTGGGGGCGAAAAGAACGTCAGCTTCCGCGGCGTAGCTGTTAAGTGAGGCTGCATTCTCAGCACCCAAGAAGCGCACGTTGGGGAAGCGCTTGCGTATTGTCGCCAAATGCTTTTCCGCATCAGGATCGCTGAACAGGACGGTGACGGTACCCTCAGCCGGAAACGCGGCAGAAGTCATAACCACATGATCCATATGCTTTCGCGCCCATTCATTTCATTTATGAAACTAGGACCACTTAAGACTAGAGTACGTCAGAACGGCACATGGCCTGCTTCGACGGTTAGTGTATTAGATAGGCGCTCGACAATACCGTTGGACTAACCCCATTTTGCGCAGCCTTCCATCCTTGAGAGACTTTCATCCGCAGGAAAAACTCGTTGCAATCCAATGCGGCAATCCCGAGAACGTCTCGCGCACTTTGTCGGTGCTACGCATAGCCGTGTTCCTTTGCTGATGTTCGAGTAAAGCGACGAGCTGTGGCTGCTCGTCCTCTAGACCTCCGGCCCCGGAGCGCGCTGTTCACTTCTCTCACGGTCCGTCAGTAGCCGCGGTTGAGGTCGACTAGATTTCGCAGCGGCTTCTTCTCCCGAAATCACTGCAAGTTGTCGCCGAAGAGTTCGAGCGCGCGGCTGGTGTAATAGCTCAAATACCCGCAACGTGGGGGCACGATAACGTTAGGCATCGTCCAGAGTGGACTATCGGTCGGCAGCGGTTCGCGCTCGAACAGATCGAGAAGAGCTCCGGAGATGGTGCCTGCCCGGAGCGCCTGAACCAGGTCGCTTTCCACAACCACCGGCCCCCGCGCGATATTGACCAGGAAAGCGGTTCGGCGCATCTGCCGAAGCTGCTCTCATCCGATTAGCCCATTTGTCTCCGGGACGTGGAGTACTGCAAGAACGACGAAATCAGAGACCTCTAGGAGTTCGTCCAGACGATTCGATGGAAGGAGCCGGTCGATGGCGGCGACGGGCTCGGCTACATTGCGTTTAGAGCCGACCACCGTCATCCCGCTGTTCTTAGCGCGGCGGGCGATCGCGCTACCAATAGAACCGAGGCCGATCACCCCAAGCGTCGCGCTCAGCAAGCGGCGCGACCTGTCGCGGATGCCATTCCTTGCACCCCTGCTCCCGCATAATACGCGCAACATCCCAATGCATCATGGTCGTGCCGGCCATAACGAAATCGGCGATGATTTCGCCGTGCATAACCCGAGCGTTGGTCACGATGAGATTGCCGACGCGGTCGCGTATTGGCAATAGCGAGTCAACGCCCGCGATACTGCATTGAAACCAGCGTAGCCGACGTGCCTTGTCTAAGATCTCGATAGGAAAACCGGCGGCGAAGAGAATATCTGCTTCCGCAATGTGGCAGCTGAGCGACGCCGCGTCCTTGGCGCACAAGAAGCGAACCGTCGGAAAGCGTTTTCCTATTAAAGCTAAATATTCTTCGGCGGCGGGATCACTGACGACGGTAACGTAGCGGCCAGCCGCAAACGTAGAGGAGGTCATGAACACGTGATCCGATGCCTTTTCGCGCTGCCGCGGTCTGCCATGCCAACTATTAGGTGGAGCATGTCAGAGCGACGACAACGTGGCGTGAGTACGAGCGGAATACTTGGAGTACAGTACGGCACATGCATTTAACGATGCGGCCGGAGGAGCCTATTTCGTGCGTCGCGCCTGACCATTGCACAGGTCAAAAGCTCTGCCCCGGTTACCTGATGACACTCTCGCTTGATATCGGGCTTAACGGCTCGTGCCCAGCTGGCGGTGACGACGTTCTAGAGCTCCAGAGCTCAGTGCGACGCTCCTGAAATCCGCAGACATGACGCCAAGATTTGTGGCAAGCACGCCGCGTCTGCATGTGATGCGGCGGCAGGGTCTCTAGCGCAGTTCTTGGGTCGAGGACTGGCCGGCCAGCTGCGCTAGGCCAACGCTCGGACCGTCCCGAGTTTGATCAAGTTCAGTTGCAACCAGAGGGTCTGCCGCTCGTTCTCCTCGCTGCGTCGAACCAACTCTTCGGCATGCTTGCCCATTCGGAGCCGATAGAAATGGCTTTCCATAGCCCACAAAAAATGCCGCGATTTCCAGCTTGGAAGCGGACTTAGCCTTCAGTTTCTAGCCTAGCGGCATATCGCGGTTGCGATAAACATGCCTTCGCCGCCCGAAACTTGCGCTACAGTTCGACCTGGCGGTGGACTCCGACAAAGAATAGCCTGCCTATGCTCACCATCCAACGAGACTCCACAATCCCTCCCTCTCAACTCCGAGCATGGCGGGGCGGACATTGCGCCATTCGGGGCCGAGACCTTACTGTGCAATCATCAATCCATTTCCACCGAGTTCGGTTGGTCGGCCCAAATTCGATAGCGGAGCAGATCATCTGGTCATGTTTATCGTCACGTTCTTGAGTTGAGTGAAGCTGTCCAGCATCCCGCCGAGCGAAAATTCGCGTCCGAGGCCGCTCTGCTTGTATCCACCGTATGAGTGCCCCGGCATCTGTCCTCCGCCCTGGTTCACCTGAAGCCAACCCGCTTCAATGTCACGGGCGGCTCGTAGCGCTTTTCCGATATCGTGGGTCCAAATATATGCTGCGAGGCCGTAGTGCGTCTCATTGGCCATCCGGATTACGTCTGCCTCGTCGCGCCAGGGAATTGCGACCAAGACTGGGCCGAAAATCTCTTCCCTTGCCAGGCGCCAGTTATTGTCTGCTTGGCCGAAGACGGTGGGGCTGAGGAAGTAACCGGAGTCGTCGCGATGATCCCGCAGACCTCCGGTCAGAAGCGTCGAGCCAGGCTGCTCGATTCCATTGTGAATGTAGCCGCAGACTTTTCAAATTGGCGGCCGTTGATAATTGCTCCGATGTCGAAGCTTTCGGACAGCGGGTCACCGACTTCAGCTTGGAAGCAGCCGCACAAAGCCGTTCGAGAACGGAATCGTAAATGCGCTCGTGCACGAAGAGCCGGGACCCCGCGGTGCACGATTGGCTTTGTCGCGTGAAGCGCATTGCGGCGACGATGCCGTCGATCACCCAATCATCGACTGCATCCGGAAACACGATGGATGGGCTCTTGCCGCGGAGCTCCATCGATACGGGCAGGATTCGCTTGGCGGCAGCCTCCATCACCAGCCTTCCCACGGCTGTCGAGCCGGTGAATGTTAGCTTGGATACTTTTGGATGATTGAGCAGGGGAGCTCCGCATTCGATACTGGTCCCGGTCAGAACGTTGAGAACGCCCGCGGACGTGTGCTTGGCACAGATCTCGGCCAATGTGAGGATTGCCAATGGCGCGTCTTCTGCCGTCTTCATTACCATGGTGTTGCCGGCGCTCAGAGCCGGGGCGATCTTCACCGAGGCGAGCAGGAAGGGCGCATTCCACGGAATGACGGCCGCGACGACGCCGAGTGGTTCTCGAACCGTGTAGCTCAGAAGATCGTGCGCAAGCGGTAACGTCTCGCCTTTGAGCTCGGAGGCAAGGCCTCCGAAATAGCGAAACATCTCGATCGATATCTTCACCTCGGGCCGGGCTTGCGTCCGAAGTGCATTTCCCGTTTCTTCCGCAATGAGGCGAGCAATTTCTTCACAACGAGATTCAAGATCGTCGGCGATCCTGTCGAGAGCACGACCACGCTCGCGGGCGGGGACGAGCTTCCAGGAGTCGAATGCGGCAAATGCAGCCTCAACTGCCGTGTCCACGTCCTCGACACGTCCCCTTGGGACTTTAGCGATGATGTGTCTACGTGCAGGATCCTCGACTGCGATCGACTCACCGCATTTCGCAGACACCCACTGGCCAGAAATGAGCATCTTGCGCAGCGGAAGCGGTTGGGAATTCAATTGCTACCTCCCTAGCAGCAAGCTAGCCCGGCAAGAGCAAGACCGGCGTTCGATTTGGACGGCGAGGCGCGGACGCGTCGCCTTTAGGGAATGAGGACTAACAAGCGCGAGTCTTTCGCTCTTCCAGATCGCCATTCGCTTGGCAGCATCCGCATCGGATCCGCGTAGCGCAGCTTCATAATTCGACAGACGATATTCGCCCAGTTCGATGCGGACGCGTTCGTGACACAATCAGGAGATTGGTGGGTGCACGCGCTCAACACACTCAGCCCTCTCGAGGTGCAACTCAACCTAGTCATTTGTCGCCTGGCCACATCGTTGGTCGCCGCTGGTTCCAAGGTCTAGCTTCCTCCAGATCACGTGCTATACGGACCAACGTGGCCTCATCGCCAAACCGGCCGACGATGTGAAGGCCGATCGGTAGCCCGCTGGCACTTTGTGCCAGTGGCAGCGACACCGACGGATGTCCAGTGGCATTGAAGGGGAGCAGATATGGATAAAGCGCGTCAAACCCTTCTATGTGTTGTTCTACCGAGAGCCTCTGGTTGGTAGGGCGATAAATGCAGTCATGTTGCAGCGCCAGGGTTGGCATCGTCGGAGTCAGGAGAATGTCAAAGGGATCGATCGCCTCGCCGACGCGGAACCGCATATTCCGCATTGCTTCGATCGCGTCCCCCACCGAAGTCGACTCAGCCTCCTTAGCCCATTCATGAATTTTGAGGCTCATCGGCTCTAAGGTGCTCGAATCGACCGGCCGGCCCATGGTCCGCGCCGCTTTTTCAAGGGAATCGGCGCTGAGCTTAGATCGGCCACGAAATCCTTTAAAGTAATCGGCAAACTCGTATGGCGATGGAATTTCCGTCACTGCATGCCCCATTTCCTCGAGAAGCGCAGCCGTGGTCTCAACCGCCTCTCGGATTTCCGGATCGACCTTGGCCCTTCCCCAATTGGTGAGAGCAACCCCTACTCTGAGATTGCCGGTCAGCTGCGATAGCTCCTCCACGTATGTTCGGTGTGGCTGGACGATAATAAATGGATCACCAGGATGGGGACCGGCGAAGACATCCAGTGCAGCCGCCATGTCGCGCACAGTTCGACATAGAACGAACTCACGAGTGAGGCCAAATGATTTATCCTGGTAGTTCGGCCCTCCCGAAATACGCCCGCGCGAGGGGTTCAATCCGACAAGGCCACACCAAGCGGCAGGAGCACGAATTGATCCGCCACCATCACTCCCATGAGCTATGGGCGTTATACCCGCGGCCACCGCCGCGGCAGATCCAGAAGACGAGCCGCCTGCGGAGCGTTCCAGATTCCACGGATTGCCGGTGATGCCGTTAAGAATGGACTCGCTCATTCCGCAGCCGTTAAAGATCTCAGGGGTCGTCGTTCTTCCTAGCGGTCGGAGACCTGCGTCTCGAGCCCGGCGAAAAAAATAACTTTCCGTATCGGGACGATGCCCCTTGAATAGCCGACTCCCGAATTCCTGGAGCCGGCCGGCTTCGGCGTATCCAGCATCCTTGCGGAAGAATGGCACCCCATGGAAGAGTCCTCCGTCCGCGCTCGCAACAGTCTCAGCATCTTCATAGAATTCGATGACGGCGTTAATGCGAGGATTGACCGCGTCGTGAGCCTCGCGGGCGAGCCGCGTCAACTCAGAGGGTGTCATTTGGCCACTGGCAACTAGGCCGGCCAGACCAGTGGCATCATAATCAACATATTCGCTCAATCTCATTTTTATAGTCCAGGTTGGCGATCTGGTACAGGCCGACTTAGTTCGGTGGGGACTCAACAATCTGGACGCTGGCTTTGTATTGCCGCTGGAGACGCTCAAGGTCTACCGCTCGGATGTGGCACCGGATGACATGGCCGGGCTCCGCTTCGGTCAGTGGTGGCTCCAATGTCTCGCAGATTGCGCCAAGCTTGCGTGGGCATCGGTTTTGAAAGACGCACCCGAAAGGCGGATTGGCTGCGGATGGAATTTCCCCGGAGAGCCGAATGCGGGCATCTCGGGTATCATCGAGCTTGAGGGTCGCGGAAAGAAGCGCCTCGGTGTAGGGGTGGTTGGGTCCTTCGAATACGCGCTCCGATGGTCCCATCTCCATGATCCGCCCTAGGTAGAGAACGGCAATTCGATCGGAAAGATAGCGTACGACCCCGAGATCGTGAGAGATGAATACGTAACTGACATCCCGCTCTAACTGAAGCTCGGCAAGCAGATTCAGAATCGCAGCTTGAACCGAGACATCGAGTGACGAGGTGGGTTCGTCGCAGACTACGACGCGAGGGTCGCCGGCGAAGCTGCGCGCTATCGCCACGCGCTGCTTGAGCCCCCCGGAAAGCTGACGTGGGCGAAGGGCTAGATGGCGAGGCGCCAGACGGACTGCCTTCACGAGAGCGTCGAGACGGTTAGACAAATCGGCGCTTCGAAAACCGCCGAGCCTTCGCAACGCGCGACCGATGATGCGGGCGACGGAATGAGAGCGGTTTAGCGCAGAATCGGGGTTCTGGAAGATAATCTGTACCGCCTTCACCTCTTCATCCCGGCGCTGTCCGAGGCTGGCGGCAAGGGACTTGCCATCAAGTTCGATGATTCCGCCAAGATCGGGCTCGACCAAGCCAAGGAGCATTCGAGCTAGCGTAGTCTTGCCGGAGCCGGACTCGCCGACCAAGCCTAGTGTTTCCCCAGGTAACAAGCTGAACGAAACCTCGGTCACAACACGGATCGCATGACCGCCCTGGCTGTAAGTTTTCGAGAGATTGCTGACCCGTAGCACCGGCGCGGCCTCAGATGCAGGCTTCTGTCGCGCCACATCGCTCGGGAGGCTGCGAGGAAGGTCTGTCGCCCGATCAGGGTAATGACAACGCACGAGCCGACCGCCAGCATCCCGCAGCTCGGGAGTTTCTGTTCGACAGCGGTCGTCAGCGAGCGCGCAGCGCTCGGCGAAGGGGCAGCCGGGCATCAGCGCGCCAGGCGTAGGCAGGAAACCGGGAATAGTATTGAGCCGTATGTGAGCCTTCCGCTGCCCGCCCTGTGGTAGGCATCGCAGAAGCGCCACAGTGTAGGGATGGCGCGGCGAACCCAAGATCTCCCGCGTCTGCCCTTCCTCCACCAGCATCCCCGCATAAAGGACGCCAACGCGGTCGCACATCTTCGCCACCGCCGCGAGGTTGTGGCTGATGAATAGAATAGAGGTGCCAAGCTCGCGCCCAAGATCAGTGATGAGATCGAGGACCTCGGCCTCCACGGTCGCGTCAAGGCCGGTGGTGGGCTCGTCTAGGATCAGCATCTTCGGATCATTCGCCAGCGCCATGGCGATCGCCACCCGCTGCTGCATCCCGCCTGAAAGCTGATGCGGATAGCGTTGCATCACAGAGCCGGGATCAGCGATGCGCACTTTTTTCAGCATCTCGAGGGCACGATCTTCGCGCTCGGCCGGACGGACGCCCACGATCTCGAATACCTCCACCAACTGCCGGCCAACCGATATTGAAGGGTTTAGCGCTTTGCCGGGGTCTTGATAGACCATCGAGAGCTGTTTTGCCCGGAGTCGCCTTAGCGCTTCGGGCCCGAGTCGAATCACATCCGCCCCGTCGAGGATAACGGATCCGCCGCTGATGTTGCCGTTACGCGGCAGATAGCGCACCGCTGTCAGCGCCACAGTGGACTTGCCGCAGCCAGATTCGCCGACCAGCCCGTATGACTCACCACGTGCTATCTCGAAGCTTACGTCGCGTAAAACAGCGCGATCTCGCCCGCCGGCGCGATAAGTGACAGAGAGCCGGTCTAGGCGCAGTGTTGGCTCACTCATCGAGGACCCCTTGTAGCCCCTCGGCCAACATATTTACACCAATCACCAGGCTGGCGATGGCGGTCGCATCGAACAGGACCGTCCACCAATAGCCGCCGCTGATCATCGAATAATTCGTTGAGATCGACAGGCCCCAATCTGGCGAGGGAGGCTGCAAGCCGAAGCCGAGAAAACTCAGGGTAGCAACGGCGAAGATGGCATAACCGACGCGCACTGTGAATTCGACAAGCAGGGGCGGCAGTATGTTAGGCAGGATTTCGATAAACATGATGTGAGCTGAATTTTCCCGTCGGAGCTTGGCGGCAGCGACATAGTCCAGCTCCCGCTCCGATAGGACCGCAGAGCGGATGGTGCGTGCGATCACCGGACCGAAAGAGAAACCTATGACGATGATAACAGTCATCTCGGAGGTACCGAGCGCGACAATCGCCAGAAGCGCGACGATGACGCTCGGAACCGCCATCTTCGCCTCAATTAAGCGTGAGACGATTTCATCTACGATGCCTCTGAAATATCCGGTTAAAAGCCCGAGCACCGTGCCCACCACAGTCGCCAGGATCGTCGCCAGAGGCGCGACTGTGAGAATGTCGCGCGAACCGACGATGACGCGTGAAAAAATATCCCGCCCGAGTTGGTCAGTCCCGAACCAGTGTACTGGCGAAGGCGGGCCCAGTGCGTTCAAGACGTCCTCGGCGAGCGGATCGTAGGGCACGATTTGGAGACCGAACAGGCTGCAGAAAACCCAGAAAAGGACAATCAACACTCCTATGAGAAACGAGCCGGATCGCAACAGCGTTCGGAAAAACCCGCGACGCCGATTTCGGGCTGCAGAAATGCCGACATTGATCATTGGCTGCTGCCCATCCGAATTCGCGGGTTCAGTCGGGAGTAGAGCAAGTCAGCAGCCAATGTCGCCACGGCGTAGGTCATTCCGACGATTAGCACGCAAGCTTGCAGCATCGGGAAATCCTTGCGGCTCGCCGCGTTGTAGATCAGCGATCCGAGTCCTTGGTAACGGAATAATGTCTCCACTACCAAAAGGCCGCCAATTAGGTAGCCCGCCTGGCTGGCTACGACGGTAATCGTCGGTAGTAACGCGTTCCTGAGCACGTGCCGCCAAATGACCTGGCGCCATCGGAGTCCCTTCAAGACGGCCGTGCGGGTATAGTCAGAGTCGAGCGCCTCGATCATGCCCGCACGTGCCATCCGGGCGATGTAGCCGAATAGAACGAACACTAGCGGCATCGCGGGCAAAATCAGGTAGTAAAGCTGCGTTAGAGGTCCGGCGCCATCGGGCCATGCTGCAGATATTGGCAGCCACCGCAGCCATACGCCAAAGATCAGGATCCCAACTATCCCACTCACGAATTCCGGCATGGCGGCTGCTGACAGACCGCCAATGCTGACAATGCGGTCAACTGTGCGGTTCTTATTCAACGCAGCCACCACCCCACCGACGATCCCAAGCACCACGACGATAAAAAAGGCCACCGCCGCTAGCTTCAGCGAGTGGCCGAGCGCGGGAATTACGAAATCAACGACGGGGGCACGATAAATGTAGGATTGGCCCATGTCGCCCTGGATAAAATGCCAGATCCACGTTCCATATTGCACGAGAAGCGGTCTATCAGCGCCAAGCAGGTGATTCAGTTCATCTATCGCCTGCCGATCCGCGAAAGGACCTAGGATCATTAGACCGACATTGCCTGGTAGGACCTGCCCAAGAAAGAAAACAAGCAGGCTCAGGATGAAGAGCGTCACCAAAGACAATGCGATGCGTCGGAAAAGGAAACGGGCCATCGGTTGCTCAATTCGAGGAGAGCAGTGGTTGACCCGGGGTTGGCTCGCACCACCTTCTCTAGCCCACGTCACGACTTACCCGCATTTTGCAGGAAGAGCTGCAACATGCCCGTTGGTTGAACGCCGGCAATTCCCTTCTTCACCGCGGTAAGTTTATCGTAGAAATAGCCGTAGAGCACCGGCGTTTCTTGAAGCAGTAGCCGCTGGATCTTGCCTGCAACCGCCCGCTGTGCCTCGAGATCAAGTGCAGAGATATAACTTTTGGCTAGCGTGTCATATTCCGCACTCTTAAAGTGGGAAGCGTTCCAAGGACCATTGCTCATCAATATTGCCGTCAAAAAAACATTGGGCGCGCCGCGGTGGCCGAAGTCGCTAAAGCCTATAACCGAGTCGAGCCAAGGCGATTGGCCGGGGACTGCATTGCCGTAAAACGAACTTCGGCTCATCATGTTAAGCTTTAGATCGATGCCAATTTCCTTCACCCAACTCTGAATTAGCTGCGCATAGGCAGGAATTTCCAGATGTTGTGGCGCGGTCAGTGTGACCTGAAGGCCCTTTTCCAACCCCGCAGCCTTAATGAGCTCCCTTGCCGCGCGAATGTCCTGTTTGCGCTGCGGCACTGTCGGATCGGTCGAGGGATAGACCGGCGCGAAGGGACTGTCGTTGCCAACCGTGGCGCGCCCCTTCATAAGGCCCTGAACGAGTTTCTCGCGATCGAGGCACAGCGCTACAGCCTGACGAACTCGCGGATCCTTGAAGGGGCCGTCATCGCACTTCATGTGAACCGGCAGATTGGCGGACGATTTAATGCTGATGACATCTACAGTTGGGTCGTTCAGCAAGGCCACTCCGGCGAGCGCGGGAAGCGAATTTATGATGTCGACCTGTCCAGCCTGCAGCGCCAAGATTTGTGGTTGGATGTCCGCGAAGAAGATGAACTCTGTCTTCACAGGCAGTGCCTTTGGTCCCCAATAGTCGTCATTGCGCACGAAAGACGCGCCGACATTCTGGGTGAACTTCTCGAGCTTGAAAGGACCGGTTCCGTCCCAGGTCTTCTCGAAGTCCCGGGAATAGCTCGCCGGCAGGACAATTGCATTGTAGTTGCCGGACGATACCAAGTACGGAAAATTGCCGTTCGGACCATCGAGATGAAACGCGACGGTGTAGTCGTCTACCCTTCTGGTGCCGCCTTTTTGCAGGACTCCCTTAAAGACCGAGAGAGCGTCTGAGGAGTTTTTCGGATCAGCCAGCCGGTCCATGGTGGCAACGACATCGTCAGCTTTCATCTCGACGCCAGAATGGAACCTGACACCCTTGCGCAAAGAGAAGGTCCAGATAGTGCCGTCTTGGTTGGGCTTCCAGCTTGTAGCGAGGCAGGGCTGCAGAAGGTCCTGCGCATCGATGCAGAGGAATTCGCCGACCTGCTGGTACATTAGCAGTGCACCGGGGCCACCCCCAACAACGGGATCGAGGTTTGCTCCGGGCGATAGGCATGCAACTCGAATGGTGGCACCCGGCATAATGTTCGCCCGCGCTACAGCAGGAGCAGCGCCAAAGCCAGCTGCCAATGCAACCCGACCAAGAAATGGCAGCGACAAGCCAAGCAGACTGCCTTGCCGCACGAAATCGCGTCGACTCACGCGACCATCGACGTAGCCATCGATTAGGTGGTTATCGACAGAGGAGAGATTGCAGCGAAGATTGTCGAGCAGGTTGTTTCGTCTCATAGCAGACCCCCCTATTTTTTACTGTCATCAACAAGATAATGGAGCATGGCCAGAACTCACTCCGCCACACGCCCACATTGAGATTCTTAAGCGGCCAGCGCTTCGCCGTCGCATCTTCGTGACGTCGGTACACTTCACAAAGGCATTGTTCGCGTCCGGGGTAGCCCTTTCGCCAGTCCTTCCACTTCATCCTCTACAGCCGGCGTTGCGGGCCTTCGGATCTTGATGTTCTTTCTTGTCGGATCGCAGCTTCCTGATCGACAATTGCGCCGCCGGGACAGGCCTCCATGAGGCGCCTACCATCAACCAAATGGCACATTGTTTCTCCTCCCACGTTTTACTCTGCGACCTTGGAGGCGGCAGAAGTTTAGCTTTAACTTTCACGAAAAAATTATCCGGCTCCAAGCGCTGGATTTCACTAAATGTGCGCCTCGAAAGCAGGAATCCCGCGCCGTCTTGCCACAAAGTGGGGATTTATGTCGTTTGCAAACTGAGTGGGCGCGTGTTGAGCTTTGGAGCGATAAAGATGGCTGGCTGCGCCAGGTACGCTCGGTTAGGTCGGGGCCGGCATTCAAAACTACGTAATAGTGGGACGAACAACGCGCGCCCGCAGCGATTGACAAGCGGCTCCATCCGCCGACAGCTTGATTTTTCCGGCCGGATCAACGCGGTCCCAGGTCCAGTGCTCCATTTAACGCGCAGCTCGGGGTCATCGCCGAACATCCTGAAAGCATGCCCCATCACCCGCGAGATGGGGGCGTCGATCGCATTGGCCTTCGGCCGGTCCAGCCTGACTTCAAAGATGCCGTCTTCGTCGGGCGCAACGGTGTTTGCTCTTTTGTTGTTTCCAAGTACCAGCGGCGCATCGGCGATCTACGTGACCTTGCCCGTTCGCACACGATCAGCGGATTGACTCCAGCTCCTCGGCCTCACCGACGTGCTCGCGCCGGAATTCGGATATACGGCGATGGCGCCGTTCGCCGCCTCGACGTCGCCTGCCGCGATATCCATCGAGAGGGGAAAGAGCTTCAGGCCCCACAGTTCAGCTTCGATGTCGTTGCGGGCAGGAGGAGAGTGACACTGTCGCGCAGCAGCTCACCATTACCCAATACCCAGCGTCTCCACACCGGATAGCGGATCGCGTGTGAAGTCCGACGACAGTTCGGCCGGCACCGCTCACCATGCGTTCGATATATAAGTCCCTGCCCTGACGCGGAAAATCCTGCGTCGCGCAGCCGACCGGATTGCCATCTTTGAGGTTTGCACCGTACTCGGGCGCGAAATCTTCATGCATGCTCTCTCGTAGCTAAGACATCGTCACGCCTTGCGGCTTATTGATCTTCAGCGCAGCTTCGAAGACGCGCAAGATCGTCCAATATGAGGCAGCATTTGAGCAACGGTCGGGACGCGGAAATTCGATCACCGGCATATTGAAATCGAAGCCACCGGACATCATGGCAGTGAAGGCTTCGGTCATCGCCGGCTCGTTGTTCCAGATGTAGTTATTGGCCACCGCGACACGCGGCCCGAGCCTCGATTGGACGCGCGTGCGGTGCTGGTCGGTCAGGCAACGAAAATGGACCAAGAGCCCTTCCGCGCTGTTAGCCGTGATCGCCGCGTCGCCGCCCGAGCAGCCTGTCGACGGAGGCGCTCGCCTCGAAGCCGCACTACGAGGGGCGCAGAAGCTTCAGCTTCTCCATGAAGGCAGGCATTGAATTCACGCTGGCGATGCCAAGCCGCCGCAGGAAGGCGTCGGATGCGGCGTTCGAGCCGGCAAGCGGCGCAGTATGCTAAACTATCGCCTGCCGTGCCTGCTCGGAACCGGCCACCTGCACCAGCTTCACGCCCGCATACGTCTGCGATCGACTTCACCACTGTAAGCGCCCCCTCGGCTCGGAGCGCTATCTGCGATACGCGCGCAGCGCGCTGGTCAGCGCCTTCTGCAGCTGCTCGACCGCTGGCCAGCGCCGTGGCCTTCATCTCCATGTCTACCTCTGCGCAGACATGCGTCATGTCCCCACGCACGAACGATGTTGATATCGCCGCCGGCACGCAGCAGGTGGACCGCAGTCGTGTGCGGATGGTATGTAGGCTCACACGCTTGCCAAAGGACGGGACGGATCTGCTGGCCAACGCAGCGTGGTGTGCTACGACGCGGTGTATGCCAAACCCCGTATCGGCTGGCTCTGGCGGCTAATGAAGATAGCGTCATTCGGGTCGCGGCCCGCCACAAGGCGCATCAGCGATGCTGCAGAGAGAGGCCACAACGGACACATCCGTAGTTTGTTGCCCTTACCGAGGATGCGCCCCGCTGGTGAGTCGTCGAGCCGCAGATCGCCGATGCTCAACCGTCCGGCAGCGCGGGATCCACCGTTGCATAGATAGAGCAGCAACGCATGATCGCGGGCGCCCAGTACATCACGCGATCGGGCTGCCTGAGGAGCGCATCGATCTCGGTCTTCTCGAGTAGCCGATCAGAGCTTGGGTCGTCTTCTTGCAAGATTAATCGTAGCTCTGTACGACACGCAAGGTCGACCGGCGAACGCATTCCTCAAAGCGCGCCGGCAAATTGACCGCGCCTGAGTAGCGCGCGAAGCGCTGGCTGGCCTCCTGGAGCAGATCGGGGGTCATCCGAAGCTAGCGCTGGGTCGATTTGATATTGGCATCCCCAGATAGGTCGCGAACTGTGGCAAAACGCGCTGAACATCCTTGCCGGTGCGGTACAACGCTACACTGCAATGAACTGCTGCTGTGCGGTAGATCGTGCAGGCTGTGGCGGCCGCGCCTCGCAGGCAGGACAGCCGAAGTAGGCGGCGCGGCGGACGCGCTGAAACAACGTGACGACATGTTGGTAAGGCTATGCCTTCCCCGTGCGCGTTGTGAACAGGGCCGAGTGCTCGCCCGCCGGCATCGGCAGCTTCCGGCGACGGCTCCATTTGGGCAGGCAACTCCTGCGCGGGCTCGGGTCCGATCGGGGCGAGCCGCGTCTTTAAGAATTTGGTCTTGCGTCACGTGATGACGCGCTCGACGATGTCGACGTCCCGCAGCATTAGCCCGAGAGCTTCACCGATGCGCAGGCCGCTTCCATACAGCACAACGATCAAGGTCCGGTACATCGGTGCCTGCAGGCGGCTGTGGCCAACGAGCAGAGCGGATGCGACATCGACTAGTCGACGCGGCTTGTCGGTCGAGTAGACATACGGCGTTCGTTACGGTGGCAGCTTCGGCACGCTCGTGGGGAGGCATTGACATCACCCCTTGCGATCGCGAACCGATAAAGCCGCGGCTAGACTAACACCCTGCGCTTGATAACCCACGTCGCACTGGCGGGCCTGCCCCCGCAGGAACTCCGCCACGCGCTACGCTTGGATCTCGTCCACGCAGACATCTCCCGTCGCGCGGGCACACTGCCGCAATAACCGGTCCGCCGAGTCGAAGCGCATGCCGAGCGACCATTGCGGGGAAACATAGGCGACGATCAGCTTCATCGCAGATCCCCCAAGTCGAAGTCACCGACTTCAGGATGGGCTGAGAGGTGACCTTCGCGTATATGCTGGTGGCGGATGTGCTGCAGTAACCCAGGTGTTCGCCGATCTCCTTGAAGGACAGGGCAATCAGACGCGCGGCGCAGGCGTGACGCCAAGGCATGCGGGGCCGCGGTGGTCGATCTGAACGCCGAGCCCAGCCATCTGTGACTGACGACGCCTTAAATTGCGCCGGGGTCAGTGATCGCCGGGGCGACTGCAGGCCGATGAAGATCTCCTGGTGCCGTGTATTGGGGCGGACAGTATCGATGTAGGCGAGCGCTTCACCGACCGGATCAGTGGGTATGCTTCAGTTCTCGACGCTTCAGGCGAAATAGGCAGACGACGCGGTGCCTCCAGTCCACCTGATCAAGTCGCAAAGATGCAACCTCGTTGGAACGCATTCCATACAGCGCCAGCAATATCAGGATGGCGCGATCGCGCACGTCGCGTGGTCGGTTTGGCAAAATGTTCGCCCACATCCTCTGCACATCGGACCACGCCGACGCGAACGGCAGCGACTCCTGCTGATTGATCCGAGGGCCGCGGATCGCCACGGCCAGGCGCGGGTCACACGCCTCGAGAAATATCCGCAACGCTCCCGCGCTGCTGGATACTGAGGTGCGAGACCACGCGGAGTTCCTGCACTGATGAGGTAGTGGTCGAGGTCGCTTGGTCTCAGGTTGGACAGCTATCGATTAGTTGCCGAGCACCACTGTAGGAACGCTCGGGCCCGGTCTTGCCACTGCTGGATCGTCGATGGGCTGAAGCCCCTCTCGTCGCGCATCCACGCGACGTACGATCGAGCTCACTCTGGAACGTACCTCGATTACCGGCTCGCGCCACCATCCGAGATATCGGAGCCATGGCCGGGCAATGTCGGTCAGTCTCCGTCCGGTCGTACTTCCCTTATTAATCGACGTGCGCTGCCGCACCATCTCCAGCAACTGCTCCGCGCCGAGGCCTTGCGAGGCATTTGGCAGAAGCAAGCGAGCTGCCCACCGGAGCTCAGTGCTCTTCATCCGCAGCGTCGCGCGCGTAGCTCCGTGATCCGCGCAATGCTGGAGGTAGCGGGCTCGCTCAGGAGCTAACGGAGCATCGCAGTGCCGATGATCGGCGGCTTGGGTACGCAGCAGGCCCTCGGACATGGCGGAGCGAGCCTCCCGACGGAAGGCGTCAAGCAGGCCATTCAAGATTATGTGGCGTCAACAACACCCACATTTTATCATCCTCATCCACTACATGGCTGCGCAATATAATCTACGACGCAACGTAACCGGCGTAAGCGTCGGCCTGCATCAGTCCAGCATAGCCCGCCAGACGCTGCTCCGGATAGTCGCCGCCACGGGCCGGCGAGTAGAAGGACACAACCGCTGGCTCATCCTCGGACCAGCGCCGCCGCCGGCCTGCGCCCACTACTTCGAGCCGTTCGACTTTGTTGCTGCGCCTATCACGTTCCATAAGGACCGTTCTCAACAGGCCTCACTCGGCAAGGCGGCCTTCACCGGACGAATATGCTTCTCAGACATGAACATTGATCTCTCAGGCATGAATCGAGCGCGAGCTTTTCGCGCGCCTCATTGGGACTCATGACCTGCCGCACCCGCCAGCCAATCTCCACCTGCGCTCGTCAGGCGGTAGTGACCTTTTGTGCGTACGCAGATTTTCGACTGCATAAGGGCGCAAAATGCAGGCCGTTTATACTGACGCATTCCTGCAACTGATGAACTCATCGGCCTGCGCGACCTACGCGAGCAACCAGTACAACGAATGAACTTGCTATCACGACATACTAGCGTACATTCATCTGCGCCTCCTGGTTGAAGGCGAGATGAATCAATGCCGCACCACTCGAGCGCCGGCAAGGAGCGGATCGGCAGGATTTCCAAGATGGGCAACCCCTCGTTGCGCTCGCTCCTGGTTGCTGGCGCGACCGCGGTGATCACGCATGCGCGACGGCGCGCCCCATGTCGATGTGGCTGAGGCGGCTGCTCGAGCGGAGACCGACGAAGGTTGTGGCCATCGCCCTCGCCAGCAAGATGGCGCGGATCGCATAGGCCCTTCTCGCAAAGGGCGGCGTCTACAATCGGGTCTGCCTGCTATGTCGGTCACAGCATGAGCTCACGACGACCCACCCGACGAATTGGCCAGCCGGCTTCCGCGGTTGGTCATGGGCACGGCGCAGTTTAACCGTGATGACCAACGGGACGGCATCTCGATAGGGCGTGAGGCCGCGGACTCCCAAGCGCATCAAGCGCGTTGATTTGACTGGCCTCTACTATCGCGAACGTCATCAAGGCCGACGGCTTCTGTTCGCACAATTACAGGCCGGACATATGGGGGGACCGAACCCAAAGGTCATTCAGGCGACGGCGACCCTTGACCTCGGGGTCGTTCCACATATGGGAATCCCTTTCGATTCATTCAGCTCGGCGGACGATAGCAAAATGCACCCTCCTAGTTGGCAGCGACACTACAGATATTCCCCACCAGAGGAGGTAGTACCTCGATCTTAGCCCGCCGTGTAGAGCAGGGCGCAACTCATCACGATCGAAGCTCATACGATCGAAACTCATACGATCGACAGGTACACTAATGGCAGGCGTACTGCACGCCATCTGGAAACTCCGCCGCGCAGGATGCTTACTCTGCTGATCGGCAACCTCACTGACCCGTCAAATGGGAAAGGTTGCGTTCACGAACTTGTTTTTCTCTACCCTGACCCCGAGGCTTCCAATGATGCCCGTTACAATATTGGCGCAGACCCAGCTGCAAGAGCGCGTCGCAAACGCGTCGCGCAAAATCGAGGCGCTGGAATCCGCATATGAGACCATCACCGTTGGACAGCTGGTTTCAATGCGGGCGCAAACGCACGGCTCAGCGAGTGCAATCGATGTCTTTGAGCGCGGCGAACGCGCGACGTACTCCGAGTTGGACCGAGCGTCCAACAAATGTGCACGTGCGCTGCGTTCATTCGGCTTACGCAAGCGCGATCGCATCGGCGTGTTGCTATCCAATCGCATCGAATTCCCGATCCTATGGTTCGCGATTGCCAAGCTCGGTGCGGTGATGGTCCCGGTCGACATGCGTTACACGCCAAGAGAGATCGAATACGTTCTCAGCGATACACAGGCCAACTTCGCCGTCGTCGACGAGTCCGCATGGTCAGTGTTCTCCGCGATGGAGCGTTTGCCGCAAGACCTCGCCAAAGAGCGAGTAATTCTCGTTGGACAGTCTTCGGACGGGATCGCAACTACGCTCGATGAATTGCTCAAGGGCGCCGACGACTCTGTGGTGGAGGAGGATATCCGGCCCGACGACCTGTTGAACATTGAATATACCTCGGGAACAACGGGCTTTCCGAAGGGCTGCATGTTGACGCACGACTACTGGGGCGTGAGCTCGTACCAGGGGGCATGCGGGGACGGGCAGCCGTACCAGAGGTATCTTTCTACACAATCGTTCGCCGGCGGCGATGCTAAACAATATTTTCTGAGGTCGTATCGACAGGGCGGCACGCTCTACCTGGCTTCGTCATTCAGCTCGACGCGTTTCATTGGTTGGGTAAGGCAGCACCGCATCGAGTGGTGCGTGTTTCCCGAGCTGGTAGCGCGAAAGGCCGAGGCGGCCAATGAGGACGGCGCAACATGCCTGAAGCAGACCATGAATTGGGGCTGGAGTCCTGACAACGTACGCAATCTCCGGAAGCGGTTTCAAGTGCGCACCCAGGATGCTTATGGGATGACTGAAATCTACTTGGGCACACAAATGCCCAACGACTTTGACGAGATGGCCGACTCCGGTTCGGTGGGGATTTGCGCACCCTTTCGGAAACTGCGACTGATGAATAACGATGGGACGCCCACCCCGGTCGGCGAAGTTGGCGAGCTGTGGGTGAGTGGTCGTGGAATCTTTAAGGGCTATTGGAATCGGCCGGAAGAGAACGCTGCCTCATTCGAAGGCGAATGGTTCAAGACGGGGGACCTGCTGCGGCGCGACGAGTTGGGCTTTCATTGGCTGATAGGACGTACAAAGGATATGATCCGACGCTCGGCCGACAACATCGCTGCACGTGAGGTGGAGACCGTCATCCGCGAGATTCCCGAGATCGCGGATGTGGCAGCCGTGCCCGTTCCCGATGCCGAGCGCGGCGAGGAGGTCAAGATCTACGTGGAACTGAAAGAAGGTCTCATACCAGGCGACCTCCCCGTGGAGCGCATCCTCGAACATGCTCGTGCCGGCCTTGCTGCGTTCAAGGTGCCCCGGTACATCGCCTTTACTCCGGTGCTCCCTAGAGCCACCTCCAACAATAAAGTGCTCAAACGTGAGCTGACGGCCGTGCGCGATCCGCTTGCCGGCACGTACGATACTGAGGAGCAGCGCTGGAGGTGAGCCTAGATTGCCCAGAGCGACGAGCAGGCCATTGAATTTGTTAGTCAGGCCACCACGCGAGCGGCCTATGGGCTGCTTTTGAGTCCCCCTTTTTTGCGCCGGTGCCATGCTGGTGGACGCGGACGAGCGTGCCATCGATAAGGACTATTCAGAAATCAGGATGCTCGCAGTGCGCGTTGAAAAGCCGCACCAGACTCCGTCAGTGTCCAGAGCGCCTATGGAAGGTGAATCTGTTGCCGAACGCTTCCGGCATATCGCGCCATGATGAGCCAGTGCGCCGAACTCTAAGGAACGGCTTCGACAAAGAGTCCGGTGGTCACGTCCACTGCTGCCAGGGTCACCCGCTTTACCCGACAGCTCCGACGTGATCCGCTACCATAGGATCTCCATTTCAGCCTTGAATCGATTTTCTACCAATCTGGGAATCCCGGCTGTAGACAAGCCCTAGTACGCATCCTACTGAAGCGCCTGAATCGATCGGCGAACATTACTTGGGATCCGATGATTGGTCATGCCTGCGGATTCCGCCGAAGTCGCCCGGGTGTACCGATTTGAAGTCGCCCGGGGATTCCGAGACGATGTCGCCCACCTCTCCGATTTGATCTCGCCCGGGGCGAGGCGTTCTGGCCGGTTGGTTCTCTGGCATCGGTCAAGCCTCGTGGTCAATCTGGAATCGCCGCTTGAATCTGCTTTTTGTTCTGCTGCCGTTGCTGTGGGCATGTGGGCAACGCCTTGGCGTTGTCCAAGCGAAGCGGCATGTCCACAGCGTCACGGGCTCAGGACTTTCGGGCGGATTGCCGGGTTCGGCGCAAGCTTTCGCCGGAGAGATCGAGCCGATGGGCGTTGTGGACGAGGCGATCGAGGACGGCGTCGGCGTAGGTGGTATCGCCGATGAGCGCGTGCCACTGGTCGACCGGGAGTTGGCTGGTGACGAGGGTCGAGCGGCGGCCGTAGCGATCCTCCAGGATCTCCAGGAGGTCATGACGGGCGCCGGCATCGAGCGGCTCGAGCCCCCAATCATTGAGGATCAGCAGATCGACACGGCCAAGGCCGCGCAATAGGCGTGGATGGCGGCCGTCGCCGCGCGCGAGAGCGAGGTCATCGAACAGCCGCGGAACACGTTGATAGAGCACGGAGCGATTATCACGGCAGGCCTTGTGGCCGAGCGCCGAGGCGAGCCAGCTCTTGCCGACGCCGGCCGGGCCGCAGATCAGCAGGTTGGCATGGTCGTCGATCCAGCGTCCCTCGACAAGCTTGGCAAACAGTGGGCGGTCGAGGCCGCGCGGGGTGCGGTAGTCAATGTCCTCGACGCACGCCTGCTGGCGCAGCTTGGCGTAGCGCAGGCGAGTGGCGAGCCGTTTGTCGTGCCGCAGCGAGGCTTCACGTTCGAGCAGCAGAGCAAGCCATTCGGCGTGACCGAGGCTGCCAGCCTCGCCGGCGGCTTCGATGTCGGCGAAGGCCTTGGCCATGCCGTGGAGGCCGAGCGCGTTGAGCCGGTCGAAGGTCGGATGGGTGAGCAAGGGATCATCTCCTAATTGTAGTAGCGCGGTCCGCGGATGTTGGAATGCAGGATCGGCAAGTCGTCCGCGGAACGCTGGGGAGCAGGACGCCGATCGAGGTTGTTGGCGAGGATCGATTTGACCGAGCCATAGGTGCGCGCGCCGATGTCGATCGCCCGCGCAGCTGCCGCGTCCAGGCGCTCGCGCCCGTAGGATGCGGCGAGCCTGAGGATGCCGAGGCAGGCGCGGAAGCCTTGTTCGGGGTGCGAGCGCTCGTCGAGAATGAGGTCGCACAATGCGCTGGTTGCCGGCCCGATCGCGGCGGCGTCCTGACGGATACGCCCGATAGTCCAGCCGGCGTAGCGCCGATGGCTGGAGGCCATGTGCTCCGGTACGGTGGTGTGCTTGTGATTGCCACTCATGCGCTGATGCGCGGCAATCCGCTCGCCCTTGTGGAAGATCTCGACGGTGCGGGCGGTGAACCGCACCTCGACCTCAGCACGCGCGAAGCGATGCGGAACGCTGTAATAATGCTTCTCCACCTCGACGTGGTAGTCGAGGCTGACGCGGCGGATCCGCCACTCGGCGAGCACGTAGGGGCTCGCCAGCAACGGCTTGAGCGCCGGCCGGTCGATCTCCTCGAGCAGCCGGCGGCGCGTCACGCCGAGCCGCCGGATCGGCCGCTCCTCGTTGAGCCTGGTGAGCAACTCGCCGATCGCTGCATTGACCTCGGCAAGGCTGTAGAAGACGCGGTGACGCAGGCGGCCGAGCAGCCAGCGCTCGATGATGAGGACGGCCTGCTCGACCTTGGCCTTGTCGCGCGGCTTGCGAGGTCGCGCCGGCAAGACGGCCGTGCCGTAATGCGCGGCCATCTCCGCATAGGTGCGATTGATCTGCGGGTCGTAGAGGCTCGCCTTGATGACTGCGACTTTGGTGTTGTCAGGCACCAAGAGCGCCGGGACGCCGCCAATCGCCGCGAAGGCGCCAACATGGGCGCTGATCCAGTCGGCGAGCCCCTGCGTCCACGTCGCCTGCGCGTAGGTGAAGCTCGAGGCGCCGAGCACGGCGACGAAGATCTGCGCCGTCCTCCGCTCGCCGGTGAGGCGGTCGACCACCACCGGCACGCCGTCGCCCGCGTAGTCGACGAACAGCTTGTCGCCGGCCGCGTGCGCCTGGCGCATCGTCACCGACAGGCGTCCCTCCCAGGCGCGGTAAAGCTCGCAGAAGCGCGAGTACCGGTATCCGCCGGGCTCGGCGCCAATGTACTCCTCCCACAGGATCGACAGCGTCACGTGCTTGCGCTTGAGCTCGCGGTGCACCGCCGCCCAGTCGGGCTCGGCGATGCGGCGATGACCCTGCCGGTTACCGTTGCCGGTCTTGGCGAACAGGCGGGCCTCCAGGGCCGCGTCCGTGAGTTCGTCGGGCAACGGCCAGCTCAGGCCTGCGGCCTCGAACCGCCGGATGGTCAGCCGCACTGTCGAGGGCGCCGCGCCCATCCGCCGCGCAATCTCGCGGCTCGGCAGCCCAGCCGCCTTCATCCTGATCACATCGCGCACACGGCGCATCGCAAGCCTCTCCGTCGGCATCCAGGGTCCCCCTTCGCAAAGCCGAAAGGTTGACCCTATGGGAGCCAGAAGAGGTCTCGTCACCCGGGCGACATCATCCCGGAATGGTGGGCGACATCATCTCGGAACGGGTGGGCGACTTCAAATCGGAATGGTGGGCGAGATCATCTCGGAATCCTGGGCGACATCGATCGGAATCCGCAGTCATGGCTCCGTCTCCTGGATGCGTCGCCAATGGCGTCGGCCAGATGGGATCTCCAATACCTTCGTGCCATGTGGCCACGGGAGCTGGCTGGTAACGATGGTGGAAGTGTGGCCATGGCTGTTCTCGAGGATTTCCAGTACATCGCGCCGCCCGGCAAGGGTGAGCACCGACAATCCCGAACCGTCCAGAAACGGAACTGGGCGCGGTCTAGGGTTTTAAGCAAGCCGGCGCAACTCCATCACCGCGCGCGAGCGCCAACGCTTCGCGCAATTTTGGGACACAATGATAGAGAACCGAGCGATTGTCGCGGCAGGCTTGTGGCCGCGGACACAGGCTAACCAAACCAACTTTTTCCCATCCGCTCGTCCTGGTCAGGAGCAAATTCTCATGGAGATCGATCCAGTCGCCGCTGACGAGCTGGCGAAGACGGCCTGCTCAATACCCCGCGGCGCCCTCCACGCAGGCATTCTGGCGCAGGACCCACGTGCATTCGGGACATATCGCGCCACCCCGCTTGAGCATCTTCGATGTACGCTAACTGATCTTCCTCGAAAAAGCAGTCTAAACCGGCCGCTTTTTCGCAGGAAGATCAGTTCTCACATTAGTCGATAAATTCCCCACCATGAGGGTAAGCGGACACATTGACATAGCGATGCGTTATCTCCTCATCCATGCCAATGTCCCTTGTAGCCACAATGCTCACCCACGTGCCGCACTCTTCGTCCGCCCACACTCTTTGTGCATTTGGATTCGAGGAATGGTTCATTAGCGAACCTAAACCGAACAGAACGTAACCCGCCAGAGGCTTCGCTTTGAGATTCCCGATCGTGCCGCACGAAGTAGTACTTCAAGACTCCCGTACGGTCCAGCAGCTTGGCTGTAGCATCGTCGAATCCCCACGTCGGAGCCGTCACTGTTGCCCTCCGCCCGCTGCGATCTTTTCGTCAGTTAGCAAGCGATCGATGGTCGCCCGCCCACCTCAAAACATCGCCCTGTCATAGGCAGAATCGTGCTCACGAGGGGCGAACACATTCTGTTTTGAAGACCGTGGTTTTGTGGAAGTCGCGCCCGATCGTAATGAACTGCTCGACGAGGCCGCGCTTATCGGGGACACAAACATGCAGGCGGGGCAAAAGCCCGCCCATGAGCGCCGAATTCCTGCACGGCTCCGCACAAAGGTTGAGTACCGCCCGAAGTCAGTTCGCTTCTCTCGCGACGCTCAACACGGCTCCTCAACTCCTCGCCGGTTATCCAAATAAGCGAATACTCGCTCGGAACGCTTTGTTCTACAAACCGCAACCCGCCGGCCTCATCATGCGTATATCCATATTGCGTAACGACGCCCTTATCTACTAGCCAGCGCGCTACAAGCGCACACACGAAGTCAGGAGCCCACATGGCAAGAGAAACACCAAACGCCACTCCTGCCATGATCTTTGGCATGCCTTGTCCTCTATAGTCTCTGCGCACCCAAGCATCCCCGTGGTAGGCGACCCTCCCTGTTATCTCCCTTGCGCTTGGCGCTGTGCAGGTATAAGCGCCGTGAAGATGTGCGTGTCTGGTCGGGTCAGCATAATACACCTTAAGGGATTCAAGATGTTCTGCAAAGTTGCTGCACGAAAGATCAAACAGTCGAACGGCCTGTACAACCGCGACTTCCTCGTTCTTGTCGACGCCTATCATCCAAAATCCATCGCCTGATTTGATCGGCGATCGATCTGGCTGGAAACTTGAAGAGGTTGGCTCCTTTGTTGGAGTGACGCGCGTAATCGAGACATAGGCTTGAAAATCGAATCCTATGGAAAGCTCGATACCTTTTTTGGCAGCGTCGGCATCATATACTTGAAGAAAGCGAGAAATCTGTAACGGATTGGCTACACCTGTCATTTGCTGCAACTGTCCCATCGTGATGTCATAGCCGATCCCATGACTTACTAGGTGATGGTACACCATTAACAATCGATCAAGACCCTACCTACTTTGGCGAGGAACATCGTTGGCCGTGTCAGCATTCAAACAAGAGCGTCTAAGAGATAGCCTGTCGATGGAACCTCGGCTTGCGGCAGATGATGTCGCCGCGCCAGTCGGACGAGCGAACAAGCGTCGTCGAGTACCCGTCCGCTATCCCTTTCAACTACCCACATCTTCGAGCGGGCTTGCCCAGTCGGAATCTAGCGTGATTCTGTCCATGACACCGAATCATTGGGCCGTCATGGATGAATGTTGGATCGGAGTCCGGCCCGACCGGCTGGCAAGATGCCGAGGTGGCGGCGGCGAGTCCTCGCGACAAGCGTTTGCAACGTGAGCGTCATCCAGGGACCACGCACTGAGGGCTGATCTGGTTGGCTAAGAATATCTCGCGGAATGGTTTGTCGCGAGGTCACAATGTCCAAGGATAGTCGTAAGGATAGCGATAAGGATAGGCATACGTCTATCCTTGAAGACGGCGCCGACACGCTGCAGCGCATCGAGATCATCACGGGGACGGGCCGGCGTCGGCGCTGGTCGACCGACGCGAAGGCGGCGATTGTTGCGGAGAGTTTTGCGCCGGGGGCGAGCGTGTCCGCGGTGGCGCGGCGGCACGATATCAGTCCAAGCCTGTTGTTTCTCTGGCGTCGCCAGGCAACGCAGGCGCAAGTCGCGGGGCGCGGGGACAGAGGCATGCTACCTGGCTTTGTGCCGGCCGCGATCATCGGCTGCGGGAGCAAATTGCCGAGTGGGGAGCAGGCGGCGATCGAGATCGAGGTCGGCGCGGTTCGGATCCGTGTCAGGGGGACAATCGACCGGCGGGCACTGTGCGAGGTGCTGGCGGCAGTCGGGGCGATTGGTCGATGATCGGGCTTCGATCTGGGTTGTCGATCTGGATTGCGACGCAGCCGGTCGATTTCCGCCGCGGCATGGACTCGTTGGCGATGCTGGTGAGCGAGGCCTTTGGAGCCGATCCGTTCGACGGCGGACTTTATGTCTTCCGCTCCAAGCGCCGAGATCGCGTGAAGATCCTGACCTGGGATGGGAGCGGCCTTGTCCTTTACTACAAAAGAATTGAGGGACAGTTCACCTGGCCGCCGATCAAGGGAGGCGTCATGCCGCTATCTCATGCTCAGCTCTCGGTGCTGCTCGATGGCTCGGACTGGAAGCGTCTGCCGATGCGAGTTGTGGATCAGCCAGCACGAGCTGGTTGATCCTTATTAGAAGTCGTTCGTCACTCATGCGGAGTTGTTGTAGAAACACTCTGCATGAGTGATTTGCCTTTCGATCCAGCATTGCTCCGTCAAACCGTGATAGTGCTATCGTCACGGCTTGCGGCGTTGTCGGCGGAATGCAGCTCGCTTTCGGCCGAGCGTGATGCGGCAATCGCCCAACGCGACGCTGCGATCCAGGAGAACGACAAGCTCCTGATGATCCTGTCCCAGTACAAGCGCACGATCTTCGGTCCCCGCTCCGAGACACTGGATCTCGGACAGCTGTCTCTCTTCACCATCACGGCACAGGCGGTTCGTGCCGCCGCCAACGACGACGTGACCGGAGGCAGGCTGCCCGACGGAGCGGAGGACCGTGGAAAGCGACCGGCGCGACGCAACCGTGGGAAGCTTCCGGAGCATTTGCCGCGCATCGATGTCGTGATCGATATGGAGAGCCAGATCTGCCCCTGCTGCGGCGAGCAGCTGCACAAGATCGGGGAGACCGTCAAGGAAGCCTTCGACGTCATTCCGATGCAGTACCGGGTCAAGCGCATTGTGCGCCCGCGGTACGGCTGCCGGGGATGCCGCCAGGGTGTCCTGCAGGCACCCGCGCCGGCCCAGGCGATCGACGGTGGGATGGTGACGGAAGCGTTGCTGGCCCACATCGCGGTGATGAAATACGGGTACCAGCTGCCGCTGTATCGCCAGGAACAGATGTTTGCCGCCCAAGGCATCACGCTCGACCGGCAAACGCTGGCCTCGTGGATGGGCCGCGCCGCCTGGTGGCTGAAGCCGCTTCACACGTTGTTGCGCGACACAGTGATGTCCTACCCGCGGCTGTTTGCCGACGAGACGCCGCTGCCGGTTCTCGATCCCGGCCGTGGCCGGACCAAAGTCTGCCAGTTCTGGGCGATCGCCACCGATGACCGTCCGTGGGGTGGCCCGGCGCCGCCGGCGGTGGTCTACATGTTTGCCGAGGATCGCAAGGCGATCCGCGCCAAGCAGCTGTTCGGGGACTACCACGGCATCCTGCAGGTCGACGGCTATGCCGCCTACAAGGGTCTGATCAAGAACGGCGGCCATCTGGTGCAGCTCGCGTTCTGCTTTGCGCATGCGCGGCGGAAGTTCTGGGACGTTCACGTCGCGACGAAGTCGCCGATTGCCGCGGAAGCGCTGCAACGGATCGCGATGTTCTACGCCATTGAGGATCGCATCCGCGGTCTGCCAGCGGCGCATCGGGCTGCGGTGCGGCAAACCGACACCAAGCCGCTGATCGAGGACTTCAAACCCTGGCTCGAAGTGCGACTGCTGGAAGTCTCGAAGAAGTCCGGTCTGGGCAAAGCCATCCGCTACACCCTCAACCATTGGGACGGCCTGACGCGCTTCATCGATGACGGACGCATCGAAATAGACAGCAATACGGTCGAGCGCAGCATCAAGCCGATAGGCCTGGGAAAGAAGAACTACTTGTTCGCCGGCAATGAAGGCGGCGGCGAGACATGGGCCATTCTCGCCTCGCTCATCAACTCGGCAAAGCTGCAAGACATCGACCCGCGGCACTATCTGACCGATGTTCTCGAGCGCATCGTCTCTGGACGCACCAAGATCAATCAGCTGAACACGCTGCTGCCGTGGAATTGGAAGGCCGAACGCGACGGTTCGGAGGCAAAGCTCGCCGCTTGATCAGTTCGACGGCAAGGCGTCAGGAACTTCCTGCGCATCGCTGGCGTCGTCGTAGATCTCTTCGCGGATCACGCGCAGCGTCACCTCGTGCAGATACACTTGCAGCGCACCATCCAGCTCGGTGAACTCCGGCAGCAGGACTCGATCGACGAAGCCTCGTGATGCACGGACCATCACCGTGTTGCGTCGCTGCCGGTGATAACGAAACGGCCGCAGTCCATATCGGCGGCAAAGCGCCAGAAAAAGATGCCGAGACCATTGGTCGGGAAGTGAGAATTGCTGTTCGATCGGTGGATCGTGGCGAGCGAGTTCCTCGACCCTAGCTCGCACCCGCTGCAGCGCGGCTTCCGCCGCAAGGCGCTCACCAGCAGTTCCGGCACCTGCGAACAAGGCCTCGATCTTCCGAAGCTTCTCGCGCAGCTGCGACTCGCTGGTCATTCTGATCTCGTTACCCGCTCCGAACCAGGGTCACCCCATCACCGCGCGCCGGCGGCGTCAATCATCCCGACCGCGCTATCCAAAGCATTCCGCGCAAGTCAAGCCCGGGCACCGGTGATACTATCGTGACGCTCACTTTGCAACGTCGTTTACGACGGCTGCTGGAGCAGCTTTCCGGGGGTAAGCTGGTTCCGCCGGCATGCGGCGATTGGGCTGCGACGAAGGTGGCCTACAGATTTTTCGACAATCCACGCGTCACCGAACATGGCGTGATGCGGGACATTTCGCTGCGACTGCAGCGCGTTTCAAAGCCAGCGAGGGCCGGTCATGATCCTGCAGGATACGACCGAGTTTATCTACAGTCGCGAATCGCCCGGCAAGATCGGTTACACAAAGACCATCAATGCTGGGCGCTATAAAGCCGGACAACCCACCACCCGCACCTTGTGCGGCGTGTTGATGGTTCGAGTCTGGTCGTCACCACCAGCGGAACTCCACTCGGCCTGTCGGCGGTGAAGTTCTGGACCCGCAGCAAGTTCAAAGGAACGGCTGCGCTCAGGCGGCTCGTGAACCAAACGTGCGTGCCGATCGAGACCAAAGAGAGTTATCGCTGGCTCGAGAATTTGCGTCAGTCCATCGCGCTTCTGGGCTCGCCCGAGCGCTGTGTGCACATTGGCGATCGCGAAAGTGATATCTACGAACTCTTTTGCCTGGCGCAGGATCTCGGGACGCAGTTTCTTCTGCGTGTTCAGACCAATCGGCTGGCCGAGCCACCATCGAAGGCCTCGCCGACGAATGCGGCCCATCGCGTCTTTGCTCAACTTGCCGCGGTCCCTTGGTCCGGCCGCCACCGGGTCGCGATTGGCGGTGAAGATGGCGAAACTGCTTTCCTGCAGATCAAGTTCGCCTCGGTCAAAACATTGCCGCCTATCGGCAAGCAAAAGCGCTACGCGCCACAAACGCTCGTCTATATTCATGCCTTGGAGGTCGCCCCACCTTCGAATCGTAACCCGATCGACTGGAAGCTCGTGACCAATTTGCCTGTGGACCACCTAGCAGCCGCCGTCGAAAAGCTCGACTGGTACGCCTTGCGCTGGAAGGTCGAGGTATTCCACAAGATCATGAAATCTGGTTGCCGCGCAGAGGACGCGAGATTGCAGACCGCCGAGCGGCTGGTAAAGCTTCTCGCTCTCATTACGGTCGTCAGCTGGCGCATTTTTTGGATCACTATGTCCGCGCGTGCTCAACCGGATGCGAGACCCGAGACTGTCCTTACCCCGCGGAGATCGAAACACTCGACCGCATCGATGCGGCGCGTTCCAAACCGCGCATCCTTCGCTGAGCGCTCGCAACTTACCTTTGGCAGATCGCCATGCTTGGCAGCTATCTCGCCCGCACACGTGATCATCCTCCAGGAAACATCGTCGTTTGGCGAGGTCTGACAGTCGCAAGATGTCGCCTTCGGCATCGCTATCGGGTCACCCCGAAGATGTGGGTAATTGAAAGCTTCGCCGGATGCGATACCGCTCGCATCGCCGACACCTCGCAAAATCGGCTCCCGAGCTGCTACCCTGGAAATGGAGGACGGCGTGCCGCCCTCCGCTGCCTGCCCCGGCGAAAGCGATCACTCCGCGGTCCAGGCCGCAGGGTTCACAGCTGCGAGTGTTTCATCGATTATTTGACGTACAAAATGCGCGGCGTCGATGAAAGGGGCTCATAGCCGCTTTCAGTTACCGCGAAGGGCTGCGTGATGGCGATGCTCGCATCTTCCAGCCATAAGCCAGGCATCATATGGAAGCACATGCCTGGCTGTACAATTGTTTTATCTCCTTTGCGCAGACTAGCTGTGCGCTCCGGTACGGCAGGCGGGTAGCCGAGGCCGATTGGATAGCCGAGCCTCGCCTCTTTTTCCAACCCGTGCTGCGCGAGCGCTTTGCTGAAGACGGCATGGACCTCATCACAAGTCCGGCCTGGCCGGATGCTGTCCAAGGTAGTATTCATTGCGTCGACAACAATCTCAGAAAACTTCTGGTAGCTAGCGGAAGGCTTCCCGACCGAGACCGTGCGAGCCAAGTTGACCTGGTAGCGATGCCGAACGCCGTGAACCTCCATATAGACTGTGGTGGCCGACGGAATCAGCTCGTCGGTCCATTCTGGATGTGGTTCGAGCGCGCGTTTGCCTACACCAAATCTCAGACATGAAGAATCATAGGCGCCCCCAAACTCAGGCGTGCCTGATATTTGCTGGTGATAGATGGCAGCTGCGACATCACATTCTCGCACGCCCGGCGCGATTGTATCGAACGCCCGCTTAATCATCGCATCGGCAATGCGACCGGCCTGGCGCATGAGAGCAAGTTCGGCAGCGCTCTTCACAAGGCGAATCCACCCGACCAGCAAATCGGCGTCTACAAACTTAGCAAGCGGTAGCGCGCGGACGAGATCATCGTGCGCACGCGCGGAATAGTAATAGCCCCCCATCTCCACCCCGATACGCGACTTTTCACCGCCAACTTCCTTTACAAGGTCGGCCACAACGTCGTATGGCGACAAGGTATCCGAGTTTACGTATTCATCCGCGTAGGTGCGGATATTTTCATCTGCGAGATAAGTTGTTCTGACGGCTGTCGGACGCTCCAGATGTCGGGCGATCCAGATGGGCTCGTCGTGATTGAGCGCCACGACTACCATTTGGGGAGTATAGAAGGAGTAAGCGTCATAGCCGGTCAGATAATTTTGGTTAGGTGGCTCCGAGAGGAGCAGAACGTCGATACCGCGGCGTGCCATCTCGTTCTTTACGGCCATTAGCCGTGCAGCGAATTCAGGACGCTCAAAATGCAAGTCTTTTTTCATAGGATGTACCTCAAGGAGTATATGCAACTCACGGCGGCTCTCTCGTCCGCCGCTAATTCAGCATCGAAGCATCAGTCTGGGCGGGGTCAAAAATCATCAAACGCAGCCTACGTCAGTAACCGGCGAACGACTGAAGCGTATGTTATATCCGTAACGGCCGCACGTTTTCTTCGATCTTGCCGCTAGAGGAGCAGAGTTTCGGCGATTGACCTGGGCGAATTCACTTTTTTCAGGAATTCCGCGCAGTCAGCGCCAGCGCAATGCCTGGGTCCTGGCACCATAGTAACATCTACACACGCCTAACCATTGAGGGCCGCGCCGCACGCACACTCTTACCTCGCCCATTCGCGATGGTTTCGCGATGAAGATGATGCTATCGTCCAGCCATAAGCCAGTCATGATATGGAAACACATTCCTGGCTGGCGAGTTGTTTCATTCCTTGCGCAGACTCGCACTGCGCTCTGCTCCGAGGACGGATAACCGATGCCAATGGGATACCCGATCCTGTCGCTTTTCTCGATTCCGTGGCGGGCGAGTCTTGTGCGAAGGCGCCACAACCTCCCGAGCAGGTGCGACGACACTCTCACAGCCCGACGTTGAGGGCTCCGATGGCGATATTGGAGAACCTTCTGTTAGGCAGCGTAAGTCATATAACTGCTAGCCATATCGAACTCCGTGAACTTCAAAAATGATTACTGTAGGCAACGACAGCGGCTTGCCTGTCGGAGTGGAGTGCGGTGCGAGAGCGGGTTCGCCAACGCAAAGATTCACGTAAGATGAGCATAGCATCGGCCCAATTCCGGCGCTCTCGACATCAGGCTGGTGATACACGTCAGCCACAAGGTGGCAGTCACGCACACCTTGGCTTTTGCCATATGACCGGCTTGGCGCATTAAGGCGATCTCAGCCGGACTCTTCGAAAGGTGGATCCAATTGACCAGCAAAGTCAGCGTCCACAACCTTCGCCATCGGCGGTGCTCTGACAAGGTCCGTAGTGTGCGCACGAATAATAGAACTCCCTCCTCTCCGCGCCGATTTTCGCCCTTACCGCGTCAGGCATAACGTCGTACCCCATAACGGACCGATGAAGACGTCTGATGTATCGTTTGCGAGATAAGTAGTTATCTCTGCTGAGGTGACGCCAATCAATCGGCGCCGGTTAAGAAGCGATTGATGGCGGTTTGGAGGGCGAACGCGATCCAAAAGACGACGATCAGCATTAGGCGCAACATCTTGTCAGCATGGCGAGGAGTGGCCGGAGGGGACGACATTGTCGGCATTACAGTCGCGGCTCTTGAGATGGCATCGGCCGAGTTGGGTGTCACTTTTCATGTGGCGGATCACGGGCTCGATGGCCAATCGCCGCAAGCTCGCCTTTGACCACACCTCGGCCGCTCCTTCCGGGCGCGCCCGCCGCTTCACCAATTTCGTCGTGCCGGAGAAGGCGCTGGTTGCGGCTTTGGCCGAGATGTACGTGCAAGGCGTCTCGACGCGGAAGGTCAAGCAGGTCACTGAGGAACTGGTGGGCCATGCCTTCTCGGCCTCTGCGATCAGTGCGATCAACAAGCGGCTGGATGCGTCGCTGAAGGCGTTCTGCGAACGCAAGCTCAAGGAGCCATTCCCTTATCTGATCCTGGACGCCCGCTACGAGCGCGTCAGGGACGATGGCATCATCGCGAGCCAGGCGGTGCTGATCGCGATCGGGGTGGGAGGGCCGGCGTCAGGTGCTCGCGGTCGAGCTTGCCAACCGGGAGAGCCGGTCGAGCTGGAAGGAGTTTTTGGAAGGCCTGAAGGCCCGCGGCCTGCATGGCGTCGAGTTCGTTGTCTCCGACGATCATCCCGGACTGAAGAAGGCGATCGCCGAAGTGCTGGCCGGTGTGTTCTGGCAGCGCTGTTATGTGGGGTCGTTGAAGAAGTGGCCAATAGATTTCGTGCGACGCAGCGACCGGCACCGCCATGGCCCTCGCGTCAAAACCCGCGCTACGGCGCGATCTGAAGCCGCGAACGCGCTTGAGGGACAATCCAAGGCAAAATAAACGCAAGGAGAGCGGCTGCCAGCCGCTTGAGGTTGATCGCAGCGGCCGTCAGGTAGGCCTGGATCTTCATGTTCGGTAGTCCGCGCCGTATGGCGCGCGCCAGTCCGTGCCAGGTCTTGGCTTCGCCGTGGAAGCCCTCTGAGCGCCAGCGATGGCGTTGATAGAGATGTCGATCCTGCTTACTCCATCGCTCGCGACGGCGGCGGGCGCGCAGCAGTGCCGGATAATGGTCACCGACAACGACCGCTTTGTTAACCCGCCCTTTGGATAGGCAATCGCCCTTGAGCGGGCACCGGGTGCAATCCTTCGCCTTCGAGTAAAAGAAACGGCCGTGCTTGATGGGCCGCGCGGGGCGCAAGATACGCCCTCGCGGGCACTTCAAGATGTCGTTCTTGGCATCGTACCGGAAGCGTCTGAGCGGTACGCGACTCTTGATTGGTTCGGCGGATGAGGGCATCAATGCCGCGCCGCTCGAGCGCGCCGTAGACTTTAGCGTAGGCATAGCCCGCATCGGCGGTGACCACCTTTATGTCGATGCCTGTAATCGCTTCAACCTCATCGACTTGCGGCTCGATCATCTCTCCTTCGTTCGTTTGTCCAGTCGTGACCGCGACATCCAGAATGACACCGACCTTGTCATCGACGGCCGTGTGCTGCTTGTAAGCGGGTTCCAGCCGCCGGTTTCGGGCATTCGTAGCCATTGTCGCATCGGGATCAGTCGTGCAGACCTTTTTGTACTTCCCGCTTTGCCGGCCCTTTCTCTCATCCTCGCTTTTATCTTCGCTTTGATTTTCGCTCAGCACATCCACCACATGTTGCTCGGTGAGGCTGTCCCAACTCCCGTTGGCGCGGATTAGCGACGCATCGATGTGAACCACTTCGGCTGTTGCGATCTTGGCCTTCAGACAGGCCTGGACCGTGCGTTTAAAGATCCTACGGAATCGCTCTTCGCCCCAGCGCTGGCGGATGCGCGTCAGGCTGGAATGGTGCGGTAGCTGCTCGTGCAGGCCCTAACCAGCAAACCAGCGAATGGCGATGTTAACCTGAGCCTCCCGGATCAGCTTGCGATCGTGTACGATGCCGGTGAGCAGACCCGCGAGCATCAGGCGGACCGCGGCCTCCGGATCGATGCCTGGCCGACCATCGTTCGCGCAATAGCAGTCGGAGACCTCTTCCCTTAGCCAAGACACGTCGAGCACGCGATCGACCCGCGCCAGCACGTGCTCATCTGGGACGAGCTGTCTGAGCGTGCCAGTGATGAAGAGCTCCAACTGATCCCGCTCCTTGCGCCCCAGCATCTCGTTTGCTCCGCCGATCGCGAATCGCCGACGAGAACGGAATCAGGCAATTGCAGCTTTTTCAACGACCCCTATGTGCACTTCCTGCGCAACGCGCTCGACTATGTGCCCCGCAAGGTCGACGACGATTGCCTGCTCGAGCTGCGCTGGATGTACGACCGGCGCGATCTTGACGAGGTGCGGCGCGATCTGGCGGCCTGGCTTGGTAAATGGGGCGGCAAATACCCCAAGCTCACCGGCTGGGTCGAGGACAACATCGAGGAGACCTTGACCTACTTCCGGCTGCCGCTGGTGCACCGAAAGCACATGAAGTCGACCAATATGCTGGAACGTCTCAACGAGGAAATCCGGCGGCGCACCTATGTGGTGCGAATCTTCCCCAATGCCGAGAGCTGTTTACGGCTGGTGCGGGCGCTGACCGTCGAGCGCCATAAGGCGTGGCTCGAGGATCATCGCTATCTCAACATGGATCTGTTGAAGGAGCACAAGAAGGAGGCGTTACGCCAGGCGGCCTGACGATGCTCAGGCCCACCAAGGGGATGCACGCCACCCCTCTCCGCTGCCGTCGCTCGCCAGCGCTACGCTTTTGGGCAAGCGAGCGACGGCGGCTCCGAGGGGATGGCTCGGCCGGACCCCATGATCAATTTTGCTGAACTTGACGCACAGAACTATCGGTTACACAAAGACCATCAATGCTGGGCGCTATAAACCACCCGCACCTTGTGCGGCGTGTTGATGGTTCGAGTCTGGTCGTCACCACCAGCGGAACTCCACTCGGCCTGTCGGCGGTGAAGTTCTGGACCCGCAGCAAGTTCAAAGGAACGGCTGCGCTCAGGCGGCTCGTGAACAAACGTGCGTACCGATCGAGACCAAAGAAAGTTATCGCTGGCTCGAGAATTTGCGTCAGTCCATCGCGCTTCTGGGCTCGCCCGAGCGCTGTGTGCACATTGGCGATCGCGAAAGCGATATCTACGAACTCTTTTGCCTGGCGCAGGATCTCGGGACGCAGTTTCTTGGTATCCCTCCGCCAAAGCTTTCAATTACCCATAACTTTGACCGCTCGGGCTGATCCGCTGATCGGGGAAATCTTGAATCGAAAGAATCACTTGTGATTCCTTTCTGAGCACCTGATTCGCGAGGGTGCTCTATGGGGCTGACATTTAGGGATCGATCGGCAAAAGGCTGTTTGCGGTCCTTGGAAGGTGAATGTTGGATTGATCGAGAGAGTAGTGGATGCGAGTTTAGGGACGCGCGGCTCGGCGACAGATTCCGCAAACTGCTCTCGCAGATTGGAAGCGCCCTGGGACAAAGCATTCCGCTCGTCTGCCAGGATTGGGCGAATACCAAGGCAGCTTACCGCTTCTTCTCTAACGACCGGGTCAGCGAAGCGGACATTCTGGCCGGCCATTTCCAATCGACACGTGATCGTGCCACCGCCACTGAAGGTCTCGTTCTTGTGCTGCACGATACAACCGAGTTCAGGTATCAACGCGAGAAGTCAGAAGCGCATCACCAAGAGCATAAACAGTGGACGGGATAAGGCAGGTCGCCTCAGATCGCACACGGTTTGCGGCACCTGATGCATTCGAGCCTCGCGGTTGCAATCGAGGGGGTGCCGCTGGGGTTGGCGGCCGTTAAGTTCTGGACCCGGAAGAAATTCAAGGGGACGGCAGCGCTTAAAAAGAAGATCAATCCGACCCGGATTCCCATCGAGAAAAAAGAAAGCGTCCGGTGGTCGGAAACTCTCAAGCAGTTTACGCAACCCTTGGATCATCCGGGACGATGCATCCATATTGGTGATCGCGAGAGTGACATCTATGAGCTCTTCTGCGCAGCACACGAGATCGGAACTCATTTCCTGATCAGGACCTGCGTCGACCGCTTGGCTGGAGATGGGGATCACACGATCGCCGACGAAATGGACGAGGTCGCCGTCAAAGGGCTCCCTCGCATCGAAGTCAGAGATAGTAACGGCGATCCCGACCAGGCCGTTCTTGAGCTCAGGTATCGCAAGATTCGCGCCCTACCGCCGATCGGAAAGCAGAAGCGCTATCCCGCTCTGACCCTGACGGTGATCCATGCCGAAGAGCGCGGGACGCCGAAAAACAGAAAGAAGATCGATTGGAAGCTGATCACCGACCTGCCTGTTGGTTCCCGCACCGACGCGATTGAGGTGCTGGAATGGTATGGTTTAAGAAGGAAGATCGCTCTTTTGCATCCTGAGTTGGCGGGTTTTCTGGATGACGATGCTCAACCGTTCCGCCCCAGACGCGCCCCAACCCTAGCGTTGACTGCGACTGAAATTGGTGTGCTCGATCGCCCCGTCAACGATAAACCAAAAGCAAGACGGAAAACGCTCTCGCACTACCTGATCAAGATCGCCCGGCTCGGCGGTTATCTCGCCCGCGCCAGCGATCCGCCGCCCGGCAATACGGTCATGTGGCGCGGGCTGTCACGCGCGCTGAGCGCTACGGTCGGAGGAGAATTTGTGGGTAATTGAAAGCCGCCAAAGGTCGTCTTGTTTGAGGGTCGCGAGGACTGCAGGTCCTAGGGGTAATCCTAGGGGAAGCGCTATGACGATTTCGAGGGCGGAGGTGATCACATCGGTCGAGCGGCTGGCGTCGGTGGTCGCGAGATGAGAAGGAGCGGCTATTCGTGCCCGCCTGACGACGTGCTCGAGGCCCCTGATTCACTTCGCCGCAGCGCGGCCCACAATTCTCCGGCTTGCGTCGGAACGACCGTCTCCCGTGCCGCATGGACACGTCGCCAATCAAGCCCTTCGAGCAGCGCCGACAATTCCGCCGCCGACAAACGCATCACGCCATCCTCGATCTTCGGCCAGCGGAAGACGCCTTCCTCGAGCCGCTTGGCTAACAGGCACAAACCCGTACCATCCCAGAAGATCAGCTTGATCCGGTCCGCCCGCTTGGCACGGAACACATAGACCGCACCCGAGAACGGATCGGCCTTCATGTGCTCGCGTACCAACATGGCAAGCCCCTCCATTCCCTTGCGGAAGTCGACCGGCTTGGTTGCCACCATCACCCGAACCGTTCCGGACGGGCCGATCACCGGCTTGCCTTCAGCGCATGGACGATGGCCGCAATCATCGCCACATCCGCACCGCGGCCGACCCGTTGCCCCCGGCATCGCAACGGCGAGCCCGGACATCCGGCTTGGCCTTGCGTTGCGCTGTCTTGCGCTCATGGCCAGCAACCGCGACCGGTGCCATGGCGTAAGCGTAGCTCTGCAGCCCTTCTGAATGACGCTTGACGCCTATTTTGTTCGCGTGGCGCGTCGCCGCGGTATCCATGTGTCGGACAACGCCTTGACGGCGGCTTCGAGCGCCTTCCGGTCGACGACGTTGGGATCGAACCGCTCCGGGCCCCAGAGGCGCATGTGTTCGTGCTCGGGATGGCCGGGGTCGCTGATGGCGGCGAGGTATTCGGCATAGCCTGGCGCACCGCCGACGTCTTCCGGAGGACAACGGCCGGCGGCCTCGAGCAGGAAGGGAAGCCCCTCCGTCGTGGTGTTCTGGAACCATTTTTCGAGCTTGATCACATGGTCCCAGCTGTCGCCGAAGTCATAGAGATAGTGGATCGTCTTGGCGCCGGTCTCGCGAACGATATCGCAAAGCCGCGCTTTGCGGGCATCCATGGGCTGGTGGCCGTAATCGTTGTGGGGATCAGGAATCCCCCAACGGACCTCACCAGCGAAGAACTCGAAGAGGTGACTGTTCGTCCAGCCGAATGCCTCCTGAAGCGTCAGATGCAACCGATCAAGGCGCAGGGTGACGGGTACGAAGGCGACGCATCACCTCCGGCTTCACATCCTTGAGGGTCACCTTGATCCGGACCGGTCGTGTTCAGGCTCATGCCGCCAGCCTCGGATCGTGTGTATGCATCGTATAGGTCGACGCCCAGGGAAGCAGTTCGTCCAGTCGCGCCGCAGGCCAACCATTGACGAGCTTGGCGAGAACGTCAGCGAGCCAGTGCTCGGCACTGACGCCATTGAGCTTACAGGTCTCAATGAGCGAAGCCAGCAATGCCCAATTCTCGGCACCTTCGTCGCAACCGGCAAAAAGGGAGTTCTTGGCGTTGAGCTTGATCGGCCGCATCGCACGCTCGACCGCATTCGTGTCCATCTCGATGCGCCCGTCATCAAGGTAGAGCGTCAGGCCGTCCCAATGGCGTAGCGCATAACGCAAAGCCTTCGCCGTGTCGCTCTTCCCCGCAAGGTGATCAAGCTTGGCCTCAAACCACTGCTTCAAGGCTGTAGCCAGAGGCCGGGCATGCGCTTGTCGGCCGGCGCAGCGCTCGGAAGCAGAGCGGCCGCGCAGTGCCTTCTCGACCGCGTAGAGCTGGGCAATGCGCGCGAGCGCCTCGCGGGCAACCGGAGCTGGCGCCGGCGCAGCCTCCCGCTCGATCTTCACAAACTGGCGCCGCAGATGCGACCAGCAGAAGGCGAGCGTCCCGGACAGGGCGTCCGCACGCGTCTCTCGGGTCATGGTCTTGTAAGCCTGATAGCCGTCGCAGTGGATGATGCCGCGATAGCCCTCAAGCAGCCGCAAGCCATGAACGGCGCCGCGGCCCGGTGCATAGGCATAGACCACCCCAGGCGGATCAGGTCCGGCCCAAGGCCTGTCATCGCGTGACAGCGCCCAGAAGTAGCCGGTTTTTGTCCTGCCGCGCCCCGGATCCAGCACCGGCGCCGGGGTCTCATCGACACAGAGCTTCGAGGAGGCCAGCAGAAGCTGGCGCAGACGATGCCACAAGGGCTTCAATTCCTGGGCGGCGTAGCCGACCCAGAAGGCGAGCGTGGAACGGTCCAGCGCTATTCCGTGGGTCTCCAGCATCTGCGCCTGGCGATAAAGCGGCAAATGCCAATGATACTTCGCGTCGATCACATGCGCGACCAGCCGCTCGGTGGGCAATCCTCCCCTGATCAGTCGCTCGGGAGCAGCATGCTGGAGGATGACACCGTGACAGGCGCGGCAGGCCAGTTTGGGCCGGCGGGTGACGATCACGCGATACTGCGCCGGTACGACGTCCAACCTCTGGCTCTCATCGTGACCGATCTCAAAGAGATCGCCTTTGCAGGACGGACAGCAGGTTGCAGCGGGCATCAGGGTCTCGATGATGCGCGGCAAATGCTCCGGCAGCTGACCACGGTTGGCTTTGCGCTCGGCCGTCCTCTTCTCGCAGGTTCTGGGATTGGCGCGATCCTCGGCTGCTTCGAGGGCCGCGACGGCCTCTTCGATGTCCTCCAGAACAAGCTGCAGCTGATCAGCGTCCAGCTTTTCCGAGGACCGACCGAACTGCGCATCTTTTGCAAGCTTGAGCAACCGCTCGAGCCTGGCGCAGCGATCCAGCAGAGCCGCGGCAAAGACACGCAACTCAGCTGGATCACTCGGCAGCTCATCAGGCAAATCACTCATTGGCCCGAGTCTGCCATGCTTCGCGCCCCGATGCAGCGAGATTTGTATCTTTACGCAAGCGCTTTCGGCTGCGGGATCCGAGGCGCGTGCATCCGCGTCCAATCCATGCCGGCCAGAAGCGCCGACAACTGCGCGGCATTCATCCGCATCACGCCGGCCACGATGGGAGGCCATTTGAAGCCGTTGCTATCGAGCCGCTTCCAATACATCACAAGGCCGCTGCCATCCCAGACGACAATCTTCACCCGATCGGCGCGCTTCGCGCGGAACACCACCGCCACGCCCTTCATCGGATCATGGCCCAGCGTCTCCTTCGCCAAAAGCGCCAAGCCCTCCGCACCTTTTCTGAAGTCCACAGGTTGCGTCGCCACGTAAATCGTAAGGTTCGCAGGCGGCGTCAGCATGAACGTGTCCGTCGAAGCGCCAAGAACACATCACTCAACACAGCAAGGCCAGGCGCCCCCGCACCTCCACTCGTGCCCCCTGGAGCTCAACCGTCACAACGGCTGCTTCCGGCGACCCGGTGGGCTCTGCGGCCGCCGGTAGCGCCGATTCCGACACCACCGGCACGAACGACAGCGTCTCCGCCGAAGCTGGCAGCACCAACTGGCCCAAACGCGCCCGGCGCCGCCAGTCATGCACCTGCTGGGGCCGGCAGCCATGGCGACGGGCGACGTCTGTGACAACCGCCCCCGGCTCGAGGCTTTCCGCGGCAATCTGTGCCTTCAAATCATCCGGCCAGCGCTTTCGACCTGCGCCAGCGAACACTTCAATACGCGGTGACAACGGTCGTCTTATGTCGTCAGAATGGTCGTCCATTGTGAGCCCCCTTCCAGAAGATGACTCTTCTAACGGTGCTCTGTACGCATACGACGAAGGCCGCCTGATTGACGCATGCGCGCGAGCACGGCGAGTTCTACGATGGCGTTGCGTGAAGGGTCAGGCGGCTTGCTGATTGGCGGACTTGCCGGCTTGGTGCAGGAGCTTCCATTCCCAGGGCAGCAGTTCGCGCAGACGCGAGGTGGGAAGATCAGCGATCCGGGCGAGGACGTCGGCGAGCCAAGCCTTGGGATCGACGTCGTTGAGGCGACAGGTCGTGATCATCGTCAGCATGATAGCTGCACGATCGGCGCCACGCTGGCTGCCAGCGAAGGTCCAGTTGCGCCTTCCCAAGGCAATGCCTCTCAATGCACGCTCAGCGCAATTGTTGGTCAAGCAGATCCTGCCATCGTCGAGGAAGCGGACGAAGTCGTCCCAGCGCTTAAGCATGTAGTTCATGGGCTTCAGGACCTCGGCGGAGCGCGAGAGGCTTTCTCGCTCGCGGAGCAGCCAGTCGTGCATGTCGTCGAGCAGCGGCTTGCTCCGCTCCTGGCGGACGGCACGCCGCTCGTCGGCGCTACGGCCGTTGATGGCGCGCTCGATCTCGAACAACGCATCCAGACGCCTGACCGCCTCCAGCGCGATCGGAGAGACCGGTTTGCCCTTGCCTTCCCGGGCGACTTTCTCGATGTCAGCCAGCTCGAAGAATCCCCGCCGCGCATGGGCCAGGCAAAATGCCGGCGTGATCGGCATTGCTTTTCTTTTTGGGTCGAACAACGGCTCGAAGCCGCCATAGCAATCCGCCTGCAGAATGCCGACGAAGGCGGCCAGATGCCTCTGAGGATTTTCGCCCCGTCGATTGCCCGAGGCATAATAGACCGCCGCCGGCGGCGCAGGCCCGGCGAACGGCCGGTCATCCCGCACATACGTCCAGATCCGGCCGGTCGTGCATTTGCCCTTCGCCAGGACGCGGATGGTGGTGTCGTCGCCATGAAGGCGCTCGGCCGCGAGCACATGACGCTCGATCAGCTGGAACAGCGGCATGACGGCGAAGGTTCCGTGGCCGACCTGGTCGGCCAGCGTCGACAGCGGCAGATCGATCCTCTCGGCCTTGAAGCGCACGCTCTGGCGGTTGAGCGGGATATGCATGCCGAATTTGTCGAACAAAATCGTCGCCAGCAATTGTGGGCCGATGAAGCCGCGGGGCGTCGCATGGAACGGTGCCGGCGGCTGGCTGATCTTCTCGCAATCGCGGCAGGTGAACTTCTCGCGTACCGTCTCGATGACCTTAAAGCGACGCGGAATCTCCTCCAGCGTCTTGGTCACATCCTCGCCGACCTTCGCCAGCCGCGATCCGCCGCAGCAGGCGCAGGTCGTTGGAGCCTTGATGACGACGCGCTCACGTTCGATGTCGTCCGGCCACGGTTTGCGCACCGGCCGCTTGCGCGTGAAGGCGCTCACGCTCTGGGTTTTTGCCGCGGCAGCCTGCGCAGCCAGCTCATTCTCGGTCGCCGTGGTGGCGAGTTCTTCGAGCTCCAATTCCAACTGCTCGAGTAGCCGCGCCGTGCGCTCGGAGCGCTGCCCGTGCAGTTCGCGTTTGAGCTTCTCGATCCGTAGCTCAAGATGAGCGATCAGCACCTCGCTGTCCGACAGCTCCGCCCGCGCGTTGGCGGCATCCGCGACTGCCACATCGCGTTCAGCCTGCAACGCCTCGCGCTCGGCCAGCAGCGCAAGGTAGGCGCTTGCGAGATCCGACGGAAGATCGTCCGGCTTCGATGTCATGAAGCCATTGAATCAGATCGAGCATCAGATTCAAACCCAAAACGATTATCCGACCCGCGTCGGGCGCTGGGTTTCTTGCGGATTGCGCCAATCGATCCCGGACAGCAGGTAGCTCAACTGCGCCAGCGAGATCGTTACCGCTTCACCGGCAACCGATGGCCAGATAAACTTTCCTCTCTCGAGTTTTTTTGTGAACAAGCAGGCTCCCTGACCATCGTGCCAGATCACCTTCACAAGATCGCTGCGGCGACCACGGAAGACAAACAAATGACCGCTAAGCGGTTCTTTGTGCAGCACCTCCTGCACTTGGAGGGCCAGCGATGGAAAGCCTCTGCGCATATCCGTGTAGCCTGTAGCCAGCCACACTCGCACATTCCCTGGTACAGAAATCATCGGCGTCCAAGCACATCGAGGACCCGCGCCAACGCCTCCGGATCGACGTGCGCATCCACCCGGATGCACCGTCGGTTGCCGAGATCGATCTCTATCAATCCAGTACGCGCAGCTGCCGCCGAACGAACTCGGCCATCAACCGTAGGCAAAAGCTTCGGAGTTTCTTCAGCCGAGGCTGCTACGGCGGCGATCTGCACCGGCGTAAAAGATGGTGCAACTTGTTCCGATGTCCGTGCTTGGCGACGCCAGGTAAACACCAGGCTGGCCGCTACTCCGTTGCGCCGCGCAACCTCAGTTACCTTCGCGCCCGGTGCCAGCGTCTCCTCGACAATCCGTGCCTTGTCGTCCTGCGACCAACGCCGCCGCCGCTCGAGCCCGCCCAAAACCTCGACCCGCATCGCCTGATCACCTTAAAGCTAGACTTAAGGTCACACGCTTCGCGAATTACCACCCGTCACGCAAGACGGTCCTCGTCGGAGGCGTACGGTGCTCTCAAGACTCCGCACAAACAATCCAAAGGGCCTCGGCGCTACGCTTACGCCATGGCGTCTACCACCGCCGGTACAAACGGCGGATCGTCAGCCACCGGCGCCGGCTGCCGGCGCGCTTGCCGGCGCCAGGTGAACACTTGTTGTGGGGTCAGCCCGTGTCGCCGGGCAATCTCGGAAACGACCGCGCCTGGTACCAGCGTCTCCTCGGCGATCCGGGCCTTGTCGTCCTTGGAGAACCAACGACGGCGGCCCGTCTCCGTGATCACTTCCAGCCGGCGCGCCGTCACGTCCGACGATATTGGGATGCTTCTCGTGGAATGAGCTCATCCGGAACTCAACCAGTAACGGCCGATGGTCGGCAGGACCGCTATGTTCAGAATGTTTTTCCGAGCTACCTGCAACTGCCAGGCTTGCGGAAGCAATGGCCTTCTAGTAACGGGCGGATGGTTTCGGCGGAGGCGTTGCCTGCATCGGTCAAAAGCAACCTTTTTTCCTCGCGAACATCTTCTCGCCGAGCAGATTCTCCAGCTTCTGTACTTGGCGCCATACGGCGCTTTGGGCCAGGTTCAGCTCGTCCGATGCTCCGACCGTGCCGGAATGCTTTTAGCGGCCGACGCTGAACGGGGATCTAACGGCCGCCTACCTAGTTCTCAACGACCATGGGCACGACCTGCCGGGCACCCGGCGGCGCTTTTCCGAGCGCGGCGGGTAGCGAGAAGGAACTCCCGGCACGCTTAGCCCTCCCGAACATGTCACATTTACGTCTCGCCGGCGAGTACTAACTGACATGCGGTACACGGTGCATCCGGGCCTTCGCGAGGCACCTTTAGGGATTGCCCTCATTCCTTGGAAGGATACGGATCTCGTTCGTATTGATAGTAATGCTGAGGAGGTCGCCCGGCGATGGATGGTGCCCAACGGGAAAGCGCTCCTGCATCGTCAGTTGTTCCCCGCTGATGTCAAGCACTACTCGGGTTGCTCCACCGTAGTAATGGGACTGAAGAACGCGCGCCGGCAACAATTGACCAACAGCTCCATCCGTTGACAGCTTGATTTGTTCCGGTCGGATCACTGCGGTCCCAGCTCCCACGCTCCAATTACCCGCTAGACGCAGGCCAGCAGCTGACGTGAAAGCGCCATCAGTTCCCACTGTTCCATTCAGCAGAGAACACCAGCCGATAAATTTCGCTACAAAAGACGTCGCCGGCGTCTCGTAGATCTCGCCCGGCGTGCCAACCTGCTCGACTAGACCGCCGTTCATGACCACGATACGATCTGACATGGTCAGTGCCTCTTCCTGGTCATGTGTTACAAATAACGTAGTTACGTTAACGGCCCGTATCACTTCCCGAAGCTCTTCCCGCATGCGGACCCGCAACTGCGCATCTAAGTTTGAAAACGGCTCATCAAGAAGAAGCACTGATGGTCGCATCGCCAACGCACGCGCGAGAGCAATCCGTTGTTGCTGTCCGCCTGAAAGCTGGCTCGGCAGTCGCTGCGCAACGTGCGGCAGCTCTACCAGCTTGAGCATCTCCTTGACACGGTCCTCCCGTTCCGTACGAGGCCATTTCAAGTTCTCTAGTCCAAATGCGATGTTTTCAGCGACCGTCATATGCGGAAACAAAGCGTAGCTCTGAAACACCATTCCAGTGTCCCGCCGATAAGGCGGTTGATGCGTCATGTCGATATTATTGATGCTTACGGTGCCGGAGGTCGGCTCTACAAAGCCGGCGACCATTCGCAACGTCGTTGTTTTGCCGCACCCAGAAGGGCCAAGCAGGCAAACCAGTTCGCCACGACGCGCGGCTAGGGAAACGTTCGCTACGGCTACTGTTTCGCCGTAGTGCTTCGAGACCGAGCGCAATTCGACTACAAAATCAGCAGCTTCTTGCACGGTGTTTTCATTCTCCTTAGACGCAGTGCTCCGATACTCTTCAAACAAAGCCGATGGCATTGGGCTGGGCGACCGATGGCCCTTCGACGCCATAGTCGCTTGCTGACCCTCGGCGTGATTCATAACCTTCACGGCTGGTGCCTTTTTGTCGGTTGTCAGGCTAGTCGCTCCGCGCCAATCAAACGCTCAATCGTCAGGATAATTGCCAGGGTAACAAAGATCATGATGCTGGATACCGCCGCAACAAGCGGGTCATAACTCGAGTCCACATACGTAAAGAGCTGAACAGGCAATGTGACGTTCCCACCGTACGTGAGAAATATGGAGACGGTGACATTTCCGAACGATGTAACAAACGCAAAAATCGCGGCAGATAGCAAACCGGGCAGAATGAGCGGAAGCGTAATCCGGCGGATGACTTGCAACGGCGTCGCCCTGAGATTCATAGCTGCTTCCTCTAGAACCCGGTTATGCAAGGAAAGGCTCGCGAGAATCGTCCTGACCACATAAGGAATCGCAAGAACAAGGTGGCCGACGAACAGGGGCAACATTGTTTGCGTCAGATGCATCCAGGCAAATAGATATAAGAGGCCGATGCCTAGAACGACGGCAGGAACAATCAAGGGTGAAAAGGCGAGTCCCTGCAGTAGCCCTTTTCCAGGAAAAGAAAAGCGGTTGATGGCGAACGCCGCAGCGAAACCGATTGCTAGCGCGAGGAGCGCGACGACCACGGCTACATAGGTGCTGGTCCAAAGTGCCATCATAAAGGAATGATTTTCGAACGCCCGTTGATACCAGCGCAAGGAGAACCCGGGCGGCGGGAAATTCATTGATTCTCCGCTAGTGAACGACGAAATGATCACCAGAATCGCAGGTATCGCCAGCATCGTATAGACGACCGCGCGCGTCACGGCACCCACAACTTTCATGACGTAGTCCGTGAAATCATAGCGCATAGCGACGACCAGCCATGACGATGCGCGATGCGGCTAGCGCATTGAAAGCTGCGGTAAAGCCGAGACCGGATACAAAAAGGACGAACGCCATCGCTGCGCCGGAAGGCCAGTTGAACTCCGACATGATGCGCTCGTAGATCAGGCTGCCCAGCATGGGGACGCGATTGCCTCCGATGAGGCGGGGCGTGATGAACGCCGAAATTGACAGGACAAACACGAGATTGAAACCGACAAGGATGCCCGGTATCGCAAGAGGAATTATGACCTTCCGGAATATAATCAGCCGGTTCGCCCGCAGGTTAGAAGCTGCCTGCTCGAGGATCGGATCAATTTGCGTCACGACGCTCATGACGGAGAGAATCATGAAGGGTAAGAACTGTTGTACTAGGACAAGAATCACGGCGGGTCGGGTGAATAGGAAAGTCTTTGGAGAAGAGACGAGGCCAAGATTGACCAGAAGTGAGTTCAGAAGGCCGTTCCGACCAAGGACGATAATCCAGCCGAAGACGATAACAACCAGACTTAGCGTCAGCGGCATGACGACGATAATCGTCCTCCATCTCCGCGCTAAGGGCGGCAGCCGGGCAAGGGAGTACCCGGTTGGAAAGCCGAGCAACAAACAGATCAGGCTCACGACAAGACCGTCGAAAAACGTGTCCCACAAGACCGAAGAATAGAAGGAGTCCGAGAAAAATCGCAGGTAGTGCCTCAAGGTGAAACCGCCTCCTTCGAGAAGGTAGTCACCGTCGAGGTAGCTGTAGCGAAGCACACCCGCGACCGGCACAACCAGGAATGCCGCCAAGAGGAGGACCATGGGCGCTAGCAACAGCGCTACAGTAAATGTACGGCTTGGTCGGAGAGATGGGCTCATATCAGTTACCAGACTCGATCAGGTTCCCTGTCCAGGGCTGGGCACAACGACCCGAACGCCTGTATTAAAAAGACAACGAATTCAGCCACGAAGTATTTTGTTGATGCGCTCGATCCGAGTGCTGCGATCAGCCATCCACTTTTGCCAATCGATCTTCTTTTTCAGCGCGATCCGCTCAGGCGAGTTGAAGGTCAGATCCTTTGCGATTTCATCAGGTAGTTTTATGTCGGTGGTCACACCGAGCCTCATCGCTCGAGGCAGCCCAATCATGCCCTCGTCCGAGAGCATCTGGTCGAGGAACGCGAAGGCGGCCTCCGGATATTTGGTATGCTTCACCACGTTCATGTACGATGTTGCGCCGTAAATGCCTTGCGGCGGATACACGCTTACGATGGGTAGACCCTTCGCGCGCATTTCGTGTCCGCGAGCATCCGATATCACCCCTGCGGAAGCTTCTCCGTTTTCGAACATCTGGACCATGGCAACCGTGCTTTGCGCCAGCGCGAGAATGTTGGGCTTCACCTGCTCCAATAATGTGTACGCTGGCTCCATGTTGGAGATCGAGCCACCGTTCTCCTCTGCTAACGCGAGCAGGTACAGGCTCCATGTGTCAAAAGTTGCAGCGGGAAGAGCCACGCGGCCCTTTAGATCGGGCCTGGCCAGGTCGGTGTAAGTCTTAAGCTGCTTTTCGACCTGCTTGGAGTTAAAGACTGGTATGTATGTGAACACGCTGTACGGGATCCCATAATCGCCGTACTCACGAAAACCAGGAAGGATACGTTTGATGTTTGGGACGTCCGCTTCCTTGATCTCTCGAACGAGATTGGCTTTCAGCGCCTCCACCATGTACGCGCTGTCGGCTTGGTACACATCGAATGGCGGGTTCTTCTGGTTCGCCACTAGCTTGACGAGGTCGGCGGACTGTGTGCCGGCGGAGATCTCTACCTTCAGCCCGGTCCTTTCCTCGAGCGGCGCGGTCACGCTCTTCCGAAGGGTTTCGTCGTAAAGGCCGCCCCATCCGCCAAACCGGAGAGTAATTTCCGAGAACTTCTTGTTCTCGGCATGGACGTAGGGCGCAGCCAACATGCTCATCGCTGAGGCAGTCGCAAGTCTTAGAAATGTTCGGCGTTTCATTCCCCATTCCTCCTTACGGTTGCTGTGGACGTGGCATCACGCGGATATCCCACCAGAGGCAGCATTTCAGTTCGTCGAATAGGCCGCGGCCGACCAAGGCGCCCCCGGTCGAGCGCCTAAATAGCGGTCTGACCCATTGCCATTCGGAGTCCGCGGACCCTCACCCTCCGACGCCTGAGGATTGGCATCTCCTCAGTAGCCCAGCTCAAGACTAACCTCCCGCTTGAGAGGCTCCTTGTTGGCGAACTGTACCAAATTTTCGGTACCCCACTCGATCGACCTTTCCCGAATGCCGTCCGCATTGTGGGCTTCTCGCGCGGAACAAATCACGTTTGGAAGACGGTGGATCTCCAACCGCGAGCCCCACCCGATCGGGAAGGTTCTCCCGAACTCATACCTCCACCACACATCTGTGGCGAAGCCGCGGAGGTGGCCCGACGTAAGTGCTTCATAAAGAGGTTTTTCTTGGATCGTTGCGGCACGACCGATATTAATCAGGAACGCAGATGGCTTCATGGCCGCAAGCTCGGCCCGCCCGAAAAAGCCATTGGTCTCCTTCGTATTCGGCGCGGCGACGATAACGAAATCGCTTCTCGCCAAAACCGAATGCAATTCATCCGGCCCGTGCATTGAATCGACCCCTTCGGCAGGTTTATCTTTGCTGCGACGCACGCCAAGAACATTCATACTAAACGCCTGGGCATATTTGGCAATTCGGCTTCCGATGTTGCCCACCCCGATCACTCCAAGCGTGCGGCCATCTAAAATCGCCGAGCGCATCTCGTCTCCCCAAAGGGGAAATGGCGATCTGCCGTCAATCGTTAGATGATGTTTGACGATCGCATTCTTTGCGAGGGCGAGCATCAACATCATGCCCTGCTCAGCGATTGCGGCCGCATTGGCACCGGCAATGTTGGTCAACTTCGCCCCGCGCTGCTTCAGCAGCGTGAAGGCACCTATCTGTCTGAGATCGTCGACGCCAACATGCAGCCAAGAGAGTATCTTGAGCTTTTCTGAAATTTCGAGGATGCCTTCGGGTACAGTCCAACCAATGAACGCATCGGCATTGCGAGCGTGGCGCTCGAGATCCTTGTATGTGGTTTCATAACGCGAAAGATAGTCCGTCGGCTCTGGTGCGACCACTTCCGTCCCTGCCGGCATCGCTGTCTTGATGCCATCAATTTCATCTCTTGTGGCATGCCACAGACACAGAACTTTCATCTCATTTACCTTCCTTGCTCGCACACCCTGGATTCGGTCGCTGGTGTCAGGATTCTCATCCGGGCTCGGTTGTGTTCAAGTTGCGGTCAGACCAAATTCGCCTTGACTGGATCTTAATAGGCGAAGATGGAACCTCTTCGTCTTTGCAAACCGGGCGATTACGGTCGCCGCGTTAAGAGAACCGACTATCTGTCGAGACCACACTATTGATCGCTCGAAGTCTACTACCTGGTTCAGCCACGGAAATTTCCTGCCATCGTCAAGCTCCACCGCCACGGACCGGGCGCAAGAGGACGACTCAAAGCCCGAAAGCGGGATGATCGCCGCCCTCCCCTGGAGCTCACCAACGCGATCGCCATGCGCCCCCTGCTTGTGCCGGGACACCGTTTCAAAGCTGTGGGCGCGCCGCCGCTCATCAAGCGATCGACCTTCCACGCGCTGACCGCTGACAGAGCGCTCGCCAGCAACGCCATCGTTGCAGAATGCGACGCGCGCGGTGCCAAGCGGCCATCTTCCGGTATCCGCGTCGCGCAATGCCGCTCGCCATCGACGAGGGGATGTACAAATGGCGACATCTCATCGAAAGTCCTTCAAGTTCTAAGGAGCTCGAACGTGTCGCGATGGCTGCTGACAAAGCCGATCAAGGCTTCCCTTCCATCGTCCATCTCGCCGTCGCTATGATAAGCTCGCTGGATCCCAAGAGCCCTAAGCCACTCTTTACCGAGCTTCACCTAGCGACAGTACGGGTCTCGACGGTCTAAATTCCTCAAAGAAGCCACACAGCCGCAGAAATTCTGCTCTGGTTGGTGGACAGTTGACGGAATCCGGTGACAGGAACGCAAAGGAAGTCCGCCCAGCCGGCTTTCACTGTTCTCCTTCAGGCCGCGTTCGATTTCAACCCATTCGCTACGAACCGTCTTGAAAACCATCGTGATAATTGTGAGTTGGTCGCGGCGCGGTCGAGGCGTCCCCTATGTGGACCGCCGGCTTAACCTTGGCACCCAATCTTCAGGATCGGAGGCGATGACTCCACATCGATCCCTCCACTATTGCCGCGTCGAACTGGAGCGCGCCTTACGTTGGCGATCTGCTCGTGCAGAAAATGGAACGCAGTCACCATAGCGGCCAGGCAAGCCACCGAGACCGGCCCGTTGGTTCGTCGCGTCAGAGATGATTCAGGCCAAAACCGAATGACCGATGCAGAATCTCAATCGAGAGAGAATGTTCACCACACGTTTTCGGCATCTGGGTTAGCTACAGTTGCACTTGACCGACGACCGCTCTGCAAAAGCGGGGCCGGGCTCTCAATGCCGACACGAGCGAAGGGCCACACACAATGAGCACTTTCGAAAAGGTCATTCTCTACTCTGATGGAACGGGGCGTAGTCGTTTTCGCGAGGAAACAATTGAACTCACGGAAGGAACGCCGCAGATCCAGAAATCTTCGCCGGTCCCGTGCAAGACATATTGATTGCTCCACAGTCCTGTGGAATTGAGCTACGACTTTCATTGTTCGAATACTCCGGTGTGGGTCATCATCCTGCAGGGGCACATGGAGATAACGTTACAGGACGGCACCTCGCGGCTTTTAAACCTGGGGACTGTTTCTTTGCGGAAAACTCTCTCCCGCCGGGCGCGGTGTTCAATCGGGAAATCCATGACCACGCGTCTCGTCAGGTCGGACCCGACCCGCTCGTCACGCTGTTTATCGACGTCTAGAAAAGTTGATACTTGGTGAGACTCTTGGCGCTTTTGCCGCAATTGACGATAGCGGCCCAGCGTCTTTGAAGATGTGGGCCCTCGCCGAATACTGAACCAGGAAGCCAGTCTGGGCTCCAACGACAGTTAGCCGCACATTTTCTGCATGAAATGCACAAAATTGCAGAGCGCTGCAGACTTCGCGCAGGAAACGCACACTTTCTGCGGAGTGCTGGCGTATGCTCGAAAGAACAACCAATTTGCCCAAGCAGGTAAGCGGCTTCCATCGGCCAGAGCGAGCCGCAACGATGGGCAAAGTAAGCCTAGCGATCTTGTGGCCCGTGTTAGAACGTACCTGAAGTAGGAGGCGAACATGGAAAGAACACTTCACTTCGAGCTAACCGAATTCAACATTCGCCTGGGAGCCGTCAAGGCCGAGATGGCAAAGCGCGGGCTCGATATCCTCCTCGTTTCGGAACCTCCGAACCTCAACTATCTCACCGGATATGATGCCTATTCATTCTATACCCCACAAATGGCAATTGTGGCGCTCGACAGTGAAGAACCAATCTTCATCACGCGAGGCATGGATACAACTTCAGCAAAAATGACGACCTACTTGTCGGATGACAGCATCCGTGGCTTCCCGGATAACTACGTTAATTCCTCGGAACAGTCAGCCTACGAATACGTCGCGCGGGTCGTAAAAGAGATCGGCGGGGAGAAGGCCACAGTTGGGGTGGAAATGGGTGGGTACTACTACTCAGCAAGGGCGCACGCCGACCTTGTCAAGGCTTTACCGCAAGCGACGTTTGTGGACGCCGACCTGCTGATAAACTGGATTCGACTTGTGAAAAGTCCGGCGGAACTGGCCTTGATGCGCCAGGCAGGCCAAATTGGTGACCTGATGCTCAAGCGCGGAATCGAAACCGCCCAGCCGGGGGTGCGCGAATGCGATGTGGTGGCCGCTATTTACCACCAACAGCTCTCGGGGACGCCTGATTTTGGAGGAAGCTACGACTCGTCTGCCCTCCACTTCTGCGTGGGCGAGCGAGCACTCGCACCGCATTCGGCTTGGACGGACAAGCCACTACCGGAGAAGACAATCATTAATTTCGAAGTGCACGGAAACCGTTTGCGTTACCAGATCAATGTCAGCCGCACGATCTGCATCGGCAAGCCTTCCGCTGCCTACGAGAAGCTCGCCGGAATAGCTCTCGAAGCCTTAGAAGTCGGTCTTGAAAGCGTGCGCCCCGGGCGTGCTTGCTCGGAAGTGTTTGGAGCGTTTCACAAGATTTTGGCCCGTCATGGGATCGAAAAAGATCAGCGGATTGGCTACTCAATCGGAATAGGATACCCGCCTAGTGTGGCAGAGCGCACCGTGAGTATACGGAAGGAGGAGAAGACTGTCCTCCTGCCGGGCATGTGCTTCCATCTGATGACAGGCCTGTGGCTAGGAGATCAGGCAATAACCGTTACGCAGCCCTTCGCGGTCACCGAACGCGGTTATGAGCCATTGACTCTCACGCCGCGCACGCTCGTTGTGAAATAGCCAGAGGCGGCAAGAAGTCGGACATGAGTTGATGGCCATGCGCACCGCGAAAGATGCAAATCGCTATATATTGGTCTTTCAACGCATTGTTGAGAGGACGCAGCGTCGAAGGAGCTTTAAGATATGACTGGCAAGACCTTGGGTATATTAGAACTGGAGACAAAAGCGATTGAACTCCCGGGCTTCATGGCCGGACCACGGACATTTGCATTTCCGACCAAGCGATTGCAGGTTCCTGGCGCATTTACCCGCAACATCGTCGACGGTGACAAGTCCGTAGAAAAGAAATACGTCGCGGCTGCTCGTCAGCTCGAGAGCGAAGGAGTATCCGCAATCGTATCTAATTGCGGGTTCACTGGGCTCTTCCAAGCTGCGGTGTCCGAGGCGGTGTCTGTTCCTGTTGCGATGTCGAGCCTATTACTAGTTCCATTCGTAGCGCGGACACTAAAGGCCGGGCGCAAGGTCGGCATTCTTACGTATGACGCACCTAAGCTTACTGAGGACCATTTCGCCTGCGCTGGCTGGTCATCCGAGGACATAAGTGTTGCTGTGGGAGGTATTGAGGGGACTGAATTGTGGTACGAGTTTGCTAACCCCGCCCCAAGCATTGATGCCTCCATACTGATCAAAGACGTGAGAGCTGCCGCTAGGAAGCTTCTAGACGCTAACCCAGAGATTGGAGCGTTCGTTTTCGAATGCACCGCCTTCCCCTTGGCGGCGAACGCCGTGATGCAGGATACCGGGCTTCGGGTTGCAGACGTCTTGACCCTCACAAATATGGTCTTTGGAATGAGTCCCGCACGCTCGTCCACTCAAGTTGCTAACGAAAGGACGGCGAGAGGTTGCCAGTGAGGTCGCCGAGGCGGACCACAGTGTAACCGTTCTCTCCCGCGGCTGAACAAGTAAGACGTTAATTTGGCGCATACCGCCCGGGTATGTGGCATATCCACGATTTGGCTGCTTGGCCGGAACTCCTTAGCCCTGAATCACCATCACGATAGCTGTCTCGGCTACCCGCCTTGATATGATTGAAACTCCCCCGCTCTGTTGCGTGCTTGATAGTAAGGGCAAGCGCTGCATGAGCTGTATGTTTCTCGACTGGTTGCCCACCGTGCAATCGAGCTCGCGGAATCCCTTGTAGAGGCGCGAAGGGGCCCCTGTAGCAGCTGAAGTCAGCCATGAGCGCGACCATATCGCGGGATGATTGCATCCTTCAGTCCTGGCGGGCGGCCCGCTCCTTGCGCTCTACACGAGTGGCAAACTGGATAGACTTCGTTTTCGTCCCAATCGACCTGACCGAGAGCCTTCAACATATCGCCCCGGCCTCGGCTCGCCTGGCTGGCCAGAACGTTGATTGCGTTTAAACCTCGCAACCTTACTCACGGGCGCAGCATTTCTGTGCGGTATGCATCACGTTCGACGCATTTGACTCGATAAACTCGCTACTCAGGAATCCTCGAGTGCGATCCGAGATGTCCTGCAACGTTTACCATCGCGCTGGCTTGCCCAGGTCGTAGTGGGCGGAACGCCGCGACGCCCGCTTCGGTCGGCTCGCAATGGAGCCGCGATCACGCTGCAGAAGATGAAAAGGCGCTCTAAGTGTCTACAGTGACAAATATCTCGTCTCAAGTCGACGAACGTGCCCATCGTTCGGCCGGAGTCGGCCTGATGCTTCTGGCAGTGTTCATGTTCTCCTTTGGAGACGCAACTGGAAAGTTCATCGTTGCGACCTATTCGGTAGGACAGTTGCTGTGGCTACGAGCATGCGCCGCGCTCTTGCTACTCGCGCCATTGATCTGGCGCAATAGGAACAGCTTCGCAAAAATTGAGCAGCCACGCCTGCAGTTTGTCCGTGTACTGTTATCAACATCTGAGGTGGCATCGTTTTTCCTTTCCACTTCCTATCTACCGCTTACCGACGTTGTGACTTACTATCTTGCATGCCCTATATTCGTCACAGCGTTATCAGCGATTGTGCTACGCGAGCCGGTCGGCCGGCGTCGCTGGACTGCGATTCTAGTTGGATTTGTGGGCGTTTTGATCGCACTCAGGCCTTCGGCACAAACCTTCAGCTGGTCGGCGTTGATCGCGCTCAACGGAAGCTTCTCTTTTGCGGGGTTGATGCTGACCACCAGGCAATTGCGACAGACGCCGGATGTCGTGATTGTTACCTTGCAATTCATAGGCTCGTTCTTATTGGGCGCACTGCTCGCCCCCTTCGGCTGGCTGACTCCGACACCGCGAAGCCTTTTTCTATTCGCCGCAGCAGGAATGATCTCCGTGTGTGCGCTCGTGTGCATTAGTCGCTCGCTCAAGCTGGCACCGGCGAGCGCCGTGGCGCCTTACCAATATTCCCAGATCTTCTGGGCCGTGATTTTTGGATTTGTGGCGTTCGGCGATGTCCCCTCACCTGCAACGCTGGCCGGCGCGGTAATCATTATCGGTGCGGGCCTGTACATTTTTCTGCGCGAACGAAAGCTGCGGCTCGACGAGTTTCGTCTGCGCCCCCAGGATCTTGCAGTCACTGGTCAGACGCAAAACACACAGCCCGCCTCTAAAGGCGTATCAGATCGGCCCGATTAGCCGCAGCTACACGTCGGGCTGACTGCGCTAGCTCGAGACTATGCGGGTCGCCGCTGATAAACTCTTCAGGATTTGGTCAGATCTTGTGATCGCGCCCGCGCAGTTCGTAGCGATGCGCCGGCACGGAGCCCCGATGGCGATGCGCCTCTCGTGGGGTGATGTTCTATGCTGCGTTAGCGTTCAGCAGCTTTTCTGCCCGGCCTTTTTGAGTCAAGGCTCTTGTGTAGGTGCGGGTTAGGGTTTGGGGATGTCAGGGCGGCGCGCGGAGCCGGCGTAGCGCAGCGCGAAACCGGGCCCCGGGCGAGGAGGTCGCGGTAGGGACGCTGGTTTCCCAGCGCCCCCCGCTCAGATCCGTACGTGCGGAGCTACCGCATACGGCTCCTGCCTTGGGTCATGACGTGTACCGTGGATTGGGATGCGGATGACAGGCGCGGACTTTCGGAATGTATCGCCCAACGTGACGCTGGAACCGATCCCAGGTCATGCGAGAGCGCTGACTGCGTCGGCGAAGCGAGCGCAGCCATGCCCGGCAGACCTCGGCGCGGAACATGCCGAGCCGTTTCAGATTCCCTAGAATCGCGTGGTAGTTCAGGTACCCCTGCACCACGCGACGGAGCCAGGCGCCGATCTCAGCGATGGGCGCATGGCGGCGTTTCATCAGGTCGTGTCGTATCGCCCTCAGCGTCCCCCGCATGCGGGAGGCGATTGTCACGCGCCGGATTGTGAAGTGCGGATTCATTCGGGTCACCGCGCAGATGTGCGTGAACCCGAGGAAGTCGAACGTTTCCGGGCGGCGTTGCCCCCGGCGTGCGCGGCGCTCGGCCGCGTACCGTCCAAATTCCAGAATCAGCGTCTTCTCCTCATTCAGCGAGAGACCGAACTTCGCCATCCGCTCACGCAGTGCGTCGAGAAAGTGTAGAGCCTCGGACTTTGTTTCGAAGCCCACGACGCTGTCGTCCGCATAGCGGACGACGATAACATCCCCTTTCGCCGTTTTGCTTCGCCACTGGTGGGTCCAGAGGTCGAAGACGTAGTGCAGATAGATATTGGCGAGGAGCGCCGAGATCACCGCGCCTTGCGGCGTACCTAACCGCGCTACGGACTTCGATCCACTTTCGACAACGCCAGCGGTCAGCCACTTGCGTATCAATCGCAAGAGCCGGCGGTCTGCAATCCTGTGCTCGAGAAACCGCATCATCCATTCGTGATCGATCATGTCGAAGAACGAGCGGATGTCTGCGTCAAGCACCCAGTTCACTCTTTTCTGATGGATGCCGATCCAGAGTGCGTTCAGCGCTTGATGCTGGTTTCGCCCCTCCCGGAATCCGTAGGAAAAGCCGAGGAAGTCCGCCTCGTAGATTGCATTCAGGACCGTCGTCACCGCGTGCTGGACGATCTTATCCTCCAGCGCAGCGATTCCGAGCGGCCTGCGTTTGCCATTCAACTTGGGGGTATACACTCGGCGAGACGGGAGCGCCTGGTAGCGGCCTGATTGGACCGCGTCCCAAAGCACTGCTATTCGCTCGTCGAGCCCTTCCTCATAGTCACGCCATGTCATCCCGTCGACGCCGGGCACCGCGGAGCGCTTCAGTTGACTGAAGCTTTCCGTCAGCAATTCGCGCGTCACGTGATGCATCAACGCCGTGAACCGTGTCTTCCTATCCCGTCTTGCCAGTTCACGTATAGCGCCCAGCCTCGTCGATGCGCTGGTCCGGCTCTGTGTCCGGGGCGCGGGAGGATGTTTGCTATTGCCCTTGGCTGCCCGCCTTCCCTCCGGACCTTCCGCGAGCAACGGTGTGGACCCGTCGCTTTTGTTCAGGTCGTTCATTGGTACTATGCGGACATCCGACTTCTCGTCGACGGTGAGGCTAGGCTTATGGCATTCGCCTTTCCCCAGCCTGCCCGAAAGGCTGTTCGTCCTCGGGCGACGACGAGATCTCCCAGTTCCTGTGCGAAGGATTTCCCCGCATGCTCAGGGTCTCCGACCGCGTGGAGCCGTTGAGCGCTCGCGATGTGCGCCGCCCAACGTGTTGCCTTCCGCTTAGGATAACAGCGTCGGCGCTCCAGACTTCCGATTTCGCGGCTCAATGGCTGGCCTGCGGTTTCCCCTGTCAACGCTTCGAAGTCGTCCTCACGAACGCCTCACGATGCAGGTTGAGCCGACACCATTCCGTCACGGAAGCCAGCGCGCGGGCATAACGGTCTTTTGCCGTTATTTGTCGGACGACATTCTTACCCTTCCTCGATTGACCCCACACATGGGTGAAGCCAAGGAAGTTGAATGTGGTCCCCGCCGTCGCGGGACGACGCCCACCCGGGCGTTTGAACCGGAAGTCTACGAAGCGGGTCTTGGTCGGATGGAGTTGAAGCCCGTGCCGACCGAGCCGCTTACCCAGCACACTCAGCAATCGCTTGCCGGACAAATGGTCCTCGAAGGCGATCACCGCGTCATCAGCGTATCGGACCAGTTGGCATCGCTCCTTGAGCCGAGGTCGCGCCACCTGCTCGAACCATTCATCCAGCACATAATGCAGGTAGATGTTTGCAAGCAGTGGCGAGATCACACCGCCTTGGGGCGTTCCACCAGTCGTGCGGCGCAGGATGCCCTTTTCGAGCACCCCCGCCTTCAGCCATTTATCAATCATCCTCCGGACGATGCCGTCCGTGACTCGCTGATCGAGGAATCGGCGCAGGTGCGTGTGGTCGATGGTGTCGAAGTATTTCGAGATATCGACGTCCACCACCCAACGCAGCCCTTGCTCCATGAACCCATTGCGCAGAGCGTGCAGGGCATCATGGGCCGATCGTCCCGGTCGGAAGCCATACGAGCAGGACAGGAAGTCCGTCTCGTAGATCGGCTCCAGCAGCAGGAGAATCGCCCGCTGCGCCACTTTGTCTTCCAGCGTTGGAATGCCTAGTGGCCGTTCCGTGCCGTCCGCCTTCGGGATGTAGTGCCGACGCACCGGCGGCGCGATGTATCGACCGGATTTGATGCGCGCCAGAAGATCATCAAGATTGCCCTCCAGCTTCGCCTCATAGTCCGTCGCCATCACGCCGTCGATGCCGGGCGCGCCATCCTTGCGCGTCAGGCGATAGGCCTCGAGCATCCATTCACGGTCGATCAGGTGATGCAGCGAGGTCAGCACCCGCTTGGCATTTTTCCTCGCCAGATCGGCTATCCATTGTCGTTTCGTGGACAGGTTCGTGGGACTCAGCGTTCCCTCCCGTGTTTCTCGTCAATGGGTCTTAACGCGTGGCGGCTCCCTTCCCTCCAGTGGGTCCCGGTGAGCCCAGTTCCCCGCCTTCCTCGGTACTACGAAGCCGCTACGACTTCCCGCCGCGCGCGTCCGTCAGCTTATGTCTTCACCTCGGGATTCCACATGCCTTGGAGTTTCGTGTTCGCGTGCGCGCTCCCGATGCTCGCCAAGTCGGTCATCAGGCCTGGAGCGTTGTTGTGGCCGGTGCTCCGTGCCGGCTTTCCATGTGGGCACAAACGGGACCTCTCAGGTTTCCTGGTGGCCCATCCCGTACCTTTGCCCTGCTCAGAGACCCCCGGCCGAACCGGTCAGCCTGGCCATAGCGGCTTTCCCAGTGCTGCCCCCGGATCCAACACGGCGAAGGCTTCAGCACGACCATGATTTCGAGGCTAGCCACAGGGCTTCGGTACCCGCTGTCTACCTTCACGAGCGACGTTGCCGTCACCCATGCAAGACTCGCTTCCGGCTGGCGGGCTCCGCCTTTGCCGGGAGGGGGTCGAACCCTCTGGGTCACGATGAAAGGTTTCAGATCACATTCTTCCTCCTTTCCAGGACTTGTCCTGACGCAAGCTGGGCGCACGGCAGGCGCAAGTTCTTTGATCTGGCACGGCTCAGCAAGGCGCCGATTGCGGCCGAGGCGGTCAAGCGCGTCGATGTTCTGTTCGCCACCGAGCGCGAGATCAACGGTCTTACTGCGCAGGAGCGTTTGCGTGTGCGCCAGGAGCGTAGCCGCCCCCTGATCGTCGAGCTGGAGGCGTGGTTGCGCGAGCAGCGCGCCAAGCTCTCCAGGAACAACGACACGACCAAAGCTATCAAATACTGCCTCAGCCGCTGGGATGCATTTAGCCGCTTCCTTGATGACGGACGGCTTTGCATGTCGAACAATGCTGCCGAGCGTGAGCTACGGGCTGTTGCCGTGGGACGAAAGAATTGGACCTTCGCCGGCTCCGATGAGGGCGGTCGGCGTGCGGCTGCCATCTACAGCCTTATCGCCACCGCCAAGCTCAATGATATCGACCCGCAGGCTTGGCTTGCCGACGTGCTGGCGCGCCTACCAGATCACCCTGCCAAGCGCATCAATGCACTGCTGCCTTGGAATTGGCAGCCTCAAAGCGTCGCCCACGCCGCTTAAGCACCATCAGCCTTCCGCCCTAGAACGGCCCTAGCCGGGGCCTTAGCCGGATGCGTACGGCGAGGATTGGCTTCCAACGATTGCAGCTGTTCACTGCATCACCTCATATCCGGTCGGATCGTCTGATCCGGACCCACATTCCGCATGCTTGCGGTGAGGAAGCCGAGGGGATGAGACCCATCTACAAAACGATTTGGTTGACCCTTGGGTGGCACGGTCATCATCCATCCTCAGGGGCCGCAGCTTGAGCTGCGGCTACACCTGACTGCGAGGTTTGGTGCTCAAGCCTTCATCGTCGCCTGATCGGGAACGAGCCCGGTGGAGAGATAACGCCACAGCGCCACGATCAGCTTGCGGGCCAGCGCGACGATGGCGATACGCCTGGCGCGCTTGCCAGCATGGGCCGTGCGATTGCGGAACCAGAGGCTGAGCGCGCTGTCCGGCTGATGACAAAGCCACAGCCAGGCCAGCTCGATCGCCTCAGGCGGGCGCGATGATTGCCCGCTTTGCTGATGCCCTGTTCGAGATCGATGCCGCCGCTCTTCCACGGGCTGGGTGATAGGCCGCAATAGGCCGCGACCTCTCGGCGATTGCGGAAATCCTTGTAGAACAGCTCGTTCACCAGCGTTGCACTGAAGGCCGGACCAAGCGCCTTGAGCCGTTGCAGGAGCTGGCGCCGTTCGTTCATCCTGGCAGGAGCAGCAGGAACCTCCGCAAGGTGGGCCTGCTCCAGCGTCGCGATTTGTTCACGCACCAGCATCAGGCGCGCATGCTCGCGCTTGATCTCGGCCAGAAGGTGCGGCGGGAGCAGCTGCCCCTGCCAATCGCGCTGCTGCTCCAGCCAGGCCAGCCAGTTCTTCCGTCGCGGCGTGCCGACATCTACCCCCAGCAGGCGCAGCAGCGCCTTGATCCGGTTGCTGTGGGCTGTCTGCTCCTTGACCAGACGATCGCGCTCGCGGCTGGCTCGCCGGGCATCCTCTTCCTCCACACTCGGGACGCGGACGATGCGGACCACCCGCGGTTCCCCCTGCAAATAGGCCATCAAGGTGCGCAGCATGAGCTCGCCATCGATCCGATCGGTCTTCGCCCGTCGTGATCGCTGCTCGACCGCAATACTGGCCGCATCGAACACGAGGTTGGTGATCCCGGCCGCCTGCAGCAGCCGATGCAGCCAGAAGCCGTCATAGCCAGCTTCGTAGCAGCTCACCACCCTCGGCGCCGATCCCGGCTTCTCGGCCGCCCGCGCCTTGATCTTCTCGATCAGCACCAGCAGTCCGGCGTGATCGCCTCCCGCGAGCTTGTGACGCGAGACCCGGTCACGATCCGGACTGTGCAGCGTCACCAGCCAAGTCTTCTGACTCAGTTCGATCGCAATCAAGATTGTGCCAATATGGCCGGCGGTGGGCGTGCTCTCGGTCGATGCTTGCATCAGACTCACCGATGATTCGAGTGTGGAAACCCAAACCTACCGGAAGGGGCTCGCTTACCGCCCCATGGAATCTACTACACTGCAACGATCAGGGTAGCTCGCCGCCAATGCGAGCGGGAAATGAGACGGGAGACCTTTGTGATACGCACCTCGATGCCTCTGCGGGTGTCCCGGCGCTGCGCAAGCAATTAATGCGGATCTCTTTTCCACCTGCCGGCCGGCTACTGGCAATACTTAGGCTCAACCGGTGACTTAGTTGCCACGCGCGCTACTTGGATGCGGGGCTTCATGTTGCTTGACAAAGACCCTGCTTCGACCGATATGACGCGCCCGGGCCCGGCGAAGCTGTTGGCGCTGGATCACCTGGCCGGCGCCAACATGCTATATTTGCTGTCCTAATCGACCGCTCCAGAACTCCGTCCGGCAGTACTTTGCCAACCGCCAGGTCGTTTTTCGACCTTTCGACAGCAGCGGGCTACTTGCCCTTCCAAACCGGATCGCGTTTCTCTGCGAATGCCCGGGCGCCTTCTAGTCTGTCTTCTGAGCCATAAAGCGCATCAATGGTTGCGAGCTGACGGCCCGCTACTCGGTTCATTGCGTCCTGGAACGACAGCGTCTCGGCCACGCGCACTGTCTCCTTGATGGCCGCGAGCACCAGCGGGGGGCCATTGGCGAGCAGCCTCGCGATCTCCCAAACGCGTTCCTCAAGCTTTTCCTTGGGCAACACCTCGTTGACAACGCCCCAACGGTGCGCCTCCGCCGCATCCATCCATCGTCCCGTGAGTAGAAGACCCATCGCGATGTGATAAGGGATGCGCTTGGGCAGCCTAATCGTCGCCGCGTCCGCCAGTGTTCCGGCTCGCAATTCAGGGAGTGCGAAAGAGGAATGTTCGGACGCGTATATAAGGTCGCAGCAGAGCGCCAGCTCGAATCCACCGCCAACTGTTATGCCGTTAACGCAGGCAATCACCGGCTTGTTGAGGTCACGCAGCTCCTGAAGGCCTCCCCATCCTCCGATGCCCCAATCATCATCTATGATGTCGCTGCTGGCCCTCGCCTTAAGGTCCATGCCGGCGCAGAAGAATTTGTCACCAGCAGTTCGTATGATCGCAACTCGCAGATCTGGATTGTCCCGGAAGCTCTTGAACACTTCGCCCATCAGCTGGGACGTTTTGACGTCAATAGCGTTGGCCTTCGGCCTGTCCAACGTGACTTCGAGGATCGCGCCTTCGCGACGGGTAGATAGTAACTCAGTCATTTCGTTCTTTCCCAATACAGGCAACGCAAAGATCTAAACTCGGACGCCGGCTCCGCACGGAACAGACCGGTTGCGTCACCGCAGCTACCCGAGCAAGTGCTATCCGCGTGACTACGATATCAAGCAGCCCCCCTCGCCAGCAGGCAATTCTGTGCATTTTTTGCTGCAATCCTGTGCCATTCTTTCTCGTTGGAAGCTTTTCTGCGCCTTCTCTCTCGATCGGCCAACCACTGGCCGAGAGCCGCACATTGGCACGGTTGAACAATTACCTTAGCCAGAGCAGAGTTGCGCGCGACAATGGACAGGCATTTCGGGTCCTCATTTCGTATCGACGCACTTGAGTTTTGAGAGGCAGCATTGAACCTGTCGAGTGGACGCTTGCTTCGGCGGGAGCGGCTGTTCGAAATAGCAGCTGGAGGGCGCTGTCGGACATGCCCAATGCCGCCAAAATTGCGCTCGTCTGCCTGCTCGTCCATCGCGATTTTCGTCTCGACAGAACCTAGCACGACGCCCATCTGCGCGCCATGACACGACGTCTTAGCCGCGGCAGCGCCCACCTTCGCCAGGACCGCACCGCTCGATGAAAAACGGACGGCGCCCAGCGGCAAGTTCGACGAATCAGGCCGACATACGATCAGAAAGACCCCAGCTGCCTAATGCGAGCCACGTTGCGTCGGCGCGCCATATCGCACGTCATTTCTCCGATTTTATCGAAATACGGCAGCTTGATTCGTGCGAAGGAGAGTAAGAACTGCTATAAGTTATTGACACCATTCATACTAACCAGCGGCGTCCACGCATCACCGGCTCAGTAACCTTCGATATCCAAACGGACGTCGCTCGAGCCCACTCCGTCTTGTAAATGCAATCCATATGCTTGCGAGCCGAAACATGTAGAATGCACGTGGAGCGGAGCGATGGCAGTTTGGTACCTCGCTTTCGAAGCGGCGATCAATCTTTGTGCCACGCTAGAATATTCTTAAATGAATCCAATGCGGGAAACCTTCGCAAGCTCTCGACCAGACTAGCAATTTCGGCCGCCGCGCGACTGGATTCGAGTAAATTCATCAGGAGGCTTAAATATAGTGAGTGAGTTAATCGCTACTTTCCAGGCACCATAATGGCATCGCAGGACAAAAGCTGTCTTGGAATCCTGGATTTCGACCGCGAGCCGGGCTGGGTGCGTCCCACGCCGCGTCCCGGCTCCCTGATGAGCCCGCAAACCTACGGCTGTCCTGTCCTCATCGAGAATGTCAGGGGAGCAACTATCGACGCCACCCTGAGGGGCGCCCCCGAGATCGTGCCGGCCTACATCGCAGCTGCGCGCAAGCTCGTCAAACAAGGCGCTATCGCCGTTGGTTCGAATTGCGGCTTTGCGATTCGTTACCAGGCGGCTGTTGCCGCTGCTGTGAACGTTCCCGTGATGTTGTCGACTCTGGTCCTACTTCCGTCATTGCTGCGGCAATTCCCTCCAGACGCCCAGATCGGCGTCTGCACGGCAGACGCGACTCTGTTTGCCGAGGACCTTCTCGGGATCAATGATCCCGCCGAGCGAGCCAGGATTGTCGTCGGCGGGATCGAGGGCGGCAACATGTCGCGAAACGCGTCTATGAACCGACCGACGGAACCTGAGGAGCTTGAGGAGGACGTTGCTTCCTGCGTCGAGCGGCTGCGTATGGCCCATCCGCGGATTCGCGCGTTGCTATTCTCATGCACGAGCTTTCCAGTGATCACGCCAGCGATCCGCGACCGCTTCGGTTTGCCGGTCTACGACATCTCGACCGCCTGTCGGCTCGCGTTGGAATCAGCCGTATCCATCGGGCTAGTGCACGCGCCGCAAGGATCATCCTGCTGGCGAGGCGATGGAAGCTTGGCCGTGACAGCGGCCGACAGGGGCTAAGCCTCATGTAACATTCTATTTGCCTTGACGCTCAACCCGGAACACACCCATCGCGATTGAAGCTCCAAACACCATGTTCATCTATCGCTGCCCAGTCCCATCGTCTTGGCTTGATTTCAACGGGCATATGAACGTCATCCCGTACTTCGAAGTGTTTTGCTCTGCGAGCAATCTCGCCGGGCGCGACCTCGGCTTGGGCCTCTCCTATTTGGACGAAGGCTACTCCATTTTCTCGGGCGATATTCACATCACTTACGTCCGCGAAGTCCGTGCAGGTGCCACTCTCACCGTCAGGACGCGCATCCTCGATATCGACATTAAGCGCTTCGTTTTCCACCAGGAAATGATCGACGATCGTGACGGCGCATTGGCCGCGACTGCCGAGCACCTGCAGCTCAATGTTGGCGTGGCAAGCCGCAAGGTCGAGCCGTTCCGCGCCGACGTCCTGGAGCGTCTGCGCAAAGCGCAGCGCGAGCAAGGCGGGAGCGTGCCACGTAATGTCGGTCGCGCGGCAACTCTTACGTCAGGGGCGCCAGCCCGGTGAGCAATCGGTGCAACATCTTTCCAGCTACCGAGCGGGCTTAGGCTGACCAATAGCAACACAGGAGCTCTTGACGTCTCGAAAAGCCGCACATGCGCAGTTCCCGGCGCGAACGTTGCGACGTTAAGCATCTGATCTTCCTAAGTCGCCGCCGAAAGTAACTAGGCCGCACTTGAGGCAGCAAATGCCGGGTCTACGGTGCTCACATTTACGTCCGCCAGCCATTCGAATAGGCTCGAGCTGTATGAGCAGATCGTGAAGCGGCTTTGCCGGCGCGTCGATCTTGACGTGCGGAATGGATGCAGATGTCGTCTTGGATTCTTGTTAGTCAGCCAGGGCGCCACACTTTGAGATGCGACACACGCACTCTCCACGCGGCCAAACTGCAGCCCGCCGTTCCAACATTGAATTCTAGCATGCTGCTCATGGGTGAACGGATTTATGTTAGATCCGACATACGCGAGCGGCGAAGCCGATCCAGGATGCTGCCGTTAAGACCAAGCTTGAATGCTTCGATCTCGAGTCGAAGTCGTCCAAAAAAGCTCCTCAAGGAAAGCAAAGACAGGAATACGGTTCTCCAGTTCTGCCTGGGCATGGGTATCGCGCTCTCGACCCCTCTTTTGTTCTACTGGCAATGAAGGATTGCCTGCCGGAAACTTCCAGCTGGGCGGGATTGGATTGCAGCCGGGAGGAAATGCGAATACAGGCACAGGTCGTGAACTTGGACGAAGCCTTTGGCGTCGTCTATCTCCGCCGAGGTGTGTTGGCTTCGAATGAGGATCCCGTCAGCGAGTGTCGGCACGCCGGCCGATGCCCGGGAATGCTTTGCTTGGTTGAGCGCGGGTACGCTCCCCACTGCTAGCGTGGCACGCGGGCGACCGCGGATACTTCTGGCGGAGCGCGCGGCACGACCGGCTGCTTCGGGCGCAGCAGCTGATAAATTAGCCAGCCGCGACACTTATAAGCTGCTCGCTGCCTCACGCTCAGCGCCTTGCGTTAGAGCTAGATGGATGTTGGACGAAGTAAGGACGCCTCCATGCCGCTACGCTCAGACACCGTGCTTCATGAGCCCCATCTTCCGCTGCGCAAGCAGCGTCTCAATCATCATGCGTCCCGTGCCGCTGCGATTTCCAGGTTGTTGCGGCCAGCCGCCATGGTATTGCAGCCGTCCTTCATCGCCCGGATGAGTTCCGGCGTGAAATCCGGTGGTTTCTGGTGCGAGAGGGATCTTTCGCTGTTCAGATGAAAAGTCTCGAAATAATGGTCGATTCCGACATCCTTCGAGAGTTGGCGCACCATGCAGGGGCCGATTGCAGTCCAGCGGGGAGCCAAGCCGTGGACGATTGCAGCATCGATCTGCTCGAGCGTGGCTATGCCTTCGGCGACGAGATGCATGGCCTCGCGCTCAAGAGCAGCCGTCAGACGGTTAGCGACGAACCCGGGAATTTCATGAACCATGCGGATGACGATTTTTCCGATGGACTCGTAGAATGCCTCCGTGGCGTCGAGTGCTTCATCGTTCGTGTAAGGCGCGCCGGCGACTTCGATGAGCGGAATGAGGTACGGCAGGTTGAAGGGGTGGCCAATGACGAGGCGACTTGACTTCGTGCCGCCGGCCTGAAGGTCGGCGATAGTGAAGCCGGATGTAGACGTAGCGATGACCACATCAGCCGGTGTATGAGGTTCGATTTCGGCGTAGAGGTCGCGCTTCTCCGCAATTCGCTCAATAGCACTTTCCTGCACAAAATCAGCCTTCGAGACCGCCTCGACCGCTGTCGCTGCCCAGGTTAGAGTGCCGCGATCGTTGGGGCGCGCGCCGAGTCGCTCCAGGACAGGCCAGGCCATGGCGAGAAGCTTGTTGAGGCGATCCTTGGCCTCGGCTGAGGGGTCCCATGCGATCACGTCGAGACCACGCGCGAGAAAAAGCGCGGCCCCCCCCCCCCCCGCCGATCAGGCCGGTGCCGAGGCACCCGACGCGGCGAATTCGGTCAGGCCCCTGAATGCGTTCTTCTTCTGAGCGCTCAATGAGTGAAGTACTTCTGTAGCCATTCGCTGTCTCCTAATTCTATGGCGAACTTAGACCTGCCGTTGGTTCGTACGGCGCATTCTTGCACTAGCCCCAGGGATTACTGCTCTCGTGTTTCGTGTTACGCAGAAACTCCGCCAGAGGACTAGCTCTATTCGCCGCAAAAGCAGGAGAAGACATGGGAGCTGCGGCTATCTTCAACCGCCCGGATCATGAGGACGCCTCCGGCTATCTCGCCAATGCTGCGAGCGGCGACGCGTCAGGCGTAGTCGTCATTCACGCGGTGACGGGGGCTTAACGGACCATATCAAAGGCCTGTGTGGACTTTTGCGCTGGCGGGTTTTGATGCGTTGGCACCGGATCTCTACAAGGGCAACGTGGTGCCGTTTCATGACCTTGATGCAGCGGTGCGCGGCGCCGCTCAACCTCGTGACCTTGCCCCCATATGTGGAACGGCCCGCGAGGCAAGAGCTTCTTCAGTCGATTTCACACATTGGGACGGTGCGGTCATATGTCCGGCCTTTGCGCGCGGCACATGGCCGCTGGCCTCGATGAGATCCGCGGAACGAGGAGCTAAATCAAGTTTACGCGTTTGAGCGCATTGGGGGCAGTAGCTTCACTCGTTTCGGGATGTCGTCCCATGGGGTCATCGGCTGTTGTTGCACCTTGCCCTCTGCCGGCCTGCGCCGGTCAGATCGCTTTGGCGGTCACTGCGTCCATCAGACGGCGGCCGCGGCAGTCAGCGGGTCGGGACGTCGGTACGTCCCGCCCTTGTTCAGAAGCGCCCAGATGATCCGCGCCGTCTTGTTGGCCTGCGCGACCGCGGCAACCTTGAAGGGCCGTCTGGCGAGAAGCCGCCTTCAGCCACGGCCGCGCCCGAGCGTCGTTTCGGACAACCCGCAAGACGGCCGTTGCCCCGACAACGAGCAGAGAGCGGAGTTCCGGATTTCCCATCTTCGATATTCGTCCCAGCCGCTCTTTGCCTCCGCTTGAATGAGACCGCGGCGTCAATCCCAGCCAGGCGGCAAAGTGGCGAGCCGACTTGAACCCGCCGGGATCCGGCACAAGCGCCTTGATGGTCGCCGCCGTAATGGCGCCGACGCCAGGGATTGTGGTCAACCGACGCATGTCCTCGTCGCGCTTGGCCTCCACGACGATTGCGCGCTCGAGCCTCTCGATCTGGTCGGCTGAAGCTTCAATCTCGTCGGCAATAGCCCTCAGCGCGAAGCGCGCTGCTGCGGGCAGGCGAGCATCTGTCTCATCCCGTATGATTGCGACCAGCGCCTCAACCTTTGCCAGGCCGGCGGTGGCGATGATCCCCAATTCTGCCAGATGCGCGCGCAACGCGTTGACCGCCTGCGTTCGCTGCCGCACTAGAAGAGCGCGGGTCTTCAGCACCATCGCGGCAGCCTGTTGCTCAGCCGTCTTAATCGGCACGAAGCGCATAGTCTTTCGGGTCACCGCTTCGCTGATGGCCTCCGCGTCCGCCGCATCTGTCTTACCACGCTTGACGAAGGGTTTGACATAAGCCGGCGGAATGAGCCGCACCTCATGACCGAGAGCTGCGATCTCGCGCGCCCAATAGTGGGCGCTACCGCAGGCTTCCATCCCCACCAGGCATGGTGGCAGTTTCTCGAAGAAGCGCAGAACCTCGCTGCGCCGCAATTTCCTGTTGAACACGGGCGAGCCCTCCGCATCCGCGCCGTGAACCTGGAAAACGTGCTTGGCCAAATCTAACCCGATGGTACTAACCTGTTTCACGGAACGGTCCCTCCTTTGTGGCGTTCGAACAACGACCACGTTCTAGCACTTTGATGCTGTTGGAGCGGGCCGTTCCACCACATCAAGTTTTATCCATCCTGAGTTCGCTCCGGTCGTTGGATTTGCCCGGTTGGGCGGTGGGAGCGACGGGAGCTGGCGCGGAGCCTTCGGCATAGCGCAGCGCCAGATCCCGGCGCGGGTGACAGGTGAAGGCGAACTCGGACGGCGTTTTCCATCCGAGCTGCGAGTGGGGTCGGGCATCGTTGTAATCGGCCCGCCAGCATCCGAGTGCGACGCGCGCCTGGGCCAGTGACGTGAACAGCGTCTCGTTCAACAATTCATCCCGCAGCCGGCCGTTGATGGGGAAGACGGCCCCCCTCCCTCGGCGCCGGCGATATACTGGCGATGGACGAACCCGCTAACAGGAGCAATTCACCAATGGAAGTCGCGACAATTGGGTTGGACATTTCGAAGCACGTATTTCACATCCATGCAGTTGATGGCCAAGGCCAAGTGGCCGGTCGCCAACGCCTCCGGCGAGGCGAGATCGTGTCGTTCTTCTCCTCGCTCGCACCTTGCCTAGTCGGCATTGAGGCCTGTGCGACTGCTCACCACTGGGCGCGGGAGATTCGGCAGTTTGGACACGATGTGAGATTGATCCCGCCAGCCTATGTTAAACCCTACGTACGAAGAGGAGCCAAGAATGACGCCGCTGACGCGGCCGCGATCTGCGAAGCGGTCACCCGTCCCAATATGCGGTTCGTTCCAATCAAGAGCGTGGAGAACCAGGGCTTCTTGATGCTTCATCGTGCAAGAGGCTTGTTGGTCCGCCAACGCACCATGACAGCCTGCGCCATTCGGGCTCACTTTGCTGAGTTCGGAATCATTGTCGGACAAGGCCGGCAACGGGTGGATGGTCTGGTCGACTTGTTGGATGACGAGGAACTGACACTACCGGCCCACGCCCGCATCGCACTGGCCGTCCTTGTGAACCAACTGAAGGAATTGGGCCGGCAGGTCGAGGCCATCGAGCGCGAGCTGGCTCAGATCCAGCGAGTAAATCCGATGGCGAAGTTGCTGTCGTCGATTCCCGGGATCGGTCCCATAACGGCCACGGCTCTCGCCGCGACCGTGCCGGACGCGACCATGTTCCGCTCCGGGCGGGAATTCGCGGCCTGGCTTGGCCTGACGCCTAAGCAGAATTCCACCGGCGGGAAGGATCGGCTCGGCCGGATTACGAAACAGGGCGATTCCTATCTCAGGCACTTGCTTGTCATCGGAGCGCGTAACGTCGTTCGGTACCCAAAGGTACGCTCCCGGGTTGGAGACGGCTGGATCGAAGCCCTGCTTGGACGGCGTCGGCCCATGGTCGTCGCCATCGCCGTTGCCAACAAGTTGGCACGGATCGTCTGGGCGATGATGACGACCGGGGAATTCTATCGGCCTAAGCTCGCGACCTGAATGTCGCGTATGTTGGCCACCTTATGGTGTGAGGGCAGATGACAGCATGATGGACACCGGCGGAGCTGGGGATCGAGCAAGCCCGAAGAGCTTTAAGCGCAACAAGCGCGACCCGTTGATGAGGCCTCGATCCGCGATCTCCATCAGGGCCAGCGGCCATGGCATCGGTCGCACAAACAGGCCGTATACATGAACGCACCCGACCGGTATCCAAAGTGCTGCTGAAATCCCTTGCATCCGCGGGGCCGTCTATACATGAAGCTCTCGATGAAGGCATTCTGCATGGGCTTGCCCGGCGCAATGTAGTGCCAGGCGACGCGGCTCTGATCCGCCCATGTCAGGATGGCGTTGCTGGTCAGCTCGCTGCCGGTTGGTGTCAGCAACCCGACCCTACCGGCGAACCGCCGGTGACCACCGCAAAGCCGCCCGCCCGCTACGGCGCTATGTGAGGGCGCGCGTGCGGGCGGCTTTGCTCTACCGAGCTACACCATCAATGGGGACACGACCTGACTATCATGGACGCCGCCAAAGTCCCGGAGTTCGCTGGTAGGTATGATACGCGCGAGTACTGACGTGCGGATGGATGGGACCCTGACGCCGCGCAAGTCCCTTACGGTTTGCCGAGCCAGTTTCTGCATCGATTTGGCGTGACGTTTCCCCGCGCAGCATTTCGGCTGAAGCAGAGTGAAATCAGGAACTTCACATTTAAGCTGAGCTAATGTATTTGCTCCCACTCCGTGACTCGATCCGCAATTACTCGCTGGGTTTGCACACATGGACACCTTGAGATGCACCGATGCATTTTATTATCTATTGCTTGGATGACTCCGAAAACGCAGGCGGGCGCGATGCGCATTACCCAGCTCACAACGAGTATTATCGCGTCAACGAGTATTTTCGGTTTCCGCCAGTCAAGCTCTTGATTGCGGGTCCAATGACTACTGAAGATGGCAAAAAGCGGATCGGTAGCATGCTGTTGATCGAGGCCAACTCGCTGACGGAAGCTATCGACTTTACGCGAAATGATCCATTCCATCGGAATGGAGTGTGGAAGACGGTCAGCATCCGACCTTTCCTGAAAACCACCGACAACCGGTGAGGGCGGCGCGAACCCTCCGGGATGCGGAGCAGCAATTCATAGAGAGCCTTTGGCTGGATCAAGAAGTTCGCCGGCAAAGAACAGACCAAATTGCGCGGAGCGATTGCGTCGACTGGGCCTCACCCTCGGTGGCGCTTACAATTCGAGCGGCTGCAAAAGCTCGCGGCAGTATCGTTATGAGCACCTGCCCGAATTGGTTTCGAGTGCCAGCCACAACTTGGCGCAAAACGAGTGATCGCCGCAGAAGATCTAGAGCGGCAGGTAGGTTGCAATAGTAGCCGCGGAAGAAGCGCCCCTCCTGGTTGCCCCAGGGGATCGTCCGTCGCGTCCGAGGTCGAGCACGATCTCTTCGGGCGCAGCCGCTGTGTACCCTCGACGAACAGCGCCTCGATCGCCGCCGGTCGTGGCTGATCTTGTGATAGCGCGACGGCTGCGGACGGCTCAGCCCCAGCCGGTTGAGCGTCGACTTGCCGAGGCCGCGCATTTTCTTGTGACGGCGCTTCGAGCTTGCAGGCCATCACCGGATCATGTCGCAACTCGTCATGGTCGTTCAGGTCCGAGCGCGATGGCGAAGATACGCTGGCCATCCAGCGTCCTCACCTCTGCTGGATCAGGTCCGCACCTAGAAACAATCATCCAGTGGCCAGCATACGGTTGCGAAAGGCCACGATGTCTGCTTCCTCTTCGAGCGACAGCACCGTCGAGCGCGGCTCTCTGGGTCCGGTCGGCGGTCGAGGTTCGGTGCCGGCACTTCGCGACCGTCCTCGGATTGATGCCATAGCGCTTGGCGAGCCTCTTGAGGCTCTCTTGACTATTTTGTATTGCTCGACGCATCGTCTCTGTCATAGTGGCGCGGCCGTGTAGAACCTGTCCCATAGGGATTTCTTGTATCCTGCGGAAAGGATCGCACCATCAAAGATGGGGATCAAACACCCAGGCGGTGTGCGCACCAACAATGACGTCCAGAACGGCAGCACGACCATGATCATCAGCAGAGTACTGATCCTGGGCGGTAATCTCGCCAGGAGATAGACCACCGGAAAACCGAGCAGCAGTCAAGGCAGTCACATCGATGCTGATATGTAGGGCGGGCAGGAAGGCGTCGCGGAGATCGCTTGCTCCGGCGGCGAGGCGATGATCTGGCTATCGGGCCATATCGTAATCGGCCGAACGCAGCAGCCTATAGGCCGTATCGGCTGGAACTCCGCATTTCAACATGCTCCATACCTGGCGCTGACGCAGAATTGATTGATCTTGATAAGCGCTGCCTTATAGGCACCGGCGGAAAGCTGATCGGCTCGCGGGCCCTCGACGTTATCTGACGCCCGGCAACTCGATATTGATCCGCCTGCCGATCGCCCCCGCGCACTTCTGCGCCGGGGCGTGATTAAAGTCTTTGGCGAGTGCAGCATAAACATTTTCGTCGCGCAGGTCCTTGCCCCCAAGCGCTGAGCGCTGCCACGGTTTGCGGCAGCAGCGCCGGGAGCATATCGTCATGAACCGCGTTGAACGTCATCCAGGCGGTTGGCAGGACGAGCGCAATCAGGGCCAACAGCAGCAGCGAAAGGACAAGGCTGAAAGCCCTCAGCTTGCGCCGGCGCTGGATCTGCTGCAGCTTGATCCGCACTGCACTCCATCAGGGCTGCCAGCAATTTGGACGGCCATCGGCACCATCGACTTCTCACTCTCTTTTGGTTTATTGGGGTAGTGGTAAGGAGTCCATATCCTTCTCACCGCTTTTCGCTCCAGTCTATTTCGCTAGCCAGACGTTGAAGCGCTGGCGCAGCTCGTCGCCCTTGTTAGCCCAGAAGGCGGTGTCGCTTTCTAGAGCACTGAACGCATGATCGGGCGCATTGGGAAGGTTAGGCAGGATCGCCGGATCGACAAGTGACATCCCGTCCTTGTTGCTAGGACCGTAGGGAATGTAGCGCGAAAAGTGGGCCTGCGCCTGGGCTGAAGTGGCGAAGGCGATGAACTTGTAGGCAGCGTCCCGATGCGGACTGCCATTGGGAATCGTCCAGACGTCCGAGCTCCACGTGTGGCCAGCCCACACGACCCCGAAATTCTTGCCGGAGTTCTTGACCGCATCGTAGATGCGGCCGTTCCAAGCCGAAGTCATGACGACCTGGCCGTCAGCTAGTAGCTGCGGCGGCTGAGCCCCTGAGGTCCACCAGACGACGTGCTTCTTGATCGTGTCGAGCTTCTTGAACGCGCGATCGATGCCCTCGGGCGTGTTGAGGACCTTGTAGACATCCTTGACGGCCACCCCATCGGCAATCAGTGCCCATTCGAGATTGCCATAGGGATTCTTCCACAGTCCGCGCGTGCCGGGAAATTTCTGCGTGTCGAACAGGTCGGCAATAGTCTTCGGACCGTTCGCCAGCCTGTCTTTGTCATAGGCAATGACCGTGGCAGAGATGCTCGCCGGCACCCCGCAGTCATACTTGTCGCCGCCCACGAACTTGGTTCGATCGAGACCCAGCTTCTTCCAGTCAAGCGTTTCAATGATGCCCTCGGCGCACATTTGCATCGCCGAGCGCGGATCGGTGTCGAGCACGTCCCAACTCACGGTCTTGGACTCGACCATGGCGCGGATTTTGGCGATCTCGCCGTTGTACTCGTCTTCCGTGACCTTGATCCCGGCCGCGCGAGAGAAGGGCTCGAAAAGCGCCTTGCGCTGGGCCAACTGAAGGGCCCCGCCCCAGGAGACGATCCTAAGCTGATCGTCTGCCAACGCAGGCTTTAACGTCACCAATGCGCCCGCCACCAAGGCTGTGGCGGTCATGGCGCTGAGCATTTTCGAAAATTTCGTCATCTTAATCATCCCCTGCTATGCCTTTCCAGTGGAAACGGCGTTGTCAGAATGCCGCTCCCCGTGTCTCGGCGCCAATGTTGCCGTCAGCACGCATCGAGTGCTGGCATAGGCTCCTCTCGCTGGTGCTTCTCCCGCTACTACGCCGTCGCCGACCACCGGATCATATTGACGGATTGCAGCTTGTTGAGCGCGCGCGGGCACGAGTGTCTGGACAGGCCTGCATGAGGCCTGCGAGCAAATCGTCCATTATTTCTCCGCCCGCGCTTCTTTCTGCGAGAGTCAACAGAAGTTTTATCTTTCATGGAAACATTATCGGCCTGCTAGAGCTGAATTTGATCAATGTGGCTGCTCCGGTCGCCGAAATCCTGCGCCAACTCGGGTCAATGCGAAGGTATATGCCGGCCACGCTCTCATGGCAGGCAGAAGCAGACGGCATGGCGGTCGACGGGAAAGTCGTTATTCAGCATGATGGGCCCTCGTTGAGGGCCAAGCAGCGAGCAAGTGGCCTCATTGCCCATCCGATCACTGAAACGAATCTTCTCGGTCAGAGGCTGGCATTTGGGTTGCGGTTCTCGTCGGTCGCGGTAGCCAGCACCATTTTTCTGGCGAAGCGTTCCACCACGCAGAGCACCTCGAGAACTGCGGAGTTTTTCGATCTCCTCCATCACCCACCCGATATCGGGGCCCGTGAGCTCGTTCATCTGAAACAGCCCTATGTGGAAGCCGAAGTCGTATAGCGCGCGATCGACGTCGCAGAGCATTGCGCCCTCGAGAACCGTCTTGTTCGCGTCGCGCCCGCGGATTGAGAGCACCCGCTTGGATATGAAGCCGGAGCAGACGCCTTCCAGAACTGCTACCTCGCCGATCCGCTTGATTAGTTTCGTTGAAGCGGCAATCACGTCGCTGGCCGTGTGACCGCGTCTCACCTCGACGAGCTTCATGATTTGGCCGGGGAGAAGAAGTGAAGGCCGATGACGTCCTGCGGCCGCTTGGTCACCGAGGCGATCCCGTCGATGTTTAGCCAATAACCTCCAGCAAAGCTGGAAATTTGAATGGGAACCGCCAAAGTTGGTATTAAGCGATGATTAGAACGGTAGATCGGATGTTGGCCGGTTCATGAAACACCTAGCCCGGATGCCGCTTTGTCTTGCCGAGCAGCAAGTTGTTGCGGTACTTCGGCTCAAACACGACATGGTACTCGCACTCTACTTCGCGTGACTAAGAGATTGAACTCTGCTTCCATCATGGTCTCGTTGAGAGTTTTTGGCGGTTCCCCAAGGAGATTTCATGACATCGGACTTCCTATCTTGCCCCGCCATAGGCGGGGCTTAGCAGGGTCGGTAGAAGCGTACTTCTGCGCTCATCAGTTAATTGACTTCTGCGTGGACCGACGAAGCCACTCTGGGCGGTTCAATGCGCCGCTTGCTCTCGCCGCCGGTTTGGAAAGAAGTGAAGTGCGTTGCGACACATGATCCGCTCAATGAGGTTGGGGGCTGGGGGCTGGACCGGCAGACCGTGAGCAAAGGGCTGCGGCGTTTTGTGGAGCAGCGACTGGCCGGGCTGCACGATGAACCGCGCTCGGGCCGCCGCGCACCATTGACCATGCCCGTATCGAAACCGTGATCATGAGGACGCTGGAAAGCTGCCCCGAAAACGCCACCCATTGAAGCTCTCTCGGCATGGCGAAGGCCCGCAGCCTGTCGGTGTCGACGGTGCAACCCATCTGCCGGGCCTTCGGGCTCCAGCCGCACCGGCTGGGGAAATTCAAGCTCTCGACCGATCCGAAGTTCGTGGCCAAGGTGCGCGATATCGTGGGGGCTTTACGTCTCGCCGCCGCCGGAGCATGCCATCGTTCTGTGTGTCGACGAAAAGTCTGAGATCCAGGCGCTGGACCGCAGTCAGCCGATGTTGCCGATGCGTCCCGGCCAGCCGGCCCGAAGAAGCCACAACTACAAAAGGCGCGGCACTACATCGCTGTTCGCCGCCCTCGTCATCGCGACGGGACGGGTCATGGGCAAGTGCTCCGGCGGCACCGCGCCGCCGAGGTTCGCAAGTTCTTGGATGAGATCGACGCCGCCGTGCCGCGCGAATTCAACTCCATCTCGTCATGGATGTATGCCACGCATAAGACCCGGTTGATCCGGCGATGGCTGGCTAAAAAGTCGCGTTGGCATGTGCACCTGACTCCGACCAGCTCGTCATGGCTCAATCAGGTCGAGCGCTTCTTCGCGCTTCTCACAAGAAGATCAGGCGCGGCGTGCGTCTATCGCAGTGTCGCCGCCCTCAGGGGTGACATCGACCGACACAACGCCGATCCCAAGCCGTTCCGATAGACCAAATCCGCAATGATATCCTTGCCTGGATCGAGCGCTTCTGCCGATGCAATGCCCCGGCAGAACACGACGCAATGTTCGAACTTTTGGTTCAGGACACTAGGTCGTGCGTATTTCCAGTGTCTCAAGATCAAGCAGGTCGACGACACCGCGCAGGTGAGTCGGAAGCGCCAACCGGCTCCCGCACCGGAGCTCCTCTCGTTCTAGGTCAGGGCGCAGGATCTCCGCACTCGTCTTCGAGTGGGAGCGGAGCTCAATTCCGGCCGGACCGTTGGCGTGCGCTCGCAGGGCTCCCCCGTGAGCATCGCGATCTGATCTCCTGAGCAAAACTGTGATCTGCGTGCAGCATCGGTACAGCTATAAAGGCTCCGCCGGTCAGGGAACGAACCGGTCGGCTATCCCTTCGTTGGCTACGTCACGCGGGGCGCCGCCAACATGGATGCGTCTCACTCTACTCTGTCGCGCTCCAGCCTATCCGATTTGGTAGCTGCCTTAGCGACGTAGCAAGTGCTTTAGCTTGTTTGAACCAAGAGGAACGATTGAGCTGCCCCGTAAGATTTGTACAGAACCTCCAGTTGGGCTTGATGTCGTCAAGGAGCCCATGTAGGCGGCCGGCTGCGGGATCTCAGCGCCGTGGCTTGGGCCGTCTTCCGGCGGGCCAGCCAATGCCTTCAGCTCAGCCCGTTCCTCATCGCTTACGATTAGGAGTGCAAGTTGCTGCGCCATCGAATGCCCCATTACTGTTGTCCCGAAAGACATGGCAAAACGATGCGACACTAACGAAATCTAATAAAGCGAACTTGTGCCTCAGTACACAAGGCTGCGTCATCAACGAAGGCGGCTATTTGTTAGTCCCGCTTTAGGAGTCGGATTGATCTTGAATCAATTGACTGCCGACGTTTGACATGGAGGCACTATGCGCATCTGCGGTATCAAACTGAGGCATGACGGAGCGATCGCGCTTGTCGAGGACGGACGGCTTATCTTTTGTGTCGAGCAGGAGAAGCGGGGCAACAATCGACGATATCAAGCCATCGATAATCTCGACGCCATTGTCGCCGCCTTGGCTGAGCACGGTCTAGATCCGCGCGAAGTTGATCAGTTCGTCGTCGACGGTGGGTGGTGGAGGGAGGGTTTTCAGGTCCTCAGCGGGGCGGAACCTGTCAGTCTCAAGTGGGCGCCGTATGTTGAACGACATGCCGAGGACGTTCTTACTTCACGCGACGGCATTGGCCTGATGCTCGACGGCAGGTCCTTCCCTTATAGAAGCTACCCGCACGTCACAGGCCATTTGGCCTCAGCATACTGCACCAGCCATTTACCAAAGCCGGTCAATCTGCCTTTTGCCTGGTATGGGATGGCATCATTTTTCCACGTCTCTACTACGTGGACCCCTGCGGCGCTCGGTTCATTGAATGCCTGTTTCCGTTGATAGGGCAGGTCTACGCCGCCGCGGGCGATCACTTCGGACCCTATACGGACCGCTCCAGCTGGGACGACATAGGTGTTGCCGGCAAGCTGATGGCCTATATCGCTCTGGGATCTGCTGATGAAGAGATCATAGCTATGTTTCGGGAGCTCTACGACGAGGGCTTGGCTGCCGACCCAGAGCACGCTCGCCGTTACCATGCGGAGAGCAGCGTGGAAGCCTCACTTGCGGCTATCCACAACTTCTTCCGCGCGAGCGCGCTGCGATTGAAGGCCAGACGCCCCGAAGATGTACTTGCATCTTTTCATTCTTTCGTCGAGCGTCTCCTCATCCACGAGATGACGACCATTTTGCAGCGGCATTCGGGTTTTCCGGGATCGCGCAATTTGTGTATAGCCGGAGGCTGCGGCCTTAATATCAAATGGAACAGCGCACTACGTGGTACCGGCCTGTTCGATGCTGTCTGGGTGCCGCCCTTTCCGAATGACAGCGGGGCGGCAATCGGTGCCGCTTGCTCCGCAATGGCGGCGGGCAGCGGCTTCGTCCCGCTGGAATGGTCGGTCTACAGTGGCCCCGCCCTGATACGCAGCGATGTGCCGTCCGAATGGGAGGCTGCGCCGTGCAGCATGCCTGAACTTGCGACCATCCTCGCGAGCAATAAGCCCGTGGTTTTCCTCGCCGGCCGCGCGGAGCTTGGACCACGGGCATTGGGTGGCAGAAGCATTCTGGCAGCCGCGACATCGGCGGAAATGAAGGATCATCTCAACGACATCAAACTTCGCGAGCGCTTCCGGCCAGTGGCGCCTATATGCCTAGAGGATCGTGCGCCGGATATTTTCAGCCCAGGAACGCCGGATCCTTATATGCTGTTTGATCACGAGACACGAGCGGAATGGCGGGACAAGATCCCCGCCGTTGTACATCTTGACGGATCTGCGCGATTGCAGACAATTCCTAGAACCTCTCAGCACAAGGTCGCGGAGCTCCTTGTCGAGTATGAAAAACTCACGGGCATTCCGCTGCTTTGCAATACGAGCGCCAACCACCATGGACGTGGATTCTTCCCGGATGTCGCATCGGCCTGCCAGTGGGGATGTGTTGAGCACATATGGTCCGACGGACTGCTGTGGGCCAAAAAGGCTCACAGGTGAGCTATCGCCGGTCGATCGTGTTTTTCAAATGCGCGCGCAAGAGCGCCATTGCGCGTATGGTCTAGGCATGCTCGCGCCGAACATGGACAAAATCATTGCGTCCGGCAGCCAGTGCCGGCGCGCGTTTGGGCATGCCGGCGCATCGGCGTACTCCCAAGTTCGGCGGCCCTGAACCCGAGTTCACCGTACGCGAGGACCTGCTGGTGCTCGGGCGCTAGACTAGTGTCGCGAGTCACAAGTTCGCAATTGTAGATTCGCACTAGATTCGGGTCGCTGTGGCAGAGGTGGCGGCTGCAACAGCGACGGAGGATCTGATGGCAGCCCGGCAACTTGCGGCCACCCATTGGAGCTCTCTCGGCATGGCAAAGGCCCGCAGCCTGGGATTCCATTGACCCGCCAACGACCGGCAAAGCGACCGCAATCAAGAGTTCGAGTTTGGACGGGTTCAAGGCATCCGGTTCTTGCGGCGAACTTGCGGCGAACTTGCGGCGAGGTTGCCGCTCACCGCGTTCGGGTGCCCGCACCCGCTTGCCGAGGTGCTCAACCGGGCGGCCGGTGAGTGCGAGACGGCGATCTAGCCTCACCTTCAATCGCTAAGGTCGAGAACTTGGCCGCTCACATTTCACTCCGCTGCTCCGCGCTACTGATCTCTTCAGCCGCTGAGGAACGTATTCGGCCTCGTGCACTACAGTAAGACTCTATAACGTAATGCGCGCGAGTACCCGATCGATACGGACGCGCCGAAGGTGGGGATCAATCATCCGGCCACGCACGGGATTGTCTCGCGGCGTGCTGCTCGACATCGCTCGGTTGAGGGGGTACACCGCCTGACGGCTCAGTATGCGATCACGATCGACGACTTGAATGCCAGCGCCGAGAAGAAACGCGTTAGCATCGAGCCGGCGGGCACATCGGCAATCCGGTACTTCATCCGGGACCAGACCCGCATCCGGTTCATGGGATATCAGCACGGACTGAGCTACACCTGTGGCCGAGTGGGTGGGCGCCAACTCACCGGCGGTGGTGGCCGCCGACAGCGACGCCATGGAGATCGTGCACGCGGCGGGCATTTTCGATGGCCGAAATCCTGCGCCGATGGGGACAGAACGTGTGGACTAAGCCTGTAAGGCACGAGGAGCCATCCGAGCTTCTTCCGGATGTCGGAAAACTTCACAAGGCGTTGTTCATGCCTAGGTAGGCCTCTCGTTACTGCGGCGCTGTCGACTACCGGATCACGAAGTTTTTCTTGATGGAGGAGCGGGCGGTCGAAATCGCAGAAATCGGCGACCCGCTCATTTCGAGGCTATAGAACGTGCGTACGGATACTTGCAGCGGACAGTAAACCGTCGATGTGAGTCGCAAACCCTCGCTACTCCGGCGCTCAACGCCCACGCTCCACTGAAGCGCGCTGGTCCCGATGATCTCGCATTCATTTATCGATGCGCCGCTTGCTATCGCCGCCGGTTTGGAAAGAAATGAAGTGCGTTGCGATACATGATCCGCTCAATGAGGTTGGGGGCTTCCTCGCGGGCGATCCAGCCATCGGCGACTAGTTGCGAGAGTACCTGCGCGATTCCACGGCGGGCAATGCAGGCATGGCCATAGATTGGCTCGACAGCGGCATAATCGCCGCCGAAGGTGAAGATCTTGTTGGTCGGAACCGCCAGCAGAAACTCCTTCAGGAAGCGGATGCTCGCGGCTGGGTTGATAATCCACGCCCAGCACATGTCGATCGCCGCGTTCGGATAGTGTTTTGCCAGCGCGATAAACTCCTGCTCGTATGGGTAGCCGATATGCATCATGACGAAGCGAGTCTCAGGGAAATCCTGCAGGAGACGACAGAGATCGGCGGCGTTGTCGCGAACGCGGGCGAGTTGCATTAAGCCGCGACCACCCAGATAGCCGGTGTGCAGCTTGACCGGCAGGCCGCACTCACCAGCCTTGCCGACACAGTAGCGAAATAAAAAATCCTGCAGCCCCTTGAGATCCTCAGAACCTAGGCCGTGCCGCACTTTACCGACATGGTGCAGAAATAGCCGCGACGCATGCGCCTTGGCGACCGGCGCGAAATCAAGCGGGCGCGAATAGGCAATCTGGCATTTCACCGCCACGGCTCTGGGACCATACGTGGCGAAATAGAAGTCTATGATATCGAGCCATTCATCAAGTGTCGTCGGCTGCTTGCCTGTTTCGCCCTCCACGCGGGCAAGGTCAGCAATGCTGCACCGGCAAAATTCGAGGATACTGAGATCCTGCGCGAGTAGCGCCGGCTGCTCGGTCTCCAGGAAGATCCGCTGCAAAGAATTGACGTGACAGCTCTCGATGTTCGCAAGACGCAGGATATTTGCGTAGAAGCCGGGCCGCACGGTCTCGCGGTATTTTTCGGCGATGCGTGGCAGGCTCTCGGCAGTCAGATCGTCCTCACTGTACAGGCCGCGAAGCGTATGTCGCACCGCCTGAGCATAGCCGGTGTGGCGGATGCGGTCCCAGTAGGGTGCGAGCAACTGGTATTTTGCCTCGCTCGAAAGATCCGGCTCGAAGAGCCTTTGCAGGTCGGCGGCCGGCATCCCCGCAACCCCCAGATCGTTGGCAACGTAGTAGCTTAATAAATAGGTCCAGTCGTCGCAAGGCAGCAACGGATCAATCACGCCGGAGACGCGCTGGCTTTCCTCGATTAGATGCTCGTGGGTGTCCACGAACGGCGTCTCTTCGACCCATTGCGTGATCTGTCGGTCAGATTTCGTCATTGTCTTTTCCTTGGTCCCTCGAAAATCCGGCAGATCGTCGCTTCGAGGGGCAAGGAGAACGGAGCCCCTCGACGAAGATCTGTTTTTTCAAGGAAATATTATCGGCCGTCAGGGCAGACTTTCTTTAATGTGGCGCTCTCGTCAGCCGAAATACTGCGCTGAAACTGCGCTCACGGAGTGCGCGGCGCGTTCGGTCCCCTCGGGCGGAGCATCTGCTCGATCAGTCAGCCGCGAGGCCTCAAGCTGCTCGCCGCCGGTCGCGCTCAGCCGCATTGATTCCGGGGGAGTGCTCCTCCCCGGATTCACTCTGTTACATCAGCAGTCGCGCCGCCTTTGCGCTCGGCGAGTCAACTGAATTGTTTAACTGAAAAAACAATGCCAGGACGTTGGCCGCAACCTTTCTCCAGTCAACGGAAGTTCTATTTTGGGGCTAACAACTTCTTTTCGAGATCAGCAGGCAACTGGATGTCAGTTGCAGGCGCAAGCGCGTAGTGATCTGCGACTGCAGCGACGATGAGTAGATCATGCCTTCTCCGACACATCGACAGCGCCAGTACGGATATCTCTCGCCAAGTATGGCAGCATTAATCATGGAATCTCGCAGCGTCATCGATCGCAACGCGCGTGGTTCGATAGCTATTAGCCTTATGGGCGCCGTCCGCGTACCCGAAAGAAATCCCGCAGACAATCCGCCGATTTTCGTTGAGACTGAAATGTTCGCGCACGACATCACTGTACATTGCAAATGCAGCCTGCGGAATTGTTGCGACCCCGACCGCTTGCGCCGCCAGCATAAAGCTGTTCACATAAGCGCCGCAGTCTAGAACGGCATATGCACCGAGCGCCTCCTCATAATGAACAATTGCGGTATGAGGTGCGCCGAAGAAGTTGAAATTTTCAAGCGCCTGTTTCCATCGTGCCGCGGTGTCATCCCGTTGAATGCCAATGGCGTTGTAGAGCTGATAGCCACACTCACGTCTTCGCTGCAGATAAACGCCCGGAAACTCTTGGGCAAACGGGATATCCTGGACTTCGGCTCTCCCACTTGAAGCCGCGGCATACATTGTGTTTCTGAACCGCTGCGTGGCCTCTCCCGAAGTAACCTCAACCTGCCAGGGCTGTGTGTTATATCCTGACGCCGTCCTCTGAGCGACGGCAAGAATTTGATCTATTAGATCGCGGGAAACAGGCCGCGGCAGAAACGCACGGCAGGAAAACCGCCCGGCCAGCAACTCATCGAGAATTTCAATCGGCCGCTGAGTGTCGGCAATCGTGCACACTAGATTCTCCACACGAAGCAGTCGGCGTTCCTGCTGCCCGAACCTATACGGAACAGGCACGAACATTTCGAAACTAACCGAGCTTAATTTAGGACCGACGCCGCTCTAAGAGAATGGCTGATTTTCGCATTATCTGGCAGTAATTGTGCATTAACTTCTTCAGCGCTGCAGCTTTTCTGCCGTGCAGAGAAGTCTTCAACGAATGCCCGACATCCTAACGTATTCGCGCCGGATCGTGTAAACGCCGGTCTTCGCCATCCCAAGTGAAGCTTCAGACGAAGTTTGCCAAAGCAATGCTGGCGTCCGCGAAGCCGCGCCTTTGCACTTTTTCTCGTCCGTACTTGGCATATAACGCGAGAAATCGGCATCACTATCGCGAAGCTCTTACGATGGCACTCAGTTCATTCTAAATCGCTTGTGAAGCCCCTGTGCCGTGTCGGCGCGAGAAGGAGCCTGCGGATGCCGCTCGATGTCGCCCAGCATTCCGAGATGATCTCGCCCACCATTCCGACTTGAAGTCGCCCACCCGCTCCGAGTTGATGACCACCATTCCGACTTGAAGTCGCCCACCCGCTCCGAGTTGATGACCACCATTCCGAGATGATGTTGCCAAGGTGACGAGCCTCTTCTGGCTCCCATAGGGTCAAACCTTTCGGCTTTTGCTAAGTGGGGCCTTGGATGCCGACGGAGAGGCTTGCGATGCGCCGTGTGTGCGATGTGATCAGGATGAAGGCGGCTGGGCTGCCGAGCCGCGAGATTGCGCGGCGGATGGGCGCGGCGCCCTCGACAGTGCGGTTGATCATCCGGCGGTTCGAGGCCGCAGGCCTGAGCTGGCCGTTGCCCGACGAACTCACGGACGCGGCCCTGGAGGCCCGCCTGCTCGCCAAGACCGGCAACGGCAACCGGCAGGGTCACCGCCGCATCGCCGAGCCCGACCGGGCGACGGTGCACCGCGAGCTCAAGCGCAAGCACGTGACGCTGTCGATCCTGTGGGAGGAGTACATTGCCGTCGAGCCCGACGGATACCGGTACTCGCGCTTTTGTGAGCCTACCGCCTGGGAGAGGCGCCTGTCGGTGACGATGCGCCAGTCCCACGCTGCCGGCGACAAACAGCGCGGGCGACGGCGCGCCGGCGGTGGTCGACCGCCTCACCGACGAGCGGAGGACGGCGCAGGTTTCGTTGCCGTGCTTGGAGCGTCGAACTTCACCTATGCGCAGGCGAGGTGGACGCAGGGGCTTGCCGATTGGATCGGCGCCCACGTCGGCACCTTGGGGGGTGATCGACGGCGTGCCGGCGCTCTTGGTGCCTGACAACAGCAAAGTCGCAGTCATCAAGGCGAGCCTCTATGACCCGCAGATCAATCGCACTTATGTGGAGACGGCGGCGCATTACGGCACGGCCGTCTTGCCGGCGCGACCGCGCAAGCCGCGGGACAAGGCGAAGGTCGAGCAAGCAGTCCTCATCGTCGAGCGCTGGCTCGTCGGTCGCCTCCGCGCATCCCATCTTCTACAGCCTCGCCGACGTCAATGCGGCAATTGGCGAGTTGCTCGCCAGGCTCAACGAGGAGCGGCCGATCCGGCGGCTCGGCCTGACGCGCCGCCAGCTGCTCGAGGAGATCGACCGGCCGGCGTTCAAGCCGTTGCCGACGAGCCCCGACGTGCTCGCCGAGTGGCAGATCCGCCGCGTCAGCCTCGATTGCCACGTCGAGGTGGAGAAGCATATACACCGTCCCGCATCGCTTCGCGCGTACCGAGGTCGAGGTGCGGTTCACCGCCCGCACCGTAGAGATCTTCCACAAGGGCGAGCGGATCGCCGCGCATCAGCGCATGAGTGGCAATCACAAACACATCACGGTGCCGGAGCACATGGCCTCAAGCCATCGGCGCTACACCGGCTGGACAATCGCGCGCATCCGCCAAGACACTGCCGCGATCGGGCGGGCGACCAGCGCGGTGTGCGTAGGCGCACGCGGTCTGATCGCGATGGTTCGCACGCCGCGCCGTCTGTTGGCTGATCGAGCCTACGACGCCAGGAGCCAGCGCGACGAATTGGCCGTACGCCGCATCAAGGCCGTGATCCCGCCAAATCCGACCCGCAAGCATCCACATCGGTACGATAAGGCCGCTTACAAAGGCCGAACGTCATCGGGCGGATGTTCTGCCGTCTCAAGGACTTCCGCCGGATCGCAACCAGATACGAAAGGCGCGCCCATCTTCCTGCGTGCAATTCTTCTGGCCGCCGCGATCACTTCGTGGATCATCCGGACCCTAGCGCGGTGCGCCTCCGACGCAGCCGCTGCCTTGAAGTCCGATCCCGGTGCAGAAGTAATTGTCGCGGGATGACCGGAGATGGCGACGCGGAGGTCAGGTTCGTCGAGGAGGCTTTAGAAACAAATGAAACGTCACCCAGTGATCGGCAGACATTCCAGATCAGGACGTCCGTGGGCTCAGATCTTCGCCTTCAGCGCCTCCTTCACTACTCCAGCAAATTCAGACACTCGGGTGTTCAAGAGTTCATAGTCACCCCGAATCGGCATACTACGAGCGTTAGGCACCGCGGCCTCTATCAGGGACCCCTGCCGAGGAAGATGATCCTCTTCAGAAGAAATCATTTCAATAATGGCCGTTGGTACCTGAAGCTTTCGTAGTGCCGACTCTAGGTCGAACGAGAAGAGTGCGGCGTACATGTCATCGTAAATTTCAAAACCCGCCACCTCATCTAGGACCTTATGGCGAACAGCAGACCTCGCGGCAATAGAATCCGGTCTAGTCGGATCGTAGCTGCCCCAGAGAGCATTAAGGTTTTTCTGTACATGAGTCCATCTTGCAGGCAGCCGCTCATCGCTAGGCACCGGGTTATCTGGATCGTTCGTCGCCTCGGGATCACCGTAAGACTCACGCATGGACCGGTTGCGCAGGTCCTTCTCTAAGATGATGCTATGCGTCATGCCGGCGAAGAGGAACTTCTGGATGCGGTCAGGAAAGGCACAACACAACGCAGTCCCGATCTTATTGCCAGCATGGACCCCGAGCACTGAGTACTTCTGAAGCCCTAGTGAATGAAGACATTCTGCAATATGAACCGCGAGATCATGCAGTCCCCAGGATCCCTTTAGTGGGTCGGAAAGCCCAAATCCAGGTGTGTCGATTGCCACAACGTCGCAATCATCGAGGTGCTCCATGAGTGGCAGATAATACGTGGAAGACCGCGGGGTACCGCTGAGGAGTACAAGCGCATTCCCCTGTCCAGACCGCCGGTAATGCAATTGACGGCCCGGAGCGCCAACGTATCCGCGGGTGACTATCTTAGGTCCACCTGATTTTTCGCGAGCATGCGAGGAGATCACTTCCCTCTTTTCAATTTGCTCTAAATGGCCGTGCACGTAGTTTGGATTTTCGCTGTCCACTTTCGCCATCTCTTATGTGTGAATGCCGATGATATCCATTGTACCGCCATGTGGCGCTTCGCGTTTCACCCAGTAGGGGCTCCAGCGCAGCATTTGACCGCAAACATCCGCCCGCGCGCGGCTTTCCTGCTGCCAGACCTTTGGCGCCAATGCTGGAGCCATCCGACCGCTAGTTGGTGCCTCCGAGCAGCGCAAGGCGGACAGGATGCGAGCCTGCGGAGCAATGCTAGCCGCGCGACGTCTCCCGAGTACCGATCCTTCGCGGCGGGTGGTAACGACGTCAGCCATTTGTCTTTTGTTCCTCTCTTCCAAGCACCAGCAGTGCGTCGGCAATCCAAGCGCCCTGCCCCTCGGCGCAGACGATCAGCGGGTTGATGTCGAGCTCCTCGAGTTCGCCGGCGTGCTTCTGCACGAACTGAGCGATGCCCGCGATGGCATCAATGGCCGCCGCAATGTCCGCCTTATGCCTGCCCCGATAGCCGTTAAGGAGGGGGTACAGCTTCAGCCCAAGTACTGCCGCTTCAATGTCCTCGCGCGTTACGGGCAGGAGCAACGTAGTCGTATCGCGCAAGAGTTCGACCAACACTCCGCCGGCACCCAGCGTCATCACCGCGCCGAATATGGGGTCGCGCGTAAAGCCGACGATCAGTTCGGCGACTGCGTCGCTCACCATGCGCTCGACATACAGCTCGCTGCCAAGGTGCGATAAGTCCCGAGCCGCGCATTCGACGGCTTGGGCGTCCTTCAGATTTAGGCGCACCGCGCCAACTTCCGATTTGTGCGCCACGCCCAGTGCCTTCATCGCTACGGGAAAGCCGAGTGACTGCGCCGCAACCACCGCCTCCTCAACGGTGCGAGCGCGCTTGCCTTCGGGGACTGGGAGGCCAGCCGCGACAAGCTTTGCCTTGGCTTGGCCTTCATCGAGTGTGATACGTCCGCCGCGTGATGCGCCCGCGGCGGCGGTGTCAACAGGCTGAGAGAAAGGCTCGCGCCAAGTGGTGCCAATGAAGGCCGCCGCCTCGGCAGCATCTATCGTTTCGGCTATACCGAACATGGGAACTATCCCGCGTTCGACAATTTCTGCCCTGTATTGCTCCGGCATATTCTCCGGCATGCCAGACACGATGGCGCCTTTCGCGCCGTGTATTCTGAGCGCCACTTCGAACGCTCGTACAAGTACTAAGTAGCCGTCATTTAATGGCCCGCTCTCAGGGGATTGCGGGAAGTCGAGGACAAGAGTGTTGAAGTCGAAGCCCCCGGACACCATGGCCGTCAAGATCTCGGTCACAGCCGGCTCGTTGCCCCAGACGTAATTCTGGAAGTCGAGCGGGTTGGCGACCGTCACCAACGGCCCGACCGCTGATTGGATCCGCGCGAGGTGCTCGCCGGACAAGCGTGGGAAATGCGTCCGGCGCCCCACAGCCGCGTCGGCCACGACCGAGGCTATGCCGCCTGAATAGCTCATCGACGACAGCTGAAAGCCGGGGAGTGGTCCAGACATGTGTAGGAGTTTAAGGGTTTCAATAAACGAGGTGAAGGAATCGACGCGGGCGATACCGAGCCGCTTCAAGAAGGCGCCCGATGCGGCGTCGGAGCCCGCAAGTGAAGCGGTATGTGATATGGTGGCGTGCTGTGCCTGCTCGGACCGCCCTACTTTCATAGCGATAAGCGGCTTCTTAAGCTCTCTCGCGCGCGCGGCCAGCCGTTCGTAGCCGGCAATGGAATCGAAGCCCTCGATGTACAGGCCGAGCGCCGTCACGCGATCGTCTTCGATCAGGCCGAGTGCGATTTCGGAAAGGCCGATCTGCGCCTGGTTGCCGGCGGTCACCACATAAGCGATCGGCAGGCCACGCTTCTGCATCATTATAGCGTGCACGACGGCGGACGACTGCGCGATGATGGCAACGCCACGGCTGCCTTCAGGTAACCTGACGCCGCCGACCTGATCCGGCCAGAAGAGCGCACCATCGGCGTAGTTCACTATGCCGTTGCAGTTGGGGCCGATGATCGGCATTTCGCCGGCGGCGGCGAGAAGTTCAGCATGCAGCCGCTTGCCGACATCTTCGAAGGAGGCGGTTTCGAGAAAGCCGGAGGCAAAACAGATGGCGCCTCCGGCGCCCCGCTCGGCCAGCGCCTTGACCACCTCCACGGTGATATGCCTATTCACGCCGATCCATGCGGCGTCCGGCGTCCCGGGAAGGTCCGCCACCGATCGATAGGCCTTCAGTCCGGCAACTTCGTTCTTGGTAGGGTGTACCGGCCAGATCTCGCCGGAATAGCCCAACTTGATTGTTTCCCTGATGACTGTGGCCGCTTGCCTGCCGCCAAATACGGCGATCGACTTAGGGCGAAGAATTTGTTCCAGTTTACGCATCAATCAAGCCCCACGTCTGCTGCTCGCTGTCAGTCCCCTCGAGGGCGGCAAGCCGCTTAAGGTGATGGGCCGCATCACCGAGCATCCTGTCGATCATGGTCACACGCTTGAAGTAATGACCAATGCTGTATTCCATGGTCATGCCGATGCCGCCGTGGAATTGCACCGACTCTTGACCAATCAACCGAGCCGAGCGACCGATCTGCACCTTCGCCGCAGACATCGCCCGCTCACGTTGCTCCGGATCGCTTTCGCCCGTCATGATCGCGGCATACATAGCCATGGAGCGCGACTGCTCCAGTTCGACGAATACGTCTGCCGCCCGGTGCTGTAGCGCTTGGAACGTGCCGATTTTTTTTCCAAACTGCTCGCGCGTCTTCAGGTAGTCTAGCGTGATTGACTGCATCTGGTCGAAGCAGCCCACCGCTTCTGCGCACAGCGCGGCGATCGCTTCGTCCGCGACGCGCGAGATAATCTCGTATGCACCTGTCGGATCGCCAATGACATCGGTTGCGCGCACGTTATCGAGCGTGACTTCCGCCGCGCGTGAACCGTCCTGTGTGGGATAGCCACGGCGCGAAACTCCTCGCGCACTGGCGTCCACGACGAATAGGCCGATGCCATCTTTCTCGCGCCTGTGACCTGAGGTTCGTGCCGACACAATGACCCTGTCGACCGTGTCCCCATGCAATACCAGGCTTTTGGTGCCATTCAGGATCCAACCGCCGCCTTCCTTCTTTGCCGTCGTTTCGACGTCGAAAAGGTCGTATCGTGACTGCGGCTCCGCATAGGCGAAAGCCCACGTTTGACGCCCTTCAGCGATCGCGGAGATCAATTCGGCTTTCTGCGCTTCGTTCGCGGCATGCCGCAGAACACTGCCGGCCAGGACAACGGTGGCGAAATACGGTTCTAGGATCAGCCCCTTGCCGAACGCTTCCATCACGACCATCATCTCGACTGCGCCGCCGCCCACGCCACCATGTTCCTCGGCGAACGGCAACGCAAGAAGGCCCATTTCAGCATACCGCGACCACATCGCCTCACTGTAGCCGCGCTTCTCCTTTTGATAGTTGCGCCGGCTTTCAAAACCGTACTCGTCCGCCATCAGCCGTTCGACGCTGTCTTTCGTGAGCTGCTGCTCGTCTGATAGTTCGAAGTTCATTGTCGAATGTCTCCCGTCAAAGGCCGAGGATCGCCTTGGCTATGATGTTCTTCTGAATCTCGCTGGAACCGGAATAGATCGATGCCGCGCGGCTGTAAAAGTAAGTGTACGCAATCTGCGCCATCCCATTGAGAGCAGTTGGCGCTGCATTGCTGTTGACAATCTCCTCGTTCGAGAGATCGGGCAGCGCATATGGTCCCGCCACATCCATCAAGAGCTCTGCGGCCGCCTGCTCTATCTGCGAACACTTCAACTTGAGGATGGAGCTTACAGGAGCCGGCCTACCGTCCTGCTGCTTCGATGCGTTAGCCACGGCGCGGAGCCGAGTTATTTCGAGCGCCTTCAGCTGGACTTCAACCGCCGCGACCTTCTCGCGAAACGTCGGATCGTCGATGAGTCGCTCGCCGACGGGAGAATGCGCGGCAAGCCTCTTGGCTTGCCGGATACGCTCCTTGGCAATACCCAAGTTGCCGTCGCTGACGCGCTCGTTACCAAGAAGAAACTTGGCATAGTCCCAACCCTTGTTCTCCTCGCCGACCAAGTTCTCAATCGGAACACGGACGTTGTCGAAAAACACTTCATTCACTTCGTCGTAATCGCCGTTGATCAGCTGGATCGGACGCACGGTGACGCCAGGCGTCTTCATGTCGATGAGGAGAAACGAGATACCCTGCTGCTTCTTTACATCAGGATTGGTCCTGACGAGGCAGATGATCCAGTCGGCGCTTTGTGCCCACGTCGTCCAGATTTTTTGGCCATTTACAACATAATGGTCTCCGTTGCGGACGGCCCGCGTCTTGAGGGAGGCGAGGTCGGACCCCGCGCTGGGCTCGGAAAAGCCTTGGCACCACAAGTCATCGGCGTTGATGATACGCGGCAGATAATGCTTCTTTTGTGCATCATTGCCGAAGGTGTAAATGACCGGACCGACGAGAGATACGCCTAGGTTGTAAATCCGAATGGGAAATGCTCGCACCTCTTCATCGAAGATCAGATATTGCACGGGCGTCCACCCCGCTCCTCCAAATTTCTTAGGCCAAATCGGAACGCCCTTCCTGTTCAGAATTTTGAGTACGTCGGCAAACTCGCTTTTGGATAAATTTCGGCCTTCGGCCAATTTGCGCCGCAGCTCCACCGGCACGGCATCGCGCAGATACTGACGCACTTCTTGGCGGAACGCCTGTTCTTCTTCTGTAAATGCGAGGTCCATTGGATTCTCCACTAAGCGGTATTAAGCCGAGCAACGAGCAAAGCAGTCCGGGTGGATCAATCCATCCGTTAGCGTCCGGTGAAGTTTGGCGCTCGTTTCTCGACGAAATGCGCAACTCCTTCTTTGTAATCTTCCGAAGTGCTGGCAGCCCGCACCTCCTCGTCGGCTAACGAACAGGCTTCGGCAAGGGACTGGAATTGCGAAAGGTGAATTTGCCGCTTGATCACAGCGATGGACCGCGGCGAGGCCGCCGTTACCATCTCTCGTGCTATCCCCTGCACCGTCTGGAGAAAGTTTTCTGCCGGCAGCATGCGTACTAGCCCTAGCTGCTCCGCTTCTCGTGCCTCGATGACGCGCGCTGAGCAGAGGAGGTCGAGCGCGTTCATCGTGCCGATAAGGCGAGGCAGCATCCATGCGATACCCACCTCGGCGACAAGGCCGCGCCTGGCAAAAGAGGTAGTGAGCTTTGCGCCATCGGCCATATAGCGGAAATCGCCGAACACGCTGAAGCACAGCCCGATTCCTGCGATCGGCCCGTTGATCGCCATGAAGATTGGCTTGGGCACGGCGAGCAAATAGGAAAATTTCTGGTCAAAATTGTCCGAGGTGCCAGCTGAATCCACCTCGTCGGCCTCGCTCGACTGCGGGCTTAGGAGCGACATGTCATACCCCGCGCAGAAGCCACGTCCGGCCCCCGTGATCACGATCGCCCGGGCGCTGTCATCAGCAGTTGCAGCCATGATTGCAGCGCGCACTTCCGACTGCATTTGGGGCGTCCAGGCGTTAAGCCGATCTGGGCGGTTAAGCGTAATAGTGGCAACATGTTCGGCCACGGAATATTTGACTTCCTTATATGTCATTGCTCTCCCTCTTGTGCGTCTTGGCGGACACTATCTTCCAGTCCCGACCGAATCGCGCTTTTCGGTGAAGGCGCGGGGCCCCCTCGGCCGCTTCCAAACTGACAGCCGTCGACCCGGGCGATCACTGGCTTCTTGTGGTCACGCAGTTCGCGAACCCCTCCGAAACTGCCGAAGCTATGGTCCTCGTTGACGGCGCTGGCGCGGGGCGCCTCCGAGGCAGCCGCGACTTCGAGGAGCCATCCGGCGCAGAAGCAATTGTCGTTGGGCGACCTAAGGACAGCTACGCCCGCATTGCCGCGGAACGCTTCAAGGATATCGCTCATCAAGCGAAACGACTCCCACACCGGGGCCGGCCCTCTTCGGCCCGCTCGAGCGTGAGTTCGAGGATAGTCCCTTCGCGGCGCGTGGTAACGAGGTCAGTCATTTGTCATTCAATCCCTTCCTCCGAGCACCCAGCAGCGCGTCGGCGGTCCAAGCGCGCTGCCTTCGGCGCAGACGATCACCGACTTGATCGCGTTCCGCGCATGATCTCGGCGATTGTAAGGGCCGGGCAAAGACCAATGACGGCAAAATCGGACCGCCGACGAGGAAATTCTGCAAATGCGATGAAGCTTTAGGGCTTTCGACGCTGGCCACGAGAGATCGTACTGCACCGACTCAGGACCTATCATCTTCGCCCAGCGGTCGATCTGCACCCCCGGTGCCGGCATCGCGCGGTTGCGCTCAGCCGGGCGCGCATTGTTGACGCGCACATGCTCACGGACTGCACGTCACGTCCTGGTGCTGCAGCGCTTGGAGACGATCCTCTTGCCAGCCTGTGCGCGCCAGTTTGAGATAGCCCACGGTGTTATCCTGCATACGGTCGAAACAGCCGACCGCTTCGGCGCACAGGGCCGCGGCCGCCTCGTCTGCCACGCGCGAGATGATGGAGAGGGTTGCGCGGACTTCATCGGCCGCAATGACGTGCACGATCTCCGCCGCGCCCAACCCATCCTGTTTCTCATGGCCGCACCGGCGGGACCACGAGTAGACTCGTGCCGTGCTTCTAGCGCCGCTAACGGCTGCGTGTAAATGATTTGCCGACTATCCCCGCGCAGGACCAGACTCTCAGTGGCTCTTTGGACCCGACTATCTACCTTATTAGCGGAATTTTTGCGGGCCGGATCTGCTCGCGGTTGACTCTCCTCCAGTCGCGATCACCGATTACCGAGCCCGAGTCTACCCCAGGTGCTTCTTGAAGAAGCCCGTTGTGCGGCCCCAGGCGACTTCGGCGGCGGTGCGATTATGGCACGGGAGCTGCTCGTTTACGAACCCATGCTCCGCATCATAGCGGAAGACTTCCAGCGACTTGCCGGCCGCATTCATCTCCTCTGCGAAGCCATCGACCATCCGAGGCGTGCACCAATCATCTTTGTTGGCGAAGTGCGCCTGCAAGGGAATCCCGACATCGATGGGCTTCGCGGCATGCCGCGCCGGAATGCCGTAGAACACGACACCTGCCGCGAGCTCCGGGACCTTAGCAGCGCCGATGATAGTCAAGGCACCACCTAGGCAGAAACCGGTCAGGCCCACCTTGGTGCCGTTGCGCGCGAGGTATTGAGCGGCGCCGCGCACACTCTGCGTGGTCGCGTCGATCAAGTCGAGCGACTTCATTTTGAGATCAGCGGCATGAAGGTCGTTAAACGGCACCACCTCTCCGTTGTAAAGATCCGGCGCCAACGCATCGAAACCCGCCAGCGCGAAGCGGTCGCATACCGCTTTGATATGGTCCGTTAAGCCCCACACCGCGTGAATCACGACCACGCCAGGTGCATTGCCGCTCGCAGCATTGGCGAGATAGCCGGAGGCGTCCCCATTGTCCGGACGTTTGAAAATAAGGGCAGTTCCCATGTTTTCTCCTGCTATCTTAGGTGGGCAGAGCTACTCCGCCTGCAGAGGCTCTGCCTTCGAAAAAAATGAGCAGCAATACTGCGAATCCAGCGCAAAATTGCCTTGCGAACACAACAAGAGGTCTAAATTCGCCGTAGAAGTAGGGGACCGGCGTATGGCCACAAAGATTACCGGCTTCTCTTTCCGAGATCGGATTGAGAGCGTCCGACTCGAGTTGCTGCCGCCGCTCCGAGAGCTTAGGCGGCATCCGCAAGCCCTCTACGCGAGAAGGGCTTGACTCCTTGAGCACAGAGAAGAGTAACGCATTCAGGACCCGTGTCGCGTACCTCAGCACCGGCATTATCGGCGGCGCATTGGCCCCCTCTTTCGTTGTGCGCCGCCTCGACCTGATTGTGGGGACCACATTACAAGCAAATGCGAAGGCAGTTGCGTCGTCTGATGATGCCTCTTCGGTACTCTGCTGATTGATAGCGGAGCCGGTCCCGATTGTCAGAACGGAATCTCCCAGATGGAGTGAATGTTCGCTCGAAAGGTAGTCCGAACAAGCAGCATTTTGTCGAAGTTGTCTCGGGGATGCCGAGTTGCCCTTAGATTGCCCGGACCAGCCCACCATCGACGAGAATATCTTGCCCGTTGATATACCCTGCGTCTGCTGACAAAAGAAATGCGGCAGAGCCGGCGATTTCGCTTAGCTTACCAAGCCGCTTTGCAGGGATCGACGCCACGCGTTCGGCTGGCTGCTCATAGTTTTCGAAGTATCCGGGCAGCAGATTATTCATGCGAATGCCACATTGGGCATTCTTTTCTACATAGAGCTTAGCGAACGCTGAGAGTCCCGCGCGCATTACTGAACCAACTGGATAGAGCACAGAAGGTTCACGTACGTTGCAACTCGATATGTTCACGATAGCACCGCCTCCCTGAGCCACCATTGGCGGTGTCACCAGACTCGAGAGTCGCACGGCCTGCAACAGAACCAAGTCTAGCGCGCGATGCCATGTCTCGCTATCGATGGCTAACAGCTCACCTTTGGCAGGAACACCGGTACTACAAACAAGCGCATCGATCCTTCCAAAACGATCCATCGTTGTGCTGACCAACCTTTGCAGGTCATGCGGATCCGTAAGAGATCCGCGCATTGGAAGAGCATTCAGTTCTGCAGCAAGGATTTCCACCTTTTCCGATCGAGCAAAGAGCGCCAGCTCGTAACCGTCTGCCGCCAGCCGGCGAGCTATCGCCTCTCCGAGGCCCTGGCTCGCGGCGGTCACGATTGCAACCCGCTTCCCTTCGTTCATTTGACCCTCCTGTCACTACTGGCCCACGCCCAGGCTCATGATGCTTGCCATAAAACGCAACTTCCGCTCCTACACGAAAAGCTAACTCATCAGCACGCGCTCCGTATGCGCTCCTCTACGAATTCGCAAAGAGCCAGATAGAGGTCCCAACAGCCCATCCTCCGTGTCTTGGAAGACCGGCGCGTCCTCGCCTTGTTGATGGCGACGATCAGCTCGCAATCATTCATGCCGAGGAGCTGATCCCCCCGAGATTTCGACCGCCATGCACAGCTCCGGCGCAAGGACCTTGCCGCTCTGGCCGACCTGCCAGTCGTTTGGCGGAACGCCTCTCCCCAGCCGACCATGTTGTTCGAAAGCACCTCAAGAATGCAAGCTCCCCAAAAGGTCCCCACTGGGCCTCGCTGTAGCGGATCCTGCTCGCCTGATACATGCGACTATCAAAGGCGCAGCTTTCGAATACCAGCAATTCTCCGGTGTCTTTCAACAGACGGTGTTCATCCGTTAGCGTAAAGCTCATTCGATAAACCCGGATTGGAGCCCATCCGAAAGAAAGTAGCTGGCAAGCCGCTTCGTTGCTCAACTAAAACTCAATCCCAGAACAGCCTTAGCAATAATGTTCTTTTGGATTTCGTCCGAACCTCCATAAATCGAGAACTTGCGCGCGTTGAAATAAGCGGGCGCGATAGTCGCTTCCCAATCGTAACCAATGGACGGCTTGCTGGTCAGGTCAAGATCTTGTTCAGATGTATAGGGGAGCGCATAGGGGCCGACTACATCCATCAAAAGTTCGACTATAGCTTGTTGAATTTCCGTCCCCTTCAGTTTCAAGATAGAACTCGCAAGGTCGAGCCCACGGTTTTGTTGATTTTCTTGATTGGCAACGACACGAAGCTGCATCACCTCGAGCGCCTTCAATTGAACCTCGATCGCAGCAACTTTCTGGCGGAACGCGGGAAGGTCGTATAGCGACTGGCCGGCGAGCTGCACTCTGCGGGCGAGGGCCTCGACTCGCCGGATGTGCTCCTTTGCCACGGCGACAGCCGCGACATTGGTGCGCTCCGTGCGAAGTAGAAACTTGGCGTAATCCCAACCGCGGCCCTCCTCGCCGACAAGGTTGTCAACGGGAACACAAACGTCATCAAAGAAGACTTCACTTACTTCATAACTTCCGTCGATTAGCTGGATCGGTCGCACCGTGACGCCGGGCGATTTCATATCGACCAACAGAAACGAAATACCCCGCTGCTTCTTCCCGTCGGGATCGGTTCTAACCAGACAATATATCCAGTCGGCATACTGCGCCGAAGTTGTCCACGTCTTTTGACCGTTAACAATATAGCGGCCGCCGTCACGTACTGCCCGAATCTTGAGTGATGCGAGATCAGAGCCAGCTCCCCGCTCCGAAAATCCCTGGCACCACCAATCCTCCACATTGACGATTCGTGGCAGATAGTAGCTTTTCTGCGCTTCGTTGCCGAATGTGTAGATCACCGGTCCGACTAGATCCGCGCCACCGCCAGCTAATCCGGAGTCGGGATCTGGCTCAACTCATCGTTGAAGATGTATCTTTTGATTTGATCCCAGCCTGTTCCGCCATACTCGATAGGCCAGTGCGGCACACCCCACCCCTTCGCTGCCAGTTGCCGCGTCCAATGCAGTCTTTCCTCCCTGCTGGGACGCCTCCCCGAGACCAACTTCTCGCGAAGATCGGAAGGCAGAGCGGTTCGGCAGAAGGCCCTGACCTCATCCCGAAAAGCGAGCTCGTCCTCGCCGAAGCTCACATTCATAGTTGCGACCCGATTGCCGGACGCGTAGGCCAACAGCTTGCACTCCGCCGGGACCGCCCTTACTTAAACCAGCTACCTGACCTTGCCCCGCGGGCTTAATCCAGTTTGAAGTTTGTTCTGGCCTACGACAAGGACCAGAGCATGAAGCGCAGCCGCTTTTAGGAAGAGCAGATCATCGGAATTTTGAAGGAGCACGGGGCCGGCGTTTCGGTCGCCGATCTGTGCCGGAAGCACGGCGTCAGCGACGCCAGCATCTACAAATGGAAAGCCAAGTTCGGCGGGATGGAGGTCTCAGAGGCCAAGCGGCTGAAGACGCTGGAGGATGAGAACACGCGGCTGAAGCGGCTGCTGGCCGATGCCATGCTGGACAACGCAGCCTTGAAGGATCTCTTGGGAAAGAAATGGTGACGCCCGCGGCCAAGCGGAAAGCTGTCGCCCATCTGCGGGAATCCTTCGGGATGAGCGAACGGCGGGCGTGTAAAGCCATCGGCTGTTGCCGCATGACCATGAGATACCAGACGACCAGGTCGGACGATGCTGGCCTTCGCCAACGCATGCGAGCGATCGCCCAGGAGCGCCGTCGCTTCGGCTATCGGCGCCTGCATGTTCTGCTGAAGCGGGAGGGTTATCTGATCAACCACAAGAAGCTCTTCCGGCTCTACCGGGAAGAGAGGCTCGCGGTTCGTCGCCGAGGCGGCCGCAAGCGGGCGATCGGAACCCGGGCGTCGATGACAGTGCCGATGGCGCCGAACGACCGCTGGTCGCTCGACTTCGTATCGGATCAGCTCACCGATGGCCGCCGCTTCCGCATCCTGACCGTGGTCGATGATTGCACGCGCGAGTGCCTGGCGCTGGTGGCCGACACTTCGCTCTCGGGCACCCGGGTGGCGCGGGAACTGGAGCGGCTGGTGATGGAGCGCGGCAAGCCGAAGATGGTGGTCAGCGACAACGGCAGCGAGTTCACCAGCAATGCCATCCTGACCTGGGCCGATCAGAGCCGCGTCGAATGGCACTACATCGCGCCGGGCAAGCCCATGCAGAACGCCTTCGTCGAGAGCTTCATGTATAGACGGCCCCGCGGATGCAAGGGATTTCAGCAGCACTTTGGATACCGGTCGGGTGCGTTCATGTATACGGCCTGTTTGTGCGACCGATGCCATGGCCGCTGGCCCTGATGGAGATCGCGGATCGAGGCCTCATCAACGGGTCGCGCTTGTTGCGCTTAAAGCTCTTCGGGCTTGCTCGATCCCCAGCTCCGCCGGTGTCCATCATGCTGTCATCTGCCCTCACACCATAAGGTGGCCAACATACGCGACATTCAGGTCGCGAGCTTAGACCGATAGAATTCCCCGGTCGTCATCATCGCCCAGACGATCCGTGCCAACTTGTTGGCAACGGCGATGGCGACGACATGGGCCGACGCCGTCCAAGCAGGGCTTCGATCCAGCCGTCTCCAACCCGGGAGCGTACCTTTGGGTACCGAACGACGTTACGCGCTCCGATGACAAGCAAGTGCCTGAGATAGGAATCGCCCTGTTTCGTAATCCGGCCGAGCCGATCCTTCCCGCCGGTGGAATTCTGCTTAGGCGTCAGGCCAAGCCAGGCCGCGAATTCCCGCCCGGAGCGGAACATGGTCGCGTCCGGCACGGTCGCGGCGAGAGCCGTGGCCGTTATGGGACCGATCCCGGGAATCGACGACAGCAACTTCGCCATCGGATTTACTCGCTGGATCTGAGCCAGCTCGCGCTCGATGGCCTCGACCTGCCGGCCCAATTCCTTCAGTTGGTTCACAAGGACGGCCAGTGCGATGCGGGCGTGGGCCGGTAGTGTCAGTTCCTCGTCATCCAACAAGTCGACCAGACCATCCACCCGTTGCCGGCCTTGTCCGACAATGATTCCGAACTCAGCAAAGTGAGCCCGAATGGCGCAGGCTGTCATGGTGCGTTGGCGGACCAACAAGCCTCTTGCACGATGAAGCATCAAGAAGCCCTGGTTCTCCACGCTCTTGATTGGAACGAACCGCATATTGGGACGGGTGACCGCTTCGCAGATCGCGGCCGCGTCAGCGGCGTCATTCTTGGCTCCTCTTCGTACGTAGGGTTTAACATAGGCTGGCGGGATCAATCTCACATCGTGTCCAAACTGCCGAATCTCCCGCGCCCAGTGGTGAGCAGTCGCACAGGCCTCAATGCCGACTAGGCAAGGTGCGAGCGAGGAGAAGAACGACACGATCTCGCCTCGCCGGAGGCGTTGGCGACCGGCCACTTGGCCTTGGCCATCAACTGCATGGATGTGAAATACGTGCTTCGAAATGTCCAACCCAATTGTCGCGACTTCCATTGGTGAATTGCTCCTGTTAGCGGGTTCGTCCATCGCCAGTATATCGCCGGCGCCGAGGGAGCGGGGCCGTCTTCCCCATCAACGGCCGGCTACGGGACGAATTGTTGAACGAGACGCTGTTCACATCGCTGGCCCAGGCGCGCGTCACGCTTGGATGTTGGCGGGACGATTACAACAACACACGACCGCACTCGCAACTCGGATGGAAGACCCCGTCCGAGTTTGCCTTCACCTGCCATCCGCGCCGGGATTCTGGCGCTGCGCTATGCCGAAGGCTCCGCGCCAGCTCCCGTCGCTAGCACCGCCCAACCGGGGAAATCCAACCGCCAGGACGAACTCAGCAAGTTGGGGGCAAGGTCACCGAACACGAGAAAGCGGGCCAGAGGACGTTGAACAGATGTACGACCGGTGCATTGAGACGGAGCTTTGCGATATCTGCTATATCGTTTTCTGGCTCGCGAGACTTTTCTCCCAACTCAACAGTATCTCACCGGCGCCGTAACCTTCGCCCCGAAGCGCCTGCAGTATTGCTAGAAGGCAGTCATCACGCTTCTGTTCGAGTTCCGCCATGGTCAGGTTCTCGGCCTTCGCCTGCGAATCCGATTGGTCGGCTAACTTTTCTATGAAGGCACCAGTGACCTCGGGGACATCAGTTAGCTTCGTCCAAGGGAATTTCAGAGTTGGCCCCCACTTCTCCATAAAGCGGCGCATTCCCGCTCCATCGCCTGCGATGCGGAAGGGGCCGATAACTGCCCGGCGCAGCCCAAAGGAATAGCGGACCGCGTCATCAATATCTTGCACGGTAGCCACACCGTCATGCACCAACCATAGCGCCTCGCGCCACATTGCCTCTTGCAGCCGGTTTGCAACGAATCCATCTATTTCCTTGCGAACCACAAGCGGGTGCATTCCTACTGAACGAAAGATTTCCGCAGCCCGCGTTAGCATTTGGGGGTCCGTGCATTGTCCAGCGCACAGCTCAACAAGCGGCAGCAGATAGACAGGATTGAATGGATGCGCCGCGAGCAAGCGCCCTGGATGGGCAATCTCCGCCTGCAGCACTGACGGCCGAAATCCGGAAGTCGAAGAACATATGGGGGTGTCAGGCGCTGCAGCCTGGCTAGCAGCCGCCAGGAGTTGCCGCTTGATTTCTAAGCGCTCCGGGGCAGATTCTTGCACAAGCTCCGCTCCGAGAACGGCCTCCTCCACAGAGTCCACGACCGTAAGCGTACCCTCCCTCGGTAGCGGAACAGCGGTCAATCGACGATACGCTCGTCGCGCTTCGGTGACCGTCTTGTGCACGCAATCGAACGCGCCAGGGGCGGGATCATAGATCCGCACATCGACCCCATTGAGGATGAATCGTGCGGCCCATCCGCTGCCAATGATCCCCCCACCCAACAATCCGACGGTTCGCGGCTTCTTCTCAATCATGGACTGACTCCTCAGGCGTGCACTTTCAGCGCCAGCTTCTGTCGTACCTCATCAGGGCTCATCACCCTCACTCCCATCCGGTCCAGAATTTCGACTGTTCTCTGCACCAGCCCAGCATTGGTAGCCAACTGTCCGCGCGCCAGATACCGGTTGTCCTCCAAGCCGACGCGCACGTTGGCGCCAACCAGGGGCGCCAACGCGGCATACGGCAACTGCTTTCTTCCAATCGAGAACGTCGAGTAGATCGCGCCCGGAGGGAGCTGATGGATCAAGGCCAAGAGATTGGTCAGATTGTCGGGCGCACCGTAGCGAATTCCCATACAGAGCTGAACCAGCGGTGGATTGTCGATCACTCCCTCCTCAATCAGCTCGTGGACATGTAACAGATGACCGGAGTCAAAAACCTCGAGCTCAGGGCGGACACCGAGCTTTTGTACGCGCGCGGCCATTGCGCTCAGCATTCCAGCGGTATTGACCATGACATACTCGCGGCCGCCACGGAAATTCATCGTTCCGCAATCCAGCGTACAGATCTCCGGGCGCAATTCCTCTACGTGCACGAGCCGCTCCTGTGCACTAGCCATGTCTGTGCCGGCCGCCGCCGGCAATGGGCAGTCGGGGCCACCCAGCACAAGATCGCAACCCATCCCAGCGGTTAGGTTTATTACCGGATTAACATTCGAATCCCGTATTCGCTGCACCACTTTCCGGTAAAGTGCTGGATCACGCGAACCCCGACCGGTCTTAGGATCACGGACGTGGATGTGCACCACCGCCGCTCCCGCCCGAGCCGCCTCGATGGCCGAATCAGCGATCTCCTCCGGAGTTATCGGAACGTTTGGAGTAGTTACCGCACCACCTCCTGTGACGGCGCAGGTAATGAACACTTCGGAAATCATTGGTATCCCCTCCGTCGCTGAGCTTGATCTGTCCAAAGCTCGATCTCGGGGCACGTTACCGTTTTGAAGGTTTTTAAATCAGCCAATCGGGCGGCAGCCAAGCAGAAATCCTGCACTTGATCGCCAAAAGCAAAGCTTTCTCTCAGAGTTTCACGTGCCCGAAGTGAAATCTCTTCTCAGCCGAACTACTATCAACACGCTGGCAATCGTTCGCGCGTTTGCCGACAATAATCGAGTTGCACATAGACGATGCACAGTTGGCATAGACCACGATCTTGGATGCGACGGTGTCGTGCGACCAGCCGAGCAGAAGCTCGGCCAGCAGTTGGTCTTGCGGCTGAGGGAAGCGTGTCAAGGCGACCGAGTTCATCGTGGTGTCGGTCGGACCAGCAGGCAGCCGAGACGATCTGCATCGCGCTCGAGCCGACCGCGGCATTCAGGTGAATCCTGGCGGTGGCATCTAGCCGCGCGTGGCGGGCAAAAATCCTCAAACACGTCGCGGACGCGGAGAAGCGTCGGCCTCGTGATCTTCCACAAGCTCGGCGGATCGCCTCCTCGACCGCGATCTCATCGAAATAAATTCATTGACGACTTGATGTTCGCGAGTTTGAGCCCGCGCCGCCAGTCTTTCAAAAGGCCAGAAGCGGGGTCGAAACCCTCGATGTGCACGTCGAGCGTGGTGACGCGCTCGTCCTCGATCATTGGGAGCCGATACCGAAAATGTTGGTCCGCGTCTGGTTGCCGGCTGAAGGCAAGAAGCCGATTTGGCGATGCCACAGCCATTCTCGGCCAGCCTGATCCGTTCATGCTGGTCGGGTAACAAAGCCGCTCGCGACCGAGCAGTAGGCCTTGTGGCCGATGACTACGTCCTGAAGGGGTGTACGGGCCAGAGTTTGCCGATAAAGTCGAGCTTAAGCTGCCGGCGGCCGAAAACCGGCGATCGATCTCGGACGCAGAAGCCATTCCAACCTATAAATCGAACGGCGCGCTAGCGGCGAAGGCGGGCACTGCCGCGGCGAAGGCATCGTGCCATGCGTGCAGGCGCGGATGGGTGTCGCGCCAGGTTTTGTCGAAACGAAAATCGCGATAGCCGAGCAAGCAGGCGAGCGCAATCTGGCCGACATTGGGCATGCCCGACAGCGCCGGCGTCGTGGCCTCTAGGGCGGCAAGAGCACGTTCGACCTTCCCGGCATGGCGATCGACCCAGCGCGCGACGCGCTGCTCAGGGGTGCGGTAATAGCTCTCGGCATAGATAAGCAGGCACGCATCGAGCGCCCCGTCGCACAAAGCCTGTAGTGTCAAAACCGCAAGGCGCTCCTCGGGCTCACGCGGAATAATGCGGCCGCCTCCAGCGAGATGGTCGAGGTATTCGAGTATAACTGGCGAGTCGTAGACGGAAGTGCCGTTCCCAAGCAAAAGCGCCGGAACCTTGCCGAGCGGATTATCCCGCCGGAGCTGGTCGGCGGGATCGCTGACATCGGCGTTGCGCACGGTAACACGATCGGAGAAACCGAGCAGCTGGATCGCAATATGCACTTTGCGCGTATAGGGCGAGGACGGGTACGAATGCAGGATCATGTTGCGACAGAGCTCCGTCCGTGGACGACGGCCGAACGAAGTTGAGATTTTGTAACGATATCGGCAGCCCGCGAACGGAAGAATAGTTGGCGTCGATTTTTCTTTTATGCATTTGGCGCCGAATTGGCACTCAAATCCAGCGTACGGATACAATTAAGTGAATTAATTCGTCCCGAGGCGTCAACGCTTGGGATGTGCGGGCGCGGTATTCAGTCGATGCAGGCGCTCCTCGGTCGCGGCAAATGTGAGCGAGCAACTTGGCGGCTCTCCATACGTGGCCCTCAAGCCTTTCCCTCACCAGAACGTCCTTGACCTCGCCCCGTGAGTGATGCCGACGATGAGTAGGTGACGGCGCGTCGCCATAACGCGACTGCGCCGCGGCGAAGTGGCTCAGCGCTACGTTGGCGCAGGCCGCAGGGACGACCATTCGAGTCAAGGAGCGCTATCTGCAAGAAGTTTCGTCGAACATTGCGACTAGCATGGGCTGGTCATTGGAAATCCCTTCATCAAGTTAGATGCGCCGCGATAAGGGGGGCTCACCGACAGCTACCTACGATATCAAGGAGCTTCAGCTTCACCACTTCGGCCGGCGTGCCGAGGCGCCAAGATCAATTGCGGCTCAGCCTCGAAGAGGCCGATCAGGTCCAAGCCGCGAATCAGGTGGCCGCCGAACAGAACGGGCCGGATAGGCGTGCCCGGCAAAGCCGCATTGTATGATCGGCCGTGCCGTCGGCTGCCAGAGACGATCGGATGGCGAGAATAGTAACAGGTCAGGACGCGTTCCGGCGCCACGCGGCTACTTGCCCTTCCAAACCGGATCGCGTTTCTCTGCGAATGCCCGGGCGCCTTCTAGTCTGTCTTCTGAGCCATAAAGCGCATCAATGGTTGCGAGCTGACGGCCCGCTACTCGGTTCATTGCGTCCTGGAACGACAGCGTCTCGGCCACGCGCACTGTCTCCTTGATGGCCGCGAGCACCAGCGGGGGGCCATTGGCGAGCAGCCTCGCGATCTCCCAAACGCGTTCCTCAAGCTTTTCCTTGGGCAACACCTCGTTGACAACGCCCCAACGGTGCGCCTCCGCCGCATCCATCCATCGTCCCGTGAGTAGAAGACCCATCGCGATGTGATAAGGGATGCGCTTGGGCAGCCTAATCGTCGCCGCGTCCGCCAGTGTTCCGGCTCGCAATTCAGGGAGTGCGAAAGAGGAATGTTCGGACGCGTATATAAGGTCGCAGCAGAGCGCCAGCTCGAATCCACCGCCAACTGTTATGCCGTTAACGCAGGCAATCACCGGCTTGTTGAGGTCACGCAGCTCCTGAAGGCCTCCCCATCCTCCGATGCCCCAATCATCATCTATGATGTCGCTGCTGGCCCTCGCCTTAAGGTCCATGCCGGCGCAGAAGAATTTGTCACCAGCAGTTCGTATGATCGCAACTCGCAGATCTGGATTGTCCCGGAAGCTCTTGAACACTTCGCCCATCAGCTGGGACGTTTTGACGTCAATAGCGTTGGCCTTCGGCCTGTCCAACGTGACTTCAAGGATCGCGCCTTCGCGACGAGTGCTGATGACGTCAGTCATTCCTGTTTGCTCCGCTTTATTTTCCAAGTACCAGCAGCGCGTCGGCGATCCAGGCGCCCTTGCCTTCCGCGCAGACGATCAGCGGATTAATGTCAAGTTCCTCGATCTCGCCGGCATGCTGTCGCGCGAACTCGGCGATACCGACAATGGCGTCGATAGCCGCCTCAAGATCGGCTCTCGGCCTGCCGCGATAGCCATCGAACAGCCGGTAGAACTTCAGGCCGCGCAGTGCGGAGTCGAGGTCCTCCCGCGTAGCCGGCAGGAGCAGGCTGATGGTGTCGCGCAAGAGCTCAACAAGCACGCCGCCGCTGCCCAGCGTCATCACAGGACCGAACATCGGATCGCGAGTGAAGCCGACGATGAGTTCGGCGACACCGCCATGCACCATTCTCTCGACATACAGGTCGCTACTGATCTTCAGCAGGTCGCATGCAGCGGCGCTAACCGATTCGGCGTCGGTGAGGTTTAGGCGTACGGCGCCCAGCTCGGACTTGTGGGCGACGCCGAGCACCTTCAGTGCGACCGGGAAGCCAAGAGCCGTGGACGAGGCGACTGCCTCCAAGGCATTACTGACGCGCGCCCCCTTAGGCACCGGCAGCCCCGCCCTAATCAGCCTTTCCTTGGCCTCGGCTTCGTCTTGCGTCACACGTGCGAGTATGGATGCGCCGGCACCTGTGGTATCGATCGGCTGAGCTAACGGCTCGCGCCAGGCACAGCCGATGAGGGCCGCCGCTTGGGCTGCGTCCATGGCTTCCGAAAAGCCGCACAGGGGCGTAAGACCGCCGGCAATTACTTGGGCTGTATATTCCTCGGGCATATTCTCCGGTAGTGAGGAGACGATCGCGCCCTGTGCTCTGCTGGTCTTCAGTGCCATTTCGAACGCGCGGGCAACCATCAACCGGTCAGCATTCGAGCAGCGGTCGGAACGCGGGAAGTCGAGTAACAACATGTTAAAGTCGAAACCACCCGACACCATGGCAGTGAACGTCTTGATCAGTGCCCGCTCATCGTGCCAAATGAAGGTATTGAAATCGAGTGGGTTACCCACCGCCAGTAGCGACCCGAGCACCGACTTGACATGGGCGCGGTGCTGGTCCGTAAGCGGAGGGAAATGCACTAACCGCCCTACGGCGCTATCAGCCATCACCGAGACTTCGCCGCCCGAGCCGCCCATCGACGATAGGCGGTACCCAGGGAGAGGTCCGGTGACGTGCAAAAGCTTCAGCGCTTCGATGAATGATGGAATGGAATCAATGCGGGCGATGCCGAGCCGCTTCAGAAAGGCGTCGGATGCCGCATCCGAGCCGGCAAGCGAAGCTGTGTGCGATAGCGTTGCCTTTCTTGCCTGCTCGGAGCGGCCCACCTTCAACGCAACGATCGGCTTTTTCAGCTCCCGCGCCCGCGCCGCCAGTCTTTCAAAGCCGGAAGCGGAGTCGAATCCCTCGATGTGCAGGCCGAGCGCGGTAACGCGCTCGTCCTCGATTATCCCGAGCGCGATTTCGGAAATTCCGGTCTGCGCCTGGTTGCCGGCTGAAAGCAAGAAGGCGATCGGCAGGCCGCGCTTCTGCATCGTCATGTTGACGGCCATACCTCCCGACTGTGTGATGATGGCGACACCACGGCCGTTCTCGGCCAGCCTGATCCCTCCATGCTGGTCGGGTAACAAAACCGCGCCGGTAGCATAGTTGATGAGGCCGTAACAGTTCGGCCCGATCAGTGGCATCTGGCCCGCGACGGCGACGAGCTCGGCCTCCAATCTCCCGCCGTCATCCTCACATGTTTCCGTTTCGCGGAATCCAGCAGCAAGGCAGACTGCTCCGCCAGCACCGCGCTCGGCCAGCGCCCTGATCACCTCTATGGTTAGATGCCGGTTGACGCCGACAAAGGCAGCATCGGGAGCATCGGGCAGCTCAGCCACTGAACGATAAGCTTTGCGGCCAGCAACTTCGTCCTTGGTGGGATGCACTGGCCAGATCGCGCCGGCAAAGCCCATCTTGATGGATTCCGACACGACGGTGGCCGCCTGCCGGCCGCCAAAAGCCGCGATCGATTTCGGACGAAGAAGTCGTTGCAATCTATGCATTGATCGCCCCTGCGAACGCCGCCGGAGCTAGCGCGGAACCATACAGTGGCGGATTCTTGACGCTCCTCCCGACGACCGCTCGTCGCGTCAAACGCACTTGAGTTCCGGTTCCTCCACCGTTACGTTGCCGTGGATCTGCATCGAGAGCAGAATCTGCGCCCAATACAAGGTTGCTCAGCTTCGCGGCCGGCCTGATCGCCGCAATCACGTTCGAGCTCCGAATGCGCCGCTCCGATATCGCGGCATGCCACGAGCCTTGGCCGGTTCGGCGATCACGCACATCGGCGTGGATCGCCGGCGCCCTCTCCGGCTCAACTGCGGAATTCGTGGGGGCATTGCGTGGCCTGCTGGACATCCGGGCTATGGTCACCCTTTCCTCTAGCTCAAGGCTGAATATGCCAAGCTGAGCAGAACCCTAATAAGTTCATCCCATCATAGTACTCCGGCGCAGACTCCGGATTTAACCGATGGGCCCGCGCATCAAGCAGAACTTCTGCGCTTAATGGGCAAAGCGCGAGGCTTTACGACGTCAGCCTTCGCGCTGACGCCAGCAAGTCGCGCGTGGCTTGTCAGAGGGCATCCTGATAGTGGTGGTCCTAGAACGACGAGAACCGAAAACCGGACGTGATTTCTTGGAGCCTGGATCAAGGCGATGCACATGATCGTCGTCATCCCTGGATGGCCGGCATGTTCTATCTGCCGCGTCTCTCCGTCTCATTGATAATGCGGTGATCGGCAGCGAAATCCTTGCACCGGCGGCAAAACGGTTGTGATCTTTCATTCATTTACGGAGCGCGCCGCCGAAATCACTGCAGGACGCTTGACAGGATGTCGCTACCGCAATCGTGATTATTGCTGCGGGGCCCGATTGTCGGAAGTAACATGCGGAGCTGCGACGAAGAAAACGGGCAAGCTGTATAGCTAGTCGTCGGTACCGCGTGAATGGCAGCTGGATAGGTGTCATGGCCACCACTGTGCCGACCCCGGCCTGTAGATGAGCTCTGCGGGCTGCGATGTGATATCAGCCCAGCGATTTGAGCGCCATTGTCGCTACCCGACTTCTCTCCCGTTCGTGCGCTGGAGAGGCGAGGAGAACCTAAGTGCTCCCCGCCATTCCTTCGTTTGGTGCTACTTCGCAAGCCACGCCGTAAAGCGCTGGCGCAGCTCCTCACCCTTCGTGTTCCAGAATGCACTGTCGACCGTCCAGGCATTCGTATGGTCGGGCGCATTCGGAAGGTGGGGCAGGATCGTTGGGTCGACAAGCGCGATCGCATCCTTGTTGGCCGGCCCATACGGGATGTAGTGAGTTAGGTTAGCCTGCACCTGGGGCGAGGAAGCGAAGGCGATGAACTTGTAGGCGGCGTCTCGATGCGGACTGCCCTTGAGAATCGTCCAGACGCCAAACTCTCTCGCTTGGGTATCCCACATTATTTCGAAATGCTTGCCGGAGTTCTTGACGGCATCGTAGATGCGGCCGTTCAGGGCTTGGACCATGACGACCTGGCCATCAGCCAGAAGCTGCGGCGCCTGGGCGTTGGTGTCAAACCAGATGATGTCTTTCTTGATCGTGTCAAGCTTCTTGAAGGCGCGATCGACGCCCTCGGCCGTGTTGAGGACCTTGTAGACATCCTTGACGGCCACGCCATCGGCGATCAGCGCCCACTCGAGCTTGTAGTACGCACTCTTCGCCAGTCCGCGCTTGCCAGGGAATCTCTTCGTGTCGAAGAAGTCGGCGATGGTCTTCGGGCCGTTGGGGAGCTTGTCCTTGTCATAGGCGATGACCGTGGCGGTCGTAACCGAGGGTACCCCGCAATCATACATGTCGCCGCCAAGAAATTTTGTCGGGTCGAGTTCCAGCTTTTTCCAGTCAATCCTTTCAATGATCCCTTCATCACACAGTATAGGGACCCAGACCGGCCAAGCGTCGACCACGTCCCAACTCACGGTATTGGACTGGACCATGGCGCGGATCTTGGCGTTCTCGCCATTGTACTCATCTTCGGTGATCTTGATGCCAGTTGCCTTCGTGAAGGGCTCGAAATAAGCCTTACGCAACGCCGCTTGGTATGCGCCGCCAAAGGAGGTGACTTTGAGTTGATCCTCCGCAAAGGCGGGCTTGGCCGGCGCGAGTGTATTGGCGGCTAGACCGATTGCGGCAGAGGCACCAGCCGCCATCAATGTCTTCCTCATCGTCTACTTCCTCCCTACTGCGCCGTTCCAGGATGGAAGCGGCATCATCAAAAACCCGACCTGCCCTGCGGCCCGAATTGTCGTCAGGACGCCTCGAGCGCCCGGCAATCCTCCGTTTTCCAGCCGAGGGTGATCGCGGCACCTGGTTCGACCTGCACCTCGCCTTCCGAATTCGGCAGCTTGATCACAAAGTCATCATGGCCGCAGACCGAAACCCGGATGCGCACGTGGTCGCCCAGATAGATCACCTCCGCAACGTTCGCGCTGAAGATATTGGGCAGCGATCCCGGTGCCGGGTTCAGCTTCACCCGCTCCGGCCGCAACGACAGCACGGTCGGCCCACCGACCGCCTCGACATTGATCGCCAGCGCCTCCACGCTGCCGCCCGCAATCTCCACCTTGCAGGTCGTGCCATTCATCCCCACGACCTTGCCGTCCAGCCGGTTGCTCTCGCCGATGAAGCGGGCGACAAAAGCATTCTGCGGCCGCTCGTACAGTTCGGCGGGCGCGGCGAGCTGTTGGATGACCCCGTCGTTGAACACGGCTATGCGATCCGACATGGTGAGCGCTTCGCTCTGATCATGGGTCACATAGACCATGGTGACGCCGAGATCCTGGTGGATATGCTTGATCTCGAGCTGCATCTGCTCGCGCAGCTGCTTGTCCAGTGCGCCGAGCGGCTCGTCCATCAGCACGAGCTTGGGATCGAACACGAGGGCGCGGGCGAGCGCGACGCGCTGCTGCTGGCCACCGGAGAGCTGACCAGGCCGACGCTTGCCATAGGCGCCGAGCCGGACCATGTCGAGCGCCCGCTTGATCCTGGCCTCGCTCTCGGCCTTGCCGACTTTGCGGACCTTGAGTGGGAAGGCGAGGTTCTCCTCCACGGTCATGTGGGGAAAAAGCGCGTAGTTCTGGAACACCATACCGATGTCGCGCTTATGCGGGGGAATGTTGTCGATAGAGCGCCCCCCCAGTAGGATCGAGCCATGGGTGGGCGCCTCGAAGCCCGCGAGCATCATGAGCGTCGTCGTCTTGCCGGAGCCGGAAGGCCCCAGCATCGTCAGAAACTCACCCCGGGGGATCTCCAAGTTGAGATTCTTAACGACCAGCGTTTCGCCGTCGTAGGTCTTCTGGATATTGGAAAACTGCACAAAGGCATTGTTCGTGCCTGGCATCGCTCTCGCCGATCCCGACGCTTCTCTCGCTACTGCGGCGTTGCCGACTACCGGATCATGATGTTCTTTCTTGAAAGATTGGAGCTTCGTCAGCGTGCGGTTGAAACCGCAGGAATCGGCGGACATGAGGGATCTTGAGTTAACCAAAAGGCGTATTCCTTCCCAACCTAGGTTTGGCTCTGCGACCCTGGGCATCGACAGGCTTATTCACCGGAAACATTATCGGCTTGCTCGAGCTAAATTTGTTCAATCTGGCCCCGCTGTAGCCGAAATCCTGCGCTGATAGCGACAGAAGGTGTGGACTTAGCCTGCAAGCAAGAGAAGCTGTCCGAGCGACTACCACCTTGTGTAAAGCGTCATGGACCCACGTTCAGCCAGGCCGGCCGGGAGAACACGTTCGGCTGCGTTGACATCCCTCGTGTTGGAGGTAGTGCGCACGTAATTGAACTCACCCAGCCGCTAACCGATCTCCGTGGCCGAACGGGCGAACGAGGCTGGCTGTCAACCGATCCGCCGGCGCTGATCACCACTGACGGGGCCGTTACGAGCTTGCCCGGCATCGGCGGTCACTCACGCGAATGACATATCGGCAGCGAGTGCCGATTGCGCTGCGATCCGGCTTGGTGGCAAAGCGAATATCGTCCGGCACAGCGATGGCACGTCGGTCTGGGCTGTTGATTGACTCCCGTTGCAGGTAAGCTGACAGTCGATGAAGACACAGCCCTGAGACAGAAGCTGTAAACACATCGATCAGCAGGTTCCTAATCCTGGGGCGATCCCGTGCCCTGCCGTCTTCCCCCGAGCTCCGGCCCTACGTAAGCGCTGTTTTCAGGCCACAGCTTTGAGATCGTGACTGCGATAGGCGCACGGCAGCAACTGATCGATGTCGCTATTCGGATGGCCATTGACGATCCTGGTGAGCGCGTCGGTCAAGTAGGCAAGCGGATCGATGTCATTCAGCTTACAGGTTTCGACTAGAGAGGCGATGATGGCCCAGTGCTCGGCACCACTGTCGGAGCCAGCGAACAGCGCATTTTTCCGGTTGAGCGTAATCGGACGGATAGAGCGTTCGACAACGTTGTTGTCGAGTTCGATACGGCCATCACCGATGAAGCGCGTCAGACCCTCCCAGCGTGAGAGCGCATAGCGGATGGCGTCAGCCAACTTGCCCTTTTGGCTGATCAACGCGAGCTTCGCGCGGAGCCACCGCTCGAAGGCTTCCGCCAGTGGCCGGCTTTTCTGTTGCCGAACGAGACGGCGCTCCTCGGAGCTACGGCCACGGATATCCTTCTCGATGGCATAGAACTCGGCGATATGCTTGAGCGCCTCGCCTGCAATGGGCGCGGGACCAGGAGCGGCAAGTTCATAGAAGTTACGCCGCATGTGCGACCAGCAGAATGCAAGTTGAACCTCGCCACGCTCGGCGAACTTGCCATAGCCGGCATAGCCGTCGACCTGCAGCATCCCCTTGAAGCCTGCCAGGTGGGCGATTGGTCGGTCGGCCTTGCGATCGGGGGCATAGACATAGGCGACGCCCGGCGGATCGGCGCCGCCCCACGGCCGGTCGTCAGCCGCATAAGCCCAGAGCTGGCCGGTCTTGGTGCGCCCACGGCCGGGATCGAGCACCGGCATCGTCGTCTCGTCGGCGAACAGCTTTGGCCGTTGCCTGAGCTTGCCAAGGAGGCGCTCATGCAACGGACGCAGGTGGAAGGCTGCTTGTCCTACCCAATCCGCCAGCGTCGAACGATCGAGCTCAATGCCCTGGCGGGCGTAAATCTGCGCCTGCCGATAGAGCGGCAGATGATCGGCATATTTGGACACAAGAACCTGGGCGACGGTGGCTTCGGTCGGAAGTCCGCCCTCGATCAACCGGGTCGGGGCCGGCGCCTGCATGACACCGTCCTCGCAAGCACGGCAGGCGTATTTGGGACGTCGGGTCACGAGGATCTGGAACTGCGCCGGGACCAGGTCCAGCCGCTCGCTTCTATCCTCGCCGATCCGATGTAACTCGCCTTGGCAGCAGGGACAGATCTTATGGTCGATGTCGATAACGACCTCGATCCGCGGCAGATGCGGCGGCAAGGCGCCACGGTTACCGCGGCGCTTGCGAGCCCGCGCATCACGGCCTTCAGGTGCGCTGACGTCCTGCGCTGTCTCGCCGTACGCTGCCACCTGCTCGACGTCTTCGAGACCCAGCAGCATCTGATCTTCAGGCAGCGTCTCCGCCCGTCGGCCAAAACGATGTCGCTGCAATTCCTTGATGATCTGACGCAGCCGTTCGCTTTCGCACCGCTCGGCAAGCAGCATCGCTTTCAGCGTCTCGAGATCGTCAGGCAGGGCGTCGCTCACACCCAAATCAGAGCATATTCGCCGCCATCTGGCGACGCGTCCGACGCTCCTGATTCACTTCGCCGCAGCGCCGCCAACAACTATCCCGCTTGTGTTGGCGCCGGCGTCGCCCGTGCTTCATGCACAAGCCGCCAGTCGAGCCCCTCCAGCAGCGCCGACAATTGCGCCGCCGACAGACGCATCACGCCGTCCTCGATCTTCGGCCAGCGGAAGATCCCATCCTCGAGCCTTTTGGCGAACAGACACAAACCCGTTCCGTCCCAGAACACCAGCTTGATCCGATCCGCCCGCTTGGCCCTGAACACATAGACAGCTCCCGAGAATGGGTCAGCCCCCATGCTCTCGCGCACCAGGTTCGCAAGCCCTTCCATGCCCTTGCGGAAGTCTACCGGTTTGGTCGCCACCATCACCCGGACCGCGCCCGACGGACCGATCACCGGCTCGCCTTCAGCGCCTGGACGATTGACGCAATCATCGTTGGGTCCGCACCACGACCGGCCCGGCTCGTGATGCCGTCGACTTCGATCTCAATGATCCCGGCATCCGGCTTGGGCTTGCAACGCACCGGTTTGCGCTCACGGCCAAGAGCGGCCGCCGGCACTACGGCATCCACCACCGCCGGTACAAACTGTACTTCTTCTGCTTCGGAATGACCGTCCGCTGCTTCTCGCAACTGACGGCGCCAGCCAAACAACTGCTGCGGCGACAATCCATGCCGTCGCGCTACCGAACAGACCGAGTCGCCGCTCGCCACGGTCTCCGCAACAATCCGCGCCTTGTCCTCGTCGCTCCACTTCCGCCGACGGCCGGCTCCGGTGAAGACCTCAAGCCGACGCACCGGCTCCGCGATAGCACTACGCACTGTGTCCATTCTAAGCCTAACGGCTCAAACAACCGCAGACTCGCAGATCACCCCGTCATCCGGTAGGTGGCCGCTGAACAGCGCTTACGGCCCTACTTGGGAAGGCCGAGCTCATCCTGCACAGGCCCAAGCGCATTGCCTCGCCTTAATTGTTACCGGATGCTGAGCCGTTGCCTCACGTAAATTGCTCCCCTGAATCGGGGACGAGCGGGGGCGCAGATGGGGCGGCTGAGCATGGCAACGCGGAAGGAACTGACGGCGGCGGCAGGCGTGCGTTATCGGCATTCGGATCGCGCGAAGAAGGCACGAATATTAGATGAGTTCGTCGACATCACTGGGTTTCATCGCAAGCATCCGATGCGACTACTTCGAGGCCAGGAAGACGCCCGCCCAGGCCGACGGCCGCGACGTCGGATCTATAATGAGGCAGAACACAACGCGCTCGTGCTCCTTTGGGAAGCGTCAGACCGGATCTGCGGGAAGCGGCTGAAGGCGTTAATGCCTGCGCTGATAGAGGCGATGGAACGGCATGGCCACCTCGACCTTGCCCCCGAGATCCGCGCCAAGCTTTTGGCGATGAGCGCTGCGACGATTGACCGCGTACTGGTGCCGATCCGAGAAAAATTGGGTCGCAAGCGCCGGCGGCACACAGCGCATTCTCTGCGTCGCAGTGTTCCAATACGGACGTCGGCGGATTGGAACGATCCGGCGCCAGGATTCGTCGAGGCTGATCTTGTAGCGCATAGCGGACCATCTGCGCGCGGCAGCTTTATCCAGACCCTCGTGCTCACGGACATTGCTACTGGCTGGACAGAGTGCGCTCCCCTGATCGTGCGCGAACAGACGCTGTTGAGCACGGTGCTGACGGAATTGCGCAAACATTTGCCTTTTGCGCTGCTCGGCCTCGATACTGACAATGATACGGTGTTCATGAACGAGACGCTGAAAGGCTATTGCGAGGCAGCCAACATTGTCTTCACGCGTTGCCGCCCCTACCGGAAGAATGACCAGGCGTTCGTTGAGCAGAAGAACGGCGCGGTCGTGCGCAGGATCGTCGGCTATCGTCGGTTCGAAGGCCTGGAAGCGGCCGAGCTGCTGGCAGAACTCTATCGAGCAGCGCGGCTGTTCGTAAACTTCTTCCAACCCTCGTTCAAGCTGATAGCCAAGCAGCGCGACGGTGCTCGTGTGCGCAAGACATACAGCGCGCCGGCAACACCCCACCAGCGCCTGGCCGCCGACGCCCGCACGCCTGACGCAGTCCGCCACCATCTCCAAGAAATCTATGCCGCTCTCGATCCGGTCGCGTTGTTGCGCGACATCCGCGACGCGCAGGAGCGCCTCGCGGCCCTCGCGGATACCCAACCAATCGTCCATCCTGCTGCGGCATCGCAATCGACCGATCGCTTCCTGGCAAGCCTGCGAACGGCCTGGAAGGACGGAGCTATGCGACCGACGGATCGGCCAATCGTGAAGGCGAAAAGAGGCCGGCGGCGTCCCGACCCGCTCATTCGCGCAACGCCAGATTTGCGAAAATGGTTTGAAGCCGAGCCCTGGCGGACTGGCAGCGAACTGCTCTCCCGCCTGCAGGTGGAATATCCTGGAGCCTACCCGAACAAGCTTCTTCGAACGCTTCAACGGCGGCTTAAATCCTGGCGTAGCGAGCAAGCGAATGCGCTGCTGTTCGCTCCTACAGAGAAAATGCCACCAAGGTCAGAGGTCACGACACCGCAATGATGTAGCGGCTGCCAGCGGAGGAGGCCGGGCGCTCCGAAACCCCGGCCATCTCCGCACCCGGCCTCCTCCTCAACCCAAGCCAGGAGCAAAATAAATGAGGCAACCGATCGCGCCCGGGAGCATCGATACGTGAGGCAATACGCTTCCCATCCAGATCGACGCGCTACAGATGTCGCCAAACGAACAGTGATTCGCGGGGGACCGAATGGACACTCACAAGAATGCGCCTCTGACGCCCAAAGGTCGAGAGGCTATGGCGCGAAGCGTTGTTGAAGGAGGGCTGTGCAAGGCAGCTGCCGCGCGCCAGTTCAACGTAACACCGAAGACTGTTGCCAAATGGGTCAAGCGTTACCGTACAGAAGGTGTGGATGGGTTGCGAGATCGTTCCTCACGCCCCCATTCATTGCCAAGCCAAACGGCGTCCTCCACATGCACGGCGATCGAGACATTGCGCCGGCAACGCCACACCGGCAAGCATATTGCCGTCCAGGTCGGGGTATCGGCGGCGACCGTCAGCCGGATCCTGCGGCGGTTGGGCCTCAACAGGCTCTCGGCGCTGGAGCCTGCCGAGCCGATCCGACGCTATCAGCGCGAGAACCCGGGCGAACTGATCCACATCGACATCAAAAAGCTCGGCAAGTTCAATCAGATCGGCCATCGCATCACCGGCGATCGGCGTGGACAGAGCAACCTGCGCTCCCGTGGCAAGGGACCGGGCTGGGAGTATGTGCATGTCTGTATCAACGATGCTTCCCGCATCGCCTTCAGCCAAGTCCTGAAGAACGAGAAAAGGGGATGCGCCGTTGCCTTCCTAAAGGCTGCCGTCGCCTACTATGCGAGCCTGGGCGTGACGGTCGAGCGCGTCATGACCGACAACGGCTCGTGCTACAAATCCTTCGCTTTCCAGAAGGCCTGCAGGCGCCTCGGCCTCAAGCACATCCGCACCAAAGTAAGCGTAGCTCTGAGGCCCATTTGATTGGCGCTTGACGTCTATTTTGAGCGTATGGTGCGCCGACGCGGCTTCCATATTTCCGACAATGCGTTGACGGCGGCCTCGAGCGCCTTCCGGTCGACGACGTTGGGATCGAACTGCTCGGGGCCCCAGAGGCGCATTTGTTCGTGCTCCGGATGGGTGGGGTCGCTGATGGCGTCGAGGTATTCGGCATAGCCTGACGCACCGCCGACATCTTCCGGAGGACAACGGCCGGTGGCCTCGAGCAAGAGGGGAAGTCCCTCCGTCGTGGTGTTCTGGAACCATTTTTCGAGCTTGATCACATGGTCCCAGCTGTCGCCGAAGTCATAGAGATAGTGGATCGTCTTGGCGCCGGTCTCGCGAACGATATCGCAAAGCCGCGCTTTGCGGGCATCCATGGGCTGGTGGCCGTAATCGTTGTGGGGATCAGGAATCCCCCAACGGACCTCACCAGCGAAGAACTCGAAGAGGTGACTGTTCGTCCAGCCGAATGCCTCCTGAAGCGTCAGATGCAACCGATCAAGGCGCAGGGTGACGGGTACGAAGGCGACGCATCACCTCCGGCTTCACATCCTTGAGGGTCACCTTGATCCGGACCGGTCGTGTTCAGGCTCATGCCGCCAGCCTCGGATCGTGTGTATGCATCGTATAGGTCGACGCCCAGGGAAGCAGTTCGTCCAGTCGCGCCGCAGGCCAACCATTGACGAGCTTCGCGAGAACATCAGCGGGCCAGTGCTCGGCACTGACGCCATTGAGCTTGCAGGTCTCGATTAACGAAGCAAGAACTGCCCAATTCTCGGCGCCCTCGTCGCAACCGGCAAAAAGGGAGTTCTTGGCATTGAGCTTGATCGGCCGCATCGCACGCTCGACAGCATTCGTGTCCATCTCGATGCGCCCGTCATCAAGGTAGAGCGTCAGGCCGTCCCAATGACGCAGCGCGTAACGCAAGGCCTTCGCCGTGTCGCTCTTCTGTGCAAGGTGATCAAGCTTGGCCTCAAACCACTGCTTCAAGGCTGTAGCGAGAGGTCGGGCATGCGCCTGCCTGCCGGCACGACGCTCGGCCTCCGATCGGCCGCGGAGCGCTTTCTCGACCGCGTAAAGCTGGGCGATGCGCTCAAGAGCCTCGCGGGCAACCGGAGCTGGCGCCGGAGCAGCCTCGCGCTCGATCTTCACAAACTGGCGCCGCAGATGCGACCAGCAGAAGGCGAGCGTCCCGGACAGGGCGTCCGCACGCGTCTCTCGGGTCATGGTCTTGTAAGCCTGATAGCCGTCGCAGTGGATGATGCCGCGATAGCCCTCGAGCAAGCGCAAGCCATGAACGGCCCCACGGCCCGGTGCATAGGCATAGACCACCCCAGGTGGGTCAGGTCCGGCCCAGGGCCTGTCATCGCGCGATAGCGCCCAGAAGTAGCCGGTTTTTGTCCTGCCGCGTCCCGGATCCAACACCGGTGCGGGGGTCTCATCGACACAGAGCTTCGAGGAGGTGAGCAGAAGCTCGCGCAGACGATGCCACAGGGGCTTCAATTCCTGGGCGGCATAGCCGACCCAGAAGGCGAGCGTGGAACGGTCCATGGCGATACCGTGCGTCGCCAGCATCTGCGCCTGGCGGTAAAGCGGCAAATGCCAATGATACTTGGCGTCGATCACATGCGCGACAAGCCGCTCAGTGGGCAATCCCCCCCTGATCAATCGCTCAGGAGCGGCGTGCTGGAGGACGACGCCGTGACAGGCGCGGCAGGCCAGCTTGGGCCGGCGGGTGACGATGACACGATACTGCGCCGGTACGACGTCCAGCCTCTGGCTCTCATCGTGACCGATCTCAAAAAGGACGCCTGCGCAGCACGGGCAGCAGGTTACAGGGGGCATCAGGGTCTCGATGATGCGCGGCAAATGCTCCGGCAGCTGACCACGGTTGGCTCTGCGCTCGGCCGTCCTCTTCTCGCAGGTTCTGGGATTGGCGCGATCCTCGGCTGCTTCGAGGGCCGCGACGGCCTCTTCGATGTCCTCCAGAACAAGCTGCAGCTGATCAGCGTCCAGCTTCTCCGAGGACCGACCGAACTGCGCATCTTTTGCAAGCCTGAGCAACCGCTCGAGCCTGGCGCAGCGATCCAGCAGAGCTGCGGCAAAGACACGCAACTTGGCCGGATCGCTCGGCAGCTCATTGCGGATTCCGATGATCGCGCGCAGCTATTCCAATCTGATGCCGCGCAGCATTCCAATCTGATCGCGCGCATGTGAAGCCCCCGATCGTTAAAGGCAATTGGCACTATCGGCAGCCGGTGGTCAAGCGGCGGCCGAAGAGATCACCTCTGGCGTCACTCGATGGAGCGAAGCTGACTGGACGCGCACCCCCAACAGTGCCGTAGCGGCCGGTCAGCTTCGCGGGCTGCAGTCCCGGTCTTCATCGGGCCGACGATGTAATCAAGGTCGAGGAAGAACCGGCGGGCGACGCATGGAGTCACCGTTCAGTTCGAGCCTGTGAGCATTGTGAAGCAACCGATCAAGTATGGCATCAGCGTAGGTTGGGTCATTTATGAGCTCATGCCATTTGGCAATTGGAAGCTGGCTGGTGACGAGTGTTGATCGATGGCCGTAGCGGTCCTCAAGGATTTCGAGCAGATGATGCCGGGCATTGGCGTCGATGGCCTGGAGGCCCCAATCGTCCAAAATCAGGAGCTCGACCGCGGCGATGCTCTTCATCCGCGAAGTGAGTCGTCCGTCGCCCCGGGCAAGGTCCAGTTCTTCGAACAACCGCGGCAGCCGGGTGTAAAGTACAGAGTGGTTGTCCCGGCAGGCCTTGTGACCAAGCGCACAGCCAAGCCAGCTTTTCCCGACGCCGGTCGGCCCGACAATGGCGCAATTCTCGTGGTTCTTGATCCAGTCTCCCTTGAGCAGCATGTCGAACAAGCGGCGGTCGAGCCCACGGGGTGCGCGGTAGTCGATATCCTCGGGTACGGCATGATGACGCAGCGTTGCCTTACGAAGGCGAAGTGCCAGGCGCCGGTTGTTACGCCAAGTCGCTTCATGGTCCAGCAGCAACGCCAACCATTCGGCGTGAGCGAGGCCATGGACCTCCTCGTTGTCGGCGAGGCTCTTAAAGGCCTCGGCCATGCCGGTAAGTCCGAGCTGGGTAAGCAAGTGGAGCGTGGGGTGTGTCAGCATTTTCTTCCCTATTAGTGGTAATAGTCCGAGCCTCTGATGTTGGTGTGTAGGATCGGCTCGCGCTCGGGGGATGTGGGCGTTGCAACGCGATCGAGCCCCTTCTCGAGGATCGATTTAACGCTCGGGTAGTTGCGAGCCTGGATCTCAATCGCGCGCAGCGCGGCCGCCTCGAGGCGCTCGGCGCCAAAGCGCTTCTCAAGCCGGATGATCCCCAGGCACGAACGATAGCCCTGTTCGGGATGCGGCCGATCCTCGATGATCCGGTCAATCAGCAGGCGCAGCATCGGGCCGATCCGGCTTGCCTCGCTGCGGATCTTTGCCGGCGTCCACTCGCCATAGCGCCGATGGCTGGAAGGCATGTGGGCGCTGATCGTCGTGTGCCGCCCGTTGCCGCTGCCGCGCATGTGCGCGGCGATACGCTCGCCCCCCAGGAAGATCTCAACCGTTCGCGCACAGATCCGCGCTTCTACCTCGCGACGGGCGAAGCGGTAGGGCACTGAGTAGTAGTGTCGTTCGATCTCGACGTGATAGTCGAGCCCGACCCGGCATCGGCGCCATTCGGCATGGACCCACGGCTCGCCGGGAAGCGGCTTAAGATTCGGCGCGTCAATTTCCTCGAACAGCTGGCGCCGTGTGCGACCATACTGGCGCAGCACCCGTCCGTCATTGAGCTTGGCCAGCCACTCAGCGATCGCACCGTTGAGTTCGGCCAGGCTGTAAAAGGTTCGGTTCCGCAGCCGCCCCAGCAGCCAGCGCTCGATGATTCCGACGCAGGCCTCAACCTTCGCCTTATCTCTCGGCCGACGCGGCCGTGCCGGCAAGATCGCCGTGCCGTAATGCTGCGCCATATCGCTGTAGCTGCGGTTGACCATAGGGTCATAGAGGCAGGCCTTGATCACTGCGACCTTGGCGTTGTCGGGCACCAGCAGTTGCGTCGCGCCGCCAAAAAAGCTGTAGGCCGCGCTATGTCCCGCGATCCAGTCGCCGAGCTGCTCGGTCCACGTCGCCAGCGCGAACGACAAGCTGGATGCGCCCATGACCGCCACGAAGATGTGCGCGTCACGCACCTCGCCAGTTTTACGGTCAACCACCGGCACCGTGTCGCCGGCATAGTCGACGAACAGTTTCTCGCCGCCGCCGTGATGCTGGCGCATCACCAGCGGCAGCCGGCCTTCCCAATTGCGGAACAAGTCACAGAAGCGGCTGTACCGGTAACCGTCCGGATGCTCCGCAATGTACTCGTCCCAGAGCACCTGCAAGGTCACATGCTTGCGCTTGAGCTCGCGGGCAATGACGGACCAGTCAGGCTCTGCCACCTTGCGGCGACCCGGCTTCACGCCCGGCACCCCGTACAGCAGTTGCTCCAGCTCGGCGTCGCTTATCGCTTCCGGGACCGGCCATGCTAGGCCCGCGCGCGCAAACCGCTTCAGTGTGTCACGTACCGTCGTCGGCCCGATGCCGACGCGCTCGCCAACCACGCGCGTCGAGAGCCCAGTCTCAAGGCTCAACCTCACAATCTCGCGCACCTGGCGCATGATAACCCTCCTCGTCGGCATCCAATCCTCCCAGCTGCTTCCAGCCGGAGAAATGGCCCAACGATCGGGTCTCACACCATCCGAAACTGCGCGCGATCAAATCGGAATGCTGCGCGGACAATGCTCGGAATGCTGCGCGCGATCATTTCGGAACCCTGCGCGCCATCAAGTCGGTACGGTGCGCACCATCATCTCGGAATCGGCAGCTCATCAGGCAAATCACTCATTGGCCCAACTCTGCCATGCTTCGCGCCCCGATGCAGCGAAGATTTGTATCGTTACGCAAGCGCTTTCGGCTGCGGGATTCGAGGCGCGTGCATCCGCGTCCAATCCATGCCGGCCAGAAGCGCGGACAGCTGCGCGGCATTCATCCGCATCACACCGGCCACGATGGGAGGCCATTTGAAGCCGCTGCCATCGAGCCGCTTCCAATACATCACAAGGCCGCTGCCATCCCAGACGACAATCTTCACCCGATCGGCGCGCTTCGCACGGAACACCACCGCCACGCCCTTGATCGGGTCATGGCCCAGCGTCTCCTTCGCCAACAGCGCCAAGCCCTCCGCACCTTTTCTGAAGTCCACAGGTTGCGTCGCCACGTAAATCATGAGGCTCGCGGGCGGAGTCAGCATGAACGTGTCCGTCGAAGCGCCAAGAACACATCACTCAACACAGCAAGGCCAGGCGTCCCGCGCACCTCCACGCGAGCGCCCTGGAACTCAACCGTCACGACGGCTGCATCCGGTGATCGGGAGGACTCCGCGACCGCCGGTGGTGATGATTCCGACACCAAAGGCACGAAAGATAACGTATCCGCCGGAGCCGGCAGCACCAATTGACCTAAACGCGCCCGCCGCCGCCAGTCATGCACCTGCTGCGGCCGGCAGCCATGGTGGCGTGCAACATCCGTTACAATCGCGCCTGGCTCGAGGCTTTCCGCGACGATCTGGGCCTTTAAATCATCCGGCCACTGCTTGCGACCTGAGCCAGCATACACTTCGATACGCGACAACAACGGTCGTCTTATGTCGTCCGAATGGTCGTCCATTGTGAGCACCCTTGCAGAAGATGACTCTTCTAGCGGCGCTCTCAGCACTGCGTACGAAAATTCTCAAGGGCCTCAACGCCACGCTTACGCACCAAACCCTATACTCCCAAGACCAATGGCAAGGCCGAGCGCTTCATTCAAACCAGCCTGCGCGAGTGGGCCTACGCGCAGGCCTACACCACCTCAAAAGAACGAGCCGCTGAGCTGCCACGATGGCTTCACCGCTACAACTGGCACCGCCCTCATGGCAGTCTCGAGTCAAAACCACCCATCAGCAGACTCGGCCTAGCCGGGAACAACCTCTTGAGGCTCCACAACTAGAGCGTGATTGCTTCATGTTGAAGCGTATCCGGCGTTAGCAAGGTAGTTGGCGCATTCCTGCGGCGTGAAGCAATCCAACAAGGCGCCGATGCGCTTCCAGGTCGCCTCTAGGGTTCGCTCAGCTGCCTTTCTGAGCAAGGTTTTGAGCTTGGCAAAGACCTGTTCGATTGGATTCAGGTCGGGGCTGTAGGGCGGCAGGAAGAACAGCTTTGCGCCAGCGGCGCGGATAGCGCGTCGCACGGTCTTTCCCTTGTGACTACCGAGATTGTCGATGATGACAACGTCGCCGGGCTTAAGTGAGGGAACCAGTACCTGCTCGACACAGGCCAGGAAGCTTTCGCCATTGATCGGCCCATCGATCACACAGGGAGCGCTGATGCGGTCGTGGCGCAGCGCCGCGAGGAAAGTCAAGGTCCGCCAGCGGCCGTGAGGTGCCTTGGCGACCAGCCTCTCGCCGCGGCGCGCGCGGCCGTGGGTGCGCGTCATGTTGGTCTTGGCCCAAGTCTCATCGATGAAGACCGACGGGTGGGATCAAGCCGCCCTTGATACTTTTTCCACTGCGCCCGCCGCCGGGCGACGTCGGGGCGATTCTGCTCGCTGGCGTGCAGGCTTTTTTTTTGAAGCTGATGCCTTCGTGCTCGAAGAAGTGCCACACCGCGTAGTAGCTGGCCTTGATCCCGCGCTCTGCCAGCTCTGCAAGCAGCGCGCGCAAGGTGATGTCCGGTTGCTGGGCAAGCCGCTTGAGCAGCCAATCCCGTTCGGAAGACAGCACATAGGGACGATGGCCGCCCAGCGGCCGGGCTGCGGCGCTTCCAGTCGCCCGATACCGCTGTGACCACTTCACTACGCTGGCAACGCTGACCTTGAAGGTTGCCGCCACTGACCGGCAGCTTTCGCCAGCCGCCACTGCAGCAACGACCCGCTCGCGCAAATCAAGCGAATAGGCTCCCCATGGGATGCTGGCCTCCAGCCCAGCCAGCATCTTGAATCAGAACCCGCCTGATTTGGGAATCCCCAATCGATTCAGCCTCAGGCGATCATGCTCTAGGCCCCGCAGTGTTTCTCTAACTGCTGGGGCCGCAGCAGTGCGTGCTGTCGCCCGGGTCACCGGACCCAGATACAGCCGATCTTGCACCGCTGAGGTCCAACCAGTCCATTGAGGAAAGCGGGCCTAGCCGGTGACATCCGGGGTGCACAAACAGCGACCAGAGCCGCGCTTTTATCTGACGCAACTCTGTGCACCACAAATTGAGCATCTCTCGAGGGTGAGCCTCGTTGCATCGGGAAGCAGTTGGGGCGCAAACGACAGGTGCAACTTACCGCCGCTTAGGCTTTTTCGATCCGGCCGATGTCGGTCAGCATCTTGATGACCGACACATTATAGTCCGAAGTAAAGGTCTCGTTGACCTCGAGGACACTGAAGAACGCGGCTACGACGCCACTCGTCAGATCGGCGAGCATGAATTGCCCGCGGGAACCTCCGTGACCAAGCCAGCGCCCGTCGGTGAACGTATGATTGCTGTAGCGCAACCCGTCCCGTGGCGCCGGCAACCGGATTCCGCCCCGCAGCGATCCCTCAATGAATGAGGCGCTGCCGATCTGCTGGCCGTCGATGCCCCTTCCTTGGCGCACGAAAAGAGAGCCGTAGCGAGCCAAGTCGCGCGCCGTGAAGCAGATCCCTCCAGACATGAGCGGGAAGCCCTCTCGATCGGTGGTCATGTGAAGGCACCCCTCAATCCCGGCAGCATCAGCAATATCGGCCAAATATGTGCGCAGCGATCGCCCACTCACGGCCTCTGCAATCATCCCCAAAACGTCCGTGTTGGCGGACTTGTAATCGGCGCCGCCAGTGCGGTTGGTCGTATCCCGCGAGGTGATGGTCGCGAGGAAGCTGCGCTGGGAGTGCTCATGTCCGGGGTCGGCGGGCAAGCGCCAACCGTAGGCTTCGGAGTGGGCGTAAACGGTCGAGTATGGATCGGCATAGTCCTCGCTGTAGTCATTAGCGACGTCCATGTTCAAGACCTGTTGAACGGTCGCCCCGGCATAGCCACTTCCTATCCAGGGTAGATAATCGGCGACCTTTCGCTCCAGGTCGATCTTGCCGTCTTCCAGCAGACGCCCGATGATCAGATTAATCATGGTCTTGCTGATCGACTGGATGCTGTGGGGGCAATCCGGGCCGAAATCCGGCGCGTAGCGCTCGAACAGAACATCGTTGCCACGTACCACCACCATAGCCGAGAACCAGGGCAGCAACGTCAGCCGGCGCACCGCCTCCATTTCGGCAATGCGCAGGTCCATGTGCTTGCGCAGCCTCATCACCCGACCAGCTCGATAGCTCGTGCTGTAGCGGGCGAGGCGATAGAGATTGTGCCATCCGTGCCGGCGACGGTCAGGCTGCTCCCAGCGCGTTTTGTTGCCCTCGCCGACGAGTAGGTCGGGGTTGGCTTCGCTTGCGATCTCGCTCATCGCAGCTCCATCGCGCATATGGTTCTCCTTGGCCTTCTCTATCTCAACTGCCGATGTAGCGATCATGGTAGGTTGTTGGGCTGCCATTGAGACATTTCCTTTGGGGGACTCGGATGAGAGACAACTTGCACGCGCTTTCGCGTTCAATATCGACATGAGCCATTACTTGCTGCGAATGCCGCGCAGGCGCTCCGAGCGCCGCCGCAGCAGCTCGACGGTGGTCAACATGGCAACGGAGAACAGGGTCAGCACGGTGGCGGCGGCAGTAATGGTCGGACTGATCTCCTCGCGGATGCCGGAAAACATGACCTTCGGCAAGGTGCGTTGCTCAGCACTGGCGACGAAAAGTGCGACCACCACTTCGTCGAAGGAGGTGAGAAAGGCGAACAGCGAGCCGGAGATCATGCCAGGAATTATGAGTGGCAGAGTGACCTTGAAGAAGACGGTGATCGGCCGTGCGCCGAGGCCGGCGGCTGCGCGGGTTAGCGAGTGGTCGAAACCCGTCAAAGTCGCGATGACGGTGATAACGACGAACGGGGTGGCCAACATTGTGTGCGCCAGGATCAGCCCGGTATACGTATTGAGCAATCCGACATCGGCATAAAAGAAATACACGGCTACCGCGGTGATTACGACGGGAACGATCATAGGCGAGATCAGCAGGCTCATCACCGCCGCACGGAAGGGGAAGTTCGGGCGACTGAGCCCAAGCGCGGCAAGCGTGCCGAGTACAGTCGACAGCATCGTGACCGATAGGGCAACGAAGATCGAGTTGTGCAGCGCGCCCTGCCAGCGGATGGTCAGGAAGAACTCCTCATACCAACGCAGCGACAGCCCGGCCATGGGATAGGTGAAGAAAGGCACGGAATTGAAGGACAGCGGAATGATCACGAGGATCGGCGCGATCAGAAACAGCAGCACCGCCGCGCAGATCAGCCGGTGCAAATAGTACCAGCCCCTCTCCATCGGCGTGGCATAGACGGAAGCAGCCATCGTCCTCACCCCATCTTGATCTGGTCGAGGCCGACCAGCTTGTTAAAGACATAGTAGAGCAACAACGTCGCGGCGAGCAGGATGAAACCAAGCGCTGAGGCCATCCCCCAGTTGAGCTCCACGTTCGTGTAGTGGGCGATAAAGTAGCCTACCATCTGGTCGCTCGGGCCTCCGACGAGCGCGGGCGTGATGTAGTAGCCTAGGCATAGGATAAAGGTCAGTAGGCAGCCGGCGGCGATTCCCGGTAGGGTCTGCGGGAAGTACACCATCCAAAAAGCGTAGAATGGCCCGGCGCCAAGCGAGCGGGCAGCCCGGATATGACTTGGCGAGATAGTCTTCATCACGCTGTAGATCGGTAGCAGTGTGAATGGCAGCTGAATATGAGTCATGGCCACCACTGTGCCGACCCGGTTGTAGATGAGCTCTGCGGGCTGCGATATGATATGTAGCGCCATCAGGACATCATTAATGATGCCGTGTGGCTGCAGGAGCACTACCCATGCCGTGGTGCGCACTAGCAGCGAGGTCCAGAACGGCAGCACGACCATGATCATCAGCAGATTGCTCGACCTAACCGGCAATGTTGCCAGGAGATAGGCCACCGGGAAGCCGAGCAGCAGCGTCAAGGTGGTCACGCCGATGCTGATGCCAAGAGTGCGTAGGAACGTGTCACGGAAGATCGCTTGCTCCGGCGGTGAGGCAACAATCTGGCTGTCAGGGCCATATTGGTAATCGACCGAACGCAGCAGGTAGTAGGCCGTATAGCCCGAACCTCCGCGTTTCAGCAGGCTCCAGACTTCGTGCTGACCCCAGAGCGGATCGATCTCGATCAGCGCCGCCTTGTAGGGGCCTGCGGAAAGCGTGCTTGCCTTGCGAGCGCTCGACGTGACCTGGCTGCCGGCGCCGGGAAGCTCATAATTCATCCGCCTACCGATCGCGCCAGCGGTTTTCTGCGCCCAGGCTTGCCTGAGGTCTTCGGCGAGAGCAGCATAGACACTTTCGTCCGGCAAATTCTTGCCATCCCACCCGCTGAGCGCCGCCGTCGTCCGCGGCATCATCGTCAGCAGCTTATCGTCGTAGACCGCATTGAACATCATCCGAGCGATCGGCAAGGCGAAGCCAATCAGGACAAAAAGGAGGAGTGGCAGGACTAGGGTGAAAGCCCTCAGCTTACGCCGGCGCTCGACGTGCTGCAGCTGGATGCGCAGCGGCATGCCATCGGGGCTGCCGGCTATTTGGGCGACCGTCATCACTATCAACTTCTCTGTCAGTTCGTTCGTTGGAAGCGGTGAGGAGGCCATATCCTCCTCACGATTTCTTCACCCAGTCTATTTCGCTAGCCAAACATTGAAGCGCTGGCGCAATACGTCACCCTTTTCGTTCCAAAACCTGGTGTCGACCGACCACATGTTTGTATGCTCGGGCGCATTCGGAAGCTCGGGCAGGATCGCCGGATCGACAAGTGACATTCCGTCCTTGTTGCTGGGGCCGTAGGGGACATAACGCGTCAGGTTAGCCTGCGACTGGGGCGAGGAGGCGAAGGCGATGAACTTGTACGCCTCCTCCCGCCGCGGGGTGCCCGTAGGAATGGTCCAGAGCGAGCTTGCAGACCAGGTCGCAGCGTCCCACATCATCCCGAAATTTTTGCCAGAGTTCTTGACGGCATCGTAAATGCGGCCGTTCCAAGCCGATGTCATGACGACCTGACCATCAGCCAAAAGCTGCGGCGGCTGGGCCCCCGACGTCCACCAGACGATCTCCTTCTTGATCGTCTCAAGCTTCTTGAAGGCGCGGTCAACGCCCTCGGGCGTATTTAGGATCTTGTAGACGTCTGGGATGGCGACCCCATCGGCGATTAGTGCCCACTCGAGATTGCCCCGGGGAGTCTTCCACAGCCCGCGCTTGCCGGGGAATTTTTGCAGGTCGAAGAAGTCAGCGATGGTCTTCGGGCCGTTCGGCAGTCTGTCCTTGTCATAAGCCACGACCGTACCGGAAATTTCCGCAGGCACCGCGCAATCAGACGCGCCCACGAACTTGGTTCGATCGAGACCCAGCTTGTTCCAGTCAAGCGTTTCAAGTATGCCCTCGTCGCATAATAGAGTGACCCACTCAGAGAGGCTGGCGATCACGTCCCAACTTACTGTCTTGGCTTGGACCATGGCGCGGATCTTTGCAGCCTCGCCATTGTACTCGTCCTCGGTGATCTTGATCCCCGTCGCCTGAGAGAAGGGCTCGAAAAGCGCTTTGCGCTGGGCCGACTGAAGGGCCCCACCCCAGGAGACGACCCTCAGCTCATCGCCCGCTAACGCGGGCCTTATCATTATCAACGCGCCCGCCACCAAACCTGTGGCGGCCAGGCCGCTGACCATCATCAAGGATTTCCTCGTCATCTTTAATCACTCCTTGCTATGCCGTCCCAAGATGGAAGCGGCATCATCAAAAACCCGACCTGCCCTGCGGCCCGAATTGTCGTCAGGACGCCTCGAGCGCCCGGCAATCCTCCGTTTTCCAGCCGAGGGTGATCGCGGCACCTGGTTCGACCTGCACCTCGCCTTCCGAATTCGGCAGCTTGATCACAAAGTCATCATGGCCGCAGACCGAAACCCGGATGCGCACGTGGTCGCCCAGATAGATCACCTCCGCAACGTTCGCGCTGAAGATATTGGGCAGCGATCCCGGTGCCGGGTTCAGCTTCACCCGCTCCGGCCGCAACGACAGCACGGTCGGCCCACCGACCGCCTCGACATTGATCGCCAGCGCCTCCACGCTGCCGCCCGCAATCTCCACCTTGCAGGTCGTGCCATTCATCCCCACGACCTTGCCGTCCAGCCGGTTGCTCTCGCCGATGAAGCGGGCGACAAAAGCATTCTGCGGCCGCTCGTACAGTTCGGCGGGCGCGGCGAGCTGTTGGATGACCCCGTCGTTGAACACGGCTATGCGATCCGACATGGTGAGCGCTTCGCTCTGATCATGGGTCACATAGACCATGGTGACGCCGAGATCCTGGTGGATATGCTTGATCTCGAGCTGCATCTGCTCGCGCAGCTGCTTGTCCAGTGCGCCGAGCGGCTCGTCCATCAGCACGAGCTTGGGATCGAACACGAGGGCGCGGGCGAGCGCGACGCGCTGCTGCTGGCCACCGGAGAGCTGACCAGGCCGACGCTTGCCATAGGCGCCGAGCCGGACCATGTCGAGCGCCCGCTTGATCCTGGCCTCGCTCTCGGCCTTGCCGACTTTGCGGACCTTGAGTGGGAAGGCGAGGTTCTCCTCCACGGTCATGTGGGGAAAAAGCGCGTAGTTCTGGAACACCATACCGATGTCGCGCTTATGCGGGGGAATGTTGTCGATAGAGCGCCCCCCCAGTAGGATCGAGCCATGGGTGGGCGCCTCGAAGCCCGCGAGCATCATGAGCGTCGTCGTCTTGCCGGAGCCGGAAGGCCCCAGCATCGTCAGAAACTCACCCCGGGGATCTCCAAGTTGAGATTCTAACGACCAGCGTTTCGCCGTCGTAGGTCTTCTGGATATTGGAAAACTGCACAAAGGCATTGTTCGTGCCTGGCATCGCTCTCGCCGATCCCGACGCTTCTCTCGCTACTGCGGCGTTGCCGACTACCGGATCATGATGTTCTTTCTTGAAAGATTGCACTCTCGTGAGCGCTTGCAGCTTCGCGAGCGCGCGGTTGAAACCGCAGGAATCGGCGGACATGAGGGATCTTGAGTTAACCAAAAGGCGTATTCCTTCCCAACCTAGGTTTGGCGCTGCGACACTGGGTATCGACAGAGGTTTTTTCACGGAAACATTATCGACTTGCTCGAGCTAAATTGTTCAATGTGGCCGCCCCTGTCGCCGAAATCCTGCGCTGATAGCGACAGAAGGTATGGACTTAACCTGCAAGCACGAGAAGCTGTCCGGAGTTTGTACATTGTAGGTAAAGCGTGAGGAGCCCATGTTTCAACCCGACCGCAGACATAGACGCTCGCGTCAGGCAAGTCCTTCGCTGAGCACCGCCATTCTCCGCGGCGTTGTCGTCAGCAGGGTATCGTTAGGGACCGCATTCAATATCGATCCGCGCGACCGGCAGTGCAAAAGGCAATCAGGATTAAACGAAGATGAAAGGGAGGAGCGGCAGGAGTGGGATAGACTCCTCGTGCTTGCTCCATCGCGACTACCGGCGACTGGAGAGACCGTGTCACCGTCGAACTCTCTCTAACGAATTCTCTAGGCCACCCGTTTGCCGCGAGGAGAACGGAGATCCTCCTCGCCGGCGCTTCCCTGCGCTACCTTGCCAGCCAAGCGGCAAAGCGCTTATCCAGATCAGGGCCCCTTTCGCCCCAGAAGGCGTAGTCGAACTCCAGAGCGTTGGTCATGTTGGCGGGCGCATTGGGAAGGTCGGGCAGGATCGCCCGATCAATAAGCGCAATCGCATCCTTGTTGGCGGGCCCATAGGGGATGTAGTGAGTTAGGTCGGCCTGCACCTGTGGCGAAGAGGCGAAGGCGATGAACTTGTACGCCTCCTCGATTCGTGGACTGCCCCTAGGAATGACCCAAATACCCCAACCCAGTATCGAGGCGTCCCACATGATCTCGAAATTCTTGCCGGATTTCTTGATGGCATCGGAGATTCGGCCGTTGAAGGCCGCGGTCATGACGACCTGACCATCGGCCAGGAGCTGCGGTGGCACGGCACCGGCACTCCACCACACGACGTCCCTTTTGATGGTGTCGAGCTTCTTGAAAGCACGATCCACACCTTCCGGTGTCCCGAGCACCTTGTAGACGTCCTTTACGGGCACCCCGTCTGCGATCAGTGCCCATTCGAGAGTGCTTTTGGGACTCTTATACAAACCGCGCTTGCCGGGGAACTTCTTCATGTCGAACAGGTCGGCAATAGTCTTCGGACCGTTCGCCAGCTTGTCCTTATCATAGGCGACGATATTAGCAGCGGCTACAAACGGTATCCCGCAATCATTCTTGTCGCCCATAAACTTGGAGCGATCGAGGCCCAGCTTGTTCCAGTCCATCCTCTCGACGATATTCGCGGCGCACAATGCGTCTGTGTCGAACCCGACTTCGACCAGGTCCCAACTCACGGTCTTCGATTCAACCATGGCGCGGATCTTGCCGCTCTCGCCGCTGTACGCGTCTTCGGTAATCTTGATCCCGGTCGATTTCGTGAAAGGCTCAAAATAGGCCTTGCGTAGAGCCTCCTGATAGGCCCCACCCCAGGAGACGACCCTCAGCTCATTGCCCGCTAACGCGGGCCTTATCATTATCAACGCGCCCGCCACCAAACCTGTGGCGGCCAGGCCGCTGACCATCATCAAGGATTTCCTCGTCATCTTTAATCACTCCTTGCTATGCCGTTCCAGGATGGAAGCGGCATCATCAAAAACCCGACCTGCCCTGCGGCCCGAATTGTCGTCAGGACGCCTCGAGCGCCCGGCAATCCTCCGTTTTCCAGCCGAGGGTGATCGCGGCACCTGGTTCGACCTGCACCTCGCCTTCCGAATTCGGCAGCTTGATCACAAAGTCATCATGGCCGCAGACCGAAACCCGGATGTGCACGTGGTCGCCCAGATAGATCACCTCCGCAACGTTCGCGCTGAAGATATTGGGCAGCGATCCCGGTGCCGGGTTCAGCTTCACCCGCTCCGGCCGCAACGACAGCACGGTCGGCCCACCGACCGCCTCGACATTGATCGCCAGCGCCTCCACGCTGCCGCCCGCAATCTCCACCTTGCAGGTCGTGCCATTCATCCCCACGACCTTGCCGTCCAGCCGGTTGCTCTCGCCGATGAAGCGGGCGACAAAAGCATTCTGCGGCCGCTCGTACAGTTCGGCGGGCGCGGCGAGCTGTTGGATGACCCCGTCGTTGAACACGGCTATGCGATCCGACATGGTGAGCGCTTCGCTCTGATCATGGGTCACATAGACCATGGTGACGCCGAGATCCTGGTGGATATGCTTGATCTCGAGCTGCATCTGCTCGCGCAGCTGCTTGTCCAGTGCGCCGAGCGGCTCGTCCATCAGCACGAGCTTGGGATCGAACACGAGGGCGCGGGCGAGCGCGACGCGCTGCTGCTGGCCACCGGAGAGCTGACCAGGCCGACGCTTGCCATAGGCGCCGAGCCGGACCATGTCGAGCGCCCGCTTGATCCTGGCCTCGCTCTCGGCCTTGCCGACTTTGCGGACCTTGAGTGGGAAGGCGAGGTTCTCCTCCACGGTCATGTGGGGAAAAAGCGCGTAGTTCTGGAACACCATACCGATGTCGCGCTTATGCGGGGGAATGTTGTCGATAGAGCGCCCCCCCAGTAGGATCGAGCCATGGGTGGGCGCCTCGAAGCCCGCGAGCATCATGAGCGTCGTCGTCTTGCCGGAGCCGGAAGGCCCCAGCATCGTCAGAAACTCACCCCGGGGGATCTCCAAGTTGAGATTCTTAACGACCAGCGTTTCGCCGTCGTAGGTCTTCTGGATATTGGAAAACTGCACAAAGGCATTGTTCGTGCCTGGCATCGCTCTCGCCGATCCCGACGCTTCTCTCGCTACTGCGGCGTTGCCGACTACCGGATCATGATGTTCTTTCTTGAAAGATTGGAGCTTCGTCAGCGCACGGCCAAAACGACCCGGACAGGCCTGCATGAGGCATCTGCGATCAAGCACATGGTGCATTGTTTCCCCACCCGCGCTTCTCTCCGCGACCTTGGTGTCGGCAGAATTTTCGTCGTTCACGGAAATATTATCGGCCTGCTAAAGCCAAATTTCATCAATGTAGCCGCTTCCGAAGCCGAAATCCTGCGCCGATAAGGACAATGCGAAGGTTTATGCCAGCACCCGTTCGTGAGAGGCACGAAGCACAACAGTTGGCGACTGATGATAAACTCACAGCACAGCAGTATGCGCTCAGAAACCGTAAGCTCGCAAAGACGAACACCGAAACTGCGCAATCCTCTTACTCCCGTAGCGCGCGACGTCCAAGACGCAGAGCAAGGTGGGCAATGGTCAGACTCGCGAACGCAGTGCAAAGAGCGAAACGTGCCCGCGTCGAGCTTGAATACCACCTTTAACTTTCGTTGCGCATCGACCGTATTCGGCTCGTTATCGGCAGATTATTCCCTTCATTGAGCGCACGCCAACGATTTGCAGCAGAATCGGCGCAGCTTTGCCGCACGCTCAGGCGCACTGCTGCTCAAGCCATAGCACGGCACCGACTGCGGCTGAGCGTAGCCATTCTTAGCGCGGAAAAAACCACCCTGTTTTTGGAGTCCGGGCTGAACGTCTCAAAGGTAGGCGAGGTCCGCCGAGGCGAACGGAAAGTCGCCTCGGCCAAACGGCAATCGTTCTGAGCCGCGTTAGAACACGTCGGTTCCGGTCATTGTCATCTAGATCTCGTCCTGCTAGCAGAATGCCGGGTAGTCATCTCACGCGGCGCGAACAATTCGGCTAGAACGTCGCGAGAATATCGTCCCATCGCTCAGGACTCGCTTGCCTCTGCCACCGAGAGCCGCAGCTGGTTATTCAGCTCATTGGGCATCTACTTGCCGAGTTCGTCCGTCAGCTCCGGAACCGCCTGGTAGAGGTCGGCGACCAGGCCGTAGTCGGCAACTTGGAAGATCGGCGCGTCCTCGTCCTTGTTGATCGCGACGATCACCTTGGAGTCCTTCATGCCGGCCAGATGCTGGATCGCGCCGGAAATGCCCACTGCGACATAGAGCTCGGGGGCCACGACCTTGCCGGTCTGGCCGACCTGCCAGTCGTTCGGGGCATAGCCGGCGTCCACCGCCGCACGCGAGGCACCGACGCCGGCGCCCAGCTTGTCCGCGAGCGGCTCGATGTATTTGGCGAAATTCTCGCGGCTCTGCATGGCGCGGCCGCCGGAGACGATGATCTTGGCTGAGGTCAGCTCGGGACGGTCGCTCTTGGCGACCTCCTCGCCGACGAAAGTCGACAGGCCCGGATCAGCGGCCGCCGCCACGTTCTCGACCGGCGCGCTGCCGCCTTCAGCCGCAGCAGTGAAGGTCGAGGTCCGCACTGTGATGACCTTCTTGGCGTCCTTCGACTTCACCGTCTGGATGGCGTTGCCGGCATAGATCGGGCGCTCGAAGGTATCGGGCGCGACCACCTTGATGATCTCCGAGACCTGCATGACGTCGAGCAGAGCCGCGATGCGGGGCATCACGTTCTTGAAGCGCGAGGTCGCCGGCGCGACGATCGCGTCGTAGCCGGACGCCAGCGACACGACCAGTGCAGCCAGCGGCTCGGCGAGATCCTGCGCATAGAGCTCGCCGTCGGCGAGCAGCACCTTCTTCACGCCGGCAAGCTTGGCAGCGGCATCCGCCGCGGCCTTGGCGTTCTTTCCGGCGACCAGCACCTCGACATCCGCGCCGAGCGCGCTAGCTGCGGTCAGGGCCTTGTTGGTCGCATCCTTGAGCGACGCATTGTCGTGTTCGGCAATCAGAAGCGTCGTCATGAGAGCACCCCGGCTTCGTTCTTGAGTTTCGACACCAGCTCGGCGACGTCCTTGACCTTGACGCCCGCCTTGCGGCCCGCCGGCTCCGCCGTCTTGAGAACCTCGAGACGCGCGGCGATGTCGACGCCGTAATCGGCGACGGTCTTTTCCGCGATCGGCTTCTTCTTCGCCTTCATGATGTTGGGCAGCGAGGCGTAGCGCGGCTCGTTGAGACGCAGGTCGGTGGTGACGATCGCCGGTCCCTTCAGCTTCACGGTCTGCAGGCCGCCATCGACCTCGCGGGTGACCTTGAAGTCAGAGCCTTCGACCTCGAGCTTGGAGGCGAAGGTCGCCTGCGACCAGCCGAGCAGCGCGGCCAGCATCTGGCCGGTCTGATTGCTGTCGTCGTCGATCGCCTGCTTGCCGAGAATGATCAGGCCGGGCTGCTCTTCCTCCGCGACCTTCTTCAGGATCTTGGCGACCGCGAGCGGCTCGACATTGCCTTCGGCCTTCACCAGGATGCCGCGATCGGCGCCCATGGCGAGGCCGGTGCGGATCGTCTCCGACGCCTGCGCCGGTCCAATCGAAACAACCACGACTTCGGTCGCCTTGCCGGTTTCCTTCAGGCGCAGCGCTTCCTCGACCGCGATTTCATCGAACGGGTTCATCGACATCTTGACGTTGGCGAGTTCAACGCCCGATCCATCGCCCTTGACGCGGACCTTGACGTTGTAATCGACCACCCGCTTTACCGGCACTAAGACCTTCATCGATCCTCTTTCAGTTTGGCTCGCACTGCTAGCGCCTAGCCCGTCACCCAATGGAAGTTGCGCGATTTATGTCGAGAGTTCATTTACGGCATGACGATCATCCGGTGCATGGGTAAAGACTCAGTCACGGTTATGCAAACTCGCCAGACCGAGACTGCTCCCTCAGGTTTCTCAAGCGCCACACATGACTGATCGAGCAAATCCGCTTGGACTGCTCAGCCTTTTGATCATCCAGTGAAGACCACAGTTTTTCTGCCATTCAGCACCACGCGATCCTCAAGGTGATGACGCACGGCGCGGGCAAGTACGCGGCGCTCGATGTCGCGACCTTTGCGGACCAGATCCTCCGGCGTATCACGATGTGAGATCCGCTCAACATCCTGCTCGATGATGGGGCCTTCATCGAGATCGGAGGTTACATAGTGTGCAGTCGCGCCGATCAACTTGACGCCTCGCTCGTGAGCCTGATGATAAGGCTTAGCGCCCTTGAAACCCGGCAAGAAGGAGTGATGAATGTTAATGCAACGCCCAGATAACTTAGCGGAGAACCCATCCGATAGAATCTGCATGTAACGCGCAAGGACAACGAGATCCGTATTGGTCTCCTGCACGAGATCCCAAATGCGAGTTTCTTGCTCCATCTTCGTCTGCTTAGTAACAGGCAAGTGGTAGAATGGCAGGTCGGCTAAATCGGTCGAAGATAAATGCTCGCGGCCGTGATTGGAAACGATGGCAGTCACCTCCATCGGCAGTTCGCCGATACGCAAACGATAAAGTAGATCGGCCAGGCAATGATCGAATTTAGAGACCAGCAGCATCACACGTTTTCTTGTGACGCTCTCCCGTAGAGTGAATTTCATCGAGAGGCGCTCGGCGAGCTCAGCAATCGATGTTTTGATTTCGGACGCCGATTGCGCTTGCTCGCCGGGATCGAACACCACGCGCATGAAAAATTGACCAGTCTCTGTATCGTCGAACTGCTGAGCATCAAGGATGTTGCAGCCAGCCTCGAACAGACGACTTGAGACCGCCGAAACGATGCCCGGCCGGTCGGGGCAGGACAATACGAGGATCATCGAACGATCAGACATGACACACAAATCGGTCACTCTTCAGTAAGCTGCGTGGAAAACAACGACACGTAGATCATTTCTTGGAGCGTGCTAACATGAGTTCCGGTGCAATGAGTTCTTCCGCCTTCCGCCACTCGCCCTTCACACGCGTGCGGTTCAAATCGTAGAAGGGACGAAGAGATGCGATCGCCGCGTGCCTCTCGCCGGCGATCTCGATCTCAAAGCTTCCTTGAGCCAACCACTCGGCACTCACTCCGCTTTCGGAACGCAGATAGCCCATGCCGACGCCGCAGCCGAGAGTATGCCCGAAGCCCGCGGAGCGCAGATAGCCGACCAGTGATCCATTCCGCCAGACGGGTTCAGTTCCGAACATGAGCGGTACGGCCCTCGGGGCGGCTAACTGAACGAGACGGCGGCACGGAACTTGCGCGCGCTGCGATTCGAGGGCCGCTCTACCGATGAAATCATCTCCCTTCTTCCACGCGATTGTGAATCCTAAGCCGGACTCGAGTGGCGAGTCTTCATCACTAACGTCGGAGCCCCAATCGCGGTATCCCGCCTCCAGGCGCAACGTGTTTAGTGCCACGTAGCCAGCATGACGCAGATCAAGATCCCGGCCTGCCGCGACAAGCGCATCGTAGATACCGAGCGCCTGCTCGACGGGAATGTGTAGCTCCCATCCAAGCTCCCCAACGAAGGTCATGCGGAACGCCAGAGCCAAACCATAGCCGATCTCGATTTGTTGGAAAGTCGCAAACGGAAATGCAGCATCGGAGAAATCCGTAGGGCTCACGCGCATGAGCAGCTCTCGCGAACGCGGACCCATGACAGAGAGGCAAGCGTAGCCCGACGACACGTCTGCAACAAACACGTGCCCCGCACCTTTGGCATGCTTTCGCAGCCAGGCCAGATCTCGGATGCGCTGCACGGCCGCCGTGACCACCAAGAATTCATCTTCGCCCGTTCTCGCGATTGTAACGTCCGACTCCATGCCACCTCGTTCATTAAGCCATGGGGTGTAAACGATACGGCCTACGGGAACGTCGATGTTGTTGGTCGAGAGCCGCTGAAGCAAGGAGAGCGCGTCACGGCCCTGCACTAACAGGTGCGCGAAGGACGTCTGATCAAATAGTGCGACCCCAGATCGCGTCGCCTCATGTTCTGCACCGCTTGCCCTAAACCAATCGTCGCGACCGAAAGTGGCATGGGAGACCGTCTGCGCGCCAGGTCTGCCAAACCATTGCGCCCTTTCCCATCCAGCAGCTTCGCCGAACGTCGCGCCAGCGGCCGCAAGACGATCGTGCAGCGGTGACACACGCACATTTCGCGCCGTCGCAGGTGATTTATGTGGCCAATGCAGTGCCCAAAGGTTTCCTACTGACTCGACGGTTCGATCGCGCAGGTATCTGCGATTGCGCTGGAAGGGCATGGCACGCCGCACGTCCATTTCCCAATAATCACTGGCAGGCACACCCGTCGACATCCACCCGGCCATGACTTTGCCAGCCCCGCCGGAAGATTCGATCCCGCAAGAATTGAAACCGGCGGCCACATAAAGGCCCGCAATATCGGAGGAAGGCCCCAAAAGGAATCGATTGTCCGGCGTGAAGCTCTCTGGACCATTGAAATTGAGTTGTAGACCCACGTTTTCGAGGGACGGCATGCGGCGCATGGCATTCAGAAGGTAAGGCTCGATGTGGTCGAAGTCGTCAGGCAGTGAATCAAAGCTGAAATCACAAGGGATTCCGTTCATGCCCCAAGGCTTGCCGTTGTTGTATTCGAAGAAGCCCACCAACAGCTTGCCTGCATCTGGCTTTGCGTAGAAGCCGGCATCCATATCGCGAATGGTGGGCAGATCGGACGGCAAGGCCGCAATAGACTCGGTTACGACATAAAAATGTTCTGCCGCCTGCAAAGGTACTGTCCAATTAAGATGAGCGGCCATCGCGCGAGTCCACATTCCCGTGCAAATGACAGCTTTTTCGGTGCGCACGACGCCTTCCGTGGTCTCGACACCCGCAATTCGCCCCTCCTCCACGATGATCCGCGTCACCGGAGTGCGTTCGAGGATTTTTGCTCCACCTTGCCGAGCACCGGCCGCAAACGCGCGCGCGGTGTCTACAGGACTCGTCATGCCATCGGAAGGGATCCAAGCTGCGCCAAGCACATCCGCCACTTCGAGCAAAGGCACACGCCTTTTGGCCTCAGCGGCGTCGATCAACTCGACCTCGAGTCCAAAAGAGCGGCCCATCGACGCCCCCCGCTTCAACTCCTCAAGCCGCTCGGGTGTGGCCGCGATGGTGATGGACCCAGTTTGGCGAAACCCGGTAGCCTGGCCCGTCACTTTTTCAAGTTCACCAAACAATTGCGCTGTGTACTGGGCCAACTTCGCCATGTTCTCCGTGGCTCGAAGCTGAGTGACTAAGCCTGCCGCATGCCAGGTAGTACCGCAGGTAAGTTGGTCACGCTCAAGCAACAGAACGTCGCGATGCCCAAGCCGGGCGAGGTGATAGGCGATCGACAGGCCAATGATACCACCGCCGACAATGACGTATTCCGCGTGGGAGGGCAGCTTGTTTTGCATTCTACAACTCAAAGATTAGACTGAGGGGAAGGGCGTATACCGCGATCAAATTCGTAAATGTGATCGCCACCGGCACCAGCATCTACCTCGCGCAACTCAATACGCGACGACGACGCGCAGCATTTCGTTGCCCCTGAAGGAATAGGAAGTTAGCGGCTGGCGCATCATGGTCATGATGCCGCACCCGGCACATAGGGCATGAGCCATTCGCGCGATACAGGTCTTCGCACGATTGCTCGCGCCGACACACGGATCAATGCATCAAGCACATTGAAGCGCGTGGCGTGCAGCGGAGTATGCAACACCCGATCCCCTCCCGCGTATGCGAATTCCCTTCCCTGCGAACCGGAAGGACCACCTTCTTCCGCATAGTAGCCAGCATCCGATCCAAATAAAGTTGATATGAGCGTGCATCGCGCAGCAATTCTGCGTCCAAATGCCAAAACGCGAAGGCTTTAATTGCGGCGCTGGCGCGAGGACATCGAAAAAGCTTAGCTGAACTCAAGATCGGTCAGAGCAATGCCTTCTCCTACTGGAGGACTTACTGCACATTACCGACCGAGGTGTTTATCGCTGTCCATATTGCCGTCATCAGGACATCGGCTTTGTTTCTAACGATGGCTGCTGTTAGCACCTCCAGTTTTCTGCAAAGCGCAAATCATCGCGTAAGTTCGTCTGATCTGGCCTCAAACGAGTGAGAAACCACAGCGAGTTTCCGCGCCTGAACATTCATGAAGGCTGGAATCGATCACACCCATTTCCATCAGCGCTCTTTCGTACGAGGGACTCCGGACCAGGATAAGCGACGTTCGAACGCCCGCTGAGTTGTAGCGTATGATGAGGTCATCGAAATTTAATTGAGCGAGGTTACCTGAGGCAGGACGAGAGTACGCATACGACGAAGACCGCCTGATTGACGCATGCGCGCGGGCACGGCGAGCTCTATGATGGCGTTGCGTGAAGATCAGGCGGCCTGCTGATCGGCGGGCTTGTCGCCTTGGCGCAGGAGCTTCCATTCCCAGGGCAGCAATTCGTGCAGACGCGACGCGGGAAGATCGGCGATACGGGCGAGGATGTCGGCGAGCCAGGCCTTGGGATCGACGTCGTTGAGGCGACAGGTCGTGATCATCGTCAGCATGATGGCGGCCCGGTCAGCGCCGCGCTGGCTGCCGGCGAAGGTCCAGTTGCGCCTTCCCAAGGCGATGCCTCTCAATGCGCGCTCAGCGCAATTATTGGTCGAGCAGATCCTGCCATCGTCGAGGAAGCGGGCGAAGTCGCCCCAGCGCCTGAGCATGTAGTTGATCGGCTTCAGGACCTCGGAGGAGCGCGAGAGGGTTTCGCGCTCGCGCAACAACCAGGCGTGCATGTCCTCGAGAAGCGGCTTGCTCTTTTCCTGGCGCACGGCGCGCCTCTCGTCGGCGCCGCGGCCGTTGATGGCGCGCTCGATCTCGAACAACGCATCGAGGCGTCTGACCGTCTCCAGCGCGATCGGAGAGACCGGTTTGCCCTTCTTGCCTTCCCGGGCATTTTTCTCGATGTCAGCCAGCTCGAAGAAGCCCCGCCGCGCATGGGCAAAGCAAAACGCCGGCGTGATCGGCAGCATCTTCTTCTGCGGATCGAACAGCGGCTCGAAGCCGTTGTAGCAATCGGCTTGCAGGATACCGGCAAAGGCGGCCAGATGCTTCTGGGGATGCTCGCCTCGTCGGTCGCTCGAGGCGTAATAGACCGCCGCCGGCGGCGCAGGACCGGCGAAGGGCCGGTCATCCCGCACATAAGTCCAGATCCGCCCGGTCGTGCACTTGCCCTTCGCCAAGATACGGATGGCGGTGTCATCGCCATGAAGGCGCTCGGCCGCGAGCACATGACGTTCGATCAAGTGGAAGAGCGGCATGACGGCGAAGTTCCCGTGGCCGACCTGGTCGGCCAGCGTCGATAACGGCAGGTCGATCCCCTCGGCCTTGAAGCGCGCACTCTGGCAGTTGAGCGGGATATGCATGCCGAACTTGTCGAACAGGATCGTCGCCAGCAATTGCGGACCGATGAAGCCGCGCGGCGTGGCGTGGAACGGCGCGGGCGGCTGGCTGATCTTCTCGCAATCGCGGCAGGTGAACTTCTCGCGTACCGTCTCGATCAGCTTGAAGCGGCGCGGGATCTCCTCCAGCGTCTTGGTCACATCCTCACCGATCTTCGCCAGCCGCGATCCACCGCAGCAGGCACAGGTCGTTGGAGCCTCAATGACGACGCGCTCGCGTTCGATGTCGTCCGGCCATGGCTTGCGCACCGGCCGCTTGCGCATGAAGGGGCGGACGTTCTGCGTCTTCGCCGCTGCGGCCTGCGCGGCAAGCTCATCCTCGCTCGCCGTGGTGACGAGTTCTTCGAGCTCCAACTCCAGCTGCTCGAGCAGCCGTGCCGAGCGCTCGGAGCGCTGCCCGTACAGTTCGCGTTTGAGCTTCTCTATCCGCAGCTCGAGATGCGCGATCAGCGCCTCGTTGTCCGACAGCTCCGCCTGCGCACTGGCAGCCACCGCCTCGGCTCGCAGCCGCGCCTCACGCTCCGGCGATCGTTACCGATTCACCGGCAACCGATGGCCAGATGAACTTTCCTCTCTCGAGTCTTTTTGTGAACAAGCAGGCTCCCTGGCCATCGTGCCAGATCGCCTTCACAAGATCGCTTCGGCGACCGCGGAAGACGAACAGATGACCGCTGAGCGGGTCTTTGTGCAGCACCTCCTGCACTTGGAGTGCCAGCGACGGAAAGCCTCTGCGCATATCCGTGTAGCCTGTCGCGAGCCACACTCGCACATTCCCCGGTATCGCAATCATCGGCGTCCAAGCACATCGAGGACCCGCGCCAGCGCCTCCGGATCGACGTGCGCATCCACCCGGATGCACCGTCGGTTGCCGAGATCGATCTCTATCAATCCAGTACGCGCGGCCGCCACGGAGCGAACTCGGCCATCAACCGTAGGCAAAAGCTTCGGAGTTTCCTCAGCCGATGCCGTTACGGCGGCGATCTGCACCGGCGTAAAAGATGGTACAACTTGTTCCGATGTCCGTGCTTGTCGACGCCAGGTAAACACCAGGCTGGCCGCTACTCCGTTGCGACGCGCAACCTCAGTCACCTTCGCGCCCGGCGCCAACGTCTCCTCGACAATCCGTGCCTTGTCGTCCTGCGACCAGCGCCGCCGACGCTCCAGCCCGCCCAAAACCTCGACCCGCATCACCTGATGACCTTAAAGCTAGACTTAAGGTCACACGCTTCGCGAATTACCATCCGTCACGCAAGACGGCCCCCGTCGGATGCGTACGGACGAGATGGCAGGTGAGACGCTGCCACATATCATCGAACTCAGCGGAAGGCTCGCAGTTCTGCTGTGAGAGAGGTGTAGATCGGTGAACCGTAGAAGGTTCGGACGAGTGCGGCTGTACATCGAGGAACAGGTGTCTCGCGTAGGGCCTTGAGCTTTCGAGAAAGCCGATTAAGATGCAGGACCGCGATCGACGTTGAATTGGCGGTCTTTCAAACAGAGCACGCCCAGATCCGCCTTGCCTCTAACCTGCAAGACCCTTCTCCACGACACGAGATGTGCCAATTTGGCGTGCCTCGAGCCTCGTCATCGGCGCCAAAGCTCGTCGCGAGACTGCTGCATCAACCGTATTCGCTAGCAAGTATGCAACAGTCATTGGCCCTACACCGCCAGGCACAGGCGTTATATAGCTCGCGCGCTCACTGGCCTCGGCAAAAGCCACATCACCCACGATTTTGACGGCGCCGGCTGGGTCGACCGTGCGATTGATGCCGACATCGATGACAACCGCGCCTCGCTTGAGCCAATCGCCGCGTACCAATCCTGCGCAACCAGCCGCGGAAACCACAATATCCGCCCTTCGACAGAGGTTCGGCAGGTTTCGCGTCTGGAGCTGCGCACCTGTGACGGTACATCCGAAATCGCCGAGGAGAACAGCCAATGGCTTTCCGACGATGTTAGAGCGACCAATCACAACAACGTCGAGCCCGTTCAAGTCGCTCACGACTGTCTTGATGAGATGGACGACCCCAAGGGGAGTGCAAGGAGCGAGAATGGGTCGCCCCGCGGCCAACCTTCCGATGTTGTACGGATGAAAGCCGTCGACGTCCTTCGCCGGATCGATCGCCTCCAGTATGCGCCAATGATCAATGTGCCCGGGCAATGGAAGCTGGATCAGTATGCCATCGATGGATACATCCGTGTTGAGCTGTTCGATCAATTCGAGCAGCTGGGCTTGGTCGACATTGCTCGGCAGCAAGAATTGTCTTGACTTGAACCCAACCGCCTGCGCCTGCTTGGCTTTCGTCTTTACATACAATGAACTCGCCGGATCTTCGCCTACTAGCACTACGGCCAAGCCGGGCGTGATGTTGCATTGGACTTGGAGAGAAGTCACCTCGCGAGCTACGCGAGCCCGAAGAGCCTCGGCGATGGCCTTTCCATCAATTCGGACGGCATTCATCAATCAATTCCTGGGGGTTGCGCAACAATTGGTCCAGACAAGAACTACACATTGCGTGTAATCAGCAATTGAGCACCGATGATGATCGTTTCAGGCTCTTCGCGCGATGTCCTATGTTTCGCAAGCATAAGCTTCATACCGCCACTTCGCTGATTTGCTCCACTCCGCATTGCGAGGCTCCTTGCATTGGACGTCGCTGAAGCATATTCGACATGAAACGCGCGCGGATGTAGCGTCTCGTGCCCTGCCATACTGCGCTTCCTGGGCAAGGCCGTGCTGGCTGTTCTAGTGTCATTTTCATCTTAATTAATGCAATGAGTTGCACGTCACGATTAAATCCCGCGTTTCAGCCTCCCTTCCGGCGGATTTCGGCTAAGCAGCGCCGACCACGCTTACAGGAAGCTCTTTCGGCACTCATTGAAAACAGGCCGTTTTGAACGCCCACGTTGCGCCTCTATGGAGACTTTTTCTCCGGCATAGGACGCTTAGAGAGAGCGACCAGGATCAATATTGCCGCAAGCTATTGCGCTTCAAAATACTCGAGAACCCGTATTGGCGCGCTCGGGCTAGCCGCAATCCAGCGCGGGAGACGGCGCCTGTCTATATTCATCAACTTGAGACTCGCAGATGCCCTGACGTTGCGAAGTGATCCCTACGAGCCCGCTGTTCGCTGTTGCACGAAGCTCCCAAACTCCTTGCGCAGTGCCTCAGAATGGGCGCCGGGAGCCGGAACTGGTCGCAATTCCGGAGCCGTTCCTCCATCGAAGATTGCGCCAGGCGCGATCACGTAAATATCGCCTCCCTGCGTTGACACTGGCACACGTCGGAGATGCGGATGCTTCGACACGTCTTCAATCAGGTTGACCCGCCCATACGCTAGCCCCGCAGCTTCCAACTCACTCATCGCTTCGTCGCTCGTGAGCTGTGCAAACCGATCAAGAATGATTGCATCCAAACTTGCCCTATTCGCAATCCGTTCCATGTTGTCGGCGAAGCCGGGACGGCGCACGAGTTCGGGCCGCTTAAGGAACTTGGTACAGAAGTTGACCCATTCGCGGTCGTTTTGAACGGAGAAGATAACGTCTTTGCCGTCCATACAGCAGTAGGCTCCGTACGGCGCGAGAGACGGATGATTTACGCCCGCGCGCGCAGTGTGATAGCCGCTGTAGTCAAACTGAAGAACCGGAACATTCATCCAGTCTGCGATGGCATCAAATAGTGAGACCTGGATGGCCGTTCCTTCCCCGGTTCGCTCCCTCAGAAGCAGCGCCTGCAAGATGGCGCTAAGAGCTGTCATACCGGCTGAAATGTCACATACAGAAACTCCGACGCGCGCCGGGCCTTGCGCGGTTCCCGTGATCGCACAAAGCCCGGTCTCGGCTTGCACTATCAGATCGTACGCTTTCAAGTGCGAGAAGGCCCCCCCGTCGCCAAACCCGGAAATGTCACAGGTTATTAGGCGAGAATGGCGCTTTCGAAGATCCGCCGATCCGAATCCGAGTTTTGAGATGCTGCCGGGCTTAAGATTTTGAATGAAAACATCAGCCTGAGCGACCATCGACTCAAGAACTGACCGATCTTGCGCGAGCGTGAGGTCAAGGCAGATGCTCTCTTTCCCACGATTCAACCATACGAAATATGCACTTTGGCCGTGAACGAACTTATCGTAATTCCTCGCAAAGTCGCCCTCCGGGCGTTCGACTTTAATGACACGCGCACCAGCGTCGGCAAGGCGGGAAGATGCATAAGGTGCCGCTACCGCCTGCTCGACGGCGACAACCGTGATACCTTCGAGTGCCTGCCTCACGACGTCGCCGCTAGATTCTGACAGGAGCCTGCGACCGTCGGTAGGCAAGAACAGAAAGTAGTCTGCTTTGCTCGTTTCCGACGATAGAAATGCCCTCATCAACGCCCATCCCGGGCTTTGCAAGGATCATGTCAGCCTGTGTCGCCACTGCAATGTTGACTGCGACCCTAGCCGACAGGTCGGTTTCCGTGCAGCTCCCACCCAAATATGCGCCGACGCCATTTTCCCTGCAGACCAATACGGCTCTGGCAGAGTCAGTGATCGAGCCCACGTCAGGCATCTTGATCTGGACTAGATGAGCCGCTTTCGCTTCGGCAAAGAGCCGGATGTCAGCCAGCGTGTTGCATTGCTCATCGACAACCACCCGGGCCTCGGTGCCACGCCTATCAAGAATTTCGACAATCTTAGCGTACTCTACTAGCTGAGCTTCTGTTGATCCATAGTCCGCCGGGCATTCAATATGAAGCCGGTACCCTGGCACGTCATCTGCTACGCGCGCGATGAAATCGGCAATTTTCTGTGTGTCCAGCCCTATCTCAAGCCCGATCCAACCGTACACGTCGAAATGTAGAACAGGATGATAGCCAGGCTCGCCGATCTCCCTGGTGCGTCTAACAACCCACTTGACGAAGTCGCGAAACCTCTCGCCGGAGGCGCCGAATTTCTCACGCGAGTTGATCAAGCCATGCGGAAGCACATCCACAGACTTGAGAATCATCTTGTCGACGTTGATTTCTCTGGCATCCCCGCTCTGAGCGTAAAGTGGGACTGGCTTCTGTGGTAGTGGCAGGTCATATTCGGAGCAGACTACTTCGGCGAGCGTTATCCGTGAAATATGCGCCGCGGCTCGAAGCAGAGCCTGGCTCACGCCATATTCGATGGCGAGCGGTAGACGCTTGTTCTCGTGGAATGCGAGAACACTTTCACAAGCACCAACGAAATTGGAAGCGTCGCAAGCCAGAATCCGCGGGATCACAACGGATCTCGTGAGCGCTTCGATTGTGTCGACCTGAAAAACAGGATCACGGCCGCCTGCGCCTGAGTACTGTACGTTCATCATGTCGCCCCACACAATCGTATCGTCCGACATGACGAGGCCGATGCTGAGTGAACGCGAGGGCATGCGGATGGTCGTAAAACCCCGCGTCAGAGGCGCGCCCACATAGCGAAAGCCATCCTGGGCAGCGCCGGCGCGTATTGCAGCTTGATCGTCATAAAAGAAGCTTCCGTTTCCGGGAGCAAGAATCACATCTTTGACCGTAGAGTTTTTCATTGCGTACTCAATCTAAGCGTTGCGCCATGTGGCCTGCCATCGCCTCGAAGAGCGCAGACCTCAAGCCGCTCATCGTATTCCAGTAGCCATCGGCAGAAGTAGGAGCAGCCTTGGCTTCCGCGCACGGACGAATTTGATAAACATCTCACTTTGCGAGTCTCTCTTGCCTGAAGAACAGTTTGATTGCTGCTCCAGGAGCAAGTCCAGGCCAGTTACCGTTTTTCTGGACTTTGACCTTCATGCGACAGACGCAGCTTTAAGCCCGTTGACGAGCTTCAGATTTTGGAAAGCCCTTATCCCTTCCACACCACCTTCGTACCCATAGCCGCTCTGTTTGACTCCGGCATTTGGTGCATCAGCAGACACACCTTTGAGGTGGTTCATGCTTATAGCCCCCGCGACAAGGCTGCGGACCATTCGCTTCTGGATTTCCGGAGACTCGGTGAAGAAATAGGAAGCGAGGCCATATTCTGTATCATTCGCCTCCGCAATCGCTTCTTCAATTGTGTCAAACGCGGCCACTGTAAGAATGGGCCCAAATGGTTCTTCGCAAAGCACCTTTGACTCAGGATGCACGTTGGTCAGAATGGTAGGAGGCCAATAATAGCCCGCTCGATCGATGCGTGTACCGCCGGTTTCAAGCTTCGCCCCGCGATCGACAGCATCCTTCGTCAGGCGTTCCATGGCATCGATGCGCCTGCCATTCGCCATTGGCCCCATATCCGTCTCAGGATCGTCCGGAGCACCAACTCTGATCTTCTCTGCCGCGCGAACAAGCTTCGTCAGAAACTCCTTATAAATTGATCTCGCTACTAGAATACGGCTAGGAGCGTTGCAGCTTTGGCCTGCGCACTCAAACTTGTATTCCGATATGGCCCAAGCGGCTTTCGAGAGATCCGCGTCTTCAAAAACGACGACGGGAGAGTGCCCGCCAAGCTCCAGAACGCATCGCTGCAGATTTCCCGCGGCGATTTTCGCGAGTTGTTTGCCGACGGGCGTAGAGCCGGTAAAAGACACAGCCCGAACGACAGGCGAGGCGAGAAGGTGTTCAGAGATCATAGGTGGATTTCCGAAGACCAGATTCACAACGCCCCGTGGAAGCCCCGCCTCCTGTAGAGCTTCGATAATATAGACTCCAGCGCTTGGAGTTTCCTCCGCCGCTTTCAGGATGACCGAGCAGCCAGCCGCGATAGACGCGCCAAGTTTTCGGGCGTTAAGGACTGCCGGGTAGTTCCAAGGCGTAAATGCGGCAACCACACCAATCGGCTCTGGCACGACGACCCTTCTCTCGTCTATCGGATAGGGAGCCGATGTTTTCGCTGCGTGCGTACCATTCCATTCGAGCATTTCCACCGCGCGGGCATACTCCCCCTTCGCTTCGGCCAGGGTCTTGCCTTGTTCCATGGAAAGCGCTGCCGCCGCAGTATCGATTTTGCCTTTTAGAATTTGGGCAGCGCGAACAAGAAGTGCCCCGCGTTCTTCGGCCGACGTATTCGACCATTGCAGCAGGCTCGCCTGTGCCGACGTCAATACATCGTCGAGATCCGGCACTGAGGCAACAGCAACACGCCCGATTGCACGCTCGGTGGCAGGATTGAGAAGGGGCAGATCGGCGCCGTTATTTCCTACGCGCCACGCACCGTTGATAAATAGTTTGTAGTTAATGCTATCGGACATACGTGGTCGCCGCCCTGCCGTTCATTGTTTGTGTCGTTTACCCGTTTGGTGCCCGAGTTACCGCTCGGACGCAGGGGACTATGGAGCTCTTTAGATCGGTGCCCCCTTTCGCCGATTGTGATGAGAAGCTTATGACCTCATCGGTGCATATGCGCGACAAGCAGATGCTACTCATCACGGCCGCAGACTTAGGTAAGTGGTGACCGAAGTATCCGGCTGCTATCTTCTAGACCTTCTCCCCTTCGCGCACGAGGTTGTCCATCACGGAGCGAACGGCACTCTCGGCTATCGAAACGATATCATCAACTTCCGCCTTGGTGATCACGAGCGGCGGAGCGAAGCCAAGGATGTCGCCATGAGGCATGGGCCGGGCAATAAGCCCCCGATCGCGTGCCGCTTTGGAAATGCGAGCTCCGACTTTGAGAGACGCATCAAAGCGCCTCTTCTTATCGCGATCGGCAACGAACTCGATAGCCGCCATCAGCCCGACTCCACGCACTTCACCAACTATCGGCAATTGCGCGAACTTTTCCTTAAGCTGGGCTTGGAAGTAAACGCCGACGTCGCGCGCATTGGCAGGCAGATTCTCTCGTTCCACGATGTCGAGAACGGCGTTTGCCGTTGCAGCACCGATCGGGTGACCCGAATACGTGTAGCCGTGCGAAAATGCGCCAACCTTATCAGCGCCGTCTTCCAAAACTTTGTAGACCTTATCACCGACAATCGCGGCGGAGAGCGGGAAGTAGCCCGACGTAAGGCCCTTCGCGATCGTTATCAGATCCGGCTGGATTCCGTAGTGCTCCGAGCCAAACATCGAGCCAGTGCGGCCGAACCCCGTGATCACTTCGTCTGCGATCAAGAGAACGTCGTGCTTCTTGAGCACAGCCTGGATTGCCTCCCAGTAACCCGCCGGGGGCGGCGTGATACCGCCCGTGCCGAGCACCGGCTCGGCGATGAAGGCGCCCACATTGTCCGGACCGAGGCGCTCGATGAGCTCGTCGAGCTCCATGGCGCGACGCGCCGAGAATTCGCGTTCGGTCTCCTCAGCATTGGAACCCCAATAATAATGCGGAGCGCCGGTGCGCACGATCTGCGGCAGCGGGAGATCCATATAGTCATGATAGAAGCTCATCCCGGTCATCGAACCGGAAAGCACGCTGCAACCGTGATAACCACGCTCCCGCGCGATGATCTTCTTCTTTTGGGGCTTTCCGCGAAGATTGTTGTAGTACCAGACAAGCTTAGCCTGCGTCTCATTGGCATCCGAACCGGACATGCCATAGAACACCTTACTCATCTTTCCTGGCGCCATCTTGACGAGGCGATCGGAAAGGATCGCGAGCTCGTGGGTCGTGTGCGCTGCATAGCAGTGGTAGTACGCGAGGCGATAGGCCTGACGCGAGATGGCCTCAGCGACTTCGGTTCGGCCATAACCAACATTGACGCAGTACATGCCGGCAAAGCCGTCGATGAGTTGATTGCCGTTGGCGTCCTGGATACGGATACCCTTGCCAGCTTCGACGATCGTCGGCTCGCCGAGCTTACCGGTCGCAAAGTCCTTGAGATGGGTGAAGGGATGCAGAACGCTGTTTTTGTCTTTTTCGCTGATTTCTTTGATATTGATTGCCATTGTGCACCACTCTCTGTTGAAGCTGCTAGGTTCGCGAAGCAGACGCATTTGAGCTCATCGAGACCGCACGTTGAGACTTGATGGACTAGGTCGGCCGCCTCCATCAGCGTAGAGGGATGGGAGCGAACAACCTTCAGGCGGCGATCATCTGCGCGCCTGTCTTCACGTAAGCGTCGGGACGCAGGGGCCCGTCTTCGCCGTATACATAGACGACGGCCGCACGCCCCTCCCAATCAGCAGATCTTCACCCTCCCCCGCAAGTACGACAGGTACGGCAACACTTGATCTGCGCAGGCCTGCTCGTTCAGACGGCGCAGGCACCGACTGCTGAATAGTTTGAAAGACCATCTGTAAGTCCAACGCGCCCTTTTGTTGAAATGCCTATGCATTCAGGATACTGATGTGACGCACATATTTGCGTCGTATCTCCTGTCGTTCAGAAGATTTCCTGCATCGTACAGGCAGTTGGCGCGGCGATTCACCCGAAGGCTGGAGAAGTTATGCAGTATGATCGAACAGACGCCCGCATCCTCGAGATCGTGCAAAAGAACAACCGTCTGACATCCGAGGTAATTGGCGAAATGGCCGGGCTTTCTGCCACTGCGTGTCAACGACGCCTAAAGCGGCTACGTTCAGACGGCATTATTGAGGCTGACGTCTCCATCGTCTCACCAAAAGCTGTAGGAAGACCTCTTCAGATGCTCGTACTGGTGAGCCTCGAGCGGGAGCGCACTGATATAATCGACAGATTTAAGAAGGCCATCAAATCGTCAGCTGAAGTCGTCAACGGATTTTACGTCACAGGCGATGCTGATTTCGTTCTGTACGTTACGGCGCGCACGATGGACGATTATGAGCAGTTCACGCGTCGCTTCTTCTATGAAAATCCAAACATCAAAGGTTTTAAGACGATGGTTATCGTCGACCGCGTTAAGGTCGGCTTTGCAATTCCAATCGAGCCTGCAGATGATTGAGCAAGGATAGTCTGGGCATCTTACTCCACAAAGTGGCGCGCTTGTGCACTTTTTCGCCGCTCACGGGCACAGAACGCAAAAATTCAGCAATCTCGCTGCTGTACTTTCCGCTACTGTCGTTGGGCTGATAAGTTTCGTCAGATTCGCCGGTGGCAGCGAGCTTCAACAAGCGAGAATCGCGTCTCGTCCGATGCGACACAAAGATTGCGATATCAGATAGACTCACCGTGACCTCAATGTCACGTTCACAAGGTTGCGACATAGGCAGAAGCTTTTTTCAACCTAGGCGCCTAACCCTGGAGACGCGCCGCATTCTCGCGAAGCGATCCAGCTTCATTCGCGGTACATCATGGCATTTCTTGCGGACGATAGCCCTGCTCTGCCCAAGCAACCCGCAATACTCGGGAGCCTCGATGCTCCGAGCGAGAGGTCGATCTCGCTTGCGAGATGAGACAAGTCTCTCACTAGATTTGCTCCCTCACCAAGTTTCGTTGAGAACTTGGCGCTGCCCTGATACGGGGAACATGCAAGCCGAGTTGGAAGGCGCTTGCACGATGGGTTGCGATCAAGCTTGACCGAGCAGATTTGATCCGGAAATCAGGCAGGAACGGGCGAGATCGAGAGGAATGATCGATCCATCTAGGCCACAGACATTCAGCTCCGAGGGGGTCGTCGCCCCGTTACGCTTTCGGACCTATCGACGCGTCTGGCTTGCGAGCCTGCTCGCAAACCTCGGCATCCTGATGCAAGGCGTCGGATCGGCCTGGGCGATGACTCAGATGACGTCGTCCGCGGACCAGGTCGCACTGGTACAGACAGCGCTGATGCTACCTATCATGCTGACCGCGATGCCGGCTGGCGCTATTGCTGACATGCACGACCGTCGTATCGTGGCTTTGGTTGCGCTCTCGATTGAGCTATGCGGTGCGGTCGCTCTAACTATCGTCGAATGTTCAGGCTCCACCACACCAGCTGTGTTGCTGCTGCTTTGCTTTGTGATGGGCGGGGGCATGGCATTGAGGGCGCCGGCTTGGGAATCCTCTGTCAGCGAGCAAGTGCCGCCCGCGGCATTGCCCGCTGCGGTTGCTCTCAACGGGATCAGCTACAACATCGCGCGCAGCTTCGGACCTGCAATCGGCGGTGTTGTTGTTGCAACCACGGGTGCAGTTGCAGCGTTCGCGCTGAATGCATGGCTCTATCTGCCACTGCTGGTCGCCCTATTTCTCTGGAAGAGAGTCGCCGAACCATCGCGATTGCCGCGCGAGCAACTGAGCCGCGCTATTGTGTCCGGCGTACGCTATATCACCAACTCCCCTTCCATTAAAATTGTACTGACGCGCACGTTCCTAACTGGCGTGATGGGCAGTTCGATTTTGGCGCTAATGCCCCTGGTCGCGCGTGATCTCCTACATGGAGGTGCACAGACTTATGGCGTCATGCTTGGCTCATTCGGTCTAGGAGCGGTAGTTGGAGCGATCGCTCTAGGGAAGGTGCGCGAACGAATGAGCGGCGAGGCCGCAGTGCGTGCCTGCGCTCTGTCTATGGGGAGCGGAATCGCTGCCGTCGCCCTGAGTGGCAGCCCAGTTATGACAGCGGCCGCACTGCTTTTGGCCGGCTCTGTGTGGACGATGTCGCTGACGTTGTTCAACATTGGCGTACAGCTCTCCGCCCCCCGATGGGTGGCTGCCCGATCGCTTGCGGCGTATCAGGCGGCAATCTCTGGCGGGATAGCGATTGGTAGCTGGGGCTGGGGGCGCCTCACTGATGTTGCCGGAGTCGAGGTCGCGCTGCTGGTTTCCTCGACGCTTATGCTACTCTCTCCACTCCTAGGGCTCTGGCTTCGAATGCCCTCCGTCGGAGCAAGTGACCAGGATGCCGAGTCGCTGGCCGATCCTGAGGTACGGCTTGCGCTCACCGCGCGAAGTGGGCCGCTGGTGGTCGAGATCGAATATCGCATCTTGCAAGAAAATGCGCGGACCTTTCACAAGGTCATGCAGGATGTGCAGCTATTGCGACAACGCAACGGCGCCTATGGCTGGTCGATTGCGCGCGACATCGCCGACCCCGAACTATGGACTGAGCGCTATCACTGCCCCACTTGGCTAGACTATTTGCGCCAGCGCAATCGCTCGACCAAGTCGGAGCGCGAGCTAGATCGGCGCGCCGCAGGTTTCCATGTCGGTCCTGCCCCGCTGCGGGTCCGCCGCATGCTGGAGCGTCCGTTTGGATCAGTGCGATGGAAGGAAGACGTGCCGGACCGCCCTGCGTCCGAAACAATGCACGACACCTCCAAGCTACGCGGCGGATAGCGCTATTCTCCCAGTAGGGTTTCTGACCAAAGCGAGACTCAGCTCCGAGAGAATTCTAATGCGTCACGATCGTGTGCTCGGATTTCGGACACAACTGTTCGCTCTCCAGGTGTCCAGCATCTTCGTACAAGCCAGCGACTGTGAGCCGCGGCGAAGCGGGCTGTCTCCTTCAAGATCGTGAGGACGAGTACAGATGGCATCGCACACGGCTCTAGCGCCCGCGAGCGCCCGTTGTCGTGCGCACTTGCTCTCCGCTTTCCGTAATTTGCCTAAAGATGCCACAAAAAAAGGAGCCCACTCGAAGGAGTGGCCCCCAGTCAGGAACGAAACGTCCCAAGGAGAGACTTCTGCATCTGCGCGCAGGTCTCAACGTTTATCGAGGCCAGCTGGCTGTGGCAGAGAGGGTGACGATGATGATGATGACCGCGATGATTTTTGCGACCGGGCCTTCAACCGATTGCAGGATCTGGTTGAGCGGCTGCTCCCACGGCATTGTTCGAGCCGGCAGCCCATGCCGGTTGGGTTGCCAGGTAAAGCGCCGCGAATGCGGTGGCGGAAAAGAAACCTCCTTTGATCGTGCGGTCATGACTAATCTCGGATTTGCGACAGGCTGTAATCACCCGATGGTCCGAGCCCGGTCACACAAGCGAGCTCGCTCAAGTGCCGCTCGGCACCGCGGCCAGACAGCACGGCGATGACGTTGATGGTCTCCGCGATCAGCGCGCGCGGGACAGTCACAACCAGAACGAGCGCTCCGGCGTTCTCTCAACCGCGATGAGCTTCCTGGGGCTCTGCCGCGATCCAGTCGTTGCCAAGATCACCGCACGGAGCGCCTGGCGCGTCCGCGATCTCGTCGACGGACCTCGACCCGTCTCACTCTACCTGGTCGTTCCGCCTTCCGATATCGTCCCGGACGAAGCCATTGATGCGGCTCATCCTCAATCAGATCGGGCGCCGACCGAGAGCCTGGATCCCGACCGACGCCAGCAGATCCTGCTCCTGATGCTCGAACAGTTCGCAGCTCTTGGCCGGCTCGACTTCTTCGAGAGCCAGCTTGCCTTTGGCCGGCTATGGCATCCGCAGCTTTCTCATCACTCAAGCCGCAATCAGCTCGAACGTAAGCGTAGCGCCGAGGCCCTTTGGATTGTTTGTGCGGAGTCTTGAGAGCACCGTTAGAAGAGTCATCTTCTGGAAGGGTGCTCACAATGGACGACCATTCTGACGACATAAGACGACCGTTGTCACCGCGTATTGAAGTGTTCGCTGGCGCAGGTCGAAAGCGCTGGCCGGATGATTTGAAGGCACAGATTGCCGCGGAAAGCCTCGAGCCGGGGGCGGTTGTCACAGACGTCGCCCGTCGCCATGGCTGCCGGCCCCAGCAGGTGCATGACTGGCGGCGCCGGGCGCGTTTGGGCCAGTTGGTGCTGCCAGCTTCGGCGGAGACGCTGTCGTTCGTGCCGGTGGTGTCGGAATCGGCGCTACCGGCGGCCGCAGAGCCCACCGGGTCGCCGGAAGCAGCCGTTGTGACGGTTGAGCTCCAGGGGGCACGAGTGGAGGTGCGGGGGCGCCTGGCCTTGCTGTGTTGAGTGATGTGTTCTTGGCGCTTCGACGGACACGTTCATGCTGACGCCGCCTGCGAACCTTACGATTTACGTGGCGACGCAACCTGTGGACTTCAGAAAAGGTGCGGAGGGCTTGGCGCTTTTGGCGAAGGAGACGCTGGGCCATGATCCGATGAAGGGCGTGGCGGTGGTGTTCCGCGCGAAGCGCGCCGATCGGGTGAAGATTGTCGTCTGGGATGGCAGCGGCCTTGTGATGTATTGGAAGCGGCTCGATAGCAACGGCTTCAAATGGCCTCCCATCGTGGCCGGCGTGATGCGGATGAATGCCGCGCAGTTGTCGGCGCTTCTGGCCGGCATGGATTGGACGCGGATGCACGCGCCTCGGATCCCGCAGCCGAAAGCGCTTGCGTAAAGATACAAATCTCGCTGCATCGGGGCGCGAAGCATGGCAGAGTTGGGCCAATGAGTGATTTGCCTGATGAGCTGCCGAGCGATCCGGCCAAGTTGCGTGTCTTTGCCGCGGCTCTGCTGGATCGCTGCGCCAGGCTCGAGCGGGGGGCACCCGGTGCGGGCCACCAAAGTCCGCTACTACGAGGATCCGCAGTTCCAGCGGCGGGTGCTGAAGCCACCAGGGCCCAAAAGTGTCACCTTGGCTGCGCAGGGCGATGACTGGGTCATCGCGAGCGCCCATAGCTCCCTCGGCCAAGCTGCTCACGAGCCATAAGCGCAGGAGCTAGGACCCGAACGGGGGCCTTCGCCGGGAGCCGGAACTGCCGCAGCATGAGGAGATCGAGGTGACGGTGCCGCTTGTCGAACAGGAGTTCGATGCGGGCGACGCCGATGCCGTCCAGGCGCAAGCCTTCAGCCAGTCTATGCAGGGCGTTGCGCGAAACGTCGGCCTCGATCCTGACGATGGCATGACCTCTGAGCCCGTCCAAATGAAGAAAGTTCAGCTCAGCATCTATCTCGATCCGGCGATCTTCAAGAGCCTCGACACCTTCGCAAATCATCGCAGCCAGCCCAAGTCGCTGGTTGCGGAGGCCACGATCGCTTCGTTCCTTTCGCCTGATGATTCCGAGCGCTACGAAGCTGTCGACCGGATCGCGCGTGCTCGAAAGGCTCGAGCGCAATGACGCCGTGACACTCGAGACTGTCGCGCTGTTCATCCGCTTGTGGCTGACCTCGACCCGGCCCTTCGAACAGTCAGGTGCGGCCGCGCGCGCCAAATGAGCTGAGCGCTACAGCCGCTTTGTTGAAGCGCTCGGACGGCGGCTGTCCAGCGGATCGACTCGACCCTTCTCAAAGAAGTGAGTATGGACGTTGATGCCTCTGAGAAGCCTGGGTGAAAAGACTTATCCGCGCGATCGAGGGGCGTTGTAACGGCTCTACATTTTAGAAGGCCCCATTCCAGAGATAGGTGGTTCCTGCAGCGGTACCTGCCCGTGAAGGAAGAGAGGGGCGGGCGCCTTGTTCAAGTCCAGCGCATTCACAGGCGCGTTTGTGATGTTGGCGCGCGAGCCGAACAGGCCCGGATCTGACCGGGCCGTCCAATCCTTTCTTTGCCTGCGCCAGAGTACGACAAGTCTGTCTCTGCGGTTGATGTGGCGTTCGGCCTGCCGCTTTTGTGAGCCGTCATCGCTGGGGGCGATTCACCGGGATCAATCGGGTCTACCGCGCGGTGCAGGCGCCGTGTCGTGGCTCTGTGCGGTCACAAAGTGGACAAGGCAGAAAAATTGCAAGGCCATGAAGAGCTCGAAAGCCAGCCCAGCTCGATGTTGAATGAAGCTGGTGAGCTTTCCGAGAGCATGTTCCAGCGCCTTGAAGCAGCCGGCGATCGCCCGGGAGTAAAAAAAGCATGGTGGTCGAGACGGCACTTGAGGGCTTCCTCAATCCTGTGCCGGCGGCCGACCGGGTCGTTCATGAGGCTCTCGACCGAATAATTGGCCAGATCGAGAGGCTCGAGCGCGATATTGCGATCATTGCCGAGACGGTCGGTCTGCATGCGCGCTATCACCTCACGGTGACACCTCCCATGCCGCCATCGGAGCAGCGGAGGCTTGCCTGCTTGGCGAGCGGCGCTTCAAGGTCTTGGTCGAGCAGGTCGAGCGCCGGGTCCGGCTCGGCAGCCATTGATACGGGAAACCATCGATCGGCTGAGGACAAGCCCGCCTGCATCTGAATCTCATGGCGCAGCACGCCTGCCGGCCTCGGAGCCATCGGACTTGGCGGCTCACAGCCTGCGTGTTTCTTCCCTTCGCGGCCGGGTACTACCTGTCCTACCTGTTCCGGACGATCAACACGCTGATTGCTGGACGCCTCACACTGATCTTGGGCATGGCGTTGCCGATATTGGGCTGCTTACGTCGATCTATTTCCTGATCATCATGGCGGTCCAGGTTCCTATCGGGATGTGTCTGGACCGCTTCGGGCCGCGCGGGTGCAGAGCGCACTCCTTGGCGTTGTGGCTGCGGGTGCAGCGCGGTTTTCACTGTCTCCAGGCGTCCTGTCGCTCCTCGTTGGCCGTGCCATGATCGGCCTGGGAACCGCAGCCGCCCTGATGGCAGGCTTGAAAGTCATCGTCCTGTGGTTTCCGAAAGAGCGTATGGCTCTTCTCAATGGCTTCATGATTATGCTGGGCTCATTGGGGGCGGTGACAGCAACAGCGCCTGCCGAGTTGGTCTTCGAATGGATCGGCTGGTCGCCTTGTCAGCGACAGCTCTGACCTACGCCATCATAGGAGATTATTTCCCGATTGCACTGGCGCGAACGGCGCTTTGAACGTCTTGCAACTGGCTAGGCATTAATCGTGCAATACGGAACGGGACTGATTCTGGAGCAATGGCCTCTCGACGCTGGGCACTATCCCTTGATTGCTTACCAGACCGCTTTCGGAGTGAACCTGTCGCTGCAGCTGGCAGCGCTTCTCGGGTTCCCGTGCCGTGGCTCGAACGCCTGAAAGGGAAAACCCGGGCATTGCTCACCCGTGAGGGATCTGGGCTATGGATCCTGGATGAGGTGATCGTTCCGGCCGCTGAGCTGGTCATCCTGGAGACGGGTGAAGCGGAGAGTGGTGAGACGAGTCTACCGTTCGACTGCTATGCCGTCGCTCTTGGGCCTGACAGGAACGGCTGCGGCTTCCGCGATGCGGGCGCTCGAGCTCGGTGGAGGGCGTTGGTCAAGCCGCGGGTTCTGTCGTCCTGCGGGCGGATGAAGATCAGGCGTGAACGCCGGGCTATCATTGGGCTGACGTCATAACACCCCGTTCTTCTGTCTGTCGAAACAATCTATCCCGAACTTTCTTCTTTTACGCCAGGCTACGAACGGCATGGACCCATTGTTGCGATAGCGCGGGTTCTGCTTTTTCTACTTGTCCCATCAGAGGTCGCTGATCGTCCGCCGCCTCGTTTATTTTGGGGGCAGAAGTGGTTATCCACTCATTTCATTCAGAAGCTGAGCTACGCGGAGCACGCATGCTCCGCATGGCGCTCGGACCTGCGATCGCAGGTTTCCTTGAGTTCATCCGTCGTCGAAGTGATGCTCAACCCTGATGGCCGGCTGTGGATCGAGCGGTCGTCGAGCGGGCTCACGGATACCGGCGAGAGCCTGCCTCCGGGCGACGGCGAGCGCATTGTCCGCCTGGTCGCGCATTATGTCGGCGCCGAAGTTCACCCGGGCTCACCCCGGATCTCGCCCGAGCTCCCGGAACAGGCGAGCGTTTCGAAGGCTTGCTGCGGCCCGTCGTTGCCGCGCCGACCTTCGCGATCGGCAAACCCGCAGTCGCTGTCTTTGGCCTCGATGACTACGTCGCTCGCGGCATCATGAACGCAAGAGCAGGCGAGCGCGCTGCGCGAGGCGATTGCCGCAAGGAAGAACATCCTGGTCTCTGGCGGCACGTAGACCGGAAAGACGACCCTGACGAATGCGCTTCTTGCCGAGGTCGCCAAGACGTCAGACCGGGTCGTCCTCATTGAAGATACCCGTCAGCTTCAGTGCCAGGGGTCAAACGTTGTGGCGCTGCGAACCAAGGACGCCGTCGTCTCGCTGTCCGACCTGGTGCGCTCCTCGCTGCGTCTCCGGCCTGACCGCATCCTGGTCGGCGAGGTGCGCGGCGACGAGGCGCTCGATCTCCTGAAAGCCTGGGGCACGGGCCATCCTGGCGGCATCGGCACGATTCACGCCGGCACTGCGCTTGGGGCAACCACAGGATGGACGCTGGTTTCAAGATGCGCCGCTGCCAGCATGGCGTTCAGCGTCGCCTCGATTGGGCGGGCAGGGTCGGACAGAATGTTCGCGACGCCCGCGAGCGTCTTGTCAGCTTCAGCGTTGAGGACATGCAGGATGGCGCCGACGAGCAGCGGATGGCGGTCTTTTCCCAAGATTGCGCCGTTCGAGCGCTCCTTTGGGGTCGACGAGGATATCGGCGATGTTTTGGGCGTCTCTGACCTCGCAATCCACGCGGCGGATCTCGAGAAGCGGATTATAAACGGCGCTCCCGGGCTTGTTGGGGTCGAACCCCAGTACCGGGCTAAAACGCGCGCCAGCCGGAGGTCAGCTGGAAGTTTTCCTCTTTGATATCATGAACAAGGTCGATGCCGGCCATGTCAGAAGGGTTGGGATGACAAGACGCCTGAGCGGGTCGGGGCAAAGCAGAGCACATGCTCGGGACCATCATGCCGCAGATAATGACCTTGAAACCGGCCGAGCACGACGCCCTCATCCCCTAAGAGGCCTGCGCGCCGGACCTCCCGCGCGTCGGCCCAGCGCGCCGGGCCGTCGGTGGTGACGTCCCTCGCCTCTTCTGCGCGAAGGACCGACAGCGCCATGGCTAAGACAATCGCCCCGCCCTGCAGGAAGAGAATAGGTGCGTAGGCAACAAATTGGAACCACCGGACGAAGAAGGCTGCCGGCTGGTAGACCGGCCAGCTCCCCGAGCTTGAACCAAGCAGGTCCAAGTTGAGGCTGAAACGCAAGCCGCCACGCGGTCCATTTGGTCGCAGCCCACAGCAAGGCGAGCACGACCTGACAAACCAGAATGACCTGATGCTAAATGATTTTCGTCGCTGACATGGATTGGAAATGTGGTCATGACCGCGGACTGCACACAAGAAAAGGCGCCGCGAGGCCGCAATCACGCGCGTCGCCCCGCAGGATCGGCGGAGCCGCCCTGAAAAATTGGCTCTCGAACCTCCAACGGACGCTGCGGACGTGCGCGATGCGCCTTGCTGCCGGGCGTGCGCCAAGACACTGATCTTGCGAAAGACGAACAGTCTACCCCAAGCTTTAGCAACACAGGCAGCAGGAGCGGTTCAAGCGGATAACGGACGTTCGACAACCTTTTTGCGCACGACAGAGCCTCGATCCGCCGAAATCCCGCATGCCGATCAGATAGTCTGCTGAGCGCACTACGGCCTCACCAACAATCTAGGTGGCACTAAAGCGCAATGACAGAGTTGCGCCTAACCAGAATAGCTTTTGGCATCGGCTGCGCTGTGCTGGCGCTGCTCGCCGGTACTGCCGTGACAGACGCCTCTAGCTGCAATCGGCGGGATGCGCTCGGCACGGCGCGGGTGCTCGCTGTAGATGCCGCACTCTTCCCGCGGGTGGGGCTGAAGAACTTCCCCGAGACGCTTCCTCTGGCGGACCATGAAGTCGTCCTTACCTTCGATGACGGACCGCGGATGCCCAACACGGATAACGTGCTGGCTGCGCTCGCACAGGAATGCGCGCGAGCCACGTTCTTTCTGGTCGGCAGATCCTCGGCGGAATTTCCCGAACTCGTGCGGCGTATGGCCGCCCAGGGCCACACCGTAGCGCACCACAGCTGGTCGCATCCGATGATGTCGAAAATCTCGTTCGAGCAGGCGAAAGAGGACATCGAGCGCGGTATCGCCGCCGTCGAAATAGCGCTAAACGGTGTATCAACCAAAATGCCCTCGACACCGTTCTTCCGGTTCCCCTACTTCGACGCGACACCTGCGACGCTCGATCTCTTGCAGGCGCGCGGAATTGTCGTGTTCGGAGCTGACCTTTGGGCGAGCGATTGGGAGAACATAACTCCAGAGCAGGAGCTCACAATCCTGATCGAGCGGCTCGAGGCCGCTCGTAAGGGCATCATTCTGCTGCATGATGCGCAGACGCGGACGGCGGCCATGCTGCCTGCGTTCCTGCGCTACGTGCGTCAGAACGGGTATCGGATCGTGCATCTGGTGCCGGCTGCCGCCAAGAGCGCTGAAGCCCCATTGACGTCTTGGCACCACGCCTTCCCGCAGTGAAGGCGCGCGAGAAGTGTTGGAGATCAACTCCTGGGGGCAGAGACGGCTACGGGCGACCTCGTGGCCTGATCGGGTTTGATTTGCGAAGCCTCAACGTGACGAAGCTGTTCCTGCGGCACGGCGATCATGCCGCCCTGGACGCCCTTGCGCCAAAGCGAAACAAGAGCTGCCCCACTTGGCGGCTGGCCTGGCGCCGCTGAACAAGAATCCTTGCACCTCGTTGCAGCCCTCGGCACGAAGCCAATCGAGCTGCTCCGTGGTCTCCACCCTTCCGCTATCGTCGTGATGTTGAGGCTCCGGCCGAGGCCCGAGATCGCCCGCACGATGGCCCCGCAATCGGAGCGTTTCGCCAGATCCTTCACAAAGGAGCGATCAATCTTGATCTTGTCGAAGGGAAAGCTGCGCAAGTAGCTGAGGCTCGAATAGTCCGTTCCAAAGTCATCCAGCGATATGGAGACGCCGAGCTCGCGGAGCTGGTGCAGGATCGAGAGATTTGCTTCCGTCTCCGCCAGAAACACCGATTCGGTGATTTCAAGCTCGAGCCCCAAGCCGGAATTCGCCAGCGCTGAAATCACCACCTGAACCAGATTGCGGCTACGGAATTGCACCGGCGACAGGTTGACCGCGAGCATGATCTCCGAAGGCTCATGCGCTTCCCTGGGTGCGGCCAGTGCCGAAGGGCCTTAAAACCTGAGATCTTGTCGCTCGCGATGTCAATCAACGGCTGATAACTCGCTGCTGGCAAAGGCGCGGCGCAAATAAAGCTCCATCTCGCGCCGCCGCTGCACCTGCTGATCCATCTCCCGCTCGAAAAAGCGATGCGTTCCGCGGCCATCCTCTTTGGCGCGATAGAGCGCCATATCGGCATTACGCATCAGCTCGGCGCTGCTGGTGCCGTCGCCTGGTGACAACGCGATGCCGACCGAGGCACCGATAATGACTTGGTTGCCCTCAATCTCATAAGGCGCACTCAACGTCCTGATCAGCTCAGCCGCGAATTGGCTCACATGCGTCGGCGAGGTATCGTCCGTGAGAATGATCGAAAATTCGTCGCCGCGAGCAGCGCGGTCGCATATCGAGAACTGGTTTGCGTCGAGGCGCAGATCACTGCCATGATCATCGTGCGCAAGCTCGTCGCAATCGCTACTTCAACATCAAGAAAACGGCAGCGCTCGATTGTTCAGGGCCTGCTTGCCCGGTGCGGGATCAATCCGTCGCAAATGGCACGTTGGTTCTGCGAACACCGCATTGACCTGGTACGCTGGCCGCCGCTCGTCTCATGATTCCGCTGGTGAACCGCTTTCTTCGGCACACATTACAAGGAAGCATAGCCACACGGGGAATTTAGTGGGATTTATCCCGACCAAATTTGCTCATTGCGCGGAGCCGTTCGCCAACGTTTCCGTGCCCGGCTGTCGCCCGCCTGTCAGCTCGTTTCGCGTACCTGAACGCGGAAAGGCCTCCGGCGGGCATGCCGGAGGCCTTCTTGGAGGTCAAACCAAGTTGAATAGAGCCGCTTCCTTCCTCCTTCTGCTAGTTTACGGAGATTCACCAGACGCGCTGCGCGCGGAGCAACAGAGATAGGCTGCCCTGGTCCTTCAGCTCATATGCAGTAGCTGGTTTGGCAATAGACGACTGCGTTGGAAGGGTGACTGTGCTTCCGCTCGCGAACTTCTGGTCTAGCATTGTGTACGCGAGTTCAGCCGAGAAGGTCAGACCTTTGACCGGAGTCCATCCCGTCCTTGTACCAATAACCGCGTAGTTGAAGTCAGGATTGCAACCTGCAACACCGCTCGAAAGTGCGAGGTTGGCTACGAACGCGCCGCAGACATAGCCCTTGGCCGTGCCGTTGTAGCGGACAGCACTCCACGCGCCGAAGATACTGGTAACCCAGCGCGGATCCCAGTTGTGGCTGTAGCCACCCTGGAAGCCATACGTCGTAGTCAGTTGCTGGCTGGAGCCGCTCACGAACACCGAATCAGATACGCCGGCGAGGCCGACGCTCTGGTAAGCACCGGCGAGACCGGTGCTTCCATACATGGCGAAGGCAGGCGCCGCCGTATAGTCGTGGAAATTGTAACGGCTTGCGCCGTTCGTATACACAGCCGACATGTTGATCGTATCACCCGGCCCAGTCGGGATGTTCTTGATCGACAAGCCGAGCTGACCAGCCCAGCCCCACTTGTCATCCGGATGACCGGTGAGCTCGGTCGCACCATAGTAGGCAGCGTGATTGTCATGCGCGGCGACCGACGCTTGGAAAAGACCCCAAGCCTGGTCAACGCGAACCATCGCGACGAAGTCTGGGCTCCGCGTGCCCCCGAAGTCGTTTGCTCCGTACAGGCCCGTCGCCATGCCAACAGGGGTTGCACTGCTGACGTTCCATACAGCGAGCTGGTGAGTGGCGACTTGGTCCTGAGCCGACAGGGAGGCCGTCACACCCTGACCGAAGTCAAAAGTATAAGAGAACTGATTCACGGGATCCCAGCCACCGGCGCCCGGCAGCTCGTAAGAGTTCGCCGGATATTGCGCCCAAGGCGTCGTGAACTGCGAATATGCTTTGCCAAACGTGAAACCAGCAAACTGGATGAAGGCGTGGTAGAGACCGAGGGTACCCGTCGCGACCTGAGAGCCTAGCGAAGACGTATAGGTCGTCCCGCCGGTGCCGGCACCGCTATAGGTACCTGTGGTCCAAGTGAAGGCGCCCTCCCAATACGTGCGGACCACGCCATATTCAGTCACGGTGCGCGTATCGATATTGAGACCTTGGCGAGAACGCGTGCTGTAGTAGTCGCTCAAACGGTTGTTAGCGCCACCTACGCCACTGTCGGCGCCGAGGAAATGGTAGCTCGTGTTTAGCGTGACTTCGGCGCGTAGATAGCCACCTAACTTGATGCAAGTGTCAGTGCCCGGAATGTAGTAAAAGCCGGCACCGTACAATGAGCAGATTTTCACGTACTCGATCGCCTTGGCCTTGACCGGGAGATCGGCTGCTTGCGCTCCCCCCGTGGCGATCAGAGCCGCCGCCGAACCTAGAAAAAGGCGCTTCGCCATCTTCATAAAAACCCTCCAAACTTTTCATCTCAGGTGGCCGCTCACCCCAGAGACCAGCCACCTTCGCCCCCAATCATTCTCGACCACCAGGGCCTTCCTCGAACGCCAACTGAAGATTTCAACCACTGGCGTCGCGGTGCGGACCATTCCGCCGCTCGCCCGATTACGTTGGCAGATCGGCTTAGTCAGCGGTGTGAAAACTTCGTTCGAAACGAACCAACGCACGATCGCCACAGCGGCGACGTGTTTAAACTGCGTCACTTCCGTACAATCCGTACAGTCCCGCGCGGATGCAAATACCTTTGTACGAGCCTCTATGCCTAGCAATCCCGTAGCTCTTGCTAGGATACGCCGGCGGCGTGAGGTCAACTTCGCTCCCGACTCAACTAGGCGAAAGCTCGCGGCCCAACCCATGATCGGAGGATATGACCAAGCTGTAGCAACCGCACTATCGTAGGCGCGGATCATTGGAGAACGCCAGTCGCGCCTTCGATTCCGTCAGCAGATCGACGCACCAGATCCGCAGCGCAAACGGGCGACAACCATCGATCCTTAAATTGCTCACAGTAGAGCGCCTACAATATTCGGGACATCTTCGCCCAGATGGCGCCTGGCCTGATCTTCCCAAAGGAAACGGCAGTTCGCATCCTTCTTGCGACCTTCAAGACTTGCATACTCAGGCTGTCTCGCGGTTACTTTCGCAAAGCTCGTGCCGCGCGATGACGTGTCGCGGAGACCCAAAATGAATTGGCGGTTCGGCCCGATCACGAATGATGTACGGGAAGCCGGTAACAATGGATCGAGCGGTACGTTGATGCAGCTTTCAAAATTGCGACGACCGCCCTCGCCTAGTCGAAGCCCCGCTCCCCCAAAAAGCCGACAACCGCCCCGTGAGCACCTTGTTCCGGTAGGTCCGTCCGAGGGAATCAGATCTCAAGCTTAGCCCCATATGTAAGATCGTCTGCGCCGCGCCTCAGCCCAACCCTCTCTGGATCCGATCCTGTAAGCCGATCAATCGTCGTGGTCGGTTCAACCGGTTGACGCTCCCCAGGCTGATTTTTCCCTGACTGATTTTCCCTACGCACACGCCCCGCCATTCGTCGCCTTCTGCGGCGCTCAAATCAGAACGCCAAAGCACTTGAGCGTCGCCACCCTAATTCCGCATGTAATAACGTTTCGTCGTTGCTCTTCGTCGTTCGGGTTCACTTCTGTTTGCTCGATGATCGGCAGGAAGAGGGGACGCTAGGACCGCGGGGTCGCTTTGGCGCCTACCTGATCTTGTGGTCGCCTCGGGATCGTCTGCATGGCGCCCGCGCCTAGAGGCTGGTTCCGGCGAGTGATTTCTCGCATTTGTAGGCGCGTTGGCACTGGTTCGGTGCTCTCCTCGTGAAAGCGGAATTGGCACGATTAATTTCGCGAAACTTGAGCCGGCACTATGCATAACGAGAAGGACACCCCACCGGCTCTGTCTGGCGAACGAAGACTCTCGACGATCCGGGGTCTGCGGAAGACGCAATACGAAAAGCCATTCCTGCAGCGAGGGTGACACCTACTCCACCTTCATGTTCATAAGTTTTGTCCCCCGCCGTCGCGTCTCTGCAATAGTCTTGTTGGCTGAATCGCACATGACCTTACACAATTGGGCTGAGAGGTCGTACGCGGCTGCCGATGTTTTCGTATGTGGCGACAGTGATCCTGCGATCGCCGCGCCAGTTGTGCTCGATGCCTCGAGACGGTCTGATACGGTCGTCGCTTCCGGAGAGTGGTACAGCCGGTTCTATCTCCCACTGCGGGCCTCTCTGAAGGTGGGTGACGGCGGAAAGGCGGCATATCGTAAGATCACTCGGCGACTGCGCGAACATCGCTCAGGTCGGAGCTGTCAAAGCGGTCATCGCGTCATCCTGACTTCTCGTTCGTGGCCGCACTGACATTAAGTCGCAGCAACCGCTTCTATCCAAGATGACCTGCTGAATTTTCATCCAGCAGCGGCTAGAGTCTCGGGCTTTTTTGCAGCGAGGCCGAACTTTGGACCATTCAGAACTAGAGTTTTTCGCCGTGATCACGTTGGCGGGCTGGATGCGCCGACGTGGTTATGCAGCAAAATGGGCGGTCTGTTGCCGATGGCGCAGGGGCCGTTCCTCGTTGTAGTGTCTGCGTCAAGTCTCCACTTTTTCTTGGGCCTCCGCAAGGCTGAGCAACCAGTGCGTGTTGAGGCATTCGGGCCGGAAGTTGAAGGCTTCGATGAACGCGTTGTCTGTTGGCTTACCGGGCCTGGAGAAGTCCAGCATAACACCGCGTTGGTAGGCCCACAGGTCCAGATCGCGCAACCGGCCGCGCAGAGCCGCGTCCGCAGAGCGGTTGGAATGGTAACGAATCATCTTCCGATCCGCGCCGATGATCGAGCAGACCTGGCCTTCCGACAAGCTCATGACGGCCTGTAGATGCGCAACCGCAGCGCTTGGTGGCGGGTCCTGCCTTTTTGAAAGCAGCTCGAGAAGGGCGGCCGCGCCGAGCATTTGCTCCGCCAGAAGCTTTTTCAGCTCCGCGTTCTCCTCTTCCAGCAGCTTTAACGCCTGGCCTCAGAGACATCGATGCCACCGAATTTAACCTTTCAATTGTAGATCGTCGCTTCGGAGATCCCATGCTTGCGAGCCTCGTCAGCCGTCTTCGCCCCACCCTCATGCTCCTTCAAGACGCGATAATCTGCTCTTCCGTGAATCTGGGTCGCTTCAGGGCCCGCCTCCAGCGGCTCAACTTGAATCGCTTCGTGGGGCGGCAGGGGCACCGTACGCCCTCCGAGTTTCGTGGGCTGCAGAGCGTGGGGTAGATTTCATTGTGCGGGCAGATCATCAAGCCAACAGGCTGTCGCGACGTGCGGTCGGGAAAAGATCTTACCGATCTTCTCAGGAACCTTATTCTGGTGGTATCGCATATACACGCGGCCATCCTGTCCTAAGTCCAATATCTCTATTTTTCCTGTGTAATGGGACATGATGTATTTGAATGTCTTCTCGATCCCGCTCAGACGTTGGTTGATGCCGCGTACAATTTCTAGTCCACGCCGAAGTGCGACTTGGAAGTGCGATGCACCCTTCACCGGCCTTGCTTGAAATAAGTAGTAAGGTCGCACTCCGATTTCGTGGCATTTGGCGAAGGTAGCGGCCAGTATTTCGGGATCATCGTTGACTTTGGCGAGAAGTACGGACTGATTAAGGAATTGCACGCCCTGTGCTCGCAAAGTGCGAACTTTGTGCTCCGCGTCGGATGAGATCTCACCTACGTGGTCGAAGTGCGTGACGATGATTGGGGTTTTACCCGCCTTGTGGATACGCTGGAATAGCGCTGGTAAAGCGGAATCTTCAAACCGCTTTGGTTCATAGGCCAGCATCTTTGTGCCAAATCTGATCGAACTCAAATGATTTATTGGCAGCAGGTAGTCAACTATCTTGTTCAGATTGGCGGTCCTGAGCACGAATGGGTCGCCTCCGGAAAGGAGTACGTTCGTCATCTGGGGATTGCGCGCAATATATTGCGCGGCTTGATCGAAGTCCGGCGCGACTTCATCCGAAACCCTGCCCACAATGCGCTTGCGAAAACAGTAACGGCAATATGAGCCGCAGCGTTCCGTCACCAGCAATAAACCGGTCTGGGCGTACTTGTGCTGGAGCCCCGGTACGACTGTGTTGTCGTGCTCGCCGCTCGTATCTAAGGTGCCGGGGCTCTCGAACTCCTTGATTGATGGCTCGACGATGTACTTCAGCTGATCGTAGTAACCGCTTTTGATGATCTGTTCGCGATACGTCTTTGTGACGTGATAAGGTGTAATGTTGTTGACTTGCAGTTCACTCTCGCTAACGAAGCGAGTTTCTTCAATGAACTTCAACACGTGTGCTTTGCAATTCAGCGGATTAGCTGTTGTTTCCATTGCGCCCTCGTCTTGCCGTACCAGCGCGTTTGATTCAATGCGATCTTCCTGGTCTACAATACAGCATCAACAGTGGGTCGATACCTACCTAGTGTGGTGAGGACTATCGGTTTCGAGAGTTGAGGCGGATTGCGAGCGCGATGCATTTGGTGAGGGTTCGAGGAAACGCGCAGCACAGCAGCTTTGCGGACCTAGCGCGGAGCGAGGCTCCGCGTTGAAGCGGCTCTAGGTTGGCTCCTGGACTATCTGACGCTCGATGTGATGGCCGAGCGTCTCCGCGCAACGGGCGTAAGACGAAGAAGTCGATGCTGTCTCGGTTTTTCGCCGCTGAGGAGACCAGCTTTAAATAAAGCGGTGCAGCGCAACGAACAGGATCGAAGTCACTGAGCGCCGGGAAGCGTGGCCGCGTGAAGGACTTTGGTCGCCCTTGATTTTGTTTGGTGGCACTTGACGACAACCGCCATGGCACGTCGTTACGCATGGGCCGATGTCAGCACACGCGCCATCGGCGATGCGCACAAACGGCCATTGAAACACGACGACGTTCCTTGCGGGCCTCACCTGCGAGGGGTGATTGCATTTTTCGTGCTCGACGGCGCGCGCCTACTTCCTGCCGCCCTACAGCCCCGATCTTAGTCCGATTGAGATGGCAGTCGCCACAATCAAAGAACTTCTGGGGCAAGCCCAAGCCAGAACCGTCGATGCCCCCAGGAATCTCATCGGACGCACCTTGAACATGTTCACTTTTGAAGGAATGTGCCAACTACGTCCGTCATTCGCGGATACAATCGCTTTGCTCGCGACAGGCTCCAGCGAATCGCGCAGCATGCCTAATGTGTGCGACAAGCGCGCCCGCGCCTTGCATGTTGTTGCCGGCGCCCAATGGGACTGAAAGTCAGCCCTTAGCGATAGCCGCTCCCCTTGTTGCTGCCCGGCCCTATTGTTCAAGACGACAGATGCCAGCGGCGCGGTTATGATGAATATCAGGAAACAGTCGCCGCCTACGAGCACCAGTTAAGTGAATGTAGCAAAGATCATTCGCCGGCCTGTCCACCCGGTCCGCCATATCGCAAGAGCTATATGGCCTGCTATCAGTCCGAGCAGTTTAGAGCCTTGTCGCAGGAATGGGATCGCCTCGAGGATCCCAATTATCCTGGCCTATTTTCTGGGATCCGTCTCGTACGACAGGGACGAGTTCGACCCGCAGCAGCGAGAACTTCTATTACAGCGCGGCTTCACAACTCCCGCACAAATAACACAACCGCATCGACCAACCGCATCGACAAGAATAGCGCGAATCTTGCGGCCGCAAACAAGCGCGCAGTCGACACGAACTCTTCGCTTAATCATTCCAAGGAACCAACCGACTTCGTTCTCGCCTACGGGGGCAACGACTTCGGCAACCACGCAGCCCGGAACGGATGACGGCTGGCTGTTTCGCCCGCGAGGAATGTATCACTTGGTCGGGATGATGCCTGATCAAGTGAACGATTGCTCTCGATTCCTGGCTGAATGTGCTGGTCCTCCTCGCCTGAGCTCAGCGAACTGGCGCAACATGACGAGCAGCGCGATCATTCCGGCACCCAACTCTGCGATTGCTTGGCTAGCCAACAGTCCGTTGAAACCCGATATCGCCGGAAACAACAGTACAGCCGGAATGAAGAGATAATGCCTCGCGAAACACACAACCGCGCTGAGACGCGCTCTCCCGAGCGATTGAAGCATCGCCGTGACGACACACTCAATACCATACAGTCCAAAAAAGAGATGGAAGACGGTGCAGGCAGAAACGGCAATTTCCCTGACGCTATCGCTATCGCTGAACAGCCTGACCAAAGGTCGGGCAAAAATCACAACGGCCGCGGAATATGTCACCGAAAGAGCGACAGTCATAGAGAGCATGACCTTTGCAGCCCTCAGTACACGAGAAAAATCGCGTGCGCCCCAGCCAAAACCCAGGATAGCTTGAGAACCCATACAGAAACCGCTGATAAGCAGTGCGCCAATCGTTAAGAGTCGCACGGCTATTCCCACGGCCGCGATGGACTCTTCGCCGAAGGGCGCAGCTGCTCCGTACAAGAGCATAACGGCAATAGCAGATAAGATGCTGGTCATGGTCGCTGGCGCCCCCACGAAAGCGATCTGTCTGATGCGATCCGCTCGCAACGAGATGTGAGATATCCTGACGAGGACCATTCCGTGTCGCTTGGTAAAATACGCGATATAGAGGCTAATAGCCGCAGTCTGAGACACGAGCGTTGCGAGAGCGGCGCCTCGCACACCGAGCTCCAGCACGGATATAAGCACCGGATCAAGGCCAGCGTTCAGGATGAAGGCGGTCATCATCGTCCACATGCTGAATCGTGTGTTGCCTTCGGCTCGGACGATGAAGCCGTTGACGATGTTCATAAGCATCAAGGTGCATCCGAACAAAAGTGTCGTCGCGTAGTCGAGCGCCAGGGGCATGATGGTTGGAGTTGCTCCGAGCGCCAGGAAGATCTCTCGCATGTTTAGAAACAGAGCGACTGTGACGGTGATGCCGACTGGCGCGGCGAGCGCGAGAGCGGTACTGGCGCCTCGACTCGCCTCCAGGTACTCACCAGCACCAAGATGACGAGATATGAACGACGCTGCTCCAACACCTATCCCCTGTCCGGCCGCCGCGAGGAGGACCACGATCGGCAAGGTCATGCTGACAGCTGCGATCGCCTGCGCGCCGAGTGCGCCAACAAAGATTGCGTTGACAACCTGCTGCAACGCATTGATCGACAGGCCAACAACAGACGGAATGGCGAGCCGTAGGATAAGTCTGAACAGACCGGGGTCTGCTAGATCGATGCGCGCGTTCTTGTTCGGCATCACATCGTGATCGGCCTCGGCGGCGAATTCCGCATCGGGCTTATTCATGGATGAAGGTGTCCCGAGATCTTCCGAATTTCGCTGATCGTCTGCAACAGCTCCTGTTGCAAGGCCGTGCAAAGACGGCGGGTCACCCCATAGTCGACCATGCTCGGATCATACGTGGTGTCAATCTGTAGATGCCCCGATTGATATCCGACATCGAACCAGAAGACGTGGATCGCCGCCGCTTGATGCATGTGTTCGCCGATCCAAAGTGGATAAGGGTCTGTGCCTAGAAAACGGCGTGGGAAATGGCGCTGCAAACCGGCGCGATAATTCACCCCAATTCTGGGCAGTGGCAGGCGATCGAGCCGACACCGCACGGCTGGATCTCGGTTTAGGAATTTCAGGGCCCGAAAGCCTATTCCCCCACGCGGCAGCGCATTGCGCTGCCGGTATATCAAACGAGCACGGTCGGAACGCGACTCCCTTCCTGTGACATTCAATGAAAACGGAACGAGCTCGCTGATAAGACCAATGATCTGAGATGACTCGAAATCGTCAAACAGTCGACCTCGCGTCGAGGTCAGGCTATCAATCCAGAGCGAATAGTTGCCGAACAGGGCTCCACACGCACCCGACAGGACAGCAAGAAACACATCAAAGTGCTGACAATGCGCTGATCTGGCTCCAATACTGAGGAGACTCGCTGTCGTTTCCCCGTCGATCTCAAGATGGTACTTGGCCTGATCTACCCGAAGCGAACGGCCGTTCGCATCCTCCCGACGACGTTTAAGACTTGCATCGTGAAGCTCTCTCGCGCTTTCTTCGGCAACACTCGTGCCGCCCGATGACGCGTCGCTGACACGGAAGTCGAATTGATGGTAGTCAATGCCCTCCCAATGCTTGAGTTCGCCTGGTGCTTCGCTGTTCGCGTAGTGCTCGAGGCGCTTCAACCAGGGAGAGAGCCTTTGCACGGTCTCGGGACCATTCACATCATGGCCTGCAGCAAGAGCGTTGTATGCGTCCTCCAATGCGTCCAGGAATAGCCGATAGCCCATCCCATCCGTTACGAAATGATGCATCAGCACCAGCAGATAGTAATCGCCGCTTTCCGAAGTACGGAAGGCCGCGACGTGAACAAGAGGCGTGTGGCCGTCAAACCGAAACATGTGTTGACGTCTTGCCGAGACGCTCTCGATTGTCCTGCGCTGGTCTGGGCCGGTCATTCGGACGAGATCGATCTCCTCCACGATGCGCTCAGTCGGACAAGGCCCAATCGCCAGCCGTAATCCATCTTGGGCTCGGGCAACGCGCAGCCTGAGGCCTTCGTGCCTCTCGATGACATGGGCGAGAGCCCGGTCCAGGATCTTGATGTTCAGGATGCCGCCGCGCAAGAAGAACAGATCGCCGATGTTGAAATGCTCGTCAAAGCCGACAAGAGAATTCCAAAACGATATTACGGGGGGCACAGGCAGTAAGCCGTCGGCGGAAGCGACGTTGTGGGGTGCCGCCTCCGCTTCCCCGGCCGCCAAGTCCCTGATAGTCGGTGTTCGATAAAGTTGGTTGACGGTGAGATTCAGCCCGGCTTTGCGCGCCAGCGTGACGCAACGTACGCTCAGAAGAGAATCGCCGCCGATATCAAAGAAACTGCTGTCGATTCCCACCCCCTTGGCGCCTAATAGATCCTCCCAGATCCGAGCAAGAACTCGCTCGTTCCTGGTGCGGGGCTCAGCAGATGGTCTAGTTTCTATCTCGTGGTAAGGAACGCAGGATAGGCGAGCACGGTCTATCTTTCCGCTCGTCGTCAGTGGAACACTTTCAACCAACCTGAAGGCTGCCGGAATCATAGAGGATGGCAATCTGTCGCGCAGGTGGGCTAGAATCTCTCCAGAGCTTAGATTCTCGCGAGCGGGCACCACGCTCGCCGTCAAGCGGCGATCGTCATCGACGTCTTCTGCGAAGACCGCGGCCTTTGCGATTGCCGGATGAGACTCAAGGGCAACTTCGACCTCCTCCGGCTCAATGCGAAAGCCCCTCACCTTGATCTGGTTGTCCGATCGGCCGCAAATCTCCAGAAGGCCGCTGGTCGAGATGCGTGCGATGTCCCCAGTTCGATAAAGCACGTTGTATTGTCCGCCATCATACGGATTCGGCACGAAACAGCGGTCAGTCCGATCTTGGTCCTGCCAGTACCCGGCGCTCAGACAGCGGCCTGCGATGCACAGTTCGCCGGGGGCTCCAACAGGCACTCTCTTCAATCGTGAATCGAGCACGTAGAGTTTGACGTTGTCGATTGGCCGCCCCACTGGGACAAGCGTCGAGTTGTCATCCGCATCCTCGGTTTCGTGCACGGCTGCATTGGACGCACATTCCGTCGCACCATAGAAGTTCCACAACGGCACGCCCGGAAACGACTCACGCCAGCGAGCGGGCAGCGAGGAAGGCATCGGTTCGGCGCTGCTTGTGACCAATCTCAAGGCGGTCCTTTGCGGCTGCCGTTTCTGGGACCCAATGAGACCGGACAGGACTGGCGGAGACGCAAAAAAGCGCGTCACGCGATGTTTTGCCAAACTGCACAACAACAGATCCGGATCTAGCACCTGCCCTTGGGTGAGGATCAGCGTGGGCACACCTCTCAGAAGCCCACCAAAATACTCCCAAGCGGACGCAACAAGGCAGGCGGACTTCTGGATAACCATGACGTCGGTGCTATCGAAGGGAAAGCACCGCCACATCCAGTTCAGCCGGTTGAGAATTGCCGCTTCCGGTATAAGAACCCCCTTCGCCCGACCTGTTGAGGAGGACGTGTATATGAGGTTCGCAATTCGCTGATCTAACGGTCTGTCGCTAGGCGCGACACTATTCGCGGTCCTGCTGCGCCTTTCTAAGGTGGATAGACAAATCGAAGGTATGTCAAAATCCGGCTCCGTGGCAATCACGTGAACCAAGAGCTTTGCCTCACTATCTCGCAGGATATGTTTGATCCTATCACGCGGATAATCCGGCGCTATCGGCACAACAACAGCATCCAAGCCTCGCGCCGCAAGCATGACAGCGGCAACGTCCGGCGACCGGTCAACAAGCATGGCGACCAGATCGCCGGCCCCCACCTTCATATCCCGCAGTAACGAGCGGATAGCTGCTACGCGCTCACGCAGCTGGCCAAACGTGACCTCCCCGAACTCGCCACAATATGCTACTTTGGCGTGATTAAAGACGCTGATCTGCTCGAAGGCTTCAACAAGCGGACATTCAGATTCATATCGCTGGATTGATCCATCCAGCGAATCCAGGATAGTGCGGTCTGAGGCGCTGAGGCAGCTTAGTTCCTCAATGGGCACAAGCGGCTTATCAACGCAGGCGGCAATCAGACAGCGTAGATTGTTGGCCATGCGGACAGCCAGATCACTCGAGATTATGTCTTCCGCATACGCCAGCTGGAGCGCAATCTCATCGCCGTGATCTTGCGCGTACAGTGTTAAGTCGAATTTGACATAGCCTGTGTCATACTCGCGGAATGTCAGAGCCAACTCGTCCCGACCAACGGGTTCGGCGGCTTCGGAGTACATGTTGAACATGACCTGGAAGATCGGTGATCGCCCCGGTTCGCGACATAACCTACTATCCCTGACCATCCATCCGAATGGATAGGCCGAATTTGCGATGGCATCGCTGACCAGGCTCTGGATGCGCCTGGCATGAGCAGCAAAGGACTGACCGGCATCGATCGCGGCTCGGATCGGCAGCATATTCAGGAAAAAGCCAATGATGTCGGCGCTGCCAGGTTGATCCCGTACAGCGTGTGGCATGCCGACGACAATATCGTCCTGACCGCTATACATTCGTAGCAGCAGCTGGAAGCACGCCAGTAGTGTTGTCGAAGTGGTGCAGCTATTTTGGCGCGCGAATTCTCTTACCCGACTGGAGAGATCGCTGCCAAGCAGCACTGGATGCGAGGCGCCTCGGTATGAATCTGTTTGCGGGCGCGCCCTTCCAAGCGAAAGCACCGGCGGATCATCACCAATCTGACGACGCCAATAGTGTCGTTGGTTCTCCAGCGCCTCTGGAGAAATGTGCTGTTTTTCCCACGCCGCGTGGCCCGAGAGTGACGCACGGTTCTCTGGCCAAGGCGCCGCGGCATCTAAATATCTCTGCTGAAGATCTCTGAGCAAAACAGAAATCGACCAGGCATCGAGGATGATTTCGTGAGCGGTGATCAATATGAGATGATTGTCAGGACCAAACCGGACCATGCGCGCGCGAAACAACTGGCCCTGCCCGAGATCGAAATTGTCTTTCAGCTCCGTTCGCCGAAGCTGTGCCGTGAACTCCTCAGCCTCGGAGGAGGTGAGATGAGATGCATCGATCAATTCAAGATTGGTGCATGGCGGAGCATCAAAGCATTGAACCGGACCGTCCTCGTCGATAAAGCGCGCCGAAAGTGCCTGGTGGCAATGAATGACCTCGGTCCAGGCGCGATTGAACCGAGCTAAATCGATGTCTCCCTTAATCCGCAGCCCACCTTGAATGATGTAGTTCCGGGCAGATGGATCGAGCTGCGCCAGAAACCAAAGGTGCTCCTGGAGTCGCGTCAGAGGTGATCGGTTAAGCTTTCGGTATATCAAGGCTGTGCATGGATTTGGCTCAGCGCGAGCCTCGATCGAAGCGGCAAGGGATCGAATCGTCCCATTCAGGACCAGTCTGAAATCCGCTCTCACTCCGAGCAAGGTCTGCAACTGTCCCAATATAAGCATTGCGCGGAGCGAGTCTCCGCGAAGGCTTATGAATTGGTCATTCACACCTATGTTCTCAATATGCAAAATGCCGGACCAGATTTGACGTAGCCGGACTTCGAGGTCTGATTGCGGCTCCTCGAAGGGCGTTGACAATACCGGCCGAACACTCCCCGGGTCAGGCAATGCTGAAAAGTCGACCTTTCCGTTCCTGGTCAGTGGAATACCGCTGACGTGAATGATTCTTTCCGGAAGCATGTAGCTGGGGAGTGCCTCAGCAAGAAACTTCTGAAGATCGCTTTCCGCCAGTTCAGCTGCAGCCGACACATACGCAACCAGCCGCCGCGATTCGGCTTGTGCCTCCGACCCAGCTATATCTCGCGCCGTAAGCTTTACACCTGCGCAGGCAGAGGCGACTGCGACGGCACCATGCACCAAGGGATGAGCGGACAAACGAGCTTCGATTTCCCCCAACTCGATTCTGTGCCCGCGAATTTTGACCTGACGATCCCGTCGACCTAGACATTCTAAAAGGCCGTCGGAACGGAGGCGCCCAAGATCACCTGTCCGATATAAGCGCCGGAAGGACAGGTCGTTTGAGAACGGGTTTGGCCCAAACGCATCCTTGGTGCGGACATGGTCATTGACGTAACCGGCAGCGACACCGACGCCGCTAACACAGATTTCGCCGACTTCTCCTACATTGCAGAGCCTTGGTCCGTCCGCGACATAAACCTCAACTTTCTGAATTGGCCTGCCGATCGGCACATAAGGCTCAGCCAACGCAGGCGGCACAGAAACCAGATGATGCGTCACGCCGTCGGCGCACTCGGTCGGCCCGTAATGATTGAGAATGGAAACGCGGGGATACAAGGCAAGCCACGCGCGCGCCAATCCGGGCGTTAGAGGTTCTCCGACGGTAGAAATAATCCGCAAGCCGTCCATGGCTCGCTCTGCCGCGGCAAGCGATTGCAGATATTCAACAAACACTGCCAGCATCGACGGAACGAGTTGGACGACCGTAGCGCCGGATCCTTGAATTGCTTGAAGGAGCGATGACGGCGATCTCAGTGTCGCATCATCGATGATTGATGTAGAGGCTCCGATGCAAAGCGCAGAAAGAAGCTGCCAAAGCGAGATGTCAAAGCAGTGCGATGCCGTTTGCGCGACGCAATCTGTCCGAGTGAGACTTAGAGCATCGATCTTTGCCGCCAAATGATTGTTTAGGCCGGCGCGCTCGATCATTGCGCCCTTAGGCTGCCCGGTCGAACCAGACGTAAACAGAATATAGGCAAGTCCATCCACGTTCGGCGATGGCACAACAGACGAGCTCTGCACCCGGCGCAGTGCCGCTTCTATAGCTACGAATTGAGGAGCTGCTTTGCTGCTCTCCTGGAATAGGCTGAGCGAATCCGGGCGGTCTCGGCCCATCAACAAAGCACAGCGGCTCTGCTCGATCATGAATGATGTACGGGAAGCCGGCAGCGATGGATCGAGCGGTAGGTACGTTGATCCAGCTTTCAAAATTCCAATGACCGCCGTCGCCCAGTCGAGGTCCCGCCCTCCCCAATAGCCGACAACCGCGCCGCGAGCACCCTGCTCTCGTAAGGTCCTTGCAAGGGCATCCGATCGTGATCGTAGCGCCTCATATGTGAGTTCGTCTGCGCCGTGCCTCAGCGCAACTCTCTCCGGATTCGAACCTGCAAGCCGATTGATCGCCGAGACCGCGTCAACCGGTTGACGTTCCATAGACTGCTTCTTGCCTGATTGATTTTCCGTAGGCACGCGCCCCGCCATTCGTCGCCTTCTTCGGCGCCCAAATCGGAACGCCGGAGCTCGTCATCGAGGTGTGCATCGCAGCCACCCTGATTCCGCACGTCGTAAGGTTTTGTCCGTATGACCTTCTCGTGTTCGCTTCTGGCTCGATGATCGGCAGAGGAACAGGAGGACGCTATGACCCCGCATCCAATTTGGCACCTACCTACTCTTGTCGTGGACCTGCCATCGCCTGCATGGCACCCGCAATCAACGCGCCCACAGGCTCGTTACGGCTTGTGATTAGCGTAATTGTCCGATTTCGCGGCACTTGAGCCGGCACCACCAATGCCGTCGAGAGCGTGTTCGCCACCCGGTATACAGTTTGTTCGGGAAGGCTCCTTATCGCAACCACCGCCAGGCCGATGGTGTTCAAGCCCGTGATCGTCGCATCAAGGACCCCGCGGCGCTCAACATTACAACGAGTTATCGAAGCTCGCAGCAGCAGCCCCAAGCATGGCATTGAGGTCCTCCAAGTGCTGGCAACGGCCAACAAAGCGCCCGATCACCTCGTCACCTAATCCGAATAGCTCCGCTTATTTGGCCGTTAGTCAACGGAGATTGATTTATGACTATGGATAGCGCGAGCTGGAAACTGAGGCGTCGTGTCATCGCGTAGTGCTCCGGGGGCGAGCACAAACCGCTGTGGATAGGCGCCGAGGGCATATTTCTTGGGCGGCGCACGGTTGAACGGCTGGCCGTCCGCAGGGACGTATGCCTCACGGAGACTTCGATCGACAGAGACGCAGCCTGCCCACGGGCCTCTGCGGCAGGATTAATCCATCGCGATGCGCTCGCCAGACTTGCTTGATGAGCTACTCGACCACTTCCCACGGCTTTTGCGGTCTCGGGCGCGGCATATTCCTTTCCGCTTAAGATCATCTGGTGAAATGCGAGCCTCGCGTCCTTGCTCCCGGTCGGCAGACATTACAAATCAAGTGGTCCGATTTTGGCGCTCTCCGGTCAGCTATTCGGGCCCGTCAATTCAACGATGCTGGACTGCATGAGCAGCATCATCCGCGCCACAAATCTCAGCCTGCTGATGCTGCGAACGGCGAGCACTAGTTCGGCTTGTGCGGTCTGCTCACCGTATTTCCAGGCGCCATTTGTGCCCCCCGGGCAGTCCGCCGGTACTGGATGTGATTGCGGCCTTAGTGGCCTGGGGGAGACTTGAGACGTTTGGCGTTAGGCTGAGATTTTTTGTCCGCCAGCCAACGCGCAACCTGGTGGCAGGTTTGGTGGGGCAGTGCCAGCGCTCGCATGAAAGGTGGCCGATGTCACGAGGCCTAAATGCCGCCGCGGGATCTCTCCTGGGCGATCGTGACCGCGGCAAGCCCCAACATCGCGTCGCGGTTGATGCCGAAATGGAGACGATAGAGCCACCAGATTGCGCAGCACCGGTCGAGATCAGAGAGTGCCCGAGCGCGCTTTATTGCTGCTGCGACCCGCGCTATTGGCTTCATGACACGTCTCATCTGGAAACCTGAACGTCTCGGGACCAGTGCTCTAAATTTGGTGAGTTTTTGGTCGGTGACAGTCCGCTGTCGCGCGCATGCGTCGGCAAAGGATTGGGAGCTGAGGTTCATGTTTGCCATGGCATTGCGCGTCTCGAAGCTTGATGGGAACACGCATATGTGCATCCGACCTTTCCGTAACCTTATGATGCAAGTACTGCTTCCCCAAACACCCAGATCTGGTAGTGACAATTGACAGCACTCTTATGCGATAGTTACGCGGCGGCGCGCGTTAGTTCGCAGACCCGATGCTGGCGTATCGAACCGATCGGAGTCGACGGCGTTGGCTGCACCTCGGAAAACGGTGTAGGCTCTGACGGCGCGGGCCCGGAGCCATGTGATGTCGCCTCGACTCATCGATGGCCGGTTGACGATCCTGAGCTTTATTCGAGCCTGATGAACCCGCTCCTCGCGACTGGACCCTTATTTGGAGACGGTGATCCACTGCGACTTCCTGCCGCTGTGGAGATGCGGTCAACGAATGTGTATTCGTCATTTGAACAACTCGCCGGCCGACCAGCTAACCGATTGGACACGCGATATAGCCAGGTATACGGCAAAGCTGCCCGCCCACAACACTGGTCCGGTACGGTCGACAGCACGTTGCGCAGCCTGATGCGGCCTCACGAATATTGAGGCCAAGCGAATACGAATTTGGCGCGCACCACCCACTCTCTGAGGCCGATCCTTCAACTGAACAGACTACCAATGCATTATCATGCTGTGCGCACACGCATGCTCTAAGACCAATTTTCTGGTCGCGATGACCGGATTCGTTGAAGTCTGTACTTGCCCCGCCTATACCGCACAGAAAATACTTTGTGCCAGACTTGGGAGCGATCGGTTCCGTTTTTGGCTGCGCGAGGTAATCTCTCATGACTCTGTTCAGCGCCGCTCAGTGAGCATGTCGGCAAGCGGCCACAAGAGCTGCTTTTATGAATTGCCGCACGGCTTTCGTCAGCTTTTGGAAAGCTAGCCTGAGTACAGGGCCGTTAGGGTAAGCGAGGCGTGGTAGGGACAGCGCCTTACCAGAATGGGACAGCGCCGAGTCACGTTCCTGCTAACCTCAATCTGCAGCGCAGGCGCGGCAGGGATAGCGCCCGATGCAACCGATCGGCGCCGAGTCGCGCCCGCGCTGCTTCCGGCCGCTGAGACACGACCGCTTCTGGCAGGAGTGTCATGCGTTTCCCGGTGATAGAACCCCGGTCAGTTTGTGCCGATGGAGGCTGACCGTGTTGAAGTTAGCGGATACTCTTTCAAGTGATCGCTTGCATCTCCTCCCGTCTTACCCCTCCAACATTCTTAACGCTCTCATGAGCGGCAGCGTGCCAGCCCTTTTCACGCAACTTTTGCATGCCGGGCATCTCCAATTTCTTCACAACGCAGCGGACCAGCTTAGAATTACCAGACGATCTGACCAATTCAGGTAGGTGATTGGCAGTCGTACTAAGCCTACAACTTGGCAGCACCCTAGATGGGGCAAAGTGTCAGGCTTGATCCCGAATCGGGCAAGGCTGGCACGAAAGTTAGCGGCGCGTGGCAGGGACAGCGCTTTCCAGGGATTGAGCGCCGAGTCACGTCGCCGTTAACCTTTGACGTCGTTGGCACGGTAGGGACAGCGTCGGCTTTGAAGGCTTGCCCACCAGTCCAGGCAGGTGCCCTGCGATACCTCTCAACAATACCATTTGCGAGCACCGTGAGGGGCTTGACGTAGCGGGAGCAAAGGTGGCCAGCGGCCAGATACGCATGCGGCATCTGCCAGGAATAGCTCTTTCAGGGGTTCACTACCCGATCGCCGAGCCACCCGCTAGTTTCGCTAGCATAGCGGCTAGCAGGAGCAGCACCGGATTCTTTCACATGGCGCCAGTCGCGTCCGCGCTGCTCTCCGTGTTCTGCAACAACTCTTTCCTGACACCCTCCTCGCCCTTGGCACCGCTGGGCAACATCGAAGTCTCTCAGCTGAGTGACCTTGGGTATGCCGGCGCGCGGCGTTCGAATGGTCCGGACGACGCCCAAGCCGAAATCGCTCAGCTAGTCTCAACCGCGCGCCGAATCCCAATTCGTTCGGGCTCAGACATCATGGGCAACGATACGCGTGACCATCTGTTCGACTTGATAGTGGCGGATCCAATTCGCGACGTCTCACCGCTTGCCGTCGCACTATCGCCTGCGCGTTCCAAGTCGACACTGCGGAACTTTGCTCTCGCCACCAGTCTTGTGCAGTCAATGGCTGCTGCCAAAGTAGGTTACGAGTTGCCGTACCGCGTTTGATTTGAACTGGTCGTTATACTTGATAACCCGACCGGCGCGCGTTCCTTGAGCCTCAGCTAAGAGAGTTCGCCGTCGTGCCTCTTGAGCGGACGGGACACACCTAAAATGACGTATCACGGCTGATGGCGGCGTGCGGAACGTCCACAAAGATGTTGTACCGGCAGAGGAAATTCTCAGAGTCCAGAGAATCAACGAGATTAGGGTCGCTGAAACGCGCGTTCTGCGCTGATGCAGGCATAAAGACCCCTGTAACCTCGCCTGAACGGCTGTCAGTGCAATCTCGATGTTTGCGCCGGCTCATTTCATCGGAGCTGCAACTTCATTCGTTGAATGGAGGACCATCGCCTCTCTGAGTCAGCATCTTTGAATACCTCGAGGCCGTTCGTGCGAATTGGGCAGCGGAACCGAACCGCTGCCGAGGCAGCAGTTCGGGTGCGCTTCGGCCAGCACCCGGAAAACGTGCGCCGCCGCGAATTGATAGACGGTCGACATACCAGCGCTCGTGCGGGCCGGCCCAGTAGCGTCGGGGAGCAACGATTCGGCGACACTCATCGAACAATTAGATCGAAAACCTCCAATTTTGTGATGTTTTTACGTAGGTTATAGCCAGTGGTTTGCTGGCCATCCAAATGGCTGCCTTCGCGCATGAGAGCTCGTGCGCTTGTGGCTTACAATGTGCGGCGGATCCGCGTCGAGCGCGGTATTCCGCAAGAGCAATTGGCGTACGATGCAGGTGTTGATCGCTCCTATATGAGCGGACTTGAGCGCCAACAGGCCAACCCGACAATCGATCTTCTCGATCGCCTGGCCGAGACGCTCGGCGTTGCTGTTTCCGAGCTGTTTGTTCGGCCATCCAAGGGTGCGCCGCCACCCGCCACCTTACCTAAAGGTCGCAAGCCGAAGCCGGCACGCCGCAAAAGGACCTAGTCCTCTGACAGCACCGAGCTGTTGACGCAGATCTTGTGCGGTACTGGATCAATATCAATGCGCGCCCACGCGGCCTTTGTGCGCAACCCATAGTTGATACGCAGCAATCCCGCAATGGACATCCAATAATGTGATGGATGTTCATTCTGGCGCCGGAGCAGACAATGGCGGCTCAAGACGATGAAGTTCCTTTAAATGCCATCCGTGCTTTTGTGACCGTCGCACGCGAAGGCAGCGTCACGCGCGCGGCTACCACTTTAGGAACAACGCAGAGTTCGGTCAGCCGGTATTTGTCCGTACTGCGGGACTATCTGGGTGCGGACCTCATGGAGCGGCGTGGACGGCGCAGTGATTTGACTGAGTTCGGGAGGCTATTCGCAAACGCAGTGTCTGAACCGCTCGAAACCGTCAGCTTCACCGCCAAGAGAATGCGACGGCGTGCTGGCGCAGGAGTCAATCGGATTGTCGTCCGCACGTCACTATCGACGTTTGCTTTCTCTCTTCTTATTCCAAATCTGCAGGCTTTCTCTTCTGAAGCTGGTGGCGTTATCGTGGACATCGTCAGCTCGCTAGCGCCGCCGACATCTTCGGATCATTTCGATATTTTGATTACGCGCGACCTTTCCGTCACCGAACCCGCCGACAGTTGGGAGATCTACAATGAGGAGCTGGTATGCGTCGGCCCGCCAAATCTGGTCGCGGGCAGAGAGCTCTCGATTGTTCGCTCAACCCCGATACTGAACATCACATCACGTCCCGACATCCTGCCGACATGGCTGAGGGCCATGAACCTATCTCCAACCGACATACGAGAGGGCGCGCGTTATGATCACAACTATCTTGCTCTGCCGGCCGTCATGACAGGAAAATGCTTTCTTGTCGCACCGGAAATCATCGTCAGTGACCTAGTGCGAGGGGGCGCTTTGCAAATCATACCCGGCTCACGCGCTCCAAGCGGCATGCAATATCGCGCCTATGCCGTGGATCGCAGCGCGCACCCCGAGATCGCACGTTCTTTTTGCCGATGGCTGGTTCGTCTTTGCAAAAAGGTCGCACTTGCGCAGGCTGCCTGACGTCTAGCGGTGTCCCTCAATCCGGTACAGCAGGAGATCAATGCTCAAGTCGAGAGCGCTCAACTTAGTCGTCCGTTAAGAACGCGATTTCAGCGGTGAGGGGTTGCTCGTGGCTGCGATGAGGGTGGTCAGGATCAGGCGCCAAAAAGCTCTCAGCCAGGCGAGGATGCGGCGGAAGTTGTGGCCGACGGCCGAGAGGATGACGTTGGCCGCATCGCCGGCGCGGCCTTTGAGATAGCAGCGGCCGAGGTGACCATCGGTCTTCAGGTGTCCGATGATGGGTTCGATGGCGGAGCGGCGGCGCAGCTCGCGCTTGATGACCCCAAAGACGCCGCGCTTCTGGCCGGAGATGAAGATGCGGCGGGGATTTTGTGCGTCGTGGCCGCGGTATCCCTTGTCGACATAGGCCCGCTCGATCGCGCAGCCGGTGAGTGTCTCGGTGCGGTCGATGACGTCCCGCAAGGTGTGACCGTCATATGGTTATCGGGTAACGCCCTGGCGTGCAGCACGAACACGCCACCGGGAGCACGGCGGTTGTTGGTGACGATCGAGGCTTTGACACCGAACTCGTAAGGCGCGGCTGCCTTGCCCTTGCCGATGCACTCCACCTCCGGGGCGTGGAAGGAATAAAGCTTCCAGCCACGCTGACGCTGCTGTTGCGAGCGGATCTGCGAAGCCCGGCTGAGCGGGAGGACGAAGGCGTTCTCGAGCACAGCTCGACCTTCGATCTTGCGGCCGATATCGCGGATGATCCGGCCCAGCCGGCTACGCAGGATGCGCAACTGCCGCTGATGCCGCCTGAATTGCTTGGCATGGGCGTAGCGTCCCGCCATCATTGCCGCGGTCTTGGCGACGCGCAGATAGGACTGCCGCAGCTTGACCCCGTGCTTCCTCGCCAGGCGGTTGAGCCCCTTGATCGCTGCGTGCAGCAGCTTGGCATCGGTCGGGAAGGTGATCGCCTTCGGCTGCACGGTGGTATCGACCGTGACACGCTTGAGGTCCTGGCTGCGTAACGCGCCGGCTTCGTGCGCCACCCGCAAGCTCTCGGCCAGCAGCAGCTCCAGCTTGTCGCCGAGCCGCTTGCGCCAGTGGCTCAAATCCGAGCGCTCGTGCGGAAATGAATGCTGGAAGAACTCTTCGCCGGTGAAGTACTGGAAATACGGGTCGTGGACCCAGCGCTCGCACACCCCCTCGTCGGACAGGCCGTAAATCTGCTTGAGCAGCAGCAGCCCAATCACGAAGCGGGTCGCGATGCCTGGCCGGCCGTTCTCGCTGTAGAGCGGCGCGATCTCCCCATCGATCCAGTCCCAGTCGACCCTGCCGGCGAGCTGAACCAGCTCGTGCTTCATATTGATGATCTGGTCCAGCCTGGCCCGGAACAGATCGCCCGATCCCGTCGCCTTCTGCTTCTTCGGCCGCATCGCCCCCTCCGATGCGACCACGGAATCATGACTGGCGATTCGACGGAATCCTGAAAATGAAAATGCAAGGTTCCGATCCCCGAAGCATCAAAACCCTGCAATCGCAAAAAAGCCGGTCTGCCAGATTACGATTCCACATCAGTCACTTGGTCGCTCTTAACGGACGACAACTTAAGAAAACTAATCGAGCACAGTCGTCAAAGCCTACGGAGATGGCGCCGCTCTGGTGCAGTAATCAAGACGCCAACAATGAGAGATCTGAGCGCAAAGACTTTATCCTGTCCGACACCGTGCTATGGCAGCAGAAGAATTGGCAGGCAGAACGGAAGGCAGGCCGTTTATCGCGCCGCCAACCCTTTACTTGTCATCCCTGCCCTTGCGTTTGTTGAGCAATGCTCGCCAGCGAAGGCGCATGAGGCGCCGCCCCAGTTTAACAAGTCGAATGGTTCGGCTGCGTAAATCGTCTGTTTTCCAGGCGCGCTCGGCAATACGATGGCTTCCAAACAGGCCTTGCGCGATTTGGCGGTAGCTGTTTCCTTCCTGCCATCCATCCACTGCGCGCAACGCAAGGATTAGCCGACGCTGCTTCAAAGCAGGCAAAGCAAGAGGAGGCATTCCGAGCGCCCGACGCTCAAGGGCGAGCCAAAATCGACGTGCGGCCCCCAGGCGAAGCTCGAAATCGGCGTCGAGCGGCAGATCAACGACGACAGCATATCCGCTCGCCGGAAGCTCTCTTAGCCAAAGGCGATGCTTCGTGCCCCCGAGCGGCACGATCGCATGCCATCCATCCGGCGCACGGCGAAGCTCGCCGCCCGGCAGATTGTCGAAATCGAGCTGATAGCTTTTGGGCGCAATGCAGTTGGCCGCCCGTATAGCCAGTACGGTCGGCAGCACCTCGGGTGCCCAGAAGACTGCTTGCTTGTCGAAAGTCTTTTGCGGATCAGCAGGAAAACGAGAGCCCCCACTTGCGTCGGAACTGGCCCGCCGCTGCGCTTGAACGTTCGCGGCGAGATAGCCGCTTATAATCCTCTTGGTAGTCGCAATCCCGGCGCAACCACTCCCAGGCCAGGTCGGCAGCATCCGCCTTCTTCAGGCCGCTGTACGCTTCCTCAGATCTCCAGTCAGTATCCGGCATCGAACCTTTCCCGCAGAATATTCAGACGCGGCGAAATGCAGCCGATGATTGTGGCCATTTCCGGTTGTTTGCTTACCGTGTGCGCGCCTTGAACGCACTTAATCGATGGAATGATCAACTTTTGCGATTGCGAGGAACGACCCTTACATCCGCGCTGATCATTGTTTTGGCCAACCGCTACGTAGCAGATCGCGATAGCCGTGGCCCGCTAGCCACTTGGCCCGAGTCAGATGACTTTCGAACGTGCGTCGCGCACGATCCGGTTCAACGCTGGGGTCAAGCCCAAGCACAATTCGCGCGATTTCGCGCCAATCTGCCTTGTCCGCGTCCGCATCAAGCAGTCGCATGTAGGCAACAGCGTGCTCCTTGTCATATGACGTGAGCTCGTCGACGCTGGGCGCCAATTCTGCGATCTTCGGCTCGGTTGGCACTGCCTGAAACTCCTACCGACCTGAAAAATCTACCGAAATCGGAGCAACGATAACTAATCTCAGGTCGTTTTGGTACCTGCTCAATGGTCGCACGCCGACCTCCTTTTCGCGCTGAGATGGCAATCGCATATCGTCTCACATTGACCTGGTGGCTCCATCCTGCGCTTTCTCTTTTTCATCGTAGTCCACACTGGAAGCGAGTGCAGATGTGCCCTGTAACTAGGTTGTCCTTGCTGTTCTGTTCCTGGCGGAAGGCATAGGGGTCCGTGGTGACCGGCCCGGTCGCACTCTTGAAAGGCAATAACCAGAACCGGCCAACTGGAGAATATTCGTTTCCGTTTCGACCCTCAGTTGAACATCCGTCCTATCTAATCGCGGTGTCGGAAAACGCCGCAGGTACCTCTGAGCGCGATTCCTTCTCTGCCGCTAATGGCAAGCTATTGCCTCGCCAGAACGCTTGTGATGGTCAACGAGAAGACGGCACGCGCTACCGGCGTCTGCATCTCACCGTTGCCTGATTTTTCGAAGCAATTGGAGAGGACAGCCACTAACTGGGTGCGAGCTTATCGTAATAATCTGGCTATAACCAGTGGTTTCATAATCATCGGAATGGCTGCCTCTGCGCATGAACGCTCGTGCGCTTGTGGCCTGGAATGTGCGCCGGATCCGCGTAGATCGCGGCATTCCGCAAGACCAGTTGGCCTATGATGCCGGGATCGACCGCTCATACATGGGCCGCATTGAGCAGAAGAAAGAGAACCCGACTATTGATCTCCTCGAACGGATCGCCGCGACCTTGGGTGTTCACTTGTCCGAATTATTCACACAGCCGGCTAAAGGTGCAATGCCCCCCAAGCCGATGTCCAGAGGGCGCAAGCCGGCACGGCTTCGCCGAAACAAGACGTAATTATTGAGGGAGCCATGTTTCGGCTAACGCTTGGGCGGAATCGAGCCGGAGCGGCCTACGTGCTTCATGAATCTACAGCCGGCGCTTCCGATCTCCTGCTCCAGCCGATGTAGCCCCAGCACGGTTCAGCCTAGCGCTCCCTCGGAGCGGCCTGTTATAAGGCCGAGCATCTTCGAAATGAGGTTGCACCGCTCCGCGTAAACCTACCGACGGCCGCTTGAACCCGACGTTTTCGAAGAGCCTGTTTGGGGTCGACGGGCGCGGTTCGGGTGATGGCAGCGCCCCAACCGGGAGTCCGCGAGGGTATGGAGGGACTTTGCTATCCTGGTGCGCAAGAGCATGAGAGCAGATCCGTCCTCCAGAGCCTTCGGTTGGAGAATCAAGCTGGTGTGCGCCTCGAGGATGCGACCTTTCCGCTAGACGAAGATCGGGAAGGTGTGGTGCCCATGCAGTGGCGCAATTTAGGGCCTGCTGGAAAGACTCGACTGACGGTATGGGACACGTAAGACGCAGGCACGCTCGCGAGCGGGATAGTTTCAGCCAACGCCGGGCTCTGTGAATCAAGGCCATCCGACGCGTCGCGAGATGGTGGCGAATATGCTCTGAAAATGGGTGTGAGCTACGCCGGACCCGACTATCCCGATACGATGAAGGGGATGTGCTCGCCGAGCGAGAGCCAACGGATGCATCAGATCATCAAAAATGCAGCGTTATCGGTTTGACCGGCGAGCAGAGACGATGCCTGAAGATTGATGCTGTTGGGCCTGGAAGAAGCCTATCATGTGGCAGCTGCGGCCGTTAGCCGGTCCTCGCGCATAAGACCGGCCGCTCCGCTCGACATTGCAGGGCCGCAACTTAGTCTTCGGTCTCCACGCGTTGACGCGATCCGGGAGGTGCCGACAAGTCAGGCAGCCTTTGCCGCTCTTGATTTTGGCCTCTTCACGTGCGGTACGCGGGCGTTAATCGCAAGCTGGTCCATCCAGTGAGCGCTGCTGGTTTTGCTGACAGGGTACGGCTCAGTCGCGCGATTGTCCCAGATTACGACGTCGCCTGATTTCCAGTTCCAGCACAGGGTGTTCCGGGGCGCAATGAGATAGGATCGCAGCCGTTCAAACAGTCTTTGGCTGGGATAGCGCTGCAGGCCGACGAAGTTGTTCACGGAACGACCGAGCGATAGCATGCGTTCGCCGGTCTCGGGATGAACACGAACAATCGGGTGTGTCGTTTCGTAGATCGTTCCAGTGGATACGCCCCACCCATGCCGCTTGTTGGCTTCGGTGGCCCTCTCTGTCGCGGTGAGATCAGATGCGACGAAGCTCACAGCCCAGAGGTTATCTGCGAGCATCCGCAGGGGATCGGGAAGATCATGATAAGCGGCCGCCCTGCTCGACCAAGCAATGTCGCCGCCAAAAGGCGGGACCGCTGCGAGCCGCAGCACCGAAATGGCTGTGCGGATCCGCTCATCGTTCATCTGGTTGAGATGACCACAGGCGCGATCAGACAGTTCCTGCCGGATCATTAAACCGCCCATTGTGTCCGCCATTGTGGGATTCGGTATCAGCGAGCCGAGCCGGAGCACAAAACGCTGTTGCTGGGCATCATCGAGATGTCCCTGATCACGGAAGAAGATGACCTTATGCTCTAGCAGCAGCCGGTTGAACGCTACGATGACATCGTCAGGCAAATCGTCCGACAGCGCAATGTTCTTAATTTCGGCACCAAGCCGGTCCGCATGCTTGACGATGTCTGCTCGCGGAATGACGTTATCAATAGCCATAGTTCCATTCATAATGGCGCCTCTTTCTGTGGATGTCTAAACAGGCTCGGTGGCAGTCGCGTTTGGCCACAAACCCTGCAAAACAATCTTGATGCTACACACCGAATTGTCTGAGCGTGCGTCACTGCGCCGCTCAATTAGGCGGCTGAATTCTGATACACAGCACCAGCATCTTAGAACCAGAATCCCTCTGCGTGTCGACACGGCTAGTGCCGTTCTCATCGAAGGACACTCGCACGTGAGGCCACCAGATCGATTTGCAGCCTGATCAACAGTGCAGATCATAGAGGCAATCCATGTCCAGTCCATGAAACGAAACCAGCTTTCTTTTTGAGCTCGCGCAACGTTCGCCTCGTCGCAGAACTCATGCTTGGAAAATCCTCGAACAACGACTGCGTCGTACCTCATTCATCCCGCACGGCCTCATGCGCACGATGAAGATTAGAACTGGTATCGCGGCATGCACTCGCGCATCGCCTCGAAAGCAAAATCTACCCGAAGATGTATATTATTACATAAACTACTTCAACGGGTTCACGATCATATTTTTGCGACTTGGAGTTGTTCAATGCGCAACTTGTTTCATCAGCTGATCACTTGTTGTCATGCCTGGACTAGCGGCAGGAGCGCAAAATAAGAAGGCTGCAACTTCCGATGCAGCTTAACAACGGACTTAATCCCTCCATTTTCGAAATTGCACTTGGCACGAATGCAGGTGTCCCGGCGGTGATCTGCCCTTGGTTCTGCCCGGAGACGTAGATTTTCGTTACTGCGTGCATGCCGTATGGCTTCTCGCAGTTGAGCACACACAATGGAACAGAGCGCCGACCGCCCAGGAATATCGCTCCCCTGAGACAACAAGACATCTTTGCGCTCTCAGACTGCGAGCCGCAAATTCCGGCGGGCTCTTTTTGCCTCACTAAGAGCGACAAGACACTGAACGCCAGGATTTCAGATCAGAGGGGGTTAACTTCCTCACGATCGCACTCTCTTACTCACCTCTGATTGTGAAGCACGTAAATGATCACACACGATCAAGCTCCCTGAGTTCTCGCGTGAACTTTGCCGGACGCGGTTCGACGAGCGTTGGACCAGGCAGCTCAATACCGCGTCGGTGTTTCAGAACCATCGCTGCTCTTGCTGGTCGACCAGCTGGCTTGAACGCATCAGCGGCGTCGCCGAGACCTTCCACTGAAGGCGGACAAGTCCATTCTCGTTTTAGTGGCGGCGCGGTAACCGAGAGCAGCGCAGGCATTTTCGGCAACGGGGCACACCCAGCCCCCATGCAGCTCGTTGGGGACATGCACCGCCGGGCTCAGGATCGGCTTCGGGCAGCAGCATCGGCACGCGCTCACGGAAGTGTCGGCGGCAAAGGGCGTGTGAGCGGCGGCAGCACCGCAAGGCCGTATTCCTCGCCAACCTGCTGCACCGCCTCCGCGATGATTGAATCGCGCGCGCCCATGGCGAGCACCTTGCCCTCGAAGGCCTCCCCGCACAAGAATTTCCAGGAATTGGCCGAGCTCGATGCGGTCGGCGGCGATGCCGAGCAGGATCAGGTCCGGCAGATCGGCGGCGAGCACGGCTTGCAGCTCGCTCGCACTGCTGCATTCGCTGGTAACGAAGCGTGGTGCGCTGCTCACCTGCTATCAGCGAACTTCCGAGGGTTACCACAACCTTCAATATGTCATACCTGTCTTACTGCTCGACCCGCAGGAGGGGGTACGGCCGAGAGACTGCCGCCGGCGGCGCAAGCCTTGTGGCCGGCCAGCCCGCACACAAGTGCAGAAGCGCCCGGTTGTACATTTGCCCTTCGCCAGGGTACGGATGGTGTGGTGAGTAGGCCGGCGGGATTTCACCTCCAGCCTCGCGCAGAACCGGGCGTATTGGACGGAATGCGCGCCGTCTCTAATCCGCGAACAGACGCTGCTGAGCACGGTTCTGACCGAGCTTTTGTAGATGGCAACCGTTTGCGCTGCTGGGCTAGCTACCGACAACGAGATCTCATCCCGCTCTACTGAGCGCTTGTTAGGTTCGAGACCAATGTCGGCAAGTTGACGATACGCACGGTCAGACAAAGCGCAAAATCAGCAATTTCAGTTTGGCATGCCGATTGCCTTGTTACGACGTCATCACCGATCGCTTCCAAGACGACGGATAGGTAGCAACATTTAGCAGAGGCCCGGCTATGTCGCAGGCTGAGGTAGAACGGTTTGTCAAGGATCTAGCGAAAGAGGGTAGTCTGCTCGAAAACCTTAAACAGAGTGCTACAGGTCTTGCACCGATTGTAGCGGTCGGAAAGAGCCACGGTTACGATTTCACGCTTGACGAGGTTAGGACCTGCATCCGAGTGCCAGGCCGACACGAGTTGATGCAGCTCGACGCGATTGTCGGCGGCGGGCAGGATTTGAGCGGTGCGGGCTCGAGCAGGATTGTGCATACCACCGCGTTGGCTAGTTCCACGTCGGAGGCACCCACGAGCGCCGTGCAAGCCGCGGAAGCGGGCCGTGACCTCGTCGCCATCGTTTTACTTATCGTAGTTGTTGTCGCGGTCGCGGCCTGACATATTTTTTTCTCTGATCGCATTGGCTCGTCCTCAAGGAAACGATCCGGTGCGAAGAGAACTGAAAGCACGCCTCAGAGATCATTGCTTTCAGGCCTAGAGATGCGGCTTCAGGGCTCGCCCGTAACGTATGACGCAGACTGCCACCGAACACTGCCGACACATTTTTGACCGGCGCACCCCCGAGCAACTGCGCACGTTGTCACACGTCAAGCGCTTCATGGAGCGGCTGGCCGGTGACTTGGAGTTCCGCAGGGCGCTTTCGGAGAACGTTGATTCTCCTCGAGCGGTAACAAAGCGCTACGGCATCGAAGTTGACCCAATGAAGATGCTGCCGCTCTGGCGCGGCGGCTACCTGAAACACCGCTTCAAGCCGGAGTCTACGCCCTGGCCGCTGGCTATGATGTGGGACGAGTTTATCCGCGAGATGTTGCGCCATCGCGACCTCCTGCGCGAAGAGGGCGAAATGTCGACGATCAACCCTCGCTTTCATGCTTGGCGCGAGCGCCAGATCCGGCGCTGCAACGACGAATTGGGCGGAACGGCGGCGTCGGTCACATACCCCATCATCGCTTTCGAGCTGAGCGACGGCTGCACCGTCGGTTGCTGGTTCTGCGGCCTCTCGGCCGATCGCTTCAAAGGCTATTACGAATATAGCGAAGAGCATGCAGCGCTTTGGCGCGGCGTGGTCGGTATCGCGAGCGAGATGTTTGGTTCGGCAGCTCGTACTGGTTTCTGCTACTGGGCCACAGAGCCTATGGACAACCCACACTACGACCGCTTTCTATTCGACTACTATCAGATCACGGGCGCATTGCCACAAACAACGACGGCGGCCCCGCTCAAGGATCGCGCCCTCACCACGCGCGTGCTCGAACTGTTCAAACGCTATCGCACCGTGACGAATCGTTTCTCCGTGCTGAGCACAACACATCTCGACCAGATTCACATGGCGTTTTCGCCTGAGGAGCTGATCGGTGTCGAACTCGTCCTGCAGGGCAAGGAGGCGCTGACTGCAAAGGCTTTTACCGGGCGCGCGCGCGAGCGGAGCGAGAAACTTAGGGCCGCCAACAAAAATGATGCAATCGGCTTGCTCGAGGGCGATCACACGACGATCGCCTGTGTTTCCGGCTTTCTCGTAAATATGCTGCAGGGACGTTTACAATTGGTGACCTTGCCCCACGGGCTTAATCCAGCTTGAAGTTCGCTCTGGCCCACAACAAGGACCAGAGCATGAAGCGCAGCCGCTTTTCGGAAGAGCAGATCATCGGGATTTTGAAGGAGCACGAAGCTGGCGTTTCGGTCGCCGATCTGTGCCGCAAGCATGGCGTCAGTGACGCCAGCATCTACAAATGGAAGGCAAAATTCGGCGGGATGGAGGTGTCGGAGGCCAAGCGGCTGAAGACCCTGGAGGACGAGAACACACGACTGAAGCGGCTCTTGGCCGACGCCATGCTGGACAATGCGGCCTTGAAAGATCTCCTGGGAAAGAAATGGTGATGCCCGCTGCCAAGCGGAAAGCTGTCGCCCATCTCGTGGACGTCTACGGAATGAGCGAACGGCGGGCGTGTAAAGCCATCGGCTGCTGCCGCATGACGATAAGATACAAGGCGACCCGCGCAGATGATGCCGGCCTTCGCCAGCGCATGAGGGCGATCGCCCAGGAACGTCGCCGTTTCGGTTACCGCCGCCTGCACGTGCTGCTCAAGCGGGAGGGTTATCTGGTCAACCATAAGAAGCTCTTCCGGCTCTACCGGGAAGAGAGGCTCGCGGTACGCCGCCGTGGTGGCCGCAAGCGGGCAATTGGGACCAGGGCACCGATGATGGCGCCGATGGCCCCCAACGATCGTTGGTCGCTCGACTTCGTGTCGGATCAGCTCACCGACGGCCGTCGCTTCCGCATTCTGACCGTGGTCGACGATTGCACCCGCGAGTGTCTGGCGCTGGTGGCCGATACCTCGCTCTCGGGCGCCCGGGTGGCGCGGGAACTGGACCGCCTGATCACCGAGCGCGGCAAGCCCAAGACGGTGGTTAGCGACAACGGCACCGAACTCACCAGCAACGCCATTCTGACGTGGGCCGATCAGAGCCGCGTCGCTTGGCACTACATCGCGCCAGGCAAGCCCATGCAGAACGCCTTCATCGAGAGCTTCAACGGCCGGCTGCGGGATGAATTGTTGAACGAGACGTTGTTCACCTCGCTGGCCCAGGCCCGCGTCGCGCTCGGATGCTGGCGCGCGGATTACAACGACACACGACCACACTCACGGCTCGGATGGAGGACGCCGTCCGAGTTCGCCATCACCTGCAACCCGCGACGGGATCTGGCGCTGCGCTATGCTGAGGGCTCCGCGCCAGCTCCCGTCGCTACCACCGCCCAAATGGACAAATCCAACGACCGGGGCGAACTCAGGAATGGATAAAACTTGGGGGCAAGGTCATTGGTGACGCCGGTGCCGGGTAGCAAACGCTGGCCTCTCGGCTACCGCGTCTTGAGTGAACGCTTCTTCAGGACGCCTGACGAGTTCCGCGAAGGGCTGCAGCGCATGATCGACCAGCACATGCTCGAGAGTCCGGCTCCCGAACTGCCGATCCGCTTCCGCAGGGACCTGCAATACAAGCCCGGGGACCGTTCCTTTCATCTCCGCTCACGCAACATGGAACACCGGGTACTCGACGACATCGCTCCGACTTCCGTTGGCCATCTAATCGCGTACGGCAACTGCACAGCGTCGGAGCTGGTTAGGCAGGTCACGACTGACGGAACGAGCGTGCTCGCAGTAGCCGACCTGCTCGATCAGTTATACGCGGCCGGGGTGATTGAAGAGGACTTAGACGACAGCTTCGCCTGGCAGACCAGCTGACCTGTTGCTGCCCTTTCATCCGGCAGCGGTTAGAGTCTCGGATTTTGTAGGCCAGTGGGTCCGCCGGAAGAATTTCATTGTCGGGTTGCCCAGACGAACGGTGCGTGATGCCCCTGCAGTTCCACCGCGCTATCGAAAACATGGAAATTTGGAGTGCACGCAGCGGCGGCTACTCGTTCGTTATAAGCTTGCAGAGCCCGACCGGTCCTGGCTTTCGCGGAAGGTTCGGCTACGTCGCTTCGTGGCGTCCGCTTGACCAGAGCCGTGGCTCAATCAGAGTGCTCGGCTCGCCGATGCAGAGCTTCGCTGAGGCCAAGGACGCCTGCGACAGTATGCTCAATTACCTGAGAGACTGAACTGATTCCTGGTCGCTGGAAATGGGAGCATTTTAAAGATACTGCAGTCGCGCCGGGTGCTACCCAGGATGTTCACCGGGTCGGGACGTACTTTGTAGCGGTTGAGATTATAGCGGCCGATTTGTGCGGGCGCTACACGTTCTATCCGTCGGACCGGCTTGCCTCCAAATCGACCTCATGTGGATGATCTTGAAGATTATCTGCCGTCCCTCACGCCCGTCGGAGCAAATATGTTCGTCGAAGGCTCGACAGATTTGTTCGCGTTTCCCAATCCAGTAGCTAAGCGTACCTCAGGATCGTGATCCACAAGACGCCCCTAGCGAACGGCTGGGCCACCTACCGGATCTATCCACGAAATGATCACCACGATCCGTACACGGTTGCGAGCCAGAACAGTTTGATGACAAGGGCGGGACAGGTCGTAACACCGTAGTCCCAATGACTTCACTGATTTTGCCGTCCTGCCACGCCTGTTTGCGGCGGTTCCGCGGTAGTTGTACTGCCAGAACGTCGCGAAGCGACCGGCCGGGGAGCGTGCTTAGGGCCTTGGCGGGCAGTGACCAGAGCCGCGCTCTGGAGCTATCCAGTTACCTTGCCATTCGTTGAGTTCATCGATCTCAGGTCGCGGCAAATACCGAGGTCCTAGCTGCCTTTAGCGGAACCATTTGTCTCGGACCGCGATCGCTTGCAGGCTTACCGATTTTGATCCTGCCTCTGCCCGCAAAGCTCCGTCCGCGGCCGCGACTAGCGGCAAAGGAAAGCTTTCGGGCTCGCGCGACACCTCATTCGCCACGCCTGGAGGAATTTCGAAATTTCTACGTATTCCTGGGGGGATGTAAGCCCCCCTCAAATACAACGCCTTAATGGTCCCCAGCTCGCCTTGCCAGCTGGATTCGCCTAGACAAGACCTAACTACGGCCTCCAACGCAAATTGCACCTCGGGAGCTTCGGCAGACGGATCGTTAGCGACGTTCTGTGCAAGCCTCAGCTGCGGCTTGGGTGGAAGACGCTGTCCAACGAAGCTACAGACTCGAGAACTCAAGCTTTCAAACTCGGTTAGATCATAACTCTGGCTGGGAGAGGCCTCGTCCGGCCGCCGAACGTATGTGGAAAGAAAATAGAACTCACGGCTCAGGCTCGTCCATTCTCTGTTAGACAAATCGGCGAGCAAGCCATCAAGAAAGGAGGCAAGCTTCATCAATGTTCGTGGCGTTGCCCAAAACCACAACAGCAACAACCATCTAACCCGTGTATCAACATTCTCAACGCCGCTTAGGCGGTCGCGCCACCATTGATGGGCGCCAGATTTCAATCTCGCAAACCGAGCGGTCGAGACAATATCATCCGTGGCGCTTAAGTCGCCATCGCTTCCTAGATCTGTCTTAGACCGGATGCCCGCACTAATGACCGCGATTCGATCGAACGCTGGGCTATCTCCAAAAGCCCGTCTCAAGGCGGTCACCAACTCTATCCACGGGGCTATCGTACTCGACAGTAGTTCCGTACTATTATCGATAAAGGCGAGATACGCCAAGACAACCCCGCGCTCAGTTTCAGGAAGCTCATCCAGCTTGAGGTTCTCAGGCGTCGCAGAACGCGGAAGAAATTTATCGCGCCCAGCTCTAGACTCAAGGAAGGATCGCAGCGAAACAGCACCTACATCGAACACAGAACCGTACTGAAACGCGCCGCAAATCAATGCCAGCCAGCTGAGCCTATGGGGATTAGAGCCGTCAAAAGCGACAGCACTAAACTTCGCATCGAAAAAGATGAGCTTGCACGCCTCATCTACGTAATCAGACTTCTCCAGGAGAGTGAAGCAACGAGACTCCACGAACCGGCTAAGGATTGCCTCACTCTTTGTGGCGAGCAGCGCGCCCGCTCGGACCTCGTTTGCGGTTGCGTAAACATCTAACAGTGCACCTAGCCGCGCCCATTCGAGATGGAGCATCTTTGACTGCGCCTGCTGCCAATAGTCAAAGCGCTCTTCTGCTGTCGCATTTTGATTAATAATCTGAGCGAGAGCGCGACGCTCATCAACATGTTGCGTCCTGACGATTCGATCGAACAGAATAGAGATGAAGTCCGCCCTACCGCTTCGCTCGGGCAACACACCCCATAAGCCGGTGCCGGGCTCATCGACGGAAGCAAGCAACTGCCGAAGTTGCGGGTAGTCCGTTATAAAATTGACGACGCTTTTCACGCCAGGCTGATACTGGGTGAACACCCAATCACCAAGGAGCATCAGCGCGATCGATCGAACATGGCTCGTGCGGTCGTAGGGTGACGTCTTCGCCAGCTCGACAAGCTCATTCACCAACGTGAGGATCTCACCTTTGTTGAAACAGCCTCCGTAGAATCTTGTGACGTTTAACCAATATGGATTGCGAATAAGGGCGTTAAACCGATCGAATTTGTCACCCGTGGAGTCCCCTTCGCCCGACGGATAGGGCGATGTCTCGTAGAGAAATTTAGCAACGAAATACTCGCGCAGGGGCTGAACCTCAAACTCGTAAGTATCCTGCACCCTGGACACTAAGGCCCCTACTCGCTCGATAATCCCGTTGAATAGCGCATCGACAATCGTCGTATCTTCACCCTCTTTATCAAGATAGGAGAACAGCGTAGCCCGAAGATCACTGTACTCGATACTGCCATTACCGCCCGCCTCTGCGGCTGTTTGCAGCTTCCACGCTAAGAATCTGTGTATGTCTATAAGAACGTCTCGATTGTCCCTAACGACATCGCTTTTCTCTGATTCGCGGCTGAAGAACATGTCCATGTAAGCGTCGTACATAGCCGTGCGCTTTTCGGGCAGGGATGCACCACGATTATGGATCAAAGAAAGCAGTATCGTTAGCTGCATCGGATTCTTAGCAAGATACTGCGTGTGCGCCTCCTTCAGCTTCGTATCGAGCAGGCGCCGAAGCTGATTTTTCTCACTCTCCTTCAGTCCTTTTGCATGCATCCACTTCGATGTGTACTCGTCAACTTGGCGGCGCTCTAAAGGCAACAGCTCAAAATAATCCCATTGCTCGCGAGGGAATCGGATCGATTTCGCAAATGCAACAGGTCGGCTCGTCACGACGGTTTGTACTGAGTATCCACCTGCATTTGCCAGACGATTCACGCCTTTCGATATTTCCTCGACTAGACGTTTCCTAAGCTCGACGTCTGCAACCTCATCAAAACCATCGAGAGCTAGAAAAAGATGGCTGACTTTTGCAATGGCCGTCAGGTCGGACACATTGAACTCATGCCCCCCTGACGAGTATCTTACCTGGGCCGCAAGTAGACCTTCGAGCGACTTGGCCTCCTTTTCATCCAATTGGATAACTTTGGATTGGAACGGATCAATCCCAGAGAGCCATTTCGCTAAGTCGCGAAGGTCTACCCGGAAGGGTATGCGAACTTGCGTGGGCCTATGCGTTTCCGGCAAGGCGGCCACCGCTTCAGTCATGTCCAGCAATTGCATTCGCATTACCTGACAAACGTACTGCGTTACTGTCGACTTGCCCTGCCCCGGTGCACCTTCAAGAACCATTCTTTGAAGTTTTGAGCGAGACATCTCCTTGATGAAGTAGGAAGCCGACGGCTCTCCTTCTTGGAGGTGATAGACGTGCGCAAATCCAGGCTGAACCCAGCGTGTTCTGTAAAGGTAGTGACGTTGCACACGTTCTGACCCTTCGAGCAACTCCGGCGAAGGCCTCATCGGGAGATCGACGAACAAATCCGTCATCGTGCTTCGCAACTCTGTTTGTTTGAATTTAAGTTCGCGATCATCGTTGAATTGATCTATTAGATACGCCCGTATCGCGCTTCTCCGCCGCTCCTCATCTTCCCCTAGCTGGCCAGCGACTAGCTTCTGCAGAAGATCGGTCGCCTTTAGTATCTCTGGATAGCTCCACTTCAGGCCCACATTTAGGTCAAGACGACGATCAAGATCATCGCGCCACCAACAGTAGGCGTCGATGTTCAATTCCTTCGAAAGCAATGCATTCACTCGGTCGATGGACCCGGTGCCAAGATGCGCCGTGCCCTTGAGATTCGTGAGTAGGTAGTACTTGCGTAAACCCGCTGCGCGGAGCTTCTCCACCTTCGATTTCTCCGACTTCACGACCTGCTCAATCAGGTCACGTTCATCGCGAGTATCGGCGGGGCTCTTAATGAACTTCACCTGGAAGACGAGGAGGTCGCTTTCGGAGTGATCAGAACCACTTATTATTCTGTGAATGAGGTAAGCGTCGCGGCCTCCGTCGGGCTGACCTACTGGCAGGCACTGTACGTTTGGGAAACTGGACGTCAGGAGAGACTGACAAAATTCCTGAAATCGTTCATCGCCAAGAGCTTCGTAGTGGTACATCGCTTCCGCCAAAGTACTTCGGGTGAATCAGCAACTGATAGTTGATCACTCTTGCTTTTTCCCTGCAAGCAGTTGCAAGGCTTCGTTCAGCAAGCATTGCGCCTCAACAAGGCGCCGACAGCGTAGCTGCTTGATCAAGACCGGATTTTCCCAACGCCTGCTGACGGCACGCAAATGGGGCCGAGGTGGGCTAGCGGTGGAGGTGCTGATCGATCCTCAATCTGCGTTCTAAGACGACGAACGCAATCTCCAAGCTTTGCTTGGACTACCGTATTACTTGCCGAGAAACGAGCTAGGGCTGGGCCGCAGCTCATTTCACCTGGCTCTTCTTCGCGGCGATCCCATTCAACCCGTGATGCCCAACCGATCTCACCGCGCTTAATCTCTGGTCAACTTTCTACAGCCTTTCGATAGTGTCAGCCATTCCGGGGGCGGTCCTGCCAGTCGCAGCAGCCCGTTCTCGATCCTAGTGAGCATCGCTCCTCGTATCGCTGTCGGTCTTCAGCGATGCCGTCGCAGGGTGCGCAGCACACGACGCTCCCAAACTTCGCAGCCCCACAGACTACAGCAGCAACGTCGCCGTTTTCTTGCGTTTCCGCCCGGAGTCACGCTGAACAAGAGCGCGATCTCCTGTTTTCAGCCACAAGACGTCGCTATCGGAGGCCATTCCATCGCAACTTCGTCGCGGACCATCTCGCACCCTGTGCCTGGCAAGCGCGTATTCTTCCTACAGGCAACGGTGCGGTTCGTACTGAGCGTTTGTGATCAGGCTGTGCCAGCCGCCTCAGGGGAGTCATACGTCAGCAACCCGCGGCTACCATCAGCGTTGATCACAAAGGATCTTCGAGGGCGCTTTCTTGAGATTCGCTTATGGGACGGCCCGCTCGAAAAATGCATTTGCATCTCATGAGGACTGCAAGGCGGCCCGAAGTGCGGCTCAAAGTGAGTCTCTTCTGAATAAACCGCGGATTGGCTTAAGGCTATCCGATAAGACGTGCCGATAAGGATGGCTTTCCGCTTCTCGCGCTCTTACAGCTCACCCTGGGGCGCACAACACGGCTTCTTTACTTCTTGCAATCGCTCGTTCCTGAGCGGTTCGCGCGATGCACATAGCCGCTAACGCTCAGGAACGACAAGCACTATTCACAGCCGACGACTATCGTTCTGAGTCAGAAGCTTGTCGAAGCGCTCGGCGATCCGGTCGAGCGCACGCACCAACCTCTCTTCGAGACGCTCGATCAGATGAATGGTCGCGTATTCCTGCGCGACCTTTTCGCGAAACTGAGAAAGCTCGCGCTCGGTGCGGCAGCCAGGCGTTCGGCTTCGACCGCTACGGCCTTCGCCTCATTGGCAATGGCCTCCCCGGCCTTTGCCGACGCCTCGTTCTTCGTGTGCGCGATGGCGTTACGAATGACATAGCCCACCGCCGAGCCAACGAGCCCAACAACGTGAGTGCTGCGCGTTCTTCCATAGCGATCATTTGACTCGGGCCGATGCTTTGATGCGCACGTTTTTGCGTGAGATACGGAGGCGCTTGTTGGCTTTCTTGCGAGCCTGCTCTTCGAGCTTCCAAGCAACACGCGCGTCCATGCCGGGGCCAGTCTTCGGCGGGCACTTCGTCAAACACGAGCGTGGATTCGTGAGGGAGCGAACTCGGGCGACGGCCTGACGCTTTCCGTGATTTTGCAAGCGGTCAGCGAAATCGTCAGGAGTGAGCGGGCAAGCAGCGTTCGGGCGAGCCTTGGCGCTTTTCATAGTCATCGATTTCGTCCTCTCGAGCGGGCTCTAGCTCGGATAAAGGCGTACGCGCGAATTTCTCTCCTCTGAGGGACGACGACCGGGCAGCCGGCACCGCACCGGCCCCGGGAAGCTGTTCGCGACGCTCAGGGCGCGCTCCTCGTCCGTTTCCAGAGCTATTTTCTGCGCGAGCATGACGTCACCCTCGACTAAGCCACCCAGCGGGATGAAGCACCACCCGGTTCCGAGCCGCCCGTATTCGTCGATCTCGTGGACGTTAGCGGACGTTCCCCGCTGGATGCGGTACCGCTTCCCGGTATCGCATCCTACGACGTCGAAATGGCCCTTCCTATCGAACTCGGTCCTTTGCTGTGGCGAAAGCCAAGAACGCAGCAGTCGCAGCGCACGAGTCTGAATCGTTCTTTCGTCCTTAGCTGCTTGATAAAGCCTACCAACAGCCAGGCTTCGAAGGGGCCACCTGCCCACCCGACCAAACTTTCTCTTCACTTGGTGATCACCCGCCAACAAGCCGCGGGAAGAACAATGTTTCTTCAGCGGTCGGATCGAACGTGGTGATCCTGATTACCTGACCCGGCCCGCTCCGCACCGCAGCGGTGTATCCTTTGCCGGTAAATTTCAGAAAAAGCCTCTCCGCTTCTGCCAAGGCATCTGCATTGGAGTTGTCGAAGAAGTGCCGGCTGTCGCCGCTGTGATCCATCACGATTTGCACTGCCATGCTGAGGCTCCCGATTGCACCTCAGAAGGAATGTGGAAGCCGAGCCCCAGTTCCTAACTTCGCTAACACACCCGTGAGACTTTCCATCGCGCTGCATCATCCGCGCAGGACACTGTATCCGCCTGATCAGCGCGCGTCGAACGATCCTCCCGACGCCCGGGTACTGCTCGGTTTGAATGTCGGAATCTGCGATTTGGCGGCAGCTTGGCGGAGTGGTTCTCAAGCGAACGGCTGTTCTCATTTCTCGGCGCTCGGGTGTCTTGCAGCATTAGGTCGATAGCTCTTGTTCACCTCTCAAGCCTGGAATCTGCCAATCAGCATTTCCCGTGAACGTCCACACCCACCGGAGACATCAGCTGCCGCCCTCTTGAGACGCTTGCAATCGATAATTTGCAGGGTACTAACTATGCCGCTTTGATGGCGCATGCCTCGCTCCGCTCGACGCCACACGCCTACGCACGACGGCCGGCTCCTCAAGATCACATTTGGTGAGATGCGCGGGATGGGCTTGTGCAGCATCCTGGTCTACTGCCACTGCGGCCACCACATAACTTTGGAGACTGATCGGTGGCCGGACGATGTCCGGTTGTCCGATATTGAGCCGCGCTTTGTCTGTGAGAGTTGTGGCAGTCGCGGAGCTGACGTCAGGCCGGATTTGAAACTGGCAGACCACTGCAATTTGCATCCGCTGGCCGTCCTACATGAGGAGAGGCGAACCCACTGGGCGCCCCCCACAATCGGAACCTTGGACCAGTGCGAATTTTCCCGATGCCCTTCCCCAAGGGCGACCCCGATTGGCCTCAGCTCCACTTGGCTTCAGCTCCACCGTCCATTGTCCCGGAGCTGGGGCCAATTTCCCACTAAGCCCCACTGGGCGGCTGTAAGGAAAGTTCGGGCATCGCCACTTTCTCCCGACCCGATTTACATACGTTAATGAACTTCAAAGCTGAATGCTCTGCCTGCTAGGCGGTAAATGGGAGCATGCTTCATTGACTGACGGAATACCGAGCCGATTCTTCATTCGCATGGGAAGAAAAGGTTGGATGGTGTACGACCGGGAACGCAGGGGCCCAGCACTGCTCGGGACAGGCTGGGCGGCCAATTTGACCCAAGAACGAGCTGAACAAGTGCTACGTTTGCTTACTTCTTCTCCTGCGGAGAAGCCGCCCTCTGCGAAATGACAGTGGCCCGGCCAGTGTGACCCGGGACGGCCTTACAAAAGGGCGGCCCCAGCTGGGCAGCAGCTGAGGCCGTTGGGGTCTGCTCCGGCTTCTGGGGGGTCTTGGGGACACCGGAGCAAAGAGCCAATTCGCCAAGTTGCCACTTGTTCCCGACTCGTAAAACCAGCGGGAAATCTTATCTTCGGCAGACGCGTATGGCGTACGAGCTTTGCTTGGCTATTGCCGCTAAGCAAGTCCCCTCGCGGCCCGAGTGGATCCACGAAGTAGAGCACGACGGCTAGCGAATGCTGGTCATCCGGCAGGACAACCACCGCTCTCTCGTAACGGCACCGACCGGACGAAGCGCTATCGCTGGATTGCTGAGGCGGCGCTGAAGAACCGGCAGAAGCGCTTTGTGATCGACGGCGAGGCTGTGATCAGCGACTTCAACGTGCTTCACAGCCGTCGACACGACGATGATCGTGTCGACAGAAGGGCGCGTATCCACGTTTGACCGTCGCGGCGGCGCTCCGAGATCACTCAGGATCGGACGTCCGAAGTGTTGGCCCAAATGACCGAAACGGCTTCCACGAATGCGCAGGCCCGCGTCCCGTCTTGGCTCAGCTGAGCGGAGGAGAGGTCGCGCGCGATCGGTGAGGACGGCGAGCCAACCACCTGAACCTCGACTGGCGTTCAGCTCGGTGACGCCTTCGCAGTGCCAGGTGAGCTTCGCGAGGCCGTGGCGAGTTCCGTCGGACGTCGCCCCTAGAATTTTAGGGTCGTACGCAGGCCGAAGACTGCTGAGTTCTTGAGCGCCTTGCCCGGCATCGGCCCTGCCGGATCCGTCGCTCCGCCGCCGGGGCGGATGACATATTGGAAGTTGGGCTGGAGCGTCCAGCCGTCTCTCAGCTGGTACTGATACACCGCCGTCAAAGGCCTTCGAAGCTGCGCACCGGCCAGGACGGACTGACAAGTGTACGATAGTCGGCATAGAGCGCCTGAGCTCGTTTCGAGACGTGCGCATAGGCGGCCGCGACGCCGAACTTGTCGTCCGGCCGTTTGTCGCTGAGGCCGATGAATTCGAGGCCGGCGTCGGCGTAGAGATCGATCAGGTTGCGGTTGGCGAGAGCGCCGGAGACGCGAGCGAACACGCCAATTCCGCGGTCATCGCTTCTGGGCACGCGATAGATCTGCTGCTCGAACACTGCCCATGCGCCGACGTCGCCTGCCAACATGAGCGGAGTGCCACTGCTGGTCGGCGCCGCAAGCGAAACGCCGCTGCTGGCGAGTTGGAGATCGGAGAATGGCCGAAGTGACGCCATCCGCCGAACTTGATCTGGCCCGCCAGATTGGGATCGCCCTTCCTGTTATTCCAGGCGTACTGGATTTGGCCGAGCAGGAGAGGTGGATCGTTGATCCGGAAGTTGACGCCATATCGGTTACGTTCTTGCGGGTCGCCTGGGCCTGGACCTGCGTGATTGGCGTCGAAGATGCCTGCAAGGACGGATAGCTGATGCGTAATGTTGACCAGCAGCCGGGTGCCCATTGCCGCCAAGTGGCGATGGACCGCCGCTGGGCAGGTCGAGCGATGTGATCGCCGGCCATCCCATCGAGGCGTTGGTGAAGACATCGGTGTATCTCGTGTTGAAGAACTCGCTGTCGGCGGCGAGTTGCCCAAACTTCAGAGAGACCTTTTTGTCGCCCCACTGCTTTTCGAAGTAGGCTTCGTAAAGACGCGTCGACGGCAACGCTTCAATGCCGCTGACGACGAAAAGGTTGTCGAATAGTTGCGCGACAGTCCCTCGCCGTGAATCTGGAACATATTGGCGTGGAAGGTTAGCTTGTCGATGCTCGCGAGCTTCTGCAGGTCGACATCGATCGCGAGGTTCAGCCGGCCTTCGTAAATCGCTCGCTGCTTCAGTCCGCCGGAGACGTTTCCGAGCGTCTCGCCGATGTAGGTCGCGGCGAACTTGATCCCGTATTTTTAGAATGGGTTCGGCAGAAGCCCAAGGGTCTTCTCCTCGACGGTGCTCTCGCCGGTGTCCGGATCGGCAGGCTTATCTTCGTCGGTCTTCTTGTCCCCCTGCGCGAAAGCGTGGGAGCCTGCGAGAAGCTCCGCGACTAATACCGCCACTGCCAAGCATCTAACGGACATGCTCAATCGAACTGCATACCGGGGCCTCCGCAACACGGGCGCATTGGGACACGGTCGAGCGGCAAACTCAAGAGTGCGCACGATTGCCTGTTCCGCTTCGATGCGTGAATGCGGAAGGTGCAAGCCCGTGATTGCGGCAGCGCGAACACGAAGCCGTGGTTTGGCAATCACAGCAGCCCGGGAACAACGGAACTTGGCTCGACGATCGTTCGACTGATTGGGACCAGAAATGGAGAAAACTAGATGAAGGCTGATCGTCTGCCGTGCTCTCGCCGCCTTTGCCGTCGCGCCAGACGGCCAGCGCCGCCGAGTTCTACATCGTTGGCAACGCAACCACCCGTCGTCGGTACGAAGCCAACGACAACCACCAGGACGTTCTCGGCTCTAAGACCATGACGGAAGCCGAGTCCGCCGTGAAGACCATAAGGTCTGCACCGAACAGTAAACGGCTATTGCAGGCTAAGCCGGCCTCGCGAAGACGTCTAACAGCAAGGAGAAGATGCCTGTCCTGGTTTGAGGGGCCGTTCCCGCCGTGCTCGTTGTTGGCGGCGTCGGCTATTGGTTAATTCACATGCACTGAGCGTAGTAGTTCGGATGAAAGGCTCGCCCGCAACCGGCGGGCAAATTTTGAATTGATGCTGCGGTGACCGCCTTCTCCGGGTTGAAAGAAGGGCCCACAGGGGGCCCATTTTCCGTGAGCTCTCGTCGTCCTAATTGTAATCCGAGTATTTGAACTGCGGGAGTGCCTTCAATTGCTCCCTGTTGGCACTCATGACTGCATGGTCGGGGACCCAATCGTTCGCTTTGCGGTTCGTCGTGTTCGTCGAAGCCGCGCCGGTGGTTGTGTCGCGCGAGGTGGTCGAGGTGCTAGTCGAACTGGTCCGAACCGGGTCTTCAACGAACTTCAGCTTGTCCATCGAGACGGCAATGTCGTGCTCGCCCATGCCGAGGAAGCCGCCGACGCCGATCACCGCGGCATCGATCTTGCCGCTCTTATCGACGAGCAGCTCATTGATATCCCCGAGCTTCTCGTTCGCCTCATTGTAGATGTTCAGGCCGATGAGCTTCGAGGCGCGCCAACTGCCCTTGAGGGCCATATTGGCGTCAGTCGGCTGGGCGGTGGCCGCGGGCGCGGCGCGATCAGCCGGCTGAGTGGATTGGGCGAACGCAGCGCCGCCGATCACGGCAGTGCCAAGCAGAGCGACGGTAAGAATGCTTTTCATCGATGATCTCCTCCAACGTGAGCCAGCACCCGTTCAGATGCCGGGCCCAACGCCCGCGATTGCCACTCGTTCCCGCACTCTCAGAATGGTGCCGCCAAGGCTTTAATCGCGCTGCGCTCAAGCGTCCACTCCCGACGCTGGTCACAAGTCTGACGGGAATCTCTTACCCGGAGGTAAGCCGGAGTAGCGGCTAGAGGATCAGGACGCCTTCGCGGGAGGCCGTGCACGTGCCGCTGGGCGGCGCTGCAGGCGTTAGCGGCTAGCCCTGGCGGAAGCGCAAAGTCGAGGCGCAGATTCTGCGGATGACACTTGTTCGACGGGAGCCTCACGTCCCGTCCGCGGCTCGGAAGACCTGGCCTCCATGAAATCGAGCACCGTGCGGCCCTTCTCTGTGATCCGCCACCCCCCGTTCAGGCGCTCGACCAGTCCTTGCGAAAAGATGTTGAGATCAGGCACGCGCGCGGCCAGGCGCTTGGTCCGCTCGGCCCAGTCCCGTCCACTCGTCGCAAGAAACGCCATGTCGCGCTTGAGGTCCGCCATGACGGCGAAGCCGTCGTGATAGCTCACCAGGATCTTGAGCACGGTGACCTGGAAGTTCACGCCCCCGCTCCCTCCCCTATCGCCATATCGTCGGCGCGTCGTGAAGGGCCTGCGGCCGATCTCGTTCCGCCTCTCGGGCGACGTGTCGCCATTCGTCGCTGCTTCCAAAATCCTTTGAAGCCACGCGGGTACGTGCGCCGGTCTCATAGCGCGAAAAGTCGTCGCAGACCTCGTCGAGAACGGCCCGCAAAACAGCGGTTGCCGGATCGAACATGGGAGACCCCCACAAGAACAATTATCGTAAGGCAATCTCACGGGTGCCTCAACAATGTTAAGCGTCCTATATCTCGCCAAGTGTACACTCGAAGTCCAGCTCGGCAAGCTCCGAAGTCGCCGCACCGCACGCGGATTGAACCCATCTTCGGTCGAAACGTTTGTTCCAAGCTCGACAGTTTTCTAATGACGCCGCCCTGGCGCCGAGCTGTCCCATGAAGAAGATTGCATGGCGGCGGCGACGGTCGGCACCGCATATTCTAGGTCACTACCATCCGCCGGTGAAGAAGCCCTGCCGATCAAAAGCGAGCCGTGGTTCGGCCGGCCTTCTCGCCAATTTCGCCGAACTCTTTGCCTGTGGACAAGCTTCCGCGCGTTTTCGCGCAGGATGCTCTTTCTTGGCTTCGAGAGGTGGTGCTGCAGGCATGGAGGCCATCGCCTGGCGAGCCGATTGCTGCGGTTCTTCCGGAATTGGATCTGCCTGCGCCGTCTTCGGAACGAGCGTGCGCGGACTCCTGTCGAAGACGATCTTCTCCGGAAGGCTCCTCGCCGACCGGATCCGCATCGTCGTCCTGTCGGGATCGGTAGTGCCCGCACTCTCAAGAGGTGCCGGCAGGTAGCAGTCCGCCGCGAAGAGCAGCGCGAGCAGAACCCCGCCCACAAATACGAAGTAACGGATGATCGGCATGAGACCCCGCTCGCAAATCAATGAGTTGTGTTTCGGCGGTGCCGGATGTCGAAGAAGAGGGCCGCTCCCTCGGGCGGCCCGCCTGGCGGACTTAGTCCAGCTCTTGCACCACGGTGCGCGTCGACGGATCGACCAGCATTACGCGATCACCGGCGTAGACGTACCGATACTTCGTGAGCGAGGGACCCCACTCGGCAGGGACCGCCTCGAGCTCGACGTCGCGCGGCACTGGCTGGCCGACGACGATCTTCTCACGGGTCTGCACCGGGCGGATCTTGTGCTCGGTTACATAGCTACCGATCTTGGTCCGGTATTCCGGCTCGATCTGCACGGCGGCGTGGCCGGCGCCGGTGGTCGTGACGAACCGTGGACTGGGCCATCGCGCCCGTCGGGATCAGCACGGCGGCCGCGGACAGCAGCACAGCTTCTTCATGAGCATCTCCTTGCCGCTGAATGCGGCGCTGCGTGAACCCCGGAATTGCGACAATCGTTCCAGGAGCACGGCAGGAGAGCTTCCTCTTTGTCCCGAGTTCGTCCGGAATTAACGGCCGCCTGCCATCACCGGCTCGGGCACAACCTTCTGCAATCGGCCCGGCCGATCTCGTCAATGGCTTTCCGGTGCGAAAAGCGCATCCCGGACGCGACCGGAAAATCGCGGCTTGTCTCGTCAGGCGAGCGGTACACGGTAATCGGCATTCATTGAGTGGGGTCGCGGGGTCGCTCTACTTCCAACTGCTCTCATCGGTGCATTCGGGGACATCGCTTCGATGGACGTCACTCCTTCAAGATGCCGGTGTTGGTATTTCCAAGTTGCTGGATGGGCGCGTTTGCGGCTGGCGTGTTGTCCGTCGGTCGAGGTCCACCGCCGTCCTGATCAGGAGTCCTTGCGCCGAATTTCTCACCTGTCGTTCCGTGACTCTTGGCATTGTAGGTGTTGGGGCCGGGCGAACCGCCTGTTCCGCTGAGCGTCGTCCCGTTCGACAGCGTCGCGCCAGCTACGCCGGCGGAACCAGTAGCACTCGCGCCGCCAGTGATGACGAACCGTCTGAGCTGCCTCCGGAGCTTTGCGCCAGGGACACGAGGTGGCGCCCAGCAGGATGGTCACCGCGATCCCTAAACGATTCATTTCTCTCTCTCCTTCCGGCGCCCAGCAAGTTTCGCAATGTCTGGACCTTCCTCGCCACGAAGCGCGCACAAGCTCGCAATTTCTATCGCCGGCGTGCGAACCAGGCCCCGAGTAGAAACGCAACAAAGAGCGATCGCAAGGGCGCTTTGGTGGTCACCTCCCGCAACTGGTTCACCCAGTGCACAGCGGAATCAGCTGAAGGCAAATGCTGCGCGTGAGCGCTTCCTCTCGTCTCTGGCCTGGAGCCCGACCTCTGGGCTGAATTCTGCTCGACACCGCCCTGCTCATTGATCAGTCCCGAGGCTTCCGTCATTGCCGAGGCTTCCCTCATGTCCATGAGCGTTCTCCGCTGGTCGAGGACAGAGCAACTCGGCCTCCTTCCTCCTGGTTCCTATATTCCGGAAGGCCGTAAGTTACGCTGTTTCCGGCGCGTTCCTGCCGGCGGCTTCTTCGCCGCGGCCTTCGCCGGCTTGTTGCCGGTGATCGGCATCAGCATCTTCTTTTGGTCAGCCGCTGCCTTCCGCGGCTTCTTGGCAGGCTTGCCACCTTCGCCGGAGCGGCCTCCACGTTGGTCGCTGCTGGACGCGCCTTCGGCGTGACCGGCTTCCCGGCTCGCTTCTTGTTGATCAATGCAGCTTTGTAGTGGTCCTCGAACTTCTCGGCTCGAACGCCCCAGCCTTTTGATTAACGATGTGCCTGGCCAGGTCGAGCATATCTTTGGTAACCTTTACATCCTGGATTTCGTCGAAATACTCCTGCTCGCTACGCACCTCATAAGGATATCCAGCAGCGCGCCGACAAGGCCTTTGTCCAGCGGCTCGAGCGCGATGATGTGCTCACGATTGGTCAACACGACCCGCCCGATCGCAACCTTGTCCATCTCACAGATGGTCTCCCTGATCACCGCAAAGCCATCATGACCGACCTTTCCGTAGGCCGCAGGTAGTACGGGCGGATCAGATAGCGAGGATCGATATCCGCCCTGCCGACGAACTCATCAATCTCGATGGTGCGCGTGGACTCGAACGCGATCTCCTCAGGCTCGTGCTTCGTCATCTCGATATATTGGCCCTTCTGGAACTCGTAACCCTTGACGATATCCCCGTTAGGAACCTCATCGCCCGTGTCGGCATCCACCTTCAGATATTTGATCTGATGCCCAGTCTGCCGGTTGAGCTGATTGAAGGAGCTTTTCGCTCTCCAACGTCGCCGGGTAGAGAGACAGGTGACCAGGGACAGACGCAAAAAACCTTTCCAATTGGCGCGCGGGGGCCGTTTACGCGGAACTCCGTTCAGGGCTGCCACTCTTCGCTCGGCGCAGCATTTCCGGGCTCGAGCAGGCTGAGCGCGGTGTCGATCTACGCGAGCAGCCGTTCGATTTCCTCGCGTTCGCTCGGTCCGGGATCGCTCTCAAGCCGCTCCAGGAGCGCCCGCTTGCGCGCAAGCAGCTTTGCCACGGGTCGACATCGCACCCTCGCGTTTGGCACCTATAAACGAATTGGTGCGCCGCCGACGAACTTGCAAGTCCTTGTGCGATCGTGGATGTACGAGTCGGGCGGAGCGCTGACCTCGATCGGGCTCACCACTGCTGCGTTCTCCGAGGAGCTTGCCCGTCGTGCTGTTGACGAAGTGCAGCGCCATGCAGGCCGGACACCGCACGGGTACGAGCGGTTTTTTCAGACGGCGCGTCGGGCCGATCATCATCGAGCCGGTGCTGGACGTTCATGCCGGTGCGCGAACACTTGAACAGGATGTTGCCCTCCATGTCGCGAACATGGTCGAGTAGCGAACCGGCACCAGATCGATCACATGTCGGGCAGACACATTTATCCACCCAACCGTCTTCCGCGATGATGATTTCGCTGAGGCCGTAGAGCTGGCGGAAAAGATCGCCTTGAGTAAGCTTTAAGGCGGTATCACGAGCATCGGCCAGCTCCACGAGGCGCTTGGCATCCTCTTCGCTCGGCGCGGCTTTCACTGCCTCCAACCATCTCGCCTCGTCCCGCAAGATTTTTGCTAGCTCTGCTCTCGCCTCACCTCCTTCCGCGGCCTTCGCTGCATCGACGCAACTCGTGGGGTCGATCTCCTCGAGCGTCCGCCCCTCACAGAGGGGCTTGAGCAGTTCGATGCTACTGAGAGCGGAATGCGCCTTCGCAAGCACAGATGTTTCGGCTTCTGCCGGATCGTACTCGTCACCGACAAGCGCAGTGAAGGCCTCCCTTATGTTGGCCTGCGCTCGCTGGAGGGAGACAGTCGCAGTGTTCTGCTTGGCTTCCTTGGTGGCGACGCCAAAGTGATTGTTGAATGCTCTCGTATTTGTCTGCGAGGACCCCTGTCGCAGTGCCGAATACCGCTTCAGGCCGAGCAGCCCGGCAAACGATCGGCCGCGCTTCTGGGGCGCTAGATCGATAAAGTTCTGAAATGTTTTTCCATCGAGAAGGACGAACTCGCGATTGAGGTCGGCCAGAATCGCATTTCCGTCTGCCCCCGTAGTTGCCGCTACGGTTCGCCCGCCGGCCGCATCGCGCCGGACCGTCACATCGACCTCGGCGCCGCCGCCGGCGGGCACAAGGGTCAGGTGATCGTTCCAACACCACCCGCATGGAAGCGGTTGAGGTAGTAGGACGAGCCTTTTTCGGCTACCGGCAGCTCGTCGAGCTTGGGAATGCGACCGGTAATCGCATAGACCACCGCATCGAAAATCGACGTTTTCCCGACGCCGTTCGGCGCGGAGATGGAGTTGAGCAATCCGGCTTGAGCTTGACAACGAGGGGAGCACCCTCATTGTTAATGCCGCGAAAGCCTTCGATTGAAACCTTCTGAAGATACCAGCCGCTCATTGGGCAGAGCTTTCCTCAGGGGAGGTCTGATGCGGTTGCACCGGCGCAGTCGCTGCGTACAACGCATCGAGGAGCGCCTCCTGATCCACGGCGATTTCCAGGCTGAGCTTTGCAAGTGCCCCTGACAGAACGTCCGCTAGCGGATCGTCGATTCGTTTCAGCGCGGCCGCGAGCGCCGAGATGTTTTGATCAACGGTATCGTTGTCATCGATCCCAAAAGGAATTTCATTGTTGGCCACTATAGTCCCTCAGCACATCGTCTTCCATCATCTCATCTCGGAACCGCAAGCACATTTGGTTTTTTCACGGTTCGCGCCAAGAGATTCGGCGCTCACTTCGACACGGTTAGCGCGTTATCAACCTCGCACAGCACGTCCTTTGTACGTTTCGTATAGAATGAATTCCAAGCGACCGCATTGGTCGTCCGAGCCGGCCTCCAAGCACCCTTGCGTCGTCATGTTGTCAAATGCGGCCATCGGCTGGGGGCGCAGCGGGGCAAACGATGGAACTTTCCGAGCATAGCAAAGACAACTATGCGCCTGGGGCGGCGCGGCGCCGCGCAACACGAGCATGGCTGGCCCGCGCGACCATCTGGATAGCGATAAGGATCGCCGCGTTCTCCATGCTCGAGATTGGATGAGCGTTGTTTTCACTATAAACGGCCAAGTCCACCTCGACGCCAAACCCAGGGACAGCAATCGTCTGACGCAACTTTCTGATGCCAGTCACAGTTCGAGAGCAGATGAAGCACTCGCCGTCATATAAAATTCGGAATGGGATTCGTTGCTCGCGCATCATCACCGGCCTTGATGACTCAAGGGAACTTTGGACGCCCGGGTTGCGTTCGCCCTCGCATCATTGCTATGCGCCGGACGAAAACATCATCGCTCTCACGATGTTAGCGCGATTCACGCGCTATGATCGCTTGGTCAGCAGCCTCACATTGCAGGATTTCATCAGATTAGCGTGTTCAATTCCGCCCCCTCCGGAGGCTTTGTCATTGACGTTCTCTCATACCATGCGGCTCTCCTAACATGTCGTCGGAGCAACCGGTCCTCCCACGAGTCTTATCAAGCCACGGCCAACGTCGCAGCCGCTGAAGGCCACTGCCCCACAGCAATTGCAGTGGATTGCTCTGAGCAGCTGATGCTGCTTCGGCCCGACAGACCTCGTGCCGGGCGATCACATTCCGTGTCGGCCACCAGTTCTTTCCAGTCGTTCGTCTGGTCTGCGGCTACATGGAGCATCGTGCAGTTAAAGCCGGCGAAGGATCTCCTGGCGCGAACTGGCGCACCGCTGAGTGCCGTCTAGCCGCGCGACCACAAGCTGATCAGGCAGAAATTCAACGGATCATGCCCCTCAAACGCCGCGGAACGTCCTGGCTGCAATGTTAACATCTCTCGCCGATCGGCTTGGGGGGAACAAGCATGGTTAAAGCACTTCGAAATACCGTCATGGCACTCACTTTTGTCGTCGTCGCCGGCAGTAACATATTTTGGAGTTTGCTGGATGACTACCTCGCCTGCGGCCTAGCAGTAGCCGCTTCAGTCACCGCCGGTTTTTGCGTCGAGCGCGCCTCCATCAAACGGTCCCATCGCGAAATGATCCGTCAACACAGCGCAGACTGGCAGGCTGGGACCGAGCGCATAGAGTCTGGCGGACCAACTAGGACCGCGAAGGCAGAGAGATGACAATCGATCGGAATATCCTCGAGAGCGGCACGAAGCGGGAGGCGCCCAAGCTGGAGGTGCTCGATTGCCAAACCCCTTCGCGACAGTTGCTAGCCCATGCATCGGCGATCGAGGCATTGCGGGCCTGGTACGCCATGCAGTCAACCGTCAATACCGTCGCGCTCTACGACGCCGCAGCAGCGCTGTTCGGCTCGGATTTCGACCGGGCCGAATACCACGAGGTCGAGTGAATATATCTGATCTCGACGCGCTTGCAGTTGGGAAAGCGCGGGCCGAAGTCCCGATTATCTTACGTCGACAGAACGGGTGAAAGCCTCTAATTCGATTCCTTCCGTTACGTTGCGAGGCGGCCACCATAAGTCTCTGCCTCACAATAGGCATGGGCCCAAAGAGGCAGGCGATCAGCCTGAAATTATTCTATGGCGCCCTTAACCCAGAGCAGAGCGCCGCGATGATGGAAGAAGAAGCTGAGAGATTCGCTACAGCCGGATGTCTGTTCGAAGCTGTGGCATGTTTTCCTCAGTTTGAAGAGAACGCGATGCCGATGCGCCTGACGTACGCCCAGCGCGACCTTCGCTGAAGCTCCCGCACGTTCGCCTGATCAAGAGGCACACTCTTGATGCGATCGCCCACACTGATGCAGTTGTCAGGCGCACCTTGCTCAGCATGACCACGACTAAATTGCAGCACGCGGAGAACCAAATGGTGCTGCTTGGACGTAAGACTGCTCTGGAGCGCGTTGCCGCTTTCTTGCATGAAATGGATGTGCGGCTCATGGCTACTGATGTTATGTCACTGCCAATGTCTCGCCGAGACATCGCGCACTACTTGCTTGACCATCGAGACCGTCTCACGCGCAGTGTCGCAATTGCATAGTGATGGCGTTCTTGATTTCATCGGCAATACTCAACGCGAGATCATGATTCTAGACCGGGCAGCGCTTGCTAATTTCGACCTGCAAAGTTGAGCGCCGGCCGAGTGCATGCAAACCGTAACTCGGACGAGCATGAGGCGGCGCAGCAACGGCTTATCGGGCAGCCGTTCGGCGAGCGCGCCAATATCGGAATGAATGAGCTCGTGCTTGCGCTCGACTCCCTTCAACTGATGGATGATCCTTATCCTAGATCCCCTTTCAGAGCGTGTTCGCAACACTTGGCTCGCGTACCAAAAGCCGTTGCGAATCGCTCGATGACAGCGTTCTCCAATCCCTCCTTTTGCGCGCGCGTGCGAATGTCCGCCACCAGGTCGGGGATCTGCCGGGCCATGGAGATCAGGGTACCGATGGGCACGTCCGCATCAACACGCGTCTCGCGCGCAAATTTTTGCCACTGGCGCAAGCCAATTTGATCGAGCTTGTATTCACCCCCGACTTCCATCGCGAGTTTGATCTTGCGCTGATCGACATGGTCGTAAGGAAGAATGCTGGCGATGTCGTAAAGGAGGGCGAGACGCACGAGAGGACCGCTCGCCAGAAGCAATGAATAGTTCTTGGCGTGAGCATCAGAGCCTCCAATGAGCCAATTGAAGCCCAAAGCGCTGACGAACGTCTCAAGGTCAGCCTCGCGGTCTGTCGAGTAGGTACGCAAGAGCTCGACAACATCGGCAGGCGTTGGTCCGCCCTCGTTCTGTATTTCTTGGTCGGCAGGATGCCCATGGCCTGGCAGATATCTTCCTGGTCGTTCCCGCTGACCTGCCGATCGTAGCGTTCAACCACGATCGCGATTTCCTGTTCGAAGCGCATCACCTTGGTTTCAGCGGCTGGCAGCCCGAGCTCGCGTGCGAGCTGCAGGCAGATATGCTCATTCTCGGCGTGGCCATCGAAATGCCCCGTCGGTGGTTTCAAAATGTGGGTGGTCGGTATGCGCCCGGACGGAATGCCCCATTTGTTGTCTTTGAGGACAAGCGCGGTTTTCGGCTGGGCGCCTGCAAGACTGAATTGACCCGTGTCGCGGGGCAGACGCCAGGCAGCGTGATTTTCGCGCAAAACTCGAAGCCGGTTTGCTATTGCCGGCTATCCAGCAATTCGATCTTGTCGTCTTTGCCTGTTTTCAGAGCCTCCAATCGATCAGGCGTGACGAACTGGACGGCCCCGGCGCAATCCTCGCCGACGTTAGAGATGAGGGCAAACACGTTGCGCGCCGATACCTGAAATTTCTTGGCCCAGCGCTCGAGCACCTGCTCGTTGTCAGGAAGCAGCCCCCACAAGAAGGCCTGAACGGTGGCTGGACCGTGCTCCTCCGCGGCAAGCGGCATCGATAGCGACAGGGGATAGGCCCCCTCCGCGTTGCGCCATGCATTCTCATAGACAAAGTCAGCCGGCCGCGTGCGTCACTGCGGACGCGACCGGCTTCGGTGCCATCCAAGAGTCAATGAGCTCGGCCATTATGTCTTGCCTTTCTTGGCTTTGGTGACGATGGCGTTGATATCAACTGCGGAGGTAGACCCGCGGCTGGTGGGCGCTCCACTGTTGGCGTCCACCGGGATCCCGAGAACGTCGAGAGCACGGAGGACAAGGGCCAGCTCTGCGCGGGGATGACCGTGCTCGACGTCAATCACCCATTGACGGCTAACGGCCAATCCGCTTGGCCAGTGTCGACTGGTCCAGTTTGAGGCGTTTGCGTCTGTCGCGAATGACGGCGCCGAGGTCGGCAGCTGTACGGATAAGCATGGCAACTCCAAATGTCAGCGATCGCTTACATTACTCTATGTCGCCGTTGGCTGACAGAGGAGAATGTCGCCGTTCGCCAACATTCCAGGATGTCATCGATCGTCGACATTGGCGGCCCGGGAAGTATTAACTTTTTCAGAGACATAAATAAGATAACCCGGCATTACCCAAGCAATGCCCGCTCCGCGCGGCGGCAAGTTCCTAGCCTGTTCAATGTCTCCGTGCTCGGATGTGACACCGAATGGCGGCTCCTCGCCGGTCATGAGCCGCGCGCGCTCATGTGCGTGCGGATCAATCGGCATGAGTATTTCCTTCCGGCCGCTCAATACTTGCGGGGCTTCTTTACCGCTTTTGCCGGTCTGAGAAGATGATGACGCTACGAGCCATGCTGCCCCTCCCCGCACGATGCGTGGCTGCAACCCACTGCTTCGGGGATTCACCTGTACCGGCCAAGCAGAGCCCACAACCCTGACCTGTGGACAAGGCGCACAACTACTCCGATACTCAAGGTCGCCCCTTACTTGCGAGGCCGGTTCTCAGGGAGAACAAGGCGCGCCGCGGCTCAGGCCGCGGCGGAATTAATGGCCTGAAACCGATACAGAAAGTCCGCCGCCCGCTAGGCATTGGACGAGGTCGTGAAGATCGCGCCTTTGTCGTTCTTCAGCACCTTGATCCAAGAGGGATATAGGAGGCGTGACCCTCCCTTCACCTCCGGTGTCAGGCCGAGATCAGCGGACAGGCAGGCCGCGCCAGGCTCTGGGACCAACTCTTCCATGGCATAGCCTTCATCGCCGAAGGGCTTGCGGTAGTGTCCAACGCGACTCATTGCGCGCGTCGCGGCGAAATGGAAGTACGTGCCCCTCACCTTTTCAGGTGGTGTACCCACCTTCGCCGGAGTACCTGCGAAGCTTGTCGAGATAGCCACCGCGATCCGGTCGGAGGAGATGTAAAACAGTGCGGGCGTGGCCCGGTGCTAACCGACCCGGGGGCTGAAACCAGGCCAACTAGTCCCTACCACATCCGCACTGCCGTTGAGACTAGCGGAAAGGTGACTCGGCGCGATCGGTCTGGAGCAATAGCGCTGTCCCTGCCACATCCCGTTAACCCCAAAGGGCTCTGTATCTGTGATAGCTTACCGCAAGCTGACGGGCCTTTGCGCAGTCGGTCAATGGTACGTGTGGGCTATCAATACCGGCTCAATCTGCCACGGAAATTCCTGCAACCACGCAGACATGCTCTCAGTGCTGTTCTGTCACGACTTCATGAGAAAGGCGCTATCCCTTCGTTGTGAAGGAGCTCAAGCGCGCTCAGTCGCTCGCGGAAGCGCACGAGGTGTTCTCCCTCGGGAAGTTCGAAGCCGTTCGTGACGAAGGTTTTGGCGACTGCGTCGAACTCCCGAACGAACACAGCGTCTTTTCCGCCCTCTGAAAGGTTGAGCAAGCACAGGTGCTGATTCCGCTCGATGTCGCCCACCATTCCGGAATGATCTCGCCCACCGTTCCGATTTGATCTCGCCCGCCATTCCGAGATGATCTCGCCCACCATTCCGGGATGATGTCGCCCGGGGTGACGAGGCCTCTTCTGGCTCCGATACGGTCCGCCTTTCGGCTTTGCGAAGGGGGACCTGGATGCCGACGGAGAGGTTTGCGATGCGCCATGTGCGCGATGTGATCAGATTGAAGTCGGCCGGGATGCCGACCCGCGAGATTGCGCGGCGGGTGGGGACAGCCCCTTCGACGGTGCGGTTGACGATCCACCGGTTCGAGGCGGCGGGGCTGACCTGGCCATTGCCCGACGCCATCACCGACGCTGTGCTGGAAGCCCGGCTGTTCGCCAGCGCGGGAGCCGGTCCCGGCACCCGGCGGGGCCATCGCCGGCAGGCCGAGCCGGACTGGGCGGCGGTGCACCGCGAGCTCCGGCGCAAGCACGTGACGCTGTCGATCCTGTGGGAGGAGTACATCGCGGGCGAGCCCGGCGGGTATCGCTATTCGCGTTTCTGCGAGCTCTACCGCGCCTGGGAAGGCCGGCTGTCGGTGACGATGCGCCAGTCGCATGCGGCCGGCGACAAGCTGTTCGTTGACTATGCCGGCGACGGCGTCCCGGTGGTGATCGACCGGCGCACCGGCGAGCGGCGCAGTGCGCAGATTTTCGTCGCGGTGCTCGGCGCATCGAGCTTCACCTACGCGCAGGCGACCTGGACGCAGGGGCTCGCCGATTGGATCAGCGGCCACGTCGGCGCCTTCGAGGCGATCGGCGGCGTACCGGCGCTGCTGGTGCCGGACAACACCAAAGTCGCTGTGATCAAAGCCTGTCTCTACGATCCCAGGATCAATCGCAGCTATGCCGACATGGCGGCGCATTACGGCACCGCCATTCTGCCGGCCAGGCCGCGACGGCCGCGGGACAAGGCCAAGGTCGAGCAGGCGGTCCTGATGGTCGAACGCTGGCTGCTCGGGCGGCTGCGCCACCGCACCTTCCACAGCCTCGCCGACGTCAACGCGGCGATCGCCGAGTTGATGATCCGGCTCAACGAGGAGCGACCGATTAGGCGGCTCGGTGTCACCCGCCGCAAGCTGCTGGAGGAGATCGACCGGCCAGCGCTGAAGGCCCTGCCGGAGAACCCTTACGAGTTCGCCGAGTGGCGGATCTGCCGGGTCAGCATCGATTATCACGTCGAGGTCGAGGCGCATTATTACAGCGTTCCGCATCGCTTCGTCCGCGCCGAGGTGGAGGTGCGCTTCACGGCTCGCACCGTCGAGATCTTCCACAAGGGTGAGCGGATCGCCGCGCATCAGCGCATGAGCGGCAACCACAAGCACACGACCGTGCCGGAGCATATGGCCTCCAGTCATCGGCGCTACGCTGGCTGGACCATCGAGCGCATCCGTAAGGACGCCGCCTCGATCGGGCCGGCCACCGCGGCGCTGTGCGACCTGATCCTCGACGAGCGGGCGCATCCGGAACAGGGCTTCCGCGCCTGTCTCGGCATCATCCGGCTCGCCCGATCCTACGGGCACGAGCGGCTCGATGCCGCCGCCATGCGGGCGATCGATATTGGCGCGCGCACGTACGGCTCGGTCAAATCGATCCTTGCCAACAATCTCGATCGGCGTCCTTCACCCAAGCGCTCCGCGGACGACGCGCCGATCCTTCATCCCAACATCCGCGGGCCGCGCTACTACAATTAGGAGATCACATCTTGCTCACGCATCCGACCCTCGATCAACTCTACGCGCTCGGCCTGCATGGCATGGCCAAGGCCTTCGCCGACATCGAAGCCGGCGGCGAGGCCGCAAGCCTCGGCCACGCCGAATGGCTTGCGCTGCTGCTCGAACGCGAAGCGTCATTACGACGCGACAAGCGGCTGTCGAAGCGGCTGCAATACGCCAAGCTGCGCCAGGAGGCCTGCGTCGAAGACATCGACTACCGCACTCCACGCGGCCTCGACCGCAGCCTGCTGACGAAGCTGGTCGAAGGCCGCTGGATCGATGACCACGCTAACCTGCTGATCTGCGGGCCCTCCGGCGTCGGTAAGAGCTGGCTCGCCTCAGCGCTCGGCAACAAGGCCTGCCGTGACAATCGCTCCGTGCTCTACCAGCGCGTCCCGCGGCTGTTCACCGATCTCGCTTTGGCGCGCGGCGACGGCCGCCACTCCCGCCTGCTGCGCGCGCTTGGCCGCGTCGATCTCCTCATCTTCGACGACTGGGGCCTCGAGCCGCTCGACGCCGCCGCCCGCCACGACCTCCTGGAGATCCTCGAGGACCGCTACGGCCGCCGCTCCACCATCGTCACCAGCCAGCTCCCGGTCGATCAATGGCACGCGCTGATCGGCGATCCCACCTACGCCGACGCCGTCCTCGACCGCCTGGTCCATAACGCCCACCGGATCGATCTCAACGGCGAAAGCATGCGGCGAACCCGCAAACCCGACCGAAAGGCTTGAGCCTGTGGCGCTGTGGACATGCCGCTACGCTTGGACAACGCAAGAGCGTCGCCCACATGCCCACAGCAGGAGCAACAGAAAAACCAACCCGTCGAGCCGCGATTCAAGATTGACCACGCGGCTTCGCCGATGCCAGAAACCAGACAGCCAGAACGCCTCGCGCCCCGGGCGACATCAAATCGGAATGGTGGGCGAGATCATCTCGGAATCCTGGGCGAGATCAAATCGGTACACCCGGGCGAGATCATCGGAATCAGCACACAGGCGCTCTTCGGGCGGAAGGCAGCTCACCCCTTCAAGAAACCAGTTCTTCTTTTCCGGGTCCGCGAGAGCATCCATGTCGAGGATGGTCTCCCACCGTGGGCTTTGGGTTCGATAGCTTTCAAGCGTGGTACGCCGCAAGACGCCACGCACCTGGTCCTCGTCCTGCCAGAAATTATTGAGACCGCGCCGTCCCAACGAAAACGTACGGAACCCGGTCCTTGGCCTGAAGAACGTGGAGCGCTTGCCCGTAGAAGCGCTGGTAACGTGGATCGGATTGGAGCGCACCGAGTGTCTTGTCGTTCTCGGCGTGAGCCCAAGCTAATGCGCGCGACCCTTCGATCTCAAGCTAAAGAAAAGGATCCTCAGCCCCGGTCGCAGGCGCTAGCGCCTGGGACAGCCCCGCGGACATCAAACAGCCCATGGATCGCGACGCTGCGAGAAACAACGAATTTTTCATGGGAGTTGTCCTCGAAGTTAGTCAGCCGGACTCGGACGTCTTGCTAGGTGAGTGGAAGCATTCGGAAGATGCATACTCGGCTTCAAAGAGCGGGCATGCGGGAATTGCGTCCGCTGGCTTTCGATGGTGCAAGCAGCGTGCCGCTTGAAAATTGGAGGTTCTCCAGGCGCTTTCAACCTGATGTAAGTGTCGTCTTCTGGAGTCGGTCTCAAACCTGACAATCGGGTTCTTAGTAAGGGGAGCATGTTGCGCAGCGGCCGCCTTGCTTATCGTCGCAGTACGTAAATCCTCCACGATCGCTTACGCCACCATTCGGTCGCTCACAACTCGGCTATGGGCAGCATCATCCGTCGACAGTTTCGATTTTAGGTGTGAAGTGCGAGCACAAGTCCGATCTTCGCTGCCTGCTGATCGCGTTGGCCGGCACCATCAGTGCCCCGGCGCAGGCCGCCGGTACTCCATTGATTTGCGGCCTGTTGGCTGGGAGAGACTTGAGGCGATTGCGTTGGGCAACGCCTTTGTCCGCCAGCCAAAGGCGTAACCTGCGGCAGGTTCGGTGGCCGAGCCTGTATGGAAGGCGCTCGACGCCACGATTCCTAAATTCCGCAGCGGGATCTCTCCTGAGCAACCGTGACCGCGGCGAGCCCCAACATCACGTCGCCGGTGAATCCGAAATGGAGACGATAGAGCCACCAGATTGCGCAGCACCGGTCGAGATCGTACAGGGCGAGCGCGGGCCTTATTGCTACGACCATCCGCGCCATCGGCTTCATTCCTCGCATTATCTGGAAACCCCGACGTCTCGGGGCCAGCGCTCTCCATTTAAAGACTTTTTGGTTGGTGATGGCTCGCTGTTCGCCGCGTGCACCTGCAATAGATGGGGAGGTGAGATTGATGTTCGCCATCACGTTCTTTTCCGCGTTTCGAAGCTAGTTGCACACGTCTATGTGCATGCAATCTGCTGTGATCCTACGATAAAGGTACTGCTCGCAAGACGCCCAGATCTGGTAGTGCCAATTAACAGGATTCCGATCCGATAACCTCGCCCAATCTGACTGCTACGCAAAGCGACTGCGCCACTTGCGACGATCGTTGCAGCTACGCGACCTTTGCTGGCATCTCCTTGAGAATACCTCCGCGTCTGCCAAGACTATGTAGGCTCGCACAGGCACTGGCTACGCCGCTCCCGAGTATTGCACGGTCAGCGGTTTCGCTGCCCAATTTGCGCGATCCCACCCGACATCGAGCGCTGGTTGGCGACCGAGCCCCGTCTGGCCTCGCTGGCAAGTCTCCGCCTCGCTGAGCAACACCCCGGACAGTTTGGCCCGCCGCAGCACACCATCGTGCAGCGCTTGTTGGGATCGCTCAGACGCAAAGCAGCTGAGACGATCCTCCCGTGCACGGCTAAAGGTGCGGGGCTGGCCGCGTGTAATGGACATTCCGCGACGTCTCCAGTCCCTTCGATCCTGCGCGCCATGGTGTAATCTCGGACTAGCCGACCGCCGGAGCTACATCGGTTAAGTGAAAGTAACATCCTCAGGTGAGGCAGCACGGGGGGCAATATTGCAGCCGGATGACGGGTGCGGCACCACCCAGACGAAATGGCCAGGATGACCGTGCATCTCGTGGGTCGACAGCGGGTCCGATGATGCGTACCCACTGGCGGCGCGAGCAATCCACTGCTAAGCGGTGAATTGTCTCTCCAGGTAAGGACAACCTAAGCGACCGCAGGGCTCCAGTCCGGGGCGAGCGCTTCACGTCGGGTTGCGTCTCATACCCGGGTAAGCTTAACGAACCCTCCTTCGGCTAATTCGGCTTTGTAGGCCTGCCCGTTAAGCTGGATTGTTGTGGGGTTATTAGCGGTCGGCATGAAACCTTCTTCGCGCAGCTTGTCCATCAGGGCAGGTGTGGCCCATTGCTGTGGTAGCGGCGTTCCGAAGCGCCGGTGCTCCGTGAAGAATGCTCCGAAGTCCCGGTACCCCCGCCCGGCCGACCCCAACCACTTGGTCCTCCGCAGGGTTATGAACAAGAAGAACGCGATTGGACCCATCCAAACCGGCCGTGTAGCGGTGACCTCGGATTTCATAGGTCATCGTCGGCTGGTCCGAGTCCGGCAAGAGACCCTGGTGGAACAGCCTCTCGACCATGAAGTCAGGGGCGATTTGCGAGCGGTGTGAAAATCTCTGGGGAGCGGCGAATGAGACATCTACCGCTTCCTCAGGTGCGGCAGATGATGATGGTCCAGCTTCATTCATGATCTGACTGAACAAATCATGATCTTCCTGTGTCCAGACGTGCGCCGTTGGTGATTCTGGTGAACGGGCATTATCGATCGGGTTCGGATCCATAAAGCTCTCCTTTCTATCATGAGAACAAAGGCCTCTTGAAGATCTCCCCCAGGGAGTGAGCTGAAGTTCGTCACGAATTCAGACATGGGCGGCTTCGTCATCGAGAGGCCAAGTTCGAGTGTTAAAGAGGCTGGCTTTCGAGAAGCTGACAAAGCTCAAAGAAGGGAGACAAACCCGCGGCCGCATCTGCCACGTCGGATGCGATCATCTCCGGCGCCAAGTCTCATTCCGCCTGACCTCCCAGTCGGCGCGCAGGTCTGCGTCGTGCATCGCATTCACCTGGCGGTATAGCTGGTTAGGAGGTCCAGGCGATGTGGACCGCGGCGAGCCCTAGTCTTGCACCGAACATCTACGTTTCGATCTCTGCTCTCGACCAGTCGTCCTGGCTTACACCTCGAGCCTACGCTCGGGCCGCTAACCGTAGCCTCGCCAGCGCGAGAACAGACGAGAGCGCGACCTACGAGAGGCCGGCAACCGTGGAGCGAACTGTTCACCTGATTAGATGAACAACGAAATCGCTCACACCCAAAGCAGCCGAGACGATCATCCCGCGTACGGCTAAAGGTTGCGGCGGTGCCGCTGGTCCCGGGACTGCGGCTGCCAATGCGTGTAATGGGCACTCCGCGACGTCCCCAGGGCCGCCGATCCTGCGCACCATGCTGCAACCTCAGACTGACAGCTGGAGCACACCGGTCGAGCGGACTGTTACATCCTCAGGTGAGGCAATACGAACGGAACTTTGTCCCGGCTGCTATTGACGCTCCGCGTCATGCAGATGGCGCTCGTGTCAGGTCGCGCTTGGAGGAAGCCGGCATTTCAGCGCCGACTTCCACACCGCGCGCACGAATTGCGACCGTTTTGCTAATTTAGGACACGAGTGAATTCTCCTTCCAACCGTCCGTTGGCGAGAGAACGTAGGCCGCATTCGTGCTCGCCTGAACCTCCTCCGAATGAGTGGACACCTGTAGGCTCAGAGAGCCCGGAGGTGTCGCATGCAAGAACGTCAACGTCGGTCGTTCACGGAGGACTACAAGCGCCAGGCCGCTGAGCTGGTGGTGTCGAGCGGTCGCTCGGTCACATCTGTGGCCAAGGAGCTCGGTCTGCGCGACTCGGTGCTGCGGCGCTGGGCGGATAAGCTTCGGAAGGAGCCGGCATCGGCGGCGTGGCGCCCCACCACGCAGGCGACGCCGATGTCGGCGGACCAGGCTTCGGAGATCGCCCGGCTGCGCCAGGAGAACGAACGGCTACGCATGGAGCGCGACACTTTAAAAAAGTCGATCGCGATCTTTGCCGGAACCCGGATATGAGCTTCCGCTTCATCGAGGACCACCGCGACGCCTATCCGGTGCGGCTGATGTGGTCTCGCCGGCCGGCTATTATGCTTGGCGTGGGCGTCCGCAGAGCACTCGCGCGACCGCCAATGCGACGCTTCTTGCCGAGATTCGCCAGGTCCATCGCGCGAGCGGCCAGCGCTATGGCAGTCCCAGGGTCCACGCTGTCCTGCGAACGCAGGGACGTGGCGCCAGCCGAGGCCGGATCGAACGGCTGATGCAACGGCATGGCATTCGGGCGATCATGGCGCCGCCACGTCGGGTCCGCACCACCCACAGTCGTCACAATCTGCCGATCGCGCTGAACCTAATCGCGCGCGACTTCACCGCCGCAGCCCCCAACCGAGTCTGGCTTGCCGACATCACCTACATCCCGACCGCCGAGGGCTGGCTGTACCTGGCCGCCGTCATGGACCTCTTCAGCCGCAAGATCGGCGGTTGGGCGAGGCGCAATCACATGCGGGTCGAACTCGTTTCCTCCGCGCTGACGATGGCGATCCGCCAGCAGCGGCCCGGCGCCGGATTGATCCATCATTCCGATCGCGGCGCCCAGGGCGGATTCAAACGGTCGCCGCAACACTCCGAGGTTGGAGGTTGCGATGAGCATTCGAAAGCGGCGATCGGCACGATCAGGACGAGCGCCATTGCCATCGCCAGGGCGGCCGTCTGCTGCAGGGCGCGATGAACAGAATAGATTCTGCCGGACGATCGCCAGGGGTCTGAGCAGCGAGGAGGCTGCGCTCGAAGCCGGAGTGTCGCAATCTGTCGGAACCAGATGGTTCCGAAAGGCGGGCGGCATGCCACCAGCGATGTTCAGATCTTCGGCCACGCCGCTCTCTTGGCGGTACTCTCTCATTGGTGAGCGCGAGGAGATCGCACTCCTCAAGGTGCAGGGCCATTCCATCCAGGAGATTGGGCGCCGCCTCGGGCGGTCTGCCTCGACAATCTCCCGTGAACTGCGGCGCAATGCGGCCACCCGCAGCGGCGGGTTGGAGTACCGGGCGACGACTGCCCAGTGGCATGCAGATCGATCGGCCCGTCGTCCGAAGCTGACCAAGCTTGCGCTCAACACCACCTTGCGCACTTATGTGGAAGAGTGACTTGCCGGTGTCGTCGTGGCTCCGAGCGGCACTCCCGTTCCTGGTCCCGCCGTTCCGTGGAAGGGCCGCCGGCATGGGCCGCGCAAGGATCGGCGATGGGCCAAGGCCTGGAGCTCTGAGCAGATTGCCCGACGCCTGCCGATCGACTTCCCGGACGACAAGACGATGCGCATCAGCCACGAAGCTATCTATCAAGCCCTCTTCGTTCAGGGCCGTGGGGCGCTACGCCGCGAGCTGACGGCCTGCTTGCGAACAGGGCGCGTGTTGCGGATGCCGAAACCGCGCGTACGCAGGCGAGGCAAAGGCTTTGTCTCGCCGGAGATCATGATCAGTGAGCGCCCCGCTGAAGCGGCCGATCGAGCTGTGCCGGGACACTGGGAGGGAGATCTTATCCTCGGTCTTGGCAGCTCGGCAATCGGCACGCTGGTTGAGCGCACGACGCGCTTCACGATGCTCTTGCAGCTTCCACGGTTGGCGGGGCATGGCGAAGCTCCGCGCGCGAAGAATGGGCCCGCCCTCGCGGGACATGGGGCCGAAGCCGTGCGCGACGCGATCACGCGCACCATCATCACTTTGCCCGAAGAGCTGCGCCGCTCGCTAACCTGGGATCAGGGAGCCGAAATGGCTCAGCACGATCGTCTCAAGATCGATGCGGGTATCCAGGTCTACTTCTGCGACCCGGAAAAGCCCTTGGCAGCGTGGCACTAACGAGAACACCAACGGTTTGTTGCGGCAGTACTTCCCGAAAGGCACAGACCTGAGCATCCACAGCGCCGACGAGATATCCGCTGTGGCAGCGGCCCTCAATGCCCGACCGAGAAAGACACTGGGTTGGAAAACGCCCGCGGAGGCGCTTGACGACTTGCTGTCATGAGTGAAAATAACTGGTGTCGCTACGACCGTTTGAATCCGCCCAATACGCCTCACAGGACTATCGCGCGATCCTCTCGGCTGCCGGAATCACCGCATCGATGAGCCGCAAAGCCAACTGCTACGACAATGTCCCTATAGAGAGCTTCTTCCACACCCTGAAGACCGAACTCGTCCATCGTCGCCAATATGAGACCCGAGCCGAGGCTCAATGCGATATCTTCGCCTTCATCGAGGGCTTCTACAATTGAACCCGGCTCCATTCCGCCATCGGGTATACCGCACCGATCGAGATGGAGCTAAACGCAGCTTAATCCACTTTTTGGGGGAAGATCAATTCCACCAACAGAGCAGCGACTGGCACACGCTGGCGCGGAGAGTGGGCTCATAGAATCCGCGCTGAGAGCTTTTGACTCGCAAGGTGCTGACGACTTCCCCACTTCGGCGGGTTTTTCATTTGCGCCCACCTGAGCCGCAACGCCCTCTGAACCTCGTTGCTGTATACGCGATCGCGGCGCATCATCGCTTCACTTCAAGCGACAGCTTCAGACCCTTTCAACAGAGGGACGCATCTTCCGCTGCCGCTACACGTGCGCCTATCGGAAGGAGTTGAAGCTGATCTTACAATCATGCGGGACCCGACTGCTACTGTGGACCGCTTCTGCGCATTCAAATCGATCGCCAGCAAAGCTGGAGGCGAACGGCACAAGCGGGTTTCCGATGCCTGCATGCTGCTCGTCATACGAGAGATGCGGGACATAGTTTTGGAGCGCCAGGGGAGATTGAGCGCCGGGCGTCGGGTGCGCGGCGCGTCCCTCGATAGACAGACATCCGCATCATCGTCGAATGACGAAATGTATAACAAGATCGACGAAGAGCGCGGTTGCGCTCAAGGTAATAGGGTGACGTTCAAACCGGCGTCCTTGCCATGCAAATTCCCGAAGGCCAATGCCCTGCACCAAAACGGCTTTCTTGATTCTGAGCTCCGTGCGATGCTCGCGAGACAAAATGCTCTCAGCATCCGGCGAGCTGGAAGCGGCGAGCCATCATGAGCACGACAAGATGAGTACGACAACCATTACGCGACAAGTTGTCCTAGAAAAAAAGAACTACCTATCGGATGAGATATGGAATAAGCTACCAATTTCGTCGTAGGGCAGCATCAGTGACCTTCGACTCCGGCAGGCAACGATAGTGCTCTGACTGCGCGAGCGTACTTACCTTCGGAAATACGTTCGCAGATACATTGGCGGGCACGCCATTTTTGGCGAGAAGTGAACTAGGTCGGGCTGCTGAAATACGTCGTCATGTTCTGGAAGGCGAGAGTCGAGCTGCTAGGTGTCTTCTCGACCGGCATACTCTCGGACGATGGCCGCGTGCTGAGCCCAGTCGGACCGCCAACCAACATCTTGTTTCGTGCGGTTCAATTCGGGCAGGCCCGCATCGAGGTGACAAGGGGAGATCCATGGCAAGCGACCCCGCAGCGGCACGAGATCGCAATTGTTGTCGCCGTCTGAGGCCGCATCGAAGACCGCCCCGTGAAGAAAGTCTGAGCGGGACGTCTGGTCGACAGTTAGCACGGCTAGAAAACGGTGGCGAAATCGACGGCTTGAAGAACTTAAAAAATACCGCGGCCTTATTTGTTCCTCTACTCCCCACACTCGACCGATCCCGCCGACCCGCGTGCATTTCATGCTTCCAAGGCCATTACAGAACCGTGGCATGCTCAATTGAGCCTCGAGGAGATTTCACATGCCAATCGGAGACAATCTGTCGCCCCAATCTGAGAGATCCTTTCTCAATCTCTTTGAGCCGCCGCCACAGTTAATTGAACCCGCCGTCCGCGCCTGCCGCCTATTCAACACGGCGCTGGATATCGTTTTTTACGATGTAGCGACATTGGCCGCGCAGCTCGCCGAAAAAGACGCGCCCGCGCGAGCTCGTCAGGAGAAAACTCCCTCCCGCATCGTCCAACTCGATGCACTCAGTGACCCCGAAGGCTCGCTTCTGCTCATCGACGCTAATACCGCACCCTACGTGCACAGATACACGAATGTGGAGCTGTTCTTGACCTCGCCTCACCCGGAAACGCGCACTGTCGACATCGCTACAATCACGGGGGTCGGAAGCTCGGCGCTTGGCAGCGCCGCGCTGGCGTGGGACATCTCGATCGTACTGAGAAAACCTGTGCTTGCCATCGTCCCGGGATATGGCATGGCTGACGTCATTCTGCAGGCGCTAGGGGGCTGGTTCGGCTTCGGCCTTTACGACTATCTGCATGCAAAGAGCTTGATCCAGAACGCTCTTGCCAATACCGCGCCCCGGACAGCGAGCATAGGCCGCCAACTGCCCGCGTCCACGCCGAATGCGAAGACCCTGCACGGCGCGCCAGTTTTTCGCCACGGCTCCGGCTCCTCAGACGTTCTTCACGCCCTCCTCTTTCATCGTGACGCGCCGTTCAAGCTTCTGGTTGGACACAGCAAGGGCGCCCTGCAGATCGGCAATGCAATCAGATCCCTTCCGCCTGACCGAACACACGAACTCCAAGTCGTAACGCTCGGCTGCCCGATTTCGACGGATGTCGAAGGCGTCAGCTACTATCAATACCTTGGACTTTTCGACGCCCTGGGACAGCTCAACATGTGGGGACACAGGCCGAACCAATGGCCACCGACCTGGCACAGCACGAATCCCAACTTGCCACCTGCGATGGCGGCGGGGAAATACGTGGCGGATGCGTTTTCGGCCTGACGCCTGCTCCGCCCGCGCCTGCTCCTGGTTTCTTCCTGCGGTGCACGCCCACGTCGCGACCTCGATACCGCCTCGACCCGCGACCGTCTCGATCCTTTCCAAGGCGTTGGCATGACGCAGTTGCATGCTCGGGTCCCTTGTGGTCCCAATGATCATGCCGGGAACTAAACCAACTATTAACACCGACGCCCCGCAGCACGAATAAGAATGCGGGAGGCTTTTGCCTTCTTTTTTCATCGTCATCCAGCAGTCCGTCTTGGGACGGCGTCTTCGCTGGCTTGGCACGTACTGAAGGAGAAGTCGCGGAGCGTTGCACATTTACAACCCGCACTGCCGTTCTTGGTAGTAAGCTGGTTGACCGGAATGACGAAAACATATTTCGTTTTTACTTCGAATGATCAGCGGGGCGAAAAGTGTTTGATGTCTATCGCAATGGCAAACGTGACTTGCTCGTTCTAAGCACAGGCTCCGCGATACCCGGGCCTTGCTCTGCAAATAAGTGGCGCAAGAGCAGAAAGAGAATTCTCAAAGTAAGCGACGAGATTAGGTCGACCGTTCAGCGACAGGGGTATTACACCCGTAGCTTGCGGTTCACGAAAAAGAGAGTGATTTAGTGCGATCGCCTCGGAGTGGCTTTTGCACTCCACGGCATCACTACCACGCAGCCGCTATGCTCTCCCTTTCCGGCGGTCAACTTGCAGCCGGCGCCCGGCCATTCCCGAGCAAACCTTTGCCGAATTTCGATGGCGCTTCTCGACGCAGCTTGCATATTACGATACCGGCTACTCGCAACCCCATAACTGTTTGTCAATCGCTTTGGCCTAAAGTCTTGGACAAGGACATTCTACAGGAGGTGTGCGCATGGTCGTGATGGCCAGGCCCATCCGAGTTGGCCTGTCCGGATGTTCTCGCGTGCCGTTGTATTTTTCGTCATTTTTCTTCTTCGATCACTTTCGGCACAGCACGTCACAATGGCCGGCCCGCAATAGAGATTTGCGATTATGTCGTCAGTGCTCACATTTCGACATCAACACAAGGCGAAGTCTCAGAGAAACTCCTCGCGCCAAAGACTGTCTGACATTTTGGCGAACATCGCCGCTCTGTTATCGCAGGTTCAAGCGCTCGAAATTCAAACAACAGACGACATCCGTCAGGCCATCTTCCTTCTTGAACTCGCGAATGGCTGCATCCGATTGATTGTGGGACAGACAAGACTGAATGAAAGAACCAGAACGACCTTACTGGCCCAGTCAGCGAGGATCGATTCGCTCATTGCAGAGACGCGCAGGGAGGCGGCGGGTCTATTTGAACATACTGATTTAAAATTGGGCGCTGCGGATGATGGAAGACAATCGAAAGGCGCACCGCGTTCGGTTTGAACACAAGCGTACGGTCAGCATCATGGTATTGATGGGACGTGGCGGCGAAGCTGCATTCTCATCGACGCCTCCGCAAGCGGAGCCAAGCTTGAGGTCGAGGGCTCAACGGAGCCCCTCAAAGCACAGGAATTTTTCTTGCTGCTGTCCTCCACGGGTCTGGCATTTCGGCGCTGCGAATTAATTTGGGTGGATGGGTCTCACGTCGGGGTTCAGTTCGTCACTACAAAAAAAGGGTAAGGCGAACGCCGAGAAGCGTCTCGTCAGTTCACAAGGAGGTAAGTTTGGATTTCCCCATGATCGCTCAGGCGGCTGACAGAGTTGTTGTCGGCAACCGCTTTAAGATGAGCCAGCTTGGGGTCATTTCCCCGAGTTAGCCGACAAACCAGGTACTGTCGACATAGTGTTCGCACCACCGGCATAACTGTGCTGTTCGACGGTGCTGCCAGACACACTGTCTTAGACCGAACCTACATAGCTCCTATATCGGAGTAAGGGTCGTCGGCGAACCGTCTCCGACTTTTGCAAGTCACGCGCCCAGCAGCAGGAGCTTGGACGATTGGTCAGGCTCGCCCGGCAAGGCGTTGGCGCATCGAAGATCGCTGCCGAACTCAGCCGCCACGCCGGCTCGATGAGGCGTATGGCACAAGCAATGGGAATACTGGTGAAGAAGTAACGCACTGCGACGACTCTTCGCGGTCCGCCTTGCCCGGCGCATTTGTCCTTGCAAGCTTGCGACGCCACCGCGCGGACACTGGTGTTCGGTAGGTAGGTCAGTATTCTTCTAAGCTCGCCGGAATCGGAAGCTCGGGATGGAAGAAGCGTCCCGCGCGAAACATTTGTTGCATTTCGATTCAAGCGCATCACGCTAGAGTTGGTCGCAATTGAGCGGCCGATAGCTGCCCACAAAACGGCGGCGCACCGAACCCGCCGTTATTTGAACTGGCAGCGTCAATGCCATCGGCCGGCACTTAGAGCGGAAATTCCTGAGTGTGATTGGCTCGCCCACTGAGTGGGGGTTCTGAGCTTCGATTGATACTTGGTCATGCGAACTATTGTGCTCTCCCTATTCATCATCACCTCTGCGCCCTCCACCTATGCGGCGGCGCTACCAAGGAGGGCAACTACGACTACACCGCTTGCTGGTCCGGCGTTAACACGGGCGTTCAAGAGAAGGAGAGCATCACTCGTTTTGCGCATCTGGTGTGCGCTCAGCCCTCACTCCGTGTTTCTGCATCCCAATAGCAACAGGCGTGCCATCTCGGAAAGCACGCATCAAGCGCCTGACTACGCTTTGAAAACTCCAAGGCGCCACAAACACAGCCGGTGTTTTGAACGTTGAAGGGCCACGAGGCCGCGCGAGAGTCAGGACAAGGTCGACCGGGATCGTCTTCATTTATGAGACCTGGGCATCGACCAACATGGCGCGAACACATGGTCGCTGCAGGCGCGGCGAACGCCTGCGGGCCAGCATCGCTCACGGCCACTGTAAAACGACAACCTGCGTAGCCGCTCTCGCCACACATGGCATCATCGGTCCTTGGGTGCTCGATGGCCCCATCAACCGCGACGTTTTTGAGTGTCAATTGGCACTGGAATGGGACCCCCATCGGCGTCCAAAAGGGCCCCTCTGATCAGCGTGCTCTGCTGGTAGCGCTCACGTCGTCGGAGCTGGTCGGAGTTGCGGAGACGGCGCGAGCGCGGATGGCAAGACGATCGCCTAGAGGGATTGGATAATCGACGTCGTTGGTGGCTTCAGCGTGATTGAAGCTGGGATCATGGTCCTTATACAGACGCCTCAGGCGCGCCGTGACTTTGTCGTCGACCGGGTGTTTGCCATTGGCAACCAGGCCCAAGAGCAGCTTGGCCTACTTGCGTGCGACGTCTGGTGTCCAAGGGCACCGTGAGGACCGATGGTGACGAAGCGGTGCCGACCGAACGCTGGGTACTTGAGAACGTATGTCGCTTTGTCGCGTTGACGTTTACGGCGGGAAACGGCACGCCTTGATCATCCGTAGTAGCGATACCGGATACGGTTGATGACGAAGACCAAAGGCATGTCCAAAGCCTGGACGCGTCCATGCTGTTGGGCAGTAGCTTCTTGGGTAGCGCGTTGTTCGCGGGCGTTACGGTGCCTACACCCAATCGGCCGCAGCGCAAGATTACCATGGTGTTGAAGGCGGTCGACTCTCCCTTCGTCGTTGGGTGCACACAAGACGGCATCACCTCGTTGCGTTATCGTAACGATGCGTATGACACGGATTATGTCCTGCCTGGAGCCGTGCTGGGGGCGGCTCACGCTAGAGTTCGGCGTGCCGGATCCGAGTGGCATACGCTTCGAACCGGCGTTGATGCAACGAAGCCGATGCATAGCGCGGCCCTTGAACTAGCAGCCCGCGATGCCGGCGTCCTTCTCACGACCCGCCTCGCAGTCGACGAGGCTGGATTGACGTGGGAGATCATGCTGCGGAACGACGGCATGGCGAGGGTGGAGGTTGGCGACCTCTATTTGCCCATGCCGATGAACACCGAATTTCCGGCAGGGCAACCGGTATCGGTGGCTGTCTTGAAGCACAGCTTCGTCTCGGGGCATGGATCGCACATCTTCTGGATTCGCGGCAACAGCATTGGTCCCTTCCTCATGCTCTTACCGGAAGCGGACACGTCACTGGAATATTGGGATGTCCACAAGGATTCTCCCGAAGCCAGTGGGACGTGGTGCGCCTACATCTTGGGCGGGGCGGCCGCCGGCGAGGCAGTGGCTGGCGGGACTCGCTGGCGACAGCCGACCCATTCCCTGTCCCTGTCGCCGGCCGAGCAACGGCGTTACCGCCTCCGCTTCCAGTGGGTTGCCGATTACGGGGCGGCGCGCAGGGCTATCGCGGACGCCGGTCTGGTGGACGTGGAAGTAATACCGGGCATGACGGTTCCCAACGACCTGCATGTCGACATCGCGCTCGCGTCCTCCATTCCGGTGGAGCGAATCGAAGCGGAATTTACCCGCGACACGGTGGTGCAACGGTTGCCGGATCGGGCTGGCAGGCGACTGTGGCGGGTCCGGTTTTCGCGATTGGGCGAGAACCGGCTGACCCTGCACCAGCCGGGTGCGCGCCAGACCTTTCTTGAATTCTTCGCTACCGAGCCCGTCGAGACGATGATGAAGAAGCGCGCAGCCTTCATCGTGAAGCGGCAGCATTGTGACCGGTCCAAATGGTACGACGGTTTGTTTGGCGAGTGGAACATGGAGACGCAGGTCCTGCTTGGCCCGGACAATTACGACCGGATCAAGGGCTGGCGCATCTACGAGGTGACGTGCGACGATCCCGGGCTGAGCAAGCCCGCTTACCTCGCAATCAAGAATGCCGAGCATCCTGATGCGGCGGAAGTGGCGGCGCTGGACCGGTATATCGATACGTTCGTCTGGGGCGGGCTGCAACGTAGCACACAGGAGGCATACGCCTACGGCCTCTACGGCATACCCGATTGGAAGCAGAACCGGGAAAGCAGCGATCCCGGCCCAAAGGGCCGCTTGCATATCTGGCGGCCTTATGACTATCCGCACATCTTCGCGATGTATTTGGCCATGCACCGCATCGCGCGTGACCATCCCGCGATACCCACCCGCCAGAGCGCACGAGATTATTTGGTACGCGCCTACGGTACAGCGCTGGCCATGTTCACGGTGCCGATGCGCGTGGTGATGTGGTCTGCCTATCACACCGGCTGCACCAACGAATGTGTGATCCCCGAACTGGTTTCGGCGCTTACGACGGCGGGCTTGACGCGCGAGGCAGCGACCTTGGAGGCGCACTGGGCGCGTAAGGTGCGCGCCTTCGTCGATCCAAAGGCGGACCTGTTCAAATCGGAATATCCGTTCGATTCCACAGCCTTCGAATCAACGCAGGCACTGGCGCGCTCGGCCCTTGACGACCCTGTCGCCATGGGTGTTTCGAAGACGGCAGCGCGTGCCTTCGCGGAGCGTCAGATCGCTGCAAATCTGTTCTGCCGTGGCTGGCTGGAACCTGCTTATTACTACCTGGGCAGCGATTATCGCCGCACTGCGGGCGACGCCTATACGCTGACTTACATGGCGCAGATGGGCGGCTGGGCGCTGCTTGATCATGCGCTGAACGATGCAGACGACCCGCATCCGCTCCTTCGTCTCGGCTATGCGTCACAACTCAGCGCGTGGGCTTTGCTGAACAGCGGCCCTGCGTCGGCCGGTCATGGCTATTGGTATCCGGGCGAGGAAAATGACGGCGCGGCCGGTGGCGGCTTCGAGCCGGCGCCGAGCGGGACCACGTGGCTCGGTCAGCCGCATCACCGTGGAACGTGGTATTACTCGTGCGAGATCGACCTGGGATTTTGTGGGGCGGTCCGCGCTGCTGCGACGATCGTTGCCGACGATCCCATCTTTGGGCAGGTTTGTCACGGTGGCATCATGGAGACCTTCGCTCACACCCTACATATCTGGCCACGTGATGGCGTGCGGCGACGGCTCAACGTGCGGCTCCAGTCTCTCCGATTGGACTTGGTGCTGCTTGACGCCCGATTCCGGGCGGATAGACCGATCATTCTGAATTTGGGGGAGGGGTGGATCAGCCTTACGCCTGAGCCATTTGCCCCATCTGCATCGGGAGTGACGTTCGAATTGCGGTACGGTGAGGGGAGAAAGCGCAAGGAAGTCGTCGACATCACGGACAGCCAGATCGTCGTCCGCTTGCCTGCGGCGCGCTTACCGCGGGTTCAGCTTCACTAGATGTTTAGTCCCGGGCTTTGATACTGCATCCCTATCGCACGATTCGAAGGAAGCGCTATGGGACAAATTTTACACGGCTGCGCCACCACGACGGAGGCGGTCCGTCGAGCAATACAAAATAGTTAAGAGAGCTTAAGAGCGCTGGCTAAGCGCTACGGGATCAATCCCAAGACGGTCGCCAAGTGGAAGAGGCGCGGCTCCGTCAGTGATCTGAAGGCAGGACCCAAGGAGCCTAAGTCTACCTCTCTATCGGTGGAGGACGAAGCCATCATCGTGGCCTTTCGCAAGCAACGCTGTTGCCGCTCGACGACTGTCTCTACGCTCTTCAGGCCACGATCCCGCATCTGACCCGCTCATCGCTTCATCGATGTCTTCAGCGCCACAGCATCTCGCGGCTGCCGGACGTGGAAGATGGCAAAGGCATCAAACGCAAGTTCAAGAGCTATCCAATCGGCTACTTCCAGATCGACATAGCTGAGGTCCGCACCGCCGAAGGCCGGCTCTATTGCCTGGTCGCCATCGATCGCACCTCGAAGTTCGCCTACACAGAGTTGCACGAGAAAGCTACCAGGCGCGTCGCCGCCGAATTCTTGCAGAATCTCATCAAGGCCCTGCCTTATAAGGTTGAACCGTCCTCACGGACAGTGGCACTCACTTCACCCGGCGACAGTTGGACCGCAGCTGACATCAAGGAGAAGATCGAGCGGAAGGAGCTCTTCTGGGCGCATGCTTTTGTCGTGGCCTGCGCCCGCAACGATATCGAACATCGCCTCACCAAGCCCAAACATCCCTGGACTAACGGTCAGGTCGAGCGCATGAACCGAACGATCAAGGACGCCACTGTCAAGCGTTTCCACTACGAGATTCACGCCGAGCTCCGCAGCCACCTCTCAGACTTCGTCAACGCCTACAACTTCGCCAAGCGACTCAAAAACCCTCAAATGGCCTCACACCGTCGATCGACGTAGCAGCGATGTCAGCTTTCATCCTGATTTCGGCGCGGAGGAGCGAGACCCGCATGGGTTCACTGGAAACCATGCCGGCTCAAACCATGCCGGCTCATGGTCCGTCTGCTTCCGCTGACGCACGAGCGCGGCTGCGGGGTGCCAACTCGCCGATCAGGCGGCCGCCGATCTGAACGTCGGCCAACTGACCGATTTCGGACAGCTGCGCGCACACTTTGTGGCCGCTCTTGCCCTTTGTCGCGGCTCATGGTCCAGCTTACTCGGCCCGCGATCCGCGCCCCCTCATCGGCAGCATATCGTCCAGCGCCTGATCGATATCATCGCAGATGACCGTTTTGCCGCCATCGCGCGCGATGGACGATTGCGCGATGCGACGCATGAACTCCTTGATGAAGGCGGCGCTGAGGCCCTCGCTCTGTCGCACGGCTTCATTGACAAAGGACTCAGTGAGTGGCAGGCGTTTGCCATAGAGCCGCACCAGCTTGTCGCGGCCATGAGCATCAGGTAAAGGCACCTCGATGACCTGGTCGATCCGGCCAGGCCGCGCCGCGAGCGCACCCTCGAGCTCTTCCAGTCGGTTGGTGGTAAGTAAGAACAGGATGTCGGCGTCCTCCTTCAACCCATCCATCTCATTGAGAAGCTTGTTGAGCAGCACTTCTTCGCGCGTGTCTCGCATCTCATTGCGGTCGCGCGCGATCAGATCGACGTCCTCGATCACCACCAATACCGGCTGCAACAGCCGCGCGAGGTTCATATAGACACCGAGCGAACCGACCTCCTCGGCTGCCATTATTAGAGTGGTCTGATCAGCCAGGTTAGTTGCGAGGTATCGGATCGTGTGGGTCTTGCCGGTGCCTGGCGGGCCATAAAGCAAGATGCCCTTGCGTGTCGATTGGCCGAGCCGGCGCAGCGCATCGCGCATTCCGACAAAGCTCAATACATTTCCATCCAGCAGTTTGAGCACCTTTTCCGGCAGGATCACGTCCGCGCGGTCTACACGGGGCCAACGATGGACCGTAAGGCCGCGCGAACGGCCGCTGTAATTCGGATCGCTTTCGAGGGACAGGATCTTGCCACGGTACGATCCGCCGGATTGTACCGCTCTCTCGAGTTCAACGAAGCAGTGCTGCGCGAAAGACTCGCCGGCCCCGCCGACGGGCACCGCGATCTCAATGAGCATCATCTCCTCTGGGTCTGTCCCGCATTGTTGAATGGGCTCGCGGTAATAGGACAGCACGACAGCGTAACGGAACTCGTTCGTCTCGCACAGCCACAGCCCGTTGTGCAGGCATTTGACTGGGGTCGCCTCGCCGATGTCGATCTCGTGGTATTGTGGCGACACCACCAAGATGGGATCGTCTCCGGCGCGCCGGAGCTGCGCAAATGACAGCTTCTCCAAAGTCCATCGCTGCTGCAGGCCAAAGAAGCGGACCGGCGAAGCGAACAGCTTGTCAATTGCGATCTGGATGTCCGCGCGCATGTGGCCGGGAAATTGTCGCACCATAGTCACGAGGCTGTTCGGCGGGATTTCGGCGAAATGCCAGGCAAGCGCGTCTCGGGCCCATTCGAACTGGATTTCGGTCGGATCTGGTGCCTCGGTTTCTCCAGCAGGCTCGGAGGTGATTTGCAACGTTTGTCCTTCAGCTCGGATTCGTTCCTGCGCCGCATCGAAGAGCGCCTTTGCAACTGATGCTGGAAAGGGGCCGCACTCCACCTTGTTCTGCCGTTTGATCAACTCGGAAAGGACGCAGGCATCGCGCTCATTCCTGCCGAACACCTTCCGAAATAGATCCACCACGAAACGGCGCGGCGTCTCACCGGCATCTTGAAAAACCAGCTGTACAGACTCGGGCACAGTGTAAACTTGATGATCCATCCGAAGCTCCTAGTATGAGTGAAAGGGTTGTCGTTGGACTTACTTCGCTTGATGCGCTCGGTTCGTCGTAGGGTGGTTTCGATGAACTTGCGCTTTGACGTGCAGGCGCTATTCAGCCGCATGGACTGCCAGAGGACTCATTGGCGGCTCACCGTGCGCCCCAGCGAGGCCAGCGTCGATTGGCCCGAATGGCGCAATCGATTCGGATAGCCGAGTAAGGACACGCAGGACCCGGCGGACCAAACGCACAATCGCGTCGTGGACCCGGGCGACGGCATGTTTGGCCTTTGTCAGTATCCTCACAATTGTGCTCTCTCCTACAGTCCTCGAAAAGACGCACCCGTGTTGGTGTAATTGGCGAATGATGTCACTGCCTGTCATCAAGCCTCTCTCGTTTCCGGATCTTTCAGCAAATTGCATGCCGGTCGCGAAAGCGACTCTCAAACTGTTCTTTGCTGGAGAATCGGTACCTGCCCAGGAGCATGAGCTTCGCTTCTTGAAGCTCGCGAATTGCTAGATTAGGGAGCCGGAAATTCACGCGCATCGCGGTTCTGCCGATGGCACTAGCCACACTCCGGCCTGACTTTTCGCAACCGACAGCCCCCTTTTGGATAAGCGCTAGCGATAGGCCCCGCCGCGCCAGGATTCGGCCGAACTGGCGCTAACAACCGCGCCGCCGATCACCACGGTGTCCGCTGACTTGGGCTGCGCCTCATCACTGCTGATGTCATGGATAATTGGGGGGGCGTGGGCTCTCGGCAATCAAGAAGAGCTAGCAATATCGGCGACGCGGTACCGCATAATGCACCGACAGCTGCGGCATTTTGGTACTTTGTGCCGAACATCGCCGGCATTCGGGAGTTGCGCTGAAGAGGCACGGCCATCCCTCGCCAACGCAGTCCGAGGCGAGTGAATCACAAATTAACTTTGCAAGGAATCCCGTTCCAAAGGCCCGATTTCCAGCAAATCAAGCCAAGGCAATATCCCACTTCCAGATTCTAAATCAACGACTTGGAAGTTCTTCACGGACGACTGATTCGCTTCTGGCAGAAAAGACAGTTGCCATCCGCCTGCTCAGGCTCTTGCTGACCTGCGTCTTGATCGCAGCGATGCCGGTCTCGATCTCCTCGAAGACGAAGGCCTGCTGTGCATCGTCGCCGTTCGCCGAGCTTTTCCGATCACCGGCCGAACCGGGCGCCGTCGAAGGCCTTCAGGATCTGCGTCAGCCGCTCGATCCGGTCGTATACCCAAACGCAATTAAAGCTTTGCCAAGGACCATATATGCGGTCAGCGCGTGGATTTCGAGTCTGCACCTAATTTATGGTAAGTGTCGAATGTCTTTCGACCGATTCCGTAGGCGACGTGGTTTCCCTCGTTAAGGCTTTCGACGATGTCCCCTGTCCGACGCATTAGGATCTCTCTTGTCTTGCCTTCGTCCTTTTCGAACTGATCTGAAAGAAACTCTCGAGCGTCTAGTCTGGCTCCTTGCTCGATCGATTTCAGGACGTACTGTTTGACGGCTTCGTAGATTTCCGCACGTCGCTTGTACTCCAACTCCGCTTCTTCACGATCTCTTCCGACATAAGCATCGTAACGACTCGCGGATGCCGCATAGCCCTCCGCATACGCTTCAGCGATTAGATCGTGACGGCCCAGTTCATAGAATGTGAGCAGGCCTTTAGTGTACTTGGTCTTGTCGACGCTCATAAATGACAAGGGCGCCAGGCCTGCCTTGAGCAGTGGTACGTTGCAGATGACGCGTCCAGTGCGCTTGTTCACATCCTCGAAGTACTGGAGGTAGCTAATCATCGCCATAAGAAAGAGGCTTCGCTCAAAGGGATCGTCAATGAGGGCCTGCTTCTGCACGATGAGGGTGAGTTGATCTTCGAGGATTTGCGGAATCGCCAAGGGCGTGTAGGCGGAATTGCCGAGTCCGACGATCCGCCTTCTCACCGTTCCGCGCGGCGCTGGATCGATAAGGCCACGAGAAAGCAAAGAGTGGACGTTTCTTATTTCACGAACATCCAATTCAATGTCAGCGATGTTGTCGACGAGGTAGGTAATCGCCTCTTTATGATTGAGGATCATCTGAGTTTCATCGACGGCCTTTCCTTCAGCGGCTTGGCCGTACTCGATGAGTACTTGCGTATCTAAGTATGAGTAGGTGTTTCCTTCCAGGCTGGACGAAGCGTAGGACAGATCGACAAGGAGTTTTTGCGCGATAGCGCGCGAATAGGTACTCGCTTCAGGCCTCGCTCCCCCGCCAGCAGCTAAGAGTTGCTGCGAAACTTCAGGATCCAACCAGCGCGTTTGATTTGGGACATAGTCTTCGAGGATGGACCGATTGTAGCTGACGGCCTTTCGGCGCTCCGGCGGAATGCTGAAATATTGATTGTAGTTGTCCGCCTTGTATCGGGTATTTCGCCCCTTTCCTTCGACCAGCACATGTCGATCTGCCTGAAGGGCAGATAAGCGCCTGGAAAGGGTTGGCTGGCTTATCGATATTCCCTTCCGCTCCATGGCGGCGAGAATTCCGGAAGCAGTATCTGCTCCGGCTTCGATGGCATCAAGAATGGCCTTGTCTGTCTCGTCTAGAGTCATGGCGCGAATTGAACGCTGAATTGATTGGAGTTGGGCTCAGGCCCTTTTCGAAAGAGGCACAAGAGCTAAAGCAGCGTTTGAATAGATATGCGAATAGAAGGTTGAAGATCAATCCAGCCAAACCACTGAAACTTATTTATTTTCTATTTCAGACCTCAGAGGTCAAAGGTTCTCGAAGGGAGTCGTGCATAGAAAGATCGAATTGCTTAACATCGGATTTTTGCCCTCCGAATAGAAAGCTGAATAGAAAAAGGCTCCTTCTAAGGGCTTTCATCCCCGTGAGGTAAAGGTGCTCCTCCCGGAGTTCGGGAACACGCCTTGGTTGCTAAGGCAGTGTAAACCAACTTGCTCCCTGGAGGACAGCCCCTACTGCCGGGTTTCCGGCTGGCCCAGCCTGCCCTCCGGAAGGCCTCCGGAAGAGGGGCCAAGGCAGCGGCGTCTCGCTCGAGTTTAGCGTCCCGCACCCTCGCATTCCTGTCGAGTTGAGATGAACGTCGCTACGACCACGCCCCTGATTGTCACGACGCAAACTCCGACCTCCGTCCTGTAACCATGGACTTGGGCCAGTCTCACGAGCTCGCCCAGCCGCCTGGCTTTGGATTCCACGTCCGAAAGGTTCGATCCGACATCCAACACCGATCTCGCCGCCAAATCGTTGGTCCTCGCTTGCACCGAAAGAATATCGATAATCTTCGAGGTTTCGAGCCTCGACCTTTCGATGAGATCGGAGCCGATCCTGCTCCTTCCACCGGAATCGGAAAGGCTGGAGGCCTTCGACTTGGCCTCCGCGACCATCCCGTCCTCTAGCGGGGAAATCACCGGATCGCTCCTGCCTTCGCGCAGACTTTGGATACGGTCGAAGAGCATAGATCCGTATCCCCGGATCCCGCTCAAGGCACTTTTCAAAGTCGCACCCAATTTCGTGTCGAGCAAAGCCGATGCTCTCCTTCGGAGCTCAGATCTCGCATCCGACGACGACACCACTCCCTTGAGGAAGTCGTCGACGAATTCGACCGCGGCCGCTCTTATGCCGTCACTCAGGAAATCGTCGCTCATCGCCTTCAATATTTCATCGATCACCTTCCCGGAGACGGTTTCCTTCACTAACTCGGATATTGCCGGTTCGATGAGCTCGGGGACCTTCGCAACGTCGAGCGCAGTCGAGAGCATCTCTCGGAACGCACGCTGGTGAGACGAGCCGTCCCGTGGTCGTTCGAGGTCTTCCCCGCGAGAGGCCCCTCCCCTCGGTGCCGCTCCCCGAGATTCCTCTAGAGCGGATCCGAGCTCGGCCAGTTTGGACGAACTTGCCGCAGGCGGGGTGTTCAACGCGTCCGACTGACCGCGCACGACCTTGGTTGCGTTGGCGGCCGTTCTCCTCGCCATGCGCTCGTTCAGCCGCTCGTCGGAATTCAGGACCCTGGCCTTGAGTTCGGTGTCCCAAATCCCCGAACCGGTGGGCGGGGGGGAGGGCGGCGGACGCGGTCCCGGAGGAGCGCCTGCGGGTCGCGGACCACCCCAATCCCCCGGGGGCGGCGAAGTCCGGAAAAGGTGGTCGTCCTGCAGGGTCGCCTTGTCCAGCATGACCTTCGCGAACTGTATAGACGCGCGGGCAACGGCTCGTTTGTATGAATTGTCTATAGCATCGTGGGCGGACCGAAGTTCGACCCGCAGAGCGTTTAAACCGCTAGGCGCAGAACCATAGAAGGAGAACAGCAGGACCGCAACGAAGAAGGCGCCGACGACGTCTATACCTTTCGATGTCATCTTCGAAAGTCGAGCTACCCTCGAGGAGAGAAGTGGGAAGAAGATCAGGTTGAAACCAAGAACGAATATGATTGCAAGGCGCGCCTTCAGAGTGAAGGATTCCACGCGCTCAATTATGTGTCCAGCCTCGAGGCTGTCGTACCAAGCAGATACGGTGCTCAGCCGCGGTGAGAACTCCGTCAGGAAAAGATAGAAGCCGATCTGCAGCAACAGAAAACATGTCGAAACGGCGCCCGTGACCATGCAGTAGGTGGCGAGTTTCGAACCGACCTCAGCGAGGACCGCGTTGCCGCTGTGCCTTCGGCAGAATGCGCGGATCGCAAACACGGAGATAGCCGAGACGATCAAAACCCCCAACGGCAATAATCCGACGAAAGAAAAACCCGCAACAAACGCAAGCCAAGCGGGGATCAGGATCACTGGAAGAACGAACAGCTGCGAGAATTCACGCAGACGAGTCGAAATGCTCAAATTCGTCCCCTCCGCTCGGCAGGCAGCAAACAATTACAGTTCAACTTCTGCCGGTGACTCAATGCAACCGCTTCCTATCTAAAGCGAATTCCATCCAGCAAGCTCAGCCGGCAGCATTGCGCAATTCTGTGCGGACCTTGTCTCGAAGACTAAGCTAAGGACAGCCTCCACGCGGCCGCAAAAATTCGATACCTTTGTAGCGACGCGACCGCTTTGATGAGTGTGCGCGCGGACAGGTAAAAAGAGCTCTTGAACGCAACGAGTTATTGATAACGCGAGGGGCCGCCAGCAATCCTTCAAGATGTCCCTATAAATTGTAGCACACCGAAGCGGATTTTTGGAGGGTATTGCGGGTCCGACATCGCCCAGCTCCAATTTATTCCGTACGGAACGGACGCTGGTTAGATGTGTCACTCACCTACAGATCTCGACGAAGCAGCGCATTTGGGAGTGCCGACAAGCGACCAGCGGTCGTTCGGTGCCATCGGCACTGTCATCGGCGTCCGAGTCCCGATCGCCTGCTTGCGACCGCCACGGCGACGCACCGCGAGCCTCTCTTCCCGGTAGAGCCGGAACAGCTTCTTGTGATTGATTAGGTATCCCTCCCGCTTGAGCAGTGCATGCAGGCGTCGATAGCCGAACCGGCGGCGCTCCTGGGGGGATCGCTCGCATGCGCTGGCGAAGACCGGCATCGTCCGACCTGGTCGTCCGGTATCTCATGCTCATGCGGCAGCTGCCGATGGTTTTACACGCCCGCCGTTCGCTCATCCCGTGGGCATCCATGAGATGGGCGACAGCTTTCCGCCTCCTCGCGGGCGTCACCATTTCTTTCCCAGCAAGTCCTTCAGCGCGACATTGTCGAGCATGGCATCCGCCAGCAGCCGCTTCAGCCGCGTGTTCTCATCCTCCAGCGCCTTCAGCCGCTTAGCCTCCGACACCTCCATACCGCCGAACTTCGCCCTCCATTTGTAGATGCTGGCGTCGCTGACGCCATGCTTGCGGCACAGGTCGGCAACCGAAACGCCGGCCTCGTGCTCCTTCAAAATCCCGATGATCTGCTCTTCCGAAAAGCGGCTGCGCTTCATGCTCTGGTCCTTGTCGTGGGCCAGAACGAACTTCAAACGGGATTAAGCCGGTGGGGCAAGGTCACCGACGTGAGCTGCCACCGAGGACGAGCTGGAGGCGGAACAGGCCGTGGCCAAGACGACGGCGGTGCGGGGGTTTACCCGCAAGCGTGCCGAGCGCCAGACCTTCCCCGAGCACCTTCCGCGGGAGCGGGTGGTGATCGATGGGCCTACAGCTTGTGAATGCTGCGGCAGCAATCGCCTTCGCAAGCTTGGCGAGGACGTGACGCTGACGCTGGAAGTGGTGCCGCGCTGACCTGCCACTGAATTTTCATCCAGCAGCAGTTAGAGTCTCGGGGTTTTTGCAGCGAGACCGAACTTTGGACCATCCAGAATTAGAGTTTTTCGCCGTGATCACGTTGGCGGGCTGGATGCGCCGACGTGGTTTTGCAGTAAAATCGGCGGTCTGTTGCCGATCGCGCCATGGGGCCGTTCTTCGTTGTAGTATCTGCGCCAAGTCTCCACTTTTTCTTGGGCGTCCGCAAAGCTGAGGAACCAGTGCGTGTTGAGGCATTCGGCCCGGAAGCGGCCGTTGAAGGCTTCGATGAACGCGTTGTCCGTTGGCTTGCCGGGCCTGGAGAAGTCCAGCGTGACACCGCGCTGGTAGGCCCATAGGTCCAGATCGCGCGACACGAACTCGCTGCCTTGATCGACGCGGATCGTTGCCGGGAATCCCACTTCCTTGCAGGCCCTTTCCAGGATCGCCACGACGTCGCTGCCGCGGAAGGTGAACCGTGGCTGCAGCACCGGTGAGAAGCGGGAGAAGATATCGACGATCGTGAGCACGCGCAGCTTATGCCCCGTCGCCAACTGATCGCGGACGAACTGACTGCGGCCCCGGCTACGGCCGAGAAGACCGATCAACCCGCACGCCGCCTCAAGGACTTTCAGTGGAGCTTCAAAATGAACGCCTTCTGGGCGCCCGAAAACTTCGAGCCTTCATCGTTCTTCGCTCCACCCGGCCGGGAAATTGCGAAAAACTCTAACCAAAAATGGTCCAGTTCGCCGGCTGCCTCAGATCACGTCGGTGAGCTATTTAAGGCTCTTGATAACGAGCGTGCCAGGACTTTGCGGTTTTCTGGAGTGTTCATCATCGTCGCGTGATTGCCTGGAATCGGTGTGGTATCAATGGCCGCTGCACTCAAAACCCTGTCCCAGCCTCGCATCGGCGAGCTCATCTCTGGAGCTATTGAGCTCTTGTCTTGTCGTGCGCGACAACTTACGGAAGAATCTGTCGCGTAAAACTGATGTACCTCAATTGGCAGCGACGGAGCCCGATATAGCTGCAACGCCCTTTGAAACTGCTCAATTCTCTCGTACATCAAAGCATCATTGTGATCCGGAGGTATAGCTCCTATTTGATGAGCCTTCTCAAGTAGTTGAGCAATTGAACTGTGCCGTGCAAAGCGCTTTAATAGTTTAAAGTGCTCGTCCTCAAGGGGTTCAAGAGTTTCCAGCACCACTTCGCATACCATCTGGGTGGGCGTCATGCCGGCTGGCTTTGCGGGTAGCGTAACATCAATGAACGCCATAAATGAGATAGTTTCATTGAGGCTCAGTAAGTGCTCGGCTATGGCGTAAGCCAATATTCCGCCTGATGAGTATCCAGCAAATCGATATGGACCCCGGGACCGTATCTCCCTGATCGCCGGAATGACTTGCGAGGCTATCGCTTCAAGAGTTGGTGAACAAACTTCACTGAAAAAAGGCCACGGTAGACCATAGATTGGACAGTCCGCGTCCATTTCCTCCACCAAGTTGAGGATATAGGAACAATCTCCTAAGCCTGTGGGAACAAAGAACAGCGGCGGCTGCGATCCGGTTGCGCGAACACAAATCACTCCCGGACTACTGGGCTGTGGCTCCAAATGAACCTTCAATGCAAGCTCCTTCAGAACAGGAGCTTGGAAGAGATCGGCGGCGGTAAATTTGAACCCGGCATCGAGCGCTCGACTGAGAAGCCGAACCGCTAGCAGTGAGTGCCCGCCCAGTTCGAAGAAGTCGTCGTGGCGTCCGACCCGCTCCACACCGAGGAGCTCGGCCCAGATCTGTGCCAGCGTGATCTCGATCTCGCCTTGCGGCGCCTCATAGGCGGCGCGCGCATACGCCTCATCGTCCGGCGCAGCCAGCGCCTTGCGGTCCAGCTTGCCGTTCAGCGTCAGCGGCAGCGCCGCCAGCCGCACGAACGCCGATGGCACCATGTACTCCGGCAGGTGTGCACTTATGTGGGCGCGCAAGGCGCCGGCAAGCTCGCTTCCTCCAGCCCGTTCGAAGCTGCTTCCGGCGCGCACACCACATAGGCGACAAGACGCTGCTCGCCGCCGGGGCCCTCGTGCGCCACCACCACCGCCTCGCGCACGAACGGGTGCTCGCAAAGCCGCGCCGCGATCTCGCCCGGCTCGATCCGGAAGCCGCGGATCTTCACCTGGTCGTCGTTGCGGCCCAAAAACTCCAGATTGCCGTCCGGCAGGTAGCGCGCCAGATCGCCGGTGCGGTACAGCCGGTCGCCGTCCACAAAGGGACTGGCGATGAACCGCTCCGCGGTCAGCTCGGGCCGGTTCAGGTAGCCGCGCGCCACCCCCGCCCCGCCAATGCAGAGCTCCCCCACCGCACCGAACGGCACCAGCCCGCCATGATCATCCAGCAGATACACGCGCGTGTTCGCAATCGGGCGGCCAATCGGGACAATGGCCCCATCAAATCCATCGGGGCAACTCCAGGTCGCCGCACAAACTGTTGCTTCGGTCGGTCCATAAGCATTGATAATGGATGCTGGAGCCAGACTCCGGATGAGTTCTGCCTTCGGCAGCTCTCCAGCAAGAATGAGAACTTGCGATCCCAAGCCTTCCAGCTTCTGGCTTCCCTGAAGCAAGGCTGGAGGCAGCGTCGCGTGCGTGATGGCTTCGCTTCGCAGATAATCCGATAGCTTGTTACTCGCTTGACGGAGCTCATCCGCAGGCAAATGCAATGTGGCTCCCGAACCAAACGCCATAACAAGCTCCGAGGCGCTTGCATCAAAACCGAAGGAGGCGAACTGCACCACGCGGCTGTTGCAACAAACGCCAAAAAGCTCGATCTGAGCCAAGCTGAGATTGACCAAGCCGCGATGCTCGACCATGACCCCCTTGGGGGTGCCTGTGGATCCGGAGGTGTAGATCACATAGGCGAGATGGCGCGAGGTGAGGCCAAGCGCACGCGGGTCCGGATCCGACGCCGGCAGATTTGCCCATTCCGGCGTCGCCGCCAGATCCACCACCGTCAGATCGCCTAGCGCATCGTCGCCCAGCGCCGATCGCCCCGCTGCATCGGCCAGCAGCACTCGCGGCGCCGCATCGTCGAGAACCTGCCGCAGCCGCGCCGGCGGATAGGCCGGATCCAGCGGCAGATAGGCGCCCCCCGCCTTAAGGATCGCTAAAAGCCCGACCACCATCGCCACGCTGCGTGCAACGCAGATCGCCACCGGCTGATCCGGCCTGACCCCGAGCCCGATCAGATGATGCGCCAGCTGGTTGGCATGCGCATTGAGCTCGCCATAGCTGACGCGCTGGTCCTGATAGACCACCGCCACCGCCTCCGGCGCTTTTTGCACCTGCGCCTCAAACAGCTCATGGATGCACTGCTGCTCAGGATACGTCACCGCCGTCCGGTTCAGTTCCTCCAGCAGATACGCGCGCTCGTCGGCCGCCAGCAGCTCAATCCGCCCGACCGCTTGGCGCGCATCGGCAACCATCGCCTGCAGCAGCGCCAGCAGATAGCCTCGTTGCCGCTCGATGGTCGCCTGATCGAACAGCGCCGTGGCATAACCCAGCGTCCCAGCGATCACCTTACCCTGCTCGCCAAGGCTCAGCTCCAGATCGAACTTGACCTGATCGAAGCCGTCTGCCGCCGCCTCCACCATCAGCCCAGGAAGGTCGAACGTCCCAGCGGCGTTGTTCTGCCAGGCCAGCATCACCTGGAACAACGGCGTGTGATCAAGAGCCCGGGGCGGCTGCACGATCTCCACCACCTGCTCGAACGGCAGGTCCTGGTGCTCCTGCGCTCCCAAGGCCGTGCGCCGCGTCCGCTCCAACAGCTCCGACACGCTCGGCTCGCCCGACAGGTCCAGCCGCAGCGCCAGGGTGTTGACGAAGAAGCCGATCAGCTCTTCGATCTCGCGGCGACCGCGATTAGCGCTCGGCACGCCAATCACAAGATCGTCCTGTCCCGACAGGCGCGACAGCACCGCAGCCCAGGCTGCCAGCACCGTCATGAACAAGGTCGTGCCATGCTGCCGGCTCAGCCGCTTCAGCTCCCGCGTCAGCTCCGCATCAATAACGATCGGGACCGTCGCCCCCGCAAACGACTGCTGCGCCGGCCGCGGCCGGTCTGTCGGCAGCGCCAGACGGGCCGGCGCGCCAGACAGATTGTTGCGCCAATACTGCGCCTGGCGCTGCAGCCGCGCGCCCGACAGCCACTGCCGTTGCCAGGCGGCATAGTCCGGATACTGGATTGCAAGCGGCGGCAGCGGATCGCCTTCTCCGGCCACGAACGCCCGGTACAGCTGACTGAGTTCATGCGCCAACACGCCCAGCGACCAGCCATCCGAGACAATGTGATGCTGCGTTAGCAGCAAGACGTGCTCCTCATCTAAGATCCGGATCAGCCGGCCGCGGATCAGCGGGCCACGCGCCAGATCGAACGGCGTGCGCGCCTCTTCCCTGCACAGACCCAATAGCGCCTCGTCCGCATCCGGCCTGTCCCGCAGATCGTGCTCCACAACCGGCAGCCCCGCATCCTCCGGCAGCAGCTCCACCCAGGGCTTGCCCTCCGGCGCGACAAACACGCTGCGCAGCGCCTCATGGCGCGCCAACACACGGTCAAGGCTGCGCTGCCAGGCGCTGCGGTCGAGCCCACCCTTGAGCCGCCACCCGAGCGGAATGTGATAGTTCGTGCTGCTCTGATCCAGCTGCGCCAAAAACCACAGCCGCTGCTGCGCAAAGGACAGCACAAGCGGCGCTTCACGCGACACCGGCACAATGGCTGGCAGGTCTTGCGCGCCGGAGCGGCTCAACTCATCCATGATACTCGCGGCCAGATCGGCCAGCACCGGTTTGGCAAACAGCGTGGTCAGCGGCAGTGTGAAGCCAATGGCCTGCGAGACCCGGCTCAACAGCTGCACCGCCAAGAGCGAGTGCCCGCCGAGCGCAAAGAAGTCGTCGTGGCGTCCGACCCGCTCAACACCCAGAAGCTCGGCCCAGATCTGTGCCAGCGTGATCTCGATCTCGCCTTGCGGCGCCTCATAGGCGGCGCGCGCATACGCCTCATCGTCCGGCGCAGCCAGCGCCTTGCGGTCCAGCTTGCCATTCAGCGTCAGCGGCAGCGCCGCCAGCCGCACGAACGCCGATGGCACCATGTACTCCGGCAGGTGTGCACTTATGTGGGCGCGCAAGGCGCCGGCAAGCTCGCTTCCCTCCAGCCCGTTCGAAGCTGCTTCCGGCGCGCACACCACATAGGCGACAAGACGCTGCTCGCCGCCGGGGCCCTCGTGCGCCACCACCACCGCCTCGCGCACGAACGGGTGCTCGCAAAGCCGCGCCGCGATCTCGCCCGGCTCGATCCGGAAGCCGCGGATCTTCACCTGGTCGTCGTTGCGGCCCAAAAACTCAAGATTGCCGTCCGGCAGGTAGCGCGCCAGATCGCCGGTGCGGTACAGCCGGTCGCCGTCCACAAAGGGACTGGCGATGAACCGCTCCGCGGTCAGCTCGGGCCGGTTCAGATAACCGCGCGCCACCCCCGCCCCGCCGACGTAGAGCTCCCCGACCGCGCCAAATGGAGCCGGCGCACCATGACCGTCCAGCAGATACACACGCGTGTTCGCAATCGGACGGCCAATCGGGACAATAGCGCCATCAAACTCATCCGGACAACTCCACGCTGTCACGTCGATCGCAGCTTCCGTCGGACCGTAGAGATTGTGCAGGCCCGTCCAAGGCAAGAGGCGCCGAACCTTATGCACACTGGCGGCAGGAAGCGCCTCGCCGCTGCATAAAACACGCCGCAGCGACCTGCAGCGGTCAACACTCTTCGCATCCATAAAACTGACCAGCATGGATGGCACGAAGTGAACCGTCGTGATGCGCTGGCCGATGATCAAGTCGACCAATGCGTCGGGATCTCTGTGCGCACCGGGCGGCGCCAGCACCAGGATTGCCCCTTCAAGCAAGGTCCAGAAGAACTCCCAGGCCGAGACATCGAAGCTAAATGGCGTCTTCTGCAACACGACATCAGTTGCGTTGAGACCATAGGCATTTTGCATCCACATCAGGCGATTGACGATAGCCCGATGCTCATTCCGTGCCCCCTTGGGCGTGCCTGTTGATCCGGAGGTGTAGATCACATAGGCGAGATGGCGTGAGGTGAGGCCAAGCGCACGCGGGTCCGGATCCGATTCCGGCAGGCTGGCCCACGCCGGTGCCGCCGCATCGAGCTCCACCACGCTCGCATCGACGCCCACATCGCCCAAGGCGGCGCGCCCCGCCGCATCGGCCAGCAACAGGTGGGGCGCCGCATCCTCCAGCACCTGGTGCAGCCGCGCCGACGGATAGGCCGGATCCAGCGGCAGATAGGCGCCACCGGCCTTAAGGATCGCTAAAAGCCCGACCACCATCGCCACGCTGCGCGCAACGCAGATCGCCACCGGCTGGTCCGGCTTCACCCCAATTGCAATCAGATGATGCGCCAGCTGGTTGGCCCGTGCGTTGAGCTCGCCATAGCTGACGCGCTGGTCCTGGTAGACCACCGCCACCGCATCCGGCGCACGGCGCACCTGGGCCTCGAACAGCTCATGGATGCATCGATCCGACGGATAGGCCGCAGCCGTCCGGTTCAGCTCCTCCAGCAGATACGCCCGCTCGTCCGGTGGCAGGATGTCCAGCTCCCGCACGGGCGTGGTCGGCGCCCGCTCCAGCGCCTCCGCCAGCTGCTCGAGCGCGCGCTGCATGTAGCCGCAGACCCGATCCGCTGAGACGCCCTCCGTCACCTGCGCCGTCAGCCCGAGCGCCTCGCCGAAATCCTCCACCGACAAGGTCAGCGGATAATTGGTGCGCTCCTCCTCGCCCAGCCATTCCACGCCGACCAGACTGCCATCGCTTGCACTGGCGACTGCCGCGGTGTTGTGGCGGTAGTTCAACAGCGCGCTGAACAGCGGCGCCGGCGCCGCAACGGCGCTGCAGCGTTGCGCCAGCGCCAGCGAGGCCTGCTCGTGGGCCAAGAGCTCGGCCAGCCGGGCATGCGTGGTTCGCACGCTCGCCTCGACCGCGGTCCCATCAAGATCAAGCCGCAGCGGCAGCGTGTTGATGAACAGCCCCATCGCGCGGTCGGCGCCGGCGCCGCCATGCATGCGGCCGAACAGCACCGTGCCGAACACCACCTGCTCGCGGTCGCTGCTGCGCGCCACCACCTGACCCCAGGCCAGATGGCACAGGCTCGCCAGGCTCACCCCCAGCCGCCGCCCCTGGCTGCGCAGCCGCGCGCTGAGCGCCTGCGGCAGCATCCGTTGTGCCTCACGAGTCCCGCTGCCGTCGCCCTGGACCTCGCACAAGCCAAAGGGCGTGCACGGCTCATCGATGTCACCCAGCATCGTCCGGAAGAACTCTTCATGCGCCTTTGCTCCAACGTCCAGCCGTGCCGCCGCCACCAGGTTGCGGAACGGCTGCGGCGCTGCCAGCTCATCCTCGCGTCCCTCGAGCACGGCCCGGACCTCGGCATGCATCAGCTCCAGCGTGGTGTGATCCCCGATCAGATGATGCTGCAGCTCCAGCAGCAGCCAGCGCCCGCTGCCGGGCTCGCGCGCGATCACAAACCGCAACAAGGGCGCTCGGCCAAGCTCGATGCGCTGCTGGCGCGGATCAAACCGAGCCTTAAGCTGCGCGGCGCCAGGACCAGCAGCGCCATCCAGCTCGACCTCGCTCACCTCCAGCGGCGCGTTCCGCCATACCACCTGAGCCGGGCACGACAGCCCTTCCCAGACAAATGACGTCCTCAGGATATCGTGCCGATCCACCACGCGCTGAACCCCGGCAAGATAGCGCTCCAACAGGTCACGATCGGCAAACGCCATCTGCGAGACCAGCAGGTACGGATCGCCCTTTGTCGCCAACAGATGATGGAACAGGATGCCGTCCTGCAGCGGCGACAAGCCATAAATGTCCTGGATGTTGCCGACGCCGCCCGGCACCGTGGCGACGATCCGGTCGATCTCGCCCTGCGTCAGCTCAATCAGCGGCAGCATCGCTGGCGTGATCGCCGGACTCTGTTCGGTGATCCGATTGGCCGGGACCGCCACCTCCTGATGACTGCCCAGGCTTGCGGCCTGATCGGCCAGCACCGGCGTGGCGAACAGCGTGCGCACCTCGACCCCCAGCGCCAGCCGCCGCAGCCGCTCCAGCAGTTGCACCGCCAACAGCGAGTGCCCGCCGAGCGCAAAGAAGTGGTCGTGGCGTCCGACCCGCTCAACACCCAGAAGCTCGGCCCAGATCTGTGCCAGCGTGATCTCGATCTCGCCCTGCGGCGGCTCATAGGCGGCGCGCGCATACGCCTCATCGTCCGGCGCAGCCAGCGCCTTGCGGTCCAGCTTGCCGTTCACCGTCAGCGGCAGCGCCGCCAGGCGCACAAACGCCGATGGCACCATGTGGTCCGGCAGGTGCGCACTTATGTGGGCGCGCAAGGCGCCGGCAAGCTCGCTTCCATCCAGCCCGTTCGAAGCTGCTTCCGGCGCGCACACCACATAGGCGACAAGACGCTGCTCGCCGCCGGGGCCCTCGTGCGCCACCACCACCGCCTCGCGCACGAACGGGTGCTCGCAAAGCCGCGCCGCGATCTCGCCCGGCTCGATCCGGAAGCCGCGGATCTTCACCTGGTCGTCGTTGCGACCCAAAAACTCAAGATTGCCGTCCGGCAGATAGCGCGCCAGATCGCCGGTCCGGTACAGCCGGTCGCCGTCGACAAAGGGACTGGCCATGAACCGCTCCGCGGTCAGCTCGGGCCGGTTCAGGTAGCCGCGCGCCACCCCCGCCCCGCCAATGCAGAGCTCCCCCACCGCACCGAACGGCACCAGCCCGCCATGATCATCCAGCAGATACACGCGCGTGTGCGCAATCGGACGGCCAATCGTCTCAACGACAACGTCCCCCCTTCGCACGCAGATCCAGGTTGAGTACGTGGTGGTTTCAGAAGGCGCGTACAGATTACAAATCTTCTGGACCCGACTGCTCGCAAAGATCTTCTCGATCAGTTCCGCTCTCAGCCACTCGCCCGCCAAATTGACGACGCTGGTCGAAGCCGGCACTGCTTTCCTGTCGACCAGAGCGGCGATCGCCGAGGGCACTGTGTTGATCAAAGAGATATCCAAAGACCTCTCGGCCAGCGCCAGCGCATTCTCGACAAGGTAAAGCGTGCTTCCTTGCGAAAGCGGAACGAAGCACTCATAGACGGACAGATCAAAACTGATCGAGGTGGCAAACAGCGTGCGGCTGATCTCTGATGCCGTAAACACGTCGCTGCTCCAATGCAGCAGGTTCACCGTGCTCGCATGCTCAATCATGACGCCCTTGGGCGTGCCTGTTGATCCGGAGGTGTAGATCACATAGGCGAGATGGCGTGAGGTGAGGCCAAGCGCACGCGGGTCCGGATCCGACGCCGGCAGGCTGGCCCACGCCGGTGCCGCCGCATCGAGCTCCACCACGCTCGCATCGACGCCCACATCGCCCAAGGCGGCGCGCCCCGCCGCATCGGCCAGCAACAGGTGGGGCGCCGCATCCTCCAGCACCTGGTGCAGCCGCGCCGACGGATAGGCCGGATCCAGCGGCAGATAGGCGCCACCCGCCTTGAGGATCGCCAGCAGCCCCACCACCATCATCGGACTGCGCTGCAGGCAGATCGCCACCGGCTGGTCCGGCTTCACCCCAATTGCAATCAGATGATGCGCCAGCTGGTTGGCCCGCGCATTCAGCTCGCCATAGCTTAGCCGCTCCTCCTCATGGACCACCGCCACCGCATCCGGCGCACGCCGCACCTGGGCCTCAAACAGCTCATGGATGCACACGTCCGACGGATAGGCCGCAGCCGTCCGGTTCAGCTCCTCCAGCAGATACGCCCGCTCGTCCGGTGGCAAGATGTCCAGCTCGCGCACGGGCGTGGTCGGCGCATGCTCCAGCGCCTCCGACAGCTGCTCGAGCGCCCGCTGCATGTAGCCGCAGACCCGATCCGCCGAGATAGGCTCCACCACCTGCGCCGTCAGCCCGAGCGCCTCGCCGAAATCCTCCACCGACAAGGTCAGCGGATAATTGGTGCGCTCCTCCTCGCCCAGCCATTCCACGCCGGACAGCACATCATCGGGTGCAGAGGCGGAGACCGCCATTGGCGTGTTGTGGCGGTAGTTCAACAGCGCGCTGAACAGCGGCGCCGGCGCCGCAACGCCGCTGCAGCGTTGCGCTAGCGCCAGCGAGGCATGCTCGTGGGCCAAGAGCTCGACCAGCCGGGCATGCGTGGTTGGCACGCTCGCCTCGACCGCGGTCCCGTCAAGATCAAGCCGCAGCGGCAGCGTGTTGATGAACAGCCCCATCGCGCGGTCGCCACCCGCCCCCCATGCATGCGGCCGAACAGCACCGTGCCGAACACCACCTGCTCGCGCCCGCTGCTGCGCGCCACCACCTGACCCCAGGCCAGATGGCACAGGCTCGCCAGGCTCACCCCCAGCCGTCGCGCCTGGCTGCGCAGCCGCGCGTTCAGCTGCTGCGGCAGCATCCGCTGCGCCTCTCGAACCCCGCTGCCGTCGCCGCGCACCTCGCTCAAGCCGAACGGCGTGCTCGGCTCGTCGATGTCTGCCAGCAGCTCCCGGAAGAACGCTTCATCCGCCTTTGCATCAGCGCCGAGATGCGCCTGCGCCACCAGATTGCGGAACGGCTGTGGCTCGGTCAGCTCATGCGCCCGCCCCTCCAGCTCAGCGCGGACCTCGGCACGCATCACCTCCAGTGTGGTGTGGTCTCCGATCAGATGATGCTGCAGCTCCAGCAGCAGCCAGCGCGCGCTGCCGGGCTCGCGCGCGATCACAAACCGCAACAAGGGCGCTCGACCAAGCTCGATGCGGTGCTGGCGCGGATCAAACCGAGCCTTAAGCTGCGCGGCGCCAGGACCAGCAGACCCGTCCAGCTCGACCTCGCTCACCTCCAGCGATGCGTGGCGCCACACCACCTGGGCCGGGCGCGACAGCCCCTCCCAGACGAACGAGGTGCGCAGAATGTCGTGCCGGTCCACCACCCGCTGGACCGCAGCAAGATAGCGCTCCAACAGGTCACGATCGGCAAACGCCATCTGCGAGACCAGCAGGTACGGATCGCCCTTTGTCGCCAACAGATGATGGAACAGGATGCCGTCCTGCAGCGGCGACAAGCCATAAATGTCCTGGATGTTGCCGACGCCGCCCGGCACCGTGGCGATGATCCGGTCGATCTCGCCCTGCGCCAGCTCAATGAGCGGCAACATCTCTGGCGTGATCGCCATACTCTGTTCGGTGATCCGATTGGCCGGGACCGCCACCTCGTGATGACTGCCCAGGCTTGCGGCCTGATCGGCCAGCACCGGCCTGGCGAACAGCGTGCGCACCTCAACCCCCAGCGACCGCCGCCGCAAACGCTCGATCAGTTGCACCGCCAACAGCGAGTGCCCGCCGAGCGCAAAGAAGTGGTCGTGGCGTCCGACCCGCTCCACACCGAGCAGCTCGGCCCAGATCTGTGCCAGCGTGGTCTCGATCTCGCCCTGCGGCGGCTCATAGGCGCGATGCGCATACGCCTCATCGTCCGGCGCCGGCAGCGCCTTGCGATCGAGCTTGCCGTTCAGCGTCAGCGGCAGCGCCGCCAGCCGCACAAACGCGGCCGGCACCATGTAGTCCGGCAGGTGTGCGCCCACATGCGCCCGCAACGTGGCGGCCAGCTCAGCTCCACCGCCATCCGGCTCATCCGATTGAGCTTCAGGCGCACACACCACATAGGCCACCAGCCGCTTCTCGCCGGCGCCATCCTGCTGGGCCACCACCACCGCCTCGCGCACGAACGGGTGCTCGCAAAGCCGCGCCGCGATCTCACCGGGCTCGATGCGGAAGCCGCGGATCTTCACCTGGTCGTCGTTGCGACCCAAAAACTCAAGATTGCCGTCCGGCAGATAGCGCGCCAGATCGCCGGTCCGGTACAGCCGGTCGCCGTCGACAAAGGGACTGGCCATGAACCGCTCCGCGGTCAGCTCGGGCCGGTTCAGGTAGCCGCGCGCCACCCCGCCCCGCCAATGCAGAGCTCCCCCACCGCACCGAACGGCACCAGCCCGCCATGATCATCCAGCAGATACACGCGCGTGTTCGCAATCGGGCGGCCAATCGGGACAATGGCCCCATCAAACCCATCGGGGCAACTCCAGGTCGCCGCACAAACTGTTGCTTCGGTAGGTCCATAAGCATTGATAATGGATGCTGGAGCCAGACTCCGGATGAGTTCTGCCTTCGGCAGCTCTCCAGCAAGAATGAGAACTTGCGATCCCAAGCCTTCCAGCTTCTGGCTTGCCTGAAGCAAGGCTGGAGGCAGCGTCGCGTGCGTGATGGCTTCGCTTCGCAGATAATCCGATAGCTTGTTACTCGCTTGACGGAGCTCATCCGCAGGCAAATGCAATGTGGCTCCCGAACCAAACGCCATAACAAGCTCCGAGGCGCTTGCATCAAAACCGAAGGAGGCGAACTGCACCACGCGGCTGTTGCAACAAACGCCAAAAAGCCCGATCTGAGCCAAGCTGAGATTGACCAAGCCGCGATGCTCGACCATGACGCCCTTGGGGGTGCCTGTGGATCCGGAGGTGTAGATCACATAGGCGAGATGGCGTGAGGTCAGGCCAAGCGCACGCGGGTCCGGATCCGACGCCGGCAGATTTGCCCATTCCGGCATCGTCGCCGCCAGATCCACCACCGTCAGATCGCGTAGCGCATCGTCGCCCAGCGCCGATCGCCCCGCTGCATCGGCTAGCAGCACTCGCGGCGCCGCATCGTCGAGAACCTGCCGCAGCCGCGCCGGTGGATAGGCCGGATCCAGCGGCAGATAGGCGCCACCGGCCTTGAGGATCGCCAGCAGCCCGACCACCATCGCCACGCTGCGCGCAACGCAGATCGCCACCGGCTGGTCCGGCTTCACCCCAATTGCAATCAGATGATGCGCCAGCTGGTTGGCCCGTGCGTTGAGCTCGCCATAGCTTACGCGCTGGTCCTGGTAGACCACCGCCACCGCATCCGGCGCACGGCGCACCTGGGCCTCAAACAGCTCATGGATGCATTGCTCCGCAGGATACGGCGCCGCCGTCCGGTTCAGCTCCTCCAGCAGATAGGTGCGCTCGTCCGCTGGCAGGATGTCCAGCTCCCGCACGGGCATGGTCGGCGCCCGCTCCAGCGCCTCTGCCAGCTGCTCCAGCGCCCGCTGCATGTAGCCGCAGACCCGATCCGCTGAGACGCCCTCCGTCACCTGCGCCGTCAGCCCGAGCGCCTCGCCAAAATCCTCCACCGACAAGGTCAGCGGATAATTGGTGCGCTCCTCCTCGCCCAGCCATTCCACGCCGGACAGCACATCATCGGGTGCGGAGGCGGAGACCGCCATTGGCGTGTTGTGGCGGTAGTTCAACAGCGCGCTGAACAGCGGCGCCGGCGCCGCAACGCCGCTGCAGCGCTGCGCCAGCGCCAGCGAGGCCTGCTCGTGGGCCAAGAGCTCGGCCAGCCGCGCGTGGGTGGTCCGCACGCTCGCCTCGACCGCGGTCCCGTCAAGATCAAGCCGCAGCGGCAGCGTGTTGATGAACAGCCCCATCGCGCGGTCGCCACCCGCCCCCCCATGCATGCGGCCGAACAGCACCGTGCCGAACACCACCTGCTCGCGCCCGCTGCTGCGCGCCACCACCTGACCCCAGGCCAGATGGCACAGGCTCGCCAGGCTCACCCCCAGCCGTCGCGCCTGGCTGCGCAGCCGCGCGTTCAGCTGCTGCGGCAGCATCCGCTGCGCCTCTCGAACCCCGCTGCCGTCGCCGCGCACCTCGCTCAAGCCGAACGGCGTGCTCGGCTCGTCGATGTCTGCCAGCAGCTCCCGGAAGAACGCTTCATCCGCCTTTGCATCAGCGCCGAGATGCGCCTGCGCCACCAGATTGCGGAACGGCTGTGGCTCGGTCAGCTCATGCGCCCGCCCCTCCAGCTCAGCGCGGACCTCGGCACGCATCACCTCCAGTGTGGTGTGGTCTCCGATCAGATGATGCTGCAGCTCCAGCAGCAGCCAGCGCGCGCTGCCGGGCTCGCGCGCGATCACAAACCGCAACAAGGGCGCTCGGCCAAGCTCGATGCGGTGCTGGCGCGGATCAAACCGATCCTTAAGCTGCGCGGCGCCAGGACCAGCAGACCCGTCCAGCTCGACCTCGCTCACCTCCAGCGATGCGTGGCGCCACACCACCTGGGCCGGGCGCGACAGCCCCTCCCAGACGAACGAGGTGCGCAGAATGTCGTGCCGGTCCACCACCCGCTGGACCGCAGCAAGATAGCGCTCCAACACGCCACGATCGGCAAACGCCATCTGCGAGACCAGCAGGTACGGATCGCCCTTTGTCGCCAACAGATGATGGAACAGGATGCCGTCCTGCAGCGGCGACAAGCCATAAATGTCCTGGATGTTGCCGACCCCGCCGGGCACTGTGGCGACGATCCGGTCGATCTCGCCCTGCGCCAGCTCAATCAGCGGCAACATCTCTGGCGTGATCGCCGTACTCTGTTCGGTGATCCGATTGGCCGGGACCGCCACCTCCTGATGACTGCCCAGGCTTGCGGCCTGATCGGCCAGCACCGGCGTGGCGAACAGCGTGAGCACCTCAACCCCCAGCGACCGCCGCCGCAAACGCTCGATCAGTTGCACCGCCAGCAGTGAGTGCCCGCCGAGCGCAAAGAAGTGGTCATGGCGTCCGACCCGCTCCACACCGAGCAGCTCGGCCCAGATCTGTGCCAGCGTGATCTCGATCTCGCCTTGCGGCGCCTCATAGGCGGCGCGCACATACGCCTCATCGTCCGGCGCAGCCAGCGCCTTGCGGTCCAGCTTGCCATTCAGCGTCAGCGGCAGCGCCGCCAGCCGCACGAACGCCGATGGCACCATGTACTCCGGCAGGTGCGCACTTATGTGGGCGCGCAAGGCGCCGGCAAGCTCGCTTCCATCCAGCCCGTTCGAAGCTGCTTCCGGCGCGCACACCACATAGGCGACAAGACGCTGCTCGCCGCCGGGGCCCTCGTGCGCCACCACCACCGCCTCGCGCACGAACGGGTGCTCGCAAAGCCGCGCCGCGATCTCGCCCGGCTCGATCCGAAAGCCGCGGATCTTCACCTGGTCGTCGTTGCGGCCCAAAAACTCCAGATTGCCGTCCGGCAGGTAGCGCGCCAGATCGCCGGTGCGGTACAGCCGGTCGCCGTCGACAAAGGGACTGGCGATGAACCGCTCCGCGGTCAGCTCGGGCCGGTTCAGATAACCGCGCGCCACCCCCGCCCCGCCGACGTAGAGCTCCCCGACCGCGCCAAATGGAACCGGCGCACCATGACCGTCCAGCAGATAGACCACCGAATTCCGGATTGGTCGTCCCAGTGGCACCCGCTGCTGGCCATCGAAGCCAGCAGGCACCGGGTAGCAGAGACTGAAGGTGGTGTTCTCGGTCGGGCCGTAGCCATTTGAGATTCGCAGCGTCGGATGTCGCTTCTGACATGCTCTGATGGAACTGGCTGAGACCTCTTCGCCCCCGACCAGCAGTTGCTGCAGCCCACTGGTGCTCCGCCCCTCCGCGACATAGACGTCGAACAACCGCGCAGTCATCCAAGCGATAGTGATGCCTTGGTCTTGGATGATCCGGGCCAGCGTTGCCGTCGAGAGATAGCGTTCAGGATAGAGCACAACACTGGCGCCGTTCGCCAAGGCTCCCCAGACTTCGAACGTGGTCGCATCGAATGTCGGCGAGGAAGCGTTGAGAAAAACGTCCTGCGGCGAGATCTCGACGAAATCGTTCTCCGACACCAGACGCACCACTCCGCGATGCTCGACCATGACCCCCTTGGGGGTGCCTGTTGATCCGGAGGTGTAGATCACATAGGCGAGATGGCGTGAGGTGAGGCCAAGCGCGCGCGGGTCCGGATCCGACGCCGGCAGGTTTGCCCACGCCGGCATGGCCGTCTCCAGATCCACCACGCTCACATCGGCCAGCGCATCGGCGCCCAGCGCGGATCGGCTGGCCGCATCGGCCAGCAGCACTCGTGGCGCCGCATCGTCGAGAACCTGCCGCAGCCGCGCCGGTGGATAGGCCGGGTCCAGCGGCAGGTACGCCGCGCTCGCCTTGAGGATCGCTAAAAGCCCGACCACCATCGCCACGTTGCGCGCAACGCAGATCGCCACCGGCTGGTCCGGCCTGACCCCGAGCCCGATCAGATGATGCGCCAAGCGGTTGGCCCGCGCATTCAGCTCGCCATAGCTTAGCCGCTCCTCCTCATGGACCACCGCCACCGCGTCCGGCGCACGGCGAACCTGTGCCTCGAACAGCTCGTGGATGCACAGGTCCGACGGATAGGCCGATGCCGTCCGGTTCAGCTCCTCCAGCAGATACGCGCGCTCAGCGGATGACAAGAGTTCAATCCGCCCCACCGGCTGCCGCGGATCTGCCCTCACAGCACATAGCAAATTTTGCAAGTGCTGGGTCATACGGTCGATATGCTTGGGCTCCAAGCGACTTGCATCAAAGTGCCATCGAAAGCTCCCATCTAGAGCGCAAACCTCAAATGTTAACGCCTCACCGGGCAGGGCTGCCTCAGAAGTCGGGCTCGAAGCTAGGTCACCAGTGGCAGACTCGCCACTTACAGTAAGCATAACGCCAACGGGCCAGGGCCGGCGCAATCGTAACGCCTCCACACCGAGCAACGTTGGGCAGCGCGCGATAAGATCTCGCGCGAAGCTATCCTGCTCCTTCAGCTGAGCGAATTCGGCCGCCACCACCGTGCGCGCCTCTGCAAAATCATTGTCGAGATCGATGGTAATTGCCATCGGCACAACAGAAGCGACAAGCACCTCGAGCGCTTTCAAGCCCGCTCGCGATCCACTCGGCGCGGGAGTCCATCCCAATTGAAGCTCTAATTCTCCCGTGATGCGGGCTAGGTAGATCAGCCAAGCCGTTAGCAAGAATTCCGTGCGATTACTGGGAGACAGCTCAGCCAAAGCACCTGGAATTCGCCATGAACTCAACTGCCATTGAGGTGCAGCCAAAGCTACTGAAGACGACAAAAAGGAAAGCTGGGATGTTTTGAACTGTTCAAGCCGCCGTCGCCAAAAACTCTCACGAGGCGCCAACATTTCATGCGCAACCGTTATGCTCCGCGCCTCGTCATCGCTCAGAATCGGGAGGCGGTCGCCTACATGGGAATCAGAACGCCTCGCGAGTGCCCGCGCATCCAGAGCCTTACCATGCAAGCTGCTAAGCCAAACATCAACATCCTCTGTCCCTGTCGCCACACGCCAGTGGCTGGGGTGGATCTCAACTAAAGACCCCGCAGCAAAGCCCGAGCGCCGAGCCGTCACTTCCAAGCGCCTGACGACGATAACGTCATCGCCAACGAGAGCCTTGGACAACCCCAATGGATTGGTATGATACGGGCCAAAGTCTAAGGCGCGCGTCATCGCTTCCAGATCTTGTGCGGATCGATCCCATCGCAGACAGCCCCCAGCATCTGGGCGTCGACCTTTCGGGAAAAAGCTTCGGTCCGCTAGCGCTTGCGGACGAGCACTAAGCTCTCCATTTGTTAAGCCAGTTAGAAGCTCGCGGAAGCCATCGATAGCAGCCTCATAACATTTGAGATTCAGCGTCAGCGCAGTATCGCTCGTCGCAATCAACACTTGGCGTTGGACGACCAGCTCACCAGTACCAACACCGTGATCGATACGATGCCACGTGATGCCATGTTCGGTCTCTCGGGCAAGAAGCGCCCAAGACGTCGCATGAGTTCCGGCATATCGCGGCAACGGACCGTCGTGGTAATTGAAAGCGCCTCTACGCGCTTTCCCAAACACATCTGCTGGCAATATGAACGGATTGGCAACGGAAAATATCCACTCGACTGGCTCGGCGTTGAGCAGCGCAGATAGCTCTTCAATGCTCGTCACACACAAGATATCGGCGAGAGCGGCCCAATCGCGGAATATGGCGTCGGCACACAGCGCCGCCCGGATCACGTGGCCCATCTCCATCACTAGCTGAGCACATCTAATAGCTAGCGTACCACCACCAACAAAGATGCAAGAGCCAACCGGTGTAGCAAGTTTCATCTGAACTCTTAGACAGGGGTTACGATGAAGGCCGTAACGGATCACCCCGCATTTCAAGCAATCGACATACCAATGACGCTGCGAGCGTTTCCGGAAGAAACAACGCGCGCCTCGCTCGAAATGCCGCTGTCGGACTTGGGACATCGACGTCCTGAACCAGACACAGCTCAGCACAACAATACGGACGTCATTGGCGACGATCACCGCATGGGCGTCCGCAAAGTCGTCGGAAGCTCTGCAACAGCCGCCGTCATCACCGCGCGTACAGCAGAATCTCCTTGGCGCTCACGTTAAGTAACGGACGCGCCAATGACCTTCTGCGAACTCATTCTGAAGAAAACAATTCGCTTCTCGCCGGGCTGCCAGAATTTTGCCGTCATGCCGTCGGGCTTGGGACATTAACGCCTTGAACCGAACAGAGCTCAACACAACAGCACGCGCCGTCAACAGCGACGACCACTCAAGATCGGGCGCCCGCGCCTTGCCCGAATTGCCTTTGCGAGCCAAAATGCTGGCCGCTGCTTTCTCCAGGTGGTCTGCTCGTCGAGTGAGAGAGGGTCCTGCGGCAGGGATTCCGCTCGATGTTGCAAAGTTCGCCACGCATCGCGTTTTCGCAGATTGGCCGGGGCTCGGCACTAAGTAGCGTTTTCGCTTAATGCCCGCTGACGTCTGTGGCACGGCCCTTGCTCGTGAGGCGACGAAAGCGACGAAGAACGGGTCCACGGCGAATGTCGCAACCACAACTGACTCCTGATCTCTCACATCGGCGCATGCTGTTGACCCTTGGGTGCAGCGGCTTGGATGTGACTTGCGTGATCGAGGCACTCAGTCGAGACTGTGTCATTTTGATTCGTAATGTCTCACCGAGCGAGGCGGACGGCCTCGTACATCAAATTGCCGGTGAACTGGGATTGCAAAAGAAGCTAGAGCTGGAGGCCGGCTTTTCCGATTTTCTTGGTCACCGACGGCGGATCAACAAATACTTCATGAGCGTTAATTCCCGAGATGATTATCAGTTTGTCACCCCGCATTCCGAAGGAGATAGAATATCTAATATGCAGTTGTCGTGCTTTTATTGTTTCGAAAATAGTAAAGACGGAGGAGAAACAATCCTATTGAACATCGATGACACAAGTGAGGCATGGGGACTTTTACGAGAAAAAACGACAAAAATATTACCTGGATCAAAACCATTGTCTCGGGGCATGATCACTCGTGCCAAAGCACTTTATCGTCTGAGCTCGCCGGATGACTATTTGGTACCAGATGACCAAATAGTAGCCGAGGTGAAATCCGAGATCCCGGGCCTTTTGCTGGCGATTGTTATGGCAAGGCCGAAAAGAAGCTTTTCCCTTCTCCTAGGGCGCGATGTGAATGTCCTTTGGGATAACATTGGTAGTGTTGACCAAAGCTGTCTTCACTTTTTCGTTCGGATGTTGCAGGAGCGCGAACTTCTCAAGTTCCCGCCGGACGGTTTTGAGTTGCACCAACTGGACCCCGTTAATGCAGGACGGAGCTGGTGTTCAGGCGCCGATTACGAGAAACTTTTTTGTGACGAGATTATTCTCAAGCTAAAACCAGGGGACCTTGTTATTCTGAACAACCTAACTTGGGCGCATGCGGTGAACAATTGGACATCGGCACCGGGCACTCGAAGGATAGCCGTGGCATTGGCCTAGCGTAGTCCCCACTTTTCCTGAAAGTTGTGTCTTGCTTCAAGGGTGCATGAGCAGCAGCCCTGAGCGACAGCGATTAGCCTGACGAAGGAGTGACCTGCCACTGCTTTTCATCCAGCGGCAGTTAGAGTCTCGGGGTTTTTGCAGCGACACCGAAGTTTTGCAGCGAGACCGAAGTTTGGACCACTCAGAACTAGAGTTTTGCGCCTCTTGCAGCGAGGCCGAACTTTGGACCATCCAGAATTAGAGTTTTTCGCCGTGATCACGTTGGCGGGCTGGTTGCGCCGACGTGGGTGTGCAGCAAAATCGGTCGTCGATTGCCGATTGCCCCATGGCGCCGTTCTTCATTGTAGTAGCTGCGCCAAGTCTCCACTTTTTGCTGGGCGTCCGCAAGAGATAGGAACCAGTGGGCGTTGAGGCATTCGGCCCGGAAGCGGCCGTTGAAGGCCTCAATGAACGCGTTGTCGGTTGGCTTACCGGGCCGCGAGAAGTCCAGCGTCACACCGCGCTGGTAGGCCCAAAGGTCCAGATCGCGCGACACGAACTCGCTGCCTTGATCGACGCGGATCGTTGCCGAGAATCCCACTTCCTTGCAGGCCCTTTCCAGCACCCCCACGACATCGGTGCCGCGGAAGGTGAACCGTGGCGCCAGCGCCGGCGAGAAGCGGGAGTATCGACAATCGTGAGCACGCGCAGCTTGTGTCCGGTCGCCAACTGGTCATGGACGAAGTCCATCGCCCAGGTCTCGTTCGATCGCGTCGCCGCCCTGCGATCATCGCGCAGTTCGGCCTTGACCCGGCGCTTCGGCGTTTTGTTGCGTAATTGCAGGCCCAATTCGCGATAGAGGCGCCGCGTCTTGTTCTGGCCATGGCGCCAGCCTTCACGACGCAGCAGGACGCGACGATAACCGTAGCGAATACGAACGTGGCAGATCTCCTTGATCTTCTGTTCGAGGGCAGCCTGGCCGGGGCAACGGGATTCGTAGTGGTAGGTCGACCGATCGAACTCGAGGGCTTCGCAGGCCTTGCGGATCGAGACCTGCCACTCGCCACAGACCTCGTTGACCAGCTTGCGCTTCCAGCCAGGCTTGATAGCTTTCGGCGGATCACGTCCTGCAGCATCTCCTTGTCGAGGCTGAGATCGGCCACCAGCTTCTTCAGCTTGCCGTTCTCCTCCTCGAGCTGCTTCAGCCGGCGGATCTCGGTCGGCAGCAGACCGTCATACCTCTTCTTCCAGTTGAAATAGGTCGCCTGGCTGATCCCGGCCTTGCCGGACGTGCAGCGCATGTATTACCCCGCTGATAGCGTCGATAACTGGTCCGATGATCGAATCTGGAACGAGCTGCAGGCTCGGGTAGGCGGCCACGGGTTCGAGCTCAAGACGGGTCCGATCTTTCAGAAGGGGATCATTGCCCTCCGCTCCTTCGTCTGCGACCGGAACGGCCTTAGCCGTGTTAGCTGCCGCGATGCCTCAAGATTTATTTTTGCCAGCCAATATTGCCCTTGAACTTATTGGTATTCCTGTTGGTATCGGCCGCAATCGACCACGAAAACCTTCAATTGGTTATGTGACTAGTCGATTTTCGGCCAGGGGAATTGAACCAGCACGTCGGCGCGCAGCATCAGGCGCGGGGCGTCAGGAGAACTAACGCCCTCTTCTTATGGCCGGTCATCGAACCGGCGTCTGCCGCTGAGAGGAAGTTCCGAAACGAACACCGCAGTCCTGCGGTAGGCGTCATCATGAAGCTCTTCAAGATGCTCGATGATCGGCCTCAACGCTCTCCAATTTGCCGCGGCATCACATCGATCCTCGGATCGGATTGATGACCTGGACCCCGGCAAAATCTTTCTCGTTGTCCGTTACCACGACGCAGTCGTTCGCAGCGGCCACGGCGGCGATGATCATGTCGAGCCCGCTGCGTGGCCGGCCGGCGGCTCGCCCTTCCGCCATTAATCCCGCCCAGACGAGGCCCGCTTTCTCGTCGAACGGCAGGATGCGGCCCGCGAACAAAGCCTGAGGCCCCTCGGGACCTGAGAACCAGGCGTCGAGCGCTGCTCGTCTTTTGCCGTTTGGCTTCTCCAGGATGCCGCGACGGATTTCGGCGAGGGTAAGCGAGGTGATGAACAAATGCTCGTCGCGCTGTGCCGCCATCCAAGCCAGGAGCGATTCCGATGGCTGCGGCTTGACGACATTGCTGATGATGTTGGTGTCGAGAAGATAGCGTGTCACAGGTCGACCTTGCGCCCTTCTTCACGTGGGCGCGTCACGTCGAGATCGGCGCCAACGAGCGGTGAGCGACGCAACGCGGTCAGGATGCCACCAGGCTTCGGTGGCTCGCCAGAGACGGCCTGTTGCACCGTGCGCCGAAGATGCCCAGCTTCTGGCCCTTCCTCGGTCAACTTACGGGCAAGCGTTCTGATGAGGTCGCGGTCGGCCTCGAGGGCCTGGAGCTCGAACCGCACGATGCCCCGCTTGGTCAGCCGAGATCGGTATTTTTCGATCGCCCTTTTCTGCGCACTATTGCTCACCGACCGCCTCCATAGTATATCTGGTTATATAGCCGAATTACGGATTTGCCGCAAGATTGCAATTGTCCTGTGTGGTGTCAGCAGCGGCGATATGAGGGCGGTGCATTGACCGACGTTGGGATCAACCAAATTGCAGCTCCGAGAGGCGATCACGAAAATGTTCTTCGTGCGCTCGACTTTGCGATTTCCCGACGGGCTACGCTTCGCATCTTGAATCGGCGCACGACTACGACGCAACACGTTGATATCGCTGAATGTTCTTTCTTGCGTTGCCGCCGCGACTCGTCATCTTTGTCACGATGCGGAGCGATCCGCGCAACAGCAAGGACGCCGCGGTGGCGCGACCCAGAGGAACAAGGGCAGAAAAGCCTCGCATGGTCGCCGATGTGGCGCCCGAAGCCACGGTTGAGTTCGTCGCGTCCAAGCCAGATCCTCGCCTTGTCAATCTGGTGCGACTGCTCGCCCGGCAAGCCGCGCGGGACTTCGTTCAAGCCGAAACTGACAGCCGGAAGCGTGACCGTCCCCGGGACTAAGGAGGCGTCATGAAGATCGCACTTTATGCTCGCTACTCGTCCGAAAATCAGCGCGACGCATCGATCGAAGATCAGTTGCGGCTCTGCCGCCTCCACGCCGAGAAGCAAGGTTGGACGGTGGTCGACAGCTACACAGACCGGGCGATCTCCGGTGCATCGCTGCTTCGGCCCGGCATCCAGGAACTGATCAGCGACGCAACTCGCGGGAAATTCGCTATTGTGCTGGCTGAGGCGATGGACCGCCTCAGCCGCGATCAAGAGGACATCGCTGGGCTCTTCAAGCGTATGGCCTTTGCCGGCGTGCGGATCGTGACTTTCTCGGAGGGAGACGTCACGCATCTCCACGTCGGGCTGAAGGGCACGATGGATGCCCTGTTCCTGAAGGACTTGGCCGACAAGACGCGGCGAGGTCTGCGCGGCCGAGTCGAATGCGGGAAGTCCGGCGGGGGACTGTGCTTCGGTTATGATGTCGTCAAGCAGTTCGCTGCCAATGGCGAGCCGATCCGCGGCGACAGGACCATCAATGACGCCGAAGCTGCTGTCGTCGGCCGAATTTTCGCAAACTACCTCGCAGGCAAGTCCTCGCGCACAATCGCTTTCGATTTGAACCGCGAAGGTGTGCCTGGACCGCAGGGCGCTGAATGGGGGCCATCGACCATTCACGGCAATCCAAAGCGCGGCGTTGGCATCCTCAACAACGAGCTCTATGTCGGCCGTCTCGTCTGGAATCGCCTCCGCTATCTCAAAGACCCGGATACCGGAAAGCGCGTTTCTTGGCTGAATCCTGAATGGGTGGTCCAAGAAGTCCCCGAGTTGCGTATTGTTGATCAGAAAACATGGAATGCGGTTACGGCGCGTCAGCAGGCGCTCGCCTACGAGCCGTCGGCGCCTGGCGAGAACAAGCTCAATGAGCGCCGCCGCCCCAAATACCTTTTCGCCGGTCTAGTGAAGTGCGGATGCTGCGGCGGCGGGTACACAATGGTTTCGAAGAATCTGCTCGGCTGCGCAACGGCGCGCAACAAAGGAACGTGCAATAACCGATTGAACATCCGGCGCGATGCGTTGGAGGCGTCCGTGTTGAGAGGCCTCCAAACGCATCTCATGGAGCCGGAACTTTTCAAGGAATTCTGCCAAGAATTTACCCGGGAGGTGAATCGGCTGAGGATCGAGCGCGGGGCCGATATCGAGGTGCAGAGGCGCGAGCTCGAGCGGACTGAGCGCGAGCTGGACAAAGCGATTCAAGCCATCCTTGAGGGTGTGCCAGGAGCGAAGTTGAAGGACAAGATTGGCGCTCTGGAAGCACGAAAGGCCGAGTTGGTCGACCTCCTCGCGAACGCGGAGGAGCCGCCGCCCTTCCTCCACCCGAATATGGCGGGGGATCTACCATCACGTGTGGCCGCCCTGTACGAGAGCCTGAAAAGTGAAGGCGAGAGAGCCGAAGCGGCGGAGGTTTTCCGCGCGTTGGTCGATCAGGTGACACTCGTCCCCAATGGCGAAGAGCTAGCGGTCGTATTGCGGGGTGACCTGGCCGCGATCCTGCGCTTTGCGGCGGGCAAGAAAAACCCCGACTTCCTTTCGGAGGCCGGGGCTCTGGATGGCTTGGTATCGCAAGCATCGGTGGTTGCGGGGACCCGCAACAGCCGCCCGCACAGACTGGCGCCGCTGGTGATTTCCGTCAAATCATGAGGAGTGGGCTGCGGCTGCGGGGTTGGAAACGAGGGAGCGTTACCACCGAAGCCCCCACCCAATGCCTGCCGTTCTCTATCTTTGCGGCAAGAAGACCCAAAGCTCCGATCGTTGCGGCTAGCCTGAACAATCGCGCGCACGATGCCGCGACTGCGGATAACGCGGCTCGAAATGCGATCGTGCGTCAGACCGCTGCGGCGGGACTCGGGGGCAGTGATTTAGGGTTAGGTGAAACACCTCCGCGACAGCCCAAGCCCCATCGCGCATAGTGTGGAGGTGCAAGGGAACGATAACGGCTGGTTTGATATCGAGAATATGGGCTTCGCCAGCTCCTAGAATCCGTGATATGGTTCGCTCATGACCGATAAGCGCAAAGGCACCAGCATCAATTCCTCCTCCCGCATTTTGGGAGACAAGACTTTTGCGGCCATTTCGGCCGTCGAAGGTTTGAAGCTTGGTAGAGCCTCAAAGGAACGCCTTTCTGCGCTCCGCGAAAAGAAGCTGACACCTGCCCAGAAGCGAGCCGAGGTGTTGCGGGCGTACGTCCAACCCAAGGGCCGTTAACGGCTTTGAGCGGCTACGACGTCTTTGACGATCCGTACTGCTACAAAGGCACTTCCGTTCTCAAGAATCGAGCGAGCCTCAGGGACGGCAGGACCCTGGAGGCGTTTGAACTCGAAATGTCGACACTTCGGTCGGAAGAGCCTCTCCCCGCCGGAAGGTTTACGCCTCCGCACTACAGGCGCATCCACCATCATCTATTCCAGGACGTTTACAGCTGGGCAGGAAAGTATCGGAAAGTCCGCACCGCCAAGGGCGGAAACATGTTCTGTTATCCGGAACACATTCCCTCCAGCATGGACCAACTGTTCGCGAAGCTTGCGCTCCCCGCTTTCAATCCGGGCGCGGAGGTACCGGCCTTCCTGGACGCGGCCACCGATTTTCTCGCCGAACTCAACGCTATCCACCCCTTCCGCGAGGGTAACGGACGCTCTCAGTTGTCCCTTATGTATCTTCTCGGGCAGCGGGCCGGTCATCCGCTGATCCTCACCCGCATCAACCGCGACACGTTCATGCCAGCGATGATCGCGAGCTTCCTCGGCGACAACGGGCCGCTCAAAAACGAGCTGCGGAAACTGCTTTGAGCTACTCGCCGCCGGCCTGACGGGCCAGCAGTTTGCGGGCACGGGCCAACCGGGCTCTCAGATCCTCCTGAAAGGCAGGATCTTTGCGCCGGCTCTCGATGTGCTCGCTGATCGCGGCACGAATCACGTCCGAGACAGCCCGCTGCTCGACCGACGCAACGGTTTCGAGCGCTTCGGCCTGCTCGTCGGTAAGGCGGATGGTCATCGCTTTGGTCGTTTTCATGCGGGAAATCTGCACCTTAACACCGGTCTTGTCAAGCACTACAGTATCGTGGTATCTCGGTATCAATCAATGGAGGTACCACAATGACTAAGCATCACGAACCGGGCACCCCAACGAACCGTGAGAAGGAGCTTGCAGCCTTCAAAGAGCGCCAGCTGCGCGAGTTGAAGGAGTTCGAAGAGCGCCAAAAACAGGAGCTGGAACAGTTCGCGCGCCGTGAGGAGGAAGAGCTGAAGGAGCTCGAACAGCGTCAACATCCGTACGAGATCAAGATCGATCGCACCCAATTCAAGGTGACGGAGCAATTCCTTACTGGCGCGCAGCTCCGGGCCCTCCCCAGCCCGCCCATCGGCCCTGACCGTGACTTGTTCGAGGTCGTGCCAGGCGGCTCCGACGAAAAGATCGCGGACACGCAGAAAGTGAAAATGCGCGATGGCCTGCGCTTCTTCACCGCGCCCGCGCAGATCAACCCGGGCCTCGCCTAAGGAGCGATCCCGTGCTGCCTTCACACGACATTGAATATCTGAACGCCAGGGCTCCCGGCCATCAGGTCACAGCTGAAGGCGGCGTCATTTGCGTACTCGTTCCATCGTACCCGCTGCCGAATGGGTTCGACCAGGAGGCCAGCGATCTGTTGATCCGCCTAGCCCCGGGTTATCCCGATGTGCCGCCGGACATGTGGTGGTTCGACCCACCGGTGAAGCGGGTCGACGGCGTTGTCATTCCGGCAACCGAGGCCCGGGAGGGCCATTTCGGGCGCCAATGGCAGCGCTGGTCCCGGCACTTTACAGCGGGCCAATGGCGCTCGGGCATCGACTCACTGCAAAGCTACTTCGCTTTGATCAGAAACGAGCTGCTAAAAGCGGCCCCGGGGGGATCATGACAATCACACTGGTCCTGACAGAACCGCTCTTCCAGGAGATCGACCAGACCGCGAGACTTCCGGTGGAAACCGCAGGCGTACTGCTCGCCGGCATCGCCCGCGCCCCGAATGATGACATCCGGCTCCTCGGACGCGGAATGCGCTGGGTGCCGCAAGACGCCTATCTCGCGCGGGAAGGAGATCACTTGGCAATCGCGTCGCAGGGCTACGTCCCTGCCCTGGCTGAAGCCGAGTGCATGGGCGCGATTCCGATCTGGTTTCACACGCACCCTGGCACGGTCGGTCACCCGACGCCGAGCATGGCCGACCGCAAGGTCGATCAGGACATCTCCGATCTCTTCCGGCTGCGCTCGGGCTCGGAACTGTACGTCACGCTTATCGCGTCGCCGCGCGACGACGGGATCACGTTTACCGGCGAGGTGCATTTCGAGCACGGCGGGAAAGCACCGATCGACCGCCTGTGGCGTGTCGGCGAAAAGTGGCAGCTCGTCCATTCTTTCAATTCAACCGCGCCGCAAATTCCGGCCATCTTTGACCGGAGCGTCCGCGCATTCGGCCCTGACATTCAACAGACCCTTGGCGCATTGCGAGTGGGGGTCGTCGGCTGTGGCGGCACCGGGTCAGCGGTCGCCGAGCAATTGGTGCGCCTCGGCGTGCGGCATCTCACGCTGATCGATGCCGACACACTGACCGAGAGCAACATTACCCGTGTTTACGGTTCTACGTCTGCCGCAGTCGGCAAGCCGAAGACGGAGACGCTGCAAAACCACTTGACGGCGATTGCGCCAGATCTCGAATGCCTTACCGTGACGGCGATGGTTACGCTCGAGAAAACAGCGCGCGAGCTGATCCCTTGCGATATCGTCTTCGGTTGCACCGACGACAACGCCGGCCGCCTGGTTCTCTCACGGTTCTCGACGTTCCTGGCCACGCCCGTCATCGATTGCGGCGTGCTGCTGGGGGGAGACGGAGCGCTCGCGAGCATCAACGGCCGGGTGACCACCCTTACACCGGGGGGTGCCTGTCTCGTCTGCCGCGACCGAATCGACCTCGCCCGCGCGCAAACCGAGCTGCGAACGCCGGAAGAGCGCATAAGGCTTGAAAACGAGGGCTATGCGCCCGTCCTCGGAGGCATTGAACCAGCCGTGGTGACATTCACCACCAGTATCGCCTCCGCCGCGATTAACGAACTTCTAGAGCGCCTGATCGGCTTCGGCCCGAGCCCAAGGCCGACGGAGGTGCTCTTCCGTTGGCACGAGCGGGAAATCTCGACCAACAGCGCCAAACCGCGATCAGGTCACTACTGCAATCCGGAAAGCCACAAGATCGGCAAGGGCGATGGTAATCCCTTCCTCGAACAAGCGTGGCCCGGCGCATGAAGGTTCGTTGGTGGCAGTGGCGATGGACCGACTGGCTTCCGTGGTGGCTGCCACGTCTGCCGCGGTGGCAGTGGTTACAGCTCGACTGGCTTCCTCAGTGGCTCACAGCTCAGCCGCCGCTGTACTGCATCGGCCTGGTCGAATCGGCCGATGAAATACCTGAAAAGCTGCCGAGGAACACCGCCGTCGTCGTCGGCGAAGCATCGCGGCTAAAATGGATCGCGTTCGATTGCCCCTGCAGAAGTGGTCATCGCATCATGCTCAACCTCGATCGCGGGCGGAGACCGTTCTGGCAAGTATCTATGGTTGAGCATGGTCTTTCGCTTTCGCCGAGCGTGAACTACCATGATGGCCGGCGCAGATGCCATTATTTTATTAGAAACGGAAAAATTGATTGGATAGGGGATTCATTTGGTGAGTGACAACGGTCCGGAAGCCCTGCCGGCGTCTGAAGCTACGCCGCCCAAAGCCGAGCGTCCGCTGACGAAGACGCCGATGTATGCGGCAATGAACGCGGGCCGCTATCAACGGCAGGAGCTGATTAAAACGATCAACGCATCCGAAGGCACAAAGCTCATCTGCTACGTTTCGAGCCTGGAAACCGAGATCGATCGCAACGATGTCATGGGCTTTGTGGAGATGCTTCACAATATTCCCGAGAATTCGCCGATCGATCTGCTTCTCAACACCGGCGGCGGTGACGTCGACGCCTGCGAGAAACTGGTCAAGCTTGTGCTGGCAAAGGCCGGCACGCAGCCGTTCCGAGTGATCGTGCCCGACTTGGCGAAGAGCGCGGGCACCTTGATGGCGCTCGCCGCCAGCAAGATCATCATGAGCAATACCTCCGAGCTCGGCATGATCGACCCACAATTCCTTCTGAAGGACGCTCGCGGCAATGAGCTGACGTATTCCGTCATGGGCTATCTGGAGGCCTACGAAGAACATTGCGCGGTAATGCGCAAAAACCCTGATGACCCGATTGCCCTACTGATGCTCGATAGCTTTGACGCCAGAACGGTCAAGAAATTCCAGGGCATCCGTGACCGCGTGAGGACGTTCGCCGAGGATATGCTTAAGCGTCGGGGCGCGCCGAGTTCGACGATCTCCCAGGCTCTGATGAGCGCCAGCCAATGGAAGACGCACGGCCAACCCATTGATTATGCCGATGCGAAACAGCTCGGCTTGCCAATCGAATATCTTGCGCCCTATGACGTGCGTTGGAGCCGCTATTGGGAACTGTACTGCCTCCTCCGCCTTGAAACGGAAGAAGGTAAGAAAATCTACGAATCAGCCTACGCCTCGCAAATCGTGTGAATGTCCTACGGCCTGGCGGGCATTGGCTGCACGAATTGCATCGTCAGGGGCGCGTGTGCCCTACCGTCATCCCAGCTCATTGTCAGCCAGTTCGTCGAGGCCGGATACGAAACGACGATCCTTCCTGGTCGGTATCGCGCTCCACGCAAAAACGGATAGTTGCTCTCATCCAGGGGCTCCAGCAGCAGCACGAAACTCAGGCCTAGGATATTGAACGCCAGCGCCTCGATATCCTCTTGGGCATTGGTCAAAGGTTGTAGTTGGAAGCGCGTGTTGTTGAGAGTTCGATCGCCCGTATTCATGGTGCAGTAGAGCCCCGCGCCTTCCGGCCAATGCCGAGGCTCGTCGAGCATGTCCAATAGCACGGCATCACGCGAGAATGCGCCAGATAGCGGCGCCCTCCCCCTCGCGAGATTTTTCGATACCGCAGCCGCTTTTGCCGTCTTCAGCAGCCATCTTTCGACGTCGTGCCCCGAGACAATAGCGTGCCTCGATCCGGCATCTCCCTCCAGGTACGATTTTAGCGACGCGAAGAAGTATTTCGCGGCATCGTCGAGTGGATGAAGTGCGCTGTTATGTTTGGTGCAAAGACAATTTGTTCGCAAGCTCTTGGGGGCGAGGATCTTCTCCTCGTCCGGCGCCAGCCATGGAAGACCGCCGACCGAGAACTCGCCGTCGCCCATCAAAACCCGGATAACCGACTCCGAGATAATGTGCTCGCCCGAGATCGGGCCGACGCACGAACCCAAGTCGCGCATATAACATTTGGCAACGCTTGATGCCGAAGGAAGCGCTTTCAGACTCAGGACAGCGGATGACTTATGCCAATCCCTACCATTGAAACAACAGCCTCGCCCAGGCCTCGTCGAACCGCATGGGCAAGGACCGTTCAAAACGCCTTCTCTTTTCCGCCTCGCCTCACCCATGCTCGTTCAGGGCTTCACCCGGCTGTTGTATACGGCGATCCAGGCCTCATGCTCGGCTTTGAGGTTCGCAACGAGGGCGTTCACTGTGGCATCGTTGATGGCCTGCGGCTTGCCGTGGGTGAACTCATTTCGACGTCGATGGATGTCGTGCAACAGCTCCGCTACAGCTAGAAAACCATGTGCGCGAAGATCGTCGAAATAATTGGTACCGTGGAAGATTTTATACAACTCGTACAGGCGCTGCCCGATTCCGCTATAGCGCCGGAGCGTATCGTCTAGAACCCGCTGCGGAAGGTTCCGCATGGCGGTACGATGAAGCCGCTCAATGCGGGTCTCAAAGTACCCCCAAAATAGTAATGCCAGTGCCGCTCGTGCAGATGGTCGCTCCGCATCGCCAACGTGAGCAAATGTTTGAAACTCAACGACAGGCCGCTCCCACTCCCGCTGGAGCATCTGTAAATAGATGTAGTCCTCGTAGCGCCCCTCAGCACCTGCAAAAGTGGCAGGCAGGATCATCCTCTCACCGTCATTTACGGTTATGATTGTGGGTCTGGTGTCGTACGGCCCGCCTCCGCAAGCCGGACAAGGAGCGCTAATAGTACGAATGGTTTGGCAATCTGATCCGCAAACCACGTAGCCAGCCCAAATGCTGGCCCATGATTTTCCCGCTAGCTCGTCGCACCACATGAGATTTCCTCTAGCGATACCCTCGCCTCCGCTTCTCTATCCACTTGGAGATCAAGGGGTCAGCCTTACCACGAGTCGGGTATTTCTCAATGCGAACGGTCCCCTACCGCCGATCCGCCCCCATTCCATGGCGAGTGAGCATTCCCCGAACAGCGTCGGTTGGATGTCCAGCCTATAGAACCGCGCCATGTTGCGGTGGTTATCGATGCGCGTGAGCATGATTGCGATCATGTGATTTCCTCCTCTATTTGTTTGATCACTGCTGCAGAGTTGTTAGCCCGCCGAATGCCGAGGACACCTCCGGCGACACAAAGCGATAGAGCGTCTGCCGCGTGATCGAAAGTTCTTCACAGCTTTCCGACGTTCGTGTCGCGGTTCGTCATCCCAGCTTGGGCTAAGAGAATTTTGGCGGCCATCATCTTGACCTTGCGGCCGCCTCTCCTGCCGCGCGCCTGTGCGGAGGCCAAACCTGCCCGGGTGCGCTCGGAAATCAACTCGCGCTCGAACTCGGCTAAGGCCGCGAATATCCCAAAAACCAACTTGCCGCTGGGTGTAGTCGTGTCAATCGACGAACCATGCCCGGTGAGGACGCGGAAGCCTTTGCCGTGCTCGACCAAGTCTTGAATTGTGTTGACGAGATGACGGAGATCCCGGCCGAGGCGGTCCAGCTTCCATACGACCAGGATATCCTCTTCCCGCACCGCTTTAAGGCAGGCTGCTAGTCCCGGCCGGTCATCGCGGCGGGAAGCCCAGTCTTAATAGAGATGCTCTAATTTGATACCGGCAGCGAGAAGCGCATCCTTCTGTAGATCCACAGTTTGAGAGCCATCGGCTTTGGACACTCTCATATAACCAATCTGCATCGCGCCTCCTGTCACTCAAACGTTCGGTTATGTGACAGTCGTACCGAAATATCGCAGCGGACGAAAAGTAGTCATTTATCCCGTAAGAGAATCTACGGCTTGCAAACGGGTATCAGAAATCTAAAAAGTGACAATTCTGATTACCCCTGATGCACGGATGTCGCTTTCAGGAGTGCCCTTTCACTGTCGTGCAGAACTGCGTTTCACTGGAGGGCTACGGCTGCTAGGTTCTGGCTGAAGACGAGGTCTAAAAATCCATGCAACTTGTCAGTTCGAGGGAATGGGACCTCACGGCGTTAGTTGACGACGATCGCCGAGCTCGACTTCTCGGTCCCCCGTCACCACGCGAGCTGATTGGCGCAGTGGCCAATGACGCCGAGCAATCGGCCGATCAGGGCAAAATACGAGTCGCGTGGGAGCCCGCAATCGACCCAGATGCTCCGGCCGAACTCGCACGCCTGTGGGCGCAAATCCCAGTCGCGGAGGTCGTTTTCGACCAACTCTTTAACGGTCGCAGCGGCTACCGCGCTCAGTTCTATCTGTCACCCGGCGATGGCCTGATCTTCAACCGAGCCATCGTCGATACCCTCATGCCAGCGATTAAACTGGCGTACACCATCACGCCGCTCCCCGTACCGTTGAAGGTGGTGGAGCACTCAATTCGTGCGGCGCACTCAAAGATTTGGCTTTTCGAGGATAAGGATGCGTTCGACAGGGCGCCAGAAAACATCCTGAATCCACCGCGCTGGGTTGCCAACCGAGCCACAAGGGGTCGGCGTATCCCGCTGCCCCCACACCTATCGATCGACGTGAAAGGAACGTTCATAAACCCGGCAATAGGGAAGCCGTGGGTACACGAATATAAACTCGACCGGGCCGAAGACCTTCATGCCAATGGGTTTGCTTAAGCTCCAATGGCTACCTCGCAAGCTTCGGTTAGGCGAGTACCCATCTCCCGTGTGGCAGGGGATCTGAGCCGTCATAGATCAGGTGTGTAAAAAACTGCAACCGACCCATGTGACACATCTTCTTCGCTGATTCAGGCATCGCGCACGGGTGCACCCTGTGACACACTGTCACCAAGGCTGCATCCGAGTGGCGCTAAACAATTAGTATCTCGGCTGCGCCCGGTTTGAAGTGGCAGCCCCTGATAGGAGCTTTGTCGATGAACCGCATTTCATTCTATCTTGGCATCGCACTTATCATTGTCGGTCTTGCCACCTGGTATCTGCGGCCATCGAGTCAGCCCGGAAAGTTCAAGATCAGCGTCGGCGGCTTGACCATCGAGGTTGACGTGCCGGCGTTCTTCATTGTCGCTGTTGGTGTCGTGCTGATGTATATCAGCACGACGTTCCCGGACTCCATCAAACCGCCCGGACCGCCGGTGCCCCAGATCCCGGAATACGATTCCGGCTGGGTCGACGGGGGCAAGAACAGGTCCACCAGAGATTACTGCGATCCGCAATGGGAGATCTATAAGAAACAATACCCCGACTTCACGATCGAGAAGATCGAATTGCCGGAAGAGACTCGTACGATCGACAAGAGCATTACCGACCTCCGCGTCCAACAGTATAAATATCGCTGCAAATTCGTTGCGAGTCGAAAATGACGCTGCCCGCCTGATGCGCGAACGCACGGTGCCACCTAATCAGTGATCGGCTCGGCGCCTGACGGGATAACCCTCTCCCTTCTTGAAGGAAGCGCTTCGGCTGGCCGGCATAATAGATCAGCCTCATTGGCGAATCGATTCTTTTCCCACGAAAACTCCTGGGACGGTTGCGCAATTGGGATGAGCTAGAGCCTACCGGCGCAAGCGATCAGCTGCTCATTGGTGCAGTATATCTCAGGAATACTCCCGGGAAGGTTGCACAAAAGGGATGAGCTGGAGCTCGTACTGCCGCGAAGCCAAGCGATCGGCTGTTCATCGGCGCTCCGATTATCTTTCCTGGAGAACTCCCGGGATGTTGCGCAATAGGGATGAACATGCTGGTCGTGAGATTGCCAACTCTATAGCGATAGCGAAGCGTCCCGTCCGCGGGGCCTTGTTTGAAGACAACGCCGGACGCGTTTTCAGCGCGACGAGTTGAAAAGCGCGAAACCTGCCCCACAATGCATGCATCACGACTGCCGTTTTGCCCTCGGGCATCCGGCTTTTCTGTCGTCGCCTCTGGCGTGACGGAGGCCAACCCTAGGGATTTCCATGTCAAAAAGTGCGAGAGTGACGCTCAGCATTCCGTTGAGTGACGATAGCAATCTGCTGCTGCCCGATAACCTTTCGGCGGGTGACTATCTCGAGTTCGGGGCTCGACGATCACTGCACTGCCCGACGACATTTCGGTCGTCTGCACACTCGATCTTCGGCCCTCGGCGATTACTACGCTGCCCGACAACTGTCAGTCGGGCGTAATCTCTTCCTGGAGAGCACCGCGATCACCGCGCTGCCCGACAACCTGCTGGTCGGCGGCAGCCTCTATCTTCAAGGTACGGCCATCACTACGCTCCCCGACAACTTGGCAGGTTGGCCGTGATCTCGACGTTCGCGGCACAGCGATTGGAAGGCTGCCTGACCACCTGTCGGTCGGCGGCGATGTCTATCTCGAAGGAACAAAGGTCGATTCGATACCGGCAACCGCCAGAATCGGTGGCAAGGTCTACGGCCTGAAAGCCGGATAGCGAAAATCAAAAGGCCTCTATGCGGGGCCTTTTGTGTTGCATCCGAATCTGTGCAAAATCATCGGTCACGCGCCGCGGCAGGCAACGATGATTCCATGCCGCCGCTATCGAAACGGGGGAGGCCCAGGTGCTGCGTTTCGTTTTCGTGGTCAATGCGCTCGTCGCCGGCACGACCTGGGCCGCGGCCGGAGCGATTGAATCTTGCGCCCTCACCTGCATGGACATCACCCGCAGCAGCTTCATCAACCGCGCCTGAACAGGGCCCAGCGCTTCATGGTCGTGCAGCTACGGTCGGTCTACTATCCCTACTGCGAGATGCCAGCGGCGACGTATGAAGCTTTCCTCAATGCGTGCTCGATGGGCAAATACTACAACGCCAACATCAAGGGCAGGGGCTCGGGCGGCCCGTTCGATTGCCGCCCCCATCCTCTTCCCAAATACTGACAGACAGGAAGTACGCTATGACGGTATTCACCGGCTTCACCAACATCTTCATCAACGAGGAAGGCATTAAATACCCGAGTGGCCGCATCCACAAGACAGCGAACGATGCGGTTGCTGCGCAATCGGCCCCGAAAATCAAGGGCAAGGTGCTGGCCGTCGCCCAGATCACCTGGGAAGAGGAAGACGAATCGCGCAAGTAGCGCGCCGTTTAAAATACTGCGGATCAAACGGCCGAGCGCGTGAGGAGCCTATATGACGGACATCTTCAAGTTCTGGTCAATGATCGGCAAGGCCGAGACGATCCATCCGCTTGACCGTCCTGTTTTTGAACGCCTGAACAATTCTCACGGATTCGACCTCCGGTGCCTGCCCTGCAATTTCGGTGGGAAGCTGCGAACCGCGCCCGTCGTGCTGCTCTACCTGTCGCCGGGCTTCTCGGAAAGCGATCTCCGGCTCGCCAGGTCGAAGGAAGGACGGGAGCGCTACGTCAAACAACGAACCGGCAGGTTGGGATTCACGGACGATCACCCCGGAGGCGGCCAGATGGCGCAAAGGGCGGCTGGCCTGGCCGCGATCCAGAGGCCATCAAGGACAGGGGCGCCATCGCCAACATCGGCGCCTGTCACTCCCGCAGTTTCACTGACCATCATGTTCTCGCAGCGCTTCCCTCAAGCCGGGCCATGCTCGAATGGGCGCAGTCGATTCTGTTTCCGAAAGCGGAGCGAGGCGAGCGGATCGTCGTTTGCATGAGAGCGGCGAATTTCTGGGGGCTTGAGGCCGGACGGAGGTACGGCAAGGCGCTGTTCGCGCCGCTAACGACGCGTAGCGGCCATATGCAGCGAGGTAAGATGCGTCACGGGGAGCGCGTAACACTCGATTTTGGATTGATTGAACAAGAGGCTCCAAGGTTTGTTCCATGAGAGGACGCTGACGGGGCCATTGATTAAGAGTGAGCTTCGACCTAAGAACATCAATAACTTACCGGTCGCACCACAAGCTTACCCCACCCGAAGTGGCGTATTCGTCGGATCATCGGCGGACCAAAGCATCGAGAACACGACGTAGCGTCGCCATCAGCCACGCCATCGATCCGGATGCGGTGCCCGGTACGAAGATCAATCTCGATGATGCCCTGTCCCCTTCGTCGACGCGCCAGCGTCGTCGTCAATGGCGCTTCGGCCAACTTCCCGCGGCGGCGCAGACGCCCCAATCTCGACCGCCACGAAAGGCGCTATATACTCGCTTCAGGGCGCGCTTAGAGAAAAAGATGCCGTTGGCCAGCGCTCAGTCACCCGCGCGTTTCGTCCACAGCGTTCCATCGCACCACACGTGGTCAACGCGGCCCCACTGGCAGGCAGATGCCGCATTCGGGAAAAACCCACGTCCATTGTGATTGGCGCTGGTGTTGCATAGTAGCGGAATGCCCGTCAGGTCTTCGTATTCGACGAGAAGTTCGGCGATTTTGTGCTGAGAGGTCCTGCAAATAGTCTGCAATCGCGCAGATCCGTCCAGATGCACAACAGCGGGGATCTTGTCCCGCCATTCTGCTCGTGTTAGGTGCTCGAAAAGCATGTAAGGGTCTGGCGTTCCAGGGCTAAAAATATCCGGCGCCCGATCCTCCAGGCATATTGGCGCTACAGGCCGGAAGTGCTCGCGAAGTTTGATGTCGTTGAGACGGTTCTTCATTTGCAGCGATGTCGCCGCGGCCAGTATGCTTCTGCTACCCAGAGCCCGAGGTCCAAGCTCCGCGCGGCCGGCAAGGAAAATGACAGGCTTGTTGCTGGCGAGAATGGTTGCAAGTTCACGCATGCTGCATGGTGAGCCGCCCCATCCGGGCGGCACGTCACCTCGTTCCACGGCTGGACCACTATAGACGGACCAATCCAATGGTACAAAGCCTTGTTCCGCCGCCAATGCGGAGCAAGCGGCACCTATTGCTGAGCCACTGTCATTCGGAAAGGGGGGCACCCAGATAGCATCGAACAAGCCGGCAGCTCGTAATGCACTATTCCATTTTATGTTGAGACCGCAGCCGCCGGTTATGCAAAGATTGCGCGCGGGAAGGCTCGAATGTCTCTGTATAGCACTTGCGAGCTTGCTAACGAGCAGTCGCTCTTGGAAGCAATGAAAGGATGCAAGCACATTTGCGGGGGGTTTGGCCTTTAACGGTAGCGCGCAGGCATCGAAGAACGCATGGACGGGCTCAAGCGCGGTGTCCTCGCTGCAACGACCGACTGGCTCCGTAAACGTGCTAAAATGCTTTTCGTAGAGCTCCTGAAACACCTCGACGATGCTTTCATCGACTGAACCGAGCGCGATGTAGGCCATCAACTTGCCCGCAACACCGAGGTCCCACTTGGTTCGGTTTGCCTGCTTGTATGGTCCGAAGTGATAGCCTGCGGCAGCATAAGCATGCCCGATCAGCGGAAAGAGACACTCGAGGAACCTGGCTGCGCGGCGTTCTACATGGTACAGACGCGGAAAGGAGGCGCCGTCCCACACCAGACAGAACGCGGGCTGCCCGGCCTTGGCGAAAGGGCTAGTACAAAAAGCGGAAGCCACATGGGCTGTGACATGCGGATAGCTTTGATAAGGGAAGACGCTCTCGTTGAGCATCAGCCCAGAGCCGTCGTGCGCTATGAGGAGGCCTTCGGCATCGCCCTCTACATACGGTGCCCCTCTAAGGGTAATGGATGCAGTCCCACTGAGAACCTGAAATTGTGACTCGGCCTCGCCCCACCATCCGTCGATGACGAACCGATCAATGTCTCGCGGATCTAAACCGTGCTCTGCCAAGGCGGCAACAACTGCATCGAGATTGTCGATTTTTTGATATCGCGGATTATTGCCCCGCTTTTCCTGCTCGACACAAAAGACAAGCCGTCCGTCCTCGATAAGGGCGACTGCTCCGTCATGGGTTAGTTTGATACCGCAGATGCGCATACTGTCTTCCGAACCTATGTCGGTGATCCACTCGATTTGAAGGCGCCGCAACTGTGGCTCATGTCGCGAGACTCAGATGGGGTCCCATCTGTCACGATGCACGCTCTGGGCCAGTTCCAATGAGAGGAAATAGCTGGCGATTGTCTGATCAAAGTCGGGGTTGGAAGCGGCTTGACCGATTCGAGACAGCGGACGCGTTCGGTTTCGGACCAAGCACTCCCGCCTACGACGACAATTTGCGTACGCGCGACCTGCGGCCCGTACGCCTTCTCCGACGTCGAGCGAACGAATGCAGCGGAACTCTCTACCGGATGAACGAGATCATGGCCGCGCGATGCCACGGAGTGGCGCACGGTAAGCAAACGCACTTTGTAATTCAGTTAGAACCTAGGCATTCGCGCTAGCACGACCTCAAATAGGCCGTGGCGAACCGCGCGTATCATAGGCGCCCTATACTGAGATGGCGGGAAGTCAGTAAGACCAATGCGCTTGTCTGCACCGCTCTTGGGTTGAAGGGTAAGCGCCGCTCAGGGGCCACCTACCGGGTGACGGGGTGATCTGCGAGTCTGCGGTTCGGTTTAGACCGTTAGGCTTAGAATGGACACAGTGCATACTGCTATCATGCAGCCCGTGCGGCGGATCGAGGTCTTCACCGGAGCCGGCCGTCGGCGGAAGTGGAGCGACGAGGACAAGGCCCGGATTTTTGCGGAGATCGTTACGAGTGGCGACGCGGTGCTCGGTAGCGCGACGGCATGGATTGTCGCCGCAGCGGTTGTTTGGCTGGCGCTGTCACTTGCGAGAAGCAGCGCGCGGTCATTTCGGAGCAGAAGTGCAGCTTGTGCCGGCGGTGGTGGATGCCGTGGTGCCGGCGCCAGCTCTTGGCCGTGAGCGCAAGGCGGTGCGCTGCAAGGCCAAGGCGGATACCGGGGTCATCGAGATCGAAGTTAACGGCATCACGATCCGGGCTGGCCGTGGTACGGACCCGACGATGATTGCGTCGATCGTCCAGGCGCTGAAGGCGAGCCGGTGATCGGTCCGTCGGGTGCGGTCCGGGTGATGGTGGCGACCAAACCGGTAGACTTCCGCAAGGGAATGGAGGGCTTGCTACCCTGGTGCGCGAGAGCTTGGGGACGGACCCATTCTCGGCAACTGTTTATGTGTTCAGGGCCAAGCGGGCGGATCGGATCAAGCTGGTGTTCTGGGACGGAACGGGCCTGTGTCTGTTCGTCAAGCGGCTCGAGGATGGGATCTTCCGCTGGCAGATCGAGGATGGCGTGTGCGCCTGTCGGCGGCGCTATTGTCGGCATTGCTCGAAGTTCTCGACTGGCGGCGTGTCCACGAGGGACACTCGACGATCCGAGCTTCACCGCTCCGATCTTCGCCAACTTTTCGCCGACGAGGAAGGTGAGGGCTTCAGCCTGATCTGGTCCCGTCCTAGCCGTCGCAACGGCGACTGACCCGATCCACAATCCCTCGCCCGGCTGGTCCGGGCGGGACATTACCTTGCGCAGGAGCCGGGCGCGATCTTGCGGCAGCGTCGCACCCCGACCATGCGAGCTTCGCAGGACGGACGCACGGATTCCCTCCAGGAGCTTTAGTCGCAAGTAGCCGAGGGCGCGTCGTCGTGCTTGAGGTGTCGTTTTCGGACATTGTAACTCACCAGCCAGATCACGCCGACCGCGATCGGCACGAAGGCTGCGGTCAGGAACGAGGGCTCTACTCGCAGTCCGACATCATGCGCGCCCTTCGCAAGATAGCTAAACAGGCTGACCACATAATATCCTATCGCCCCGACCGACAATCCTTCGACCGTGCACTGCAGCCGAAGTTGCTGTCTCGCGCGCTCGTTGATAGCCTGCAACAGGTCACGATTCTGTCGTTCGATTTCGACGTCGACCCGGGTTCGCAACAGATCGGCGGCGCGCGCGAGCTTGACCGACAGAGTCGCCTGGCGATCCTCCACAGTTGCGCAGGTTCGCATCGCCGGCGCCATGCGGCGTGCCAGAAACGACGACCAGGTTGGATAGCCCGAGACATCGTTGCCTTCAATGATGGATAGCCGCGATTGGACCAGCTCGTTATAGGCCCTGCTGGCGCCGAATCGAAACAGGCTGCCGGTCGCGCCTCTTTCGAAAGATGCGGCCAGAGCCGTCAGCTCGGCAAGCAGATGGTTGTTGAACTGCAGCCCCTCACCGCTTTGCATTTTCTCGAGCGCCTCAACAAGACGGCGGTCGATGCGATCAACAGATGGTGCAAGCTCAAGGGCCGCCGACAGGCCAAGCAGCGCCAATGGACGGTAGGTCTCGATTTCGAGGAGCCGTTGCACCAGCGCTCCGAGATCGTGCGACGTCAACCCGAGGTCGCAGACGAGGATTTTCGTGAAGCCTTTTTCGTCTACGCGGAAGTCTGAAGCGGCAACGGCTGCGCCGCTCTTTGTGGCAACCATGGCCAGGCTGTTCTTGTCAAAAATCTGTTCGGCCCGCCTGATCGGCGAGGCGTCCCGCTCCACTTCTAGCCTGATCGCGACCAGCAACTGTCCGGTCTGACGTAACGCGCGGATCAGCGATCGGACGGTGCCATCAACTTTGTCAAAATGGTCTGCGGCAGAACAATTTGCATTAGTCCAGATCCAGGTGAATGTTGTAAATTCCGAATGCTGCTCCCAGCGTAGCGTAGCGGGCCCGATGACAATCTGATGAAGTTTCGCCGATTGCTCAGGCGGCGTAAGATTGCGATCGAGGCAAAACTCGATAAAACGGCAGCGATCGCTTGTGGCCGCCTCGCCCTGTGCAAGAAAAGCGAAGTGGATCACGCTGAAGGGCGAAACAAGGCGCGTGAAGGGGCGCGCGTGCACTTCGCCGAGCACAGCGTCGCGTTGCGGATGTGGCGTGAAGGTTCGCAGATCCAGTTCATCGATCATGTATTGACGCCTCACTTCAGGGTGAGCAAGCAACCGTCAGCCTTGACGCGGGAGGCAATGGCGGTGCTGGGAAACGGTCGCGCGCGGCTAGGTTGCTGATCGAATCATGTCGACCATCACTACCGAGGCCGCCTTGAACTCGGGAAAGAGGTCTTGCGGAAGGAAGGTGGGGCCAGGCAGATTGAGATGGATCCGGCTGATCCAGCTTTCGAATGACGCCATCAAGGTATGGTCCGATGTCTATGGCGAAATGCCGGCATTGTGACTCAATAGGTGTAGCGGAGCGCCAGCAAGCCGTTCCGCGACGTTGGCGGTGGCGCGCGGCACCGTTCGACGAATGCCTAGATTTACGTTGACATGGTTGTCTGTCTCCGAATCCCACCGACATCGCCCGCCACCGAAGGGGTGCCGCGTGCAAGTGAAGATACGCCGGCCCTCTTCTGAAAGCAGTTTTCCGGTGGGACGACCGATGCTGCGCGAGGCCGTGGCAAGCAGGAATGTCTTCCGTTCTCCCAGTGTGGTACAGATAAACGACCTCCGGTGCGGCAAGCGCATTGTCGATTGACGGATCGAGGCCCAAACTCGACTCCCATCTTGTTGCCGGCGCCAAACTTCCTGGCGCCGAGAGCCGGTGCAGGATTTGGGCCAGCACTATAGAAGGGGCACTCTCGCGTCTTTTTTACGCATTGTGGCTTTCGAAGACAGTCGGAGGCGGGTTTCAGACATGAGCACGCTTGTATTCTGACAGAATGCGCACGTGGCACAGGCCACAGGGAAGGGGCTGTTTTCGGCAAGGCGATCGCTCGCCCGGCCGTTGCCATTGTTTGAGCGGCCACGCTCTGGTTGGATTTGTCGATGCAGAGCCTTGCGAGTGACCGCGCCCGGACCCCCGGGCAAGGCTCGGCGATGGGCTGATAACGTCACGTCGCGTGAGGTTGACTGGATCACGCAGCTGGAGCGCTCTCCTCGCCTTTGAAGCGTCACTCAGAGCAGCGCAAGCGTTGCGGCTCGACCGGTTGTCGCAGGGAGGCAGATACGTGACGATCGTTGTGAGCGATCGACCAAATAGCGGCGGACCACGGCCGGCGACTATTTGTGAGCGGGGCATAGGGCCGAGGCAGTGATCCCGGAAGCGAAAATCTGCGCTGGCAGCACGAAGAGCCAATCACCACTGAATTCGTTGGGCCAGCGTGCAGATGATTGAGGATTTCTACGCCTCGCATATTGAGAGCATGGTCGATGCGGCGGTCGTCAACGTCCGGCGCCCAAAGAAGTGCACAAAACGCAAAAAAGCTCTGCAATCGTCGGAGAATCCGCTATAGCAATTCTTCGTTGGCTTACGGGCACTTAGCCCGCTAGAATGGCGCAACGCGGGCGTGGCGAAATTGGTAGACGCAAGGGACTTAAGCATTTGAGTGCCCCCGGGGAAACCCGAGGTGCAGAACTGCCCAAACTCGGGGAAACCGGTAACAGGCAATCCCGAGCCAAGCGCGCCGTTCGAACGAACGGCTCGAAGGTGTAGAGACTAGACGAGCAGCACCTAAAGCGCGAAGCGCAACGGTGAAGGTATAGTCCAGACCACAAACTAGCCGGACGCGCGAACGCGTCCAGGCGAGGCGACGAAAGTCGTAGTGGTACGAAAATCCCTCGGCTCGAAAGGAGCTGTGCCGGTTCGAGCCCGGCCGCCCGCACCGTCCCGAGCGTCTTTCGAATGTCTGGTTCTCGCAAAATCGTTCAAATCTTTCTCGCCTCCCGGCGCTTGATGCCCGCACCTCAATGTCCCCAGCGAAGAGCCAGCGGGTTGAGCTCACGCGCAAGCTCGATCAATCCGGCTCTCGTTGCGGGATGGATCTGCTCGAGCGGATGCCGCACGGCTTCGCATTTGATCACGCCACCTTCAGCCATCACGCTCTTGGCGGCGCGCAGGCCGACTGGCGGTTCTCGAAATTATGAGCGGCAGCACCCTTGCATACGCAAGAGCGGCTTCCTGCCTGCCGCCCGCTTCGTGATGATCGAGCACGGGGCGGAGCAGATCGGGCAACAGCGCGCTTGACATTGTTCCGCTCGCACCGGCATCGAGGTCTGCCATCATGGTGATGGCTTCCTCCCCGTCAAAAGGACCAATTATGGCCTCACCGCCGAGCGCGATCAGACTGCGCAGCTTGGCAGCCGCAAACGGCACCTCGATCTTGAAATATCTGGCGAGCGGCACCTCGCAAGCGAGCCGGACGAGAAACGGGACCGTCAATGTAACGCCGGAGAGCGGCGCGTCCTGGACCATGATTGGAATCCCGGCTGCGTCCGCGACCCGCCCGAAATGCCCGATCATGGCGCCTTCATCCGCCTTGAGACTTGCACCGTGGTAAGGCGGCATCAGCATGAGGAGGCTTGCGCCACGTTCGGCCGCATAGCGGGCGCGTTGCACCGCAATCTGCGTGCTGAAATGGCTGCAGGTCACCATGACTGGCTTGCGGCCCGCGACATGCGAAAGACAGAGCTGACCAGAATGTCACGTTCCTGATCAGATAGCAGGAACTGCTCGGAATAGTTGGCCAGAATGCAGATCCCGTCCACGCCTTGATCGATCATGCATCGAGAACGCGCCGCTGTCCTTCGAGATCGACATCTCCAGAGTCCGTATACGGCATCGGAGCGACTGGGAACAAGCCGCGATAGATGGGAGTTTTCGCATTTCTCATGTAGAGGATTCCAGACAGGAGGCAGTCAGTTGCTCTCGAACTCGATCAGCCCATCGCAAACATCAAAGGAGTGGAGCCGATGCCGTCGAACTTCCTGGACAGAACTGGCGTGGCGTGACGAACAAGATTGGTTTGAGGCTTTGCTGTCGTTGGAAGCCTTTCGCGCCTCCTCATTAGATCCAGCCAGGCGGCACCAGGTCCGTCAGGATGGCAAGACATTCAAACAGGAAGTAGCTTCCGAAGATCAGCTCGACGTTCTGGGCCGCATCGATATCGCGCACGATCGCCTTTCGGGTGAAGCAGCCGCCCGTGAGCATTCCAGGCGGGCGCGGGTCATCGGGAGCAGTCGGTGTCAGGTACTTCGAGCTCAGCTGAGTAACTGTGCGCTCCGCAAATAGTCTATATTTGGCGCCCCCCTCAGGACCAAGTGCGGATGCGAGGCGCAGCGCCGCGGCAGCAGCGATAGCAGTGGCCGCAGTATCCCTGCTGGTGTTGGGGATCGCCGGATCGTCGAAATCCCAGAAGGCAATGAGATCCGCAGGGACATGGTCGATCCACCAGTCAAGAAGGCGCACGGCGTAGTCGCGCCATAGCGGTTCGTCCGGGCGGAGCATGGCGGCGTGAGCGGTGTAGAGCATCGCCCATCCCTGCGCCCGGCCCCAGGTGCTGATATCGCTATATCCCTTGTGCGTATGCGTTCTGAGTACCTTGCCGGTGTGGGGATCAAGCGTGGAAGACTGGATAACTGAATTGTCCCGCCGCACATGGATGTCCAGGACACGCCGCATATGTGCATTGGCAATCTCCTCCATGCGGGCATCGGAAAGCTCGTCCGCCGCCCAATAGAGCAGGCCTGTCGCCTGGAGCGAGTCGATGCTGCTCTCGGAGGCTCCGACTGCGCTCGCCTCCTCGGCATCCCCGCCCAACGGTATCAGCCCGAGGTGTGGATCGAACATATCACGAAGCGACCTTGCTGCGGTCAAAGCCGCCGCGCGGGCGCTTTCATCCTTGAACAGGATGCTGCCGAGGGCGCCAGCATGATAGAAGCCGAAGCCCTTGAAGGCCGTAAGCCGCTCGGCACGCGGCAACATTCGAGTTAGCGCAGCACGGGCGTCTTTGATTGGGAACTGCTTGGGATGCGAGATGCGCGAGCCAAAGCTCACCGACAAATGCCCCGCCGGTCCAATCACCATCGGGCGTAAACGTCCATTTTCCGTCGGCGGCACTCGCCCAGTGTGGCAAGCCCGAGCGTGCAGTATCCCGAGTCTCGGCAATGCGCTTCAGCATACGCTCGCGCGCGGGCAGATATTGGCTTTCCGACATGGCTTCTGGTCCAACATAAAACTCGCCGCGCGGCTTTGGCTTGGCGACAACTTAGAGCTCTTTACCAACAGATACTGGACTGGCGTGAACGGTTAGCGTTCACGAGACTTCCAAGCGTGCTTGGTTTGCGTGGCTGCCGAGGAGCAAACCTCGTCAGCAGCCGCAGGGAAAGCCGCGCGCAAGTTTATGCCGATCACCACCCCTCCTGACGCAAGCGCGCTGATTTCGAGAAGTCTCTTTGTTCGTTTAGTGATGCGAGTCCGCAGCGCCGATGGCGCCCGTAACGTAAAGATCCTTCAATGTCCTGCCGTCATAGCCCAGCTCTTTCAGAATCTCTTCCGTTTGCGCACCGAGCTTTTGCGGCGGCAAACGCACCTCCGGCTGCTCGCCGTCGTAGCGCACGGGATGGCTGACGAGAGTGATGGGAGTTCCGGTCGCGCCGGTCACGACCTGAAAATTCCTGTTGTGCGCGATCTGCGGATCCGCAACGACGTCGGTATAATCGTTCACCGCAGCGTGCCAAATTCCACGCGCTTCGAGCAAGGCGATGCATTCGGTGGTGGTGCTTTTGGCGACACTGGCCGCAATCATGGCAGAGGCCTCGTCCCGCCGGCGATACGCCTCCTCGTCAGGAATTCGCTGGTCGGCCGGAAGGCCAAGCGCGTCTGAGAGCGCCTCCAGCGATCCCAAAGAGATCGCAATGTGTCCATCGCGTGTCGCATAGATGCCGTAAGGCGCGCCATAGTACCAGCCGGCCACCGGGCCGGTCTGACGGACGTCGTCAGGCCTTTGGCCGTTCAGGTAGCAGGTAAAAGATTCCATCTGCAGGTCGAGCGCAGCCGACAGCAGGCTAACATCGACGCGGCAGCCCTGCCCCGTGCGCGCTTTCCTCACCAGGGCAGCCAAGATCCCCGCCGCAAACAAGGCGGCGCCGTGATGATCGATGGCGGAAACGCCGACAGCCCGCGGCCCTTGCTCGCGGCTTCCGGTGATCATCGCAAGTCCTGAGAGCGCCTGGATCAACAGATCCTGGCCTGGGCGATTGACGTAGGGCCCGTCAGGACCGTAGCCGGAGGCAGCGGCATAGATGATCTGCGGATTGATCTTCTTTGCATCCTCGTAGCCGAGACCAAGCTTGTCGAGCACACCCGGGCGGAAGTTCTCTGCGATCACATCCGATTTCGCGATCAGTTGCCTGGCGATGACCACGGCTTCGGGTTTTTTCAGATCGAGCGTGAGGCTGCGCTTGTTGCGGTTTCCCGTCAGAAGCAACATCGACTGGCCATCAACCCGCTTGTCCGCCCCGCCCCATTTCCTCTGAAAGGCCCCTCCGGGCGGTTCCACGGCGATCACGTCCGCACCAAGGTCGGCAAGAAACTGCACGCCGACCGGACCCATTAGAAAGTGATTGAGGCTGAGGACACGAATGCCCTTCAAGAGATCGACCATACATCCTTGCTTTCGGTTTTCCCGGAAATCGAGCACTTTGGCTCTCGAGTCCTGAAATCGATTTCAGAAGTAAGCCGTGCAAGAACCGGAGTCAAGCGAATCAACCAACTTTCGAATGAGATCCGCCTCATCCTGCTCCATCTGCGCATGATAGGGCCAGAAATCGTGCGGATGGCGCGCATACGGGGCTTGAGAAGGTGGCGCTCGTGATGGTTTAACCCTTTTTGAGGGGAGACTCTCTCCTTCTCCTGGTTGACCAAATGGACAAGAAAAACGTAATCGCGCCAAAAGGCCGCCAGCAGCCGCGCGTGAAGATCGAGGACGTTGCTCGGAAGGCGAATGTGTCGCCGGCGACCGTGTCGCGGGTGCTCAATCACCCCGATATCGTACGGCCGGAGCTTCGCGACAGGGTCATGCGGCATATTAATGACCTGGCTTACACGCGTGATAGCGCAGCCAGAGCATTGAAATCGGGACGCATGCGGACCGTTGGCGTCATCGTTCCGACACTGGCGCTCGGTATCTTTGCAGAAGGCGTGGAAGCGCTCCAGAACCGCCTCAGCGAAAGCGGGTACACGCTGTTCATTGCGAATTCGCAATATGACCAGCGGCGTGAATTTCAGGAACTGCAAAGTCTCATTGAACGCGGCATCGATGGAATCGTGCTGGTCGGAGCGTCCCACGGACGGGAGCTGAGGAGCCTGATCGAACAGGCAGGAGTACCCGTCATCACCACCTATGTTGCCAAGGCCGCCGGCGGCATCCCGGCGATCGGTATCGACAACGAAAGCGCCACCCGCGAGATGACGGAGTATCTGCTAAGGCTTGGACACGTCCGTTTCGGCGCGATTGCCAACGTTGTTGCTGCGTCGAACGACAGATCCCGCGCCAGGCTTGAGGGAATTCAGCGCGCGCTCTCGGACGCCGGCCTCCCGCTCAAGCCAACCCAGATCGTCAAGGCCGATTATTCGCTTGCCCAAGGCCGTAGTGCCCTTCGTCAACTCCTCACCGATCACCCGGACACGACAGCAGTAATTTGCACCACCGACACGCTTGCCATCGGTGCAATGGCAGAGGCTCGCAAGATGGGTCTGGCCGTACCAGCCACGCTTTCCATCACAGGATTTGACGATGTGGAGCTGGCGGCGCAAATGGACCCGCCGCTCACAACGGTCAGTGTTCCGGCAGCAGAAATCGGCCGGGGAGCCGCCGATTATCTCATCAATGCCATTGCCGGAAGTCCTGTCCCGAGAAGCGTCGTGTTGCCGTACCGGCTCGTCATGCGCTCATCGAGCGCCCCGCCGCGGTCCAGCGTCCGTTCCGTCCGTCGCGGGCGCAGTCGAGATCATTGATCGGGCCACGATTTCTGAAATCCGTTTCAGAACCGTGGCCTGTCCTTCCCCAGGCACCCGGCGAGGCAAGCAGCTCGCCCCATTTCACTGATCGCCCGTAAGTAGAGTTGGCTGAGCATGCGACGCGCCGCCTGCGCGATCGTCAATGGCACAAGAGGCTTCTCAATGCTCGCTTTCAACGTGAACGGAGTGAACGGGCGCGTGGTGGTGGCTGGCGCCCAGTTCGTGCAGTCTATGATGCAGACGATGATGCGCGAGTTCCAGGGCAGCTCGCAGCCGCGAGTGTCGCGCTTCGTCGGACTTGGGAGCGAGCGTGTCCATATAGGCGATCGATCCCTCGATTTGTGCAAGGACCGACACCGCATCCGCGGTGGCAAAGATGGGCATCCCGCCTACTTTGACATATACCGCACTGGTGTGCGCCGCAATGTCGGCGTCGCGTCCGGCGACACTGCCCCGAACGCGCAGCGCGATCCAACATGACTCGCTGATGGGCAGGGAGAGCTGCCCCTTGCACGACAAGCCCCCGCACCGAACCTCCTCGAGGACCGTGCCGTTGCATATGAGCTCCACCCGCGCCGGCGGAACGCTGACCGATTCGATCCGCCAGTCGATCGTGATGGTGCCGCCTGAACGGGGAAGGGCCACCGTGCCTCCAGGGCGACGTCCTTCAACGATCATCTCAACCAGAGGCCCGACCGTGATGAACGTGTCCCCGCTGCGTACGGCATCCATCCAGTTGCGATACGTGAAGTCGCGTTCGCCCAGCCGCACATAGGTGCGCGAGCCCCCAAGGAGTGCGGCCGCGTCCATCTTGTCGGAGCCGGCTACCAGCGGCAGATGGTACCCGATGTTGAGGTAGCGATACCAATCGGCGAGACCAAATGCGCTGATCTGCGCGGTCCGCGGGTTGAACGACATCATTTCGATGGCGTCGACAAGGCCGAGCACAATGTCGGCCGCCCGCTCCGCCTGCGGGTTCGGCGCGTGGGGCATTACGACCAGCCCCCCTTGCTGACGGCAGCGCTCCGCCCAGTCGGCCATGGTCGCTTCCAGAACATGGCCGATCGCAGCTTCGTTGGACCCGCCGCAAGAGAGCGGATTGATCATCTCACCTTGGTAGCCGAGCAGCGATATGTGCCCCAGAACCTGCATCCGGTTCTCCGTGCCGACCCGAACCAGGAATTCTCCGTCCCCGCCGAAATCCTTTGCCCCGATCGTCGTGCGTCCGTCGAAATCGGCGACGTTGGTGAATAGCTCGCCCCACTGTGCGGCGAGCAAGTTGACGACGTTGACACCCTCCGCCTTGCCCTCAAGCAGCGCTGTCTGCGGGCTCAGGAAATGCACGTGCGTATCAGAGCTAACCCATCCCTGTTCGCGCCAGCGCAGCACACGATCGAGCTCAAAGGTGAGATTGTCCGTCGTTGCAGTGATTTCGACGATGGTGCGCAGTGGGCGCACCTCAAAACCCCTGCAGATCTCTACGAACACGGGCCCGAGCGGCAGGTCCGCCTCGCAGCTGCCGTCCACGTAGGCATACTGGTTCAGCCCATTGGCAAATTCGCCCGAGAAGTCCTCGAACCTGCCGGTATTGACCTTGCGGTGATGTCCCTTGGGTGGCAGATACTCCCCGTGCGCACCATGGACATGCAGCCGCGCGGCAACACGCAAGCCACTGCCCTTCTCCACGATGCGAATCTTGACCGGCCTTGTGGCCGGTTCGACTGTCGCCACATTGAGCGCGGCGCCCCCTGCGTTACTGGCAGCTTCCAACGATCGAAGCTCGAACATGTGCAAGCAGCCATCGTCGGAGCGCAGGTAGAGCCTTGCGTCCGGATGCGCGGAGTACTCCACGATGACTTCGTTCGCAGAGCGCACGGGCTGCACATCAACTTTGGCGCCCAGCCAATCCGCTCTGGAGTACTCGAGCACTGCGCGGGCCGAGATGACCGTGCCGAGGTCCATGCCGATCTGCTCGCCTCGATCGTCGACATCGAGCTCGCCAAGCTTGTTCAGATGGACCCCGGGCGGCAGCCTCACCTTCAGCTTGCGACGGCCCTGGAGGCGCAGCGGGTGCTGGGTGAGCGTTGTCGTGGTCACCGCAAAGACAAGCGAGATTTCCTGTTCCGCGCGCAAGCTTAACGCCGAAAGCTCCTTATCCGGATAAGGATTCGGGAGCGCGTAAAGCCACAGGTTCTCACCTTGTCGATCCATGCGTCCCGATTGGGTGCGGGCCTCGCCCTGGAAGAAGCTTGCCCCCGGCGCTCTTCCGAGTACAAAGTCCTCGCCGGTGCTTGCATGCACGATGGGCGCGCGTAGCGGCAGGGCGGCGAACGCACTCGCACTCCAGGAGATGTGATTCTGCTGGATCGCGAAGCGGCGCAGCACCGGCACGTCGGTCTCGCTGCCGTCGGCGTAGCGGAGCCCGTATGTCGCCACCCGATCGCCGAGTGCATTACCTTCTACAGGGAGCGTAGCCGGGCCGATCTCTCCGAAACCCTCGGGGCTTGCACTGGGACGGTCTGCCGCCACTTGCACGAATAGCACATAGCTCGCCATTGTCGGCGGCAACGCAATTACTGCAGGAGGGGCCCCGGGGCGCAGTTCCAGCACATCCGGCCCTGTTTCGCTGCCGAAGAGAAAGGGCATGCCGCGATGGGTCTGGAGCCCGCGAAGCGAATCGATCCAGCCGGTGTCACCCGGGCGGTTGGCGAAACCTTCACCGGCATTTGCGCGCCTGGCGTTGAAATATCGCTTCAAGTCCACAGGCGTGAAGTGCGGCGATGAAGGTGTTTTCATGCTTCGGACTCCAGTTTTCAGCAACTCAGTGCCCCGCAAGCAGTCTTGTCTTGTCTTGTGAATGACTGCTCGCGCAAGGACGCTTGCGCCAATCCCATGCTCATGCCCGGCATGAAGAGATACGCGCGAGCCCGTATGTTCTGCACCTGACGCGGACGCTTTGCGTCTGTCGCCGGCACGGCGAAGCGCAGGGGCAGAGCGTGTTCATTCACCGATGTAGAGGCGGCCGCGCTTCTTGGCGATCTGGTAGACCAGCACGCTCAGGAGCGCGATCAACGATCCGTAGACGGGAAACATCCAACCGATGTGCTCGCGTTGCAACCAGACCAGCAGATAGGGTGACGTCCCGCCAAACAGAGAGACGCCAAGCGCATAGCCGAGGGCCACTCCGGTGGTCCGCACGGCGCGCGGCATCAGCGTGGTGGCGATGAAGTTATAGAGGGCCATGTTGAAGCCCACGATCGCGCCGCCGAACACCGTGACAAAGAAGAACGTGACGATGCCTTTTTCCGAATAGAGCAGTGTCAGGAAGAAGCATGGGATAAGCAAAAGGCGCAGCAGCGTGAACGCGCGCGAGGGTCGCACCTTATCCGCGAAAGCCCCGACAAGAGGCGCCGTTGACATCCAGATCAGGACCATCAGCGTCATGATCCCGTACACATACGTGCTGTTCTCCTTGAAGACCGTGTTGGCCATGTTGGGCAGACCGGTGTTCCAGGCATAGTTGGCGATCTGCACCGACCCGATCACCAGGATGACGGCGAGCAGCGAAAGGCGGACGCTCCATAGCGTTTTCCATACACCGCCAGTCGTTTCCTGAATGCGCGAAGACTCATCTTGCCGATGCATGGCTCGATTGATCAAGGTTTCCGGCACCGTCGTGCGCAGATAGATGATCAAAAGGCCCAGCACGCCACCGACCGCAAAGGGTATGCGCCAGGCCCACTCGCGCATGGCTTCAGGTGCGACCGAGGCGCTCACCAGGAAGGCAACCAGGCTGGATCCAAGGTTTCCCAACTGAATGAATGTGCCACCGATCAGACCGAGGTAGTGTCCCTCCTTTCCAGGTGGCGCCAATTCAATTGCAATGGCGTTGGCGACACCAGCCTCAGCGCCTGTGGCAAGCCCCTGAATGAGCCGCATGATCAGCAGCGCTACGGCCGCCGTGACGCCGAGGTCCTTGTAGGTGGGCAACAAGGATATCAAAAGCGAGCAAACCGCCATGGCCGTGACCGAGATCAGCATCACGCGCTTGTGGCTGATGCGATCTGCGACCGGCCCCAGCAAAGCCGCGCCCAGCGGCCGAGCGCAAAAACCCGCCCCGTACACGGCCAGTCCCGCCAGCAGCGAGGTGGTGGGATCATCGGAAGGGAAGAAGTGCGGCGAGAGAAACGCTGCCATTACGCCGTAGACATTCCAGTCGTACCACTCCAGCGCCACCCCTCCTCCAAGGCCGGCGGTCATCCGCTTGTTGGCAGTTTGCTTGTCAAGCTGGATGGGTACAGCGCTGGGCTGAGCAATGATGTTCATGGGTCCTCGGGCTCTATTGATGACGTTGATGATGTTGCGGGTCGCGCGAGAACGAGCAGCCGCCCGTCGGCTCGACTGCGCCCGCCGCGGCGGGGTCTTACGAGAGCGGCCGCGTTGAGCAGGCCGGACCGCGGAAGCGCAGGCGCAAAAGGTGCCCGGGGTGCCGGCAGAAAGCCCGCCTCGCTTCACGTATTTGCGGGCCTCGCCTCACGAGCGGCCATTGCACGACCCTCATCGCGCAGGACGCCTCCTTCGTTGCTTCCGACTTGCGCGGCGGCAGGCATATAGCGCGCGCGAGATTCCGTGCCGATCCCATGGCTAGCCTTCCTCCTGTTGCTCTAAGCGCGCTTCTGAAGAAGCTGATGTTTTTGTTGGACAGCGCGGCGTCACAACACCGCCGCAGCGTCAATGAGACCCCTCAGATGCGACCCACTCTCGCCGGCCGCATGCTTCCGGTTTCCCGCAGTACTGGGCATTCTTATACACCGATTTATGAAATCGATTTCACGAGCAATAGGAGTTCGGAACTGTGGAGTCAAGCCGGTTTTTCAAGGGTGAGACCCGCCTCGCCGGCCCCGTCAGCGCCGCGTTAAGCGAATGGCGCCAGCGAAGCGGGGTCTGATTCAGCCAAAAACGGGCTTCAAGACGGCCGCATTGCTAAGAAATCGATTTCAGTTTAAGGGCTGATTCTCATATTCCTTCAGGAGAACCGCTCCATGACCGAGACGTCCGATCTCATCCTGTCGACATCTGTCGCGCCCCACGTGCGCCTTTTGACGCTGAATAGGAAATCGAAACGAAACGCCTTGAGCAACGACATGATTGTGGATCTAGGCGCCACCTTGCGCGATGCCGCAATCGACGAAGATGTCCGCTGTGTCGTGCTTTGTGGCAGCGATGAGTTCTTCTCTGCCGGAGCCGACATCAAGGAGATGCGAGAGCGGGGCTTTGAGGCAATCGACAATTCCGCGCGACGTTCTGCCTGGCGGGATGTCGCCAATTTCCCCAAGCCTCTCATTGCCGCGGTCGAGGGCATTTGCTTCGGCGGCGGCCACGAATTGGCACTGCTCGCGGATATCGTGATAGCAGGCGAAGGGGCGGTATTTGGGCAGCCCGAGATTAACATCGGGATATTGCCGGGCGATGGCGCAACGCAAAGGCTGACACGCGTGGCTGGCAAATCGCTGGCCATGCTGATGATCCTGAGCGGCCAATCCATTACCGCGCGAATTGCGATGCAGGCCGGTCTTGTGGCGGAAGTTGTCGAAAGCGGCATTGCGCAAATTCGTGCGCTCGAAGTAGCCGATCTGATTGCGCAAAAGCCTCCCCGTTCGGCTGAACTTGCCAAAGCGGCCGTTCTCGCCGCGTTTCAGACCACGCTGGACGCCGGGCTCGAGTTTGAGCGCCAAGCGATCCGGTTTGCGTTCAGCACAGCTGACCAGCAGGAAGGCATGAACGCCTTCTTTGAGAAGAGGCCGCCGAACTATCGCGGGAACTAGCTACCGCGATCCGCTCGCATGCGGTGCCAGCGAAGCTGGCCCGCGTAACATGTGGCATTCAACACTCCTTCGGCTCGACCAGGCCGGCGCTACGGGCAACGATCTCGTATTGGCCGGCCTTTGCCACACCAACGTACATGTTCATCCTGCAGTGGCGCTTGCCCGGCACCATCTCCGCCGGCCCGCCAGGCCCTTGCGCAAGCTTTGCGTGGTCGAGCGCGGCGGCGACCGCCTCGCGGTCAATTGTACCGGCTTCCTTTACTGCGGCTTCCCACAGCTTCAATCCTCGATAAGTGCCGGTCGCAGCGCTGCCTGCTGAGAACCGGAACTTGCCAGGAAACTGCTTTTCGTAGGCCCACTGAATTTTGGCGCTCACCGGATCTTCCACCGTGAGTGCCTTGTAATAGTCCAGGCTGCTGGCGAGGCCTTCGATCTCGTGAGCCTGATTCATTTCGAGCGTGTTCTCGTCATAGTAGACGCAGCCCAGCTGTCCCCCATTCCTGGAAAAGCCCGCTTCATAAAGCTGTTTGAAGAAGGAGCCGACGCCCGGGGGGATGACGCTGTTGAATACCACGTCTACTTTGTTGGACGTGATGCGGCTCACGATCGATGAAAAATCGATCTGGTCGAGCGGGTAGTACTCCTCGAACACCACCTCCCCGCCGCTGCTCTCGATCACCTTGCGCGCATAGGCGTTGATTGTTTGTGGCCAGACGTAGTTGGAGCCAGGCAGCGCGAAGCGTCTGCCACCGTTTTTGATCAACCAGGGAATGAACCGGTCGCAATTCTGCGCCGGTACCGGGCCGGTGCAGAACAGATAAGGCGTGCACTCCCTGCCTTCGTAGGCCTGCGGATAGATGTAGATCGTCTTGCCACGAGAGATGATGATGTCCTTGATGGCGTTGCGCATCGAGCTCGCAATGCCACCGAGCACCAGGTCGACCTTGTCTCGCTGAATCAGCTTGCGGACATTGCCAACCGCGACGGACTCGTTGGACGCGGTGTCCTCGATCAGGAGCTCGATGGGACGCCCCAGCAGACCACCATTCTCGTTGATCTCGCTCGCGACCATGCGAGCGACATTGGCGTCGGTATTCCCGGCAAAGCCAAGTGCCCCCGTAAGGTCGGTGGCAATGCCTATCCTGATCGGGCCTTCGGCGGCGTTGGCCCAGTCAGGACGGATCACCCAGCTGCCCGGGCCGGCCGCAATGGCCGCAGACGCAAAGGCGAAATTGCCGAGAAAGCGGCGGCGGCTGAGTTGTCGGTGATCATTCAACATCGAACTGACCTCCCCTTGGCTCATGGCCTCAAATCGACGTGCCCTGCTCTTTCCGGGGGCGCGGTAGCCGGAAAGCTATCCGTCATTTTGGGTTTCAAGCAGCCTCTTCAGCTCATGTTTGGGTAAAATCGCGTAACGAAGTGCAGCATTCAGGACAGTCTGAAAAACTCCTTCGCGTTCTCGCCAAGGATTCTGATCGCCAAGCGCTCTGCGTCTTTCGACCGAAAGTAACCGTTCACGACTTTTTCGTTCATAACCTCGCTGATTAGCCGGCGTGCGCCCTGTATCGCGGCAAACGTCTCCTCAACGTGAAGACAATCTCCTCCGATCATCATTCGCGATTCATCCGGCAAGACTTCAATAGCTTCGTGCAGGGCGAGCTTAAAATGTGACGGGCTCAACAGAAAAGACCAGCACAGATCAAGCCAAACATTTCGATACACAAAGGCCATTCCCAACAAGTCCCGGCTCCAGGGATAGGCCAAATGCATCAGCAGAAAGCGGGTCCGAGGATGACGCTCAATCAACCCGGTGATACGTAGCGGCTGGGAGCCGCTTATGATTGCCGTTCCAAGGTGCGTTTGGACTGGCAGGTCGGCCTCACCTGCGAGTTGGCAAAACAAGTCGACGACAAAGTCGCAGAACGCCTTACGCGCCGCACGGGATGGAAACCTTTGTCCCCAGGCCTGCCGAGCCAGTTCCTCACTCGGTTTGTCAAAGCTTAGATCCCGGTCATAGGCGAGTGCGTTCTTGAGTGCGATGTGATTGCGCCGTGAGCAGCCGGCTACGAGCTCGCGGATTGCGTCGCAATAATCATCGAAGGTTTTCACCTCCATGCCGAGGCGCCGCAGCAACGTATGGCCGCAATTGCCATTATGATCGCGGGATTCGGAGTGCCAGCCGAGGGCGAATGCGTTAATCCGCAGGACCGCATCGTAACTTTGCCCAAGGACCGGCCGCGGATCCATCAACGGATCGAGAAAAGGGTCCGTTACGATCCGTCCGATGGCGGCGCGCCCAATCACTTCACTTGGCCATGTCGCCTCCTTGTGGCGCAAGCGCACTGAAGCGTCTACCGCCTCCCAGTTGTCGCGGGTGATTCCAGTGTCGGCGACGCCGTAAAGCTCGGCAACTCCGCGGACAAGGTTACGGACGAATGCGTTCGATCCGCTCCTCTCCAGGAACGGAGCAAGCGCCTCCCAGGTGGTCGGCTCGGTAGGGCTAGACATCATTTCGATCGTTGCCTTGGGCTCGGATGGCAGCACGTGGCTCGTCCAAGCCGCATAGCTCTGTTGGAACAGTTTCAACAGATTTACGTCCCGGCTATATGCGACCTCGGGCATGTGATGTTCATGGACATCGACGACTTGGCACGCATTCACAAAATCGCTCATGGTTTCGGACATCGCCCCTCTCTGTTCAGCCATCGCAAGGAACTCGAATGCGCCACCTTCGGCCAGGAGATGGCCGCCGGCGAACGCCTCTACGGCGCTAGATACGTCAACAGCCGCGGGTCGTTGCGCAGCTGCTGCGACGGGCCCGAAAGCGCGACACGGCCGCGATCGAGCACGTAGGCGTGCTCCGCTACACGCATTGCGAGGTCGAGATGTTGCTCGACGATGATGATGGCGATCTCTCTGGCTAGCTCGACCAAGCGCTCGGTGATCTCCTCGATGACGCCGATCCAGACCCCCTCGGTCGGCTCATCGAGCAGGAGGAGTTTAGGGTTTCCGAGGATAGCGCGCCCGATTGCGAGCATCTTGCGCTCGCCACCGGAGAGCGTTCCGGCCGGCTGATCAAGGCGCTGGCCGAGTTTTGGAAACATCCTCATCACCCGGTCCACTGCCGATCCATGGGGGTGCAAAAGCGATCCGACGGCGAGATTGTCACGCACGGAGAGGCGCGCGAACACTGAATGCTCTTGCGGCACATATCCAATGCCGGCCCGCACCCGCATTTCGGTCCGGCTGCGATCGATGTCTTGGCCGTTGAACTGCAGGCGGCCCTTCCATGGCGGCAGTTCGCCAACAATCGCTTTCATGAGCGTGCTCTTTCCGGCGCCGTTGCGGCCGAGGACGGCCACACCGCCGCGCGGCGGAATGGCCATGTTGACGCCGAACAAGACCTGGCTGCGTCCATAGCCGGCATCGAGATGCTTGATATTGAGGAATTCAGCCACGGCGCAGATAAATCTCCTGGACGCTTCTGTTGCCCTGGATCTCGGCAACCGTTCCTGACGCCAGCACCTTGCCCTGATCGAGCACGGTCAGGCGGTCGCAGATGTCGCGGATGAAATCCAGGTCGTGCTCCACGATGACGAGCGAGCAATGCTGTTTGATCGGCTGCAGCAATTCGCCGGTGACGCGGCGCTCCTCCAGGCTCATGCCGCCGGTGGGCTCGTCCAACAGCAGCAGGCGCGGTCGGCACGCGAGCGCCATCGCGATCTCCAACCATTGCTGCTGCCCGTGCGATAGGGCCGCCGCAGCATCAAAGGCGCGATCGGCGAGCCGGAATTGGCCGAGCATCGTCATGACCTCCTCGTGCAGTCGTCCTCGACTGCGCGAGAACGCCAGATCCAGCAGCGAGGACCGCGCCTGCAGCGCGAGCAGGATGTTGTCGTAAAGCGTGAGGGTCGGTAGCACGGCGGTGATCTGAAATTTCAGGCTCATGCCCGCTCGCGCACGTTCTGGCGGCGTATACGAGGTGACGTCAGTATTGATGAACGTCACTTTGCCTTGCGTCGGCACTAGCGCACCTGCAAGACACTTCATCAGCGTGCTCTTGCCCGAGCCGTTCGGCCCGATCAGGCCATGAAACTCTCTCTCGCCGACCGTGAGTGCCGCTCCGTCCAGCGCGATGAGCTTGCCAAAGACCTTGGAGATGCCGGCGGCTTCAAGGAGCGGCATTGCGCTTCTCCTTGAGGCCCGGGCCGAAACTACCGACACGTTCCCGCTCGCCCAGCACGAGGCTGATCAAGCCGAGGGGTCGGAACAGAATGACGAGCAACAGCAGAACGCCGAGTATGATCGGCCAGATATCGCGATAGTTGTCGGAGAGCCAGAAGCTGAGGCCCTCGACGATCGCGGTGCCGATGATCGCACCGATCAATGTCCCGGAGCCGCCGAACAAGACATAGAGCACGACCTGGGTCGACATGACCACGCCCAGCATGTTCGTCCAGACGAACCCCTCGTGAAACGCATAGAGGCTACCGGCAGTACCTGCAATCGCGCCGCTGATTGCGAATATGATCGCCTTCAAATGTTGCACTTTGTAGCCGAAGAAGGCGATACGCTGTTCGTTCTCTCGCAATCCCGCCAGCGCCAGTCCGAACTGGGATCGCAACAGAAAGCGCGACAGAAGGTAGATCAGAACCAGAATGGCGAGCACCAGGTAGTAAAAACCTGGTCCCTCGCTCAGTTCGTGCGAGCCGATTGTCATCGGTTGGATCGAAGGGATACCGTTCTGACCGCCAAGATAATGAGAACCTCTCGCCAGCCGGTCAGCTGCGTAAGCTCCGGTCATAGTACCAAGTGAAACGAAGACCACACTGGAGGGGTGACGGCCGAGCAGCAGGAAGCCTGCCAGCAACAATGCCGCCACAAAGCCTATCAGGGTTCCGGCCGGAAGAACGGCAAAAAACGATCCAACCCCGAAATCGCGTGAAAGCAGCGCCACACCGTAGCCGGCCATGCCGAAGAACAACGACTGACCCAAGCTCAAGATACCCGCATAGCCCCACACCAGGTCGAACGACAACGCGAAGAGGCACAGAATGAGCACTCGTGTCGCATAGACAGTGATGTAATCCCGCAGGACGAGAGGTGCGATCGATGCGGCAATCAGCAATGTTAGTTCGAGAAGCGGAAGCACCTTCTTTCGCCCTGCGAAGGCAGATGCCATCACGGGCGAACGAGCAGCTTCAATGACGCGTGGCGGGGGCTGTATGCCAGTGCCGGTCGATGACATCAGCACTCCTTCGGATCGACCAGGCCGGCGCTACGCGCGACAATCTCGTACTGGCCGCCCTTCGCCACTCCAATGTACATGTTCATCTTGCAGTGGCGCTTGCCCGGCGCCATCTCGGCAGGCCCGCCCGGCCCTTCCGCAATCTTCGCGTGGTCGAGGGCGGCGGCTACCGCGTCGCGGTCAATTGTACCGGCCTCCTTCACTGCAGCCTCCCACAGCTTCAGTCCTCGATAGGTGCCGGTAGCGGCGCTGCCTGCCGAGAACCGGAACTTGGCAGGGAACTGTTTGTCGTAAGCCGATTGAATCCTGGCGCTCACTGGATCCTCCGCCGCGAGCACCTTGTAGTAGTCGAGGCAGCTCGCAAGCCCTTCGATCTCGTGGGCCTGGTTCATTTCCAGGAAGTTTTCGTCATAGTAGACGCAGCCCAGCCGCCCGCCGTTTCTGGAGAAGCCGGCTTGATAGAGCTGCTTGAAGAACGGGCTAACGCCGGGCGGGACAATGGCGTTGAAAACCACGTCTACTTTGTTGGATATGATACGGCTAACCGTAGAGGAAAAGTCGATCTGATCGAGCGGGTAGTATTCTTCGAAGATGACTTCGCCACCGCTGCTCTCAATCACCTTGCGCGCATAGGCGTTGATTGTTTGCGGCCAAACATAATTGGAGCCAGGCAGGGCAAAGCGTTTGCCACCATTTTTGATCAACCATGGAATGAATTGGTCGCAATTTTGAGCCGGGACCGGTCCGGTGCAGAACAGATAGGGCGTGCACTCTTTACCTTCGTAACCTTCCGGATAGATATAGAGCGTCTTGCCGCGGGAGATAATGACGTCCTTGATCGCATTGCGCATCGAGCTCGAAATACCGCCGAGCACCAAGTCGACCTTGTCTCGCTGAATCAGCTTACGCACATTTCCCACGGCGACGGATTCGTCTGAGGCAGTATCCTCAATCAGGAGTTCGATTGGGCGCCCCAACAGGCCGCCGGAATCGTTGATTTCCTTGACCAGCATGCGAGCGACGTTGGCGTCGGTGTTGCCGGCGAAGCCGAGTGATCCCGTAAGATCGGTCGCAATGCCGAGCCTGATCGGGCCTTCCGCAGCATTTGCCCAGTCCGGGCGGATCACCCAGCTGCCCGGGCCCGCCGCGATGGCGGCGGAAGCGAAGGCAAAATTGCCGAGAAAGCGGCGGCGGCTCAGTTGACGGCTGGCGTTGATCATCGGTTGACCCCTCTTCCGGAAACTAGGCCTTGCGGCCGAAACTTGATAAAAATGATGGCGAGCACGAATACCAGAACGTCGGCGATGACCGGTGACATCAGCCAAGGCAGCCAGGCACTGAACGTGCCGATGACGCTGGCGCCAGCGACCGGGCCCGCGAAGGACCCGACGCCGCCGACCATCACGGCAACAAAACCCTGGATAAGAAAGCGGATGCCGAGATCGGCGAACAGTGAAAAGACCGGCACGATCAGCGCGCCGGCGAGGCCCGCGAGCGCCGCACCAAACGCAAAGGTGACGCTGTAGATCATGCCCGTGGAGATGCCCGAGGCACGCGCCAGCTGTGGGTTCTCCAGCGAGGCGCGGACTCGCAGGCCGAACGAGGTGTAGGCAAGCAGCGCATGGCTCGCGGCCATCACCAGCAAAGTGATGATGACGATGACGCCGCGCCAGGTGGCGAAATGCAGACTACCGATCGTGATAGAGCCACCGATCGGCTCGGGCACCGAGAGATACAGTCCCCCGGTCAGGCCGCGCACGGCTTCACGAATGATCAGCCCGAGCCCATAGGTGCCAAGCATGGCGACGACTGGAGCGGCGTAGAACCGTCGCACCACGAGTTTTTCCAGCACGAAACCCAGCATGCCGACCGCGACGGGCGCGGCAAGCATGCCCAGCGGGACCGGCAGACCGACGCTGTGCACGAGATAAGTGACGTAGGCGCCGAGCAGGACGAACTCGCCCTGGGCGAAGTTGAAGATGCCCATCATGCTGGCAATGATCCCGAGACCGAGCACGACCAGCACAACGATGGCGCCAAAGCTCAAGATCTCGAACGTCGCGATAAGTAGCGTATCCATGCTGCTGCGTCACATTCCTTGGGATTGCGAGCACATCATCTTCACGCCGACCGCTCGAAGGCGTGAGCTACTCGTTGGAATGCGAAGGGCTGCTGGCACGAGAGCGCTCCTGGAAGGTCATCCCGGCAAAGGGAGTTGCAGGCGATGGTGGGCTTCTTGGGCGGCCCGCCTGTCGGCGCTTCATTCACGACATGCGGCGCGAGATTGCCTAGAGAAACGTAGGGAGATCTGAGTAATCTTGGGTAATGTTCGCCGGGCAAGCGACATTGCGCCCGCGTCAAAGAGAGCCCTCCGGCGAGTCGCTAACGTTCTCGCCAGCCCAATTTCGATGGGCCAACAGCGATAGGAGAGCTATCCGCATGCCCTAACCGCGTCGCAGGCAGGCGCAAACGCGTTCCGCGGCGAACGATGCCGAACCATGGGGAGGAAACCAGACGAGAGGACCCGCCACTTGACGATGGCCGCCGGCGGTTAGTTCAGCACCAAAAAGGATGAAGTCATTTGGGCCGAACACCTGGCTTGCCAACGAGCGGAAATGTAAATTCAATCACGGCACCCGCAAACGTGTTCCAGAGGACGTGTATGTGGTGCACGGCTGGCAGCATCAACAGCATCAATGCGCTCAAGAAAATGCTGACCGCGCAAATCCCAGTGCCGGTGTTGCGTTTGCGCCGGAGGCCTATGTGGCGAGTCTTTACGGCACGGTCACGGTTATCGATACCGGCTCAAGGCGAGTCGCAGGCGCCTAGCAAACTAACGCGCCCTCTTCGGGTCCATCCGGAGTTCGGCGCGCCTTTGCCTAATGCCGGAGTATCGTTCGAGCACGGGCAGACGGACGGTCGCTGCCGCAGGGCAGCGTAATCTGCCGCAACAGACGAAGCGGACATCCACTGTCGTCCTGGTCTGCTATCTAGAATTGTGAAGCGCTTCATACCAACTTGGCCGGCCACGAACCTAGAATGTCGGGAAAGTCATTTTGTCAGGAGAAATTTATGACCCCGCGCTGCTCGCTTGGTATTCTCGCTTACATCGCCTTGATTTTGGGGAGCCTCACGGGCCCTGCCTCGGCCTGGTGGGATGCCGGCCACATGCAGATTGCCTACGTGGCCTATAAGAAGCTCGATCCGCCAGTTAAAGAGAAGGTCGACGTCCTGCTGCGGCTAAATCCGGATTATGAAAAATGGACATCCGGCATTACAGACCCCAAGACTGCCAAGCTCTACGCATTCGTCCATGCGGCGACCTGGGCGGACGACATCAAGACCAAGGAATACAACTATACGCGTGACAAGTTGGATAGTCCGACAGCCGGCCAGAACATCGGCTATTCGGACAAGAACCAGCACGCTTACTGGCATTATAAGGACGTGAATTGGACGCCGGACGGAACGCCGCTTCCGCCTCCGGACGCCGTCGATCTTATCACGCAGATGAAATTGATGATTGCAGCCCTTCCGGCAAGTTCGGGCGCGTCGGATGATGTTCGCTCGTATGACCTCGTCTGGATTTTGCATCTCGTTGGCGATGCGCATCAGCCACTCCATGGCAGCAGCCGGTACACGCGACAAATTCCGGGTGGCGATGCCGGCGGCAATGCCGAACAGGTGATACCGGCAACCGGAGAGCCCGTGGCGCTTCATGCGTATTGGGACAGTCTTTTTGGAGGTTACGTGTCGCCTTACGGAGCTATATTTGACGCGGATGCCAGGGAAGGGCTTGCAAGTCTCGCCGTCAACGAGGTTGCCGCTAAGATCGCGGACCCGCAAAAATGGATCGATGAGAGCGCTGAACTCGCCAAGCAGTATGCTTACGCAGCACCGGTCAGCCTTGGCGATAATCCGGTTCTCCTGACCCGCGACTATGAGACCAACGTCCGGAACATCGCGCGCAGCCAAGCGGCTCTGGCGGCAGCAAGGCTCGCCAACCTGATCAACAACGCATTGAAGTAGGCCACAGCTGGCATTGCGCGGGCGTGCATTCTTGCCATCCGATTATGACGAGATCATAGAGCAGTTGATCGAACAGCTCAGAGAGCTGGAGCTCAACTTGGCTGCTCGCGAGTTGGCTGGCAAGCATGGGCCGAAGTAACCTCATGCCCCGGGACGGAGACTGCGCATTCAGGATTGACCAATTGCGCCGGAACGTCGGGCTGCAGGGCTTGGAATTGCTTTCCCGACAACCGCGGGGTCTATAAGCCAAACCCGCGGCCGATCTCCTGGATAAGCTGATCGCGGCGTCAGTATTGCGCCCGCTGAAGAGCGCTCGATCAAGCTGAGAAAAGATGCCCGTTCCAAATAGCGCGATAGCAATGCTTCTAGCATGGTTGTGACCCGGATTGAACGATGCTGAGCAAGTTCAAAACGGCCCCAGCCGCAGGATGGGGTAAACAGCCGGGGCCGGCATTCCCATTCCACGTGCCGCGATCGGCGCTAGGCGGCACGCACCGAGATTTGGCACACAGAAGCTAACGAACCATTTCATGAGGCGGCCTCCCGGTTTGTTCATTCGGCTCGATGCGAGCCGCAGCGAGATCATTCTCCGTCTGCGGCTTCGCTGAGCTGTTGTACGATTTTTCCCAAGCCTTTGTGGCCTCCAACGCATCCTGTTGGCGCCAACGAAGGCACGCCTTTCCGCCGCATCATCGACAACACATGGCTCAGCGTGGAGGGGCAGGCTACAGCCATAGTGCACAGTGGCGCTGAGATCATCGATGTTTCCCTGGCGGACCTATCGAGCCTCATGTCGTCTCACCATCGCGAAAGCGTGCACGCCTTGGCATGTGCTAAGCGGAGGAGCAGTTAAGGCAAGGCCGGTTTGCCTAGGCGCCCGGGGCTCATAGTTCGCCCCCGGCCCTCCGCGGCGGAGGAGAGGGAGAGTGGCCGGCGGTCCCATGGGCAAGGCGGGGGCATGCGCCACGCGTTATCATGATGCACGCAACTGGTCACAACGGGGCACGGGCCGCGGTACTAAGCCTGCTGCTTTGAACTTCGACGCGAAACCACCCGAAAGACAAAGCGAAAGCAGTACACCCTAAGCGACGGTGTAGGACGTTTGCGTGGTGCCCGTGTTAATGCCATCCTCATTTATGGGTTGTATGTTCCTACCCTGGATTGCATATTTTTCCCGTTGTCGACCGCCTATTGCTTTCAACAATCATGGTTTGGGCAGTAATGAGTAATCGAGGTCGGGTTTACAATTATTCGACTATTCTCAGCGAAAGGGTCGAGGGACTGGTCGCACTATTTCGAGAACTGCAGACCCTCCGGCGTCGCCTACGAGCCGCTCAGGCGAGAAGGATTGCCACGACTAGCCGTATCCCCAAGGCCAGCCGTAGAAGGAGAGCTCTTCGGCGGAGCTAGGCATCGCAAGCTCGTAGAGCCGTTCATACGACGATCGAGCTTGCCACCTCGCCATTGTTGGGGAGCTCGCATCGGATCGCTTTTAACGACACCTCCATATCCAGCCTTTGCCTGCGCAGCACCGAAGCATTGGAGCAACAGTCTCACAGCACTTTGGACCAGTGCACGATCTTAATTTGCGCCGTGTGCGCGATTCAGGCCTCCTCTGTGTAAGAACCATACAGAATATATCGGGGACGGCGAGAATGATCGTACGGGCGGCGGCCATTGTTGCCTTGGCGCATCTCTTGCAGCGAGGTCAGATACTACGTTGCGAAATATTCGGCGCCAGTGGCCGAGATGTACGCTCGTAACCATGGCGCTACCGAGGCACAGATCGAGCGGGCGCGCCGTTGCTTAGCCCCAAACGAGACTGCCGAAACCGAGGGACCACGCGCTTATACTGATTGAAGATGATCGCCACCCGCTCCGCCTCAATCGAGGAAAACTACTCGCCGTCTCCTCGAAAGCTACGTCTGTTGTTCGCCCAACTCGGACCCTGAGCCTCCTTTAAGCGATTAATGAACGTCTCGGTCTAACTCTCGCAACAGTCGATGAAGGAAGTCGCTCGCGTGGTTATATTGTGCGCCGCCGTCCAGGATCTGATGAGCGAGTGGTGCGATTATGTTGCCAACAGCCTCAGGGCCAATCAGCTCGGTCCGTGATGACCACAACTCCAACAGCCCGTCGGGGATGTGTTCGCTCGATGCAAATAGTTTGAGGAGCCGGCCTTCGGCGACACCGTTATGATCATGGTGGGCCTTGGCCGCATAAAAGGCGAACAACCCACGAAAGGCCTCACGGGAAACGGAAGGCTTAGCCATCGCAATGTCCCCCACAGAAAGTTTCAAATGAATTTGCGAAATCTGGAACTAAACGGAGGCCAAATCCTCACGCGAAGAAGATTCTACAGCAGACCGGGAAAAACCGGCAAGCCCTTAATCCATGTCAGATGGGGCTCACCGTCCGTGGCTTTTGACGTGTCGCAGCCCGGCTTTGGTTCATTTTCATAAAGTGGCGTGTAGCCGAACAACCTGCCGCTCAGGTCGCTGAGACTATGGGCCCGGGCGTCCAGGCAAAACCAGGCCCACTCTTCAAAAGTCTCCCATTAGTCAGAGAGCCCAGCGCCCGAGCTTGAAGTTGCCCGGCCGATGACATTACCGCATGGACGAGGTTGTCGCCTTCGAACGTTAGATAGACTGTCTATTGCCGCCTCGTACAAATTCAGGATTTAACCTATCGATCTCAGCGATGGTTTCGATCACGTTCTGTCGATATGGGTTCAGCTCGCGGATCACTTCGGCGGAATGATCGACACTCGCTGCAGCGATATCAAAGATATCTCGCGGTTTGATACTCGCGCCAAGGAAGATGATCTTTTTAGCGATGATTTCCGGAATCGTTTCTAGAAGGACGTTCATACCTTCAATTTCTCTCTCAATCGTTGGGTTAGCGGTCTTGTGACCGGCAACGATGAAATCAATCTCGCCAACAGCTTCGAACGCCAATTTGAGAAAGCGATTGCCGTCACCCTTGTACTCGCTTGGGCGTATCTCGAAGTTGAAGTACTGTTTCTGCGGACCCAAAACGGCAGCAATTGCGGATCACAAAGAAAGATGTCCACGTCGTAGCTTTTCGCGATGTGCAATTTGCAGCATCATCGCGGTGCCCCCACCGAACGTCCAATGGGGTCTATGACTGTTCCTTGCGAGTTAACTTAGCCAATTAGATCGCGCACTATCCGAAATAGCTTCGCCCAATCCGACCTGGTCTTCTCGGTTATCCCGCTGCAATCGGGTAATGCTCACCCGAATAGCTGGAAAACGCTTTTGCAGAAGCAACGAGCTCCGCATCGCTGATGCCGAACTGATGTGCGAATTCTTTCTGCAAATACGTGTCAACTTCACCGAAGAAAGCCGACATGTGCCCCGGCATTGTTTTAGCGGCAGCTGGATTCTTAAGGCAAAAGACGAGCGCCTGCGCGTCCAGCTGTTTGCTGTGAGGCGCGTTGATAGCGGCGAGAACTAGCGTCGAGATCGTCATTTGCGTCCCTTTTGTCCCGAGCGCGGGCAGTCGAATTCCACTGAAGGTGGTGGAATGTCCAACAAAGTCAACCCAGCGAAATAGTGCGGATTCCGATGATCGCGCGCAGCTATTCCAATCTGATGCCGCGCAGCATTCCAATCTGATCGCGCGCATGTGAAGCGCCCGATCGTTAAAGGCAATTGGCACTATCGGTAGCCGGTGGTCAAGCGGAAGAGATCACGTCTAGCGTCACTCGATGGAGCGAAGCTGACTGGACGCGCACCCCCAACAGTGCCGTAGCGGCCGGTCAGCTTCGCGGGCTGCAGTCCCGGTCTTCATCGGGCCGACGATGTAATCAAGGTCGAGGAAGAACCGGCTGGCGACGCATGGAGTCACCGTTCAGTTCGAGCCTGTGAGCATTGTGAAGCAACCGATCAAGTATGGCATCAGCGTAGGTTGGGTCATTTATGAGCTCATGCCATTTGGCAATTGGAAGCTGGCTGGTGACGAGTGTTGATCGACGGCCGTAGCGGTCCTCAAGGATTTCGAGCAGATGATGCCGGGCATTGGCGTCGATGGCCTGGAGGCCCCAATCGTCCAAAATCAGGAGCTCGACCGCGGCGATGCTCTTCATCCGCGAAGTGAGTCGTCCGTCGCCCCGGGCAAGGTCCAGTTCTTCGAACAACCGCGGCAGCCGGATGTAAAGGACAGAGTGGTTGTCCCGGCAGGCCTTGTGACCAAGCGCACAGCCAAGCCAGCTTTTCCCGACGCCGGTCGGCCCGACAATGGCGCAATTCTCGTGGTTCTTGATCCAGTCTCCCTTGAGCAGCATGTCGAACAAGCGGCGGTCGAGCCCACGGGGTGCGCGGTAGTCGATATCCTCGGGCACGGCATGATGACGCAGCTTTGCCTTACGAAGGCGAAGTGCCAGGCGCCGGTTGTTACGCCAGGTCGCTTCATGGTCCAGCAGCAACGCCAGCCATTCGGCGTGAGCGAGGCCATGGACCTCCTCGTTGTCGGCGAGGTTCTTAAAGGCCTCGGCCATGCCGGTAAGGCCGAGCTGGGTAAGCAAGTGGAGCGTGGGGTGTGTCAGCATTTTCTTTCCTATTAGTGGTAATAGTCCGAGCCTCTGATGTTGGTGTGTAGGATCAGCTCGTGCTCGGGGACGTGGGCGTTGCAACGCGATCGAGCCCCTTCTCGAGGATCGATTTGACGCTCGGGTAGTTGCGAGCCTGGATCTCAATCGCGCGCAGCGCGGCCGCCTCGAGGCGCTCGGCGCCAAAGCGCTTCTCAAGCCGGATGATCCCCAGGCACGAACGATAGCCCTGTTCGGGATGCGGCCGATCCTCGATGATCCGGTCAATCAGCAGGCGCAGCATCGGGCCGATCCGGCTTGCCTCGCTACGGATCTTTGCCGGCGTCCACTCGCCATAGCGCCGATGGCTGGAAGGCATGTGGGCGCTGATCGTCGTGAGCCGCCCGTTGCCGCTGCCGCGCATGTGCGCGGCGATACGCTCGCCCCCCAGGAAGATCTCAACCGTTCGCGCACAGATCCGCGCTTCTACCTCGCGACGGGCGAAGCGGTAGGGCACCGAGTAGTAGTGTCGTTCGATCTCGACGTGATAGTCGAGCCCGACCCGGCATCGGCGCCATTCGGCATGGACCCACGGCTCGCCGGGCAGCGGCTTAAGATTCGGCGCGTCAATTTCCTCGAACAGCTGGCGCCGTGTGCGACCATACTGGCGCCGCACCCGTCCGTCATTGAGCTTGGCCAGCCACTCAGCGATCGCACCGTTGAGTTCGGCCAGGCTGTAAAAAGTTCGGTTGCGCAGCCGCCCCAGCAGCGAACTGCTCTCCCGCCTGCAGGTGGAATATCCTGGAGCCTACCCGAACAAGCTTCTTCGAACGCTTCAACGGCGGCTTAAATCCTGGCGTAGCGAGCAAGCGAATGCGCTGCTGTTCGCTCCTACAGCGAAAATGCCACCAAGGTCAGAGGTCACGACACCGCAATGATGTAGCGGCTGCCAGCGGAGGAGGCCGGGCGCTCCGAAACCCCGGCCATCTCCGCACCCGGCCTCCTCCTCAACCCAAGCCAGGAGCAAAATAAATGAGGCAACCGATCGCGCCCGGGAGCATCGATACGTGAGGCAATACGGAGTCTCACCCTGATCGCCGCCGCGCACCTCCTCGTCGGCATCCAATCCTCCCAGCTGCTTCCAGCCGGAGAAATGGCCCAACGATCGGGTCTCACACCATCCGAAACTGCGCGCGATCAAATCGGAATGGTGCGCGGACAATGCTCGGAATGCTGCGCCGATCATTTCGGAACCCTGCGCGCCATCAAGTCGGTACGGTGCGCACCATCTTCTCGGAATCGGCAAAATAGCTGATCATCTAAGTGAGGTACCCGCAGCGCGAAGCGTGTTCAGACCCGATCCTGACGTTGGCCGCCTGAGCAAGCGAGCGAGGGCTTCGCCGGATCCAGCGCCCTGCTCCACGTGGCGCACATTCGACGATGCAAGTGACACTCGTGAATAACCTGGAGAATGCAGTGCCTGCAAAACCCCAAGCTAAGAAGCCGAGCCATGAGGCCTTCGTCGAGTGCGTTTTGGACCAAGATCGGCGCGGTCTGGCCGCACGATGATGCCAACGGCTTTAACGTCGACCTGGTCGTCCTGCCTGTCAGCAGACGGCTCGTCATCCGCGAGCGAAAGGAAGCCACCAGCTGATCATGAGAGGAGCCTGATGCGCCGACGCGGCTCTGTGCGACTCATCCCGGAGCAGCGGCGAGGCACGCTGGCGTGGCAAGGGAGACCATCCTTCACACTTGGAATGGTTGAAGTCCGTTGAGAGCTGATGACCCGCAAGGTGCAGAGCTCCTTGCCCCGCATCAGAAATGATGCGGGACACTTTTGCTGAGAAGCGCTCCGGTCAGTGGCGCGTCGGCGAGCCGACCGGACTCTATGCGCAGTGCGCGCCGGGCCGAGAGTCCGGGCCCTTGGGACCCGAAGCGCGTCAGCCCAAGCCGTCCAACCATTCCCAGGGGAGTCTCGGTCGGAGCTTCCTTGCCCCGCCGCTCATCCTTCGCGTCATCAGGGAATTCGTGTCCGGCTGCGAGTGGCGCAGCCGGATTGACTAAACGCAGGACTGTATTCGGGCTCAGCCTTTGGGTTCGCTGCACTTTAGAGATGCGGCGGAAGTGGTCGCCTTTGCTGGTGCAGCACCACCAACGGACTTTTTGAGGAGATCGCCGAACCTTTGTTTCTCCTCGGCAGGGCCGATCACTGCCCAGTACGAGACGATCGTGCAGTGCCCATCCTTACCGTGGCCCCATCCGGTAAGGTTTCCAATGAAGATGTCATCGTTATCAGTGTCGAGCCGCTGGCCCACAAACGCGCCCATCCCTAGCTTGTCGGAACTGGATATGTACGTGAACATTAAAAGATCGCCGGAACGGGAGCCTTTTACTTTGAAGTTTCGGGGATTGCCTTTTCTGTTGGTGCGTTCGGCAACGTCTCGATCCTGGATCATTCTTCCGGATGCGAGAACGTGCCGGGGCACAAGGAATTCATATTGATCGGCAGGACCGTCAGAAGAATCTGTGTAGATGTACAGCGCCTGCTCAAGACTCATCACTCTTATGAGCCAAGGGATCACGTTTTGCTCGAACGGGTCACGAATAAACCCGACGACGACAGCGGCCACGACAAAACCTAGCGCCGCTTTCAGGCCCTGACGCACCAGGTCAGGCGCCAACGGTCGCACCGTGTCGCGAACCCCCTTCCAACACCTTTTTGCAACTAGAAATCTCGGAGGTAATACGAGCTGCTTGCCCGCTCGTGCTTTGCGCGAATTGCCCATACCCCCCCCCCCCGCCAAGGCATTCTCGGGCGCGAAAACGCCCGAGAAGCATTTGCATCCTTAACCGCCGCAGAGCGTCGAGTTTGCCCTGATGATAACCGGTGCCGACGGACGAGAGCAGCGCATTAGATCCTCCATGCGAGCTGAGTTGCTCGCTAACAAGATGTCGGAAGGCGAAAGCAGCGGTTCAAGAGAGTCGATGCAAAAACCAGAGCTTTCCATCTAAGTGCCGGATATCATTTGCTTCCCACCACCTACCGCAGCGCAAACAACTACCAAAGTGCTATGTCTAGCGCGACATTACAAACGCGCCGCACGCCATTTGTTATTCGGTAAAGCAGAATACCTGGCCAACTCGACTTGAAGAATTTCGCGTCGCTCCCTCGACCTCTGGCCAACTCCTACCAGTCCAAGTACACGACGACGGTCTGACAAAGAGCCGAAACACCAGCTGCGCTAGCGGCCAAGGCGTTGAAGGTGCTCTGGCGGTTATAGGCAGCGCCGAGCGCGTTGAGCTTTTCAGCCTCTTCCTTCATCCCAATCGCTCCTCCAACTCCCTCAAACCTATTTCCCGAATTCACCTTTGCAGACAAGAACCACAAACCAGCGGCCAGGATCGCAAAAAGCGCTGTCGCCAGGTTGAAGAAGTGCTTCGCAGACAATCGTTCCCCGCGGGTTAGCGGCGCTCGGCCGAGCCGCTAACGGCAGCGAACCTTCGCATAGATCGTGCACCCTTGCGTCCCGTCGCAGAACAAAACCTCTTTCCAGCCGGAGGGGTCGCAGTCTCCCTCCCAGCACTTGTGGTTAGGAGGAAGGGTGCTGCAATCCCGGTGCGGACCATCGCGCAGGATACCGGCGATCGCCCCCGCCCTCATTATTGCCTGCGCCTCTTCAAGCGTCTTCCGCTCCGTGGCGTAGCCCTGCTGATGGGCTTCTTCGACCGTCTGGGGAATCTTTACAGCGTCTGCCATTTACGGCCCTCCCTTGCGAATGGCTGCCGCGACAGCTTGTCCGATCAGCGCGGCATTGTGGATTGCGGCGGCCTCAGCGGCGGCGGCGTCCCCAGGCGGTGCTATGGTGATGGTCACATCGTGGGTCCGTGTCCGCGTGGCGTTCAAGAACGGAGAGTCCGGGTTGGCCGTAAACTCAACCAGCTTCCACGTTGGAGTTACCGAACCGCCATAAACAACGACGAACGTGACCTGATAGCTGAATGCGCTGTAAGGACCAATGATCGTCCCTGGCACGGTCGACAAGAAGATCTTTTTATCCAGAAACTGGCCGATCTTGAGATCTCCCTCGATCAGAATCTCTCCCGGCTTCTCGCACGGATTCACAATCGGTCGGGCGGAGCGCAATTCCCTGAGAGGATATGTGAAGGAGATCGTTTCAATCCTGGTTGCGTCTGAAGAGGCATTCACTCCAGCGCCGAGTGTGAATGACCTCGTATCGGAAAGAGTTCGTACCCACGACAGGCCTGGGTTTGCGCTACTCTTTTCCTCAACAGTCAACTTCAGGGTAACCGTTGCCAACCAGTCTTTGATCCAATCAGCCTTGATCCCGCTGCGCTGGCCAGCCCCATAGTATTTCCTGATGGCGTCATCCACTCCCTTATGCAGCTCGCACTTGATGTGGTTGATGATGCGGTTTTCAGTGATCTTTTGGCTGTCAGGAGGCTCGTACCACTCGTGCATCTCCGGCACGTAAGCCCCGCAGCCGCCGAAAAGCGCAATAGCGGCCGCGCAAAGCAGAAGCCCACAAATCCGCATGATAAAACCGCATAAAAAAACGACGGCCGCATGACGACATACTCTTTGTTTGGTCGCAACGGCTTCTGATTGGACAATGTCGAAGATTCTTCAGCTGTGTCGATCGCGCAACATGGGGTTGAGGCTTGTCGGCTTGCACTTGCAATTGCGCCAAAAATCTCAAAACACGATCACGGCCTGTTCGCGTTTTAAGTCGGCTTTTGATCACGCACCCCCGTCCGCAGTGCGAAGCGTTAGGCGGCCGGACAATCACGGTCGTTCGCGGCTGGTTGTAGCGGGCCACCCCAAGCGCCAGGGCAGCGAAGCTGGCCATTGGCGCTATTCTCCTCCGCCTTGACCACCAAATCGTTCTGGCGCGGTTCTGTTGCGTCTCAGGTCTACTCCGTGTCGAGGCAGCATCCAATGCGCGGCCAGTAGGACCGGGAATTTGGGACCGTAGCGCGTCAGCGCAAGGCATCCAACCGTATCCCGGAGGGTCCCTCGGTCGGAGCCTCCTTGCCCTGCCGCTCATCCTTCGCTCCTCAGGGAATTCCCGTCCGGCCGCGATTGGCGCAGCCGGTAAAACCAAGCGGGAGTACGAAAGATGAAACGCAACGAAAGGAAACCGGCGCGCACGGGATCTATGTGGTCGAAGGAGAAGGTGACAAGACCTTCTGGACCAAGATCGGAGCAGCTTGGGCGCACCAGGACGGCAAGGACTTCAACATCCAGCTAAGCTGCCTGCCCGTGAACGGGCGCCTTGTTCTCCGCGATCCGAAGGTCGCCGAGGACGACGAGGAGGCGGGCGATGAGCCCCGCCGCTACGCGGCGCTACCGCGTCCGTCTCAACGATTGGGCGCTCACGACATGATCGTCCTCGCCGCCAGCGAGGAAGTCGCCATTGCCAAGGCAATCGCCATCAACGACCATCGTGCTTCCCGAGTTGCGTGTCTTGCGTTGTGACAGGTCAAGATTGTTTTCGGCACACAAATACTATCCGGATCGGACGAAGGCGTTCACGTCCGGCACGATGTATCCTTAATAGATGCAGAACTGTACGTTTCGTACCACAGCTCTACGATTGGTGACTGAGTTCAATTGGTATGGGGCCGTTGAGATAGTGCTGAAAAGTCTTCTCCGGAGAACATTGATCGACGATATCACCCGCAACGGAGTATTCTCGAGTTTTGCGCGCGGGCATTCATCGAGCCGCCTAGCCAGAATAACGCCACATTCAGATCATTTGGGCGCCGAGCAACTCACACATCTTGCTCAATTGGAAATCCTGCGAGCCTCTGCTGCAAGGCCGAGCGTCGCCCGAGCGCCCCCTCTTCTGCCATCAACGCCGTTCCAGCATTGCGTCGAGTCTCATCCCGAGGTAAGAACGCGGCCAAGTTGCGGCGTCACGTTTGCGGCCACCATGATCCGTCACATCGTCTTCTTCACAGCCAGAGATGAGGCCGGTATCGACCAAATCGTCGAAGGTCTATCGGTTCTTACCTCGATCCCATATGCACGTCGGCTCGAGATTGCGCGCAACCGCAAGCGTGATCAGCTCGGCAATGACATCGACGTCGTGGTGTACGGGGAGTTTGATAGCGAGACGGATCTCGCTGCGTACAAAACGCACAATTTGTATCGAGAAGCGATCCGACGCGTACGGCCACTCCGGGAGTTGCGCTTTGCTGCTGACTATGAGCTGTCAACAGACGTGCATTTCGCTGGAACGGCAGGGCTAACGCAAGTCGCTCGGCGCAGCGGACCAGCTGGCCGTGAGTAGCTTGATGATCAGCCGCAAAGTCTCGTACGCATCGGACGGAAACACCCCTCCTTCGGAAGGGCATCACGCGCCGCGGGCCTCACAACCTGCCGGTCGTCGGTAACAGATCGCCTATGCACGTCCGCGAGTTGCAGTGGATTGAGCCTGTCAAGGCGCTGCGATGCTTTGCGCAGCGGCCGCAGCTTACCTTTCTCGATAGCGCGGCAGGGCATGAGCTGCTTGGGCGTTACTCATATCTGGCCTGCGAGCCGTTCAGTACCTATTTGGTCGCCGATGGACAGGCAAGTTGGAATGGAGAGGCACTTACAGGCGATCCATGGGAGGTCCTCCGCAGCCTTCTTGCGAGATACAAAGAAGCGCATCGCCCCGATCTCCCCCCATTTCAGGGCGGCGCAGCCGGCTTCCTCGCTTACGATCTGAACCGAACACTGGAGCGGCTGCCGCCGCCGTCAATTCTCGGTCTCCGGCTGCCCCAATCAATCCTGCATTTTTACGATGTGGTGGTCAGCTTCGATCACAAGGACCACAGGTGCTGGATCGTCTCGACCGGACGGCCCGAGCAGGACCCCATCCGACGGGCCGATCGCGCGCGTCGTCGGGCCGACGAGTTTGCAGCACTGCTTGCCAGGCCAAAGTCGCCGCGGATCATAATTCCCAGCACGTCTGGCGCTTGGCACTCGAACTTTAGCCGTGAACGCTTCATCGCAGCGGTCCAGCGCGTCGTCGGTTTGATCCTGGCCGGAGATATATTCCAGGCGAACATCGCGCAACGCTTCAGTGCCAGGGTTTCGCCCCTGTTCGATCCGCTCACCTTTTACTGCCAGCTCCGGTCATTGAACCCGGCACCGTTTGCAGCTCTCTTGCGCTACAATAAGCTGACGATAGCATCGAGCTCTCCTGAGCGATTTCTGAAACTTGACGGACGGCAGGTCGAAACGCGCCCGATCAAGGGCACATTCGCGCGTTCCGCCGATTCCGCGGAAGATGGACGCCGTGCCGAACTCCTTCTTGCGTCCGAGAAGGATCGTGCCGAGAACATTATGATCGTCGACCTGCTGCGCAACGATCTGTCACGCGTTTGTACCGACAATTCGGTCGAGGTTACCGCACTGTGCAATTTGGAATCCTATGCGTCAGTGCACCATCTCGTCTCGATTGTCAGGGGCGCACTTACTCCAGACAAAGACGCCGTCGGTCTGCTTCGCGCCTGTTTTCCGGGCGGCTCCGTTACCGGCGTTCCGAAGGTGCGAGCAATGGAGATCATTGCCGACATCGAGGGAGTGGCGCGAGAGGTCTATTGCGGGGCGATCGGTTTCATTGGATTCAATGGACAGATGGACACGAACATTGCGATCCGCACCGTGATGATCGACGACGACCTAGCCGTCTTTCATGCAGGGGCTGGAATAACGGCGATGTCAGATCCTGAAGCCGAGTATGAGGAGACGCTTGCTAAAGCACAGCGACTCTTCGACGCCTTTGGTGCCGATCCATCTGGTGCGTTTTGATTTTGATCATCGACAATTACGATTCCTTCGTGTTCAATATTGCGCGCTATTTCCGCGAGCTCGGTGAAGAGACGCACGTCATCCGGAATGACGCGATCAGCTTCACCGATCTCGTCGCGCTCCAGGCGCGTGCAATCGTGATCTCCCCCGGGCCGTGCACGCCCATGGAGGCCGGCATATCCACTGCCGTTGTCCGCGAACTCTCGGGTCGCGTTCCAGTTCTTGGCATCTGTCTTGGGCACCAGTGTATTGGGAGCGTTTTCGGCGGGCGCGTGTCGCGCGCGCGTTGTCCCATGCACGGCCGAGCCTCACACATAACGCATGACGGCCGGGGGTTGTTCAAGGAACTCCCGTCTCCACTTCCTGTTGGACGCTATCATTCTCTGGCGGTCGAACTCGAGGAGTCAGACGCGCAGCATCTCGTGGTGACAGCCCGTTCAATTGAAGGTGAGATCATGGCTTTGGCACATAGGCATCACCCAACCTATGGCGTGCAATTCCACCCCGAGTCAGTACTTACTCAACATGGGCACGTGCTGCTTATGAATTTCTTGCGATTGGCGGCCAGTTTCGAAGCGTGAGATCGAAGAGGCATCACCTCCATTCGGTAAGTCGGGGCCATCTTCTGGCTTACGGGCGTTTCCTCCCCTCACTTGGCCACCGGTGCCTATGGGATCGGCGTTTCTCTTCGGTATCGGATCAACGCTCCTGTTATCTGCCAAAGCTTCGCGTATCGATCCGGCTCGCGATGCCTATAGGATTCGCCGCCCTCATCTCACGCGCTGTCCGGCGATACCGAGACGAGACGTCAACACCGCGGCTGTAACACCATCGGTGGGTCAGTGGGAATCAGGCTGGTTGAGGTCGGAGAAACAAGAGGAGGTGGACAACCGAACTAGGCTAGGCCGCGTAGCTATAAACGGCGCCGTCATGTGACGGGTGACTACGTCCGCTTTGGTCCTATAGCGACCAAGTTCGTGCGGCAGCGCAGTATGTCACGATGGGCCGAAAGGCGACCTGAGTTTGGCGCGCTTCCGAGATCGAGATACCCACGAAAGCATTGGAGCGTCCACCTTAGAAGCTTCGCGGATTGCTGTTTCCTTGCGAGCGCGGCGGGTCGTCACCCCAGCGCTTCGGTTTCTTCATTGCTCGCGAGCTTCTTCCGTAGTGCCGTGACGACACGGTGAACGGTTTGCAGGTCCTTGACCGAAAGCCCTTCCGAAAGGCCGTTGACCCACGGTGCCTGCAAAGCCATGGCGGCATCGAAAGCGCGCCGACCCTTATCAGTCAGCACGACAAGTTGTGCCCGCCGATGATGCGGGTTGGCCTCGAAGGCGAGAAGGCCTTCCGCATGCAGGTCGTTGACGATCCGCTGCACGTTTTGGCGATTGGCGCCGAGGTCGCGGGCGAGCCACGCGACCGGCTGCGGGCGTTCTGCGTGCACAATGGCCCCGAGGATCTGCCAGCGCGCGCTCGTGAGCCCGAGCTGAGCCACCAAGCGGTCCCCTGCAGTCAAGAGTTGGCTGTTCAGTCGGAACAGATCGAGCATGAGATTGGTCAGGGCATCGCCGGCTGGCGTTCGTTGGGATTTCAGCATCTGTCACCATAAAACTGTATTGACACCATAATGTCAATGTGGTAAACCTATCGTACCACATTGACATCATGCAACCAATTGAGGACCTCATGACATCGTTCCGCCCACTGGACCCCGCCTTTCCCATCGAACGCCAGATCGGCATCGATGCCAGCCCTGTCGTGATGGTGAATGTCTTCACTCTCGACAAGGCCGACGAGCAAAGCTTTCTCCGAAACTGGCAGAACGATGCTGCCTTCATGAAGACCCAACCCGGCTTCATCTCCACCCAGCTTCACCGCGCGATCGGCGAAAGCCCGACCTATCTGAACTACGCCGTCTGGGAATCCACCGCGCACTTCCGGGCTGCGTTCACGCACCCGGAGTTCAGATCGAAGATTGCGGCCTATCCCTCGTCCGCCGTCGCCTCTCCGCACCTGTTCCAGAAGGTCGCCGTGCCCGGCATCTGTGTCGCGTAGCTCGTCCCGCAACCAGTTAGAAGGAGATTGGCAATGGGCCTGAAGAGTACCTCCGAACGCTATGGGGCCATGATCGTAACGATGCATTGGCTGACCGCACTGCTGATGATCATTCTCATTGCCACAGGATTCCGCGCGGCGAACACGGTCGATCCAGTAGTGAAGGCGGCAATCCTAGGGGTTCACGTCCCGATCGCCACCGCGGTTCTCGGGCTGATGGTTCTTCGAATTGGCTGGTGGTGGGGCGTCGATCGCAAGCCCCATCCGGTCGCTGGGTCACCGCGGTGGCAGGAGCACATAGCTCGCGCGATACATCTTCTCTTCTACGTGGTCACCTTCGGAATGATTGCGAGCGGTATAGGGATGATTGCGCTGAGCGGCGCAGCGCCAATGATCTTTGGCGGAGAAGGCGCCCTGCTGCCTGACTTCTGGAAGTATCCGCCCCGTGTGCCGCACGGCTTCGGAGCGCGGCTTCTGCTTGCCTTGGTCGCGCTTCATGCCGGGGCCGCTCTCTATCACCAGTTCATTCGCCGTGACCACCTTCTTCGGCGCATGTGGTTCAGCAGATGACCTACGACGCAAAGACCGAGCCATAGCATTTTCTGGCGACACTGCGCCGCTCGACGCCGCGGCGAAAATGGCGGAGGGCGCGGACGTACTGGTCCACGAAACCATGTACGTGCCGGCCATGGAGGCGTTCGTCAGAGCACAGGTCGCCGCGGGCCTGCCGGTGAAGTTCGACTCATTCATGGCGCATATGAAGGCGAGCCACACACCATCCGAAGATGTCGGGCGCATCGCCCAGGAAGCTGGCGTCAAGACGCTCGTGCTGTCGCACCTCGCTCTGGCCATCGACGGAATCGGCGACGAAACCTGGCGTGCCCCGGTGGCGAAGCATTCCAAAGGCGAGATCATCGCAAAGATCTAATGATTGTGTGAGGCGGGCATAAACGGCTTGTCGCCTTTGGGTCATTTTCGACGGTTTCAGCGGACATTGTCGGCTGGCTGATGTCCGCTTCTACCCCGTAAGCGTCCAACCGGAGCGTACCCGGAAGCGTCGCGTCTTGCCAGATCCCTATGATTCAAGCTTCCAAACAGGGGGGTGAATCATGCGCTACGAACTCGCCGATCATGAATGGATTGCCATCAAGCCCATGCTGTCGAACAAGCCGCGTGGCGTTCCTCGGGTTAACGACCGTCGTGTCCCGATGGCATCTTCTGGGTCGTAAGCGCTTACGTCCGTATAGCTTGCTACACCGCTTCGTCCGTTGGCGGCGGGCTGGTGTCTGGGGCCGCATCATAGCGCACTTGCTGCCGCGCACGAACACTGTCCAAATGATTGACACCTCGATTGTCCGCGTGCATCAGCATGGAGCCTGCACACTAGGAATCGGCGCCAATCGATGGGAAGGGCACGCGGCGGCTTGACGACTAAATTCCACGCAGAGGTCGATAGCAATGGTTTGCCAGTACGACTTGGCGCTGAGCCCCGGCGAGGACCACGACATTTGACTTGCCGGAAAACTGCTCTCTCGCTTGAGGCCCGGGTCAATGACGCGGACTGGATAAGAGAACTGGCTATGAAAAAAGGCGCGTGGGCCGACATCCCGCCCAAAAGCAATCGCACCGATCCGATCTGCTTCAGCCCGTACCTTTATCGCACTCGCAACCGGGTCGAGTGGTTCTTCAACAGGATCAAACAATGTCGTCGTGTGGCGACGCGCTACGACAGGCTTGCGGGAAACTACCTTGCCTTCGTCCAACTCGCATCTATCCGGCTATGACTGGCTGCGCGTTCTGAGTCCATGCCCTAGCCTAGCCTAGGAGCCAGACATCGCTTGGCACTGGCGATCTAGACTTCTCGGACGAAATACTCCACGAATAAGGCGCTGGTTGAGTACCGCAATCGGACCGAGCCAATCATAAGCCTTTTCGCTGGGCCTAAAGTCCTCACCCCTCAGCACGCGAGACCGACCTGTCGCTCGCACCCGTGGAAACCCACCGCCAGCGATGTCGCAGAAGGACACATTTACGGCGGAGGGTGCGAACGTTCTTCAAGGTCGGACCACCATATTCGGCCGAACCGGGCTCACTCACCTAACGTCGCTGGCTGTTTGCAGGATTTCAAACGAGCGTTTTTGGAATGGCCGTAACTCGCCTTCTGAGCTTCTGAGCAGAGTGATTGCAGAAGTACGAGGTTGTGCAGTGAATAATCACCCCCCTTTCGGCAGACGGGGCGAGCAATCCATCTTATCCTAAGCCCATTGCCTCTGTGACCCCGCCGTGGCTAGGCAGGACAGATCTCTCAGGGCAGGCCAGCCCAGCGACCCGCCGATTCTCGTCACCTTCACTCTGGCAAGCCGAGCTGCTGAGACCACAGCCTTTCCCATGCGCCCACTCCGAGAAGGCCTGCCCGTCTCGCCGCCGGCCTAAGTGCGGTGTCAGCGTTCGCACATAGCATCTATCCATTTAGAAAAAAGCCGTGCGTTTGAACGATTGGTAACAGCTCGTGATAGTTGTGGATGATGTGGTCCGGCTTCGCAGCTCGCAAGCGCGACTCGGAAACAAATCCACCGGTGATGGAAATGCTTATCAGTCCAAGGCTTCGTGCAATATTCGTTTCTACTGGCATATCCCCGATGATGAAGGTTGACTCGGGATTTATATCATTTTTCTCCATATATCGCCTAAGTCTCTCCCCTTTGCTCATCGTTTTATACTGCGTGGCACGGCTTTCAAAGGCCAGTACGCTGTTGAAGTAGCGATCGATTCCGAGCCTTTTCAATTGAGCAACAAGGGGCGCGACTATATGGTTGCTCACTATGATGGACGACGCCGCTTCTTGGCGCACCAATTCCAGCATTGCGCGCGCACCTATGCGTAACTCCGCTTTATCGGCGAGCGGCTCGTACGTATCATGAAAGATTGCGCCCCCATCGTGATCTACGGCTGCGATTTCCGCTTCTGACATTCCGATATTTCGGAAAAGAATAGAGAGTGGGACATCGCTATGGTCGCGGAAGGTATCCAGATCGATCGTCGGGCGTCCGAAGCGCTCCAAGATAGTGTTCGTCGTTTGCAGTAGCGCATTGGCATCGTCAAGCAACGTGCCATTCCAATCAAAAACAAGAACTGGCTTCATGCTTCGGGCCTCAGGCAGCTCTATAGTGGTCAGCCACCAGGTTATGCAGGTCTCTATTCGCGCGCGTTTGCCCGGCAGGAGTTGGCATTTCGAATGTAAAGGGTGACAAATCTATTCCCTCGCTCCCCCGCGGCAGCAACGATGTGAGACGCGAGAAGGGCAAGTAAGTCACAGTTGCCGCGTTGATCGAGGCCGCGATTCTTCCTTCGATGGTTTTGAGGACATGCGGCTCGATATCTTTAAATAGTAGGCTTTGCTTCCGCTGTTGAGCGGACAGTCCCTTCCATGTCCGCCAGAAGGCCAGTTCATCGATGGTCTCAATATTTACGCCGTAGTAATTTGGGGCAACGATAGGCGGTGAGCCGATTCCCCAATGGACAGCTTTGACCCCGGCAGCAAGAAGCATATTCGTTACGGTCTGACTGGTATCGCCACGAATGAGAGCTTCATCGGCAATGAGTATCGTGCGTTTTTCGACGTCAGTCGAAGCCAGACGGTACTTGTGAGCAATACGACGCTTGCGCTCGCTATTTGGGCCGATGAGAGTTCGCTCAGAGATTTGCGTCTCGATGACTTCACGTCGTTCGGCGTTAACCCCGCGTGCTACGAGAGATGAAAATAAGCCGTCAGCGTAGGGCCCTCCGGTATGAGGCATGGACGAAACGATGATTGGAGTGGCGTCCGGCTCCGCGGGAAGCCGCTGCGCAATAAGATCACCCAGCGAGAAACCGATACTGTGACGAGTTTCGAGGTGAGATCGGCCCTGGATCGACGTATCCGGACTTCCGAGATAAAGAGTTTCGTAGACGCAAAGCTTGGCGGCACGTTGAGAATCGCTGACACAACTATCGAAGCAATGCCCCTTTTTGCCATCCACATATTTGATGTAGCCAGGAACGATTTGGTCTGACTTGCCCCGAAGTCCGGCAAAGGCGCAATTTTCCGACGCAAAGAGCAAGAATCCATCGTCCGTCTGCATGAACTCCAAAGGACGCAGACCATATCTATTGCGGAACGCAATCAGGTTTCCTTCGCTGTCCAGCAAAAGCGCACTGATAGCACCGTCAATGCGCCCATCAATCTCACGAAAGACGTTCTCATAGTTAACCCGCAGGCCTCGGCGCCAGTAGTCCCTTTCACAAATGTGTTCCACTAGCTTAAGCAAGAGTTCGGCATCCGTCCGCCCCTCGAAGGAGTGACCTTGGGCAACTAGTTCTGCCCTAACCTCTCGACCATTTACTAATGCTCCGTCCAACGAAATTGTCACTTGACGGGAGGTGGCCGTGCGACTTGGAGCTGGTTGATCGTCGCTCTCACCCTCTGTGCAAACGCGACCGCGAACATGAGCGATTGCAACATGGGGGGTGAACTCCAGATCCTGCTCATCCCTGTCGATCGCACGCAGCTCGTGTGACGGCCGAGACGCAGTTTTATATCGAACGCCTTTGTTGTGCATAAAGGCGGCGGTGCCGATTCCTGCCTGTCCGCGAAGTGAGAGTTTTGGAAGCATGTAATTTAGCCGATCATAAACGGTCTGATGGGAACTGCTCCAAGGCAACAGAAAAGCGGCAGCGATACCTGACATGCTGGTAACCTTCTTGTAGCGTCCATGTCCCGAGCCCGTCACAAGGCGGATGTAGTCCGCCGACCCGAGAAGAAATGGACCTGCCTTTAAGCAAGCTTCGTACCAGCGCCCAGCGCTTAGCAATTTGAGCCGTCCATCAAACCCACAGGTGTCGAGATTCCGCTCTCGCAATCTCTGTGGCCGGGGAAATGAGCTGGCGTTTTCGCAACAATCCGTCTGAAGCGCGACGAGATCGTCTGAGAAATAACAAAGCCAACGCTCGTGCGGCAGCGCATGTGATGACGAACAAGGCATCACCGATTCGCCTAGATTCATGCTTCAGAAGGTCGTCATGAACGCGCAGCTCAGCGCCCACCACATCTGCCAACGGATCGGCGAGATCAATGTGCGCGTCCTTTCGATAGCCAGCCCTTCTTGATCGTTTCGTCGATCTCAATAAGGACGTTCGCCTTCGCGAGTTCAGGCTCCGGATCCGCAATCGGCCGGTTGGCTATCGCATTTGCAGTAACACGCTCAAGCTCGCGCACAAAAGATCGGCGGGTGACTGTGAAATCTGGCGAACCCAACATTTCCCCCAGCACACCGCTGCGCTGCCTCACGCCAGAGTCGCCGCGCTATTGCTCACGAATCTTGTGCTCGCGCCGTACATCGCTCGTGTGAGCGCGCTCGCCTTCGAAACGGACCTTCGCTTCGCAGGCAACCAAGCTCAGCTTAAGGCTGCGCGAGATGACTTAGTTGCAACGCGCGATGTCGTGCTCGCTTTCGATTTTTTCTTAGCTGTCCTCTGCTGGTACGAGGAAAATCGGATCGATCGCAAAGAGCTGTTCGTACTGCGGCTCACGCCAGAGCTCCGCCACGACATCTTACCGTATCTGGTCGCTAGGCAGACCGATCCGAAAGCGGTCTACCTCATCCTCGAATCGCTCTTCATACACACTTCAAGGGCTTAGCGTCGCCAGCGGCCGGGGTTGAGTGTGATGCTTTAAGCAGCGCAGCACACCTCGCAAGATCTTCGCTATTCAACAGGCTTCCATAAAGCTTTGAATTGCTTGACGGCAGTCTGCCATTTCGCTCGGCGAAACGCTCGTCGGCGTTAGTTCCCATCCTGTAACGCAGGACACGACCACTGGATCAAAGTGAAGAACCGCGGCTGAGCCTCTCATGCGTTCGGACACTGCGGGCTGCACTTCATCTCGGCCCTCACGCTAGAGAGTTCTAGCGCGTTATCCCAATATCGCCTGCGTCTTCTGGCAGGGGCCCAGCGCTCCCAAAGCGAACAGAACCATGCCGCCAATCCAAATGATGATGGCGGTGACATAAACCGAAGTGCCGATCCCAACCCGCCAGCCCGGCCGAAGAGAGTGCCCGCATTGAAGAGGAGGCCGATCACGCAGCAGAGCAAAACAGCGCAGTTAGAAAGCCCCTTCCGGGACCCTGACGGCTTCGTAGCCGAAACGTCGGCTGCCATTGTTGTCCACGCGTAAAAAGCCCCATCGAATGGCAGCGCCTCGAGTCCTGCCTCTTCGCTGCTTATCGATGAGTGCCGTAACGGTTGCCAGTTCTCGAATTGACATAAGTCCCGCCACGGTGTGATGAGCCAGATCCGCCCAAATAGCTGCCGCCATGACTGCTACTGTGATGTCCACCGCCGTAGCTGACGCGCCCTCCATGTCCTCCGCGTGCGTTTGCTTGTCCGATCACGCCGAGCAGCAACAGACCGGCAATTATTGCAATCAACCTCATATTTCGCCCGCCCTTTCGAATGTGGAAGCGTATCAAGCGCAGCCGATGCTGGATAACAACCTCTGATACGCGCAAAATATGCAGCTTTACGCCGGGAACGGCTGGAGCGGAGCCGTTTTCCCGGCGCGAGTAAGGCGCGCGCCCTCGTCCCCGAAACCTCGGCCTCCAAATGGAGCCGGTGACCTCGTCTGAATGCCCAAGCCGATCGAGCAGAAATACCGCAGATGAAGGACCCTCTACGCTGATTATCATCATGGCCGCGATGCTAACGTAGGCCTGCTACTTGCTCGGGGCCAACATTGTCATCGCAGGAAATTTCTACCCAGTCGACTGTTGCAGCCGATCGGGATCTAATCTTCGTAGTGATCGACCGTCATCGCGAGCTGTCGGCGCATTACGATGCGGCCTTGTCCGTATCGGCGAAGCTCGATGGGGGGTTCGAGTTTGATGCCGCCGACGAGATCAGCAGTCAAAGGAACCATGCTCTCGCGGAGCATGCGAATGTGCTCATCCGTTCAACGCCAACCACGATCGCGGGCGTTATTGCTCTGACCCGTTACGTCGGCAACCTACGAGAGTGGGAGCTTCCCGATGATGATGCGTGGTATCGGGTTTTCTTAGAAGGGCTGGCAGGCGCGATCGATGGAATCGCCATGACGCAGCGGCTTGGGCGAGACGGCGATTAACATGGCGCTCGGTTTCATCTTCCGCGGCATACTTTTCTGGGGGGCCATTGCTGCGCTTCTCTATTTCCTGTGGAAGTTGCCCTTCTGAAGCCCGACGATTAGGGGCTCGCCCGAGCCAGTGTCGAGGCAATGAGGAGCGGCGGCTTTCCGACCACGGTAATCGCCCGCTCCTGGAACATGGCTGCGATATCAGTTTCGGGCGCCCTGCCCGAAGCTGCTCCGTCTTGAAATCGTCGACCACGAACGCCTTGCCAGCAGCGCGGCAGGCGCGGCCTAATGGACTGCTGCAGTGGGGGGCACCGCTTGAGCTAGATCAAGAGAACGGCGCCCAACTGAGGCGGCCTTGAGCAGCGCGGGCCCGGTGTGCCTAGGAGGCCGTGCCCATAGCCTCAGCAACGGCTGCACCGTCGTTCGTCTATCAGCCCCTTAGGTGCCCAAGAAAACGTTCGTTTCTGGCAATTGGGCCACCTCCTGATATTACAGAACAAACGACCGCAGGAGCCGCTTTGGACCAGCCCCTGCGGCCGGTGCCACGACGTTCCGCACGATCGCCACGGCGCCTGCTGGTTAGCACGTAGATCTGCCAGCGTGAACTGGCGCGCCCCCGTTACGGCCTTAGCTGAGCTGCTCGAGTCCATCCTCGATCACTCGGAGGTCCTCAAGTAGAGCATCTCGAGAGTCAGTCGGGTCAACGCCTGATGTGGATTGTAGCTGTTCGAGCAACTGGCGCCGAAGGTCTCGCATATTCTCTAAGGCTTGCCGGTTCTTCAGACGTACATAAGCCGAAACGATCGATTCAATGCTTCTTGCCAATGAGTAGCTCCAAACGAAAAAACTCTAGAACAGGTTGGGTCATACCCCTTGCGCGAGATAACCCACAATGCGCCCTCACAGGACCTGGTAACCAATCCGGCCCAAGGCTCTTGGGACGGAGTTGCAGGACATACACGGCCTCGTGCTGGGGAGAACGCTCGTCATCAGCCGCTCCCCTTTTACTGAGCTCGATGAGGTTGCCCTGGCAGCCAAAGACGGCCTCAGCTGGGGGCATTGGAGCTGGGGTCAATCGGGGTCATCCTTCGGGGAAACTTGGCAACCGCGGGACTGTTCCTGTGCAAGCATTGTGTCTGGGCGACGCGCCGGACGTCGTTCCATTGCGTTGCACTCGCATCACCCAATCAATTGCCTAGACTCCGAACCATGACGCTGATCCTGTCATCCTGTCCGCCTGCTCAAGGACGAAGCCGTCCCCGATGCCGGGAGCTACGAAGCTCGCTTCGCCGGTGGCCTGCACAGCGTCTTTGTCTACTGGGACTATCGACCGAGCCGTCGCCCTCGAGCTTGTCCAGCTCGCCGTCAGCATCGAGCCCGCCAAGACAGCCACATCCATATCGAGAAGCTCAACGCGCCGTTCCTCTATACGAAGGCTAGTGCCCGGAGTTCAGCGCTGGCATCAGATGAAAGGTCGAGAAAGACCTTGTCCGGCTCTGAAGAAAATGGCCGCCAAATGAGGCGGCCTTGATTGCCCCGGGTTGCCGCTAGTCCATGAACCAGTCGTTGGCCCCGACGCAGTAAATTGAGTTTCCTCAGTAGCTTGCTGAGCGGGCCCAGACGACGCGGCGAGCACACAAAAAATTGCAAGTGAATAAATGGATTTTATAACTCCACATCCAAAAATTGAGCGGAAGGTAACTTTATAACTAGTTCCACAACCTGCAACCTTCTGCGTGAGACATGGAAAAGGCATCGAGCCGCAGTTTTTTGCAACGTACTCAACAGCATTGATCGCTGGGATGGATGTCAAGAACCGGCGGCGCGCACGCGCCTCGCCATCTATAGCGCAATTGGCCGATCGGTTAGGCATTGGACCCTGACTCCGTCCGGACGGGCTCGATTTTGTGCGCGCCAGACCTCACTTCTTCGGCCATGTCGCGCGCGCGAATGTCATCGCGCGGCGGAAGTCGGTCATATCGACCCAGTCCTTCTCTTCCATGTGTCGTTCCCAGGTATGTCCAGGAGGATCTTCCTCGTGCACGCGCTCTTTTGCGACGAAATACTTTCGATCAATGGTATCGACGCCGTTCTTCGCGACCGATTGTGACCCGACCCAAAGTGCTGGCAGGGCAATCGAGCTCCGTTTCGCTACCAATGTAGCGGCGGACTTTGAAGATTATGAAATTAAGGGAAAGAAGGGCCGCCAAAAGGATTGTAGCCACCCATATCCCATACAAGCGGGCGTCCCCGCACAGAATGGTTTGAGTGCGGTTCGCCTTTATCGGACCAGATCTTGATTGCGGTGGCGAGAGCATAGGTGCTGGGCTGCTCTGACCAATCAACGTAGAGATTGCCTTTGTGATCATGAAGCGCGAGGACGTTCTTCACGCCCTTCTTGAGGATAATATCGCGGACTTCCTCGAGGCGCTCGATGCGCCAGCTTTCTTCGTCCGATCGGTTGGCCGTGATTTTCACCTCTGCCATGTGCCCTCGTAGCTCAGTGGAAAGAGCGGGGAGTTTCTACGTCTCGTGGCGTAGGTTCAAGTCCTGCCGAGGGTATCATCCACGGTCGCGTACGGTTGCCGATCAGAGCTTTAATCAGGGCGCCGACGAAGCCTCCGAGGGTGAGACCACCCAGGACCAGAAACAGTAGATCGGGATTTGGCATAAACCGTCAGCATTGATGTAGAAGCGCAACGGGTTGTATTAGCGAGCCGGGAGGAATGATTGCAGATCCTTCCTCGAAGCAGCAAGATTTCCTTAAATTCTGCAGCTTTTCGCTCGTTCCGGGCCGACAACAGTGATCTCTCATCGGCCTGCTCAACTATGACCGCCGCCGACTCGTTGAGTTTGATCTCATCGATCCGGCCGAAAACATCTTGTTCATTCGCCATCGCTACACTCTCCATCGACAGTGCCTGAGTTGGCCACGATCGCGGCGCTCAAATTCATCTTAGCGTCAATGAAGACCCACAGCGGCACTAGTTGCGCCTCGTAGTTGAAGTCGACTTGGTGAGCGGCTTAAGTGGTAGTAGTAGCTTCCCTCGCTCAACGCCCGGCTGATGCTGGGATCGCGGTAGGTCGCACCCGAGCCGCATCAGGTTACATTGCAGCCAGAGCCTCTGCTGTAAATCATGCTTGCTGCGCCGAAATAGGTTCCCGACATACGAGCCCATACGGAGACGGTACAAATGCTTAGCCATGTTCTGCTCCTGTGCAGCAATAGCCAAACGAGATGTGGCCAATAATTGCCGTTGTCTTCTAGACCGCCGAAATTCCCTTCGTGAGGCATCTCGTTCAGCGCTGAAATTGTAGCGCTCAATGAAAATCGATTAATGCAACAAATCCAGGACTGGCGCCTAAATTCGGCGGTTTGTCGGCTTCTTTCGTGGTTTTTGCACGGATTATCGGTTTGCGGCGGCAGAGCGCGATGCTGGCGCGCCGCGCCTGCTGTGATCATTGATAAAAGCCCGCGATGTAGCGGATTGCGAAGAAAGTCACGGCAACGACTGCGGCCTTAATAGCAACTGAAAACCCTATCCGCGCCAAGAACCGGCCTTGGGCGAAGTCCATCCTATGACCTCATTTTCTTGCTTTGCGTTACGACTAGGGCTCGCACAACGGGTGGTGGGCGTCGCCACCATCGGGATCCACGAACCTGAAGTGCGCTTGCCGGAGAATAGCCCTCGATGTGCGCGACCTGGCGGAGCGAGCCACGAACTTGCCGCACGACGAGCATTCGATATCGGCGCGGATCGCCTCGCCAGATGCGCTGAGAAGCTCAGCTCCATCGCGTTCCGCCGTCGGGTTTTCGCCTGTCATCAAGTTCGCGGGCGAACCTGACTGAAAAGGCAGTTGCGGCCAGTGCCTCCCAAACAAATTTGATCCTGAAGCGCCGGACAAACGATCGAGCGACGCGACGGTACGCTATATATCAGGATTAACGCGAGGTCAGGACTCCCATGGACCTCTTATCAACTATACGCGCAGGCCAGCGCCCCCTCACTCTTGTAGTATTCGATCTCTGCACGATAAAATGGCACGATACTACTTTCATCGTTGCCAATGCTTGTTCCGATGGTCTTTAGATTTCGCCGCAGCTTCAAGATCATTCCCGGTGTCCGCCTGAATGTGAGCGGGAGCGGAGCCAGTGTCACGCTGGGGCCGCGCGGCCTGCACTACACCGTTGGCCCACGTGGCACGCGAACGACGATCGGTCTGCCGGGATCCGGGGTGTCGTGGACGTCCTACCAACCATACGCGGTGGCCAACGCCTCGCCTCCTCCCCTGCCGGACAAACACCAGCCGCCCGTTCCTGATTCGATCGAGGTCAGCCAGGGCACGGTGATCGACAGTGCTCCGATCGATGAGCTGGTCGCCAACTCAACCATCGATATTGCGCAAACTTTGGCGGCGGCCCAATCGCGATGGCGGCGGTATAAGATATTAATCGCGATGCTGTCCGCACTCTTTGCCGTTGGCGCCCTGATGGTCGCCGGCTCAGCTTCCGCCGTCCCCCCGGTCGCGGCCTTTGTCCTGACGGCCGGCGCGGTTCTGATCGTCGGATCGCTCGCAATCCATGGCCGCCAATCCAGCACCGTGTCGCTCGAGTACGAACTGTCAGCGGAGCATTCGTCGCGGTTTGAAACCCTCGCTTCGGCCTTTCACGATTTGGCCAGTTGCGGCGGCATCTGGAACGTCCCTCTTGAGATGCAGGAAGCGGATTGGAAGCGCAATGCTGGTGCCTCGAAGCTGATACAACGGCACCCGATCTCCTTGGGCAGAGACAAGCCGCACCTGGTCAAAAGCAACGTGGATTTCCTGAAGCTGCCACTTGGAAAAGAGACTTTCTATCTGACGCCCGACGCCATCCTCGTCACTGCCGGCAGGACGATTGCCGCCTTCGCCTACCAGGATGTACAGTTCGCGTTCCGAAATGCTCAGTTCATCGAGGAAGTGACTCCACCTCATGACGCCATCGTGGTCGACCAGACCTGGCGCTATGTGAATCGCAAGGGTGGTCCGGACCGGCGTTTCAACAACAATCGGCAGCTACCGATTTGTCTTTACGGTGAGATCGATATGCGCTCCGCAGCCGGCGTGAACGAGCGCATCCAATGTTCACGCGGAGATGTCGCGGAGAGATTTGTCGCAACTGTCGCGGCAATGTCGGCCTGACGGCGCGACTGGCCGCGTAGGTTTAACTATCCAGCCGGTCACAATGGTGCGGACAACGAAACGGCCTCAGCGGCACCGGGGGGATTAGGCTGAGGCCGTATCGATGCTTCTCGGACAAGCCGGAAGCCGATTCAGAACACCGATGAACCTGGCTTGGTTCCTCGGGGCCCTGACGTCCTCAGCCAATGCGGAGATTTTCCGCGCTCATCTTGCCAGAACGTCCGGCTTTCAGCTCGTAGCTGACCCGGGCGCCCTCCGCGAGATTGGTGTAGCCGGCCTTCTCGACGGCACTGATGTGCACGAAGACGTCAGCTCCGCCGTCCTCCGGTTGGATGAAGCCACTCGAGGGTCTTGAGATATTCCGCTGCGTCGCAAACCACGTCATGGAGTTCGCTCGGCTCCCCCGTCGATCGTGCTCCGAATTCGAGCATAACGGCGGGACTTACATAGCCACTGCCGGTCTCCAATGGATCGTATCTTACGAAAATCTTGTCGTCCTGGGCCTCAGCGGTTGCCTCGAGTTTGTCTTCCTCCAGCCGCTGCTCGACGACCGGTAATGCTTTCTCCTTCACCCAGACCGGGAGCCGTTCTCGCGCCTGCGCGCTCCACTTCTTGCTCTGACTGCGAGTTTGGGGGACCGGATTACTCCGAAAAACGGCGGATCGCACCGTAAGCCTTTGATAGCGAAGTTCCGCCTTTGAAGACGAGATGTTCGCCTAAAGGCGAGGAAAAGAGCGCGTTCAGGCACCAGACGACCCAGACATCCTTTTCGAGAAGATGTGCCGGACGACCTGAGTTGGACGCAGCAACGCCGAGCGCCTCTTGGCGCTAGGCGTGAGACAGCTTTAGATATCTATCCGACACGGAGTTCGCTTACCGCCTTGGCAAGCCAAGTCGGAAAGGAAGAAGCAGCAGACTTCAGCTCCTTCACTTCGGTCGGAGTTAATTTCTGACTGAGGGACCTCAATGCTCGTTCTGCCGCCTCTGGGCCCACCCAGGCAAGCGCACGCACTACCTCACCGGTCCGTCGGTTCGCCAAGGCAAGCTGCCAACGCGGTGCATGCTTGAGCTCCACGACTTGCTTACCAAGGCGGAGCCTGCGGGAAGGACCAGAGGTCAGATAAACCTGGCGAACAGGTACTTGCGTCGTCAAACCAAGATGATTGGCCGCCGCCGCGCCGCTGGAAACAATGGTTTCGCCGCTGCGAACCTTGGTTTCCTCGACGACTTTCTCGACCGATGGAGCTCTAACTCCGAAACGGCTTTCAACTGGACGCAAATATATCCCTCGTCTCGCGCGCAGAAGTCTTCCTCGCTCGGCAAGACGCGAAAGAGCCTGATCGACGGCAGCACGCTTTCCAAGATGCAAAAGCGCCTTCGCAGCGATCGGTGCGCCCTCGGGCAATTCTTTGGTTGCTTCCAGAATCCGGGTGCTCAGGTGGGTCATGGCTCACGCTCCAGTGTCAGAAACGTAGGAGAACTTCTGACAGCCTGACCCGGCCATCCCCGCGAGGGTGACCCGGAACTCATCACTTTCGCGATTTGTCGCTAGCCAGGGAAAACCAATCCCCCATTCACGCCGAATGAAGCTCTGCCGACGTTTCGTTTGCCCGCCAGAGATCTCCAGCTCCCGGGAAAATAGACATCGACACCGGCGCTCAGCGACAATGAAATTGCGCCGTCTGTGTTTGCCCCAGCCGCATCCGCCGCCCCGTCGCGACAATACGGCAAGACCAGCGAGTGCACTTACGCACCGTTCCCCTTGTCGGCATCCCATGTTGGCCGCGGGCTTGGAGTTCGACCTCGTTCTCGCCTGGAATAGCGGCGATCCAAGGCATAGCTACCGAACCCCGTGTGCTCGATCCGACCGCAGCTTCCAGATCAAGGACATGAACCTAACCCCGCTCCCGTGTGCCCGGCTTGCCAAACACGGGCTCAATGATCTTGCGGGCTGGCATGCGGCTCGTCGTCGTCCACAACGAGGCGATGATGAGGATCGATCGCTCGTCGCTCAGTGTTTGAGTGTAGACTGCTACCTCGGGCCCGGCGGCCGCGCGAGATCCGCTTGTCCGGCACCGCAGGAGTGCCGCACGCGTCGTAATCAAAATGCTCAAGCGCATCGAGCGGCGGGCCAGGAAGACCAGCGCACCGAAGTGATCTGGCGAACGTTGCGCGAATGTTTGTAGGAATGCCGCAGCCCGGCTTGTAGGAATGGCAAAACCTGATGCGCGCAAGTGTTTGAAATCGTTGGAGCGGGTGAAGCGCTCTGCTTCAAATATTTATTGAGACTTTCCTTACTAATTTCAGATGTTTATGTCACCAATTCTTGTATTGGATGTTTTGTTGGACGTTTCATTAGACACTCTTCTTTTGCCGCTCTTTTGGCTCGTTTTCCGCTCAAACCTGTTTCAGCACCCCGCCGCCTCCGCCCTACACGCTAGCGCTATCAGTGGCAGCACGTGTGGCTGGATCTCGATGGCGCCGATCTGGTCGACTACAAGGTGGTCTCGATGATGGGCGTTCTCGGATTACGGCTACAACCTCAAGGGGCAGGAGCGCTCGTTAACCGCCCGACTGAGTGTGAGTTTCCGAATACGCAGAATACCGCGCGGCAACGTCGCGTTCGCCGCGCAGTATTTCTGGTGCCAAGATCGTTCAATTCCAAAAACGTCGATCATAGCTTCGTCGAAAGTACGTCAGCCGCGGTTTTTTTCATGTCCAATCACAGAAGCTAAGATCGGAGAATCACTATCTTTCCCGAACAGACCTTGCGTACCGCCGCAAGACCCTCGCCCCTTCTAATCAATCCCAGCTCAACGCACCGCCGTTCTGATACTCGATGACGCGGGTCTCGAAGAAGTTTTTCTCCTTCTTTAGGTCCATCGCCTCCGACATCCATGGAAACGGGTTCTCGACTTCGGCGAAGACGGGCGCGAGGCCGATCTGCGCGCAGCGGCGGTTGGCAATGAAGTGCATGTACTGCTCGCAGAGCGCCGCGTTGAGGCCCAAGAAGCCGCGCGGCATGGTATCGCGGCCATAGGCAGCCTCCAGCTCGGCGGCGTCGCGGATCATGCCGCGGACCTCGTCCTGGAACGCCGGCGTCCACAGATGCGGGTTCTCGATCTTGATCTGGTTGATCACGTCGATACCGAAATTGAGGTGAATGCTCTCGTCCCGGAGGATGTACTGGTATTGTTCGGCGATGCCGACCATCTTGTTGCGGCGGCCGAGCGATAGAATCTGCGCAAAGCCGGTGTAGAACCACATACCTTCGAATACGACGTAGAACGCGACGAGATCGCGCAGGAAAGCGCGGTCATTGTCCGGCGTACCAGTCTGGAACGACGGATCATCGAGATGCTGCGTGTGCTTGAGCGCCCAGGCCGCCTTGTCGGTAATCGACGGCACCTCGCGATACATGTTGAACAGCTCGCCCTCGTCCAGACCAAGACTTTCGACAATATACTGGAAGGTGTGGGTGTGGACCGCCTCCTCGAAGGACTGCCGAAGGAGGTATTGCCGGCATTCCGGATTGGTGAGGTGACGGTAGATTGCCAACACGATGTTATTGGCGACGAGCGACTCCGAGGCCGCGAAGAAGCCGAGATTGCGCTTGATGGCGCGCCGCTCGTCGTCCGTCAGGCCGTCCCGCGACTTCCACAGCGCGATGTCGGCCTGCATCGAGACCTCGGTCGGCATCCAGTGATTGTTGCAGCCGGAGAGATATTTCTCCCAGGCCCATTTGTACTTCAGCGGAAGCAACTGGTTGACGTCGGCACGGCAGTTGATCATCCGCTTCTCGTCGACCGAGACGCGGCCGCCGGCGCGATCGATCGTACCCAAACCGGTCGGATCGACCGGCTCGAGCATGAGCTGGGTCTGCGGGCGCAGTGCCGTGGCGAGGCCTGAGGCAGCCGGAGCGGCCACTGTGGTTTCGGTATCGGACCAATCGAGCATCGTCATCTCCTCACTGGCACGCTTCACATTCGGGATCGTCGATCCGGCAAGCCTTGATGCCGTCGAGATCCGGTGCGGCGGCGGCCGGGATCATGATCGGCGCGCGCGACACGGCGACCGCGGCGGACACCGCGTTGAGCTTGCCGTCCGTGCCCTTCAGCGTCGATTTCTCGACATGCGTGGCGCTGCGCGAGCGCAGGTAATAGGTCGTCTTCAAGCCGCGCTGCCAGGCCAACCGATAGAGCGCATCGAGCTTCTTTCCGGAGGGATTGGCGATGTAGAGGTTGAGCGACTGCGATTGGTCGATCCACTTCTGCCGGCGCGCGGCCGCCTCGATCAGCCAGGCGCTGTCGATCTCGAAGGCCGTGGCGTAGAGCGCCTTGAGATCGTCGGGCACGCGATCGATCTGGCCGACGCTGCCGTCGAAATATTTGAGGTCGGAGACCATCACCTCGTCCCACAGCCCCCTCCCCTTCAGGTCGCGCACGAGGAACTCGTTCACGACCGTGAAGTCGCCGGACATGTTCGATTTGACGAACAGGTTCTGGTAGTTCGGTTCGATCGACTGCGAAACGCCGCAGATGTTGGAGATGGTCGCCGTCGGCGCGATCGCCATGACGTTCGAGTTGCGCATGCCGCTGGCAGTGACCTTCTTGCGCAGGCGACCCCAATCGAGCGTTGCGGAGCGATCGACGTCGAGACCACCGCGCGCGTCGGCGAGCAGCTGGATGGAGTCGAGCGGCAAGACGCCCTTCGACCACAGCGAGCCCTCGAAGCTCGGATAGCGTCCGCGCTCGGCGGCGAGATCCGACGAGGCCTCGATCGCGTGGTAGGAAATCGCCTCCATGCTGACATCGGCGAAGGTGACGGCTGCATCGGACGCGGTCGGAATGCGCTGGATCTGAAGCGCTTCCTGGAAGCCCATCAGGCCGAGGCCCACCGGGCGATGGCGCATATTGGAACGGCGCGCCTCCGGGATCGTGTAGAAATTGATGTCGATGACGTTGTCGAGCATCCGCACGGCCGTCGTGACCGTCCGCTTCAGCTTGGCCTGGTCGAGACCACCGGGACCGACATGAACGAGCATGTTGATGGAGCCGAGATTGCAGACCGCGACCTCGTCAGCCGAGGTGTTGAGCGTGATCTCGGTGCAGAGGTTCGACGAATGGATCACGCCCATGTGCTGCTGCGGCGAGCGCAGATTGCAGGGATCCTTGAAGGTGATCCAGGGATGGCCAGTCTCGAACAGCATCGTCAGCATGCGGCGCCAGAGATCGGTCGCCCGTACGGTCTTGAACACGCGCAGGCCGCCGGCCTTTGCCTTGGCCTCATACGACTCATAGGCGGCCTTGAACGCCTCACCGTAGAGATCATGCAGATCGGGCGTCTCGTCGGGCGAGAACAACGTCCATTCGCCGTCGGTATCGACGCGCTGCATGAACAGGTCCGGCACCCAGCTCGCCGTGTTCATGTCGTGGGTGCGGCGGCGGTCGTCGCCAGTATTCTTGCGCAGATCGAGGAATTCCTCGATGTCGACGTGCCAGGTCTCCAGATAGGCGCAGACCGCACCCTTGCGCTTGCCGCCCTGGTTGACGGCGATGGCGGTGTCGTTGGCGACCTTCAGAAACGGGATGATGCCCTGGCTCTCGCCATTGGTACCCTTGATGTGGGCGCCGAGCCCGCGCACCGGCGTCCAGTCATTGCCGAGGCCGCCGGAATATTTTGCGAGCAGCGCATTGTCCTTGACCGACTCGAAGATGCCGTCGAGGTCGTCCGAGACGGTCGTAAGAAAGCAGGAGGACAGCTGCGGGCGCAGTGTGCCCGAATTGAACAGTGTCGGGGTCGAGGCCATGAAGGCGAACGAGGACAGCAGGTCGTAGAACTCGATAGCCCTGGCTTCGCGATCTATCTCGCGCACGGCCAGGCCCATCGCGACACGCATGAAGAAGGCTTGCGGTAGCTCGATGCGTTTGCCATGCACGTGCAGGAAGTAGCGGTCGTACAGCGTCTGGAGGCCGAGGAACTGGAAGTTCAAATCGCGCTCGGGCTTCAGCGCCGAGGCGATCCGGCCGAGGTCGAAGCGGGCGAGTTCAGGATCGAGCAGTTCGGCCGCAATACCCGTCTTCACATAGGCCAGAAAATACTCGGCGTAGCGCGTCGCCATGTCAGCCTGAGCGGCCGACGTCGGGACGCCATGGACATAGGACAGCACCTCGCCGCGGAGCTTGTCAAGCAACAGGCGCGCGCTGACATAGGCGTAATTCGGTTCCTGTTCGACCAGTGTGCGCGCAGCCATGATCGCGGCCAGCGCCAATTCGTCCTGACTGATGCCGTCGTAGAGATTGCGCGTGGTTTCGGCGAGCACAGGGGCGGCGGACACGCCATCGAGGCCGGCGCAGGCTTCGCCGATGATCAGGGCGAGGCGCTTGGTGTCGAGACCGACGCGCGAGCCGTCGGCAAGCGTGACATGAAGGGACGGCATTGCCGCGGGCTCGGCTTCGGCGGCGGCTTCCTCGGCGCGCTGGCGCGAACGCTCCTCGCGGTACAGCACATAGGCGCGCGCGACCTTGTGGTGTTCGCTGCGCATCAGGGCTAGCTCAACCTGGTCCTGCACGTCCTCGATATGGAAGGTGCGTCCTTCACCTGCCCGCCGCATCAGCGCGGTGACGACTTCGGCAGTGAGCTGCTCGACACTCTCATGGACGCGGCGCGAGGCGACCGCGCTGGTCCCCTCGACCGCCAGGAACGCCTTGGTCATGGCGACGGCGATCTTGGCGGAGTCGAACGGCGAAACTTTTCCGTTGCGGCGGATGATCTGCATCGCCGGCTCGCTCGCAGCAGCAGCAAGCGATTGCGGACGCAACTGGATGATGGGTGCGGAAGCGGTGTCCGCGTCGTGCAGGTTCAGTGACATCAATAGGCCCCGTGATGCGCGTGTTATGTTTGAACGGGGCTGATAAGGAAGGACGCCGCAGAAACGCCGACAGCAAAGCGCCGGACGGTGCATGCAAGCGACCGCCGGACACCCCGCCCGTGGACGTTCAGATCGTCACGGCAGGTCTCCTGGCTCGCAGGTCATAGCTTTCTTCCCGTCTTCCCGGCGCAAAAAGCACCAGTGACGATTGTCGGAAGCAGCTCGCTGCTGACAGTTGCGGGGGCAGCGCCGGAATTCCGCGCCGAAAGGCGCAGTTCACCGGCTTCCCTCTTAGCCACTAAATCTTGCGATCCAGCGGAACCGTGACGCCCCACATGTGGTGTATTCGCGGACGGGTGTCAACGATTCGTTTGAGGCTTCCGCTCAGACTGGTTGTCGAATGTGGGAGTTCCGGCCCGGCGATCTGGCCAGACCTACGCCGAGTCGCGATCGAGCCGCGCAAAGATCGTGCTCGTCAGCGCGCCCAATAGGCTCCAGAATACCAGGCTCGTCAGCGTCACCGCGACCATGAACTGGTACGACAGCGAGGACGGCACGTTGGTCTCGACGTGCTCCAACTCCGGCGCACCGATCAGGTGCGGCAAGAGCAGCAGGATCACACCGGCGATGGCCGCCGGCACCGAACGGCGAAAGGCGATCAAGGCAAGCCCTCCAGCCGTCGCCAGCACGGCGAGCCACCAGATTTGGCGAGACAGCAATGGCGCGGCCGGCACGCCAGGCAATTCCGGGGGCAGGCCGAACCCAGGTGCGACCGTGAAGACCGCCCCACAAGAGGCCTTCGTGCCAGGAAACTCCGCTGCCAGTCGCGCCGCTACGGACGGCGAAGAAGCCGGCCAAGAGCAGCGCCGATTGCGGTCAGCACATCGGCCGCAGCCGTATAGGCGTTGCGCTCGAGCCCTTCGCGCGGCTCCCAGGCTTCCGTGCCGTGGTCGTGGTCGACGTGGCTGTGCGTCGAATGGTCATGATCGTCCGCAGCCCCCTGCGTCGCGGTCGCGGCGTCATGCTGGTGCGTCTCCGCGGCCTTCTCGAAGACCTCGGCCTTCAGGATCAAGGGGACGGTGCCGAATTGCTGGGCGACCGTGACATGAGACCAACGATGAAGCGTAAGCGTAGCTCTGCAGCCCTTCTGAATGACGCTTGACGCCTATTTTGTTCGCGTGGCGCGTCGCCGCGGTATCCATGTGTCGGACAACGCCTTGACGGCGGCTTCGAGCGCCTTCCGGTCGACGACGTTGGGATCGAACCGCTCCGGGCCCCAGAGGCGCATGTGTTCGTGCTCGGGATGGCCGGGGTCGCTGATGGCGGCGAGGTATTCGGCATAGCCTGGCGCACCGCCGACGTCTTCCGGAGGACAACGGCCGGCGGCCTCGAGCAGGAAGGGAAGCCCCTCCGTCGTGGTGTTCTCGAACCATTTTTCGAGCTTGATCACATGGTCCCAGCTGTCGCCGAAGTCATAGAGATAGTGGATCGTCTTGGCGCCGGTCTCGCGAACGATATCGCAAAGCCGCGCTTTGCGGGCATCCATGGGCTGGTGGCCGTAATCGTTGTGGGGATCAGAATCCCCCAACGGACCTCACCAGCGAAGAACTCGAAGAGGTGACTGTTCGTCCAGCCGAATGCCTCCTGAAGCGTCAGATGCAACCGATCAAGGCGCAGGGTGACGGGTACGACAAGGCGACGCATCACCTCCGGCTTCACATCCTTGAGGGTCACCTTGATCCGGACCGCGGTCGTGTTCAGGCTCATGCCGCCAGCCTCGGATCGTGTGTATGCATCGTATAGGTCGATGCCCAGGGAAGCAGTTCGTCCAGTCGCGCCGCAGGCCAACCATTGACGAGCTTGGCGAGAACGTCAGCGAGCCAGTGCTCGGCACTGACGCCATTGAGCTTACAGGTCTCAATGAGCGAAGCCAGCAATGCCCAATTCTCGGCACCTTCGTCGCAACCGGCAAAAAGGGAGTTCTTGGCGTTGAGCTTGATCGGCCGCATCGCACGCTCGACCGCATTCGTGTCCATCTCGATGCGCCCGTCATCAAGGTAGAGCGTCAGGCCGTCCCAATGGCGTAGCGCATAACGCAAAGCCTTCGCCGTGTCGCTCTTCCCCGCAAGGTGATCAAGCTTGGCCTCAAACCACTGCTTCAAGGCTGTAGCCAGAGGCCGGGCATGCGCTTGTCGGCCGGCGCAGCGCTCGGAAGCAGAGCGGCCGCGCAGTGCCTTCTCGACCGCGTAGAGCTGGGCAATGCGCGCGAGCGCCTCGCGGGCAACCGGAGCTGGCGCCGGCGCAGCCTCCCGCTCGATCTTCACAAACTGGCGCCGCAGATGCGACCAGCAGAAGGCGAGCGTCCCGGACAGGGCGTCCGCACGCGTCTCTCGGGTCATGGTCTTGTAAGCCTGATAGCCGTCGCAGTGGATGATGCCGCGATAGCCCTCAAGCAGCCGCAAGCCATGAACGGCGCCGCGGCCCGGTGCATAGGCATAGACCACCCCAGGCGGATCAGGTCCGGCCCAAGGCCTGTCATCGCGTGACAGCGCCCAGAAGTAGCCGGTTTTTGTCCTGCCGCGCCCCGGATCCAGCACCGGCGCCGGGGTCTCATCGACACAGAGCTTCGAGGAGGCCAGCAGAAGCTGGCGTAGACGATGCCACAAGGGCTTCAATTCCTGGGCGGCGTAGCCGACCCAGAAGGCGAGCGTGGAACGGTCCAGCGCTATTCCGTGGGTCTCCAGCATCTGCGCCTGGCGATAAAGCGGCAAATGCCAATGATACTTCGCGTCGATCACATGCGCGACCAGCCGCTCGGTGGGCAATCCTCCCCTGATCAGTCGCTCGGGAGCAGCATGCTGGAGGATGACACCGTGACAGGCGCGGCAGGCCAGTTTGGGCCGGCGGGTGACGATCACGCGATACTGCGCCGGTACGACGTCCAACCTCTGGCTCTCATCGTGACCGATCTCAAAGAGATCGCCTTTGCAGGACGGACAGCAGGTTGCAGCGGGCATCAGGGTCTCGATGATGCGCGGCAAATGCTCCGGCAGCTGACCACGGTTGGCTTTGCGCTCGGCCGTCCTCTTCTCGCAGGTTCTGGGATTGGCGCGATCCTCGGCTGCTTCGAGGGCCGCGACGGCCTCTTCGATGTCCTCCAGAACAAGCTGCAGCTGATCAGCGTCCAGCTTTTCCGAGGACCGACCGAACTGCGCATCTTTTGCAAGCTTGAGCAACCGCTCGAGCCTGGCGCAGCGATCCAGCAGAGCCGCGGCAAAGACACGCAACTCAGCTGGATCACTCGGCAGCTCATCAGGCAAATCACTCATTGGCCCGAGTCTGCCATGCTTCGCGCCCCGATGCAGCGAGATTTGTATCTTTACGCAAGCGCTTTCGGCTGCGGGATCCGAGGCGCGTGCATCCGCGTCCAATCCATGCCGGCCAGAAGCGCCGACAACTGCGCGGCATTCATCCGCATCACGCCGGCCACGATGGGAGGCCATTTGAAGCCGTTGCTATCGAGCCGCTTCCAATACATCACAAGGCCGCTGCCATCCCAGACGACAATCTTCACCCGATCGGCGCGCTTCGCGCGGAACACCACCGCCACGCCCTTCATCGGATCATGGCCCAGCGTCTCCTTCGCCAAAAGCGCCAAGCCCTCCGCACCTTTTCTGAAGTCCACAGGTTGCGTCGCCACGTAAATCGTAAGGTTCGCAGGCGGCGTCAGCATGAACGTGTCCGTCGAAGCGCCAAGAACACATCACTCAACACAGCAAGGCCAGGCGCCCCCGCACCTCCACTCGTGCCCCCTGGAGCTCAACCGTCACAACGGCTGCTTCCGGCGACCCGGTGGGCTCTGCGGCCGCCGGTAGCGCCGATTCCGACACCACCGGCACGAACGACAGCGTCTCCGCCGAAGCTGGCAGCACCAACTGGCCCAAACGCGCCCGGCGCCGCCAGTCATGCACCTGCTGGGGCCGGCAGCCATGGCGACGGGCGACGTCTGTGACAACCGCCCCCGGCTCGAGGCTTTCCGCGGCAATCTGTGCCTTCAAATCATCCGGCCAGCGCTTTCGACCTGCGCCAGCGAACACTTCAATACGCGGTGACAACGGTCGTCTTATGTCGTCAGAATGGTCGTCCATTGTGAGCACCCTTCCAGAAGATGACTCTTCTAACGGTGCTCTCAAGACTCCGCACAAACAATCCAAAGGGCCTCGGCGCTACGCTTACGATGAAGCCGGCGATCACCGACGAGAACACGATCGAGCGAAACGTGCTCATGCCACCCCGGTGCGGGCAATCTTGGCCCCGGCGGCCGCTCGGAACGCATTCTCACAGCGCTGGAAATAGCCAACGCAGTCCTTCGGCGAAGGTTCGGCGCCGAGCAGCTTACGAAACGCTCGCCCGATGAACGGCGCAAATCGCGCCGTGTCCCCTAAGCCTACCACTCATGGTCAGTGAGCCACCGGGATCGCGGGCAAAATCCGAACACCTCGACCAATATTATGAGGATTGCGTGAGGCCCAGTTCGCTCGTGAGCACAGTCACGGACCGCGACAGGATTAAGGACGAGACAATGCTCATTTACGATATAACGGATCACGCATCTGGATCAGGGAACAGTTCGCCTCCACGCAATCTGCACGCGTCTCGTGTTCGATCGGCGAGGAAGCATATCGACGTGCATATGGCCAACCAGTCAGTCATGTCTCTCGCTTCTGGAGTGTCACGACAACCTACTCAGCCACGGAGCACCGGCAGTACCTGGCTCGCACGACTAACTGCCTCCGTCGAAGGAGGGAGCCTAAAGAACCTCGTTGAACTCACGAGTCGGGATCGATATCCACGGAACGATTGAAGGTGGTCCCCAAATCAAGAACCAATTAAACATCGACAAGTTCAAGCAGGACGTTGAAGTACTTCAAACGGCTTCGAGCTTGCCAACCATACCTTATTAGGCCCCCCACTCGAAATCTGGGGCGGTCCTACGAAGACTTCAGGTTTCGTCCGGCATGACCAATGGGTTCATGCGGAGTGCCTCTACGATCCACGAGCGCGAGTAGTTGACGTTGTAGCGTGATCGTAAAGCTACCTCGACTGTTGGCACGATGCCGTCGCCTTTTATCCCATGAGCACATAGCGCCCCAGACAACTGACACCGCTCGTCAGTTGCTGCGGATACCCCTGCTCTCGGAAATTTATGACGTGCGCCCTGTTCGCTGAGCGGCTCTATCGAGCTTCGGAGTCTGCACACGCTGGCTGTGAGAAATTTTTTTTTGATCTCCCGGTGCACACGTCGCGCACAGGCAGCCCTCTAACCACCTAAAAAAACTGAACTCTCGCTTCAATCGATCATTGGGCATCTTGCAGAGCCTCACCTTTGCATGGGGCGATATTGGGTACAGCTGATGAAGCCCCAGGCGCAACCGTCGAACGAACGCGATCGCATCATATCGTAGATTAGCGCGAAAAATCGTGCCATGGAGCGGGTGAAGGGAAGCGAACCCTCGTATTCAGCTTGGAAGGCTGATGCCGCCTCGAACTCAAGCAATATCGGCGTCCCGTCACAGCTGAATCCTGAGCGTGGTCCATATGGCGATCGGGTGGCCTTTCGCAGCGCGATTCAAGGGCATTGTCTTAACAAGCGACAACGCGAAGATTGTTTGTCGCGCCTCTAAGTCCAAACGGCACTCCAGAGACGATCACAGCCAAGTCGCCCAATCGAATATAGCCCTCGTGGTGCGCGGCCGCCGAGGCGATGCGCGTCATCTCCTCATAGCCAGAAGGATCGCTGGACACCGCACTGTGCACCCCCCACAACAAGCTCATGCGCCGAGCCACTCTCTCATCCGGAGTAAGGGCAAGGATCGGCACCGGCGGCCGGCTGCGCGAGATCCGAGCGGCCGTCGTCCCGCCTGCCGTGAAGCCGATGATGACTTTGGCGCCAATTGTAGCGGCAAGATCTGCCCCTGCGGCCGCGACGGCATGCGAAGGGGTACTGTCCACGTCAGCTCGAGAAGCTTCGATCAGCGACCGATAGAGATGATGCCGCTCCGTGCTTTTGATGATGCGATCCATCATGGCAACAGCGTCAATCGGGTAGGCCCCGCTTGCGGATTCAGCAGATAGCATCACAGCATCGGCTCCATCATAGATGGCGGTCGCGACATCTGAGGTTTCCGCCCGCGTCGGCGTCGGCCCAGCCACCATGGAATCCAACATTTGCGTTGCGATGATGACGGATTTTCCGGCACGCCGACAGGCGCGCACGAGCTCCTTTTGCCGGCCAGGGACCTCCTCGGCTGGAATCTCGACGCCAAGATCACCGCGCGCCACCATAACGCCGTCCGACAACCCAATGATGTCGTCGATACGATCGAGCGCCATCGGCGTCTCGATCTTGGCGATCAAACCTGCGGCCTCGCCAATGATGGCGCGCGCCTCGATCAGGTCGGACGGTTTCTGAACAAAGGACAAGGCCACCCAGTCGACCCCAAGATCAATACCGAACGCAAGGTCGGCGCGATCTTTCTTGGTGAGCGGAGATAAGTCGAGCATGGCCCCCGGCACGTTGACCCCCTTGTGGTCCGAGACCAGGCCTCCGACCGCCACTTGCGCAACGATTTCTCCGTCTCCTGGCTCGGTGATCTTCAAGCGCACCCGGCCATCGTCGATGAGAAGTTCTTGTCCGGGATGGACGGCTGCAAAAATCTCCGGATGAGGCAAGGGTATCGATTGCTTTGCTCCTTTGGCTCCATCGATCACAAAGCGGACCGTTTCTCCGGCACGCAAAGCCAGCGTGCCTTCTTCAAGGGAGCCGATGCGGAGCTTTGGACCTTGGAGATCCTGCAGGATGCCTATCGGCCGGCCGAATTCCCGCTCGAGTTCACGGATACACACATAACTCTTGGCGTGGTCTTTGTGGGTTCCGTGACTGAAGTTTAGCCGAAAGATATCTACCCCGGAAAGGTAGAGAGCACGTATCTTCTCAGGCTCGGCACTTGCCGGACCGACGGTTGCCACGATCTTGGCGTGACGCGAGCGACGCAACGTATCCCCCATCTGAAAGAATGTGATCGATCTAGCCATAAAGTCCAAAGCCGACCCTTACGGACTGCGGTCGACGGCAGTTGTGCAAGCCAATGTCCTCATCGGCAGTCGCTTAACACTATGCGATGGACGCTATTGGCAAAGTGAATCCTACTTTGAACCGATCCATGACAACCATTGTTTCAATGCGCTTTATGTCTGAACTATCCTCTGTAAGACGCCGTGCAAACCGCTCGTAATCCTCCATATCGTTTACGGTAACTAGCAAGACGAGATCGGCCAGACCTGTAACGTAGAATGCGCTCATCACTTCAGGCATCTTGCGAATTTGCCGCTTTAGGCGATCAACAGTGTCGGCACGCGCGCGCTCTAAGGAGATGAGAACCACTGCCGTCACATTCCGCCCAATTGCTTTTGGAGAAATGATGGAAATGTCGGCCTCTATGACACCCTTGGATCGAAGGCGCTTCAGCCGACGTTGAACTCCGGATGCAGATAGGCCGACCTTCCCGCCAAGTTGTTCACTACAGAGGCGATTGTTTCGTTGGATGAGATCAAGAAGACGAAAATCGATCTTGTCGAGTTGCATCACTGCCTCGCGGCCGGCGGATTTCGATCGCGTCGGGGCAGCAGACGCCTGCGCGGCTTGTCCTGACATTTTCGATTCGTCAGTACGCAGCCTAGCTGTTGAACGATCGATTTCTCCCGTTGTCATGTGCCTTTGAACACCTATGGGAGCCCAGCTCTTTGCGATACATCGAAGACAGGTGGTGCGGCGATCTCCCCCTCCGCCGGGGCTCACCACGCTCGAACCGGCCGCCAATTCGATAATGTCGCGGGTCGGGAGCCACGTCCGCTGAGAGCTGCTGATGAAGGCTGTCCGACTCCAGTTCTATCGATGCGCGCCCCGGACCCGAGCACATATTCCCCGCCAACACACGAGTGTGATAGACGGTCAAGCTCCGGAAGCGATGGCTTTTTGCTCCTGATCGGCGGAAAGCATTATTGCGTTGACGGTGCGATAGGCGAATACGATGGCCGGACCGATCGTTATGCCTGCCCCGGGATAAATTCCGCGCATCGGCGACGTCATGTCGTTGCCGCAAGCATAAAGACCCTGGATTGCGTTGCCTTGTGCATCCAGGACGTTTCCGTAACTGTCGGTCGCCAATCCGGTCGCCGTGCCAAGCGTTGCCGGAACGATCGGCAATGCGACAAATGGTCCGTCTTTGATTGGTCCAAGATTTGGATTTTTTCCCACGGTCGGATCGCCGAGCGTTCGATTGAAAGCCGATTCCCCACGCTTAAAAACGGGATCGCGTCCTTGGGCAGCGTGCGCGTTGTGTTCCTCGATCGTCTTTTGAAGCACAGCGGAATCTAGTCCCAGCTGCTTTGCGAGCTCCGAGATCGTTTCACCTGCCTTGATGTAGCCAAGGCGGACATATTTACCGATGCTCAACGTCCAGGGCCATGGCAGCAGGTGTCCCATGCCCCTCAATCGCACAAACTGGTGATCGCAGATGAAGTAGAATCGCTTATCTGCTGGATATCCGTTTTCAAACATTGCCAGGCAAATATCGTGGTACGAATTCGATTCGTTGACGAAGCGTCTGGCATTTGGACCGACAGCAATGACCCCAGGACGGCCGCGGTCGAGCCAGCCGTATGGCACGACCTGCGAGCCGCTGCCGCGTTTCAGGATTGACACTGGGGTCCAGAAGCCGGCGGATGCGACATCTTTGTCGATGGCGGCCCCGAGTGTGGTTGCAAGCTCAATGCCGTCACCGTTAACATCGGCGTGGGCCAACGTAACGTCATGCTGGTGTGCGCCACTGAGGTCCGCCCTCAACTGCGCGTTCCGGGCAAAGCCGCCAGTTGCAAGAACAACACCACGCGAGGCGCGCACGCGGATGTCAAGGTTGATCCGCTTGACAACAGCACCCGTGACGCGCCCGCCTTCCTTGATGAGTTCGCGCGCTGGAGAAGATGGCCAAATTTCTACGCCGTACTCGCGCAGGCTCACCAGCAGCCGCGCGATCAAGGCATTCCCGCCGCTGAGCTCAGTACCACGCCTGAAGGTGAGCCGATCCCGCGCATAGCGGTTCAGGCGAGTTAAGACGTGCTTGAGCGACGCAACAGATTGGAGCGGGTTGAGAAAGCTTCTCACCTCACTCGATGAGATCATCATGCCCCCGAGCACAACGCGAATGGGGTCACCAATCAAATCGAAGTCGTTGCCTAGAAGCCGCCCATCATATGGGGCGGGGCTCAGTGCTCGTCCCGTATCAGCGCCGCCAAGTTGGCTCGAGTGATAATCGGGCGTAGAGGCCAAGGTAAACTTGACACTCGTGCCGTTCTCGAGCGCGGCTAGCGCCGCCGGGCCGTCTTCAAGATAAGCATCAATGAATTGCGCACGATAATGGACGCCGAGTTCATGCTGCAGGTATGTCCTCGCATTGGCGATGGTGTCATCGATGTTAGCCGCGCGCGCCTGAGCAGAACACGGAACCCAGATCATGCCGTTGGACAGGGCCGTCGTTCCGCCAAGTCGCGGAGATTTCTCGCATACAATGACGCGCAGTCCGGCCTTTGCCGCATAGAGCGCCGCCGACAGTCCAGCCGCGCCGCTGCCGATCACGAGGACATCTGTCTCCCAGTCCTGATCCGCCCTCGTCCTTCCTTTGGAGGCGAAAGCGATCGTGTCCGGTTTAGCTCCATTTGGTGTGTTCATGCGGCCTCGCTGCACGTTGCAGTGAACGTCAATGAGTTTGCGGAAGCGGAACAGCTTTGAATTCCGCCGCCGCTGTTTTCACTGCCCGCTCAATTGGAATTCTTTCAATTGAGGATGCGCCAACAAAGCCGACACACTCGGTCGTCCGATAGACCTCGATCGTATCTTCAGGCTCGGCAATTGCCCCACCATGGCAAAGCGAGAGGACGTCCGACCGGACTGTTCGCGCCGCCGCGTTGATCTCATTGATGCGCCGGATCGCCTCCTTTATGGATTGCCCGTCCTCATGACCGACCAGGCCGCCGCGCGTTGCGCCGACATGTGGGACGATGCAGTCGGCCCCCGCACTTGCCATCGCTTTGGCGTCTTGAGGGCTTGCGACATAGGCGAGCGAAAAGATATTCTTCTTGCGCGCGAGAGCGATCAGTTCGACCTCACGTTCAAAGCCGAGGCCGACGCGGCCGCGGCGGTCACGCCAGTTGTCACCCATGGTGGAGATCGTCGGATAGTTGATGACGCCGGAGAACCCGGCAGCCCAGAACTTGTCCAAAAGAGCATCGAGGTCGAGCCGGAGAGGATCCCAAGCCTCAATACCGCCAACCACCGGCACGGAAGACACCACGTTACGAATTTCCGCCGCAAGCTCCAACGTGCGTGCGTTGGAATCGCCAATCCGGCTCGTGGGAAGCCCCATCAGACGCGACAGGCCGGTCGAGTAGACCACCAGCATGTCGGCACCTCCAAGAACGGCACATTTCGCGACCAGGCCGCAGCTACTTCCTGCCGCGAGAATTGCTTTTCGCTCCGCCACCTGTCCTTCGATCCTGGAAAGGATTTCCGTTCGCTCAAACATCCGCATGGGATGAACCTTCTTGCGTGAGTTGTTCCAGGATCCATGCCGTGGCAGCCTCGGCGAACTCGCCATCGTTAATGTGACAGTTCAGGTGGCGGACCATGACGTGCGCGGAGAGATGTTCCTTGACCGCATCCAGCCAAGCCTTGTCGGCGTCGGGATCGTAGAAGATGCCGCCTTGCCGGTCGTAATCGGATACGCCTTTCGCCGGCCAAAGGACCATTGCGGGTCCTTTTGCTCGCGATAGTCGTTCTGCCGTGAGCCGGCCAATGCTCGCGTTCTCAGACGCAGTTGTGCGCATGAGCGTCGTGTAAGGCGTATGGGCGTAGAACTGCCGACCGCGAAACTGATCAGGAACGCTCGATGGCAGCCCAAAATTGACCATATCGACCGCACCGGGCGCGATCACTTGCGGAATCTTTTGCCGCGACGCTGCGTTGAGCCGATCCGGACCCGCGCTTGCGGTGCCTCCAACGATTTCGTCTGCGAGCTCCGTTGTGGTCAAATCAATGACGGCGTCGAATTCACCAGCCGCGATCAGCTGCTCCATTTTACGGCCGCCCGCCCCGTTAGCCGGAAAGACGATTGCGTCTACGCCGGCGTCGGCAAGCCGCGCTGCGCACTGATTCGCCGCTGGCGTGGTCACGCCGAAGGCAGTGATCGCAACGATCTTCTTGTCTCGTCCAAGCTTGGCGGGAGCATAGCGCGTGGCCGCAATGGCCCGCCCCGCGTTCTCGAGCACCCTTGTGGTAAAGACATTGATGCCGAAGAGATCGACCAGCGTCGGATAGAGGATGATGTCGCTGTGAGTGGCCAATTCGGCGAGTAGCGCAGGCCTTGCGCTGCTCACCAGAAGTTTCGGAAAGCCATAAGGCAGCTCAAACACAACCTCGCCGAAAACCGCGCTCCCCTTGCCACCCGCAACCCCGATAATCGCGCTGATCGTTCCTGATCCCACGAGGTCCCCAACCTTGCTGCGCGTCCTTTCAGCAATCTGCTTCAAGAGTTCGGTGGGGGTCTTCGCATCGGCTTGTTTGTCGCCGTCATCCCTCTTAGTGCCGACGTCGATCAGGATGGTCTTGCGTCCGCACGCCTCGATAATGCCGGCAAGGTAAGACGCCTCGCGGCCTTTGGTATCCAGTGTGGCCACGATCGCGACCGCGTCCGTAGTCGTGGATCCGGTCGCCAGTTCGGACAGGTTACCATCCCGGCCCGACCTGTGGTCGTCCGTACAATGGTGAGACACGATCTTCCTCCCAGAACCATTCCTAACAACAGGTGGTCTAGACCCGGCTCTAACCGGGTATAAGATCGGTGAGGCGTCCAACTGGGTAACATTGGGTAGAAACGGTGAGAGCGAGAGTTCCCGGCAGACTTGCCACACGCATGTCGGACATAGCTAAAGGCGCACAACTGCACGTCTACGCGCCCTCTTTGCGCAGCCTTCCAGAAGGCTCCCTGCTGGTCATGGCGACCCTGCCAATCCTCGACTGGAACGACTGTCTTTTGCGAGACTTGCTAACCCTCGACAAGGCAACATCCGCTCCTTATGTCTATGCAGCGATACTCATGATCGACCCCTTCGCTTGCTGGGAGGATATCGCCGAATCGTTGAAGGATGCCGGCATCACCGGCGTCGCCAATTTCCCGCCCGCATCTATGCTCGAGCGGTCGGCGGCGGGCGTACCGGTTGATGCCGGACAGGAGCTCGAACTTCGGCGGATGGAATGGTTCACAAGCCATGGTTTCAAGGCGTTGTTTGCCATCGCGAGCGATTCTGAAATTACCGCAGCGGAGAAGCGACTTGGCTCCCATCTGAACGGACTCATCCATCTACCAGCAGAGGCTCTTACACGGACGATGAGCGAGGAGATGGAGCTGGTAAGCCTTGGCCAGCACGGATCGTCATTACCAATGTTCGCGCTTTTGGATGGGACGACTTCGAAGCGGCCAACTTGAAGAAAGTGACGAGCGGGACTGCTCTCTAAGATCCGCAGCTGCCTGACGATGGGTTTGTCTTGACGACCCCAGAAGACTGACCGCTTTCCGCGATAGTCCGTCCATCGGACTGGCTGCAATCACCTATCTCGACCGCAAAGTGGGCATGATGAAGCTCCAAAAAAACACCGCTGCCGGATTTCTCCGGCAGCGGCTCAAGTCTTGGGAGAAAGCAGACGAGCCGGTCTGCCAGCGGAGCCAAGAGATCAGAATCAGAACCAAATTCTGGACGCCGGTCGCTATTATCCAAATGATGTGGGATTGGTCACGGTGCACGACCTCAGCATCGGGGTAACGTTGGGTAAACCGACCGTATTAGGCGCAGCTGTCTTCCAGGTCTGATGCGAGAGTTACCTTCCCACGGCTCTAGAAACGCGATTTGCGGAGTCGCACGGGCACGATTCATCTAACAGGTGGCCGCTGGCACGCTGGCACTACCGGCCCGCGCGATTGTGAAAGAGCAACCGATACTTCGTCAGCACAATACGCGGGCGAGCTTATTTCCTAATCCAAAGGTTTCTCGCGGCAAATGCGTGCTTCCATAGGAACGAGCGATGTTTCGGAGAGAGATACCAACGGGTCCGACAGCTCAATTCGATTCCGGGGCCACTCCCGGACTCGCATGCGCGCGCCGATGCACATGTGCGCGAGCTCCCCCTCACAGATCGGACTTTTTCTGATGGCCGGCAACAGGTTGGATGGGCATTCGACTGATGCATCGAGAAACTCTCGGCCCACCATTCGATTCTAACCGCCATCAGCAGCCGGGCGATGTCGACCGACCGCACCTTTTCCCCAACAGCTCGAGTGATCCGCCCGACGATCCTGTTCTCGCCACAACACGCGTTTAGAGCGAGTTGCGATCAAAACGGATTGTACCCGCAATGGCGGATGTAATTAGCGCATTCTTCGGGGGTAAAGAGGCTCAGAGAGCGGCCGATGAGATCCCAGAGTGCGTCGACGGTTCTTGCCTGGGCTTGTCGCAACAATTCTTTGAGTTTGGCGAAGGCCATCTCGATCGGATTGAGATCAGGACTGTAGGGCGGCAGGAACAGGAGGCTCGCGCCGGCGTCGGCGATGAGACGCCCAGCCGCCTCATTCTTATGGCTCGACAGGTTGTCGAGGATCACTGTGTCGCCGGCGCGCAGTACCGGAACGAGGATTTGCTCGACGTAGGCGAAGAAGCACTCGGCGTTGATAGGCCCATCGAGCACAAAGGGCGCGATCAGCCCCTCGCGGGTCAGGCCGGCAAGGAACGTCGTCGTCTTCCAATGTCCGTGCGGCGCATGGCCCAGGGCACGTTCGCCGACCCCAGCCCAGGCGTAACGACGCGTCATCGCCGTCGTCGTCCAGGTCTCGTCGAGGAAGATGAGCCGACCGCCAAGGCTGGGTTGCGCGCACCGCCACGCTTGCCGGCGCTCAACGACGTCGGGACGATCCTGCTCGCTGGCGTGCTGATTCCGATGATCTCGCCCGGGTGTACCGATTTGATCTCGCCCAGGATTCCGAGATGATCTCGCCCACCATTCCGATTTGATGTCGCCCGGGGCGCGAGGCGTTCTGGCTGTCTGGTTTCTGGCATCGGCGAAGCCGCGTGGTCAATCTTGAATCGCGGCTCGACGGGTTGGTTTTTCTGTTGCTCCTGCTGTGGGCATGTGGGCGACGCTCTTGCGTTGTCCAAGCGTAGCGGCATGTCCACAGCGCCACAGGCTCAAGCCTTTCGGTCGGGTTTGCGGGTTCGCCGCATGCTTTCGCCGTTGAGATCGATCCGGTGGGCGTTATGGACCAGGCGGTCGAGGACGGCGTCGGCGTAGGTGGGATCGCCGATCAGCGCGTGCCATTGATCGACCGGGAGCTGGCTGGTGACGATGGTGGAGCGGCGGCCGTAGCGGTCCTCGAGGATCTCCAGGAGGTCGTGGCGGGCGGCGGCGTCGAGCGGCTCGAGGCCCCAGTCGTCGAAGATGAGGAGATCGACGCGGCCAAGCGCGCGCAGCAGGCGGGAGTGGCGGCCGTCGCCGCGCGCCAAAGCGAGATCGGTGAACAGCCGCGGGACGCGCTGGTAGAGCACGGAGCGATTGTCACGGCAGGCCTTGTTGCCGAGCGCTGAGGCGAGCCAGCTCTTACCGACGCCGGAGGGCCCGCAGATCAGCAGGTTAGCGTGGTCATCGATCCAGCGGCCTTCGACCAGCTTCGTCAGCAGGCTGCGGTCGAGGCCGCGTGGAGTGCGGTAGTCGATGTCTTCGACGCAGGCCTCCTGGCGCAGCTTGGCGTATTGCAGCCGCTTCGACAGCCGCTTGTCGCGTCGTAATGACGCTTCGCGTTCGAGCAGCAGCGCAAGCCATTCGGCGTGGCCGAGGCTTGCGGCCTCGCCGCCGGCTTCGATGTCGGCGAAGGCCTTGGCCATGCCATGCAGGCCGAGCGCGTAGAGTTGATCGAGGGTCGGATGCGTGAGCAAGATGTGATCTCCTAATTGTAGTAGCGCGGCCCGCGTGCGATGTTGGGATGAAGGATCGGCGCGTCGTCCGCGGAGCGCTTGGGTGAAGGACGCCGATCGAGATTGTTGGCAAGGATCGATTTGACCGAGCCGTACGTGCGCGCGCCAATATCGATCGCCCGCATGGCGGCGGCATCGAGCCGCTCGTGCCCGTAGGATCGGGCGAGCCGGATGATGCCGAGACAGGCGCGGAAGCCCTGTTCCGGATGCGCCCGCTCGTCGAGGATCAGGTCGCACAGCGCCGCGGTGGCCGGCCCGATCGAGGCGGCGTCCTTACGGATGCGCTCGATGGTCCAGCCAGCGTAGCGCCGATGACTGGAGGCCATATGCTCCGGCACGGTCGTGTGCTTGTGGTTGCCGCTCATGCGCTGATGCGCGGCGATCCGCTCACCCTTGTGGAAGATCTCGACGGTGCGAGCCGTGAAGCGCACCTCCACCTCGGCGCGGACGAAGCGATGCGGAACGCTGTAATAATGCGCCTCGACCTCGACGTGATAATCGATGCTGACCCGGCAGATCCGCCACTCGGCGAACTCGTAAGGGTTCTCCGGCAGGGCCTTCAGCGCTGGCCGGTCGATCTCCTCCAGCAGCTTGCGGCGGGTGACACCGAGCCGCCTAATCGGTCGCTCCTCGTTGAGCCGGATCATCAACTCGGCGATCGCCGCGTTGACGTCGGCGAGGCTGTGGAAGGTGCGGTGGCGCAGCCGCCCGAGCAGCCAGCGTTCGACCATCAGGACCGCCTGCTCGACCTTGGCCTTGTCCCGCGGCCGTCGCGGCCTGGCCGGCAGAATGGCGGTGCCGTAATGCGCCGCCATGTCGGCATAGCTGCGATTGATCCTGGGATCGTAGAGACAGGCTTTGATCACAGCGACTTTGGTGTTGTCCGGCACCAGCAGCGCCGGTACGCCGCCGATCGCCTCGAAGGCGCCGACGTGGCCGCTGATCCAATCGGCGAGCCCCTGCGTCCAGGTCGCCTGCGCGTAGGTGAAGCTCGATGCGCCGAGCACCGCGACGAAAATCTGCGCACTGCGCCGCTCGCCGGTGCGCCGGTCGATCACCACCGGGACGCCGTCGCCGGCATAGTCAACGAACAGCTTGTCGCCGGCCGCATGCGACTGGCGCATCGTCACCGACAGCCGGCCTTCCCAGGCGCGGTAGAGCTCGCAGAAACGCGAATAGCGATACCCGCCGGGCTCGCCCGCGATGTACTCCTCCCACAGGATCGACAGCGTCACGTGCTTGCGCCGGAGCTCGCGGTGCACCGCCGCCCAGTCCGGCTCGGCCTGCCGGCGATGGCCCCGCCGGGTGCCGGGACCGGCTCCCGCGCTGGCGAACAGCCGGGCTTCCAGCACAGCGTCGGTGATGGCGTCGGGCAATGGCCAGGTCAGCCCCGCCGCCTCGAACCGGTGGATCGTCAACCGCACCGTCGAAGGGGCTGTCCCCACCCGCCGCGCAATCTCGCGGGTCGGCATCCCGGCCGACTTCAATCTGATCACATCGCGCACATGGCGCATCGCAAACCTCTCCGTCGGCATCCAGGTCCCCCTTCGCAAAGCCGAAAGGCGGACCGTATCGGAGCCAGAAGAGGCCTCGTCACCCCGGGCGACATCATCCCGGAATGGTGGGCGAGATCATCTCGGAATGGCGGGCGAGATCAAATCGGAACGGTGGGCGAGATCATTCCGGAATGGTGGGCGACATCGAGCGGAATCAGCACGCTGGCGTACACGGTTTTTTTTGAAGCTGATGCCCTCACCGGCAAAGAAGCGCGACAGCATCGACTTGTCGGCTTCGACGCCATGCCTGCGAAGCAGTCGCTCGGCGATCGCATCGAGCGTCAGATCGTTCTCCTTGCGCCGAAGTTCCAGCAGCCACTCCCGATGCGGCTTCAGCACCGAGCGCCGGTCCCCGCCGGTCGGCAAAGCCGCCGTGCGCTGCGTTTCCTCAAACGCCTTCACCCAGCGGATCGCGCTTGCGATCCCGACCCGGAATACCCGGGCCGCTTCATTCCGCGAAAGACCATCCTCAACGACGGCCTTGATCACCCGAATGCGAAGAGCCTCTCCATGCGCCATCCCTGCCGGCCTCCTTCCGGCCTCAAGGATGAATCACGGTTCGCTCCCTTTGGGAATCCCTACGATTCAAGTCGACCCCAACTCGCTCTAGATGGCGCGAGTCCGAAGGAAGCAATTGTCGGTCGCGCCGATCTCGCTGATGACGAATGGGTCATGGACATGCGAAATGAGGCGAATGGTGATCGCGGCGCAATCGGCTTAGTGAACGTGAAATCGCATGGTGAGCCTTGGCGCACCCGGTCATCATTACCAATGTTCACGCTTTCGGACGGGACCGCTTCGAGGCGGCTAGCTTGAGCAACGTGAACACCGGGACTGCTACTCCAAGATCCGCAGCTTCTTGATTTTGTTGTAGAGGGTTTTTCTTGAAAGCCCCAGAGAACTGGCCGTTTTTCCGCGATGAAGTCTGTTTCGTTTCAAGCCTTCTATGATCCATTCCCGCTCGGAGAATGCATTTTTCGGCTTAGCTGGTGCCGACGCGTTCAACAGCGGCCTCAGAACGCCCGCGCTGATATGCGCATCTGGGAGTGTCACGAGCAGGTTCACGATCTGGCGCAATTCCCTTAAATTGCCGGGCCAATCATGGCCAGCGAGCGCCAAAAATGCAGAATTTTCAATCGCCAGCGTTTGGGCATTCGAATCTCCCTTCGCCTCGACTGTGAAATGCTGAACCAGCTGAGGGAGGTCTTCCAGTCGGTCTGGCAAGGCAGGTAGCTTGATGTCGAGCCCCGAAAACAAGCCGAGCAGCCGGGGACATAGCACCGTTTGAAGGCCCGCCCCACGAGCAACCGTGGCCGTTGCGATGATTCGAGCACTGGAGCGCACAATGGATGCGCCGTTCAAGGGCGCGAAACTACCGGTCTCGAGGTAATCGGCAAGCCTTTCCTGCCCATCACGGGAAAGCTGATCGAGATGCAGCAGCAACACGGTCGTATCGTTTGCGCTTTCCAGCAGCGACAGTTGGCGTCTCCTGCTCTGATCGCGCTCGGCCCCAAAAAGCGCACCGACCGTATCGATGGGCAAGCCGGGTCGGCATTGAAACAGCGCTGCCTTCGCGTGCTTGCGGTCGCTGAAGGCCTGGACCAGGCTGGCTATCCTTCGCTTGCCCGAGCCGGTCTCGCCCCAAACGAGCACAGGACTGGGATGGGAAGCCAGGCGCTTTGCGGTCTCAAGAACGCGTTTCATGATTGAGGACTGTGCGATGATCCCGTGCCTGAAGCCGCTCAACTGGAGTTGGCGCTCAAGGAGATCCACCTTCTCCCGCAACAAGTGAAGAGTCTTGAATCCCGAGGTGACCTCAAGGACAGACATCTCCAGCGGGACGCGATCGAGCGAGGAGCCCCCGATGAAGCCCTTGACACCCGTTTCGCCGCAGATATCCAAGAGTTCGTCAGGCTTCGTTATCGGCCCGCCGCCAAGTAGGCAGATCACGTTTCGGTCGACGGATTGAGCCACACGCGCGACAGCGCTCGTGCGCGCGGCAAGCTCCGACAGGCTAATCGATGGGTCGGATGCGCTTTCAACGCCACGATTGAGATTGAAGTTGATGCAGATGGCCTGAGTACCAGCTTCGACCATGCGCCTTGCTTCGGATTGGGTTCGAGTATAGGCGATCGTCATCAGGCCACGTTTTGCCGCCTTCACCAGCAGCTCTATTTCGCGGGCGTAACCTAGGCCGCATTTCTCAAGCAACGACCTCCTGTAGTCATCAATGTGGATGACGGAAGGGAAGTTAGTGACGCCCGAAAAACCCCATCTGCTGATCCGATCGAGCCAACGATCAATATCGAGCTGCGGATCAAAGGTACAAACGCCGAAGAATACCGGCAATTTCGTGCTGGGCAGGATCTCGGTCCGACCGAAGCCGGCCACGAATTCATTGGTATTTCGGATTGGAAGGATTGAGGCGGGTGAAGAACCGCCCATCGCGCGAAATCGGCCGGCATTGAGCGCAAGCACGAAATCTGCTCCTGCTCGTTCGGCGGCTCTCGCAGCCATGCCCGATCCGATCCCCGCCCCCAGCACAAACGAACGGGAGTTCCGGAAGAACTGCCTGATACCGCCTCCCTTCACCTCATCCGTCCGTGTCTATAGACCGCGTTCGCTCCTGGCGCGGCACTAACTAAAATTAGCTCCAATTTGCGGGCGCATGCAACCGTCGCAGGGCTTTTCCGTTCGCCATGAAAAGATGGCAGTCCGCCGGGCAGGCCGCAAGCCGAACTTTGCCGGAGCTTTTGAGCGGCTCGGGCTTTGATGCTTTTGCGACGACTGCCTCCTTTCCGGCGTTGCCGTAAACGTAAGTGACGCTACCAAGATGCTCGACGAAATCGAGATCGAGATCGATTGCGATATCCTTCTCTGCGGACGATGGGGAGAAATCATCGGGCCTGATCCCAAGCGTGATCGGCTTGCCGATGAGCGATTTGTCCGGCTCCACGGGGACGCAGACCACCGTGCCCGCGTCCAGTCTAACGTCCATGCCGAACTCATTCGCTGCTTCGACCTTTCCGCCCAGGAAGTTCATCTTGGGCGAGCCAATGAATCCCGCGACAAACCGGGACGCCGGATTGTGGTAGAGATCATGTGGGCTACCCACCTGCTCGATAACGCCGTCCTTGAGCACGACGATCTTGTCAGCCATCGTCATCGCTTCGATTTGGTCGTGCGTCACATAAATCATCGTGTTGCCAAATTGCTTGTGAAGCTTGGCAATCTGAACCCGCATTTGGACACGCAATTCCGTATCCAGGTTGGACAACGGCTCGTCGAACAAAAACACCTTGGGCTCACGCACAATGGCACGCCCGATTGCCACGCGCTGCCGCTGCCCGCCGGAGAGTTGTCGAGGTTTACGATCCAAGAGATGATCGATTTGCAACAGCGAGGCAGTCTGCGCAACCCTGGTATCAATCTCGGCTTTGCTAACTTTCGCCATGCGTAGAGGAAAGGCGAGATTCTCGCGGACAGTCATATGCGGATAGAGAGCGTAGCTCTGAAACACCATGCCAAGGTTACGATCAGCCGCGTCAACATCGTTGACGACCTCGTTATCGATCAGCAGCCGCCCACCGCTAATTGGCTCCAGCCCTCCGATCATGCGCAGCAGCGTCGATTTCCCCGACCCGGATGGCCCGACGAAGACGACGAATTCGCCATGGTCGATTGTCAGGTTGATATTCCGCAGGATCTGGATAGTCCCATACGCCTTGCTGACGCCTTCCAGACGAACATCGGCCATCACGCTCTCCTCTATCGCGGGCTTCCAACCAACGCCGGGATCTCAATCTCTGCCAGGCTCGATACGATGAAATCGGGCGGTGCCAGGGCCGGATCTTCTCGCGGCGGAACGCCGGTCGTGACCAGCACGGTTGGAACGCCAGCTCGCTTACCGGCCTGAATATCCGTCGCAATCTGGTCACCGATCATCAGTGTGGCGCTGCGCATCGTCCCTAGACGGGAAAGCGCCGTTTTGATCATGTGCGGCTCAGGCTTACCAGCGATCAGGGGTTTGACCTGGGCGGCAGCAGCCACAGCCGTAATCGTTGCTCCTGCTCCCGGTTCAAAGCCATCGGCGGTCGGCAAGAGAAGATCAGGGTTGGTGCCGATGAGGGCGGCTCCGTTCAAGATCGCCTTAACAGCAATCCGCATCTTCTCATGCGTGATGCGGCGATCGAGACCCATCATGACGATCTCCGGCTCTTGGTCAGTAACGTCCAGACCTACCGCGGCGACTGCATTCGCAAGCGAGGGCGCGCCGATGACATATACGCGGCTCGCGTCCGGGTACTTCGCGCGTGCGAGTTCTGCGGCCGCAATCGCGCTGGTAACCACTTCGTTCGGCGCGATTGCAAGGCCAAACGCTTCCAATTTGCGGACGACGTCCTCCGGCGTGTGGGTCGAATTGTTTGTCACGAAGCAGAACGGCAGTCCGGCCGCCTGCCATCGCGCAAACGCTTCTATGGCATCGACAATTGCGGCATCTCCACGATAGAGGACGCCATCGAGGTCCGAAATGATCCCAGCGACTGACGGCCAGTTGAGGTGAGAGCCTGGGCTAGCCATTCATCAGCATCCCGCCGTTCACGTGAACGATCTGCCCTGTCATGTAGGAAGCCGCAGGACTCGCGAGGAAGACGGCTAGCCCTGCGATATCCTCAGGCACGCCAACCCGTCCCAACGGAATCCGGCCACCATGGCGCGCTTCAGTCTCCTCCCGCGGGCGACCGTGCATGGGAGTATCAATGATGCCAGGCGCGATTGCGTTCACGTTGATGCTGAGGGGCGCGCATTCATAGGCAAGTAGTTTGGTCACGTCGTGAACGATTGCCTTCGAAAGACAATAGTCGCCTCCGCCGGCCTGGTAGTTGAAAACTGCACCTTGCGAGGACAGCGAGGAACCGACATTGACGATGCGTCCGCCCTTGCTTTTCATGAAGCGCTCGACGACCAGTTTTGAACAGCGCAGGACCGCGATCGAGTTGATCTGGATCGTACGTTCAATTTTTTCAGCGCTGCCGCTAAGCAACGGCTGGGCAGATTTTATGCCTGCATTGTTGACCAGCACGTCCAGCCGGCCAAAGTGTTCGTCGATCTGTTCGAGGACCCTTCCGACGTCCTCCTCGCGCGCGACATCCATAGCCATGGGCACTATGCCGTTGCCATGGGGCAGTCTTGGCAAAGTGTCTCTGAGGTTCTCCAGATTGGCATCGGTGGCAACGACGTTCGCGCCTCCCTGGCGAAACGCATTAGCAATGGCAGAGCCAATACCGCCGCCTGCCCCGGTGACGAGCACCGTTCGGTTTGCAACTGAGAACTGTTCGGTCATTCCAACTCCAAGATCGTTTGAGACTGTAGAAACTCGTCAACAGCCTGGGCTGTCGGCATTGAGCTTTGAGCACCGCGCCGTGTCACACATAAGGCTGCAACCGCTAGTGCCTTCCTCACTGCTTCCTTTAAAGGCAGCCGCTGAGCGAGCGATGCTGCGAATGCCCCATTGAAAGCATCTCCTGCGGCCGTGGTATCGACGACCTTGACGGGAAACGCGCGCAGAGCAAAGGAGCGCGTGGCATCAGCATAATATGCTCCCTGCGCTCCGAGCGTGATCAGCGCGGCACCGGGCCCAAGATCAAGCAGCTTGCCCGCCGCACAGGCGGCGCTATCGAAGTCGCATACCTCGATGCCTGTCAGCTCGAAAGCTTCTGTCTGGTTCGGCGTGACGAAATCAACGCTTCTCCACGCAGCTGATGGAAGACCTGGCCTTACCGGGGCCGGGTTGAAAATAAGCTCGAAGCCTTTTTTACGCTTCAGCTCGAAGAGTCGATTGAGCGCGGGGATCGGCATACCCATTTCGGCGACGACGATTGTATCGTGCTCTATGAATTTTGTTGCGCTCTCGATCATGTCCGGCGCCACCTTCGAATTGGCGCCTGGGTCTATGACGATCATGTTGGAGCCGTCGTCAGCGACCATAACCAAGGCCGAGCCCGAGACTTCGCCTGCACAGACCGTGATTGCGTCAATGCAAACGCCAGCTTCCATAAGCGATTTTAAAAGCGACTGACCGGCATCATCATCACCCAGATGCGTGTAGAAGTGTGGTTTCAGGCCGAGCCGGGCAGCAGCAACGGCTTGGTTCGCGCCCTTTCCTCCAGGGTGACGAGTAACCGTACCCATCAGGCTTTCACCCGGCGTTGGAAGCCGCTCGACATTGAAGCACAGATCGAGATTCGTCGTTCCGAAGAACATCAATGGCCTGACGCTCATTTTACGGCACCGAAGGTTAGGCCGCGTTCAAGATGACGCTGACCAATCACGATCAGAATGACGGGAATGATCATCGTCACAACCAGCCCTGCGGCCATGACCGGATAGAACTGCACGCCTGGATTCAGCAGCTTGAGAAGAGCGACCGTTACCGGCGCCTTGGTCGAACTGAGCATCAGACCTAAGGCGAAGTTATGCCAAGCGAGTAGGAAGATGAGCAACGATGCCCCGACGAGGCCCGGCTTCAAAAGCGGCAGCACGATGTGCACCACGACTCGGGCGGGTTTGGCCCCATCCATGGCGGCTGCCTCCTCTATGTCTTTTGGGATGTCTTCGATATAGGAGCGGCTCAGCCAAACAATCATTGGCAATGTAACGACTTGGTAGACCCAAATCATCCCGATATAGGTGTCATACAATCCGATCGTCTGAAAGACGCTGAACAGCGGGATGACGACCAAGAGGACCGGGGCAAAGCGGAAGCCCAAAATGAAGAAGGCAATGTCTTCCTTAAAAGGTATGTCTCGCCTGGCTAGGACGTAGCCGGCTGGCACCCCAATGAGCAGGGAGATGATTACGGAGCCCAGCGCAATGACGACGCTGTTCGTGATCGGCGTTAAGAAGTCGACTTTGATGGTGCCATAGCTGGTCGCTCCGGCCTGGGTGGCATCAAACAGGACACGGAAATTCTCCAGCGTCGGCGCGAACAGGAAGGTTGGCGGCCAGGTCATCACTTCAGCCTGCTGCTTCAGCGACGTCATCGCGATCCAGACGAGTGGAAAGGCCAGGATCAATGCGCAAATGGCGACGAGCAGGTTCAGAAGCAAATTGGTAGAGCTCGAGCGCTTCACTCGCATGGTTGCATCCTCAGCCAACGCGCTGCCGAACAAAGCGCCATAGCTTCACCATGGCAAAAGTTCCGATCAACACGATCATCCAATTGACGACCATCAGTGCGGCACCACGCCCAAAGGCGAGGTTCTGGAACGCGGTAATGTAAGCTCGCACCGAAAGTACGGAGGTGCTATTCCCAGGCCCACCTTGCGTCGTCCCGAAAATGATGTCGAACTGATTGAGGGATTCGATCAGCCGAAACACTGCGGCGATCAGAATGTATGGCGCAATCAGCGGAAACTCGATGTGCAGGAAGGTTGCCCACCCATTCGCGCCATTGACACGCGCTGCTTCCTTGATCTCTTCATTGATGCCCCGGAGACCGGCGAAAATGATTAGCGCGAAGAATGGCGTATACGTCCAGACGTCAATAAGGACAAGCGAGAACATCGCGGTGTTTGGATCTGAAATCCATGCAAATCGGCTTATGCCCGCAAGGGAGAGCAGGTAGTTCAGAATCCCGTTCTGCGGGTCCATCATTGTCGTCCACATGAGCGCAACGCTCATCGGAGGCAGGACGAGCGGCAAGAGAATGACGGGCCGCATCACACGCGCAAGGAAGACGTCAGTTGCGAACAGCTTGGCAAGCGCCAGACCGAATACAGCTTCCGCAAGCACCGAAGATCCGGCGTAAAGAACGGTGGCACGAACGCTGTTCCAAAAATCTCCTGTCTTGATCAATGCCGCGTAGTTGTTGAGGCCGATGAAGTGGACCAGAGGCCGACCGAACTTGAGATCGGTCAGCGACTGAAAGACGCCATAGAAAAACAGGAAAAGAAAGCCAAGAAGTACGATGATAGCAGGGGTGATTGCGGCAATGCTCCACCAATCAAGGCGCGAATCCTGAGCGCTCCTGACCGACTTGTCTTTTGGCAAGGCAAGTTGACTGGTCGAAGACTGTAGTGTCACTATTCCGTGGGATCCAGGAATGTCCATCTCACTTCGTCTTTACAATGCAGGGGCGGCGATGATGCTCGCCGCCCCAGGCGCGTTTCACATCGACGAGCGAATCTCGGAGGCAAGGTCGGCCAGCGTGGCCTTCACGTCAGCTCCATTGACCATTTTCTGCATAGCGACGGCCCAGGCATTCATTGCTTCTGCAAAGCCGACACGAGCTGTAAATGCGAGTTTCGCTCTGTCCTGCACGGTCTTGAACGTGTCCACGAAGTTGTTGAACTCCGGCCTTGCCGCGTATTCGAGCCAGGCCTTGTCATTCCAGGTAGAGGCACGCGGAGAGTTAACGAGCTTGCCGGCGACGGCGCCGTTCAGTCCGACCTGCTTTGACGTTGCCCATTGGATGAACAGCCAGGCTGCCCCCTTCTTCTTTGACGCGGCATTCATCGCAAGAGACCAGATCCAGATGTTGGATTCGAAATTCTCGCTGTTCGGAGCGTGCAGCGGAGGCGCGAATGCGATCTTCCCCGACGCGGGCTTGCCGGCCACGTCATTCCAAAAACCGAACATATTGGAATCGATCGCCATCGCCGTTCGTCCCGAACTGATGCCATCGACCACCTGGTACCAATTGTCGTTGGCGAAGGACGGAGCCGCGCACTTCTTGATCATGTCCACATAGTCCTTGTGGAACGCGATCGACTCCGGCGAGTCGAGGCCAGTGTCCGCCTTGCCATCCTTGAGGACGAAATCGTGCACCCCATAGGACCTGGCAATCGAGATCGCAGCCGTGTGGATGCTGCTCCAAAATCGCACGCCGCGCACGCCCAAAGGTGTGATGGCGGGGTCCGCGGCCTTCAGTTTCTCGCAGGCCGCGGACATCTCCGGCGGAGTCATTGGGACTTTAATGCCGTACTTGTCGAGGATGTCCTTGCGGTAGAACAGCTGGATGTTCTCAAAGCCATGCGCAATGGCCCAGACCTGTCCGCTTCCCGGCTCGATCTGCCCTTCTTTGACCTTCCAGGTCAGCGCATCCCGAAGTGCAGGGAAGAAATCCTGGTAGTCGTAGCCCGCCGCCGTGAGTTTCGGATCGTTCAGATAACTGTCGAGCGGCTCAAGCAATTGACCTGGCGCAAGATCCCAAGCTGGTTGAATGCCCGTCCCCACGACGTCCCAACTCGGTGATTTGGTACTGAGCTGGATTGTCAACTTATTCCAATAAGCATCGTCCGGATAAAGCTCGGGCGTCACCTTGATGCCCGTGAGCTTCTCGAACTCCGGCAACTGGGCTGCGACCGCGTCGGCATACGGATGAATGTCATAGGCCCAGACGATCGAGGCGCCTTCAAACTGGCGCCAGTTGATGTCGTTCGCCTTGGCTTGGGTGAATACCACGGCCGTTCCAGGCAAAAGCGTGGAGCAGATGAGAACGTTTCGGGCAAAACTCATCCAATAACCGCGAAAAGCGGCGAGCTTTTTTGTCATCATTCCCTCCTCTAGGCTCTTTGGCCTGTAAACCCGCGTGCCCTCCTCTTCCAGGGCCGCGGTGCAGGGATGGTAATCCGTCATTTTTCCGCCTTGAGGCGGTTTTCAAACCAACGTTGGGTAACATTGGGTAAGATCCAAATTCACGCTTTGGTGCCGACATGCACCTGATGGGTAAGACAGCATCACGGTCGGGTTCGTGCAACACGTCCTTCTCGGCGAAGCATGATCGCTTTCGCTGACTTGGCTATCGTTCTGACGAGGGGCCCGGCCTTCGGACCGGACGCGCATGCGCCCGGCACGCTTGACTTCCAAATAGCAGAAAGCAGGGGCGCCAGCCCCGGCCGATTCGACCGCAGTCGATAGCTCGTCAGGACTGAGAGGGTCGGTCGCCGGAATCCGAGGGGCAATGAGTTCGAGAGTCCGTCATCATCGCGGGCGTATTGAAGGTGATCCTTGCTTTCTTGATCGGCGTACGATCTTGCGGTGTGCTAGCCATGTTCGGATTATCCACACTGGCTATCCAATAATCAGCTAAATTGCCGCCCAGAAACAAGACCTCGGTCTCCTCGCGCGGTATTCCCCCGAGCCAATCTCGCAGCTCCTCATCTCCGGGAGCATGCCCACGCTCTAGAATATCGTTGATCTTTTTGATCGGCCAGGCGGTGACGCTTGGTACCGTATAAGTGTGCAGCTTCTTAGCGTTTTTTGCAATCGCGTTCGCGCCATTCTCGCTGTGGTCCTTTGAAAGGAGCAGTCGCGAGGGGGTCTGGGACAATGACACAAAAGCACTCTCTGTAACGCCTTTCGTGTGCCATGCCGCGAGGCGCGCCATATCAATTTCGTCCTCCCTTTCGTCGTCCGAGCAGATAGCAGCCTTATAAACATGCGGGCTCGCCTGAGCACGCAAACCCGCGAGGGAACGCACATGCGCGATGGCACTCACCTCCTCGTCTAGAATAGGCTCACAATCGATGTCCTCGTTCTGAAAACGGTGCAGCGTCAGATACGATGATGCCACCACATCGTCGAAAATGCGCTCGACGTCGACGCTGCCGGCAGAAGATCCGGTGGTTCGTGGCCACTGTGCGGCTCGCTGCGCAGCGAGTTTGATCTCGTTCTTCAGCGCCTTAACGCTTGCTCCGGCTAGCGATGCGGCAAGTTCGGCGCGCCCCCTGACGAAGGACGCGGCCGGGCACCGCTCGTTTTCCTGGATGGCGCAAGCTCTCCGATTGCCCCTCGTCACGGTCGAGGGTGATCCAATCCGCGAATCCATCGAAGCGGCAGCTGAATCTGATATTCGGTGTGACCGCAGTTCGCTAAGATGCTGCTCAAAGTCCATTTGATCCGGCGACGGGTGTGCTGGTGAGCTGGTTTGTGCGCTTATAGGGCCGCCCGGCTGTTGCTGCGTCCGCTGCTGCTGGGTCAAGCGTTCTAATGTGTTCGGTGGATCGATGTTCATCTGTTCCCCTCGCGCATGGGACGTTCAGTTTGATTTTGACAGGTGCGGCTTTCGAGAAGCTGACAAGTGAGGAAAGGAATGCGACCGACCGCCAACTTCGGGGCTTCCCGATCGGCTACCGACGCTGCGGGAGAGCGTCCCACGAACCTGCGTACCGCCAGGTAATCCCGCGTCTTCGGCGCGCCTGATGGGTTATGGGATAACGTTGCGGCTGTGTAGCTCTACTGATAGTTGAACAGCCGCTGGCAGTGTGCCCGGAGCCGTGCTGCCCCACATCCTTTTACGCGGCTGGAAGTCGCGCAGCACCTCGGAACGAAGCCACACTTAGCTCCACAAATAGAATCTGTTCGTGCCGGCTCCGACTTACCAGCCAGTGTTTCCGAAAAATGCAATCCCGACATCCTTGGCGCGTTCCTCGAGTGAGTGGCGCTCGGGCTGGCCAATGGCTCACTTAAGTCTCTAAGCCCGTCAGCTTGTCGACAGCTGATCCTAATAGAGCGAGAACCAGAGAGCGACACTATCTGCTCAGGATTGCGAACCGACTCAAACCGGGAGGGGACATGGACCCATTTAACAGCATCAACCCATTCGACCGAGATTTCGCTGCTTACAACGCCGCGGTGCCGCAACAGCAGCAAGCGGAGTTTGAGCCGTACTTGGATGAAGTGCCGCAGCTTGATACCACTGTCGTCGCAGGGATTCCTGTTTCTCCAGATCGCTACTATCCTCATCTGTCAGACGAAGACCGTAGACTCACCGGGGGGTTGGAACTTGGGCACCATAGGGCCCGCCGTCCTCATCCCGAAGACGCGGTCGCCAGACGCGTCGGGGACGCGGCTGCGCAGCACAGCGCGCCGCAGGAAGCTTTGAGTTGGCCGAAGGAGCTGACTGCGGAAGATCACGATCAGGATCCGCTGCGAGGAATGATGGGCGAAGCCATCCCAGCATCGTCTCTCAACCCAATCGCGCGCGACCACCAGACACCGGATCCCGTTCGTCACTTCAACTGGAGCGACGGCTACCAGCCGGCCCCGAATGAACTGACCGGGAGCGCCTCCCTTTCAAGTCACGCGGCGCTCATGGGTGAGGATTACAGCGGGCAGTTGAGTCCTGCGAAGAGGCAGAGGACGCTAAGCCATGCGGAACTGGATGCAATTGAGCGCCAGCTGAGCGAGCCGGGCAATTCAATGGCTCGTGTGCTGATGGAAAGCGCCGGCGCACCGTCGCCTATCGGGCCAGCGGTCGGTTCGCCATTGGTCCTTCCTGACCAAGATTACGATCAGGATCAGCTGTGGGCGATAGTGGAAGACGCCGGCCCGTCATCGTCTCTCGAGCCAACCGCGCGCCATCAGCAGACCCTGGATTTAGGAGCGGTCGTTCGTCCCTTCAACTTCCGACAGGGCGACCAGCACGCGCCGGGTGCGCTTGACGGTAGCAGCATCCCGCCGAGCCAGGACAGCCGACCCAACAGTTTCGTGGTTCACACTGACCGCTACACCGCGCTGTTCGTGCCCGCGGCGGCGATGAGGCAAAGCACCAATCCGCCAGGCGCTGCCATTCGTCCCAGCTTTCGACTGGAAAACGTTCCGCAGCCCAATGCGCGGCCGGCGAATCGGGCCTCGCAAGGGCGGCTTGGACGGTCGACGGAAAAAGCCGCTCCGGCGTCCTCCAGGGCTGAGACGACGTCCCCCGCGGTCCGCGAGATTTATGCTGCATCATGGGCCGTTCCCGAGGGCTTTTTGCACGGCACCCAACCCGCCCCGCACACGATGGTCTCGAAGCTCGGCCGCTGGGGCCTCTTGCCGGACACGGCGCAGCCGGAAAAACAATATGACATTCGCGGCGAGCGCTACACCGCCCTCTTGGGGCCGGGAGGGCCCAACGACGTTCGGCTCATCCATCATCCATGAATGTAGACGCCGAGGGACACTCCCGACGCTAGGAGCCCGTCCAGATAGCTCTGATATCGGGATTGCTATTGGATGATAGCTTGCTTCAGCGACTCTTGCGACCTTGGCAATGGGGCGGGCGGTGCAAATGCGGGCCCGTCCCAATGAACTTGCGCTCAGCATCGCTCAGCGACTCGCTCGTTGAGCCGAACAGCCATGGCCCGTTTGTCATTTGCGAAGAGCCAGGGGCCAAAGCTGCGAAGAAAACCTACGGTGTTCTTGACGGTACGTTTGGCGGCATTGCCCGATGAGGCCCTCCTCAAGCCCCGAAATCAGGGAAGCATCCTCGGAGTAAAGAGGCTGCTTCCCGCGCCCCTTGAGGTCCCCGTCGGCTGAGCTGGCTGCAAGGCCGATGCGGTCTAGTCGTCCATCAGCCTCCGATGCACATCCTGGTCGCCGCCTTCCGCAGAAAGCTCCTCTGGCCAACGCCAGGCTGCAGCAGCGTCGTCGATCTGGCTCGAGTCTGCCAGTCCCGTATCTTCGAGATCAGCGGTGGTTGGGGAACCGTGCACGATCTCCATCGCTTTAGCGCCGAGCGACGACTTCCGCAGCTGAGCCAATGCTGCGCCGACGTTGCCGCCAACGCCCGTGTCCTGGTTATAGCTCTTGATACATCTGCATCCAGCGCCTCCGCGGAAAGCCGGCCAGCAATGCCCTTGGGTTCGTGCCGGGCGAGCCTTGGTCTATGACTTGTCTCGGCGTGTTCGCTTGCAGCCTCTTGAGGAGGCGCATCTCTCAGGCCGACTGCGCTGAGTCGAGAATCTTAGTCCCATCAAGCGCAACCTTCATCGCACCGGGCTCTTTTGGCGGAAGTGGCACGGCCTGCGGCGCTGTATGCGGCTGGGGCCATTGGACTCCTTCCTATTCCCGCCCGATATCCGGCTGCCCGGATTCTATGAGATAGCCGCAAAGCCGATCCAGTTCGCTGAGATCCTGTCCGACAGCAGCAGCGCCGAAATGAATGCAGAGATCGAAGAAAAATCGAAATGTGGCGGAGTCGCGATTAAACGACCCCTACCAATTCTTGCAGGAGATTGCAGGACTCAGGTCAGTTAGCTTGCTGGGTGTTAGTCGTTTTGGAGATATCTCAGTGTTAATTGTTGAAACCATTTTGAAGCCAGACCAGTTTGGCGGTATCGGACTTTTCTCCGCTACACTTCTATCTAAAGGTACATTAATTTGGATTCATAATCCGATCGTTGACATTGCCGTGACACCTGAACAGTACGACGCTTTACCTCCAACATTTCAAGCTTTACTTGACAAGCATGCCTATCCAAGAGACCTCGACGTTGATGATGGTGTTCTAGAGTACAATGCTGACAACGCCCGCTTCATGAATCACAGCAGTCAGCCAAACACATATCAAGACGATCATTGCCGAATTTTCACAGCCCGTGACGTACAACCGGGTGAAGAACTGACTTGCGATTACTTGTCTTTCGATCCAAGGTGCGACTTGTCGTGGGTTAAAGAGCTAGCGCCGAATCTTGGTGCCGGAAGGCGCCAGGCGGCGGCGGATTGAGTTTGCGGTCTGACGACTGTGATTCCGTCGGCGAATTTACACCCGGGAGAGTTTCGGCAATTGGTTGTGGCCATCGAGACGACGTGAGCACAGTCTTGTTCGATAGACATCCCTTTTGTTCGATAGACATCCCTTGGCGCGGACGGTGCGGTGGCGCACGGTCGCGAACGCGCTTTGATGACGTTAGTAGCTCCCTGCGCGGAGTTCGCTACATCTGTTGTGCCAACCTAAGGTACTGACTCGCTTTACCGGCTAATGTCCGCAACGGGTCCTGGCAGTGAAAACACTCAGCTGCTGTTACGAGTCCCTTGTTATTTTAGGGGAATTGATCAGGCTCTTTATGAAGAGGCAGATCGTGGGCAGCGGACACTGCTGCCCGAACGCCTCGATGACTTGATTGGCGAGAGCAACCCGGTTCGCGTGATCGACGTATTTGTCGCTGCGCTCGGTTTGGCGGAGATGGGCTTTGAGGTTGCGGAGCCGGCGGCACCAGTCGGCGTCGTACCATTCGCGTCAGCCATTCTGAAGTCGGTCCTGCCTCCAGGGCCACACGCTCAACTTGACTGATCCAAGGCTCAAGGTACCCCACAATCGATGGCGCAGAACAAGCTTTCCGGTCCCGTCGTACCTCGCATATCGCAAGGAGTTTAGGGAAACATCCAGGCCGACGTAGATCATGGCTGTCCCCCTCGGATGGAAAGGGTTCATGATCGCCAGGCAAAAGGGGCTACTCGGCAAATAGGCCAGGCGATCGGGACCGAATACCCCATCTGTTGCGAACAGCTGCTACGCTTCACGTTCTGGTCATTGTTGTGGGGCCCGAGCGAACTTCAACCTGGATTGAGCCTGAGGATGGGGAGACCTGCGGTTAACGCCTGTTGGAATTTGTAAAGACGCGACTGTTGATGAAAACTGGCGACGAAACCTTCCTCTCGAACCAACCCTGGAAGATACGCATGATGATAGGTGATTGACTCATCGTCCTTCGGCCGCCGGCCGCAAACGCGCCACCTAATTGCCTCGTCGCCCAATCCCGCATCCTCCGCAACGTCAAACTATTTTTCGAATCGATCGACATCATACTCAGAAAATAAAAGCCCTATTTTACATCACGATGCTAGCTTCCGCGAGCTGGCGATATGCCGGTCACTCTGGAGAAAGTGGATGAATACAACCGCTATCAATGACACCCTTATCAAGGACACGGTGCAGGACCTCGGGGACGCTACCGAGCTCACAAAAGGCTTTGGGGGCTCGTGGCGCGCGGAACACACCACGGGCGATTATTATTACATGGATGACTCCGATTGACGCGGACCGTCTTGATGGGATGGGCTTCGGCCCATCCCATCAGTTTGAGGGCGCAGTGGGCAAGGGATCGCTGCTGTGAGCGACATATTACATGCGTGGTCTAACGGGCGTTGGATCAGCCTCGACCTGCAATCCAATCGTTACAGCATGACTACCACATCTGTAGCTTGTCCGGAGGAACGTGAACGGCTAACCGAGACGACGGCAAAGTTGCGCGATTGCCTGAGTTCACCGCCAGCCTTTCTGCCACCTCTCCATCTGGTGTGGCACTATGCGCGTGCGGCTCACGCTGCTCGCTTCATTCGCAGCCAGACCATCATTCGTCAACTCGACTTCATACGTGCCTCGCGTCGCGGTACGGCACCGGCGTCCGTGGGAGTCGAAACAATCCATTACTACGCCAGCGTATTCCAACATCTGCGCAATCTTCGGTTCCGCCGCCCGCGCTGTCTTGAGGATTCCGTGGGGGGCTATCTTTTTTTCTATCCCTACATCGCATCGCTCGAGCTCCTCGTGGGTGTGAAGCAGCCACCCTTCACAGCCCACGCCTGGCTGCAATCTGGCGACCTCATTTTGAACGACGCGAAGCGTGCTGTGGAGGACTACAGCGTCATCTTGAGATTCGAGAAATGAGACTCAATGCAGACGCGCTCTTGGATTCAGCCCAGGAGCTTGCCACCATCGTTGTAAACGGCCAGGTGGAAATTACGGTGCTCAACGATATTGTTGACGCCGAGACCGGCATGCCGACTCAATTGGAACCAACACACTTCAAAGGCACGTCTCTGCCGGAGATTGTGGCTCTGCTGCAGGAGCGGTACGCTGGCGATGCGGCTTTCATTGTTCGCGCGCCAAGTGGCATCGCGATCGTACGCCCCGCTTTCTCGGAAATCCCCATCTTCTACCAGGTCAGACATGATTTGATTGAGTGCTGGGCAGGACTGAAGCTGCCAGATGCCGCCTTGGCGCAACGCCGCGCCTTCAACTTTGGCTATTTGACCGGCCTGATATGCAACGCGTCCTGGTTGACCCCGGAAACGGGGTTGTGTGGGATTTTCGAGCTACTGAGTGGCGCGGCGCTCATCGTCTCAAGTGGCACTTTTCGGCAAGTCGATTTTCTGGCGAGCGCCGTGGCCAGGCTCAACGCGTCGGTGGTCTCTTTCGAGGACGACGTGGCCAGCTTTCGCCAATTGATCTCGGCGAGCGTTGCTCACAAAACGCGCCGCTATGACGGTGCTTTCAGCATTGAATGTTCCGGGGGCCTTGATTCGTCGGTAGTGGCGTTGGCTGCGGCCGACCTCCATCGAGATAGGCCCCTCTCCCTCCTGAACAGCTACTCAGAGACGGACGTCAATGGTGACGAACGCTTCTTTTTTGCCGCGCTAGCCGAGCAGGTGGGCGGCGCGCCAATCTATGTCGAAGCGAATGCTCGCTCGTCGACGACCGGCCTATCGTCAGACTTGCTGGCTCCAACGCCGCGACCTTGTAAGCTGGCGGCCACGATCGCCACAACGGCTCAACTTCACGAAGCTGCGCAGGCTGCAGGATCGCGCCTTGTGCTCACTGGAGATGGAGGCGATCAACTATTTCTTAGAATGAGCCGCTTGACGATGGCCAGAGAGCTGCTTGCCGAATCCCGATCGCCACGAGAGGCATTGCACGAGCTCGCCGGCCTTGCGATCCAGGCTCGTGCGTCTGTCTGGCGTGTTCTTCGCGACGTGATCACCGGTCAGAGCAGCCGGGACTTACGCCGGCATATGTTCGGTGATCTTCGGTTTCCGCAGTCGCCTGTCGCATCAGTGCGGCCGGATATCAGTACAGAGCTCGTACCTGGCGCCAGGTCCCTACGCCACCTGCCGACGTCGCGACTGTTTCAGTTCTTCGGCATGCGTAATGCGGAGCTCAATCGCATCGCACTACGAGACATTGCGGTAGAGGAGCGAAAGGCGTTTGTATTCTGGCCGCTCATCAAAGCAGGTGTCATCGCGGCTCGCCGACATCATCACTCAAATGGAATTGATCGTGCGCTTGAGCGCGAGGCCTTCCGGGAAGACTTGCCCGACGTGATCTATTATCGGGTTGGTAAAGGTGCCGGGCGCGACATGCTGATGCGGTACGAATATGGTGCCTTGGCGTCACGCGTCGAGCGTAGTTCATTGTATCGGCACGGCTTGATCTCCCGCGATCTCCTCCGTTCTGCTATCGACAATTTGTCTTACGACTCAGCGTTGGCACTCGTTCGTGTCTGCGCTGTTGCCGATTGGATGGACCTTCATGAACTCGGGTAAGCCGCTCTTGCCCCCGCTCCAATGGGACATCATCAAGACGAGCCTGCAATCTTCCCGCCTTCTTGTCGCGGGCTTCCTGCTCACGACCATTGCAGCGTCCGGCTGCACGGTCGCCGGGCCGCTCTTGTTCTCACGGGCCATCGCCCGGCTGTCCAGCGCGGCGCCGCGCTATACGCTCAGTTTGTTGTTGCTGTTTGCCGTTACGGCGGCGCTTGCTCGATGCTTGCAGGACGTCAAGGTGGTTCTGTCAAACAGGCTGGAACAGGATATTCGTAATCTCTCCAGCAAGATGATCATGGCCGCTCTGGTGAGCGCCGAGGGATCGCTGTTTGCTCAAAACAATCCGAGCAAGATTTCGGCAATGGTAGAGAGTTGGCACCAGTCCAATAAGATCTACATCCAGCTCTATTTGATGGTGCTGATGGGCGGGGTCGCCGATGTTGCGTTCTCGTTCCTTGCCGTCGGTGGAGCAGCGAATTGGTTTGTGGCGCTGTTCGTCATACTCTACGGCGCCGTCCTCGTCCTGATAGCGTGGAAGAGCAATAGGGTTACAAAGGTGTATCAGGCTCAGGCGCAAGCCTCAACCAACGAGTGCTCGAACCTTTTTGGAAATGCAATCGAAAACATCGTTTCGATTAGGATGTTCCGCGCTCAACCCTGGATAGCTGAGTTGTATGATCGCCAGACCGCCGCCACGCGCCGAGCGTGGCTCACGTTCTATGGCGTCCGGTTGCGCTACGGCGCTTTGCAAGCCACTCTCTTGTTCGTTCAGTATGCCTCGATCTTGGGTCTCTCGCTGTGGCTCTATGACCGGTCAGGCGAGATAGGTGGGCTCGTCGCGGTGAGCATGATCCTGGTTCAACTGAACCGGCCGTTCGAGCTTATCGGCATGTCAATTCGGGACATCATCGTTGCGCGTGGCATGGCCGGGCCGCTGCAGGCCCTGCTTGATGCACATGCCCCAGCGGTGCGACCCTCTATGCTCAGGCGCACTATGCCGACATCCGGCTCACTCACCATTTCCATCAGCGCGCTTTCGTTTGGTTATGAGCGAGCCGCCTCGCCGCTTCTCTCTGGGATAACGGGCGAGTTCAAGCCCGGTGTCATCAACTTCATCATCGGACGGTCGGGCGCTGGCAAATCGACGCTTATGCAACTCTTGCTAAAAATGCATCAAGGCTACAGCGGCCTGGTACGCATTGGCTCCCTGGACCTGGTCACGATCGATCAGGAAGATTACTTGGCGCACGTAGGTTACGTGCCCCAAGAGCCCATAATGATGAATCTGAGTATCCGCGAAAACGTTCTGCTGGGCCGCCCGTTTTCCGATGCGGACGTGTTCCAAGCGCTAGAATGCGTCCATCTGGCTGATAAGGTCACTTTCTTGCGGGACGGTTTGGACTACCGTGTCGGAGAGCGGGGTCAATTGCTAAGCGGCGGCGAGAGGCAGCGCCTTGCGATCGCCCGTGCACTCATCGCAAGGCCCCGGCTGTTGCTCCTCGACGAGGCCAGTTCCGCACTGGACGAGCAGACCGAGCGCGGAATCTTCGACGAACTTCGGCAACTCGCGTCGGAGACGACGATCATAGCAATCACGCATCGCCGGGGCGTGATCAGCCCACATGACTACGTGCTAGATTTGTCGTGGTCGGCATCCGCGAGAGCCTCGCATGTGCTCGCATAACTTCCGTGACCCGGCGTCTGAAAAAGTCCTGGATGGCGCGGGCTGCGGCTTTGTGCTGCCCTTCGACCATCAACGCACTAATACTTTGGCTTTCAACAAGCAAATCGCTGTAGTACGTACGCGTTCCCATTGCGCGTGAAAGATAGACATAAACAACGTCCGCGACGTGATCCGCAATGTGGCGATGCTGTTTGACCAGCAACGCGCGCCGATAGCACTCGCCTACTTTCAAGAAGAGTTTGGCGGGATCCTCATTACTTGCGTAAATGGGCTTAATCTCACCGCAGAAGCTTGCCGCCACTTGGTCAATCAGCTTCGCCTTGGTGAAATCGCTGATGCTATCGACATACATTTGCGAGAGCATATTGCAGAACAGGATGGCTTGGTGTGGGTCGATCGGCCTGGCGTTGAACCCCTTGTGGTCGACATTTTGCACCACATCGCGCTCAGTCAGCCGTATCAAAGCCTCTCGTACGGGCGAAATGCCGACGCGAAGCTCATCGGCAATGTCGGCAGGCTTCAAGGCAGTGCCGGGCAGCCAATGGCCCAGCAGTAGGCGCTCGCGCAAGGCCTGGAATACCGGATGCTCAGTCTCAAAAGCCATGATTACTCGCCCGTTCAACCGTCCTGACTGAGGCGCGGCCACGGGGGCCTCACCTCTTGGCATAGCTCATGCCGCCCGGAAGCCATGCGCGGTCCGTTGCGTGGCGAAATGGCTACTGGGATAGGCCGCCATGGCAGGCCTTCCGCCAGGGCCACGAAGCTCTGCCGCCGAGCACGACCTGGGTATGTCCAAAGCGGCATAGGCGGTCGGAACGGGTAGAGGCGATGATCGAGCGGCATTTCTGCTATTGTGCAACTCGCGCAAGAAGAAGCGTCCCAGCCACTATTGCCAACGTCGGCGCCAACATGTTCGCTTCGCTGTTCACGGTGTTGCGTCCGCACTCGCGGTCCTCCTTGGTCATGACCAACGAGCCGGGCTCGAAGGAGAGATTGAGTTCCGCCGTTTCTCGTCATGGTCCGCTCGTTATAAAAAAAATCGAACGGCATCCGCCCACCTGATCCGCTGGTCGAAAATTGGGAGTCCAGTTCAGTTCCTCGCTCGCCGAAGATGCTGAAGATATTCCAAATGGCTCGGCAATGTGCGGACTAACTCGGCTGTCCGATCCCGCATTGCTTGGGATGGCTCCCATTTCGTTCATCAAATGTTAGCGGTTTGTTGGAGTTGTCTAATCGGTGCAGAGCTCCAGCTCCCTCGATCGACAAGAGCATCGCTTGGCACGCTGGCGGCGAGGTCAGGGGAGGGATTTCACAGGTTGTGAGATTGAAAGCCACCCCGCCTTAAGGCGATGCTCATCACCGCGTTTGAAGGAGCAGCCGCGTTCGTAACGAGCGATCAGCATCGGCGGCTCGGAAGCCTCCACTCGCGCATTGGCGTCGTGTTGGTGCTCCAGGTTCATTCGAAGGCGGAAGGGGCTCGCATCGGGTGAACAACACCGCCACCATTGCTAATGAAGAACGTTGAGACTGTCCAAACCGCTCTGCTTTTCGCGAGAGTTGAGACATTCGGAATCCTTGTCGGTCGTTGGAGAGCCTTCGCGTGGTCGGGGACCGTCCCCACCTATCTGAGATACAACTTGACGCTGCGTGCGATTCAAGTGATCTGAGGCCGGCAAACTGGACATTTTTTGGCTAAAGTTTTCGCCGCCGAATCCTCTCGGCTGGGAGGAGCGACAGATGATGAAGGCCTCAAAGTTTTCCAAGAAGGCGTTCATTCTCAAACGGTTGCGGTTGCGGAGATCTGCCGCAGAGCCGCAGTCAGCTAGGCGACCTATTTCAACGGGAAAAGGAAGTACCAGGGATTGCCGCCGACCGAGATCCGACGGTTGAAGCAGCTCGAGCTTGTCCGATCGCACCTTTGGTGCGCAGTCGTCGCCGATTGCTTCGACGGCTGCGATCGCAAGATCAGAGCAGGCGCCACCTGTTCGGCGCCCGCCAATTTTGTCGCAAACCCGCCGCTGCACGGCAGCGCAATGTCTGGGCCCGCCGACAACTGCAGCGGGTTCTCTTATTTGTCTTTGCTGGCAAGGGCCGCGATCAGTTCAAGTTGTTCAATGGGGCCGCAAGAGGCAGGCATTTTTATTGCACATGTTATCATGAGCTTCGTCCTGACAACGCTTCAGTCTACATGTGGACTGGCGCACTGGCCGTGCCAGATCATCAAGCGTGTGCGGCAAGTGGAGCGCAACGTGCGCGGCCTGACTGGTCGAAATGTTCAGGCCAGCGATCGCGCATCACACGGATCGAGGATGGCCACGCAATTTACTCAGGAGAAGCCGGACTCGGTCCTCGATGCCGCAGACCAACGCTTGACCAGCCGCGCCGTGTTGGGTGCAACGATCGGCAATATTCTCGAATTCTACGACTTCGGGACCTATGGCTTCTTCGCGATCCAGATCGGCCAAGCGTTCTTCCCGGCAAGCGACCCGTTCGCCAGCCTCATGCTGTCGCTCTCAACCTTCGGCGCGGGCTTTGTGACCAGACCGATTGGGGCCATCGTGCTCGGCTCGTATTCGGATCGGGCCGGCCGCCGGCCCGCGATGACCGCCAGCTTTGCCATGATGAGCGTCGCGATCCTGTTGTTGGCTATTACGCCCTCGTACGAGACAATCGGAATTGCCGCTCCGCTGCTGGTTATTTTTGCACGTTTAGTGCAGGGCTTCGCGCTGGGCGGTGAGGTTGGTCCGACGACCGCGTATTTGATGGAAGTGGCCCCGACCGAAGGGCGCGGTCTTGCTGTCTCATTCCAACCCGCCAGCCAACAGATCGCTGCGACGGCCGGAGCGCTCGTTGGAGAAATACTCTCCCTCACCATGACGAGCGAGGCACTCAATGCGTACGGATGGCGGATCGCGCTGTTGCTCGGCGCCGCTACGTTACCGTTCGGACTTTGGTTGCGGAGCACTCTGCCCGAAACGTTGCACCGCCCCAAGGCGCCGGCTCTGGTCATCCAACCTGTAGGAAGATCGCCTGCCGCTCGCCGCATCATGAGCTTGGGATTTGTCATCTTGGCCAGTTGCACGATCATTACTTATGTCACGGGGTATATGACCACCTATGCGCTGAACACCCTGCACGTTTCCGCGCCTCTCGCCTTTGGTACTGCGCTCGTCAGCAATACGATAGGAATTGCTGCCGCACTGCTGGGCGGCTGGCTCGCCGACCGCGCAGGCCGTCTGCACATCATGATATGGCCGCAGGTCACTGCATTGCTGATGACTTATCCGGTATTCTTGTGGATTGCAGAGAGCCGCAGTGCCCTCGCACTTCTCGGAGGTCTCGGCGCACTCACCCTGATCGGAACGATTCCGTATAGCGCCTTCTATGTGAGCATGGCCGAAGGTTTGCCCAAGAACATTCGTGGTCGCGCCTTCGCGACGATCTACGCTTTTGCGATAGCGATTTTCGGCGGCACAGCTCAACCAGTCGTCACCTGGCTGATCCACCTTAGCGGGAGCGCGCTCGCGCCCGCCTGGTACATGCTTGTCGCTGGCGCGGCTGGGCTGTTTGCCATGCTCATGATGCCGGAGACGGCCCCACTCAAATTTAGAGCGCGGCGCACAAGTAAAAGCCCGCCATAGCGCCGGACAATGTGATCACGGTCCCTTCCGGATGATCTCGCGCGCTGCCTCGCGCGGGCCGCCGAGAATGTACGTCGCCGCGGCGCCGACGCTCTGTAAGGACGCCATGAAAACATAGTTGCGTCCGGATCCAGCCACCGCCAAGATCCACGAGCGCCTACAGCGGCCCAAGAAAGCGCGGCGACGGAGAAATCTCCCCCAGAGGACCATGACCTTTCCATTCAACCCCCGGGGCGACCGACCAATGAAGAAGAAAGTTGAGTGGCGCAAGTATCTAAGCTAGGTACCGAGACCGTAGGGCCCTTCACAGCGGGCAAAACCAAGGCTTGCGACGCCCACTTGACTGCACGGGCGGCGCGCAATCGTACACACCACGATCCTCTTGAAGCCAGCGACCCGATCGGGAGATCCGTAGTGGCCGGCCAGGTACAAGCCGCACCACTTGACCTGGCCGGATGATCGATGGCGGCTAGCAGACTGCATTTATGACGCTCCGCCGGCCTGCGACATCAGTAAGTACCGCGTCAGACGCAACGCCAGGTAAATGGAAGCCAAGATCGACGATTGTTTTCATCGGACGGGACTGAAGCCCGCTTGCAGCATATGCGCCGAAAAAGGAGCAATCGAACCAGTGACCACAGCACCCGCCCACTCTTGCACTGCGCTCTTCCAACGAAGGCGATTGCGAGAATGTCGATCTGACGTCTTCGGACACCCTTCATGGACGAACTGCGCCTCATATCCAAATCCTCGTTGGAGGAAGATGGCTACGCGCACGCTCCGCCGGCCGGCGACACAAGCCGCGAGATCCCTTAGGCAGCCCCGAGGTCAACAAGGGCGTTGGAGGCTAGACGGTTTCAGGACGGGGGAGCTGAATTCTGGCGCGAGGAAGCGCAACGGTCAATTGGTCACGAGCGCCTATTCCCGGGCGCGCAGAGCGGTCTGCAGCCGCTGGCGCTGCTTTTCCCAACGCTCGTCCTCGGACCGTGAGCCCTCAGAGCACGATCTTCCTGGATGGCCCCCAACCTTTTCTGTGTCCTCGCGCTCGCGCAGCGCCGCCTGCGGTTTCGCGCTCGCCTTCACGTGCCGTTCGCGATCCTTTACCTGGCCGACTCCTCCCGCAGACGATCGGCCTCTCGGCGCAGCTGTTTCTTTTCAATTCGGCTGCGGCGTTCCGAGCCTGCCGATTGCTGATCTTGCGAGCGGTTCGCTTCGCCAGCTTGTCGATGTCTGCCTTGTCGACGAACTCATCGATTTCGGCGTATATTTGCAGAACTCCGGTCTAGGGCCGCCTGAATTCAAGAAGAAGGAGGGAGCCTGTTCCGACAGCAAGTGGGCCGATCGCCAATCGCACGCCTGTCCCTGCCGCCCGGGATCGAATGTTGGTAATCGGCGCCCTAGGATATTTCACATCCACCGGAGCAGCGGCAGCCCAACTCCGTCATAGACGCCGAGGATCGTCTCTACGGCCTGGGTAGCTCCTTGAACTGCGAAAGCATCTCGTGCAGGAATGCAACTCAAGTGCAGACAGTCAACGCGCCGGGCTGTTCATTACTTCTCCTATGTCACTGACAAGCCGCAGTCGGTCAGGTCGACCACGACGTCGGTCGTAGAAACGACGCCTCTGCGATGAGTGATCGCCAACACGGTCACATCTTTCGCTAGAGTGCGGATATGGTCCATAATGTCCCGCTCGGTTTGTTCATCGAGCGCGGAGCTGGCCTCGTCGAGAAGAAGGATCGCCGGCTCGCCATAAAGCGCGCGGGCAATAGCAATACGCTGGCGCTCCCCGCCGGAAAGCTTCAAACCGCGTTCTCCAACGGCTGTGTCAAATCCTGCCGGCAAAGTCTCGATAAAGGGGAGAATAGCGGCTTTTTCCGCGGCAGCGCGAAGGCGCACCTCGTTGCGGGGCCGTCCTAGTAGGATGTTGTCGGCCAGCGACTCATTGAGCAACATCACGTCCTGCGGCACGGCAGCAACTGCGGCATACCAATCCGCGCGATCGACGCCCGCTATATCGATTCCATCTACCAGAATACGACCGCAGTCTGGTTCAATCGATTTCAAGACGAGCTTAAAAATTGTCGACTTTCCCGATCCGGATTCACCGACAAGGAAAGTGATCCCGCCGCGCCCAGCCATAAACGAGACGTTCGTAATGCCACGACCGTTGTCGTAGGCATAACCAACGCCCTCGAAAGATAGCTGGCCAGCGGAGGGCGTAAAATCTTGAGCGTGAAATGTTGGCCGCTCTTCTGGTGCGGCCCATAGTCTCGCTAGAGGGATGAGGTCGACGCGCGACCGCGCCACGTCAGAGATCGCTCGCGCAACCATCTCGAATGGCATATTGAGCTGGAGTAGAAGCGTGTTGAATAGCACCATATTCCCCATGCTGACCGCGCCAACCCGGTATTCAGGTATAAGAATGAAAAGCGTGACCGCAAATTGTAGCGCGACGGCTGGGCCGAGCACGGCTATGTAGGCAACGCGTTGGAACACATAGGCTCGCCAGTTATCACGCACCTCCCGCGCCTTCATCGTAAAGCGCTGGCTCATCCAGTTATGACTGCCGAAATAGCGCAAGGTGTCGACGGCGTTCATGAGGTTGCCGACGAAACGTGCATTCTCCTGTCCGGCTTCGCTGGCCCGATTTAGGAACACGTACGCCCGACGCGTGGAACTCCACGTCAATGCAATCGCGACTGCCCCATAGACAACAACGATTGCAGCGATGTGGATGTTGAGGCGCGTGCCGAGAGTAGCGAGCGTAAGTAGAAGCTGTGTTGCAGCAGGGATGAAGACGACGGTCCCAAGCTGGACCAGGGCCGTCAGCGCGCTACGACCGCGAGCGGCCGCACTCTGTATCTCCACTGGATTGTGCTCAAGAAAAAAAGCCGCGGTTTTCCTCAGGATGCGATCGAAGAAGCCTGTTGCAGCGATGAAGCCCAGGTTCTCGGCTGTCATAAAGGAGAGATACTGGAGCATGCGCTGCAATGCGGAGGCCACGCCGAGCAGGACCGCATAGCCAGCGAACCCCCACGCAAGCACCGACATGTCTCCCTCGCGCGGGAGACGGTCAATGAGACACGAAAATACAAGGGGCGCTGCGACGCTGCTCGCGCTGGAGATCAGCGCCACTGCGACAACGACGAGAAGCAACCACCGATCAGACCGCCAGTACGCATGCAAAATTTCGGAAATCGGTAACAACGTGCTGTCGTTCGACATGATCTGCGGCGGATCGGGTAAATTGGCTTTGCTTAGGCTGAAAGAGCCGACATAGCCTTGTTCGGCACGATTCAGCTTCCATGCCAGCTCACATATAGACGCTCGATGCGGGCTCACCGGAATTTAACTTGTGTACCATTGCTTGATTTCAAATCAATCGGTCCTGCACCGTCATCAACTCACCAACCCTGGTAGGTTGCCCTTCGCCTTCTCACGTGAGAGATCATCTTTTGCGCCTTCGACACCGCAGCCGCGCCACTCCATCCGTCATTTTCTGGAGCCTAGGATGTCGACACCACGAGACGCCTATCACCCTATCGCTCGGAACACGACATGAAGAGCGTGCAGACTCGTCCAAACGGCCGCCCCGGCCGATACAACTGACCTTCCTCTACCGGTGCTGCCGCCCCTCAACAACTGCGTCAGCCCGTCAGTTCTCTGGACGGGAGCAGAGCACAGGTCTGCTTAAATTTGTTGATACTCTGTAGGAGGTTGTTCGTTCGTGGCCAACGGACTTCTGCGCAAGGCTGTGGAACTTAGCGCAGGAATGGACTCCGCGTCCGTCGCGATTGCTGTCGAGAAAGCGTCGGATCGCTAGCATGTGGCGGGATACTATTAGGCGACGGGAGCAGCCCCAAGCAGATTGATGGGCGAGCGAGCATTTTGGGCAAACTGAGTTGCCGCGATCACGCCGTCGACCTGCAAGCCCACATGCCTGCGATTGATCTGGATCTTGCGCCAAACCGACGCCTGCCACTCATGTCAGAGTATTACCTCGAGGCCTTTGGCTCACTCTTGGATAGGTTTCGCGCTGACGGCTGCGAAATAATCTGGTCCGGCATAGGCGGAGACGAGCTTTGCGCTTGCTCCAGCGCCGAGGAGGATGAACCTAGATCTATGTTGCCTGCAGCTCGCTGTTGGGCTTGCAGAAGAGCTGTTGGCGAAACGCGGGCTTGACGCCACTCGTTCATCCTTCCTTTTTAATGCGCCGCCCAGCTCCACTGTATCCACAACTTTGCTCGCAAGTCTTTGTCATGCTCGTCCACTCGCGAGGCGAGGGCTCTGGCCCGTTCGTCCGCTACGAGACCCGAAATTGATCCGCCTTACATCCGCTCTTCCGCTTGCACTTCGCGCGCCCAAGGAAATACTCTGTTCTCACGTGCGCAAACGCTTGGCCTCTGACGTATTTCCGCAGGATTCTATAAAGGAGACGTTCGCGCTTGTATTCCCAAGAGCGATTGCGGCTTGTGCAGACACAATTTCATCGCAGCTTTCTTCTTGCGCCCTCGTAGACTTTGGCTTGGTTTAACGAGAGTCTGTTATCGCGCTCTTGAACGAGTGATAACAACGCAGGAATTTTCCGCGACAAGCACCTTCGCTCGCTTTCTATGGGCAGAACGTTTCGTTCGGCAGCTTCGTTGATAGCGCCACCTTAGCGACTACGCGCCGATGTCACTGGACGTTCACGCTCGTCGAGCCCATGGAAAGAGACATTGAGGAACATTTTCAGCGGTGGGGCACTCGCGGGTAGAGCACGCGACGCTAGAAGCTACTCTTCCCGATGGTTCATCTAGCTTAGGCCACTTTGCAGTCAGGGAGCGCGAGCGGCCCGGCAGACACATCTGAAACACTTTCGCCGCCCCACGATTGCTCGCGGTCGACGGACACGCGATACACCGCCGTGGAGTCTTGGACCATACGGGGGTTCCGACGCGTCCGCACGATCTTGCGGCAATTTCCTTGCCACGGCCCGTTCGCGTCAAAAGAAAAAGCAAAGCATAATTGATCGAAAGAACAGCTGCGCGGTTCAAGAGTTCAAGTAATTATCGTTGTCGCCGTCCTTGGGATCATATTGACGCCGTATATAGGTTAGGTGCGGTCATTTAGGCGAACAGGTAAGGATGACATCCATGACGCCCGAAAAGCGAAACATCGAGCCGATGGATGCTCTTGGGCGTAGTATCCAAAAGCATCTATCCTGAGAATTCGACCAATTTCACATCGAGCAGGGGCTCGCGTCAAAACGCAGCGTCACGGTCAAAGGAATTTTTCCGCTCACTCAACCTACGCCGATTCAGCATTTGCGCGATGGCTATCGTCACCCGACTGGGTGTAAGTGAGCAATCACTCAGATCATCTTACAGAAGAAGATGGCCCGGCCTGCACCATCTGGCAGCTTACTCGTACAAGAAGAGGATGCGGCCGCCGTCGGAGCAGGCGGCCGCACGAGTCTCTATCCTCATTCTCTTCTTGATTTGTTTTCCGTTGTCAGTGTTGTACGCACGACGGATCGGTCAAACAAAGAAACAGGTCGCAGATACCATCCAGCGGGTCATCCGCGCACTGAGGATATGACGTATCGGCTACCTGCACCTTGGTGGTGACCGGTTGTGCGGCAACCTTTGCAACAAAAGCCGGCACCGCCGCCGTTGCAAGCGCGAGGGCACTCGCAGTCACAAACACGAATTTTTTCATTCGAGAAATCGCTTCCCTAGGTTGGCCCAGCCGTCCTCGACGTCTATATGACGACTGTGCAAGTGGTAAAATTGATTTTCTTGATCTGGTCTATCTACGGAATGGATAAGCTCGGACATCACCGTACGGCTTTATCTTAGGCCGCTCGGAACGTGCAGAGCCCGTTTCCGAGCTCTCGACGGGCTCGACGCATTTCTCGGATCACTCGAACACAGCGTGTTGTTGACCTGAGTTGTGTCGTCCTGGCAATGAGACAGTCGTTTGCATGGTTCGAACATGTGCTGCCCGAAGGCACCTGCGTCACATTTGCACGCGCGATTGTTCATGACCGATAAGACGACTGCGAACATCGCTTACCCATTCTTTTGTTCGGCTGCGCTGCAGGATACACGGCAAGGCTTCGACCGACCCGATCGCGGCGGCATGCTGGCTGCCGAGCGGGACTGCATTGCTGGCCAGAACTTGCCATCGCCGCGATATGGTTGCCGGGCGCCTGTGGCGCAGCGTGGCGCATTGGGAAGCGTCTGCTGTCGACGAGATCGAGGTCTATCTCGCCTACCAGACCCAGGTGCGCGACCCACTGGAGCTGCGACACGTCCCCCTGACATGCGCTTTTGACCGTCTCTCACGTCACGGGCGACGACGTTGCGAGGGCGATCGCAACGGTGCGGGAGCGGGAAGCTACAGGCTTTGCAGACTATCTAGCAACGCGTTGGCAAGCTTGGGAAACGGTGCTGAGGCGCATTGCCCCCGAAGAGCATGCAGCAATGGAGGAGCGGCTCGTCGATGATGGGCGACGAGTTTCAAACTCGGCTGAACCAAGGGCTCGCCGAAGCGGACCTAACGGGCGATGCCGATGCCGAGCGGACGCTCGGACCTCAAATCGTGAACGAGATCGCCCCCGAGATCAAAAGCGAGGTGATGCACCGGGTGCTTGGGCCGCACGGCATCGAGCTGTAAAGATCGGTCAGACCAATGATACGGATTTCTGTCGTGAGCTCGCGCCACGGACTCAATGGACAGCCCCCGCCAAGCTGATCGGGCTGCGAAGGCATCGCCTACGCTTCCGGCGATGCCACCGTTGGTCGCTCGTGATGGCGACTGAAAAAATGCAGGGACATGACTGGCTTTACGCCCATGTACTGGAACTGTCTCGGCGGCGCTCGGCGCCATTGTCATTTGAAGAGAAGCAGCTCCGACGTCACTCGGCTTGAGGCGCTCAACGAAGAACGAGAAGCCCCAGCATCTTCCGCAGGCCATGGAGGCGGGATGCTGGGCCGTCGTAGCCTTATGCAAGAGTATCAAACAGGCAGCGTTATTGTGCACCGCCCGATTCGATTCGTCAAAGCGGCCCGGGATGCTCAGCTCCCGTGCATCCGAACCACGCGCAAGCCGCTCAAGCTCCGCCAAGGGTTTGCGCGCCAGTTCGCGGCGGGCAGACAGGCGAAAGCGCCGGTACATCCGAGCTGATCGCCGCCGGCATCAGGCACATGTTTCTCCGCCTGCCGCACTCAGTGGCCTAGCTTCTCGCCCGAGCGCCGATCTTCGCCACGCCTCGTAATGGCAGCTTGCTTGTCGGCGACCCGGATCGCCGGCTGACAAGCCTCCGTGGTGCGTGTTCTCTTCCCCAGGCTCCATCCTGTTGCCAGATGGAGCCTGAAGGGGCTCGGTGCTGCTCAGGCAATCCGCCGAGCCGATCCGGAGGCATGAAGCTGCCACCGAACGGCACACTGCCGCAAGACAACCAGCTCACTAGATCCCCAGTCGAGCCATCTGCGCCGACACCTCCGGATCGGGAAGGGGGTGCCACGGATGGCGGCCAGCGGCGGTGCTCAACAAGGACCTACAGAACGCCGGGGTGAGCTTGCCGCGGTGGATCACGACATTCTCGTGCCCCTCGGCGGCTCGAGCGCTCTGCCAGTGCTGATTGTAGCCGCGCTGTTGGTCGGACTTTACGTGGCAAGCGGCGAATTCGCGATCGCGCAGCGTTGCCAATTCCCAGGCATGTACCGGCCGCTTGGTATGGATGTGCACCCACATCGGTCTTGGCGTCTCACCACTGCGCAGCGCCTTGGGCTGCAGCTTGATCTCGAATAGCGTCCCTGGCTCTTCCTTCAAGGCGCGCGGTGGATCCACTGACGCCAGTTCCCCCGCCGCCCGCAACTGTTCAAGGTATTTTTGCGATGGAAACGCATAGGTCTTCAGGCAATCGCTCGTGATTGCTGCCTTCCGCGCGTTCAATGAGTTTGCCTGTCCCTGCACCTCGGACCACATCCTCTTGAGCCGGACTATTTTTTCGTGCACTTCGGGCACTTGCGCAGGCGTGAGTAGGCCACGTCGGCGAAGCTCCTCCAGCGCGGCTACACAGGCCTCAATCTCGGCGGCCTGCGTCTGCAAGCGCTTAATGACGAGATCCAAGACGTGGTCGGCATCCTCGGGCTTCATCTGGCGCGCTTGCGAGACGGCGCTTTGCTGAGCCGGCAGATTAAACTGCAGCAGTTCGTCCAGTCGCTCGAGTAATCCCGCCAGTGCTTTCCTGGAGGGCGGAGCCTGCCACATCTGGAGGTGCTCGGTGGCAGAGGTTGACGCCCTCGCCCGTGCCTCCTCCGCGGTCACGAGCTTCTTGGTACCGAGATCCGAGAGCACGATAACCTTGCCTGTCGGGGCCGTGGCGGCATCGGGCCGCGCAAGTTGCGGCTCGGGCGGGCGGGCCGTCGAACTCCCCTCGCCTGCGGCCGCTGCGCGTCTTCCTTTGCCCTTTCTGCGCGCTGGACTGCCTTCGCCCACGAGAGCAGTATTTTCCGGCAGCGCAGCCCAAGCCGGCGGTTCAATCGTAGCTTCCGTGTTTGGCTGCACTGCCAGCAGCCGCATGACTTCGTTCGCCGTGAGCCACGCACCTTCCACGATCTCGTCCAGCAACTGCAACGGAAGGTCAGCTCCCGTTCCGGCCTCCCTCAGCGTGGCGACCATGGAGCTCACCCCCGATGCGAATTCCGAAAGCCGCTCCATGACTCCTTCCAGAACGGCGCGATGCTCGGCGTCGAGCGGCGCTCCGTTGCTGTTCAGAACGGCCTCGGCGGTCGAGACGAATGCCGGAAAAACATCCCCTATGAAGGTCCCGAGCAGACGCACCCGCCCGTTCTCGTCCATGAGGGTGTCGTGCACGGCTGGTTCGAACGTGCTCGCTTGCTCACCAATCAAGAGCTGCGCGAGAGCGATCCGCGATTGCAGATACATGCATTTCGTATTGAGTGCCCAGCCGGTATGCAGTCGTAGTGCGGCCTCTTCGGCCTTGCGCATCTCGAGCGTGCTGCTTGGCAAGTTGGCAGTAGCCGCGCAGACGGACTGCATCCGCTCCGAGCGCAGTGCCTTCTTTCCCCACCAATCCATGCAGGCCGCGTAGTGATCCGCCACGCCTGCAACCACGCGACTCAGCTGGTCGGGCGTAGCGGTGCCTCTGATCTTCTCGAGCCAGTCTGCTGCTTTGTTTTTGCTCTTCTCCAGGGCGTAGATAATCTCGGTGGCCACTTCGTTACACTGGTTCGCCGCATCCAGCGTGTCGTCGCGCAGCCGGCGAGCCCGATCGTCGGGCAGAATGCGACGCGCCAGGTTGGGGGCCAGATTCGCGTAGTACTCCAGAACTGTTGAGCCTGCCCTGACGACTTGGTCGATCAACTCTTGCGCCTCTGGCAAGTTCCGGGCGCGCGTGGCCGCTTGACGGCAAGTTTCAAACTCCTCAAGCAGGCTGCCCAATTTTCGCTTTGCTGCCTTGATCTCGTCCCGCGTTGGCGCCGCCACATCCGAAGTCGGTGGCTGGTTCGCAAGCGCCGCGGTTCTATCTTGAGGCCCGGAGCGCATCCGCTCCACGACGGCGTCGAAGGATTGATTGCGTTGCCCAGGCAAGAGGCCGGGCTCCAGGCTCGAACTGCTCAATTGCCCGGTGCTGTCGGCTCCTGAGGCCCCAACATGCGATCTGCCAGCTCGGCCAATGCCCGTCATATTTTATCTCCGATAAAGTCCAGAATGTGCAGCCTGTCTGGATAGACCGCCTGGCTGACGACTAGCTGACCAAGAGCGTTCTTCCGGATGCACAAGAAAGCCGATGTCGCCATGGGTTCCATTTCGATCGCGGCTCCTGTGCTGGTGAAGGCAGCGATGCGCGATGACGGCGTCAGTTGTGGGATAATCAGCTGAGGTACGTGACCGCAGCCTAACGTGCCCTGGCCAAGATCTGCGCTGTGGACTGCGACAGTACCGGCCGGGAGGCGATCCGTAAGAGTCCCGCGCCTATGCCGGTGGCTCTTTCCACACGAACTGGGCCAAGCCATCCCAAACGCTAGAGAGCAGCCGGGAGACCGCTCGCTTCCTGAACGGCGAATGTGATCAGGCAGGAATGGCCAGCGTATATCGATCGGCAGACCTACGGCCGCCGCACGCGTCCGCTATCTCGTAAGGAGACCTCGACAAAAGAGCTTACCAAGCCAACGGCCATGCACCGATTGTGACGAGACGCTGAAGGCCGATTCGCAACAACATTTCTCCCTGCGAATCGAGCAGAATCGACGTTGCCCAAGTCTTTTTTCAAGCTACTTCTCGCCGAGCCGGCACCCATCCAGGCCCGGTCAGATCACCCTCATAGAAATATGGCAGCCAGCGTACCAAGCGCACCCAGCATCAGCCCGATCAGCGAACCGGCTGTCGGCACGTCTCTAAAGAGCAGAAGCGTGAGTATCGGTTCCAATACCAGAATAGCTCCCACCGATATCGCGACAATGATCCAGATATTTTTCAGATGCATGTAGCCCAGCGCGTATCCCAAAACGAGGAGGATGCCACCGAAGGATATCAGGAGAAACATCGGCAACAGCATTGCCAGATCACCGCCGGCCTTTCCAAATTGCCTTGAGGCAATCAACTCGGCGAATATCGAAAGCGCTTCTCCAAGGAAAATCGCTGCCACCGCTACAATCTTCAATACCAAGTTCATCGGCCTCTACAGTTCCGGCTATCCAAGACAGCCCGGAGACGGGACATCGGAGGTTACCGTCGCGGTTGCCTTTTCGGCCTGCCAGGCGCTTGCAAGCGGTCCGCGCGCTATCGCTCCTCACGGGCACTTCAAACGTCTGCCCGGCTGATGACGAGATCCCGACATGCAGAAATTGTTTCGCGTCGATCAAACCATCTTCGCTTCTTGCAGAAGCAAAGATGGTTCAGATCGAGCCCGAGCCACCGCGTGCCGGCTGCCAGACCGGCGCGATCAGGGCTAGGCTGCAATCCGGACGGGGAGAGCGGAATAACCGTGCACGAAGTTGGACGCAATTCGCTCGGGTTCGCCGACAACCTTGACCTCTAGTCCCTCGTCCAAAATCTCTTCCCAGAGCACTCTCAACTGCAGTTCCGCAAGGTGTCGGCCAAGACAGCGATGGATGCCGAATCCGAACGAGAGATGCTGCCGCACATTCTTGCGGTCGATGACGAAACTGTTGGCGTTCTCAATGATCTCTTCATCCCGGTTGCCGGAGATGTACCACATGATGACCTTGTCGCCCTTCCTGATCTGTTTCCCGCCTACGATGCTATCGGTCGCGGCGGTGCGGCGCATATGTGCGATCGGCGTCTGGTATCGAATAATCTCAGACACGGCGCTCGAGACAAGCTTGCGATTGTCGGTTAGTTTTCGCAGTTCGGAGGGGTACTGACTCATGAATAGGACGCCGCCGGTAATCGAGTTGCGGGTAGTGTCATTCCCACCAACGATCAGCAGAATCAGATTCCCGAGAAACTCACTCGGCTTCATATGGCGCGTTGCGGGCGAGTGCGCCATCAAGGAAATCAGGTCGAGGCGCGGCTCGGCTTTGATGCGCTCGTTCCATAGCCGGGTGAAATAGTCCAGGCACTCGGACAAGATTGTGCTTCGTTTGTCCCAGCTGTCGATCGCATGGCCTGCTTTCGGAGCTGCAACGGCTACGTCTGACCAATAGGTCAGGAGCCGCCGATCCTCAAATGGAAAGTCGAACAGCGTGGCGAGCATCTGCGTTGTCAACTCGATGGAGACCATATCCACCCAATTGAACGGATCATTGCGCGGCAAGCCGTCCAGAATTGCCCTGACCCGATAGCGGATGAGGCTTTCGAGCTTCGTCAGGCTTTCCGGTGCAACGATCGGACTTACGGTATTGCGCTGCTCGGCGTGTTTCGGAGGCCCCATCTTGATGAAACTCGGGGTCCAGTGCTCGTCAGGCACCTCGACGATCGTGACACCCTGCTCCGACGAGAATACGTTGTGATTGGTATCTACTGCTACAATATCCCTGTATTTCGTGAGGGACCAGTACGGGCCATAGGCGCTGTCTTGACAGTAGTGAACGGGATCTTCCCTTCGCAATCGCTCGAAGCAACCCCATATGCTGTCGTCTTGAAAGCGCTTGGCCTCGCTTACATCCAGATTGCTCAGCGGGATGATACACTCCTCGTCAGCTCTATGATCTTCCAATCGCCTTTTCATGATCGTCTCCGCAGATTCTGCGCTTACGGATCCAAAGCCGATTCAGCGTTTCGAGCTGCCGTGGCTTTTGGCTGCGAAGGGCCGCTCGACCAGACTATCTCAAAGTGCAGCTAGCCCACCCCTACCACGTCGAACAGTGAGGATGGCATTGACTTTCCAAGTCGATCTACTCAGTGGATCCGTGAGAGCTATCACCGCTGGTTGGACATGGCTGTGCGCTGGAGGCAACGTAAAGACGAATGCACAGCCGTAAGGTAGCCCCTCGTTCCGGCACGGACGGAGTGGCTACTTTTGTCAAAATCACGCTATGCATAATCGCCCGGCTAGGATTGTTCAGGCAGATCGATCCAGACATCCGGAGGACCATTCAGGAGTGTATCCTGATCTGGAACGTAGATACTATCGAAGACCCTGAGACCATGAGCCATTGCCGCTCCAACAATTATGAAAGGGAGCTTGACCTGCTCTAGGTCTTCGAAGTTATCAGCGCCGACAATCCGAACAAAATCGAGTTTAAACTTTCGGAACTCTATCTGAGATGTAGCCGACGCTACCAGATCCTTGACGCTCGACGCGCCTTGGGCGATCTCTTTCCTCGAATGGTTGAGTGCCTTGAAGAGACACGACAGCTCATCAAGCTCGGAGCGGCTAAATCGCCTCAAGCGCGACGAAATGGGCACTCCGTTCCTGTATCTCACGGTCGGCACAAACCGTATCTCGCAATCGAGAAGGAGGTCTGCGACGGCGCGCTTCACCAGGATCGCCTGACCGATATCCTTGAGGCCGAAGTAGCTGCGAGTCGGTCGCGCATAACAGATCCAGCGGATCGCCCCGGTAACGGCTTCCTTCAAGTACGCCTCAGGCCCGTCTAAACGCAAATGATAGTCGCCTTGCGATACAAACGTTCGATAGCCAGGCGGGAACATTTCGGTGTCGTTCGAGGAAATCACGGCCGTTGCTCCCGCACGTAGGGCAAGTCCAATATCATCGTCCAAATTGAAATCGTAGCTCCCACCTGGTCTAAGCTGGATCTTGTTCGGGTAGACTGTTACAATCGCGACGTCATTCTCCGATGCCGCTCTTCGGATCAGTTCTGCATGCCCAAGATGCAGGGCGCCTAGAGTGTGTACCGTCCCAATAGACTGGCCTGTTCTCGCCACCTCCCGGATGAACGCTTTGCCTGCGGAAAGGCACGCCAGATGCATTTTCTTACTCCAGTTTCTTTGAACCCCAAAAGAGTTATCTGACCGGTCGGATCGCCGAAGGTCCGCCCTGCGTGTCGTGTTGGCCGCGCACGAAGGAGCCCCAAAGAGCCTTAACGCCCACTCACAGCTCGGACCGCCGCATCAACCTATTCTAAGCTCACGGACACTGTAGTCCCTTCTATTTTGCGGCTTCCAAAGCAGTCAGGTTGACCCTTCTCGACCACGTCTGATCACCGATGAGAATTCAGCCAGATAGCTTGATGGCTCGCGCGGCTGATCACCCTTCAAAGCGGTCTGCAGTCCCGGACATCGGTCTGCAAAAAACGGTGGCTCGAATGTGGTTATCTTAGCGCCTGAAAAGTCGACCTTTACGAAGCTGGCCTGGAACGGCGATATCCCACTCAGGTTCGCGTCGCGCAAGGACGATTGGTTCATGCGAACATATGCGACGCGCGCTGCCTCCAGGTTGCTGTCGGTCATTCCCGCGGCGAGATATGCCTGAACGAGATTGGATCCTTCGAGATTTGCGTGATTCAACGCCATTGATTGCGGGGGATCACCGGTAATCATCGACCTGTAGAGGTACGCCTGGGATAAGTCTGCCTGTTCAAGATCGCAGTCGCGCACAAAGGCACAGCGGCCACGAAAACCCGTCAATTTGGCGGCTCGCATTGTGCTCTCTGTTATCGAAATGCTTTCGCCTGATGCACGAGACAGGTCCGCTCCATCGAGCTGACAGGAACGAATAGATGCGCCGTTCAACACAGCACCGACGAGGTTCGCGTCGGACAAGCTTACGGACAGAAGCCGCGCCTCGGTCAAGTCTGCCTGCTCAAGCTCCGCACTTGAAAGATTTGACAGGTGAAGATCGGCGAATGGAGCGCTCAGCGCTCTCGCCGTAATGCGGCCGCTCACCTTTGAGAGTCTCAAATAGGGAAGATGAGCGCTTTCCAGGACAAGACCGTCGACCGAGGTAGGACGCACGATCGATAAACAGTCCCCCTTTGACTGGAAGAACGAGCAATCCGCCAGATGCGCCTTCGTGATCGTGACTTGGCTCAGCTTGGCAAAGCGGAAGGAAGCAGAAGCAAGGAAGCATTCATTGATGGTCGAACCCTGTAATTCCGCGCCATCAAATACAGCATCACTCGCGTCGCACTGGTAAACGAGGAGCCCGCTGAGCATCGCATTGTCAAAGCGTGTCCTTTTCATGCTGCAACCGTGAAACAAACTGCCGGTTGCATCAATTACGTTGCGCAGACTGGCATCATCGAAGTTGCAGACCTGCGCTGCAATCGCATGCATATACGCAAAATCGAGCTTGGCCCCGAGGAAACTTGCCCTCTCTAGCCCCGGGCAGATAAGATTCGCCCCAGAAAGGTCTGCCCGATCCAACTTTGCTCCGTAGAGCTGCGCACGATTGAGGGTACAGCGTCGCAACGGGAAATCTGACAGGTCGTAACCGTTAAAGTTCTCGGAGGATAGCTGCAAGCCAATCCCAGTCCTTCTGATCGCCTCCTCGGTTCGCCTCCCGACAGTGGCCACCGCGCGCAGCCGATCGGCAGCTCGGCTCCAGTACCGAACAAAGTCGCCATCTGATGAAATGTTATTTTTCGGCTCTGACCAGTGCTCTGCGCATTCATTCGCGGTGCACTCGCTATCAGCGCCGATCGTTTGTGACATGTCGACGATTCCGTATTGCCCGGATTACGGGCCTATCTTGACCTCTTTTTGCTCGACCTTGGAGGTACGCTATGCGATTTGTGGCGAACTCGTCGGCGAAATGGCGACACGATGCGTCAAGGCACCTAATGTGTCGGCGGCCTCCGCAGCCGGCACGCTTGAGCACGTCAGCCGAATTCTAGTCGTGCGCCCCCCATGCCGCTCGCTACGATTGTTCACCGAGCCCGGCAACGCTGACAACGCAACGGTCGTTTGACAGTGCCGATATGTCCAGAAGTTGCGGTTTGTCTCGTCGGCTCTTTTAGGCAAATCCACATCGCTCTCCATCAAACCGAATGCGAAAAATGCAAGGTCTTGCTTCTTTCTCAGAATGGACCCACGGCTTGCGGGCGGAAAAGTGATCGTTCATCTAGGGCTGCACTCAGCCCTTACGCGGTGCTACCTCATTTTCGATAGCAACGACCGTGCCAGGCGCGCATCAGTCGCAAGTAAGGGGCTGTATAGGCTTCATGAAATCGAAATTGACGCCGAATGTTTTGAACCCGACAAACACGGTCTCGTTGTCGGGGACTGCACCATGATCGCAAGGCTATCGTGAAAGCGACAATTCCGAGCTCGTTTGCAGGAGAGCAAGAGCCGCCAGTCCTTGCGGGCACGCAATCGATGACTTGCAATTGGACACGTGCGGATCGCCGACCTCACGGTTGGCGATTGTTCAAACTCGGCTAGCCCTGCTCCGCGCGCCGCGCCGGTGCACCTAGTGGGAACCCGTGTCCACAGACTGTCCTGGCCGAGCGATGAGCGAGCGTGCAATCGTGACCAAATCGGCGCGCTAAGGCGAATACTCCGGTGATCTGAGATAGACGATTTTATGATGAAGGAAGTCGCATTCGAAGGCATTCATGCGATGCCTTCTTCGAGGATCGTAGGTGAATGACCGATCTGTTCGTCGCGCACAAGACGCGGCATGGCAGCGATAAGGCTCTTGGTATATTCAGACTGTGGATTACGAAACATCTCTTCAGTAGCGCCACTATCGACGATTCTTCCCCGGCGCATAACTATGACACGATCACTGATATGACGAACAACACTGAGATCATGCGAGATGAAGAGATAACTTACGCCGAGGTGGTCCTTCAGATAGCCGAGCAGGTCCAAGACCTGGGCCTGGATCGAGACGTCGAGCGCCGAAACCGGCTCATCGCAGACGATTACGGCGGGATTTGGTGCGATCGCGCGGGCGATCGCAACGCGCTGGCGCTGACCGCCCGAGAGCTCGAGCGGTCGTCGGTCGAGCAAGGCCTGGGATAGCCCGACCAGATCGAGCAGCTCGATAACGCGCTCCTGCCGCTTGCGCCGTGTCTCAACGTCGCTCGAAAGGCTGTCGGATATGATGCGTCCGACCGTCCAACGCGGATCAAACGAGCCAAGAGGATCCTGGTAAATGATCGACATCGACCGCCGCCGAGCCCGCCGTTCGCGTTCGGCGAGCGTGGTCCAAGGCCGGCCTGCAAACTGAACGGCTCCCTCGTCGGGCTCGTCGAGCGCCAGGACCATGCGCGCCATCGTTGACTTTCCTGATCCGGACTCACCTACGATGCCCAAAGTCTCGCCGGATCGCAGTTCGAAGGAGACGCCGTCCACAGCCGCCCGTAAAGTGCCATCCGGGCCCTTGAAGCGTTTCACCAGACTTGTCGCTTCGAGCAGGATGGGACGAGATTTCGGCAGCGATTGCACGGGTGGCTGCGTTTGCCGGCCAGGCGAACGTACAATAGTCGATGGTGAGAGGCGTGAGCCGCGCGGCTGGCCTGATGGCACGGCGTCCAGCAGCTGACGAGTATAGGGGTGTCGCGGATCTTTGAATATCTGGGCGGCGGTGCCGCGTTCGACGACCTCGCCTCCTCGCATGACGAGGATCTCATCCGCCACGCGGGAGACCACTGCCAGATCGTGACTGATCAGGATCAGAGCCTTGCCCCTCGTTTTGGTCTCCTCGAGCAGTGCCAGCACATGAGCTTGGGCCGTCATATCGAGAGCGGTAGTCGGCTCGTCGGCAATAAGGATGCGTGGATCGAGCGCAAGTGCTGCAGCGATGAGAGCCCGTTGACGCTGGCCGCCGGATAATTGATGCGGCAGCTGCTCGGCCTTGATCTCGGGCTCAGGGACACCGACGAGCTCAAGGAGAGCAATGACGCGCTGCGCGAGCTCCTCGCGTGATGATACCGCACCATGGAGGAGCAAGCCTTCACCTATCTCTTTGCCGATCCGGCGAAGCGGGTCAAGCGAGACGAGTGCATCCTGTAATACAAAGCCAATCTCGCTGCCGCGGATGCGCCGCCAGGTACGATCGTTAAGGCCGATCAGGTCCGTCCCGTCGAAGCTCAGCTGGCGTGCACGGACATCGGCCTGGCGACCAGCGAGGCCTATGAGAGCCCGCGCAGTCACGCTCTTGCCTGAGCCGGATTCACCGACGATCGCAAGGCAGCGTCCCGGTCGGAGGGAGAAGGACATGCTGCGCACAACCGCTTTCTCGGCGATGTCGCGCCCGAAGGAAACACGCAGCGAATCGACCGTGAGGAGGTCTGCCTGCTGCGAGACAGGCTTGGGACGAACCTGCAACATTCACCTTTTTCCTTCCAGATGATCCTGTAGATGGCGCCCGACGATGGTGACGCTGAGGGCGAACGCCGACACTGCCAGACCGGGTATGATCTCCAGCCACCAGGCGTAGATCACATAATTGCGCCCGGCATTGAGCAGCGCGCCCCATTCAGGGGCCGGGGGAGCGACGCCAACACCTAAAAAGGCAAGACCGGAGGCCCAGATAATCGCCTGACCCACGCCGATCGTCATCATTGCTGCCAGCGGGTTCATGGCGTTGGGAAGAATATGCCTCCAGACGATACGGGGAAATGGATGGCCCAGCACCTTGGCGGCCTCGATATACCCTGTCCCTCTGATGGAAAGGATCTGGCCCCTGATCATGCGCGCATAACCTGGCGCTGTGCCCATTCCGACAGCTATGACTTCAGTCAATACCGACGGTCCAAAAACGGTCACGAACACAAGGGCGAGCAAGAGCGTGGGAATTGCGAAGAGCACGTCGACAATCCGGCTGAGGATGCTGTCGAGTACGCCACCAGAAAGTGCGGCGGCCACGCCCAAAACGATCGCAATGGACATGCTCAGCGCCGTCGCGCCAAGTCCGATGGCCAGGGATTGGGCTGCCCCCTCGACTACTCGAGAGTAAAGATCTCGACCCAATTGATCAGTTCCGAACCAATGGGCGATCGACGGAGACTGCAATGACGATCTCAAATCAATAGCGAGCGGATCGTGCGTCTGCAGCACCTTTGGCGCCATAGCCGCGAGGGCAAAGAGGCCAATGATGATGAGACAGACGGCAACTCGGAAGGGAACATGACGGACGATTGCCAGGATTTCTTTGATTGGCCGAGACACGGTGACTTCGGCGAACATGCTCATGTCAACTTGATCCTCGGATCGACCACCCGGTAAGTCAGATCGACAATCATACTGGCAACAACGAATAAGCCCGCAGAGATCAAAACAGCTCCCGAGACAATCGGAACGTCGCGCGAGGACGTTGCAGCGACAAGGACTCCACCCAGGCCTTGACGGGCGAAGACCACCTCGATCAAAATCGCGCCCGAAAGAAGTTTGCCGAGCGCCCAACCTGATAAAGTAATGCCGGGCAATGCGGCGTGGCGGAGGACATGGCGAAGCCTGACACCGAAATCACTCATACCGCGGGCGCGCGCGGACGTAACGAACGGCTGCTCGAGCACGCGCGTGAACTCGTTCTGAACGACTTGTCCGAAAAAGCCCGACAGTTCAAGAGCCAACGCAAGTGTCGGCAGAACGAGCCCGATCGGCGAATTTCCACCGATGACCGGAAACATGCGCAGCTTTACCGCAAAGACAACCAGCAGAATTGTGGCGAGCCAGTAAGGCGGCACGGTTGCCAAAAAGACTTGCGTGTCATTGAGCAGCTTCGACCATATGTTGTCTCTGCCGGCGATGAACAAGGTTGTAAGGATTGCGATAATCCATGCGATCAGCAGCGCGGCGATCGCCAGAATAATCGTGGGGCCAATCTGTTCCGCGATGATCCCTGCGACAGGCCGATGCTGCTGGTACGATTCGCCAAGGTCTCCATGCAGGATTCGCACTATGTATTTGCCGTATTGAACCGCGAGCGGTTGATCAAAGCCGTATTTCGCATTGATCGCTGCAAGCTCTGCCGACGACGCCGGCCCGACGTTGCCACTCGCCACATTGATGATGATCTGGGCGCGATCGCCAGGCAGCACACACTGAATTACGAACGCAAACGTTGCGGCAGCCCACACCACGACCACGCCGGACAATATCCGGCGCGCGAACCAAACAATGGGATGATGGGCTACTATCTTCACGGCGTCATTTCTTGTCGTCAAAATGAGCGTCATAGAAGACAGGTTCGCCAACTGACCCGCGGTCGAGCCAAACGTCTTTCAGGTTCGGCTTGGTCGCCAAAGTTACGTCCAGCACGGTGAGGCCAATCACAGGAGCGTCATCCACGATCTTCCGTTCCGCCTGCTGATAGAGGGCGGTACGTTCAGCGCCATTGAAATCCTGCTCCGCCTTTTGGATCACCTCCCAAAGTGTCGGATCCTGGAAGCGCGATGGATTGAACCGATTGGGCTCGCCATTCTGGTCCGGCTTCCACGAAATTCGGAATATCTCAGCGCCGGGTGCAACCCAATAGAGAAGCACGATCTCATAATCGTTGGGCCCGAGGTTTTTTCCGGCGAAGAAATCAGCCGGATTGGTGGGTTGAAGACGTACGTCAAAACCGGCCACCCTTGCCTGCTGCTGGATAACTTGCAAGGCTTGCTCGCCATCCGGCTTCAGAAAGGCGTTCGAATAGGAAATGCGCACGATGAGCGGATTGCCGTTCTTGGCACGAACGCCGTTAGGATTACGCTCAGTCCAACCCGCCTGATCAAGCAGCTGATTGGCTTTCCGAATATCGTACGCATAGGAGTTCCCGAGCTCACGCAGGTATTCCGGCGAGTTCTGACTTAGCGCCCCATTGCCTTCAAATGGCAAAGAGCCAAGGAAGGATGTGTCGACCGCGGCCTTTCGGTCAGTAGAATAGGCAAAGGCCTTGCGGACGAGCACGTCGTCAAATGGGGGCCGCGCCGTATACAACGCCAGGCGCAGAGGCGTGCCGCCGGTAAGGTGCCGCAACACTGGAAAGCGGGAATTGGCGTCCTTCCATGCGATGGCTGGGACATCGTATATGGCATCGGTCTCCCCCGTGATCAGCGAGCCGTATCGGACAGTCTGATCTGGCAGAAACTTCCAGCTGATCCCGTCAACGTAAGCCGGTCCTTGATGTTTCGCGGTGGCCGGCGCCGAATTGTAATCGGGATTGCGGCGGAAGGTGACTTCCCGCCCATGGCGCCACTTGTCGACAATGAATGGACCTGAGCCGACAGGGTTCTCGCAATTCACCGCAAGTCCACGTTTGAGCGCGGATGGCGAGAGAATGCCTTGTGAGGATTGGGCGAACACGTTTAGCAAGGGTTGGAATGGCACCTTCAAGGTTACCTGCAACCTCAGAGGAGCGATTGCCCTTGCCGATTCGAAGCTATCGCTAAGATAAGGAGCGGCAGTCGGATTACGAAGATCGGGGTCGTTGCTGAGCCATCCGTTGATATTGTCAGCGATAGCCTGCGCATCGAGAGGAGTCCCATCCGTGAACTTCACATCCGACTTTATCTCGAATGTGTATACCTTTTTGTCGTCGGAGATTGTCCATGACTCGGCCAGCCATGGCAAAATCTTGCCATCGTCGCTGCGGGCAACCAGATTATCGCTGTACTGGCGTTGCAGATACCATTGCTGCACCCATCCTCCGAACAGGCACGCCGGCTCTTGAAAATGCCCGTAACGAATAACGCCGCCTCGCTTGACGTTGCCGCCCGACGCCTCTTGAGCATGGCCGCTGGGCGCAAACTGTGACAGGCTTTGGAGCACGAACAGGCTAGCCGCCACTTTTCTTCCGCGATGGTTCGACTGGCGGGTGAAACGCCTCGATGATTGCGCATTCGATACAGACATGTCCAAGCTCCAGGGCAATGAATGCGGACGGAAAGAATGCAGCGTCAGACGGCTGACGTACTCGCCGTTTTTGCCGCTTCGATGTGGAGGGGAATCCCCAAATGCTCGCGCAATGTCTCTCCCCGATATTCTGTGCGAAACAGACCGCGCGTCTGGAGGACGGGCACGACATGGTCGACAAAGGCTGCAGTGCCGTCGGCCAGCACGTCGGGAATGATGTTGAAACCATCGACCGCGCCAGCGCGGAACCAGGCCTCAATCGAATCAGCGATCTGCTCGGGCGCGCCCACGAGCAAGCGGTGGCCAAAAGCTTGAACGCTGCTGATGATCTCCCGAACCGTCCGCCCTTGACGCGCCAGAGTTTCGATCGTGCGATGGTGACCGACAGAAAACGGAACGTTATCTGCATCGGGCAAAATCTCTTCCGGGATGGGCCTTTCGAGGCTGAGCTTCTCGATCGCCACGCCCATGCTTCGTGCAAGAGCGGCGACGGCGCGCTCCAGATCGAGCAACTCGTCAAGTTGCTCTTTGCGACGAGCCGCCTCTTCTTCGGTTCCGCCGATGCAGGTGACGAGACCTGGGAGGATCAGCGGAGCCGCAGGGCGGCCGAATTGACGAGAGAGAGCACGCAGGCGCTCGGCCTCCTGCAGCGCCGTTGTCAAGTCCCCGGCTGCCGCAAACACGACATCTGCACTGAGGGCACCAAGCCGTAATCCGGGATCCGAACCGCCCGCTTGAACGATGACTGGATGACCTTGAGGCGAAGCGGGATGTGTAAGTGGGCCTCGGATGCCAAAACTATTCGTATCAGGGTCGAGCAGCCGGAATCGACTCTGATCTGCGTAAACTCCCGCAGCCTGGTCGGCGATGATCATCTCGCTGCTCCAGCTCAGCCAGAGAGCACGGACGGTTTCAACAAAGTCCTCGGCGCGTCGGTAGCGATCCGCTCGTGCGACCTCTTGACCGCCAAAGTTCGCCACCGTCGCGGGGCTCGACGTCGTGACCGCGTTCCACGCGACGCGGCCACCGCTTATGACATCGAGCGATTGGAAACGCCGGGCGAGATTGTATGGCTCATTGTAGGTTGTCGATGCGGTGGCGATCAGCCCAATCCGCTTCGTTTCGCGGGCAATCACAGTGAGCACCAGCGTAGGTTCGAGCCCATTGAGCGGCGGCTGGTGCGTAATGTCGGAATTTATCGCGGGGGTATCGGCGAGGAATACAGCATCCAGCAGACCGTGCTCCGCAAGCTTCGCAGCCCGGACGTAGTGCTCGATATCAAAAAACGCGCTTGGATTTGTGCCCGGCCAGCGCCACGCGGCGGAATGACCACCAGCACCATGAAGATTTAAGCCAAGATGAAGCATGGAGTTAACCGAAGACATCACAGCCCCCCATGCGGCGGCTTCTGAGCCGCTTGGCGGGCCTCGAGGACAGGTTGCTCTCGGCGGCCCGCCTGCCCTTTCGCGCAAGCTCACCCTGAAGGTGCTCCGGGCAGCCACCTTGAGGGATAGACAACACACAGCCGGCTGATGTGAGAAGAATGTCACCAAAGAAGCTTTTGCTAGGTCTTGCCATCTTCTCCGAGCGGGCGCGGCCGAGAAGAGCTTCGACCACGCAGGTTGCCGATTGACGCCGACGTGACAGCTTGTTTCCAGCGGCTGGTTGATTCCACACGAGTACACTCACATCGGCTCTCCAGAATTAATCAAGAAGCCAGCTCCTTTTCAGGAAGATGTTTTGCATGGCATTCGCGATCGAACGTTTGGACTCCCGACCGGGCGAGAAATGATCGAGTTAGAGGATTTTTAGAGGTCCCGACCGAGCAAACGCAATAGTTGAGTATTTCAATCTACTATCGTCCCTTGGCATCCTCTTCTATTGCGATGTCTATCTTTCCATCGCTTAACCCAAATGGTCTCTGATCAGGCTCACCGAACACGCGCTGCCTGATTGCAGCGGCTTCAATTGGTAGCGCCGGCTCGAAGCGAACGACATGAATTGATGCGTTCGAGAACACACGACAGATTTGGCGCGACATTGTTGATCAACCGCTTCGCTGCCCCGTTGCAAAGCGACATCCGATCAATAAGGCCGCGCTAAGCCAACCATCTAATAATGCGATGAAACATTCCAGATTCTCGATGCCTCGTTAAGGCAACGCTTGGAACCTGAACTCTCTTCTGCACGACCCGTGCCGCCTGCTGCATTCGAGGATGCTAGGACCTTCGGTTGATTATCTTGCAGGCGCCGCATCGTCCTCGCGCTTTTTATCGGTATGATGACCGCGCGGGACAAGAAATGCCCGTCGTCTGCGCCGATACGTTCACGGATTCAATTAGCTTTGGACATAGGCCACCTCGGAGCGTCAAAAATCCCCCGCATCAACGTTCACGAAATCACAGTATTGGAGCGCGTCACTTACCGGCACATGAGGTGGGGCGCGCCTCTCGTGATGAATCGCGGCTATCAGCTTCAACAATGCCAAATCGAATCGCCTCCCCAGCGTCGAGGTCTGCGGCCATCATCGGCGAGGGAGATCACGGACGACACGCTCCGCGCCAGCTTGGTGGCCGACCGCAGCCCCAGCGTTCTGACCTAAGCCATCACCGTCCTGCTGCCGTCCTGCCACCAGCGACAGGGGTGCAACCCGCGAGCGCCAAGAGCCGCTTCCTTCGGGCATCGCAGCGGCCAACTGACCGCTTTGGATCGACCCAGGAAGACTAATGATAGTCTAATTTTCATGCATCGGGTGCGGCACCACTTATTCAGTGGTTCAGGAGCAGGCCTCCGCCGCTTTGAATAGCTCAGGCCTTTTTAGCTGTACGCGTTGCGGGAAACCCGTCCATCACTGGTCTGGGATCTATCGCTTCTTTGACTGGAAACGCGTCGGGCCCGGAGGATGGGAAGGAGGGGCCGATACGACCGACTGCGCAGATCGCTCTAGGTCCTTTTGTTCGGCTGCGCCTGCAGGCCACACCACAAGGCTTTCGCCGCGATATGGTTGTTAGGCGCGACCAACCTTGTGGTGCACGTGTGGCGCATTGGCTGCAAGCGTCAACTCCCCATTTTGTCTTTCCGAGCTGAGGCGCCCGTGCGCCGGTTCGTCGCCGCCGCGGCTTTCATGCGAGCCGAATCGTTCGTGGCCTTGCCAAGTCTGGTCGGCAATCCAACGTCTCGCGGCCGCGCAACCCCCTTGATATTGTGAGTTTAGGCCATTCCGCGCGTGTTGCGGATGCCTGGATCGAGGTAGCATCGCGCGGGTCTTGTGGCGGCCAGCGCCCGGCGGGCCCACGCGAATCCTCGCGCCCATCAGCAATCCCAACAGAGCACAATGAGCTCCACGCCACGCCGGCGCGGTCACGAGCCCGATGGCCGCGACCAGATCGGCTGCGTCTCGAGTAACGTTTCAGGGACATCGACTCGCAGCCGATGCAAGCTGGCCTCGGCAGACTTCCTCACGCAGCTCAAGCTCACCGATGCCTGCGCTTCCGCCGGGCTGCCTCTCCCGGACCTTTCACACCGCGCTGCCGTCGAGCTGGACAGGGACGATGGCCCCATCTCGTCAAACTCAGCTCTGCAATGAACAATAGGCTCGCCAGCACAGTCGCAAGGGCACCGAATTTGCTTCAAACAATGAATCTGGTCAGCTGTTCGACAGCTAAGACCTCTAACATACAACACCTCTATCCGGACAGGAGGCCGACTTGATGGCTCAAAATCTGGAAGAGAAGAAGGAGCTGGATCCGGGTCAGTCCCACGTGTGCCCTCAACATACCGACCCGTTCGAGAACCAGATCCGATCCAGTTATAGACATTTGCGCGCACCTCAGTTGCTGATCCTTATCGGATCGGATCAACTTTGTTCGAATGATATCGACAGAGGCTACCAAAGGGAGAAGGAAATGGACCCATTTGACAACGTCAACCCATCCGCGGCTCGGATGAATTACGTCGAGCCGCAACAGGAAGAGACAGCGCAAGCAGACTTTGAGCAGCGGCTTCGAGAACCACAGCCAATCCTCCCAACATCAGCTTCACGCGGGGCTGGATCGACCCGGACTGCAACGGATGGCAATAAGAGAGCGCAGGCTATCCAGGAGAACGAACGGTGCGTAGCTGCATCCTTTGTGAGAACGCGCGCTCAGCTTGCCGCAACGCTGACCTGCGCGAATATTGCGGAACTCAGAAGAGAAATCGAACTCGCTGCGCAAAGATCAGCACAGTGGTCAAGAGCGACTGGTCCGTCAGCCGGTGTCGATAGTGGCCGCATTTTCGACGACGTGATGGCATCGTCATACGCGGAGCTGCAGCGCTTTCAAAACCACGCCAGCCATTGTAAGCCACATGTGTTGGACCAACAAAGCGCGATGGACCATTTGCGCTCCATGGCGGCTTTGCGTTACGACGCCGCCCCCTGGAATATTTGGGGAGGCCAACAACTTGACCTGGGTCGCGCAGCGGCAGCGCACATGAGAGGCGATACCAGTTCTTCGCCTTTTGTATCTCTGTCCGAGGATGCCTCACAACTGCTTCTTTCGCCGGACGATCACAACGAGTACGGCGCCAAAGCAATCGCGGAAAACGCGAAAGAGTTGCACACCTACACGGTGCCGAAGGTCACCACACGGACGGCCGAAGAGATCGTCGCGATTCTTGAGGACGGGACTGAGAATGATGAACCCGATCTAGCATGGGTGAGCGATACCCCAACTGAAGAGCGCGAGGTACTGTTTCTGGGTGGAAACCTGAATGACTATCGGACCGCTAGCGAATCGAATCCATATAGGAAGTCAGGGACAAGTCGCTGAAGATAAGAAGATCCAGAACGGGTGATTTGTCTTGTTCCGATGCTCGGAAAGATCGGAAGCAGCGTTCGCAGCACCTATAATACTCCGATCGGAGCGGCCAGCGGGGGCTGGCCGCATACTGCACTTGGACAATCAGAGTTTCAGCCGAAAGCTGTACCGTCTTCAAATTCGCCGCACTTGTCGTCAGGTTGAAAAAGGCACTTGCCCGCCGTCATTCATTCTATCTTTCCGCCCGTCCACGTCAGGTTTTGGAAAGCTAACGTGAGTAGCGAAAGAACGAGGAAGCGATGCCAGTGGACTGCGCCATGGACCGATACAACGCGATCAGCCCAGCCGATAAAGATTCCGTTGCGTCAGATACCACCGTGGAGCAGCCGCAACAACCGCAAGCGGTGTTTGAGCAACACTTGGGAGAGGTGCGACAGCTCGGCCCGATATATTCCCATAGCGATCTTTATGACATCACTGAAGAAGACGATCGCCTCATCCAAGCAGCGTCTGGTGCTGCCCTTGACCGAGGGCCACCGCCGAATGCGACCACCATCGAAATTTACGACCGTCGGCTTCGCAAATTGGCTGAGGCGCTGAAGCAGTCTGGTCAGTCGATTGCTGAGCTCGATGACGATACGTTGCTCGACCGCTCCAAGAAGCTACTGCCAAAAGACAAGGTCATCGCCCCTGCATTGTCAATGGTTAGTAGGTACCGCGAGCCCAGCGACACCGCTCCGGCCCCCACAACACATTATCGTCCGTCCAAGGAAGACGCGAGCCTCATCAGAAAGGCCACCGAGGCGGGCTTTGGTCGAGCACTCGATGCAAAAACCGCCGGAAATTATGCTAGCTGTCTTCGGAAGCTAGCGGCAGCACTGCGACCTTTGTCGATTGCTAAGCTCAGTCACAAAGCGCTGCTCGGCCATGCCGACGCTTTGTTTCCGAAGGACAAGAAACTCATCTACGCGTTGAACAGGCTGAGTGACTACCGCCGGATCGCCGGGCAGGACAATTCGGGGGCTGACGGAGGTAACTCGCGCCAGCCAATACAGCCGGCCGCCGATTTGCCCGTGCAGCTTTTCGATCATGAGCAGCCTTTGGGGAACGCTGCGGACCAAGGCGGCTCATTGCCGGCCGACGATTTCAATGCTACGCAGGTTTGGGGGGAAATGGGTTTGACCCTTCATTCTCCCATGCAACGTGTCGCCCAGGATATGCTTTTCGACGCTGTGCGCCGAAGCGAAGTACCTCCCCGTGCCAGCTTCGATGCGCCGGTACTTTGGCGGGGAATGCGTGCCGCCGCCCCCTCGCCCGTGCAGAGTTTTGCTCAGGAAGCGCTTTTCGATGCCGCGGATCGCGAGGGCCTGCTGCCAGCGACATCCTTCGATGCGCCGGTGCTTTGGCCAACCACGCGTTCAGTCACCCACTCGCCCGTGCAAAGTGTCGCCCAGGAAGAGCTTTTCGATGCGGCGGATCGCGAGGGCCTGCTGCCAGCCGTGCCCTTCAATGCACCGGTGCTTTGGCCAACAATGAGTTCGGTCGCCCACCCGCCTGTGCAAAGTGCCGTCCATGAAGAGCTTCTCGATGTCGCGCATCGCGAGGGCGTGCCAGCGACATCCTTCGATGCACCGGTGCTTTGGCCAACCACGAGTTCAGTGACCCACTCGCCCGTGCAAAGTGTCGTCCAGGAAGAGCTTTTCGTTGCCGCGGATCGAGACGGGTCTGCGCCTGCTGTCGATCTGGATGCATCCAAGTTATGGACGGCAATGGGGTCGCCCCCCCAAAGCGTCGGCCGAGCGGATCCTTTCGATGCCGTGATCTGGCAGCCCAGCTCACGGTCGCAGAATCCCGCCTCTGAAGAAGACTTTGGGAGGATGATGCATCAAGATGGTGCGACCCCGGCAACACGTGATACGATGTCCGTCGCAGCCGGCGAGAGCTTTGATGCCTCTTTGGCCGTTCCCGAGGACTTCTCGCATGGCACCCAGGCCGCGCCGGATATGATGCGCTCCAGGCTCGGCCGCTGGGGTCTGTTGCCGGATGCAGCACAGCGGGTAAAGACCTACGACATTCACGGTGAACGCTATATGGCCGTGCTAGGACCGCGTGGGCGCAATGATGTTCAGCTCATCCATCTGCGGTCTCCTGCTATCGGCGATAAGTTTGATGTTTCGTTCGCCGTGCCCAAGGATTTTTCGCATGGCACCCAGTTGGCCCCCGAAATGTTGCTTTCCACGTTGGGCAAGTGGGACTTCTTGCCTAATGGAGAACATCCGGTCATGAACTATGAGATTGGCGGGAATCGCTACACGGCCGTGTTGGGACCGAGAGGATCCAACGACGTTCAACTCATTCATCACCCAAGGCTCGCTTTGCCGGCTGAAGCTGCGCTTGTAACGCCGACGGCTCCCCCGCATGCCTACGGCGGCCTTGCACCTGGGTTTAATCCGCTCTCCTCGTTCGAATTGCGAAAGGACGCTCCTTTGGCGCTGGCGCCAAACATTCCACTGCCGTCTGCCGCACCGGGATCGGGCCATCAGCCGTCCCCGCAAGTGCCTGAACTCGGAGAGTTGTTCGGTGACGACTGGAGGCACGGCCCCCAAGAGGCTTCGCCTGTCGTGATCGACATGCTCCAAAACCTGGGCCTTCTGCCGAGCCAGGAGGTTCCAATGACCCGTTTTCTGATCCACAGTCAGCCCTACACGGCCGAAAGCCTACCCGGAGGCCGCGTCCTTCTCTTCCATCGACCGCAATTTGGTGAATGAGGTACTTGTCGGCACCTCGGACAGCTGCTCAAGCTCCCGAACCACGCCGGATCGTTTGCTTTCAGAGAACTTAGAATTGCATCCGAACGACAGTTTAAGCGGCGAGCAAACCCCACAGCGGCGAGGCCCAGCATGATCTAAAGCGGGATGGTTCAATCACGTTGTGGCCGCATTCGGCAGCACGGAAGTTTCCGGTGAAAGGACCCCAAAAGACGCGGGATGCAAGATACGAGCGCATCGTGGGATGGGCGAGGGTCGACGTCATCATCGCGGGCGCCGCTTGATCGGGTTGGAAACAATGTCATCACAAGGACCGCGGACAGCGTGCGGACGTACCTTGGCGAGCTCATCTGGAGCGTTCAACTGAGAGGCCTTGGCTCCAACCCATACGACGACAGCCTGAACCGCCGATCTTCCAATCACTGAGATCGAATGTAGATCGACGGCCCTCATAAGTTACCTTGATCAAACTGCAGCAAGTTCGTGCAACTCGATGACTCCCCCGAGGAAAAGACGGCCAGAAATATTCTGGCCGTTCCTGACGATCGAAACGATCCGTGTCATGGCTTGCGAAGCTGTCCAAACGATTAGAGGATCAAGTCTTCGAAGCGCATCCCCCTGCCCTGTGCTCTTCGTTACCAGATGAACTTTGCGCCATCCGGCAGTTCGCAGATGAATTCGCCCTGGTTCACGAGTTCGGTGGTCCCGACGACCAGCTTCGAGGCTCGCACTGTCAGCTTGCCTTCGCGGCTGAGGCTATGGCGGATGTACTCGGTCACGGCATGTCCGGAGCTGTCGACCGTTTGGTGCGCATTGGCGAAGCTGATGCCGTTCTGGGCGGTCACCCTGAAGGCATTGATGACCAGACCGGCCTGCGTCGCCGACGCAGGCTTGCCAGCCTCCGCGGTGGTACAGCGGCTCATGTCCAGTATGAGCTTCACATTCTTCCCGGCCTGCAGGGCATTGAGCACCTCGGTGTATTTCGGCGAGGGCTCATCAGCTCTCGCCTGCGCGCTCCCGCTCGCGGCCGAAAGCAAGGACAACAGGATCGTCAGTCCTATGCCAGTAAACTTCATATGCTCTTCTCCCTCGATAAGTACCACAGATCTCGTTTTTCAAGACGTCGTGCTCGCAAACCGTTTGACTGATTCCACACATCAAGCGCGCTCGCGTCTGCGACAAAAACATCCTGTCGCAACCAGGCGCAAGTGGTTGTGATGGCTATTCCGACATCACAACCTCGTAGGTCAGGTTTGCGGAAGTGGCTTAGCCTCGCGCGACGTCGACTAGAACGATCTGATCGAGCGTCGGCCGCGTGGAAAACACAAAACGGCGACCGGTCGCGCTCCTCCATTGCAGGCCCAACGACCGAAAGCATGCAATTCTCACATCTGCATAAAGTAGACGATCTACGAAAGAACACTTCGACCAGCCGCATGCGCCAGCTTGTCCATCTTGATAGCTGTGCAAGGACTGCCTGCCCTAGACGACGTGTCCGCAATGAGGTGGTGGAGCGAACCTGACGCGGCGGTCGGATCAAGCTCAGTCAAGGCACCCGATCTCGGCCTAGTCGAAACAGCAATACCAGAAGGCAAGGCGGCACCGACTTTTGATCCGCCGCTTTGCGCGGCTTCCGTCCAGCTGACCGCTCGCCTCACTGACTGAATCCATTCGGCATGCCTCAAAAGGCTAAAGCTAAATGGCTTCCTTCCTGGTCCGTCAGCTTCCCGAAAGCTGCACCTGCAACAATCTACGCCGACAGCCGGCACTCGAAGGGAGAGAGAGAGAGAGAGAGAGAGAGAGAGAGAGAGAGAGAGAGAGAGAGAGAGAGAGAGAGAGAGAGAGAGATGAATGTTGATGCACGGAATGCCGCAGACACGCCCTTTGAGGTTCACGACGCGCTGCAGCACACGCACAGCGTCGACTGGCAACCAGACGAGCTTAGCGCCCAGACCGGCGCACCGGCAAACAGTGCAGAAGACCAAGAAAGCTTTGAGCAGCAGCTGAATGACTTGGATCTAGACGACTTAGATTCGGTCTACCCGACCTCGGGTTCAGTCTCATTAGCGGCAAATTCCGGGACTGCCACATCCTCGTCTGCGCCAAACGAGGTGGCCCCGGAAACCAGTCGCTATCCAGCCTCATCATTTGTCAGCGCACGCGCTCAGCTTGCCGCAACACTGACAGGTGCCACTCTTGAAGCGCTTCGGAACGAGATTGACCTTGCCGAGCAGCAAACAGCACATTGGTCATCGGCGATCGCAGCTCCCGTCGATCGGGCCCCCCTATTCGACGAGGTGGCGCGGTCGTCATATGTCACACTGCGGCGTTTTTAGAATCAGGACAATGATTGCAAGCCGCGCACGGAAGAAAACACGAGCGCAATATCGCATCTCCGCAACACGGCTCGGGATCATTCTTCCATTGGAGATCCTCTGGAGCGGTATCCTATGGACCGAGCGCGCCGAGCTGGCTCGCATATGCGCGGCAAGACAACAGCATCACCCTTCGTATCATTGGTCCCGGATCCGGCAAAACTCGTCGTTTCTCGATCCTTGGGCGAGAGCGATCGCCAACAATGCGGACGCGCTGCACACCTACACCGTACCGAAGCCCACTGTCTGGACCCCCGACGACGTGCTGAGTAGCATTGGGCTTGGAATGAATGCCGAAGATCAGGACAACATCGATGGAGACGTCGATTTGATGTGCTCACTGGGCAGAACGCCAACCCGAGAAACCGAACGCCTGTTCCTGGGCGGCAATTTGGAAAGCTACCGGACCGCTAGCGAAGCAAATCCCTACAAGCGCGAGAGTAATCAGTAGATGGTCCGTCGACTGCGCCATTTGACTGGTTCGTTGGCGTTCAAGCACCAAAACACCCCCCAAGGAAGAACTGGGAAAACGGCGCACCAGCTCCGCCTCACGCATAACAGCTTGAGCATATTGGCCGCGTGATCGATGGCCCGATCAATTCGCCGATCGAGCGGTACAGCGGTTGAGGGCTGCGACGGAAGATACGCCCCCGACGGTCGGGAGGACGCCGGACATCCTCTCTCCCCTGCCCGCTCATTGAAGCATCCTGGCATCTTGGATGCGTTGTGACATCACCCGCATCAATTTGTTAGCCGCCCTCACGGTTGGCCGGCGGCTTTGGTGAGGTAAGCCGCTGAACGCTCCCCGCCTTAGCTAGCTCGGCCTGACATTAACCGCGCGGTCAACCAACAGGTGTTTCGGCCGCGATCCTATCAGGTATTTACTGGTCCGCAGCAAGCGGCGCTGTTGCAGTACGGCCGATCCGCCACCTGGATGCGTTCCATCAAAACAATCGATTTTGCCGAGCACGCCTAACAGCCCCATAGTCGATCGCAATGTATGGAGGCCGCATTCAAGATGACGTCTGGCAATCGATTCTCTCCTCAGTCCCTTGCCGAACAACTTGGCTCGCGCGATCGGCCATCTGCATCTCGGACGTTAGCTCCTGTCGTCACGTGGACGCATCCCCGCGCCTCGCCACGGTCTTCCCGCTAAATTGCCACGTATGAGGCGGATCGGATCGCCCGATCCTGGGGTCATGGCTTACCCAAAGCTTCGTAAGAACGACTGCCTCTTCGCGCAGTTCAAAGGGGTTTTCTGGCGCTACGCTCAATTGGACGGACAAATGCTCACGACGTTGGAGAGAGCGAGACCGACCGCCACGCGCAGGTCGACGGCATGGCCGAACTGTGCCGCCGTTGCCTCACAACGATTTCGAATTTGAGGGCACCGCTACAAGGAGCCTTTAAAGGCACTTGAATCTCACCCAGCGTCAGATTGTAGGATTTCCGACAGTCTCGCGACAGAATCCGCCCGCGTGAACTCTTCCTGACAGGTAGCAACAATTGCGAACGTCTCAAAACCTCAATACTCGGCCGATCCGCCCCGTCACACTACTCGACTGCTCCCCTTCGGAGCTTGCATCGTTTATCTGCTCTGTGAGCGCAGGACGCAGCGCCCTTCTCGCAGCCAGACCAGGATCCAGCGCGCGAGAACAACGCGGGCAATCGCTATTTCGCCTATGCCGACCACATGTCGAGTCCAAGCTCGAGATTAGATCATTCTTGCGCCGTTCACCCTTTCTGACGAAACGGAGGCGGCGTAACCACCTTAGACAATGCGCGACAGCAACGCCGGACTCAATTTGTCCTTCGTTGGCAGCATTCGCTCGACTGCGGTGGAGAACGTCTCCGGAGCGACCGAACTTCGGGACAGTTGACATCTTGTTTGGCTATCACCGGCTAGCGAGAGGATGTCTATCCCGCCGATGAGCGTGTTGATCGTTCGTCGCGCATCTCGGCCTTTTCCAGCCATTGGCCGATGCATAGTGCGTGAAGTGTCTTCAAACGCGGAAAACTTGCGTTGTCGTGACTTGACGACACTACGGGCTCAACAGCCTTGCAGGACTGACCGCGGATCAAGGCGAATGGGAGTTTCCAATGTCGGTTTCGCAAGTCTGTTCGGCGGCAAATACAGCCGCTCTCGCCTGCGCTTTCGTTTCGTTCGGGCGGTTTGGCGCGATCGCTACTGCAGGCGCTCGCGTAGTGCATGCAGGCACGGCTATGCTCGGCCTACAGATGCATCAGCGCGCGGCCAGGACTCTCAGCTTCGTGAGAGATTGCAGAGCTCTTGCCGGCGTAAGGGAGATTTTGAGCCGCGCCCCCCTGCGCAAGCGATCCGCCGCAGGCCGCCACCTATCCGATGACGATGGACGCGCAGACATGGGTCGCCTGCCAACAAGGTCTTGCGTGTCGTTTACGGCTTTTCGAATTCACGCCAAAGCGGCGGCCTCTAGGTTCCGCCGAATCTCATGGTCAGCGTGACACGCTCAAGTCCTGCCGAGGATGGACGGGAGGCGATGAATGCGAATTCTCCTGGTTGATCATCATGCGGACTTTGCCCGCGACGTGAAGGAAGCGCTCTTAAATTGTGGCTTCGCCGTCGACGTGACACGCACGCTGGATGAGGCGGCGGCCGCGCTCGATTGCGCGAACTACCACATGGTCCTGCTCGAATCGGCTTTGCCCGATGGAGACGGATTGGACTGGCTGAAGCAGTTGCGGCGCGAGGGACAATCAATGCCGGCTATGATGATGAGCAGTCTCAATGATCTTAGCCGGCGGATTGCGATCTTCAATGCGGGCGCGGATGATTTTCTGCCCAAGCCCGTGTCTATCGACGAACTCATTGCCCGCATGCGAGCTATTTTGCGACGGTCAACGCAAATGATGGCGCCGGTTGTGACATTCGGGAATCTGCATTTCGATCCGATCGCAAGACAAGTCTCGGTCGGTGGTCGAGTACTGAGAATTGCGCGCCGCGAAGTGTGCATTCTTGAACATCTGCTCAACCGCGCGGGCCGTACCGTGCCGCGCGCATCGCTCGAAGATAGCTTGTATGCATTTGACGATGAGGTCTCGACCAATGCGCTGGAAGTCGGGATTTATCGCTTACGCACGCATTTGAGCCAGGCGGGTGCAACGCTCAGGATCAAGACCGCGCGCGGTGTCGGTTACACCCTTGAACTCATCGGCGCAGCATCGGCTGCCTAGCCGATCGAACTTGAAAGCAGTACTCCCTTGAACGTGGTTAATAATGACGCCGGCGAGCCGCCGATGGTCGCCAGCGGCTCGCACTACGCCGCTTTTCCCCGCCTCTGCTACGTCCTGTGCGCACTCGCTCTGCTATTTCCGCTTGCTGTCACAGCTCAGACAAAGCGGGATGGCAAAGGGGAACCGCCACGTGCGGCGCCTGGCAGCACCACGGGCACGATCAACCTTACCTCCTCACAGGGCAAGACAGTTCATCTGACCGGGCCGGCTGCGAGCATTTTTATAGCCGACCCGGCGATTGCGGATTATCAGGCGCCATCGAACACCACGATTTTCGTGTTTGGCAAAAAGGCCGGACGGACGAGCCTGTTTGCCCTGAACGACAACGGAGAGGCTCTCGCCGAGCTGCGTGTTGTCGTCACCCAACCGATCGAGGATCTGCGGGCCGCGCTTAAGGCCGAGGTCGGCGACTATCCAATTCAGGTCAGCTATACCCCGCGCGGCGCGATCCTTAGCGGTACGGCGCCTAATGCCGATGTCGTCGAGACCGCCAGGAAGGTCACTGAGCAGTTCCTTGGCGCGGGCGCGCTGGTTGTCAACAAGATCCAGGTCGCCGGCTCATTGCAGGTGAATCTCAGCGTACGGGTGGCAGAAGTCTCCCGCAGCGCGGTCAAGGATCTCAACATCAACTTCACGGCCTCGAGCCCAAACGGCGCTTTCCTTGTGACCGGCAAAGGGGGCGGGTCCGGCGCGGCCGGCGGCGGCGGCACGATCGGGATTGGGTTTAGCGCCGGCAATGCCAACCTGAGCGCTGTTCTCGACGCTCTCGCGAGCGAGCACCTCGCCTCAATCCTGGCTGAGCCAAATCTAACGGCGATGTCCGGCGAAGCGGCAAGCTTCCTCGCCGGAGGCGAATTCCCCATTCCGGTGATGCAGGACAACCGGCAGGTTTCGGTCCAATTTCGTCAGTTCGGCGTGAGCCTCGAGTTCGTTCCGACGGTTCTCAACAATAATCAGATCAATGTCCGTGTGAAGCCCGAAGTCAGCGAACTATCGAGCGAAGGCGAAGTCAAAATCAATGGCATGGCGGTTCCTGCCCTCTCGACTCGGCGGGCGAGCACCGTGGTCGAGCTCGCCAGCGGTCAGAGCTTTGCAATCGGCGGCCTCATCAGACGCAACTTCAACACTGATATCGGCGAGTTTCCCTGGCTCGGCGATGTGCCGATCCTGGGCGCGCTTTTTCGCTCCTCATCGTTTCAAAAACGTGAAACCGAGCTGGTCATTATTGTCACGCCCTACATCGTGCGGCCCGGACCGAATCCGAACCGGATGAGTGCGCCGAGCGACCGCATCTCACCGCCCTCAGACGCGGGGCGGATTTTGACGAATACGGTGGCCCGGCCGCCGCGAGAGCGCGATGCGCCTCGCGCCAGCGCACCAGGATTGACCGGCAGCGCCGGCTTTATTATCGAATGAGGATCGCCAAATGACTTTGCGACATCTGTGCTACCCGATCGTTATTGGAGCAACATTGGGGGGCTGCGCAAATACTGGCTCGATCCAGCCCGCGCCGGCTGACCAAGAGATCCACGTCGAGCAGAAGAGTAGCGTGCTGTTCCTGCAGAGCCTTCGTAGCCCCGAACGGCATCGGCTGCGAAGCTTTATTGCAGCCACCAGTCGCGGCCGACGGGATGCCCTCCATGTGGGTGTCATCGGCCCACCCAGACTCATTGCACAGGTGGCCCACGAGGCTCGCGCCATGGGCGTTGCCACCTACAACATCCGCCTGTCTGCTTCTCGTGTGGATTTTCCGGCTCGTTCCGGGGTGAGGATCGAAGCAATCACTTTCGAAGCCCATCCTCCGGTCTGCCCCTCGCTCTCCATCGTCGGTCCTACAGTGAACGACAATTCGTTCAATCCAACCCTTGGCTGCTCAGTCCGGAATAACCTTGCGGTCATGGTCAATGAACCTGGCGACTTGTTAGGCAATGGCGCTGTCATGCCGACCAGTGGTGATCGTGCAGTGCTTCCCATCACCGCACGTGGGGCCACGTCGGCGGGCAACAGGAGCAATTTGGAGGATGAAACGCATAACAGGGTTGCGCCAGAAACCCAATAAGCGGCTCGTAAGACCCGAGCAGCATGAACGTCGGTTGGCATTCTTGTCCTATCAGTCTTGGAATCGGCCGACGAGCCTCCTGGAATCCAATCTTTGCTCGGTCCTTTTCTTGGGATCGTGCAGCTTGCAGATCAGGTTCTGAGACAGTTGGGTTGTTGACCAGAGATTTGAGCGCATCGCTGTTTTGCGCGACGCTAAACTAGGCCGGCCGCAAAGACTGCCTTTGCAACCCTCTCGAAGCACTCCATCGGAACGGCCTTGCCCATCGCACCTTTTCGGATCAGCTGACGCGCCAACACATGATCCTCGACAATGCTCAGACGTTGGGCGCGCGCCTGCGCCAGTAACTGTGAAGCCGTTTCGCCCTCGCCGCGGCACACCAGTACCGGGACGCCGGTCTCGCCCCGAACGTAGCGCAGCCCAATCAATGTCGCTCGCCCCGTCAGTATCACTGTCGCCCGATGGATGCCGAGGGGAGACTCGTTCGCCGACTCCCGGCGGAGCCTGCGGTGTTCACCCTTGATCTGCGGATTACCATCCTGTTCCTTGGACTCGCGCTTGGCTTCGCTCTGCGTCATGCGCATGTCGCGCAAGAACAACCAACGCTGAATGAGCAAATCGGCCAAGCCGCCAATCAGAAGAGCGCCGGCAGCAATCGCGATCAGCACCTTGAGCTCTTTAAACACAAAACCAAAGCAGCTCAAATCGCAAACGGGCAAGTATACCAGTGCCCTCCAACTTGCGAGCACAGTGAAAACGAACGTAGCGCCAAGAACCAAAACTTTGACGATAGACTTTCCAAGCTCGACAACCGACCGTTGGGAGACAATCCGCTTCAGCCCTTTGACAGGGTCCAATTTCTCAAAGCTGGGTTTAAGCGGCTCAACCGAAATCGTCAGCCCGCCGCCGGCCAGGACACCGGCCAGAATCGCCGCAACAACCGCCGCACCTAGGATGGGAGCCGCGACTGTTATAGAAAGGTCCATCAATCCGACCAACGCCTGCCGGGCCGCACTGTTGAAGGGCTGTTCCTGCAGCTTGTCGATGAGCCGCACGGCTTCGCGCCATCCGTCTTCGATCGGGCCCGCCCTGAAGCACAGGCAGCCGAAACCAGCGCAAAGGCTTGCCGCGGTCACAAAGTCGGCGCTGCGCGGGCTCTGCCCTTTCTTACGCGCGTCCCTCAGCTTCTTGTGACTTGGTGGAAGGTTTTTCTCTTCGCTCGTGTCGTTCATTTCAAGAACTTCTCGAGCCACTCCAGCACGCCGTTAAACCGAATGATCTCTGCTCCCATATATTCGATCAGGAAGACGGCGTAGCTGACCATAATGATGCCAAAGGCGGCATTCTTGATGGTCGGAGAGAGATCGTTCAGCTTGATTTGCGGCGCAAAGCGCCCGAGCAGCATGAGGGATACGTCGATCAGAAGCAGCAGAGCCAGCACGGGCCCGGCGACCACGAGGGTCGTATGCATGATATGGTCGAGAAGCCCGATAAACTCCATTGCCCCGTGGGGGGTCAGGGGCGGTAGCAGCCGATACACGGGCCAGATCAGATAACTTCCATAGAGGCATCTGACCATGGTCTGAAGACCTCCTGATACAACGAAGATCGTAACCGCGGCAGTTCCGAGAAAGAGCCCCATCGGGGCGGTTTGACTGCGTGTGGCAGGATCGTCCACCTGGCTGGAGATGCCGCGCTGGGTATCAATGATGTCACCAACGGCCTGGATGCTCCAAAGTGGTATACTAAGCAGAAAACCGAACAGCAGGCCGATAAATATCTCCTTCAAACCGAGGAGCGAGACCGCAATCATACGGGTGCCCGGATCTAGTGTCTGCAAGCCGTTCCTGATCTGCATCAAGCAAGGCAATCCAATCACAACCGTCGCGCTTGCGCGGATAATCCCGCTAATGTGCGGTCGCGTGAATACCGGAAGAATCAGCATAATGCCGAGGGCCCGGGCCGCGCCAAGTCCGGCCGCAACGACGAACTCGACAGCAGTCTGAATCAGAGTTTGCGTCTCGGTGGGTGACAAGGCATCCATTTGAGCTCAGCTCGTCGTTCCTTCAGCCAATGCAACCGTCGCACTCGCGTCGCCATGATGTGAGACGTCAATAACTCTGCAGATCTCCTGTCCCAGCGGTTGCAGAGCGACAGGCCTCCCACAAGGCAGATGCTTCGGGTTCAACCATCCATATGACTACAGCCATCCGGCGCAGAGGTATGACCATTCGATGAGAGCACCGGCGAAATCGCGCCGCTGCGCGGCCTACAAGCCACCACGCTTCTTCCGCTCTCACCGGCCGCAGCGCGGTTTGGAGATCTGAGGGCCTCAAAGCTTCCATCAATTTCGCAGTCTATGGAGATCGGTCTCGAGCGGCACCTTCATTCGCAGGCTCATCACCAGAACGCTAGAATCGTGGGGCCACTTGCAATCAAAGCGGTTCGCCCGTTCACTGCGTCGACAACTCGCCAGGCAATGCATCGAGGACCAGGTCTCAGCAGGTAATTCCATCACGTCGTTAGCAAAAACCTAAATCGAATAGATAGAACTTCCAAATGGGGTCATTCTTCCTCCGAATACGGCAGGCTCACGGAGCCGAACAGGACAGTTCGGATATCTATCCGTCTCATGCTAGTGAGGCGAGCTTTCGATAAGCTGACGAACTCGCCTTTTGTGGTTCACAATGAAGGCCGACAAGCGCGCGCAATAGCTAAAACTTAGACAGCCTTGCGTTCCGCGCACTAATACCTCGCTGTGAGCGCGGGGAACTCAGTGAAGATATGCTGGGCTTGCTCGATCAGCGGCGCGCTCAGCACCGGAGCAAACAGAACGAGGACGGCGACGACGACGAGGAGCTTCACGGTAAGCGGCAGGGTTTGATCCTGGAGCTGGGTTGCTGCCTGCACGATGCCGATACCCAATCCGGCCACGAGGGCTGCCAGGAGCGGCGGTAGAACCCAGATCATGAACAGCACCAGTGATCGGCTCAGGTGGGTGAGGATGCTGGCCTCGTCCATCTCAACTCCCCGGAGATGCGTAGCTTAAGACCAATCCGTGCATGAGCCGTGACCAGCCGTCGATTGTGACGAACAGAAAAAGCTTGAAAGGAACGGATATCATTGTTGGTGACACCATTGACATACCCATGGCCATCAGAATTGTCGTCACAATCAGGTCAATTGTGATGAACGGAAGATAGAGAAGGAAACCGATTTCAAACGCACGCTTAAGCTCCGAGATCAAAAAGGACGGCACGAGGATCGCAATATCATCAGCTGTTGCGTTGCCGCGCATCTCCTCCGACCAGATATGTTCCGTCGACGACAGGAAGAACGTGCGCTGCTCCTCAGTGGTGAACTTCTTGAGATGGGCGCGCAGCGGCTCGCTGCCCTCCTTGGCGGCGGTCAACCAGTCGTCGGTGGTTTGGTAACGAAGTTGCATATCGGTCACGCGGTTGTATGTTTGCTCGAATACCGGGGCGTCTATGAACACGGTAAGGATCAATGCAGCGCCATACAGAACGATATTCGGTGGTATGGATTGAGTGCCGAGCGCGTTGCGGATCAGGAAGAGAACGACGGAAACCTTGATGAACGCCGTCGTTGTGACGACTGCGAACGTCAACAGGCCAAGGCCGACGGTCGCCGCAACAAGCGCAAGGATGCTCGGTTGAATGTCAACCATTGACCGCCAACCTGCTACGTAACCGGATGCCCAACGCTTCACCGACACGTACGATGTCGCCGCGGCCGATCACTTGACCGTTGGCGACAATGTCGACCGGACCGTCCAGCTGCCGGCCAAGCTCGAACACGTGCCCCTCGTTGATGCTTCTCAACGTACCCAGCGGGATGGGCCAGCGGCCGCATTCGAACACAAGTGTGATCTCAACACTGTCGATGTCGGCTTCCGAGGGCGGGATTGCTTGCTCCGCTTGGGCTCGTATCGTCATATTTTCATACCTTAGAGGATGGGACTGCAGGCGGAATGGTCCCCGAAGGATAAGTCTGTCGCCCGCGACCTGCGCCGGCGCCCACAACTTGTCCGCAGCGAGGATGAGCTGGCCATGGGCAAATGGAATGACGTCGGGCAGCAGTGCGTCGCCGGGCTGTGCTTGACGAAGAAGCCTGACGGGCGCCCGCAGCGAGCCGATCTCTCTCGCAATCACGACCGGCAATTCCGAAGAAATCTTGCCTAAGTCTCGCGGTAATTGGCCGATCAACTCGCCTAACACACGAAAAGCAGACGGAACCAGACCGTCAAGTGGTGCGAACAAGAGCAGGCGGGCCTTGGCCGCCAGCGGTCCGAAAGTAACGTCGAGCTCCAAATATGGGTCTTTGGCCGTCGCGTCTTCGATGCGGATCAGCTGCAAATTCCGCGCGAGCATGATCTCTAATCGAGCGAGCCAAGGTTCCACAGCAAGTTCGAGAAGCAGCGAGCGGGTTGGGTCCGAAGGTAAAGTAAGGCCATACTGGACCATTGAAATCAGCGCCTCGACGAGAAGGCGGGGCAAGGACAAGACAGCGGTCTCGCCTCCGGCGCAAAATACGCAGTCGAGCATCGACATGGCATATGGTTCGGCCTGCCAAACAAGCCGGCTTATACGGATCGATAGCGGCTTATCGCCAAGGCGGCTCTGCAGAACCGTGCGTGGTGCGGCGACCTCGTTGAGCCACGAGACCACGCCAAGCGACAACTTTACCGCTGGCTGAAATAGTGTGGGTTCACCCACGGCATTTACCGACAGGTTCCACGGGCGCAGCTCGCGACGTCATAAGAGAACGAGCCATCAGTTCGAGCCACCGACCGCTTGGCTGCGCGAACCACCCTGATATCGGAGCAAAACCTCGTCGTCGGCATCGATTTCGGCCGCACACTCCGAACGGACAGCGGTAGTGCGCTGGACATCGCCCTCAATCTCCTCCCATTTCTGGCTCGCCGCCGAGCGCTTGGCCCATATGGTCCGCGCCTCATTCACTGACCGCTGAGCCTGCTCATGCGCGACGCGCGCCTGCTCACGCGCCTGGCGTGCCGATTCGATCTGTGCTGCCAGTCGCCCAAGGACGAGTTGACAGCGACGATCGAGCTCGGTCACCGACATCGTCTTGAGCGACGCCAGCTCCTGATAAAGTTCAGCTTCGACCTTGGCGCGACGATTCTCCGCGCCTTCAAGATTCTCAGACGCTCGCTGCAGCGCTTCGACCGCAATTCGGCGCCTGGCTTCCATGTTCGACAATTCACGAAGCGCGCTTCGCTCTCTCATGTCTTTCACCAGCCGCAATTTCGACGCTTGCACGAGATTCAGGCCGTCAGACGCGACATCCATGAAACGGTCTCCTCAAAGCTAGACGGCTCGTCCTGTCCCTGGCGCAAGAATGCGCGCAGTTCCTCGATTGAATCGATTGCCCGATCAGTCAGTGGATCGCTGCCCGGCTTGTATTCACCGACCTTGATCAGGAACTCAGCCTCATTGTAGCGCGAGAGCAGATCGCGGAAGACGGATGCCGCCTTGCGATGTGGACCAGAGGCGACCGCATCCATGACACGGCTTCGGCTCGACAGCACGTCGATGGCGGGAAAATGCTCTCGCGAGGCCAGCGCGCGCGAAAGAATGATATGACCATCGAGAATGCCGCGCGACTCTTCGGCGATCGGATCGCCCGTGCCGTCACCTTCGACAAGCACGGTATAGAATGCCGTGATCGAGCCCCGCTCGCCCATACCGGCACGCTCCAACAGACTAGGCAGCAGCGCAAAGACGGAAGGAGGAAAGCCGCGCCGGGTAGGAGGTTCTCCTGCGGCAAGGCCGATTTCGCGCATCGCACGGCTAAAGCGCGTCAGCGAATCCATCATCAGAACGACCTGCAGCCCTTGATCACGAAAATACTCGGCGAGTGCGGTCGCCGTATGAGCGCATTGCGCCCGCTCCATTGCCGATCGATCGGATGTCTCAACGACAACGATCGTGCGAGCGAGGGCATCTCCAATATGACGTTCGATGAATTCACGCACCTCGCGTCCACGCTCTCCTATGAGCGCAACCACGGTGACATCGGCGGCCGCGCCTTTTACAATTTGCGACATCAGCGTCGACTTACCGCAACCGGCATCTCCATAGATTCCGATCCGCTGACCTTCGCCACACGTCAGAAGTCCATCCAGCACGCGAACGCCGAGCGGAAACGGCTGCTCGATGCCACGCCGCCTCATCGGGTTGGGCGCCTTGCCGCGGAGCGGACGTGTGTGGACCGTCTTTATCGGTCCCTTGCCATCGAGTGGACGGCCGAAGCTATCGATCACGCGGCCGAGCAGGTCGGGGCCGACTGACACTTCCTGCATGCGCCCGGTCGGGAGCACTTCCGCGCGGTGGGACAGGCCTACCAGATCGCCAATGGGCGTCAGCAACACCCCGTCCGGCAGCAAACCGATGACTTCCGCCTCAAGTGACCATCCGGAAGCGTGATCCTGCAACAGGCAAAGTTCTCCAACACGGGCCGCTGGCAACACGGCATGGAGCAAGGTACCGATCGCACGCGTGATCCGTCCCCGCACGGCACGCGTATCGACATCCTTTGCTGCGAATCTTAGAGATGCTATCGCCGCATGCACATCTCCCTCTTCGGCCGCTTGATCATGGCCTGATCGTTGCGTCGTCACGGATCGCTTTCCTGAGAAGATGGATTAAGGCTGAGACGCAATGTGCGGAGCTGCGCGGCAAGTCCTAAATCGACACTGCCGAACTCACTCCACAGAACGCACTGGTCGGGCCCCACGGCCGGATCCGGATCAATTCTGACTTTCGGCCGACCATCCGTTCCATCGAACGCCAGGAATTCATGTCTTAGTGCATCAGCGTTCACAGGAGACACGTGAAGGCATACTTCTGCGCTGCCATATCTTTGCTCGACGGCGTGACGAACGGTCCTTACCAACATCTCACCCGGATCAAAGGAGCCCAACAAATCGGTCAATATCTCAATGACGAGCTGTGGCAACTCCCGTTGCAGAACGGCTTTTCGCCGGGCCACATCGGAAGCAGCTCGGGCGATCAGCTGTGCCATTTCGTCCGAGCCTGACCTAAGACCTTCGCAATGGCCGCGCTCCCGCTCCTGCTGATAGGCTTTCCTTGCCCAACTGCGAACCTGCCGCAGATATCGCTCGGCTAGCGCGCGCGTCTGCACCGCATCGTACCAGATGCTGAGTTCCGCGGCAGGTATGAGCGGACCAAGCGGCCGTATCCGCGGGCTATCTGGCAAGACTGTTTCATTGGCCGTCATGCCGCTGGCCCCTCCGTGGCCAAGTGGGCCACCACCAAAGACAGTAACTGACCCGCTGAGTTGTGGTGTTCGGCTGCTGGGGATTCGGCGGTGGTCCCCACAGGTAAGCGGAAAAGAACGCGCACACGGTCAAGCTCTGATGCGTCCTTGAGCCAAGCGCCAAGGCAGGCACATCCGTCATGTTCAATCTGGCTCGCCAGCTTCTGCGGATCGTGAATCGATGTGGTTGCGACGGCGCTGGATAAGTGGCGGATTGCGAAAGCATGTGCTTCCGCACCAATATTTTCGGTCAGAATCGCTACATCATGCTTTGACACAAGCTTCAGCACCGAACGGGCATGCCAGACACTGCCAGCGAGCAGCGCCGCCCGACGCGGATCATGCCCGAGCAGAACGTCCCTACCCCAGTCGGTTCCGTTCGAGACCAGCTCACTGCCTAGCAGCAATTCGACCAGTCTTTGCTGCAGTCTCGGAGTCTTCTGCAACTGCAGCACGGTGGCGGCCGACAGGAGCCCATCAAGATGGCCAGCAAAACGGCTGGGATGGATCAAGGCGGCAAGGTCGCGCATGCGATCGGAATGCGGGTTGAGTGAATGATTTGGCTCAGTGGATGCCATCGATACGGGCCTGCTGCCGCCTATTTCAGATCGGAGGAGAGCTTTTTGCCGGCGGACTGGACCGTTGGCTTGCTGGCACCTCTGCCGAGATCTGTTACTTTGCGCCAGGATTGACGAAGCTGTCGCCCACGTGTGCTCAGCAGCAGGTAAGATAGAATGCCCAACGCAGCGAGCGCACCTCCTGCACCGATCGCAATGTGGGTTGCAATGAACTTGGTTGGTTCGGCGGAAGCTGCCGCTGCCACAACGGAGACCTCATGCTGAGCCCGCTCAACCGGCACGAACACGACCGCCACCTTGTCGTACGATAGACCTTCGATGCTGTTGGCGACGAGCATCTTGATCTGCGGCAGCAAGGCTGAGAGCTTCGCGTTCGAGGCGTGTCGAATGAATACCGACGCCGAGGACGGGGTTGCATCCTGTCGCAAAAGATCATTCTTCGGCAGAACGACATGCACACGGGCGGAGAGAACCCCATCGATATCGTTAATCGTGCGCGACAATTCTTCACTGAGAGCATAGACGTAGCGGGCTCGCTCCTCAACCGGAGAGGCAACGAGGCCCGCTCCCTTGAACACCTCACCAAGGCTCTTGAAGGGTTGGCGCGGCAAGCCCTGGTCATTCAGCAGCTCGATTGAATAGGCGAGCTGCTTTTCTTCCACCTGAATTGTGCTGGTCCCATCCTTACCGACGACACGGATGGCATCGACGCCCTTGCTCAGGAGCAACCCAAGCATCTCGTTGGCTTCGCGCTCCTGAACTTTGGTATACAGATCAGCTTTGCAACCGGCGAGGGTCAGCAAAAGCGGCAACAGGACGAGAGCATGAAGCCGCTTTCTTGCGGGACAGCCGTTCCCGATCTTGTCTTTCGTCAAGACAGCCAACGGCCCGCTCAGCCCGCCGATAGGAGCTTGTTCAGAGATGAACTGACAGCACCTGTCCCCTTGGAGAGGAGTGAAACCTGAATGACGCCGTTGTAAACATCCCGCAGATTCGCCAGCGCCGAGTCGAAATGATCCGCACCTTCCGGTTTTGCCGCTGGATGTACCTCGACTTGCTGTGCACGCAAGACTGGTTGCGCTGCCGGCCCAAGCTGGAGACTCTTGGTCCGATCAGGCTCGCCGACGAGTGTCGGCGAGACTGCACCCGACGGAAATGGTTTCCCCTGGTGGATAGCAGAAATACTCTGTAGGACGCGATCGCCGAGCGGGCTCGCCGGCGTGACTGCGCGCTGCACCTCCGGCAGCGATGGAGCTGGCGCGCGCTCGGCCACAGAAGAGGCGGCATCTTGGTTCGAGGCCACCTGCGCAAGACTCTCGACAAACTGGGCATGTGCCGGCGAACAGCCGTTGGAGGCACACTCGACCGAGTTGGCAGAGATCGACGTAACGCCAAACAACATGGATGAAATCATTTCTGTCACGTAGTGAGATGAGCCGTCCGTTCACACGAATGGGCCGGCACCTTAGAGAAGCAAGCTGACCAAAAACTGACGAGCATGTGTCATCTAATGATCACGGTCAGCTTCCAATTTGGGACGAAGCATCGGCTTCCAAATTTTGGGACGAATTCCGGTGCTTGTTCTCAAGTGTAAAAATAGCAGGAATGCTCATCCCATCCACAAGGCTGCACATCTTGAAGAAAGTTCTCTATGCTGGTGTTTTCATTTGCTTGGGCGTCGTCGAGGCGCTCGGCGCTCCCCTGGCGCTGCCATCGACGCCTTATAGCTACACAGTTCTAGATCAGGACCTCGCGGCCGCACTGCAGGAATTCGGCAACAACCTAAATATCAGAGTCAATGTCAGCACCGGGGTGAAGGGGCGGATTCGCGGGCGAATGCCGGATCTCCCACCGCGAGAGTTCCTCGACCGGTTAATCAATCTCTACAATCTTCAATGGTACTACGATGGGCTGGTGCTCTACGTATCCGACGCGCATGAGGCGCAAAGCCGCCTTTTGGTCTTGAGTCCAATCAGCTTTGATGCGTTCAAGGCGGCACTCGATGCGCTCAACATTTCCGACGAGCGTTACATCGTGAGAGCCGTACCGGGAGACGGCCTCGTCTTCGCCTCTGGTCCACCCCGCTTTGTCGCGCTTGTGGAGCAAACACTCAAAGGACTTGCGGCGGAGGCACAGGCACGGCGAAACCCGAGCGGTGACGAAAAGCCACCGCACGAGTCGGTTTTGATGCTATTTCGGGGATCCTCCAGCGTGGTCGTTCGCCAAGGACGACCGAATGACGCTCCTTCGCCGGAGGCACCACATCAAGACGCCGTGGTCCACACACCCGATGCAATTAAGAAATGACCTGATGACAACAGATGGCCCAGGAAGAGATCCAATGCTTCCGTTTATGCCCTCTGTCAGCTTTTCGAAAGCTACTGCTGACATTGTCAGAGCGTGGATGTGTAGATGGCCGATGCCGCAGGGCGGCGCAATAAACGTCCAGGCCGGAGCCACGGATGCGAACCAGGATCGCGCCTCATGCGAGCTTTTGAACAACTCTACGAAATCCGTCATGCAAATGAGCTTCGTCGCATAAGCCCACTCCGTTGTCCAAAAGGAGAAACAGGATGGACTTCAAGGCGCTAAGCCCGGCGAACAACAGCCCAGCGCCCCACTCGTCCTCGTCGCCCGCCGGTCCAAGGGAGTTTGAGCGTGAACTAATGGGATTGCATGAAATACCCGAATATAGCCAGGACCTAATTTGGCAGGAACTCGGAGGCAGATCATCGCGCGTCGAGCCATCATTGAGCGGCGGCGAGCGGTCCAATTCCCAACAGCCGATCGCTCAACACCGCGCGGACGCCTCCGATTTCGGCAACGACCTTGTTTGGCAAGATCTAGAGCCTTCGCTCATGCGGGCCGGGTCACCTCACACTGGACCGTCTCAAGCTAGGCCCACGTGGCACGCAAGGGTTGCTCCGCCGGAAATTGGAGATTTCGCCATGGCGAACGGTCGTCGCGCCAAGGACGACTGGGTCTTCACTGGCCAAACAGCTACGCCCGCTCAGATCGAAATGCTAAGAAGCCGCGATCTCATACCTACCAGGGGTGTCCGGACAACAACGTTCACCATCCTGGGTGTGCCTCACACGGCGGAATGGCGAGAAGAAGGTTTTATTCGTCTCAAACCGTCGCTGGACCCTTCCCTTTGGCCTGTCGGTTCGAGCGAACACTCGCCAAGCGGCTAAGCATGATGACATGAAGAATCCGTGCCCAGCTGAGTTTCGATCCGCTCGGGGCAATAGGGTCCGCCCAATACCGTCGGACTCTTTCGAGCATCTACGCAAGCGCCAACACTCTCGTTGGGGGCAGGCGCGAGGTCGCTACGCGTGGGTGATTTCACCATAAGATGCTGCGGAGGCCTGCGACGTTGTTGCACTAGTCAGCGCACGTGACCATCCGCAGAGCGGCAGACTCGGCCTCGCTAATTCGACCTAGTTGGCCGGAGGCGAGCGATCGAGCATAACAAGCAAGCCGATTCCGATATCGAGAACCCATCACCGCCTCTCACACCATCATTGCGCGTCTCGTTGTGAAACCTCTGAGCGCCGTCAGCTTTTGGAAAGCTAATCGAACCTACCATGTGGCGTGAATATCTAGACGGCGATGTGCCTATAGATTGTAGCGGAACTGAGCGCTGGGGGCGCACTGAGCAATCGGAAGCAAGTGGTAGGAGCCATCGAAGCCTATCGACATTTCTTGCTCGTTGTTCGTCGCGATTCTCGGGCTGCGCCACATGACCGGCTTGTGGTGCGATCTCAAATCAGAGGACGTATAATGTCAGTCAACAACCTATCGCTAACCGCCAGCTCGAGTTTGTCCGGGCTGGCCCCCGGGCCCTCATCGGCGCGGGATCTTTCAAACTTCGAGGCGATGCTGGCTAGTTTCTCGTTGAAAGACAATGCCGATGACCATTCCACTCCACAGGATCCGCCGGCTGCAGACTCAGCCAAGCAGCTGACGGAGGAACTCACGCAGGAGGTGCGGAACATCCTCCCGCCGGAGATCAAGGCCGCACTGGACGCATGTCAGCAGGCCCCAGAGCCATCCTCCGCGGAGTCCTCCTCCGCTGCGAGCGCCCCGAAGATTGCAGAGGCACCCGTACAAAGCTCCAGGATCACGTGGAACAGCGGCACGCTGACTGATACCGAGCTGCAGATTGTGTCGGTGCTGAACCGACACAAAGACAAATGCCCGCTGGATTGGAAATCTCTTGGAGATTTGGCCAACGATCCCTCCACACCGCCGGATCTAAAGGCGGCGATCGAGGCTCTGCAACAGGACCCAGAGCTCTTCTATGCGATAGGCTCGCAAGGTGACGGCCGCTGCGGCGGGAAGATCAAAGCAGGTGATCTCTCCGGCTTCTCCGATCACCACCCTCAGGTTGCTGCTTTCCAGGAGCAGCGGGCAAAGAGCTATACGCAAAACTACATCCCTTCCGATGGCACCCGGAATGGCGAACCATCGGTTATGACCCAGACCGATGCATTGCGCGAGCTCTATCGCTATTCCGACAACCTGCCTAAGAACCTGAGCCTTGCGGATTTCAAGCGGATCGTCGACGGCGAAGCTAAAACCGGCAAATGCCCGCCACAGGTCCTCGCGGCCGCTCAATACTTCCTCGACCACCCGGATGAATGGAAGCACTTGTACGGTGGCTCGATAGACAAGGTCCACAAAGAGGACTTCCTGCAGGTTGCTTCATCATCGATGAATCTCACGCAAGCCGAGCTCGATACGCTCAATACGATCAGCAAGAACCAAAACGTTTTCTTCGGAAAGGGTGATCTGACCCGAGAAAAGCTGGCGAGCATGGTCGATGATAAGAGCCTCGCGCCCGAGGTGCGAAAGGCGGCCTCCCAGCTGCTCTCCGATCCTGTGTTGTTCGGGTTGATGAACAACGCGATTACGGGCTACAAAACCCACCATAAGTTCTTCGACTTCGGCGGCGGCCATACGGTTGATTCCGGCAACATCAGCAAGACCGACTTCAACCAGTTCTTCAACAACATGTCGGGTGCGAACCGCACCGTTCACCAAGTGAAGACGCATGCCGTCCGAACGCCTGCCGAGCAGGACGCGGTCGCGGACATGACGATGGGCATGGCAGACCAGCCCGACATCAAGTCTCCCAAAAAGAACGGTGGCGCCTTCATGCACGCACTTAATGACGTGCTCAAAGTTGGCTCTAAGGTATTCGACTGGGCCGCGACAGCAGTCGGTGTACTTGGCTTCATTCCAGGCTTGGGTGAATTGGCCGATCTGGCGTCAATGGTGCTCGAAGCCGAGGCGCAAGCTGCAAATCTTCTTCACACTGCCATCAGTGGCGGCAACATAAACCAAGCGCTGGAAGAAGCCGGGCTGAGCCTTGCGGCACAGGCGGTGGGCTGCATCGCCGGACCTGAAGTCAAATTAGCAATGCGAGAAGGCTTGGTGAAGCAGGCAATTCAAGAAGCCGCGACGGCCGGCATCAACCTGCCGGTTTCGGCGGCCCAGTCCTACGCGGAGGATTATCTGAATAACCTGAAGGCTCGCATCGAATCCGAGCGCTTGCAAGCTGCAGGCGCTAACGCCTAGACGGAGCGACGCTATCTTCTCAGGATCACGCTGGAAACGCTAATCGAGCTTGCGCGGCCTCCCCGCGGTTGGGCCTCTCTGCCGAGCAGTAGGTCGCGCAAGCTCTACCAGCATACTTGAGACCGCCCCCGAATCCGAGGAACTTATTTCGGCTCTTCACTGCGTACAAACTATGTTGGCCGCACTCGATCGTTCGAATCCGACCTCAAACCCAGTCTGCCGCTGTGAAGTTCCATCGACTGCATACGCCGCCCGCCAAGACCGCGATGCATTTACACTACGCGACAGACCGGCCGCAGCCGCGGAGCCTGCCGGTTGCGCAAGGATCGAGAGCACATTGGTCCAGAGCGGTAGAAGTCCGAAGGGCTCTTTCTCGAGTGGCGGGCTTCTGCTCGGTCTCCCTGAAAGTGGATCGCAATTGAGGATCTGCTATGGGCCCGCCAGGACCGAGGGACCGCTCTTGGCCGCTGAATCGGCCGTCACTCTGGCTTTCCGCCTCGCTCCGACCAGGTCAAGCTCCATGCACTTCGCCTGACTGCAAGCAAATTGTCGAAAGAGCTCGGAGGCATCGCAAGGGACGTGAGCCCGAGATTGCAGCACGTCGGCCTCAAAACGCTTTTGTTAGTGGTGGCTTTGATATTTCGCTACTGAAGCTTTCGAAACGATGAGCAACGTGCTCACCCGATCAAGCTCCACAAACGATGTTTGTCTTAACCATCTGATCTCCAGCTTTCGCGGGCAACTTGTTCAAATACGGTCGGCTGGTGAAGACGTATAATGATCGACCATCGGCTCATTGCATTTTCTACGACTCGTCAGCTTGTCGAAAGCTAATACTTGCATAGTGGAGGGCGGGAACTGCCTCCATTGGCACGATCGAATTGACATAGGAGAACCCGATGCGCGTTACGAGCTCTAGCACCGCTGGGCACGTTGATGCTGACCTCCATGCGGCTGGCGGCAAAAGCGGCGGCAAAAAAGGATCTCACAAGCCTGGCGAGCGCGACGATCATGCCCGATCGCCTGATGCAAACATTCCCGAAAACGGCGGCGCGTCCACGGGCGGCAACTCGCACGAAGCCGCTATGCAGCAAGCGTTCAGCGTCGCTTTGGGAGCCGCGGCTCTCCAATTTGCGAATAGTGCAATGAGCCATTTCGACGATGTCATGGCCGAGACAGAGGAGGATTCCTGACGTCGCATGTTGCGACGTTAGGAAATAGGAGCCGCACGTCGCGGCGAAATTCGAGCACACAGGAGAATAGTATGTCTAAAAATGTTGGTGCGTCTCATACCTCGACTGCAGGTGGGGCAGCCGGCACCGCTACTGCTGCAGCCGCTTCCACGGCTGCTGAAGTTGCTGGAGAGGCGGCATTCCAACGGCAAATCGCCGCTCTGACTGCGACCAGCACAAAGGCGGCTGAGAGAGATGTGGAACTTCGGGTCGTCTCGACCGAGCTCTCGACCGTCAAGAAAGCGGCCGATGAGCGGGTGCAGTAAGGGATGAGATGGGGCGACGTCGCCGCCCCACTTTCCCCGGCTGCTTAGTCTGTGAAGTCGCAACGGGCCGTACGGTTTTGCCGTACGGTTCCGTTCGCTGTTCAGGAAACCGACCGTGAATGAACCAAATTGCCCGCATTTCGAAGTATTGTCGGGCTGTTACTCCGGGCTGACAAGTAAAGTGGGGTTCGGATCGTGTCTGATTGGCAGCAGCCTCGATGCTGACTTAATCTTCATCGAACAAGGCCTCGAACCGCACCATCTTCGTGTCACCCCCCATTCCAATTCAATCGAGATCGAGGCCCTTGCGAGGGACGTTAGGATCGAGGGGTACGAGACTGTTTTACCGAACGAGTCCATTGTTGTCCCTCTTCCTGTCGTTTTGCATGTCGGGGCGATGTCCATTCGCTGGATGATCGAGGACTACAAACAAGCTGGCTCCATCGACCGCCGGCGTATATCGCTCGCCTTTCTCGCTTTGGTCCTAATCAGCTCTGCCGCGGTTGGCGCATTCTCATCCAGTTTTGTCCAGACCGACACCACCGTGGCGTCAAGTCCGTCGTCCCCTGCTACGGACATTGCACCCAAGCTGGCGCTCAGCGCTCCTGATGCTCTGGCCACCGATGCAGCTGCCGAGCGGCTGCAAGAGGACGTTGACAGAGCGGGCCTTGTCGGCATCAAGGTCGGCTCTGGGGCGGGCGTTGTCACCGCCGACGGCACCGTTACGCCCGCCTCGCTCGCCACATGGCGAGACGTCCAGCAGCGGTTTGATCACAATAGCAATGGCGCTTATACGCTCGTCAATGCGGTGGCTATCAAGGATGAGAAGACGCCTCCCGCAATTGGGGTCCAAGCTGTTTGGCGCGGGAGCGCCCCCTATATTGTCATTGCTGGTCAAAAGTATTTCGTCGGCGCGCTCTTGAGCAATGGATGGACCGTCTACGGGATTGAGGAAGGGCGTGTTCTGCTGAGCCGGGATGGCCGGCTTGCCACTCTACCCTATTAGCGTTTTAGGCCGCAGGTAAGGAAGCAAAGCGCATGACTAGGCTGCCCCCGAATCCCGTCGAGCCCAGCACCTCTTTTCAGGAGCCAAACGTTGATCATCATGCGTCTGCCATTACGCCGGTCAATTCTCGAGCCAAGTCCATCGGGATTGACCGGACGCGTGGCAATGATGACAAGAGCCACACCTCAATTTCTCATCATAGTGACGTGCTGGATCGGTTGGTGGACGCCACGATCGAGGGCGCGCTCGAGCTCAGTTCGATCGATGCAGTTTCGCGCATCAATCTAGACGAGGCGCGCGCCTCGCCAGGTCAGATCGAGCCAAGCTCGGAACTCGCTTGGCTTAATGAGCCCAATCTCGCGCGCAGTCTGCTCTCCTTCGTGACGCCGCGCTTACGTCATTCGCATGTTCTGCGTCCAGAGCAACACGGCCTTCTTCTGGAGCGTTTGGCTGATACGCTATCAGCCGCGCCAGAGGATTTGGTGCCACGTGAAGGGGCCGCCCTTCTGCAACTGGAGCTGCAACGTTTAATCCTGCTCCGGCAGAGTCACAACGGCTTGATCAAAGGCTAGCAATGGTCGGGCCGGACAAAGTGCAACACTTCACATCTACACAGCCGCCGATCGTTTCCGAAGCCGGCGCTATCGAGCTGATCTCCGGGCCGGAGCGAGATTTGCTCTGCGTGCTTTCTTACGTCTACCTTGCGTGCGGACAGAGCGAAAAGAGCCTGGCTCTGTTGCGGCTGGTCGCTCACGAACAGTCTCAAGACATCGGCCTGCTCCGCATCCTGGCCTACGCTCTCATCTCGGAGCGTCGCGGTGACGAAGCACTGTCGATATTGGACAGGCTTGACAAACTGGATGACGAGCCGTCTTCGTGTCCGCCCTTGATGCTGATGCGCAGCCACGCCCTGCGTCACGCTGGCCGCATGACCGAAGCGCAAGCCGTCTTCAAACGCTATGTTTTGTTGCGGGGCAGCACAGCTGCAATCAAACAACCATAAGGCTTCTCATGGCCAACCTTCTACGAAATCTCATCACGCGCGCGCCGGCTCACCCGGATTTGATGGTCGCGTTGATGCTTCTTCTGGCGATCGGAATGATGATCATGCCGATCCCGATCGTCGTGATCGATATGCTGATCGGCTTCAATCTGGGCTTTGCCATATTGCTGTTGATGGTAGCCCTGTATCTCAACACGCCGCTCGACTTTTCGTCCCTGCCGGGCGTCATCCTGATCTCCACCGTCTTTCGTCTCGCTCTTACCGTTGCAACGACGCGACTGATCCTAGCTGAGGGCGATGCCGGCAGCATCATCCATACGTTCGGCGATTTCGTCATATCCGGCAACATCGCCGTCGGCATTGTCATATTCCTGATCGTGACCATGGTGCAGTTCATGGTTCTCGCCAAGGGCGCCGAACGGGTGGCGGAGGTATCGGCGCGCTTCACGCTCGATGCGCTGCCGGGCAAGCAGATGGCGATCGACGCGGAGCTGCGCAACGGCCATATCGATCAGCACGAAGCCCGCAGCCGGCGGGGCGCGCTTGAGCGAGAAAGCCAACTGCACGGCGCGATGGACGGCGCTATGAAATTCGTGAAGGGCGATGCTATAGCCGGACTAATAGTCATCTGCATCAACATGCTGGGTGGCATCACGATCGGGTCGCTCTCCAAGGGCATGTCCCTCGAAGAGGCGATGCATCAATACACGATCCTGACGATCGGTGATGCGCTCATTTCGCAGATTCCGGCCCTGCTGCTGTCAATTACAGCCGCAACCATTGTCACTCGTGTCAACGGTCCTTCCAGACTCAATCTCGGCGCCGATATCGTCAACCAACTTACGGCCAGCACACAAGCGCTACGCTTGGCGTCCTGTGTCTTGCTTGTGATGGGGTTCGTTCCTGGCTTCCCTTTGCCCCCCTTTGTCGTACTGGCCGCGCTGTTCTCTGCCGCCAGCTTTCTCAAGGTTGGCGTGCAAGAGGGCAAGACCGCTCCCAAGGCCGGCGCCGGTCCCACCGGTTCGGCTCCCGCTTCCGCACAAGGTCAGAAGCAAACCGTGCCCGCCGAGGCACTTCCGATTACACTGTCGCTAGCGCCGAACCTGATGCAGGCAATCGACGTAGGGGAACTCGAGCAGTGCGTCGCACGGGTTTCGGCACTGGTTTCAGCTGATCTTGGCATCACAATTCCACGCATTCCCGCCCAAAGCGCACAGCACCTGGCCCAATCGCAATTCCGGGTGGATGTCGAAGGAGTGCCGGTGGAAGAGGGCGCCATTGACCCGAAACAACTCCTACTTAACGACGACGTGGCGAACATTGAACTGAGCGGGATCCCCTTTTGGCAGGACCCAGACACGAATCGGATCTGGATCGAACAAGGCCATGCGCCTGCTCTCAAAGCTGCCGGAATAGGGCACCACCATCCGAGCGAAATCATCGCCTTGCGCGTCCAGTCGACGTTGACACGCTATGCACAGCGCCTGGTGGGCATTCAGGAAACGCGTCAGTTGCTTAGCCGGATGGAGCAGGAATATGCCGATCTGGTGAAGGAGGTGCTGCGCACGACACCGATCCCTCGCATCGCGGATGTCCTACGTCGCTTGCTGGACGAGGGCATCCCGATCCGGAACACCCGTTTGGTTTTGGAGGCGCTTGCAGAATGGAGCGAACGGGAGCAAAATGCCGTACTGCTCACCGAATATGTACGCTCCGTTCTGAAGCGGCAGATCTGTCACCGCTATGCCAACGCCCATCGTGTTGTCGCGGCCTTTATCGTCGAGCGTGAGACCGAGGATATCGTGCGAGGTGCGGTGCGCGAGACCGCTGTCGGTCCCTACCTCGTTTTGGAGGATCGGCAAAGCGAGATGCTACTTTCACAGTTTCGCCAGATCCATTCGAGCATCGCGCGCAGTCAGAACCAGCCAGTTATCCTGGGCTCGATGGATATCCGGCGCTTCGTCCGCGGCTTTCTCACCCGCAATGGGATAGACCTACCTGTTCTCTCGTATCAAGATCTCGCCTCGGATTTCACCGTCCAGCCGATTGGCTCCGTCAAACTTGCGCCTGGCAAGGATAAGACTCCTACAGGCGGACATCGTGACCTCATCCCTGCGGCCGGCTGACGAGCACAGGTGTGGGGTCGTGAGGTCGCTTATGAATTCATGTAAGATTAACGTTCGGCGGCGCCGGCGTAACTTTCGTCGCGATTCGTGCTCGGCCTTTCTTCCCATGCTTGCCATTGTGCTCACGGGTTGCGCTAACTCGCACAACTCGGGTCTTTCACAGCAGCCGACGTCTACGGCAGAGCTGGTTGGGGCCAAGGAGGTCGATCCAGCTATGCGCGAGCGCATCTCTCACGCCCTCAGTCGGGATGCTGACGAGAAGGCTTTGCGCGATGCGCTGAAGCAACGACCGGACAATGTCGATGCGGCGATTCCTCTTGCGCGGGCCCTGCTGATGCGTGAAAGCCCTGACGAGGCGCTTGAGGTGCTCGACAACATCTTGCTTGCAGCACCCGGCGACCTGCGCGCACTGAATGCCAAAGGTGTTGTGCTCGATCACCAGGGCCGCCATCACGAGGCGCAAACGCTATACCGCCAAGCTCTGGCAATTGACCCGGAAAATCCGATGTTGAGCAACAATCTCAAGCTGTCGCTCGCCCTTGAAGGGACGACGCAGAACGGCAATCCGAGCCCACAACTGCAAACGGATGGCCGGCACGCATCGTACCATTAGAGTAGCAACGAGCAAGAGCGGGTCGCAGTTGCTCGGTGCCTCTCTGTCACCTACCGACAGCTAGCCGATTATCAGCTGCCGTGGAGGCTCAAGAGTTAAATTCCCTGCGAAGCGACAGTTCGTAAATGAAACCGGCATGTATAACCACACCAGTAACCCAACCACACGCCAAGTGTATCCGCGACGGACCCACGAACAATGGCTCGTACTGAACTGATAGTCAAACGTTCCCAGGACATAGTCTCTACAAAGAATTCGGCGCCCTCGAATTCTTCCCCCGGATCGATCTTCGATGGCACCCCCGCCGTACTCGCTCGTTTCCGAGCCGCCAGTGGTTGACTCTCAAAGTCTTCCGTCGAGCGCGATAACTTTCCTGGACGAGATGAAAGCACCTCGACGATAGATTTCAAGGTCATCCGCTGGCCAACAACCCAGGGCGATATCCTCCTGGACCGTCAGCTCCGGCTCGATGGCGACGAACCGCTCGTCCTCTCTACATATTCAATCGCCCAGCGAAAGCTCGCGCAGCAGCGTTGGGTTTTGCTGACGTAAGTGGCTCGATGATCGCGCCTGATCCCGCCAAGCAGGGCGACGAGTGGAACAAGAACAAGGATGCCAAATGCGCGAGCAGGCAGCTTATATCTTTTCCGCAGCTGAAGATAGTAGCGCCAACGCCGACATGATTTCACGAGGACTGGCTTGCGCAACCGGATCACCTGGCCACCGTTCTCCCTCGTGAACCTTACTTATTGTTCGATCGTGGATCTGCGAAGCGCCCGCTGCCGTCAACGAAAACACATACGGCCGAGGAACTAAAGTATCTCTCGAGCTCCGCGATCGCGCGTTCCTCCCACTCTGCAGCTTGCGCTAGTAATGAGTCCCGTTGGATTGGCCGAAAAGCGGCGGACTGACGGCACAACGAAGCTATCGCGCGATAGCGGCGCACGTTTTCCATAACGGCCAGTCCGGTCATGTGTGGATCTCCTCCCCTGCTATCCCGGGCAAGAACTTGCTCGAAAACCGTTTTCGATCCGTTAGCGGCCGGAGTGGAAGGCGTGAATGGTTGGCAGAATCTTGCCGGCATGAGAGGGCCGATAATGAAGGTCTTCCACAAGGAGCACATCCACATAAAACCCGGCTCGGCAGTGCTCCATCCGGGCGCTTCTGCCCCCCGTTGTCTCAGTTTATTGGTTGGATAGCGGAATGTAGAAATAGCTAACGGGAACGAGGCACATTTCGGCTTGCAATCTCCATCAGATGACTGTGATCTGGCCTGTCTTTCGAATCCTCAGGAGTAATGAGCAATCCGTTTATTGGTGTTTTGAAGGACCGAGAGGGCCGGTGCTTTGTCGGCATCCCTTTGCCTCCATAAACAGCAAACGGCACGCAACTGTTACTTCCTCCGTCTCATCGAAGCTAGCGAGACTGAGCAGTTGTTTACCTCGCCGGTCGAAAACCGAAATGCTGCTTAGCGACAAATCCTCTTAATCTCGACCTAGGCGATCTACTAGGTGGTGTAGGTAATCGCATAACCTTCCGTGGCTCGGTTTACTTGATTTAGGCGGTGCGCTTGCGCGGCGGGAGTGCAAAGGGATTCGCCGAGAGTTAAACGGTATCGAAGAATGCCAGAGATACTCATCGATGCTCATCTCAAGTAGTATCACCGCAACTGCCGAAAAGTAAACGGCTATGGGAACGAGGCTAACGGCCGGGATCTCTTGGGACGCAGACTAACCACCCCTTGATCCACATCCGATTGGTGCCCGGGCCCCCGCATCCGATGCCACGTGTGCCGCCAATTGTGCTTCAAAACGTGCCGCAGTCCTACCCAGTGCTGAAACTATGGTGCCTGTCAGCATGGTGGGCCCGCCGGAGTCAGGTGAGGCCGTGTTGGACCGGCGACTGGCAATGACGAGTGTCCTTGGTTTTGCGGCCGTGTACATCACGAAGGGCTCCTGCGCCATTCAAGAGGAGGCGTCAGCCGGCCGAAAGGCCTCTGGCCATCAGCCTACCAAAACAAGGAGACGACGGCATCTCTTGTTTGTTTGTAGCATATGCGGTGCGAGCGTACGGCTGACAACAGATGACAACAATGTTGCGCCGGAGCGCTCGCACGGTACGCGATTAGGGGCACTCGGATGATCACGCCGTTTCGACGGAACTGGAGTCCAAAAGAATTATTCGATGCTCTTACGCCAGCGATGTTCGCCGCCGAGCCGTCGACTGTCCGCGCACGTTGGGACAAATTGTGGCCTGATCTGTACACGGAATATGACGCCCGGTATTTGAAACAAGAATTAGTGGCGAGAAATCTTATCGCTTCCCATGAAGCTGCGGCATTCTTCAACGCTTGGGCGATTGACGAAGAGCGCCACACCGACGGATTCATAAGGATCATTGAACTTGTCGCTAATGGATCCGAAAAGGATCTTCGGGAGAGTTTGGACGCTCGATCTCACGATTTTGGTCCGATCTTTGAACACCTGAAGGACGAATTCTCCCTAATGGTTATGATCGCATTTGATGAGATGTGCACTTGCCGCGCCTACGCAGCAGAAAAGCCTTTTTATGACACACTTGGGAACACTACGTTCCATCATTGGCTGCGGGAGGTAATTGCCGACGAGGCGGTCCACTCGATGAACGCCGTTAACGTTATCCGCGCCCGCTATCGCGACCGCATTGGCCAAGTCGGCACAATTCTCGATAACCTAATCCGCGCGGCCGATAATCTACGCTATTCTGGCACCTTCGTCCTGGACTACTTCGGCGCAGTGTACTCCAAGGAGCTGCTCGCCGACTCCCGCCTCGCGACCATAAGAAATATTGCCAAGCCACTCATCGTGTAGAGCGAGACGTGTAACAGCGAGCCTGGCGAAAGTTGCACCGGCGTCACATCGCCGATCAATCCACCTTATCTGCAAGTTTTCCATTCTGTCAGTTGACGCCAAGTTGTCCTGACGCGTGGTGCGCGATGTAGTGTTCACGACATATCGACGGATCACCTTTGGCCAGAATAGTACGCGCTGGTTCTGTTTTGTGTCCAGTTGGCGTGCGCGCGGCCGTGAGTACGCCACTCCAGCAATTGGTCCGGCCTTTGCTCTGCTGTTTGGCAAACGACGTGCGGCTCCCCGCTTTGTCGGATCTGCCCGCCATGAACGTCGATCAGTATGGAACGAAAGGCGATGCCATGCAGAACGAGATTTCGGTCACCGCCAAGGCGGGAGGTACCGCCGCCAAAGCCTCCGACTCGACGACGCGCACGGCGCCGACGGTCGAGCACAGAATAGATGCTCATACCGACGTATACCTTCCTGATGAGGATAGCGTCTTTGCCGACACGGTCAGATCAGATCGACCAGCTAGCTTCACGCTTCAGAACGGCTTGCAGGTGGTCGTGATCCCGGATCATCGCACACCCGTTGTGACTCAGATGATCTGGTATAAGGTCGGTTCCGCCGACGAGCCGCCTGGCAAATCGGGGGTTGCGCATTTTCTCGAACACCTGATGTTCAAGGGTACCTCCAAATATCCGGCGAATGAATTCTCCAAGGCCGTGCAGCGTGCCGGCGGCAATCAGAACGCCTTCACCGGATTCGACTACACCAGCTACTTCCAGCACGTGCCGCGCGAGCACCTCGGCAAGATGATGGAATTTGAAGCCGACCGCATGACCGGTCTCATTCTCAAAGATGAGAACGTGCTGTCGGAGCGCGACGTCGTGCTGGAGGAGTTCAATAAGGGCATCGCCAACCATCCACGTGAACGGCTCGCTGAGCAGATGATGGCGGCGCTTTACCTCAACCACCCCTACGGTCGCCCAATTATCGGGTGGCGCCATGAAATCGAAAAGCTTACCCGAGAGGACGCGCTTACCTTCTACAAGCGCTTCTATGCACCGAACAACGCGATCCTAATTGTCGCTGGAGACGTCGCCCCCAAGGAAATCCGCTCGATGGTGACGGAGACATTTGGCTGCATCCCCACGCAACCATCGATTCCCCTGGAACGCCTGCGCCCGCAGGAGCCGACGCCGGCCGCGTCGCGCACAGTGACGTTGGCCGATGCCCGCGTCGAGCAGCCAGCCCTGCACCGCTATTATCTTGTACCGTCGGCTCGCACCGGGGCCGCCGGCGAAGGTGCAGTGCTTGACGTGCTCGAGCAGTTGATGGGCGGCGGCGTCAACTCATATCTCTATCGCTCGCTGGTGATCGAAAAGCAGCTCGCGGTCACTGCGAGCGCGAGCTATCACTCTGCCGCGCTCGATTCCTCGCTATTCGCGATTTCTGCCGTACCAAAACCTGGCATCAAACTCAGCCAGATCGCGCGCTCCATCGACGAGGTAATCGCCGACATTGCGCGTAATCCCGCGAGCACCGAGGATCTCGAAAGGGTCAAGACGCGGCTGATCGCGCGGGTAACCTACGCCCAGGACAATCACGAAATGCTCGCGCACTGTTATGGCCGCGGCCTGACAACGGGACTATCCATCGACGATATTCGAGGCTGGCCGGACGGCATCCGCGCGGTCGGTGCACAGCAGGTGCACGAGGCCGCGCGGAAATGGTTCGACAAGAAACGAGCGGTGACCGGCTATCTCATCAAAGAGTCCACGCCAAAACCCGGGGAGAAGATCTAATGAATCATCCTTGCACACGACGTGAGATCCTCCTCGGGGGAGCCTCGCTCACAATCGCGATGCTCGCTTCGCCAAATTTGCTTGCCGCCGGGGGCACGCTTGCCCGGACCAGGATCAAGCGCCTGGTTTCGTCTTGCGGTATAGAAGCCTGGTTCGTGCAGGATTCCACTGTCCCGTTGATCGCGATGGAATATGCCTTCACCGGCGGCGCGACTCAGGACCCCTCTCGAAAACCTGGGGTAAGCCACCTGGTGGCTGGCCTGCTGAAAGAAGGGTCCGCCGGGCTTGACTTCAAGACCTTTCATGAGCGGCTCGACCATCGTGCCATTGATCTGCATTTTCACTCGACCCATGATCACTTCCGCGGTTCCTTGCGCACGCTCGAGGACAACGCAGACGAAGCCTTCGACCTTTTAGGGATGGCGCTAACCTCGCCGCGTTTCGACGCGGCCGATGTCGAACGGATCCGTGCCACCGTGCTTGCGCGCCTTCGGCACGACTCGACCGATCCTTCGTCTCTGGCCCACCGCAAGTTCCACGAAGTCGCCTTTAACGATCATCCTTATGCTCGCCCAGCCGGAGGCTCGCTGGAAAGCGTGCCGAAGATCGAGGTCGCGGATCTCAAGGGCTATGTCCGACGCGTGATCGCGAAAGACACGCTCAAAATCGCGGTGGTCGGCGACGTCGATCCAGCGGTCCTCTGCAAACTGCTCGACAAGTCCTTTGGCTGCCTGCCAACCAAAGCGGAAGCGACGCCGGTTCCCGAAGTCGTCGCAGCAAAGCCGCCGCAGCGGGTCTTTATTCCGCTCGACGTGCCGCAGACGGTTGTGACTTTTGGCGGTCCAGCTGTCGGTCGCAGCGAGCCCGATTTCATGGCCGCCTATGTCGTTAACCACATCCTCGGCGGCGCCGGCCTGACGTCGCGCCTGTTCCGCGAGGTCCGCGAGAAGCGCGGACTGGCCTATTTCGTCCGTGAGCACCTGGTCTGGTTGGATCATTCAGCCATGTTTCTCGGCAGTAGCGGCACCTGCACCGATCGTGCCGGCGAAACGGTCGACGAAATCGAGAAGCAGGTCCGCCGCATCGCCGAGCAAGGACCGACTCAGCAGGAACTCGATGATGCAAAGTCCTACCTGAAGGGCTCGCAAGCGCTGGCTCTCAACACATCATCAAAGCTTGCGCGAACGCTGTTGCAGCATCAGCTTGACAAGCTGCCCATCGACTATTTCGAAAAGCACAACGCTGTGGTCGATGGGGTGACGTTGGAGGACGCCAAGAGAGCAGCGCAGCGGTTGTGGGGCGGGGGTCTGCTCACAATTATCGTCGGACGCCCCCCAAAGGACGCATCGCGGCCGACCACCATGCCAGCGGGGACAACACCCCCGCCAGGCGCCGAGCAGCTAGGCGCCGCCCCGACGGCGCCACCGAATTGACTTTCTAGCAGCCCAGGCGCTTAGCAAGCGCCTCCCTGTTGCGCGCAGAGTGCGTCTAGCCACCCGCCTTTAGCCCGCGGAGATATGCGATCATCGGGCAGTTACCATGCGGCCGCTCGAGTGCCGCTTTTGCTCAATCGCTTTGCCAAACAAGGCGGCAGTCCGGCTTGAAGTCTTCAGGGTAGCGAAATGCAAAAATAGAGCTATCACCAAGCAAAACGGCCTCGGCAGGGGCTACGCTGAGGCAGAGCTTCCACTGTGGTCGTGCCATTTGGGGGAATGGCACAGACGTGGAAATAACGCTTCCCAAATGGCTTGTTCTTAGTTTCTTTTCATTTCCGGCCTGACCAGCGATCGCCTGATCGGAGCTCTTCGCGGCGGCAGGGGATCGCTACTTTCGGCGGCCTTCGGCGGCAGCAATGAGGTCGACACTTCCTATTTTCCACGCCTCCCTCGGTCGTTGCAGTAAGTATCCGCCTTAATCGCATTCAGTTGTGCTCGAGTTGCGTTACCCTGGTCGGCTGGCGCCGGCGCGCCCCGCTCACACTTCGATCTTGTTCTCCATGACACGATAATCTCGCTCGGCGCGAACAGATGCATGCTTGCTATTTGCGTCAGCATCAGCGCTCGCATATCTCGATATTCTTCAGCAGAGTGAGAGTTCGGTCGTTTAGGGTCATCTCTCAGTGATTGGCCAGCCACTTCGCTGTCTGCCGAAAAGACGGCGATCTGATCCAGCATACCCTTGATGATCTGCCAAGTCATAGTCGGACCGCGTAGCACCGCCTCGATTGCGCTTCCACCGAGCTCGCAATCAGACGCTACGTAAGATTCGGCCGCTTCATGCCAATCTAGATAGCGGCAGCGATAGATAACTTGCAACGATCACCACAGGCAGCCGCTGATTCTTGGCGGCGCGCATTCCAGCCGTTTACAAAACCTCACGTAGATCACCAGTACAGGTGATTTACTCCCCATTCTCGGCCTGCATCGTCGTTGCGATCCAAGGACGTCACTCGCTTGATGTTGAAAACGTTCATCGGTTGCAGAGCTCTCGCATCGAAGGTTCATTGCCCCTTCTTTCTGCCATGTTCGCACCCAAAGCAGAGATGCGCCGGTTGCGTACTTTGCGCGCCGCGATAGCGAGTGTCTCAGGAGATTTCTATGGTGAAGCCAGTTGTAATTGTGGTCGGTGCGGACAAGGGAGGTGTCGGCAAGACGACCGTATCACGAACGCTACTGGACTACTTCAGCGTCAACAACGTGCAAACACGCGCATTCGACACGGAGTCGCCACGCGGAACGCTGAAGCGCTTTTATCCCGAGATCACCGAGATCGTCGACATGACGACGACGGCGGACCAGATGAAGATCTTCGACACCCTGAACTCAGGGCTGTCCGTCACTGTCATCGATGCTCGCGCAGGCTTACTGTCCTCTGCGCTGGCTTCCTTGCGCGACATCGGATTTCTGGACTCGGCGCGGTCTGGCCAGATAACATTTGCCGTGTTCCATATCCTGGGATCATCCATCGCTTCGCTAGACGAGATCGCGGAAACCGCGACCTTCATGAGCGGCGCAAAGTACTACCTAGTCAAGAACTTCATCAACGACACTCAATTCTTCCAGTGGGATCAAGCGACATATAATTCCTATTTTCACCGCATCAAACACGCGACTGAGCTGGTCATACCGAAGCTTAACGAGATGGCCTATGAGCAGGTGGAAGTCGCATCCGTCCCATTCATAGACTTCGTCGCAAACAAGGGGCGGAACGATGAACCCGCGAACAACTCCTTCGTGCTGCGCGGCTATGTCCGGCACTGGCTGGCAAATGTCTGGAGTGAATTTGATCGCATCAACTTGACGGAATTGGCGGGCGCCAAGTCCGCCACCCGGGCCGGCGAGAAGTAGTCGCATATTCGGCGACCTCGGGTCTGGCCTGCGTACGAAACGAAGTTGATCTGCCGGCTATGTTAGCGACGCCCATCTACATCATCTGCTCTCCTAGCCCGCAGGTCGGCAAAACTCTCATCGCTCGGGCCATGAGCGAGTTCTTGCTGCTGAAAAACGGCACAGCGCTGTCGTTTGATGTCAACTTGAAAGAGCCGTCATTGCTCGACTACCTCCCCAACATCACGGAGACGGCGGATGTGATCGACACTTACGGCAAGATGCAGCTGATGGACCCTCTTGTCATCCACGATCGGGTACCAAAGGTAATCGATCTCGGCTTTCACGCCTTCGACGAATTCTTCAAGATGTGCGACGAGATCGGCTTCATGAAGGAGACGGCGCGCTGCTATGTCGCCCCTATCATCCTCTTCGTCGCGGGCGCTGACCGCATCTCCTTTCGCGGTTATGAAATGCTGCGGCGGCGAATTCCGCCGGCGTCACTGGTCACCGTCCACAATGAATTTGTGCTGCGCGGCGGATTACCTGAAGCGATGGATGGCGAGCGGGTGCTTCGGATTCCCGCGCTTCCGCTGTTCCTCAAGAGATATATAGACCGGCTTAGCTTTTCCTTCACTGGATATCTGCGCAACGAGAAGGACTGGTCCACCGAGCTGCATCAATGGATCCGACGGAATTACAGCATGTTTCGCGATCTGGATTCGAGTGTGATGCTGCGAAAGTCCTATCGATCTCGGGGGACGGATATCGACAGCCTACGTTGCACAAGGGCTACTTGAGATTCGACCTGCTCGCCATCTATTCGTCCGGCCTATGAGTAGTCTTCAATGGCGTTCTCAACGGGACGCGAACGCATGAATTGCGGTATGCGAATCTTCAGGTGGATTGCGCATCTTACCGTGATCGTCCGCACGGACCACGCGACCGGCAATTGACGGCAGCTCATTCGCCGAATGGCTCATGCAGACACGCCGTCCTCGAAAGGATCGATGACCGTCTCCACCTTGTGAGCGGCTAGGCGGATCGACGGGCCCTTCCATCAGAGGAGGCTCATAGATCAAGGCCGAGTTTCCCGAGCACCTGGTGCATGACCGCGCTTTTGATCTCGCGGGCGATCTCGTTTCGGATCTGGACTCCGAGCACTCGCTCGGCATCGGCATCGCCTGTCAAACCTTCCTTGGCCAGTCGGAGATTCAGACGGGTTTGAAACTCTTCGCCCATCGCGTCGACGAGCCGCTCCTGCATGGCAGTATAATGTTCGGGCGCGATGCGGCCTCGTCACGCTTTCCCACGGTTGCCAGCGCGTTGCCAGATAGTCCGGAAATTCCGCCGCTTCCTGATTCCGCACTGATGCCTCGGCGCTGGCTACATCGTCCTCGGTCACGTGATAGACGTTCATGAAGCGCATGTCGGGAGCGATGTGCCGCAGCTCGAGCGGGTCGCGCAGCTGGGTCTGGTAGGCAAGATAGACCTCGATTTCATCGACGTCCGCGGCGGGATCGGCGCGACGAAGCGAGTTGACCGTCTGGCGCGCGATTCCGTCCAGCGCTTCCAAGCGAAACATGACGCGGCCGTGTTGGAGCAGTTCGCCAGTCGCCGGTCATGGACGCCGTCCTCGACATCAGCGTTCAGGCGTGCGGCCTGCATGCCGTTCCAGGCCAAAGTAATGCGATCTTCGCAGCTCGCGTTCGCTCCCGAAGCCAACTCGAAATATTGCTCGCGCAAACGCGGGCTGACGGGTGCCTGCCGCAACTCTTCGGCGACGGCCTGGCGGAACGCCTCGTTGCCATAGTTTACGGTGCCCCGGAGCCTGTCGAGGAAGCGTGCATCGTCCGCGGCCCCCGCTTCACGGGCTAAGTGCTGCCAAGTGGCCATTGCCGTGGGCTCGCCCTCGAGCCAGTCCGCGGCAACCTCTTGCAGGGACCGCGGCTGAACTTCCGCCGCTCCATCCGCGGTCGAGAAGAAAACCTGCGGGCCGGCATAGTGTCCGGCATGCATCGCTGTTGCCAGGCCGGCCTGCATCCAATCGGCGAGCGGATTATTCTCCAGATCAACGCTCGAGTCACGGCTTAACGGCGTCAGCAGGGTCTCGGGCACGCTGGTCAGCTGGTTGTTGCTGGCGCCGAGCCACAGCAGCTCGGGCGGGATCGTCTCAGGCAGGCTGGTCAGCCGGGTGGCTGGCGCTGAGCCATTCGAGCTCGGCCGGAAGAGGCTCGGGCAGGTCCGTCAGCTGATTGTTGTTGACATTCAGCCGACGCAATCCCAGCGGCAGCTCTGCGGGCAGGCGCGTCAGCCCATTGCTGATGGCATAGAGCCGCCGCAAGCCAGCTGAAAGCTCGGGTAGGCTGGTCAGCCGATTGTTGCTGACGTAGAGCCGTTCGAGGCTGCCCGGAAGGGTCTCGGGCAGGCTGTTGAGCTGATTGTCGTCGACATTCAGGCGGCGCACCCGGCCAGAATGGACGCCGACAAGGCGGTCAGGGACAGACACGACAGGTCTAAGCGGCTCATTGAGATCACCCGTGCCGCGCCAAGTCCTCGTTCGACTTACCGCCTGTTGCCCATCCTCATGTTGCCCCTGCCCGTCTTCGGTAGCCCGGTCCGTCAACACCTCGTCCCGCGACGTAGCCGCCTCGGCAGCAGCCGCCTGCACGTCCGTCAAGGCCTCTCCCCACTGCGATGCGGCCGGAGAGCCCGGTTCGGTCGGAAGTTGCGGAAGGAGTACCAACGCCGAGCTGTTCTGCATTCATCGATGTCGTCTCTTTCGGTACAAAATGAAGCGAACGCGCCGGGGCGGCGCATCTTTGAACCGGTAATCCCCACCACGCTCCACCGGCTAACTGCAATAAGGTGCGATCACACAGCGGGGCGTCACGCACGGCTGGCGCGAATACGCTGCTGCGAGTGCGACCGAGTAACTTCGGACACAGCGAACCCAGGCGAAGTCTCGCTTGTGGATCGGCTGATATTGGAGTGTCCCCTGCCAGATCTGCGCCCATTGAGCCGGGCCTGCCAGCAAGTGGACTTTCATGATACGAGAGCTAGCTGTCGATAAGCTGACGGATCACGTAGTGACGAAACTGGACGGCCCCATCAATTTCTCAACCTTAGGCTCAGCGCTCCGGAGACGAATCACTTCGAGCTGGACCGACTGGTCGCCGGGTGCCGGCACGCCGGCAGCGGGACGCTTAGGCCGACAACTTTGCCGTCGCTTGCGGCGGCAAGGCGAGCCTACTTCCCGCTGCGTTCAAACGCTTATGTAAATAGCTGAGCTAAAAAGCTGTAGCGCATCGCGCCTAATGCCGTTCGGCCTCCTACGAGACGCGGCGCGCACCCGATCTTAACAACACGGGCTCGCTAAATTTCTCCGATGAACGAGTTCCCAGCGCCATTTTGAGATCGGCCACGAAGTCCGGCCCTCCCCCTCGGCTCACCGTCGCAGATCTCGTCGGGCAAGCGCGGATGAGGCGGCACTTGACCCGTACGCGTTCGACTGAATGATCGAACAGCTGCATCTGCACTGGTGCGACAAGAGTTTCTGTATGTCGAGCTCAATGTAGTCGATCCGCGCCGCGATCAATGAACTCGAGCATCGACTGCGCCTCGTTGATCTCGCGTGAAACACGTTTCAATATCCGTATTGCTATCTCCTCCGTCGCGATCAGTCCCGCTCTCTCGCAAGCTAACCCAAAATGATGCATCACCTGCTCGTCAGAGGGCGCGATACCATTCTGCAACAAGCTGGTCGTCAATGACGAGAGCATGTGCTCTACGACGTCATTCTCCGCCTGGCTCAAGACCTAGTCCTTCTGATTTTTTGTTCAGTTCTGTAATCTTTGGCCACGACATCGCGAGGGTGTCGCTGCGAAGGATAGTCGTCTTCGACATTGCAGCTTCATGCCCGTTGAACGCTGTAATCGAGAGATTTATTTGGTGGGTTACCTCACTGCTCGGACCGCTTCTCCTCAGAACAGGCGCACGGCTTCAGATAGCGTGAGTTGCACGATTCTGATAGCTCCACAGCGGCATTCCGCTCTTTTGGAGTGCCGACCGAATGATGCTGCAAATATGGAAAGGGCCCCTAATTCCGACCTTCCCAATCAGAACGTCGTCAAGTTGCGACACACGAGAAGCTATTCTCTCGCAAACGTCCCGGCCGGCCTGACCTCCCGCATTTCGGCTCAACGCGTTGCATGTCGTGGTGTAGCCCCACGATCTTCCAGCGCGGATGCTTTCCTCGAAACTCGGCAGAAATCTAGATTGAAACTCAACCGCCGCCTTTTGCTGGAACACCGAATGGTCGACGTTGCGCAGTTGCTTGTCGCGCGTGACCACCACTGTTGAAAATTCAACAATGTCGCTGGCGCGGTCGATTTCGCCTAGCGCCCTCGTGAGGCTGGTTTGAAAGGACATAAGACCCTTCCGAGCTTTCACCGCAGCGCTCTGTGCGGCCATCAGTGCTGCCGGTCATCGCCTCTGGCCGGATATGAACCGTCTATTCCGTTGGAGTACTTACTTGCGAGCGCGGGCTGTTCACCCAGCGGCTTTCGCTGGACCGCTAAAAGCGCAATTACGGCTGGGGTCAGCGATATTCTGCTGCTGTATCATTCCATCATCCATGCCATCTCGCGACTCCAACTGGTCCGTGTACTTGACAACGGCTGGCCCGGCGCCCCTTGCCGACGATGCAAATGCCTTTCCTGGCCATCGCCCGCATGCGAGAAAACTGGCAATCAGCAGCCCCCCCTCGGGCTCCATTTGCGATGCGCCATCAACGCCTGCCAAGCGGCCCTTATCTTTTACGCATCAGCAAGTCTACAACCTGTCGCAGCGTGAGATTCAAGCTATTAAATCGGTCTTCTGAGGCCGATTGTGCACAGCGGATGTCGATAGCAATGATTGTCCGTGGAATGCTCATTTGGCTCGACACTGCGTCTAGCCGACACTTGCCTCGGATTGCCGAGATCCCAACCCCGGCGCGTGCGTTTCTTTGATTGGGTGGCGCGTGCCGAGGATCGCAGTCAGGCAGGCTCGCCTTCCTCAAACGATCGCCCCCATGGCTTTCCCATGTTGTTGATGAGGTCCACCTCGCGCATAAATTTTTTATCAGGTAAGCGATTGCGAATGCCCGGTAGCAGCGCGGGACTGACCATCATCAGAGAGGAGGCGATCGCAATGAAGCCGTTACCGCTTTACCCGCTTCGGCCGCTAGAACTCGACATCGCTACGTTTCGGGTCGCGAGCTGTGGCCCAAATCAGGTCCCGCCCAGCGCCTGAACAGGTAATAAAGCCGTCCAACGCTTGCAAATTCCGCCGCCATCACCATGGGGACATGCGTTGTGCATTAATAGCTCCTGCTTGAGCCGTCTGCGTGTCGGACATGGATTTAACTGCTCTCCGGTTCTCGGTTTTTGTTCGCGCACCAATAAATCCTGTGGAGCGCAGGAATTGTTCAAGGCACACGATCGCAGTGCCGTGAAACCGCGAGGATCTGCCGCAATTTCTCGTCACACGCGCGGTGTAGGGTGATATTGATGCTAAGAGTTGCATACATCGAACTTCTCGCCGAAAGAAGGGGCCGGAAATCGCAAGTCCTCGGATGCAATTATTCGGCAGGAATGCGGAGCCAAGGAATGGCCGCTCGATGACGATCGCCATGCTTGATACTCCAGGGACGAAGTGAACCACATCTTGATGACTTCAATTGATGATACATTAAGTGAGATCAGATGGCTGCGGACCGAAATCTGGCGCTGCCGTCGATTACTTAAAAGGGACCTACCTGGCGCGGAGCGCAAGGCCGTTGAGAAGCGTCTGCTTGAACAGCTTTCTGCCTTTGAACGGCTCTTGTTGACGGCATTTCCTTTGACCTTGAGCCCTAAAGTGTATTCGGCCAAGAGCACCACGATCGGGCGAAGCGACTCCCCTGAAGCGCCCATCGAGAACGCCGCAATGGCATCAAGCGGTTCTTTCGGGAAGCCGATGGGAGGCTAACAATAGAGGTTTCCTAGCTCTATCTGTACCTTGAGTCCGGCAGTCGAGACCAAGCAAATCCCAAGCTGAATTTAAGGAAGACTGCGATGGAACATACCTCCAACGCTAACATTCCGCCAATCATTTGCAGTTATCGCCGATTTAGCCATCTTTCGGAAAATACTTGGTTGCCGACCATAACGCCGTAGATTGATGGGCAGCACGGATTCCAGCAGATGTCCGGCCGTAACTGCCACAGTTTACGCAGATTGCCTTTCCGAGCAGTACAGCGAGGCGATGGCAATCTCACGACGGCCTCAAAGTCGGCGAATGGCTGCAGCGCTGAATAAAGCGCAACTGCTGCAGTACGAAATCGAAATTCGGAGCGCAGTACAACCTTGTAACAATCGTGGGGCGCACTATCGATCGCTGATCGAGGCCAATCGATTCACGGAGCTCAGTCCCCCTGATAGATGAACTGCGGCTCGGCAGGCTGATGCTTCAGCCCGATCGACTGTCGGCCACCAAGCTGGCCGAACTCCGGCGCCCGTCAGTCTGACACCTCACTGCCGCTCGGACGCCTTACTCTCGATGAATGACGACCGGAAGCCTGTTGAGACGTCGTCTGGGTCCGTCGTTTCTCTCCGCCGCGGTTGGCATCATGCGACGGCATTCACCGCGCAAGTTCTTGAAATTGTCCCTAAGACAAAACATGGCTACGTCCACATCACTACGCCCTGTAAAGTGGTCACAGAAGCGGATCACGTCTGCTCTGCACGACGTCAAGACTTCCTCGGCCCGCCGATCTCGCGCACGAGCGTGTCCTGTGCACCACGTCGTTGCGATCGCGATCGCGGCGAGGGCGGCTGCACAGCGATGCGAATTGCAAGTCCAGCCCATTCGTCGCTCTTGATTCACCAAACCTCTCTTAAGCCGCATATCCTTCACTATTGTTCTCTGCCCCGCGAGCATAAATCTGTTTACCGGATTGGGCCGCCTCGGCAGCCACTGCCTCGCTGTTGCGGGGCCGACGCAATTACTATGGGCTCCCGAATCATCGTCCCGCCACGCGCAACACGCTCATTGCGCAAACCGAGATACAACAGAGATCGGCCGTTTAGCGCTTTTGTGGCGATGCTGGCTCTCAATATGGCGTTCTGCTTCGCAATGCCTACAACCTGACGCTACGGTCGATTCAAGCACTTTCAGCGTCCGGCATCGTTCTGAGACGGGCATACCCACATCTCATCCTCAGCTTCCATCTCGTAGGTCCTACATGTTCGGTTGGTGATGCGAGCGCCCAAAGCCCTACAATAACGCGGCGAGTTAAGACACCGGGTGGAGACCGATACAAAGCCGCCCTTGCCGCTAGACGCGCAGATATTCCTTGAAACGGCACGCGGATTGCTGGGTAGGGATCAACCAGTTGCCGCGAAGGAAGCGGTCGCGGCGGATCCGGAGTTCCAATGAGGCTTATCCGATTCATCCTGATCGATCTGGCTTTGATGCTGCTCGCACCCGAGAATGCACGGGCCATGCCTATGGCGACCAGCGCAAACTTCAAATCGGCTACGAAAGCTGTGGGATCCTTGATGCTGATTTCCGACACCGAGCCAGTATTCAGCTCTGGCGTGAGCCGACATCTTCACGGTCAAACCTCTCAAGCCGCGCCATTTGGACATTCAGCAGAAGCCCTCGGCCCGGCCAACCAGGCTGAGACCCTCGCGCTGCTGGAAAGGCGCTTTGCCTCTCATTGGCAAGCGCACCGGGCAGCGCCGTCCGATTGTCACGATCCTCGTGGCGCGGAGATGCTCAACAAGCCTCTGGTTTTGACACCGATCTGCAGTCCGCCGACGCATCTTATGCCCTCACGCGAGCAGAGACGCTGTGCTGGAGCGGCACAGACTGGATTGTCGCATGCATCGCCATCATCTCCATTGCAGCGATTGTGCTCGTGACTTGGATGGGAAGATACAGCACAGGCGCAGGTTCATGAGAGAAGCAAGAACGGGCTATATTGAGGTTGCCTTCAACGGCTCTCCCGCAAACATTCCGCTAGATGCGCAATTCAGCCTACCAGCCAAAGGCGTCACAGCGATTTTTGGTCCGCCGGGGTGCGGCAAGACCACACTCGCGCGCTGCATCGCTGGCGTGCAGCGTCTGCCGGGCGGATTCTGCGCGATCGATGGAGAGATTTGGCAGGATGATACGACGTTTCGACCGCCTCATTTGCGTCCCGTCGCATATCTGTTCCAGCTCCCAGTTCTTTTTTCTCATTTGTCTGTACGGCGCGCTCTTCTATACAACGCGTCAATATCGACACCGACACTGATCGATTTTGATGGTGTGGTCGAATTGCTCGCGTTGGCGCCACTGCTCGAGCGTTCGCCATCACATCTTTCCGCGGCCGAGCGGAAGCGACTTGCCCTTGGCAGCGCGCTGTTACGCCAGCCTCGGCTGCTTTTGCTGGACGATCCACTCATTATGCTCGACCGCTCCGCAAAATGCGAGATCCTGCCATTTCTCGAGCGCATGCGGGAAAAGCTCCAATTGCCGATGATCTACATCAGCCATGACATCGCTGATATCGAGCGTTTTGCCGATCATCTTGTCATGATGAAAGATGGCGTCGTGACTGCGGCCGGGCCGCTCAATGTCGTTCAGAGCGATCCAGCGCTTGCCAGGCGCGGCGAAGCGGCAGTCTGTCTTGATACCGTGGTCGGCGGCTATGACGGACGCTATGGGCTGATCATGCTCCGCCTCAAGGGGGCGCGCCTTCTGATACCTGGAGTGCCGCGTAGGCCGGGCGCGCAGCTGCGGCTGCGCATCGCAGCCGGCGACGTCAGCATTGCGTGCGAGCCCCCGCGTGCAAGCTCTATCCTCAATGTATTTCCGGCGCGCATCAAAGCCTCTCTGCCGTTCGACGAGGCTGAGGTCACCTTGGTTCTGGCTCTTGAAACTGGCCGTTCTGGCGTGCCGCTTTTGGCGCGCATCACGCGCCGCTCGTTTGACGCGCTACGGCTCAGCAATGGAGCGGACGTATTCGCGGAGGTTGCGCGCGCCGTTCCGCTCGCGGCTGCCGAGCGGTTGCTTGCAACGCCTGGCACATCCGCATGAGACCGTTCGACAGCTATGCCCCGATACGAGAAAACACATCAACAGGATCCCGGTCGTGATTGATAATTTGCGTGAGATAGATCCGAACAGTGTGAGGGCAATTCTCTACCGTCCAAAAGACGATGTCGATACGCTACTGGCAGATTTCGCTCAGGATATCGCGCAGCAAGGCGTACGCATCGGCGGCATCGTGCAGTGACACTCGAGGCGCGCAAATGGCACGCACGTCATGCTCGCAATCGACGTTGCGACGGGACAAGAGATCTCGATTTCCCAGCCACTCGGCAGCGGAGCTATGTCCTGTAATCTCGATACAACTGGGCTTGCCGAGGCCGCAACCGTCGTTTCCCAGGCACTTCGCCACAAGATCGATCTCCTCGTGATCAACAAATTCTCCAAACAAGAAGCAGCTGGCCGGGGCCTGCGCGCCGAATTCGTTGACGCGATCACCCGAGGCGTACCAGTCCTGACAGCCGTTCCGAAGAAATGCCTTGCCGACTGGCGAACCTTCACCGCGGGCGTTGGCACGCTGCTGCCTTGAGATCGTCCATCCTTGGAGGAGTGGTGGTGCGATATCTCAAGGCGCGTGGCGCGCAGCGGGGCCTTCAGCTCCAGCTGCGGTTATTTGGGGACAACGATACCGGCCCGCTTGATGACGACAGTGAGACTGTCGAGCACGTCGGCTCCGACATCGCCCATCAGACTCCTTCGCCGCCTCGGAAAACAGCCTTAGCTTTGGCGTCCGCTCCCACACTCTATGCCACCGTGATGCCTTGCGAGCGTGCTGATTGCGGACCTTCAATGGCGCGATGTCGCAGCTCGACCAGCTGCGCGCGCTAACCAGTTCAAGCCAACATCAACCCCTCAGTCGGTTTTGCAGTGCCGGCCGGTCGACGACAAATACTCGCCTCATCCGAAAAACGACGGCATTCGCACACTCATCCTTTGCAATGTCGTATGCGGCACATATCGGCATCAATATTGGTTGTTCCAATCCCGTCTTGGAGGACGTTCCGGGATTTGAGACTTGCACTGTAAGTTCTGCTTCATCTTCAATTCTTCACGCAATGTCCTCACAACCGCTACAAACCGGGTCGTGTCTGCACAGCCACACGCTCCAATGCACCTATAATCTGGAGACGTTGAAGTCTCTCCTTATGATCATGAAGCTTCAGAGCGTTGGCCGCATCCAGACTGTACAACCTGACGCTACGTGAAATTCAAACCCCATCGCCGCCGCGCCGAGCCTGGTTGGCTTCCAACGCGTTTCAAAATCCGCTAAATCCTCGAGCTTGGTGATCTACCGCCGCTTCAAGCGCCTCAATGCGCGAGGCGCCGTTGCCTATGATTACTCGCACCTTGATTGGCAACGGCGAGCATCTGCCGCCTTATTAGCGCAATCGGTTGTCCCGGCGATACAGCCGCTCTTGTTTGCGCCAGATTCTACAAAACCTCGCGGCTCCGTCAGGTTCAGTGTTTCCACTACATCTCGACAGGCCGACAGTTATTCGGCACGTTGATGCGGAGATGAGGCAGCTTGCTCTGAGGGCGCAGAACGGGCTTTGACCAGACGCTTGCAGGCGAACATCTCAGGCGGTTCAAGACTGTTCTCGTGAGTTCTGTATAGCTTCATGCTTCATACGACTGTCAACCAGTTGAAGCTTGGGCAAGGAAGCGCTCGGCTACACATTTTTTATAACTTAGCGACCCTCCAAGCGCGCGAGCATGCCTGCACCAAAGCCGCTGGAATCCACTCCTGAAAACGGATGGCATGTCGTTTGCTTCAACAGTGAAGTCACGATCTACAAAAAGCAAATCTGTGAGGACAGCATGCTCGGAATTGGAAGTCAGTTGCCGCCGTTCGAAATCACAGGCGTGAAGCCGGGTTTTCAAACGCAGGAAGAAGAAGGACAGAGTGCATTCGAGACGCTGACCGAAACGAGCTTTCCAGAAAAATGGAAGATCATCTTCTTCTACCCGAAGGATTTTACCTTCGTCTGCCCGACAGAGATCGCTGAGTTTGCCCGGCTTTCCAAGGATTTCGCCGACCGCGGTGCGGTTGTACTGGGTGGTTCGACTGACAACGAGTTCTGCAAGCTCGCTTGGCGGCGCTCACATGCCGACCTGCACAATCTATCAATATGGCAGTTTGCCGACACAAAGGGAACGCTCGTCGATGGTCTTGGGGTGCGTTCACCCGAAGGGGTTGCCTATCGTTACACCTTTATTGTTGACCCCCAAAATACCATCCAGCACGTCTATGCGACCAATCTCAGTGTTGGACGCAATCCTAAGGACACGCTCCGCGTTCTGGACGCGCTGCAAACCGACGAGCTCTGTCCCTGCAACCGCGAAATCGGCGGCCAAACCCTGAAGGTTGCTTGAGGCAGCATGTTGTCGATCGAACAGCTGAGCAAAACGATTCCCGATTTCGCCAAGGACGTCAGGCTCAATCTGACGTCCTTGGTGGCCGATGAGACGCTCTCGCCGCAGCGACAATATGGGCTGCTGCTGGCGAGCGCGATCGCCACCCGCAATGCAGCCGTAATTGCCGCAATCGAATCGGCTGCGGTCGCCGTGATGACGCCTGTGGCGATTGCCGCGGCGAAATCCGCTGCCTCGGTGATGGCGATGAACAACGTCTACTACCGATTCGTTCACCTCGCCTCTAACCCGGAATACAAGACGATGCCACCACGGCTACGTATGAACGTGATCGGAAGCCCTGGTGTTGACAGGTCGGATTTCGAGCTGTGGTCGCTTGCGGTTTCCGCCATAAACGGCTGCGGTGCTTGTATCGATGCCCACGAGAAGACGCTGCGAGCCGCGGGCGTGAGCTCCGAAGTGATACAGACCGCCGTGCGCACTGCTGCAATCGTGCAGTCAGTGGCGACCGCAATCGAGGCCACCGGGCCGAGCCAGGCGACGGCCTAATTCCTCCTCCGCCATCCGGCCGATCCTTGTGGCGCCACGCAGCGGCGCCACACCAGTGCTTTGCGGGTCCCTAACGGGCGTCATACCCACAAGGCACCTCTTGCGTGACATCACCTTGGAAGCGTGCCTAGCTCAAATTTGCACGCACCGCGCCAGAGGCGAAAGTGCGCGAAAGATGCGGTGAGATTCTAAGGTCGGTTCGAGCGAGCGCCTTCCGCTGCACATTCACCTCATCCTCAACCAAACTTGAACAGCACCCCATATCCGCCGCGCGGATAACTCCACTGGATATCGCCGGTTGGCTCGGCGATCACGCGGCAGGTGCCGCACTCGATGCACCCGTCGACAGTTATCTCAACCTGGCCATCGTCGTTGAGCTCGTAGCATCGCGCGGGACAGGCTTTCAAAAGTGCAAGTAGCTGCGGCGACGGCGTCGTGTGCGCGCGGACCCTGACGTGAGGGTGACCGACGTCGACAAGATAGCGGTTATAATACAGCTTGTCTTCGACGCGCATTGAGGGTTCGACATTCATGCTTTGGCCTTCCATTGTTGGACTTCACAGTTTTGCGGTCAGCGCCAGGCCCGGGCAAAACGACAAGCATCGCCGAACAAACCCGCCCATGACCGCGCCTTGACAAAGGATTTCAGGGTTGCCTTCTCCTTCTCAGCCTTGGGCGTACCATCGACGCGCACAAAATTTTGCATCGCCTTGGAGATGAGCTGCGGATAGGTGAGAAAGAAGTTTTGTGAGTGGGTATGCATCAGGGGCGGCAAATCCTTGTACTTCTTTAGATCTTTGATTACGAAGGAATCGTCCAGCATCTTCTTGTAGATCGACAGATTTGTTGCACTCATCGGCTCGCCGCGCGATTTCACCAAACCTATCGCTTCGGCGGCGATGCGGCCGGAAGTCATCGCGAGGTTGGAGCCCTCACGATGAATGGCATTGTTGAGTTGGGCCGCATCGCCCACTACGACCCAGCCTTCCCCATAAAGCTGCGGGATCGACTTGTACCCGCCTTCCGGAATGAGATGCGCCGAATATTCCTTGACTTCGGACCCTGCTATCAGGGGCGCCACAGAGGGATGCCTCTTGAATTGATCGAGCAGGCCGTAGGGCGTCTGACCCGTGCGCTGGAAGTCGGCGACGAGACAACCGATGCCGAGCGAAATGCACTCTTTGTTGGCGTAGATGAAACCCATTCCGGTCATGCCGCGGGAAATGGTGCCGGCCGCCTCGATCACGACGCCTTCATCGCCCTTGAGATTGAAGCGCGCCTCGATAGTCTCGCGGGGCAAGAAGTGCATTTCCTTCACCGCGAGCGCAACGTTATCGGGTGTCGGACGCGCGCGCAGGCCCGCACGCGTGCCGAGCAGGCCATTGACCCCTTCGGCTAGCACGACGACATCGGCATGTATTTCGCCGTCTCGGCGATCTGTACGAACACCGACGATCCTTTCACGCTCGTCCCGTGCGAGCTCGGTGACGGTCGTCTCGCACAGCACGGTCGCGCCAGCCTCCCGCACCTTGGAAGAGAGCCATTTGTCAAACTGGGCGCGTATAATCGTGTAGCGGTTTGGCCGTTCCTCGTTGAAGTCGTCTGAACGGTAATGCATGCCGACATGGGAGCGATCGTCCATCATCCAGAACCGCTGTTCGATAACGTGACGTTCGAGCGGCGCCTCATCTCGAAATTCGGGGACCAGCTTTTCCATCATGTCGGCATAGAGGATGGCGCCCTGCACATTCTTCGATCCGGGGTATTCGCCCCGCTCGAGCTGCAGCACCTTCATGCCGCGTTTGGCCATGGTTAATGCCGCCGCGTTGCCGGCCATGCCGGCTCCGACCACGATCGCATCGAATCTCTCTTCAATCATCATTATCTCCTCTAGACCGCGATCCGGGCGCGCGAATTCGGCAAAAGCCGGGCGCGAAATGCGGCCGTCAGCGCCGGTAGCAATTGGATGGCGTCACTGACGATCGCGAGATGGGCGAAGTCGAAGATCGGAGCGTTCTTGTCAGTATTGACGGCGACGATCAGATCCGCGCCCTCCACGCCAACCCGGTGCTGGATCGCGCCGGAAATGCCGGCGGCAATATAGAGCTTTGGCCGAATGGTTTTGCCCGTCTGGCCGATTTGCCGGTCAGACGTAACCCACCCTTTCTGCACCAGGGGACGCGAGCAGCCATATTCAGCGCCAAGCAGAGTTGCGAGCTCGCGCACCAACCGAAAGTTCTCAGGCGATCCCAGTCCCAGGCCGCCCGCAACCACAACATCGGCATAGGCCAGATTGGACGTTTCTGCATCGCGGTCGGGTAGGAACGACAATACTTTTGTGACAATATCATCTTCGACAAGGCCGAGCGGATGGACGATGATACGAGCGGCATCGCGTACGACGCGCTCAGGCATCGGCATGACCCGCGGGCGGACGGTTGCCATCTGCGGACGATAATTCAAGGTATAGATCGTGCAGAGCAGCGAGCCGCCAAAGGTCGGACGCGTCGCCGCAAGCGAACCATCGGCGTCGACCTCCAGCGCGGTGCAGTCGGCAGTGAGCCCCGTCGACAGGGTCGTCGCCACGGAACCTGCGAGATCGCGACCGAGCGTCGTCGCCCCCAACAGAAGGATCTCGGGCTTATAGGTGTTGACGAGTTCGGTTAGCGCTTTGGTATAGGATTCGTTGCGGTAATCCGACAAAACATTGTCGCTCACGAGATAGGCCAGATCGGCACCATAGCAAAAGGCTTCAAGCGCGGCGTTACGTGTGTGCTGCCCCTCCGGACCGATAACGACAGCGGCAAGGTTCACCTTTAGCCTGTCGGCAAGCCTGCGCCCCGCACCCATGAGCTCCCAGGAAACCGGATGCACCTGGCCGCGCTCCAGCTCGACGAAGACCCAGACGTGCTTATACGCCTTAAAGTGCTCCGGCAGTTCTTTTTTGGCTGCTGCGCGGCCGCCCGCCGCCGGCATGGCCGTTCTGGTGACATTGCTCATACTCTAGGTTCCCCTCAAAATACGCGCGCCCGCGCCGCAGGCTTGCTGTTTAGCTTCGTTAACAGAAGATCACTTTTGGTCAGCAAGTGGCCGGCTGCTCTGCCCCGTCTGCTTGGTCCGACCGGCCGCACAACAAGGCGCGTCCTCGCGATAGACGTACCGGTCCAGCCGGATTTGGAGAGGTCTTCCACACTGGATCCCTGCGCGCCGGGTTCGACGAGCACCACCGCGGCGGCCAGGGCGCCGCGGTGATTCTGACCGGTCGCTTCCATGCCTGAGTTGGCGAGTCCGTTCGCTGCGCCATACCTGCCCCTCACTTTCGGCCCAGCGGCTCCACATTGACTGTGACGACGAGGGCGATCCCGGCAACGCACCTGTCACGCAATCCATGCCGAGCCTCCAGCGCCGACAACCCGTATGGGCCGACGCAGACCCTCTTCCTGACGCATGTTGCTATCCGCCATGAGATGGATACAAATCTGAGCGGAATCGGGAGCCGGTTTGATGCGGACGAAGCTGTGCATACCCTCTCCAGGTGTAGCGCGAACGAGCGACTTATCCATTGACCACCATCTCACCGTGGACCGATCGCATCAAAGGCCGTTTCCTGGACCTGGCGCGATCGTTCGAGATGATGGCGCAGCGCTCAGCGGGTACTAGAAGCAGCATCATGGGTCTTCCTTCAATCTCATCTCGGACGACTCCAATCTATCGACATCGATAATCGGATCGGCAGGACAACAGCAAGTGTCGTACCAGTTGCAAAAACCATTGAAAGTCAGTCGAAAGTAATGGTTTGGCAGACACTTGAAATAGCCGCTGATACCGTGGACACGACCAGTCCAGACATGGGTCGGGAATACGACAGGCGTCGCTCGGGTCTTCGCTGCAGAGAGTTGACCCGGATGAAGACGAAGGCTGCACATCGGGTTGCCACGGCGCCCCGTCGGGCAAACCTTGCTTGCAGTGGAGCGCGAGATCACTTCAGCTCGCTCAACGGGACAAAGGCCGCGGCCTTCTTAGGGTCTGCTACGGCATCCTTCAAAACCTTGAACACTCGCTGGTCGATCGGTGACGATGCCACGAAATCGGCATAGGCCTGCTCCAGCATCGCCTTGCACCGAGCTCTAATTTCCGGCTCTGCGGCACCAGCAAACTGCTCTTCGGCAAAATATTGTCCCATGCGCTTTAAGATGTGAAGGCGCGCGACATTCACGATTTTAGGGTCGTAATCGACGCCAAGCAGCGAAAAAAAATCCTCTGCCGACGAGGCCTTGCTGAGCCGATCCAGGATACCAGCTGCCGGGGATGAGTTGATCATCGAAAATCCTCCTTCGGATTAGCTCTGCACGTTTAACGAGATGGGGCGGCTCCTTTTGACTCCTGCCGTCCTGCCTCGCACACTGACTCCGGGAAGCGGGGCCCTCAACTTCGCTGCTCCAGATCGGCAGGTCCGCCGGTGACGACGTCAGTTCCGATGAAGATCCGGGATCAATCGCCAAACCGCGATCGAGGTTGACGCTCGTCAGGACGGTCGCAGGACCGGAAATCAGCCGCGCGAGAAGACGCCGATTGGCAGTCCGGGGACGGCTCGCCATTGGGGAGGAGATCACAGCATGTATGGCGGAAGGGCAAGTAAGATCTGGAGGTGAGATCGCGCCAGGGGATCTGACGTGCGAAAGCTGGACGCCGTTCGCGCCCATCAGCGCCATCGGACGCCGTCCTTGCGGCGCGTCGGTTTGCGAATGGTCGACGCAAATGCTGTTGGACACGGCTTTTCACGCGGGGTGGGTTGCCAGGCATCCGCACACGTCGCGCCAGATCGCCGCCACGGTTTCGCGCTCGACCGGCCGCTTGTGCTCGATGGCATATTTGCGGACTTGCGACAGAATCTGTCTGGCTTGATCGGCGCTGGCGACGAGCTGCAGTTCATCGAGTAACGCGGTGATCGCCCCAAGTCCGGAATGCTTGCCGATCACAAAGCGGTTGCAGCGGCCAAGCAAAACGGGATCAAGCGATTGATAGGTGCGTTGATCCTTCAAAAGGCCATCGACATGAATGCCGGATTCGTGCGTAAATACATGCTCTCCGACGATCGCCTTGTTCATAGGAATCGCACGTGCGGCCGCGGCTGCTACCACGGCGGCGACGTTCTCGAGCTCCGGGAGTATGATGCCGGTCTCGCGCCCGTAGAGCTGCTTGAGTGCGACCGCGATTTCCTCGAGCGGTGCATTCCCGGCCCGCTCGCCCAGCCCGATGACGGTCACTGAGGCGTGGCTCACGCCAGCCTTGATAGCGGAGAGCGTGTTGGCGGTTGCGAGTCCGAGATCATCGTGACCGTGAAATTCGAGTTCCAGATCGGTGGTCGCACGCAAATTCCTGACCAGCGCGTAGGTTGCGTCGGGATCGAGCACACTGAGCGTATCTGCAATACGAAAGCGACGCGCGCCCGCGGCTTTTGCAGTTGCCATCAGTCTGACGAGAAAATCGATGTCGGCGCGGGAGGAGTCCTCACCACCGACGGCGACCTCAAGTCCGCGCGCACAGGCATAGCCTACCACTCGCTTCACCCGTTCCAGCGCCAGGTCGCGATGACCACCTAGCTTGGCCGCGATCTGGACATCGGAGGTCGGGATCGACATATTGATCATGGACACCTTTGCTTCGATCGCCGCGTCGACATCCGATTCCCGCATCCGGCACCAGCCTATGGTGGTCAGCGGAAGATCTGCTTCGACAATGGCGCGAATGGCGGCGATCTCCTCGTTGCCCATCGCCGGCGTTCCCGCCTCGATCTCCGTGACTCCGGCCCGCGCCAGCGCCTGCGCGATCGCCAGCTTTTCCTCTGTGCTGAACGCAACGCCAGGTGCCTGCTCGCCGTCGCGTAATGTCGTGTCGTTGAGCACCGTGGGCTTGGCGCGCACTTGGTCGGACCAAGACGATCTGGCGGCGGTGCTGGCGGCAATCACGCGAGAGCTCCTCATTGTTTGACCTACCTAAGCTTCAGCAACCAGCATGCCACCCCGTGGTCCCAGGCAACCCCCTGACCAAGCTAACGCTTCGGTCCTCGACCTTCTTCAGCAAATGGATTGTCACAAATGCGACAGGCTCATGAAGCGAACTCCTTGCCTGTTGCCACGCCGAGTTCGAACGCTAATGCAATTGCCGCGCGCCGGGATATCGAGAATTGTCGCGGAGCACTTGGGGCCCGCTGCCGCCTTGGACACATGGTCACTCGCTCGCATCGAAACGGCGTCAGCCGCGCCCTCAACCTCCCGCGCGGCTTACCAAATCCGGCGAGGCTTTCTCGGATGAGGGGGCGATAGCGGACCCTTGTGGCAGTTCAGACGGCCAGTCGCCGGCAACGACCGGCCGAGCCGCCTGCAACAGAAAATCGCACCGGCGCTCGGCCATCCGGCTCTCACCGCTTTCTTCGCCGAAGCAGAGGTTGAAGTCGTCACATTGCTTGCACACGGGTGTTGTGCACATCACGAGGCCGTCATTCTCGCAGAGCATGCGGTAGAAGAAGCGCTTCCAGCGCATATTGTTGACATTGCGCGCGGCGAGCGGCGCGAAATGGCGGCTCAGCAACCGAGAGAGTTCGCGACGATTGCGCAAGCCGAGAGCTTCCCACAGGTGGCCTGGCTCAATGGCACGGCGCGCGATCATCGCAGCCAGCCAGCGGCCGATATCCCCTTCCGTCGAGCGTTGCTTGAGCAAGAGATCGCGCAGCATTGCGATCTCGTCGTCCTCTTCGCACTTGAAAGCCGAGAGCTGCTCCCCGAGCTTGATCTCAAGCGAGGGAAAGTACTCTTCCAGCAAGGCCGCCAGTTCAAGGCCGGACAGGCCGGCCTTCTCGGGAAGGGAGCCACCATCCATTGTGGCAGCCGCCAGTATAGACGCCAGGACATGGCGATCGAGATTGCTGTCAATGGCAATATCAGCATCTGCAGGAGGCACACCGGTGAGCAGGCGGTAGGTTGCAATTCCCCTGTGCATCTGGCTGTTGGCATCAACGGCACAAGCAGCCATCAACGGAAGGAAGTGCGCTTCGGACATAATTTTGCGGGTTTCCACAGTGGTCAGGTTTGCCCCCGCGGCATCCTGGTTTTGGTCAGGGTCGATCATCAGAATGCCGGCCTCCCGGGATGGGCGGTGAGGGAGACCGGCATCCGTCGCGCGCCTTCACAAGGCCGCGACTCGCGACCTTTACGAGGCCGCGAGTTCGGCGGCGGTCTTGCCGATGATGGATTCGTCCACGGGCTTCATAATGCCATGCTCCATCAGCATGTCCTCGAGCTCGTCCATGGAGATCGGGGTCGGGATGATGCCTTTGCCGCCATTATTGTGAACCTTGGTCGCAAGATTGCGATAGTGATCGGCCTGCTTGGAATCGGGTGCATATTCGAGCACGGTCATGCGGCGTAACTCGGCATGCTGCACCACGTTGTCGCGCGGCACGAAGTAGATCAGCTGAGTACCTAGCTTCTTGGCCAACGCTTCCGCCAGTTCCAGCTCCTTGTCGGTCTGCCGCTCGTTGCAGATCAGACCGCCCAGCCGCACGCCACCAGAGTTCGCGTATTTCAGGATGCCCTTGGAAATGTTGTTTGCGGCATACATCGCCATCATTTCACCGGACATCACGATATAGATTTCCTGCGCCTTGTTCTCGCGGATTGGCATCGCAAAGCCACCGCAAACGACGTCGCCGAGCACGTCGTATGAGACATAGTCAATGTTCTCATAGGCGCCGTTCTCCTCCAGGAAATTGATCGAGGTGATGACGCCGCGGCCGGCGCAGCCGACACCCGGCTCAGGACCACCAGACTCCACGCAGCGAATGTCCTTGTAGCCGACCTTCATTACGTCCTCGAGCTCGAGGTCTTCCACGCTGCCGGCGCTCGCTGCAAGGCTCAAAATCGTGTCTTGCGCCTTGGCGTGCAGAATCAGGCGGGTCGAGTCCGCTTTCGGATCGCACCCTACAATCAGGATTTTCTGACCCATCTCGGCCAGCGCCGCCAGCGTGTTCTGCGAAGTGGTCGACTTGCCGATGCCGCCCTTCCCGTAGAACGCGATTTGTCTCAGTGAAGACATGTTGCTCTCCATCAACCGATTTGCCAAAAGTTGCGCGCTTCTTGCGCGCGAGCTTGTTTCTCTCTCAGAAACGGGGGCACACGGGTTCAAGGGAAGGAGCGCATCGCTCGCCTTAAGCGTCGGCGTGCACTCAGCCCTCACTCAGTGTTGCTTCCGCGTATTAGCAACCGCCGTGCCAACGCTTGACCGCGCTCCTTAAGCTTCTGATTACGTTCCTAAAAACCAACCATCCGGTGAGTGATCCTGGCTGTTTTGGATCTGACAGGATCTGCGCGGCTGTCAGAAAACGAACAACGACCACAACCATCAACGCGAAAAGCCGATTTGGCGGGACCTGTTCCGATCCCTTCAGGTGTGGAACGGAACTTGCTGCGCTTCTCGCAAGGCGGGCGATTGGAGTGAATATGCCGGTCGGACTCGAAAACTGACCGACCAGTGGGGAGTGTTGCATGCTTGGTGCGCTGACATTGGAGAGATCGGCAATAAATTCGAATCGGCTACCGGAAGCAGCAGCGCCGTGCCAATCGTTCAGCTCAGCGCCCCTACATAGGTGTGTCGTGGCGACAATCATCTTTTATCAGAAACCCAGCTGCGCCACTAACGCGCGTCAGATTCTAGTGCTGAAGTCCGCCGGCCACGACGTGATCGCCCAAGACATCTTGAAGGAGACATGGGATGCGGACGAATTGCGCAGCTTCTTCGGCAACATGCCCGTCGAAGCTTGGTTCAACCGAGCTGCGCCCCGTATCAAGTCAGGCGAAGTCAATCCCGATACTATCGACGCGGCAAGCGCACTCGCATTGATGGTGGGCGATCCGCTGCTGATACGACGACCACTGATCGACATAGACGGGGCACGATGTGCCGGACTCGATCATGAGCCCGTGCTGTCGCTGCTTGGCCGCAAGACGCAAGATGATCTCGAGGGATGCTTGCACGAAGCAAACCGCACGCGCTGTCCGCAGACGTGAGGAAACGGCGGAGCGAGCCCCCAGGCCATCAAACGAGGCAAAGAATGACGTTTCCCACTTCCGGCTTCCTTCACGGGTGGTAACCGAGGAGACCCTCGCTGAGACGCCCGCGCGAGTGGCTGCTCCGTAAAGCGGCATCGCCCATATTGCGCTCGAATGCCGCGCTGCTCGCCTACGCAGTGTGTGAGAGGCCGCCGCAGTTGCCGGCTTTATCAGGCGTGGCCTCCGCGGCCTAGATTGGGTCCCCGCACCAAGCCGAGAGGCAGTTTATTGAAGAGGTTCGGCTCTCTTGAATCGAATAACGATCAGAACAGACCACCACGCTTCGCGGCCGTGATCCTTATGCAACTTGGCGGCATAATTGCGCTACGGTCCCTCCCATTTTGATCGACATCAAATCCTCCGCCATTCCCCATGTGTGACAGAGATCTCGCGCGGCTCTTCGCGCGAGTTTTGGATTGGAGAATTCGATGAGAACAAGGACAGTTCTGACGACGGCATCGCTCCTGGCGCTGGCGACCTCGTTGGCCAGCATCTCGGTACGGGCTGCGGATCTGGGCCCGGCCCCGGTCTACTATAAAGCGCCTCCGATCGAACCCTTCAATCCATGGATGATCCGCCTGCGCGTGCTCGGCGTTTTGCCGGATACTGCTGGCAGCTCGGTCAGCGTCGCCGGGGCGCCCTCGCTGTCCTCACCAAGCTCTGGGCTTTCGATCAGCGATCAAGCCATACCCGAGCTCGACATCACTTATTTCTTCACAAAAAACCTTGCAGCCGAACTCATTCTCGGCGTGACCAGCCATCACATCAGCGGCAATGGCGCGCTCACTGGCCTCGATATCGGTAAAGCTTGGCTGTTGCCGCCAACACTGACCCTGCAATATCACTTCACCGATTTCGGCCAGCTCAAGCCCTATATCGGCGCGGGCATCAACTACACCGCATTCTTCAACCAATCGGCAGCCAATACGTCGCTCCCCGGTCTTGCCGTGACGGATTTGCGCATCAGCAACCAATTAGGCGCGGCGGTCCAATTCGGCTTCGATTACATGCTTGATCGTCACTGGGGTCTCAACTTTGATGTGAAGAAGCTGTGGCTGCGGCCGGAGTACTCCGCGACCGTAAACAATGCGATTGCCGTCACCGGGCGCGCCAATATCGACCCATGGCTTGTCAGCGGCGGCGTCACTTACAAGTTCTGACACTAGAACAGGACCAGAAAGGGGAATCCGTTTGATCACCCCGGACGCGGCGAGCTTATCGAGCGCCTCCCCTAACTTCCCCGCAGTGCAAGCACGGAGCGAGATGACGCGTCAAGAACGCGTCATCTCGCGAGACGCAGGCAGCCATTCGCAGCATTGCTCTCGCTGTGAGCTACGGATCGCGCGGCATGGAGTGACGGTACACCAACAGATCGACCCAGATATGATCATATTCTTGTTTCGTCGCGCGTTGCAAAGGCGTCATTTGCCTATTGGGCCGGAGAAAAAAACCGGCACGCCGCGCCAAGGTCAATGACCTGCTGTTCGCAGACCCGGAGCGTGAGCCCTCCGCTCAACCTCAGACGATCCGAGCTCTGAGCGCCAACTCATGGACGGACAAGCCGTCCATGCTTGTTAGCCCGGGCAAGTGGCCGCTAAGCGAAGCCTCTAGCTTCGCTTTAGCACCATGACAAGGCGGTCGACACGTTTGCCCTGCTTGAGGTGGGAGTTTACGATTTCGTCAACGTCCTCAGGTGTGGTCGCGCGATACCAGACTCCGTCGGGATAGACCACCATCAAGGGACCAGAGTTACAAAAGCCAAGGCAGCCCGCGATCGTAAAGCCAATATCGTTGAGGCCTTGCGCTTCGATCGCCTTGCCCATTCGATCCCACAGGGCTTGCGCGCCGGAGGCGCCACAGCTGCCGTGCGGATGAGTTTGCGGACGCTGCGTGTTGCAGGCAAAGACATGATGCCTATAAAGTTGAGGAAGTTCGAATTCGGTTTCTGAGTACATGCGCCTATCCTGTGATCAATGGGCTTCATCTCAAAAGAGGCAAGGTGCGAGCACATCGCCCTCCACAATCTCTTACGGTTGAACGCCGCATCGACCAATTGATGCTACTGATTCCCACTCGCGCTTGCGAAAGCAGGCGAAATGAGCGGGCGCCATCGTGATTGTCGTCGCTGAAGATCAGCAATAGATACCTTCGCGTCCGGAGCAGCCTCCTTGATCAATTCCAACCTCTTCTTTCCGTCATCGCGACGTTTTTACTTCCGCATCACTTGCTCACCATCCAACTTCTCCAAAGCAAGTTGCACACCAGATGCGTAACGTTCGTTTCTGCAACGATCCCTTGCTTTGCCCGGCGCGACTCACAATTGTTGCCGAGGTTGCGACAATGTCGTTTACTTCTGTTTCGGACACGACAAACCTCGCATAGCGTTTGACCTCCCGCTTCAACCTTCTGCAGTTCGTACGCAGAATAACCGAGGATCTCGGTTATTTTGCCCAGCTCTTGCGCTATCATATCTTGGAATTAGCAGCGATCTTCATGACCCTCGTGCCGCCTATCGAGGAGCCCTTATTCTCGACGATGGCGCGGTGAATCGAGCGCTCTGTTCTGCCATGGCGTGATCGGTCGGCCGCATCGTGAGCCCACAGCATCTTGTTCGCCCTGAAGCTGGACGCTGCGTTCCGCCGCTGCCGATCTATCGTTTGCCTCAACAGATAGCGCCTGTCGCGAGAGCCCAACGAGGCAAGGATGATCGCCGAGCCACCTTTGAGGCTGCAGGCCAAGCCGGCCCCAATCCCGATTGGCAGCAACGGCAAACCGGCAACACAGCGGTCCAAGACTGGCCCACGTTTCGCACAATACACGTCAATACGCGCTTGCAGCGGCGCCTGCGGAACAACGAGCACGTGCCCCATTAATGCATCTACTCCTGACGGGTCCCTAGCTGACGATGGTGGCGCCATTCGCTAAGGGCGTCGCACGAGCGGAGGTTTGGCATTGCAGTTGCAGAGCAGGCAATAACGCCAGCCGCGCCGGCCGGCCAAACACTTCTGACACAGGATCGTCATTCCTCCCCAACGGTCCTGTCAGTCTGGGTCCCTCCATTTCCCCGCCCAGACGATGCCCTCGGCGTTCCAGCCGCCGGGGGCATTTCCCGCTCGAACATATCGTCGGCAGTACGAAGGGTGTCCTGCCTCCCGGCTCGATTTGGCGAGCTAGCGCCAGAGCAGCTTCTTGGTGCGGCGGAGATCGCGGAGTGCAAGGCCGCGATCCGGCGGGCTGCCCGTTTTCTCTCACGAGCCAAAAGCCATGACACGCATCTGCAACGCTCACGAGTACGATGGCCTCATGGACAGCAAAGCGCCTCAGGCAGCTTGAGCGCAACGAAGCGATAGGCCCGTTAGTCCGGATGGATCGTGATATCCATGGTTTCGTCGCTGCTCCCCCTGAACGGGTCGGCAAACCGATCGTCCTCCAGCAGCTTGACGCCGCACAGGCAGACATCACCTTCGATCACGGCGAGAGCTACCGGCTCAAGCCATTGTCCATCGCAGGGGCCGTCGATGCACATCCCAGTGTCGATCTCGAACCTTGCACCGTGCCGGCCGCATCTGAGAAACGAGCGGTCCGCCGAGAAAAATGCACCGGAGCCGATGTTGAGCCAGACGCTCTCATGCGGACAACGATTGACGTAACCAAAATAGTCGTTGCCGAAGGTGCGCACCACAATAATTGGAAACGGCCGGCTCTCGCCCCTATCATCGATCCGCGACAGGCTAAAGCCCATGGCCCCACTCCGTTCGATGGCATCGGCCGGACAGACGGCAAAAACCTCGATCTGATCGCTCATCAGGTTGCCGATTATCGGTTCGCTCATCCCGGCCTCGCAGTTTCCTGCTTGAAGGCATCGATCGCAGTCCGGCTCAGCCGAAAAATCCCACGGCCACGAGCGAGCGGCCGATAAGCCGAGCTGGCACGGGCGTTGAGGACATCAAACCATTGGTTCGGCGTGAGCTTCGCCGGACGCTCACTGATTTGGATCACTCTCCCGTTCGGACCGAAGCGGACGTGGATGATGACCTGTTGCGAGTTCATACCGATCCCCTGTTTTGGTTGGTTTCGGGCACCTTGGCGCGTGGGCCTAGCGCCTTGGACGCAGCGCCTTTTCTACTGTCGAGCAGGTCTTCTTCGCGCTCGCTTGGAGCATTTCTCTTGCGGCCCTTCCAGACGAGTACATGCCTCCAGCGGCATCCGGCGCGCTCCCGCATTTGTTTGGATCAGATGTGCGCCCGGCAACGCTGCCACAAACGACGTCTGCTCGGTCCGTTTGCTCATCTCTCGCGATGACAACAACTACGATCATCGGCATTCAATCCTCGTTCTTCCGTGTCATGGATGACGAGCATCTCAGTAGATCGCTGCACCCGCTCCCACGTTGATCGACGCATCTTTCATGGTCTCGACGATAACCTCGATCTGCTGGTTCGTGAGATGGGTGTGAAACGGAAGCGCCAGAGCGCGATCGGCTATTTTTTCCGTAACCAGGAAATCGCCACGCCGATAGCCGAAGTCAACGTAGTGGCGTTGCAAGTGCAGCGGTTGGCTATAGGCAGCGGATTCAACCCGTGCGCCGCGCAGATCATCGATAATGGCGTCGCGCCCCGATCGCGTGAAGCGTGTCCCCAGATGAACGAGATAAAGCAACCAGTTCACCTCGGTCACATGGGGGCCAACATAAGGCGGCTTGATGCCCTCAAATGATTGCATATGCGCGTTATAAAGCTGCTCGACCAACCGACGCCGCTCCAGGATTTCATCAAGACGCTTGAGCTGCGCCAGGCCCAAGGCAGCCGTGAGATCGCTCACGCCGGCCTGGTAGGGTGCCGTGCTACCGACAACAACGGAGGAGCGCTCGTCCAGTCGATGGGCGCGATGGCGACGCAAGCCGACCGCGATGTCGATATCGTCGGTCACCACCATTGCGCCTTCGCCACAGGTTAGAGCCAGCGGTTGGGCAAAGTCGAACACCGCGAGGTCGCCAAACCGGCCGACGAGCTCACCCTTGTAGCTCGATCCGATCGCCTCGGTGGAATCCTCCAAAAGCAGCAGATGATGGCGCTGCGCGATCGCGCGCAGTTCCGACCATGGCGCTGGATGGCCGTTGGGATTGCCGGCGACAATTGCCCGCGTGTTGGCCGTGATGCACTCTTCGGCCTTCGCTGGGACTAATGCGCCGGACCAATAGTCGACATCTGCAAATACCGCTCGTGCACCTGCGAGACTGATGGCATGCGCGGTCTCACGAAAGGAGTAGGGCGAGGCGATGACCTCCTGCCCCGGGCCAATGCCGAGCGCCCTCAGCGCAAGCAGGAGCCCGATGGTACCACTGGAGACCGCAACAGCATATTTGCGGCCAACATAGTCGGCGAAAGCGTGCTCAAACGCCTCAGTGATCCGCCCGTTGGAGATTTGCGGCGAACACAGCAGCGTTTCCACGGCAGAGAGCTCGGCGAAGGTGACATCGGGATCGGACAGTGGAATGAATGATGTATTCTCCTCCACAGTGTGCGCGCCATCAAGCCGATACTCTACGAGTTCAGTGCTCACCGCCAGCATTCCTTTTGGCCAGTACGATGCCGGTCGCCCGTGTCGGATCGGCCGTAATCTGCACGCAGTCATCCGATCCATCGATCAGATGAAGGTCGAAACGCGGAAACTGCCGGAACGGCTGATCCGCCACATCCGACGCATCACAGCGCACACAAGCAAGCTGCGGAAAGCGGCGCCGCAGCTCGACAAACTTACCCATCTCGGCGCCATCGGCTGCAAGCAGCCGCTCGATTTCGATCAATTCCTCCGCGGTGAGCGCCATCGTGGCCCCTCTGTGACTCGTCAAAGGCGGTTGGTCATTGCCAGAACAGACGCTCCGGATCCGCATTCAATTCGTCGATTGCAGACGTCAACCGATGGTAAAGGCTGTAAAATTCCCAGTTTCCTCGCGCGTGGTTCTTGCGAAACAGCTTCCAGATCCCGCTCACGGCATCATAAAGAATCAGCGCGACATCGATGAGAGCGCCATCCTTATCGATGTTTCGCGAGCAACAGGGACTCTCGACGAGGTAGCCGCCCCTCACCGGCATCACGTTCGGCGAGACGTAGAGATAGCGCTTGCGCGAGCTCAGGCCGCGCTCGATCCGTTTGCGATCGAGCTCGTTGGGGTGAGGCACCAGCCCTGGCTTTACCTTCCTCATCAGCGCGGCATTCATGGCGAAAGCCTCCCTTCAAAGCACTGTGATTTCTTCTTCAAGACAGCCGATGAGCAGCTGCTCACCAAAATCGACAATATAGATCGGCACGTTCGCTTCGGTATGGATAGCGACGTTGATGATCTCGCCGGTCGCTCCGGCGGCGAGCAAGACTCCCTCGGGCTCCGTATTGGGAAATGAGCTGTCGTTGATGAGGTCGACTGCAGTTTTGACCCGCTGGCCGCGCCGATATTTCGGAAAACCGGGCTGAGTCATGACTCCTCCGGCAATGGCAGATCATCGATCTCCTCGCAGGCGTCCACCGGCTCTAGTTCCTTGCGCTTCATGCCAACGCGGTAGCCGCTTTCCAGAAACTCGACGCCGTAGATGTAGAATTGCTGCAGGAACGTGCCGATTGAGACGACGTAACCCACCTCTCCCTTCTTGACCAAAACGTCGCCAATCTCCTTGCCGCGATAGGTACCATCATTACGGATGGTGCGATTGGCTCGCAGCATTTGGCCAAAGCTGAAGAAAGGCGGCTCGCTGAGCTCGACGACGTCGCTGTCGCGAACAATGCTGTTCATGTACCGCCCCTCATGCATCGCTCTCTCGTAGAGATGCAGGGACGCCGCCTGGCCCACCGCAGGCGAGATCCTGCATCACTTCGTGCTCGCGCGGCATCGTCAGTCACATCGACGATGGCAGCGCCGCCTGGAAGGCCGCTCTCGACGTCGCGAAGCATCTTTGGACCGCCGCCCGGAATGAAATGCCCGCAAGGGCCGTGCTGCCGACCAGCAACAGAACGATCGCAGGGCAATCCAGCGCAGTCGTCGTCCGTGATGGAGGACCGAACGTCGGCGCCTGCGCCTCCGCCAACGCGCAGCACGAAGCTAGCGACGTTTTCAGCACCAGCTCTTGGCATGCCGTTCATGGGGGTTCACGCTTTAGGCTGGCGCCTGGTAGCGAGGCAAGGACGTATCAACCACGCAGGTATTGTCGACCGGACAGGCGGCGACACATTGCGGCTCGTCGAAATAGCCAACACATTCAGTGCATTTTGCCGCTTCAATGACAAAGCTGCCCCCCTTCTCCGAGATGGCAACGTTCGGGCATAAGGGTTCGCAGGCTGAGCAGCTCGTACACTGCGAGGCGATGATCTTGAATGGCACATATTCCCCCTTACGCTGCAGAGATCAGAGATCCTTGCCGGATCGCGGCGTCGCCGCGCTGCGCGTGCTGGATCTCCCCGCGTTTCACCTTGTCCAGATAGGATCTGAACCAGGCGATCGCCGACCTCTCAATGAACTCATGGGCGTATTGATCGACCGGCTCGATCCCCGCCTTGATCAGATTGCTTTTCGGGCAGCCGCCGATCTTGGACACGAAGACCGCATGGCAGTCATGGATGCCACGCATGACGGCGGAAAGCCTATCCTCCTCGCCATAACCGCTCTGGCAGTAAACGTCCACGCGGCGGTGGCCGACGAATCTGGCGCCGGATGTAGAAAGTTCGTACACCTGGAATTCCTTTGCATGCCCAAAGTGCTCGTTGATCAACCCCGAGCCCTTGGTTGCGACGGCCACCAGAAGAGTGATCGCACTCATCTCTCCGGCAAATTCCGCAAGCTCCTTTTGGCCGGCCGCGACTTTGGCGGCACGCTCATCCTCTACCCTGTCCTGATATGCCTTGCGCATCTCTAAGTCATATTGGACGTCCATTTTCATGACCTGATCGGTGGTGAACTCTGCGCTGCGATCCTCCCCGAGTAGACCGACCGCATCGGCGCGGCACTGGCGGCAATGCCGCATCATTTTTATCTCCCCTTCACAAGCATCTTGCAGCGCTTTCAATTCCTGCGCCGTCGGCCCGCGCTGACCGTTGAGGCCAAATACTGTGCCGTGCTCGGGCGCGGAGATCAGCGGCATGATATTGTGAAGGAAGGCACCGCGTGACTTCACCGCCTTGTTGACCTCTGCCAGGTGGTCGTCGTTGATGTTTGGGATCATCACCGAGTTGACCTTGCACAGGATACCCCGTTCGCTAAGCATCTCGAGGCCTTGCAGCTGGCGATCGGTGAGTATCCTTGCCGCGTCGATGCCGGTGTAGCGCTTGTGGTTGAAGAAGATCCACGGATAGATCTTGGCGCCGATTTCGGGATCGACCATGTTGATGGTGATGGTGACGTGATCAATTTTGGACCTGGCGATGGTATCAATATAGTCCGGCAGAGCCAGTCCGTTGGTTGACAGACACAGCTTGATGTCGGGAGCCGCCTTGGCAACCAGCTCGAACGTCTTGAACGTCTTTGCTGGATTGGCCAGGGGATCGCCGGGACCAGCGATGCCAAGCACCGTCATCTGGGGAATGGTGGTCGCGACCGCGAGCACTTTTCTTACCGCCTGCTCAGGCGTGAGCTTCTCGCTCACCACGCCCGGACGCGATTCATTGGCGCAGTCGTATTTTCGGTTGCAGTAATTGCACTGGATGTTGCAGGCAGGCGCGACCGCGACATGCATGCGGGCGTAATGATGATGCGCTTCTTCGCTGTAGCAGGGATGGTTCTTGACCTTTTCCCAAATTCCGGTCGGCAGATCGCCTTGGCCTGCCTGCGAACCGCAGCTCGCCTGCCCGGTCTTGGCCAAGGCGCGGCAGCCCTTTTGCTCGGTGGCGGGCTGCATCATCTTGCCGCTATCCACTGCAGCTTTGGCATATTTTCCGCGTTCGACGACCGCGTTCATTTTCAATTTTCCCTGCAGGCATCATCGGCCACCCAGGACCATCCGTGAGCGAACCTCAAGAAGCCGGGTAGCAACTTGCATGCCACGGCGGAGACGATGAAATTGCAGCCATACGCCAACGAGTTAGCGGAAACGATCGTCTCTGGCGCATCTAAGAACAGCAATGATGCGCTTGTTGACGATGCGACAGATACGTCGTCATTCTCACGCAGAGCTCCATGGCTTGCGCATTCATTCTCGCACTAAGCTCGCCGGAACCCGGCTCCATCTGAACGGGTTTTCTCGCGTTGCGGCTCTCGCAATATGCCGATACGAGCTGGGAGATCACAAGGCCACTAATGGGTCAGCAGTATCTCAACCGCCCAAGGGAGCCCAATCGCAAGCGGTGTCAGGCCTTGCTCGAGTAGGAAACGGAGCTCGTTGCGAGAGAGCGCGTCCGGATCAACGATCGCATAGTGGGTGGCGGCCGAGCGCTTGATGATCTGCCGCGCATAGCTACGCAACAGCTGGTCGTTGAAGCGACAGCCGATGAAGAGAAAGGTCTGTCCGGTTCGCCTTTCCTTGACGATGTCCGGAATTGGCGTCTGAATGTCGATTTCGGTCAACGCCTCGACATAGTCAGCGTCGGAGATAAGAAAGTTGTTGGCCGGCTGCACGCTGCCATGCGGCTTGTACAGCACCGTCGCCCAGCTGCCGGCCACGGCACTGTCGACCTCTTGGCCAACTGAATCGTAAAAGCGATACCAGCGGTTCTTCCCAATGCCGACGCGGGTGATACCCTGCACTTCGCCCCATCCATCGCGCTTACCCAGCGCCGCGCGCATGGCGGCATCATACCAGGCGTCTACTATGACGGGCAGCGACAGGGACGCAAGATGATGGTGAAACCGCGTCGGCTCGACTGGCTGAGCGAAGGCCTGCGTCATCAATGCCGTCACGGTGGACCGATGTTTGCTGATCTCGATATGCTGCGCCGATGCCCACGCATTGCCCCTAGCCCGTCGCGGCAGCGCAACCTTGCTGGCGAAGAAGCCGGCCAACGCCTCGGGTGTGGTCGGAACATCGGATCTGCACAATTCGGCGAGGCCAGGACCGAGATAGGGAACAATGCTCGCGGCCCTCAGGCCGGCAGCGATGTCCACGAGCGTGGCCTTTGCATCGTCCGCATCGACAAAGTCGATCTGCGGGGGCGCCTTCACGGATCGTCCCCGTTCTCGCCCCGCTTTTTAGCGTTGATTGTGATCGGTAACCGTGTGTCGCTCGCCATCTCGGGCAAATCGAGCACCCAGCCATTAGCTACTTTGATCCAGCCGCCCCATAGCGTCTCGTACTCGGATTCCACGATTGGCTCTTCGAGATCCTTTTTTGGCACGTAGATCGACAGGCCCGCGTCCGGAGACCGGCGGATCATGATTTTCACGAGGTCAACTCCCTGACTGTGACGCGGGAGGTGGCGCGCAGGCGAGCCACGATGTCGGACACCGCGCACACGACGTCATCGACGTCCGCGAAGGAGGTTTCACGCGACAGAGAAAAGCGCACCGCGCCGCGCATCCGCCACGCCGGCACGTGCATGGCACGCAGAACATGCGATGGCTGCATTGAGCCGGAGTTGCAGGCTGATCCGAGCGACACGGCAATGCCCGCCCGATTGAGATGGTGAGCGATGGCTTCGCCTTCAAGATGATCGAAGGCAATATTGGCCGTGTTCGCTAATCGATTGCTGACATCGCCGAGCGCAACGCACTCACCATTGTGCAAAATTCCCTGCTCAAGGCGGTCGCGCAACGCGCCAATGCGAACGCGCTCCGGTTCGAGCCGCTCCGCCGCAAGCTCGGCAGCCTTTCCCAGGCCGACAATGCCGGGAATATTCTCAGTCCCGCCGCGGCGTCCTCGTTCCTGTGATCCGCCGCAGATCAGCGGCCGGAATTTTGTCCCTTTGCGCAAATATAACGCGCCGACCCCCTTGGGGCCGTGCAGTTTGTGCGCGGATAGCGACAGCATGTCGATCGCACTGTCCTTCAGGTTCACGCGCTCCTTGCCGATGGCCTGGACCGCATCGGTGTGAAACAGCGCGCCCGCCTCACGGGTCAACCCTGCCAGAAACTCCACAGGAAACACCGTTCCTGTCTCGTTGTTGGCCCACATAACCGAGGCAACCGCTGTGCGTGGCCCGAGCGCGCAGCGAAAGGCCTCGATGTCGAGCCGGCCGTAGGCATCTACGGGTACGATGTGCGTCTTGACTCCTCTTGTCGCCAATCGCTCGGCTAGCGCAAGAACGGCGGAATGCTCAACTGCGGTGGTGACGATCTCGTCGCGGTCTTCCTGCGTCGCAAGCGCAGAGAGGACCGCGGCATTATTGGCCTCGGTCCCTCCCGAGGTGAAAACGATTTCATGATCGTATGCGTTCCCTAGCAGGCCCCGCAAGCTACGCCGTGCCTGCCTCACAGCGACTGCGACCTCGCTGCCAAACGCATGCGTGGACGAGGCATTGCCGAATTGTTCGGTGAAGAACGGCAACATGGCTTGCACGACCGATGGGTCGGTCCGCGTCGTTGCATTGTTATCGAGGTAAATCGGTAGTCGATTTTCGCTCAATCCACTGCCTCGCTTGCAGCAGCAACGGGGATCAGGCGAACCAATTCGCCGAGTTTATCGACCAGCCGCGCCTGAATGCCTTCCAGCGTCATCCTCGAAAGCTTACACAACGTGCAGGCACCGGTCAGCCTGACCATGACCCTGCGGCCATCGATCCCGATCAGGTGACAGTCGCCACCGTCGCGATTGGGTCGGATCTCTTCGATTGCGCCGCGAATGCGACGCTCTCGGTCTGTCGCAGTGGACGACGATTGCCTCAGTTGTTCTGGTTCGGCCGGCATGCCGCGATGTCTCCTCCTCATCAGCTGAACGATTTTTTTCATCAGCTGAACGATTTTCCGCAGGCGCAGTTCGCGGTGGCGTTCGGGTTATGAAAGGTAAAGCCAGAGCTCTCCAGTGCCATCACGAAATCGATGGTCGTGCCGACCAGATGCTCACGGCTCTTGTTATCGACGAACACCTTCAGCCCGTCGCATTCGATCACAGTGTCGTCAGGCTTCGCTTCCTCGGCCAGACCCATCTTGTATTTGAACCCATTGCAGCCGCCTGCCTCGATCATGACGCGCAGACCGCCGGTCGGGTGCGTCGACGATGAAATCGCGCTCTTGATTGCATTCACTGCGCTATCCGTCAGGTTGATCACGGCTTTCCCTCATCAGCTTGGATCCAGCTCCCAAGGGCAAGTCACGTGCCAGCGCGCAGACGCTTGATGATACTCACTCTTTCGGAGCGCGCCTGTTGGCTTTGGGACCGGTGTCGGGTTCCTGACAAGGCTAGTTGAGGCGATCGCAGCTCACTGACGCGTTTTCTTTCTAAGCTACGCCGAAGGCCGCTAGGCACGCGACGGCAAGCAATTTGCATTGCATCTGGCACCGGCCAAGGCGTCGGTGAAGAGCTTAGATCGAGGACGAATTTAATGACCGCAATCGAGAACACCGCACTCGGCAGACTTGAGAAGGAGGGCCGCCTGCTCAATGCCGTACTCAAAGGCGGGACTACCAAGCCGGGCCGGTTCGGCTTTCGCGGCGACGTCGCACTAAAATTCCAGACTCAAGTCGCGGACGAGAAACGGCCGCCGGACTATTCGATCGAGCAGGTGTTGACGATCGCGCAGGATGGAGAACGCACTATTCCGGTGCTGGCCGGCTACCTGCATTCCTTCGCCTATCTTGCTGACGTCGCGACCGTCCTTGACGGTGCCTTAAGCCCAAACGGCAGCTACTTCATGTTCTGCAACAACCTAGATTTGCTGGCGAAATACCGAATCAAGCTCGGTGATATTAACTTCCACGTCTTGCCGTGCGATGAATCCACCGTTTGGAAGGAAATGATGGACCTGGTCGGGCTCAACAAGGACGACATCAAGAAGCTCGATCCGGGCGGCAAGCTTGATTACCTCCTCGATGCCGCAAAGGATCTCGATCTGTCCTATGAGGAGATCTCGTACGACGACGGGCTAAAGAGGATGGAGCCTGTGAAAAACCGCAACGAGAACCGGCCGGTCTGAGCGCGGTCTTCAGTTGTTGGGCGATGCATCGTCTTCGACAAGACGCACACCGCAGACACAGATATCACCATCCAGAACCGCCAACGCGATCGGTGTGAGCGCTCTACCCTGACATGGACCTTCGACGCACCGCCCGGTGCCGAGTTCGAAGGTCGAACCGTGCTTGCCGCACATCAGCCGGGTACCGTAGGGATCGAGAAATTCGTTCCGCTCCCAGTCCAAATTGACGCCGTTGTGCGGGCATTTATTGACATAGCCAAGCACCTTTTTGCCCCAGCGCACCACAATGATGGACCACGGCCGGTGATTGCCGTCATCATCGACGACCATAAGATGGAATCCCATGGCCTGGCGGCTCGGAATGTCGTTAAAGCCGCAAATCGCATAGATGGGATTTGGCTGCATACATCGCTCGTTTATTGCAAGACGTTCTTCATTGTCGCTGTGCAATCACCCCTGCAAGAACCGTACAAGTGCCCGAGCGGATCGTGTTTCTGGCAATCCAACGCGCAAGCTTCGCCATTGTAGCACGCCGCATTGCTCGGGCGCATAATTCAGACCAATTCGCACGACCATTGAGCCTTGCTGCCCCTTCCACGCTGGGTGCGCAGCTGCAGCTTTCGCGCGCCAAGCTTTCTGGAGCATTTGCCGGACAGCTGAACGCGGTGGCAGTCATTGCTGCTCGTTGATGGCCAGGTTGGAAGGCCGGTTACGATGCCTGGTATCCCACCGCGGCATGGCAAGTGCCCCTCGCAGAAAGGTTGAACGCTCGCTTCCAGCCGGCGAGGGGCGCACGCGGCGAGCTTGCGCCCCCTTTGGCTAAGACCATTGCGCCCGCGCGTAAGAACGGTCAAATGTCCGTCATTTCAGGCTCGGGCTGCTATTGCAGCCACTTTACTCCACGCGCACCCCCTAAGAGCGCGCTCCAAGTAAAATGAAGGGTCATCGTCCGAATCTGAGTATCGATATCACTGCCCCAGCTTTCGAAGGATACTTCGTAGGCTTGTCGACCCGCTGCCACTCATCGTCCTCGTTCTTCATCCACACTTCGGGGTGCTGGTGAGGATCAAGCACCCAGTGATTGCAGCCCACGTGAGCAAAACCCATTGCCGCTAGACGAGATTCCATCCTCTCTAAGACGGACGTGACAAGATCAGCGATGATCGCCGTCTTCTCGCAGTTGCCCGCGTTCTCGACCAGCGGATGAGTAACCCGAAGATCTACGGACGTAATATCGTTGCGACTGATGTATGGCAGAATCGTTGGCTGATCCAGCCAGTTTCAAACGCGCTAGCCAAGATCGAACCGCCCATAAAGGAGATCGACCGATCGCATACACTATTGCACCGACTATCTAGTCTGGGCAGCGAAATGTTCGCCCCCACCGGAAGTGCGCAAAGAGACCAGCCACGCTTCGCAGCACATTACGTTTTCAATGAGATCGACCAAAATCGAGGCAGGCATCGTTGTCCATGCTCGGCGGCGCCGCCGGCAAGTAAGCTTCTCCTGATCCGCAAGCAGACATGTCACAGCACCCGCTCGGATCAAATCGTCCGATGCATTGGTTACCTGCCTCTGAAGTAGGCCCTTCGAAGTCCATCATGACAAGGCAGTTCGATCACCCGGTGCTCCGCGCAGGCGCAGATCGCCTTCGAATACGTGGACCTCGGAGGCGATTGGCTTGTGAGCGATGGATACTCTATCGGCATGACATACCCGGCGCTCGACCAGCGCGGGGCAACGCTTGCGTTTTAGCTCGTGCGATCTTGCTATTCGATGTTTGATCGAGATCATTCGGACGCGCCGTCCCACCATGAGTTCTGATCAAGATTGTGTCTTTTCTCACCTATATCTCGCCTGCCGCGACAGGATGACTGTCTTCGCTCACGCAGCTTCTGCTGCGGCTGAACTGTGGGTCTGGCAGTTGGCCGGGCAGACCCGGGCGCATGCACCGCAGCCGATGCAAGCGCCCTGATCGCTCAGAACCATGATCTTCTTTTCGATTTCATCGTCCTCGTCATTGTCGAGGTCGACAAGTTCGCCCTCCTCGTTGATTCCTTTCAAGGTCATGACATCTCGACCGCACACCTTGAAACAGCGGCCACAGCCGATGCACTTCTTGCTATCGATCGTGATCAGATATTCTGGCGTCCAGTCGCGTCCATCGCGCGTTGCAAATGACATGGGTCGGGCCCCTTTAAGTATTTTCGAGCGCCTTCAAATCATGGCTCTTGCGCTCGAGTTCGGCATAGGCATTGTGCGCCTTCTGCGCCACCACCATGATCGAGGTCCAGTTGACGGGCAATTCTTCCGAAAGGTCGTGCAGATCCATCTTGGCTTGTGTCGCCTTGACAGACAGCTTCTTTAGTTCTGCCTTCAGTGTTTCACGATCGCTCATGAGTACCCCCGATAGTTCGCCACGTCCGGAAATTTCCGAATCAGGTCGATTCCGTCGCTGACATATCTGTCGCCCTCCTGCGCGAGCTTTACGAAATTAGGGAATCCGAAGCGATGCACATCGCGCAGCTGCTTGTTCACGGCGATCAGCCGGCCTGAGATGAGCACCATGCGGCCGAAGCCTTCATGATGCAGATCCAGAATCGGCTGGATCATCACGCCGGTCTCCCTCTCGATCGAGAGCGCGACCGCATCGAAAAACAGCTTAAGTCGCCACAGCGTATCGGGATCAGGATCACCGATAATCGGCAATGCGCGCCGTTTCTCCTTGTCCAGGATATAGGGTTCGAGCAGGTCAAGATCGCTCTTCGCCTCCCAGGCTCCGTTGGTATCCTGAGCACGCCAAATCTTGATCAACTCTTTGAGGAACGGCGCTTCGACGGCGCTGCCCTGCTGCTCTATTTTTGTCGTCATATCACCTCATTCGTCGAACTCGAACGTGCGCCGTCGGTCTTTTGCCATGGCCTTGCGTAGCCAGGGAGGTGGCGTGCCCTTCAGTACGCGCTCGAGTTTTTCAAGCAACACCAGAATGCTTTCTGGCTTATTCACCTTGATAGGATGGATCTTGTTGGCCACGACTCGCGCAGCCCCGGCACCGCCAATGGCGGCGACGTAAAGGATTGCGCAGTCCTTGATGGCCTCGATCTTCGGCGCCAACTTGTCGTCGTTTCCGTCTTCCTTAAGATCGCCCTCAAACTCAATCGCTTTGAGAAACACGTGCCCGCCAGGCGTGACATCGTAGATTGCGATATTCTTTGCCCAACCAAAATGGGCATCGACGCGTCTAAGGTCTTGAGTGGCAAACGCGACCTTCATGCAATCGATCTCTCAGCTGCGGCGGTGGAGCTGCGATACCGCGAGCATCGTGGCAGTCCGGCCGCAGTCCGCCATCTATCGGGGGTAGGCTGATCGTTCTCCTCGCGGTGCGCGATCACGAGATTGGCGATTTCGAAGATTAGATTGCGGGTACCACGATAGCCCACGGATAGTTGGTGTCCTGCGCCAAGTCGGTCGAACATCGGAAACCCCGTACGATAGAACGGGACTTTCAGCCGAGCCGCCGCTTGCCTGCCATGCGAATGCGTGATCAGCAGGTCGCAACGCTTTGTTTTGGCAAGCTCTTCCAGATCCTCGAGATCGCCAATGAGTACCTCCTTGGTCTTGATCCGCTCGATCACCCCCGACTGAGTGGTCGTCACGGCCGCGGTCACCTGCGCGCCCATGTCGTGCAGCATGCCGGACAAATCGAACAGGAGGTCTGGCTCAGCCCCGATCGCAACTTTGCGACCGCCAATATGGAAGTGCGCGTCCAGCATTGCATCGGCGAGCTGACCGCGCTGGCGCCGATATTTCAATGGTATGGGGCGGCCGCTGATCTCGCTCAAGAACGTCATGAATTCGTCGTTCGGACAGAGACCACACAGCCGCTCGAAGACGCGAAAAGGCACGCCGGTCTTGACCTGCATGACCTCTGCCGCTCGCTGCATCTGCGCGCCGATTGCAATCGTCCATCCGGCGCGGCCCATGCTCGCAATTTCGTCGACGCCGATGCCGCCGATGGTCGTTGGCGTAAACTCATCGGGGATATGCCCGTCGAGCGATCCCGCGAGATCAGGGAGGAAGGACGGGCACAACCCGAAATCCTCCAATATGACACGGAGTTCATCAAGGTCCCCGGGCGTGAGGTGACATCCCGGCAGAACATTCACCTTCGATGGATCCCGCAGGCCATTGGCGTTGGGCCCTTCCACCAGCACCTCCACAATGCGCGCCACAGCCTTCTCCCAGCCGTCCTGGAACGCGCCCTTGAAATCAGGCGTCGAGACATTCACCAGTGGCAACTTTGCGAGTTGCGGATGCTTGCTCCGGATTAGCTTGAGGTAGGCATCCACATCGTCGCCGTTGGTCTCGGTGACACCGGTCGAGCAGATTCCGATGATCTTAGGCTTGGTACGGTTGTAGATGTTCAGTATCGCCTGCTCGAGATTCTCATACCCGCCGAGTACGGTCGCGACCTCACTCATCGCGGTGGTCTGCAGCGGTACTGCCTCTTTGAAATGCCGGACAAAGAGCGTGAGCCCGAAGGATGTGCACCCTTGGGAGCCGTGCAGAAGCGGCATCGCCCCGCGCAGCCCCATGAAGGCGAATGCGCCGCCGATCGGCTGGCTCATCTTCAGCGGGTTGACAGCGCAGGCCTTTGTCGGCGCTATGACGATGGCCATGACGCCTCCCTATTCTGCGGCGTGTCGCATGGCAGATGGCTCGGACACCAAGATACCTTCGATGCGTCTTTGGCAGCAGCCACCGACCGCATTGGTATGCTCTCTGACCCCTGCGACGCTCCTCAGGCCGTGCGCGTAGATTGCATCCTCGATCGTGCCCAGATCGACCGTGTTACACACGCAGATCTTTCTCGCGCGGCGCGCGGTTTCGGCAAGCGCCGGATCGCAGGCGATCGCGGCCACCGGCGATTGCATCTGCTCCATCGCCTTGGCTAATGCCTCCCATGGTGCCGGTCGATGTAGCTGCTCCCACATCGGACTGGAGAGCGACTTGTCGATCTCCTCCACCAGCTTGACCATTCCGACATAGCCCATATAGGCGTGGCAACGCTCCTGGTTGATATCGAGCCAGGGCATCGCCGCTTTCAGCGCGACGAACTGCGACTTGCCGCCCGATAGCATGATGTCCGCTTTTGCGTCCTTCAACATCTTGTACATTTCGCGCGGCGTCATATCCTCGATCATGTGGGCATCCTGCCCCATGAGCTCCTTGATACGCTCCTTGTCTTTCTTGGTTGATTTCTTGACGCTGGTTCCGACTAACTCAAGCCCGGCTTCCTGGAGTGCCGCGACGACCGACCATGACTTGACGCCGCCCGTAATCAACAAGGCCTTCTTGCCTTCGAATCGTGGCTTGTACGGCTCGATCGCAGCCCAGGCCCACGCTTCCTCGCGCGCGATCACCGCTTCGGTGCGCCCGAGCAGATCTGCCGGCGCGCCGCGTTCAACTAGCAAGCGGGCAAGCTGACGCAGCGATTCGCTCGAATCTTGAATACCGTAGAACGACCCCTCGAAGAACGGGATCCCGTAGCGTTGCTCCATCTTGCGTGCGACGTTGATCATGGACTTTGAGCACACCAACATCGCCGCCCGCGCGCGATGAGATGAAGCGACTTCGCGATATTTGCCATCGCCGGAGATGCAGGAGAGAATCCGTATTCCAAGCTCGTCTAGCAATGGCTTCACTTGCCAGAGCTCTCCCGAAAGGTTGTATTCCCCGATCAGGTTGATATCGTACGGCGTGGTGTAGTCCGGTTCTTGCGTCCCGATTACATAGTCGAGCAAGGCCTCGCCGGCGAGCTTGTTACCGAGGTTCTTCGAGCCGACGAAGCCCGGGGAATTGATCGGGATCACCGGCTTTGCGAACCTTTGAGATGCTGCCTTGCAGACTGCGTTGATGTCGTCGCCGATCATCGCCGGGATGCAGGTTTGATAGACGAAGATGGCGGGCGGGTCGCACTTGTCGATGATCTCCTTGATCGCTTTGCAGAGCCGCTTCTCGCCTCCGAATACAATATCGGTTTCGCTCAAATCGGTTGTGAATGCGGTGCGCCACAGATTCGAGCCGGACGACGCCGCGCCGCGATTGTCCCAAGAGTTACCTTCGCACGCGATCGGACCATGGACCAAGTGAGCGACGTCGGTGAACGGCTGCAGCGCAACCTTGGCTCCATCGAAAGCACAGCCGCCGGCAGCGCTACCCGGCTGCAGCTGTTTGGTGCAGCCCTTCTTACGTTCAGCCTCCGACTTACTGCCATTCTTGGCGCAGCCCGGCTCGTCGAAAACATTCTGGACCGTGGCCGCTAGTGAACTCATACCTTTTTCCTCTCAGCGCAAACTAATTGCATGGTCAACCGCCGTGTGCTTGTGCCATCGTCGAGTGCTTGGGCGATGGCACGCGCACAGTCGCTCATCAACGAATGATGTCGAAGCTGTAGTCAGTTTTGCCAAGAACGTTGGTCTTCTTGTCGATCTCGTCGAAGATCTTGTCCAGGATCTTCACCAGCACATTCAGGCCGCCCTGATAGCCCCATAGCGGGTAGCGGTGATGGTGATGCCGATCAAAAACTGGAAAGCCGATGCGGATCAGCGGCGTTCCAGTGTCACGCTCCAGATACTTGCCATAGGTGTTGCCAATCAGAAAATCGACCGGCTCGGTGAACAGGAGTGAGCGCATGTGCCAGAGGTCTCGGCCCGGATAGACTTGGCAGCCCTGCCCAAATGGCGAGCTTGCAAGCAGCGCCTGCATTTTTTCGTGCCACGCCTTGTTGCCGTTGGTGGACAGCACATGGGTCGGTTCGGCGCCGAGTTCGAGCAGAAACGCAGCCAACCCATAGCAAAGATCCGGATCGCCATAGATCGCGAACTTCTTGCCATGGATATGCGCGCTGGAGTCAGCGATGGCGTCGACCAGACGGCCACGTTCCCGCGCGAGTTGCTCTGGAATCTCCTTGCCGCTGATGCGTGACAGTGCGACGATAAAGTCATCAGTTGCGGATAAGCCAACCGGGTAGTTGAAGGATACGACGTCCTGGCCATGCTCAGCCACGAATGGCAGCGTTTTTTCGGTGCACCACTGCTGCATGGAGATTGTCGCCTTGGCGTGAACCGCGTTGGCCGCATCTTCCAGCGTCGTACCACCGTCATACATCCGGAATTCGCCGTCTGTCGGAGTATCGAAGACTTCAGAATTATCGGCGAGAATCGTGTGCTGGATGCCCATCAACGCCAAGATGCGCTTGATCTCGCGAAGGTTTCCGACGGTATAGCCATCGAACCCACCAATGATGTTGATCGCTGCGTTCGGCTTGCGCTCCAGCTTCGGCGCTGTTCCGGCCTTGCCGTCCCAAAAATGCTCCAGAATGCCCTTGAGCGCATTGTCATAACCAGTGACGTGGCTGCCGACGAACGCCGGCGTGTGGGCGAATGGCACGTCGAAGTCCGCCGGAACCGAGCCTTTTTCTTTCGACGTCTTGATAAAGGCGTTGAGATCATCGCCGATCACCTCGGCCATGCAGGTCGTGGAGACCGCAATCATCTTGGGTCTGTACATGTTGTAGCTGTTCGCGAGCCCGTCGATCATGTTGTTCAGGCCGCCGAATACGGCAGCGTCTTCCGTCATTGACGAAGAGACGCAGGAGCTAGGCTCCTTGAAGTGCCGCGACAAATGGCTGCGGTAATAGGCCACGCAGCCTTGCGAGCCGTGGACGAAGGGCAGCGTGCCCTCAAAGCCAACAGAGGCGAATACGGCGCCGAGTGGCTGGCAGGCTTTGGCCGGATTTACCGCTAGCGCCTCCCGCGCAAAGTTCTTTTCCCGATATTCGGCCGTTTTCGTCCATTCCTTGATACGTTCGACCTCGGCGGGATCGCGAGGATTCTCGAATATCTTCTTCTTGGCCAGCATCTGCTGGTATTCTGGACCGCGGAACAGTTCGAGATGATCGAGCACGTGTTCGGCACTCTGCGCCATTTTTGAAGTCCTTCACTATCGAGATTGGTATCGCCCCGGCTTTCCCAGAGAGCGAGATGAGTTGCTTTATTCTGCAGCCAGGAGCTTAGCCCTCGAAGCTTCCTTCCAAGGGGCCTTCGTTTTCTTCCGCACCGGCGAGTTGACGGCCATATCCATGTCGCGCGCAAAGATCGCAAAGCCGTCATAGCCGTGATATGGACCCGAATAGTCCCAGGAGTGCATCTGCCGGAACGGCACACCCATCTTTTGGAAAACGTATTTTTCCTTGATGCCCGAGCCGACAAGGTCAGGCTGGAGCTTTTCGACGAAGCGCTCGAACTCATAGCCATTGACGTCATCGTAGATGAGCGTGCTGTCCTTTACGTAGTGCTGAGCTGTGCGCTGATAGTCGTCGTTGTGACCGAATTCGTATCCGGTGCCAATGACTTCCATCCCGAGGTCCTCGTATGCGCCAATCACATGACGCGGACGGAGCCCGCCGACGTACAGCATCACCGTCTTGCCCTCCAGACGCGGGCGATATTTTGCGATCACGGCGTTCACCAGCGGCTGGTACTTTTCAATCACCCGCTCGGCGCCTTCCTTAATCTTGTCGTCGAAATAGCCTGCAATCTTTCGCAGCGACTCTGCGATCTTTGAAGGTCCGAAGAAGTTGTACTCGCACCACGGGATACCGAACTTCTCTTCCATGTGGCGTGAGATGTAGTTCATAGAGCGGTAGCAATGCAGAATGTTGAGCTTCGCCTTCGGCGTTGCCTCGAGCTCAGCCAGTGAACCGTCGCCGGACCACTGCGCGATCACCCGCAGGCCCATCTCCTCCAGCAGAATTCGTGATGACCAGGCGTCGCCTCCGATATTGTAGTCGCCGATGATCGCAACATCGTACGGCGTCGGCTCGAACTTTGGTTTGCCGTCGGACTCGACCTGGTTGAAAATCCAATCGCGCACTGCGTCGTTGGCAATGTGGTGGCCTAGTGACTGCGACACGCCCCGAAAGCCTTCACAGCGGACCGGCACGATGGTCTTGCCGCCATATTCCTTGGATTTCGCTCTTGACACGGCCTCGATGTCGTCACCGATCAGTCCGATCGGGCATTCCGATTGGATCGTGATGCCGTTGTTGAGTGGAAACAACTCCTGGATTTCGTCAAGAATTTTGACCAGCTTTTTGTCGCCACCGAATACGATATCCTTTTCCTGGAAGTCGGAAGTGAACTGCAGGGTCACGAAACTATCGATGCCCGTCGTGCCCACGTAATAGTTGCGTCGCGAGCCCCACGAATACTGACCGCAGCCGACCGGGCCATGGCTGATATGGACCATGTCCTTGATCGGTCCCCAGACCACCCCCTTTGACCCTGCATAGGCGCAGCCTCTGATCGTCATCACGCCAGGTATGGATTTGATGTTGGACTTCACCCCGCAGTCTGACTTGCCGGCTTGGTGAACGTTGAGGTGCTTGGCACGCCGTTTCGCGGTTTTCTCCGGATAGACCTTCAGCACCTCCTCGATCAGCTCTTTGTTGCGAGCCCTGATTTCTGCGATGCTCTGGGTCGTGGCGAGACTCATCTGATGTCCTTCAAAGGTTAGCTGTTGCAAGGGCGGCTTCTTGACCAAGACTTTTGCAACCAGCATGCCAGCGTCGCGTGAGCACAAAAAACACAGCAATAAAAATCGCTTAGCGCGCCTCGCGCGGTGACAGGGGGTGTTGTTGCGAAGCCGACATCACGCTTTGCGCAGAGAACTCTTGGTTTGGCCCTGTTCGAAATGGAACAAGGGCTGGCTATGCGTGAAATTGCCCGCCCAATTCTCGAGCGTGTCCGCGATCGCAGTACTCTGCGATCGCGCTCGCCGAAGGCGGCCGCACAGGAAGACCGGCAGCAAGGCCGGCTGGCCGACACAGGCTTGCCAATGCTATCTATGCTTGCTGAGACTTACAGGTGCTTACCTGCTGCGATGACGATGAGGTGCATGACCTCATCCTCCAGACCTCAATGCGAGCTGCCTCGCCACCTGGACGTCGTAGGCTCGCCGAATCACGAGAACAGCTGCCGCGCCTTGATAAGTGCACTCACGAGCACATCAATCTCTTCACGTGTATTGTAAAGTCCGAGGGACGCACGGCACGTCGCCAGCACGCCGAAGCGCTTGAGCAGCGGCATCGCACAGTGGGTCCCCGCCCGCATCGCTACACCGGCGCGGTCGACGACGGTGGCAATATCATGCGCATGCGCACCCTTCATATCAAAACAAATGATCGGTCCCTTCTCGGCCGGAGTCCCGATCATGCGCACGAAGTTGATGTCCGCCAGCCTCTCCTGCGCGTAAGCGAGCAGTACGCTCTCGTGCCTGCGGATCTGCACCTTGCCTATCGAATTGATGTAATCGATAGCCGCGCCTAAACCGATGGCTTCGACGATCGGCGGCGTACCCGCTTCGAACCGGTGTGGCGGATCACCATAAATGACGCCGGAACGCGAGACCTCGCGAATCATCTCCCCGCCGCCATTGAAGGGCGGCATCGATGCCAGATGCTCAGACTTGCCGTAAAGCACACCGATCCCAGTAGGACCATAGAGTTTGTGGCCCGTCATAACGTAGAAATCGCAATCAATGTCGCGGACGTCGGCGCTCAGATGGACGCATCCTTGCGAGCCATCGACGAGCACCGGGATATCACGAGCATGCGCAATCCTCACCACGTCTTTCACCGGCAACACCGTGCCGAGCACGTTCGACATTTGTGTGATTGCAACCATCTTGGTGCGCGGGGTCAGCAGTCGCTCAAAATCATCGAGCAAGAAATTTCCGTCATCATCAACTGGCGCCCATTTGATCACTGCACCGAGTCGTTCCCTGAGAAGGTGCCATGGCACAATGTTGGAGTGGTGTTCCATAATCGAGAGAACGATCTCATCACCCGGAGTAATGCGTTCACGGCCAAAAGTCTGGACGACCAGATTGATTGCCTCCGTGGCGCTCCGGGTGAAGATGATCTCTTCGTTTAAATGCGCGTTCACAAACCGCGCCACCTTGGTACGGGCGCCTTCATACGCCTCGGTCGCCGCGTTAGCGAGGTAGTGCAAGCCGCGATGAACGTTGGCGTATTCGCTGGAGTACACCTGCATCATACGGTCAAGCACCGCGTTGGGCTTTTGCGCGGATGCAGCGTTGTCCAGGTAAACAAGCGGCTTGCCGTACACTATCATGGCCAGCGCAGGAAAGTCCGAACGCAGACGGTTCACCTCGTAACTACCATTGCTCACGGCGGGATGTGCGCTCATCGCACCGCCTGCAGCCAGTGTTCAGCTTGCGTTGCCACAAAATCGCGTAGATTCTCGGAAGTGATCTCCTCAATCGGCTCGCCAAGGAACGCTTTAATCAGCAACATCTGCGCATCCTTCTCGGATAGCCCCCGAGCGCGCAGATAGAATACGAGAGTGTCGTCCAGCGCACCCGAAGTCGCTCCGTGGCCGCAGGTCACGTCGTCAGCCAAGATTTCAAGTTCGGGCTTATTGTCGGCCTCGGCCTGGTCCGATAGGAGCAACGCTCGCGTCGTCAGGGCGGCGTCCGTCTTCCGGGCGGCGGGACGAACGACGATTCGGCCCTGAAACACCGAGCGGCCGCAATCGTCGACGACCGCGCGGAACTTCTGCCGACTTGTGCAATATGGCACGGCGTGGTCGACCACGATCGTTGTGTCGGCGTGCAGCTTGTCCCTGATGAGATTAACCCCATTCGCCGAGAGCTTGGTTCCCTCGCCGGCCAGCGTGATGAATCCCTGATAGCGGCTGATGGAGCCGCTGCAGGTCATGCCGAAGAGGTCGAGCTTAGCCCTGGCGCCGACTGCGATGATCGCCGATGAGATGTTCACGGCGTCAGAGGCATCGGCTGCCACGCGGATGTGCGAAAGGCTCGCCTCGTCACCAACCAGGGCGATTATCGCATCGTTGGCTTGATAGCCGCTCGCGCCTTCAGCCGGGACGAAACTTTCCACGATGGCAGCATGCGCTCCTTTACCGAGCTGCAGGTAGGAGCGTGTAAAGGTGGACACCGACAGTCCGGTTGCGACGTGAACGATTTGAATTGGACACTTCACCGCATTGCCATCGGCGACCGTAATCACCAGGCCATCTGTCGCCATTGCGGCATTGAGCGAGATGGCCGAATCGCTCGTCGTCGACAGCACCAGACCGGCCATGGCCGCAGTGGCCGAATTCTCCAGAACCTCTTGCAGCGACCGCACAACGACTTCATTTTCCAGCCTGCCCAAATCGGATAGCTCCGGCGCGAATATGCCATCCACCAAAACCAGTTTGACCGCCTGATCGGCAGCCACTTGCTTGGCCGACACCTTTGCGCGCACCAGCGCCTCCGCATCCGGTCGCGGAGCGAGTGGCAGCACCTCGCCGATCAGGGCGCGCAGATCAGTGTATTTCCAATCCTCCATGCGCCGATGCGGGAGGCCGGTACGCTCGTAGAGCTCGAATGCCCTCGCCCGGATTTGGGGGACAGGGCCTGCACCAGGCAGCCGTCCACGCGCCGCAGCGAAAACATTGCCCATTGCGCGTTCGGCCTCGGCTTTGGCCAAAACCTGCTTCATCGGGGATTCCTAGAGCCGTCAGGCCGCCTCTTCAAATTGGGTGTAGCCACAAGCCTCGAGCTCCAGCGCGAGTTCCTTGCCGCCGCTCTTCATGATCCGCCCCTTCGACATCACGTGCACAATGTCCGGCACGATATGGTCGAGAAGCCGCCGATAGTGGGTGATCACGATCATCGCTCGTTCCGGCGAACGCAAGGCGTTGATGCCGCTGGCGACGATCCGCAGCGCGTCGATGTCGAGGCCGGAATCGATCTCGTCCAGGATGCACAGACTCGGCTCGAACAACGCCATCTGCAAAATTTCGTTGCGCTTCTTTTCGCCGCCGGAAAAGCCGACATTGACGCCACGCTTGATCATGTCCTTGGGAATGTTGAGCGAACCGGCCACCTCGCGGACTCTTTTCAGAAATTCCGGGGTGGAGAATTCCTGTTGGCCGCGCGCCTTGCGCTGGGCGTTCAGTGCCGCCCGAAGGAAGTTCATGGTGGTCACGCCGGGGATCTCGACCGGATACTGGAACGCCAGGAACACGCCCTTGGCGGCGCGTTCATTTGGCTCCATCGGCAACAGGTTCTCGCGCCTGAACAGGATTTGTCCGCCGTTGATCTCATAGCCGGGCTTGCCGGCGATGACATGAGAGAGCGTCGATTTGCCTGAGCCGTTCGGCCCCATGATCGCGTGCACCTCACCCGCATTGACGTCAAGATCGAGGCCGCGAATAATTTCGCGGTCTTCGACACCGACCTGCAAATCTCGGATTTCAAGTAGCGCCATTCTGATCTGATCCCTGAAACGCGTCATCTGGCGAGCCGCATTCGAGAGGGCTCGCGGGAGGTTTTGTTATCCGACAGATCCGTCGAGTGAGATCGATACTAGCTTCTGCGCCTCAACTGTGAACTCCATCGGCAGTTTTTGCAGAACATCCTTGACGAAGCCGTTGACGACGAGGCCGACGCCCTCTTCCTGCGAGAGGCCGCGCTGGATGCAGTAGAACAGCACGTCCTCGGAGATCTTCGACGTGGTCGCCTCGTGCTCGAACGTCGCCGAGGAGTTCTTGGCCTCGATGTACGGCACGGTGTGCGCGCCGCATTTGTCGCCGATCAACAGCGAGTCGCAGGCGGTGAAGTTGCGCGCGCCGGTCGCTTTCCGGTGCGCGGTGACGAGACCGCGATAAGTGTTCTGCGACTTGCCGGCGGCGATGCCCTTGGAGATGATGCGACTCGACGTGTTCTTGCCGAGGTGGATCATCTTGGTGCCCGAATCGACCTGCTGGAAGCCGTTCGAGATCGCGATCGAGTAGAACTCGCCGCGGGAGTTGTCGCCGCGCAGGATGCAGCTCGGATACTTCCAGGTGATCGCCGAACCCGTCTCGACCTGGGTCCAGGAGATCTTGGAGTTGGCGCCACGGCAGTCGCCACGCTTGGTGACGAAATTGTAGATGCCGCCCTTGCCTTCCGAATTGCCCGGGTACCAGTTCTGCACCGTCGAATATTTGATCTCGGCATCGTCGAGCGCGACGAGCTCGACCACGGCGGCGTGCAGCTGGTTCTCGTCGCGCTGCGGCGCCGTGCAACCTTCGAGATAGGAGACGTAGGAGCCCTTGTCGGCGATGATCAGCGTGCGCTCGAACTGGCCGGTATTGCGCTCGTTGATGCGGAAATAAGTCGACAGCTCCATCGGGCAGCGCACGCCCGGCGGCACATAGACGAACGAGCCGTCGGAGAACACCGCCGAGTTCAAAGTCGCATAGAAATTGTCGGAGGTCGGGACAACCGAGCCGAGATATTTCTGCACCGGCTCAGGGTGCTCGCGGATCGCCTCCGAAATCGGCATGAAGATCACGCCGGCCTTCTTCAGCTCGGCCTTGAACGTGGTCGCAACCGAGACCGAATCAAAGACCGCGTCGACCGCGATCTTGCGCTGCGCCGGATCCTGCTCGCCCACCTTGGGCTCGATACCCTCGAGCATGGCGACTTCCCGCAAGGGAATGCCGAGCTTCTCGTAGGTCTTCAGGATCTCCGGATCGATCTCGTCCAGCGAAGTGACCGTCTTCTTCGGCTTCGGCGCCGCGTAATAGTAGATGTCCTGGAAGTCGATCTTGGGATAGTCGACGCGCGCCCAGGTCGGTTCGGTCATGGTCAGCCAGCGGCGATACGCCTCCAGGCGCCATTCCAGCATCCAGGCCGGTTCACTCTTCTTTGCGGAGATGAAGCTGACGGTGTCTTCCGACAGCCCCTTGGGGGCCTTGTCGGAGTCGATCAGGGTTTCAAACCCATATCGATATTGGTCGACGTCGATGCGCCGGACGCGCTCGACCGTCTCTTGTACAGCTACCATTGCCCGCTCCACTCGCGCAAGGACAACTCCCGCCGGCGAGGATTGCACCGCAATGTCTCCGAGCGGATCGCGCAAGTCACAGCCAACTCTGGGCCAGCGAGTGAGAGAAACAGGAGACGGATCCAAAAGGCGGTGGCTGTCGATAGCGTCTTCATCATGTTTCGCGCCGGAGCTCCTCTCATCGGCTACTCCACCTATGCTGGCACGCAGGTGTCCGGCACCGGGCAAACGACGGCGCATTGCGGCGTGTCAAAATGCCCCTCACATTGGGTACACTGGGTCGGATTGATCACATATATGTCGTTCTTCAGGCTGATCGCGGCATTGGGACATTCGTACTCACACGCACCGCAGACGGTGCACTGGGATGCGATTATCTTGTAGGCCATGACTGCGCTTCCATGAGCAAAAGGTGCGGGACAGTTTCTTGCTTTCAAGCCTTGTGCCAGACGGTTTAACCTTGATTCGTCTGGGCTATTTTAGATAACGCGACTCGCCGCCTCGACACGGTGTCGCAAATCCTACAACGGGCATGACAGCAGCTTGATCTCGATGCCGTGGTTTACGCATGGTCGATCTCACGGCAGTCAGCCGATCAGGTGAACCGCGTTCGCCAACCTCAGGGAACGATCTGCGATCCTTCCCAAAGGCCACCGTACCGCGGCTAAGATCGAAGCGCCGAGCGACTTCACAAAGTTCTCCGCCGGTGTGTCAGGTCGACCCCGAGCCGCATGTTGTTGGTTCCACTCACCGGACAGCGGCGGCTTCGGCGACAGCACCACGATGAACAACCGGCGCAGTCATCACCGGTGCGGTCCGGCGTCTCCACAGCCAATCAGAAAAGGTCGCGGCGGCAGATAAAGTCGCTCCGGTGATTGCGGGTCCGCTGGGCCCCGCGGGACGCATTCTCAATGGCCTTGGATGACCTGGCAAACCGGCATTCAAATGCGCTGTATGGGGCGAGAGCACATTGTCTCGCATCATGCGGGCGACTGAAGCCAGGCCTTCGTCTGGTGATCCTCCGCTTCGCTCCGCGTGCCAAATAAATGCTGGCGGCGGTCAGCAGATCGATGGAGCCGAAAAAAAGCCACCCCGAAGGGTGGCCTAAGTCAGGGAGGAAACGCCCATAAGGGCCTCTGGGATCAGGCCGCAGCCTGGTCGATCGGTGAGAAGGGCAGCCCGAGGCTTTCGGCCACCGCTTTGTAGGTTAGCCGGCCCCGATGGACGTTGAGCCCTGCGCGCAAATGCGGATTTTCGAGCACGGCGGAAAAACCCTTGTTGGCCAGAGCCAAACCAAACGGCAGCGTCGCGTTATTCAGTGCCTGGCTCGAGGTCAGCGGCACAGCGCCAGGCATATTGGCCACGCAATAATGAATGATGCCATCCACTTCGTAAGTTGGATCAGCGTGAGTGGTTGGGTGCGATGTCTCAAAGCAGCCGCCCTGATCGATAGCGACGTCCACAAGCACCCCCCTCTTGCGCATCGAGCTCAGCATGCTCCGGCGGACTAGCTTCGGCGCGCTCGCACCTGGAACGAGCACCGCACCAATGACCACATCCGCCGCAAATACCTCTTCCTCCACGGAGTCGATGGTCGAAAACCTGGTGCGAACGCGTCCTTCGAATAGCTCGTCCAACTCGCGGAGCCGGAGTATCGAACGGTCGATGATGGTCACCTCTGCGCCCAGACCAACCGCCATGCGTGCGGCGTGCGTACCAACGACGCCACCTCCGATCACCACGATTCGGGCCGGCTGAACACCGGGCACCCCACCGATCAACAGCCCTCGTCCGCCTGCACTCCGCTTCAGGGCGCTACCCGCCGCTTCGATCGCAAGCCTACCCGCGACCTCGCTCATCGGCGCCAGCAGTGGAAGACCACCATGCGCATCAGTTACGGTCTCATAGGCGATCGCGGTGCATCCAGATTTCAGGAGGCCCTTGGCCTGATCCGGGTCGGGGGCCAGATGCAGATAAGTGAACAGGATCTGATTTTCCCGCAGCTGACACCATTCGGACGGCTGAGGCTCCTTAACCTTTACGATCATCTCGCTCGATGCGAATACCTCAACTGCGGAAGTTAGAATCGTTGCGCCAGCATTGCGATAATCGTCATCGGTTGCGCCAATGCCAGCGCCGGCATTGGTCTCGATCATCACGCGGTGGCCCGCTGCCACGTATTCGCGGACAGCTCCCGGGGTAAGGCCCACGCGATATTCGTGCGCCTTGATTTCCTTGGGGACTCCGACCTTCATTTGAAAACTCCCTGCCTGGACCGCCTTTCTAATCCAAAGCGCGCAGCGATATTGCGACGCAGCCGTCAAAAGGGCGCAGGAATTCAGCGATATTTGACAAGCTTCGCAGGATTTCAAACCACGGGTGCCGAGTCATTTCGAATTGCGTTCTCGGCTCGTGGAAAAGCTAACAACCGAAATCCAGCCTCGCCGGAATTTCTTTAAAGAGCGAAGTCGCAGTGTGCCGGTTGGCAGGATTGCCCATAGAAGGGATCGTTTCCAGAGCTGATGGCTCATGGCTAATGACCATTGATCATAAGTTTGGTTTCCAAAAAAGATGGACGATGCGCAGCGTGTTCAACAGATCCGAGGCAATTGTTCGCCCCATAACCAATCGACGATTCGTCGGCCGCCGAAACCGGTCGCCATCTGCACAAATTTCCGATCGTCAGCCACCGCCTCGCCAATATCAGCTGCATCGGACCCGAGCGGGTGCGCCTTCATGGCTGCAAGCACGGCATCGGCCAAATCAGGCGCGACGATCGCAACGAGCTTGCCCTCATTGGCGACATGGATCGGATCGAGTCCAAGGAGTTCGCAGGTAGCCGCAACCGCGGGCTTCACGGGAATAGTTGCTTCCTGCAGACGGAACCCGAGGCCGGATTGATGCGCAATCTCGTTGAGGGTCGCGGCGAGCCCACCGCGCGTGGGGTCGCGCATCACCCGGATGCCGCCACCGCCGGCGGCAACCATAACCGCTACGAGATTATGCAACGCTGCGGAATCCGAGACGATATCGGTTTGAAAAGCGACGTTTTGACGTTTTGACATGATCGCGACCCCATGATCGCCGAGGCTACCGGACACCAGCACACGGTCCCCGACCCTTGCCTTGTCGGCGGAGAGATCGAGCCCATCGGCCACAATCCCGATGCCGGTCGTAGAGATGAACAGACCATCCGCCTTGCCGCGCTCGACGACCTTGGTGTCTCCGGCAATGATGTAAACGCCCGCCCCGCGCGCTGCCGCGCCCATCGAATCCGCGATCGCCTTCAGATCGGAAAACCGGAACCCCTCCTCGATGATAAAACTGGCCGACAAATAGAGGGGACGCGCGCCGGACATTGCGACATCATTGATCGTGCCGTGCACCGCCAGTGACCCGATATTGCCGCCGGGAAAGAACAGCGGCGAGACCACATAGCCGTCGGTCGTCATCACCATCCTGCCTGCCGCAACGTCAAACGCCGATTGATCATTGCAGCGGGCGAGCCATTCGTTACCAAAGGCTTGGTGAAAAAGACCGGAGATCAGCTGTGCCATGGCACGCCCCCCCGATCCGTGGGAAAGATCAACGCGTCCGTTCTCGACGTCGAGCTTGCGTTGATAGGCCTTTACGCTCATGACGTCCGCCTCAACTGTTCATCGCGAACTCGGCCATAGGTCCAATACGCCGCACAAGCGCCTTCCGATGACACCATGCAGGCCCCTATGGGAGTTTCCGGCGTGCAGACGGTTCCAAACAGCTTACAATCGACCGGCCGCTTGGCGCCACGCAGGATCGCGCAGCACTCGCACGCCGGATTGTCTGCGACGCGCAGGTCGTGGATCGCAAAACGCGTCTCGGCGTCGAATTGCGCGTAAGCCCGCTTCAGCTTCAGTCCGCTGTTGGGTACGAGTCCGAGCCCACGCCATTCAAACTGCTCACGCACTTCGAATATCTGCGATACCTCCTCCTTGGCGCGCCGATTGCCTTCGCGTGTCACTGCACGGCTGTATTGGTTCTCTACCTCGTAGCGGTCTTGGTTCACCTGCCGCACCAGCATCAGGATCGCCTGCATCACGTCGAGGGGTTCAAATCCCGCGATCACGATCGGCTTGCCGAATTGTTCCGCCAGGGGCTCGTAGGGCTGCGTACCGATAATCGTGCTGACATGTGCAGGCCCGATGAAGCCGTCAATTGGGACCCCGCCGGTGTTGCGGATCTTCGGGTTCTCGAGAATGCTGTGCATCGCAGAGGGTGTAAGCACGTGGTTGCAGAACACGCTGAGGCCCTTCAGCCGCTTCTTCTCGGCAATTCGGATCATGGCCGCCGTCGGGGGCGTCGTGGTTTCAAATCCGATGGCAAAGAAGATCACCTCGCGGCTCGGCGCCTGTTCGGCGAGCCGGATAGCGTCGAGCGTCGAGTAGACTATCCGAATGTCGGCGCCGAGCACTTTAGCTCGCAACAGGGACTGTCCTTGCGACCCAGGCGCGCGCATCAGGTCGCCGTAGACGCACAGAGTGACCTCTGGTCGGTCGACGAGCCGGATCGCTATGTCGATTCGGCTGGCGGGCAGAACGCAGACGGGACAACCGGGCCCGTGGATCATGCGGACGTTCGCGGGTAGCAGATCCTCCAGGCCGTAGCGGGAGATCGCATGAGTGTGTCCGCCGCAAAATTCCATGAACCGATAGGTTCTTTGCGAACTGACCTCGGCGTCAATCGCACGCGCAAGTCCCTGCGCAATGGTCTTGTCGCGAAATTCGTCGGAAAATTTCATGATCGGCGTTCCCCTGCGCTGCCTAGCTCCTGCAGGAGCTCCAGCGTGCGCTTGGCTTCCGTCGGATCGATCTTGGCCAGCGCATAGCCGACATGGACAAGGACGCAATCGCCGACCTCGAGCTCGTCGATGAGAGCAATCGATATCTCCAGGCTGATGCCATCGATGGACACGACGGCCATGTCATTGGGAAGAATTTTCGCAATCTTTGCCGGAACCGAAAGACACATATCAGGCTGTTCCTCCCCAGGCGGACGACCGTTGAGCAATCTGCAGAGCGGCAATCCAGGCCTGGCCAAGGCTCAAACCGCCATCATTGGGCGGCACCCGCCGCGGCACCAGCGGGATAAGGCCGGCAGCGCTGCAACCGCGCGGGATTTCGTCCGCCAGGACCGCGTTCAGGAAGCAGCCGCCGCTCAGGACGACGGTATTAACGCGGGTTGTCCGCGCAGAGCGCGTGACCCAGTCAACGCAGGCGGCAGCGAAGGTGCCATGAAACAGCCCGGCTCCGCCCGCGGCGTCAATGTCATCTGCGATCAACCGCGCAAACAGCGGACGAAGCGACAGCACGCCGCCATCGATCGTCCAGCCGGCTTCGAGAATCGCAGTCCGCCGCACCAGCGCCTCGAGCTTCATCGCCGCTTCGCCCTCATAGCTCTGCAAACTCGCAATCCCCAGCAGCGCCGCTACCGCGTCGAACAACCGGCCCGCACTGGTCGTAGTGGCTCCGCCCGGCTGATTGAGCAAGGCCGACACACATCCAGCCTGCCGTTGCGCCGTAAAGCGCGGCCCGATTTCGTTACCCCGGCCGAGCCAGTGTAATACTGCGCTCGCCATGCGCCACGGCTCGCGGGCTGCACGATCTCCACCAGGCATTTGCAGGGGCGCTAAGTGCCCGATGCGTCGGCAGCTCGTCCCTTCGCACAACAATAGTTCGCCACCCCAGTTACCGCCCTCGGAGCCAAAGCCATGGCCATCGAGCACCAGGGCAAGCGCAGGTCCTGCATGGCCATGCTCGGCGATCACTGCAGCAGCGTGTGCGTGGTGATGCTGGACAGCGACCAGTGCGCGGCCATTTGCTTCCGCAAACCGGGTAGAAGCCATATCGGGATGCAGATCATGGGCGACGACGACAGGCTCCACGTCAAGACTCGATGTGAGGTGTCGGATCGTCTCCTCGAACGCACGGATGCCGTCGGCCGTATCCAGATCGCCAATATGCTGGGAGACGAACGCTTGGTTGTCCCGCGTGATGGTCACGGTCGATTTCAGTGCGCCGCCGACGGCGAGCACGGGCGGCACAGACTTCGCAAGCCGGATCGGTTCGGGAACATAGCCACGGGCACGACGAATGTATTGCGGCCGGCCAGCCACCACCGACACCACGGAGTCATCAGCACGCGTCAGGATATCGCGATCATGGGTCACGATAAGATCGGCGATTCCCTTGAGCCGCCGCAGCGCCTGCGCGTTGTCGATCAGGAGCGGTTCGCCGGAAAGATTGGCACTGGTGGCCACGATGACCGGGCCGGCCCCCGCACATGCTCCTGCCGAGCGAAGCGCGTGAAAGATGAGGTGATGCAGCGGCGCTACAGGCAGCATGACACCCACACGCGATAAACCAGGAGCTATAGCGGGCGCCAGATTGTTGCGCGAAGGCAGAAGAACGATGGGACGTGCTACGGATTCGAGCAGCGCAAGCTCGGACGCGTTCGCCTCCGCGATGTCGCTGACGCGCTCTATGGAATCGACCATAACCGCGAACGGCTTCTGAAGGCGATGCTTTCTCCTGCGCAAACGCTGCACGGCGTCCTGGTTACGCGCATCGCAAAGAAGCTGGTACCCGCCCAGCCCCTTTATCGCCACGATTTGTCCCCCCGCGATTGCTGCGACAATGGCGCTGATCCCATGGCTGAGCCGAGGACCGCATGTCGGACACGCGATTGCCTCCGCATGAAATCTGCGGCTCGCTGGATCGGCATAATCGGCCGCGCAGGCGGCGCACAGCCCAAAAGCCCTCATGACGGTGTTGCGGCGATCGTACGGAAGCCGTTCCGCGATGGTGTAGCGCGGGCCGCAATGGCAGCAACTGATGAAGGGGTAAAGGTAATGCCGATTTTCTGGATCGAACAGCTCACTGAGGCATTGCCGGCAGGCCGCGGCATCAGCGACGATCTGCGTTGACAATTTGCCGCCTTCGCTCGTGCCGATCGAAAACTCTTTCGCCGCGAGCGCCGCAGTCTCCCGAACGCAGATGTGGTCGATGCGTGCCAATGGCGGCGCCTCGAGCGGCAACGTGGCGACAAACTCCGACGCACGGTGACCCTCGACCTCGATCGTAACGCCCTCGGGGCCATTGATGACAAACCCCGCTAATCCGTACCGCATGGCGAGTCCATAGACGTAAGGACGAAAGCCGACCCCCTGCACGGCCCCGCTCACGCGCACGCGCAGTCGTGTTCGGTCGCAGGTGGTTGCAGCGCTCATCGCCTTGTGTCCTCTACGGCGCGCCTCTGATGCCCCGCCTGTCTATCGATCCAGGCGTAGAGCGCGCCGAAACCCTCTCCGGTACGAGCCGAAACTACAAGCACGTCGATCTTTGGATTGACGCGTCTGGCGTATTCGATGATTTTGCCCAAATCGGACTCAAGCAGCGGCGCCAGATCAATCTTGTTGATCACCATGAGCGAAGAAGCGGCAAACATATCAGGATATTTGAGCGGCTTGTCTTCACCTTCGGTAATCGACAACACTACGATCTTGCAAGCCTCGCCAAGATCGAAGGCTGCAGGACAGATCAGATTACCGACGTTCTCGATGAAGAGAATACCGCCCGTGAGCAGCGGCAAGCGGCGATAGGCCTCGCCAATCATTGCAGCATCGAGATGGCAACCCTTGCCGGTATTGACTTGAATGGCTGGCACGCCTTCAGCCCGAATGCGTTCGGAATCGTTGGAGGTCTGCTGGTCGCCTTCGATGACCCCGACCGGGCGGCTACGCTTGAGTTCGGACACGGCGCGGACGAGGAGCGTCGTTTTACCTGCACCGGGACTGGACAAAAGATTAAATACAAGGAGGTCATCGGCTACGAAGAGCGCGCGGTTGTCCGCCGCAATCCCATTATTCTTGCCAAGAATATCGCGCTCGACCTGAATGACCCGCTCTCTGCTCATGCCCCCAACCTTCAAGCCAGCCGGCCCGGCGCCGCCGCTCAGAAGCGCCTGCACCCGATGAGCCTGGTGATGGGCAGAGCGATGATGGCGAGTATGACCATCGCCAGCATGGTTTGAGCGCTGCGGGTCTTGGTCGCCATGCGGATGGCGACAATGGCGATCGCAATCGTCCTGCACATGGGCATCGTATCGCTCATGGCTCTCCGCATCATGCGCCTTCGCGCGTTTAGTTAACGGCGTCGCTTCGGCGCAGCCGCAAACGGTACACATCAATCGATCTCCAGCTCTTTCACGCGCATCTGTTCGCCCGCGGTTACCTGCAACTGATAGCTGCCGCAGCAAGGACAGCACTCACCGCGCCGTGCAATTTCGACGCTCTTCGAACAACTCATGCACCAGGCAACACCTGGCAGTTCGACGATATTAAGGACTGCGCCCTCGGCAACGGTACGCCTTGCAACGATAGCAAAGCAGAACTTGATCGCTTCAGGCGCGGCATGACTCAGCGCTCCCATCTCTAGACAGACGCTCCGCACCCGCGAAAACGATCGGTGACCTACCTCCTCCTCGACGATTTGAATGATGCCAAGACAAATCGCCATTTCATGCATCGCCAATTTCGCGAAAATTGAGGGTGAACGCGACACACGGATCGAGCGATGCAATCACCGCATCGACTGCATCCCGACGTCGTCTAGCCCTCAGCACCGCGCCTTGCAGGTTCCGGACAAGCGGTCCGCGCCGGTGGAAATTCCACTCCGTCGGCGCAAGGAATTCGAAGCGGGATATCCGGCCCTGAGGATCAAGTTCAACCGCGTGGTAGAGACGCCCCCTGGCGCATTCGACCGCGGCCGCTGCACGGCCGGGTCCTACTTTATAGCTTTCGATAATCCCATGCTCCGCCGAGTCAATATGAGCACCGGCCTTGAGCCAGGCGCATAGCCGGAGGATTTCAGCAATTCTGGCCTTCAGCCGCTCGGCCGCGCCGGATGCGCTCGGCGAGAGCCGATCACGCGTTATTTGGCGCGCCCATGGACCCGTCTCGGGCGCACGTCCGTCAAGATCGGGACAACAGCAAAATGTCGCGTCATCCGCGAGCAGCCGTTTAATGATATTGCGGTCGTCGGCAACCGACAGGAACGAGTGCTCCGCCGGAATTGGCTTTAGGTCGATCTCATCAATCGCTGCAATGCGACGCGACAATGGGCTACCGCACCTCAGCGCGCCACCCTCATTCGGCATGCCGAGCGCGGCCAGCGCACCCACAATCCGCGCTGTCGCTTCGCGTTGAGCGGAGCCCCAGGCTGGCTGTGCGCTGCCAACAAGCGCTGACATTCCCCGCATCAGGGAGCGGATGACTTCCGCACTGGCGACGTCTTGCGTAAGATGTCCGACAAAGAGGCCGCGTAGCAATTCCGCGATGCGCTCGGTAACGATAAGCGCAATCCGATGCTGTTTTGTTGCGCGGGTGATCGCTTCGTCGCGCGCCGCCTCGATCGCGGACAGCAGTGCGGTTTGCTGCGCAGCGGCACACAACGCGAAGAGCCGCGGCAGCACGTTGAGCAGTGACGAAGCCTGTTTGCCGGCGAACAGCCGCGCCAGTGGCGGCCGGACTCGCGGCAGGATCTCAACCGCGGCGACTACGTCGGCAGCAAGCGATACGGTGACATCGATTTTGTTGCGGGCAGCTAGGCTCATGCGCACCGCTCCCCATCATACCGCGCAAGATATGCGGCGGTCGCTGTGCGCGCCCCGTCTGCGGGATCCCACCCGATGCCGAACGTTCTCCAAGCTCTTCATGTGAAGTACGCCTCGATAATTTCCTGCATGCGTTCAGCAGAGTCCTGGAAGTCCTCGTCGGCAGCCAACGCAATAATCGGCACGCCGCCGACCTCCAGCGTATTAAGGATGATGTTGTCCGTAGAATTGAAGAACTGCACCGACCAGACGTTCCTGATCCCGGTCGCCTGCACTCGGCACGTGCCGTGGCCGCGGAAGATGAGTTGGACCGGGCCATTGCCCACGCTTTGCTGCAGAAACTCCAGGTCGGTAACGCTCATCGGCAGCAATGTGAGATTGACGACATGCGCGTGCATGCCAAGCCGCCACACGCGCGCCCGCTCGCGTATTTCCGCCAGCACCGGTTTCACGTTCATCGCGCCGTCAGGCGCCGCGCCGATCACAAGATCGGCGGACGTCAGGTCAGTTGCGGCGCGCCGCACAATCTGCGGGATCGCTCCGACCTCAACATATTCGTGCGCCGGCTCGGTCCCGATGCGCACGCGCCAGATTCCCGCAAGCACGGACTCCCGAATTTGCGCCAAAGAGCCATCTGGCAGCGCAACCACACCGGCGACCTCACCTTCTCCAAGCACTTCGCCTATCAGCTTGCGCTCGGGATCGCTGAGATTCGCGAGTCCGTACAGTTGCGTCCGAGCGCCGCTTCTCTGGCTGCCAGCGGCAGCAGCGGCATTCGATAACATCGCGGTGGCATTCGGATAGTTCCTTGCAAGCTCGTCGCCATCGCGCAAGGCGCGCTTGGCGAACGCACTCGTCAATCCGCTACGGAATACGTCGAGACTTTCCGAGGCCGTGCCTAGCTTGCACGTCACCCGCTCGGCGCCGTCGGATACAACGCGGATCGCTGTTTTCATGATGCGATGTTCCGTTTGGTGTATCGAGAGGCAATGCACTTGCCGACCCAAGTGCTGCCGGCGTGTGGCCGAACGACCGGTACCGAGATGCGATCGATCTTGACCAAACGGACCGGTCTCTTGCCAATCACGCGGAGTGCATCGTGCCGATCGCACAGGCTCGGCGTCGACGGGCCACGCAGGCCGAGCCGGCCGACCAGTTCGCCACCAACGTCGCCCCCAGGCACTGCGCCTTGCATGGGCTGCCGAAACGCCTTGACCATTTCAGGAACGAAGAATGCGAGCTGGATGATCCGGAGCAAATATAGGGAATCGCCCGCCGACAGCGGCATCACGGCCGCCCTCCCGGGAGCGTGCGCGGCCAGGCGCGCATCGACGCTGACGCCCTCCACGTCGGACGGAGCGGGCCGCGCCAGGCCATGCTGCGCAGGCTGCAACTTCATCACACGCCTTTCTGATAATGTTCCGTTCTGCGAGCAGGCTATTAGCAAGGCGCATGCCAATCATCGTCTGGCCGCGACTCCCGCTCGAACCAACGGCTCGAAGCGACATTTTCCATGCAAAGGTTACGTGCGACTGGAATTCGATTTGTGAGCAAGCCTAGTCGGCGCAACCGGCGAGCGGAACTGCTAGCGTAGGTGCTCCGGCAATTGCGGCTCATGATCGATCAAGTCCGCAAAGAAGCGATCGCAGTCTTGGCCGTTGAGGCTGGCCTCAAGCCCGTCAAGTGCTTCCGAGATCAGCCTTGCTTCATTTTCGTCCAAAAGCCGCACCGCGGTGTCGATATGAACGAGCACCTTGGCGCCGACCGACGCGTCGGAGAGCAGCATGACCGAGACGCTCCGCTGTTCATTGCCATACTCGCACAGCGCCGTGATGCCGTCGGTTTCGACAATCGTCATTGGCAAGCCAAGGCACATGGTCAGTCGCGGGCCGCTAGACCGGACGCGCCCTCATCTCATAATTTGCATGGTCGATATTGTTCGCCAACAGCCGTTCTGATGCAGGCAGCGGCGCGGTCCGCGGTTTTGCCGGCGAGTCCCACTGCGCCAGGAGTTTGCAAGCCAGTTCAATCGCAGGCGCAATCTGAAAGCGCACCGGGGCGGTCAGCGGACCGCCCCAATGCTCCAGGTCCAGCGGCTGACAGCCGATGAGAGCGAGCTCTCGCGGGCAGCGACCAAGTAGGTCGGCCGCACTCAAGACGTCCTGAAAGCCGGTCTGATGCAGGCTCAACTTCTTGGCAGCGGTAAATTTTGGCACTTCGTCATCTCGCACAAGCTTCAACTGCCCGGGCAGCAATCCATAGTCGATGGCATCGAACACGATCAGGCAATCGGCCTGCTCAAGAAAACTTACGAGGTAGAGCCCCTGTGTGCCGCCATCGAGGACGGTGACGTTGTCATCGATGGCGTAGCGGCGATGAAACTCCTCGACCGCCCGCACGCCGAATCCCTCATCGGCCCACAGGATATTGCCGATGCCGAGCACCAGGATCCGTTTCTTTTTTGCCGGCTTCAGCATCAGCTTCCCAGTCAATCGCGAAACCCGCGCTCACCCGACATGATAGAAGAGATGCTGCGGCCCGACATGATGTATTCCCGGATCACGGCGTAGACGTGGACCAGCGCGAAGATCACGATCATCCACAGGCCGAGATGATGCCAGGTATGGACGTCCTGACTATTCGGCCAGATTGAAAACACCCAGCCGAACAGCTTGTACTGCCAGCTGTCAGTACCGGCACCTTGCCCATAAAGTGCAAAGCCTGTGGCGACCATGAACGTGATCGTCTGCGTAAACATGAAGAACATTGCGAGCTGAGCAAGACGGTTGTGTCCGACGCGCCTCTCGGGCTCAACTGTAATGAACGCATACCAACGAATCTCGCGGTACACCTCGCGCCAAAAGCACCTGCGCCAGAGCGGAACGCAAAAGATCTGCATGGCATGCGCGTTTCCCATTAACGCCCAGTAGATGCGCAGAAGAAAGCCGACGCTGAGCACATATCCCGCCGAGAAATGAGCAAAGCGGAGATAGCCGAACAGGAAATTTCCGCTTGCCTCTCCCGACATCTCCGGTGTCCCGGTTCCAATGAGATAGCCGGTTAAACTCAGTATCACAATGGCCGCCGCATTGACCCAATGCCACAGTCGCACCGGCGCGTAGGCGACGCCACCGCCGATGCTGCGTTCAGTCGGAGCCGCATCGACGGCGGCAAGGAGCTGCGCAGCCTTGTCCAGCATGTCCCTAACGAACATTGACTGAAGCCATTTCTTGGCCGTCAGGACTCATCACGTGGGTCGAGCAAGCCAAGCACGGATCAAAGGAATGGATGGTGCGCAAGATCTCCAGAGGCCGCTGCGGATCGGCCATCGGGGTACCGATCAGGGAGGCCTCAAAAGCGCCAATATTGCCCTTGGGATCGCGAGGAGATCCGTTCCACGTCGTCGGCACGACACATTGATAATTGTCGATCTTGGCGTCCTTGATCTTGATCCAGTGCCCGAGTGCACCGCGCGGCGCCTCAGTGAACCCGTAGCCCTTGGCCTCCTTGCGCCAGCTTTCCGGCTTCCACCTGCTGACATTGGCAGTTGCCGTACTTCCTGCCTTGATGTGGATTACCAGCTTATCCTGGAAATAACGCATCTGATGCGCCGCCCACTGGCATTCGAGCGCCCGCGCCGCAGTACGGCCAAGCGTCGAGAACAGCGCAGTCAGGGGAAGATTGAGCCCCTTGAGCAGTCTCTCGGCCGGCTCCTTGAACTCGGCTTTGCCTTGCGCATAACCGATGATGTATCGCGCCAACGGCCCGACCTCGACGGCGTGGCCACGCCAGCGCGGCGCTTTGATCCAGGAGTACTTGCCGCCTTCGTCGAGCTCCTTGATATCTGTCTTGCTGCCTTTGAGTTTTGGCCCAAGTTCAAAACTCGGCTCGGTGACACCGTCCCACGGATGCAGTCCACAGCAATCGCTGGGGTATTTATACCATGAATGCGCGACGAATTCCTGGATCTGCTCGGGATCACCATGGTCGATCGGCAGTATCTCCTTGAGCTTGCCTTCAAGAATGACCCCGCGCGGCAGCTTGAGACTTTTCGCGGAACAGTCATTGGCGTTTTCGGGGATGTCGCCATAGGACATCACGTTTTTGCTCGAAAGTCCGCCGCCATGGAGCCAGTCCTTATAGAACGAGCAGATCGCGGCCATGTCGGGCAGGTAGACCTGCTCGACAAACTCGATCGAACGGTCGATGATCGAGGACACGATGTTCAGTCGCTCCATATTGATCGCACCCACCGCACCAGTTCCGTCGATGTTGATCGCGCAGGGCACGCCCCCGACCAGCCAGTTCGGGTGCGGGTTCTTGCCACCATAGATAGCTTGGATCTTGACGATCTCCTTCTGGAAGTCGAGCGCTTCGAGATAATGCGCTACAGCCATCAGGTTCGCTTCCGGTGGCAGCTTGTAGGCCGGATGCCCCCAATAGCCATTCTTGAACGGACCGAGTTGCCCTGATCCGAAGAATTTGGTGAGCCGGATCTGCAAATCCTTAAAATAGCCAGGAGAAGACAGCGGCCAGGGCGAGATAGACTGCGCGAGCGCGGAGGTCGACTTGGGATCGGCCTTGAGCGCGGAGACCACGTCGACCCAATCCAGCGCGTGCAGGTGATAGAAATGTACGAGGTGATCATGCACGAGCAGGCACAGCTGCATGATGTTGCGGATCGAATTGGCATTCTCCGGAATCGCAATTCCTAGTGCATTTTCAACCGCGCGCACGGAGGTGAGCGCATGGGTGCCGGTGCAGACCCCGCAAATCCGCTCGGTGAACGCCCAGGCGTCGCGCGGATCGCGCCCGCGCAGGATCACTTCGATGCCACGCCACATCGTCCCGCTTGAGACCGCATTGCGGATCACATTTTCGGAATCGAGATTGGCTTCGACGCGCAGGTGACCTTCGATCCGCGTCAGCGGATCGATGACAATTCGCCTGCCGGAACGATCGAGATTGAACCCATTCGGTGTCTGGACGGCCACGGTCGCCCCCTCCTCAACTCGGTTTGCTTTTGTGGGCTGCGCGAACCGGCTTGTGCGTCAACCGCTTCACGGCGGTGACCGCCGCATGGGCAGCGACGGTTAGCCCAACCACGCCGGCAGCGGCCATGCCGATCTGGTCGGCGTTCTCTTCGATACCGAACTGCTTGATGGTTGTGAGTCGGTCGTAAAATGACCCTTTATCCCAGAAGCCGTCTTCGGAGCAGCCGAAGCAGCCGTGGCCGGATTGAATCGGAAATGAAACGCCGCCGTTCCACCGAAGGGCCGAACAGGCATTGTAGGTGGTTGGCCCCTTGCAGCCCATCTTGTACAGGCAATAGCCCTTGCGTGCGTACTTATCGTCCCACTCTTCGACGAATTGGCCAGCGTCGAAATGGGAACGCCGATAGCACTTGTCGTGAATGCGCTCGGAATAAAACATCCTTGGACGCCCTTGGCGATCGAGCTCAGGAAGCTTTCCGAATGTGGTGATGAAAGTCACGAGGCCACTCATGACCTCTGCGATAGGCGGGCACCCGGGCACCTTGATGATCGGCTTGTTGGTGATCACCTTATCGATCGGCGCCGCGCCAGTCGGATTGGGCTTGGCCGCCTGCACGCATCCCCAGGACGCACACGTGCCCCAAGCGATGATCGCCATGGACTCTTCCGCCATCGACCTGAGCTTTTCAACGAACGGCTTGCCGCCGTCAATGCAGAACATGCCATCCTCCTTCAGCGGCGGATTGCCTTCGACGGCGAGCACATACCTGCCTTTGTACTTGGCACGAGTTTCCTCCAGGATGGCCTCGGCCTGATGTCCTGCCGCCGCCATGATCGTATCGTCATAGTCGAGCGAAATCATCGACAGCAGCGCGTCCTTGATCAAGGGATGGGCCGAGCGGATAAAGCTCTCCGAGCAGCAGGTACACTCGAGCCCGTGCAGCCAGATGACGGGCACACGCGGTTTGGTCTCCAGGGCGTTGGCAATACTGCTTGCGGCGAGCGGACTAAGTCCCAAGCTCGCGGCAGTCAAACTGCAGAATTTGTGGAAACTACGACGCGTGATACCCTGACGTCTGATCACGCTGTAGAACGTTTCCGTTGCACCATCCATGAAGCCTTCCATGTGAGTTGTCGTCGGCCCTAACGAATGGCTGACGTTCAGCAAGAAACAGGCCACCGAAGCGAAACCCTAGACAGATATCAAGCCAGCGCTTCGAGATTTGCGGATCGTCGAAACCAGCCAGCGAGCCAGAAGCTGCGCCAATGATCTGTCATGCTAATGGTGTCCGGTTTTGGACGTCGATGTGAGCACTTCAACAGAGCAGCACGATGGTTCACCACTGCACGGCGACTACGTCATACTAGCTCTTGCACGACCGCGACACTCACGTGTCATGCCGATTGTTGAATAGAATTGGTGCTGACGGGCACCGCACTGCCCCCCGGTCTTAATCAGACTTGCCGATTGCTGACCAATGGGGTGTTAAAGCCGCTCATAGTCGCAAGTGCGCAAGCAGCCCGTACCAAAGCGGCGGTCGAGCTTCGAAGAGAAGCCGCAATGGATTGAGCCGCGATGCGCACGCTGCTTCGCGTTTTAGGACTGATTGATCCGATCTGCCTTTGATTAAAAGCGGCTCGCCGCACGGCATCGCTACAGGATCGTGGGCGAGAGCCTGGACGTTCGGAGCTATCACAGGAGCGTTCATCGCGCGAGCCGATCGATAGCAAGGCGCGATCGTCTTGGCGCATCGCAACACCAAACCCGCTTGCAAGAGCTTCTTCGCGATGGCGGAGGCGATCTCGTTTTTGAAGCACAGGTCGATCCGGCCGACGCGGATAGCAGTCGACGGCGCCGACTTTCAGTCGACGTCGATGCGTAGCAGCAACACTGTCTGCCTGCTACCCCAAACGGTTCATCGAGCCTTTCGATGGAAAGCGAATTATCGGATTATTGCAGCATAGACGATATACTGGATTTGTTCGCGGTAATACTTCCGGATTTCTCCGGGCGCTGCCGTTCCGACCACCACGACGAGGCGCTCCTTTGGGTCGCAGAAAAATTGTGTCCCGTAGGCGCCGGTCCAGGCGAACTCACCTGGATTGCCCGGAACCGCCGAGAGACCCTCGTTTATGCGTACAGCCACTCCGAGCCCGAAGCCGAAGCCGGCACGGTGCGCCTCCACATTGGCGACCTTATTTTTGATCTCTGGCCCGAGGTGGTTGGAGATCATGTGGCGCACCGTCTTCGGACCGAGAATGCGCTGCCCATCGAGCTCCCCGCCATTGAGCAGCATTTGTCCAAAGCGCACGTAGTCACCGACTGTCGCAAATGCGCAGGCTCCCCCGCAGTCAAACTTCGTCGAACTTTCGAGGAGCTCGATGTCTTGTGGTTTTCCCGTCAGCGGGTCGTCTGGAAATGGATGCGCGAGGCGCTCGCGTTGCGATTCCGACAAATGGAAAGTGGCATCCTGCATTTCGATAGGCCTCCACAGGTTGCTGGCAAGATAGTCGCCCAATCGCTGTTCGCTGACCTGTTCCACGACAGCTCCCAGCACATCAGTCGAGAAGCCGTATTCGAATTCCGTCCCCGGCTGGTGCGCGAGCGGCAGCTTGGTAATGGCTTCGATGAACGCCTGCTTATCGCCCCTTAGTGGCGGAGCGGCGAAATCAGGATAGAGACGCGCCACTTGGTCTGAGCTGTCGGGGGCCGCGCCATAGGTGAGCCCGGATGTGTGGCGATATAGATCGTGGATGTAGATCGGAGACCTCTGCGTTTGCAATTCTAATGAGCCGTCATGCTGTGGCACTCCCACCTTCATGTTTGCGAATTCTGGGTAGTAATCCGTAAGCCTCGCCTGTAGAGGCAGGCGACCTTGCTCCATGAGGATAAGCCCCGCAACGGCCACCATCGGTTTGGTCATAGACGCAAGCGCGAACATCGCATCGAGCCGCATCGACCTTCCTTTTGCAGGATCGAGTTGCCCGTACGCCTTGTGGTGAATCAGCTTGCCGTCTTTGGCGATTGCAACCACCGCGCCCGGCACGCGTTTACTCGCGATCTCGCGAGCGAAGAACTCGTCTAGCTTGGCGAGGCGCTGCTGAGAAACGCCGACGTCATCGGCCGTCGCTTCGGGCAGAGGCGCGGAGTGCGCTGAATTGAAGCCGATTCCAGCAGCCGCCGCGGCCATAACAAGCTTGTTCATTGTAGCCTCGCAAGGATGGATGATCGGCTTGCAATACTGCTGCTCGGTCGTGATCGGATATCTCTGGCCGGTAGGCCTAAGACGGTTCTACCCGGCCCGGTGCGCTTGCGCTCATGTGCCTCTCCTGGCACAGTGTCTGTCGATGAGGGCTAAGGTGAAGATCGCCGCAAAAGCGAACATCAACATACCGCCGGCAACCACACTCGCCTCGCGCCAGCGCGATGCTTGGACGTACTCTACGACGTAGGCTGACAACACCTTGGTGCGCCCAGGAATGTTGCCGCCGATCATCATCACGGCGCCGAATGTGCCGATCGTATGAGAAAAGCCAACCACGGCCGCTTTAACACACTCCAGTCGCGCCAGCGGCGCGCTGATGGTAATGAAGGCATACAACGGCGAAACGGGCGGCGAAGTTTCCAACGGGCGATCGCCTATCGCGACAAAGGCGTTACGGATCGGCTGCACCACCAACGGCAGCGCCGAGAGAACCGATCCGACCACGATTCCTGCGAAGGTAAAAGCGAGCGTGCGCTCGCCCCAGAAAGAGGCGAGAACGCCACCCGGTCCGTTGGGGCCGAGCAACACGAGTACGCAAAAACCGAGAGCTGTCGGCGGTAGCACCAGCGGCAGGGCGATCATCGTCGCCACCGCCTCGCTCAAAAGAGTCTTTGAGCGCGCTAGCCACCAAGCGAGGGGCACACCAATCACGAGGAGGATTACGGTCGTCACGCTGGCGAGCTCGATCGTGAGCGCAACGGATTGCGAAATCTCTGCCGAAAAGACCTCCATGTGCGTCAGCCCAACAGTGAGAGCAGGTCGCCGTATCGGCACGTTGATCGCCTGCACGTCCGGCTCGCCCAGCGATGTGGCGCGGATAGCCCTTTGGTTGCGCGGCGCTTCGTGGCGGCCGCTACATTCACGCGCGTCGTTTCTGCGAGCAAGAGCAGCATCGCACGCCTCATCGGCAACTCCTGTGACAGGGCCGCTTCGATCCATCTGACGGCGGCAGCCCCTCGTTCGTCATCAGCAATTCCTGTGCCGCGTGCGAACTGTGGCGCGCTCTATGCTCAACGTAAGAGAAATTCGCATAGACGTAGACGTCACTGTGGAGTGGACCTAACGCTCTGTCCGATTCCTGGCATTTTTGTTCCCGAGCAGACAGGACACGCCGCGTAACGAGACGGAGAATTTGACGCCCCGAGAGATGCCTGTTGGGTTTGCCGACGGCTCAAACGCCGCACTCGCCGCGCCGGCAAATGGAACGGATTGCAGGAAGCCTGCCGTTTAGCAGCAACGCGAACGATCTAGCTGAGAAATCATCGTCACGCTGCTTCTGCGACGCGACAAAAGGCGCGAGGGGCCGAGAGCGAAGGCGGCCTCTCGACCAACCTGCCTAATGCGCATCGTTAGCACAGGCCTGGAGGCAAATGCCCCGTGCACGAACGAGCTTTGCCGCTAGCGACAATCATCCATCAAAACTTTTTTTCGCGCAATCGAGTTCCTAAACCAGGCTTCCATCGCGTGGATGCCTATAATCCAAACTATCAATTTTACTGATGTCACGTACTGTTGCATCCATCTCAGCAGTCGGCGCATATCGATCACGCTAGGGTTTCCAGGCCGAGACGTGACTCCGCTAATGCGCGCAGCCGATCAAAATACGAGTCACGCTGCAACTTCTTGTTCGATCTTGCGAACGTGGTCCGAGTACTCAAACCACCCGGAGACGACGGCTTGTCCGCGACTGCTTAGTCCACCGCAGCTTGGGCATCTGGTGCATATCTTGCTTAGCGAGAAAGGATAACGTAACTGAACGCCTGCCTTTGGAACGGCGCGCCGGCTCTCGGAACCGTCTTCAATCGGACACGGCTAAAATGATGAGTCTCGTATGACGCTGTCGCCTCTCACCGACGCGGCGGCTCACATTCGAGTATATTCGGGAAGGAAGCGTCATGACCACCATGGCAACTGCGGCGCCCGCGCGCGCGTCGCAAGCTTGGTATAAGATTCTCTACGTCCAGGTGCTGATCGCGATCTTGATTGGCGCCATGGTCGGCTGCCTATGGCCGTCCGTCGCGACCAACGACTGGGTCAAGGCGCTCGGTGACGGGTTTATCAAGCTCATCAAGATGGTGATCGCGCCGATTATTTTCTGCACCGTCACGTCTGGTATCGCGCATATTCAAGATGCGAAGAAAGTCGGGCGCGTCGGCGTCAAGGCGCTGGTCTATTTCGAGATCGTCTCCAGTTTTGCCTTGCTGTTGGGCCTTGTTATGGGCAATCTGGTCCAAATCGGCCATGGCCTTGCGGTCAAGCCGGATGCTGCGGCGGTCGCCAATTACGTCAAGCAGGCGGAAGCCTCGAAGACCGTTGATTTCTTTCTCAACATCATTCCCGATACCGTGGTCGGCGCCTTCGCTCGCGGCGATGTTCTGCAGGTTCTCCTGTTCGCGATCCTATTCGGCTTTGCGCTGATGGCGCTGGGAAAGCGTGGTGAGCGGCTGCGCGGCATGATTGACGACGTGGCGCACGCGGTGTTCGGCGTAATCGCTATCATCATGAAAGCGGCCCCGATCGGCGCCTTCGGCGCCATGGCCTTCACGATCGGCAAGTTCGGGCCGGCAGCACTCGGCAATTTGATCGGTCTGATCGCGCTGTTTTACGCGACGGCGGCGCTGTTTGTGGTGGTGGTGCTCGGTTTGATCGCGCGCCTCGTCGGCTTTTCAATCTTCAAGTTCATTGTCTATATCAAGGACGAGATTCTGATCGTGCTCGGCACTTCGTCCTCTGAAAGCGCGCTGCCGCAATTGATGGAGAAGCTCGAGCGGCTGGGCTGCTCCAAGCCCGTGGTCGGACTCGTGGTGCCAACTGGCTACTCCTTTAACCTCGACGGCACCAATATCTATATGACACTTGCGACATTGTTCATTGCCCAGGCACTCGGGGTCGATCTCACCTTTGGCCAGCAGCTCACGATCCTGCTCGTGGCAATGCTAACGTCCAAGGGAGCAAGCGGCGTCACCGGCGCCGGCTTCATCACGCTCGCTGCAACGTTGTCGGTGGTCAACCCAGCGCTGGTACCGGGCATGGCAATCGTGTTTTCGATCGACAAGTTCATGAGCGAGGTGCGCGCCCTTACCAACATCACCGGCAATGGCATCGCCGCCGTGTTCGTATCCTGGTGGGAAGACGAGCTCGAGCACGCGACGCTACAGGCTCGGCTCAACGAGCCCACCGTCTCCACCAATATCGACACTACAAGCACAATGAGGTAGGTCCCGAATCTTAACCGCCGCCATTCGAAGACGCCTCGAATGCAAGCGCAGCCACATCTCTCGTAATTCGAAGCGGCACAACCGACTTGACACGAGTCGGAACTTTCTCGCGCGATCTCCAGCGCAGCGCCTTGCTCCGCGTTGCGCCCCGGCAGCCGCCCCTGAAACGATGCCGCACGCGAGCAAAAGAGTCGGAGCTTTTCTTACAGTCATTTTAAGCGCGTCTTTCGCGGTCAGGGCTTCCGACCATCTGAACGCTTGTGCAACATTTGCCGAGCCACTAACAGGACTGCGACAGAACGCGTCCGGCCTGACGGACCTAGCTGTTGGTCCGCCTACAAATGCCCATGTGCGCGGTCACCGCATTTGCCTCGCCTGACCAACGACGTGGTAGCGATCTTGCTGACGCAACTCGTGATCCGTTGTTAAGGTGCGCGCTCATCAGACGTGATGGGTGTGATCAGCATGGATTAGATGGCACCTCGACGGAGCCGTGGCGGCTCGCACACGGCTATTGTCGGTTAGGCGTCACTGTGCGCGCTCGGTTCCAGCTAACCACTCGAGACAAGTCCTCCGCATCTACGCGCGATGGCCTGAACGCATAGATAGCAGTCGCGTTACTTCGCCTTCGTGTCTCAGCACATGACCATTGCGCTTTCTTCCACATGACCGATCGAGCCGACAGGATGAGTGGTCCGGCAGTTTGTCCCTGTTCTTTCCGGGTTCGGCGAGGCGGGCCTGATTGTTTTGCCTCAACGTCTTGGCTGACCTGCAGCCGCTGTCCTCGTACCGCTGGCTTAAGGGGTTGTCCTCGGCCGCATCCTCGAGCGCCTGCCCGGAGCCCCTCGGCGGCGGAGGAAAGCAGACATCTCAGCTTCGATTGCAGGCGTGTCAGCCTGCGCTATATTGGAAGGTTTAGGACAACTATACGTATGTCTGTAATGCGTTTTTTCTCGGCGCGTGCTCAGTACAGCAGCAAGCAATCGATCTCGGAACCGCTTACCAGCGGTCTTGGTGCCGAGGATTGCCCCATTTTTGCCTAAAATGTTATAGCTCTCCCGCCGGAGAACAGGCCGGACGGTATCACAATGTGTAGCCAGATCAGCAGTTTTAAACGTTCAGGCCCTCAGTTTACCTTCGGCTGCATAACGCTGGCCGTGGTAACACTGGCTTGCTTGTACCTTCAGGCGCATTTTGCCGCGACGGCGTTCGCCTATTTGTTGGTGATATTGCTGTTTTCGTTGATGGGCAGCTTCATCGCGTCGTCCGCGCTTTGCATCGTAGCCATTTTTGCTCTCGCTTACTATTTTGCGCCGCCGGCGTTCAGCCTGCGAATCGATGACCCCCAAGATCTTCCGGTGGTTGTTGCATTCTTTATTGCCTCGATTGTGGGAACGCACCTGATCGGAAAGCTCCGCCAGGAAAGAGAGGCTGCGCGTGTGGCTACGGCCAAGCTTCAGCGGAGTGCGGCCGATTTGGAGGATCGCGAAAAACGGTGGCGCGCAATCTTCGAGCACAATCCGGCCATGTACTTCATGGTCGATGAAGCGGGCACTGTCCTCAACGTCAATACGTTCGGCGCGACACAACTCGGCTATGCTCGTGCTGAACTGGTCGGTCAATCCGTGCTGGGCGTATTTCTTGAGGAGGATCGCGCGTTCATTCGCGAATGCGTCCGGACGTGCCTTGAGGATATCGGACAATCGCGCATGTGGGACGTCCAGAAAGTCAGGAAGGACGGCTCGGTATTGTGGGTACGTGAAAACGCCAAAGCCATGCTCTGGGCCGATGACCAGCCCATTGTCCTTATAGCCTGCGAAGATATCACGGAGCGAAAGCGGACCGAACTTGCCCTGCAGCGGAGCGAAGCACATTTGGCCCAGGCGCAGGAGTTGAGTCATACAGGCAGCTTCAGCTGGAACGCCACTACGGGCGAGGCTTTCTGGTCAAAGGAAACATTTCGGATTTTCCAATTAGATCCTCAGACTGCCCCGGGGCCGCAGCTCATCGTTGAGCGCACTCATCCAGATGACAGGGCATCGGTTAAAGAAATTATCGATCGAGCGATGCGAGACCCGAGCGATTTCGAGCACGAATACCGGTTGCTGCTACCGGACGGCTCGGTGAAGCACATCCATGCGCAGGCACGAGCCACGAGAACTGCGTCTGGTGACATCGAGTTTGTTGGGGCAGCTACGGATATTACGGCGGCGAGGCGAGCAGAACAGCAGCTGCGCCGCAGCGAAGCATATCTGGCCGAAGCCCAGCATCTCAGTCACACAGGCAGCTGGTCCTGGGACGTCTACGGTCTAGATTTCGTGTATCGCTCCGCCGAGGTCGATCGTCTGTTTGGCTTTAGCCCACAAGAACCGGTATCGATAGAGACCATTCGATCGCGCATCCATCCGGACGACTTGCCGCGGTTGCAGGAGGTGCAGCGCCAGGCGATTGAACACAAGGAGGGACGGTTCGAATATGATTTCCGTATCCTTTTGCCAGATGACGGGATAAGGCGCATACACTCCGTTGCGCACGTGGTGGTCGGCAGCGATGGTAACGTCAGCGAGCTGATCGGAACACATATGGATGTCACCGAGCAACACGCAGCTAGGGAACGCCTGGAAACCACACTTGCCGCGCTGCGCGAAAGCGAACAGCGCTTTCGCGACTACGCCGAAACAGCTTCCGACTGGCTCTGGGAGACTGGGCCAGATCATCAGGTCACTCACTTGTCCGAGCACACCAGCGCTGCGGGAATTTTGGCGACAGGATTGATGGGCCTGCTTCGCTGGGACATTGCTTGCGACGTCGAACAGGAACCCGAGAAGTGGCGGCAGCATCGGGCGACGTTGGAGGCCCATCTTCCGTTTCGGGATCTCGTCTACCGCACCGTGAATCGGACAGGCTCTCCGATCTACGTCCGTACGAGTGGCAAGCCTTTTTTCGATGGAAACGGCAATTTTCTCGGCTACCGTGGGGTCAGCACTGACATCACCGCTACCATTCGCGCCGATCAAGCCGAACAAGAACTACGAAAGGCACAGGCGGAGCTTGCGCATGTGACGCGTGTAACGACATTAGGAGAGCTGACAACTACCATCGCTCACGAAATTAACCAGCCACTCGCCGCTATCATCAGCAACGCCGATGCTTGCCTCGGTTGGATGGGTCGCGAAGCTCCTGATCTTTCCGCCGCGCGCTCTTCGGTGGAGTGGATCATCGAAGACGCAATCCGGGCAAGCGAGGTGATCCGTCGTGTTCGCGCACTCGCGAAGAAAGGCGAGATTGAGATGGTGCCGCTCGATATCAACGAGGTCGTTAAGGACGTCATTGCGCTGGTAACACGAGAGCTGGTGAGCCACCGAGTGACGTTACGAACCGAATTGACGGCAGCGCTGCCAGCAATCCTCGGCGACCGGATTCAGCTACAACAGGTGATCATCAATCTGGTGATGAACGGAATCGAAGCCATGGACGCTGTTACAGACCGGACGCGCGAACTGCTGATTCAATCATCAATGGACGACATGGGGCAGGTGCAGCTTGCCGTGACCGATTGCGGCGTCGGGGTCGCCGAGGACGACGCGGACCGTGTCTTGGATCCCTTCTTCACCACCAAGTCGAGTGGCCTTGGGATGGGTCTTTCGATCTGCCGGTCGATCGTGGAAGCTCACGGAGGGCGGCTGTCAATGGTCCACAGACATGGGCCGGGCGCGACGTTCCAGTTTGCCCTACCATTGCATAAGGAGGTCGTCTCGTGACAGGACGCTTTGACTCGCCAAGTGAAGGCAGCAATGCCGAGGCCTCGACAAAGGCGATCGTCTTCGTCGTCGAGGATGACATCTCCATGCGTCGCTCGCTTACGAACCTTTTTAAATCGGTAGGGTTGGACGTCGTTGCATTCGGATCGGCCCGCGAAATGCTGCAGAGCACAATTGCGGACGTTGTTAGCTGTCTAGTTCTTGATGTCCGGCTGCCAGGCTTGAGCGGCCTTGAGTACCAGACCGAGCTGGCTAGGTTGAACATACATATTCCGATCATTTTTATTACCGGCCATGGCGACATTCCCATGACCGTCAGGGCCATGAAGGAAGGAGCGGTCGATTTTCTCAGCAAACCGTTTCGCGATCAGGAACTGCTTGATGCTGTGGTTGCGGCGACCGAACGCGATCGCAAAAGACGGGAGGCTCAGCAGACCGTCGCGAACCTGCAGTCTCTATTTGAGACCTTAAGCCCGCGCGAGCAGGCGGTGATGAAACTGGTCGCTGCCGGCCTGATGAACAAGCAAGTAGCCGCCGAGCTTGGGCTCGCCGAAATTACGGTCAAGATCTACCGGGGACACGTCATGAAAAAGATGCGTGCCCGGTCGCTGGCCGACTTGATCAGAATGACTGAGACGCTGGGAATTCGCACCAATCGTCCTGAACAAACCCAAGTATGATTTTACAAATTCATGACTCGAGCCCACTTTCCCCGAAAGTGGCTAATGCTTTGGCAGCCACTATTCCCGCGCCAGGAGGGCTCGTCTTGTCCACGCCTTTGATTTCCGTCGTTGACGACGACGCCTCAGTCCGTGCGGCGACAGAGAACCTTTTGAAATCGCGTGGCTACATCGTCCAAATATTTGCGTCGGCCGAGGAACTCTTGCGGTCGCCGCAGTTGAACGAGACATCCTGTGTCATTACCGATGTGCAGATGTCGGCTATGAGCGGCTTGGAGCTGTTGGCAGAGATGCGGACGCGTGGTTACGACGCACCGTTCATTTTCATTACTGCTTTCCCCAACGACCGCGTGCGCGCGTCAGCGCTGGGCGCCGGGGCGATTGGCTTCCTTGCCAAACCCTTTGGCGGACAAGCGTTAATCGAGTACATCGACACCGCACTGAAGGCGTGTGGCGGCCGAGTCGGGATCTGACGCAATCAACCTGCAGCGCTTGAGTTCATGTCCGATCTAAACGCTCATGCGACGACGATCTCGCCACCGATCAACCTCTTCGCGGTCGGACACGCTACTTGCTCTAAAATCAGGCGAGCTAGAGGCCAATTGTTGCCTTGTGGATGCCTTACCGACTATCGCCAGGCGGCTACATTGGTGCAGAACAACTTGCCGCTGCGAGGGACGGAGGGCACGCCGGCTCGACTCATTCTGCAGGTCGACGTTCAACGTAATGCTCACCTAAAGCGATCGACGAGCCTAAGCACTTCTTAACTCCGTCTGGATCGAGGCTATATATTCCATTGCAGAGCGGAGCTGGCCGAGAGCGCTCGACAAAGCAAGAGATCGGCTGTGCGCAGCCCGACTGCAGTGACCATGCCAACGGAGCTTCGCCCAGGACAACCGCCTCACGTCTTGTGTTGAGGCTTTTCTGGTGAAAGAGCTTTGCACGATGCTCGTGCTCACGACGTCGTTATGTCCGTTGACGCATGCCGGCCAGCCTTGTCCATAGGGACGCCGGTTCGCTGTGCGTTTCCTGCCCACCGACTCACGGCAGGTGCCAACGCCCTTACTACTTCGTAGGCATCATTCTGTGAAGACGCCTGCCTCCAAGCCGTCCAACGTGCTCGGCGCGGAACACGCCCGGCCCCCTCGATGGCCGGGCGGACTTTGGCGGCACCCCATGCAGATCCTCGCCGCAGCGAGCATTGTCAGCAATTGCCTTGCGCAGTGGGCCCTATTTCCAAGGCGCAAACAAATCAGCAACCGCTAAGCCAAGGTGCACTCTGGGGACAGTATTCTGAGCCAACTCGGCGGAACTCTCAGCCGAAATGGCGATAAACACAGAGGAACCCGGAGCAAGCTAGATAGATTTACTCCATGGGGCCAAATCCCCGATGATCCCATGTCACATAAAATCATCCTCATAATCGTATGTTGAGGAGCTCGCTGGGATCTCGGTATCACTGCCTTCACTGTCGTCAGCTTTGGAAAGATACCTCGCAGCAGTGCCTTTTCGCTGCCATTCGCCGTCGCTATTCCTTACCCACTTGTCTGACTTCTCTGGGTCGAGAACCATGTTGTCGTCGTCAACCTCGACGAACCCCATCTTTGCCGCACGGGCTCTTGCTTCCGGATTAGCCGGACGCAAATTGAGCAGCGGCCGTTTGCCGTCCATTCGAAGTTGATGCTCGAGCAGAATATCGCCAGCGTTCTCGACAAGCGGATGAACGACCTGAAGATCTACAGTAGACGTAGTCCCAGGTCGCCCAGGAAATAGCTCCTGCCACTTTTTGACGTCGAACTCCGTCATGCTGTCGCCCCCCTCCATCCTTAGAAGTCCGACACTCTTGTTGCCCAATTGGTAGCTGAAGTATCGCGCATTCTCGGAATCTCGAGTTGACGCGTAGTCTTCGGAAATTTCTGCAGTTCGACTTGCCTTAGCGGACACGAAGTCCGAGTACTCTTGCGGGTTGCCGGCGATGTACTTGATTTCGTCGCCATAATAGGCCTCCGCGGCTTTTCGGAATGACTGACGATCCTTGAACTCTATTATGGGAGGGGTTGAAACGAGCGAATACGGTCTTGTTGCCGAAGATGAACTACCACTCGAGCCAGATTCGGCTAAGCGCATATTGGCGAACGCATCCGCAAAGCTATCTGCGTCCTTTTGCTCATCAGTTTCGGCAAGGCGATAGGATTGGAAGTAGGACGAGCCATTGATCCGATTATACATGGCGATTGGTGCTCCCGTCGGACATACATTTCCGCATTTAGTTCAGGCTTGTTAGGCCCAGCGGCGCTGATAGGGAGCCTGGCTTACCAAAACCTGACGTGGTCCTGCTGGCCGCCCTCATGCTGGCTTGTCACAGGGCCTCCTTCTGAACGACACCGCGGCACGCTCGTCCCATTGCCATTCATCAGGTTTGATGAGAGGCCGCGAGCACGTCCGAGGATGCTGCTCCATTAGGAATTGGGTCGATCGATGATTCATCTGCTGACGCCAATCGGATCGTTCTACCCCGCCGCCTCATATCTGGGTTTTCTTTTCAACGTTCCAGTGGAGCTCGCGGACGAGCCGTCTTCGCTGATTTCCAGACTTTGACCAACGATATCGCCTGCGCCAGAAGCGTAATCTAACTTCGACTCGTGGAAGCGCGACCCGCGCGTTCGGCGTCAACGCTCATTTACCCAAATCCACATTTCGCCTTCGCCGCGGTTAGCCCAGCTGAACCAGGGAATGAATGTCAGCTGCTGCGGTTCTAGTTGTCCAGGCACTTTGTCGTCCTGATAAAGCGCCGTCTTCAGAATGCGTGTGTTGCAACCGTGCCCCGTTGGCCTGCAGCAAAATCTTGCCGTTAAAGAGACCAGTTCCTTCGATGAGGGAAAACCGACTGTTTGCATGAAGCCAAACGTTGTGTAACTCGGTCCCGTTGTCGGCCTCCTCCAGACAACGGACCACGCTGGATGGCCACCCTGCCGGCCAAATTGCGAAGTTGTGGATGGCCGTATACGCGACGAACTTGCATCGGCAACGATAGTTTGACGCGATCTCCGTGCCGCCACGTGCGGCGAATGTGAAGATAGCCCTTGCGCGGCTCGCAATTGACAGGCTCGCCGTTCAGGCTCGCCTGCGGCGCGCTGCACCATTCCGGCAGGCGCAGGGCGAGCGTGTGGGCAATTGGCGGCGCAGATTCGACGGCGATTTCCACCTCGTCTCTCCACGGATAGCTGCCGCTGATGAGCAACCGCAGCGCATGTCCGCCGACGGATATTGCCACCCTATTCCCAACGTAGAGATTTACATAGAGCGCGTCTGTGCGGGGCGTGTAGATGTAATGACCAATCGATGTGAAAAGGCGTGCGATGTTCGGTGGACAGCACGCGCAGCCAAACCAGCGTCGACGCACCGGCGAGACGTGATCGTAGATGCCATTGGACCTGAGCGTTTTGGGATGCACTTCGAGCGGGTTAACATAGAAATAGTGACGCCCATCGAACGCGATACTGCCGAGAACGGTATTGTAGAGCGCGCGCTCCATCACGTCGGCATAGCGACCGTCCAGTTCCATCTCCAGCATACGGCGCGCGAACATCATCAGGCCAATCGACGCGCAACTTTCCGCGTACGCCGTATCATCCGGTAAATCGTAATCGCTGCTGAACGCTTCGCCGGCGCCTTGCGAGCCGATGGCTCCGGTAATATAGATCTGGCGCTGGACCATGTTTTGCCATAGCCGTAGGAAGTTTGGCGCTGCTGCTCGTTCTGCCGCAGACGCGCGAGATGAGCTACTGCCGTCATGAGGTATACAAAACGAACCGCATGACCGGTTGCAGTCCGCTGCTCCGAAAGCGGCAAGTGCGCTTGGCTATACGCTTTGTTTTCTATCATCAAAGGCGTGCCGTCGTATTTGGGGACGCAGGATTGCTGGCGCTTCTCGCACTCAATGTCGTAGAAGTGCGGCTCCGTGCCGCGTTGCTCCACGAAATAATTGGCCAGCGTGAGATATCGCTGCTCCTTTGTCGCTTCGTAGAGGCGTGCCAACGCAAGTTCGATTTCCGGATGGCCATCGTAGCCGTGCAACTGATCGCGCTCCGGGCCGAAAACTGTGCCGAGGTGGTCAGCAAGCCCTGCAAACAACCTCCAGCAATCGCCGTTTGCCAGTCGCCTGAAAGAAAGCGACACCCGCTTCAATCAAATGGCCGGCGCAATAAAGCTCGTGGCACTCCGCTAAATTGGTCCAGCGCTCCTGAGGCGCGTTCAGTATAAAATAGGTGTTGAGATAGCCGTCGCCGCATTGGGCGGCCGCAATCAATTCAATCAGCTCATCGGCGGCTTTCTCCAGGTCTGGATTTGGTGCCTGGCAAAGCGACCATGCAGCCGCCTCAAGCCATTTTGCGACGTCGCTGTCCTGGAAAACCATGCCATGGAACTCCCCCCTCGCACGTCCGGCGGCAAGGCGGAAGTTCTCTACCGCGTGGCTCGGTATCGCCTCGGGATCACGATGTGGCGAACGGACGCCTACTGGCAAGCCATCTCACCACGATTGCCTTGTTGAGTTGTGGCCCTGAGATTTGCGGCTGCACAATCGTATTCTCGGTGCGAGCGTTCAAACGATAGAAATGGAGAGGCTGCCCTAAGGCGCCGCAGTCCAGACATGCGTTGACAGCAGTCGCGTTCGAGGAGCGGGACAGCAATTCCGGTGCCGAGAATGAGGAGCGGTTCTTCTGTCAACCAGATCTGTGGCTTCGCGGAGCCCGATGCGATCGCTGGCCCACCAACCGGATTTGCCAGTCATGTTAAATCCCGCGTCACCACAAGGATGGTCGATCCTGCTATACGAGCGGGTCGGCTGTCGCTGGGCCAGATAATGGCCAAGAGTACTCGCCTGTCGCATATACGGCGGGCGCGCCGCGTCCTTCCGGTGCGGCGAACCATCTCCTATTGATTCTAGCCCTGGAACTTGCGCGGGAATGTCCGGTTTCTAACAATCCTTTTGATGACACGTAGCAGGTGGGAGGGCCGCGGTGGCGCGTGTGGCCCGACCGGATTGAATGAGCCGCTTCTACGCGCGATCTAAGCAAGAAACTGGACTGCTAATCCTAGCAATTGTCCCCGGGGTCGAAATGCATGCTCAACTTGCGCGACATGGCGCGGATGTGGCAATCGGTAAAAGTAAGTTGTCGCGCGTTTGCGCTTCCAGTGAGTAAGCCGCGACGGAGCGGCCCGAAGCTGTCTGCACCGACTTGCTCGCCGGCTTCGGCAAGATGCGAGGATGAGTTAGAGATATCTTTTGTGCATTGAGCTTCGGGCTGATTTGGCCCTGCAAAGGCAGATAGCAGGCTGGGTAACCAAGAGCCGAACTTCGATCTCCCAATTGTCCGTAATTCGTCGTTCGTAAAGAACGGCTAAGCGATTGAGCTAGAATCGCATTTGTCGTTGTGGACTGGTTTGCGAATGCAGGGTTTTGGTGCACCGGGCATGGGAGCCTTGCAATTTCGTTTTCGGGATTCCGTCGAATCGCCAGCCATGATTCCGTCGTCGCATCGGAGGTGGCGATGCGACCGAAGAAGCACAGGACGGCGGGATCGGGCGATCTGTTCCGGGCCAGGCTGGACCAGATCATCAATATGAAGCACGCGCTGCTTCAGCTCGCCGGCAAGGTCGATTGGGACTGGATCGACGGCGAGATCGCGCCGCTGTACAGCGAGAACGGCCGGCCCGGGATCGCGACCCGCTTTGTGATCGGGCTGCTGCTGCTGCTCAAGCACTTTTACGACCTGTCCGATGAGGGGTGTGCGAGCGCTGGCTCCACGCCCCGTATTTCCAGTACTTCACCGGCGAAGAGTTCTTTCAGCACGCCTTCCCGCGCGAGCGCTCGGACCTGAGCCACTGGCGCAAGCGGCTTGGCGACAAGCTGGAGCTGTTGCTGGCCGAGAGCCTGCGGGTGGCGCACGAGGTCGGCGCGTTACGCGATCAGGACCTCAAGCGGGTCACGGTCGACACCATCGTGCAGCCGAAGGCCTCGACACGTCGCGGGCCCTTATGGAATGCGTGGATTGGATCCAATTCGGCCACGCGTGCTCGCTGACTGGCGGCGAGCGGCCCAGCGCTGGTCGGTGCAGCACTCCGGGCGCGATCCCGCCGCCTAACGCAAGCTCGTTTTGAAGTGGCGAGCCATTCCTGCAGCAACATACTCAATGAGCTCAGTAGCCACCGCTCAGGTCCGGCCTCGTCCACAGCGACTATTCGGCAGCCGACCCCGGGCCTAGATTAAGGCGTTCGAAGTACCAAGACGTGTCATCGCCGGACGATTCTGTCTCATCACTTGCTTCACTCGAAGCTCGCTCGATTCTTGTCTGAGCACCACTACTCTCTGCGGCGAGATATCCTTCAGGTTTGCCTACCCGTTGCCATTTACCTTCAGCGTTATGCGTCCACTTGTCGGGATGCTGGTGAGGATCAAGCACCCAGTGATTCTTATCACTCACAGGAACAAAGCCCATCTGAGCCAGACGGGGCTCGATGCCTGGCAACGCAGGTTTTGACATAATCAATGCTCGCTCGCCGTCCTCCCGAAGCTGATGCTCCAGTAGAATATCGCCAGCATTCTCGACGAGCGGATGAGTAACCCGAAGATCTACTTGGGATGTGACCGCGTTTCGACCGGGAAACTGGGCGCTGAATCGCCTTCCTCCTACCCGAAGTCCGCCTTCTGTTCTTAGAAGCCCAACGGTTTTGTCACCCAAGCGATAGGCGAAATATCGCGCCTCGTCCGTATCTTCGTCGGTGTGCCCGTGGGTTCTAGCAACGTTTGCTGCGCGCTCAGCTTTTGTGGATATGAAATCCGAGTACTCCAGTGGATTATCGGCAATGTGCTTGATGTCATCGCCATAGAAGGCCTTCACTTCTTCCCCGAAGGTATCCATGTCGATCTCTTCGATCGGAGGTCGGGAAACTACGGAGTACGGCCGTGTCGCTGCCTGGGACGAACTTGGGCCAGCATCGGGCGCCATGCCTGCAAGCCTTTCCGCAAAGCCCTCGTCATCTGAATGCCTCGATTCGTCAGCCTGGGTAGCGCCTGTGGATTGGCTGGATGAGCCAGCAATTCGGCCATACATCGGATCTCTCTCCTGTCGGTGCGGTTGGGGGTGCTGAGCTCGCGCCGCTCGAGCTCTACCGACGATGGTAAGAGGTCTAGCTGACTATGAGCTGACGCGCCGAGGTTGAGCCTCCGTCGCGCGCTCTCGTGAAGAGAAAGCTAACGCGTCGTCCGTGAAGAACGCCTAAGCGATTGAGCTAGAATCGCATTTTGTCGTTGTGGACTGGTTTGCGAATGCAGGGTTTTGGTGCACAGGGCATCGGAGCCTTGCAATTTCATTTCCGGGATTCCGTCGAATCGCCAGCCATGACTGATTCCGTCGTCGCATCGGAGGTGGCGATGCGACCGAAGAAGCACAGGACGGCGGGATCGGGCGATCTGTTCCGGGTCAGGCTGGACCAGATCATCAATATGAAGCACGCGCTGCTTCAGCTCGCCGGCAAGGTCGATTGGGACTGGATCGACGGCGAGATCGCGCCGCTGTACAGCGAGAACGGCCGGTCCGGGATCGCGACCCGCTTTGTGATCGGGCTGCTGCTGCTCAAGCACATTTACGGCCTGTCCGATGAGGGGCGAGCGCTGGCTCCACGACCCGTATTTCCAGTACTTCACCGGTCCAGCGATGCCGCCAGCGTCATCCTCTCCGCCGTCGGCCATAACTTCCGCGGCATCCTCGCCTGGCTGAGGACTCTTTGGCGTCCCTTCCTGACCGCCATCATCGCTGCCCTCAGCGACCAATCACCGCTGAAATCGGTCACGACTAATTCCCGATTGTTATCGACCTTACACTCGAATGCCGGGAGGTAACGCTCGCTGCCATTGGTGTCCTGACGTGATGACGCAAGCACGACGGAATCTGCTCTTTAGCTGGATCGCGTCTATGGTTGACCTGTTGATGCCGGGATCGTTCTCCTTCTGAGCTCGCCCACGCCATAGTGACGTCGTCGTCTCGCCACTCAGCGGAGCACGGCCTGAGTCGCGCAACCATACGGCAGCTACGAGCAACTTCGGATACAGCAAGATCGAGAACTTGTCCGGTTCCGTCCCCACGAAATCGACGCGACCAAACGCGAGCCCAACGGCTCGACGCCGAGGCCTCAATGCTCCGATACTAACACTGCGGCCTCATTCGACGGTCACCGATTTTGCTAGATTACGCGGCTGATCCACGTCCGCGCCCCTTACGAGGGCGGTATGGTAAGCCAGGAGCTGAACCGGAATGGCATAGACCATCGGCGTGAAGCTTGCGACCATCTCCGGCAGCACAATGGTCATGAGTGTGTCCACCGTCGCTTCCAAAGCACCCTTGGCATCGGTGATCAGGATGATCTTGCCGCCCCGAGCGGCAACTTCTTGCATGTTCGAGACGGTCTTCTCGAAGACCTCGTCGTAAGGCGCGATCACCACCACAGGCACGGCCTCATCGATCAGTGCGATCGGTCCGTGCTTGAGCTCGCCGGCGGCATAACCTTCTGAGTGGATATAGGAAATTTCCTTCAGCTTGAGTGCGCCCTCTAACGCCAGGGGGGCCGATGTGCCGCGACCGAGATAGAGCACGTCCCTCGAGTCGGCGATATAACGCGCGAGCTTCTCGATCTGCGGCTCGATCAACAGCGCCGCAGCAATCAACCGCGGCACTTCGATAAGCTCACGCACGAGCTTCGCCTCATCGATCTCAGACAGCTTACCGCGCTCTTTGCCTGCTGAGACGGCAAGCGCCGCCAATACGATCAGCTGGCAGATGAATGCCTTTGTGGAGGCTACGCCGATTTCTGGCCCCGCCAGCGTCGGCAGAACGGATTCACTCTCGCGCGCAATCGTCGAGGTCGGGACGTTGACCACAGATATCGTGTGCACGCCCTGCCCCTTGGCATATCGCAACGCAGCCAGTGTGTCAGCGGTTTCGCCCGACTGCGAGATGACGATGGCGAGATCGCCCCGGCGCAGAGGCGCCTCCCGGTAGCGGAACTCGGACGCTACATCGATCTCGACAGGCAAGCGCGCCAGCCGCTCGAACCAGTATTTGGCGATGTGCCCGGCATAGCTCGCCGTGCCGCACGCGGCAATTGAGATGCGCTGAATGGATTTAAAATCGAACGGCAATGTGAGCGGCAGGGCGACGCGCTTGGCCGCCATGTCGAGATAATGCGCTAATGTCGTGCCGGCCACCGTCGGCTGCTCGTGGATTTCCTTGGCCATGAAGTGGCGATAATTCGCTTTGTCCACAAGGAGTGACGATACGCCAGACTTTGATGTTTCCCGCTGCACGACGGAGCCGTCTGCGCTATAAATCACGCACATCGTGCGCGTAAGCACGGCCCAGTCGCCGTCTTCAAGATAGGTAATCTTGTCGGTCAAAGGCGCGAGCGCGATCGCGTCCGATCCTAGATACACTTCGCCGTCACCATGTCCGATCGCAAGGGGCGACCCCTTGCGCGCGCCGATCAAAAGGTCGTCGTGCGCCTTGAAAAGGAATGCCAGCGCGAAGGCACCGCGCAGCCGCGGCAGCGACGCTTGTACCGCATCCTGCGGCGAGTAGCCATTCTTGAGATAAGATTCGACGAGATGTGCCACCACCTCGGTGTCCGTCTCTGAGTCAAAATGGGCTCCATTCCGCTCCAGCTCGGCTCGCAGCTCGCTGAAATTCTCAATGATCCCGTTATGAACGACCGCTACATTTTCCGTCGCATGCGGATGAGCATTGCTCTCGGTCGGCTTTCCATGAGTCGCCCAACGGGTGTGACCAATACCGGTACGACCCGACGGCGGATAATAGCGCAGCCGCTCCTCAAGGTTTCTCAGCTTACCTTCAGCGCGTCGCCGCTCGATACGGAGACCTTCGAGAGTAGCGAGGCCTGCGGAGTCGTAGCCACGATATTCCAATCGCTTGAGCGAAGCGACCAACTGACCAACGACCGGGCCACGCCCCAAGATGCCGACAATTCCACACATATCGATCAATGCTGCCCAAGTTAAAGAAGCCCGGCTTTCCCGCTCACAGGAACCCCGTTATGAAATTCGCTTGCCCGATGATAACAGTTGTCAAGTTCGGGATTTGTCGCGGCCGCCGCTATCGCCGCCGCATTCACAAGCGTGAGTTGATCTCTTTCAGCCATCATCGCTTCGCCTGGCTACCTTCCGCTTTTGGCTACTTATCGAGTACAAACTGCAATGCGGCGGCGAATAGCGTGACCGCTTCGGGGAGAGCCAGATATGCAGGTGCGCTTGCAGCGTGGCGCGACATTCAATCCTGACACAAACAGAATCGCGCGGTTTGCGACGATAGCTGTCGTCGTCGCCACAAGCCGACGCGAGGATACATCGCGCAAATAGTCTGGCTCCATAGATGAGGACATTGGAACCAGATCGGCAGGCAAATTATCCTACGATAAAACATCATGTCTCGTTTGGCGCATCATCACTGATGAGCCATTTCACGAATGCAGCTCAAATTCCAGGAAAGTGAGCAGGGATACCGGCGAACCGAGCGGCAGTGGATGTGAGAGTAACTGAGTCCTTGCGTCTCACTGATAGACCTTTCGAGAGGCTCACGTTCCGTCTCGGCTGCGTTCCATTCGGGAGATTGAAAGATGAAACCTGCCTATGGCTTCTACATAGTCTGGTGCCGATATATATTTGCGCAGCCACTCTAGCGTGAATTGTCCCGTGTCACTGGAAACATTTTGCCGGCGCGGGTTTAAGAGGATCATCATACTCGGACCGAGGCTCGTTACGCTCCTCGAGACTAAACGATTGGCGCCGACACTCTATTGTACAAACGTAAACTTTCGATATCGATACGTTCGAGGATCTATACCAACGTTTGCTACTCTTTCTCATTTTGTCTTGCGTCGACCGTCCACTGCCTGCCGCGAGTTGGATATTGGCAACTGCGCTGATCACGGCTGATGAATCGACCCAAGACGGGGTGTTCTGTTCGGAAGTTAACGGTACGAGCGCTTTGTAGACTACAATGCGCAGGCTTGACTGCGTGCTGGCTTGCATCCCTTCACTCCGACAAATGCTTGACGACTGCGGCCTCAGCTCGTCGCTCTCCCAAGCCATGACGAGACCACGCGAGTGCGTACATGCGCCTGAGGATAGATAAGGAACACATACCGTCGGCTTCTATCTCATTGGAGCTATCGCCCGGGGGTAAGGGCACCCTGGCGCTCTAACAGCGTTTTCCATCCATCTCGCCTGCTTAGGACCATCGCGGATATCACGCAGGTTGCGAGGCTTAGTTGACTTTCACTTTCTAAGCTCACTCTGTTGGCGTCCTCCAGTCCAACATAAATCAATGTATATAGTGTGCATTCATACGTGATGTGTATGACTGGAGCTAACGATCGCTTTCCTCTAATTGCGGGTGGAGCGCGCTTCCGCATCTAGATTTGTTGAGAAACGGCTTCGCAATAGCGTTTCACAGGGAGGCTTTCTTTCCGGCGCAACTAAGAGAGACCATGGCGGCTCAGGACTCAAGGCAGCGCGTTGCGCTGATCACCGGCGTCACCGGGCAGGACGGCGCATATCTCGCCGAGTATCTGCTCGGTCTCGGCTACGTCGTGCACGGCATCAAGCGGCGGTCGTCATCCTTCAATACCGCTCGCGTTGACCATCTCTACCGGGACCCGCATGTCGGCGAGGTCCCGTTCCTGATGCACTATGGCGACATGACGGATTCGACCAACCTGATCCGGCTCATGCAGCAGATCAGGCCGACCGAGATCTACAACCTCGCCGCGCAGAGCCATGTCGGCGTCAGCTTCGAAAGCCCGGAATACACCGCAAACGCGGACGCGATCGGCGTGCTGCGGCTGCTTGAGGCGATCCGCATCCTCGGCATGGAGAAGGAGACGCGCTTCTATCAAGCCTCCACCTCCGAGCTCTACGGCCTGGTGCAGGAAGTTCCGCAGAAGGAGACCACGCCGTTCTATCCGCGTTCGCCCTACGGCGTGGCGAAACTCTACGGCTACTGGATCACCGTAAACTACCGCGAAGCCTACGGCATGTTTGCCTCAAACGGCATCCTGTTCAATCACGAGAGCCCGATCCGCGGCGAGACCTTCGTCACCCGCAAGATCACCCGCGGCATCGCCCGTATCGAGGTCGGGATCGAGGACACGCTCTATCTCGGCAATCTTGACGCCAAGCGTGACTGGGGCCATGCCCGCGACTATGTCGAGGGCATGCACAGGATCCTGCAGGTCGACGAGCCCGGCGACTTCGTGCTCGCGACCGGCGAGACTCGGTCGGTCCGCGAGTTCGTCGAGCTGGCGTTTGCCGAGGTCGGGCGCAGCATCGAATGGCGCGGCAAAGGCGTCGAGGAGGTCGGCCTCGACAAGGCATCCGGCAAGACCCTGGTGCAGATCGATCCGACCTATTTCCGTCCGACCGAGGTTGATCTCCTGATCGGCGATGCCAGCAAGGCGCGCGCGAAACTCGGCTGGGCGCCGAAGACGCCGTTCTCGCAATTGGTGAAGGAGATGGTCGCCAGCGATCTCGTCGAAGCCAGGCAGGACGCAGCCAATGGCAAGCACTGCGTTTGAACTGAAGGGCAAGACGGTCTTCGTCGCCGGCCACCGCGGCATGGTCGGCGCGGCGCTGATGCGCCGGCTGGCACGCGAACAGGCCGATCTCTTGACGGTGTCGCGCAACGAGGTCGACCTGCGCGACCAGGCCGCGGTGAATGCCTGGTTTGCCGCGAAGCGGCCGCAGGCCGTGTTCCTCGCCGCCGCCAAAGTCGGCGGCATCGTCGCCAATAACACGCTGCGCGCCGAGTTTCTGCACGACAATCTGGCGATATCGAGCAACGTGATCGAAGCGGCCCATGCCAATGGATGCGAGAAGCTGATGTTCTTCGGCTCCTCCTGCATCTATCCGCGCCTGGCGCCGCAGCCGCTGCGAGAGGATTCGATGTTGACCGGCCCGCTGGAGCCGACCAACGAACCCTATGCCATCGCCAAGATCGCCGGCATCAAAATGGCCGAGGCCTATCGCAGCCAGTACGGCGCCGATTTCATCAGCGTGATGCCGACCAATCTCTACGGCCCCGGCGACAACTATCACCCCGAATACAGCCACGTGGTCGCCGCGCTGATCCGCCGCTTTCACGAGGCCAAGATATCGGGCGGCGGCAACGTCGTGGTGTGGGGCACCGGCACGCCGCGCCGCGAATTCCTCTATGTCGACGATCTCGCCGACGCCTGCATCCATCTGATGAAGACCTATTCCTCGCCGGAACTGGTCAATATCGGCACCGGCGAGGACATCAGCATCGCCGAGTTCGCACTGATCGTCGCGGCCGCCGTCGGTTTTCGCGGTGAGATCAGCTTCGACCCGTCGCGCCTAGTCGACTGCAGCAAAAGGAGAATGGTAATGATCGATGTGCTGCCATCACATTGAGTCGCTCATCGACTCTAAGCCTCTACGCCGAGCGGTGGACGATCATTAGCCGGCGTGCTGGTGTCCCTTTCCTCTCGACCAACGGCTTAGCGGGGGTCTATCATCATGATCCTCGCCGACAGTGTAACAATGGACATGAGCGCGCCTAACATCGCGAACGCCAAGGGCAAGCCAAACATGTGTGCGACGAGCCCGATGCCAGCGGGCCCAACGAGTATACCCGCGTAGCCGGCTGTCGTGATGACCGCGATCGCAAGGGCTGCTGGCATCACTTTCTGTTTGCCGGCGCGTCGACACAGTACGGGTACAACATTTGAAATACCCAATCCAATAAGCAGGAACCCCGCCATAGCAATCAACGCAACGGGCGCGGCCACCACGGCCAAGAAGCCTGTCACGGTCGGCAGCGTCCCGAGCATCAATGTGGCACGATCGCCGATTCGCGCCACCACGGCATCTCCGCTGAGACGCCCTGCGGTCATGGCGAGTGAGAAGAGCATATAACCAATGCCCCCGTGCGCCTCCGCGAGAAGATCTCGTTCAACGAGAAGCAAAGCGCTCCAATCGAGCATTGCACCTTCAACAAGAAAGGTGATAGCCGCGAGCACAGCTATTAGCATTACACTGCGATGGGGCAAGACAAACAATGGCCCCTGCTGCCTCGAACCCGTCCCGAGCAACCCCGGCCAAGCCGACACAATCGCGATCGTTATTAACGCCGAACAGAGGAACGTCGAAAAAAGTGGACCAAGCTGCAGCGAGAGGAACGAGGTCACGGCGGCAGAGCCGGTGAATTCCCCAATGCTGTACTGGGCGTGGAAGCCGGACATCAATGGACGTCCGGTGGCGCGCTCCAATTCAATCGCATGAATGTTTATGGCTACATCGATCGAGCCGAGTGAAACGCCGAAAGCAAACAGCGTGGCACCGAGGCTGAGAGGTGTGTCGGCAATTGCAAGCCACGGCAGGATTATTGCGAGTCCAAGTCCACCCGCGAGGATAATGGGCTTGCTGCCGTACCACGCATTCGACAGGCTGCTCAAAAGCATAGCGATGACGGATCCCGTTCCGAGACAGAGCAGCAGAAGACCGAGCATGTGGTCATCCACCGCAAGCCGCTCCTTCGCGAGTGGCACCAAAGGCGCCCAGGCCGCGAGGCCGAATCCGGCCACAAAGAATGCGAGCCGCGTCGCAAGCAGGCCGGCAGACCAATTGGCAGATGGTATCACGGGCGCTCCTGAGAGAACGGCCTCGTGAGCGCGGCGCCACTCATCCTGCGATGCGCCGCCTGCAAGCGGCCCGCACTCGACGATGATGGCCTCAAGTTGACATTCTTCAACCCTGCAAATGCGATGCCGCCACAAAAACTGGGCTACGTCACAGGGCGAGCGACAAATAGGCGTGGTCGTCGAGCCCCTGGACGCGGTGTTTCGGCTGATCTTTGCCGAATGTGCTAGCTATACGGCGGGTGGCAGTTGTTGCTGGTCTGCGACAGCTGGAGGCGCAACGCTCAACGGCTTGTTGCAAAGCCTACAAAGCCAACGGCGCCCTACGCCTCTGGTACTTGGCACGCACACGGCCGTAAGTTTTCCGACAGCTTTTGCAGCCAATCGGAAGCTCTCATCAAGAGCAACGTCGCTGAGACGCGAGATCACAACGAGCACCGCTATCACGCGCAAGCCGTCAACGTCGCCCTGAAACTTTTGATACTCGATTATTCCGGGTTTCAGGCGGCCAGGTGGTCCCCCGTGCCGCACTTGATGTGTCGTGTCTCGAGTGATCCGTTTGTTCTGGACTAGCGTTCGCCCCCGGCGACCGCAGCCACTTTGAATGGCATGGCGACATCATCAGCCTTCAAAAGTTCAAGGCTGTCCTGTGATCCCGAATTCCCGGCGCCGGGGCTGGGCTGTCTTGGAGCAATGAACCAGAATTTCATGCCATCTGTCGCCGCCGAGGGGGGCGGCATCGGTTAGGTGCAGGACGCGGGCGCACTCGATACCGAGGTGCCCGCCGGCATCGTTCAAGCGCTTATATCCGCAGTTCGCCGAGACCGTCGCTCTGACCAAATCGGATTGTGCGTGGTAAGGAACAAGTATAGCAGGCAGAGATCGATCAGTATCGCCGCCGCCATCACGCTATAAGCCCAGGCGCTCTGCACTAGATCGAGCTCGATGAGCACTCGTGACAAACCGAAGCCCACGATCCAAGCATCAAAGCTCATGCAGATGCGTCGGAATATCTCCGGATCAAGCCGGCGAATGACGTAAGACCCCAGCGGGATGCCAAGCATGACACTGGGTATAAAAACGTAGAGCAAGGTGCCGCTTTCGGAAATGAACAAGCCGAGCTGATAATAGACGAGGGCGGTCACGCTCGATTCCGCCACGCGAACCAGGGCCAGGCCGGCGCGAAATTCTTGTTTGACCAGGCCCTGGTTGTTAAACAGCATCGCTAAGGGAGGGCCGGAGATAGTCGTCACCGAATAGAGGATGCCTAGCATCGACCCGAATGGCAGGCCGATGAGCCAGCTTGCTTCGATAGGGCGGCGCCAACCCGCAGCTTGCAGCAGGATCAGGGGCAGAATCATCGTGTAGGTGGCGAATTTGATCCAGCCCGGCTGCAGGGAGGTCAACGCATAGCCGCCGAGCGCAATGCCCGGCAAGAGCCCAAGCAAGATGGGAAACACTCGTCTCCAAACCACCGGCACGCCCTTCAGATTGATGAGGAGGACGTAAACGTTGACGAAGACCTCGATAATGACAATAGCGGGGTTGAGAATGCGGTTAGTGTAGAAAACCAGCGCAAGGGGTACAGTGAGCGACGAAAAGCCGTAGCCGATGGCTCCATTTACAAAGGCCGCAAAACACGTCGTTGCGGACAAAAACCACATAGCAGCATCAAACTCAGGCATTTCGTTAACTTCCCACTCCGGAGGGCGTCGGGTCACGCGTCAGGAACCAGCGTGGCCTTGGTCATCGGGATTGCGGCAGATTCTGACCATTCGCTTAGCAACTCCGGCCGTTTTCACAATGGCAGTGGCCGTGGTCAAGTGCAGAGGTTCAGCAGTTGCTCCTATTCTCGACTTCGGTCGTATAACAGAAGCTGTGCTGCACACCCAGTACCCGACTACGATCACTCAGCCAATACGTGTCATTGGCGTTCATCTTTTTCAGCTAGCTACGCAACGCGGTCAGACGGAAGCAAATAATTCTCCTTCAACAGCCGTTGGGATGAATGGCAAGCCAACCTTTTTATCAGGAGAGCATGAATTCTCTTCGCCGCGGCGAGATCGAGCTTGGGCGTTCCGCTGCCGTGAATGTCCGGTGCAATTCACCTTAGTGGAGCAGCGGATCACCGGCGTGTTCTTCGCCGAGCACCTGACTCGCCAAGCTCGGCACCAAGGGCGTGAAGATCTCGATGCGCAACGGAGCGTGAAGCGGTCGCAGGCTCCTTCGCTCACCACACTGAGCGAACCTGGATTGATTTTATCGTCATTGCTTGGCCATCTGGGCATCAGCAGCGCCGGTGAGGTCGAGCTCGGCGGCGATTTTCCCGCGGGCGGAGCTCGCATCGGCTCCGTGATCGGACGCGATCGCGACATAGACCGCCGGCAGCACGAAGAGCGTGATCAGCGTGCCCACAGACATGCCAGCGACGAGCACGAGCCCAATCGAGAAGCGGCTCGCAGCGCCAGCTCCCGTTGCGGTCAACAAGGGTATGAAGCCCGTGACCATTGCCGCCGTGGTCATCAAGATTGGGCGCAGTCGGACGCGCGCCGCCATCTCTATAGCCGAGCGACGGTCAAGTCTCTCCTTGAGCTGCAGCTCATTGGCGAACTCAACCATCAGGATGCCGTGCTTGGAAATCAACCCGACCAGTGTCAACAGTCCGACCTGGGTGTAGATGTTCATGGTCGCCCAGCCAAAGAATGGCGGAATCAAGGCGCCGACGATTGCCATCGGCACGCTGATCATGATGATGAAGGGATCGCGCAGACTTTCGAACTGTGCCGCAAGCACCAAGAATATGATGATGAGTGCAAATGCAAAGGTAATGGCCAGTTGGTTACCCTCGTGCACATATTGGCGGGCGTCGGCCAGGAAGTCGTGGCTGAAGCCTGCGGGCAGTTTCTTCGCCTCGGCTTCCAGGAAGTCCACAGCCTGTCCGATCGTGACGCCGGGCATCGGCACGGCCTGAAAGGTCGCGCAGTTGAGCTGGTTGTAGTGGGTGAGCGCGTTCGGATCGGTCGCAGTCTCGGTGGAGACTACGGTAGACAGCGGGAGCATCGAGCCCGTCGCAGTCTTCACATAATAGCTCCCGATTGCTTGCGGCGCCAGGCGTTCCTCTCGTGGCACCTGCGGGATCACCTGATAGGAGCGGCCCTGCAAATTGAAGCGGTTGACGTAGTTTCCGCCAAGCAAGGTGGCGAGCGCGTTACCGATTGTCTGCATGGTGATGCCAAGCTCGTTGGCCTTGGATCGATCAACCTTGATTCGTACAACCGGCTGGTTGAACTCGAGGTCGGAGTCGCTCACCATGAACAGACCGCTCTTGCGCGCGGCATCCTTCAGCTTCGACATCTGCTCGTAGACGGATTGGAAGCCAAGCGTCGAATTGATCACCATCTGAACTGGTAGGCCACCCGAACCGCCCGGAAGCGGAGGCAGGCTAAAGGCAAACGCGTTAATGCCTTCGATTTTGGACAGCTCGGCCTGGACAAGGGACTTTAGTACAATCGATGATCGCTTGCGCTCGTCCCATGGCTTGAGCAACATGCCGGCCATGCCACTCTGCTGGCCGCTAACGCCATTGAGCACGAAGCTCAAATCAGTCTCTGGAAATTTCTGGAACGCGTTTTCGAGCTTGGTGCCGTAATAGTCGAGGTAGTCGATATTGGCGTATTTCGGCGCCTTCGTTAGCGCGAATACGATACCTTGATCCTCCTCGGGTGCGAGTTCCTTGGAAATATGCATATAGAGAAAGCCGACGAGGCCCAGCATGGTCAGCGCAAACAGGCCGGTAATCGGACGATAGTCGAGCGAGCGGTCAAGCTTGCGGCCGTACCATCGTGTCAAGGCGCCGAACCCGCGGTTCACAAGTCTTGCAAACCGCCCCCCCTCAGCGCGCTTCAGGAAGAGCGAGCACATCATCGGCGACAGCGTCAAAGCGATCACGCCCGATACGATCACCGCTCCCGCTAGTGTAAACGCGAACTCGCGGAACAGCGCACCGGTGAGGCCGCCGAGAAATCCGATTGGGGCATATACCGCAGCCAGGGTAATCGTCATGGAGACAACGGGGCCGACGATCTCGCGCGCGCCCCTTGTAGCAGCCTGTAGGGGCGTCGCACCTTCTTCTAAATGGCGATGAATGTTCTCCACCACCACGATCGCGTCGTCGACCACGAGACCGATCGCGAGAACCATCGCAAGGAGCGTCAGAAGATTGAATGAAAACCCCAGCGCCAGCATCATGCTGCAGACACCAACGAGCGACAACGGAATAGTGACCACAGGAATGATGAGCGACCGCAGCGAGGCCAGGAACAGGAAGATCACCACCACCACGACCACGACGGCCTCGATGAGCGTCTTCTCTACTTCATCGATCGACGATTGAATGAATTTGGTGGAGTCGTAGGCCACTTTCATCTTCAGTGACGGCGGCAGGTTACGCTCCATTTCTGGAAACAACGCCCGAACGCCTCGCACTATGTTTAGCGGATTGCCTTGCGGGCTCGCCTGAACGCCGATAAAGACCGCGTGCTCGCCGTTCATTGTGACGCTGGTGTCTGTGGTCTGCGCGGCAAGCTCGACTACCGCAATGTCTTCCATGCGCACAAAGCCACCGTCATTGGCTTTGACGATCATGCGTTTGAAGTCATCGACACTCCGCAGGTCCGTGTTTGCCGTAATATCAGAGATAGTGAAATAGCCCTTGCTCTGGCCGGCCGCGGCCTGGAAGTTGTTAGCGGCGATTGCAGCCGAAACTTCAGCCGGCGACACGCCGTGCCCTGCCATTTTCGCAGGATCGAGCCATAGCCGCATCGCAAAACTCTGGCCGCCCAGGATGTCTGCCGCTGCGACGCCGTCGACAGTTGACATAACGGGTTGCACGACGCGCGAGAGGTAGTCGGAGATCGCGCTGGCCGCCAGTTCCTCGCTGGAGAAGGCGATATACATGACAGCGGTGGTCTGACCGGTCGACTTCGTGACGACCGGATCGTTTGATTCCTTCGGGATTAAGTATTTGACTGAGTTGACCTTGGAGAGCACCTCGGTGAGCGCTTCGTTGGGATCGAAATTGAGCTTGATGTAGACTTGGATGGTCGAGGTACCGAGCACTGATGAGGAGCTGATGTAGTCGACGCCCTCGGCGGAAGCGACTGCCTGCTCCAGAGGAGTTGTGATGAACCCCTGGATCATGTCGGCGGAGGCACCAGGATAGGAAGTCGTGATATTGACGACCGTATTAGACAGCTTGGGATATTGCCGGATCGGCAGTACGGTGGCCGCGCGCAAGCCGATCAGCAAGATCAGGAAACTGACGACGATAGACAATACCGGACGTTTGATGAAAAGCTCGGTAAATGCCATGTCGACTCGTATTTTAAGAGGGGGTGCAAATGCGCCAGCAACTTGCGCTGCGGCAATGATCATCAATGCGGCGACTGCGCTAAAGTCCGTAGTATAAGGGACGCGTTATCGGCTACTCTAAAGACGCACACGTGCAATCGGCCAAAGGTCCGACTCAAGATGTTCGGTCCTCACACCTGATTGGAACGCAGCGACTTCTAGCAAGGTATCAGTTCAGGCTTCGCACCGACCCATCGATCGAATGATCCAGGCTCAATATCGAAAGTACAAACGACCTGACCGGCGCTCAACTCTACAAAGGTAAGTCGGCAATAGAGCATGGGCTGCAAAACACTATACGAAGGTTTGTCGAAACGGTCGCTGGTCGCAGCCGCGCGAAACTTGTGACGTTGCCAGACGCAAATTTCTCCGTCCCGCAATATTCCGCAAGCACCCCCTATCGCTAACTAGCTGAATAACGTCGGGTCGGAGTTCGCCCTTTGCTACCAGTTCGACACGTCTGTCGGAAAAGTTGCCTTGAGCACTTCTTCAAGCTCAATATGCTGCGTACGGTTTGGCGACGCATTGCGCTACGGAGTTGGCAACGCCAGTATTACGTTGTCGATCAGCCGGGTTGAGCCGACGTAGGCTGCCGCACAAAGCGCCGCGGGGCGTCGCAGTGGACTATCGGCACTGTTGAGCGTGTCACCGTCGACAAGTTCAAGATACTGCAGTCGGTCAACTGCCTCTAAATGCCCCTTGGCGATCGCGATCAGCTTTTCTACGTTGCGCTCTCCTGAGCGAAATTCATCGAGCGCGGCGGATAGTCCACGATTGATCGCAAGGGCCCGCTGACGTTCTTCCTTGCTGAGATACCGGTTGCGACTGCTCATCGCGAGCCCATCCTGTTCGCGAACGGTTGGTACGGTGACGATCTCGATCGGGAGATTTAGATCAACCGCCATGCGACGCACGATGGCGCATTGCTGAAAATCCTTCTGGCCAAAAAACACGACATCGGGCTGCACCATGTTGAACAACTTGCATACGACAGTCGCGACACCGCGAAAATGTCCAGGCCTGAAGGCTCCGCACAAAGGTTTCGCGAGGTCGCCCGGTTCAATGAAGGTCTCGAAATGGCTCGGATAGACTTCCTGTGCATCCGGCGCAAAGAGGATCGCAACACCGGCATCGCGGCACAGTCCCTCATCGCGCAAGAAGTCGCGTGGGTAGGTACTGAGATCCTCGTTTGGTCCGAACTGAGTGGGGTTGACGAAGATGCTGACGACGGTGACGTCGCATTGCGCCTGGCTCGCCGCGATCAGCGCCAGGTGGCCATCGTGGAGATAGCCCATTGTCGGCACGAATCCGACCCGTTGATCGGCACTGCGGGATTTTGCGAGAGTGCGGCGAAGCTCGGCGACCCTCGTGATTGTTTGCATGTCGAGCTCTACATCAGGTTGGGTTGGACGGCGCCCAGTTGGTAATTGCCTTGCCGACGCCTTCAGGAAGTCGATAGGACTCTTGCGGTCCCGGGAATGCACCACTGCGGACATCCGCGGCCCAGCGCGAAAGCGCATCATGCAACTGCTGGAAGCCTTCCGCATAGGCGCGAACGAATTTGGGGCGATGACCTTCGGTAAGGCCCAGCACGTCATGAAACACAAGCACCTGCCCTGAACAGACCGGGCCGGCGCCGATTCCGATCGTCGGTATTGTCAAGGAATCGGTTGCTCGAGCAGCAAGCTCGGCCGGAATGCCTTCCAACACCAAAGCGAAACAGCCGGCCTCCTGCAGACAGTGAGCATCATCAAGCAACCGCAGCGCTTCATCCGCTTTCCGGCCCTGCACCTTGAACCCGCCCATGACGTTGACGCTCTGGGGCATAATACCCAGATGACCCATCACGGGAATCTCGCAATCGACAAGGGCACGTACCATCTCGATACGCTTGCCGCCGCCCTCGAGTTTCACCGCGGCTGCGCCTCGCTGCAGGAATCCGCCGGCATTGCGTATGGTTTCCTCGACGCTGAGGTGGAAGCTAAGAAACGGCATATCGGCGACGAGCAAAGCACGAGGCTTGCTGCGTGCAACGGCTTCCAGATGATGGTTCATCATCGCCACGCTCACGGGCAGCGTGTTTTCAAATCCAAGGCAAACGTTACCGACACTGTCACCGACCAGAATGATATCGACGGAAGGATCCGCGATACGCGCCGCAACCGCGTCGTAGGCAGTGGTCATGACGAGGCGCCGGTTCTCCTCCTTCCACTGCTGTAGCATGGGAATCGTGATGCGCTCGACCGGTTGCTGCGAAACGTGGCTCATTTGGACCCCATCGTATCGATGACCCCAGTTCGATTCTGTGGTGCGAATTGGCAAGGCTTTGATGCCACCCAACTCCCCGACTGCTTAGCACAGCGTACTTTTCTCATTTGAAATACCGTTGAGCCTTTGCGCACCTTGTACTTCCTAAGGAGCGCGGAAGAAAATTGTCAACCGGGGAAGAAAAAAAGAAATCGATTCCTCGAAAGTGGCCCGCAAACGGATGGAAGTTCCTTTTGGTTGCGCGATCACCAGACGAAGACTTTCTCGGCCCGGTGTGTTTGGTCATGCGGGCGTTGCCATTGGCTTCGGCAGATTCGCCGACAGGCTGTGGCGACCGATCCGGCCTGCTTCTAGACCAGCTCATCGGCTGCATCGTTAATTGTAGCGTAGATTTCCTCGAGGTCCGCCGACGTGACACAATACGGCGGCATGACATAGATCGTATTGCCAAGCGGGCGCAGCAGCAGATCTCGAGCGCTAAAGAACGCCTGCAGCCTCGGCCCGATATTGGCGAGGTAGCCTTCGTCGCGCACCTTCAGCTCGAGTGCTGTGATAGTACCAGTCTGACGGACATTCCCGAAGCGCACGTCCGCGCGAAATGGCTCGATTTTCTGTTTCTGCATTGCAGCGACGGAGGCCACACGCTCGTAAGTCTCATAGTTGCACCAGAGATCCAGGTTCGCCTTGGCAGCGGCACACGCCACCGGATTTGCCGTGTAAGAACTGGAGTGGAAGAAGGTGCGGGTTCGGTCGTTCGAATAATGTGCGTCGAAAATGTCCGCGCGGCAGAGCGTCACCGCAAGCGGAAGAGCGCCACCCGTGAGGCCCTTGGAATAGCAGGCAATGTCGGGCGTAACACCAGCCTGCTCGCAAGCGAATAATGTTCCAGTGCGCCCCCAGCCTGTCATGACCTCGTCGGCAATAAACAGGACGCCTGAGGCCTCACAGATCCGTTTCATTTCATTTAGGACCCAAGCAGGATACATAAGCATCCCGCCAGCTCCCAGGATCAGGGGTTCGACGATGAAGGCAGCCGGATTTTCGTTGCGACACGCGGCCTCGAGCGCGTCGAGCGTCGGCTGTTCATGACCCAGCGCCGGGAACGGCACTGAGGTAACCTCGAACAGCAGAGGTTCGTAGGCCGCATTGAACACACCACGCGCGCCGACTGACATCGTCCCCACCGTGTCGCCATGATAGGAATGCTGCATCACGACGATGCGTGAGCGCGACTCGCCGATGTTGCGCCAATAGCCGAGCGCGAACTTCAGCGCGACCTCCACACTCGTCGAGCCGCTGTCGGAGAAGAAGACGTAGTCGAGGCCGCGGGGCGCAAGTTTCAAAAGCAGGGAGGCAACCTCTTCGGCGGGTTCATGAGTGTGGCCCGCGAAGATGATCTGGTTGAGCTTTTCGACCTGCTTCTGAATGGCACTCACGATGTATGGATGGCAATGGCCATGGGTCACAACCCACCAGGACGCGATCGCATCGATGATGCGACGGTCATCCGCGGTGTAAAGATATGCACCCTCCCCGCGTAAAATCTTTGTCATCTCGCCTTGCAGCGCATGTTGGGTAAACGGATGCCAGATCCGCGACTTTGCTTTGCACATTATCAATCGAAATCGCCACCACGGAACGAGACTTTGAAGGCCGCGCGAAGCGCGTTGGCCGTGAGTGGATCAAGGCACGGGAGCCGACCCAGCTTCCGCACTTGTCCGATCCTGCAAATGGTGCTCTCGGTGTCGACGTTCTCTTCGCCGATGAACGCGATACCGCGAATTTCAATGTTGCGATTGTGCAAGGCCTCGAGCGAAAGCAGCGAATGATTGATGGTACCGAGGGCAGTGCGCGCGCAGAGAATGACTGGCAGCCGCCATCGTGCAAAGACGTCGATATAGAGTTCGTTGCGATTGAGCGGTACCATTAGCCCGCCTGCCCCCTCGATCACGAGCGGGCTATCCCCGGTGTCCGGTACATTGAGTGAGGTAGCGTCGATGTGAAGGCGATCGAGTTCTGCTGCGAGATGTGGTGACGCTGGCGTTTCAAGACGATACCGCTCTGGCACAATCCGCTCGTCGGGAAGTTCAGCCAGTCGTTTAACGACCAGGGAATCGGTCTCCCCTCGAAGACCAGCCTGGACAGGTTTCCAATAATAAGCATCAAGAAAATCGACGACTCCTGCGGAAAAGATCGTCTTGCCGACCTCAGTGTCGGTGCCGGTGACTACGAATCGCCGAGCCATCTTGCCTCGCTTCCGGTTTCTTCCATCAAGGCATCGAGCAACGCACGCACATCATTCTCTCCGACATTCAGTGTCAGGGAGATTCGCAGCCGAGCTGTGCCCGCCGGCACAGTCGGTGGTCGGATTCCGCGAACGTCGAATCCGCGAGCCTGCAGCATCGATGCCAGTTTCATGGCGCACGCGTTGTCGCCGACAATGTAAGGCACAATCTGGGAAACGGAGGGACTCCGGCCCCCGCGCAAGCGGATCTCCCGATGTGTGAAGGCGACCAAGCTGGCCAGGCGTTGTTGTCGTTCCGGTTCCTCCTTCAAGATTGATAGCGCCTCCTGCACGGCAACAGCCAGCAAAGGCGACGGGGCGGTTGCAAAAATGAATGGACGGCAACGGTTGACCATGAAGTCGCGCAGCACTCGGCTCGCAGTGACGAGGGCACCGGCGGCGCCCAACGCCTTGCCACACGTATGAACGACCACCAGGTTCTCGCGCCCTTCATAGGGGGCGGTCAGACCCCTTCCATGCTCACCGTACACGCCAGTGGCATGAGCTTCATCTACCAAAAGAAACGCATCATGCCTGTCGGCGATTGCGACAAACTCCTTGAGCGGCGCGAAATCGCCGTCCATGCTGTATAGACTTTCAGCCACGATCCAGACGCGGCCCGTCCCGCCTTTCGCGCGCCAGTCGCGGATTGTGTTTTCGACCGACGTGGGATCGTTGTGAGCGCTTTCGCGAAACTCGGCTCGTCCGGACCGTGCGCCTTCGTGAATGCTCGCGTGCACGAGCGAATCGAGTACCAGCAGATCGCCCCGTTGAGGCAGCGTGGTCAAGATCGCAAAATTCGCCACATATCCACCGCTGAAAAACAGCGCCGTCTCGGCTCCGAAAAGGTGCGCGGCCTTCGCTTCGAGACGTTCGTGCTCGTCGCAGTTTCCGCGCAGGAGTCGTGACCCGCCGGCCCCGATTGGAGTGCCGGCTTCCAGCGCCGCCGCCACAGCCTTCTTCATGCGCGGCGCACTCGCCAGCGCGAGATAGTCGTTCGATCCAAAATCAATACCGGAACGCGGCGCTAGGCGCCGCAGCCGGTCCTGCTCGTTCAGGGCCCGCAAGGCGGCGTGATACGTGGCCACCTTGTCCGCGCGTGTTGGAGTCATTAATCAATCCCGCGTGTAGAAGGGTTGGTTGCGCAAATCACTCAGGCAGCCGCTAATCACGAAGCCCCGCTTCTTCCTGACATTCTTCAAAACGTCTCTCGAGGTCAGCGGACGCGGTTTGGGCGTCAATCGCTGTGAACCCTATCGTTAGCCGGCGCAGATTGCGTGTTGACCGGCTGCGCTTGGTCGAGGCTGGATTTGATGCCGAGCCGCCCAAGCAACTCCACGTCGCGCTCGCGCTGCGGGTTGCGCGTGGTCAGGAGCGCGTCGCCGATAAAGATCGAGTTAGCGCCGGCGAGAAGGCACAGCGTCTGCAATTCGTCGGTCATGTATTGCCGTCCGGCGGACAGCCGCACCACGCTTTGTGGCATCAGGATGCGTGCGACCGCGACGAGACGCGCGAGGGAGATTGGATCGGGCCGTTCCGCGGTTTCCATAACCGGCACGCCCTTGACCTCGTTCCAGAGATTGATCGGCACGCTCTCTGGATGGCTCGGCAGATTGGCGAGCAGCACCAGCATGCCTAGCCGGTCCACGACGCGCTCCCCCATGCCGATGATGCCGCCACAGCAGAGCTTGATGCCTGCCGCGCGCACCTGTGTGAGCGTGTCGATACGATCCTGCAAGATCCGCGTGGTGATGATCTGGCCATAGAATTCGGGCGAGGTATCGACGTTGTGGTTGTAGAAGTCGAGGCCGGCCTCACACAAACGCTGCGCCTGAGGAGCGGTCAGCATTCCGAGCGTCACGCAGGTTTCCATTCCGAGACCCTTCACCGCGCTGATCATTTCGCAGACCTGGTCTAGGTCGCGGTCCTTCGGACTGCGCCACGCCGCCGCCATGCAGAACCGCGTCGCGCCAGCCGCTTTCGCGCGCTCGGCCGCCGCGATCACATCCGCCTTGTCCATCAGCCGCGTCGCTTTCAGCCCCGTGTCATAGTGCGCGCTCTGCGAGCAATAACCGCAATCCTCTGGGCAGCCGCCAGTCTTGATGCTGAGAAGGCTCGCGGTCTCCAGATGATTGGGATCAAAGCGGCGGCGGTGAACTGCCTGGGCGCGAAACATCAGGTCGGAGAATGGCGCGTTGTAGAGCGCCTCCGCCTCCCCAAGGGTCCAGTCGTGGCGGAGGGGTTCGATGTAGCCGTCGTCCGATTCTGTTTTCGCGCTTGGGATCATCCGAGCCACGCGGCCTCCTCTGCAAACTATAGATAATCCTTATGATTATCTATGATCTTACATCTTGAGGTATGCTAACTGACGTGTGGCTGCCACGCACGATGTTTTCTGATAGATAATCTATGATGAGTTTGAGCGACAACACGACAACTGCGCAACGCATTGCGCATTCGATCGGGCACCGCATTATCAGCGGCGCGCTACAACCAGACGCACCGCTGCGGCAGGACCATATCGCGCGCGAATTCAACTCGAGCCATGTCCCGGTGCGGGAGGCCTTTCGGCAACTGGAGGCACAACATCTCGTTGTTGCCGCCCCCCGCCGCGGCGTGCGCGTCGCATCGCTCGACGCAAAGTCGGTGAAGGAGATCGCCGAGATGCGTGCCGCGCTGGAGGTGGTCGCGCTGCGGAATGCCGCGCCGAAACTCACGTCGGCTCATCTGGCGCGGATTGAGCTGGCCCTGATCGAAGCAGACAACGCGGAGACAATTCAGGAATTCGAGATCGCGAATCGCACATTTCACCACGCCCTTGTGGCGCCCTGCGCAATGCCTCGATTGCTCGCCTGCCTCGATGGACTGCAACTCGCAAACTCGCGACTGGTGTTCGCGATGGCGCGCAGTGCCGGATGGCGTCCGCGCTCCAATCAGGATCACCGCTTGATTCTGCAAGCATTACGAGCGCGCAATATCGATCAAGCCTGCGATCTGCTTGCGCGTCACATTCAAACCATTGAGCGCCTCGCCCTTCCAGCGTCATTATGAGGGACAAAAATGCAATCGCAGAGCACCATGCGGCGTCCATCGCTGGCACGATATCAAGATAGTCCTGCGATCAGCCTTCATCTCACACGAGTCCTAGCCAGCCATGATTCGCCACATCGTCCTATTCACAGCCAAGAACAAGACCACATCGATCGAATCGCAGACGGACTCTCGCGCGCAACCGCAAGGCCGATCAGCTCGGTAACGACATCGACTCGTTGTTTACGAAACATGAATTACCCGGACGCCTCATATCTGGCCAGGATCCGTTCAGCAGCTACGAGGGCAAGACGATTGTACTGTCCGGTATAAGCATCCGGTGGATCTCCGTCAGGTCCTCCACCTTTCGATCGCGTGACTAGGTCAAACCTGAAGGTTGGTCTCCCGAGGACGGCCACGAGCGTGTCCACCGCGTGGGTCTTGCCGAATCCTCGCGGTCCATAGAGCAAGATGCCTTTTGGAAGCTGGAACTGCAGTGCATGGTATCGTTCCGGATCCGCGCTTGGCTCGATCAGCCACTGGCGGAACTGCCAGGTAAGGCGAAAGCGCGGGTGCCACGGACTCGGCGACGCAAGAGACGCCCAGCGCCTGCAGGAAGAAGCGACCGAAACCCACGGAATTGCGGCTCGGACGGATTCCATGTCCAAAGACTGAATTTGCAACGAAGCGAGCACGATCTGCGCGGCTCAGCTGGCTGATCTCCTCCGGTCCCGCCCGCTTTACGCAATGTCCAGGCACATAGGCGGAGCCATAGCGACCAGACAGGCTAAGAGCGCAGGCCTTGGTCTGTCTGGTCGTTGCCAGAACCGCCGAGACCATGTCCCGCTCGCCTGGATGGACCACGTGTCCAAGGACATTTGAGCCCTCCACCACCTCCTGATAATACGGTCTAGCTACCGGTTCCATTCAGGCCGAACTGGCGGCGAACGAGCTGGGATAGAGTCCTGTTCGTGACGGGGCCCGGAAGTTTCGATTCAGGTATTCGCCAGCTGCAAAGGGTGTGCCGCTTCCAAGCAGCATCACTTCGGCGGGAGCGAAGCCGTTGGCTCCGCTCTTTTTCTTCGCCGGGGCCTCCGATTGCACGACGAGCTCATAGCGGCCGTTGCGCTTAGGCACCATCCGAGCATGATACACGGGATGATCACTTCCCTCCACCTCTTGTCGATTGGCGCCAGCGCAGGTGCGTGCACCTCGTTGAGTTGCGCGATGACCTAGATTCGATCGTGCGGGACGCCCATCGCAAATTGTCCTTGCAGACGAATCCAGACAAGGCGATCTTACGCCTCGCGCGCGTACTTGCTCGTCTGGCCGCGAGGGAAGATCATGAAAGACAGCTCGCCAATCGAAGCGATAAGGAAAAGAGCGACGATCTATGCTCGATTCTCAACCGATCTTCAGAACGAGCGATCGATTGAGGATCAGCTTTCACTTTGTCAAAGCTATGCCGAGCGCGAAGGCTTAACCGTTATCAGTACCCATGAAGATCGGGCTCGTTCAGGCGGCTCTGTCATGGGACGCGAAGGCCTTCTGCGGATGTTGGACCAAGCGCGGGAGAGATCCTTTGACGTAGTGATCGTCGAAGCGCTCGATCGCCTCTCTCGCGACATGGAAGATCTCGCAGGCATTCATAAGCGGCTATCCTTTCTCGGGATCGAGATCCGGGCGGTCCACGAGGGCGTCGTTAACACCGTGCTGGTCGGCCTTCGCGGCTTGGTCGGACAACTCTATCGTGAGGACAACGCGCACAAAGTGCGTCGTGGCCAAGCGGGGCGGGTCAAGCAAGGTTTGGCTGGGGGTGGCCTGACATACGGATACGCCGCGGTCACTGGAAGAAGTGGCGAACGAGTAGTTGTCGAGACCGAGGCACAAGTGATCCGGCGCATCTTTCAGGAATACGTGGACGGCCGTACGCCTCGGGAAATCGCGCACGATCTCAACAAGGAGAGGATAACACCTCCGCGGGGGCGAGCATGGAATGCCTCAACAATTAATGGCAATCATGAGAGGGGTGCCGGCATTCTGCAGAACGAGCTTTATATAGGGCGCCTTGTCTGGAACAAAGTCAGGATGGTGAAAGACCCTGACTCGGGAAAGCGCCTGTCCCGACCGAATCCGAAGAGTGACTGGCAAGTTGCTGAAGTACCGCATCTTGCAATTGTCAATGCAGAGCTGTTCACAGCTGCTCAGCAACGCAAGGAAGAGCGCAGTCACAATCATCCCAGCCACCAACGTCGACCTCGTCGGATGCTATCTGGCCTGCTCCGTTGCGGCTCATGCGGTTCGGGTATGGCAACCAATGGGCGGGACAAATCAGGGCGCGTCCGTATTCGCTGCTCCGCGGCGATAGAGAGCGGCACATGTACTGATGCCAAGACTTTCTATTTAGACACGGTCGAAAGTGCAGTCCTCAGCGGGCTGAAGGCCGAACTGCGCGCCCCGAAGGTTATTTCGGAATACGTACGAACGTATCTGGAGGAGCGGAAGCGCCTCGCAGCTACATCACAGGCAAAGCGGCAGCGCCTTGAGCAGCAGCTAGGGCAATTGAACCGAGAAATCGAACGACTAGTGGATGCAATTGCAAAAGGACACGGCGATCCATCGATTCTCGGGCCAAGATCGACGGCTCTAGATGCCGAGCGAAAGCGGATTTCTGAGGAGTTGCAGAGCGAACCGCACACACTAAAGGAAGTCGCGTTACATCCGGGCATCCTGAAACGATACGAGGAGCAACTCGGTCGGCTTGAAGAAGCGCTGGGGAAAAGTGTTTCAGCTGGCGACGCAGAGGCCGCACAAGCCATCAGGGACCTTGTCGATACAGTCACTGTGTTCCGGGATCCAGACAGACCGGGTGGAGTAGCGATTGAGATTGCAGGCCGATTAAATGCCCTGCTCGGCGAAGCTGCCTACCCTAACGGGGTAAAGGGAGTGTGGGGAAAGATGGTAGCGGGGGAGGGACTCGAACCCCCGACCCCAGGATTATGATTCCCGTGCTCTAACCAGCTGAGCTACCCCGCCACAGGGATCGCGGCGGCAACCAGGGCCGATCTCGCGAACGCGCGGCATATAAAGAAGGGGGCGGCGGGAAGTCAATCCGCCTTCGCTAAAAGCTGCCGCCTTCGCCAAGGCTTCGGCGGGACAAGTCGGCGGGAAAACGACCATTTCTGGCCGGATCCGTAGGATTTTGGGCACCAGCCTCGCGGAGACTTCCCCTCACCCGGAATCCGCGCTTTGCGCGGATTCCGGCCTCTCCCCGCGCGCGGGGAGAAGCGAAGGAGGAAGCGCCTATTTCGGCCTCACATTCGGGTCGCCACCGGGGCTGCCGGGGGGCGGGATCACCGGGGTATTGGCGCCGGTGTCGGGGGCTGGGGCGTGTATCTCGGGGTCGATGCCGGAGGGCGGGCAGAGCACGCCCTCCGATTTGGCCAGCTTGTCTCCGAGCGGTTCCCGGGACTGGCCGGTGGTGGTGCCGTCGGACTGGCGATTCGGACGGTCCTGCGGGGTGCAACCCGTCGCATGTTGCGGGGATGGCGGCGCGGTCTGTTGCGGCGGCGTCGCCGGGGCGGGCGGGGCCTGCGCGATCGCAGCGCCTGAAGCGGCGATCAGGAGGCCCGCGAGAATGATGTTTGATGTCGTGCGCATGAGAGAAAAACGCGCGCGACGGGCGCGCTGTTCCGCTCCCAGAACATTACGATTTGCGGTAGCGGATCAGCGAGAAGTGGCCCATCGGCGGCATGGGGCGGCGCTCGGTGAGGGTGATGCCGCCATGCTTGGCGGCCCAGCCCTCGAGGCGGGCCCACGGGAATTCCGGCCGCCAGCCGAGGCGGCGGGCGATGGGCGCAAAAGCGAGCTCGAACAATTTTCGAGGGCCGCTCTCGGCACCGATGTGGTTGACGAGGATCAGCTCGCCGCCCGGCTTGAGCACGCGCACGAACTCGTCGAGCGTGCCTTCGGGATCGGGCACGGCGGTGATGACATATTGCGCGACCACCGCGTCGAAGGAGTTGTCGGGGAAGGCGAGGTTCTTCGCATCCATCACCGAGAGCACCTCGACGTTGCTCAAGCGAAGCGCGCGCACGCGCGCCTGCGCCTTGCGCAGCATCGGCTCGGAGATGTCGACGCCGCAGATTCTCGTGGTGCGCGCGTAGTCCGACAGCGAAAGCCCGGTGCCGACGCCGACATCGAGGATGCGGCCGCCGATGCGGTCGGCTTCCGCAATCGTCGACTGCCGGCCGGCGTCGAACACCTTGCCGAACACGAGATCATAGACCGGCGCCCAGCGGCCATAGGCCTTCTCGACCCCGGCCCGCGAGATGTCTGCTGCCATGCCCCTGCCCTAATAAAAACTCTGGAGTGTAAAAGCCGCTGGTGAAATCAAATCCAGCCCCTTGCGCGGTCTGTGCCTCTCCCGCTTGCGGGAGAGGTCGACACGCTCGCAAGAGCGTGGCGGGTGAGGGCTTTATCCGCTCGCGAGATATCGCATGTGGAGAGAGCCCTCTCCCCAACCCTCTCCCGCAAGCGGGAGAGGGGGCGCACTTCCGGTGTCGCGAGAGTGCATTCCAATGCCATCATCCGTCAGCCGCGGACCGCTTCCACCAGCGGTCGCGCCGTGTGGCCTGCGACCTTCGCCGCGGCGCTCTGGATGAAGCCGCCGCCGAGCACGCGGGCCTGGCCGCCAGGTGCGTCGTAGAACACGCAAGCTTGTCCCGGCGAGACGCCTTCCTCGCCGGCGACGAGTTCGACCTCGTAATGGCCATTGCCGCCGCGCAGCCACGCGGGCTGGGGGCTGCGGGTCGAGCGCACGCGCACGAACATCTCGAGGCCGCCGCCGATGGCGCGGTCGATGTCGCCGCCGCCGATCCAGTTGACGTCGCGCAAGCTGATGCGATGCATCTTCAGCGCATCGCGCGGGCCGACCACGACGCGACGGTGCGCTGCATCCAGCCGCACCACGAACAGCGGCGAGCCGGAGGCGATGCCGAGGCCGCGGCGCTGGCCGACGGTGAAATTGGCGATGCCGTGATGCTGACCGAGCACGCGTCCGTCGAGATCGACGATGTCGCCGGGGTCCATCGCATTCGGGCGCAGGCGGGTAATGATGTCGGTGTAGCGGCCCGTGGGCACGAAGCAGATGTCCTGGCTGTCGTGCTTGTCGGCGACCGCGAGCCCAAAGCGTCGCGCGAGCTCGCGCGTCTCGGGCTTGGTCATGTCGCCGAGCGGGAAGCGCAGGAAGTCGAGCTGTTCCTGCGTGGTCGCGAACAGGAAATAGCTCTGGTCGCGGTCGGCGTCGGCCGCGCAGACCAGCGCGCGCGAGCCGTCGCCCTGCCGGCGCGAGGCGACGTAATGGCCAGTGGCGAGCGCCTGCGCGCCCAGCTCACGCGCGGTCTTCAGGAGGTCGCGGAATTTGACGCTGCGGTTACACTCGATGCACGGCACCGGCGTTTCACCAAGAGCATAGGAGTCGGCGAAATTGTCGATGACGGACTCGCGGAAGCGGTCCTCGTAATCGAGCACGTAATGGGGAATGCCGAGCTTGGCGGCGACGTCGCGGGCGTCGTGGATGTCCTGGCCGGCGCAGCAGGCGCCCTTGCGGTGGGTCGCCGCGCCATGATCGTAGAGCTGCAGCGTGATGCCGACGACGTCGTAGCCCTCAGCCTTGAGCAGCGCAGCCGTCGTCGAGGAATCGACACCGCCCGACATGGCGACGACGACTCTGGTGTCCTCGGGACGGCCTTCGAGATCCAGACTATTGAGCATCGGCCCTAAAGCGTTGTGACGGCGGCGTAGCGCGATCCGCGATTACTGTGCCTTCTCGCGGGACATCGGCAATCCCCCGGAACTTTAGTTCCCGAAGAGCACGACTGCCCAAGTCGAAAGCGGTTGAGAGTAACCTCTTTAATATAGGCGGCATTCCGGTGAAGCAATCACGCGGGCAGCCGGCTTTGGGCAATTCTTGCCGGGGCGGCAGAAATGGCGGGGCCGCAGCGCGCTGCCCGGCGGCCGCTTCAAATCGTCAAAATATTGATTTTGCTAGATAAATTGACATGAAGGGACGCTGGCCCGCTCCTTGCTAGCACTTGTCCGAAGTTGCTTCCAAGGGGTTGCCTGTGGTTGGTCGTACGTCAGATGTCGTGGCAAGCATGCAAGTCCAAAGCGCGCAGCAAAAGCCTGCCCGCTCGCAGGCCCCGAAGGACGCCTCCGCGACAGACTCCTTCGGCTCGCTGGTCGACAGCAACACCCAGGCGATCAGCAACAATGCGCAGGAGCAGGACAGCGCGCCGCGCCGGAGCGATTCCGCGTCATCCTCGAGGGCATCCGACCGGAGTCCGCGCGACACCTCGTCCACGGACCAGCCTGCGCAGAGCAAGGCGAGCGACGATACCGATACGCCTGCGCCGGCGAAGAATGACAAGAGTGACGCGACCAGCGATCCGGCCAAGGACGCGGGCAAGGACGCCGGCAAGATCAAGGACAAGTCCGAGACATCGGATGCCAAACCGGCGCACAAATCCGACGAGACCAAGGCCGACAAGACCGACGGCACCGACGGCCCCACCGCCGCGGTCGATGCGGCTGCCGCCGTGCCGGCCGATGCGGCGCAGACCGCCCTGCCCGATCCCACCGTCGTCGTTGCCGCGCCGGTCGTCCCGGTCGATCCGAATGCGGCAGCGAGCCAGGCCAGCGATGCCGCCGCCTCACCGCTGACGATCGCCGCGGCAGGTCTTGCCGCCAGTGCCTCCACTGCGGCGCAGATCGCCGGCACCAAGACCGATACCGCCACCGCCGGCGACAAGAGCGCCAAGGCTGCAGGCGCCGAGGTCGATGCCGACACCACGACGACGCTCGGCGAGACCGCAACCGGCACGAGCGAGGCCGCCACGACCGATGCGAAAGCCAATGGCGGGCTGATCGCCGTCGCCAGCCAAGGCACGCCAAAAACCTCATTCAAGGACGCTGTCACGGCGCAGGCCCAGACCGACGTCTCGAATATCGGCCAGGACGCCGGCAAGGCGAACGCCGCGACGGCGCAGGCTCCGGCAACAGCCACCGCCAGCTCCGCGCATGCCCAAGGCCTCAAGCCACAGGCAGATGGCGGAGCGACCGACGCGAAGGCAGGTCCCGCCGATCGCGCCGCCGATCCGACACAAGGCCCGCCGGCCGCGCCCGCGCATGCGGGTACGCAAGCCGCCGTCGCCTCGACGGACACCAGCGCGCAAGCCGCTTCCGCCGTGCAGGCGCCACTGACCAACACCACCTCGGCTGCCACGGCATCGACCGCGACGCTCACCGCGACCGCGGCGACCCACACCGCCGTGCCGATCAGCGGCATCCCGATCGAGATCGCAGCCGCCATTCGCGCCGGCAAGTCGCGGTTCGATATCAGCCTCGACCCGGCCGAGCTCGGCCGCATCGACGTGCGGATCAATGTCGATCGCAACGGCCAGGTCACCTCGCACCTCACCGTGGAGAAGCCGGAGACGCTGCAGATGCTGCGTCAGGACGCGCCGCAACTGCAGCGCGCGCTCGACGATGCCGGCTTCAAGACCGGCAGCAACGGGCTGTCCTTCAGCCTGCGCGATCAGAATTCATCGGGCCAGCAGTCCGGCCAAAACAACGACAATGGCGGCAATGCCCGTCGGCTGATCATCAGCGAGGACGACAGCGTTCCCGCCCCGCCCGTCGGGCGCGGCTATGGCCGCATGCTCGGATCGAGCAGCGGCGTCGACATCAGAGTGTGAGGAGTATTCGACAATGACCACCACGAATGCCGCCACCGCCCCGACGCCCGTCTCCGGGACGACCGACATCCCGAAATCCTCGTCCAACTCGTCGATGAGCTCGACCACGGGGTCGACGCTCGCCGGCAACTTCCAGACCTTCCTGACGCTGCTGACGACGCAGCTGCAGAACCAGAACCCGCTGGATCCGCTCGACACCAACCAGTTCACCCAGCAACTGGTGCAGTTCGCCGGGGTCGAGCAGCAGCTCAAGACCAACGATTCGCTGTCGCAGCTCGTCACCCTGCAGCAGACCACGCAGGCGACCCAGGCGCTGGGCTTCGTCGGTAAGACCGCCCTGGTCGATGGCTCGACGGCGGCCATGACCAACTCGTCGGCGACCTGGCATCTCAACGTGCCGACCGACTCCACCGTCGAGATCTCCATCGCCAATTCCAGCGGCCAGACCGTGTTCACCGGCAAATACACCGCCGCCGCCGGCACCGACATCCCGTTCACCTGGAACGGCATGGGCAATGACGGCACGCAATGGCCCGACGGCAAGTACACGATCTCGGCCACGGGCAAGGACGTCGCGAACAACAATGTCGGCATCGCCGCACAGGTGCAGGGCGTGGTGTCGTCGGTCGACCTGACCCAGTCGCCGCCGCTGCTCACCATCGACGGCGCCAGCTACACGCTGAGCCAGGTCAAGAGCATTGTTGCAACGAGCAGCAATTGACGCTCGCAACACCTCTCCCTTCGGAAGAGGTGGATCTGAGGTCCGGGCTCGCGCCGAGCCCGCAAAAGTCGTTCGGCGTTAGTAAAGTATTTACCTTCTGCCCCGCTCAGCCGGCCGAGATCACGTCTCCCGCCCGCCGAGACGGCCGCGTTCCCGCAAGTTTCAACGAGAATTGTATTGAAGCCTTAGGCTTAGCGGATTTTTAAGCCGAGGAGCGTAGGGTTGCGGCGTGAGTTCAGTGGTTGAGAGTTTGTGAGTACGCCATGACAGAACCCCATCGCCCGAGGGTAAAATACGTCATCGGGCCGGACGGCAGTCCGTTGACGATCGCGGACCTGCCTGCACCCGGCACCAAACGCTGGGTCATCCGCCGCAAGGCCGAAGTCGTCGCCGCTGTCCGTGGCGGACTTCTCTCCCTCGAGGAGGCCTGCAGCCGTTATACCCTGACGGTCGACGAATTCCTCTCCTGGCAGTTTTCCATCGACCAGCACGGTCTGGCGGGTCTTCGCACCACCCGCATCCAGCAATATCGCCAGTAAGCGATCCGGAAATCTGCGGCTTTCGACGAAAATCGGCCTCGCCCTGCGAGGCCGATTTTTTTCATGATGCAGTTTTGTCCGACCTCTTAACCTTCGTTAACCATATCGAAACCATCACCTAGGCAATAATTGCCCAGTCGGCCTTTCCGGTGAAAGCGGCCGAATCTGTGGGGCGGTTGCTTGCAAGGGCTTGCGGACTTTCTGAAGAGTATCGGTGCCGCCCGGTTCGGGGCGATGATCGCGGTCACTGCCGCGCTCATCGGCTTCTTTGCCTTCGTCATCATGCGCGTCACGACGCCGCAGATGACGACGTTGTTCACCGATCTATCGGTCGAGGATTCCTCCAGCATCATCAAGGACCTGGAACGCCAGGGCATCCAGTTCGAGATCCGCAATGAGGGCTCCATCATCATGGTGCCCAAGGACAAGGTCACGCGTCTCAGGATGAAGCTCGCCGAGGGCGGTCTGCCCAAGGGGGGCGGCGTCGGCTACGAGGTGTTCGACAAGTCGGACGCGCTCGGCACCACTTCCTTCGTCCAGAACATCAATCACCTGCGCGCGCTGGAAGGCGAGCTCGCCCGTACCATCCGCGCCATCGACCGCATCCAGGCCGCCCGTGTCCACCTGGTGCTGCCCGAGCGCCCGCTGTTCGCGCGCGAGGCACCGGAGCCGTCGGCCTCGATCGTGGTGCGCGTCCGCGGCTCGCTGGAAGCCCAGCAGATCCGCGCCATCCGCCACCTCGTCGCCTCCGCCGTCAACGGGCTGAAGCCGCAGCGGGTGTCGATCGTCGACGAGGCCGGCCAACTGCTGGCCGATGGTGCGGCGACCGATCCGGAGCAGGCGGTCGGCGACGAGCGCCGCATCGCCTTCGAAAAGCGCATGCGCAAACAGGTCGAGGACATCGTCTCCTCCGTGGTCGGCTCGGGCCGCGCCCGGGTGCAGCTCTCCGCCGATTTCGACTTCAACAAGATCACCCAGACCTCGGACAAGTTCGACCCCGAAGGCCGCGTGCTGCGCTCGAGCCAGACCCGCGAAGAGCAGAGCATGACCGCCGACAACAACGGTCAGGTCACCGTCAACAACGAGCTGCCCGGCAACCAGCAGAACAACGGCGTCGCGGCCAAGGACCAGAGCAAGAAGACCGAAGAGACCAACAATTACGAGATCTCCCGCACCACCAAGACCGAGGTGACCGAAGCCGGCCGGGTCAACCGCATCTCGGTCGCGGTGCTGGTCGACGGCATCTACACCAAGAACGACAAGGGCGAGCTGGCCTACCAGGACCGCACCAAGGAGCAGCTCGACCGCATCGCCGCGCTGGTGCGCTCGGCGATCGGCTTCGACCAGAAGCGCGGCGACCAGGTCGAGGTCGTCAATCTGCGCTTCGCCGACGCCCCCTCCACCACCCCGATCGGCGAACCTAGCGGCTTCCTCGGCATGCTGCAGTTCACGAAGGACGATGTCATGTACTTCGTCGAGCTCGGCGTGATGATGCTGCTCGGCCTCGTCGTGCTATTCCTGGTGATCCGCCCGCTGGTCAAGCGCATCCTCGCCTCCGACGAAGTGGCCGCCGCCATCTCCGGCGTGCTAACGGGGCCCGCGGCTTCGGAAGAGGCCGCACCCGCCGCCGGCCAGCAGCTACTGCCGAGCGGCGCCGCCAGCGCGATCGACGTCGCCACCATCCAGGGCCAGGTCCACGCCCAATCCGTTCATCGCGTCGGCGAGCTCGCCGAGCGCAATCCCAACGAAACCGTCGCCATCATCCGCCAGTGGCTGACCGAGCCAGCCAAGTAACCGCCAAGTGAATCAAGAAGTGATCTGACATGGCCGCCTCTTTGCAAAACGCCAACTCGAACGACATCACGAGCGTGATCTCCACGCTCGGTCAGCGCGCCGGCAACCGCGCGGGCGGCGCCAAGACCGAAGGTCTGGCCGGGCCGAAGCGTGCCGCGATCCTGATGCTGGCGCTCGGCGAGCAATATGGCGGCAAGATCTGGTCGCTGCTCGACGACGACGAGGTGCGCCAGCTCTCGCTGGAAATGTCGACGCTCGGCACGGTCGAGGTCGACACCGTCGAGGACATGCTGCTCGAATTCGTCTCGCGCATGTCGGCTTCGGGCGCGCTGATGGGCAATTTCGACGCCACCGAGCGCCTGCTCCAGCAATACCTGCCGCCGGAGCGCGTCAACGGCATCATGGACGAGATCCGCGGTCCCGCGGGGCGCAACATGTGGGAGAAGCTCTCCAACGTGCAGGAGGAGGTTCTCGCCAACTATCTCAAGAACGAATACCCGCAGACCATCGCGGTGGTGCTCTCGAAGCTGAAGCCGGAGCATGCCGCCCGGGTGCTCGCCATCCTGCCCGAGGAGCTCGCGCTCGACGTCGTCAACCGCATGCTGAAGATGGAGGCGGTGCAGAAGGAGGTGATCGAGAGCGTGGAGAAGACGCTGCGCACCGAATTCATGTCCAACCTGTCGCAGACCCGCCGCCGCGACGCCCACGAGGTGATGGCGGAAATCTTCAACAATTTCGACCGCCAGACCGAGACCCGCTTCATCACCTCGCTGGAAGAGGACAACCGCGAATCCGCAGAGCGCATCAAGGCGCTGATGTTCACCTTCGACGACCTCGTGAAGCTCGATTCCGGTTCCGCCCAGACCCTGATGCGCAACGTCGATAAGGACAAGCTCGGCGTCGCGCTCAAGAGCGCCAACGAGGACGTCCGCAACTTCTTCTTCGGCAACATGTCCTCGCGCGCGGCCAAGATGCTCCAGGACGACATGGCGGCGATGGGCCCGGTCCGCCTGCGCGACGTCGACGAGGCCCAGGCGTTGCTGGTCAACCTCGCCAAGGACCTCGCCGCCAAGGGCGAGATCATGTTGACCAAGAACCGCGCCGACGACGAGCTGGTGTACTGATGGCCGCTCCGGCAAAATTCCTGTTCGATACCGATTTCGCGGCGCCCGAGCGGACGACGCGCGAGAAGGGCGCGACTGCAGCCGAGATCGCCCAGAAGGTCGCGGAAGCCGAGGCGCGCGCCTATCAGGACGGCTTTGCCGCCGGCCAGCGCGAGGCCAAGGCCGAGAGCGACCGCCGCGTCGCGCTCGCCATGGAAGAGATCAACATTTCAGTTCGGGGCGTCGCTTCCGGCATCGGCACCATCGAGACCAAGATGGAGACCGAGGCGGTCGAGGTCGCCGTCGCGGTGGCGCGCAAGCTGTGCGCCGATCTCATCGCGGCCGAGCCGCTCGGCGAGGTCATCGCGCTGGTCAAGGACTGCTTCTCGCATCTGGTCGCGACGCCGCATCTCGTCGTCCGCATCAACGATGCGCTCTACGACAGCGCGCGCGAGAAGATCGAGCGGCTCGCCAAGCAGAGCGGCTTCGAGGGCCGGCTGGTGATCCTGGCCGAGCCGGACATTGCCACCGGCGACTGCCGGATCGAATGGGCCGATGGCGGCGTGGTGCTGGAGCGCGGCGCCATCGCAGCCAAGATCGACGAAATGGTCGGACGCTATATCGCGTCCCGCAGGGGAGCTAACCCATGAGCGACACTGACGGACAGGTCCCGCTGCCCGATCTCAACGGCCCGATGCCACCTGCTGGCACCGACGTCGGCTACAACGAGGACGAATATGCGGCGCGCGCGGCCGCCGACCTCGAAGCTGTGTTCGATGTGCCGGTGCAGGTCTCGGCCGTGCTCGGCCGCTCCAAGATGGACGTCGGCGAGCTCCTGAAGCTCGGACCAGGCACCGTGCTCGAGCTGGACCGCCGCGTCGGCGAAGCCATCGACATCTACGTCAACAACAAGCTGGTCGCCCGCGGCGAGGTCGTCCTGGTCGAGGACAAGCTCGGCGTGACCATGACGGAAATCATCAAGGCCGAACGCGGCTAGCCCACAAGGACATGACGCGCGGCAGCGCGGGCAGACGGACAGGAGACTGACATGCGGCTTCTCATCGTTGGCACATTGAAGGGCCAGCTCACCACCGCCACCAAGATCGCGATGGAGAACGGCGCCACCGTGACCCATGCCGAGGATCACGAGCAGGCAATGCGCGTGCTGCGTGGCGGCAAGGGCGCCGACCTGCTGCTAGTCGACGTCGCCCTCGACATCCGCGACCTCGCGCTGCGGCTCGAGGCCGAGCACATCCACGCCCCAATCGTCGCCTGCGGCATCACCAACGACGCCCGCGCCGCCGTCGCCGCGATCCACGCAGGGGCCAAGGAGTACATCCCGCTGCCGCCGGATCCGGAGCTGATTGCTGCGGTGCTGGCTGCGGTCGCCAACGATTCCCGCGAGCTGGTCTATCGCGACGACGCGATGGCAAAAGTGATCAAGCTCGCCCAGCAGATCGCCGGCTCCGACGCTTCGGTGATGATCACCGGCGAATCCGGCACGGGCAAGGAAGTGCTGGCCCGCTACGTCCATACCCGCTCGGCCCGCGCCAAGCGGCCCTTCATCTCGATCAACTGCGCCGCGATCCCCGAGCATCTCCTGGAATCCGAGCTGTTCGGCCACGAGAAGGGCGCCTTCACCGGCGCGGTCGCGCGCCGCATCGGCAAGTTCGAGGAAGCGACCGGGGGCACGCTGCTGCTCGACGAAATCTCCGAGATGGACGTCCGCCTGCAATCGAAACTGCTGCGCGCCATCCAGGAGCGCGTGATCGACCGCGTCGGCGGCACCAAGCCGGTTCCGGTCGATATCCGCATCATCGCGACCTCGAACCGCAATCTCGCCGAGGCCGTGCGCGAAGGCACGTTCCGCGAGGACCTGCTGTTCCGCCTCAACGTGGTCAATTTGAAGATCCCGCCGCTGCGCGAGCGCCCCGCGGACATTCTGGAGCTCGCCCAGCATTTCGTGAAGAAATACGCCGACGCCAACGGCGTGCCGCTGCGCCCGATCTCGGCGGAAGCCCGCCGCGTGCTCTCCACCAACCGCTGGCAGGGCAACGTTCGTGAGCTCGAAAACACCATGCACCGCGCTGTGCTGATGGCGCAGGGCGACGAGATCGGCCCCGACGCGATCATCACGCCGGACGGCGACCGCCTCGATCTCGCCAAGACCGCACCGGCCGTGGCCCATGCCACCATGGCCGCCGAGCAGGTGACGCGCGCGCTGGTGGGACGCACCGTTGCCGACGTCGAGCGCGACCTCATCCTGGAAACGCTGAAGCACTGCCTCGGAAACCGCACCCATGCCGCCAACATCCTCGGCATCTCGATCCGCACGCTGCGCAACAAGCTCAACGAATACGCCGACGGCGGCATCCCGATCCCGCCCGCGGGCACGCCGGGTGAGTATCCGCGGATGCCGATGGTGGGGGCGTGAGGGCTCCACGCCGGTCGAGACTGCAGATGCCCGGGCTCAGTCCCGGGCATCTTGTTTCAGTGCAGGCCGCCAACCCTCGTCATTGCGAGCGCAGCGAAGCAATCCAGAATCTTGCCGCGGTGACAGACTGGATTGCTTCGCTGCGCTCGCAACGACGGCGGAGAGAGCGCTCCTCGCATAACGGGAGCGCGCCACGCGACTAGGACGCCCGCACGCCAGGCCCTATAACCCGAATCGGACTCACGCGAGGATACCCATGTCTGAAGCTCAAATCACGGATTGGCTGGCGTCGCAGAAACAGGCGATGATCGATCTCTTGCGCGAGGTCGTGAACATCGATTCCGGGTCCTACGACAAGGAAGGCGTCGATGCGGTCGGTGCGCGGTTCGAGCGGCATTTTGCCGAGCACGGCATTCCGTACCGGCGCGAGGAAAACGACAGCTTCGGCGATGCGATCCATGCCGAAGTGGCCAAGCCCGGCAGCAACGAGAAGCCGGTGCTGTTGATGGGACATCGCGACACCGTGTTCGGCAAGGGCGAGGCTGGACGGCGTCCGTTCACGATCCGAGATGGCCGCGCCTATGGACCTGGTGTCGCCGACATGAAGTCCGGCCTCGTCATGAACGTGTTCGTCGCAACAGCCTTCCACAAATTCGGCGGCGCACCGCATCCGATCAAGGTGCTGATCACCTCGGACGAGGAGATTGGCTCGCCCTCCTCCCGGCCCGTGATCGAACGCGAGGGGCGCGCTGCGCGCGCCGTGTTCAATTCCGAGCCTGGCCGACCCACCGGAAACGTGGTCACAGGACGTAAAGGCGGCATCTTCATGCATCTCGCCATCACCGGCAAGGCCGCGCATTCCGGCGCGAACTTCGCAGCCGGCGTCAGCGCGATCGGCGAGCTCGCGCACAAGATCGTGCAGATCCATGCGCTGACCAATCTGGACAAGGGCATCACGCTCAATGTCGGCCTCGTCTCGGGCGGTCAGTCCGTCAACACGACGGCGCCTTACGCCGAGGGCCAGATCGACCTGCGCTACGTCGATCCGGCAGATCGGGCGACCGTGATGGCCGCAATCGAAAAGATCGCCGCGACGTCGTACGTACCGGGCACGAGCGCGACGCTCACCATCAAGGGCGAGTTCGTGCCGGTAGTGCAGAGCGCGGAGTCGAAGGCGCTGTTCGAAGGCTATCAGGCCGCCGCAAGACAGGTCGGCCTCACCACGCTCCAGGGCGAGTTCTCCGGCGGTTGCGCCGATTCCGGCTTCACCGCCGCGGTCGGCACGCCGACCATCTGCGGCCTCGGCCCGGTCGGCGGTCTCGCGCACACGCCGGAGGAATATCTCGAGATCGACAGCATCGTCCCGCGCGCGCAGGCGCTGGCGCTGGCGATTTTGCAGGGGTGAGGGAGATGCCGTAGGGTGGCAAAGGCGCACTTGCGCCGTGCTCACCATTTTTCTTCACTGGATAGAAGTGGTGGGCACGCTTCGCTTTGCCCACCCTACGCGACTAGCCTCACGAATAACTCGGCGCGTCGGGCTTGCGGAAGATGTGAATGGGATCGCCCGGCACGATCGGCTGGCCTGAGAACATCGTGTAGGCGTAGAGCGCGAGATAGGCGATCGCGAGCGCACCGATGGCGTAGAAGACCCAGGTCGCCACGCGCTTCATCGTTCCGCTCCATTGCCGTCCCGGTACGGAAGGCTCTGGGCGCTTCTAGAGCGATGACGAGGAAAAGGCCAGCCTCTGCGCCGACAGCCCGCGGCGATCAAATGCCGCGCCGGCCGCGTGCGGGAAGGCTGACATCTGCGAGCCTGGCCGCATCTTCGTCCTGATCGACCGCCACATATTGGCCGTGCCAATAGGCCAGTGCAGCGGTGCGAGCCGAGCTCCTGATGTTCCTGACCCGCCCGATGATGATGCCGTGCGAGTGCCGTTCGACGATCTCCTCGACTTCACAATCGAAGGCCGAGAGCGCGCCGACCAGGAGCGGAACACCCGAGACCGCCGTCACCCATTTTGCCCCGGCAAAGCGGTCGGCGCCCTTCAGCCCGCCCTTGCCGGCAAAGCGCTCGGCAACATCGAGCTGGTCGGCATTGAGGATGTTCACGCCGAAAGCGCCGTGGCGGCGGATCAGCGGAAAGGACGAGGCGTCGCGATTGATGCTGACCAGCAGCGTCGGCGGCTCGACCGACAGCGACGTCACCGAGGTCACCGTCATGCCGGTGATGTCCTTGCCCCGCCCGGCGGTAATGACGCTGACGCCGCCGGTGAGATGGCGCATGGCGCCGCGGAAATCGGCGGACGAGACGGGGATTTCAGTCATGAGATCGCGGGGCACTACATTCATGGCGTTGCTCCCCGCAAGCGGGGTTCCCTGTATTTAGGTACGATCGTCCGCCGACAACAGGTGGCTCAGGATCGAGCCTTCGAGGCCGGCAAGCTCGGCCGAACCACGCTGGCGCGGCCTGCCTGCGTTAACCACGACATCGTGGGCAATCCGGCCCTCCTCGATCACCAGCACCCGGTCCGCCAGCGCGACGGCTTCGGATACATCGTGGGTCACCAGGATCGCGGTAAAGCCCTGGTCGCGCCAGACCCGCTCCAGGAGGCGCTGCATCGAGATGCGGGTCAGCGCGTCCAGCGCACCGAGCGGCTCGTCGAAGGCGAGCACCCGCGGGCGGGACACCAGCGCCCGGCCGAGCGCGACGCGCTGCTTCTGGCCGCCCGAAAGCACCGACGGCCACTGGTCGCGCTTGTCGGCGAGACCGACCTCGGTCAGCGCCTTTTCGGCGCGCGCATGCGCATCGCTGGAGGCACGATCGCGGCCGAGGCCGACCTCGACATTGGCGAGCACGCGCGCCCAGGGCAGCAGCCGCGGCTCCTGGAACATCACGCGGATGTCTTCGGGCTGGATGTCTTTTGGCTGGATGTCCTGGCCGAAGCTGATGCTGCCGGCATCGATCTTCTCCAGTCCGGCGATCAGGCGCAGCAAGGTGCTCTTGCCGCAGCCGCTCTTGCCCACGATCGCGACGAACTGGCCAGCGGGAATGTGCAGGTCAATGCCGCGCAGCACTTCGTTGCTGCCGAAGGATTTGCGCAAGCCTCGAATGCTGAGCGGCAGGCCGCTGGCCTGCACCGGGCGCTCTTCCCGCACCACGCGGGCGTGTGGGGCGAAATTGGCGCGGCTGGCGAGCTCGGACTCGGGAAGGGAGGTACGAAGCGCTGTCTGCATGTGATTCCCAGTATTTCTGCTCAACGTTTCTGGAAGGCGGGGTGCCAGGCGAGCGTCAGACGCTCCAGCACGCGGGAGGCACTGTCGGCGAGCTTGCCGAGCAGGGCGTAGATCAGGATCGAGAGCACGACGACGTCGATCAGCATGAACTCGCGCGCCTGCATCGCCACGTAGCCGAGGCCCGATGACGCGGCGATGGTCTCGGCGACGATCAGCGTCAGCCACATTATGCCGAGCGCGAAGCGGATGCCGACGAAGATCGAGGGCAGCGCGCCTGGGAAGATGACGCGGCGGAACAGTTCGCCGTCGGTCATACCGTAGATGCGGCCCATCTCGATCAGCTGCGGATCGACGGTGCGGATGCCGTGCAGCGTGTTGAGGTAGATCGGGAAGAATACGCCCAGCGCAACGAGGAAGAGCTTGGCGCTCTCGTCGATGCCGAACCAGAGGATGACCAGCGGGATCAGCGCCAGATGCGGCACGTTGCGGACCATCTGCAGCGTCGTATCGGTGAGCCTAGCCGAGAGCTGCGACAGGCCGTTGGCGAGCCCGAAGGCGAAGCCGATGCTGCCGCCGATCAAAAAACCGATCGAGGCACGCCAGAACGAGACCCAGATGTTGCGGACGAGCTCGCCGGAGAGCAGCAGCTTCCAGCCCGCCAGCGCGACGTCGCTCGGTGCCGGCAGCACGCGCGTCGGCACGAAGCCGGTGACACAGGCGATTTGCCAGATCGCGATGATGGCGAGCGGCACGATCCATTGGACCAGGCCGTCGATCCGCGGCAGGCGGACGCTGCGGGGGAGAGAGATGCTGTCGATCAGGCTCATGATTGCGACACCCGATGCTGCGGACGGAAATCGCTGCCGACCGTTTCGCCGAAGGGGCCGCCGTTGAAGTGAAGCCTGGTCACGTTGCTGGGCTGATCCAGCGCGAGCTGCGGAAACACCAGCTCGGCGAAGCGATAGGCCTCCTCCAGATGCGGGTAGCCCGACATGATGAAGGTATCGATGCCGAGCTCCTGATACTCCCTAATGCGAGCCGCGACAGTCTGGGCATCGCCGACCAGCGCCGTACCGGCGCCGCCGCGCACGAGGCCGACACCGGCCCAGAGGTTGGGGGCGATCTCGAGCTTGTCGCGCTTGCCGCCATGAAGCTGTGCCATGCGCTGCTGACCGACCGAGTCCATGCGGGCAAAGTTCTTCTGCGCCAGCGCGATGGTGTCGTCGCTCACGTGCTTGATCAATTCGTTCGCGGCGCGCCAAGCTTCTTCGTTGGTTTCGCGGACGATGACGTGAAGACGGATGCCGAAGGACAGCTTGCGGCCGCGCGCAGCGGCGACCTCCCTCACCTTCGCGATCTTCTCAGCGACCAGCGCCGGCGGCTCGCCCCAGGTGAGATATTTGTCGACGGTGTCGACCGCGACGTCGATGCCGGCATCCGACGAGCCGCCGAAATAGAGCGGCGGCCGCGGCGACTGCACCGGCGGAAACAACAGCTTGCCGCCTTCGACATGGATGTGCTTGCCCTCGACATTCACGGTCTTGCCGGCGAGCAGATCGCTATAGACGCCCAGGAACTCGCGGGTGACCTCGTAACGCTCGTCGTGAGCGAGGAAGATGCCGTCGCCCTTGTTCTCGACGGGATCGCCACCGGTGACGACGTTGACGAGGAGCCGGCCATTGGTGACGCGGTCGAGCGTCGCCGTCATGCGCGCGGCGACACCAGGCGATTGCAGGCCGGGCCTCACCGCCACGAGATAGCGCAGCCGCTCGGTGAACGGCGCGACGCTGGAAGCCACGATCCAGGAGTCCTCGCAGGACCGCCCCGTCGGCAAGAGCACGCCGAAATAGCCGAGTTGGTCGGCGGCCTGCGCGACCTGACGCAGATAGTTGAAATTGACCTCGCGGCCGCCGATGCCGGTGCCGAGATAGCGGCCGTCGCCGTGCGTCGGCAGGAACCAGAGGATGTTGGCGCTGGATTGGCTCATGGATGTGCTCCTAGCCGTAGGTCGTGCCGACGGCGGCCGCGACGATGCCGAGCGACATGACGATGACTGCGATCACGCGTTGAACGATACGCTTCATGTTCGGACCTTTTTGGATGGGAAGATCGGTCGGCACGATCAGGCTGCCGGGTTGCGCCAGACGATGTCGCGAATGACGATCGGCTTCGGAATCAGGCCGAGCTTGTGGAAGCGGTCGGCGATGCCCTGCTGGGTCGCAACGATGTCATCGGTGACGAGACCGACCACGAAGGACGAGCGGTTGGCCGCGATGGTCTGGATCTCGAGCGGAATGCCGGTGACTGCGGCCAGTGATCTGGCGACCTCGTCGCGGTGCTGCTCGGCCCATTTGGCGGTCGCGGTGGTGACGTCGACGATCTGCTGCAGGATGACGCCGTGGTTCTTCGCAAAGTCGCGGTTGGCGATGTAGAACGAATTGGTCTTGGTGACCTCGCGCGCATTGATCAGGATGCGGCCGTTCTGCTTGGTCTCGCCGATCGCGAAATACGGATCCCAGATCGCCCAGGCCTCGATGCTGCCATTGGCAAAGGCGGCGCCCGCATCCGGCGGCGTCAGATAGACCGGCGTGATATCGGCATAGGTGAGACCCGCCTTCTCCAGCGTCTGCACCACGATGTTGTGGGCGCTGGAGCCCTTGGCGAAGCCGATACGCTTGCCTTTCAACTCGGCGATGTCGCGGATCGGTGAATCCTTCGGTACCAAGATGCCCTGGCCGTTGGTGATGGGCTGGCCGGCGGCATAGACGATCGCAGCGCCAGCCGCCTGGGCAAACACCGGCGGGGAATCGCCGACCGCGCCATAGTCGACGCTGCCGACATTCATCGCCTCCATCATCGGGGGACCTGAGGAGAACTCGACCCACTTCACCTCGATGCCTTGCGGCGAAAAATGTCTTTCCAGCGCGGCCTGCTGGCGCGTGATGACCAGCACGCCGTTCTTCTGGTAGCCGATGCGAATTTCCTTCACCGCGCCTTGGGCGATGGCGGGGGCAGACAGCGCCGCCAGCGCGGCAGTTCCGGCAGACAGTTTGAGAAAGTCCCGACGTCGCATTCCACACTCCCGGCCGCCAGCGGCCGTCATCATTCATGTGTCGGGAATGATGGTGTGCCTTGCCGGAGGTGTCGAGACGTGCGGGAAAATAGCGATGCGAGCACTGCGCGTGTAGCGGAGTGCATGATTAATCTTTCAAGCGGTCGCGACGATGCAGACGGAATTTTTCCGCACGCGAATGTGAGAGCTGCGTGGACTCCGTCGAGTCCCAGACGACCCAAACATGAAAAGTCGCAAAACAACCCCATGCACAGTAGCAGGGGCATGTGAAAACAATGACTTACGTATTATCCGAAGTCCATTTGACTTGTCGGGCAAAACAGGAGCAGAATGGCATCATAGCGGCGTTCGGGATGAACGAGTCCGGCCAGCCTAATGCAACCACCTCACCGGCAGGTTCTGCAGTCCTCGGAACGCCCAGCCGCCGCTTCGCACCGGCTCGTCGTCGGCGATCTCGATGCGCCCCGCACGCGCGAACACGGTTGGCAGCGCGACAGCGGCGATCATGGCACGCGAGGCCCAGGCGCCGGCGCAGAAATGCGGTCCCGCGCCAAATGCGACGCTCTTGGAGGTGTCTCGTCTCACATCAAATTCGTCGGCGCGCTCAAAATGCTTCTCGTCGCGGTTGGCGGAGCCGAACATCAGGAACACGCGCTCGTCGAGCTCGAACGACACATCGCGAATGGTCCAGGGCTTGGCGATGCGGCGCGGCGACATGCCGATCGGCGAGATCCAGCGGGCATATTCCTCGAAGGCCTGCAGCCAGGACACCTCACCGCGCAGGACCAGACCGAGCTGGTCGGGATGGGTGAGCAGCGCCCACACCGTGCCGGCGATCGCCTTGCGCGGCTCGTTCTGGCCGCCCGATATCGTGAGCTTGACATTGGCGCGCACGCTCTCCATTGGCATGCCCGAGGCGAGCAGGACGCCGAGGATGCTCTGGTCGGGATGCTTGCGCATCACCGGCAGGATGTCGTCGATCGCGGCATCGATGCCTGATGTTGCGGCGTGACAGCGCGCCTCGACCGCGGGGTCGCCGGCGTAGTTGGCGATACCCTCGATCATGCCTTGCGACCACGCGTCCATATCCTGGAAGCCGATATTGGTGAGGCCGGTGATCGACTTCAGGCATTCCCCGGAGAACGGCAGCGCGAAGTCGCGCATGAAGTCGATCCGCCCCGGCTCGATGGCGTCGAGGATGCGATCGGCATGGGCCTGGAACTGCGCGGTCCAGTGCGCCTTCACCGTCTTCGGCGACACCGTCGGAAACATCGCACGGCGCTCGACCTGATGCGCCTCGCCGTCCTTGCGCATCATATTGTGGCCCATCAGCCGGTTCATCAGGCCGGCCGGCTGATGCGAGGAGAACACGTCGATCTGCTTCTCGGAGATCGAGATGTCGTCGCGGCTCGTCAGCAGCGTCGAGCCGAGCTGCGGCACGAACGCGATCGGCGCCTCTTTCCGCATTTTCGCGAGCATCGGATAGGGGTCGGCCCAGAACGCGGCGGGGTCGATATCGATGCGCGGCGCGGTGCTCAAGCTTCGCTCCCTTGTTGTCTCCTCAATGCCGAGGCTAGCGCCTTCAGGGGGCCGCCGTCTGTCCCCAGCGATTGGGACAGGCGGCCTCGGGACGAGCCTGCATCGATCGCAACGAAAGGAGCAACAGTTAACCTGACCTTTCGGCTGCAATTCGATCGAGACGTAATCGATGTCGATGATCGGTCAGCAGATGTGCACCACCCAAGACGGCGGCCAGCGTTCCCAGCCCTGTCCCACCGGCGATCAGGAACATGATCAGCAGTTGATATTTTGCTGCATCGACCGGTTCGACGCCCGCAAGGATCTGGCCAGTCATCATCCCCGGCAAGGAAACAAGGCCGATCGCCGCCATGCTGTTGATGATTGGCATGAAACCGCTTCTTAGGGCGTCCCGTATGACTGGCAGCACGGCCTGGTACCGGGTGCCACCCAGCGCAAGACAAGCTTCTACGGCGGCCCTCTCACGTACCAAGCCATTTGTCAGCACATCCAAGCCCAGGCTTATCCCGGTCATGGTGTTGCCGAGGATCATTCCCAACAGGGGTAGCGCATAGCGCGGATGATACCAGGGATCGGGGCGTAGCTCCGTCAAGAGCGCAAACATCGTAACCGTACCGGCCGCGAGCAGCGTGCATCCCGCGCCCAGGCCGTAGCTCAAAATGCCTGGCAGGCGCCGCTTCTGCCTCGCGACGATTTCCCGTGCGGCGAAGAGAACCATGATGAAGGCCGCGAGGGCGGTCCAAAGCGGCGAAACCGCAGCAAACAGGAACGTCAGTACGTATCCAACGAGGACGAGCTGGAGCACCATCCGCAGGGCCGCGATGGCCAGTTGTCTTTCAAGCTTGAGGCGCAAAACAATCGAGAGAGCGCCGTCCATGACGACGAGGAGCGCGGGCAGGATCAAATCACCGTATGCCAATTGAATGTAAGTCACGATCGATTTCCTCCGAGCACGCCGTCGGCACTCATCACCAGGACCCTGGACCCGACGCGGCGGGCTTGGGCGTTGTCGTGCGTGCTCCACATGACGCTCGTTCCATTCGAAATGCGTTCAGCGATCAAGGATTCCACGACCGCGGCCGATGCCGCGTCGAGTGCCGAAGTCGGCTCGTCCAGGAGAAGCACCCGCGATCGCAGCATCAGGGCCCGCGCAAGGCTCAACCGCTGTTTCTCTCCGGTGGAGAGTCGCTGGATCGACCAAGGTCCGCAACCGGGCGGCAATCCCAATCGTTCGACCAGCGGCAATGCATCATTCCAATCGCTGAAGTGCTCTTGCACCGTATCCGACCACCAGCCTGGCTCTGCAGCGAGGTAGGTCACTCGTTTCCGCCAGACGGGGGCGGGCATGGCCTCCCTGAGCGTTCCATCCAGTTTGACCCTTCCTTCGTTGGGATCGAGATCTGCGATGGCGCGAAGCAGCAGAGTCTTCCCGGCGCCAGAGGGTCCTTGCAGGGCGATGCATTCCCCATCCTGCAAGTCGAATGAAGCGCAGATGTGCAAGCGCTTAAGCGCGTGGACTGTCAGCATGTGTCAAAGCTTGCCCCGCAGCCGATCGGCAACCCGCCTGGCGATCTCCGCCGGCGCTTCGTCCGGGTAAGGATGCACGGAGCTGGCGTTGATCTCGCCCAGCACGTAACTGTCGCTCCCGTCCCTCTGCACCGGGCCAAGCATGAAGTCGGCGTCCCAGATCATGGGCAGGTCACCTCGCGCAATATCCAGCAACGAGGTGAGCTGCGGCGTCCACTCGTCTTCCATCAACCGACGCAGCCGCTGGAAGCGCGGGTCTGCGTTGGATGTGTACAGCCGCGGTCCAGCTTCTGAACGCGCTGCGGGCGAATCGACCAGGGCTTTGACTTTGTGGTGGCCGAAACCGGCGCAGCGATCGCCTGCCATATAGCAGCGCACGACACCTTCGCCCAAGCGAGGCTGATATGGCTGATCGACCACGCTGCCGTTTTCGAAATACTCGGCGCAGCGGCGGAGAAAATCGTCAAGCGTCACTTCCTCGGATGCGTCCTTGGTCGCGTCCAGCACCCTCAGCATGGGAGAAGTCGGCAGCTTCTCGACCTTCCAAACGCCCTGGCCGCCGTTGCCCCGACTGCGCTTGATCACACGCGGACCGGTGGCGAGCCGCTCCGGCAACTCGTCTCGCATCGCCTCGACGGTTTGATACAGCGCCGTGTCGCTTCCCCACCCCATCGAGCGGGTGCGATAGAGCACCTCCTTGGTGCCCATCTTGAGGATGACGTCCGGATGAGCGCTGACCCACACGCCGCGCGCGGCGACATCGCGCAGCAAGGCGTCAAGGCCCGCGCGGGTCCGGCCGTCCTGAATTGGGTTGACCCAGACGAGCACGCCGTCGACCGCGAGCAGCTGTTCGCGGACCTCCTCGGCGAAACTTTCATCGTAGATCGCAGGGCGCGCATCGATGCCCAAGGCAGCGAGCGCTTCGAAGACCTGCACGAAGCGGCTGTTCTGCGGGGTCGCTTCCCGTCGGGCGGAAGCATCGCCCCGCGAGAGAACGGCTACGGAATGTCGGAAAGGGGAACGATGTTCGGTGTCCATGCGCGAGCTCCACGTGGTGCGTGCTGCGCAGAGCTTGGACCGAAGTCTCGAGGGGAGTCTGCTTTCCCCCTTGAGAACACTCTACGGGAGAACGTCTGGATCTTTCAAGACGACGGGTTGGGATTTCTGGTGCAGGACCGCAGCTCGGGTCGGCATCGCAGGAACGGTTGGAACCAGGGGAGGATGCCCTCGGCTGTCTGCATGGCTTATTCTTCTCAGCTATCGGAAGCGGACAGTGCGACGGCCACAGCGGAGGTCAGTCACGAGCCAAAGGACTAAACCGCTCGCGCGGTAGGGCGCTACGGCAGGCGGGGCAGCCAACAGGATAGCGCAACGGGGCGTCCTGTCTTGAGATCGAGGGGTTCGACAACCTCACTCAAGACAGGAGCATCCCCAATGACCAAGCAGGCCATCAGCCCGTTGCGCCAGCGCATGATCGAAGACATGGCGATCCGCAAGTTCGCTCCGAAGACCCAACATGACTACGTGCAAAGGGTCAAGGATTTCGCGGCGTTCCTCGGCCGCTCGCCCGACCAGGCCCAGCCGGAGGACGTGCGCCGCTTTCGGCTTCATCTGGCGTCGATCGGCGCCCACGCGCCAAAGATCAACGCCACGGTCTCGGCGCTGCGCTTCTTCTTCAATGTGACGCTCGATCGGCCCGAGCTTGCCAAGCACCTGTCGTTCATGCACGAGCCGCGCAAGGTTCCGGTTGTGTTAAGCCCGGAAGAGGTTACGCGCTTTCTGGAGGCAGCGCCAAGCATCAAATACAAAGCTGCGCTCAGCGTCGCTTACGGTGCGGGACTGCGCGTCTCTGAGGTCGTTGCGTTGAAGGTGTCCGACATCGATTCCGAACGCATGATGTTGCGCGTCGAGCAGGGCAAAGGCCGCAAGGATCGCCACGCCATGCTGTCTCCGGTGCTGCTCGCGCTCTTGCGCGACTGGTATCGCATCGGCCGCCCGCAAGGCTGGCTGTTTCCGGGACTGAAGCCGGCCAGCCCGATGACGACACGCCAGCTCACGCGTGCCTGCCATGCTGCGGCGGACATGGCCGAGATTGCCAAGCGGGTGACGCCGCACACCTTGCGCCACAGCTTCGCGACCCACCTGCTCGAGCAGAACATCGATATCAGAGTGATTCAGGTCCTGCTGGGCCACGCTAAACTCGAGACGACGGCGCTCTACACCCGCGTCGCCACCAACACCATCCGCGAGGTCATGAGCCCGCTGGATCGCCTCACGCCGCTGACGTCCAAGAAGAATGAGTCCAGGGACACGCCACCGGCCTAAGCGGAAGGCACGTGGCGCGTCCAAGATTGGAGGTCGCGGACATCTTCCGCGGCCATGGTCCGGCGTGGCGTCAGGCCAACGCCGGCCATGTGAGCCTCCAGCAGTTGAAGGTGATGTCGGCGATCGAGCACTGCCGCACGGCGGAACTCGGCGGCCATGTCGCGCGCTGCGCGGATTGCGCCTATACGACCATCGCTTACAACTCTTGTCGCAACCGCCACTGCCCGAAGTGCCAAGGCGCCGCCGCGAAGCAATGGCTCGCCGAACGCGAAGCCGAGCTGTTGCCGGTGCCGTACTATCACATCGTGTTCACACTGCCGGCGGCCATCGCCGACATCGCCTACCAGAACAAGGCCGTCGTCTACGACCTGCTGTTCAAGGTCTCGGCCGAGACCATGCTGACGATTGCCGCCGACCCGAAGCATCTCGGTGCCAGGATCGGCATCACCTCCGTGCTGCACACCTGGGGCTCGGCACTGACCCATCACCCGCACGTGCACATGATCGTGCCGGGTGGCGGCATCTCACCAGATGGCCAGCGCTGGGTATCATGCCGACCGGGCTTCTTCCTTCCGGTGCGCGTGCTCTCCCACCTGTTCCGACGGCTGTTCCTGGAGAAGCTCATCGCGACCCACCGAGCCCGTCGCCTGAGTTTCTTCGGCGATTACGCGCATCTGGCTGACGCACAGTCCTTCGCAGCCCATCTCGCGCCGCTGCGTAAAGCCGAGTGGGTCGTCTACGCCAAGCGTCCATTCGGTGGCCCCGAGGCGGTGCTGGCCTATCTGTCACGCTATACTCATCGCGTTGCCATCGCCAACAGCCGCTTGATCGCCTTTGACGAACAGCTCGTCACCTTCAAATGGAAGGACTACCGCATCGAGGGCCGCGACCGATACAAGCAGATGACGCTCGCCATCGCCGAGTTCATCCGCCGCTTTCTCATCCACGTGCTGCCGAAGGGCTTGCACCGCATCCGCCACTACGGCCTCTTCGCCAAGAGTGCTTGCGCTGACAACGTCGCCCACGCGCGTGAACTGCTCGCCGTCGCAAGACCTGAAGGCCAGCCCACTGCCGCCGCCGATCCCGGCAAACCGAGTTGTCCATGCTGCGGCGGTCGCATGATCATAATCGAAGTCTTCGAGCGCGGTGCAATGCCACGGCATCGGCCGACAGCTCCAACGAACCACATCAGGATCGACACCTCATGACCGTGCCGCAATCCCGCAAATCCGCTCGCCGCGCTCGCTGGCCCTCGACCAGCCACGGCAGAGCGCGCCCAGATATCCACCAGCCGTCGCAAATCGTCGGACAACTTCTGGAGTTCAAGGCCATCCGCCGCGCATTCGTCAGCGACTTCACCGTCGTGCAACTCGTTGGGCCGACTCGATCCCAATCAACGAGTTCGCCCGCGGCGCTCAAAACCCCATAGCGCCTGCGGCCCGACCTTACATCCCTTACCCGCGGTTTCCTCCCTTGGAGGCTTTCGGACGCCGGCCGCCGAACACGCCGCGCCGTCCCTCATGCGGCCGGCATCCGAAACCCTTCACAAAAGCTGACTTGAAAGCGACGACTTGAACTGCCTCCTTGTCCTCAGTTGGAGACCGAGGACGGAGGACCGAGTTACCGGGCCTCGGCGATCTTCGGTCCAGGTGACAGCATCTGCGCGTTAGCTGCCGAGGGTCGGTTGGACGACGATGGCTCCGGCGATCGGGAAGCGGCGTCGGCCGGCGCTCCCTGGGACGGTCGACGGGCGGCGGTTGCGGGAAGCACGATCACTTTCGCTCCGACTTTCACCCGCTCATAGAGGTCCACGACGTCCTCGTTGGTCAGCCGGATACAGCCGGACGAAACCCGCTTCCCGATCGTATCGGGCTTGTTGGTGCCGTGAATTCTATACTCCGTCTCGCCCAGATACATCGCCCGAGCGCCGAGCGGGTTGCCGGGACCGCCTGCCATGAACCGCGGCAGATAAGGCTGGCGCGAGACCATCTCCGCAGGCGGGCGCCAATCCGGCCATTCAGCTTTGCGAGCCACGGTCTGCTCACCGGACCATGCAAAACCTTCGCGGCCGACACCGATGCCGTAGCGCATCGCTTGCGTGTCGTTCAGGACGAAATAGAGGAATGTGTTCTTGGTATCGATGATCACGGTGCCCGGCGTCTGGTGGCTGGCGTAGTCAACCACCTGCCGGACCAATGCTCCGGGAACGTCGGCATCGGCTCTTGGTGGTTCAACCAGCGGCGCCGGGGCTGCAATCGGCGCCGGAGCCGGCGCTGATGCATGAGCCGGAGGTGCCACATACACCGGAGTTGACGATGCCATGGCCTGGGGCGCCGACGGCTTTCGCGCCGGTTGCACGCTCGCCGGGCGAGACAGCAAACTGTACCCCACTGCGGCGACGGCCACGGCGCCAATTGCAACTCTCGCGGTCATTGGTAGTGCGAGCGTCTCTGCCTTTCCACGCTTGGCCCGCTTGCTCATGTCTTTCCCCAGGGTCACCATGCCCTGAAGAGGTATCCAGCAACGTTTAAGAAACTTCGAAGCGATTTCGCCCGGACTGGAACCGTTCGCGATGGTTAACGCCGAGCTTCAGTTCGGCGTATCGCTGTCCCCTCAGTTCAGGCCGTGAGGCCCCGCGAGCAGCCGCAGTACAATTCCGAACAATTCATTCTGCGAGGAGATGCCGAGCCGCTCATAGGCGCGCTTGCGGTAGGTCAGCGTCGAATGCAGGCTGATACCGAGCGCTTGCGAGATCGCCTCGGAGCTGAAGCCTGCGAGGATGCGACGGCAGACATCCTGCTCGCGCGGCGTGAGAGCGGAGAGCGGCGGACGGGTCGCAAACAGTGCGGCGAGAGACTGATCCGGCGTTGCCTCCTCCTGAAAATGGCGGGCGACGCTTGCCGCGATCGCGGGCGCGATGGCCTCAAGCCGCTCACGCTGTGCGGCACTGAAGCGACCCTGCGCGGCGATGCGGTAAAAATTGACGTAGAAGCAGGTGTCACCGGTCCAGATCGCGGTCGCGCATTTGTCGATGATGCCGGAATCCTGGAAGAAGATTTTGCGGTAACGCGCGCCGTACATGCGCGGCGCGAACGTTGGCAGCATGATTGGACCGCCATCGCCTTCGAACAGCGCGTCACGGTTGGGATCGGACTCGTGGAACTGGCCGGCATAGGCCGCCCCGAGATCGCCGCCGATCGGGATGTTGCCGGCATCGAGCAGGCAGCGCGCGGCACCGGCCCGGCTCAGCGCGAACACCATGCAATGGCCGACCTCCGCTTGCCGGCGCAGCGTGTCGATCAGCACATCTGGGAAATCAGAGCGGCCGATGGCGAGCACCGCGGACGTCACATCGGCAGCTCCCGGATTCGCGGGCACTGTCTGAGACCGCATCGTTTCCTCCGCAAAATCTTGTTTGCGGGAGGATAGCAGCAAGGTGATTTCCGCGGAAGACAGAGAGGCCTGCGGCATAGGTCGCGATCATGTTCGGGAAGCGCAAGGACGTCCGGTTCGACGCCCGCTGGCGGCCGCAAAACGGTCCTCGGCTGAACGTGCCGGACAAGTCGGCAAAGGGGCCAAAGGACTAAACCGCTCGCGCGGTAGGGCGCTACGGCAGGCGGGGCAGCCAACAGGATAGCGCAACGGGGCGTCCTGTCTTGAGATCGAGGGGTTCGACAACCTCACTCAAGACAGGAGCATCCCCAATGACCAAGCAGGCCATCAGCCCGTTGCGCCAGCGCATGATCGAAGACATGGCGATCCGCAAGTTCGCTCCGAAGACCCAACATGACTACGTGCAAAGGGTCAAGGATTTCGCGGCGTTCCTCGGCCGCTCGCCCGACCAGGCCCAGCCGGAGGACGTGCGCCGCTTTCGGCTTCATCTGGCGTCGATCGGCGCCCACGCGCCAAAGATCAACGCCACGGTCTCGGCGCTGCGCTTCTTCTTCAATGTGACGCTCGATCGGCCCGAGCTTGCCAAGCACCTGTCGTTCATGCACGAGCCGCGCAAGGTTCCGGTTGTGTTAAGCCCGGAAGAGGTTACGCGCTTTCTGGAGGCAGCGCCAAGCATCAAATACAAAGCTGCGCTCAGCGTCGCTTACGGTGCGGGACTGCGCGTCTCTGAGGTCGTTGCGTTGAAGGTGTCCGACATCGATTCCGAACGCATGATGTTGCGCGTCGAGCAGGGCAAAGGCCGCAAGGATCGCCACGCCATGCTGTCTCCGGTGCTGCTCGCGCTCTTGCGCGACTGGTATCGCATCGGCCGCCCGCAAGGCTGGCTGTTTCCGGGACTGAAGCCGGCCAGCCCGATGACGACACGCCAGCTCACGCGTGCCTGCCATGCTGCGGCGGACATGGCCGAGATTGCCAAGCGGGTGACGCCGCACACCTTGCGCCACAGCTTCGCGACCCACCTGCTCGAGCAGAACATCGATATCAGAGTGATTCAGGTCCTGCTGGGCCACGCTAAACTCGAGACGACGGCGCTCTACACCCGCGTCGCCACCAACACCATCCGCGAGGTCATGAGCCCGCTGGATCGCCTCACGCCGCTGACGTCCAAGAAGAATGAGTCCAGGGACACGCCACCGGCCTAAGCGGAAGGCACGTGGCGCGTCCAAGATTGGAGGTCGCGGACATCTTCCGCGGCCATGGTCCGGCGTGGCGTCAGGCCAACGCCGGCCATGTGAGCCTCCAGCAGTTGAAGGTGATGTCGGCGATCGAGCACTGCCGCACGGCGGAACTCGGCGGCCATGTCGCGCGCTGCGCGGATTGCGCCTATACGACCATCGCTTACAACTCTTGTCGCAACCGCCACTGCCCGAAGTGCCAAGGCGCCGCCGCGAAGCAATGGCTCGCCGAACGCGAAGCCGAGCTGTTGCCGGTGCCGTACTATCACATCGTGTTCACACTGCCGGCGGCCATCGCCGACATCGCCTACCAGAACAAGGCCGTCGTCTACGACCTGCTGTTCAAGGTCTCGGCCGAGACCATGCTGACGATTGCCGCCGACCCGAAGCATCTCGGTGCCAGGATCGGCATCACCTCCGTGCTGCACACCTGGGGCTCGGCACTGACCCATCACCCGCACGTGCACATGATCGTGCCGGGTGGCGGCATCTCACCAGATGGCCAGCGCTGGGTATCATGCCGACCGGGCTTCTTCCTTCCGGTGCGCGTGCTCTCCCACCTGTTCCGACGGCTGTTCCTGGAGAAGCTCATCGCGACCCACCGAGCCCGTCGCCTGAGTTTCTTCGGCGATTACGCGCATCTGGCTGACGCACAGTCCTTCGCAGCCCATCTCGCGCCGCTGCGTAAAGCCGAGTGGGTCGTCTACGCCAAGCGTCCATTCGGTGGCCCCGAGGCGGTGCTGGCCTATCTGTCACGCTATACTCATCGCGTTGCCATCGCCAACAGCCGCTTGATCGCCTTTGACGAACAGCTCGTCACCTTCAAATGGAAGGACTACCGCATCGAGGGCCGCGACCGATACAAGCAGATGACGCTCGCCATCGCCGAGTTCATCCGCCGCTTTCTCATCCACGTGCTGCCGAAGGGCTTGCACCGCATCCGCCACTACGGCCTCTTCGCCAAGAGTGCTTGCGCTGACAACGTCGCCCACGCGCGTGAACTGCTCGCCGTCGCAAGACCTGAAGGCCAGCCCACTGCCGCCGCCGATCCCGGCAAACCGAGTTGTCCATGCTGCGGCGGTCGCATGATCATAATCGAAGTCTTCGAGCGCGGTGCAATGCCACGGCATCGGCCGACAGCTCCAACGAACCACATCAGGATCGACACCTCATGACCGTGCCGCAATCCCGCAAATCCGCTCGCCGCGCTCGCTGGCCCTCGACCAGCCACGGCAGAGCGCGCCCAGATATCCACCAGCCGTCGCAAATCGTCGGACAACTTCTGGAGTTCAAGGCCATCCGCCGCGCATTCGTCAGCGACTTCACCGTCGTGCAACTCGTTGGGCCGACTCGATCCCAATCAACGAGTTCGCCCGCGGCGCTCAAAACCCCATAGCGCCTGCGGCCCGACCTTACATCCCTTACCCGCGGTTTCCTCCCTTGGAGGCTTTCGGACGCCGGCCGCCGAACACGCCGCGCCGTCCCTCATGCGGCCGGCATCCGAAACCCTTCACAAAGGCGGACGTTCAGAACATCCTGACAAATCGACCCTGGAGCTGAATTCACCCTCGAAGTGCCACGGCAGCTTTCTCCGCATCGTGCGGAAAGATCCATTCCGCCGCCGACATCCAAGCCTGCAACCTCTGCGCCTGTGCGGGATCGCCGACAGATCGGTAGAACCGGCCGGCTAGTCGTGAGGCGGCCTGCACCCGGCTGGTCCGCTCCCATCTCAGATCCTGATAGGCCTTGAGGCGTCCCGGAATCTCGTGGCGTTTGGCGTGCTCCAGTAGGACGGCAAGCGCGAAGGCATCCTCAATGGCTTGCCCGGCGCCCTGCCCAAAATGCGGTACCATTGGATGGGCGGCGTCGCCGATCAGCGTCACATGTCCGCGCGACCAATACGGCAATGGCGGCCGATCGTAGATGCCCCAGCGAAACGTATGCTCGAGCGCGGCAATTAAATCTCGGACGGGCGCATCCCAGCCCTCGTACTCGGCTGCGAGAGCCCTGAGGTCTCCCGGCGCGGACCAGGTTTCCTCCATGTCATGCATGGTCGGGACGAACGCGACGATGTTGATCAGCCGCCCCAGCGACACCGGAAAGCAGATGAAGCTGCGGCCCTCGCCCATCCACATGTTCAGGCCGCGCAGCTCCACGCCCCACGAAAGCTTTTGCGACTGCACCAGGCCGCGATAGGCCACGATGCCTTCACTGGTCGGGTGCGCCGTCAGCCCGATCTGCCGCTGGACCACCGAATGGATGCCATCCGCACCGATAACCACGTCCGCATCGTAGACGACGCCGTTGGCAAAGCTCAGTCGCGCTCCGGTCTGCGTGTTTTCGACGGCCATACAGCGATGTCCGAACCGAACTGATCCTTTCACGACGCCAAGAAGCATCTCGAGAAACTCGACCCGGTGAACTTGATAGCTCAGCACGGTGGGAGAGCCAGGGGAGATAGGCTCTCCCCTTGACGTCCGACGCGTTAGCCCCTGGCTCCTCGTGGTGATCTTCTCGATCTCGTCGCAAAGCGCCGTGCGTTTGAGCAAGATCAGTGCATTCGGTGGGATGGATAGCCCGGCCCCGGCTTCTCGCGGCGACTCTGCGCCTTCGAAAACGGTGACGGTCATGCCCCGCGCGCTCAGCGCCAGCGCCGCAGATAATCCTCCGATGCCCGCACCGACGATTGCGATATTCAGTCTTTCGGTCATTCGTTCGACCCACTTTTGCCGAACATTTGATTTCGCAACCGTCAATTGCCGACGACATCATCGAGCAGCACCCACCTGGTGCCGTCGAAACGCGCCATCCTCGCCTTTCTCCAGCCGATCCGGCTCGATGGAGTAACGTTGATGGTGATGCCCGGCAGGAACGTCGGCAGCTGAAGCCCCTGGATGCTGGTGGCCTGCTTGATGAGATTTTCCCGCGACAGGTCGTCGCCGCACTTCTTCAGGACCTCGACGATGATCTGAGCGGTTGCATAGGGAAAAATGGATTCCTCGACATCGTCGTTCGGCGCCCACTCCTTCATGAAGGCTCGAAACTCGCGCATGCCGGCATCGTCATCCCACATCGGGTCTTCAGATGTCTTCAGCCAGAACGCGCTGACCGCCCCTTTCGCGGCTGCAAGTCCTGCAGGACGCAGGACAGCTGAAATGCTGCTGACGCCGGACAGAAGCACATGCTGGACCTTCCAGTTGAGCTCATACGCCTTGCGGATGGCCTGCGCGGCAAAACGTGCATTGGAGGCGTGAAACAACGTATCGGCACCGGAGGCCTTGAGCGCCACAATGTGTGAATCGACCGTCGGCTCCATGATATCGTAGGCAGCCTCCGCGACAACCATCGTCGAAGCGCGGGATCCCAGAGCGGCCTTGAGGCCGGCCAAGTTGCCCTTCCCGAGATCATCGTTCTGGTAGATCACGGCGACCTTCGCGTCAGGCTTGGTCTTCAGCAGATAATCGGCGTAGATCCTGGTCTCAGCCGGCTGCGGTATCATGAACGTGGTCGTCCATGGCAGATTCTCGGGGTCGTCGAGCTTGGGCGTGCTCGCGAGCAGCAGGATCTGCGGGACCTGCTTGCTGTTGAGATATTTCGCCACCGCAAGGTTAGTCGGCGTGCCGACCGATCCAACGATCGCAAGCACGTCGTCGTCCTCGACCAGCTTGCGTGTCTGCTGCACCGTTTTGGCCGGCGTGAAGGCGTCATCAAGGGAAACGAGCGTCACCTTACGGCCGTTGATGCCGCCGGCCGCGTTGATCATTTTGAGATAGGCCGCTTCAATCCGGCCGAAGCGGCTCAGCGACGAGATCGGCCCGCTATAGGGAACCGTCTGGCCGATCTTGATCTCAGTATCGGTGACGCCAGGACCGTATTTTTTGTCCGCCCCGGCAACGGGTGAAGGACCGGCGATCGAGAGACTGAGCGTGGCAAGGATCAGGGGCCGGATCATGGAAGGCTCACCTCGGTTTGGCGGCTTCGATCGGGAGCGTTTTGCTATCCCGGACTGTAAGATGATGCTGTACAATCATCGCTGCGTCCCGAAACTTTACCGAAATTTTCCGAAAGAACTTTCACGAGCGGCCCTTGTTGAAGTCGTCGCACCCTTCCATTGTCGTCGGCGACCGGGTCGTGGACCTGGCGAATGAAACATTGCGGGACGGGTGCGGCGACATCGTCCCCCTGCGTCCGCGCGCCTGGGCGGTGCTGCGGCTGCTTGCGACACGGGCGGGGCGCCTGGTCGGCAAGAACGAGATCATGGATGAGGTCTGGTCGGACTGCGAGGTCACGGAGGATTCTCTCGTCCAGGCGATCGGCGACATCAGGCGAGCCCTGGGAGACGGCGGCCGATCGGCCCTAAGGACACTACCTCGCCGCGGCTACATATTGGTGGCCGATGAAAGGCCGATCGAAGCCAACGTCATCTCAGGCAATACGCCGCAACTAGCCGGTATCGAAGAGCTATCGGGATCTTCATCGATGCCGCATTTGTCGATCATCGTCCTGCCGTTCGCCAATATCGGCGGTGATCCCGCGCAGGACTATTTCGTCGACGGCGTGACCGAAAGCCTGACGACAGATTTGTCGCGCATCGCCGGCTCGTTCGTGATCGGCCGCAACACCGCGTTTACCTTCAAAGGAAAACCGGTCGACGCCAGGCAGATCGGCCGTGACCTGAACGTGCGCTACGTGCTGGAAGGCTCCGTGCAGCGTGGCAGCAACCGTTTCCGCCTGAATGCGCAGCTCATCGATACCGAAACCGGAAGCCATGTGTGGGCCGACCGGTTCGATAAGCCGGCGGCCGAACTGTTGGACATGCAAGACGAGATCGTGTCCCGGCTGGCCAACACCTTGAACGCGGAGCTCATGGCCGCCGAAGCGCGACGCGCGGAACGATCAGCCCGCCCGGACGCGATGGACCTGTATTTCCAGGGCCGAGCACTCCAGAACAAAGGCGTGACGCGAGCGCTTCTGACGCAGGCCAGGGATTTCTTCGCGCGATCCTTGGCGCTCGATCCCGGCAACATCGAAGCGGCTATCGCCGCCGCTCAGGTCGACGTGTCCGTGGGATCGGCCTTCATGGCCGATGACGTCAACGTGCACTTTGGCGCTGCAGAAATGGCCTTAAACAGCGCGTTGCTTCATGCTCCTAATCATCCCAGAGCGCACATGCTTCTCGGCGCCGTGCAGATCCAGACGAATCGGATCGACAACGGTATCGCGCAATGCCGGCGCTCACTGGTGCTCGATCCAAATCTGGCCGATGCACACGGGTTCATTGGCCTCGGCAAGTATCAATCGGGCCGAAGCGAGGAGGTCGAGGAGCACATTCAGGAGGCGCTCCGGCTGTCCCCGCGTGATACGCGCGCTTTCCTGTGGTATATGTTTGTCGGGCTGGCCAAGTTGAGCGTCAACGCCGACCGCGAGGCCCTCGACTGGTTTCGCCGGAGCCTCGAAGCGAACCGAAATCACGCGCTGTCGCATTTTCACTTTGCGACCGCGCTGGCCCTGGTGGGAGACCTCCAGGAGGCTCGATCGATCGCCGCAGCAGGACTCGCTCTCGATCCTGGCTTCACGATCCGTCGCTACCGCATCAACGCCAAAGGCGACAATCCAATCTATCTCGCTCGACGCCAACGCTACTTTGAGGGTTTGCGCCTGGCCGGCGTGCCGGAGGGGTGATCCGCGAAAAAAGAACGGGTATCTTGGGCAGCTCCAATATCCGCTCTGGGTCTTGGCTGTGTGAAAATGCCGAGATGGATGAGAGCGATAGAAGAAGTTGTTCGTCCAAGGCTGATCTAGCGCTCATGCTCGCAAGCGATTTCAAGTTAGACGGCGAACTGAAGAACGCTATTCTATCCGTCTTTCGCATTCTCTCGTTTTTACACAGCCAGGGTCACGAGCGGCGGTCGCGGCGAGTGCGGCTCTCGCGTCCGCTGTACCGACGATAGCCGACATCACGATGGGATCAGCGTGGTTCGGCTACGAGATCAATGGAAGTCGCCAACGCGGTTATCATTCAACCGCGTGCAACGTCAGCCCACCGGCCCCAGTGTCCAATCGTCCCCTGCAAGCGGGCTGACTCTCACGTCCTTGATGACTCCGCGCTCCAGGCTCGGATCGAAATGGCGCATCGTGCGCTCGTTGAAGTCGATGATGCGGCCAGGCCTGAGGGGACCCACATCATTGATCTTGACGATGACCTTCTTGCCTGCGGCCTCGACGAGAGCATATTTCGGCCTCGCGCCAAATTGGACCCCACCAAATTTCCTTCGCAGACTCGTCTTGATGGCAGCCGTCCAGGCGGAGGGATCATAGCGCTCGCCGGAGGCTGTGCGCGGACCGCCCTCCTCCTTGCCGGGCTTGAACGGATTGTACATGGATGCAGCGCCGACGACCGCATCCCCGGAGGCGGCATCGACGACGGCCGTTGAGTGAACCCCACGCGTTTCACATTTAGCAACGGCAACAGACAAGGCGAGCGCAACCAGGGCGCCGCAAAGTGCGGCGCTCGAGCGGAACAGCATCATAACTCCTGTGATTTTTTCGTCGTCCGGTTCCGAACCCGCAAACAGCGCAAGCGAACGCGAAAGCGTTCATGAAACTTGCGCCGGTATTCTTGCGGATTCGAGCCAACCCCTTGGCTCTGGAACCGTCGTGCGAACCGGGGTGGTTCCCACGCAGTGTTTTTAAGTTGTCCCCGACTAAGACAGAGATTGCGTCAGCAACATGACTTAGCGGCCCTTGGCGTGCTTCCAGTTCCGTCGCGAGGAACGATCGCATCACACCCGCTTTATTCTCCAGATCTTCGGAGTTGATCAGCGGCTCGCATTATCCTGGCCGACAGATCGAAGAAGCAATCAATGCGCATCCTTCTCGTTGGAGGTACGGGGCTTATTGGATCGGCAATCCATGCCAGGCTGTCCGCCGAAGGGCATGAATGCGTATTGGTCTCGCGTCATCCAGTGACGTCACCCGACAGGCACCACGTCACCCTCGATGTTGCGCGGACCACCGACGCTTCGAAATGGAAGAGCCTTCTTGCAGGCGCCGATGCCGTCATCAATGCGGCGGGTGCGCTGCAGGGACAGGACATGCAAGGCGTTCATGTCGCCGGCAGCGCGGCGCTTTATGCGGCCTGTGAAAGCATGGGCGTCCGCCGTGTCATCCTGTTCTCGGCGATCGGCATCGATCGCGATGCCCGCACCGATTTTTCGCGCAGCAAGCGGGACGGCGAAGCTGTCTTGATGGCGCGGGACCTCGACTGGGTCGTGCTGCGGCCTTCCGTCGTGGTGGGACGGCCCGCCTATGGTGGCAGCGCGCTGTTGCGAGGGTTGGCGTCACTCCCGATCCTACCCGTCTTGCCCGACACGGCAGCTATTCAACCCGTGCATCTCGACGACGTGGTTGAGACGGTCGTGTTCTTCCTGCGACGGGGCGCTCCCTCCCGCGTCGCGCTTGATCTGGCCGGTCCAGAGCGGATTGGTTTTAGCGACGCGGTCGCGCTGTTTCGGTCCTGGCTGCGCTGGAGGCCTGCTTACCGCTTGCACCTGCCGTCCTGGGTTGCCTCAGCCGCTTATCGCGTGGGCGACGTTGCGCAGATGCTGGGCTGGAGAACGCCCGTCAACTCGACGGCACAGGCCGAGATGCGGCGCGGCGCGACCGGCGATCCCGAGCCCTGGCGTCGAATGACCGGCGTCACGCCACGCGATCTCGAGGTCGCGCTCGCACGTGAGCCCGCCTCGGTGCAGGAACGCTGGTTTGCACGGCTGTATGCGCTCAAGCCGCTGATCTTCGGCATCTTCGGCATGTTCTGGATCGCCACAGGCATCATCTCGCTGAGCGCGGGCTGGAACATTGGCATGTCGTTGCTGCGGGAAGGCGGGCTGCAAGAGAACGTCGCAGCGCTCACCGTCACCGCCGGCGCGCTCGCAGACATCGTCATTGGCCTTGCCATTCTCTGGCGGCCTCTGAGCCGTTACGGGCTGTGGGCAGCATTGATCATCTCGCTCACCTACGCCGTGATCGGCACCGTGCTGGTGCCGCGGCTGTGGGCCGATCCGCTTGGGCCGATGCTGAAGATCTGGCCAGTGATCATGCTCAACCTGGTCGCCATGGCGATCCGGGAGGATCGCTGATGCTCTACTTCCTCGTGAAGATGGCGCACATCATCGGCGCCGCAGTGCTGCTCGGCACCGGTGCCGGCATCGCCTTCTTCATGCTGGTGGCGCATCTGCGCGGCGACCCGCGTGAGATTGCGGGGGTCGCGCAGACGGTGGTGCTGGCCGATTTCCTGTTCACGGCGAGTGCCGTGATCCTGCAGCCGATCACCGGCACATGGCTCGCGTGGTTGGGCGGGTATTCCCTTCGCGACGGCTGGATTGCGGCGTCCATCGCACTCTATGTAGTGACCGGCGCCTTCTGGCTGCCGGTGGTGTGGATGCAGATGCAGATGCGCGATCTCGCCGTCGCAGCGGTTGCGAGCAACACCAAGCTGCCTGCCCGGTATCACCTTCTCTTCCGATGGTGGTTCGCCTTCGGCTTTCCGGCGTTCGCAGCCGTGCTGATGATCTTCTGGCTGATGATCGCCCGCCCGGCCATTCCTTATTGGGACTAGCAGACGCCCTACCCCGCACGAGCGACGTTGATTGCGAGCTTGCCGTAGCGGTCGGTGAAGGCGTCCGTGTCGATCTCTTCCAGCTTGAGCTCACCGCTCATCACGATTCGCTGGAATGCCGCAACTGCCACAGCGCCGATTCCATGGATATCACCAAGCGGTCGCCCCGGGCCTCGGTGGCGCACCAGCGCTTCCTGTTCACCCAGGAAAAGACCTGCATCAACTGCCACAAGGGCATCGCCCATCAACTGCCCGACACGCGCGGCGTTCCCGGCTGGCAGTAGGGTAGCCATGCCCCCGCTTGAACGGGCGGGGCGAATGGTTAGTTTTGGGGGATGGCGAATCGCCGCGTTTCGCCCTTCCTCAAGACAGATATGGCCACCTTCACCCCGCATCAGGATGCCGCTCTCAAGGCCGTCGGCGACTGGCTGAAAGCAAAACCCGGCCGAGGCGGCACGCCGCCGATCTTCCGCCTGTTCGGCTTTGCCGGCACCGGCAAGACCACGCTGGCGCGGCACATCGCCGATGGCGTCGATGGCGAGGTGAAGTTCGCCGCGTTCACCGGCAAGGCGGCCCTCGTCATGCGCAACAAGGGCTGCGACGGCGCCTCCACCATCCACTCGCTGATCTACCGCGCCCGCGAATCCGGCGAGGAGCAGCCGAGCTTCGAATTGTGGGACGACGCGCCGGCCTCGAAGGCGAAGCTGATCGTGATCGACGAATGCTCGATGGTCGATGCCGAATTGGGCCGCGACCTGATGTCGTTCGACTGTCCCCTCTTGGTGCTGGGCGATCCCGCGCAGCTGCCGCCGATCCAGGGCGGCGGCTTCTTCACCAATTCCGAGCCGGACGCGATGCTGACCGAGGTGCACCGCCAGGCCCAGGACGATCCGATCGTGCGGATGTCGATGGACGTGCGCGAGGGCCGCGAGCTCGACATTGGCCGCTACGGCGAGAGCGAGGTGGTGTCGCGGAAAGAGCTCGATCCCGACCGCGTCATGGGCGCCGACCAGATCCTGGTCGGCCGCAACAACACCCGCCGCGCCTACAACATGCGGGTGCGCCAGCGCCAGAACATCGAGGACACCTTTCCGGTCGCCGGCGACAAGCTGGTGTGCCTGCGCAACAACCGCAAGAAGGGCCTGTTCAACGGCGGCCTGTGGCGCGTCAAGTCGCGCAACACCTCGCGCTCGAAGTCACGCATCCTCTCCATGCGGCTGTCGCCGGACGAGGATTTCGGCCACAAGGTGACGAAGGTCTCGGTGCGCGCCGATTGCTTCGAAGGCGGCATCGAGCAGATCGCCTGGGAGCAGCGCAAGCCCTATGACGAGTTCGACTACGGCTACGTGCTGACCGTGCACAAATCGCAGGGCTCGCAATGGGACGACGTCGTGCTGTTCGACGAGAGCTTTGCGTTTCAGGATAGCCGCGCCAGGTGGCTGTATACGGGGATCACGCGGGCGGCGAAGCGGCTGAGCGTGGTGGTTTAGAACTCCACTTTCGTAGGGTGGGCAAAGGCGCAAAGCGCCGTGCCCACCATCGTTCCTCACACGCAATAGAAATGGTGGGCACGCTTCGCTTTGCCCACCCTACGGCACTGAGCGAGTTGCTCTGCAGCCCAATCCCTCACTTCCCTGCGACAAAATAAAAATCCTCCCGCCCCGGCGGCGAGCCGTAGGTGAACGGCTGCTGCGCATGCTGGGTCGCCGCCCAGACGTCGTCGCGGATGATGTCGAACAATTTCCTGATCTCGACGCGCGGCTGCTTGATCTCGCGCGCCAGCGCAGTGGCAAACGGGCTGTTGGCGCTGCCGTCGCCGTCCATCGCGGTCTCGCCATGCTTGGCGGCGTAGACCACCATGAAGCCGGCGCCGGGCTCAATGTTGGAAAAGCCCTTGTCGACCAGCTTCAGCGCCAGCGTGCGCTGCATGGTCGGCGCGAACGGATTGTCGCGGCAGGCATCCAGCACGACGAGGCGCAGTTTTCGCGCGGCGCCGACGGCGGCGATCACCTGCTCCAGCGCGACGGCCTCGGTCTCGGCGTCCTTGTCGGCGGTGAGCTTTGCGTCGATCGGGACGAGATAGTTCACCCCGCCGATCTCGAAACCGTGGCCGGCATAATAGACCACGGCCCAATCGGCCTTTTCTGCTTCCTCGGCGAAGGCCTTCAGCGTCTGGAAGAACTTGTCGCGGGTGAGGTCCTTCGTATCCATCACGGTCTGGAAGCCGAGGTCGCGCAGCACACCCGCGATCAGCTTCGAATCGCGGGGCGGATTGGGCAATGCCTGGGCGTTCTTGTAGGCGCCGTTGCCGATCACCAGCGCAACGCGGCGGCCGCTGGGCGCGATCCCTGGAGCCTGTGGCGTCAGGGCGGCGAGCCGCTCCTGCGCGATGGCGCGGGCGCGCGCAACCTCGGTCTCGTCGAATTTCGTCAGCGAATAGGCCGCGGCGCGATAGTCGGCGCGGGCCTGCGCGAGATCCTTCCTGCGCTCGTAGATCTGGCCGCGTCCGGAATGGGCGCGGACATTGTTCGGGTTGATCTGGATGGCCGTGTTGTAATCCTTCAGCGCGGCCTCCAGGTCGCCCTTCATCATATTGACGTCAGCGCGGTTGTTGATCGCGAACAGGTTCTTGGGCTGCTTCTCGATCAGGCCGTTGCAGTCGGCCAGGGCGCGGTCGAACTTGCCCATCATGCCGTAAGTGACGCAGCGGTTGCCGGCGATCTGCGGCGCGGCCGGATCGATCTTCTCGGCCTCGGCGAAATCCGCGATCGCACCGTCGAAATCCTTCATCAGCGTTCGCGTGCGGGCGCGATTGGTCCAGGCGAGCAGGAGTTTCGGCGTGTATTTGATCGACAGGCTGAAATCGTCGATCGCGCTCTGCAGCGCGCCGCGGCGTGCGTAGATGACGCCGCGGTTGTTGTAGGGAACGCCGTAGGCCGGGCGCTTCTGGAGCGCGAGGTTGTAGTCGGCCATCGCGAGGTCATCCTGTCCGCTGCGCTCATAAGCGAGGCCGCGCAGGTTGAGCGCAATGACATTGTCGGCATCAAGGTCGATGGCCATGGATAGCGTCTCGATTGCATGGACATGGTCGCGTTTGTTGAGCAGGGTATTGCCACGCACGGACAGCGCGACCGCCTTGTCCTTGCCGGTGAGACGGTCGGCGTTCAGCAGATTGTCGCAGGCGGCGGCGCGGGCCTGTATCTCCGCCTGGCGGTCGCGGCAAAGGGCGAGATCGTCGCCGGCTTGGGGATCGGCCGCGGCAGTCGAGATAAAGGCGGCCAGGGCGGCGAGGGTCAGGGAAACGACACGCAGCATGTTGTCAGGTCAGCTCCAGCCACCATTTCGTATGGTCGATCGTCGATCGCGCCGGTTCATCTAGCGCGGAGTTCCGCATCCCGCCAAGTCGGCCTCCAAGTCGGCCTCCAAGTCGCGCTGCCCGCCACGGTCTTCACGGCCTCGTGTCCGCCCTGCCGTAACAATCACCGGCGGTGCCCGTATCTCGGATGAGGCGGAAACACCCCGGGCAGGCTGTTCGCCCGGTCCCGACCGCCCTAGACTGTCAGCTCTTCCGAAAGAGGATTGCCATGCGCCGAACCGCCCTCGCCTCCCTGCTCGCCGCAACCACCGCCCTGACGCTGGCTTTCACGATGCCGTCCCGGGCCGCGGAGGATGCGGTCGTGATCCCCGCGCCCGCGATGGACGCGGCGCCGGCCAGCGGCATCCAGACCGCGGTGCTTGCCGGCGGCTGCTTCTGGGGCGTGCAAGGCGTCTTCCAGCACACCGCCGGCGTCATCAACGCCGTCTCCGGCTATGCCGGCGGCACCAAGGCGACCGCCGACTACCAGACGGTCTCGAGCGGCCGCACCGGGCACGCCGAGTCGGTCGAGATCAAGTACGACCCAAAGAAGATCTCCTACGGCAAGATCCTCCAGATCTACTTCTCGGTGGTGCACGACCCGACCCAGCTCAACCGCCAGGGTCCCGACGTCGGCCCGCAATATCGCTCGGCCATCTTCACCACTTCCGACGAGCAGAAGAAGGTGGCGGAGGCCTATATCGCGCAGCTCAACGGTGCGAAGGTCTTCAACAAGCCGATCGTGACCAAGGTCGGCGCGCTCGAGGCATTCTATCCGGCAGAAGCCTATCACCAGGATTATCTGACGCTGCACCCGAACCAGCCCTACATCGCCTATAACGACATCCCGAAGGTCGAGAACCTGAAAAAGCTGTTCGCGGATAATTACATTGAAAAGCCGACGCTGGTGAATGCCAGCAAGGCCACCAACTGATCGCAAGATCACCAAAGAAACGGGAGACCCATGCCCGATACCAAGACGAAGACCACCGACGACAAGGTCATCAAGAGCGAAGAGCAGTGGCGGCGCGAATTGACGCCGATGCAATACGCGGTGCTGCGCGAGAAGGCGACCGAGCGGCCCTTCTCCGGCGAATACGAGCACGAGGAGCGTGCCGGCACTTACGTCTGCGCCGGCTGCGGCAATGTGCTGTTCGAATCCGACGCCAAGTTCGATTCCGGCTGTGGCTGGCCGAGCTTCACCCAGCCCGTGGTGGAGAGCCATATCGACGAGGAACGGGATACGAGTCACGGCATGATCCGCACCGAGGTGCTCTGCTCCAAATGCAGCGGTCATCTCGGCCATGTCTTTCCCGATGGCCCAGGGCCGACCGGTCTGCGCTACTGCATCAACTCGGCGGCGCTGAAGCTGGAGCCGAAATAACGCCGCGCGCGCCGGGTTCCCCCGTGGAACCCGGCGGCATGATGTGCTTTTCTCCTCTGGCGGTGCGGCCGATCATCGCATCTTGGCGGCCAACAGGGAGGATGCCGTGACGCTTGGGACCATCCTGATCATCCTGGTGATCATCTATCTGATCGGCGGCCTGTCCGGTCGGTTCGGCGGCTACGGCTATGGTCTCGGCCATTCCGGCATGGGCATCGGCGGGGTCGTTCTCGTGGTGCTGATCGTGCTGCTGCTTCTTGGCAAAGTGTAAACGATTTAACTGTTTGATATTAATACATTTATTTCAGCTGCGGAGCTGCCATGCGCGGATTCATCATCTCGCATCGCGGGGGTCGCATTTCTGTCAAATCGGCCTATATTAGTAGTCGAAAATGACATGCGGCGGGCCCGCTCGATTGCGGCCCCTGCCCTCCCCAAACCCCACGCGCTTAAAGCCCCAGAGAAGATCACGAGGTCTTTGACCATGCGTCCACTGCGTCCGTTCAACTTCAACACTTCCGCCGAACTCTTCCCCGCCGCGATCCGCAAGAAGAAGCGTGCGGGCTTCACCTATCGGCGGTTCGGCACTGCGGCCGAGGCCGTGCAGTTCGCGATGGAGCAGTTGCCGACGGATTCGCTGAACGGCGCCTATCTCCAGGTCGAGGAAGCGCGCTTCGACCAGAACGGCATCCGCTCGCTGTACGAGAGCGATGCCTTCCCGCTGCCCCGTCGGCCCAAGCCGGCTCCGGCCTCGGAGACCGACGCCGACGCGGCGTAAACTTTCGCAAGCCTTCGATGTGCGCAAGAGGCGCGATGGCCGAAAGGTCGTCGCGCTTTTTGTGTTCTTGTTCCCCCTCTCCCGCTTGCGGGAGAGGGCAGGGATGAGGGTGTCTCCGCGATCGAGACCCCCAAGAGGCGAAAGCCCTCACCCGGCGCTACGCGCCGATCTCTCCCGCAAGCGGGAGAGGTGCAGCGAGCCTGCCGCTCGACCGACTCAATCAAGATCTTCCAACTTCAAATCCGCGGCTGCTTCTCCAGCCAGCGGCGCAAGAGACGCACGTTGCGCATGTTGGCTCGGAATATCACGTCGAAGGCGTCGCCCGCGAACGGGACCAGGCCGAACACGCCGTCGACCGCGACATTGCCGAGCATGCGCGCGGTGATGTACCAGGGCGCGCCCAGCGCGCGGGCCTCGCGCACGAGCCACAGCGAGATCGCGGTGGTGATGATGTCGCCGACGACGGGGATCAGGCCGATCAGCCCGTCGATGCCGTAGCGGATGTTGGTGCCGGGCAGGATGAAGGCGACGTCAAGCAGCTTTGCGATCGCCTCGAGACGCGCGATCCGCTGCTCGCGTGTCAGATTGCCGAACGGGCTGGCCTGCCCGAACTCGAAGCGAAACTCGCGAAACCCCTGCTCCAGGCTTTCCGGCCTGATCTCGTGGCCCTCTTGGTCGATGATCGGCCCGCGCGCCTCGTTGCGAGAAAAGGTCGCGCGCGAGCTGCTGCCCGTACGGGATTTGCGTGGAGCAAGGATATCGTCCTCGGACATGATCATGGCCTTCGGTGAACGCGCCAGCGCGGCGGAGGTTGCTGCCGCGATCGAACGCCGCGCGTCAGGTCGACGCCGCCGCCGCTTGCGGCTCCTCGACATAGCGGTGCACGAGCCAGGATGAAATCACCGCCGGCACGAACCCGACGAGGCCATACAGGATGAACTGCACCGCGCCCGAATCCGGCCCGCGCGAGCTATAGGTGAGCGAGGCCAGAGCGAAGGCGAACAGGCCGACCAGGAGCATCCGCAAACCCGGGCCGATCCGGCGGATGTGGATCAGGATGTCGTCGACCGCGCCGATCATCAGCGAGGGCAGGAAGCCGAATAAGTAGCTGTATTGCAGGGTCTTGAAGAACACTGCGAACAGCTTGCCGATCTCGCCGAGATTGGTCTGGGCCCAATAGCCGGACTGGTAGGTCGTCGTCAGGAGCAGCAGGAACCCGCCGACGAACGGGCCAACCAGCGCAAACATCAGATAGCGTTTCATCAAACAACCCTCACACCTCGCCAGTGTTATAGCAGCGCAGCGGGAACCTTGAACAGCCGAGGCCGGGCGCGGCCCTAGGGGGAACAAGTGGCAGGGCGACGAGTTCAGACAGGACCAGAATCTTCCCTGTCGGATTGGAGCGGCCGATGGCCCGCAAATTTCTCCTGGCGACGATCGCGCTGGCAGCCCTGAGCGGCCTGTTCGACGCGCCCGCTCTTGCGCAAGGCCATATGGGTACGCCGCAGGAGCAGAAGGCCTGTTCGCGGGACGCCTCGCGCTTCTGCCGCAAGGATCTCGGCAATGACGGCGCGGTGCAGAGCTGCCTGCAAGCCAATCGATCCAAATTGTCGCGGGCTTGCAGCAAGGTCTTTCAGAGCCACGGCATGTGAGGAACGGACCCCAATCCCCGCGAACGGAGAGTGAAGCCATGTTGCGCGACGAACAACTCTCAATCCTGCGGGACATCAGCCAATCCGTTGCATTTGCCGACGACCGGCAGGGCAAGGTGGGGCAACTGATCGCCGAGGGCTACGTGATGAAGGACGGCGATCTGTTCGAGCTCACGGCCAAGGGCGTCACCGCCCTCGAGGAACACGCGGCAGCTCTCGGCGTGAGCGAAGCGGAACAAGCGAGCGCATCTTCCGATCGGCCGATCTGATCGCGCGCGACGTGACCAGCGCGCAACAATTGCGAATTCCTTTGCGCTGACCATTGCAGGTCCGTGACAATGGCGCATACTTCGCTCGGGCGGCGCAGCACTTTCGATTCGAACATCACGTAATCGAGCGACCACATGCGGGACCAAGGTCCCGGCATGAAGGCTGTGACATGCGGCAGATCAAGCCGCGTGCGGCGCCCCAAAACCAAGCGGCTCAAGCCCAGGGAACTCGGGGACCCATCCTTCATGACACGCTATCAGACCATCGCTTCGCTGTTCGCACTCGCCACCACCTTCGCACTCCAGACATCACCCAGTCTCGCCTTCTCGCAAGAAGCCCAGCAGATGTGCTCGGGCGATGCGATGCGGCTGTGCTCCAGCGAGATCCCGGATATCCCGCGGATCACCGCCTGCATGGTCCGGAACAAGCACCACGTCAGCCCCGGCTGCCGCGCCGTGATGGACCGCGAGCACGCAGCCGCCGCAGCAGCGCGCAAGCGGGAAGCCGCGGCGCAGTAGTGCCGGATTGATTTCGGCTGGATCGTTGAGCCTCGGTCCACCTCTCCCCGCCAGGGACAGGTCGGATTGCGCAGCAATCCGGGTGAGGGGCCGCAGCACGAAGCGAGACTGTAACCCCTCACCCGGATCGCATCTCTCGATGCGATCCGACCTCTCCCTACGGGAGAGGTGAATCCTCAATTGGCATTCGTTCAATCAAAACTGATTGCGCTTCAATCGCCCCACTGCGCAAACGCGTCGTTGAAGGCGCGCTCGCCGGGGGCGCCCTTCTCGATGGCGATGATGGCGCGGCGCTGATTGGCGTAGACCAAGGGCACGTCGAACCAGGAGCGCTCCTTCAGTAGCTGCACGTTGCGGCTGCGGTCGGCGTCGACGTTGGAGAGGCCGACCAGGAAGAAGCCGTCGGTGACCTTGACCGCGAGGCCGGCGAGCGGCGTGCCGCGCGCCTGCTCGTTCGACTTCATCAGGATGCCCGGCACGTTGGAGACGCTGCCGCCGGGAAAATCCTGCGGCAGGATGAAGGTCAGCTCCGCGGTGTGGCTCGCCGGCAGCGAGGAGTCGGTGTTGCGGCGGAACGACATCGTCATCTTGAACTTGCGGTCGGGGATCTCGATGTCGGCGCGCACGGCAACGTCGGCCTTCTGGTTGCCCGAGGCCTTGATCGGCTCGAGCCGCCACACCACCGAGCCGACATACTGCTTGCCCTTCGGGTCGGACGGATCCTCGTCGTAGAGCACGACCTTCTGCGCCACCGGTGCGACCGGCTGATCACTGGCGGAGGGCTGACCGACGCGATCGGGAATCTTCGGCTTGCTCTGCGGCTGCGAGGCATCCTTCGGCGCCTCCACCACCTGGGTCGGCGAGGACTTGAACAGGTTGGTCACGGTCTGGAGCAGCGGCTTGCCCCAGAGGATGCCGGCGCCGACCAGGATCAGCACGATGCCGACGGCGATCGCGCTCTTGAACGGAAAGGCCGAGCCGGTGCGAGCGCGCTTTTTGGCGTCGCGGTCGGGCGCAATACGCGGACGCGGCGACGGCGGCGCGTAGCGCTCGGCCTCCTCGATCGATTCGTCGTAGGAATAGGGCGCCTCGGACTCGGCGGCGCGGTTTTCTAGGCTCGGCTCCAGCCGGTCGAATTCCGGCGACGGCGAGGGCACGTTGGCATAGGTGCGCCGCGCGGCGCGGCTGGCCTGCGCGGCAGCGCCGCCGAGATCATTGGCATCGGCCGTGATGTCGCGGAAGCCGCGCACGCCGGGCGCCGGCGGCAGCGGCGGTGGCGGTCCCATGTCGGGCGGACGGCGCGCACCTTGGCGATCGCGCCCGGGCGGCGGCTCCGGCGTCGGCGGCGGGGCGGAGGGTCCTCCCTGGCGCGGGGCGTCGAAACGGGGAGCGCGCGGCGGACGCGGGGCCTCGCCCTGGTCATCGACGTTGAAGGAGGGGCGGTCGGCCCGCGGCGGCGTCGGGGCCGGACGCGTGCGCGGCGGCGCCGCAGCCGGGTTGCCCTCGGTGGCACGGGTGCTGGCGCGGCGGAAGGCATCGCCACTGCCGCCAGGGCGCCCCGCCCCACCTGCCCCACCTGGGCGCGAGGCCTCGCGGGCACGCTGGGCGGCCTCCGATTCGACCTTGCGGACGGCCTCTTCCAGCGACAGCCGTTCGCGCGTGATCTCGGATTCGGAAAGCGGCGGCTGCACGCTGCGCAGCTGCGCGATCAGGGCCGTGCGCGCCCGCTCATAGAGCGCGCGACGGCTTTCGCCGGGAGCGTTGGGGTCCAGGGCGGCAATAGCGCGGGCGATCAGCGGGTAGTAATCAGCCATTTCTACTCAACTATACGCGCGTCCCGGTAAGATATCGTTAAGCCTCAAACGGATTTTGTACCAGGATAGTATCTTCGCGTTCGGGGCTGGTGGAAAGCAGCGCGACCGGGCACCCCACCAATTCCTCGATCCGCCGGACATACTTGATGGCCTGGGCGGGCAGGTCGGCCCAGGACCGCGCGCTGGCGGTCGGCTCCTTCCAGCCCTCGATGGTCTCGTAGATCGGCTCGACCCGGCTTTGCGCGCCCTCGCCGGCCGGGAAATGGTCGATCTCCTTGCCGTCGAGCTTGTAGCCGGTGCAGACCTCGATCGTGTCGAAGCCGTCGAGGATGTCGAGCTTGGTCAGCGCCAGGCCATTGATGCCGCAGGTCCGGACCGCCTGGCGGACCAGCACGGCGTCGAACCAGCCGCAGCGGCGCGGACGGCCGGTATTGGTGCCAAACTCGCGGCCGCGCTCGCCGATCTTGCGGCCGATCTCGTTGTCCTGCTCGGTCGGGAACGGGCCCTGGCCGACGCGGGTCGTGTAGGCCTTGCACAGGCCGAGCACGTAGCCGACCGCTCCCGGCCCGAGGCCGGCGCCGGTCGCGGCCTGCGCCGCCACCGTGTTGGACGAGGTGACATAAGGATAAGTGCCGTGATCGACGTCGAGCAGCGCGCCTTGCGCACCCTCGAACAGCATGCGCTTGCCGGCGCGCCGCTCGATGTCGAGCAGCCGCCACACCGTCTCGGCATAGGGCAGCAGCTGCGGCGCCAGCGCGGTTAGCTCCTTCAGGATATCCTTGCCGTCGAACTCCGGCAGATTGAGGCCACGGCGCAGCGCATTGTGGTGAGCCAGGAGCCGGTCGATCTTGTGCGGGAGCGTATCGAGGTCGGCGAGATCCATCAGGCGGATGGCACGGCGGCCGACCTTGTCTTCATAGGCCGGGCCAATGCCGCGGCGGGTGGTGCCGATCGCGGTCGCGGCGCTGGCGGATTCGCGGTGCGCATCGAGCTCGCGGTGCAGCGGCAGGATCAGCGTGACGTTCTCGGCGATACGCAGGTTCTCCGGAGAGACCGCGACGCCCTGGGCCCTGAGCTTGGTGACCTCGTCGAGGAACGCGGCGGGATCGAACACGACGCCATTGCCGATCACCGACAGCTTGCCGTCGCGCAGCACGCCGGACGGCAAGAGCGCGAGCTTGTAGGTCTTGCCGTTGATCACCAGCGTGTGGCCGGCGTTATGGCCGCCCTGGAAGCGGACGACGATATCCGCCTGCTCCGACAACCAGTCGACGATCTTGCCCTTCCCTTCGTCGCCCCACTGGGCGCCGACGACGACAACATTGGCCATTCGCGGGTAATCCTTCGAAGATTTCTCTGTAAGTGGCATGATCCGAACGGAAAACCGGGACCCACTCTTCCTAAGATCATGCCTGCGCCCAGCCCAATTCCCGGCCAAGGCCGGTCGCACGCGAGGCAGCCCAACCGGATAAAGGAAGCGGCCCCTCTAGGCAAGCAAGAACGGGGCTTTTTTCGGGCTCAACGCACGCTCCAAGCCTTTGATATCCCCGGAAAATCCAGAAACCTTCGCAGCCGGCGCGATGGCTTCGACCAAAGCCTGAGAGGCCGCCTTCGCGGCTAGCATGGTCGCGATGCGTCCGCCCCCCGTTGCTGCAGCCCCGTTTTCCGTGTCTTTGGACGGTGCCGGGTGATCAGCCGGCCCGGATCTCGCCGGGCCGGAGGGCTCGGCGTACTCCACGCGGGGCCCGCATCATCACATGTCCGCCACCGGCCAGACCACTAGCGCGGAAAGATCCGGCCACAGCTGGATCGCCAACCAGCCTTATCTGCTGCTCAGCATCACGGCGCTGTGCTGGGCCGGCAACGCCATCGTCGGGCGGCTTGCCGCGGGCCACATTCCGCCGGTCACACTGTCGTTCCTGCGCTGGTTCTTCGCCTTCCTGCTGGTGCTGCCGTTCGCCTGGAAGCACCTCGTGCAGGACTGGCCGGCCATCCGCGGCAAGCTCGGCCTGATGGTCACGCTGTCGATCACCGGCATCGGCGCCTTCAACACGCTGCAATATTGGGCGCTGGAGCATACCCAGGCGCTCAACACGCTGCTGCTCCAGTCGGCCGCGCCGCTGCTGGTGGCGTTGTGGTCGCTGGTCATCCTCGGCATCCGGCTCACCGCGGCGCAGGCTTTTGGCGTGCTGCTGTCGATGTGCGGCGTGCTGACCATCCTGCTGCACGGCGATTTCACCACGCTGTCGAACATCGACTTCAACAAGGGCGACCTGATCTTCCTCCTCGCGCTCTTGATCTTCGCGCTCTATTCGGTGCTGACGCTGAAGCGGCCGCCGATGCACGGCCTCTCGTTCCTCGCCTTCACCTTCGGCTGCGGCGCCGCCTGTCTCATTCCGCTGGAGATCTGGGAACTGTACGCCCGCCCGGTCATGAGGCTCGACGGGCCGAACCTGCTGACCCTGTTCTACGTCGCCGTTTTCCCCTCGGCGCTCGCCTATCTCTGCTTCAATCGCGGCGTGCGGCTGATCGGCGCCAACCGCGCCGCGCCGTTCTTCCACGTCGTGCCGGTGTTCGGTTCGATCATGGCGATGGCATTTCTGGGCGAACACCCGCAGGCGTTCCACTTCATCGGCTTCGCGCTGGTGCTGGCGGGCGTGTTCGCGGCGTCGAGGAAGCAGGCGGCGTAGGCGCAAGTGCTCTCAGAGCGCACAGCTGCCCGCTCCCCCTCCCCTGGGAGGGGCGGCTCACATTGAGCACAGCGAAATGTGAGACGGGGGTGGGGTGACAGTCTCTCCGCTGACGCGCTGCCCGAGTGGAGAGATCACCCACCCCGCTCGCGCTACGCGCGATCGACCCTCCCCCTCCAGGGGAGGGTAAGCAAATCCGCGCCTACTTCGCCCTGAACTTGCTGTAGGCCTCGCTTGTCGCGATGATGACGTGCTCGGCGCAGGCGTTGACGCGATGGGGATCGGCTTCACGCTCGTAGGCTTCCGACGTCATCATGTCGAGAAAGGCCGAGACGGACGGATAGTAGACCAGCGCGACGAAGTCCCAGTCGTTGCCCGCGTGCGGGCCGAGTGCGACCGCCTTCGCTTCGCCGGTCCAAAGCAGCGTGCCGCCGCGCGCCCTGATCATCGGCACCGTGATCGCGCTGTAGCGCAAGTAAGCGTCCCAGCCGGACCCATTGCCATCGCGCGAGCGCGTATGGAAACGCATCAGGTTCAGCATCACCACCGGCGCATTCGGTTCGAGCCGCTCCAGGCCCTCGATGTTCAACATATTAACCGCCAACGGCACCTCCTCAGCTCATGCGCGCATTGTAGCATTGCGGCCCTGTGACTTGTGTCATCACGGCAATCCGGCGCAAGCTTGCATGCAACGCCCATGACGATCGCTTCGCCCGCGCCACCGACCGCCAGTCCGGCCAGTCGGCTCAACAACCAGCCTTATCTGCTGCTCAGCCTGAGCTCGCTGTTCTGGGCCGGCAACATCGTGCTCGCACGCCATGTCGGCGCGCATGTGCCGCCGCTGACGATGACCACGATCCGCTGGTTCGGCGTGTTCCTGATCCTGTTGCCGTTCGCCTGGCCGCATCTGAAGCGCGACTGGCCTGCCTTGCGGAAGAGCCTGCCCTTGATGCTGTTCCTGTCGCTGGTCGGCTTTGCCTTCAACAATGCGATCTCGTACTGGGCGATGCAATACACCGAGGCGCTGAACGCGCTGCTGATCCAATCGGCAGGTCCGCTGTTCGTGGCACTGTGGTCGCTGGTGCTGTTCGGCGTGCGGCTGACCGGCGCGCAGCTCGGCGGCATCGCGATCTCGCTGCTCGGCGTGTTGATCATCATCCTGCGCGGCGACCTCGCCGCGCTCGCGAGCATCAGCTTCAACAGGGGTGACATCATGTTCGCCTCCTCGCTGGTGGCGTTTGGTCTCTACTCCGCCTTCATCCCGCGCCGTCCGAAGATCCATCAGCTCTCGTTTCTCTCCTTCACGACCTGCTGTGGCGCGACCATGCTGCTGCCCACCGCGATCTGGGAGGCGGCAAGCGGCCGGGTGCTGCACTTCGACGGGATGACGCTGGCGACGCTGGGCTACATCCTGATCTTTCCCTCCACGCTCGCCTATCTCTTCTTCAATCGCGGCGTGGCGCTGATCGGGCCGAACCGGGCGGCGCCGTTCTTCCATCTCGTGCCGGTGTTCGGCTCGGCGATGGCGATCCTGCTACTGGGCGAAAAGCTCCAGCCGTTCCACCTGATCGGCTATGCGCTGGTGCTCGCCGGCGTCGTGCTCGCATCGCACCAGGGCTCGGCGGCGAAGTAATTCCGCTGAGCGGATTTCACCTCTCGTGTCCCGGACAAGATGCAGCGCGCCAGCGATGCATCGCAGAGCCGGGACGCAGATTCCCACAAGCGTGGGCCCCGGCTCAGCAGCGCATCGCTGAACCGGACGATGCTTCGCATCGCCGGGGAAGCGCTGCGCTGCGTCCGGGGCACGAGAGGTGGGCAAACTCATGCCTTCCGATTTCGTCGAAGAGAAGCTAGGTTCCCCGCCAACGAAAAAAGAGGGAACGACCAAACATGCTTTCAGCGTTGATTCGAAACCTGCGCACCGTCGGCGCGGCCGCACTTTGCCTCGCCGCAGCATCCACTGCTCAGGCCGACACCTATCCCAGCCGCAACATCACGCTGGTCTTGCCGTTCGCGGCCGGTAGCGGCACCGACACCACGACGCGCCTGATCTCGCAGCATCTGTCGCAGGCGCTCGGCGTCGGCATCGTCATCGAGAACAAGGCAGGTGCCAACGGCATGCTCGCCGCGACCTACGTCGCGAAGGCCGCCCCCGACGGCTACACGCTGCTGGTGACGACCAACACCACGCATTCGGCTAATCCCTATCTGCTCAAGAGCCTGACTTACGATCCGGTCAAGGATTTCACCCCGATCGCCCGCACCGGCGATCTGCCCTTCATGCTGGTCGTCAACCCGGACCTTCCGGCCAAGTCCGTCGCCGAGCTCGTCGCTTACGGCAAGGCCAATCCAGGCAAGCTGAGCTATGCCTCGGGCTCGTCGGCGGCGATCGTCTCGGGTGCGACCTTCGCGCACAATGCCGGGCTCGATCTCTTGCACGTGCCCTACAAGAGCTCGCCGCCGGCGCTCAACGACGTCATGGGCGGCCGCGTCTCGATGATGTTCGTCGACATCCTGACCGGCCTGCCCCACGTCAACGGCAACGCCCTGCGCGCGCTCGCCGTCACTACCAAGGAGCGCTCGCCGTTGGTGCCGCACCTGCCCTCGATGCAGGAGGCGGGCGTGCCGGATTTCGACATCTCGTCCTGGCAGGGCTATTTCGGCCCCGCCGGCATGCCGAAGGAGATCGTGACGCGGCTCAACACCGAGATCCGGAAGATCGTCGAGAAGCCGGAGATCAAGGCGCAGCTCGCCACGCTCGGCATGGACGCCTTCTCCGGCACGCCGGAGGAGCTCGGCACCTTCGTGAATGAGCAGCTCGTGCTGTGGGAAAAGCTGATCACCAACGCGAAGATCGAGAAGCAGTAGGGCGGGTCCCTGCGTCCCGGACAAGATGCAGCGCGCCAGCGATGCATCGCAGAGCCGGGACCCAGACTGCCGCAAGCATGAGCCCCGGCTCTGCAGCGCATCGCTGAAGGAGCGCTGCGCTGCGTCCGGGGCACGATATCCCTCCGCACTCTGCGTCATGGCCGGGCTTGTCCCGGCCATCCACGCATATCCACATGTGAGGTGCCTAAGAACGTGGATGCCCGGGACAAGCCCGGGCATGACGGCGGAGTAGATCGAAGTGTCGGTGCACGCGCGAAAACTACGCCGCGCGCACCTTGGCGAGGAAGTTGTCGACAGCGCTGCGCAGCGCGCCGGACTGGTTGTCCAGCTCGCGGGCATTGGAGAGCACGTCGGTGGCAGCACTGCCGGTCGCTTCGGCGGCGGAGGTGACGCTGCCGATATGGGCGTTGATCTCGCTCGAGCCGGCCGCGACCGACTGGATGTTGCGCGCGATCTCGCGGGTCGCCGCGCCCTGCTGCTCGATCGACGCGGAAATGCCCGCGGTGATCTCGCTCATCTCGGCGATCGTCTGGGTGATGCCGGAGATGGCCGCGACCGCGTCGCTGGTCGAGGTCTGCATCGCCGCGACCTGGGCGGAAATCTCCTCGGTCGCCTTCGCGGTCTGATTGGCGAGCGCCTTGACCTCGGAGGCGACCACGGCGAAGCCGCGGCCGGACTCGCCGGCACGGGCCGCTTCGATGGTGGCGTTGAGCGCGAGCAGGTTGGTCTGCGCCGCGATCGAGTGGATCAGCTTGACGACCTCGCCGATCTTCTCGGCGCCTGAGGAGAGCACCTGAACGGTGGCGTTGGTGCGCTCGGCGTCGTTGACGGCGCGGCTCGCCACTTCGGTCGAGCGCGTGACCTGGCGGGAGATTTCCGCAACCGAGCTCGACAGCTCTTCGGCGGCCGCCGCGACCGTGCCGACATTGCCGGAAGCCTTTTGCGAGGCAGCACCGACCGTCGCCGCACGCGATGAGGCGTCGCTGGCGCTTGCGGTCATCGACTGCGCCGTCGTCTGCATGCCGGCCGCGGCCGAGGAGACCGAGCGGACGATGCCGTTGACGCTGCGTTCGAAGTCGTTGGCGATCTCCTCCATCGCGCTGCGACGTTCCGCCGCGGCGCGCTCCTTGGCATCGGCCTCGGTTCGCTCGATCTCGCGGATGCGAACGGCATTGTCCTTGAAAATCTGCACGGTCGAAGCCATCGCGCCGACCTCATCGCCGCGACCGACACCGGGGATGTCGCCTTCAAGCTTGCCGTCTGCCAGCTCCCGCATCCGAGTGCCGAGCAGGGCGAGCGGAGCGCTGATGCTGCGACCGATCAGCCAGGCGACGCTGCCGGCAACGATGACGATGCCGAGCATGGCAAGGCCGAGCAGCCAGTAGACCGGCCCCATCTTCTCGTCGATGTCCTCGAGATAGGCGCCCGTGCCGAGATACATGTCGAAGCCGGGGATGGCGACCGCGTAGCCGAGCTTGCGGATCGGCTTTGGCTGTCCGGGCTTCACATATTCATAGAAGAGCAGGAGTTCGCCGTTGGCCTTGACGCCGTCCATGATCTCGCGGGACAGCTTGCGGCCGTTCGTCTCCACGTCCATGCGGTTCTGGCCGATCTGCTTCGGATCCGGCGCGAGCTGCGTGATGCCGTCATAGGTGGTGCCGAACAGATAGCCGGAGCCCTTGTCGTAAGTCATCGCGTTGCCGTAGCGACGCAGGTCCGCGAGCGCGGCGTCCTTGGTCATCTCGCCTGCATTGACCCGCTTCATCAGCGTCGCGGTGTAGTTGCGGGCCAGCTCGACGATCGCCTTGGTCTGGTCGATGCGCGCATTCACCATCTCGCGCTTCATCAGATAGCCGGCGATAACACCGGAGACGCTCAAGCCGAACAAGGTGACGCCAACAAGAATGCCCAGCTTGGGCGCGATCTTCAGATTGCTCAACTTCACGGTGATAGCTCCGGCAAAAAGGGATACGGGGCACGCGAGTGAATCGGTCGAAATTGAATCAACTGTTAGTGTTCGACCCCTTAGCAAGTTACTTACGAGCCTCCGTAGAAGCCCTGACGACGCCGACAAAACCGGCAATATTCACCGGTCCGGACAACCGTCAATTGTACGCACGCGTCGGGATTTCGCGTAAAAGACGCAAAGGCCCGCCACGAAGGCGGGTCACAACAAGAAACCAAATCGGGAGCAGGACATGCCGAAATACAGGGTGGTGACGCCGAAGGGTGCGAGCTTCACCGTCGCGGGCAGCGATTATTCCTATGAGCGCGAGGCGCTCGATCCGATCGATGCCGAGATCGTCGAGGCGCCCGCCGACGAGGCCGGGTTCATCGCCGCCGCGAAAAATGCCGACGCCATCTATGCCAAGGGCATTCCGATCACCAAATCGATCATCGACGCGCTGGAGAGCTGCAAGGTCATCACGCTCGGCTCGGTCGGTGTCGACAGTGTCGACGTCAAGGCCGCCACCGCCCGTGGAATTCCCGTCACCAACATCCCCGACACCTTCATCGAGGAGGTCGCCGACCACGCCATGATGCTGCTGCTCGCGGGCTTCCGCCGCCTGGTCGAGCAGGACCGCATGGTGCGTGACGGCCGCTGGGCCGAGGGCCGGCCGGCGCTGCTCAAGATCCCGAGGCTGATGGGCCAGACGCTCGGCTTCATCTCGTTTGGCCGCGTCGCGCGCGCGGTTGCGAAGCGCGCCGCACCGTTCGGCCTGCGCATGATGGCCTACGATCCCTTCATCCAGGAAACGCTGATGTACGACCACGGCGTGATGCCGGCGACGCTGAACGAGGTGCTGTCGCAATCCGACTTCGTCTCGATGCACGCCCCGGCGAGGCCGGAGGTGCACCACATGCTGACCGAGAAACACTTCCGGCAGATGAAGAAGGACTCGATCTTCATCAACACCGGCCGCGGCGCCACCGTGGACGAGGAGAGCCTGATCAAGGCGCTGCAAGAGGGCTGGATCGCGCATGCCGCCCTCGACGTACTGGAGCAGGAACCGCCCTCGCACAACAATCCCCTGCTCGGCATGGAGAACGTGACGCTGACCGCCCACGTCGCCTCGGCCTCGGCACGGTTTGACGAAGCGCGCAAGCGCCGGGTGGGCTACGAATTGTCACTGGTACTTCAGGGCATGTGGCCGGTAAGCTGCGTCAATCCGTCGGTGCTGCAGAACACCGCGCTCCGCCGCTGGCAGCCCGTCAGCATGGATCGCGGACCGAACAGCTAGGCGGGCCGGCGTAAAACGCCGACGACCGAAACGGCCCTTCACCGGCGATCAACGCCGGGAAGGGAACACCATAGGGAGGTACTGATGAGGAACGACATCACACGTCGTGATGCCTTGGCGCTGGGCCTGTCCGCTGCAACGCTCGCGGCCACCGGTGCTGCAGCGCAAACACCGACATCAACGATCAAAGCCGCCGACGTTGCGGCGCCCAAGCTGCCGATCGAAAAGGGCGCATCCTTACGCATGCTGCGCCCGGTGCGCTTCGTCCAGGCCGACGAGGACGTGTTCCGCGCGAATGCAGCGAAGTTCACCAAGGAGACCGGCGTTGAGGTGAAGGTCGACTTCGTCGGCTGGGAAGACATCAACCAGCAGACCGCGGTGACTGCCAATTCCGGCGCCGGTCCCGACATCATCATCGGCTTCTCCGACGCGCCGCACATTTATATCGACAAGCTGATCGAGCTGACCGACGTTGCCGACTATGTCGGCAAGCGTTATGGCGGCTGGCTGCCGCTGGCGCAGCGCTATGGCAAGAAGAACAAGAGCGAGTCCTGGATCGGGCTGCCGTTCGGCGCCACTGCGGGTCCCCTGATCTACCGCAAGTCCATCCTGCAATCGGTCGGCTTCGACAAGGTGCCGGAAGACCATGCCGGAATCGTCGACCTGTGCCAGAAGCTGCACAAGGCCGGCAAGCCGGCCGGCTTCGCGCTCGGCAACGCCAAGGGCGACGGCAATGGTTTTGCGAACTGGGCTCTATGGTCGCACAATGCCGCCCTGCTCGACGAAGAGGGCAACCTCACCATCAACAGCAAGGAGACCATCGCCGCACTGAACTGGGTGAAACAGCTGTACCCGACCTTCATCGCCGGCACGACGTCGTGGAACGACGTTAGCAACAACCGGGCCTACTCCTCGCAGGAGATTTCCCTGACCGCCAACGGCGTCTCACTGTATTTTTCGCTGAAGAACGATCCGGCGACCAAGGCGATCGCCGACGACAGCGAGCATCAGCTGCTGCCGAAGGGCCTGGCCAAAGTCTCGCCGATGGCAGGTCTGACGCTGAACGCCATGGTGTTCAAACACAGCCAGTACCCTAACGCGGCGAAGGCCTTCCTGCAATTCATGCTGGAGAAGGACCAGTACGAGCCTTGGCTCAATGCCAACTCCGGCTATTGGTCGCAGCCGCTCGCCGCCTATGCCGATGCCGCTGTTTGGAAAGGCGACCCCAAGGTCTCGATCTTCAAGGATACGATGAAAAGCACATACTATGACGGCTACAAGGGACCGATCTCCACGGCGACGGGTGCGGTCAGTGCAGACTACGTGCTGATTCAGATGTGCTCTGCCGTTGCGACCGGCGCGGCCACGCCAGAGGCCGCGGCCGCGGAAGCCGAGCAGCGCTGCAAGCGGTACTTCCGGCGGCAGGGCCGGTAGGACCCCCGACGAGACAGCCGTCATTGCGAGGAGCGGAGCGACGAAGCAATCCAGACTATCAACCTCGGAGACAGACTGGATTGCTTCGCTTCGCTCGCAATGACGGTGTGGTAACGTTCAACGACTGGACAACAAGCTGATGTCCGTGACCACCCTCTCCTCTCCCGCGCTGGCCCAGCGGCAGCCGAACTGGCTGGTGCGGCTGTTCGATTACAAGCCGTTCCTGATCGTGATGTGCCTCGCCCCTGCGATCGGACTGCTCACGGTCTTCCTTACCTATCCGCTCGGCCTCGGCGTATGGCTGGCCTTCACCGACACCACGATCGGCCGGCGTGGCATCTATGTCGGCCTCGAGAACTTCCAGTACCTGCTCACCGATTCCCTGTGGTGGAACGCAGTGTTCTACAGCGTCGTCTATACGGGAATCGCGACGTTCGGGAAGTTCGCACTCGGCTTCTGGCTCGCGCTGCTGCTCAACAACCATTTTCCATTCAAGAGCGTGCTGCGCGCCATCATCCTCTTGCCCTGGATCGTTCCGACCGTGCTGTCGGCGCTGGCGTTCTGGTGGATCTACGATCCGCAATTCTCGATCATATCCTACCTGCTGGTCGACGTGCTGCATTGGCGCAGCGACAACATCGACTTCCTCGGCTCGCCCTGGCCGGCCCGCTTCTCGCTGATCGCCGCCAATATCTGGCGCGGCATTCCCTTCGTCGCAATCTCGCTGCTGGCGGGGCTGCAGACCATCTCGCCCTCGCTCTACGAGGCTGCGATGCTCGACGGCGCCAGCGCCTGGCAGCGCTTCCGCTACATCACCTTTCCGATGATGATGCCGATCCTCGCCATCGTCATGACCTTCTCGATCATCTTCACATTCACCGACTTCCAGCTGGTCTACGCCATCACCCGTGGCGGCCCCGGCAACTCGACCCATCTGCTGGCGACGCTGGCGTTCCAGCGCGGCATCGCCGGCGGCGAGCTCGGCGAAGGCGCCGCGATCGCGGTGTCGATGATCCCGTTCCTAGTGTTCGCGACGCTGTTCTCGTATTTCGGCCTGGCGCGCCGCAAATGGCAGCAGGGAGAGAGCAATGACTGATACAGTCGCACGAGCCGCTGTCGCCGACGCGAAGGGTGCGCCCGACACGATGGCCTGGGATTCCGGGCTGCGGCGGCTGATGATGATCTATCTGCCGCTCGGCTGCTTCGTGCTCATCCTGCTGTTCCCGTTCTACTGGATGGCGATCACCTCGTTCAAGCCGAACGCGGAGTTGATGAATTACAAGGAGCACAATCCGTTCTGGATTTCCTCGCCGACGCTGGCGCATATCAAGCACCTCCTGTTCAACACCGCCTACCCGCATTGGCTGTGGACGACGATGCTGGTGGCGATCGGCTCGACCACGCTGTCCTTGATCGCATCGACGCTCGCCGCCTACGCCATCGAACGCCTGCGCTTCCGCGGCAGCCCCTATGTCGGCCTCGGCATCTATCTCGCCTATCTCGTGCCGCCGTCGATCCTGTTCATTCCGCTCGCCACCGTGGTGGTGCAGTTCGGCCTGTTCGACTCGCCGCTCGCCCTGATCCTGGTCTATCCGACCTTCCTGGTGCCGTTCTGCACCTGGCTCCTGATCGGCTATTTCAAGTCGATCCCTTATGAGCTCGAGGAATGCGCGCTGGTGGACGGCGCCACGCGGCTGCAGATCCTGCGCCGGATCACGCTGCCGCTCGCGGTGCCCGGTTTGATCTCGGCCGGCATCTTCTCCTTCACACTGTCCTGGAACGAGTTCATCTACGCGCTCGCCTTCATCCAGAGCGGCGCCAACAAGACCGTGCCGGTCGCGATCCTGACCGAGCTCGTCACCGGCGACGTCTACCAATGGGGCGCGCTGATGGCGGGATCATTGCTCGGCTCGCTGCCGGTTGCGATCTTCTACTCGTTGTTCGTGGACTACTACGTGTCCTCGCTGACCGGCGCGGTGAAGGAGTAGCCTCGCTCTCTCGCCCCCTCTCCCCTTTCTTACGGGGAGAGGCGAAGAGCGCTGCGGCGTTTGGTCCGGCTTCACAATACTGCAACATGCGATCCGCATAAGGCGTGCGTCCGCCAACAGGAGACGCACATGCGCGCGACTTTTCTCAGCTCCGTCGCAACGATCATTCTCACCGCGAGCACCGCGCTCGCGCAGAGCGAAGGCGAATTCCCGGCCAAGCTCGCCGGCCACGTGGTGATGCCGGCCGAGTCCTTCATCGAAGCTCCGGCCGATGCCCCTGCCGATCTCAAGACCTCCGGCAAATACACCACTGGCAAGCGCGTCGACGCGGTTGGCACCGTCATGGGCAAGTCCTATGAGCGACTGACCGGCGTGTCGTTGCCGTTCAAGGGCCAGCCACTCCAGGGCCATTCCGGCATCAAGACCATGCCCGACGGCGGCTTCTGGGTCATCACCGACAACGGCATGGGCGCGCGCGCCAACTCGCCGGACTCGATGCTGTACCTCAACCGCTACAAGATGGATTGGGCCGGCGGCAAGATCGAGCGGCTGGAGACCATCTTCCTGCATGATCCCGACAAGAAGGTCCCCTTCCGCATCGTGCACGAGGACACCCAGAAGCGCTATCTCACCGGCTCGGACTTCGACACCGAAGGTTTCCAGATCATTGGCGACATCTTCTGGATCGGCGACGAATTCGGTCCCTATATTCTGAAGGCGGACAAGACCGGAAAAATCCTCGGCGTGTTCGATACGGTTGCGGATGGCAAGCCGGTGCGCTCGCCGGACAACTGGGCCGTCGCGACGCCCGGCGCACCCGGCGCGACCTACAGCAACGTCAATCTCCGCCGCTCCAAGGGTTTTGAGGGGTTCGCCTCGTCGAAGGACGGCAAATTCCTTTACGGCCTGCTCGAGGGGCCGCTGTGGGATGCCGAGAAGAAGGACTGGGAGAAGGTCGATGGCAAGGAAGCTTCCCGCATCCTTGAATTCGACGTCGCCGCGGAGAAATTCACTGGCCGCTACTGGCAATATGTATTCGAGCAGAACGGCAACGCTATCGGCGACTTCAACATGATCGATCAGGCCTCCGGCCTCGTCATCGAGCGCGACAACGGCGAAGGCACGGCCGACAAGGCTTGCCCGCAAGGCACCCGCGGCGAGAATTGCTTCCCGGATCTCGCCAAGTTCAAGCGCATCTACAAGATCGAGCTGACCGACGCCAATGTCGGCAAGCCCGTGCGCAAGATCGGCTATGTCGACCTGATGAAGATCAGGGATCCCGACAAGAAGGCGAGGAAGCCGCTCAACGACGGCGTCTACACCTTCCCGTTCTTCACCATCGAGAACGTCGATCGCGTCGACGACACCTACATCATTGTCGGCAACGACAATAACCTGCCGTTCTCCTCCAGCCGCGATCCCAATAAGGCCGACGATAACGAGTTCGTGCTGCTCGAGGTCGCGGATTTCCTGAAGGCGAAGTAAAATTCTCTCCCTCTCCCCGCTAGCGGGGAGAGGGTCAGAAAACAACAACGGCGCCTGTCCTTCGTCATTGCGAGCGCAGCGAAGCAATCCAGACTGTCTCCACGGAGGGATTCCTGGATTGCTCACATGGGGATTTGATGTGTCAAGATTTATGGTCAGCTCTTTGTTCGATTGCAGGCCAGCTCTTCGTCCCGACCGCGGAACTTTTCGGATGGCGCGCGCAGATCAGGTCAAGACCGGCCCGTGAGGGCCGCCGCGAAGCGGCTTGGTCTTGACCTGAGCGAGCACGCCTTCAGGCTCGTTAGGTCGGGAAGTGCGGCGTGAACTACTCCTATGGTTGGCGATCCAAGGGTCGAGCCGGTTTTGGCAATCTGGTTTGCATGCCAGATCAAACTCACATTCGGTCGTTGCGCGGTGGCGACTGCACCAACATTCCGCTTGCGGCGGGCAGGCTCGAGAGGACGAGACCCTTCTTCGTTACGGCGTTTGAAGCCATGCAATCCATCGGTTCGTCCACCCGGATCGGCCGAGGCTGATCAACCTCGGCGGATTGGTTTTGAGGCTGAGAGGCGTGGTGTCAGGCGCCGGGCTTCACCACGGCTCCCTCGATCACGACGCCGGCGGTCACGTATTTCCACAGGGCCACGAGCAGCTTGCGCGCCAGCGCGACGATTGTGCGCTTGCGGCCGCGCTGGCTGTTGGCCTTGAACCACTGGGTCAGAGCCGATTGAGGCTGGTGACGTATCCACAGCCAGGCGAGCTGGATCATCGTGGTTCTCAGGCGCGGATTGCCGGCCTTCGACACGCCCTGCTCACGCTCAATGCCGCCACTGCGCCATGGCGTGGCCGCAAGACCGGCATAGGACGCAACCTGGCGGCGGTTGGTGAACTGACGGTGGAAGGCCTCCGACCAGAGAATGGCAGCAAAGTTCGGGCCCAGGCCCTTCAAGTCGAGCAGCATCGCGACCGGGTTCGATGCAGCCTTCTCGCCTGCTGGTCGGCTTGCAGCCAGCAATGCATCCTGCTCGCGCTCTACCGCCGCGATCTGGTCAAGCAGAAGTTCGAGCCGGTCGAGCTCGCGGCTGATCTGCGCCTTCAAATGCGCCGGCAGCAGCCGCCCGTCCCCGTGCGCAAGGCCTCGAGCCGCGTCCGTCGATCGCGCCGCAGCGGCACGTAGTCGAATATCCCTTGCGCAAACAGAACACCCTTGATCCGGTTCACATGCACGATCCGCTCCGCGATCAAGGTCCGCCGCTCCCGGCAAAGCCTGCGGCGGTCCTCTTCTTCCGGAGAGGGGGCAACGACCATCGCGCAGACCCGTGGCTCGCCGCGCTTGTAGGCCAGAAGCGACCGCAACAGCGTCTCGCCGTCCAACCGGTCCGTCTTGGCCCGCCGGCGCCGGCGCGGCGTCGCGATCGAGGCCGGATCGACCACGTAGCTCTCGACGCCCTCCGACTGCAGAGTGCGGTGAAGCCAGAACCCATCCAGCCCCGCCTCCTGGATGGTGATGATCGGATATCTCTCGCCCGTTCGCGCCTGGGCCTTACGCTTCAGCGCTGCAAAGAGCTTCAAAAGCTCCGCAATAGCGCCGGCCTTCACGCTGTGTTTGGACATCTTCTCGCCCTTGCCGGGCGACAGCGATGTAACCAGCCATGTCGAACGGCTCAGTTCCAATGACACAAAAATTGCGCCAATCTGCGTCCGGATAGCGGCCAGTCCGTCGGAAAGATGATCGAGCAACATCGCTGTCTCCAGGTTGAGTGCTTCAGCAACCTCAGTCTGGCCTCAGACCCGGTCGCTATCCACTCCCCATGGAATCTTCGCTGCGCTCGCAATGACGAGGATAGAACTTCATTCCCACGTTCGCGATGAGGTGGCGGGGACGACCCCCTCACACCCTCTCCCCGTCAGAGCGGGAAGAGGCGTGAAAGAGCATCGTCACCTCACCGTGAACTCCACCGGGATCGTAAAGCTCATCGACCCGTTCTTGATCTCATCCGGAAACGGCGGAAACGGCGAGGCCTGACGGACCATGGACATCGCCTGAGCGTCGAAGGCGGCGATGCCGGACGTGCCGCTGACGCGGCTGGATGTGACCTGCCCACTACGGGTAATCGTAAAGCTCAGTCTCGAGATGCCGCGCTGACCGCCGCCTCCGGACGGATATTGGTGAAAACGCATCAGATGCGCGCGGACGCGTTGATTGTAGGATGCGATCGCGGAGGCCATCGCACCCGCACTCATGGCCGATGCCATCGGCGCCTCGCGCTCGGCGCGCGGCGGCGCGCTGGTGCGCGGCGCGGGCGTTGCCTCCGACGGCTTCTTCGCCTCGCGGCGAACCACCTTCGGCTCCTCAGGCGCGGTCTTTTCGACTGGCACGATCTTAGCGGGCTCCGGCTTGGCAGGTAGCGGCTCCCGCTTCTGCTCAGGTGGCGCGACGACGTCCGGCTGCTCCTGCGGCGGCGTCGGCGCAATGGTCTCTTCGACGGTTTGCTGCTGCACCGGCTCCGGCGGCGAGGCATCTGCCTCCTGCATCAGCGGCCCCGGCGCGACATTGTCCAGCGTCGGGTGCGGCGCCGACGTCACCGGCGACATGTCGATCATGATCGCCGGCAGGCTGACGCCCTGCTCCGGCTGCCACCTGAGCCAGCTCGTTGCAAGCAGCGCGGCAGCCACATGCAACACCACCATCACGGCCGCCGAGACGCCCCAGCGCGCGCCCTCGCGTTCGCCGAGCGGCTCGTGCAGGGCGAAGGCGTTCGCGGCCATCAGCTGCGTCCGTCGAGGCCGACGAGCGCGACCTTGAGATAGCCGGCATTGCGCAAGGTGTTCATCACCTCCATCAGGTCGCCATACGAGACGGCCTTGTCGGCGCGCAGATAGATGCGCTCGTCCTTGCGGCCCTTGGTGGCGGCGTCCAGCGAGGTGCTGAGCGCGTCCCGAGCGACGATGTCCTCACCCACTGCGATCGAAAGGTCCGGCTTGACGGTGACGAAGAGCGGCTTGTCGGGACGCGGCGCCGGTTCGGCCGCGGTTGCCGGCAGATCGACGCCGATGTCGACGGTGGCAAGCGGCGCGGCGACCATGAAGATGATCAGAAGCACCAGCATCACATCGATGAACGGCGTGACATTGATCTCGTGGGTGACGTCGAGATCGTCAGTGGCACCGCGCTTGAGCGGCGATGGCGAACGTGCGCCGAGCTTCGCGGCCATGGCCTACTCCGCCGCCCGGGCCAGACGGAAATGGCCGTGGTCGCGCTGGCGGCTCACCAGCAGCATCAGCTGCGCCGAGGCGTCGCCGAGCAGAGCGCGGTAATTGGCAATGCCGCGGACGAGATGATTGTAGATCACGACCGCCGGAATCGCGGCGACGAGACCGAGCGCCGTCGCCAGCAATGCTTCCGCGATGCCGGGCGCGACGACCGCAAGGCTGGTGGTGTGGCTCTCGGAGATGCCGATGAAGGAATTCATGATGCCCCAGACGGTGCCGAACAGGCCGACGAAGGGCGCGATGGCGCCGATGGTCGCGAGCACGCCGGTGCCGCGCGCGATCTGCCGCGACATCGCCGCCTCGACCCGCTCCAGCCGCAACGCGATCCGCTCCTGCAGGCCGTCGTCGAGAATGCCGCCCGAAAGCTCGGCCTCCCTGGCGCAGGACTGGATCAGCTGCGCGACCGCGTCGCGCGCGTCGCCGGCCCGTGCGGATGCCTCTGCCAGCGTCATGTTGCCCTCGAGGGCGCGCGTCCGCTGCAGGGCGAGCGAGCCCTTGCGGCGCAGCTCGATTGTCTTGGCGAGCCACACCGTCCATGTCATCAGCGAGGCGATGGCGAGCCCGACCATCACAATCTTCACGATGATGTCGGCGCTGACGAACATGCCCCAGGGCGACAGATTGCGCGGCAACAAGGCTTGGTCGATCGCGAAGGCCGGGGTCGGCGCGAAGGCCAGTGCGATTGTTGCGATCACGTGCCGAAGCCTGGATTTGCCTTGCATCCTGATCTCCCGACAGACAGAGATGAGCTACGCTACCGGCTGCACCGCGACCCGCTCAGCAAGCTGCCGGAACCGCGTCAATTGGTCCACCCGCAGCGCCCGGGTCTCGTCGCGACCGACGAAGATCTTGAACATGACGCCGCCATCGGCGTTCACGAACGCGACGAAGGCGGAGGTCTTGCCCATGAAGGGCCGCTCGACGAAGGCGACACCTGCGCAGCGCTCATGGCGAAGATGGCCGTGCAATCCCTTCGGCTGCATCAGGTTGAAATAGCCGCGGCCGATCTCGCCCGCGGGAATTGGACCCGTGAACTCGAAGATCGCATCATCCGTATGCACGATCAGCGTGACCTCGCCCCATTCCGCAATGTCCTGCATGACGGCAGCAAAGTGCTCGCCGCCCCCGATGCGCATCATGGACGGCGGCAGCGCCTCGATCACCGTGCGCGGGGTCACCTTGCGCTCGCGCGCAACGTCCTCGATCACCGCGCCGGGATTGTCGGCCATGTACGCCTTGAGATCGGCGAGATCGGTGCTCAACACATCCGGCTCCTCTCGTGCATCATTGCAGCCGCGGCCTTGCGCTCGCTCTGGATCACCTCAAAGCCCTCGAATTTTGGATGGCCGAGATACAGGCTCTCGCCCGTCCTGTTGTCGGCACGGGCGTGGGCGCGACGGAATTCCTCCGAGCGAGTCCACGCTTCGAACGCCGCCTTGTCGACCCAGCTGGTGTGCGACGAATAGAGCGTGTGGTCCTCAGCCTCCGGACCCTTCAACAGATGAAACTCGACGAATCCCGGCATGCTGCCGAGATAGGATTCGCGGGTCGCCCAGACGGTCTCGAACGCGGTCTCCGCGCCCTTCTTCACCTGAAAACGATTCATAGCGATGAACATGAAAGTCTCTCCTTGCTATCAAGACGAAAACGCGCCGAAGCCGCGCTAGAGCATCAGCGCGGCCCGGCGGAGGTTGTGGTGTTGCGGCGCCCTCCGGCTTACGCACCTCCAAAGTGGATCTTCATGCCGGCCTTGTAGACCCTGCCTGGACCCGGGCTCGACCACAGCACATCGTTCTGCGACGTGCCGTCGGTCGAGCTGCCGGGAATGGCGTAAGGCCGGTAGTACTGGTTCAAGAGATTATCGATCGAGGCCGAGAACACGATGTCCCTGGTCGCGTTGTAGGTCAGGTAGAGGTTGACCAGCTCGTAGCCGGTCGCAGGAAGATAATTGGCGGGCACGTCGTTGTTCGGACCGAACGAAGCCCACTGCGCCGTCAGGATCAGCGTGCGATCGAGCAGGCGGACGCCGCCGGTCGTGACGATCTTGCGCGGGGTGATGGTGGCGAGCCCGATATTGGTGGCGACGTTCTTGCCCTGGATGTAGTGACCTGCGATACCGATGAACCAATTGCCGGCATCGTACATCGTCTCCGCCTCAAAGCCCTGGATGCGGGCCTGTGCGATGTTCTGGTACTGGTAGTACTGGCTGAACGAGCCGAACGGCGGCACTGGGACAGGCGCCGAAGCGACAAGGTCGATGTAGTCACTGACATCGTTGCGGAAGAGATTGATCTTGCCGCGGAACGAGTCGTTGGCGCTGAAGATGTTGTCGTACTTCAGGTTGATGCCGATTTCCTTGTTCTTGCCGACCTCAGGACGAAGGTTCGGATTCGGCAGGAAGCAGAACAGGCCGACCGTGCCGTCAGGACAGGGGAAGAAGGCCGGTCCGCCGCCAGTCGCATGCGCGCCGGAAATCACCGTCTCAGTGATCGATGGAGCGCGGTAGCCTTCGGCATAGCTGACATAGGGTTGGAAGCCCGGCACCGGCGTGACGCCAACCGTGATCTTCGGCGAGAAGCGGTCACCGCCGGTGCTGGTCCTGCCGGAATCGAGGTCGTAGCGGTCATAGCGGATCGCGCTCACCGCCTCGAACCAGGTGCTGTAATTCTGCTTCAACTGAACGAAACCGCCCGACACGGTGCGGATACCGCTCGGCGTGGTGATGTTGGAATTGCCGCGGCTGTCGGTCGTGATCACATCGTCCTGGAAGGCGTCGACGCCCCAGGTGACGGCATTGCGCCAGTCGCCGACGTTGAAGCGCGTGGTGTTGTTGACGTCGATGCCGTAGGTATTGAGGACGTAGCCGCGCTTGTCGCCGACGCAGCCCGAAATGTTGTTGCCGAAATTGCCGGCGCCGCAATAGGCGGCGCCCCCGGTCGAGTAGTGATACGTCTTGGTCTGGTCGTTGTCGACGCGATTGCCGTAGACCGACATATGCCAATCGAACAGATTGTCGCTCGGCAGCGAATAGTTCCAGGTGATAGTGCCGGTGTAGTTCTTCGCATCGGAGGCATAGACCGACGAGCCCTGATAGAGCGCGCGCTGCGCCGCCGTTGCCACCGGACCACGGTTGAACTGGCCGATATTGTATTGATAGTCCTGGAAGACGGCGCCGAACTTGACCTCGTGACCGAGCGCCGGACGCACCGTCAGCTTCATCAGCCCGGCCTCGACCTGATTGCCGGTGTTGCCGATCTCGGTGCCGTTGCCGTCCTTGTAGTTGCCTTGCGTGCGGTAGACCGCGCCGCCGAAGATGTCGACATCGGGCGTGGCGCGCACACCGCCGAACACCGAACCCAGGCCGCGATTGTTGTTGGAGCCGTAGGAGCCCGAGAGATCGACGCCCCAGCGCTCGCCGGGGCGCAGCACGTCATCGATGTCCTTGGTACGGAACGAGACCAGGCCGCCGATCGCGCCGGAGCCGTAGATGTTGGCGGTCGGGCCCCGCACGACGTCGACGCCGCCGATCAATTCAGGATCGAGGAAGAAGGAGCCGTTGGCATTGTGGCCGGTGCGCTGGTAGTTCTGCCGCGCGCCGTCGACGACGACAGCGACGCGGCCGAAATCCTGCAGGCCGCGGATGTTGATGACCGTTGCGGGATCGTCGCCACGCTCCTGGAACGACACGCCGGGCACCGCATAGAAAATGCCCGACAGCCGGTTCGGCTGAATCCCCTGGATCTGGTCGAGCGTAATCGAGCTGACAGGCGCGAGCGCGTCGATCGCGCGCTCCTTGGTCTTGGTTGCGGCGGCGGTGATGGTGTCGAGCACCTGAACGGGCGCCGCGCTGCCGGCCTGGGCGCGGGCATTCAGGATTTCCGGCGTTGCTTGTTGTGCGACTTGCGGCTTGGACGGCTTGCGCTTGGCCTGTTTCGGTCGCTCCGAGGACGCGTTGTCAGTCTGCGGTGATGCGGTCTGCGCGAGACTGCCCTCCGCCATCATTGCCGCAATTGAAACCACCGACGCGCCCAAAATCAGGGCGCGCGAATACTTAGCCCCGTCAGCCATATCAGCCCCAGCCTGCACTTCACTTTAGCTTTTTCAGTCTGTTGGCTGGCGCGCGCTCGCAACGCGAGCGACTGGCTGGCTGATTGTCTCAAGAGGCGGGCATGTTCCCCGCTGCAAGAAATGGTTACGTGGCGACACTCTGACGGTCAATGACATCAGGTTGCACTTTATATCGATTGTAAATTGCAACCGTTGGAATGCGCTTCGCGCCGCCTATACAAACAAGCAGTACTTCAAGATTTCGAAGGCGCATCACACCGACAATGTCAGCAACATCAGGAGACAGCAGCGCCAGCGCGGCAGGACCGGCACAAAGCCCTTCCGCAACAACGCGAACTCTCACCATGCGCGGGAGCCGGATCGACAGCCGCGAGCTGTTTGCGGCTGAGCGTGAGATCATCATTGCGCATGGCGAGGACAGCTATCGTCTCCGCTTGACCTCGCAGAACAAGCTGATCCTGACGAAGTAGATGGCAATGACATTTTGTCGCACGTCCATCAATCTCCTGCTCTCCGGCACGATCGCACTCGCGTCTGCCGCGCACGCGGCCGGCATCACCGTGCATGACGCGCGCAATCGCGAGGTCACTGTTGCCGACTTCGCGCGCACGGTCTCGATCGGCGGCGCCATCACCGAGATCCTCTATGCGCTCGGGCTGGAGAGCCGACTGGTCGGCGTCGACACCACGAGCCTTTATCCGGCGGCGGCGCTGCAGGACAAACCCAATGTCGGCTACATGCGCCAGATCTCGGCCGAAGGTGTGCTCGGCCTCAACCCGACGCTGATCCTGGCGATCCAGGGCTCGGGCCCGCGCGAGACCATGGACATCCTGGAGACGGCGAAGGTGCCGCTGGTGCTGGTGCCCGAGACCTTCTCCGAAGAAGGCCTGATCGAGAAGATAAAATTGGTCGGCCACGCCATGGGCGTCGACGCGCGTGCTGAATGTCTGAGCGCCGCGGTCGGTGCCGATCTTGCGCAGCTGCGCGCACTGCGCGCCAAGGTGACGAAGCCGGTGCGCGTGATGTTCGTGATGTCGCTCCAGAACGGGCGGGCGATGGTGGCCGGCCACAAGACCGCGGCTGACGAGATCATCCAGCTCGCGGGGGCGACCAATGCGGTGAACGATTACGACGGCTACAAGAACATCGGCGACGAGGCGATCGTGGCCGCCAAGCCCGAATTCGTGCTGTCGATCGAGCGCGGCAAGGAGTCGCTGCAGGCCGATGCGGTCTATATGCATCCGGGCTTTGCGCTGACGCCGGTCGCAGCCAACAAGAGCTTCATCACCATGGACGGCCTTTATCTGCTCGGCTTCGGGCCGCGGACGGCGGCGGCGGCGCGCGATCTGTCCGTAAAACTCTATCCGGCATTGGCCGACCAGGGTGGCGCGTTCACGTCGGCCCTCTCGGCGGCGAATTGCCGGCAATGAGCGTGGCCGTCGGGATCGAAGCACGGAGCCCGCCACGAAGCGCGGGACGGCGGTTCGCATCGCTCGCAATTCTCCTTCTGCTCGTGGTGCTACTGATCACCATCGTCGTCGCACTGACAGTCGGCGCGGCCGGCATCCCGCTCTCCCGGCTGCCTGCCGCGCTGGGCTTCGCCGGCGAAAGCACTACCATGACGGCCCGCGACCAGCTCGTGCTGTGGTCGATCCGCATCCCCCGGATCGCGGCGGCCGCGATGATCGGCGGCCTGCTCGCCGCGGCCGGCGCGATCATGCAAGGGCTGTTTCGCAACCCGCTCGCCGACCCCGCCCTGGTCGGCGTCTCCAGCGGCGGTGCACTCGCAGCCGCGAGCGCGATCGTCTTCACCGATTCGCGCTTCGGCGAGGCGCTGCGCTTTCTCCAGACCGAGCTGTTGCCGCTGGCAGCTTTTGCAGGCTCGCTGGCGACCACCGCAATCCTCTACGGCATCTCGAGCCGCTCGGGGCGGACCTCGATCGCGATCTTCCTGCTCGCGGGCATCGCCATCACCGCGATCGCTAACGCAGGCATCGGGCTGCTGGTATTCATCGCCGACGACCGCCAGCTCCGCGATATCACGTTCTGGATGCTGGGATCGATGAGCGGCGCGACCTGGACCAAGGCCGCCGTGCTCGCGCCGGTCCTCGTCGCGGGCCTCGCGTCGTGCGCCTTCATCGCGCGCGGCCTCGATCTGCTGGTGCTCGGCGAGGCCGATGCCTTTCACGGCGGCGTCGATGTCGAGCGTTTGAAGCGGATCTCGATCGTCATGGTGTCCGCCATGACCGGTGTCGCGGTGTCGATCAGCGGCGTCATCGGCTTCGTCGGCATCGTGGTGCCGCATCTGCTCCGTCTCATGATCGGGCCGGGGCATCGCCTGCTGCTGCCGGCCTCGGTGCTGCTCGGCGCGATCCTGATGGTCGGCGCCGACACGCTGGCGCGCACCATCGTGGCGCCGGCGGAGATGCCGATCGGCATCCTGACCGCCGCAGTCGGCGCGCCCGTCTTTCTCTTCATCCTGCTGCGGCAGCGCGGGCTTGCCGCGCTATGACGGCCGTAATCGAAGCACGACACTTAGGCAAGCGCGTCGGCCGCGCGACGCTGCTCGATGACGTCGGCCTGACGGTTGCGGCCGGCGAGATGGTCGCCATCATCGGTCCGAACGGCGCCGGCAAGTCGACGCTGCTGCGGCTGCTGTCCGGCGATCTGCGCCCGAGCGCAGGCGAGGTGCGGCTCAAGCAGCGGGGCATCGGCAGCTATAGGCCGCGCGAGCTCGCCGCGCGCCGCGCGATGCTGTCCCAGCACATCAACGTCACCTTCCCGTTCACGGTCGAGGAGATCGTGCTGATGGGAGCAGGCGAGCGCAGCTTGCGCGAGGCTGGAGCGCTCGTCGATTCCGCCCTCGACGAGGTCGGCCTCGCACATTTCCGCGAACGGCAATTGCCGACGCTGTCAGGCGGCGAGCAACAGCGCGCCCATTTCGCCCGCGTGCTGGTGCAGCTCGCCTGCGGCGAGGCCGAGCATGGACCGGGACTTTTGCTGCTGGACGAGCCGACCTCGAGCCTCGATCTGCGTCACCAGATCGACCTCGTCGAAGCGGCGCGCCGCCGCGCGGCCGACGGCGCCGCTGTCATCGCGATCCTGCACGACCTCAACCTCGCGATCCGCTTCGCCGATCGGCTGGTGGTGCTGAACGGCGGCAGGCTCGCCGCCGACGGGCCGCGCGCCGAGGTGGTTACGCGCGAGAGGATTCGGGACATTTTCGAGATCGATGCGGTGGTGCATCAGGCCGACGGCGTGCCGTACGTGCTGCCGCAATCCATGCGGGCGGCGGTGCCACCACAGTGAAGGTGCGCTCCCTCCCCCGCTTGGGGGGAGGGCTGGGGAGAGGGTGTCTCGATAACGAAGACTCCCCCAGAGGATAGAGCCCTCACCCCAACCCTCTCCCGCAAGCGGGAGAGGGAGCGCACCTCGTTCGTGGCTACCAATCTATCCCGCCGGCACGATCACCATGCTCTTGTCCTTCGGCCAACGGACGCGCCAGGCGAAGTTGATGTCGCGGGCTTCGCCGGGCTTGGCGTCGAACGACCATTCCAGCACGCCGCGCTTGTCGCGGATGTTGCTGGCGGTCGGTGGCGTGGTCGCGGGCAGCATCTCGACGACGATGTCCTCGTTCTCGCTGACCGGCAACTGGTCCTCGATCGCGACCTTGATCGGGAAATCATGGCCGTTGCGGATCGTGGTCTTGAACGCGCGCTCGTCAGTCTTCGACGTCGTGACGAGCAGGCCGGACGAGCCCTCGTTGCGCTTGAGCACTGCGCGCTCGATTCTCACCTTGTCGTCAGCACCGAAGCCGAGCCGCACGATGTCGTCTTTGGTGGACGCCGTGATCTTGCCGCGGCCGACAAAGGTGCCGTCGCGATAGATCGCGACCTTGCCGGGCAGCAGCGTCGTATCGTCGGTCTGCTTGAAGCTGGCTTCGAGGAACGCGGTCGGGTCCAGCACCGGCGCGGCGCGTACCGCGAGATCGGCGGGCACATTCACCGAAGCGATACGCAGGCTCGTGGCGCCCTCGGCAGCACCGAGGCTGACGCGGCCGGGAATCTTGAAGGTGGCCTGGAAGTCGCCGATCTCGGCGACGGCCTGTTGCTCATCGGCGCGCTCGCGCGGCTCGGGCGACTCCGCAACCTTGGCAGCGAATGATGGGATTTGCATCTGACGCGCTACGGGAGCGGGCCGCGCCAGATCCGAGGCCGTGCCGAGCGCGAGCGGCTTCGGCACTTGCGGATATTGCGCAACCAGCGAGCTCAGCTCCGGGGCACTGCCGCCGCGGCTGATGCGCACGGTGGAGACGCCGAGCGTCACGTTCGCCCAGTCCTCACCGGTCGACTGCGTGACCTCGGCGCGACGAACGAGTTCGAGCTGCGGCTTGCGATCCTTGGCACCGGTATCGAGCCGGGCATCGTAGAGCGGCACCCAGCGCGCGTTGCGCACGGTGTAGGTCACGCGCAGCGTCGCCTTGGTCGCGGCGGCTGAGGCGACGTCGATCCGTACCTCCAGCTTGCTCGGCGGCTTGGCCGAGCGCTCGGCTTCCAATTGCGCAATCTGGCGGTCAATCTCCCGCTGCTTTCGCGTCGCATCGCGAATTGCGGTGTCGGCGGTTGCGATCTCCTCGGCAACCGCTGCAAAGGCCGCGCGCCATTCGGTGATCGGTCTCGCCTCGCCCTTCTCGCCGAGGCCGGCCGGCGAGGCTTCGGCAAAGTGCTGCGCGAATTTACCTCGCGCGGCAGCCGAGTCGATCGCACCCTGCAAATCGGCGCGCTGGTCCTTCAGCGCTTCGATACGTTTGTCCAGCTCGGAGAGGTTCGCGGGCGGCAGGGCCTTCGGCGGCCGCGCATCGATCGTGCCGATCGTGAGCTTGGCCCCCGCCTCGCCTTCGACGCGGAGGGAAGACGGATCGAGCGAGAGTGGAAAATCCTTGGCGACCAGCGTCGAGTCACCGGAGGCGAGGTCCAACGAAATGACGCGGGTGACGGTGGCGCCGTCGGGGTAGACGGTGACCGTGTCGATCGTCGACGTGGCGTCCACGTTGGCCGCCCATGACGGCGATGCGATGGCCGTGGTCACCAGGACCAGACCCGTGGTTGCCAAATATTTTGCGGTGATGCGCATAAAGTCCCTCCTGCCGGTATCGCCGCGCCGCCAGCCGGACGCGCGATGAAATGCCTCGCCATCGTGGTTGGACGCGGCAGGGAAGGAACTGGTTCGATTGGGGTTTCCGTGGGGCGCCGCCGCGGCGGCACCATGGCCGCGGAACGCTTTGACGTCCCTTTAGGCCTGGGTCGGCGCGCCCCGCCCGAAGATGCGCCGGAGCAGATCGGTCACGTTGCGGGCGCCGGCTTTCTTCAGGATGCTGGCGCGGTAGCCTTCGACCGTCCGGGCGCTCAGATGCATCCGCCGGGCGATCTCCTTGTTGGTGAGACCGGCGGCGAGATGCTCGAGCACATCGCCTTCGCGCTCGGTCAGGGGCTCGCAACCGGGTAGCCAGCATTGCCGGATCGCGGCGGGCTGGGCGAACTCATCGATGGCGGCATCGATCCGGCCGACGATGTCGTGGGTGCGGAACGGCTTTTCGATGAAGTCGGCCGCGCCGCTCTTGATGGCGTCGACCGCCATGGCAATGCTGCCGTTCGCCGAGGTCACCAGCACCGGCGCCATGCAGTTCTCGCCGCGCAGCCGCTTGAGCACCTCGAGGCCCGAGTGATCGGAGGGCAGCTCCAGCAGCACGCAGGCCGGCATCCGCGCCTTTGCTGCGGACAAGAGAGACGCTCCGTCAGCGAAACAGATCACCTCATAGGCGTTCTGTTGGAGCACGGTCGAAAGTTGTTCGCGGGAGGCAGCGTCGGTATCGACGACGAATATCTCACCTTTGGAAAGCATGTTTCCCGGCACGATCCCGATCCAGCAAATGTCCTGGTCAAATGGTCCGAGACGGTAGCCGGCTCTATCGCCCTGCCGCGCCGTCATCAACACGGCATTCACGCCCGTGCTTCGGTTTCTCCTATGTATGTTCCGGCCAGTTCCTGGATTTGACTGACCGGGACAGAAATTTTACATTTCGGGACAGCCTTGGGAATAGCTGGCGGGAACGGTTCGCATGACCGACCTCATTCGCAGCTCAAGCCTGAGTTGTTATCCGGAGGTCGCCGGGTCGGTCGGGCTCGACCCCATGCAGATGATGCGCAAGGCCAGGCTGCCGCCAGCCTGCCTCGACAAGCCCGACACGCCCATTGCCGTCGCCGGCCTGCGCCGTCTGCTCGAATTGTCGGCGGAGACGTCGGGCGCCGAAGATTTCGGCTTGCGTCTCGCCGAGCGCGGCGGCCTGACCAATTTCGGCGCGGTCGGCCTGATCGTGCGCGAACAAGCGACCGTCGGGGAGGCCATCGATGCGTTCTCGCGCTTCATCCATATCCATCACGATGGCATGCGACTGGACGTTGCGCGCAGCAAACAGACCGTGACCGTCGCGATGCATCTGCGCGGCCGGCACCCGCGCGCGTCGCGGCAGTCGATCGACATGGCGCTCGGCAGCGTCCACCGCATCATCCAATCGCTGTTCGGTCACGACTGGCGGCCGCAGGAGGTGCATCTGCATTACCCACCGCCGCACGACCGCAAGCGCTACCGCGAATTCTTCAGCTGCCGCGTGATCTTCAACGCGAAGGATGACGCGATCCTGCTGTCGGCGCACGATATGGATCGCCGGATCCCGAGTGCGCATCCACTGATCGCGAATTACTTACGCAAGCGGATCGAGGCGATCGAAACACGGCCTGCAAGCTGGGAGCAGAAGGTCGACGAGATCGTACGCCTGCTGCTCGCCGGCGGCGACTGCACGGTCGAGCGCGTCGCCGAGCATCTTGCCTGCACCCGCCGCACCATCCACCGCCGCCTCGCCGCATCGGGCACCAGCTTCTCGGCCATCCTGGATGCGCAACGCGCCGATCTCGTGATCCAGCTGATCGACGACCCCGCCCGACCGCTGACTGACATCGCGGTGCAGCTCGGCTTCTCCGCGCAAAGCGCCACGGCACGCTGGTTCCGCGGCCGGTTCGGCTGCACCATCACCGAGTGGCGCAAGGGCGTGCGACCTCTGACAGCGCCGCCCTCGGCGACTGCAGCTTGAGTTCAGCGTGCCGGCGCCAGCACGCCCATCGTGGCGAGGGCACGCCACTGGCCGCAGGCGAACAGCGGGCCGAACGCGATGGCAAATCCGAGGAAGGCGACGATCCAGCCGCAGGCGGCGATGTGCAAGAATACATCGATATGCACGGGCCGCCGCCGATCTCGGTGCCACCGCGCACTTCAAGGTCGAAGGCAAGTGGAACGTCGATCTGATGATCCAGGTGAAGGCGCCTGCTGAAATACCGCCCGCCGGCACCAAACAGACTCGAGAAGGGGCCGGTCATCGCCGGCCCCTTCTTATTTCGGGGAATGACCGTGCTGATCGCATTCAGGCTCAAACTGACAGTGCAAAATGCCGGGACAGGACCGATCAGATCGTCCGTGCAAACATGCGAAAGCCGGGCGCGCCAATGATCGCCTCGAAGGCCGGATCACGCTTTTCCTCCGCAAAGACAAACCCCGCCTTGGTGTAGGCGCGCTCGGCCGCATCGTTACCGATCAGGAACGATATCGTCGCCCGCGCAAATCCGGCCGACCGTCCCTTCTCAAGTGCGTGGACAATCAGCGCCTGCACCAGGCCGGGACGTGCAGACCGTATCGTCATGCACGCCCCCTTGCGATACCTTACGTGTTCTTCAGCGCGACGCGGAATTCGGCCTCGGTCTTGGCCTTGACCTCGTCGAGCGTGACGCCGTCGGCGAGCTCGATCAGCGCCATGCCGCCGTCGCCGTGCTTGTCGATGGTGAAGACGGCGAGATCGGTGACGACCATGTCGACCACGCGCTCGCCCGTCAGCGGCAGATTGCACTTTTTCAGCAGCTTCGGGCCGTCCTTGGCCGAATGCTCCATCACCACGACCACGCGCTTGACGCCGGCAACGAGATCCATCGCGCCGCCCATGCCCTTGACCATCTTGCCGGGGATCATCCAGTTGGCGAGATCGCCATTCTGGGCCACCTGCATGGCGCCGAGGATCGAAAGATCCATGTGGCCGCCGCGGATCATGCCGAAGGAATCGGCGCTGGAGAAATAGGACGTCGAGGGCAGCTCGCTCACGGTCTGCTTGCCGGCGTTGATCAAGTCCGCGTCCACCTCGTCTTCATAGGGGAACGGGCCCATGCCGAGCATGCCGTTCTCGCTCTGCAGGCTGACGTCCATGCCATCAGGGATGTAGTTCGAGACCAGCGTCGGGATGCCGATGCCGAGATTGACGTAGTAGCCGTCGCGCAGCTCCTTTGCGGCGCGCGCAGCCATCTGTTCACGGGTCCAGGCCATCTTGGTCTCCTGTCGATTCTTTAGTGGCGCATGATCTGATCGGAAAACCGGCTTCCACTTTGCGCTAACGCGGCCCTTCGGGTCCGGATCATGCGCTGGTGCGCGGGCGGGTGTTGCGGAATTCGATGCGCTTCTTGGCCGTACCGACCTCGACGATGCGCTTCACGAAAATGCCGGGGGTGTGGATGTGGTCGGGATTGAGTTCACCGGCCGGAACCAGATGCTCGACCTCGGCCACCGTGATCTTCGCGGCGGTCGCCATCATCGGGTTAAAATTGCGCGCGGTCTTGCGGTAGATGAGGTTGCCGGCGGTGTCGCCCTTCCAGGCGTGCACGATGGCGAGGTCGGCGAACAGGCCGCGCTCCATCAGATACTTCTCGCCGTCGAACTCCTTCACTTCCTTGCCTTCGGCGATCAGCGTGCCGACGCCCGTCTTGGTGTAGAAGGCCGGGATGCCGGCGCCGCCCGCGCGGATGCGCTCGGCCAGCGTGCCCTGCGGATTGAATTCGAGTTCCAGCTCGCCGGCGAGGAATTGCTGGGCGAACAGCTTGTTCTCGCCGACATAGGACGAGATCATCTTCTTGATCTGGCGGGTTTCGAGAAGACGGCTGAGGCCGATACCGTCGACGCCGGCATTGTTGGAGACCACCGTCAGGCCCTTGACGCCGGACTCCCGGATCGCGTCCGACAGCTCCTCGGCGATGCCGCAGAGGCCGAAGCCGCCCGACATGATCATCATGTTGTCTTTTAGAATGCCGTCGAGCGCCGACTTGGCGTCGGGATAGACCTTATTCATGCAAAAAACCTCGACTGAACCTTCGGCTGCCAGGCGTCGCGCCTTATTGGCGGCGATTATTAGGCGAAATCGTCCGAAGCCGTCAATGATACGGGGTTCTCCGCTCCGCCCCTGGGTGATAGAAGCTGCCCACGCCGTGGGCATAACCGTGCCGCGGCCTTGAAAGCGTCAAGAAAACCCATCAAGTTGCGGGGGTTGGGCGTGGGCGCGCAGGTTTCCCGGCCCGCCCTTCTGGCTCCAACGACCAACCCGATCAGGACATGCCATTGACCATGGCCCAAGGAATGAAGCGCCTCGGGACGCCGATCGCGGCGCTGCTCGGCGTCGCGCTGATCGCCCTGATCGCGACCTCCTGGCTCATCAACCGCGACGCGCTGCGCAAGGCGGTCGAAGCGCAGATCCGCGACGTCACCGGGCTAGAGCTCAACGTCGCGGGCAGCATCGACATCTCGGTGCTGCCGGCGAGCTACATCTCCTTCCACGACGTCGGCCTCAAGGGCGGCGGCACCAGCGCTCCCGCGCTCCAGGTCGACGTGCTCACCGCGAACTTGCGGCTGCTGCCGCTGCTGCTGCAACGATTCGAGATCGCCGACCTGATGCTGCTGCGGCCACGCATCCATGTCAGCCTCAAGCCGGACGGCGAGAGCAACTGGACGCCCTTCATCCAGACCATCGCACGCACCATGAAGCCCGGGGCCGAGAACCAGGTCTCGTTCTCCGAAATCCGCATCCAGGACGGGGTGCTCGATTACGAGGACGCCGCCACGCGTGCCACCGAGAAGCTCGAGGACATCGACCTGTCGCTGGCCTGGCCTTCGATCTCGCGCTCCTTTGCTGCGACCGGGCAGTTCGACTGGCGCGGCGAGCGCGTCGACGGCTCGATCAGCTTTTCCGATTTCGTCGCCGCCCTCTCCGGCGACCGGTCCGGCCTGAAGGCGCGAATCGCCAGCGCGCCGCTCAAGCTCGCCTTCGACGGCAGCGTCGCCAATCGCACCAGCCCGATGATGGAAGGCACGCTCACCGTCGACAGCCCGTCCTTGCGCAACGCGCTGCGCTGGACCGGGCAGCCGCAGCCCGGCAGCGGCGGCTTCGGCCGCTTCGCGCTGAAGGCGCGCGCCAACGTCGTTGGCGCCTCGATCGCGCTCACCAATGTCAATGTCGAGCTCGACGGCAATGCCGCCGAGGGCGTCATGACCTACGCCAATAACGGCCGGCAGACGCTGCAGGCGACGCTCGCCGCCGACGCGCTCGACTTCACGCCTTATATCTCGACGTTCCGCCTGCTCGCGAGCGGCGCGCGCGACTGGAACAGGCAGCTGTTCGATCTCAACGGATTATCGACCACCGACCTCGACATGCGCCTGTCGGCTGCCAAGCTGACGGTCGGGCCGACGAAGCTCGGCCGCACCGCGATCGGCGCCAATTTGCGCAACGGCACGCTGGCGCTCTCGGTCGGCGAGGCGCAGGTCTATGGCGGGATCGCAAAGGGCTCGTTCGGCATCGCGCGGTCCGACACCGTCGCCGACATCAAGGCGCAATTCCAGTTCACCGACGTCGATCTCCAGGCCTGCGCTACCGAACTGTTCGGTCTCAACAAGCTGTCGGGCCGCGGCAACATCAACGTCTCCCTCCTCGCCTCCGGATCGAGCCCGTTCGGCCTCGTGCAGTCACTCGACGGAAGCGCCACCGTGACCGGGCATGATGGTGCGATCTCGGGCTTCAACGCCGAGCAGCTCCTGAAGCGGTTGGAGCGGCGGCCGCTATCGGGCGGCGGCAATTTCCGCAACGGCTCGACGCCTTACAACAATCTCACCATCGCCGTGAAATTCTCCGACGGGATCGCCACCGCCGAGGACATCCGCGTCGAGGGGCCGGCGACGAAGATCACGCTCACCGGCACCGCCTCGGTGCCGGCACGCGAATACGACATGAAGGGCGTGGCGAGCCTTAACAGCGCGTCGGGGTTCGAACTGCCCTTCGTGGTGCAGGGCCCCTGGGACGATCCGCTGATCTTCCCCGATCCGGAAAGCCTGATCCGCCGCTCGCCAGCCTCCGCGCCGCTGCTCGACATGCTGAAGGACCGCAAGGGGGGTGACGCCGTGCGCTCCGCAATCGAGCGCATCACCGGCACCGGAAAGCGTCCCGCGCCGGCGGAATCGCCGACGGCGGAGAACGCGAAGGACAGCGCCAAATCCGACTAGAGGTATCAACGTCGCTTCTCTTGGGATGGCAGCCTGCACGCCACGGGCTCGACTTGCCAAGCTGACTACTGCGATCGGTTTCGCGCAAATGCGGCGTCACGCGGCCGATTGCGTCGTCGAAATCCAGCTCTTGTCCCCCCTCACCACCGGCGCCGCCCCCATCTTTGTCCCGCTGGCGGCCGTGAGAGTGCCGCCCTGTCCCAGTTCACGGGCCAACACCTCGCGATCACAGGCGTCTTCCCACAGCGAAATGGTGATGGATGCGACACAATTGCTGATCATGCTGGTCAGCGCGCGCGCCTCCGACATGAAGCGGTCGATGCCGACGAGCAGCGCCACGCCGGTCACCGGCAGATCCGGCATGACCGACAAGGTCGCGACAAGTGCGACGAAGCCGCTGCCAGTGACACCGGCCGCCCCTTTGGACGTCAGCAGCATCAGTCCAAGCATCGCCGCGATCTGCCCCCATGACAGGTGAATGTCGCAGGCTTGCGCGATGAAGATGGACGCTAGGGTGAGATAAATCGCGCTGCCATCCAAATTGAAGGAATAGCCCATCGGCAACACGAGCCCCGATACGCCTTTCCGGCATCCAAGCTGCTCCAGCTTGCGCAGCGCGCCAGGCAGCGCCGGCTCCGACGAGGACGTGCCGAGCACGATCAGCAGCTCTTCCCTGAAGTAGCGGATCGTCTTCCACAGGCTGAAGCCGTTCAGCCGCGCCAGCGCACCCAGCACGACCACCACGAAGACGGAGCAAGCAATATAGAAGGTCAGGATCAGCAGTCCGAGCGAGCCGATCGAACGGATGCCGTAGCGGCCCACGGTGAACGCCATGGCGCCAAAGGCGCCAAGCGGGGCGAGCTTCATGATGAAGCCGAAGGACACGAATAGCACCTGAGAGAACGAGGCGACTGCCTTTGTGACCAGGACACCTCCATCACCGGCACGGCTGAGGCCAAAGGCGATGAGGATGGAGATCAGTAGTACCGGCAGCACCTCACCATCTGCGAACGCTCCAAAGAATGAATGCGGGATGATGTGCAGCATGAAATCCGCGAATCCGGTCGCACCTGCCTGCTTGGTGAATTTCGCGGCGACCGACGGATCCAGCGTATTGACCGCAACATGCATGCCGACGCCCGGCTGGATCAGCGACACGGCGATCAGCCCGGCCAGCAAAGCGAGCCCGGTCAGCAGGTAGAACAGCGCCATGGATTTCACCAACGTGCGGCCGACCTCGCGGGAATCGCTGATGCTGTTGATGCCGCTGACGATGGTGCAGAACACGATCGGCGCGATCATCATCTTGACCAGCTTGACGAAGCCGTCGCCAAAGGGCTTCAGCGCGGCGCCAAATTCAGGCCAGAAATGGCCCGTGAGAACACCCAGCATGAGGCCGATCAGCACCTGGACATAGAGAATCCGGTAGAATGGCTTTCCCGCCTCGGTGCTCGGATGCCCAACCAGTGCTTCCTTGTGCATTCTTGTTTCCCCCATGGCTCTGATTCTTCTTGATTTGATGGTTTCGGAAGCGGCGGGCTTCAGGCCGCCAGGACCGAATGAGTCACGTGCGACCGACGAGCGAAGACGTGGCCCTCGAAGATTCGCCGGGCTGTTCGCAGCACCCGGGCAACCGGGCCGGGCTCCAGCCTGACCACGAGTTGGCCGGAGGGATGGGCGAGCGTGATCGGCACCGGCGGCGCCAGTGGTCCGACCATCTCTGCCGCGATCGTTCCAGGCGTGACGCATGCCGTCGCGATAGCGACGGCGCCGGTCACCGCCAGCGCGTTATGGCAGTCATGCGGCATGAAGTACCTGACGTTCAATGTCGTCTCCCTCGCGGGCGCAATCAGAACCGGTTTCGGGATCACCATCGTCGCGGGATCTGGAAAGCCCATCCGCCGCCCCGCCTCGATGCGCAAGGCTTCGAGACGCGCGCGAAAGCGGCTGTCGGTGAAATCCGAGGGCGCCTCACGGCCGGTCCATCCCAGATCCGCCGCGCGGACCAACATGACGGGCATCGCCGCGTCGAGGCAGGTCACATCGATCCCTTCGATGCGCTCGACCGGACATCCCGTCGGCAGCAAGCGACCAGTGCGTGCACCAGCCGCGTTGGGGAACGACAGCTCGATCGGCGCGGCCGTTCCCGGAACACCGTCGATCCGCGCCTCGCCGTCGTACGTCACGCGTCCTGCAGGGGTCGGAACGGTCGCGTCAATCAACTTGCCGGTGTTGACATTGTGGATGCGCACATGGGTGCGATCTGCCGCGGCGGCGACCAGGCCGGCTTCAATTGCGAACGGACCCACGGCCGCCAGCATGTTTCCGCAATTCGGCGAGGTATCGACGATCCCTTCACGAACCCGCACCTGGGCAAACAGGTAATCGACATCGGCGCCGGGCACCGTTGCCGGTCCGATGATCGCGACCTTGTTGATGACGGCATTGCCGCCGCCGATCCCATCGATTCCAAGGTCGTGTCCTCCTCCCATCACGGACAGCAGGACCGCGTCGCGCAGTTTGGGTTCGGCCGGAAGATCGCGGGCCAGGAAAAACGGCCCGCGCGAGGTTCCTCCACGCATGACCACACAGGGAATGGCAATCTGATCGTTCATGGAGCTCTTCCGTTCGGCGACATCTTCGCGCGATCCAGAGCATCCTCCGGCAGAACTCTTTTGTGAAATGCAAATATCTGAGGTATTATTCCGATTATCGAAATAATTGGAGGCTACCATGAACGCAGAACTGCTCGACCTCAAGGCGTTCATCACCGTGGCGGAGACGGGAAGCTTCGTCCGCACCGCCAGGGCGCTGAACCTGTCGCAGCCGGCGCTGAGCCGACGCATTCAGAAACTGGAAGAAGGTCTCGGTGCGCCGTTGCTCGAACGGTCGACGCGCCACGTCAATCTCACCATGACCGGCCGCGACTTCCTGCCCAAGGTGCGCCGCCTCATCGACGAGTTCGAGACCTCGGTGCTCGCCATCCACGATATCGGCGCGCGAAGCTCAGGTTTGGTGTCGGTGGCCGCGGTGCCGACGGCGGTGTTCTACTTTCTGCCGCGTGCGATCGGCCGGTTTGCCGAAGCGTATCCGCGCATTCGCATCCGGATTTTGGACATCGGCGCCAACGAGGGATTGGAAGCGGTCGCACGCGGAGAAGCCGATTTCGGCATCAATTTCATCGGCGCTTCGCATGCGGAAATCGAATTCGAGAAATTGGTCGAGGATCCTTTCGTCCTGGCCTGCCGTCACGACCATCCGCTGGCCTCGCGCAAGCAGGTCAGCTGGTCGGAAATCGTGTCGCACCGGGTCATCACGGTTGGTCGCAACAGCGGCAATCGCGCGCTGATCGACAATGCGCTGGCGCGACATGGCCTGCAGCTGAACTGGTCTTATGAAGTCGCCCACCTCTCCGGCTCGCTCGGCCTGGTCGAAGCGGGACTCGGCATCGCTGTGCTGCCGAGGCTCGCGACGCCGGCGGCCGGCCACCCCATCATTCACACCGTTCGGCTGACCGAGCCGGAGGTGTCGCGGACGATCGGAATCGTGCGCAGGCGCGGGGCGACACTATCTCCTCATGCCGGCCAATTTCTCAAGATGCTGCTTGAGGCATGGCGCTCGCCTTCCCGGACGAGCGGACATGGCAGGCCGCGATCCCGATCCGCTGACACGAGCCCGAATGCCGCCTCCATCAAAGGGAAACGCTGACAAAGCCAGAAGCCACGAGGCGAATTGATTGGCATGCATTGATGCGGCCTTTGGATCGATGCACGGAATTCGCATCTCCACAGCCCCTCCACCCCCACGACATTGGTCTGACAAGAAGTCGCTAGATCGGATGACGGCCATGCGCTAGTGTTTTATACGACCGGTTAAAACACCGGCCGTTTGAGGGAGAAAAACGTGAAATCCAAGGTTATTGGCGCAGTATCATTGGCGGTCGCTGCGGTTGGGCTTTTTGCCGCCACTGCACCCGCCTTTGCGCAGCAGAAGACGATCACGGTCTGGTGGGGCAAGGGCTTCTATCGCTCCGAAGACGACGCGTTGATCGAGACGATCAAGAAATTCGAAGCCAAGACCGGCATCAAGGTCGAATTGTCGCAATACGCAATCCAGGACATGATTCCGAAGACGGTCGCCGCGCTCGATGCCGGCACCGTTCCCGATGTCGCCTATTCCGATTCCTATGACGTGCAGGCGCAGGGCAAGTGGGCCTATGAGGGCAAGCTCGAGGACCTCACGGACATCATGGAGCCGATCAAAGGCCGGTTCGTGCAGAACACGCTCGATGCGTCGATCCTCTACAATGATGTCACCAAGAAGAAGGCCTATTACGGCTTCCCACTGAAGCAGCAAAGCATGCACGTCCAGATCTGGAACGACTTGCTGGAGAAGGCCGGCTTCAAGCAGAGCGACATCCCGAACGACTGGACGGGTTACTGGACGTTCTGGTGCGACAAGGTGCAGCCGGCGATCCGCAAGGCCACCGGCCAGCGCATCTACGCCGTGGGCCAGCCGATGGGCGTGGAATCCACCGACGCTTTCCAGTCGTTCTACACCTTCATGGACGCCTACCACGTCAAGTTGGTCGACGACGACGGCAAGTTGCTGGTCGACGATCCCAAGGTCCGCGACGGCCTGATCAAGGCGATGAAGGACTATACCGACACCTACATCAAGGGCTGCACCCCACCGTCCTCGACCACCTGGAAAGATCCCGACAACAACGTCGCCTTCCACAACAAGACGATCGTGATGACCCATAACTTCACGATCTCGATCGCGGCGAAATGGTTCGAGGATTCCCAGAATCAGAACCTCACGCCGGAACAGCGCGAGGCCGGCAAGAAGGCTTATGAGCAGGACATCATCACGGCGTCCTTCCCGAAGGCGCCGGATGGTTCGACCATCAAGTATCGCTCCGACGTCAAGACCGGTCTGATCTTCACCGCGGCCAAGAACAAGGCCGAGGCCAAGCAGTTCATCAGCTTCCTGCTCCAGGAAGAGAACGTCCGTCCCTACATCGAGGGCGCGCTCGGCCGCTGGTTCCCGGTGACGAAGGAAAGCCAGGAAAGCCCGTTCTGGCAGGCTGACAAGCACCGCAAGGCGGTCTACACGCAGTTCAAAGGCGGCACCGCGGCGTTCGACTTCACCAAGAACTGGAAGTTCACGATTCTCAACAACGAGAACGTGTGGGCGAAGGCGATGAACCGCGTCGTCAGCGAGAAGGTTCCGGTCGACAAGGCCGTCGACGAACTGATCGCCCGCATCAAGCAGGTCGCGGGTTAGGTCCATCCTGCCCTCTCCCCGCTTTGCGAGGAGAGGTGCTAAAAGCAACACCGGCCGCGTTTCGCGGCCGGCTTCTCTTTGAAGAGTCCGAAAAGAATGGCGATCACGCTCTCTGGCGATCAGGCAATCCCCGGCCCGCCCTTGTCGTCGCGGCTGACCCCGGCGCAGGTCTGGGGCATCATCCTGCTTGCGCCCTATCTGCTCGTTTTCCTGGCATTCGTCGTCTATCCCGTCGGCTACGGCTTGTGGCTGGCACGCGCGCCGGAAAACTACGTCGCGCTCTACAACGATCCAATCTTCGCGCGCGCCGCGGTCAACACGCTGATCTTCCTGGTCATCGGCATCAACATCAAGATGCTGATCGCGCTGTTCCTGTCCGGCTTCTTCGCGCAGCAGCGCACCTGGATCAAATGGCTCTCGGTGATCTTCATCCTGCCCTGGGCGGTGCCGTCGATCCCGACCATTTTGTCGGTGCGCTTCATGCTCAATCCCGAATGGGGCATGATCAACCATTTCATCTTCTCCTTTACCGGCGATGACGGCCCGAACTGGCTGAACGATCCGACCGTGGCGCTGAGCATGGCGATCGCCGTGCATATCTGGAAGTCGCTGCCGTTCTGGACGCTGATCCTGATCACCGGACGCCTTGCGATCTCGCACGATCTGTTCGAGGCCGCCGAGGTCGACGGCGCCAGCTGGTGGCAGAAATTCCGCTACATCACCTGGCCGTCGATGCAGACGCTCTATGTCACCTGCACGCTGCTCTCGATGATCTGGACGCTGGGCGATTTCAACAGCGTCTATCTGCTCACCGGCGGGGGACCTGCCGACCTCACGCACGTGCTGGCGACGCTCGGCATTCGCTATCTCCGGCTCGACCAGCTTTCGCTCGCGATGGCATCCATCGTTTGCGCAATGCCGTTCGTCCTGCCGCTCGTGTACTTCATGATGAAACGGTTGTCGCGATGAAGCTCCCCTCTCTCCGTGAAGTCGCGACGGAAGCGCGGCTGCTCTTGATCGGCATTCCCGTCTTCCTGTGGACGATGATCCCGATCTATCACATGTTCCTGTTCGCGATCTCCCCGAAGGAGGACGCGTTCTCGGGCAAGCTGTGGCCGGACCATCCGACGCTGCACAACTTCGAGATCGTGTTCAAGCAGCAGCACTATTTCCTGCGCGACTTCTACGTCCAGTTCTGGAACTCGACGGTGATCGCGGCGTCCGTCGGCGTGCTGACGCTGTTCATCGCGACCGCAGCGGCGTTCTCGATCTCGCGGCTGAAGGTGCCGGGCGGACGCGTGGTGCTGAACCTCGCGCTCTTCACCTATTTCATCCCCGCGGCGTTCCTCGCCGTGCCGATGTATCGCACCATGGGCAATTACGGCCTGCTCAACAATCACTGGTCGCTGATCCTGGCCATGGTGACGATCGCCAGCCCCTATGCGATCTGGGTGCTCAAACAGGCCTCCGACAAGCTGCCGGTCGAGCTGGACGAAGCCGCGGTCATGGACGGCGCCACGACGCTGCAGATCTTCCGCCTGGTCTATCTGCCGCTAATGATGCCCTCGCTGGTCGCGATCGGCACCTATGCGGTGCTGCTCGCCTGGAACGAATATCTCTACGCGTTCCTGCTGCTCTCGAACGACCGCGAGATCACCCTCCCCGTCGCACTCGGCAACTTCCTCGCCGCCGACGACTCGCCGTGGGAGCTCCTAATGACGACCGGCTTCATCTACGCGCTGCCGCCGGCTGCAGTCTACTACGCCTTCCGCCGCTACATGGTGGGCGGGCTCACGGCTGGTGCGGTGAAGTCCTGAGAGCGTCTCGAGGCGGCTTCGGTTCACCTCTCCCCGACGGGGAGAGGTGAACCGAAGCCTGAACGCGCATCGTTTCAAGCAAAACTCGTCCTGCTCTAAAGCGGCGCCGCGCTCTCGCCTTGCGAGCTCGACAGCTTCGAGGCGAGCGAGGCGATCACGATGACCACCGCGATCAGGGCGATCACCAGCGTGCAGATCGCGTTGATCTCAGGCTTCACTCCGAGCCGCACCTCCGAATAGATCCGGATCGGCAGCGTCGCCGAGCCGGGACCGGTGGTGAAGCTGGCGATGACGAGATCGTCCAGCGAGAGCGTGAAGGCGAGCATCCAGCCTGCGACGATCGCAGGCGCGATCAGCGGCAGGGTAACCGCGACGAACGCGCGCACAGGGTCGCAGCCGAGGTCCATCGCCGCCTCCTCCAGCGAACGATCGAGCGAGCCGAGACGGGACTGCACCACCACTGCGACGAAGCACATCGTCAGCGTGGTGTGGGCGATCGTCACCGTCCAGAAGCCGCGCTCGGCGTTCAGCGCCACGAACAGCAGGAGCAGCGACAATCCGGTGATCACCTCCGGCATCACCAGCGGCGCATAGAGCATGCCGGAGAACAGCGTGCGGCCGCGAAACCGCTCGCCGCGCGACAGTGCCACCGCGGCGAGCGTGCCGAGCAGCGTGGCGATGGTTGCGGAGGAGACCGCGACCCGCAGGCTCATCCAGGCCGCCTCGATCATGGCACGATCATTGAAGAACTCGTGGTACCAGCGCAGCGACCAGCCGCCCCACACCGTCACCAACCGCGAGGCGTTGAAGGAATAGAGAACGAGGATCAGGATCGGCAAATAGAGGAACGCCAGCCCCAGCGCCAGCGACGCGATATTGAAGCGGGACAGGCGCGAAACCTTGCGCATCGTCTCAGCGCCCCCGTTCCAGCTGCCGCTTCTGCAGCCGCTCGTACAACAGCAGCGGCAGCAGCAGCACCACCAGCAGCACGATGGCCGCGGCGGAGGCGACCGGCCAGTCCTTGTTGGTGAAGAATTCGAGCCACAGGGTCTGACCGATCATCAGCGAATTGGAGCCGGCCAGCAGATCAGGGATCACGAACTCGCCGACGATGGGGATGAAGCATAGCAGCACGCCGGCACCGACGCCGGGCAGCGACAGCGGAAAGGTGACCAGCCAGAACACCTGCCACGGCGGCGCGCCGAGATCGGAGGCCGCCTCCTCCAGCACCGGCTCCATCTTGGCGAGCGTGGCGTAAAGCGGCAGGATCATGAACGGCAGATAGGAATAGACGATGCCGATATACATCGCGGTGTCGGTGGAGAGCCACACCAGGGGCTGGCTGACCAGATGCAGCGCCAGCAGGATCTGGTTGAGCAGCCCGTCATGCTGGAGGATGTTGATCCAGGCATAGATGCGGATCAGGAACGAGGTCCAGAACGGCACGATCACCAGCACCATCGCCACCGCCTGCCAGCGTTTTGGCAATCGCGCCATGCCATAGGCGATCGGATAGCCGATCAGGAGCAGCAGCGCGGTGGCCGTGATGGCGACAGTCAGGCTGCGCACATAGGCAAACACGTAGATGTCGTCAGAGCCGAGCAGCTTGAAATTGTCGGCCGACAACGCTGCGAACGCCGCCTTGAGCGCATCCCACCCGGCAGTCAGGTCGAACACCGGCTCGTAAGGCGGCTGCGCAATCGCCGTCTGCGACAGGCTGATCTTGAGCACGAAGGCGAACGGCACCAGGAAGAACAGCACCATCCAGACATAGGGTGCGATCGCAGCGAAGCGCGCCGGCCGCGCGAAGATGCGGCGGGAGCTCATGACGGCAGCACCATGCAATCGTCGGGCGTGAACCAGGCGACGACATGCTGGTTCAGGCTGTAGGCATCGATGTCGAGGCGCGCGCTGTTGGCGACCGAAGCCCGCAGCATCCCGCCGGTATCGAGCTTTACCTTGTAGGTGGTGGTGCCGCCGAGATAGCAGATATCGGCGATAACGCCGTCGAGCCGGTTGATCGCCGTCTCGCGACCGGCCTCGCTCACCGGGCCGCAACGCGACAGCTTGACCTTCTCGGGTCGGATCGCGACCGCGAATGTTCCCGTGCCGAGCGGTTCGCGCGGCTCGGCCACCACCAGTGCACCCGCATCACGCGTGCCAATGATCAGCCGATGACCGTCGCGCAATCTGGTCTCGCCGTCGAACAGATTGATGTCGCCGACGAACTCGGCGATCCAGCGCGAACGCGGCGCCTCGTAGAGCTCGCGGGGGCTCGCGACCTGGGCGAGCTTGCCAGCCTTCATCACGCCGATCCGGCTCGCCATCGTCATCGCTTCCTCCTGGTCGTGGGTGACGATGATGAAGGTCATGCCGAGCCGGCGCTGCAGCTCCATCAGCTCGCCTTGCGTGCTCTCGCGCAGCTTCTTGTCGAGGGCTGCGAGCGGCTCGTCGAGCAGCAGGAGTTGCGGCCGGCGCGCCAGGGCGCGGGCAAGCGCGACGCGCTGGCGCTGGCCGCCGGACAGCTGGTCGGGCTTGCGCTTCTCGAGGCCCTCGAGCTTCACCAGCGCGACCATTTCCGCAACGCGGGTGGCGATGTCGGCCCGCGCCATACCGGCACGCTTCAGGCCGAAGGCGATGTTGTCGCGCACCGACAGATGCGGAAACAGCGCGTAGTTCTGGAACATCATGTTGATCGGACGCTCATGCGGCAGCGCCTGCGCGATATCCTTGCCGCCGAGCAGGATCTGTCCCTCGTCCGGCGCCTCGAACCCGGCGAGCATGCGCAGCAGCGTGGTCTTGCCGCAGCCGCTTGGCCCCAGCAGCGCGAAGAACTCGCCGGCCTTGATATCGAGCGACACGCCATCCACGGCCCGGAACGTTCCAAAGGTCTTGGCCACGCCCTCGATGCGCAGCAGCGGCTGGCCCGCCGCGGGAAGCGCATCTCCGCCGATCATATCCGCTCGAACATCCCTTCCGGGCAACTCTTCCGCCATGATCCCTGCCAACCCCAATTCCGCCGCACGCTAGCGGTCGATCGATCTTTGCTCAACAGCTTCGGGACGGGTCGTTCACAGCCGCCATGAACGCGGCCAGCGCCTCGCGATCCGCGGCAGGCATCGTCAGCCCGAGCTTGGAGCGACGCCACAGGACGTCGTCGGCAAAGCGCGCCCACTCGTGGGTCATCAGATAACGCACCTCGGCGCCGGTCAGTTCGGGACCAAAGACTGGGCCGAGCTCGTCGCGGGTCTTGGCGTCACCGAGCACCGCCGGCAATCGCGAGCCGTAGGCCCCAACCAAACGCTCGGCCTGCGGCTCCGACAGAAAGCGCCAGCGGTCGCGCGCGAGGTCGATCTCGGTGTCGAAACGGTCCCAGGCGAAATCTCCGCCGGGTAGCGCCGCGCCCGCGGTCCAGGGCGGCGACATCGGATAGAACGGGGTCAGCTTCGTCACCGCCCGCTCCGCGCGCAGCCGCGCGGTGGTGACGTCGCCGCCGAACATCGTGAGTAGCGGCGCCTTGCCCCGGCGCGCATGGAACAGCGTCGTCTCGTCGCGCCCGCGCGCGGACGCCAGCGTCAGGTTGACGCCCGAGACCGTGCGGATCACGTCGGTCGGGGCGACGCGCTCGCGGAAATAGCGGCTGGCGGCCTCGCAGAGATAACTGACGTCGGCTCCTCGCATCGCCACGATGGCGGGATCGCCCGTGAAGGCATGCGTGACCGTGCCGATCAGCGTGAAATCGCGTTCGAAGGGCCGGGCGAAGATCAGCCGCCCATCATTGTTCTGGAAGACGTAGACGTTTTCGGAATCGAACAGCCTCGGCACGATGATCTGGCTCATCTGAGTGGCCGCCATCGCCGGCTGCGGCTGCCGCAGCACGGTCTCCGCGACCATGGAGGTCCAGCCGCCGGTGGCGTTGGCCAGCGCCCGCGCCGTGACGGCACGGCGATGGCCGCGATCGACCACCGCGAGCCGCCAGGTCTCGGTTCGGTCGGCACGCACGCAGCGCGCCCCGGTCCGGATCGCCGCGCCACGTTCGGCGGCATCCAGGGCCGTGAGCACGACCAGGCGGGAATCGTCGACGACGCAGTCCGAATATTCGAACGCCGTGCCGAACGGACGTTTCAGCGCATTGCCGACCGGATGATGCGTGATGTCGAGGGTCGTCGATCCGGGCAGACCGTTCCGGCCGGCGAGGCTGTCATAGAGGAACAGCCCGGCGCGCAGCAGCCACGGTGGACGCTCGTCCGCATGGGCCGGAATCACGAAGCGCATCGGCCGGACCAGGTGCGGCGCGATGGCGAGCCAGATCCGGCGCTCGGCGAGCGCCCGGCGCACCCGCCAGAAGCCGCGGCGCTCCAGCACCGCGAGATCGCCGTGGATCAGCCGCGGTGTCGCCGACGACGCCGCGCCGGCGAGATCACCCTGCTCGAACAGAATCACGCGCAGGCCGCGGCCCGCCGCATCGCGGGCGAGGCTGACACCGTTCAGGCCGCCGCCGATGATCGCAAGATCGTAATCCGCCATGAGGCCGTCGAATGGGAGCGTTGGTAGCGCTCACCATCACTAGCCGGTCTTCAGCGCAAGCTCCATGATCTCGGCGCGGCCGACGAGATCGGCATATTTCCCGATCGGCAGCGGCTTGCCGAGCAGATAGCCCTGCACGCCATCGCAGCCCTCCTTGGCGAGGAAGGCGAGCTGGTCCACCGTCTCGACGCCCTCGGCGATGATCGACATTTCGAGGCCGTGGCCGAGATCGATCACTGCACGCACGATCGCCGCCGATTGCGGGTTGCGGCCGAGATTGATGATGAAGGCGCGGTCGATCTTGATCTTGTCGAACGGGAACGCCTGGAGGTAGCTCAACGAGGAGTAACCGCTGCCGAAATCGTCCATGGAAATGCGCACGCCGAGCGCCTTGAGGCGGCGCAGCAGTGCAAGGCCCCGATCGAAATCCTCGATCAGCACACCCTCAGTGATCTCGAGTTCGAGCCGACCCGGCGCAAGGCCCGTCTCGATCAGGATCGAATGGACGAGGCCAACCACGTCACCGTGCATGAACTGCGCCGGCGACAAATTGACCGCGACCTGGAGCTGCTTCGGCCACGACGCCGCCTCGCGGCAGGCCTCGCGCAGGATCCACTCGCCCATCTCGACGATCAGCCCGCTCTCCTCGGCGATCGGGATGAATTCGGCCGGCGAGACCTGGCCGCGAACCGGATGCTGCCAGCGCGCCAGCGCCTCGAAGCCGATGATCTCGCTCTCGGCGACGCTGTGGCGGGCGGCCCCCTGTGGCTGGAAGGCGAGCGAGAGCTCGCCGTTCTTGATCGCCATCGAAAGGTCCTGGTGCAGCACGCGGCGATCGCGGATCTGCTGGTCCATCTCCGGCTGGTAGAGGCTGATCGTGCCGCGCGACTTCTGCTTGGCGCGGAACAGTGCGGCGCCGGCATTGGCGAGCAGCGAGGCGCCATCCGCGCCATTGTGCGGGAAGATCGACATGCCGGTGGTGACGCCGGCACGGACCGGCCGGCCATCGATCTGGAACTCCTGCGCGACGGCTTCGCCGATCTGCTGCGCCAGCGCGAGCCCCGCTTCGGGTTGCTTGCCGTCGATGATGAGACCGAACTCGTCGCCGGACAGGCGTGCCACCACACCGCCGCGGGCGGAGTCCTGGAGCCGCTGGGCCACCTCGATCAGGAGCTTGTCGCCGAGCGCATGGCCGAAGACGTCGTTGACCTCCTTGAGCCCGTCGAGGTCGACGCAGAGCACGGCGAATTCCTCGCCGGTGCCTTCGCAGGCCTCGATCATCTGAGTCAGCGCCTGCAGGAAGGCGGCGCGGTTCGGAAGGTCGGTGAGGCCGTCGTGATAGGCCATATGCGCCATGCGCGACTCGGTCTGCCGGCGGTCGGTGACGTCCTCGTGGGTCTTGATCAGATATTGCGGCTCGCCGGCATCGCTGAGCACCGTGGCGCGGCGAGTCAGGAACAGCCGCAGCCCGTCCTTGGTGGAGATCGGATGCTCCTCGGTGATCATTCCGCGCTTCTTGATCGCGGCCTCGTCGCGGGCGATGATCAGCTTCGCTTCCTTCGCGTTGAAGATGTCGGAGGCGGTCAGGCCTGTGGCCTCCTCGCGCCGCCGGTTGAGGATCGTCTCCGCGCTGCGATTGGCGAGCAGATAGCGGCCGTCCTTGACCTGCTCGACGATCAGCGCCACGGGGATGTTGTCAACCACGAGCTCCAGGAACTTCTTGGCGGTCTCCAGCTCCTTCGACAGCGAGCGGCGATCAGTGATGTCGTCGAACACCAGCATCAGGAATTCGGGCTTGTTGCTCTCGTTGCGGACCACGATCCGGATCGAGGCGACCATGCGCCGCTCGCCGCCCCGGTCGACTTCGAATTCGTTGCGGAACTGGCCGTCCGGCGAATCGAGCGCTGCCCGGTCGGTCGCCTCGATGATGTCCGCCGAAGCGGAGGCGAACAGCTCACGCGCGCTCTTGCCGACGACGTGATCGCGCGAGAACCCCCAGAACCGCTCATAGGCGCTGTTGGCGAAGATATAGCGGCCGTCCTCGATGTTCTTCGCGGCTACGCAGGCCGGCACATTGTCCAGCACCGTTTCGAGGAATTGCTTGGTCGAGGCGAGTTGCCGCGACAGCCGGCGCTGTTCGCTGACGTCGAGATGCGTCGCCACCGAACCGCCGTTGGGCAGTACGAAAAACTTGACCAGGATGGCCCGCCCGTCCGGCAGTTCCGTGATCAGACCATTGGCGCTTGCCGCCTTGTCGTAAAATTCGTCGTCGGAAGCGCCATCCAGCACCCCGCGCCTGCGGCGCAACTCGAGGAGTTCGCGGCCGTTCATGCCAGGTCGGACATCTGACCGCGTCAGGCCATAGATCTCGAGATAGCGGTCGTTGCAGAAGATGATGCGGCGCTGCGCATCCGTCATCACCACGCCCTGGTTGAGATTGTTCATGGCGGAGGAGATGAAGGCGTTGCGCCGCAACTGCAAACGCCTGCTCCGGCGCAGCGAGGAATGGATCCACAGCCCGATCGCGACGAGGAACGAGCAGACGACGATGCCGGCGATCAGGAATTCCCAGATCACGCCGGGATCGAGCTTGGCGAGACCGCCGGGAACGCTAAAGCCGTCCGATGCCGCAAAGGCACGCGCAGGCGTGGCCGCGCCGGCCAGGCACATGACGGCCTGCACAGCAATCGGAAGCGTGCTGCCCACGTGCCAGTTCTTCTCAGCCATCAGCCACCCGCGATTTCAACGCCGGATTGTCTGGCCTCGCGGGTTTGGATCGGGTAAACGCCTGTACCCACAACAGAAAAATGTGACGTGAAGTACGGCAATTGCCCTGACATGATAAATGCTTTCTTAACGGAAAATTCCCCTGCGCCGCCGCTCCCCGGTCTGGTGCCACCGGCGCTTCCCGCGGAGATCCTGCGCAACCATGGATAGGGTCGACTGCGTCGTCATCGGAGCCGGCGTGGTCGGTCTCGCGGTGGCCCGAAAGCTCGCGCAGGCCGGGCGCGAGGTGATCGTGCTCGAGGAAGCCGAGGCCATTGGAACCGTCACCTCTTCGCGTAACAGCGAGGTGATCCATGCCGGCATCTACTACCGCGCCGGGAGCTGGATGGCGCGCATGTGCGTAGCCGGCAAGCACGCGCTCTACCGCTACTGCGCCGACCGCGGCATCCCTCACAAGAATTGCGGCAAGCTGATCGTCGCGACCACCCCGAAAGAGACCGAGAAGCTGCAATCGATCAAGGCGCATGCCGCAGCCAACGGCGTGCTCGACATGCAGCTGCTCACGGGCGAGGCAGCACGCGCGCTGGAGCCGGCGCTCGCCTGCGACGCTGCGCTGCTGTCGCCGTCAACCGGCATCATAGACAGCTACGCCTACATGCTCTCGCTGCGCGGCGAAGCCGAGGACGCCGGCGCCGCCTTCGCGTTTCACACCCCGCTGATCCGCGCCAAGGCGGCGGCGGGCGTCATCGAGATCGATGCCGGCGGCGAGGCACCGATGACTCTGCAATGCGATCTTCTCGTGAACGCCGCGGGGCTCTCGGCGACGAATGTGGCGCGCAACATCGAGGGCATGCCGCTGGACCGGATTCCGCCGGCCTATCTCGCCAAGGGAAACTACTTCAGCTGCAGCGCCAAGGCGCCGTTCTCGCACCTGATCTATCCGGTCCCCGAACCCGGCGGATTAGGGGTGCACCTGACGCTGGATATGGCAGGGCAGGCGCGCTTCGGGCCTGACGTCGAGTGGATCGAAACGATCAATTACGAGGTCGATCCCTCACGCGCCGAGCGCTTCTACCCGGCGATCCGCAAATACTGGCCGACACTGCCCGATGGTGCGCTGATGCCGAGCTATTCGGGCATCCGCCCGAAGATCGTGCCGCCGGCTGTGGCCACGCAGGACTTTTTGATGCAAGGCCCGCGCGATCACGGCGTCGCAGGGTTGATCAACCTATTCGGCATCGAATCGCCGGGATTGACGTCGTCGCTCGCGATCGCCGATCACGTCGCCGAGCTCGCAGGCATCTAGAGCGTCTTCGAGCGAAGTGGATACCAGGTCACGTCAGGACAACGTGTCCAAACAAAAAACTAGCGCCGCACAAAGATCTTGCACGGCGTGCACCTTGCAGCAGGGATGAGCACGGATGCTCTCACCCCTGCATGAAAGGATGTGATCAACTCTACGCTGTTACGGGGATCACTAGTGGAGCGTGTCGCCTTGCTTCAGACGCTCGATCTGGTCCTTGACCATCAACTTCCGGCGCTTCAACTCAACAATTTGCAGGTCGTCTGTTGAAAGGTGCACGAGAGCTTCGTGCAATTCGTTTTCGAGAAGTTTGTGCTTCCGTTCCAATTCAACAAGATGTGCCTGAATTGTCATTCGAAACCTCCTCGGTAGGGTTGAACCTCAGGATTCGATCCGGACAGCCAAGTCTACATCACCGATTCGTCCTGTCGATGGGTATCCGTCGTCGTACTGTCTTTTTTGAAAGTTCATATGTAACGAAGCGTGACTAAGGGAACCACGCGGGAAAAATCCATGATATCAATGCGGCTGCGCAAGGCCGCAGCTCCTCGCAGAAATATGTTGCGGGAGATCGGCGAGCGAGGGTCGCAGATCGCTTGCGATCGCGCTGCGCAAGGACGATAATTTCCACAGGGCATCCACAGCCCAGATTTCACGCCTATCGGTTTTCGGCCACCGCAGACATGACCAAAGAAGATGAGCGTGAGCTCGAAGCCGAGCTCACCCGGTTGCAGCAGGAACACCGAGATCTCGATGCGGCGATCGATGCGTTGCATCAATCGCCCGCCCCCGACCTATTGCGGCTACAGCGGCTGAAGAAACGCAAGCTGTTGTTGCGCGACCGCATCGCGTTCATCGAAGACCAGATTACCCCCGACATCATCGCCTGAGCCCCTGAGCCGGTCTTTCGCGGCCGCTCGCCGCATCCGAATCCGCTTGACTCAAAAAGAACAAAATAGGAACATTCAGGGGATCCCAGCGGCCCTAGGAAACGCAAAGACAAGGCACAAGGACAACGCAGATGTCGGCAACGCCTCTTCTCGACAATAGCCATTATGAACAGGCCTGCGATCAGGCGATCGCGATGTGCGATGGCAATCTGCGCAGCACCATCAAGGCGCTGATCATGGCCAACGAATATCTGGAAGTCGAGCTGGAGGAATTGCAGGCGGCGATTTCGGCCGGCTGCATTCCGGAAACCTCGCGGAGCAAGAGCAGCGCCGCCTGAGTTCATCATTGGAGCAACGCCATGTCGGATGTGACCTACTACGTTGCAATGCCCTTCTTGATCGATGCCGACGGATCACCCGTCGCAGGCGCGGCGGAGGAGTGTCAGTCCTCGACGGCGGCGCTACGACGCGCAGAGATTCTGGCGCGCGGCGCCGGCCATATCGGCGCGGTCGCGTTCAGCCGCAGCGGCGACCCCATGACCGGCGAATTCGGTGATGCGACGCTGCTGCGCAAATTCGGCAACGTGCCCGAAGATCTTGCGACCCTCTAGCGCTCGCTGCGGGCGAGCCTGATCCGCGGCTCGTGCCGGCGGTGCGCCTTGCGGACGTACATGGCGGCATCGGCCTCCTCCAGGGCGCGGCCTGCGTCGGAGTTGGGGCCGAGTAACGCGACGCCGGCAGAGGCGCCCGCGGTCACGTGCTGCGCGCGGAAGACGAAGGATAAATCGTCGATCGCCTGCTCCAAGGCCGCGGCCTTCGCCTTGGCATCGGTCTCGCTGAGATTCCAGAGCAGCAGCGCGAACTCGTCGCCCCCGAGCCGGCCGACCACGTCGGAGGCGCGCACCTGTCGCGTTAGCGTGGCGACAATCGCCTTGAGCACCTCGTCGCCAGCGGCATGGCCGAAGGAATCGTTGATCGGCTTCAGCCGATCGACGTCGAGCACGATCAGCGCCCCGCTGGCGCGGTAGCGCTTCATATAGGCGATGGCGCGTGCGAGCTCGCGCTCGAAGCCGCGCCGGTTGGGAATCTCGAGCAGGAAATCGGTGTCGGCCGCAGCTTCCAGTTCCGCGACCCGGCGCTGCGCTTCCTTGAGCTTGGCCCGCAAGCCCCGAATCGTCGCCCTGACGTTGTCTCGGGCTGCGTCATCGCCCAACGCGGCGCGCCGCGGCGGCTTTGCCGGAGGCTTGGTCAGCCGTTTGGGGGCGGCATTGGATCGGCCGATGCTGATCTTCCGGCCCTCTTTGGCCTTCGCAGCGCTAGCCCTTTTTGGTTTCTTCATGGGCATCCTGCTCAATGAAGGCTTGCGGGGATTCACCAAGACAGGATAGTGCATTCCCTTCTCCTTGCCACCGCCTTGCGAGCCGCCGGCCGGAACCTTTAATCTGGCCTATCTTTCTGTTTTTCCGGGCACATTTGACGTCATGACCGCGCCGATCGCCATCATCATGGGAAGCCAGTCGGACTGGGACACGATGCGGCATGCCGCCGATACGCTTGACGCGCTCGGCATTGCCGCCGACAGCCGCGTTGTCTCGGCCCACCGCACTCCCGACCGGCTGTTTGCTTTCGCCAAGGGCGCCAAGGCCGCGGGTTACAAGGTCATCATCGCCGGCGCCGGTGGCGCCGCACATCTGCCCGGCATGGCGGCGGCGCTGACGGAACTCCCGGTATTCGGCGTTCCCGTCGAATCCAAGACGCTCAAGGGCGTCGATTCGCTCTATTCGATCGTCCAGATGCCAGCGGGCATCCCGGTCGGCACCCTCGCCATCGGCAAGGCCGGTGCGATCAACGCCGCGCTGCTGGCAGCCGCCGTGCTGGCATTGTCCGACCCGGCCTTGTCCGATCGCCTCGCCGCCTGGCGCAAGGCGCAAACTGAGGCGGTCGCCGAGCGCCCGGAGGACAAGGCGTGACTGACACCAGGCACGTGAAGCTGAAGCCCGGTGACACCATCGGCATCCTCGGCGGCGGACAATTGGGCCGGATGCTGGCCATGGCCGCGGCCCGGCTCGGCCTGCGCTGCCAGGTGTTCTCGCCCGATCCGGATTCGCCGGCCTTCGACGTCGTGCTGAACGCGACCTGCGCCGAATACGCCGATGTCGAAGCGCTCGAGCTGTTCGCGAGCGATGTCGATGTCATCACCTACGAATTCGAGAACGTGCCGGCCGCCGCCGCGATGGTGCTGGACGCGCGCCGCCCGGTGCTGCCCAATCGCAGGATTCTCGAGACCACTCAGGACCGGCTCGCGGAGAAGGATTTCGTGACGAAGCTCGGCATCGGCACTGCGGCCTATGCGGACGTCACCTCCGTCTCCTCGCTACGCGAGGCGATCCTGAGGATCGGCCTTCCGGCGGTGCTGAAAACCCGCCGCTTCGGCTATGACGGCAAGGGCCAGGCCATCATCCGCGAGGGCGACGACATCGCAAAGGTGTGGACCAGTCTCGCCACCAAATCGGCGATCCTGGAGGCCTTCGTGCCGTTCGAGCGCGAGATCTCCGTCATCGCTGCGCGCTCGGCCACAGGCCAGGTCGAGTGCTTCGACGTCACCGAGAACGAACACCGCGACCACATTCTGAAAATCTCCCGCGCACCGGCACCGATCCCGGACGCTCTCGCCGATGAAGCGCGCAGCGTCGCGACCAAGATCGCAAACGCGCTCGATTATGTCGGCGTGCTCGCCGTCGAGATGTTCGTGCTCGCCAATGGCACCGGACCGAAGGTACTGGTCAACGAGATCGCCCCGCGCGTGCACAATTCCGGACACTGGACGCTCGACGGCGCTTCGGTCTCGCAATTCGAGCAGCACATCCGCGCCATCGCCGGCTGGCCGCTCGGCAAGCCGGTGCGCCATGGCGAGGTCGTCACCATGACCAACCTGATTGGGGACGAGATCAACGATTACGAGAAGTGGCTCACCGTCCCGGGCGCCACCGTCCACATCTACGGCAAGGGCACGCCGCGTCCCGGCCGCAAGATGGGCCACGTCACCGAAGTGCGCCCCACCATAGGCAAGTAACGGGACCGCAGCTTCGACCTGCGATCCCGCTCTTTGCGATCACGCGGTCTTCACGCCCGCGACGACGCCGGTGGGCTCGTCGCTGAGCCAGCGATAGATCACCCCACCCAGGGCACCGCCGATTAGCGGTGCAACCCAGAACAGCCAGAGTTGCGACAGCGCCCAGCCGCCGACGAACAGCGCCGGGCCCGTGCTGCGCGCCGGGTTCACCGAGGTGTTGGTGACGGGAATGCTGACGAGATGGATCATCACCAGCGCGAGCCCGATCGCGAGCGGTGCGAAACCCGCCGGCGCGCGGCCGTGGGTCGCCCCCATGATGATGAACAGGAACATCATGGTCATCACCACCTCGGTGAGGAGGCACACCATCATGCTGTACTGGCCGGGCGAATGCGCGTCATAGCCGTTGGAGGCGAAGCCTTTGCCGACATCGAATCCGGGGGCCCCGCTCGCGATGACATAGAGCAGCCACGCGGCAACGATCGCGCCCGCCACCTGGGCGATCACATAGGGCAGGATCTGGCCGGCCGGAAAGCGCCCACCGGCGGCGAGACCGACCGTGACGGCCGGGTTGAGATGGCAGCCCGAGATGTGGCCGATCGCATAGGCCATGGTGACGACGCTCAGGCCGAACGCAAGGGAGACACCGACCAGGCCGATGCCGACCTGGGGGAAGCCTGCCGCAATGACCGCGCTCCCGCAGCCTGCGAAAGTGAGCCAGAAGGTGCCGATGGCCTCGGCAGCATATTTTTTCATATCCATGGATAGTCCCCTCATTTCAAAGAGACCGGAACAAGGCTCCGGTCACGGCCCCTCAAATGGCGCCAAATCTCCAAAATCGGGACCGCATGGAGGTATTTTCGCCACATTTAATGGCCGAACTTGGCCCGAAAATCCGCTTGGCCGGTGGACATCTCTGGTTTTGTCTGATACATCCGCGCGCTCAAGGTTAAGGGCGCCGGGCTTTTTGCCATCCCCTTTGACTTACCAGAATTCAAATCCGATCCACCTGAAGAGGATGCCGCGTGCAGGTTCTCGTCCGCGATAACAATGTCGACCAAGCCCTCAAGGCGCTGAAGAAGAAGATGCAGCGCGAGGGAATTTTCCGCGAGATGAAGCTCCGCGGTCATTACGAGAAGCCCTCCGAGAAGAAGGCCCGCGAAAAGGCCGAAGCCGTGCGCCGCGCGCGCAAGCTGGCCCGCAAGAAGCTGCAGCGCGAAGGCCTGCTGCCGATGAAGCCGAAGCCGGTGTTCGGCGCCGGCCCGGGCGGTGATCGCGGCGCTCGTGGCGGCGCCGGTGCAGGCCCGCGCGGTCCGCGCTGATTTGCCGAACCTGTAAGACCTCAGTTTTCGATAACGCGGGCCCTTGGCCCGCGTTATTGTTTGTGAGCGGTGCCTTTCTGGGACGGGCACTACCGATGCGGCGCTAAAGCGCGATGAGACTAGGACGAATTATCATCGCGCTTTAGTTTTGTTTGAGCATGATCTCTTCGGAAAACCGCTTCACACGTTTCCGGATCATGCTCTAGCGCGAGCGAACCGTAGATGGCCTCTCCTTTCCCCGAGCGTGGCTTGGCGCGGCTACGCCAGATCTGGCGGCAGCCGCTCGCGCTGGCCGTGATGGGGATCGCGCTTTGCGGCTGCTCCTTCGATCTCGGATCGCTACTCCCTGAGAAGGACAAGCCGCAAGAAGCACCCAAGGCGGCCGCGCCCACCGAGAGCGCGGTGAGCGCCGGCAATATCGCCGAAGCTCAGGCCCACACCACAAAGGCCCAGTCCCTGGCCAAGTCAGGTGAGACCGCGGCAGCGCTCGACGAGTTCAATCGCGCGGTCGGGCTCGACCCCTACAATGCGCAGGCGCTCTATGGCCGCGCGCTGATCTATCAGGGCAAGAACCAGCACGACTTCGCGATCGCCGATTTCAGCGCCGCGAGCGGGCTCAACCCGCAAAAGGCGGAGCCGCTGCTCGGCCGCGCCAACAGCTATCTTGCGCTCGGCAAGATCAAGGAGGCCGCAGCCGATCTCGATGAAGCCTCCGAGGCCGATCCGCACAACGCCCAGGTCTGGACCACGCGCGGACAGGCCTATGAGCGCTTGGGCGACAGGGCCAAGGCGGCGGCGTCCTACACCAAGGCGGTCGCGCTGCGTCCACGCGATGACGCCGCCCGCAGCGGCCTCGCCCGCGTCGGCGGCTGACGGTTTGGCGCAACGCGGAGCGCAGTTTAGTCGGGGGTAGTGCTCTTCGGCAGAACGGCGTTGAACATCGACTTCATGCCCGACAGCATCTCGTCGGCGACATTGGTCTTCTTCGGCCGCGGCATGGAGGCGCCAGCGTCGGCACGCAGATCGAGCGGTGGCGCGATGACCGGCACGGGAATGTCAGCCGGCGGCGTCACCCGATTCGGATCGTCGCTGCCGATCGAGGCCGTGTAGGGCGGATTGGAGACACCATTGCCATAGGCCTCAGGCGAGGGCGTCGACACCGTGATCGGCGGCGGCAGCGGACGGACCGGGGTCGGCTCCATACTAATGACCCGCGGGGCTTCCGGCGTGCGGGCGGCTTCCCGGACTCCGGACTCTGCCGACCTCTCGGCCTGCTTGGTATCCGACGAGCGAATCTCGGCAGGCCTCGCTTCCGAAGATCTGGCTTCCGAAGATCTGGCCTCAGCAGCCTTGCCCTCAGGCGACTTGCGCAGGCGCTCGATCGCAGCACGCGCGAGATCGTTGGCGTCGGGGGTGGCGGCCGGAGAAGCCGCGGTCGCGGCCGAATTGGCCTCAACCACAGGAGCAGAGGCAGCCGGAGCGGACTTGGCCGCGGCCTTGTCGCGCGCAGAGGGACGGCCGCGCGGGCTGGCTTCAGCGGGAGCCACGTCTGCGGCCTTGGTCTCGGCAGCCGCCTGATGATCGGCAGGCTTCTCGACCGCCGCCTTGTCCGTGACACCCTTCTCGGAGATGCCCTTGGCCTTGACGCCGGGGGCAGGAAGGTTGGCGGTATCCGTGGGCTTGTGACTGCCGGTCTGGGCAGGCGCGACCACGGCAGTTGGGGTGTCGGCCGCCGGCTTGGCGTTGATGTAATGATTAACGATGTAGGCCCCGATGATCGTCGCGAGCACCGAGGGGAAAATATCCATCGAAATTTTTGCGAGGTATTTCAGCATTCCGACCACTCCCCGCGCGATCTCATGCGGGAACTTTAGGGCATTGTGAGGGATCAACTGCGACGGATCGATGGCAAACAGTCGCGCCAACTTAACGTTTTAGCTCGACTTCAAGGAACACGATCTCAGTTGAGGTTTCGTTAAGTACGTCATGCTGGACGCCCGCCTTGCGGAAGTAGGATTTTCCGGCGGCGAGCTGCGCCTTGGACCGCTCGCCATTGGGCGCCACGATGGTCATCTCGCCGGCAACCACCGGAACAATCACATAGTCCATCCCGTGGGTGTGATGGCCGGTCGCGCTGCCAGGCGGAAGGCGCCATTCCGTGACCCGGACCTCTTCGTTGTCGACCTGAACCTCGGACTTGGCGGCAAGCATCTGGAGTTCCTTCTACGGCACGAAAACCATGAACACGTAGACGGCAAATACCACCATATGGACCAGGCCGAACAGGACATTGGTCCTGCCCGTGCCGAAGGTCAGCATGCTCAGGAAGAAGGTCAGCAGCAAAAGCACGCTGCCCTGGGCGCTGAGGCCGAGCTCGAGCTCCTTGTCGAGCGCGTAGGTGGCGACGCCGACGGCGGGGATGGTCAGGCCGATGGTCGCCAGGGACGAGCCGAGCGCGAGATTGATGCTCTTCTGGAGGTCGTTCTTGCGGGCCGCCGCGATGGCCGCGACACCCTCGGGCATCAGGATCAGCAGCGCGACCAGAAGACCGGCGAAGGCCGGGGGCGCGCCGATCCTGGCGCCGACGGCATCGACCACGAGCGAAAACTTCTTGGCGAGCAGCACGACCGCCAGCAGCGAGACCAGGAGCAGCGCCACGGTGAGCGCGAGCATCCCGGCCGACAGGTGCACCTCCCCGCCCTCACCCTTCACCCGTTCATGAACGAAGTAATCCTTGTGCAGGACGGTCTGGGTGTAGAGAAAGACGCCGTACAGCGCGAGCGTGACGACATCGACGAAGCCGAGCTGAACCGCGGAATAGACCGGACCCGGTGTGGTGGTGGTGTAGTTCGGCAGGATCAGCGTGATGGTCGCGAGCGCGAACAGCACGCTGAGATAAACGTTGGCGCCGGAGAGCTGAAAACCCTGCTCGCGATAGCGCAGGCCGCCGATGAAGATGCAGAGGCCGACGAGGCCGTTGCAGACGATCATGACCACGGCGAACACGGTGTCGCGGGCCAGTGCCGGGGCAGGCTTGTCGCCCAGCATGATCGTGGTGATCAGCGCCACCTCGATGATGGTCACCGAGAGCGTCAGCACCAACGTGCCATAGGGTTCGCCGACCCGCTCCGCGATCACTTCGGCATGATGAACAGCGGCGAACACCGTGCCGAACAGGACAACCAGAAGGACGATGGCGAAGAGGAGCCCGCCAAACGACAGCGTGAACACATAACCCGTCGCGCTGACGCCTGCGAACAACAGCACAGCCAGCGCTGGGAATATCCAGGCCGACCGGGGCATCGGACTATATGCGCTCATCCACCGCTTCCAGTTGCTGGAATGAGCAGTATCAAATCAGGCGCGAGATTCAATGCCACTGCAGGATCGGGGCGACCGGCAGGAACGTCAGCAGCAGGAACAGCGGGATCAGCACGGCGCCCGCGCGGAGGAGATAGCCGAAGAAACTCGGCATTTCGATGCCATTCTCGCTGGCAATGCTGCTCACCATGAAATTCGGCGCGTTGCCGATATAGGTGAGCGCACCCATGTAGACCGCCCCCATGGAGATCGAAGCGAGCGTGCCCGAGAGCTCATGCATCAGCACCTGCGGGTCGCCACCAGCGAGCTCGAAGAACAACAGATATGTCGGCGCATTGTCGAGGAACGCGGACATCAGGCCGGTGAACCAGAAATAGGCAGCCTCGCGCGGTACGCCGTTCGGCTCCGTCACGGCCGACAGCAGCCAAGCGAACGCACCGTGATGGCCGGCATTGAGCATGGCAATGACCGGGATGATGGCGACGAAGATGCCCGCAAACAGCTTGGCGACCTCGCGGATCGGCTCCCAGGTGAAGCCGTTGGCCTGCCTGTGCTCATCGGGCGTCAGCCACACCGACAGCGCCGCGATCACCAGCAGCACCAGATTGCGGCCGACATCCTCCAGCCCCAGCTTAGTGCCGAGAAGGTCGAACGCAATGCCGGGCTTCCACATCGCCGAGGCGAGCAGGCTGGCGACAATGGCCGCGATCAGCAGCAAATTGACGAGGCCGCGGATGCGGACTGGCTGCGCGGGGCCGGTGTCATCGGGCGGCGGCTCGCTCCGGAAGCGCCAGACATCGACGGTGACGAAGATCGCGAGCAGCAGCCCGGCCACGATCACGGTCTGCAACCAGATGGTCCGCGTGGTCCAGAAGAAGTCGACGCCGTGCAGGAAGCCGACGAAGAGCGGGGGATCGCCAAGCGGGCTCAGCGCGCCGCCGACATTGGCAACCAGGATGATGAAGAAGATGACGACATGGGTGTTGTGGCGCCGCAGCCGGTTGGCGCGGAGCAAGGGGCGGATCAGAATCATCGCGGCACCTGTGGTGCCGACGACACTCGCCCCGAACGTGCCCAGGGCGAGGATGCCCACATTGGTCGCTGGCGTCGCCTTGATGTCTCCTGTGATGAGAATGCCACCGGCCACGACGTAGAGCGAGAACAGCAGCACGATGAAGCCGAGATATTCGGCGAGCATGGCGTGAACGAGCGCCGCCAACGTCGCCATGCCGCCGGCAAAGAAGACGAGCGAGGCGAGCGCCAGCAGCGCCCAAGCCGCGGCGATCTTGCCGTAATGATGGTGCCAGAATTTCGCAAAAAACAGCGGCCCCAAGGCGATCGACAGCAACAAGCCGGCAAAGGGCAGCGCATAGGGCCAGCGCATCGCCGCACCATCGAGCCCCGTCGCCGCCAGCGCATTCTGCGGCAGAAGCGTCAAGCAGGAGACAGCGAGTGCAGGAACGCAACGTTTAACCAAGCTGTCAGCCGCCAATGAAGCCTCTCGCCGTTTCGATCGCGCCATATTGATCGAGATTGTCGTGCCCGCCGCCCACCATGCGAACGAACCGCTTGGGCTCGTGGGCGAGTGCGAACAGACGCTCTCCGAACATAATCGAAATGGCAAGATCATTAGTGCCATGCATGACAAGCAGCGGCACCGTGACGCGCGCCATGCGCTGGTCCGAATGGAACGGATCGCGCATCAGAAGGCGGACCGGAACGAACCAGAACGACGAAGCCGCAACGTCGACGGTCGATGTATAAGGCGCCTCCAGGATGAGCTTTCCAACGCGATGTTCCGAGGCGATGGCAACCGCCACGCCCGTCCCCAGAGAGAAGCCCCACGCGACGATTCGTTCCGCTCCATAGCGCGCAGTGGTGAAGGCGTAAGCGGCCGCAGCGTCGTACAGCAGGCCCTGCTCGCTCGGCATCCCGCTCGAGCCCGCATAGCCGCGATAGGACAGGGCAACGAGGCCAGTGCCGTCGGCGGTCATCGCCTTGAAACGGCTGATGCGGCCGGCGAGAAAATCGCCATTACCCGGGAAGTACAGGATCACGGAATGGCCGGGCTTGGCCGGCACGTGCCAGACGATGACTCTCTCACCGTCCGACGTGGTCAGGACATGCTCTTCCGCCTCGGGAAGGCCCGCAGCATCGGGAGCGGTGCGGCCGACGGGCGGAATCGGAAACAGCATCTCGCGCTGGCGGACATACAGCACGAGGAGACCGGCGCAATAGACGGTCACGAGCACAATGGCGATCCACTTGACGATGGTCATCATTGCACGGCCCGCCCTCGGTTGAGACTAGGGCTTGCGACGGCTCCGCAGCAATTTCATGACGTCGGGCCGGAGGCTCGCCGAACCATCGCGGCAGCCGCACGCCACCTTGTGGGGCAGCGTGCCATTTGACGCGCCGCTCGCGCATGGCATTGGGCCGCATGGAATGGGACCGGCGCCATCCTTTGTTGATGGCCACGGTCCCTTCCGCGATCACATCGCTTTGACGATGTTCTCGGTGACCTTCTTGGCGTCGCCGAGCAGCATCATGGTGTTGTCGCGATAGAACAGCGGATTGTCGATGCCGGCATAACCCGAGGCCAGCGAGCGCTTGATGAACATCACGGTACCGGCTTTCCAGACCTGAAGCACGGGCATGCCGTAGATTGGCGAGGACTTATCCTCTTCCGCCGCCGGATTGGTGACGTCGTTGGCGCCGATCACGAAGGCGATGTCGGCCTGCGCGAATTCGGAGTTGATGTCCTCCAGCTCGAACACCTCGTCATAGGGAACGTTGGCTTCGGCGAGCAGCACGTTCATGTGGCCGGGCATGCGGCCAGCGACCGGGTGAATGGCGTATTTCACCTCGACGCCTTCCTTCTTCAGGAGGTCGGCCATTTCGCGCAGCGCGTGCTGAGCCTGAGCCACCGCCATGCCGTAGCCGGGCACGATGATGACCTTGGAGGCGTTCTTCATGATGAAGGCGGCGTCGTCCGCCGAGCCGAGCTTGGCCGGCTTCTGCTCGCCGGTACCACCGCCGGCAGCAGCCGTCTCGCCACCGAAGCCGCCGAGGATGACCGAGATGAACGACCGATTCATCGCGTGGCACATGATGTAGGACAGGATCGCGCCGGAGGAGCCGACCAGCGCGCCGGTGATGATCAGCGCGGAATTGCCGAGCGTGAAGCCGATGCCCGCCGCGGCCCAACCCGAATATGAGTTCAGCATCGAGATCACGACCGGCATGTCGGCGCCGCCGATCGGGATGATCATGAGCACGCCGAGCGCGAGCGCCAGGATCACGTTCAGCCAGAAGAACACCGGGCTGCCGGTCATCACGAGGCCGACGATGCACACGACGAGCGCAATCGCGAGCGCGATGTTGATGAGGTGCCGCGCCGGCAGGATGATCGGCGCGCCGCTCATGCGGGCAGACAGCTTCAGGAAGGCGATCACCGAGCCGGTGAAGGTCAGCGCGCCGATGGCGACGCCGAGCGACATCTCGACCAGGCTCTGGGTGTGGATGTGACCGGGCGTGCCGATATCGAAGGCTTCGGGCGCATAATATGCGCCAGCCGCGACCAGCACCGCGGCCATGCCGACCAGCGAGTGGAAGGCGGCGACCAGCTCCGGCATCGAGGTCATCGGCACGCGGCGGGCGATCACCGCGCCGATGCCGCCGCCGATCGCGACGGCGAGGATCACGAGAATCCAGGCCACGCCGTCCGCCGGCGGATGGCTTGCGAGCGTGGTAGCGACCGCGATCGCCATGCCGATCATGCCGAGCAGATTGCCCTGGCGCGACGATGCAGGGCTCGACAGCCCGCGCAGCGACAGGATGAACAGCACCCCCGCCACGAGATATAAGAATGCAGAGAGATTGGCGCTCATCTCAGGTCCCCATTAATCCCTTCAGCCCGAGGTGGCCGCTTACTTCGACTTCTTCTTGTACATCGCCAGCATGCGCTGGGTGACAAGGAAGCCGCCAAAGATGTTCACGCAGGCGAAGATGAGCGCGATGAAGCCGAAGCCGCGCGCCCAGCCCGAGCCGCTCGAAACCATGCCGACGCCGACCGCGAGCAGCGCGCCGACCACGATCACCGAGGAGATCGCGTTGGTCACGCTCATCAGCGGCGTGTGCAGCGCCGGCGTCACCGACCACACCACGAAATAGCCGACGAAGACGGCGAGGACGAAGATCGACAGCCGGAAGATGAAGGGGTCGACGACCTGTGCTGCATGCTCCATGGCGGCTCTCCTTAAACCTTCGGCTGGAAGTTCGGGTGGATCACGGCGCCGTCTTTCGTCAGCGCGGTCGCCTTGACGAGCTCGTCGTCCCAGTTCACGGCGAGCTTCTTCTCCTTCTTGTCAACCATGGTCTCGATGAAGGAGAACAGATTGCGTGCGTAGAGGCTGGAGGCCGAGGCCGCGACGCGGCCGGCGACGTTGGTGTAGCCGACGATCTTGATGCCATCGAGGTCGACGACCTCGCCGGCCTTGGCGCCTTCGACATTGCCGCCGCGCTCGACGGCGAGATCGACCAGCACCGAGCCCGGCTTCATCGACTTGACCATTTCAGCACTGACGAGCTTCGGCGCCGGGCGGCCCGGGATCAGCGCGGTGGTGATCACGATGTCCTGCTTCTTGATGTGCTCGGCGGTGAGCGCGGCCTGCTTGGCCTGATATTCCTTGGACATTTCCTTGGCGTAGCCGCCGGCGGTCTGCGCGTTCTTGAACTCCTCGTCCTCGACGGCGAGGAATTTCGCACCGAGCGATTCCACCTGCTCCTTGGTGGCGGGCCGCACGTCGGTCGCGGTGACCACCGCGCCGAGACGGCGCGCGGTCGCGATCGCCTGAAGGCCGGCGACGCCGACGCCCATCACGAACACCTTCGCCGCGGGCACGGTGCCGGCCGCGGTCATCATCATCGGGAAGGCGCGACCGAACGCCTCGGCACCCTCGATCACCGCGCGATAGCCGGCGAGATTCGCCTGCGAAGACAGCACGTCCATCACCTGCGCACGGGTGATGCGCGGCATCAATTCCATCGCGAAGGCGGCAACGCCAGCATCGGCCATCGCCTTCAGCGCAGCCTCGCTGCCATAGGGGTCCATGATGGCGATGACGAGTGCGCCGCGCTTGTACTGCGAAAGCTCGGACGCCTCCGGACGCTTCACCTTGATGATGATATCCGCGTCCTTGAGCGCGTCGGCGCTGACGGTGGCACCCGCGGCGGTGAACTCGGAATCCGGCAGGCCCGACTTGATGCCGGCACCCGGCTCGACGGCGATTTCGGCGCCCAGCGCCTTGAACTTCTTCACCGTATCGGGCGAAGCAGCGACCCGCGGCTCGAACGGATCGATTTCCTTGGCAACGGCGATCTTCATAGCTCCTCCGGCGGCGCGGGACAGCGCACGCGCAAACTAAGCGTTACTCCCGCGGCGTTCGATACCGGTTCTGGGACCGGTTTGTATGCAAGTTTTCTGAGCAGCAGCTGCCGCTGGCGTGTGCAGCTGCCGAAGACGGGTCAGGTGAGGAAGATCGCCATCAGGATCACGATGAGCGCGACCGAAGCCGTGCCGTACTTCACCAGCTTGATGAAGCCCTCATAGGTCTGCTCGTGCGCAACGTAGTCGTTGCCGTCGGCGGTGCTGTACGCAACTTCGCTATGATCTGCCATGGATGTCCCCAGTCGAAAGTCGAATTCTTCGGCTGGGATACCGCAAAGCTTCGGGCAGGGCAACGGCACGGAAGCGCAGTTTTCCCGCAAATGGACTCATTTGGAATCCCAATGAGTGCGGATCCAGCGCGCAAGGCTCTGCTCGCTGACTTCGCCTGCGGCGAGCGAGAGGATGATGATGGCAGCTTCCGCGGGATCGGGACTGAAGTCCGCCTTGTTCTTGCGCAGGAACACTGTCATCGCCAGGAAAGCGATGCGCTCGTTTCTGTCGACGAATGCAGGGGTATTCGCGAGGCCGAATGCATAGGCTGCAGCGAGTTCGTCCATTGGCGCCTGCTCATAGCGCCATTTGTTGATCGGCCGCTCCAGCGCAGAGCGCAGCATGCCCTCGTCGCGCAGTCCCGGCGCGCCACCGAAGCGCCGGAGTTGTCGACTATGAATTGCGACAGCCTGCTCATAGGTGACCCAGAGCGGCTCCTGAGGATCGCTCATGCGCGTCGCCGATTATTTTGCGAGCGCGGCAAGCGTGTCGCGATACTTGTCCATCACCTCATCGGCGATTTCCATCGTCCGCTCGAAATCGGGGTCGTAGGGCAGCAATTGAAAACCACCGCCGGGCAATTCCACGATGTGCAATTGCTGCCCCCGCTTGAGATCGAGCCGCTGCATCAACTCACGGGGCAGCAGCAGACCATCCGAATTGCCGATCTTCTTGATCTCGATCTTCATGGCCTTGTTCCGACGATGTTATACATGTGTATAACATCGTCGACAAAGCAGTTCAACAAATGTTTTACGCCCTCCTGCCCACAAATGAGGCACCGCCCCTCACCTCATGGCCTCCAGCTCGTCGATCATCCCGGCGATGACGCTGAGCCCGCCATCCCAGAACTTCGGGTCCTTGGCATCGAGCCCAAACGGGCGCAGCAGCTCGGAATAATGTTTGGTGCCGCCGGCGGCGAGCATGTCGAGATAGCGCTCGGCAAAGCCTTCGGCCGCATTCTCGTAGACAGCGTAAAGCGAGTTCACGAGACAATCACCGAACGCGTAGGCGTAGACGTAGAACGGCGAGTGGATGAAGTGCGGGATGTACATCCAGTAGTTCTCGTAGCCCGCCTTGATCTCGATCGCCGGACCTAAGCTCTCCCCCTGCACCGAGAGCCAGATCTCGCCGAGCCGCGTCGCGGTGAGTTCGCCGTTCTTGCGCTCGGTGTGGACCGCGCGCTCGAAGGAATAGAACGCGATCTGCCGCACCACGGTGTTGATCATGTCCTCGACCTTGCCGGCGAGCAGCGCCTGTCGCTGCTTTGTGTTCTTGGTCTGGGCAAGCAGACGCTTGAAAGTGAGCATCTCGCCGAACACGCTCGCGGTCTCCGCCAGCGTCAGTGGCGTCGGCGCCATCAGCGCCCCGTTCTTTGCCGCCAGCACCTGATGGACACCATGGCCAAGCTCATGCGCGAGCGTCATCACGTCGCGCGGCTTGCCCTGGTAGTTCATCAGCACGTAGGGGTGCGCCGACGGCGTGGTCGGATGCGAGAACGCCCCCGGCACCTTGCCCGGCCGCACCGGCGCGTCGATCCAGCGGTCCGTGAAGAAGCGCTCGGCGATATCGGCCATCTCAGACGAGAAGCCGCGATAGGCTGTCAGCACCATGCTTCGCGCTTCTGGCCAAGCGATAACGTCGGTCGCCGCAAACGGCAGCGGCGCGTTGCGGTCCCAATAGGCCAGCCGCTTCTTGCCGAACCACTTCGCCTTCAGCGCATAATAGCGATGCGACAGCTTCGGATAGGCTGCGCGCACCGAGGCGACCAGCGCGTCGACGACCTCGCGCTCGACGCGGTTGTTGAGGTGCCGGGAATCCGCGACGTCCTTGAAGCCACGCCAGCGGTCGGAGATGTCCTTGTCTTTGGCGAGCGTGTTGGTGATCAGCGCGAAGGTGCGTTCATTGGCCTTGAAGGTTTTCGCCAGCGCCTCCGCCGCGCTCTTGCGCTTTAAGCCGTCGCGGTCCTGCAGCAGATTGAGCGTCGGCTCGATCGCGAGCTCCTTGGAGCCGACCTTGAAGCGCAGGCCCGAGATGGTCTGATCGAACAGCCGGTTGAAGGCGGAATAGCCGGTCTGTGCCTTCTCCAGGAAGAGCTGCTCGAGCTTGTCGTCGAGCTGGTAGGGCTTCTCCTTGCGCAGATCCTCGATCCAGGGACGATAGTGCGCGAGCTCGGCGGCCTGCATCGCGCGATTCAAAATATCGTCATCGATCCGATTGAGCTCGAGCGCGAAGAACAACAGATGCGTGGACGCCGCCGTCAGGCGCTCGGACACGTCGCCGTAAAACTTTGAAATCGCAGGGTCCACGCTGTCGCCGGCATGGACGAGACCGGCATAGGAGCCGAGACGGCCGGCAAGATCGTCGATCGCCTCATAGCGTCGCACCGCATCGGCGAGCCATTTTCCGCCATCTTCGTTTGCTGTCCCTGTCGCCAGCTTGCCCTTGTAGTCCGTCTCGAAAGCGACGCAGTCGGCGTCCAATTTTTCGAGATCGCGCGCCACTTCCGGCGCATCGATCCCGGAATAGAGATCGGCCAGGTTCCACTCCGGAAGCTTGCCGGTCCTGCTCGCAGGCTTTGCGGGCGAAGGCTTGGCGAGTGAAGGCTTGGCGAGCGAGGGCTTGGAGGGTTTTGCTTTGGCGGCAAATTTCTTGGCGACGGATGTCTTGGTGGCTGGCTTGCGGAGAGCAGATTTCGTCAGAGCGGTCTTCGTGAGAGCGGACTTGGAGCGCGAATTCATTGTGTGGGAAACCTGTGTTCAACAATCGCGGCGGCGGGCGGGGGCATCAAGGTTTAAGCGTGCGTTAATCGGCTTCGGCCAGAGTGCCCCGATTCGAGACAGATAGTAGTAGCGTGCGGGGAACACCATGGCTGCCAGTATTTTGATCGCCGACGACGACGCTGTAGCCCGCCGGCTGGTCGAGAACATGGTGCAGAAATGCGGCTATGAGACGGTCGTCGTGGCCTCCGGCGACGCCGCAATTGCCGCTCTCACCGCCCCTGACGCACCGACCATCGACGCCGTCATCCTAGATCTCGTGATGCCCGGCCTCGACGGCATGGGCGTATTGGCGAAAATCCGCGAAGCAGGCCTGAGCATCCCCGTCATCGTGCAGACCGCCCATGGCGGCATTGACAACGTGATCTCGGCGATGCGCGCGGGCGCGGCCGATTTCGTCGTCAAGCCGGTCGGCGTGGAGCGGCTCCAGGTCTCCTTGCGCAACGCGCTCAACACGTCCGCGCTCAAGGGCGAATTGCAGCGTATCCGTCATAGCCGCGAAGGCCGGCTGACCTTCTCGGACATCATTACGCGCGCGGAGGCCATGACTCCCGTGATGCGAGCCGCACAGAAGGCGGCAAACTCCGCGATCCCCGTGCTGATCGAGGGCGAGTCCGGCGTCGGCAAGGAGATGTTCGCGCGCGCCATCCACGGCAGCGGCGAGCGCAAGGCCAAGCCCTTCGTCGCGGTCAATTGCGGCGCGATTCCCGACAATCTCGTCGAGTCCATCCTGTTCGGCCACGAGAAGGGCGCCTTCACCGGCGCCACCGAGCGACACATGGGCAAGTTTGTCGAGGCCCATGGCGGCACGCTGTTTCTGGATGAAGTCAGCGAACTGCCGCTGACCGCGCAAGTGAAGCTGCTGCGCGCGCTCCAGGAAGGCGCCGTGGAGGCAGTCGGCGGCCGCAAGCCGGTCAAGGTCGACGTCCGCATCATCTCGGCCACCAATCGCAAGCTGCTGGAGCGGGTGAAGCAGGGACATTTCCGGGAAGACCTGTTCTATCGCCTGCACGTGCTGCCGCTGACGATCCCTTCGTTGCGCGCCCGGCGTGAGGATATCCCGCATCTGCTCAGACATTTCATCGCGCGCTTTGCCGCCGAGGAGAACCGCCCTATCACCGGCATCAGCGGCGAGGCCGTGGCTCAGCTTGCCCAGCTCGACTGGCCCGGCAACATCCGCCAGCTCGAGAACGCGGTCTACCGCGCGGTGGTGATGAGCGACGGCGACCAGCTCGGCCTTGACGATTTCCCCCTGCTCGCCTCACAGCCGCATCCCATCACGGATATTCCGACCGCCCCGCTGATGCTCGAGCCGGCGGCGACGCCTTCTGTGATATCGGGTAATGAAATACCAATCGCTCCGCTCCCCGCCGTGGGAACTCTCGCCATGCTCACTGCGACCGGGGATGTCCGCTCGCTGGAAGACATGGAGAACGAGATCATCCGCTTCGCGATCTCGCACTATCGCGGCCAGATGTCCGAGGTGGCTCGCCGGCTCAAAATCGGCCGGTCAACACTCTACCGCAAACTCGACGAGGCAGGGGTTCCCGGACATGGCGGGAAAAGCGGTGAGGAGACGCACTGAGCCCAGTGCGAACGGAGGTTCGCGCGACGGTGCGAGACGGCTGTAAGCCGTTCGCATGACGACAGAATTCGACTGCGATTTGAACCGTGACTTGGAAGTGACAGACAGAGGGAAAAGCGCGTGGCAGAAGCGCACAATCCGTTGCCAAGAGGCTCCCTTGAAGTCAGTTTGTCGTGAGTTGTCCCGGGTAGCGCTGGCTGCAAAATCGGGGCCTGTATATCGTCTGCGTAGGTATCGTTGCGTGCAGGCGTGCAACTTTCGAGAGGCGGGCGCGGTTTAGCCGAAACTCACCAATAGGCGATAACGAAGCTGTTCCACGAGGGGACAGCTCACCCGAGGGGTGCGACACAATGCGTGACTGTTTGAACCACCGTGCGGGCTTTGACCGTGTCTTGATGACGGTCGCGGCGACCTTCCTCACGGTGTCGGCCAGCTCGGCCCTGGCGCAGGATCAGGCGCGCAGCAGCGCCGCCGAGCTCGCGATCGAAGCTGCGATCCCGCGCCCCGAGCCGGCCAACGTCCCGCCCCCGACTGCAGCCGACATCAAGCTCGACACCACCGCCACTGTGCAGGACTCCAGCAAGGAAACTGCGAGGGAGTCGATTAAGGCGGATGCCGCGCCGGCGCCGGACAAGGTCGAGACCAAGCCGTCCGACGTAGCCACCACGCCCGCGCCTGAAGCGCCGAAGAGCGAGACGGCGAAGACCGAGCCCGCCAACATCGAGCCTGCCAAGACCGAGCCCGCCAAGGCTGACACCGCCACCGTCGCGCCGGCCGCTCCCACGGCACCTGCTGCCGCAGCGGCTCCCGCCACCGAGCCCGTAAAGGCAGCGAGCAACGTGCCCGCCGCCGACCAGCCGGTCGCGGACAAGCTCAAGGACATCATCGGCGCCAAGACTTCGCGCCATTTCGACCGCAAGAACGAGCGCGCAGCGGTCGAGAAGTTCTACGGTGCCCGCGACTTCGCGCCGGTCTGGACGCAAGGCGGCGCCCTGACCGCTGCGGCCAAGGGCGTGATCGCGCGGCTGAAGGACGCGGCCTCCGACGGCCTCAATCCCGCCGACTATCCGGTGCCGGATTTCGCCGCCGCCACGACGCCCGATGCGTTGGCGGATGCCGAGCTCAAGCTCACCGCCAGCATGTTCGACTATGCGCGGCAGGCCCAGAGCGGCCGCATGCACTGGTCGCAGGTCAGCGGCGACATCCTTTATCCCGAACATCCGGTCGATCCGAACGAGGTGCTCGCCAAGGTCACGACCGCGACGGACGCGTCCGCAGCGCTCGACAGCTACAACCCGCCGCACAAGCTCTACAAGGATCTGAAGGCCAAGCTCGCTGAGCTGCGCGGCCAGGGCAACGGCCCGGTGATCGAGATCGCCGAGGGCCCGAAGCTAAAATACACCCCCGCCGGCAAGAAGCAGGCCGAGATCGTCGTGGACGATCCGCGCGTGCCGCAGCTCCGCGCCAAGCTCGGAATCACCGAGAATGCCAGCGACACCCGCTATGACGCAGCGGTCGCAGAAGCCGTGCGCAAATTCCAGAGCGGCGCCGAGATGAAGCCGACCGGCATTCTCGACGACAAGACGGTCAAGGCGCTCAACACCCCGAAGCGCGATAAGCAGATCGACACCGTGCTGGTGAACATGGAGCGCTGGCGCTGGCTGCCGCGCGATCTCGGCGCGCCTTCGCTGGGCGATGCCTATGTCATCCTGAACATTCCTGACTATACGCTGAAGGTGATGCAGCGCGGCCAGCAGGTCTGGACCACCCGCGTCGTCACCGGCAAGCCGGGCCAGCACGCCACGCCGCTGCTGACCGAGACGATGAAGTACATCACGGTCAACCCGACTTGGAATGTGCCGCCGTCAATCGTCTACAACGAATATCTGCCCGCACTTCAGCAGGACCCGACCGTGCTCCAGCGCATGGGCCTCAAGCTCGAACAGAACCGCGACGGCTCGGTGCACATCTCGCAGCCGCCGGGCGAAGCCAACGCGCTCGGCCGCATCCGCTTCAACTTCCCGAACAAGTTCCTGGTCTATCAGCACGACACGCCGGACAAGAACCTGTTCGCCAAGGAAGACCGCGCCTTCAGCCATGGCTGCATGCGGGTGCAGAATCCGGATCAATACGCGTCCGTGCTGCTCAACATCACCATGCCGAACGAGAAGTACACGCCCGAGCGCGTGCGCAGCATGTATGGCAAGAGCGAGATCGACCTGAAATTCCCGACGCCGATCCCGGTCAACATCACCTATCAGACCGCGTTCGTGGACGACGCCGGCAAGCTGCAATTCCGCAAGGACGTCTATGGCCGCGACGCGACCATGCTCAACATCCTGAAGAACAACCGCGGCAAGGACCTTGAGGCCGTCGTGGCCCATTCTCAGCCGAGCTATTCCCGCCCGGCGACGACGCTGCCGTCAGGGGTCGCGGTGGCCAACAATGGCGGGGGCTTCGGCTCGTCTGGGCCAAACTTCTTCGAGCGGCTGTTCGGAGCGCCGGCCACGACCCAGCCGCCAGCTCCAGTCGGCCGTCGTCCGCAGCGGGTGTTTACCCGCTGAGCCCGGCTCAGCGCCTGGTTCACAAGAATTCTGCCATGAAATCAGCGGCCCTGTCCTCTGGATGGGGCCGTTTAACGTTAACCACTCTCCAACCTGCGCTCGGGCAGCGGGCGTTTTTTTGCCACAGTCAACCGTTTAGGATCGTATCCTGACTTGGTTTGGGGGCGGGAAGGTCAACCTCGAATTAACCTTCTCGTTTTAAGAAAGCGTTCATCCTCTTTCGCGCTGCTAACGGGTTTGGCGGGAGAGTCCATTTGAACGCTCGTCGACTGGGTGGGCTCATACGTGCTGACTGGTCTCGCACGCCAATTCGCTGTGCTGTCGTTGTCCCATGCGGGCTTGAAGGCCGGATCCCGGATCGGCCTCGCTGCCGCGCTGCTGCTTGCGGCCGCGGGATCGGTTCATGACGCGGCCGCGTTGAACGAGACCAAGACGCTCTCGTTCCACCACACCCATTCCGGCGAAGATCTCACCGTCACCTTCAAGCGCGACGGGCGCTACGACGAAGCGGCGCTGAAGCAGCTCAACCACTTCCTGCGCGACTGGCGCACCCAGGACGAGACGGTCATGGACCGTCGCCTCTTCGACATCCTCTGGGAGGTCTATCGCGACGTCGACGGCAAGCAACCGATCCAGATCATCTCCTCCTATCGCTCTCCCGCCACCAACGCCATGCTCCGCCGCCGCTCGTCCGGTGTGGCGCGCTTCAGCCAGCACATGCTGGGACACGCGATGGACTTCTACATCCCGGGCGTGCCGCTGGAGCAGATCCGCTTCGCCGGCCTGCGCCTGCAGCGCGGCGGCGTCGGCTTCTATCCCACCTCCGGCTCGCCCTTCGTGCACCTCGACACCGGCAGCATCCGGCACTGGCCGCGCATGACGCATGACCAACTCGCCCGCGTCTTCCCGGACGGAAAGACGGTGCATCTGCCGACCGACGGCGTGCCGCTGAAAGGCTATGAGCTTGCCAAGGCCGAGATCGAGCGGCGCAGCAGCGGTGACGATGCCGGCAGCAAGCCGAATTTCTTTGCCGCCTTGTTCAAGAGCAAGCAAGCTCCCGCCACCGCGAGCAACGACGAGGATGATGAGGGAGCGCCGGCAATGGCCGCGAAGCCGGCGGCGCCGACCGTGGTCGCAGCCGCCGCAAAGCCCGCCGAGCCGGTGCCGACGCCGCGGGCCAAGCCGCAGATCGCCGCAACCCTCCAGCTCGCCTCGGCCGATGCGCAGATCGTTGCGTCGCCCAAGCCGAAGGCCGCGCCCCTGGCTGACAAGCCGCCGACCGGCAAGTCTGTTGATGGAAAGCCGGAGACACCGGCCGACATCATCAATGCCCGCGGCTTCTGGGATGATGTCCCGGCTGCGCCGCAGCAGGCCACGCCGGCGCAGGTGGCAGCGTTGAAGGCTCGCCAGGCACTCGCCGCCGCCACCGATCCGCAACCAACCGCGAGCGTGTCCAACGCGGCCTTCCAGGCCCTGGCTTACGCGCCCGCCGCCTCCCCGGTCGACCGCGCCAATGTCGTCGCCGCCTCCGCGCCGATCCCGCGCACCACCCGCCCCGCCGGGACCCGCAGCGTGGCTCAGGCGACGGAGATCAACACGGTGGTGGGCAAGAGCATCGACGGCAGGATCGCAACCGCCACCCGCCTCTCCGCGGCTAAGGGCGAGAGCATCTGGCTCAAGATCGTGATGCTGTCGCCGAGCGCCAGCCGCGCCATGTCGGTGACGCTGATGGGCGAGCTCGATATGGCTGCGCTGCGCGGCTATTTCGTCAAGCCGCGCACTGTGATCGCCATGGGCTTTGTCGACGATCCGATGCAGGGCATGTCCTGCGATAGCTTCTCGGGCAGCGCAACCGCCAAGCTTGACACGACGTCATTCGTCATGCGGACGGCGGCGCTGCGCTGAGTCCTGGGTGCCAGCAACGCTCCGTCTGCTCTCCTTGCCCGAGTCGATCAAGCCGGCAAGCCAGCCGCGATGAGGCCTGCCTCGTGGCGCTGCCGGTCGAGTTCGCGCTTGTAGTGCAGCGTCGCAAGATAAGCTGCCACCGAGAACCCGGGTTCGCGCTTCAAAACCTCCGCGGCGTGAGCGCCGGCTGCGATCGCATTCTTCATCTGCGCAAATGTCGCCGCCAGGAACGCGTGATGGGTATAGTCGGGCCGCGTGATCCTTGAAAACGCCTCCGCAGCCTCGGCGTATTTCTCCGCGCAATAATAAGCGCGGCCCAAATGACTCCAGAAGCGCTCGGGATGGTAGGGGTTGAGGCGCATCGCTTTCCTGATCCAGTCGATGCCTTCCTCCGGCAGGCCTAGCCAAGTCAGGAGCTCTCCCTGTTGCACGACCACCAGGTCGTAGTTCGGGTTGAGGGCGAGCGCACGCTCCTGATGATAGGTGGCCTTTTCGTAATCGTGCCGCGTCAGATTGAGCGCGGCGAGAATCCGGTGCACGTCCGCGTCATTGTCGTCGAGCGCCAACGCAATCTCCAGTTCCGAAGCCACCTGCTCGAACGTCGCGTCACGGTCGTCGCACCAGCCATAGATCCAGCACTGGCCGAGCACGCATGCCTTCCAGGCATGAGCGTGGGCATAGTTCGGATCCATCGCCAGCGCACGGTTGAGCAGCGTCTGCGCCTGAGCGTTGTCGTCGCGGGTTGACCGGTGATGCAGGAGCTTTGCCGCCAGCACGCATTCGTAAGCGGGCATGTTGTCGGTCGGCTTGCGCTTGGTGCGGTCGTGCGTTGCGGCTTCTACCCGACCCGGCAGCGTCGCCACGATCGCGCGGGTCATCTCGTCCTGAATGGCGAAAATATCCCGGAGCTCGCGGTCGTAGCGTTCGGCCCAGATATGGCGATCGGTCTCTGCATCGATCAGCTGCACGGTGACGCGGACGCGCTCTCCGGCCTTCCGAACGCTGCCCTCGATGACATAGTCGACGCCGAACTCTCGGCCGATGTCCTGCACCTTTACGGCCTTGCCCTTGTAGACGAACGTCGAGTTGCGGGAGATGACAAGGAGGTCGTGGAAGCGCGAAAGCTCGGTGATGATGTCCTCGGTGAGACCGTCCGCGAAGAACTCCTGCTCCGGATCGCCGCTCATATTGGCGAACGGCAGCACGGCGATGGACGGCTTCTTCGAAACACTCAGTGGCATCAGAGCAGGGTTCGACCCATCGGCCAGGCTTGCAGGCCCCTCGGCCAGCCGAATGCGGAAGACTCGGATCGGACGGGCGATGTTCTTGACACTCTGTTCACCGAGATCGTCGAACTGAACTCCATCCAGCCGGTCGCCGACCTGATCGCGCACCGCGCCCGAAACGCAGATTCCTCCAGGCTCGGCCAGCGCCTCCAGTCGCGCCGCGACGTTGACGCCGTCGCCGAAGATGTCGTTCTGATCGACGATCACGTCGCCCAGATTGATACCGATGCGGAATTGTATCAATCGCGGCGGCGGGACATCGGCGTTGCGGCGCCCCATCCGGCTCTGAATTTCAGCCGCGCACAACACTGCGTCGACGACGCTATGGAATTCGACGAGCAGGCCGTCGCCCGTCGTCTTGATGATGCGGCCGTGATTTTTGGCAATCGCCGGATCGATGAGCTCGATCCGGTGGGTTTTGAGGCGCGCGAGCGTGCCTCCCTCGTCGACCTCCATGAGCCGACTAAAGCCAACCATGTCAGCCGCGAGGACCGCGGCGAGCCTGCGCTCTGGTCCAGGCACATCCATTGCTCGGTCCCTTCACCGAGCAGTCTAGCAGATGACGAGATTTCGCCCAAGCTTGGTGCGCTGCAACGCCGACCGGACGAGACGCCTCAGAGCATCCCCAGCGCCTGCATGTAGGTCTCGAGGATGGTCTCGGCCTCGGCACGCTCGTTGGGGTCCTGCTTGCGCAGGCGCACGATGGTGCGCAGCGCCTTGACGTCGTAGCCGTTGCCCTTGCTCTCGGCATAGACGTCGCGGATGTCGTCGGAGATCGCCTTCTTCTCTTCCTCCAGCCGCTCGATGCGCTCGATGATGGATTTGAGCTGGTCCTTGGCAAATTTCGTCGCGGGCTCGTCGTCGCGGACGGCGGCGGAGGTGGCCATCTTGGTACTCCCAATGGAACTGGCAAAACGAGGTGACGCCGGCATCCCTCACCGCGCGTGCTGGGTAGACCCTTAGGGTCGGCGCTCCCAGCGTTCAAGCAAGCATCGCGCTCGTCCACAGCGCGCCCACACCTTCCTGCGCCGACGCAAAGAAAGCTGTTGTGTGGTGCGACTCAGAGCGGCGTGACGGAGCGTCAGTGCCCGTGGGGATGGACCTTCTTCATCGCCTCGAGCTGCTCGGGCGTGGCCGTGCCCTGGTACTTTGCCTTCCAGGTCTCGTAAGGCATGCCGTAGACGGCCTCCCGGCTCTCGTCCTTGCTCAGGGGCACGCCCTGGGCGTCCGCGGCATCCTTGAGCCAGTTGGAGAGGCAGTTGCGGCAGAAGCCGGCCAGATTCATCAGGTCGATGTTCTGGACGTCCGTCCGGCCCCGCAGATGCTCGACCAGGCGCCGGAAAGCGGCCGCCTCGAGCTCCGTTCTGGTTTTGTCGTCGATTGCCATGGCTGTCTTCCTTAAGGCCCGTCCCGATCGCAGTCACCCTTACGGGATCAGGTGGGTCCTGTCACAGATTTTGCCATATCGCGGCGCAAACGGGCCAAAGCCCGGCTATGGGGCAGTTCCCCGGCCCTACGCCAAATCGTCAATGATCTGGTATAGCTTCCGCGACAATGATTGCCGAATCTCCCCGCTTCCCGCTTCGCCTGCTCGCCCGGTTGGTCCCGGTGCTGGTGGTTGGCCTGCTGTGCCTCTGGGCCAGTCCCGCCTCCGCCGATTTCCGCCTCTGCAACAACACTTCGAGCCGGGTCGGGATTGCGCTCGGCTACAAGGACGCCGAGGGCTGGACCACCGAGGGCTGGTGGAACATCTCGTCGCGCTCCTGTGAGACGCTGCTGCGGGGCACGCTGGTCGCTCGCTATTACTACATCTACGCCATCGATTATGACCGCGGCGGCGAATGGTCGGGCCAGGCCTTCATGTGCTCGCGCGACAAGGAGTTCACCATCCGCGGCACCGAGGACTGCCTGGCGCGAGGCTATGACCGGACAGGCTATTTCGAGGTCGACACCGGTGAGCAGCGGGCCTGGACCGTGCAGTTGACCGACGCCAACGAACAGCCGGCGCAGCAACGCGTACCTGGCCTGCCCGGCCCGGTGGGCCCGGGCGGCGTTCCGGGTTTGCCCAATAGTCCGCCCGGTGGTACGCCCCCCGCCGCGCCCGGCCTTCCGCCGGCGCCCCCGTCTGGAAATAAGCCATGAGGCGTCTTCGCCGTATCAAGATTCTCGCGACCCTGGGACCCGCCTCTTCAGACCTCGCGATGATCCGCCGCCTGTTCGAAGCCGGCGCCGACCTGTTCCGCATCAACATGAGCCACACCCCGCATGACAAGATGCGGGAGCTGGTGGCGACGATCCGCAATGTCGAGAGCAGCTATGGCCGGCCTATCGGCATCCTGGTCGACCTTCAGGGACCGAAGCTGAGACTCGGCTCTTTCGCCGACGGCGCGGTCCAGCTCCAGAACGGGCAGACCTTCACGCTGGATTCCGACAAGACGCCCGGCGATGCCACGCGCGTCCAACTCCCGCATCCGGAGATCCTGGCCGCGCTGCGGCCGGGCCATGCGCTGCTGCTCGACGACGGCAAGGTGCGGCTGATCGCGGAGGAGACCTCGAAAGAGCATGCGGTGACGCGTGTCGTGGTCGGCGGCAAGATGAGCGACCGCAAGGGCGTCAGCCTGCCCGATACCGACCTGCCGGTCTCGGCGATGACGCCGAAGGACCGCGCCGACCTCGAGGCGGCCCTCGTCACCGGCGTCGACTGGATCGCGCTGTCCTTCGTGCAGCGCGCCGACGACGTGCTCGAGGCCAAGAGGATGATTCGCGGCCGCGCCGCCGTGATGGCCAAAATCGAGAAGCCGCAGGCGATCGACCGCCTCGCCGACATCATCGAGGCCTCCGATGCGCTGATGGTGGCGCGCGGCGACCTCGGCGTCGAGCTGCCGCTCGAGCGCGTGCCGAGCCTGCAGAAGCAGATGACGCGGATGGCGCGCCGCGCTGGCAAGCCGGTGGTGATCGCGACCCAGATGCTGGAATCGATGATCCAGTCGCCGGTGCCGACCCGCGCCGAAGTCTCCGACGTCGCCACCGCCGTCTATGAAGGCGCCGACGCCATCATGCTGTCGGCGGAATCGGCAGCCGGCAAATTCCCGGTCGAGGCGGTCTCGACCATGAACCGCATCGGCGAGGAGGTCGAGCGCGACCCGACCTACCGTTCGGTGATCATGGCGCAGCGGCCGGACCCCGAATCAACCGTCGGCGATGCCATCGCAGACGCCTCGCGCGTGATGGCGGAAACCCTCGACCTGCCCGCTTTGATCTGCTGGACCTCATCGGGCTCGACCGCGGTGCGCGTGGCACGCGAGCGGCCCAAGCCGCCGATCGTGGCGATCACGCCGAACATCACGGCGGGCCGCCGCCTCGCGGTGGTCTGGGGCGTGCATTGCGTGGTGGCGGAGGACGCGCGCGACCAGGACGACATGGTGAGCCGCGCCGGCCAGATCGCGTTCCGGGACGGTTTCGTCCGCGCCGGCCAGCGCGTGATCATCGTCGCCGGCGTGCCGCTCGGCATCCCCGGCACCACCAACATGGTGCGCATCGCCTCGGTCGGCCCCGAGGGCGAAGCGAACATGTAGGTCCGTCGACGGGTCGAAACAAAAAAGTCGGAAAACAACCCCATGCACAGTAGCCGGCCGGCCCGGCGGACTTGCTGGGATTTCGCGAAAAGGCACGCTCTGGCAATCACCTGAGCGCGATCAGGGCGCCGCCTCGGCCGCGGCGCGATTTTATGCCCCAACCAGCGCTTTCGTCGTCGGCAGCAGCGTCTGCTGCACCACCAGGCCGCGGGCCCGGGCGTCCATGACGCCGACGGCGCGCAGCGCCAGCAGCGTCACGGTCTGCACCGCATCGCGCATCTTGACGGGGTCTTCGAGATTATCGGGCGCGAGCGGCCCGACCAGCGCCTCATGCAGCGCCCCCAGCAGCGCGGTGGCGGCAAGCGCGGTGTCCTGAGCCGGCAGATGGCCGGCGCGCACCGCAGCGTCGATCCGCGAGGCGATCTCGCCCGCGATCTCGCGCCGGCTGGCCAGCCTGGAGGCGCTGACATCGACATCGACCGGCTCGGCCAGGATGCCCCAGGCCAGCCTGCGCTGCGACAGCGTATGAACCGCTACGGTGGTCACGGCGGCCGCCAGCGCCGAGGACGGCCCCGGCGCGGCATCGGCCGCCCGGCGGATCGCCGCGAGCTCGTCGCGGGAGACCTCGGCAATGAGCTCAGAGATCAGCTCGGCCTTGGAAGGGAAATAGCGGTAGACGGTGCCGGCTGCGACGTTGGCCCGGACCGCGACCGGCGCGATCTGCACCGCCGCCATCCCGCCTTCCGCCGCCGCCTCCCGCGCCGCCGCCAGAATCGCGCTGCGCCGCGCCGCAAGGCGCTTCACCACTTGATGCGTCCGCCGATAAACCATGGCGCGCTTCCTGTCCCACCACGCCGGCCGCACGCCCTGCGGCCGAACGCTTCGTCACGTCAAAGATGCAAATCGCCCCGCAAGGACTGAACAACTATTCAGGATGAATGACAAGATGGGAAATGCGCATGCGGGCGCCCTGCAATTCCGAGCTGCAAACGAGCAGGTCGTAAACGCATCCTTGCACCGCGCGGCGCCACAGTTTACCGCAACTTAAAGGAGAAAATGCTCAGGTGCTGTCGCACTGTTGTTCAACTCCCGAGTGCCCAATGTCGATTTCCGCTACAAGCAGCGTTCTCGTCAGCGGCGTGGCGCGCTGGCTCATGCCGTTCTGCATCGGCGCTCTTGTCTACGCGTTCTTTCTGGGCATCGGCAACGTCATGCTGCGCGATACCGATACGTGGTGGCAAATCAAGATCGGCCAGTGGATTCTCGAACATCGCGCGCTGCCCTACAGCGACATCTATTCGTTCACGCGAGCCGGTGAGGCCTGGATCTCGAGTTCCTGGCTGTCGCAAGTCCTGTTCGCACTTGTTTACGAGCCCTCGAACTGGTCGGGCGCAGTTATCCTGACATCGCTCGCGATCGGTGCGACTGCAGCGATTATTGTCTACCTGCTCGAGCCTTACCTAGGACCTATGCGCGCCTTTCTGCTCGTCATCCCGCTCCTCGGGATGTCGGTAGGCCACTTTCTCGCCCGCCCGCACATGCTGGCAATGCCTGTCATGCTGGCTTTTGTCGGCGGGCTGCTGGTGGCCGCCGATCGGCGCACCGCGCCCTCCTGGCTGTTGCTGCCTTTGATGGCGTTGTGGGCCAACCTTCACGGCGGCTTCGTCCTGGGGCTGATCTTGATTGGACCTATTGGCCTCGATGCGATCGCGTCCGCCGATCGCAAGGACCGATTTGCGCTGGCGGCGCGCTGGGCCTTGTTCGGGCTTGCTGCGATTGCCGCGAGCTGCTGCACGCCCTACGGCTCGGACACGCTCCTCGGAGCCACGAAAATCCTCAGCCTCGGCAAGGTGCTTTCGTTGATCGCGGAGTGGATGCCGGCCGACTTCAGTTCGTTCAGCATGTTTGAAGCCGCCCTGCTCGGTTTGATCGCCATCGGCTATTGCAGCGGGCTGGTGCTGCCGTGGACCCGCATTCTCCTGCTGCTCGGCCTGACCTGGGCGGCCCTCACCCACGTCAGAAACATCGAGGTCTTTGCACTCTTGACCCCGCTCGTGGTTGCGAAGCCGGTCGCCGAACAATTGCGATTGACGAGAGCGGTGGCGCAACAAGCGCGGTCCTCCTTTGCAATGACCGCAATCGCGGCGCTCGCCATCGTCACCGCCGGCTGGGCTATCACGCGCTCCTACGCCACGCCGTACAGGTATGCCTTTTCCGGCGCCAAATGTCCTTCGGCTGCAATCGACCTGCTCGAACGGCGGCACGCGCAACGGATATTCAGTACCGCTTCGATTGGCGGCTATCTGATCACCCGCAACATCAAGACATTCATCGATGGCCGGGCCGAGCTGTATGGGGAGCAGTTTGTGCTTGACTATTTCGATGCCGTCGAGGGCAAGAACGTGGAGACTCTGCTGCGTCTGCTCGAGACCTACCGGATCGACGCGACGCTGCTGAACACCGCCATCCCCGTCGCCAGAATCATGGACCATTTGCCGGGCTGGAAGCGCCTCCATGCGGACGATATTGCCGTGGTTCACGTCCGCGACGACGCACCGGCGCAGCTTCCTTCCGAGTCACGGTGAGTCAAGACAGGGCCACCAGCTCGCTCGGCCCCTGGACAGCATGCGAGGAAAATACGGCGGAAAGCTTACTGCAGTCATTCTTCGAGACGCCCGCCTGCGGCGGGCCCTCAGGATGAGGTCGTGTCTTGCGGCGAGATATGAGACCCCCAGGGTGAGGAGCCCGAAGGCGAGCACCACCGCCCAAAAGACGAGCACCACCGCCCAAAAGAAAAGAGCCCCGAAGGACGGGGCTCTCGGAAATTCTCAGATCGTCCGGCCTTACTTGAGGCTGGTCGAGATCGAGCTGAACTTGGTGTTCAGCGTGGTGCCGAGCTGGTTGATGACGGTGATGATCGCCAGCGCGATGCCGGCAGCGATCAGGCCGTATTCAATGGCGGTGGCGCCGGATTCATCCTTCACGAAACGCGCAACGAGGTTCTTCATGGAGTGCTCCAAATGAGTACACGAGGCTTACAACTGATCTGGTCTTTTCGGCTTCCCAGCGCCGCCCGACCATGGAACGGAACCTAGAGGCAAAGAATTGCGCCGCAGTTAATTCGACTGCGTAAACGCTGGGCGGTTTGCGTGTATTCGCCCATGGTAAATCGAACTCCAAAACAATCCGTTAAATTGTCAGGACATGAAGCCGACCTGGCGCAGCCGGTTTACCCGAAGTTATGACCGACGTGGTCCAATGCCGGCCGCTCGGACTGAAGCGCGATGACGCGATGAGATAAATCGTTCACCGCGCTCCAGCTTATTGTTTGCGCATGATCTTCCCGGAAAGCCGCACCACACTTTGCGCTAACGCGGCCCTCCGGATCATGCTCGGACCGACAAGAACACCAGGATGACGAGGCGGCATGTCCCTTTCCTTTGCCAACAACATCGCGGTGCAGAGCCGCGCGCGGGCCCTGGTGCCGCTCTGCGTCGGCGCCGGCGCCTATCTGTTCTTCCTTTTTCTCGGCGATACGCTGCTTCAGGATTCCGACTCGTTCTGGCAGATCAAGATCGGGCAATGGATCCTCGATCACGGCGCCATGCCAACCACCGACTTCTATTCCTTCACGCGAACGGGCGCGCCGTGGATATCGACCTCGTGGCTGTCGCAGGTCGCGTTCGCGTTCTCCCATGCGCAATGGGGCTGGGCAGGTCCCGTCATCCTCACCGCGATCGCCCTCGCGCTCGCGGTCGCAATCTTCGCCTATCTGCTCGACGCGCAGATCGAGGCACCGCGCGCGGTGCTGTTCGCGATGCTGGCGCTGCTGCTGTCGATCCATCACGTGCTGGCGCGTCCGCATATTCTGGCGCTGCCCGTCATGGTGGCGTGGGTCGGCTTGTTGATGGCGGCTGCCGACCGCAAGAGCGCGCCGTCCTGGACTTGGCTGCCGCTGATGGCGCTCTGGGCGAACCTGCATGGCGGCTTCGTGCTTGGCCTCGCGCTGATCGGTCCGATCTCGCTCGAAGCGGTCGAGCATGCCGAGAAGGGACGGCGGCTTTCGCTGTTCATGCGCTGGGTGCTGTTCGGAATCGGCGCGCTGATCGCGAGCTGCTGCACGCCGTACGGATGGCGGACGCTGCAGGGCGCGACCAACATCCTCAGCCTCGGCGAGCTGCTGTCGCTGATCTTCGAATGGATGCCGGCGAACTTCGCCACGTTTACCTCGTTCGAGGGCGCCCTGCTCGCCCTGATCGCATTCGGCTATTATCGCGGCCTGGTGCTGTCGGCGCCCCGGATCTTCCTGATCCTGCTCCTGACCTGGAGCGCGCTGACTCATGTCAGGAGCATCGAGGCATTTGCGTTCCTGGTGCCGCTGGTGCTGGCAAGACCGCTCGGCGAGATGTTTCCGCGCCCGACGCCTGACGTCACCGGTGCCGACCGCTGGCCGGCCCGCTATGTCACCGCGCTTGGCGCGCTGATGATCGTGGCGGCAGGCTGGACTTCGACGTCGCTCTACATGGGGCATCACCGCTTCACCTTCACGATGACGCAGACGCCTGTTGCGGCGGTCGATCTGCTCGAGCAACGCAAGGTGCAGCGCATCTTCAACGCCTACCAGTTCGGCGGCTATCTGATCTCGCGCGATATCCCCGTTTTCGTCGACGGCCGCGCCGAGCTCTATGGCGAGAAGTTCGTCATGGACTTCTTCAAGGCGACGGAGGGCAAGAAGCCCGAGCTGCTGCCGCGCCTTCTGGATGAGTACAAGATCGACGCGACGCTATTGGTCGCCGACGCGCCGGGGCCGCAGATCCTCGACCAGCTCAAGGGCTGGAAGCGGATCTATGCGGACGACATCGCAGTGATCCATGTGCGGGAGGACGGCCAGAGCGCGGATAGCAGGCCCATGCCCGCCGCACCGAATTGAGGCGCAGGCCGATGCCGCCCCTTGTGCTGCCGACCGAACGAGCGTCCGGCGCTGGGCCGAATCCTGCCATCGTGCTCACGATCGCCTGGGCGGCGATCGTGGTGGCGCTCGGGTTTCCCGCGATCAAGACGGGCGTGTTCGACACGCTGTCGACCGACGATGCGATGCGGCTGGTCGAGGTACGCGATCTCCTGGCCGGCCAGAGCTGGTTCGACCTGACTCAATACCGGCTCGATCCGCCCGGAATTGCGATGCACTGGTCTCGCATCGTCGATGTGCCCCTGGCCCTGCTGATCCTGTTGTTTCGCCCCCTGCTCGGCCAACACGCTTCGGAAGCCCTCGTGCTGGTCGCTTGGCCCTCGCTGTTGATGGCGGCCGCGCTCTGGCTCGCGGCGACGATCGCAAGTCAGGCAGGTGCCCCGGCCGACCGGCCGCGGATACGGCTCGCCACGATTCTGGTCACGGCGCTGTCGATCCCTGCCCTGATCCACTTCCGCGCCGGCGCGATTGATCATCACAACGTCCAGATCGTGCTGCTGCTCGGCTTCATGCTCTGCATCACCGATCTCGAGCACCGCGCCGCCAAGGCGGCTCTGGCCGGATGTCTCGCGGCGCTGTCGCTGGCGATCGGGTTGGAAATGCTGCCTGCGGTCGCCGTGGCGAGCGCGGCCGTGGTCGGGCTGCTGATCTGGAAGGGCACCGACGTCCTGCGCTCCGCCTGCGCCTTTGGTGCTGGCCTCGCCGGATCGGCGCTGTTGCTGGCACTGCTGCTGCTCCCGATGAACAGTCTTGCGAGGCCCGTCTGCGATGCCTTCGGCGGCCCCATCCTGCTCCTGTCTGCGGGCGGTGGCATCGCGCTGCTTGCGATGGCCGGCGTCAGCTATCTCAGCCGGTCCATCTGGACGCGGCTCGCGGCGGCAGCGCTTGCCGGTGCGCTCCTGCTGGGCGCGTTCTTCACATCGTATCCGAGCTGCGTGGCCTCGCCCTATGCGCAAGTCGATCCCCTGCTCGTCAGCTTCTGGCTCGACCGGGTCAGCGAGACCATGCCGGTGACGGAGCTGGCGCGGATGCAACCGCAGAAACTGCTCGGGTATTATGCGTTTCCGTTGCTGACGCTCGGCCTGTGCCTTGCCGCCATGATCCGCGACACGGCGCAGGCGCGCTTTCGCTGGATCGTCTCGAGCGTCACGCTTGCAGCGCTGTTCGGCGTCAGCCTGTGGGAATTGCGCGGCGCAGCCGCCGCCAACATCATTGCGGCTCCGCTCTGCGTCATGGGAATCGCGGCGCTGCGCACGGGTGCCGTGGCCGATTGGGGGCTGGTACGTGCCGCACTGCTGGTATCGCCCGCCACCCTTGGCGGCATCGGCTTTGCAGTGTGGCCGGCGCTCGCCGCGGGAACAGGCAGCCACGAGATCGCGATGCCCGAGCGCAACGTGTCCTGCCAGACCATCTCCAGCGCCGCGCCGCTCGCCACCTTGACGCCCGGGCGGGTCATGGCGCCGATCGACTCGGGCCCAGCGATCCTGGCTGCGACGGGCCATTCCGTGTTCGCCGGTCCCTATCACCGTAACAACGACGGCAACCTTGTCATGGTGCATACGATGACGGCAACGCCGGAAGCCGCGCGCACAATGCTCCGCGCGCGGCAGGTCGACTACGTCCTGACCTGCAACCGCTCTGCCGATCAGGAGGACCTTGTCCGCATCGCGCCGGAGGGCCTCGCCGCGCGGCTCGGCCGCGATGAAGCTCCAGATTACCTGGAGAAAGTCGAGGCCGTATCGAAATTGGGCTGGACGGTCTGGCGCGTGCGGAAGTGAGAGAGCGCGAGCCGCGCCTGACGCCACCGGTGCCGACCGCTGGCCGGCCCGCTATGTCACCGCGCTTGGCGCGCTGATGATCGTGGCGGCAGGCTGGACCTCGACGTCGCTCTACATGGGGCATCACCGCTTCACCTTCACGATGACGCAGACTCAAGGGCTGGAAGCGGATCTATGCGGACGACATCGCGGTGATCCATGTGCGGGATGATGCGGAAGGAGTGCCGTCGAAGTGAAGACGAAGTCCAGGGCGTGTGCTTCCAAATGAGAAGTCCGCTTCCAAATCTGGAGCGGACATGGCAGGCACTGCGGCTAGCTCGCCTACTGACCTCTTTGCGGACTTTCGGTTACCTCCCCGCTTACCTCAGCACGTCGGCTGGTTCCCCCGCACATTCCGGATTTTCCCACCGCTCAGTTGGAGTATGATCCGGCGGTCACCAGCACTACTCTGAGGGAGGGAATCATGACGAACTTGGGCCCCTCGACGAGCTTCGACATCAGAGCCGAAATTACCGCGGCTTATGCCGCCTGGGATTCGGCATTCAACAAAGCTGATGCTAAAGCGGTGGCCGAAGCGTACGCCTCGAACGCTAAAGTGCTGCCTCCGACACATCAAATCATATCGGGTACGGCAGAAATCGAGAATTTCTTCGCTGGGCTTTTTTCGAGCGGATTCGCCGATCACAACCTGACGATCATAGATGCGGGTGGGGACGAGAAGGTAGCCTACGGCACGGCGAGATGGAGCGCCAACGGCAAGGGAGGGGATGGGTCCCGCCAAGCTGCCGGCGGGATCGCTACGCACGTGTTTGAGCGTCAGGCGGACGGCTCGCTGAAGCTGAGGTTGCACACTTTCAACTAAGCCGGCCGTACGCCTCGCCTGACACCAGGCGAGGAGGCGTCGCGTGAACATCGCGGAATGGCTCCATGGTCTTGGGCTGGAGCGGTACTCCCAGGCCTTCCAGGATGCGGAAGTCACGCCTGAGGTACTGCCAGAGCTCACCGAGGATGACTTGCGGGAACTTGGCTTGCCACTCGGCCCGCGCAAGACGGTGTTGAAGGCGATTCACGCACTCGCTCCGTCGAGCCGTCCCATACCTGTGGAGGTTCGCGCCTCGCCTGGACCGCCAAAACTGCCACTGCCGTCGGAGGCAGACCGGCGGCAGCTCACAGTCATGTTTGTCGATCTGGTCGGCTCAACTGCACTCGCCTCGGGACGTGACCCTGAGGAGCTGCGGGACCTGATGCAGGCCTATGACAACACCGTAGCGAGCGAGATCACCCGGTTCGAGGGCCACGTTGCCAAGTTTCTGGGCGATGGCGTTCTCGCTTACTTCGGCTGGCCGCGGGCGCATGAAGATGAGGCGGAGCGCGCAGTTCGCGCCGGGCTTCGGATATCCAAAGCGGTCGCCGCCCTTACGGAGCCGGCTGGTGCGGCACTTGCTGCTCGCGTTGGCATCGCAACCGGTCTGGTCGTCGTCGGCGAACTGACTGGCGAGGGAGAAGCCCGCGAGCGTTCGGTCATTGGAGAAACCCCGAATCTGGCTGCCCGCTTGCAAGGGCTCGCCGAGCCCGGCGGCGTTGTAATCGCCGATTCAACGCGCCGCCTTATCGGAGAGGCCTTCATATACCAAGATTTGGGAACGGTGCCTCTCAAAGGATTCCCAGGGCCGGTGCGGGCGTGGCTCGTCATCAGCGAGGGCGCGGCCGAGAGTCGATTTGACGCCCAGCACGGGATGTCGACAACCGCGCTGGTCGGGCGCGACCAGGAGCTCGCACTTCTCTTGGACCGATGGGAGCAGGCGAAAGGGCGAGAGGGACAGATCGTTCTGCTCGGCGGCGAACCGGGCATCGGCAAATCTCACCTGGTGCGAGCACTGCGCGATCGGCTGGCAGGCCTGCCGCACACATGCCTGAGTCATTTCTGTTCGCCATTCCATACCAACAGCGCCCTGTATCCTATCGTTGGGCTCCTTGAACGGGCAGCGAGGATACGGCGAGAAGACCCTTCCGAAGAACAGCTCGATAAACTTGAGGCAATGCTCACTCTTGCGACAGACGACGTGCGCGGGAGCGCACCGGTTCTCGCAGACTTGTTGGCCATCCCGACAGGCGAGCGCTACTCTCCGCTGGCGCTTAGTCCGCACCAAAAGAAGGAGCGAACGTTCCAGGCTCTGTTGGAGCAGATCAAGGGCTTGGCAGCAAAGCAACCTGTTCTTGCCATCTACGAGGACGTCCACTGGGCCGATCCCACCACGCTCGAATTCATTGATCGGGCCGTTGACGAGGTGCAGCGCCACTCGATCCTGATGATCGTTACTTTCCGACCGGAATTCGTTCCGCGCTGGACGGCGCACGGACACGTGACAGCACTCTTCTTGAGCCGGCTGGGGCGCAGGCAAGGTACTGCCGTGATCGAGCGGATAACCGGCGGCAAACTGCTTCCGCAGGAGGTGCTCGAGCAGATTTTAGCTAAGACAGACGGTGTCCCGTTGTTCGTCGAGGAGCTCACCAAGACCGTCCTTGAATCTGGGCTGCTTAAGGATCGGGGGAGCTGCTATGAGCTTGTTGGTCCATTGCCCTCGCTGGCGATCCCGACAACGCTCCAGGATTCGTTGATGGCCCGTCTTGACCGGTTGGCACCCGTTAAGGAGGTCGCCCAGATAGCGGCCTGCATTGGGCGTGAGTTTGGACATAACCTTCTGAAAGCAGTAACGCCGCTCAGTGAAGATGCCCTCCAGCGCGCTATCAACGAACTCTTGGAGGCGGAACTCGTCTTCCGACGAGGAGTGCCCCCGGATATCGGCTACACGTTCAAGCATGCGCTGGTACAGGACATCGCGCACGAGAGCTTGTTGAAGAGCAAGCGACAGCAGATCCACACTCGTATCGCAGCAGCTCTCGAAGAGCATTTTCCTGCGCGTGCGGAGATGGAGCCGGAGACGATAGCTTTGCATCTCGCAGAGGCCGGGCTGGCGGCCAACGCGGTCGGCTATTGGCTGCAAGCCGGCCGAAACGCCGCGGGGCGTTCCGCCAATCTCGAAGCGATCACGCATCTCTCAAAAGGGCTGGAGGCGCTCAAGGCCCGTCCAGAAGGGCCGGAGCGGGATCGCCAAGAACTCGCGCTCCAGACAGCAATTGGAGGTCCGCTGATCGCCATTCATGGATACACGGCTCCTCAGCTTGGCACTGCTTTCAGCAGGGCTCATGCGCTCTGCTATGAACTCGACGACACGGATGCGTTGTTCGCCACACTGAGCGGCAAGTATATTTTTCATTTCGTGAGAGGCGATTACCAAGCCATGCAGAGCCTGGCTGCCGAGGCACGCCTCGCAGCCGAGCGAACCAAGGACATGGCACTGGAATTGGGTGCGCATCGTTTGGCGGCTCTCACGGCTATGCACGCCGGTGACTTCCTTACGGCCCGCTGCGAGTTCGAGACGATCTTGGACCAGTATGACCCGGTCGCCCATCGGCCAGCGCCTGTGCACTATGTCCATGACCCGAAGGCCTCCGCGTTACCGTACCTGGCGGTCGTGCTTTGGGTCCTTGGCTATCCCGATCAGGCCCTGAGAACAAGCCGTGCGGCGTTTGAGTACGCTGCGGAGCTGAACCAGACGAACCTTACCGCTCACGTCGCGGTGTATGGCGGAGCGGGACCTGCGGAGCTGATGGGTGACGTGGCGGCCGTGCGTGCGCACGCAGACGCCATCATCGACCTCGCCGATCAGCACAGCTTGAACTACTGGCGGTTGAGCGGTCTCATCCTTCGGGGTTGGGCCATAGCGCAGGAAGGCGAGGCGGAGGGTGGCTTGGCGCTCATGCGTCAAGCATTGAACGAGCGGGACAGGCTCGGAGCCAGCTGGTACCAAATTCGGTACTTGTGCATGCTGGCATCAGCCCATTTGCAGCTTGGTGATGGCGAGAAAGGGCTCGCTGCGCTGGCAGAAGCAAAGGACCTCGCGGCGCGCAATGACGAACATATGTGGGACGCAGAGGTTGCATGCATTGGTGGCGAACTAAGGCGCATTCTTGCAGCTCCAGCGGATGAGGTCGAGGCCTATTTGCAAACTGCACTTGATGTGGCACGCAGGCAAAGTGCGAAGTCCCTCGAGCTGCGTGCGGCCATGAGTCTGGCTCGGCTTTGGCGCGACCAAGGCAAGCTTATCGAAGCGCGGGCTCTCCTTGCCTCAACGTACGAATGGTTTACAGAAGGGTTCGAAACGTGTGACCTCCTTGCCGCAAAGGCACTCACCGCCGAATTGGCTGAGCGCTAATGGTTGTTTCGTTCAGTGACGCGATCCAGCCGTCGCAGCCCGCGTTCAGGAGTACCCAGTCGCGGGGGCAGTCACCTCTCGTTCTTGCAGGATCCCGAGCAGTTTAACGAGGACGTGCTCATTTCCTTGGGCGTGGCGGTGAGAAGCCGCAGCCCGCGCCGAAACGAGAAGATCGCAGGGCGGGCCAAGCGCCAGCGTGCCCACCACTTCTGCTGCGAATACTGTGACATGGCGGGCACGGCACAAGTGCGCCTTTCCACCCCACAAAGCTGGTGCCAAGTCAGGGCGAGCGCAACTGCATCAAGATCGTCATTTGCGAGCGCAGCGAAGCAATCCAGAATCCCTCCGCTGTGACAGTCTGGATTGCTCACATGGGGATTTGATGTGTCAAGATTTATGGTCAGCTCTTTGTTCGATTGCAGGCCAGCTCTTCGTCCCGACCGCGGAACCTTTCGGATGGCGCGCGCAGATCAGGTCAAGACCGGCCCGTGAGGGCCGCCGCGAAGCGGCTTGGTCTTGACCTGAGCGAGCACGCCTTCAGGCTCGTTAGGTCGGGAAGTGCGGCGTGAACTACTCCTATGGTTGGCGATCCAAGGGTCGAGCCGGTTTTGGCAATCTGGTTTGCATGCCAGATCAAACTCACATTCGGTCGTTGCGCGGTGGCGACTGCACCAACATTCCGCTTGCGGCGGGCAGGCTCGAGAGGACGAGACCCTTCTTCGTTACGGCGTTTGAAGCCATGCAATCCATCGGTTCGTCCACCCGGATCGGCCGAGGCTGATCAACCTCGGCGGATTGGTTTTGAGGCTGAGAGGCGTGGTGTCAGGCGCCGGGCTTCACCACGGCTCCCTCGATCACGACGCCGGCGGTCACGTATTTCCACAGGGCCACGAGCAGCTTGCGCGCCAGCGCGACGATTGTGCGCTTGCGGCCGCGCTGGCTGTTGGCCTTGAACCACTGGGTCAGAGCCGATTGAGGCTGGTGACGTATCCACAACCAGGCGAGCTGGATCATCGTGGTTCTCAGGCGCGGATTGCCGGCCTTCGACACGCCCTGCTCACGCTCAATGCCGCCACTGCGCCATGGCGTGGCCGCAAGACCGGCATAGGACGCAACCTGGCGGCGGTTGGTGAACTGACGGTGGAAGGCCTCCGACCAGAGAATGGCAGCAAAGTTCGGGCCCAGGCCCTTCAAGTCGAGCAGCATCGCGACCGGGTTCGATGCAGCCTTCTCGCCTGCTGGTCGGCTTGCAGCCAGCAATGCATCCTGCTCGCGCTCTACCGCCGCGATCTGGTCGAGCAGAAGTTCGAGCCGGTCGAGCTCGCGGCTGATCTGCGCCTTCAAATGCGCCGGCAGCAGCCGCCCGTCCCCCGTGCGCAAGGCCTCGAGCCGCGTCCGTCGATCGCGCCGCAGCGGCACGTAGTCGAATATCCCTTGCGCAAACAGAACACCCTTGATCCGGTTCACATGCACGATCCGCTCCGCGATCAAGGTCCGCCGCTCCCGGCAAAGCCTGCGGCGGTCCTCTTCTTCCGGAGAGGGGGCAACGACCATCGCGCAGACCCGTGGCTCGCCGCGCTTGTAGGCCAGAAGCGACCGCAACAGCGTCTCGCCGTCCAACCGGTCCGTCTTGGCCCGCCGGCGTCGGCGCGGCGTCGCGATCGAGGCCGGATCGACCACGTAGCTCTCGACGCCCTCCGACTGCAGAGTGCGGTGAAGCCAGAACCCATCCAGCCCCGCCTCCTGGATGGTGATGATCGGATAACTCTCGCCCGTTCGCGCCTGGGCCTTACGCTTCAGCGCTGCAAAGAGCTTCAAAAGCTCCGCAATAGCGCCGGCCTTCACGCTGTGTTTGGACATCTTCTCGCCCTTGCCGGGCGACAGCGATGTAACCAGCCATGTCGAACGGCTCAGTTCCAATGACACAAAAATTGCGCCAATCTGCGTCCGGATAGCGGCCAGTCCGTCGGAAAGATGATCGAGCAACATCGTTGTCTCCAGGTTGAGTGCTTCAGCAACCTCAGTCTGGCCTCAGACCCGGTCGCTATCCACTCCCATGGAATCTTCGCTGCGCTCACAGCAATGACGGAGCACCGAATTGCCTGCGGTGCAAATCGCCGCTGCCCAACAAAAAACGCGGCGTTGCCGCCGCGTTCTTCAATTCGATCTGCCGCTTCTCGATCAGGCCTGCGGCTGCGGCTCGAGGCCCGGATCCGGATCGGGGCGCGGGCGCGGCTTGCCGGCCGGGGGCACGGCGGAGGCGCGCGGCGTGGTCGGCTCAAGCACGGACTCGCGGTTCGGCTTCTTGCCCCTGAGCAGGTCGACAATCTCCTCGCCGGTCAGCGTCTCGAACTCGAGCAGGCCCTTGGCCAGCGTCTCGAGATCGGCGCGCTTCTCGGTGAGAATGCGGGTCGCTTCCTTGTAGCCCTCTTCGACCAGGCGCTTGATCTCGGAATCGATCTTCTGGACGGTGGCTTCCGACGCGTTCTGCGTGCGCGACACCGACATGCCGAGGAAGACCTCGTCCTGGTTCTCGCCATACGAGACGGTGCCGAGCTCCTCTGACAGGCCCCAGCGTGTCACCATCATGCGGGCAAGGCGGGTGGCCTGTTCGATGTCGGAGGCGGCGCCCGAGGTCACCTTCTCGCGGCCGAAGATCAGCTCTTCGGCGACGCGGCCGCCCATCATGATGGCAAGGCGCGAGGTCATCTGCTCCAGCGACATCGACAGCTTGTCGCGCTCGGGCAGCTGCATGACCATGCCGAGCGCACGGCCGCGCGGGATGATGGTCGCCTTGTGGATCGGATCGGTCGCAGGCACGTTGAGGCCGACGATGGCGTGACCGCCCTCGTGATAGGCCGTGAGCAGCTTCTCTTCCTCGGTCATGACGAGCGACTTGCGCTCGGCGCCCATCATCACCTTGTCCTTGGCTTCCTCGAACTCGGCCTGCGTCACCATCCGCTTGTTGCGGCGGGCGGCGGTGAGCGCAGCCTCGTTGACGAGGTTCATCAGGTCGGCGCCGGAGAAGCCCGGGGTGCCGCGCGCGATGGTCTTGAGGTTGATATCGGGCGCCAGCGGCACCTTGCGGACGTGAACCTTGAGGATCTGCTCGCGGCCGACGACATCGGGATTGGGCACAACGACCTGGCGGTCGAAGCGGCCCGGACGCAGCAGCGCGGGATCAAGCACGTCGGGACGGTTGGTCGCGGCGATCAGGATCACGCCTTCGTTGGCCTCGAAGCCGTCCATCTCGACCAGCAGCTGATTCAGCGTCTGCTCGCGCTCGTCATTGCCGCCGCCGAGACCGGCGCCGCGGTGACGACCGACGGCGTCGATTTCGTCGATGAAGATGATGCAGGGCGCGTTCTTCTTGGCCTGCTCGAACATGTCGCGAACGCGGCTCGCGCCGACGCCGACGAACATTTCGACGAAGTCCGAACCGGAAATGGTGAAGAACGGCACGTTGGCTTCACCCGCGACCGCACGCGCGATCAGGGTCTTACCGGTGCCGGGCGGGCCGACCAGCAGCACGCCGCGCGGAATGCGGCCGCCGAGGCGCTGGAATTTGCCGGGGTCGCGCAGGAATTCCACGATCTCCTGCAGGTCCTGCTTGGCCTCATCCACGCCGGCGACGTCCTCGAAGGTGACGCGGCCATGCGCCTCCGTCAGCATCTTGGCGCGCGACTTGCCGAAGCCCATCGCCTTGCCGGCGCCGCCCTGCATCTGCCTGGACAGGAAGATCCAGACGCCGATCAGCGCGATGAAGGGCAGCCAGGAGACCAGCAGCGAGACGAACCAGGGCACGTTGTCGCCCGGCGGCTTCGCGGTGATCTGCACCTTGCTGTCGTAGAGCCGCTTCACCAGCGTCGGATCGTTCGGCGCATAGGTCTGGAAGCTCGAGCCGTTGGTGAAGGTGCCGTGGATGTCCGGCCCCTGGATCACGACGTCGCGCACATTGCCGCGGTCAACTTCGCTCAGGAGCTGGGAGAAGGCGATGTCCTGCGAGGACGCCCGCTGACCCGGATTCTGGAAGAGCGTGAACAACGCCAACAGCAGCAAAACAATGATGACCCAGAGGGCGAAATTGCGCAGATTGGCGTTCATCGATCTTCCTTCGTGGTCGCGCGGATCGCGGCCTGGTCCTTCAGGAGTTACTTGGGCAAACTAGAGAAAATCCCCAAGGAATCCTCTCGGTTAGACGCATACAATTTAGGTGCCGCCCGGGTCGCTGCCAAGGGAATGAGATGGGACTATTTAGCCCATCTTAGAGCGATTCCCGCTGAAATAATGGCGCCCGGAGCGAGGTTTTTCCTACCTGGTTAAGGTGTCCTGACGGCGCGGGGCCGAAATGGCTGGTGTCATGATCCGCCCCGGTCCCGAGCTTATCCACCCCCACGACGCCTTGCCGGCGCCGGTGCGATTTGGATACGCCCGCCGGCGAAGCTGATCAAGGCTCCCGCGAGGGTTTGCTTCAGGACCGGCCGGCCCGTGGCGCGGGCATCGAGACTTGCGGCAATGGCCTGGTCCAATGCGGACAGCAGGGTTTCGACCTTGCCGAGTTCCGCCGGCCCTTCATGTCCGAGCGCGTTGATGGCCCGCAGCAGGAGCCGCAGCCGGACCTCCTCCGGCAGGACGGCAAAAGCCGAGGCCTCGAAGCTTCGGACGCCCGCCTGTGGCGCATCGCCGCGATCCCGCAAACGGAGGAAGCGCTCGGCACCGTCGGCCAGCACCTCGACCGCCGCATTGGCCCGTGCCAGCCTTGCCGCGAGCCGCGCCAGATTGCGGGCGTCGCCGCCCTCCGCCGCGAGAAGCGGCAGCAGCGCGCGCAGTCGCGGCCGGGTGAAGGCGGTGTCCCGGTTGGTGGGGTCCTCGGCAAAGCCCACCTTCGCCCGCCTCAAGGTCGCGATCAGCTGCGATTTCGGGACATCGAGCAGCGGACGCGCCAGCACGATTCCGTCGCGCTCGCTGAGGGGCGCCATGGCCGACAGCCCGGCAAGTCCGCTGCCGCGGAAGAGGCGCATCAACAGGGTTTCGGCCTGGTCGTCGCGGGTGTGGGCCGTCAGCACATGGCTCGCACCGGCGGCACGCGCGGCCTCTGCGAGCAGGCGGTAGCGGGCCTCGCGCGCAGCGGCAGGCAGCCCCGTCTTCGGCTTTGCGCCGCGCCAGCGCAGGGTCCGATGCGGCAATCCGAGCTCGGCGGCGAGCCGCTTGACCTCGCGTGCCTCGCGGGCTGCCTCGGGGCGCAGGCCGTGATCGACGGTGACGACGGTGAGTTGCGGCCCGCGCGCGAGGCTGCGCTGCCAGCGTGCCGCAAGCCACATCAGCGCGACCGAGTCGGGCCCGCCGGAGACCGCGAGCACCAGCGCCGGCGCAGCCTTCAGGCCGGCGAAGAGCCGCCTCGCCTCGCGCGCCGAGATCGGAGAATTGTCGTCGTAGGACATGACGTGGCCCTGACAGTCGCCAGACTGTTTAACGCAGCGCGCTCCGCACTGTCAGCGCCCTAACGCTGCGAGTCGGATGTCTGCCGATGTTCACCTCTCCCGTAGGGAGAGGTGAACATCGGCCGACCAGTAAGGTCTAACTCGCTAGCACTTCACCCGCTTCTGCTCGCGATCGACCGCGGCTTTGACGCCGGCGGAGGCGCGCGGATATTTGCGGCCGACCTCGCCGAAGGCGGCGCAGGCGGCCTCCTTCTCCTTCAGCGCGGCGAGCGACTGGCCGAGCCGCAGCAGCGCGTCCGGCGCCTTGGCCGATTTTTCGTATTTGGTGGTCACGGCGAGGAAGGCTTCCGCGGAGTCGCGATATTGCTGGCGCTGGAAGTAGCTCTCGCCGAGCCAGTATTGCGCATCTCCCACGAGCGGGTCGCTCGGAAATTTCTGCGCAAAGTTCTTCATGGTCTGCTCGGCGAGGGCATAGTCCTTGCGCTGCATGTAGCCGATGCCGAGGTCGAACTCGTCGCGCGGCGTCGCCGAGGGCGGCAGCGTCGTCAGGCCAGCGCCGCCCGATGGCGCGGGATAGCCGGATTGCGCCGGCGGATAGCCGGGCTGCGCGGCTGGCGGCACACCTTGCTGGTAGCGGGGGCTGGTGTTGGCGAGATCGAGTGGCTCGCCTGCGTTGCGGCCGCCGGGTGCCCCGCTCGGAGCTCCTGCCGGCATCGGCTGCTGCCCGCCGCCGAGCGCGCGCGGCGCGCCCGGCGCGTTCGGGTTCTGGCTCGGATCGAAGGCATCGCCACGGCGGCGCGTGCCGGGTGCGCCGGGCGCCGGCTGCTCCTGAACGATCGGCGCGGGCGCGGCGATCTGCGGCTGCTCGTAGTTCGGCTGCACGGCCTGCTGTTGCGGCGGCTGCTGGCGATAGCCGGGCGCGATCTGACTTGGTGCGATCTGCGCAGGCGGCATCGCCGCGACGTTGGGCGCCTGTCCGGGCGCGGCTTGCGCGCCACCCTCGAGCGCCCGCAGCCGCTCCTCGAGCTGGCGGTTGCGGTATTGCAGCTCCTCGTTCTGGCCGGTGAGCTGGCGCAGCTGGTTCTCCAGCCGCTCGATCCGCATCTCCGGGTCGGCATCATCCGACTGCGCGAAGACCGATTGCGCAAGTGCGGGCGAGCACAAAGAGAGCAGCGCGGCGGTCGCCACGGTGCCGGTAAAGACCTTAAATCTGGATGACATCTTGCCCTGACGACGAAAGCGAAATGGCCTGCGACGGAACCTTCGCGCGCCACACATTGAAGTGGAGTACGCCAAAAATGTGACTGATACCAAGGGGTTTCTGTCACAGAATGCTGAAACGAAACCGGCGCCCGAGAAGGCGCCGGCATCATCCAATTCCGAAGCTGAACGGTACCTGACTGATCGTCAGGAACCTGGCTGGACGTCAGGAGCTCGCGTTCAAGACAGTGACGGCGCGGCGGTTCTGCGACCAGCAGGAGATGTCGTTACAGACGGCCACGGGCCGCTCCTTGCCGTAGGAGATCGTGCGCATGCGATTCGGATCGATGCCGCGCGAGGCGAGGAACGACCGCACCGACTGGGCACGGCGGGCGCCGAGCGCGATGTTGTATTCGCGGGTGCCGCGCTCGTCGGCATGACCTTCGATGGTGAAGGAGTAGCGCGGATAGGTCTGGAGCCACTGTGCCTGCTTCTCGAGCGTCACGATCGCCTGCGGGGTCAGATCGGTCTGGTCGCTTTCGAAGAAGACGCGGTCACCCACGTTGACGACGAAATCCTGCTGGCTGCCGGGCGTCGCCGCATTGGCCATCGCATCCGTCGCAGCATTCTTGTTGGCGCAGGCGCCCATCGACAGCGCGACAGCGAGCACCGCGGCCAGCTTCAATCCCTGGAGGATACGCATAGGATGTTTCATTCCGGAGCCTCCACGCTCACGTTAGTCCACTGCTGTCCGGTCTACAGGGGGTTGGTTAAGCGAACGTTCCGTCAACCTTGACGGAACCTTGCCACAGCCGGTCAAATGCCCCCCAACCAGCGAAAAGCAACCGGCATGGTTAATGAGTTGTAAATGTGGCGCGAGGGTGAAGGCAAGCCGCGTCGGTCGGCAAAAGCGCCGGCCTTTGCTGGAATTTTAGGCCTAATCGAAGGCCTGGTTGCTCCTACTGGACGGAACCAAGCGCCGGAGCCGACACATCCAGGTTACGCGGCGTGGTTAGCAGCACCGGTCGGGTCGCGGCTTGGCGCGCCGTGCTCCGCTCAAACAGCATGCGCCGCTCAAACGCGCTGGAGCGCATGATCGGAAAGCGTGCCAGAACCTTGTCCCGCTGCCGCCGAACGTCGGTCGCCATCAGGACCGCCTTCTTGGTGGGCCAGCCCGGAAACCCCCGCGGCTCCGGCGAAATGGTCTCGTGCAGGAAGATGCGGCGGTAAAACGCCTGATGATCGGTCCGGATCATGGCGAGGCCGGTGTCGGCATTGAAGTGATCGCACGCGACGAAGGCCAGGCGGACCGTGAGGTAGGGCAGTTCGGGAAAGCGCTGGTGCTTGTCGGGATCAGCAACAAGCCGACACGGATCGACAAAGACCTCGCCGCGATCGAGGCGGGGATGCAGCATGTCGCCGAACACCTCGGTGGTATAGGACATCCGCCATTCCGAGGTCAGAAGATGAATGCGGACGGAGCTGCAAAGCTCTCCATCAACATAGATCCCGAAATTCCAGGTGTTGGGCGTCTCGTCGAAGCGATCGCTGACGCGCAGTGAAGCGGACGGCTCGATCAGACCGGCCTGCAGATAGGCGCGGTAGCGCATCAAATACAGCTTGTCCTTGTCCTCGGGAGTTTCGATGAGCCGGTAATCGATGCGGTCAAACAACGCTGCCCCTCGGGGAAGGAGCGCCGAGGTCGGTTCGGCTCCGGACTTCATCTGCTACCTCTACACTCCAAGCAACTTCCGCGAGTAGCAGGAGATTAATGGTTCCTTAACGAAATTGCAAAGCCTTAGAACTGTTAGGGTTAACTTTTGCGGGCTCCGCAAGACTACGGAGCAAGCGAGAGCCGATTGTGATGAAGGAAGCTGCCAGGAAAGGATCAGGCCGATCGCGATGACGCGACGGCGAGCTGGTCGTCAGGCATACGGCGGCCATGCGAGGCGTTGAGCAATTGGCGGATTCGCACCGCCGGAACGGGCCGGCTGAACAGGTACCCCTGCCCTTCGGTCACGGTGCCGTCGGCGCTGATCAGCTCGAGCTGCTCGTTGGTCTCGATACCCTCGACCACGACGGCCATGCCGAGGTCGGCGGACAGCCGCGCGACGCCGCGCAGCAGCGTCAACGGCCGGTCGGTATCGATGCCTTCGAGGAAGGAACGGTCGATCTTCACTTTCTGCATCGGGAAGTTGTGCAGGTAGCTGAGGCTGGAGTAGCCGGTGCCGAAATCGTCGAGCGAGATGCGCACGCCGAGCGCGTGCAATTGCGACAGGATGTCGTGAGTGAGCTGGGTGTTGCGCAGCAGCGAGGACTCGGTGATCTCGATCTCCAGTCGATGCGCCGGCAAGCCCGACACTTCGAGCGCGTAGCGGATTTCGCTCAAGACATCGCGCTGGTGGAATTGCTGCGGCGAGAAGTTGACGGCGACGCTGACACTCTCCGGCCACTTCATGCATTCCATGCAGGCGCGGCGCAGGATCCAGCGACCGAGATCGACGATCAGGCCCATGTCCTCGGCGACCGGGATGATATCGACCGGCGAAACCGTGCCACGGACCGGATGATTCCAGCGCAGCAGCGCCTCACAGGTGGTGATCTTGCCGGACTTCAGATTGACCAGCGGTTGGAAGAACAGCTCGAATTCCTCGTTGGCGAGCGCCTTGCGCAGGTCGAGCTCGAGGATGCGGCGGGCCTCGACGGTCGCCGCCATCTCGTCGCGGAAAAAGCAGAAGGTGCCGCGGCCGTCGGCCTTGGCGCGATACAGCGCCATGTCGGCGTTCTTGAGCAGCGTATCGGCGCTGGTGCCGTCAGGCGAGGTCAGTGCGATGCCGACGCTGGCGCCGATCTCGACCAGGTGATTGTCGATGCGATAACGCTCGCTCAACCGCTCGACGATGCGGCGGGCGAGCGCTGCGGCGTCCTCGGGCGCGGCGATGTTCTGCTGGAACACGACGAACTCGTCGCCGCCGAACCGGGCGACGAAATCCTCGGGCCGCAGCATCTCGCGCAGGCGGTTGGCGACGGCGCACAGGAGCTGGTCGCCGCAGGGATGGCCCAGCGTGTCGTTGACCTGCTTGAACTGGTCGAGATCGATGAACAGCAGCGCGGAGAGCTGCTCCGCATCGTGCGAGACAGCCAGCAGGTGCTCGATCTCGTCGCGGAAATTGACCCTGTTCGGGAGGGCCGTGAGGTCATCATATCGCGCAAGATGGCTGATCTTGGCTTCGGCGTTGCGCCGCTCCGTAATATCCTCGAGCAGCAGCACGGCTCCTCCGTCTGCCATCGGCTGAACGGTCCAGGACAGCGACCGATTTCGCTCGATGTTCGTATCGGCGGTGATGATCTCCTTCTCCAGCGAACTCTCGATGCCAGCGATGATCTGCTCGCCGTTCGCAACCGAGATGGATCCGGCTTTGACACACGCCGCGATGATGTCGCGCGCGCTGGCGCCGCTCTGCGGCAGATTGTCGGGCAGGCTCATCATCGCCGCGAAACGGTGATTCATCACGGCGAGCTGCCCATCGAGGTGGAACATGCAAAGCCCGTGCGGCATGTTGTTCAGGGCGGTGTCGAACTGGCCCGCGAGCGCCGCTTCGCGCTCGCGGGCCACCACCGCTCTCATGAATATCCTGTGCAGGTTGACCGAGAGCTGCATGATCGCCAATAGGAAGGCAGCGCTCACAACCGCCATCGCGACATAGTAAGGCGTGCCGCGCCACGCCAATGCCAAGACCGCCGGGGCGAAAATGAGCACGGCCTGAAGATGGAAGATCGACGGTCGTCCGTACGCCCTTGCCGCTCCCCCTGCGGCAATGCCTGTGGTGACCGACAGAGCAATCATGTGCGCGACCGCGTCGTCGGTCGCAAGCAGGGTCGTGCCGCACCAGGTGCCAATCGCAGCTGCCTGAATCATCGCACCGATCTGATAACGCGTCTGCCAGCGTTTGGCCGCCTCGGCGGTCACGTTCGACTTACGCGCCTGATAGCGACGCAAGTCGATCGCCCGCACCGTCCCAGCCAAGACGAGTAGCGCCACGCATGCCCAAATGAGGGGCTCGCCCGTCTTCAGCGCCGTCAGCGCAGCACCGATCGACACGAAGATGAGTCCGGCCAGCAGCGGTCCCGGCGCTTCAAAGAGCGAATCGATTTGCGCTGCCGGGTTGACCCGCGGCGGCTGCCCGTGCTCTCCGCTCTGGCTTGCGAACTGCATTTTGGTTTGTACGCGCGTCCTGTTCGGCGCGTAGTCTTACCCAGCCGAGATGAAGCTTTTCTGAGGGAACATCGTTAAATTCGAGTTGTTTTTCGGTAATAACGAATATATTTCCGCTTAGATATCAAGCAGCTAGGCAAGCGTTGCCGGGCGCAAGGTGAAGGAAGTCTTGCTCTGCGCAACGAACGCGAAAAAATCGGCGCGCTTTTTCGAAAACATCGCGCGTTCTGAACACGCGATGTTTCAACTGCGAGGTTGTCAGCCCGACGTCGAGGACAGCAGCGGCGACCATGCGGGGTCGGAGGCGAAGCCCGGCGTCGGCACCTTCAGCTCATTGCGGCCGGAGATGTCGACGGAGTACAGCGACGGCCCGCTGTTGCCGCCGGGATCGCGGAAGAACATCAGCACGCGGCCGTTCGGCGAGAAGGTCGGGCCCTCGTTGTGGAAGCCGGAGGTGAGCAGCCGCTCGCCGCTGCCATCGGGCTTCATGACGCCGATCGAGAACTGGCCACCGCCCTGCCTGGTGAAGGCGATGTAATCGCCCTTCGGCGACCACACTGGTGTCGAATAGCTGGCGTTGGTGTCATCCTTGGAAAAGGAGATGCGCTGCGCCTGTCCTCCGCCTGCCGCCATCACATAGATCTGCGACCTGCCGCCACGATCGGACTCGAAGCAGATGCGAGTGCCGTCGGGCGAGTAGGACGGAGACGTGTCGATTGCCGGCGTATCGGTGAGGCGCGTGGTCGAACGCGAGCGCAGATCCATCACGAACAGGTTGGAATTGCCGCCCTGCTGCAGGCTCATGATGACGCGCTGGCCATCCGGCGAGAAGCGCGGCGCAAAGGTCATGCCGGGGAAGTTACCGACGATCTCGCGCTGGCCGGTCTCGATGTTGAAGAGATAGACCTTCGGATCGCCCTGGCCAAATTCCATGTAGGTGATCTCTTGCGAGTTCGGCGAGAAGCGCGGCGTCAGCACGAGGTCGGAGCCGCGGGTCAGGTAGCGCACATTGGCGCCGTCCTGATCCATCATGGCAAGCCGCTTGACACGGCGCTCCTTCGATCCGGTCTCATCGACGAACACCACGCGGCTGTCGAAATAACCCTTCTCGCCGGTCATCCGCTCGTAGATCTGGTCGGAGATGATGTGGGCGATGCGGCGCCAATATTCCGGCGAGGTGAAATATTGTTGTCCCGTGAGCTGCTGGCCGGAGATGACGTCCCACAGGCGGAATTCGGCCTTGAGGCGGCCGTCCGGCTGCCGCGTCATGCGGCCGGTGACGAGGGCCTGGGCGTTGATGGTCTTCCAGTTCTGAAATTGCGGCGCGACGTCCATGTTGCTGATGCGCTCGATGAAGGCGGCCTGGTCGATCGGTGCGAACAGGCCCGAGCGTTTCAGATTGTTGGTGATGACCTGTGTAACGCCGTTGCCGACTTCGCCGTCGGAGGGCGAGCCCGGCAGGAAGTTGGTGATCGCGATCGGGATCGGCTGGAATGCCGTGGGATCGATGCGGAGACGGCCCTCCTGCCCTTGAGCGAAGGCGCGTCCGCTCCCGAGCATGGCAAGCGTCGATCCGGTGACGGTCATGAAGCGGCGGCGGTTCATCGATCGGACGTCATTCATCGCAAAATTCTTTTGTTCGGATGTCACAACATATCTTTCAGACCGAAGGTCATCGGAATGAGCTTCCAGCTCTCATACTGCTGCTTCGGCATGAACGAATAGACCTGGCACTGCACGATGGCGCGCTTGGCACTCTCGGCGATGGCCTGAGCAATCGAGCGCGACGGTCCTCGCACCGCGACGACAATCGGCTCCGAAGCAAGCGATCCGTCGATCTTCATGGGAATGTCGATGTCGGCCTCGTACTGATCGGCGTCCTGTCCGTTATAGGTCGGCGTGAAGCAGCGCTTGACGGCGCCCTGGAACGCACCCCGCCAGGTCGCGACGTTGTTGGCGGCTGTCCCCGTCGCCGCCCCCAGCGAGGCCGACGCATTCAGCGCCGAGCCGGCAAGCTCGTGCCGAGTCGCGGCGCGCTTGTCGAGGTCGCGCTGGATCTGCGCGGGATCGAAAGTGCGCTCCTTCGGCTTCGGCTGATGCTGTGGCTGGACCGCAGCGACCTTTTGCTCCACCGGCTTGGGCGGCGGCTTCTTGGTCTCCAGCTTCTTCTGGAGTTCGGCGATCGGATCTTCCTTGGCCGGATCAGGCTTCTTTTCCTGCGGCTTCGGCTCTTCCTTCGGCTTGGCCTCGGCGACCGGCTTCGGCGGCTCGGGCTTCTTCTCGACCGGCTTCTCGACGGGTTTCGGCGGCGGCTCGGGCGCCGAGTCGGTCTTGATCAGCTCTTTCTTCTCGGTGACCTTGCCGACGGCATCCTCTTCGGGCTTCGCTTCCGCGATCTTCTCGACCTTGGGCTTCGGCTCTTCCTTCTTGCCGGTCTTCTGCCCCGCCATCATCTTGGCGAGCTGATCGGTGGAGATGATGTCGACCGGAAGCGACTCCTCCGGAGCGATGTAAGCCTTGCTGCTAAAGGTGAGCAGCCCCCATCCCAGCACGAGGACGTGGAGGGCAATCGACGCAACGAGTGTCTTGTCGACGTTCACCTTCACGGCTTCAAGACCCCTGATCCGCTTCCGTGACGAGCGCCAGCTTCTTGAATCCGGCGCCGGACAACAGGCCCATCACCTTGGCCACCGTGCCGTAATCCGCCTTCTTGTCGGCGCGGAGATAGATGCGTTCCTCGAGCCCGCCGCGCGCATCCGTGATCGCCTTGAGCTTCGGCACCAGCTCGTTCAGCGCGATCTCGGCATCGTTGATGAACACCTTGCCCTTGATGTCGACCGACATCTGGATCGGCTTCTGGTCGTTGTTTTCGAGGCTCTTGGCCTGGGTCTGAGGCAGGTCCAGCGGCACGCCGACCGTCAACATCGGCGCCGACACCATGAAGATGATGAGCAGCACCAGCATGACATCGACCATCGGCGTGACGTTGATCTCGGCCACGACCGGCTTGCGCCGGCCGCGGCGCCCACCGCCGCCGGACGAACTCGCAACGTTCATCGCCATGATCGCGTGCCCAAATTGCCCTTCACACTATACATGCCGTCCGTCAGCCCCGCTCGTCGATCTGACGGGACAAAATGGCTGAAAATTCATCGGCGAAGCCCTCCAGCCGCTGAGCCTGACGGTTCACCTCGGACGTGAACTTATTGTAGAAAATAGTGGCAGGAATGGCGGCGATAAGGCCGACCGCGGTCGCAAACAGCGCCTCGGCGATACCGGGGGCCACCACCGCCAGGGAGGTATTTTTCGACGCCGCGATCGACTGGAAGCTCGACATGATGCCCCAGACCGTGCCGAACAGGCCGACGAAGGGGCCGGCAGAGCCGACAGTCGCCAGCACCAGCAGGCGCCGTTCCAGGCGCTCGACCTCGCGCGCGATCGAGACGTTCATCACCTTGTCGATGCGCATCTGGAGCCCTGCGACCGAGCGGGCATGGCTCTCGAAGGAACGCTTCCACTCGCGCATCGCAGCCACGAAGCAGGCCGCCATGGAATGCGTCGGCTTGGCCGAAAGCGTGCGATAGAGCTCCTCGATCGACTCGCCGGACCAGAACGCCTGCTCAAACCGATCCATCGAGCGGCGGGTGCGCGCGTAAAGAAAGATCTTGTCGATGGCAATCGCCCAGACCCAGACCGAGCAGGACAGAAGTCCCAGCATCACCGCTTTCACGATCCAGTGAGCCTGCCAGAACAGCGCAATCAGCGACACGTCGGCGGAGGCAGCAACCGGAAGGGCTGACTGAGCCACGTCGGCCGGATTCATAAGCAGTATCCTCTCAAGGCGATCGTTACCTAATGTCCTTCGGCCAGCCATTCGCTGCCGGTGTTCCCCAACAGCCGCGCTAGAACCGGCGCGCGGCCAGCAAGCCCGCTCAAAGCCTTGTCTTTCTGGGGTGCAGGGCTCGTCCAAGCCGGCCGCCTGCATTCCCCGCCAAGATGTCAAAACTAAGGGCCTCGACACGGCTTCGGGCGTGACTGTCCGCTCTTACCAGAGCCCGGCGTTGGTTAATGCGGGGTTACCGGCCGCGAATTTGGCTGCCGGAAAGGCAGGCAGCGCAGGGGGATGGGGCGGCGGGCCGGCCATGGCTCGTGTCCCGGACGCACCGCATCGGCCAAGAGACGCTGCGCTGCGTCCGGGGCACGAGTTCCGCGCCCACGTCCAACCGAAGGAACCCCCCTCGCCCCGGAACATTGTCCGGAAAATCATTTCGGCGAGGCTCCTGCCATGACCATCAACCCAAAGACGACCGCCGCCATCGGCGATCATCCGCTCCACCCCATGCTCATCCCGTTCCCCGTCGCGTTCTTGGTCGGCGCGCCCATCGCCGATCTGGCCTTCATTGGAACCGGCGACGCCTTCTGGGCGCGCGCCACGATGTGGCTGATCGGCGCCGGCATCGTCATGGCGCTGGTTGCCGCCGTAGCCGGCTTTACGGACTTCTTGAGCGAGCCGCGCATCCGCCGTCTCAATGACGCCTGGTACCACATGGTCGGCAATCTCACGGCGGTCGTGCTGGCACTGGTCAATTTCTATCTTCGCTACGCGCAGGGTGCAGAGGCCGCGATCAAGCCGTGGGGCGTGGTGCTCTCGCTGGTCGTGCTCGGCATCCTGCTGTTCACGGGATGGAAGGGCTGGGAGATGGTCTATCGGCATCACGTCGCCGTGATGGATGCACCGGGCCAGACCAGCTCGGAGCCGGTCACGCCGCCTCATGGCGGCGAAAGCCACCGCCGCGCCGCCTAAGCGAGGGGCGCCTCAGGCGGCTGGGGCGGACTCGGGGCAGTTGGTCAGGCGCGTAGGATAGCCGACCGCCGTGCAGCCAGCGGGGATGTCGCTCGTCACGACAGTGTCGGCGCCGATTTTGGCGAAATCGCCGATGCTGATGTCGCCGAGGATGCTTGCGCCCGCGCCGATGTAGACGCCGCAGCCGATGCGCGGCGAGCGCGCCGGCAGTTCGCTGCTGCGGCCGATGCTGACGTTCTGAAGGATGGTGACGTCGTCGCCGATGACGACGTTGGCGCCGATCACGATGCCGGTGGCGTGATCGAGATACACGGCGGACCCGATGCTGGCCGTCGGATGAATGCTGACCTGGAGCACGTTCGACGCTTCGTTCTGAAACAGCAGCGCCGCGTCGCGATGATCATGACGCCAGAGCCAGTTCGAGACGCGCCAGGCCTGCAGCGCCGCATATCCCTTGAAATGTAGCATCGGCGGCAACAGGCCGGCGATGGCCGGATCGCGAAACACGATCGCTTGCAGGTCGCGGCTTGCCGCCTCGACCAAATCCGGCTCGCCGTGCAAGGCCTCGTTGGCGAACGCCGTGAAGCGCGCGCGTGTGGCGGCGCTGCCACCAAGCCGTCGCCCGATCAGATCAGACAAGGCGGCGCCAAGATCGTCGTGGGCGAGAATGGCGTCTACGAGGACCCTGCCGAAGATGGGATCTGCGGCGCCTGCGTGGTGCGCCTCGGCGCGCATTTGCCGCCAGAGGTCGCCGCTCGTCACCGTCATAGCTCCCGTCATCGTCGCCTCCGATGCCTCCTTCTCAGGTGACAAATCTAGGCCGTCGGTCACCTGTGCGCCAAGCCGGCCAGTGGCTCAGCGCCGCAGCGGCTCCGTGAGACTACGTGCTTGCATACCAGGCATTCAGAACCATATGCTCAGCCATCGAGCTTCGGCCGACTGCTTTGGCCGGAATGGACCGGCAAAGCATCTCGTTCGCGACCCCGCGGTGGCACGCCATCAGCGGGGTTTTTCACACCTGACAGGCTTTAGCTCCGCTGGAGCGTGGCGCGCATCCTCTTCGTTCAAGGTCACTCTGAAAACATGTCGCCCAATACCGCCGCTGACGACGAGCACGACGACATCATGTATCCCTCCGTCCTACCGTTTCTCCTGGTCCATCTCGGCTGCATTGCAGCGATCTGGTCAGGCATCGATTGGCAGGCCGTCGCGATCTGCATCTCACTCTATTGCGTGCGGATGTTTGCGATAGGAGCCGGCTACCACCGCTATTTCTCGCATCGGGCGTTTGCGACCGGCCGGGTGTTTCAGTTCGTCCTGGCCTGGCTCGCACAGAGCAGCGCGCAGAAGAGCGTCTTGTGGTGGGCGGCCAAGCATCGACACCATCACCTGCATTCCGACACCGAAACTGACGTGCATTCGCCGCGTCACCGCGGCTTCCTCTACAGCCATCTCGGCTGGATTTTTTCCCGGCGGCACGACGGGACCGATCTCGTGAAAGTCGCCGATTTCGCCGCCTATCCGGAGCTGATGTGGCTGCATCGGCTCGAGCTGCTGCCGGCCTTTACGCTTGCAGCGCTCTGCTTCCTGATGGCGGGATGGTCAGGTCTGGTCGTCGGCTTTCTCTGGAGCACGGTGCTGCTCTATCACGCGACCTTCTGCATCAATTCACTTGCCCATGTTCACGGACGCAAGCGCTACGTGACGGGCGATGATTCCCGCAACAACTGGCTGCTGGCATTGTTCACGCTGGGTGAAGGCTGGCACAACAATCACCACGCCTATCAGAGCAGCGTACGACAGGGCTTTCGCTGGTGGGAGGTCGACGTGACCTATTACATCCTGAAGGTCTTGTTTTGGATCGGCGTCGTCTGGAACATGAAGGCGCCGCCCGAACAAGTGCTGCGCAACGAACAGCCGCTCGGCGCCCGGGTCATCAAGCGGGCCGCCCACGAGCTTGCCGGACGGTTCGATGCTCAGACCCTGGCGCATGCGATCTCGTCGGCGCGGCGCCGGGCCGACCTCGCCCAGCTGCAACTGCCGACGCTGCACGACATCCTCGATCGCGCGCATGACGGCGTCGATGCGCTGACGCATCTGCATCTACCGAAGATTCCGACCCGAGAGGAGTTTCTCGCCGAGGCCAAGGCGATGTTCGCGCGAACACGATCGCTCAACGAGATCGTGGACCACGCCTACGAACACTTCCTGGCGTCGGTTCGCGCGCAGCTCGTGACTTCGACCTGACCGTCGCGGCTGGTCCCCCAAGACCAGACCGCCCGCCTGCGGGTTGCGCAGGCGGGCGGCTCGGGGCCATCAGGACTTTGGGGGCATGCGCCTGAAGGCTTTGAGAGATGTCAGCCCTGCTGCTGGTCGGTCGGCGGCGGGGTCGGCCGCGTCCTGTGCTGCGCCATGAACTGGTCGAACTCTTCCTTGTCCTTGGCGTGACGCAGACGGGTCAGGAAATCCTTGAACTCGCGCTGCTCTTCCTCGAGGCGCTGCAGCGTCTCGGCGCGATATTCGTCGAAGGCGCGGTTGCCGGAGGACGGCGGGCCGAAGCCAAAGCCGAAGCCGCGGCGCTCCATGCGGTCACGCATGCGATCCATCCTGTACTGCATCCGCTCCATCTTGTTCTGCCAGCGATCCTGTTGGCTCCAGCACGACATTCTTCTGCTCCCGAGTGTGAAAAAAAGAAGGGCAAGTCCGATCGGCCACCAAATGATGAAGCCGAGAATGGTCACGGCGATCCACCCGGGATGCCAGGGCGTATCGAGCATGCCGGGACGCTCGTACTGTTGGTATTGGTCCGAAGGGCCGCGCCATCGATTGACATCAGCGGTGTAGGCCATTTCCCATCTCCATCACGGCGTCTGCGCCGTTGTGAATGTAAATAACATTTACATAGCTAGACCATCCCGCGATTTTGTCAAGCCGGCCGCCAGACAGGGCGGGCGAATTATTTGCGCAACTTTATTTCGGCTTGCCCCAGGGGCCGCCCGGAGGCACTCCAGAACCGGAGGCAGCCTCCGGCGGCACCGGCGGCGGCTCGGCACTCTTGCTGGCCGGACGGCGGTCGATCGGGAAGCCGAGCCCGCGCAGATAGATCAGCACCTCGGCCTCCAACAGCTCGTCCGGCGACATCGGCAGCTTGCGCCGCGCCGCATCGCCACGCGAGAACAGCGAGGCGACGCCGTGCGACATCGACCAGATGTGCAGCGCCATCATCATTGCCGGCGGACGGGGTGTACCGGGTGGCGTCAGCGCCGCGAGGCGCTCCGCGGCGGCGCGAATGATGTTGAAGGCCCGTTCGCTGGCGGCCTGGAGTGCGGGATTGGCATCGACCGGCACGCCCGATTCGAATATCGCGTTGTAGAAGGCAGGCTCCTCGCGCGCGAAGGCGAGATAGGCCTTGCCGACACGTTCGAACGCGGTGACCGTATCGGGCCGCCCGTCGTCCCAGGCCGCGGACAGGCGCGCCTCAAACTGCTCGAAGCCGCGCTGGGCGATCGAGGACAACAGCTCGTCGCGGTCGCGGAAATGCCGATAGGGCGCCGCTGCGCTGACGCCGGCCATACGGGCGGCATCGGCAAAGGTGAAGCCCGCCGCGCCCTTCTCGGCGATCAGGCCGAGAGCGGCCTGCAACAGGGCCTCCTTCAGATTGCCGTGGTGATAGCCGCGCTCGGCGCGGCGCTGTTCCTTCCGCCAGCTCATGTGAACGACCTTTACATGAGCCGGACGTGAAGGTCACTAGCGGGAATCGCGCGTGATTAACCCGTATTCTCCGCAGTCATTCCGGGGCGGCTCATTGAGCCGAACCCGGAATCCCGAGATTCTCAGGTGCGCAATTGCGCACCAGAGTTCGATGCTTCGCATCGCCCCGGAATGACGCTCGCCAGAAGCTACATCTGCGGAACGGGCAGGACCGGCATCACCTCGATCGCCTCGCCCGGAAAGATCGCAAAATGCGGATGGTTCTCGAACAGTTTGGCAGCTTCCTCCTGTGAGGCGGCGCGCACCACGGTGAAACCGGTCAGCGCATTGCTGACCGCGGTGATGCCGTTTCCGTCGATCCTGCGGGTCTTGCCGAGCGGGCCGCCCATCTCGAGGATGACGGATTTGTGCTTCTCGACCCAGCCGTGCCAGGCAGCCATGCCCTCCTGCTCCTTCGCCTTCCGTTCGGCCTCGGGCAGCGCGCGCCAGGCCGCCATTTTCGATCCGGTCATGCTGCCGAGATAGACGGCGAGGAATTTGTTTTCGGTGCTCATGAGCTTCTCCTCAGGGTTGATTGGTTGGAAAGTCGCGTCGCGGCCAACTCGTCTACGTCTTCAGGTCGCCAAACCCGGCCACGATCTCCTGCACTTCAGGAGAGTAGTCGGCGATCTCCTGCACCTGCCGGATCTCGATGATCTCGTTGGGCGAGGCAGGACACTTCTTCGCCCAGGCGATCGCCTCCTCGCGCGAGGCGACCTCGATCATCCAATAGCCGCCCAGGACTTCCTTGGCTTCCGCGAAGGGCCCGTCGGTCACGACAGGCACGCCGGTCGCGAACGAGACGCGCGCACCCATGGAGGGCGGGTGCAGGCCGTCGAGCGTGATCAGCACGCCGGCATCCTTCAGCGCCTCGTTGTAGCGCATCATCGCGGCAACCCGCTCGGGATCGAGTTGCACGTCAGGCGGCGCGTTCTCGTAGCCGAGCGGGATCATCAGCATCATGAATCGCATGGAGTTTCCTCGCTTTCACTGTCGTGGGGCCGCCCACCCTCGCCTCCAAGACGAATGAACTCTCAGGGAACCGACATGCCGCAGAAAATTGTTTTGCGGAGGTTGCCGACGCGGAAGATCGACAGCCGGGCATCAGCGGGGAAATCTCACCCCTCCTTAGGGAACATCCCGAGATAGGGCTCGGCTTCGCGCAAGACCCGCACCACCGATGGACGTACTTTCAGCCGCTCGAGGTAGCTGGAGATATTGGAGCGGTCAGCGCCGATCGGCTCAACGTTGTTGGCATAGAACAAGGCGGGCAGCGCCGAACAGTCCGCGAGCGTGAACGCTTCTCCCATCGCGTAAGGTCCGGTTCGCTGATCAAGCATTGCATAGGCGGAGCGGATGCGGGCTCGCGCCGCTTCCACACCCAATGGATCTTTCTTGTCGTGCGGACGCAGCCGATCGCCAACGATCTGCTGCATCGGCATGTGGACGTAGAGATCATAGAGGCGGTCGCACAGACGAGTCCGCAGCGCGAGGTCCGGGTCCGTTGGTATCAAATGCGTGCGGCCAGGATAATGACGGTCGAGATATTCGATGATGATGCTGGACTCCGGCACCGTCTCGCCTCGCGCTGCGTCCACCAGCACCGGGAACTTGCCGATCGGCCAGAGCTTCAGAAAGGCCTCGCGCTCTCCGGGATTGCCCAGATCGACCGGATTCGGCGTGAACGACACATCGGTGTCGTAGAGCGCGATCAGCACCTTCCAACAAAACGAGGACAGCGGGTGGAAATGCAGGGTCAGAGACATGGCTACTCCTGATATGGCTGGACCGGATATGGCTGGACCGGTATCAGCGCTCCGTCAGAAGACGAACTGATCCTTGGCGCGCCGACACGGCGCTGGAGAAATCTCACATTAGCTCGTCTCCCGGATGCGGCGCAGCGACGCGCCATTTTCCTACCCCGCCGCCGTCCGATCGGCCGTGCCAGAGCCGTTCGATCAGGGCCTTTCTTACCGGAACGGAAGCGAAGTAAAAGGCGCTGGCCGCCCGTGCGGCTTCCGTTTCCGCCAGAAGGACAGATCAGCCAATGCCGCAAGCCCCGCAAAAAGTCGCCCTCGTCACCGGAGCCGCACGCGGCATCGGGCTTGCGACCGCGAAGAAGTTCCTTTCCGAGGGCTGGCGCGTGGCGCTGCTCGATATCGAGGGCGACCTGCTCGGCCGCGCGGTCGCCGAAATCGGCCAAAGCGAGGCGACGCTGGCGCTGACCTGCGATGTCTCCGACGCAGCCGCAGTCAGCGCCGCGATGACGACGATCGAGCTGCGGTTCGGCCGGTTGGATGCGCTGGTCAACAACGCCGGTATCGCGGTGTTCGCGCCACTGATGGAGACGTCGGAGGCTGACTGGTGCCGCGCGCTCGAGGTCAATCTCACCGGACCGTTCCTCTGCACCAAGGCGGCGGTGCCCTTGATGCGCGACGGCAATGGCGGCGCCATCGTCAACATCACCTCGATCTCGGCAGTGCGCGCCTCGACCCTGCGCTCGGCCTACGGCACCAGCAAGGCGGGCCTTGCGCATCTGACAAAACAGCTCGCGGTCGAGCTCGCCTCCCTCAACATCCGCGTCAACGCGGTCGCGCCGGGACCGGTCGACACCGCGATGGCGAAGCAGGTGCACACCAAGGAGATCCGCGCCGATTATCACGACGCCATCCCGCTCAACCGGTACGGCTTGGAGGAGGAACTCGCGGAAGCGATCTACTTTCTGTGCTCGGAGCGCGCGAGCTACATCACCGGACAAATTTTGGCCGTGGATGGCGGCTTCGATGCGGCGGGTATCGGCCTGCCGACGCTGCGCGGGCAGAGGCGCAACGGGTAGGCAGGGAAATTGTAGGGTGGGCAAAGACGCGCAAGCGCCGTGCCCACCACTTCTCCGGATTTGGGTGCCAATGGTGGGCACGCTACGCTTTGCCCACCCTACGATGTCGAATGTTCGGAGAGCGCTCCATGCAACGCATCACCTTCCTCAAAGCCTTGACGCTTACATCCGCGCTGCTCGCCGTCACGCCCGCCGCGGCCGAGATCCGCATCATCCAGTCTCCGGGCGGACAGGTCGGGCCGTTCCTCGATCTGTTCGAGAAAGTGCGCGAGAGCGGCGAGCGCGTGGTGATCGACGGTCCATGCCTGTCCGCTTGCACGCTGGTGCTCAGCATCGTCCCGGGCGAGCGCATCTGCGTCACCAAGCGCGCGGTGCTCGGTTTCCATGCCGCGCGTTCGGTAGACCGGCACGGGCGCTTCTATGCCGAGCCGGAGGCATCGGTCGCGGTGCTTGCCGCCTATCCCGGCCCGGTACGCGACTGGATCAGCCGCCGTGGCGGCCTGAACTCACGGCTGCTGCTGTTGAAGGGGCGCGATCTCGCCGCGATCTATCCGCGGTGTCGCTGACGAAGCTGGCAGCTGCCACGCGTGTGATGTGAATGAGAGCTGGGAACCGCGTCACATCGAAGGCGATTTGCCTGGCTGGTCCGAGGCCATACGCCATGTTCGCTGCGCTCGCATGCAGCGTACGCACCGGGCGATCTGCGCCATCAGGCACTGGCTTCGTTCAGAAGAGATTCTGTATCATCGGTACCAGCTTTGCGCTGGCGCAGATGAGCATTCCCCAAAGAGCAAAATTGATCTGTAGCGCCGCCGCCATCGGTCGCTCCCCTTGCAAGTGACGTCCATCCCAGTTTTGTAACTTTTATGAATCACCAATAGCGATTCTGGCGTGCAGATTACAGCCCAATATTGCGCCAATTGTTGTGCGATGCAGCTGGTTTCGCGAAGCGGCCTCACTGCGCCCGCAAAGTAATGCGAAAGTACGACTCACATTCGGCCATGCCGGCAAATTTGTTTTGCCTTGAGTTCCATCGAACTGACGTGGTGCGCGTGTCTCACGCGGATTCTGTGCGTCGTATAGGCAGCGAAGGCCCATGGCATGATTCGATACGTCTTCATCCTGCTCACTCTTTGCACAGCGCTGATCGCGTGCGCAGGCGCTCCAGCGCAGGAACGTCGCCCCATCGCGTGGGATGGTCTTGGCAAGGATCCGAACCGTCCTCATGTCGCGAAGCGGCGCGTCACGGAGCGCGCACCCGCGGCAAGTGATCCCAATCAGGAGCGGGAAAGAGTGCTCGGCACTTTGCGCCCATATTCCGAGGCATGGTGGGCGGTCCATGACGAAATACAGGCGGAGAACGACAGGCAGCTCGGCAGCAAGCTCGTGATCTGCCCGCGCTGCGTGGAGCCGTCGCCGCGCGAGGACGTCACTGGATCGATCCGGTGAGAGGACAGGCGGCCGATCGGCACGTGCCGTAGCGGGTCCATGCATGTCCCCTCTCCCGCAGCATTCGAGAGAGGGGATCGCAGCTCAGCGGACCGCATGCGCCGTTGCGCCCGTCACATTCCCTCCGCGGGGCAGTTCACCATCCAGGGAATGCCGAACTTGTCGACACACATGCCAAAGCCCTTGGCCCAGAAGGTCTTGCTGAAGGGCATGGTGACGCTGCCCGCGTCGGCGAGCGCGTTGAACTTACGCTCGGCATCCGCGAGATCCGTGACGGTGAGCGAGATCGAGAAGCCCTGCGGCTTCTGAAAATGCTCGGGCGGCGCGTCGGAGGCCATCAATACGCTGCCGTCGGGCAGCGACATCCGCGCATGCATGATCATTTTCTCGCGGCCGGGTGCGGCTGGCATGTCCGGCGGCGCCTCCGAAGCCCGCATCATTGCATCGATCTTGCCGCCGAGAACCTTGGCGTAGTAGTTGAACGCCGCCTCGCAGGTGTCCTGATAGAACAGATAGGGATTGAGCATCGTTTCTCTCCTCTTCTTCGTTCGCAGTGAGACCTATTGCTTCTCGGTGAGCTTCTTCAGGCCGGCGAGGCCTGCCTCGAAATCCCTGCCGATCATGTTGTCCATGTTGATGAACACCTGCATCAGCTTGGACAGGAACGGAGCCGGACCGTACATCGCCCATGTGACGAGTGTGACATCGCCTTGCGGCACAAAGGTGAACTCGGCGACATTGTGCCCTTCAAACGGCCGCTCGAAATCCAGCTTGATGCGGAGCTTGGAGGAGCCGTCCGCTCCCAGGATCTCCATATGGCCGGCACCGACATTGTTGTTGCCGTCCCAGGCATAGGTCGCCCCCTTTCCCGCCGCGGTTCCGCCGAACGTCCGCTTCATGGCGGGATCGCGCCCCTCATAGGGCGACCAGGCGGTCCAACGGCGGAAATCGGCAACTAGCGGATAGATCGCATCGGCCGGCGCCTTCAGCGCGAGCGAGCGTTCTACACGGAACGCGTCGGGCTTCGTCAGGGCAAAGACGAGGACCCCCGCAATTCCGAGCGCAAGTACGATGGCGATGATGGCAATGGCTTTCAGCATGAATGGCTCCCTGGATACGGGATTAAGACGAAGGGGCACGGCAGGGGCCGACAGGAGCAGATGAGATTTTTCTTGCCCGTCATTCCGGGATGGTCCGAAGGAACCAGACCCGGAATGACGGTGAGCCATCACTTCGCCTTGGCGCTTTCCTTCGGCTTCGGCTGGCTATCCCGGATCAACCGGTCGAGATGCATGCGGATGTGGGCGGCTTCGGCCGACGTATTGGCGAGCGCGATGGCGCGGTCGAAGGCGATGCGCGCATCGTCGTTGCGGCCGAGCTGCATCAGGAAGGCGCCGCGCACGCCGTAGAAATGGAAGTAGTTGGCGAGCTTCGGCGCCAGCGGCTCGATCAGCTCGAGCGCGGCCTGCGGCCCGCGCACCTTGGAGACCGCGACCGCACGGTTGAGCGTCACCACCGGCGAGGGCTGCACCACTTCGAGCGCGCCATAGAGCAGATCGATCTGGGTCCAGTCGGTCTCCTCCGGCGTCGCGGCGCGCGCATGCAGCGCGGCGATCGCGGCCTGGATCTGGTAGGGACCGCTGCGGCGGTGGCGCATGGCCTTGTCGATCAGCGCGAGGCCCTCCGCGATCATGGTGCCGCTCCACAAGGAACGATCCTGATCCTCCAGCAAAATCAGCGATCCGTCCTCGGCAAACCGCGCGGCGCTGCGCGCGTGTTGCAACAGAATCAGCGCCGTCAGGCCCATGATCTCCGGCTCGCTCGGAAACAGCCGCAGCAGCAGCCGCGCCAGCCGGATCGCCTCCTCGCACAGCGGCTTCCTGATTTCGGCGGTGTCGCCACTCGCCGAATAGCCTTCGTTGAAGATCAGGTAGATCATCGCCGCGACGCCGGCGAGCCGCTCGGAGCGCTCGACCGCGCCGGGCGCCTCGAACGGCGTCCCGGCCCCGGCGACCTTCGCCTTGGCGCGGGTGATGCGCTGCTCCATCGCGGCCTCCGAGACCAGGAAGGCGCGCGCGATCTGCTTCACCGTGAGGCCGGAGACGATGCGCAACGCCAGCGCGATCTGCTGCGTTGCAGGCAGCTGGGGGTGGCAGCAGATAAACATCAGCCGCAAGATGTCGTCGCGATAGTGCGAGCCGTCGAGCCGCTCGGCGAGTGCGCCTTCGGCGTCGTCGAGATCGGAGATCGCCTGGTCGTCCTCCGGCAGCGGCTTCTGCTTGCGGGCGCGCCGCACCTCGTCGATCGCGACGTTGCGGCCGACCATGATCAGCCAGGCGGCGGGATCGCGCGGCGGGCCGTTCTGCGGCCAGGTTTTCAGCGCGCGCAGGCAGGCGTTCTGAAACGCCTCCTCTGCGGTATCAAGATCGCGGAAATAGCGCAGCAGCGCGCCCACCGCCTGGGGTCGCGCCGAGGTCAGCGCCGTCTCGATCCAAGCGGTGTCGGCCTCGCTCACGTCAGATTTCCTCCGGGCCGGAACACGCCGACGGGACGCACCTCGTAGGCGCCACCGGGATTGGCGGCTCCAAGCTCGCGCGCGACGTCGAGCGCGTCGTCGAGGTTCTTGCAGTCGACGATGTAGAAGCCGAGCAGCTGCTCCTTGGTCTCGGCATAAGGACCGTCGAGCACCAGTGGCGGATCCTCCTTGCGCAGCGTCGCCGCCGCGGTCGTCGGCAGCAGCCGCGCCACCGGGCCGAGCCGGCCCTGCTTGGTGAGCTTCTCCTGCACCACGGCGAGCTTCTTCATCACGGCCTCGTCCTGGTCCTTGCTCCAGGAGCCGACGAAGTCCTCATCGTGATAGCAAAGAATAGCGTAAAGCATGGGCGGCACCTTCCTCGTCTGTTCTGAAGACGCGCCAATATGCCCCGCCCCGACAGGGCTGCGGAAAAAATTTGCAAGAAAAATCCGGCAGATCGTGCCAAGGAGGGTCCTTCTCAAGCGGAACCTAAGAGGCACTTCGAATGACCATGGGCACACTGGCCGTCCTGATCAACAGCACGCAGCAAAACTGGCTGCCGGAGCGCTGGAAGGCCCGCTTCGATTCGGTCTGCGGCGGCCGCCGCGTGGTGCTGCTGCCGGACGCTGGGCTCGATCCGGCGGAGGTGCACTATGCGGCGGTGTGGAAGCCGGTGCCGGGCGATCTCGGTGCGTTCCCCAATCTGCGCGCGATCTTCAATCTCGGCGCCGGCGTCGACGCGCTGATGGCGGACAAGAGCCTGCCCGATGTGCCGCTGGTGCGCGTCGCCGTGCCCGATCTCACCAATCGCATGACCGAATATGTCGTGCTGCACGTGCTGATGCATCACCGCCAGGAGCTTTACCTCAGGCAATCGCAGCGGGAGAAACGTTGGGAACCAAAATATCAGTGGCCGGCGAGCGCGATCACGGTCGGCGTCATGGGATTGGGCACATTGGGCGCCGATGCGGCCGACGTGCTGCGGCGGCTCGGCTTCCGTGTCGCCGGCTGGAGCCGCAGCCCGCGGACGATCGACGGAGTCGAGTGCTTCCATGGCCCCGCCGGAATGGACGCGTTCCTGCGCACGACCGACATTCTGGTCTGCCTCCTGCCGCTGACGCCTGACACGCATGGCGTCCTCAACCGCGACGTGTTCACAAAGCTCCATCGCAACAGCCCGCTCGGCGCGCCCGTGCTGATCAATGCCGGCCGCGGCGGGCTGCAGAACGAAGCCGATATCCTGGCCTGCCTCGACGACGGCATGCTGGGCGCTGCCTCGCTCGACGTCTTCGTGCAGGAGCCGCAGCCGAAGGACAGCCGGTTCTGGACCCACCCGAAAGTGGTGCTGACCCCGCACAATGCCGCCGACACCGATGCCGACGCGATCTCGGCCTATGTCGCCGAGCAGATCGCGCGGTTCGAGGCGGGCGGCGCGCTGGAGAACGTGGTCGATCGGGGAAGGGGATATTGAGCGCCGGATTTCGCGAACCCTGGCGCTTCAGACTCGGTGTCATCGCCGCGAAGGCGGGAATCCATAGCCGCAGGTAGAAGTCGTAAGGCGAGCAGGCAAATCCGGATCTTCGCCGCAGTCTTCCTGTGGTTATGGGTTCAGGATCTGCGCTCCGCTTCGCTGCGCTTGTCCGGAACGACAGCCTGGCTTTTGGCACCCAACATCACATCGATCGCACCCTTCACGATCGCCTCCAGCTCCTTGCGCGGGACGCGGGCGCGCGAGCGGATGGCGATGGTGTGGATGGTGGCGGAGGCGATCTGGGCCAGCGCGATTGGATCGGCGCTCTCCGACAACTCGCCTTTCTCCTTGGCGCGGCGGAAGCAACTGGCAAAAGCCTTATCGAGTCCGGTGAGACCGTCGAGTACCATGGCGCGGATCTCGGGATCGCCAACAGCCTCGGACGCCGCGGTCACGACCGTGAAGCAACCGCGCGGTCCGGTGTCGCCGGACAGATAGATGTCGAGCGCGGATGCGTAGATGCGCTCCAGCCGCTGGCGCAGTGGCATCTCCTGGCGAAAGATCTCGACCATGGAAGCGCCGGCCTCATCGCGATAACGCTGGTAGCTCTTGATGTAGAGCTCGCGCTTGTCGCCGAAGGCGCCGTAGAGGCTCGGGCGATTCATGCCGGTTGCGGCGCTGAGATCGTCGAGCGAGGTGGCCGCGAAGCCTTGCTTGCGGAACAGGTCGAGCGCCTTGCCAAGCGCGATATCAGGCTCGTAGGCGCGGGGACGGCCGCGGCGCTTAGGTTCGCCGCGGTGCTCGGACTGATTGGCAGCAGCTGGCGGCTTTGATTTTTGTACCATCTCGCAAAATAATCCTTGACCGAGCTCATATTATGCAAGATGGTACAAAAATCAATCTGGCCAGGTTGAGCGACACCCCAAGAGGAACTGCCCAAGGAGGTTACAGATGGATCTCTATTTCTCGCCGCTCGCCTGCTCGATGGCCACACGCGTCGCGCTGTATGAGGCCGGCGCCGAGGCGAACTATCTCGAAGTCGATCCGCCGACCAAGAAGGTCTTGAACGACGGCTCCGACTTCCGCACCATCAATCCGATCGGCCTCGTGCCAACGCTGCGCACCGATGACGGCGTGGTGCTGACCGAGAACGCCGCGATCCTGCAATATGTCGCGGACCGTTTTCCGCAATCCGGCCTCGGCGCGAGCGCCGGCATCGAGCGCACGCGGCTGCATCAATGGCTCTGCTTCATCGGCACCGAGCTGCACAAGGGCCTCTTCATTCCCGTGCTCGACCGCAAGGCACCGCAGGAGACAAAGGCTTATGCGCTCGAGAAGTACCTGTCGCGGCTCGATTACCTCGACAATCACCTGAAGGGGCGCGACTTCCTGCTCGACGATTTCAGCGTGGCCGATGCCTATCTCGTCACGGTCATCAACTGGACCATGGCGACACCGCAGATCGAGCTTGCGAAATGGCCGAACGTCAAGGCGTATTACGAGCGGCTGCGTCAGCGGCCGTCAATTGCGAAGGCGATCGCCGAAGAGTTCGAGCTGTACAAGGCCGAGCAAGCGCGGAAAAAGGCGGCGGCGTAAGGCTTGGAAATGGAAACGCCGTCCCGGCCGTGCAGCCGGGGCGGCGCAAAATTATCCGTAAAGCATCCGAGGCAGTATCGTGACGATGCCCGGCCAGAGCGTCAGCAGCAGCACGAAGCCGACCATGATCATCAGGTACGGCATCGTGACGCGCGCGATGTAGCCGAGGCCGTCCTCGGTCAGGCCCTGGATCACGAACAGGTTGAAGCCGACCGGCGGCGTGATCTGCGCCATTTCGACGGCGAGCACGAGGAAAACGCCGAACCAGATTTCGTCGAAGCCGGCGCCCTTCACGATCGGCAGCACGATCGGCAGCGTCATCACAATCATCGAGAAACCGTCGAGGAAGCAGCCCAGCACGAGATAGAAGACGATCAGCGCCACGATCAGCATGAAGGGCGACAGGCCCAGCCCCTTGACGAAGGCGGCCACCGCCTGCGGAATGCCGAGGAATGCCGCCGCATTGCCGAGGATCGAGGCGCCGAGCACGATCAGCGCGATCATCGAGCAGGTGACGACCGAGCCGATGAGCACGTCGCGCATCACCTGCTGCGACATCGAACCTTGCGCCCATGCGACGAGCCCCGCGCCGAGCACGCCGACGGCCGCAGCCTCCGAAGGCGTTGCGAGCCCGCCATACATCGAGCCGAGCACGCAGGCGATCAGGAACAGCGCCGGCGCGAGGTCCTTCAGCGCGGCGAAACGTTCGCCCCACGGGACCTGCGAAAGCTTGGCTTCCGTCTCCGGGACCATCCTGCCGTTAAGGCTCGTGTGCAGCATCACCCAGGCCATGAAGGTCGCGGCCAGCAGAAATCCCGGCAGCACGCCGGCCGTGAACAGTTTCAGGATGGAGACATCGCCGAGCACGCCGTAGATGATCATGATGTTGGACGGCGGGATCAGGAAGCCGAGCGTGCCGGCACCGGCCAGCGAGCCGATCGCGATGTCGCGGGAATAGCCGCGGCGCAGCAGCTCGTTGAGCGACATGCGGCCGATCACCTGCGTGGTCGCGGCCGACGAGCCGGAGATCGCCGCGAAGATGGTGCAGCCGATCACGTTCACATGCAGCAGGCGGCCGGGCAGCAGACCGGCCCACGGCGCCAATCCCTGAAACAGCGAGCGCGACAGGCGGGTGCGAAACAACAGCTCGCCCATCAGGATGAACAGCGGCAGCGCCAGGAGCTCCTGCGTGGTCAGGATGTTCCAGGCGTATTGCGGCAGCAGCTTGTCGAGTGGGATCGAGCGGAACATCGCGAGCAGCAGCGTCGCGGTGAGCGCAAGCGTGAGGCCGATCCAGACGCCGCAGGCCAGCAGCGCAAACAGGATCGCAAAGAGGGCGAGGACTTCGATGGTCATGCGATCTTGAACTCGGGAGCGGGCAAAGCGGTCATTCGACGGGGGAGGCCTTCATTCGGTGATCCTCCAGCGGCAGGCCCAGCGCGGCCTGGATCGCGCGCGCCAGGAACTGGAGCGTCAGCAGCAGCATGCCGAAGGTGACGACGGCTTGTGGAAACCACAGCGGCGTATCGCTCGAGGTCGAGACCTGGCCACGCACGAACGCGCTCCAGGCGAATTTCGCCATGGCCGAGGTCAGGAACGCCATGAAGGCGAAGCCGGCGGCCGCCGAGAGAATCTCGAGCGCGCGCTGGACCGGCACTGGTGCGTTCTTCAGGAGTAGCACGACGCGGATGTGGCCGCCGACGCGCAGGGTCATGGCGGCGCCGAAGGTGAAGGACGCCGCCATCAGGTAGGACGAGTATTCCCAGGCGATCGAGATGGTCGGCGGGAAGAACGGCAGGAAGTTCGAGAGGAAGCGGGTTGCGACCTCGCACAGCATCAGCAGCGTCAGCATCAAGAGACACCCGCCGCCGATCCAGCCGTCGAGCCGGCCGAGGCGATCGATGCCGTCGAGGACGATGCGCAGCGGCGCGGGCGCCGCTGCATTGAGGCTCTGCGGTGCTTCGGGCGAAACGCTCACCACTATCTCGCCCTCAGCCGCGCTTCATTTCGGCGAGATAGGCCCGCACTGGCTTGTCGGCCGCCGGCACGCGCTTGAGGAAGGCGTCGAGCTGCGGCGCGGTCTTGGCCCGGATGTCCGTCATCATCGCGTCCGAGACCGGTACCACCTCCATGCCGCCCTCCTTGAGGCGGTTGAGGCTGTCGATATCGGCCTTGAGCGAGTTCGCCCAGAAGCCCGGCTCCATCTTGGCCGCGATATCCGCGACGAGTTTCTGCTGATCTGCGGAGAGTGCCTTCCAGGAATCGAGATTGACGGTGAGCATCTGCGACGACCACACATGGTTGGTCGGGTAGACGTATTTCAGGAATTCCCAGAACTTGCCGTCGACGCCCGACACCGACGAGGTGGAAACGCCGGCCACCGCGCCGGAGGCGAGCGCGGGGATCGTCTCGCCCCAGGGGATCATCACGGCCGCCATACCGATCGCGTTCAGCATATCGACCGCGTTCTTGTCGGGCACGCGGATCTTGATGTTCTTCAGACCCTCGACGTCGGAGACCTTGGCTTTGAGGTGCAGATACTGCGTCGGCCATGGCACGACATAGAGGATCTTCTGGTTGTTGCGCGCGGCGATCTTCTCGTATTCGGGCCGCACATATTTGTGCAGCACCTTGAGCTCGTCCACGGAGCCGCACAGGAACGGGATGCTCTCGACACCCATGAACGGCTCGTCGCCGACCTGCTGGATGTTGAGGACGTCTGCGAGCGGCACCAGGCCGTCGCGCACGGCGCGCAGATGCTCGGGGCCCTTGAAGCCGAGCTGGCCACCCGCCTTCACGGTGATGACGACCGCACCGCCGCTCTGCTTCTTCATTTCTTCAGCGAAGGCCATCGCGTTCTGGGTGTGGAAGTTGCCGTCGGGCCAGACCGTCGACATGTCCCAGCTTGTCGTCGCCGCCCGCGCACGGGTCGAGATGTGGCCTGCGGCGAGCAGCGTCGCTGCGCCCGCGGTGAAGTTCCGTCGCGTGATCATTGCTCCCCTCCGTTCGCTATACCCGACGCCGAATGGCGTCACCGCCCATATCCATAAACTGAAGCCGCATTGTCGGCAGACACGAGGCCGCTTTCCATGTCGTCCTTGATCGCTGCCCGATCGCGCTCGGTTGGCGCACCGATGCCGGCGCCGCCGGGCGTCAGCACCACGAGGCGATCATCCGGAGGCACCTGCTGAAAGCCCTTGCCGCGCAGCTTCTTCCCGGATTTCAGGCCGACATAGCCGGGCTCGCCGTCCCGGCCGCCATCGCGCCCGCGCGGCGGATGATCGATGCGGTCGAACGCAGCGAGAATGTCGAACGGCGCATCGACGCCGCTGCCGACTTCGATGATCTGGCCGAGGCCGCCGCGGGTGCGCCCTGCCCCGCCGGAATCCGGACGCAGCTCCTTGCGCCAGAAGATCAACGGCGTCTGTGTTTCCGCGATCTCCACCGGCGTGCCGCGCACGCCGCTTGGATAAGCGGTCGCCGACAGCCCGTCCTTGCCGAAGCGCGCGCCGGTGCCGCCATTGGAGGTGACCGCCATGGAGAACCCGTAATTGCCGCCGACGCCGCTTCGCGTCTGCCCGCGCACGTTGAGATTCCACAGGCACGAGGTGCCCTCCGCCGGCACGCGCTCGGGAATGATCTGGCGCAGGCAGCCGAACACGACGTCGGGCAGCATCTGGCCGATGACGTGGCGCGAGGCGACCGGCGCGGGCTTCGGCGCATTGAGGATCGCGCCCGCCGGCGCCGAGACCGTCAGCGGCGAGAGCGAGCCGGCATTGTTCGGAATCTGTGAGGCGACGACGCAGCCGAGGCCGAACACGGTGTAGGCGGTGGTGTAGGACAGCGGCACGTTGATGCCGAACTTCGAGGCCGCGGAGGTGCCGTCGAAATCGACGTGAATGCCTTTGTCCGAGATCGTCAGCGTCGCGGCCAGCGTCACCGGCGCATCATAGCCGTCGACCACCATGGTGTTGCGCCAGCTGCCTTTCGGCAGCTTGGCGATCTCGGCCAGCACGGCCTCGCGCGAGCGATCGCAGATGTAATCGCCGAGCTCGTCGAGCGTGTCGATGCCGAACTCGGTCATCATCTCGACCAGGCGCTCGCAACCGACGTCGTTGCAGCCGGCGAGCGAATAGGTGTCGCCTTCGGTGTCGATCGGCAGCCGCGTATTGGTGCGGATCATCGCCATCAGCGTCTCGTTGACGACGCCCTGGTCGATCAGCTTCAGCATGGGGATGTAGAGCCCCTCCATGAACACGTCGGTGGCGTCAGGCCCGAAGCCGATGCCGCCGATGTCCATGAGATGGCTGGTGCAGGAGAACAGCGCGACGACCTTGCCGTCCTTGAAGCAGGGCGTGGTCACCACGAAATCGTTGAGATGGCCGGTGCCCATCCAGGGATCGTTGGTGATGTAGGCATCGCCCTGCTTCATCGTCTCGATCGGGAAGTGATTGATGAAATGCTTGACCGATTCCGCCATCGAGTTGACGTGGCCGGGTGTACCGGTCACCGCCTGCGCCAGCATCCGCCCCCTGAGGTCGAACACGCCGGCCGAGAGGTCGCCGCATTCGCGCACGATCGGGCTGAACGCGGTGCGGAGCAGCACCTGCGCCTGCTCCTCGACCACGGCGATCAGCCGGTGCCACATAATCTGAAGGTCGATCAGGCTCGCGCCATTTGCCTTGCTCATGATCAGGCCGCCTTTCGTTCCATGACGATGCTGCCGGCACCGTCGATATGCGCGTCAAAACTGGTGGAGACGAAGGTCGAGGTTTCGTCCTCCGCGATCACCGCGGGACCGGCAATGGTCGCGCCCGGCGTCATGTCCTCGCGGCGATAGAGCGGGATCTCGATCACCTCGCCTGCCCTGCCGTCGAAGAATTTGCGGATGCCGGATGCCTTGGCCGCGGGCTTGCGCGCGACCGCCGCAACGGCAGGCGGATTGCGCGCCTCGGTGGTGGCGAGCACCGACCAGCTCAAGACCTCGATCGCAGCGCCCGGGATTGGCCGCTCGAACATCGCGGAATAATCCGCCTCGAACTTCTGGCGCAGGCCGGCGAGATCGGCCGTCATCAGCCGCCGGTTCGGCAGCTCGACGGTGATCTCGTGGCCCTGGCCGACATAGCGCATGAAGGCGGCGCGGCGCTCGCGCACCGGCGCACCGGCGGCGCCAGGCTCGACCAGCGCACGCGCCTCGGTCGCCATCTCCTGCAGGAGATCGGAGACCGCCTCGGTGTCGAAATCATCGAGGCGGACATGCCGGCTGCGCACCAGCTCATAGGCGATGGGTGCGGCGAGGAAGCCCACCGCCGAGCCGACGCCGGCATTCGAGGGCACGATCACGCGGGACACACCGATCTTCTCGGCGACCCGCGCTGCATGCAGCGGCGCGGCACCGCCGAACGCGATCAGCGTGTGCTGGCCAACCACTGCGCCGCGCTCGACCGCATGCACGCGTGCCGCGCTCGCCATGTTCTCGCAGACGACCTCGTGCACGGCATAGGCCGCGGTCTCCGCCGACAGGCCGAGTATCTCACCGACATCGCGCAGCAGCGCCTGCTTCGACAGTTCCGGGTCGAGCTTGATCGTGCCGCCTGCAAAGGCATCGGGATCGATCATGCCGAGCGCGACGTCCGCATCCGTCACGGCCGGGCGCTGACCGCCGCGGCCGTAGCAGGCCGGGCCCGGCTCCGACGAGGCGCTTTCGGGGCCGACGGTGACGCGCTTCATCGCGTCGATATGGGCGATCGAGCCGCCGCCTGCGCCGATCTCGACCATCTCGATCACGGGAATGCGCACCGGCAGGCCGGAGCCTTTGAGGAAGCGCGCGGCGCGATCGACCTCGAACACGCGCGAGGTCTCCGGCTGGTATTTTTCGATCAGGCAGATTTTTGCCGTGGTGCCGCCCATGTCGAAGGACAGCACCTTGCTCTCTCCTAACCGCGCCGCGATCTGCGCGGCGAAAATGGCGCCGCCGGCCGGACCGGACTCGACGAGGCGCACCGGAAAACGCCGCGCCGTCTCGATCGAGGTGACGCCGCCGCCGGAGGTGACGAGATAGATCGCGCCGCGGAACTGCTCGACCTGCAAGGCATCGGCCATGCGGGCGAGATAGCCATCGATCAACGGTTGCACATAGGCGTTGGCGACCGCGGTGGAGGTACGCTCATATTCGCGGATTTCCGGACACACCGCCGATGACACCGTCACGGAAATGCCGGGCATCTCCTCGGCCAGGATCGCGGCCGCGCGCCGCTCGTGCTCGGGATTCGCATAGGAGTGCAGAAAGGCGATCGCGACGCTCTCGACGCCCAGCTCACGCAATTTCGGCGCGAGCCCGCGCACGGCAGTCTCGTCCAGCGGGAGGCGGACGGCGCCATGGGCGTCGATGCGCTCTGGCACGGTGAAGCGCAGGGAACGGGGCGCCAGCGGCTTCGGCTTGTCGATGCTGAGATCATATTGGTCGTAGCGGCTTTCGGTGCCGATATCGAGCACGTCGCGGAAGCCGTCGGTCGCGATCAGCGCCGTTTTTGCCCCGCGGCGCTCGATGATGGCATTGGTCGCGAGCGTGGTGCCGTGGATGAAGACGTCGATGTCGCTGATATGCGCACGCGCATCAGTGAGGATCAGGCGGATGCCGTCCAGCACCGCCTGCTCGGGGCGCTGCGGCGTCGTCAGCACCTTGCGCGTCTTGCGCGCCTCGCCCACGTCCAGCACGATATCCGTGAACGTGCCGCCGATATCTACGGCAAGCCGCACCTCGGCTCCCTCAAGCATTCCAAATTCTCCGTGCTGATCGTCAAGACTGAGGTCGAAAGCGCAGCAATTTCCATGCCATGGACGACGAGGACAACGCCGCGCCCGGCTATTCTGCTTGGCACCTATGCAATAGGCAAGACGTGTTCGCCGCTGGGGCGTTCAGAGCAGGAATGCGAGCGCCGCCTCGCAGCGCTCCTCGACCTTTAGCGTCAGGAGATCATCGGCGCGGGTGCGGCCGAGATTGACCGCGGCGATCGGGATATTGCGGTGCGCGGCAGCCTGGACGAAGCGGAAGCCGGAGTAGACCATCAATGAGGAGCCGACGATCAGCATGGCGTCGGCTTGCGCCAGATGATCCTGCGCCGTGGCGACGACGTCGCGGGGAACGTTCTCGCCGAAGAACACGACGTCGGGCTTGAGGATGCCGCCACAGGCTTCGCAGGCAGGCACCTGGAACGACGAGAAATCCTCGTGCTCCAGATCGGCGTCGCCATCAGGTGCATCGGCGGCATCGAGCGTCAGCCACGCCGCGTTCGCGCCACCAAGCGCATGTTGAAACTCGTCGCGCGGTGTCTTGCGGCCGCAGGCCATGCAGCGGACAAGATCGAGCCGACCGTGCAGGTCGATGACCTGCCGATGGCCGGCCGATTGATGCAGCCGGTCGACATTCTGGGTCAGCAGCATCCCGCACCGGCCTTTCGCCTCGAGCCGGGCCAGCGCACGGTGCGCATCGTTCGGCTTCGCCTGACCGAACCGCCGCCAGCCGACCATGCTGCGCGCCCAATAGCGCCGGCGCGTATGCTCCTCCGACATGAAGGCCTGGAAGTTGACCGGCTGGGTCCGTTTCCAGTTGCCTTGGCTGTCGCGATAATCGGGAATGCCCGAATTGGTGCTGCAGCCGGCGCCGGTCAGCACGAACAGACGTTCGTGCCGGCCAAGGAAATCTTCGAGCGGTCGGTTTGCCAGCGGAGCATTGGTCATGGCGCAGATGTAGTTCGGGCAAGCCCGTTTTGCCAGATCATGACAGTCCGCAGCGCATGCCGCCCGGCGAGCCAGCTATCGCGAGGACTGACGCCCTGAGAGATCGAACGGACGAGCTTTCTCTTTTCCTGCCTTGCGAGCGGCTTGCTGCAGCATCAGCCGGAATTCGTCCCGCTTCTCGTGCACCGAGGCGATTGCATGCCCGACCGCAACTCCGAGGCCGACCAGTGCGGCTTCGGAAAGTTGCAGGCTTGCCTCGATGGTTTCCGGCACCGCATCGGTCGCGCCGATCGCATAGAGGTGGCGGGCATGATCGGCGTCCCGCGCACGCGAAACGATCAGCACGTCAGGCCGCACCGCGCGGATCCGCTCGACGACAGCATCGATCGCAGGTCGCGATTGGATGGTGATGATCACGCCGGTCGTCTGCATCAGGCCGCAAGCTTCGAGGAAGCCCGGTTCTGTCGCGTCGCCGAAATAGACCTTGTGACCGTCGCGGCGGTCGCGCGCCACTGCGACGGCGTCGTGATCAACCGCGATGTAGTCTAGACCATGGCTGGTCAGCAGCGAGCACACGACTTTTCCGACGCGGCCGTAGCCGACCACGATGGCCTGCGCCCGGTCGCCGGGCGGCCGGACCGCGAGTTCAGGGTCGGGCGTGCGCTCGTTACCCAGCTTCGCGGCCAAACGTCGTCCGAGCATGCCCAGAAGCGGCGTCGATGCCATCGTCACAGCGGTGATGGCGACGGCAAAGCTCGACACGCGGGGTTCGATCAGGCCGCCGGCCGACGCGATTCCGATGCTGACGAAAGCGAATTCGCCGACGGGACCCAGCAAGAAGCCGATTTCGATCGCCGCCGGCCAAGAGAGTCTGAAGAGGCGACCCAGGATGATCAGCACGATCGCCTTGCCGGCGAGAATGCCGATAACGGCCGCCAGCAGCCAACCAGGCTCGCGCATGAACACGCGGAAGTCGATGGCCATACCGACGGTGAAGAAGAAGATGCCCAGCAGCAGGCCCTTGAACGGTTCGACAGTGGCCTCAATGGCTTTGCCATACTCGGTCTCCGCCAGCATCAGCCCCGCAACGAATGCTCCGAGCGCCATCGACAGGCCAGCCTGGTGCGCGGCAAGCCCTGCGCCGACGATGACGAACAGGGTCGCGGCAACGAACAATTCGGTCGAATGGGTGCCCGCAACCATCTGGAAGAGCGGACGCATCAGCAACCGTCCGAGCAGAGTAAGGGCAGCGACCGCCAGCGCCGCCTTCAGGACCGCACTGGAGATGTGCACCACGACGGAGCCGCCGCTGTCTGCGCCGAGCACCGAGACGAGAACCAGAATGGGAACCACGGCAAGGTCCTGGGCCAACAGCACCGAGAAGCTGGCGCGCCCCGCACCGGTCGAAAGCCGCCTCTCAGCTGACAGAAGTTCGAGCACGATCGCCGTCGAGGACAGCGCAAGGCTCGCGCCAAGGATGACGGCGATATCGGAGCTCTGTCCGGCGAGAAGCGCCGCGCCGAAAATCATGGCGGACGTTGTCAGGACCTGCAGGCCACCCAGCCCGAACACCAGGCGCCGCATCGTGACGAGCCGCCGGAAGGACAGCTCGAGCCCAATCAGGAACAGCAGGAACACGATTCCGAGATTGGCGATACCCTCGACGTTCTGCGCGTCCGCGACCGTGAACCAGTACAGGAACGGAAGGTCCCTTACGAGCGAGCCGAGCCCGAGCGGACCGAGAATGGCGCCGGCACCGAGATAGCCCAGCACCGGATTGATGCCCCAATGCCTGACAATCGGCACCACGACGCCGGCAGTACCGAGGACCACCAGCGCGTCGCTGTAGGCATTGATGTTGATGGTTGTGGTCACGAGCCCTTCACGTGTCGGCGCTTGCCAATAGCGGTAGCGCCGTCCCCGGTCGATAGCACACGGCGCCGCAGACACCCAATCGGTCCTGCTTCCATCTCCAGGGGGCGGCACCGGTGATCCGAACTGAGTTCAGCTCGCCCAGTTTTCCCGGAATTCGGGAAACAGCGTCAGGCCCCCGCAGGCATAGATGGTCTGGCCGGTGATGTAGCTCGCCTCGTCCGAGGCGAGGAAGGCGAACACGGCAGCGATCTCTTCCGGCGTGCCGACGCGCCCCATGGGAATGTGGGCGGTGACCACGCCCCTCTTCGCGGGATCGCCGGTCCAGGCCACATTGATCGGCGTGTCGATGGCGCCGGGACCGACGGCATTGACGCGGATGCCTTGGCCGGCGAATTCGAGCGCCAGCGTGCGGGTCAGATTGGCCATGCCGCCCTTGCTGATCGAATAAGCGAGATAGCCGGGCTTGGGGATGATCTGGTGGACGCTCGAACAGTTGATGATGCTGCCGCCTCCGCCGCGCGCGACGAAATGCGCCAGCGCCTTCTGCGCGCAGAGCACGGCGCCGTTGAGATTGACGTCGATGATGCGGCGGTAGCTTTCGACGTCGAGCGCCTCGCTCGGCGATTCCCGCTGGAAGCCGGCATTGTTGACGAGACAGTCGAGGCGCTTCCAGCGCGAAAGGACAGTCTCGAACATCGCGGCAATGTCCTGCCCGTTGCCGACATCGGCCTTGACCACGACATGGTCGAGCCTGCCATGGCCGCGGTCGGCAGATGCCGTTCGTGCGAGCGCGAGCGTCTCCTCCGCTCCTTCGGGACTGCCAAAATAATTGATGGCGACGGTCGCGCCTTCCTGGGCGAGCCGGATGGCAACGGCACGGCCGATGCCTTGGGAGGCGCCGGTCACGAGCGCGTATTGGCCGACGAGACGCGAGGGAAATGAGGTTGAACGATCGGTTTGCGGCATGGGTTCTCTCCGGGATGAATCATCATGGATGGAACCGGCGTTTTGTTCCATCCTTTCGGTGCATCGCCGGGATTCACTCGGCGCGCTGCGCCAGCGGCGAAGTCAGTATCTGATACAGAATGATGGCTCCGAAGGTCGCGGTGCCGATCCCGCCGATCGTGAACGCGCCGAACTTGAGCGTGAGGTCGCCGGCGCCCGCAGTCAGCGCCACGGCGATGGTGATGAGGTTCGCAGGGTTTGCGAAGTCGACCTTGTTCTCGACCCAGATTCGTCCCGCCATCGCCGCGATCAATCCGAACAGCACGATCGAGAGGCCGCCAATGACTGCGCCGGGGATCGACAGGATCAACGCACCGAATTTCGGCGAGAAGCCGAGCAGGATCGACACAAGGGCTGCGAAGGCAAACAGCAAGGTCGAATAGACCTTCGTCGCCGCCATGACGCCGATGTTCTCGGCATAGGTGGTGACCCCGGTGCCGCCGCCGCAGGCCGCCACGATGGTCGCGAGGCTGTCGGCGAACAGGGCGCGGCCGAGATAGGCATCGAGGCTCCGCCCCGTCATGGCCCCGACCGCCTTGATGTGCCCGAGGTTCTCGGCGACGAGAATGACCGCCACCGGCGCGATGAGGAAGATTGCATCGGCATGGAAGCTCGGTGCGGTGAAGTTCGGCAGGCCGAGCCACGGCGCGGCCGAGAGCTGGCTGAAGTCGATCGGCTTGCCAAAGCCGAGGCCGTTCGCGAACAGCAGGTACAGGAGATATCCGCCGATCGCACCGACAATGATCGGCAGGCGGCGCCACAGGCCAGGCGCGGCAACGGCAACCACGCCGATGATCAGGACAGTCGCGAGCCCGATCCAGGTGTCGAACGCATTGGCGCTCACCGCCTTGATCGCCACGGGCGCGAGGTTGAGGCCGATCGCGGCGACCACGGCGCCGGTGACGGCCGGCGGCAGCAGCCGCTCGATCCAACCGACGCCGGACCACATCACGATCAGCGAAATCAGGCCGTACAGCACCCCGGCGCCGACGATTCCGCCGAGCGCAACCGACAGGTTCGGGTTCGGTCCCTGCCCGGCATAGCCGGTGGCGGCGATGACGACGGCGATGAACGCGAAGCTCGAGCCGAGATAGCTCGGCACGCGCCCCGCGACGATGACGAAGAAGATCAGCGTGCCGATGCCGGAGAACAGGACTGCAACATTAGGATCGAACCCCATCAGCAGCGGCGCGATGATCGTCGAGCCCGACATCGCGACGCAATGCTGGAGACCGGAGGCGATGGTCTGGCCCCAGGACAGCCGCTCCTCCGGCATGATCACGCCCGAGGTCTTGAGTTTCCAACGCGGAAAATAGCCCTGCGCCTGATCGTCCGAGTCTGTTGCGATCGTCATGTTCCCCCCAGTTGCGGTCCAGCGATCGATGTTCGTGCGATCCGACAAAAATGTGATTGTCGCTTCTGCGGCGCCCATCACATGATGCAAATCATGCAAGATCAATACGTTCCTGGGCCTACACTATGACACAAGTCGCGATCCAGCCAGTCATCCTCCGCCGGCACCAGCCCTGGTACAAGATCCTTTACGTCCAGGTGCTGATCGCGATCGTGCTCGGCGTGCTCATCGGCTACTTCTATCCCGATCTCGGAAAAGCCTTGAAGCCGCTTGGCGACGGTTTCATCGCGCTGATCAAGATGATGATCGCGCCGGTGATCTTCTGCACGGTGGTCCACGGCATCTCCTCGATGGGCGATCTCAAGCGTGTCGGCCGGGTCGGGCTGAAGTCGCTGATCTACTTCGAGACGGTGTCGACCGTCGCGCTCGCGGTCGGCCTGCTGGTCGGCGAGATCCTCCAGCCCGGACACGGCTTCAACATCGATCCCGCCACGATCGACCCGAAATCAGTGGCGACCTACGTCACCAAGGCCAAGGAGGAGGGCATCGTCGCCCATCTGATGGCGATCATCCCCGACAGCTATCTGGGCGCCATCGCGCGCGGCGACCTCTTGCAGGTGCTGCTGATCTCGATTCTCTCCGGCTTCGCCATCGCCTTCCTCGGCAAGGCCGGCGAGCCCATTGCGGACGCGATCGACAAGGCCGCAAAAATGTTCTTCGGCATCATTCGCATCATCGTGCGCGTCGCGCCGATCGGCGCCTTCGGCGCGATGGCGTTCACCGTGGGGGCCTACGGACTCGGCTCGCTGCTCAATCTCGCCGCGTTGATCGGCACCTTCTATCTCACCAGCATCCTGTTCGTACTGATCGTGCTCGGCGCGATTGCGCGGCTGGCGGGCTTCTCGATCCTGCGCTTCATCGCCTATATCAAGGACGAGCTCCTGATCGTGCTGGGCACCTCGTCCTCCGAGACGGTGCTGCCGCAGATGATTCAGAAGATGGAGCATCTCGGCGCCTCGCGCTCGGTGGTCGGCCTCGTGATCCCAACCGGCTACAGCTTCAACCTCGATGGTACCAACATCTACATGACGCTGGCGACGTTGTTCCTGGCGCAGGCGACTAACACGCATCTGACCATCTGGCAGGAACTCGGCATCCTCGGCATCGCCATGATCACCTCGAAGGGCGCTTCGGGCGTCACCGGCGCAGGCTTCATCACGCTCGCCGCGACGCTCTCGATCGTGCCTGATATTCCGATCCAGTCGATCGCGATCCTGGTCGGCATCGACAAGTTCATGAGCGAATGCCGCGCGCTGACCAATCTGATCGGCAATGGCGTCGCCTGCATCGTCATCAGCATCTCCGAAGGCGAGCTCGACCGCGAGGCGCTGCACGAGACCATGGCTCATCCGCTGGAGATCGGCGAGTCGCTGGAACCGGGTGGAGGTGCGTGAAACCTCATTCAGTTCCATGCGGTAGTTTCCCGGAGTGGTCAATTGGCGCGGCACGGGTCACAACGATTGCGTTGGGATCACGGATTGATACTCATTCATTCCACCCGACGCGCTGGGTCAGGGCGTCGGGTTTTTGAGAATCACAGAACAGACTGACATTTCCGGAGGTGGCGGGATCAAACGATCCCGCCACCGGTACGCTCCACCTTGTCGGAGGCGGCGAGGTCTCGAAGGGACGACCGCGCGAGAGCGCTAACGTCCCTCAGCCAACGCGATCAGCCCTTGAGCGCGGTGACCACCACTTCGATCAGCGCGCCGCCGCCGAGATCGGCGACGCCGACGGTGGCGCGGGTCGGCAGATTGTCGCCGAAGAACTCGGTCCAGGCTGTGTCCATCTCCTTCTTCTTGGAGAGATCCGTGACGAAGATCGAGGCGCTGACGACGCGGCTCTTGTCGGTGCCGGCTTCCTTCAGATAGCCGGCGATCTTGCCGAGGATGTTGCGGGTCTGGTCGCCCATCGAGACCGAGGTGTCGTCGGCAATTGTGCCACCGAGAAAGACGAAGCCATTGGCCTCGACGGCGCGATGCATGATGGGCGTGCGGATGCTGCGGGTGATGCTCATGATGTCCTCTTGTTGCTAGTGCGTGGAAGGATGGAAGCGGTCGATGCCGAGATCGCTGACGCGGGTCTGGGTGCCGCCGTTGACGATCAGCTCCGCCATGACGGCGCCGGCACCGGGGCCGAGCTGGAAACCGTGCAGCGAGAAGCCGAACTGGTGATAGAGGCCCTTGTGACGGCTGCTCGGCCCGAACACGGGAAGATCGTCTTTCATCTTGGCTTCGATGCCGGCCCAGGCGCGGACGATGGTCGCGCTGCGCATCACCGGGAACAGCTCGAATACGGTCTGCGCGCTGGTCGCAAGACTCTTCCAGTCCAGCACCGTCTCGTTGCGGTCCTGGTACGGCGTCGCGAGGTGGCCACCGCCGATCAGCACGGTGCCGTTCTTGAACTGCTTGAAGGAGAGCTTGCGTCCGCGCAGGATCACGACGGGATCGATGAAGTGCGGCACGCGCGAGGTAATCATCAGCATCGGCGCTACGGTCTCGACGGGCACGGGCTCGCCGAGATCAGCGGCGATCTTGCCGGCCCAGGCGCCGGCGGCATTGACGAGCACCGGCGCAGCAAAGCTCTCCAAGCCCGCATCGGCGTGCCAGAGGCCGTCGCTGTAGCGGATGTTGGTAGCGGCCACGCCCTCGCGCACGGTCGCACCTAACTGCTCAGCCTTGCGCCGGAACGCCGTCGTTGTCTGCGCCGGATTGGCCGCGCCGTCACGGCGCGAGGCCACACCGCCCGGACAGGTCTCGGCCACCGCGGGCACCAGCCGGCGCAATTCCGCTGCGTCGATCAGCTCTTCATGAGTGAAGCCAAGCGCATTCAGCTTGGCGACGCGGGTGCGGCAGACGGCGAGCTCGTCCTCGTTCTCGGCGACCAGAACCTGGCCGTAGCTCTCGAAGCTGCAATCGTCGTCGAGGAGATCAGTGATCTTCTCCCAGATCCCCATCGAACGGATCGAAAGCGGAATCTCAGGGATGTGCCGCGCGAGCTGGCGCACGCCGCCGGCGTTGACGCCGGAAGCGTGCCGACCGGCATAGTCCTTCTCGATCAGTACCGGCTTCAAGCCGGCAAGGCACAGGTGCAGCGCGGTCGAGCATCCGTGGATGCCGCCGCCGATGACGATTGCATCCACGTTCTTGCTCATCCGCGCACCACGGCCTTCACGTCGGCTTCGCTGTTCGGGACGGCGGCGAGCTCGGCGAGCGTGATCGGCTTCACCGGCGCGCGCAGCCGGTAATAGCCGATCTCTTGCGGGCTCTTGTCCCGCGCCTGCGCCATCAGCTCGGTGACGGTGAGACCGCAGAGCCGGCCCTGGCACGGGCCCATGCCGGTGCGACGATAGGCCTTGAGCTGGTTCGGCCCGGTCGCGCCGATCGCGACGGAATCGAGAACATCCTTCGCCGTCACCTCCTCGCAGCGGCAGACGATGGTGTCGCCTGTGGGAATGCGGAACTGTTGCGCGGGGCGGAACAGCGTGTCGAGGAAGACGCGGCCGCGCTCGGCCTTGGCGAGATCGGCACGAAGCGTTGCCATTGCGGGGAGTTTTGCGGCAGCTGCTGGCGCCAGCGCTTCGACCGCGGCGCGCGCGGCAATGCGACCGCGCACCACGGCTGCATTGGCACCTCCGATGCCCGCGCCGTCACCGGCGATTGCGATGCCGGCGACCGACGAATTGCCGCTCGCGTCCAGTACCGGCGACCAGCACAATTGCAGATCGTCCCAGCGATGCTCGACGCCGGCCGCCATCGCCAGATTGACGTTCGGCACGACACCCTGATGCAGCAGCAGAAGATCCGCAGGAATGGTCTCGCGCTTGCTGCCGGCAACATAGCTCACGCTCGCGAGCTGGCCGTTGCCGGCCGCAGCAAGCTCGGTGATGCCGGAGACGACCTGCACCTTCGCCTTCACCTCGCGCACCATCGACAGGCCCCTGGTGAAATAGGGCGAGGTTAGGAATGCGAAGGCGTGGGGCAGCGCGGCGAAGTAATTGCCGCGCTCGGTGGTGTCGAGAATGCGGTCGATGCGGCCGCCAAGGCGCAAGATCTGGGCCGCGAGCAGCCAGAGCAGCGGGCCCTGGCCTGCGATCACCGTGCGCCCGTCGGGCACCAGCGCCGAGGACTTCAGCATGGTCTGCGCCGCGCCTGCGGTCATCACGCCCGGCAGCGTCCAGCCAGGAATCGGGAACGGCCGCTCCAGCGCGCCGGTCGCAAGGATCACGCGCTTGGCCTTGATGAAGGCCGAGGCGCCGCCGATGGACACCGCGATCTCGAGATTGCGGTCGAGGCTCCAGACCGTGGCACGCTGGATCACTTCCACATTGCTGGCGCGCAGCGCCTGCACGAGATCGGCACCGACCCAATAATCCGCGCCGAGCTGATTGCGATCCGTCACGGGCGTCGAGGCGATGGCGCGGAACACCTGGCCGCCGGGGCCGATATTCTCGTCGAGCAGCAGCGTCGACAGGCCGGCCTCGGCGGAGGTCGCGGCAGCAGCAAGACCCGCAGGCCCGGCGCCGATCACCACCACGTCATAGGCTTCGCGCTTGGGAGCCACAGTCATTTTCCGATCTCCCGCTTGCCCTTCTGGATTTCGATCTGCATGCCCTCGGCGACGGGCACGAGGCACCCCTGGCGGTTGCCGACGCCATCGATGGTGACGAGGCAGTCGAAGCACACGCCCATCATGCAAAAGGGCAGACGCGGCGCGCCGCTCACCGCAGTGGAACGCCGCGCGTCAACGCCGGAGGCCAATAGCGCCGCGGAGACGGTGTCGCCCTGGCGCGCTGCGACGGCAACGCCGTCGACGAAGATCTGCACCTCTGGGCGCTTGTCCTGTTCGGATCGTCTAAACATGGATGCCTCTTGGCTCCTTGATATCTCTAATAGCCGCTGTTGTTCGCCGCGCCCGCGCCACCAAAACGGCTGGCCGAGAACGCCCCCACCACTTCGGGCTCGAGGGCGCCCTGCGCTACCATGCGCGCAATCTCGAAAGCGTGGTTGGAGGCGAGCGTCACGCCGGAATGGCAGCAGGCGACGAAGGCGCCGGGATAGGTCTCCGACTGGTCGTAGATCGGAAAGCCGTCCTGCGGCATGACGCGAATGCCGGACCAACTGCGGACCACGTTGAGCCGCGACAGATGCGGGAACATGCGCTGCGCGCGATCGGCCATGACGCCGCTGATCGAAGGCTTCAGCACGCGATCATCCAGTTGATCCTCCTTGCTGTCGCCGATCATCACCGTGCCCTCGTCGGTCTGGCGGATCGTGGTCAGCGGATGCGGCAGGAAGGGCATGGTGCGCTCGGTTACGACGACCTGGCCGCGAGTCGGCCCCATCGGCGCGTAGAGACCGACCATCGGTGCGAGTGTCTGGTTCGCATTGCCCGCGGCGAGCACGATCTTCGCAGCACGGAGTTGGCCAGCCGGCGTCGTCAGGCGGAATTCGCCGCCGCTCTTGCTGATGGCCGAGACCGGACGCTCCGGAAAATAGTCGATGCCGAACGCCCTGAAGCCGGTGTGGAACGCGCGGAACGTGCGCAGCGAATTAACGTGGCCGTCGAGCGGACAATAGCTGCCGCCGGAGACCTCTGATCCGATCAGCGGCAGCGACTTCTTCACCTCGGACGCGGAAAGCATCTCCATCTTGTAGTCGGCAGCGCCGACCTGGTTGTGCATGCGCTTGACCAGTTCAGCACGCTGACCGAATTCGTCCTCGCCGAGCGTAAGATGAAAGCCGCCATTCTGCTGAAGCGCGACGTCGAGTCCGGTCTGCTGCTTCAGCTCGGACGCAAGCCGGCCCCACGCCTGCGACGCCTGCACGGTCCACACCGTATAGGCCGGCATGCCGAGCCCTTTGCTCTGCACCCAGACCAGCGCAAAGTTCGCACGCGAGGCGCGCTTGGTGATATCGCCTTCGTCGAGCACGGCAACTTTCTTGCCGAGGCGGCCGAGGCCCCAGGCAATGGCGGAGCCGAGCAGTCCGCCGCCGACGACGGCGACGTCGTAATCCGTTCGCATAGGTTCTCCTATCGTCCCGTATCGCCCTTGCCGGCGAGCACGCGGTCGAGCCCGTAGAAGCGATCGAGCAGAATGAGGGCGGTCATGGTGATCGCGATCACGCAGGCCGAGACCGACGTCACCAGCGGATCGATGTTGTCCTGGATATAAAGGAACATGCGCACGGGCAACGTTTCGGTGCCGGGCGCCGCGAGGAAGACGGTCATGGTGAGATCGTCGAAGGACTGGATGAAGGCGAGCGCCCAGCCGCTGATGACGCCGGGCAGGATCAACGGCAGCGTCACACGGCGGAACAGCGTCCAGCCGCCCGCACCGAGCGAGACTGCCGCTATTTCGACCGAGCGGTCCATGCCGGTCGCCGCCGCCAGCGTCAGCCGCAGCGCGAACGGAAACACGATGATGACGTGCGCGATGATCAGCGCGGCGAAGCTGCCGCCGAGGCCGGCCGAAGTGAAGAAGCGCAGGAAAGCGATGCCGAGCACGACATGTGGGATCATCAGCGGCGACAGGAAGAGCGCCGCCAGCGCATCACGGCCACGGAAACGATAGCGCGCGATCGCCAGCGCCGCCGGCACCGCGAACAGCAGCGCCACGAAAGAGGACAGCGCGCCCAGCCCAAGGCTGACCCAGAAGGCGTGGATGAATTCCGGATAGTTGGCGATTGTCCTGAACCAGCGCAGCGAAAAGCCGTTGGTCGGCAGCGACAGAAAACCTTCGGGCGTGAAGGCGACGAGACAGACGACAAGGATCGGCGCCACCATGACGATGACGAAGATGGTGTGGAATATCAGCGCGAGCGGGCCGTTCCGTCTCATCGGAACACCTCTGCGTAGCGGCGCTCGATCAGCGCGTTGCTGCCCACGACGATCAGGACCAGCGCGACCAGCAGCAGGCTCGCCACGGCAGCGCCGAGCGGCCAGTTCAGCGTGTTGAGGAACTCGTCATAGGCGAGCGTCGCCGCGACCTTGAGCCGGCGGCCGCCGATGATCGCGGGCGTCGCAAAGGCGCTGGCCGAGAGCGAGAACACGATGATCGCGCCCGACAGCACGCCCGGCATGATCTGCGGCATGATGATGCGGCGTATGATCGTCACGGGGCCCGCGCCGAGCGACATCGCGGCATTCTCGATCTGCGGATCGAGCCGCTGCAGCGCCGCCCACACCGACAAGACCATGAACGGCATCATCACATGCGCGAGCGCGACCACCATGCCGGTTTCAGTGAACATGAACGGAATGGGCGAGCGGATCGCGCCAAGCGACATCAAGAGCTTGTTGACGAGGCCGTTGTTGCCGCCGAACAGCAGCGCCCAGCCGAGCGTGCGCGCGACGACGGAGATCAGCAGCGGTCCGAGAATGACCAGCAGGAAGAAGCTCTTCCAGCGGCCGCTCATGCGGTTGAGGATGTAGGCTTCGGGTGCGCCCAGCAATGCGGTGAGCAGCGTGGTCAGGATCGCGATGCGAAACGTCCGCCAGAACATTTCGGCGTAATAGGGATCGGTCGCAATCTCGTGCCAGTTCTTGAGGATGAAGACCGGCTCGATGCCCTTGTACTGGCCCCAATCGTGGAACGACAGCATCACGGTCATCGCCAGCGGAATTAGCAGCACGCCGACGAACAGCATTAAGGCGGGCGCCGTTAGCGCCCATGGCGCACGCGCGCTGCGTTCCTCGGCCACCGCGCTCATACGCCGGCCCTCGCGCGCACGCTCATGTCCTCCGGACGCCAGGACAGGCGAACGGCCTCGCCTTCGGCTGGCTGCGCCTGACCATCATTCTGGCGGATCACGATCGCCGGTCCGCATTCGCTGTCGCACTGGAACAGCCAGTGATTGCCCTGGAAGATGCGGGTGACGATTTTTGCGGTGAGGCCGGTGTCGCCAAAGCCGATTCTTTCGGGGCGAACACTGACGGTCACGGGACCACCAAGTCCGGCCGGCGCCGGTGCGCGCCAGGAGCCCGCCACCAGTTGCGTCGGCGAAACGGTCCGGTCGATAGTCGCGGCAAAATCGTTGGTCTTGCCGAGGAACTGCGAGACGAATGCCGAGGCCGGCTTCTCGTAGGTTTCCTGCGGGGTGCCGATCTGCTCGATCTTGCCCTGGCTCATCACCACGATGCGGTCGGACAGCGACATCGCCTCGTTCTGGTCGTGGGTGACGAGGATGGTGGTGGTGCCGATCGTGCGCTGGATCTGGCGCAGCTCGATCTGCATCTCCTCGCGCAGCTTGGCGTCGAGATTCGACAGCGGCTCGTCGAGCAGCAGCACGCTCGGCTTGATCACCAGTGCGCGCGCCAGTGCGACGCGCTGCTGCTGGCCGCCGGACATGCGGCGCGGATGACGATCCTCGTAACCGGCGAGCCCCACCATCGCGAGCGCGGCGCGGACGCGCTCGGTCCGCTCATTGCGCGGCACGTCACGCATCTCCAGGCCAAAAGCGACGTTCTCTGCCGCGGTCATGTGCGGAAACAGCGCGTAGCTCTGGAACACGATCCCGAGCCCGCGCTTGGCCGGATGGATCGCGGTCAGATCCTTGCCCTCGAGGCGGATCGTGCCGCGCGTGGGGTCGAGGAAGCCCGCGATCATCTGCAACGTCGTGGTCTTGCCGCAGCCGGACGGACCGAGGAAGGAGATGAACTCCCCCTTCCCCACCGACAGACTGAAGTCATCGACCACAGTCTGCGTACCGAACTGTTTTGCGACCCGATCGAGCTCGAGATAGGCCATGCGCTGTCTCCGCTATCGACGATCAGATCAGCGCTCGACCTCGCGATTCCAGCGCTTGGTCCACTCCTCGCGCTTCTCGTTGATAACGGTCCAGTCCGGATTATAGAGCTTGGCCGCGCGCTCGCCGATCGGCGCCATCTTGCCGAGCTCCGGCGGGATCACCAGCGATTTCAACACCGGCCCGTAGCCATAGTCCTTCAGCATCACGAGCTGGATCTTGGGATCGAGCAGCATCTTGACGAAGCTCGCAGCGAGCGGCGAAGCATTGGGCTTGTTGATCGGACACGCCGTGGTCAGCAGGGTCGCCGCGCCTTCCTTGGGATAGACGAAGTCGACGGGAAAGCCGGTGTTGGCAAAGCTCTGCACGCGGCCGGTGCCCCACACCGCGATCACGGCCTGGCCCGACTGGAACAGCTCGGTCATCTTGCCCGGCGACGGCTCATAGGCGAGCACGTTCGGATTGATCTGCTCCTTGAAGATCTTGAAGCCGGAATCGACGTTGGTCTCGCCGCCGCCGTTCATCCTCGACAGCATCACCAGCGCTTCGAGACCGTAAGTGTTATTGATCGGCGGAATCACGAGCTGTTTGGCGTATTTCGTGTCCTTTAGATCGTTCCAAGAGGTCGGCGGCGCCCAGCCTTTCTCCTTAAACACCTTGGTGTTGTACATCAGGCCCGTCGCGACGATGCCGATCGCAACGGCGCGATCGTCCTTGAAGCGCGCGGTGTCGTAGAGATCGGCGGGCAGGCCGTCGAGCTTGCCGCAGAAGCCGAGCTGGATGGCCTGATACATCGGGCCGTCGTCGACGATGGCGACGTCGATCTGCTGGTTGCCTTTCTGCGCCTGGAGCTTGGCCAGCGTGTCGGTGGAGTTTCCGGCGACGTATTCGACCTTGACGCCGTTCTCCTTCTCGAAGGCCGGGATCACCTCGTCGCGGACGGTCTTCTCGAACGAGCCGCCGTAGCCGGCGACATAGAGCGTTTTCTGCTGGGCCGAGGCGGCCGACGGGGCGGCAATGAGCGCCGCGATGCTGACCGCTGCCAGAAGGCGAAGAGTCTTCATGTGGACCGATCTCCAAATACCGGAATGAGGTGACGTGCCGACGAGTCTCGCTGGCTGAAGCGCGTTGCCGCATTTCCTTCCGCGCCAATCCGTTTCCGATCAGGGCTCCGGCCCCCATTCGGCGGGTCTTGGCGCGATCTGGAGGTTTGAACCCTCCAATCTGCCGAAAAAGCGGGCTGTCTCCAGTCCTGATGAAAAAGATCGCAAACCCAAGCTTCCATCGTCCAATGAATAATGGCACCCTCTTCATGCATAAATGTTATGATTGGAGGATGGAATGGCGCGGATCAATTCGCGGCAGGTGGAGGCCTTCCGCGCGACCATGCTCACCGGCAGCGTCACCGAGGCGGCGAAGCTGATGGTGGTGACGCAGCCGGCGGTGAGTCGGCTGCTGCGCGACCTCCAGGCGCTGCTCAAGATGGAGCTGTTCGAGCGCCGCGGCACCGGCCTGGTGCCGACCGCGGCGGCGATGGCGCTCTATACCGAGGTCGAGCGCTCGTTCGTCGGTCTCGAGCGTATCACCGCGGCGGCCGAAGAGATCCGCGGCCGCCGCACCGGATCGCTGCGCATCGCCGCACTGCCGGCGCTGGCAAATGGCTATTTGCCGCGCCTGGCCGGGCACTTCCTGATGGAGCGGCCCAACCTCAACCTGGCTTTCTTCGGCGTGATCTCGCCGATCGTGGTCGACTGGGTGCTGAACAATCAATGCGATGTCGGCTTTGCCGAGGTGCCGATCGCGCATTCCGTCCTGCCGATCCAGCGGCTGCCGGCATTGGCGCGCGTCGCGGTGCTGCCGACCGGTCATCGCCTAGCCGAGAAGGAGGTGCTGGAGCCGCGCGATTTCGAGGGCGAGACCTTCATCTCGCTGTCGGCGGGATCGTCGAGCCGGCATCTCGTCGATCAGGTCTTCCATCGCCATGATGTCCGCCGCGTGCTGCGCGTCGAAACCACGCTGTCCGAGATCATGTGCGGCATGGTGTCGTCAGGGCTCGGGGTCTCGATCTGCGATCCCTTCACCGCGCAGGAGTTTGCAACGCGCGGCGTCGTCGTCCGCCGCTTCCTGCCGCGCATCGACTTCGAATTCTCCGCGGTCTTTCCGCCGCAGCGCAGCCCGTCGCCGGTCGCGCTGGATCTGGTCGAGACCATGCGCAAGGCGCTGCTGGAGTTCGAGAGCTAGCCGTTAAACGCGGCCTGCGCCTCCGGCAGATCCCAGATCTTGCCGATCGCAGCGCTGCCCGCTGCGGTGATCGCCGCCTCATCCGCGCCGAGATAGCGTCCTTCATCGACCAGCACGCGACCGTCGACCATGACCTGATCGATATTGGCGCGGTTGGCGAGCGCGATCAGCGCGCGACGCGGATCGAACAGCGGCTGAAGATGCGGATGGGTGAGATCGACCACGGTAAGATCGGCGGTCGCGCCCGGCTCGATGCGGCCGAGGTCCGGCCGCTTGATGACGTCGGCGGCCACCGCCGTGTTCGCCTCGATCAACTCGGGGGAGTTCGCGACATCAGCACGCGCCGAGGTGATCTTGGAGATCAGCGAGGCCGCATTGAGCTCGCCGAGCAGGTCCATGTTGTAGCCGTCGGTGCCGACCACGGTGCGTACGCCGTGCTCGGCGAAGCGGCTGAAGGCGGCGGTGATGCCGGCGCGCGCGAACACGCGCGGGCAGTTCAACACGGTCATGCCGCGCGCGGCCATGAGCTTGAGATCGTCGTCGCTGCTGAACATGCAGTGCGCGGCCATAAGGTCGGGCGCCAGCAGGCCGAGCCAGTCCAGATATTGCGCCGGCGTGCGGCCGCCGTAACGCTTGCCGATGGTCTCGACCTCGGCGCGGCTCTGCGCCATGTGCGTCGTGATGGGTACACCGAGCTCGCGCGCCCGCGCCGCGCAGGCCTTCAGTAAATCGGGGCCGCAGGTGTCCGTAGCATGCGGGCTCATCGCAAGGCTGATGCGGCCGTCGCCGCGATTGTGCCAGCGCTGATAGAGCGCATCCCACGTCACCATGTCGGCGGCGCCGTCATCGCCGGAATAGCGGACCACGCCGTCGGGGCCCGCCTTGGCATCGGATGTCGAGAACAGATAGGGCGCGCCGTAGAAGCGGATGCCCATCTCTTCCGCAGCGTCGAACATCTCCGGGATCGAATTGCGGAACGGCTCCATCACCGTGGTGGCGCCGCCCTTGAGCAGCTGGAGGATGCCGAGCCGTGCGACCGCGAGACGTTCTTCCGCCGACAAAATATCAGCGCCGCGCTTCGTGAGCGGCAGCAGCACCGTGTAAACGATACTCTGGTTGTTCTTGCGGCCGTTGCCGTCCTCGGTGTGACTGCGCGCCACCGCCTCGGAGAAGCAGTGATTGTGCAGGTTGAGCAGGCCCGGCAGCACGAAGCGGCCGGGGCGGTCATAGACTTCGTCCGCGCGCGGTTTGTCGCGCGTGACTGCGGCGATTGTCTTGCCTTCGACCAGGACCCAATGGTCGCGCAGCACATCCTGCGCGCCGTCCTTCCGTGACAGCACATAGCTGCCGAAAATTGCCGTAGTGCTCATGCGGGACGTACGTTCCAGAAGACGGCGGTGCCGTCGAGAATGCCGGTGGTGGCTTTGCGATAGGCGGTCGGCTGCTTGTACAGACCGATCGGAATATAGGGGATTTCCTCGAACGCGACTGCCTGGATCTCGCGGCAGATACGCTGCTGCTCGGCGAGCTCGGAGGCCGCCAGCCATCGGCTGCGCAAGGACCCCATCTTCTCGCTCGCATACCAGCCGGCGACCTTACCTTCGCCGCGGATATTGGTGTTGCCGGCCGGATTGAGCCAATCGATGCCCTGCCAGTTGCCGACGGCGGCGCTCCAGCCGCCCTGCGGAAGCGGGTCCTTCTTCAGCTGGCGCTGCAGCACGACGGCGAAATCGAGCCCGGCATATTCGACGTTCATGCCGGCCTTGCGCAACGAGTCCACCGCGATCTCGCCGAGCGGTTTTTGCGCCAGCGAGTTGGTGGGAACGAGCACCACGATCTTCTCGCCATTGTAGCCGGCGGCTTTGAGATCGGCCTTGACCTTGTCGTAATTGCGCGGGCCACGGAAGACGTCGAGGCCGACGTCGCTCGCCATCGGCGTGCCTGGTGCGAAATAGCCGATCGGCGAGACCTGGAAGGCGGGATCGACGCCGGCGACAGCGGTCATGAACGCGGACTGGTCGATCGCACCCAGCAACGCGCGGCGGATCGCAGGATTGTCGAACGGCGGCTGCAGATGATTGAGGCGCAGCATGCAGGCATAGCCTCTGGGGTCGAGAACGCGCGTCTCGATGTCGCCGGCGGCCTTGATCACCGGCAACAGATCATGCGGCGTGGTCTCCTGCCAGTCCTGCTCGCCTGTCTGGAGCGCGGCGACGCCGGTGCCGGCGTCGGGCGTGGTGGTCCAGACCACACGGTCGTAGTGAACGATCTTAGGCCCGGCAGTCCAATCAGGCTTGCCGTCGGTGCGCGGCTGGTAGCGTTCGAACTTCGCGTAGGCGTTTCGGGCGCCCTGCACCCGCTCGTCGGCGAGATAGCGGAATGGGCCACTGCCGATCACCTCGGTCAGCGGCTTGAACGGATCCTGGCTCGCCAGCCGCTCCGGCATCATGAAGCAGGCGTTGATCGCGGCCTTGCCGAGCGCCTGTGGCAGCAACGGGAACGGACGCTTGAGACGGAAGCGGATGGTGCGGTCATCGGCGGCCGACAATTCGTCGGTCGCCTCCATCAGCTCGCCGCCAAAGCCATCGCGCGCCGCCCAGCGGCGGATGCTGGCGACACAGTCGCGCGCGAGCACGCGCTCGCCGTCATGCCAGAAGAGGCCGTCGCGCAAGCTGAGGTCCCACTGGAGACCGTCACCGGAGATGACGTGGCCCGAGAGCATCTGCGGCGAGACCTGGAGCGAGGAGCTCATGCCGTAGAGCGTGTCGTAGACCATGAAGCCGTGGTTTCGCGACACCTGCGCGGTCGAGTAGATCGGATCGACGAAGGCGAGGTCGATGACGGGAATGAAGCGCAGCGTGGATTGAGATTCGGCGCGGACGATACCCGGCAGCGACAGTGCCGGCACGGCTGCGGCGGCCTTGAGGAGCGAACGGCGAGAGATGGGCATTACGAGAGGCTCCTAAGGGACGTGATATGCAGTCGCGACCGCAATGCGCTCCCTCCCCCGCTTGCGGGGGAGGGCTGGGGAGAGAGTGTCACCGCAACGGGACAATCCCAAAGAGGAGAAAGCCCTCACCCGGCGCTCCGCGCCGACCTCTCCCGCAAGCGGGAGAGGTGCAGCGAGCGTGCAGCCAGAGAGATACAAGACATCCAAGCGCATCGTTTCCCCTCAGGCACTCAACAAGACCGCGCCGATGGCAGCGACGACCGCCTGCTGCGCCGGCTCGACCACGGGCACGCCGATCGCCTCCTCAATCGCCACGCGATGCGAGGCCATGCCGGCGCAGCCCATCACCACGACATCGGCGCGGCATTGCGTGACCAGCGCGCGGCCGGCGTCGATCAGGCGGCTGCGGATATCCGCACCTGCGGTTTCCGCCGCGCTCGCGCCGACCGACCAGCTTCCGGCGTAGCGGCTGTCGACGCCCATCACCCGCGCCATGCGCTGCTGGCGACGGATGCTCGACGGCGCCAAGGCGATGATGCCAAAGCGTTCGCCCAGCATCAGCGCGCGAAAGATGCCGCATTCGGCGATGCCCAGCACCGGGCAGCCACCGGCGGCCTCACGCACCGCATGCAGACCGGGATCGCTGAAGTAAGCGAGCACGAAGGCATCGGCCTTGTCGCGCGACACGCGGCTCACCAGCTGCATGACGACGCTGTCGGCATCGCGTTGCGAGCTGATGCCCGGCGGTCCCTCGGCAAGTCCGACCACCTCGATCTCTGGCCCGCCGGCGATGCGCAGCGGCGCCACCGCGTCGTCGATCGCCGCCGTCACCGACGCCGAGGAATTGGGATTGATGGCGAGGATGCGACGGCTCATGGCACTGCTCAGCGATTTCCGGCTTCGTGACGCAGGAAGTTCTCCGCGATCTTCTCGCCCGTGGTGATCCAGACGTCCGGGCACGACTTTGCGTAGGTGAGAAACTCGCGCAGCAGACGGAGCCGCATCGGACGGCCGCTGCACTGCGGATGCAGCACCGTCGTCACCATCGCGCCCCAGTCACGAACCTCGTCAAGCTCGTCCTTCCACATCGAGAGCACATGCTCTTTCGGGAAGATCGAGCGCGGGCTGAAGCGGGCGGAGAGGCCGTGCATCCAATCGTCATAGCTCGCGGTCACGGGCAGCTCGATCGTGCCGGGCTTGCCGTCTGCCAGACGATGACGATAGGGCCGCACGTCATCACGGAACGATGAGGTGTAGACGATGCCATGGCGCACTAGCGCGACGCGCAGTTCCTCGGTGAACTCGCCATAGGGCGCGCGATAGCCGGTCGGCTTGACGCCGAGCCGGCGCTTCAGCGCCTCGAAGCCGCGCTCCAGCTCCTCCTCGATCCAGGGATCGCCGGGATCGGGCAAGAGGTGGTGATAGCCGTGATGGCCGATCTCGTGGCCGGCCTTCAGAATCGATTCGGCCATCGCCGGATGCGCATCGACCGACCACCCCGTGACGAAGAACGTCGCCTTGAGATCGAGCTGGTCGAGCAGTTCCAAAAGCTTCGGCGTGCCGACGCGGGCCTCGTAGCCGCCGTAGCTCATGGTGATGAGCCGCTGCGCATGACCTGCGTCCTTGCTGGTCCAGGCGCTCTCGGCGTCCACGTCGAACGACAGGAACATCGCAGATGTGTACGGCTTCGGCCAGGGATAGTCCGGCGCGGGATCCGCGGTGTTGGCCGGAACGAGCGGGATGCTCTTGAGTGCCTTACTGTCCAGCATTGATGGTCGCCTTCTCTAGTCCGTTGTCAGTCAGTTTCCATTTGGCAAGCAGGGTCTTGTAAGTGCCGTCAGCGATCAGTGCATCGACCGCTTCCAGCATCGCCTGTTGCAATGCCTTCTCCTTCACCGGCAGGGCAATGCCGGTGAATTGCTGCGCGATGGGCTCGCCCACCGTCGCGTAGGCGCCGGGCTCGAGGTCCATGATGTAGGGCAGCGTCTCATTGCCCTGGGCGGCGGCATCGATGCGGCCCTGCCTCAGCTGGGTGCGGGCGTCGGCCGAGCCGTCGGTGCCGACGAACTGGATCGGATTGCTACCGCAGTTCTTCTCGCTCCAGGCCGCGATCTGCGCCGGGAACATGGTGCGGCGGCTGGCACCGACCTTCTTGCCGCAGAGCGCCACCGCGTCCTTGAACTCGGCCTTGCGCGACTGCTGCACGAAGAACTGCGGGCCGCTGCGCAAATAATCGACGAAGGACGCGATCTCGTGCCGGCTGGCATAGTCGGTGAAGCCGGACAGGATGGCATCCACCCGTCCGGTCGAGATCGACGGCATGAACTCGGCAAAGCTGGTCTCGGTCCATTCGATCTTGACGCCGAGCTTGCGGCCGATCGCCTCGCCGAGATCGATGTCGAATCCGGACAGCGCATTGGTGGCAGGATCGCGGAATTCCATCGGCGGATAGTTCGGCACCAGCGCGACCTTGATGCTGCCGCGCTTGACGATGTCAGGTGGCAGCTCGATCGCCATCACCGATGCGCTCATGACGCCCAGCAACGCCGCTGCAAGCAAAAGTCTGTTCATCGCCACGCCCCCAATGTCAGATCACCGCTGAAAGAAATGCCTTGGTGCGCTCCTCGCGCGGCGCGCCCAACACGTCGGGCGCGCGCCCCTGCTCGACGATCGCGCCCTGGTCCATGTAGACGACGCGGTCGGCGACCTCGCGCGCGAAGCCGAGTTCGTGCGTCACCACCATCATGGTCATGCCGCTCTTCGCCAGTTCCTTCATCACAGCAAGAACCTCACCGACGAGCTCGGGATCTAGCGCGCTGGTTGGCTCGTCGAACAGCATCAGCATCGGCTTCATCGCGAGCGCCCGCGCGATCGCGACGCGCTGCTGCTGGCCGCCGGAGAGCTGTGCCGGATAGGAGTCCGCCTTGGCCGCCAGCCCGACGCGCCGCAGCAGTTCGATCGCCTCGGCGCGTACTTCGTCGGCTTTACGCCCCTGCACCTGGGTCGGTCCCTCGGTGATGTTCTCCAGCGCGGTCTTGTGCGGAAACAGGTTGAAGCGCTGGAACACCATGCCAGTCTTCAGCCGCTGCCGCCCGATCTGCTGCTCGCTCAATCGGTGGAGCCGTCCGCCCTGCTCACGCACCCCCAAAAGCTCGCCGTCAAGCCAGATGCCGCCGGCATCGATCGTGGTGAGCTGGTTGATGCAGCGGAGCAGCGTGGTCTTGCCCGATCCGGAGGCGCCGATCAGACACATCACCTCTCCGGGCCAGACGTCGAGCGAGACGCTTCTGAGAGCATGAAACTCTCCAAAGATCTTGCTGACGGAGCGGATTGCGACGAGGGGTTTGGTCATCGCGCCAGCCGCAATGTGCCGCGTGCAAAATGGCGTTCGAGCAGCATCTGCAGCGGGGTCAGGATCGAGACCACAAGCAGGTACCAGAGCCCGGCGACGATCAGGAGCTCGATGACGCGGGAGTTGGCGTAGTAGATGTTTTCGGCGTTGTGCAGCAGTTCCGGATACTGGATCACGCTCGCAAGGGACGTCGCCTTCACCATGCCGATGAACTCGTTGCCGAGCGGCGGGATCACGACGCGCATCGCCTGCGGCAGCACGATCCGGCGTAGCGCGCGCAGCCGTCCCATGCCGATCGCCTGCGCCGCCTCATATTGTCCGATGTCGACCGACAGCATGCCGGCGCGCATGACTTCCGAGGTGTAGGCGCCCTGGTTAATGGCGAGCCCAAGCAGCGCCGCGAGGAACGGCGTCATGACGTCGACGGCCCGCGCGCTCCACAGGCCGGGGATGCCGATGGTCGGAAACACCAGCGCCAGATTGAACCACAGCAGCAGTTGCAGGATCAGCGGGGTGCCGCGGAACAGCCAGGTGTAGCCGGCCGCCACCGACTTCAGTACCGGATTGGGTGACAGCCGCATGATCGCGACGACGATGCCGAGGAAGATGCCGAGCATCATCGCCAGCACTGCCATCACCATGGTGTTGACGATGCCCTCGAGAATGACCTTCACGGTCAGGAAGCGGCCGACATAGGACCACTCGATCTGACCGTTCGCAAACGCGCGCACGATCGCCGCGAGCACGAGGACGATCAGGGCCGCGCTGAGCCAGCGAAACCAGTGCGGCTCGCGCGCGATCCGCATGCCCGAGAGATCGGGAAAACCTTCCGCGAGTGCCGGTGCCGGCCTCATTGCGGCGCCGCGTTCAGCATGGGCTGGGCCACCGCGTTGGCTCCTAAGCCCCATTTGTCGAGAATGGCCTTATAGGAGCCATCCGCGATCATCGCGGCAAGCTTCTCCGTCACCACCTCGCGCAAGGCCGCATCGTCCTTCCGGAACATGATGCCCTGATATCCCCTGGCGAAGGCCTCGTCGAGGATGCGGTATTTGCCGGGCTCCTGCGTCTGCGCATAGGGCAGCGTCTCGCTGCCCTGCACCGCGGCGTCGATGCGGCCCTGCTTGAGCTGGTTGCGGACGTCGATCGAGTTCTCGCCGGGCACGTATTGGATCGCGGGCTTGCCGGCCGCCTCGCAATTCTGCTTGCTCCACTTCTCGATCTCGATCGGGAAGCTGGTGCTGCGGGTGGTGCCGACCTTCTTGCCGCAGAGATCGGTCGCGGCCTTTGCCTCGCTCTCCGCCATCACGAAGAACTGCGGGCCGGTCACGAGGTAGTCGACGAAGTCGGCGGTCTCGCGCCGTGAGGCGCGATCCGAAATGCCGGAGATGATGAAGTCGGCGCGCTTGGTCTGGAGCGAGGGAATCAGCTCGGCGAACGGCGTCTCGCTCCAGACGATCTTGAGGCCGCCGAGCCGCTTGGCGAGCTCGTTGGCGAGATCAATGTCGAGTCCGACCAGTTCGCTCGTCGCGGGATCGCGATATTCCATCGGCGCGTAGGTGGAGTTGACGGTGAGCTTGAGTGTGCCCGCCTGCTTGATCTCCGCTGGTAACTCGGCGGCTCGCACGGAGGTCATCGCAGCCAGCGCGGCAACAGCGAGAGAAAATGAGAGGCGTGTCATGTCAGCTCCTTTGCCCATGTCAGCTCCGTTGCCAGCGCCGTACCACCTGCTCAGTCGGCGTCGAGAACGGCCGGCTCGATCACGCCGGCGCGTTCGGTGATCACCCTGTATTGCTCGGGCCGCCGGTGGGCGGCGAAGTTGAACATCTTGTCCTTGCCCTGGCGGCAGAGATCGAGATCGATGTCGGCGACGATCACCTCGTCGGCCAGCGTCTGCGCCTGCGCGACGATGCGCCCGTTGGGATCGACGATGCAGGAGCCGCCGATGAGCCCGGAGCCATCCTCCTCGCCCGCCTTCGCCACCGAAATCGCCCAGGTCGCGTTCATGTAGGCATTGGCCTGCGTCACCAGCGTCGAATGGAAGGTGCGCAAGGCTCCGTCTTCCGTCGTACCGCCATTGGGATCATACGCCGCCGAATTGTAGCCGATGCAGACGAGCTCGACGCCTTGCAGGCCGAGCACGCGCCAGGATTCCGGCCAGCGGCGATCGTTGCAGATCATCATGCCCATGATGGCGTGGGCCCACGCCGACCCGGCGCGGAATGCGGGGAAGCCGAGGTCACCATATTCAAAGTAGCGCTTCTCGAGCTGCTGATAGCGCGCGCCCGGCCGCGGCTCGACCGAGCCCGGCAAATGCACCTTGCGATAGCGGCCGAGAATCTCGCCGTCGCGATCGACCAGGATAGAGCAGTTGTAGCGCCGACCGTCCGGCGTCAGCTCGGCATAACCGACATAGAAGCCGACACGGAGCCGACGTGCGCGGTCGAACAGCTTTGCTACCGCTGGGTTCGGCATGCTGCGCTCGAAATACCGGTCGAGCGCCTCGCCTTCGAGCAGCCAGCGCGGGAAGAAGGTGGTGAAGGCAAGCTCCGGAAATACCACGAGGCTGGCGCCACGACCGGCGGCCTCCTCCAAAAGCGCAAGCATCCGCGCCAGCGTATGCTCGCGCGAATCTGCTTTTTGCGTCGGCCCCATCTGGGCGGCGGCGGCGCGAAGGACACGAACCAAGATTGCCTCCAATCTGTGCGCATGCTGCCTCAATGGGCGAATGAACCCATTGATGCGACGCGCAAATCCGCTTCCATTACGAGTGAGCGGGGCTGCAAAATCAATTCGCTCTGCTATGATCTTTTGGCCCTGACTATAACCGGCAGTGATATGAACCTGCGTCAGCTCGAGATTCTCCGTGCCGTGATCCGCCACCGCACCACGGTTGCGGCGGCGGACGAACTGGCGCTGTCGCAGCCCGCGGTCAGCAATGCGCTGAAGATAATGGAAGCGCAGGCAGGCTTCGCGCTGTTCGAGCGCGTCAACAACAGGCTGTTTCCGACCGCGGAAGCGATGGCGCTCTACAAGGAGAGCGAGGCGATCTTCGCGCTGCACGCCAAGCTCGAGAACCGCGTGCGCGATCTACGCGAGAACCGCTCCGGGCATCTTGCCATCGTGGCGACGCCGCCGCTCGCCTACAGCATCATTCCCTCCGCGCTGTCCGGCTTTTTGCGCCGCCGCCCCGAGACGCGCATGTTCTTCGACGTGCGCCGCTATGAGGGCATCATCGAGGGTGTGCTGAGCCGCGTCGCCGAGCTCGGCTTCGCGCTCGGGCTGACGCACCATCCAGGGATCGCGCATGAGGTGGTGCACACCGGCGAAATGGTCTGCGTGCTGCCGCCGCAGCACCCGCTCGCCGACCGGCCGGTCATCTCGGCCGCGGACCTGTCCGGCCTGCCCTTCATCGGGCTCGAGCGCGGCACGCGGCTTGGCGAAGCCGTGCGCGACAGTTTTGCCCGCGCCGGCGCGCCGTTCCAGCCGAGCGTCGAGGTGCGTTATTGCAACACGGCCTGCGTGCTCGCTGCCGCCGGCGTCGGCGCCGCGGTGGTCGATCCGTTCTCGCCGCGGCAGAACGGCGGCAGCGGCCTCGTCGTCCGTCCGTTCATACCGACGACGCAGGCGGTCGCCTATATGCTATGGTCGGAAGCCGAACCGCTGTCGCGTCTGGCGAAGGCCTTTCTCAACGAGGTCCGCAAGGAGAGCGCACTGCTGGAGCGCACAGCGTCACACCAGCAACATGGGGCAGAAAGCAACTAAGCTTCGCAACCTTTTACCCGGGGGCACATGGCACGCATCACCATCATCGAGACCGGGCGGGTCCCACAAAAATATCGCGAGCAGCACGGCTCGTTTCCGGACATGTTCGAACGGATGATCCGCACCGAGGATCCGACGGCGACGGTCGAGGTCATCAGCATCCCCAACGGCGATGCGCTTCCCGATCCTGGCAAGCTCGAGGCCGTCCTGATCACCGGCGCGGCCGCCGGCGTCTATGACGGGCTCCACTGGATCGCGCCGCTCGAGGACTTCGTCCGCAAAGCCTACGCCAACAAGACGCCGATGGTCGGCGTCTGCTTCGGCCATCAGCTGATCGCGCAGGCGCTCGGCGGCACCGTGCGCAAATCCGAGAAAGGCTGGGGCATCGGCCGCCACGTCTATCAGGTGCTGTCGGAGAACGGCGTCGTCGACGGCGAAGCGGTCGCGATCGCCGCCTCGCATCAGGATCAGGTGATCGAGCCGCCAAACGACGCGCTGACGATCCTCTCGTCCAACTTCACCCCGCATGCCGGCCTGCTCTATGCCAACGGCGCGACGTTGACAGTGCAGCCGCATCCGGAATTCGACGTCGAGTTTGCGCAAGTGTGTTGCGATCTTCGTGACGGCAAGGCGCCGGAGGATGTCGTTGCCACGGCAAGGGCGTCACTGGCCGAGCCGCTGGACAACGCGAAGCTCGGCGGGGCGATTACGCGATTCTTGACGAAGCGCGCGGCCACTTGATTCAGTGCTCGCCGCACGCATCTCTTCCCTTCTCCCCTTGTGGGAGAAGATGGCGCGAAGCGCCGGATGAGGGGTTCTATCCACTTGCTGGACTGCTCGTGAGGATAGAGACCCCTCACCCGCCGAATTTCGCTCGGCACCCTCTCCCACAAGGGAAGAGGGTGAAGCAGCGTCGCTTGCGGAAATATCAGAACGGATCCGTCCCCAGCCCCGGCACATCGGCCGGCCGCGGTCCCGGCGCCGCCCAGTGAAACCGGCGATCCTTCTCTGCAATCGCGATGTCGTTGATCGAAGCCTCGCGCCGCTTCATCAGACCGTGCTCGTCGAACTCCCACTGCTCGTTGCCGTAGGAGCGGTACCACTGGCCGCTCGAGTCGTGCCATTCGTACTGGAAGCGCACGGCAATGCGGTTGCCGTCGAAGGCCCAGAGATCCTTGATCAGGCGGTAGTCCTGCTCCTTCTCCCATTTGCGGGTGAGGAAGGCGACGATGGCTTCGCGGCCCTGAAAAACTTCCGAACGATTGCGCCAGCGGCTGTCCTCGGTATAGGCGAGTGAGACGCGCACCGGATCGCGTGAATTCCAGGCGTCCTCGGCCATGCGGGCCTTTTGCGCGGCGGTCTCGCGGGTGAAGGGTGGAAGCGGCGGGCGCGACATGATGGCCTCATCGGTTGATCGGGCCGGCGAATTTATCGCCGCAGCTGGCGGAGTCGATAGGCCGTCACAAATCAGGCGATCACGAAATCAAATCGGCTTTCATCAGCGTGCGGATCGACTTTGGGATAGGCTGGGCGCGACCGCCGCTGATGAAGGCAACGCGGACCTCGGCTTTCACCAGCACGTCGTCGCCGCGCCGCACCTCCTGCGCCAGCATGATGGAGGCGCCCTTCACCGCGATCGGCCAAGTCACAACATCGAGCACGTCGTCCATCCGCGCGGGCTTCAAAAAGTCCAGATGCATCGAGCGCACCACGAAGGCGAAGCCGGCGCCTTCCGCCTCGGTCTGCTCGAACAGCGCCTGCTGCTCGGCGCCCATCAGCCTGAGATGATTGGTGCGTCCGCGTTCCATGTAGCGCAGATAATTGGCGTGATAGACGATGCCGGAAAAATCCGTGTCCTCGTAGTAGACACGGACCTGCATGTGGTGGCGGCCGTCGCGGATCTCGCCGTCGAGATGAGCTGTCACGTCGCGAGCCTCTTCGCTTGTCGGTAACCGGCCCGTTTTGCGCAAAAACAACGGACCACGCAAGCGTGGGTTACACCACCAAAGGCCCTCGCCCCAGCGTCACCTCCACGATCTCCGGCGGCACGCCGACGCGGAGCGGCATGATGCTGCAACCGAGGCCGCCGGAGATGATGACGTCGCATTTCAGCCTGACATGACCATAGGCAAGCCGGACGCCATGCTGCTTTGGGACGGCCGGCGACCAGCCGAGCAGGCGGACTTGCCCGCCATGGGTGTGGCCGGACAGTTGCAGCGCAACGCGCGCGGGCACGCGCGGCGCGATGTTGGGCTCGTGGGCGAGCAGGATCACGGGCGCATCGTCGGTGACCTTGGCGAGCGTCGCATTGAGATCGTCGGCACCGAAGCGCCCCGTGCTCCGGAAGCGCCGCGCCGGCAGGAAGGCGAGCTGATCGCCGAGGCCGGCGAGCCAAAACGGGCGACCGTCCTTGCTGAGGCGCACGACATCGTTCTCGTAGACGGGGATGCCGGCCGCCTCCAGCGCACGATGCGCGACGGTCGCCCCCTGCCCGGCCCGCTGCACCGTCCTGTCATCCCAATAATCGTGGTTGCCCATGACGGCATGGACGCCGAGCGGCGCCTTGAGGCCCGCCAGCACCCTCGCCCATTCGCTCGACGGGATGATGCGCGTGACCTGATGCAGGCCGGCGACATAATCGCCGAGCAGCACGATGAGGTCGGCGTTCAGCGCGTTGGTGCGGTCGACGATGGCCTCGATCCGGTCCAGCGGCATCCAGGGATCGCAGGCATGGATGTCGGCGATGACGGCGATCTTCAGCGGAAGATCCGCCGGCCATTGCCGCGGCGTTGGATGATAGCGGGTGACGCGGAGCCGCAGCATCGGCTCGACGCCGACGCCATAAGCCGCGGTCGAGACGCCGAGGGCGGACAGGCCGCCGATGGAACGGATGAGATGACGGCGCGTGATCATGGAAGCTCGCTGGTGATGCGGCGTCTTGATGATATCCGATTGGAGCGGAATTGGGGTGCGTTCGTGCAGATCGTCTGCACGAGATTACCGGAAATTCATCAAAGCCGGAACAGCGACCGTTTCAGCAGATCACTCGTCGCTGTCATCCGTGCCGAACAGGCCGAACTGCGCCGCATCGCGCGAGGGTTCGGCGATGCCGAGATGACGGAAGGCGTGCGAGGTCAGCAGGCGGCCGCGCGGCGTGCGCTGCAGATAGCCGCACTGGATCAGATAGGGCTCGATTATATCCTCGATGGCATCGCGCGGCTCCGACAAGGCCGCGGCCATGGTCTCGACGCCGACCGGGCCGCCGCCATAGTTCATCGCGATGGTGGTGAGATAGCGGCGGTCCATGGCGTCGAGCCCTGCGGCATCGACCTCGAGCGCACTCAGCGCGTGGTCGGCGATCTTGCGGTCAATCTTGTCGGCATCGGCCGCGGAGGCGAAATCGCGCACACGGCGGAGCAGACGCCCGGCGATGCGCGGCGTGCCGCGGGCCCGGCGCGCGATCTCGTTGGCGCCATCCGCGCTCATGCCGACATTGAGCACACGCGCGCCGCGGCTGACGATGCTCTCCAATTCCTCGATCGTGTAGAAATTGAGCCGGACCGGAATGCCGAAACGATCGCGCAAGGGATTGGTGAGAAGGCCGGCGCGCGTGGTGGCGCCGACGAGGGTGAATTTCGACAGCTCGATCTTCACCGATCGCGCCGCCGGGCCCTCGCCGATGATGAGGTCGAGCTGGAAATCCTCCATCGCGGGATAGAGCACCTCTTCCACCGCCGGGCTGAGGCGATGGATCTCGTCGATGAAGAGCACGTCGCGCTCTTCGAGATTGGTGAGGAGCGCGGCGAGATCGCCGGCCTTGGCGATCACCGGGCCCGAGGTCGCGCGAAAGCCGACGCCGAGCTCCTTGGCGACGATCTGCGCCAGCGTGGTCTTGCCGAGGCCGGGCGGGCCGACGAATAGCACATGATCCAGCGCCTCGCCGCGCTTGCGCGCGGCTTCGATGAAGATCGAGAGGTTCTTGCGCGCCTGCTGCTGGCCGACGAAGTCGGACAGCGACTGCGGACGCAGCGCGGTGTCGCCGACATCGTCGCTGCGGCGCTCGGGCGAGACCATGCGGCTGGCCTTGGGATCGCTCACTTCGCCAATTCCTTCAGGCCGAGGCGAATGAGCTGCGCCGTCTCGGCGTTCTCACCCGCGCTGCGCGAAGCCGACGCGATCGCGGCAGCGGCCTGCGGCTGGCCGTAGCCGAGATTGACCAGCGCGGAGATCGCATCCGCCACCGGGCGCGGCGCGCGCTGGTCGTCGACAGCGCCGGAGAGATGCACGACGGCCGGATCGACGTTGGCGAAGGCCGGCGCCTTGTCCTTCAATTCGGTGACGATGCGCTCGGCGACCTTGGGACCGACGCCGGGCGTGCGCGATACCGCGGCCTTGTCGCGCAGCGCAATGGCGTTGGCGAGATCGGAAGGCTGTAGCGTGCCGAGCACCGCGAGCGCGACCTTGGCGCCGACGCCCTGCACGGTCTGAAGCAGGCGAAACCATTCGCGCTCCTGGTCGGTACGAAAGCCGAACAGTTTTATCTGGTCCTCGCGGACGTAAGTCTCGATCGACAGCACGGCGGCCTCGCCCGGCGACGGCAGATGCTGCAGCGTGCGCGACGAGCAATGCACCTGATAGCCGACGCCGCCGACGTCGAGGATGACAAAATCCTCGCCGTAGGAATCGATCAGGCCCTTGAGCTTGCCGATCATATCCCAGCTACCTTCAGCCTGAGCGCGGTGCTCTGGCGGTGATGGGCGTGGGTGATGGCGATGGCGAGTGCGTCGGCAGCATCAGCGGACGGCGGCTCGGCTTTCGGCAGCAATATCTTCAGCATCATCGCGATCTGTTGCTTGTCGGCGTGGCCGGCGCCGACCACCGTCTTCTTGACCTGGTTGGGCGCGTATTCGGCAACACTGATGCCGAACATTGCCGGCGCCAGCATGGCAACCCCGCGGGCCTGGCCGAGCTTCAGCGTCGCGACGCCGTCCTTGTTGACGAAAGTCTGCTCGACTGCGGCTTCGATCGGCTGGTGGCTGGAGAGGACGGACGCGAGCCCTTCGTGGATCGCGAGCAGCCGGCCCGACAAGGGCAGATCGTCCGGCGGTTCCACCGAGCCGCAGGCGATGTAGATCAGGCGATTGCCCTCAGCCTCGATAACGCCCCAGCCGGTGCGGCGCAGGCCGGGGTCGATGCCGATGATGCGAACGGGGCCACGAATCGGGAGCTCAGTCATGGGCCAGTGATAGCGGCTGGCCGGACTGAGGGAAACAGAAACAGAACGGAAGTCCCCGGCTCTTATGCCCCGGGCGCAGCGCGGCACGCAGTGATGTGCTGATGAACCGGGGCCCATATCGCCGCCAGCGCTTGAGGCACCGTGGGTCCCGGCTCTGCGTCGCACCGCTTCGCGCTGCACCGCGTCCGGGACATGCAAGCCCTACCCGCCCATCTTCGCCATCAGCGCGTCCGACACCTCGAAATTGGCGTAGACGTTCTGGACATCGTCGTGCTCGTTGAGCAAGTCCATTAGCTTCAAGAGCTTCTCGCCGGTCTCGTCGTCGACCGCGACCGTGTTCTGCGGTTTCCAGATCAAAGCGGCCTTGCGCGGCTCGCCGAACTTGGCTTCGAGCGCCTTGGCGACGTCGCGATAGCTTTCGGTGGAGGCGTAGATCTCGTGGCCGCCCTCGCCGGAAACGACGTCGTCTGCGCCGGCCTCGATCGCGGCGTCCAGCACCGCGTCGTCGGAGGCGACGCTGCGGTCGTATTCGATGACGCCGGTGCGGTCGAACATGAAGGACACCGAGCCGGTTTCACCGAGATTGCCGCCGGACTTGGTGAAGAAGGAGCGGATGTCAGAGGCGGCGCGGTTGCGGTTGTCGGTCAGCGCCTCGACGATGACGGCAACGCCGCCGGGCCCGTAGCCCTCATAGCGGATCTCGTCATAGTTCTCGCCCTCGCTGCCGATCGCCTTTTTGATGGCGCGCTCGATATTATCCTTCGGCATGTTCTCCTGGCGCGCCGCGATCACGGCGGCACGCAGGCGCGGGTTCATGGCGGGGTCGGGGGTGCCCAGTTTGGCGGCCACGGTGATTTCCCGCGCCAGCTTGCCGAAGATCTTCGACTTCTGGGCATCCTGCCGCCCCTTGCGGTGCATGATGTTCTTGAATTGGGAATGTCCGGCCATGCGTGGTCTCTTAAGGAATCGTCAGCCAATGGTGAGCGTGGGAAGCGCGGCCTTATAGGCTGCCAACCCACCGGAATCAAAGGGCTCTGGTTGCCTTAAGGTAGCACTGTAGAGGTAGCCGCCGTAATGGCCCGTGCCTAGAGGTCGGGCAACGTTAACCCTGATTTCATTCCGGCTTGCGAAAATAGCGTCCGCCCGTTCCCCGACAAGAGAGACGTGATGGCGTTCGGACTATTTCGGAGGCGTCTGCCTGACATGGCCGCGCCTGTGGCAGCTCCGCAGGCCGCGCAGCCGGTGGCCAATTCCGAGCCCGCCCCGGCTCCTGAGGGCAATTCCGCCAGGGAAGTCCTGGAACTGCTGGAACTCGAGCTCGGCGCTATGATTCGCCAGCTCGAACGTGCCGCCAATTCCGTGGCCGGCGGCGCCGAGGCGACCGCCGCGACGCTTACCGCCATTCGCGACCGCACCGACGCCCTGACCGGCCGCACCAATGCGGCGCAGTCGACCGCCTCCACCTTCGCCCATGCCGCCGACAAGTTCACCCAGTCCGCGCAAGGCATCGGCGCGCAGGTCCGCGAAGCCGGCAAGCTCGCCGACGAGGCCAGTGCCGCGGCGCAGGAAGCGCGCGCCAATGTCGACCGCTTGCGCGAATCCTCCGCCGCCATCGGCAATGTCGTCAATCTGATCGCGCAGATCGCGCGGCAGACCACGCTGCTCGCGCTCAACTCGACCATCGAGGCCGCGCGCGCGGGCGATGCGGGAAAGGGTTTTGCGGTCGTCGCCACGGAGGTCAAGGCCCTCGCGGTGCAGACCCAGAGCGCGACGGAAGAGATCACAAAGAAGATCGACGCGCTGCAGCGCGACGCCGCCGGCTCTGCGGACGCGGTGCATCGCATCTCGCTGGCGATCGAGGCGATCCGCCCGGTGTTCGACACCGTCAACGGCGCGGTCGCCGAGCAGAATGCCACCACGAGCGAAGTCTCCGGCAACGCCGCCAGCGCCTCGGAGTTCATCATCTCGGTCGGTGAGAGCGCGGCCGAGATCGATGCCGCGACCAAGGCGGCCGAGACCCACGGCGAGAGCGTCACCAGTGCCGGCAAAGCCGTCACCACTTTTGCTCAGAAGCTGAAATCGCGCTGCGCCGTGCTGCTGCGCCAGAGCGAACACGACGACCGCCGCAAGACCGAGCGGCTGCCCTGTCACCTCAACTTCGCGACCTCGCGCGGCGTGATGCCGGTCTATGAGATCGCGATGGAAGGCGTGCTGATTGGCGGCCCGGACGCAGGCCGGCTTGCACCGCAGGCGATGATCGAAGGTAGCCTCGAAGACATTGGCGCCTGCCGCCTGCGCGTGGTCGAGCAATCCAAGGCCGGCGCCCGCGCGCAATTCGTTGGCCCCAACGCCGCCCTCAACGAGAAGATCGAGGACAAGCTCTGGTCGATCCATGAGGAGAACGCGGAGTTCGTCACCCGTGCCATGGAGGCGGGCAATGCGCTGACGAAAATATTCGAGCAGGCGGTTGCGCGCGGCGAGGTCAAGATGGAGGACCTCTTCGACACCGACTACGTGGAGATTACCGGCACCAATCCGCAGCAATACCGCACGCGCTATCTGGACTGGGCCGACCGCGCGCTGCCGCCGTTCCAGGAAGCCTTTCTCGCCAAGGACCCGCGGATGGCGTTCTGCGCCTTGGTCGACGGCAACGGCTTCCTGCCGGTGCACAACAAGATCTATTCGCATCCGCAGCGGCCGGGCGACGTCGCCTGGAACACCGCCAACAGCCGCAATCGGCGCATCTTCAACGATCCGGCGGGGTTGGCTGCCGCACGCAACCTGCGCTCGTACCTGGTCCAGAGCTATGCCCGCGACATGGGCAACGGGAACACGGTGATGATGCGCGAGATCGACGTGCCGATCCGCGTCAAGGGGACGGCACTGGGGCGGATTCCGCACGGCTTACAAGCTGTAGTGCCCGCTCTCGTGCACTCTTGGGCAAGACGCCGAGCGCGAATCATCCTCTAAGATCGAGCGAATCATCCTCTAAGATCGAGATTGGAATGGGAATGCCGCCGAGAGCCGATCACCGGTTCTGACTGGAGAAAGCGCGTACATGTCCCTGGCACAACTTGCAGTACTGGACACCGCATCCAACCGGACTCTCGCCGAACGCCTGATCGACCAGCTCGCTGACCGCATCGGCGGTCTCGGCGTCGAGCTCGCCGACATCGCCGGCAACGTCCAGGAAGTGGCGAACCGCGTCGCCAACCAGTCGGAACGATTCCAAAATCTCCAGAAGACAGCGGAGACGATGGTCTCGGCCAACCACGACATCGCCAATGCATCGCAGGCGGTGCAGACGACGACGTCCGCCGCGGTCGGCGAGATCGCGCAGTCGCGCAGCGCGGTCGATACCGCCGTCAGCCATATCTCCGAACTGGTCGCGGCCGTAGAGCGGATCGAGGCGCGCCTCAGCGCGGTGGGCTCGGCGCTGGCGCAGGTGGCAAGGGTATCAGGCTCGATCGAGGCGATCGCGAAGCAGACCAACCTGCTGGCGCTCAACGCAACCATCGAAGCAGCCCGCGCCGGCAATGCCGGCCGCGGTTTTGCCGTGGTCGCGAGCGAGGTGAAGAACCTCGCGGAAGCCACCCGCCAGGCCACGCATCAGATCTCCGACACCGTGCGCGATCTCGACGGTCAGATCGAAGGCCTGATCGGCGAAAGCAGCGACGCCTCGCAGCGCGCCAAGACCGCCGGCGAAGGCGCCCAGCAGATCTCCGGCATCATCTCGCGCGTCCAGCAGGGCTTTGCCTCCGTGGAAGCGGAGATCGACAGCGTCGCGCGCGCAGCGACGTCCAATCTCGGACACTGCGACACCGTCATCAGCGAGCTCAACGAACTCGCAAAAGGCGTCGACCTCTCCTCGCGCGATCTCAGAATCGCCGACCAGCGGGTGGCGAAGCTGCTCGACACCTCCGAAGGCCTGATCGCGCTGATCGCCGACAGCGGCGTGGAGACGTCGGATGTGCCGCTGATCCGTGTCGTCGTCGAGACGGCCAAGCGGATCTCCGCCGAGTTCGAAGCTGCGATCGATCGCGGCGACATCACGCTCGACCATCTCATGGACGAGAACTATCGCGAGATCCCCGGCACCGATCCGAAGCAATACCTCACCAATTACGTCGAGTTCACCGATCGCGTGCTGCCCGCGATCCAGGACCCGATTCAGAAATCCGATCCCCGCATCGTATTCTGCGTCGCCTGGGCCAGGGGCGGGTACCTGCCGACCCACAATCCGAACTACCGCTTGCCGCAAGGCAAAGATCCGGTCTGGAATAACGCCAATTGCCGCAACCGCCGCCTGTTCACCGACCGCGCGGTGAAGAAGGTCGCGGCCAACACCAAACCGTTCCTGCTGCAGACCTATCGCCGCGACATGGGCGGCGGGCAGTTCGTGCTGATGAAGGACCTGTCCTCGCCGATCATGGTCCGCGGCAGGCACTGGGGCGCCTTCCGCATGGGTTTTCGGCAGGGCTGACGGGCGTCGCGACAGCGTTTCCGGCTCCCCAAAATAAAAAGCTCGAAAACAACCCCATGCACAGTAGCCGGGGTGTGCGGAATCAATGGCTTGGGCGCCGGGTCAACGCTATCGGCTGGGCGTGGTTCACCTCTCCCCGACGACGGGGAGAGGTCGGATTGCTCTCGGCGATGCGAAGCATCGTCCGGTGCAATCCGGGTGAGGGACCGCAGCACTGGGTGAGACCTAGACCCCTCACCCGGATCGCATCTTCGATGCGATCCGACCTCTCCCTTTGGGAGAGGTGTTTCGAGTGCTGGGTGCACACCGATGCACCAACAGTTGCACCGTCGAGCAAAACAGGAGCACTATGGCATCATCGGGCGCGGTGGCCTTCGCTGCGCATGTCCGGTCGCTGATCCCTGTCAGACGTACCGCACTCGCCACCGCACCACTCTCGATCGTCCGATTTTCCCAATCGCACGGATTTCGTCATCGCATGATTTTGCGCATTCGCACGACGATCTGCGACGTTTGGCGGCGCGCGCGACGAAAATGCGTCAAAACATGACGATTATCATATCAAATAGCCTATAATCGCTGCAGCGATCGCCGCACAAATTCGTGAATGTCATGGTCTGCCGCTTCAACCGCGCAAATATGCATTGCTGCGAATTTGGAAGCTTCATCGTTTCGCATCGGTATGATTAGGGTCGCGCGAAAAATTCGACGCGATCGCCGCAAGCGTCGTCGAGCAGGGGAATGCATATGGCAACGACACTCACCATCAACGGCCAGACAAAATCCTTCGACGCACCACCTGACATGCCGTTGCTGTGGGTGCTGCGTGACGTCCTCGGCATGACCGGCACCAAGTTCGGCTGCGGCATCGCGCAATGCGGCGCCTGCACGGTGCATGTCGACGGCAAGGCCGTGCGCTCCTGCGTGCTGCCGGTGAGCGCGGTCGCGAACCGCGCCATTATCACCATCGAACATGTCGGCAGCACGCCTGCGGGCGCCAAGGTGCAGAAGGCCTGGCTCGAGGCCGAAGTGGTCCAGTGCGGTTACTGCCAGTCCGGCCAGATAATGGCAGCTGCCGCGCTGCTGGCGGCAACGCCCAATCCTGACGATTCCGACATCGATGCTGCGATGGCCGGCAACATCTGCCGCTGCGGCACCTATGTGCGCATCCGCGAGGCCATCAAGCAGGCCGCCAACGGCCGTCAGTCGTGAGGCCTGCCATGAATGCACATCACAGCGTCACCCGTCGCGCGTTGCTGACCGGCGGTCTCGCAGGCGGCTTCCTGCTCGCCTTCCATCTGCCGCTGCGCGCCGCCGTGAACGAGCCGGTGCAGCCGCGCGACAGTACCGAGGGCAGGTTCGCGCCCAACGCGTTCATCCGCATCGACGAAACCGGCCGCACCGTGCTGATCATGCCGCAGGTCGAGATGGGCCAGGGCACCTATACCTCGATCTCGGCCGTGCTCGCCGAAGAGTTGGATGCCGACTGGAGCAAGGTCGAGGTCCAGCACGCCCCGCCGAACGACAAGCTCTACGGCAATCCGACCTTCGGCCTGCAAGTCACCGGCAATTCCAACTCGATCCGCGCCTGGTGGCTGCCGCTGCGCAAGGCCGGCGCCACCGCGCGCGCGATGCTGGTGCAGGCCGCAGCCGCCCAATGGGGTGTCGAGCCTGCGAGCTGCAGCGCGTCGAAGGGCGAGGTCGCGCATGAAGCCAGCGGCCGTAAGCTCGGCTATGGCGAACTGGCGCTTGCCGCGCAGGGCCAGACGCCCCCGAAAGACGTCGCAATCAAGGATCCCAAGGACTTCGTCCTCATCGGCCAACCGCTGAAGCGGCTCGATACGCCGGACAAGGTCAACGGCAAAGCTCTCTACGGCATCGACGCGATCCTCCCCGGCATGAAGATCGCGGCGATCGCCAATTGCCCGGTATTCGGTGGCAAGGTCGGCAAGGTCGACGACAGTGCCGCGACGAAAGTCGCGGGCGTGCGCAAGGTCGTCATACTCGACGACGCAGTCGCCGTGATCGGTGATCACATGTGGGCGGCAAAGAAAGGTCTCGAAGCGCTCAAGATCGAGTGGAACGAGGGACCCAACGCGAAGATCACCACGAAAGATATCTGGGACGATCTGCGCAAGGCCAGCCAGAACGACGGTGTGGTCGCAAAGTCCGACGGCGACATCGGCAAGGCGCTCGCCAGCGGCGACAAGTTTGAGGCGGCTTACGAGCTGCCGTTCCTGGCGCACGCGTCGATGGAGCCCATCAACGCCACGGTGCACGTGAAGCCCGACTCCTGCGAGATCTGGACCGGCACGCAGATCATGACGCGTGTGCAGTCCGAAGCGGCGAAGGCCGCGGGCCTCCCCGTCGACAAGGTGATCGTCAACAACCATCTGCTCGGCGGCGGCTTCGGCCGCAAGCTCGAGCCGGACATGGTTGTCGCCGCGGTGAAGATCGCAAAACAGGTCGACTACCCCGTGAAGGTGGTGTGGACCCGCGAGGAGGACATCCAGCACGACGTCTACCGCCCGGTCTATCGCGACCAGATCACGGCGTCGCTGGTCGACGGCAAGGTCGCGGGGTGGAAGTACAAGGTCGCCGGCTCCGCCGTGCTGGCGCGCTGGCTGCCGCCGGCGTTCCAGAAGGGCATCGACATCGACGCGGTCGATGCCGCGGTGGATGCACCTTACGAATTCGCCAATTTCCACGTCGAATATGTCCGTGCCGAGCCGTTATCGGTCCCGACAGGCTTCTGGCGCGGCGTCGGCCCGAACAACAACGTGTTCGCGGTCGAATGCGCGATGGACGAGCTCGCGCGCAAGGCGGGCAAGGACCCGATCGAATTCCGCAAGTCCATGCTGACCAAGAACCCGCGCATGCTGGCGGTGCTCAATCAGGTCGCGGAGAAATCCGGCTGGGGCCAACCGCTGCCTCCGCGCGTCGGCCGCGGCGTCTGCGTGCAGCCGTCATTCGCGAGCTTCATTGCGACCGTCGTGGAGGCCGAGATCGACGACATCGGCGAGATCACGCTCCGCCGCGTCACCTCGGTGGTCGACACCGGTATCGCGGTCAACCCTGACACGGTGAAGGCGCAGATCGAGGGCGGGCTGATCTTCGGCCTCACCGCCGCGCTCTATGGCGAGATCACCATCGACAAGGGCCGCGTGCAGCAGTCGAACTTCCACGACTACCGCATGATGCGCATCAACGAGACGCCGAAGATCGAGGTGATCGTCGTGAAGAGCGGCGAGGCGCCCGGCGGCATCGGTGAGGCCGGCGTCAATGCCGGACCACCGGCGTTGCGCAACGCGATACTTGCCGCAACCGGCGTGGCGCTGCGGCGCCTGCGAATTGATCGGACACTGCTGGCTGCGGGGAAGAAGGCATGAGCGGCAAGATGCGTATCCTCACGAGCCTGGTCGTGATCGCCATCGTCGCGGTGGCACTCGGCGTCTGGATCATCCGCGGGCCCGGCCCGCTCGATTTTACAGGCAGCACGAAAGTGGCGCTGGCGGACTACCGCGCCGGCAAGCCGACCGGCGTGCCCGCCAAGCTCGAGAAGGCAAGCCTGGTCGAACGCGGTGAGTATCTTGCGAAGGCCGCCGACTGCATGGTCTGCCACACCAAGCCGGGAGAGAAGGACTATTCCGGCGGGCTGGCCTTCAAGCTGCCGTTCGGCATGCTCTATTCGACCAACATCACGCCGGACAAGGATACCGGCATCGGCAATTACACCGACCAGGATTTCCTGAACGCGGTCCAGCACGGCAAGCGTCGTGACGGCGCGCGGCTCTATCCGGCGATGCCGTACACGTCCTACACGTTCATGACCGACGAGGACGTGCTGGCGGTGAAGGCCTATCTCTTCAGCCTGCCGGCGGTGCGCGCCAAGGCGCCCGACAACACGCTGTCGTTCCCGTTCAACCAGCGCTGGGCGATGATATTCTGGTCGGCGGTGTTCAATCCGGACACGCGCTTTGCACCGGATACATCGAAGAGCCCGGCATGGAATCGTGGTGCGTATCTCGCCGAGGCGCTGGCGCATTGCGGCGAGTGCCACACCCCGCGCAATCTCGGCTTCGCGCTGGACAACCGCAGGAAGTTCGCCGGCGCGATCACGGCAGGCTGGCGCGCCTTCAATATTTCTTCCGACAAGGCGACCGGTCTCGGCAATTGGAGCGACCAGGATCTGATCTCGTATCTGTCGCTCGGCCATGCACCGGGCCACGGCTCGGCCTCGGGTCCGATGGGCGAAGCGGTCGACCACAGCTTTAGCCAATTCGCCCCCGAAGACATCAGCAGCATCGTTGCCTACTTGCGCAGCGTGCCGCCGCAGCCCTCGCCCGACCTGCCCGCCACCACGGCGCCCGTTGCCCCCGCCTCGCATCGCGACGGCGTCACGGCGGACGCGCGCGGCAAGAAGGTGTTCGCCAGCGCCTGCGCCAGCTGCCACGGCTGGAGCGGCGAGAGCCCGGTCTCACCAATGGCGACGCTGACCGGCACCTGGGCCGTCAACGATCCCGCCGCCACCAACGTCGCGCAGATCGTGATCTCGGGTACGAAACGACACACGCCGGATGGTGCGCTGTCGATGCCGGCGTTCGGCAATGCATACACGAATGACGAGATCGCGGCGGTCGCGAATTATGTCACGGCGCGGTTCGGCGCGAAGGGCTCGAAGCTGACGGCGAAGGATATCGCTGAGTTGCGCGGGCAGACGGCGGAGTAGGTCTTCTCTTACCCTCCCCTGGAGGGGTCCGGGACGAGCGTAGCTCGCCCGTGGGTCGCTGTGCATGCAGCGAAGCGTAATGCGCAGCGGGGTGGGGTGACGCTCTCTCCCCATTGAGCGGTACCCGTGTGGAGAGATCACCCCACCCCGCTCGCGCTACGCGCGATCGATCCTCCCCTCCAGGGGAGGGTGGCAGCGGCGTGAGCCGCGAGACTGTCAACTCAACCAGAACTTCGGCGTCGCGGGCTCCAGCCGACCGCCGACGCGCACCGGTGCGATGCGCAAGGCGAGGCCCGTTGCGTCGTCCGTTTCCACGGCGACGGCGCTGAGCGTTGCAGTGCCTGCGGCCGGCTCGAAGCGGCCCGACGGAATCCCCGTGGTGAACCGGCGCAGCGGCTCTTCCTTCTGCATGCCGATGATAGAGTCGTAATCGCCGGTCATGCCGGCATCGGTCATGTAGGCGGTGCCGCCTGTGAGGATCTGGTGGTCGGCGGTCGGCACATGGGTGTGGGTGCCGACGACGAGGCTGGCGCGACCATCGCAGAAGAAGCCGATGCCCTGCTTCTCGCTGCTCGCTTCGCAATGGAAGTCGACGACGATGGCGTCGGCGGCAACGCCGAGCGGGCAGGCACCCAGCTCGCGCTCGAGCGCGGCGAAGGGATCGTCGAACGGGGTCATGAAGACGCGGCCGAGGGCGTTGACGACGAGTGCATGCTTGCCGTTCTTGGTTTCGACCAAGGCGGCGCCGCGGCCGGGCGTGCCGCGCGGATAGTTCGCGGGCCGCACCAGGCGGTCGGCGCGCTCGATGAAGACGAGCGCCTCGCGCTGGTCCCAGGAGTGGTTGCCGAGCGTCACCGCATCGGCGCCGGCCTCGAGGAATTCCTGGTAGATCGCTTCCGTGATGCCGAAGCCGCCTGCCGAATTCTCGCCGTTGACCACGACGAAATCGAGCGACCAGTCCTTGACCATGCCGGGCAAATATTCGGCGACCGCCTCGCGCCCGCTACGGCCGACGACATCACCCACGAAGAGAATGCGCAACTTCAGAACTCCGGAAATCGAACACGTCCGATTCCGTTAGCACATAATCCAGCGACACGTCGTGCGATAGTGCCGGAACCGCCTCGATCTCCTGCGCTGCAAACGCAAGGCCGATGCCGACGATGTGCTTCGCTTTCCGCAAATGCGCGAAGGTGAAATCGTAATGGCCTGCGCCATAGCCGATGCGATGGCCGAGGCGGTCGAACGCGGCGAGCGGCGTCAGCATGATGTCGGGGATGACCTCGGCCGCTGCAGGCGACGGCTCGGGAATGCCGAGCGGGCCGAGCATCAGGCGGTCGTTCGGATGGAAGATGCGGAAGATCAGCGACTGGCCGCGCGCGGTGACGCACGGCAGCGCCAGCCTTGCGCCCTGCTCCGCAAGCATCTTCAAGAGCGGCATCGGATCGATCTCGCTGCGGATCGGCGAATAGCCGGAGACGATGCTGCCGGGCAGCAGCTCGAACGGCAGCCCGCGTTTGGCGAGTTTTGCGGCGGCGGCAGTGCGCTTCTTCTCACTCAGCGCCTCACGCTTGGCGAGGGCTTTGGCGCGGAGTTCGGATTTCGAGTTGGACATGTGCGTTTTCCCCCGAAGGCGGAGCCTTGCTCCGCCGTCATCGTCCGCGAATGCGGACGATCCAGTATTCCAGAGACTCCAGTGCAAGAACCTCGACGCCGCGGCGTACTGGATGCCCCGCCCCGTGCGCAATTGCGCACTCGGGGGGCATGACACCGACCTTAAGCTGAACCGCACGCGTGTCGGGGACGCAATTCGACAGGCACGAACCAGAAGGAAAAAACAGTGCGAAGCCGCGTACGCCGTTGAAGCACTCGATCCCGGAGTTCCCTACGAAAGTAGGTGGGCACCATATGTCCGGGCCCACGGGCCCGGCCAGGGACAGTTCCCTAAAGGATCGATAAGGCCCCGGGGATTATATGGCTCCTGACGCACGTCGCAGCCTCGCTCAGGCAATCTAACAACGATACTGCCGAATCGCCAGCCCGGCCGAAGGCCTCGCTTTCACGGCCCTCACGGTGCCACCCTCCCCTGGAGGGTAGGGCTATCGCATATGGCCGAGGGTGGAGAGAAGGAAGTCATTATTCCATCTGGCTTGGAGCATTTTATGGCTGATGCGCGCAGGACCGGGGGTTGCCTGCAGCGTATTGATGGCCAGCTTGCGGATGAGGGCGAGATTTTCCGCAGCGTGATCCTTGCGGCTGCGGCAGGCATCCTCATCGAACAGAACGTCGAGGACCCAGTGCAGGTTGTTCTCGATGCTCCAGTGGGTACGCACGACCTCGAGCAGCTTTTTGGCCGACAGCAGGCGCGAGGCCAGGAAGTATCGGACCGTATGCTTGGCGGTCTTGCCAGAGTTGGCGCGCCAACTGTCGATGCGAGCGACGGCGGCGATAGCGGGGAAGTCATATTGCTTCGCCAACTGTGGCGCCGGCGCGACGATGGCCTGCCGGCGCTCGACGCGGCCGTGCGCGGCGGCCTTCCGTTGACTCGCCCGTGCGGGCTTTCGGGCTGTGTCGATCAGCGTCTTGACGGCCTTGAAGAGCCGGCCACGGTTGCTCTTGATGGCCAACACGTAGTGCCCCTTCCGGTCGCGGATGGCCTGTGCGGTGTCGGGCCGGCAATGCAAGGCGTCGGCGGTGACAAGAGCCCCGTCCAGATCGAGCAGCGCCAGGACTTCGAGAGCCCCGGCAACCTCGTTGCGATTGGGAGCCTTCCGCTGAGCCAACGCCATGCGAGTGCCGGCCGCCCAGACATTGACCATATGCAGTGGCGTGGCCTGCCGGCCACGCGTGAAGGCTCCGCGCAGAGCCTTGCCGTCGATGCTGACCACCCCCTTGATGCCGAAGCTCTTGCTGAACTTGCGCAAAACCGCTTCCAGACCCTTCGGGTCCAACGCACGGAAGACGTTGCTGAACGTATCGTGGCTCGGAATGCCGTGCCTGAGCTCCAGAAATCGCCGCAACAGCTCCTCGCGGCCTTGGCCAAAGAACTCGAACTCGGTGCAGGTCTTGGCGCCAGCCAGCGTGGCTGCCAATGCAATGACAAGGACATCCACCAGATCGTGTCGGGTGTTGCTGGCGCGCGGATCCTTGAGCGGTCGAAACAGGCGCTTGAGCTTGCGCATTCAGGGCTCCCTCGAGAAGCGAGAGACACCCTAAGAATCCAGTTCCAACCCCTTTGCAATACCCCTCTAGCGCCATATGCGATTCCCCTACCCTGGAGGGGGAGGGTAGGCGCGCGGACACATCGAGCAAACCAGCTACGCTCCGTGGGCGCTACCCGATCGCAATCCCGTTGCCGACGGTGCGGTTCAGCACCTGGGTCGACTTCTCGATGCGTTCGGCGGCGGCGTTCAGTGCGTTGACCACGGCAGTCTGCGTCATCCTGGCGCGCTCGACAGCGGCGTTGCGGAAATCCCGGAGCTCGGTCAGCTCCTGCTCGAGGGTTCGGACACGGTTGCTGGTGTCGATCAATTCGTCGCACACGGTCAGCGCCGCCATCACCGTGAGGCGCGCATCGCCGATTTCGCCGAATTTTCCCCGCAGCGACTGGATGCGTGTCTCCAGGGTTTCGGCGAGCTTGAGCAGCCGCACCTCCTGGCCCTCCTCGCAGGCCATGCGGTATTGCCGGCCGTTGATGGTGACGTTGATGTGGCTCATCCGTCCTCTCCGGTATCGAGCACCGAGCGTATCGTGACGATTGCGGAATCCAGCCGGTCAGAGATCTCGCGATTGGCGCGCTCGAGCTTGCGCGCCTTCACCAGTGCGCCGTCGAGCTCGTCGGCAAGGCGCGAGCGATCCGCGCCGAGCGCCTGAATCCGCGCTGCGAGCTCGTTCTCGTCGCGATCGGCATCGCGCCGCCGCTCGACCGCGCTTTCGAGCGCGTCGAGCGCCGCCATCAGCCTGCGGGTCGCAATCTCGATCTCGACGGCGGATGACTCCGTCATGGCAGAGCTGTTGGACACGCGATCGTTCATGCAGTCAGCGGCGGAACCTGTGGCCTTTGCCCAGTGGCCTTTCCCTGGAGCTTGCCGTCCGGCAAAAGACTCGGTTCGGCAAGCGGTTAGAAGCAGAAATTTACGTGGCAAGCTAGCCCAGCGCAACAACGCCGCGAAACTATGCACCGATAGATCAGGAGGAGGCGTCCTGATCCGTCGGTTCTCCCGGCGCGGTCCCGGCGGAACACCGATCTCCACACTGGCACTTTTACGGCCAAACCCACGTTTGATTGCCTTGGACTCCCGAAACCGAGATGCTATCCAGCCCCGGCTCCCGTGGCCGCTAGGCTCGACCCCGCGCGGCGTGCACGGCCATCAAGCACCTCATTTCAGACGGATTTTCATCATGATGCAGCTCGATGCCACCCGTATGGCGAATACGCAGGTCGATCACACCCGTATGGCCAACGCTATCCGCGGGCTCTCGATGGACGCCGTCGAGAAGGCCAAATCGGGCCATCCCGGCCTGCCGATGGGCGCCGCCGATATCGCCACGGTGCTGTTCACGCAGTTCCTGAAATTCGACGCGTCCGCGCCGGCCTGGCCCGACCGCGACCGCTTCGTGCTCTCGGCCGGCCACGGCTCGATGCTGCTCTATTCGCTGCTGTATCTGACCGGCAATTCCGAGATGACGCTGGACCAGATCAAGCAGTTCCGCCAGGTCGACTCGCGGACCCCCGGACATCCCGAGAATTTCCGCACCCGCGGTGTCGAGACCACCACCGGGCCGCTCGGCCAGGGCATCTCGACCGCCGTCGGCATGGCGCTCGCCGAGAAGATGCTCGCCGCCGAGTTCGGCAAGAAGATCGTCGATCACCACACCTATGTGCTCGCCTCCGACGGCGACCTGATGGAAGGCGTGTCGCAGGAAGCGATCGCGATGGCCGGGCACTGGAAGCTCAACAAGCTGATCGTGCTCTACGACGACAACGGCATCTCGATCGACGGCCCGACCTCGATCGCCGATTCCGTCGACCAGGTGAAGCGCTTCAAAGCGGCGGGCTGGGCTGCCGAGAAGATCGACGGCCAGGACCAGGCCGCGATCGCCGACGCCATCACGCGCGCCAAGAAATCGAACAAGCCGACGCTGATTGCCTGCCGCACCACCATCGGTTTCGGCGCGCCACACAAGGCCGGCACGGCGAAGGTGCATGGCGAGGCATTAGGGGCCGACGAGCTCAAGGCTGCCAAGGAAAATCTCGGCATCTCGCTCGAGCCGTTCTCCGTGCCTGACGACGTGTTGAAGGCGTGGCGCGCAGCCGGCAGCCGCGGTGCTGTGGCGCGGCAGGAATGGGAAGCACGGATCAGTGAACTCGGCAGCCGCAAGCGCGCCGAGTTCGAGCGCCGCCTGCGCCATGAACGTCCGGCATCGCTGGCAAAAGCGCTGCGCGCGCACAAGAAGGAGCTGCTCGAGAAGCCGCTGACGGCGGCGACGCGCAAATCATCGGAGGCTGCGATCGAGGCGATCGCCGCCGCGATGCCGATGGAGTTTCTCGCCGGCTCGGCCGACCTCACCGGCTCCAACAACAACAAGGCGAAGTCGGCGACCGCCTTCTCGGCCAAGACGCCGAAGGGCCGCTTCATCCATTACGGCATCCGCGAGCACGGCATGGCCGCCGCGATGAACGGCATCTTCCTGCACGGCGGCTTCGCGCCGAACGGCGCGACGTTCCTGGTGTTCACCGACTACGCGCGCCCGGCGATGCGCCTTGCCGCGCTGATGGGTGCCGGCGTCGTCTACGTGATGACCCACGACTCCATCGGCCTCGGCGAGGACGGCCCGACCCATCAGCCGGTCGAGCATCTCGCCGCGCTTCGCGCCATTCCCAACATGCGCGTGTTCCGTCCCTGCGATGCCATCGAGGTCGCCGAGTGCTGGGAGCTCGCGCTCAACCGTTTGGACGGACCGACCGTGCTGGCGCTGACGCGGCAGAACCTGCCGCAGCTGCGGACCACCGCACCGAACGACAATCCCTGTGCCGCCGGCGCCTATGAGCTGGTCCCGGCCCAGGGCGAAGCCAAGGTGACGCTGTTCGCTTCCGGCTCCGAAGTCGAGATCGCGGTCGCGGCCCAGAAGCAGCTCGCGGAACGCGGCATCGCGTCACGCGTTGTCTCTGTTCCCTCGCTCGAGCTGTTGTTAGCGCAACCAGAGGCGAAACGCGCTGCAATCATCGGCAACGCGCCGGTCAAGATTGCGATCGAGGCCGCCGTGCGCTGGGGCTGGGATGCCGTGATCGGCCAGGATGGCGAGTTCATCGGCATGCATTCCTTCGGCGAAAGCGGTCCTGCCAAGGAGCTTTACAAGCATTTCGGCATTACCGCCGAGGCCGCGGTTAACGCTGTGCTGAAGCGCGTTTCCTGAGAGTTGAGCTTGCCGCAAAAAAGGACTACGTAATCTCCCATATGATCAAGCACCGCCCGGCCGAACCGGGCGTCCGCCCCTAAAAAACCTCGCAGGCGCGCCAACCGCGCGCTGTGCGGGATGACAACGGTCATTGAAGGAGATGAAACATGGCAGTCCGCGTCGGAATTAACGGCTTTGGCCGCATCGGCCGCAACGTCCTGCGGGCTATCGCCGAGTCAGGCCGCAAGGACATCGAGGTCGTCGGCATCAACGATCTCGGCCCGGTCGAGACCAACGCCCATCTCCTCCGCTACGACAGCGTCCATGGCCGTTTCCCCGGCACCGTCACTGTCGAGGGTGACTCGATCAGCCTCGGCAACAGCAAGATCAAGGTGACCGCCGAACGCGATCCGTCGAAGCTGCCCTGGAAGGATCTCGGCGTCGACATCGCGCTGGAATGCACCGGCATCTTCACCTCGAAAGACAAGGCCTCCGCGCATCTGACCGCCGGCGCCAAGCGCGTGCTGGTCTCCGCGCCCGCCGACGGCGCCGATGCCACCATCGTCTACGGCGTCAATCACGAGACGCTGACCAAGGATCATCTGGTCGTCTCCAACGGAAGCTGCACCACCAACTGCCTCGCGCCGGTCGCCAAGGTGCTGAACGACCTCGTCGGCATCGAGACCGGCTTCATGACCACGATCCACGCTTACACCGGCGACCAGCCGACGCTGGACACGCTGCACAAGGATCTCTACCGCGGCCGCGCGGCTGCGATGTCGATGATCCCGACCTCGACCGGTGCTGCGAAAGCGATCGGCCTCGTGCTGCCCGAGCTGAAGGGCAAGCTCGACGGCGTCGCGATCCGCGTGCCGACCCCGAACGTCTCGGTGGTTGACCTCAAGATCGTCGCCAAGCGCGCCACCGACGCCAAGGAGATCAACGCGGCGATGAAGCGCGCCAGCGAGCAGCAGCTCAAGGGCATCCTCGGCTACACCAGTGCGCCGAACGTCTCGATCGACTTCAACCACGACCCACACTCGTCCACGTTCCACGAGGACCAGACCAAGGTGCAGAACGGCACGCTGGTGCGCGTGATGTCCTGGTACGACAACGAGTGGGGCTTCTCGAACCGCATGGCGGACACCGCCGTCGCGATGAGCAAGGTGCTCTGAGGGAAGCGTCATGCTTCCTGCCTGGATCGGCATCCCTGGCGTCATCCTGCTGATCGCGTTGATCGCCTACGGATTTCGCCAGGGCAGCAAGGTTACGACCAGCAGGAGGGCAATCCACCCGAGCGCGACGCGCCGTAACGTCCCCAGCTAACGAGTGATCAGGACATGGCCAAGTTCCGCACCCTCGACGACGTCGACGTGAAGGGCAAACGCGTATTGCTGCGCGTCGACCTCAACGTGCCCATGGAGAACGGACGCGTCACCGACGCGACACGGCTCGAGCGCGTCGCGCCGACCATCAGCGAAATCTCGGATAAGGGCGGCAAGGTCATCCTGCTCGCGCATTTCGGCCGGCCGAAAGGGCGCGATGCCAAGGACTCGCTCAAGCCCGTCGCCGAGGCGCTCGCGAGGGTCGTGAAGAAGCCCGTCGCCTTCGCCGAGGATTGCATCGGCGAACAAGCAGCGAAGGCCGTGGCTGGCTTGAAGGACGGCGACATCCTGTGCCTGGAAAACACTCGCTTCCACAAGGAAGAGGAAAAGAACGATCCCGCCTTCGTCGCGGAGCTCGCAAAGCTCGGCGACATCTGGGTCAATGACGCCTTCTCGGCCGCGCACCGCGCCCACGCCTCGACCGAAGGCCTCGGCCACAAGCTGCCGGCCTATGCCGGCCGCACCATGCAGGCCGAGCTCGATGCGCTGGAGAAGGCGCTGGGGTCGCCGACCAAGCCTGTGATCGCGATCATCGGCGGCGCAAAAGTCTCGACCAAGATCGACCTGCTCGAGAACCTCGTCACCAAGGTCGATGCGCTCGTGATCGGCGGCGGCATGGCCAACACCTTCCTGCACGCGCAAGGCGTTGCGGTCGGCAAGTCGCTGGCCGAGAAGGATCTCGCCGCCACTGCGCTGCGCATCATGGAGAAGGCGAGCGCCGCCAACTGCGCCATCATCCTCCCCGTCGACGCCACCGTCGCCTATCATTTCGCGGCCAACGCGCCCTCGCATGCTTACGGCCTTGATGCGATCCCGGCCGACGGCATGATCCTCGACGTCGGCCCGCAATCGGTCGCGCGCGTTCACGCCGCGATCGACGATGCGGCGACGCTGGTCTGGAACGGACCGCTCGGGGCCTTCGAGATGCAGCCGTTCGACCGCGGCACGGTCGCGGCCGCCAAGCACGCCGCCGAGCGCACCAAGGCGAAGAAGCTGATCTCGATCGCCGGCGGCGGCGACACCGTCGCGGCACTCAACCAAGCCCATGTGGCCGGTGACTTCACCTATGTCTCCACCGCCGGCGGCGCGTTCCTTGAATGGATGGAAGGCAAGCCCCTGCCCGGCGTCGAAGTTCTGCGCATCAAGTAATCAAGCGGCCTTGCAGGCCCCAACGGGAGAAAAAGACAGATGGCTCGGATCACGTTACGTCAACTGCTCGACCACGCGGCGGAGAACGATTACGGCGTACCGGCCTTCAACATCAACAACATGGAGCAGGCGCTGGCGATCATGGACGCGGCCAACCAGGTCGATGCCCCCGTCATCATCCAGGCCTCGCGCGGCGCGCGCTCCTACGCCAACGACGTCATGCTCAAGCACATGATGGATGCGGTCACCGAGATCTATCCGCACATTCCGGTCTGCGTGCATCTCGACCACGGCAACGAGCCGGCGACCTGCATGACCGCGATCCAGGCCGGCTTCACCTCTGTCATGATGGACGGCTCGCTCAAGGCCGACGGCAAGACACCCGGCGACTGGGGCTACAATGTCGGCGTCACCAAGACCGTGACCGACATGGCCCATCTCGGCGGCATCTCGGTCGAAGGCGAGCTCGGCGTGCTCGGCTCGCTCGAAACCGGCATGGGCGACAAGGAAGACGGCCACGGCGCCGAAGGCAAGCTCAGCCACGACCAGCTGCTGACCAATCCGGACGAGGCCGTGAAGTTCGTCAAGGAGACCAAGGTCGACGCGCTCGCGATCGCGATGGGGACGTCACACGGTGCTTACAAATTTACCCGCAAGCCCGACGGCGACATCCTCGCCATGAACGTGATCGAGGAAATCCATCGCAAGCTGCCTAACACGCATCTCGTCATGCACGGCTCATCCTCGGTGCCGCAGGAGCTGCAGGACATCATCAACGCCTATGGCGGCAAGATGAAGCCGACCTGGGGCGTGCCGGTGAGCGAGATCCAGCGCGGCATCAAGAACGGCGTGCGCAAGATCAACATCGACACCGACAACCGCATGGCGATGACTGGCCAGATCCGGAAAGTGCTCAAGGACAGCCCGGAAGAGTTCGATCCGCGCAAGTACCTGAAGCCGGCGATGGAAGCCATGACCAAGCTGTGCAAGCAGCGCCTGCAGGAGTTCAATACCGCAGGCCAGGCCTCCAAGATCAAGAAGGTGCTGACCACGGCCGAGATGGCCAAGCGCTACGCCAAGGGCGAGCTCGATCCCCGCGTCGCCTAAAGCGATCGCGTGGTGGCGTAAGGCCGACACCGCCCTGTCTTCCCCCTCGCCCCGCTTGCGGGGAGAGGGTTAGGGTGAGGGGGAGTCTCCCCGGGGGCGCTAGCAGACGGACTCGCGGAGAGTCCCCCTCACCCGGATTTTACGCTACGCGCAAAATCTCGCCTCTCCCCGCAAGCGGGGAGAGGCGAAGAACCCGCCTCCCCCTTTACCCTGCGACGAACGTTAACTCGGCAATTGCCCGAGAACGGTCTATTTTCACGGGCAAGGGCAGAATCGTTTTGGGAGGACCTCTCGATGAATCTGACTGAGCTCAACAGGATCGCGACCGCCATGGCCGCCCCCGGCAAGGGCATCCTTGCCGCCGACGAATCCTCCGGCACCATCAAGAAGCGCTTTGACGCGATCGGCGTGGAGTCGACGGAAGAGAACCGCCGCGACTATCGCGAGATGCTGTTTCGCTCCAAGGACGCCATGAGCCAATACATCTCGGGTGTGATTCTCTATGACGAGACGATCTGGCAGGATGCCAAGGACGGCACGCCGCTGATCAAGCTGATCGAGCAGAGCGGCGCCATTCCCGGCATCAAGGTCGACGAAGGCACGCAAGCCCTGCCGATGTGCCCGGGCGAGCTCGTGACCGTCGGGCTCGACAAGCTCGCCGAACGCCTGAAGAAATATTATGAGCGCGGCGCGCGCTTCGCCAAATGGCGCGCGGTGATCGACATCGGCAGCGGCATCCCATCGATGACCGCGATCAGCGTCAACGCCCACGCGCTGGCGCGCTACGCCGCGCTGTGCCAGGCCGCACAGATCGTGCCGATCGTCGAGCCGGAAGTGCTGATGGACGGCGACCACGACCTCGATCGCTGCTACGAGGTGACGCAACGCGTGCTCAACAAAACGTTCCAGGAATTGCGCGAGCAGCGCGTGGCGCTCGAGGGCATGGTGCTGAAGCCGAACATGGCGATCTCAGGCAAGAAATGTCCGAAGCAGGCCTCTGTCGACGAGGTCGCGGAGAAGACAATCCGGCTGCTGAAGGCCTGCGTGCCGGCGGCGGTGCCCGGCATCGCCTTCCTTTCCGGCGGCCAGTCCGACGAGGAGGCAACCGCGCATCTCAACGCCATGCACAAGCTCGGCGCATTACCCTGGAGCCTGACCTTCTCCTACGGCCGCGCGCTGCAGGCCGCGCCGCAGAAGGCCTGGTCCGGCAAGGCCGAGAATGTCGCGGCCGGCCAGCGCGCCTTCAGCCATCGCGCACGGATGAACGGCCTTGCGTCCAAGGGCGAATGGCAAAGCAGCCTGGAACAGAAGGCAGCCTAGATCTTGTCGAACAAACCGCCTCCGCCGCGCCCGGCGCCGCGTCTCTATCTCGCGACGCCTGTGGTCGATGATCCCGCTGCGCTCGTCGCCGAGCTGCCGGGCCTGCTAGCCTCCGCCGATGTTGCCGCCGTGCTGCTGCGGCTGAAGGAAACCGATCAGCGCACCATGATCTCGCGCATCAAGGCGTTGGCGCCGCCGGTGCAGAAGGCAGGCGCAGCACTCCTCGTCGACGGCCATCCCGAAATCGTCGCGCGCGGCGGCGCCGATGGCGCGCATCTCTCCGGGATCGCCGTCCTGGAGGAGGCGATGCCCTCGCTCAAGCCCGATCGCATCGCCGGCGTCGGGGGACTTGCCACACGCCACGATTCCATGAGCGCGGGCGAGATAGGCGCCGACTATGTGCTGTTCGGCGAGCCCGATGCGAAAGGCCAGCGGCCGTCATCTCAAGCGATCGCCGAACGGCTGGACTGGTGGGCCGAGCTGTTCGAGCCGCCCTGCGTCGGCTTTGCCACCTCGCTGCACGAGGCTCACGATTTCGCCGCCAGCGGCGCCGATTTCGTGCTGGTCGGCGACTTCATCTGGGCCGATCCGCGCGGGCCCAAGGCCGCGCTGATCGAAGTCGATGCTGCGATCAAGAAGGCCCATGCGACGGCGCCGGCTGGCCAAGATCCTGCTGGTCAGGAGCACGGCTAGCGCCCGACATGAAACTCCCATGCATCACCATGCTGGCCACGCTGCTGCTCACAGCGCCCGCGGCCGCGCAGCTCCAGATCGCTCCGCCGGCCACGACGCCGAGCGCACCCGCCGAAAAACCGAAGCCCAAGCCGCACACGATCACCAAAAAGAAGGAGGCCGCGCCCGCGCCGAAGCCTTCGGCCTCTCCCAAGCCGTCCCCTTCGCCCAAGCCGGCCGCGACCGTGATCCCGGCGCCGCCGACTGACGATCCCAATGTCGATCTGGTGTTCGGCGCCTATCAGCGCGGCCAGTACAAGACGGCATTCGAGCTCGCCACCGCCCGCGCACAAGCCGGCGATCCCAAGGCGATGACCATGCTCGGCGAACTCTATTCCAACGCTATGGGCATCCGGCGCGACTACGCCAAGGCAGCCGAATGGTACAAGCGCGCGGCGGATGCCGGCGACCGCGAGGCGATGTTCGCGCTCGCCATGCTGCGCATTTCGGGTCGCGGCGGCCCGGTCGACAAGAACGAGGCGGTCAAGCTGATGGCGTCCGCCGCCAAGCTCGGCGAGCCCAAGGCAGCCTACAACCTCGCCTTGCTCTATCTGGACGGCCAGACACTGCCGCAGGACGTCCGGCGCTCAGCGGAATTGCTGCGCCAGGCCGCCGATGCAGGCCTGCCCGAGGCGCAATACGCACTCGCGACCTTCTACAAGGAAGGCACCGGCGTACCGAAGGACCCCGAACGCGCAGTGCGGCTGCTCCAGGCAGCCTCGCTCGCCGACAATGTTGATGCCGAGGTCGAATATGCGATCGCGATGTTCAACGGCACCGGCACACCAAAGAACCAGCCGGCGGCCGTCGCGTTGCTCCGCAAGGCATCCCGCCAGGGCAGCGCGATCGCGCAGAACCGGCTGGCATGGGTGCTGATCAACGGCATTGGCACACAGACGGACAAGGTCGAGGGTTTCAAATGGCACTTGGTGGCGAAAACGAGCGGCAAGGGCGACCCTGAGCTCGACAAGCAGTTCTCCGAACTGCCGGCCGAGGACCGCTCCAAGGCCGAGGCCGCCGCCAGGAAGTGGCTCGGGACCAAATGACTTGACGCGGGCTCCCTCACGGGGCACCCAGTCCCTCAAACAGGCGCGGTTCTGCGCCAATCTCCCCGATCAAGACCAGAGCTCATGCTGTACTCCGCCACTATCAATGTCATGGTCAAGGCCGCGCGCCGCGCCGGCCGCAGCCTCAAGCGCGATCTCGGCGAGATCGAGCATCTCCAGGTCTCGCTGAAGGGGCCGGCGAATTTCGTCTCGCTCGCCGACAAGCGCGCCGAGGAGATCCTTTACCAAGATCTCGCCAAGGCCCGGCCCGGCTATGGCTTCATCGGCGAAGAGGGCGGCACCCGCGAGGGCACTGACAAGAGCCACACCTGGATCGTCGATCCGCTCGACGGCACCACCAACTTCCTGCACGGCATCCCACAATTCGCGATCTCGATCGGCCTCGCCCGCGAGGGTACCGTGATCGCCGGCGTGATCTACAACCCCGCCAATGACGAGCTCTATATCGCCGAGCGCGGCAAGGGCGCCTTCCTCAACGACCAGCGCCTGCGCGTCGCCGGCCGCCGCCAGCTCAATGAATGCGTGGTGGCCTGCGGCCTGCCTCATATCGGCCGCGGCGATCACGATGAATTCCGCCGCGAGATGACCGCGATCCAGGATCGCGTCGCGGGCCTCCGCCGCTTCGGCGCCGCCTCACTCGACCTCGCCTTCGTCGCCGCCGGCCGCCTCGACGGCTACTGGGAGCGGAATCTGTCGCCCTGGGACATCGCGGCCGGACAGATCATGGTCAAGGAAGCGGGCGGCACGGTGAGCGATATCGACACGCCCGGCGATGCGCTGACCACCGGACACGTCGTGTGCGGCAATGAGTACGTGCACGGGGAGCTGGTGAAGGTGTTGAGGAAGGTGGCTTAAGGTAAGAATCCAGCCCCACGCTGTCATCATTCGCGAAGGCAGATGATCCAGTTTCCAGAGACGTCGGTTGGACACGGATGACCAGGGACTACTGGCTGCCGGCCTGCGGTAATTTATATACCCGAGAAGTAAAGTCCGGCGACGGTGAGGGCAGCAAAGATTGCCCATGGACCGGCTTGGTCTCGCAAGACGCCGCCGCGACAGGCAAACGAAAGCGTTCCGGGGAGCCAGTACAGTATGATGAAAACCATGGACCGTATCCCGCCCCACTTGGCATAGGCGGGTTGCTTATCGATCGGCCTTCGCAAATCCCTCCAAACGTAGAGCGCGCCTGTAAGTAGGTAAGCGATCACGATCACGGCCACGATTCTCATAGATCTCTTATTCCTTCCAAATCCCTGCCGCGCCAGCGCTGTGGCTCGATCCACCGCGGCTAAGACTCGTCATCGTCGGACTCCTCGTCCCGGTACTCACCGCCGACGGTCAGGCCCTCGATCATGGTGGCGCCTCTTGACTTGATCACCCGGCGAAGCGGGACCGAGCTCTCGCTTCGCAAGGCCTCCATCAACTGCTCTGAGTGGGTGACGATCCAGATGTCGGCGCGGCCCGATGCCTTGACGATCAGCCGGGCCAACGGCGCCAGCAGCGACGGATGCAGGCTGGTCTCTGGTTCGTTCAGCGCGATGAACGGCGGCAGCCGATAGCCCATGAACACGGCGAGCAGGCAAATGTATTTCAGCGTGCCGTCGGACAGTTCATGCGCCCCAAACGGACGCGGCATATCCTCGAGTTGCAGATCGAATTCACACGAGCCGTTTCTTTCCCACGCGCGGAGCTCAGCGCCCGGGAAGGCATCCTGGATCGCGTCCCGCAAGTCGGTTGCGTCTTCCCTGATCGTATAGAGTGTCGCCAGGGCCGCGGCCAGGTCGCTTCCATCGGCACTGAGCGAGGGCGTCGTGATCGCGAGACAAGGCTTTCGTATCGGTGACGCCGGATCGGTGCGAAAGTCGTGATAGAAGCGCCAGCCCAGCATTGCGCTTCTGATCAAATCGATTTCAGGGCATTCCTTGCCGTTGAAGAAGCCCGCAAGCGCCGTCTCGGACGGCAGCACAGCATCCTTGTGGCTGCTCCATGCGCCGCTGTCGCTGCGGACGCTGACGAGCGCATACTTCCGCTCCATCAGCAGAACCGTTCGTTTGTCCTGCGTCGCTTCGATACTCTCTTCCTTGATCATCGGCTCGCCGGCAAACGCTGCCGCAATCGGGCTGGGAAATCCGATCTCAATAGAATATTTCAGGCGATCGAATCTGGCCGACAATCGCAGTCGTCCATCCTCGCCGCGTTTGCGGATGCCTGACCAGCAGACCGAATTCAGTCCGCCCTCCTCGGCGATCGTGCGCGTGATCCGCCCGGTCGCCGCGTCGCGCAACAGCGACAAGGACTTGTAGAGATTGGATTGGCCGACGCCATTTTCCCCCACGAAGACGGACAGGGGGTGAATTGGTAGGGAGAGCCGCCGGATCGAGCGATAGTTCGAGATCGCAATATCGGTCGGACGCATCAGGTGCTCTCAATCGGCAGGTGTGCATTCGCGCTGCAGTGCGAATGCACGTTCTTTCAATCCAGAGATGTAATCTGGATCGACGGACCCGAGAAGGCAAGCTCCGCTCGTCATTCCGGGGCGCGCCTCCGGCGCGAGCCCCGGAATGACAGTGTGCCCTATGGCTTCACTGGCGCAGGTGGCCCATACGCTTCAGCTTCCCGCGCCGCCTTCGGCTCGCGATCCCCCGCCAGCACGCGCTGCACCGAGACGAAGAACACCGGCACCATCAAAAGCGCCAGGATCACCACCGCGATCATGCCGCCCATCACGACGCTGCCGAGCGCCTGCTGACTGGCGCCACCGGCGCCGTGGGCGATCGCCATCGGCAGCACGCCGCAGATGAAGGCGAGGCCGGTCATCAGGATTGGGCGGAAGCGCAGGCGGCAGGCTTCGATAGTGGCTTCCACCAGCGGCTTGCCTTCTTTCCGCAGATCCTTGGCGAACTCGATGATCAGGATCGCGTCCTTGGCCGCAAGGCCGATGATGGTGATCAGGCCGACGGTGAAATAGACATCGTTGGGCAGGCTCCGCAGCGTCGCTGCGGCGACCGCGCCGACGATACCAAGCGGCACGGTCAGCAGCACGGCGAGCGGAATGGTCCAGCTCTCGTAGAGTGCGGCCAGGCACAGGAACACCACGAATACTGAGAGCGCTAGCAGGAACGGCGCCTGCGAGCCCGAGAGCTTCTCCTGGAGCGATTGTCCGGTCCATTCATAGCCGAAGCCGCGCGGCAATCGGTCGGCGAGCCGCTCCATCTCGGCGATGGCATCGCCCGAGGTGAAGCCGGGCCGGGCTTCACCGGAGATACGTACCGCCGGATAATAGTTGAAGCCGGCGATCTGCGTCGGCCCGCGCGCCCATTCCACCGTGGCAAAGGACGAGAACGGCACCAGCTGGCCGCGGCTGTTCTTGACGTTGTAGTTGAGGATGTCCTCGGTCCGCATGCGGTCGCGGGCGTCGGCCTGCACCACGACGCGCTGCATGCGGCCGCGATTCGGGAAGTCGTTGATGTAGTTCGAGCCGAGATTGGTCGAGATCGTGTTGTTGATGTCCTCGAAGGTGACGCCGAAGGCGCCGGCCTTCTCGCGATCGATCACGAGATTGACCACGCCCGACTCGGGCAGGCCTTCGATATAGACCTTCTGCAGCACCGGGCTCGCATTGGCCTCCGCGATCAGCTGGTCGGCGGCGCGCATCAATTGCTGATAGCCCTTCTGGCCGCGGTCCTGGAGGCGGAACGAGAAGCCGGATGAGTTGCCGAGATTGTCGATCGGCGGCGGCTGCAGCGCGGAGATCTTGGCATCGCGGAGCGATGAGAGATCGCGGTTGATGTCGTTGACGATCGCAGCGGCCGAGTCCTTCGGCCCACGCTCCGACCAGTCCTTCAAGGTGATAAAGGCCTGCGCGGTGTTCATGCCCTGGCCGGAGAAACTGAAGCCGGTGAGGAAGGTGACATCCTTCACGCCCGGCCGTGCGGCGAGATATTTCTCGACCTTCTCGATCACCGCCTCGGTGCGGGCATAGGACGAGTCCGACGGCGTCTGCACGTCGGTGGTGACGAAGCCCTGGTCGTCGACGGGCAAGAAGCCGCCGGGCAAATTGACGAAGGCCCAGGACAGGCCGACCAGCAGCGCGGCATAGACCAGCATCAAGCGGCCGGTGCGCTTGAGCGAGAACCCGACAGTGCGCGAATAGCGCTCCTTGCCGCCTTCGAGCATGCGGTTGAACCAGCCAAACACGCCCCGCCTGACATGACCGTGGCCCGCCGCGACGGGCTTGAGCAGGGTCGCACACAGCGCCGGTGTCAGCGACAGCGCCAGGAAGGCGGAGAAACCGATCGCCGCGACCATAGTGACGGAGAACTGGCGGTAGATGATGCCGACCGAGCCCGGGAAGAATGCCATCGGCACGAACACCGCCATCAGCACCAAGGTGATCCCGATGATGGCGCCAGTGATCTGCGACATGGCTTTCCGCGTCGCTTCCTTCGGCGAGAGGCCTTCCTCGGCCATGATGCGCTCGACGTTCTCGACCACGACGATGGCGTCGTCGACGAGGATGCCGACCGCGAGCACCATGCCGAACATCGAGAGCATGTTGATGGAGTAGCCGGCGAGCAGCAGCGTGGAACAGGCCCCTAGCAGCGCCACCGGCACCACGATGGTCGGAATGATGGTGTAGCGGATGTTCTGGAGGAACAGGAACATCACCACGAACACCAGCACCACGGCCTCGACCAGCGTCGACAGCACCTTCTTGATCGAGGCTTCGACCACGGGCGTGATGTTGTAGGGGATCTCGTAGGTGATGTTGGCCGGGAAGAAGCGCGACAGCTCCTTCATCTTGGCTTCGACCGCGCTCGCGGTTGCCAGCGCGTTGCCGGTCGGCGACATCAGCACCGACAGGCCTGCGGTCGGCTTGCCGTTGAGGCGCGTGTTGAATTGGTAGCTGAGGCCGCCGACCTCGATGCGCGCGACGTCGCGCAGGCGCACGGTCGAGCCATCGGCATTGGCGCGCAGGATGATAGCGCCGAACTCCTCCGGAGAGGAGAGCTGACCCTTGACCAGCACCAGTGCGGAGGTGCGCTGGCTCGACGTCGACGGCTCGGCACCAATGCTGCCCGAAGCGACCTGCGCGTTCTGCGCGGCGATCGCCTTGTTGATGTCGTCGGCGGTCAGGCCATAGCCGACGAGCTTGGCCGGATCGACCCAGACGCGAAGCGAGCGCTCGGTCGAATACAGCGTGGCGCGACCGACGCCGGGAATGCGGCGGATCTCGCCGAGCACGTTGCGGATCATGAAGTCGCCGAGGCCGACCTCATCGAGGCTGCCGTCGGTCGAGTTCAGGGTGATGATCTGAAGCACCGCGCTGGAGGCTTCCTCGATCAGGATGCCCTGCTGCATCACTGCGCGTGGCAGGCGGGCCTCGACGCGCTTGATGCGGTTCTGCACCTCCACCGAGGCGGCGCTGGTATCAGTGCCCGGCTGGAAATTGGCGATGATCTCGACCTGGCCGAGCGAGTCGCTGGTCGATTCGAAGTTGAGGATGTTGGCGGCGCCGTTGAGCTCCTCCTCGATCAGCCGCGTGACGCTGTTGTAGAGGTTTTCGGGCGAGGCGCCGGGATAGCTGGTCGAGACGGAGATCGAGGGCGGCGCGATGATCGGATATTGCGCGATCGGCAGCAGCGGCACCGCGATCGCACCGATCAAGCAGATGAACAGCGCGACCACCCAGGCGAAGATCGGCCTGTCGATGAAGAAGCTCGGCATAGCGCGTTACCGCGTGAGCTGCTGGGCGTGCCGGTTGTCCGCGGTTGCGTCCGCTTCCGACCAGGATTGCGGCTTGACCTTGTCGCCGGCCGCGAACTTCTGGAAGCCTTCGACCACGACCTTGTCACCGGCCTTCAGGCCTTCGGTGATGAACCAGAGTCCGTCCTGCACCGAGCCGGTGCGCACCGGCTGCACCGCGATGTGGTTGTCGTCCTTGACCACGAACACCTCGCTGCCGCCGCCGCCATTGCGCTGGATCGCCTGCTGCGGCACCGCGATCGCGTCGGAATCGAGACCCTGGTCGATGCGGACCCGGACATACATGCCGGGCAGCAGCTCGCGCTTGGGATTGGGGAACTCGCCACGCAACGTCACCTGCCCGGTGTGGGCATCGACCTTGGCGTCGGAGAACAGCAGCTTACCGTCGAGCGAATAGATGGTGTTGTCGTCAAGCACCAGGCGCACCTTGGCGGCATCCGCCGCAATGCGCTCGAGGTCGCCGGTCTCGAAGGCGCGGCGGAGTTGGTTGAGCTCGGTCACCGACTGGGTGAAGTCGGCATAGATCGGATCGAGCTGCTGGATGGTGGCGAGATTGGTCTCGTTCTGCACGGCGAGCGCGCCCTCGCTGACCAGCGCCGCACCGACAACGCCGTCGATAGGCGCGCGCACGGTAGCGTAGTCGAGATTGAGCTTTGCGCGCGCAAGCTCGGCCTTGCGTCCCTCGACCTCGGCCTGAGCCTGGCGTTCGGCGGCGATGGCCTTCTCGTTCTCGGCCTCCGGCGCGGCACGATCCTTAGTGAGCGCGGCAATGCGGCGTGCCTGCTGGTGCGCCTGCATCGCGGCGGCTTCGGCCTTTGCAAGCGCGGCCTCGTTGGCCATCACCTCGACCTCGAACGGGCGCGGATCGATGCGGTAAAGCGGATCGCCCGCCTTCACCTCGCTGCCCTGGCGGAACAGACGCTCGACCACGATGCCGGACACGCGCGGCCGCACGTCGGAGACCCGCGTCGGCGCGATGCGGCCCGGCAGCTCACGCACCACGGCGCGGGCTTGCGGCTTGACGACGACGATGCTGACGTCAGCCGCGGGCGGCTGGGCAGCGGACACGGCGGAGCTGGATTCGTCGCAAGCGCCCAGCAGCGGCGCAAGGGCCGCGAGCATCATTGCAACGCATGCCGATCGCGCACGAAGTCCTGACATGAAGTGGGGTGCCCCGGTGTTGTTGAACCTGATCACACCGCGCGGGCCCGTTCTGGGTCGTTACACGCGGCTAACGCCGTCAAAATAGAGTGGCACTGCTGCGACGCAACGCATGTTGCGGGCGGCTCATTGTCACACGGCCTATCCTGTTGAGTTCAGATGGCTTTTGTGGATTCACCTAATTGTGAGTCGAGTTCCATCGCTGCGTGCTGCGACGGAAAATCGCAATCACCGGCCTTCATGCGATAGTGGCTGACACCCCATTCGAGGTCTCCTCGCCATAGACCTTGGCGGTACCGCTCCAGCACCATTCGTTCTCGATCGCGAAGATATCGTCGAACTGCCTGACGAGGTGATGGCTCGGCATCAGCCGCCCGTGAAGACGTGCTGCGCGATCCAGTCGTCGCGGTTGGCCGGGTCGAACGATGAGAGCCGGAGCGCGGAAACGCTCTCATGCGCTCCGAGCCCGGGTTCCCCGAGCTGTCCCCGGAATCGGCACAACCGGCGCTTTTTTTGGGCTGGCGCTGTGCCATAGTGCGCCCCGCAATCAAGCTTCGTAACGGATGATACCGGCATGCGGTCTGGCATTTCCCGCTCCACTATGGATATCGAGTACACCAAATTGTCCTCGCCCAGCGTCTTCCTGGTACGGATGCTGGTCTTCCTGGTGCTGTGCACGCTGGTGGGCGTGGTGCTCTACAAGCAGATCATCCAGGCCTTTTTCGCCAATCCCGGGCTCAATGCCCTGATCGGGGCCGTGCTGTTCATCGGCATCGTGCTGGCCTTCCGCCAGGTCATCCGGCTCTACCCCGAAGTCTCCTGGGTCAACAATTTCCGTATCGCCGATCCTGGCCTGGCCCCGGCCCGCCACCCCAAGCTGCTGGCGCCGATGGCGGCGATCCTGGGCGGCGAGCGCTTTGGGCGGATGACCATCACCCAGACCACCATGCGGCACCTGCTCGATTCGATCGCGACCCGGCTGGACGAAGCCCGCGACATCTCGCGCTACATGACCGGCCTCTTGGTCTTCCTCGGCCTGCTCGGCACCTTCTGGGGCCTGATCGAGACGGTCGGCTCGGTGGGCAAGGTGATCGACGGGCTCAAGGTCGGCGGCGATGCCGGCTCTCTGTTCGATACCCTCAAGGAGGGCCTCGCCGCCCCGCTCGGCGGCATGGGCATTTCATTCTCCAGCTCGCTGTTCGGCCTTGCCGGCTCGCTGATCCTCGGCTTCCTCGATTTGCAATCGAGCCAGGCGCAGAACCGCTTCTACACCGACCTGGAAGACTGGCTCGCCACCACCGTGCGTGAATATGGCAAGGACGAAGTGGCGGCCGCGGCCGGCGGCGGTGGCGTGGCCACCGGCGAACTCCAGGCCGCCGTCGAGCGGCTGCGCTCCGTGCTCGAGGAAGGCAGCGCCAGCCGCGGCAGCACGGCGGCTATGGCGAGCCTTGCCGAAGCGATCCAGGCGCTGGTCTCGCACATGCGCACCGAGCAACAGATGATCCGCGAATGGGCCGACGGCCAGGGCGAGCAGAACCGCGAGATCCGGCGCCTGCTGGAGCGGATCGCGCGTCAGCCCGAGAAGAGTTGAACAGCAATGGAGAGAATGGAGAGAGCGTGCCCCTGGACTCAGCGCAGCTCGCAGTGAATGCGCTGCCGAGCCGGGGTCCAGAATCTTCTACTAACGCTGGGTCCCGGCTCAGCGGCGCATCGCCAAGGCGCTGCAGCGCGTCCGGGACACGAGAGAAACGGAGACGTAAATGGCTCTAGCGCGCGGCCGCCGCAGCGATGGCGCATTCAACTACTGGCCCGGCTTCGTCGACGCACTGTCGACGCTGGTGCTGTCGATCGTGTTCCTGCTGTCGGTGTTTCTGGTGGTGCAGTTCTTCCTGTCGCAGGAGGTCACCGGCAAGGACAAGGCGCTGGAGCAGCTCAACGCCAAGATCGCCCAGCTCAACGAGCTGTTGTCGCTGGAGAAGCTCGGCAAGCTCTCGCTCGACGACCAGGTCTCGCAATTGAAAGCGGGCCTCGCCTCGGCCGAGTCCGAGCGCGACCGCATCAAGGGTCTCTATGAGGGCTTAGCCGCCGCCGGCAGCGACGCGCAGGGCAAGACCGCCGAGCTCGGCAAGGCGCTGGAGTCGGAGAAGGCGGTCTCGGCGCGGGCGCTGGCGCAGATCGAGGTGCTGAACCAGCAGATCAGCGCGCTGCGGCGGCAATTGGCCGCGCTGGAAGAGGCGCTCGATGCCAGCGAGAAGCGCGACAAGGAATCGCAAAGCCGCATTGCCGATCTGGGCTCTCGCTTGAACGTTGCATTGGCGCAGCGCGTGCAGGAATTGTCGCGCTACCGCTCGGAATTCTTCGGCCGTCTGCGCGCCATTCTCGGCAACCGCCCGGACATCCGTATCGTCGGCGACCGCTTCGTGTTCCAGTCCGAAGTGTTCTTCGACACCGGCCAGGCGACGCTGCTGCCCGAGGGCCGCGCCGAGCTCGACACCTTGGCGACCGCGCTGATCGACCTCGACAAGAAGATCCCGAGCGAGATCCCCTGGGTGCTGCGCGTCGACGGCCATACCGATGTGCGTCCGGTCAATGGCCCGAACTTCAAGTCGAACTGGGACCTGTCCGCGGCCCGCTCGATCTCGGTGGTGCAGTACCTGATCTCGCTCGGCGTGCCCGCCCAGCGCCTCGTCGCGGCCGGCTTCGGCGAATTCCAGCCGCTCGATACCGGCAACACCGAGGAGGCCTACAAGCGCAACCGCCGCATCGAGCTGAAGCTGACGGAGCGGTAGTGAGCGCACTCCACCTCCGCCCCTACCGCACTAAGGACGAAGCCGCCGCGATCGATCTCTGGCATCGCACCTGGCAGCAGGCTTATCCGCAGATCGACTTCGCGGCACGGCTTGAGTGGTGGCGTGAGCGCTGGCGCAGGGATCTGGTGCCGAAGGCCTCGATCGTGGTGGCGGAACAGGACGGCGCGCTGATCGGTTTCGTCACCATCGATGGCGAAAGCTATCTCGATCAGCTCGTGGTCGATCCCGCGCGTTGGGGTTCGGACGCAGCAAGGCTGCTGGTGGATGAGGCCAAGCGGCTGTCGCCGTCAGGCGTCACGCTGCTCGTCAACAAGGACAACGCCCGCGCCATCCGCTTCTACGAACGCAACGGCTTTGCCCATGCGGGAGACGATGTGAACCCGACCTCCGGGCGGCCGGTGCTGAAGATGGAATGGAAGCCTTAGGGGCTTGCTGTGGTGAAACGGTTGGGCTCACGCCCCCTCGAACTGCAATCGCGCCAGCCGCGCATAGAGCCCGTTGGCCGCCACGAGCTCGGCATGCGTGCCCTGCTCGACGATCCGGCCCTGATCCATCACTAGGATGCGGTCGCAGGAGAGCACGGTTGCGAGGCGATGCGCGATCACCAGCGTGGTGCGGTGGCGCATCAATTCTTCCAGCGCGGTCTGCACCAGCGTCTCGCTTTCGGCGTCGAGCGCGGAGGTGGCTTCATCCAGCAGCAAGAGCGGCGCATCGCGCAGGATGGCGCGCGCGATCGCGATGCGCTGGCGCTGGCCGCCTGACAGCGTCACGCCGCGCTCGCCGAGCGCCGTCTCGAAACCTTCGGGCAGGCGGCGGATGAACTCGGCGGCATGCGCCAGCTCAGCGGCGCGCTCGACCTCGGCATCGGTCGCATCGGGCCGGCCGAAGCGGATGTTCTCGCGGGCACTCGCCGCGAACACCACCGATTCCTGCGGCACCAGCGCGATACGGGCGCGGAAATCACGGGGGTCGGCGGATTTGACCGGCACGCCGTCGAGCGCGATCGTCCCGCGGCGCGGATCGTAGAAGCGCAGCAGCAGATGAAAGATCGTGCTCTTGCCGGCGCCGGAAGGACCGACGATCGCGACCTTCTCGCCGGGCCGCACGGTGAACGACACCGCATCGAGCACTTTAACGTCGGACCGCGCCGGATAGGCGAAGCTGACCTGATCGAATCCGACCTCGCCGCGCGCCGTCACCGACAGCGCGAGCGGCGCCGCGGGCGCGGTGATCTCGGGCTTTACATGCAGGATCTCGAACAGGCGCTCGGCCGCGCCTGATGCCGCCGAGACCTCGCCCCAGACCTCGCTAAGCTGGCCGAGCCCCGCCGCGGCGAACACGGCATACAGCACGAACTGACCGAGCCGGCCCGGCGTGATGGCGCCGGTCAGCACGTCATGCGAGCCGATCCAGAGGATGGCGACCACGCTTGCGAACACGATGAAGATGATGATGGCCGTGAGCACGGCGCGGGCCTGGGTCGAGGTACGCGCGGCTTCATAGGCCTGTTCGACCTCGCCGCCGAATCGCGTCTCGGCAAACCGCTCGCTGGTATAGGCCTGCACGGTGCGGATCGCGCCGACCAGCTCGCCCGCATAGGCGGAGGCATCGGCGAGCGTGTCCTGCGCATTGCGCGACAGCCGCCGCACCCAGCGCCCGAACGCGACCAGCGGCAGCACGATCAGGGGAATGGCCAGCAGCACGAAGCCCGACAACTTCGGGCTGGTGATCACCATCATCGTGGCCGCACCGAGGAACATCATCAGGTTGCGCAGCGCGATCGACACGGAGGCGCCCACGGCGGACTTGATTTGAGTGGTGTCGGCGGTGAGCCGCGAGATCAATTCACCGCTGCGCGCGGAATCAAAGAAGGCGGGGGAGAGCGACAGCAGATGGGCGAAGACGTCGCGGCGCAAATCGGCGACGATGCGCTCGCCGATCGTCATCACGAGGTAGTAGCGGGCGGCGCTCGCGAGCGCGAGCACGCCGACGACCGCAAGCATCACCGAGAAGTAGCTGTTGATCAGCTCGATGCCCTCAGGCGTCAGGCCGAAATCGATCATCCTGCGCACCGCGACCGGCACCAGCAGCGTCGTCATTGCGGCGATCGTGAGCGCGACGAAGGCCAGCGCCGCCCGGCCGCGATAGCGGCTCACATAGGGCGCGAGCGCAAGCAGCGGCCGCAGCTTGGCGCGGCCCTTGGCGGGCTCCTCGATCAGCCCGGCCCCGATCGACGGGATGTCCGCGGAGTTCATTGCAGACCGTTCGACGTCGTGGTCATCAAGCCGTTCCACCGCACTCATGATATCCGACCTATTGCCTTGGTTTGCTCCCAATAGGCCGGTGTGGGGGGTAGTGGCAAATCCGGGAAGTCCTTTAAAGGGCAAACCCGGTCCGGCCGCCCGGCATGGCTTGTTTTGATGGGTTTCGTGAGGTATAGAGCCGCGCAAATCCGTCATTCGCTAGCCACTAGAAAAGGCGCCGGGCGCCGAGGAATTTGCCATGAAAGCCGAAATTCATCCGAATTATCATACGATTAAGGTCGTCATGACTGACGGAACCGAGTACCTGACCCGCTCGACCTGGGGCAAGGAAGGCGACACGCTGAACCTCGACATCGACCCGAAGTCGCACCCGGCCTGGACCGGCGGTTCCGCGCAGATCATGGATCGCGGCGGCCGCGTCTCGCGCTTCCAGAAGAAGTTTTCCGGCTTCCTCAAAAAGGATTGATCCGGCCGCAAGGCTGAGACGAAAACGCCCCTGGGAGACCAGGGGCGTTTTTGTTGTGGGGCTACCGTCATTGGGAGGAGCGCTTGCGACGAAGCTTCCAGACTGCCTCTGCGGAGGATTTCTGGATTGCTTCGCTTCGCTCGCAATGACGGCAGATAGACCCTTACCGCTCGAACGCGGCCTTCAGCGCGTTGAGGTGCGGCACCAGCGGGTTGCCGATCGCGGAGTGTTCCGCCGGCGGGGTGTGGATGGTGGTGTCGAGGCGGCGCACGCGGGACTGCAGGCTCATCGAGCGATGGATCAGGTCCTGGAGCTGTGCGGGCAGCTTCTCGATGGTGTCGGCGGGGCCGGGATCGGCGGCGGTGAGCTTGACCTTGGTCTTCTCGCGGTTGGCCTGCACCAGCGTCATCTCGCCTTCCTTCACCGCGCGATGCAGCAGCAGCCAGGAAGCAAGCTGCATCAGGCGCGTGGTGAGACGCATGCTCTCGGTCGCATAGGTGAGGCTGACGGCGCGATCGAGCGCCTTGGCCTCGACGCGGCCGGCGCCGTCGAGATAGGCGGCGGTTTCCTCGACGAGGTCCATGCCCTCACGGAACAGGTTGCCGAACGCCGCAGAATTGGTGAACCGCTCGCTGAGTTGAACGAGAGCGCCCTCGGCCTGCAAACGTTCCATGGTTAACGCCTCTTACGCAACTGTTTGACTGTCCGGCTTTGGCACCGGCTTATGATGAACAAATCATTGCGCGCTGGAAGCGCGGAGTCCAGTGACAAGCGCGGATATGGTTTCCGCGGGTCATTCCTCGGAATTCAACCGGGAATAGACGAAAAAAAGAGCCGCCGGAGACCGGCGGCTTTGAAAGTTGATAACAGGGAGGCGTCAAACAGAGTGGACAGGAGCCACTCGGTGTCCAAACAAGGACAGTTCCGGTCATAAACCCGAAAGCTTAATCTGAAGTAAACGAGCTAATTTTTTGAGAGTTCGTTAGCCATGTCGGCCAGTGGCCGAGCGTCTCGTGCCCCGGACGCAGCGCAGCGCCTCTTGGCGGTGCACTGCTGAGCCGGGGCCCGTCATGTCACCGCGCACCGTGTTGCTTTCTGGGTCCCGGCTCTGCGGAGCAGCATTGCACGCTGCACCGCGTCCAGGACACGACAAGGGAGGCCCGCGACTACTTCTTGAAGAAATTGTTTGCCGCATCGCGCGAGGCGCGCTTCTTGGTGGCGGCTTCTTCCAGCCTTGCGATCTCGGTTTTGAGCAGGGCTACGCGCTCGGTCAGTTCCTCCACTGACAAGAGTGAGAGGTCCTGTCCGATTTCATGGGTGACCTTCTTGCGCGGGCGGTCATCGTCTTCGATCGGCATGCTCGTTCCTCCTGCGTTCGCGCCTGTCACACGGCCGAGGCGGTTGCCAGCTTGGGCCGCGCTGGCTAAGCAATGGCCTCGTTTCCTCCCGCACCTTTGCTCAAGGACACATCATGGACAAGCTGCCCGCGCAAATGACCGTGATCGCCATCTCCAAGCCCGGCGGACCGGAGGTGCTGGTCCCGGAACAACGCAGCCTGCCGCAGCCCGGTCCTGACGAGATCCTGGTCAAGGTCGAAGCTGCGGGCGTGAACCGGCCCGACGTGGCGCAGCGCTCCGGCGCCTATCCGCCTCCGCCCGGCGCCAGCGACCTGCCGGGGCTCGAGATTGCCGGTGAAGTCGTCGCGGTCGGCAGCAACGCCAAACGGCACAAGATCGGCGACAAGGTGATGTCGCTGGTCGCCGGCGGCGGCTATGCGCAATACTGCATCGCCCAGGACGCCCAGGCCATGAGCGTGCCGCCGGCATTGTCGATCAAGGAAGCCGGTGCGCTGCCGGAAACCCTGATGACGGTCTGGCACAACGTGTTCGAGCGCGGCGGGCTGAAAGCCGGCGAGACGCTGCTGATCCATGGCGGCTCCTCCGGCATCGGCACCATGGCGATCCAGCTCGCGAAAGCATTTGGCGCAAAGGTGTTCGTCACCGTGGGATCGCAGGACAAGATCGACGCGTGCCTCAAGCTGGGTGCCGACCGCGCCATCAACTACAAGACGGAAGACTTCGTCGCTGTGGTCAAGGAAGAGACCAACAAGGCCGGCGTCAGCCTGATCCTCGACATGGTCGCCGGCGATTATGTCGATCGCAACTATGATGCCGCCGCGGTCGACGGCCGCATCGTCCAGATCGCGACCCTCAACGGCCCCAAGGTCAGCGTCAACATCGCCAAGGTGATGGTCAAACGCCTGACCCATACCGGCTCGACGCTGCGCCCCCGTAGTAATGCGGACAAGGCCGCAATGGTGACCGCGATCGAGGAAAAAGTGATGCCGCTTTTGCGCGAAGGCCGCATCAAGCCGGTGATGGACAGCGCTTTCCCGCTGGAAAAGGCGGCGGACGCCCACCGGCGCATGGAGACGAGCGCACATATTGGCAAAATTGTGTTGGAGGCCTAGGCCGCCGGCCCACAGGGTAAGCCGGAAACCCTTTGATTTTCCTCGCTTTCGTGGCATCTATCGCGACGCACCGAACCACTTCGGTCCGGTCTGAAACCGCCTTTTAGATTTGCCTTGCACTGAAGAGTTTGCGTCGAACGCGGAGAACTGACCTTGCGTCTGATCAGGTGCCTCGCGCCCATCGCGCTGGGCCTCATGATTCTTGTCGCCGCGTATCCCGCGCGCGCGCTCGACGCCGTCAGCGTCCGTAGCGACGCGCCCGCGATCGACCTCACCGGCGTGCTCGAGCATCAGCGTAGCGATGCCGACCGCATCCAGGTCTCCACCGCGCCCGGCACCGACGGCATCGTCCGCCGCATCGAGGTGCGCGCCCGCGAAGGTGGCCAGAACTGGGTGGTGTTCGCGCTCGCCAACAACACCGACGACCAGCTCGACCGCCTGATCGTCGCCCCGCACTACCGGATCGTCTCCTCAGGGCTGCTGTGGCCCGACCTTGGCCTGTCGCGGATCGCAACGATCACGCCCTCGATCGGCGACCGGCCGGAACGGCAGGAAAGCGCAACCGCGGACGTGTTCCGCATCACGCTCGACCCCGGCGCCGTCGTCACCTTCGTTGCGGAGCTGCGCACCGACAAGCTGCCGCAGCTCTATCTTTGGGAGCCGGAAGCCTACAAGGACAAGGTCAACTCCTTCACGCTGTACCAGGGCATCGTGATCGGCATCTCCGGTCTTCTCGCGCTCGTCCTCACCATTTTGTTCGTGGTGAAGGGCAGCATCATGTTCCCGGCGGCGGCGGCGCTGGCCTGGGCGGTGCTGGTCTATATCGGCGTCGATTTCGGCTTCTGGGGCAAGGTGCTCGACATGTCGAACAACGCCGAGCGCATCTGGCGCGCGGCGGGTGAGGCGATCCTGGCGGCCACGCTGCTGGTGTTCCTGTTTGCCTATCTGAACCTCAGTCGATGGCATGTGCGCTATTCGCACATCACGGTCGGCTGGCTCGCGTTCCTCGGTTCGCTGGTGGCACTCGCCCTGTTCGATCCAGCGGTGGCTTCGGGCATTGCGCGCATTTCGCTGGTGCTGATCGCCTTCGCCGGCTTCGCGCTGATCGTCTATCTCTCCACCCACGGCTTCGACCGCGCCGTGCTCTTGATCCCGACCTGGTTCCTCCTGGTGGTCTGGGTGGTCGCGGCCGGCATGACGGTCGCCGGTTCCGTCACCAACGACATCGTCGGCCCTGCCCTGCTCGGCGGCCTCGTGCTGATCGTGATGCTGATCGGCTTCACGGTGATGCAGCACGCCTTTGCCGGTGGCGGCGCCACTACCGGCGTCGTCTCCGACATCGAGCGCCGCGCGCTGGCGCTGGCCGGCTCCGGCGATCTGATTTGGGACTGGGACGTCTCCGCCGACAAGGTTTTTACGAGCCCCGAGACCGAAGCCCTGCTCGGCCTCAAGCGCGGCACGCTGGAAGGGCCCGCAGCCTCGTGGCTCGAAGTGCTGCATCCGCTCGACCAGGACCGTTTCCGCGCTGCGCTCGACAGCGTGCTCGACCAGCGCCGCGGCCGCCTGGTGCAGGATTTCCGCCTGCGCACGCCGGACGGCCATTTCATGTGGTTCGCGCTGAAGGCCCGCCCTGTCGTCGGCTCCGATGGTGAAGTCTCGCGCGTGGTCGGCACCCTCACCGACGTCACCGAGCTGCGCAACGCCGAGGAACGCCTGCTGCACGATTCCGTGCATGACAACCTCACCGGCCTGCCCAACCGAAAACTGTTCATGGACCGGCTCGGCGCGGTCGCAAACTTCGCCAAGACCGTGCCGACGCTGCGGCCGACGCTGATGGTGATCGACCTCGACCGCTTCAAGCAGGTCAACGACTCCGTCGGGATTGCGGTCGGCGATTCCATCCTGCTGACGCTCGCCCGCCGCCTCACCCGCATCCTGAAGCCGCAGGACACGCTGGCGCGGCTCGCCGGCGACCAGTTCGGCCTGATCCTGCTGTCGGAGCAGGATCCGGCACGGATCACCAATTTCGCCGAGACCATCCGCAAGACCATCCGCGCGCCGATCGCCTTCAACGATCGCGAGATCTTCCTCACGGCGTCGATCGGCCTTGCGCTCTCGGATCCGCAAGTTCAGCTGACGGACGAGATCATCAAGGACGCCGAGCTTGCGATGTATCATTCCAAGCGCATCGGCGGCGATCGGATCGACGTCTACAAGCCGGCGATGCGTGCGCGGAAGACCGATCGCCTGACGCTGGAGAGCGAATTGCGCCGTGCCATCGAGCGGCAGGAGATCACTATCCTGTACCAGCCGATCGTGCGGCTGGAGGATCGCTCGATCGCCGGCTTCGAGGCCTTGGCGCGCTGGGACCACCCGAAGCTCGGCCGCATGGCGCCGTCGGAGTTCATCACCATCGCGGAAGAGACCGGGCTGATCGTCGACCTCGGCATGTTCGTGCTCGACCAGACCGCCAAGCAGCTCTCGGTGTGGCAGCGCGCAATGCGCTCGCGCGAGCCGATCTTCGCTTCCGTCAACGTCTCCTCGCGGCAGCTACTGCGCCACGATCTGATCCACGACATCCGCACTGTGCTGTCGCGCTCGTCGGTCGCGCGCGGCACGCTCAAGCTCGAGCTGACGGAGTCGCTGGTGATGGAGAATCCGGAGCACGCGGCGCAGATGCTGACGCGGATCCGCGAGCTCGGCACCGGGCTCTCGCTCGACGATTTCGGCACCGGCCATTCCTCGCTGGCCTATCTCCAGCGCTTCCCGTTCGACACCATCAAGATCGACCAGTCCTTTGTGCGCACCACCAGCCGCGGCACGCGGCCGGTGATTCTGAAGTCGATCATCGCGCTCGCGCATGACCTCGGCATGGACGTGGTGGCCGAGGGTGCCGAGACCGATTCCGACGCTGTCGAGCTCTACCAGATGGGCTGTGAGTACGCGCAAGGCTTTGCCTTCGGCGAGCCGATGGACGCGGACGCCGCGATGCGGCTGCTGACCGAAGCGCGGCTGGAAGCAGCGAGCTAGTTTAGCCCGGGTTGCGTCGCAGACCCGCGACCAAACAAAGACCCGACAGCAACGAGATCGCCGCAAGACCGCCCCAGACCAATCCGGCTGATCGAGATACACGTCCTGCGAGACCGGATCATAGCAGCGGCCGAGCTCATTGAAGCAATCCCGCCAACGCCAATAGCGGGCCTCGAAGGCAAGGGCGAATAGCACCCCCAAACAGATCAGGGCGACGCCAACAACGCCTCTCAGCCAGCGCAGGAGTATCCGCCCCTCCTTCATCGCCTCTGCAACTTTTGCTTCCTGAACCGCACGCTCTGGCCGTCCGGCATGCGCGTCGCCACGAAGCCGGCGGCGAGGCAGGCTTCGCGTTGCGGCATCTGGATGTCGGGGCTGCGTAGGCTATCCCACCAGGAGGCACGATGCGCCGCGCGCGGCAGCGCCGCGCCGATGATCTCCTCGATCTGCTCGAAGCTCAGCACGAACTCATCCTGCTTCTGCCGCATCAGATAATCGCGCAACGCGTGGTAGTCGTTCACAATCGTCCTCTCGTCCCGCTCACATGCGGCTGCCCAAAACCGTCAGTCGCATACACCGATTCTTAACTCATTGCGGCAGCGCCGTCCTGCCTTAAACACTGCTCAAGCTTTCGGGCGCATCCACTAGTGCCAGGAGCGAATGATGTTGTCTGGATGGCGCGACGTCACGGCCCGCCGGGCGTGGCGGATTTCAGCGAAGCTGCTGATCATCTCGTCCGTGGTGACGGTGATCGGCTTCTCCGCCATTTGCGTCAACGTGATGCTGGACATGCGCCGCGGCGAGGAGGCGCTCGCCCGCCAGACGCTGGAGAACCTCGCAACCACCATCGAGTCCGACATCAGCCGCAACATCGAGATCTACGACCTGTCGCTGAAGGCGGTCGCCGCCAACATGCTGCTGCCCGAGCTCGCAACGGTCTCCAAGCCGATCCGTCACCTGATCCTGTTCGACCATGCGACCACCGCCAAGCATTTCGGCGCCATCCAGGTGTTCGATGCCGAGGGCCGGCTGACCATTGACGCCTCCACGCTCGATCCCCTCCCCGAGAACCGCAGCGAGGAGGACTATTTCAAGTTTCATCGCGACAACCCCGAGGCCGACCTCTTCGTCAGCCGCCCGATGCTGTTTCGCGGCGCCTATTCCATCGTGCTGAGCCGGCGCATCAGCGATACCGATGGCGGCTTCATGGGCGTCGTCGCAGGCTCGATCCGCTTCAGCTATTTCCACGAATTGTTCGAGCGTCTGAACCTCGACCCCGACGACACCATCACCGTGCTCAAGCGCGACCGCACCATCATGATGCGGCGACCGTTCGATCTCGACATCATCGGCACGAACCTGAACGACCGCCAGAACTGGAAGGCCGACAATCTCCCGGTCGGCACCTCCTATTCGGGACGCGGCCCGGTCGATCCGACGCCGCGGCTCTATGTCCGCAGCAGCAACAGCGGACCGCTATTCGTGGTGGCGGGCAAACCCCTGGCCGCAGTGTTCGCGCTCTGGGAGAAGGAGGCGTTCCGCATCGGCGCCGTCGTGTTGGCGCTCGCGCTGTTCGTGCTGGGATCGACGCTCGTGCTCGCGCGCGAGATCGGCCGGCGCGCCGAGGCCGAGCGTAAGCTCGAGGAGATGGCGACGACGGACGCGCTCACCGGCCTGAAGAACCGCCGCAAGTTCGATTCCGTCATCGACGCCGAATGGCGGCGCGCCATGCGCCAGAAGGCGCCGATGGCGCTGTTGATGATCGATGCCGATCATTTCAAGGCCTACAACGACACGTTCGGCCACCAGGCCGGCGACCAGGTGCTGGTGGGCATCGCGATATGCATTTCCGATTCGGTGAGCCGCGCCGGCGACTGCGCCGCGCGTTATGGCGGCGAGGAATTCGCGGTGCTGCTGCCGAACACCTCGGCTGTCGATGCCTTCAAGGTGGCCGAAACGATCCGCCTCAAGGTGCAGGGCTGGTCCGACGAGCAGGCGAGCACAACTGTCTCCTGCGGCATCGCCAGCCTCGTGCCCGCCGCCGGCATGGACTGGTCGATCCTGGTCGCCGCCGCCGACAAGGCGCTCTATGCCGCGAAAGCGGGCGGGCGCAACCAGTCAGTGGTTGCCAGCTTGCCGCAGCTGTCGCTGGTGGCGTGAGGCATTCGTCTGGATGGCATTCCGGGGCGGCTCGAAGAGCCGAACCCGGAATCTCGAGATTCTCTGGTGCGCAAGCGCGCACCATAGTTCGATGCTACGCATCGCCCCGGAATGACGTCAAAGGTGAGGTCAGGTCCCCAGATACTTCTTCATCTCGGCGATCAGCCCGTCGCGCAATTCCGGGCGCTTCATGCCGTAGGCGATGTTGGCGCGCAGGAAGCCGGGCTTGGAGCCGCAATCATGGCGCTCGCCCTCGAACTCGACGCCGTAGAATTTCTGTGTCTTGGCAAGTCCGATCATGGCGTCGGTGAGCTGGATCTCGCCGCCGGCGCCGCGCTCCTGGGTCTCCAGGATATTGAAGATCTCCGGCTGCAGGATGTAGCGGCCGGTGATCGAGAGGTTGGAGGGTGCGGTGCCCTTGGCCGGCTTCTCGACCATGCCGTCGACCTCGAACATCTTGCCATTGCGCTTGCCGACGCCGCAGATGCCGTATTGGTGGGTGAGATGGTCGGGCACGGCCTCGACCGCGATCAGATTGGATTTCTCGCCGAGCGAGGATGCCATCTCGATCATCTGCTTCAGGCAGCCGGGCGTGTTGAGCACAAGCTCGTCCGGCAGCACGACCGCGAACGGCTCGTCGCCGACGATGTCGCGCGCGCACCAGACCGCGTGACCGAGGCCGAGCGGCGCTTGCTGGCGGGTGAAGCTGACGGCGCCGGCGTCGGGCTGGTTCTGCGCCAGGATCTCCTGCTCGGCCTTCTTGCCGCGCGCAGCCAGCGTCTCGTCGAGCTCGAACATCCGGTCGAAATGATCCTCGATGACGCTCTTGTTGCGGCCGGTGACGAAGATGAAGTGCTCGATGCCGGCCTCCTTCGCTTCGTCATAGACGTACTGGATCAGCGGCTTGTCGACGATGGTCAGCATTTCCTTCGGCATCGCCTTGGTGGCAGGCAGGACGCGGGTGCCGAGGCCGGCGACTGGGAATACAGCTTTGCGAATTTTCATGTGATCGATCGAATACCTGAGGACGTGAACGGAGCAATGGCATCTTGCTAGCCTGTTTGCAGCCGCCAACAAAGGCGGATGTGGGGCCTCGCCCCGACAGAGTTAAGAAAAAGGCCGTCACCAAAATTTCACCTTTGTTAAGCTATTGGCAACGCTAACCAGGCCTCCTGTGGCGGATTTTCAGGCCGACGGGTGGGACATGATGCAAACGATGGCAGGGCTGGCAAAACGGGCGGGCGGAGCGGTCATTGCGGCCGCTTTGCTGCTGCCGGCTGGCGCGCACGCCCAAGCGCAGAATGGCCTATCCAATTTGTTCGGCGGCCTCTTCTCCGGATCCAACCCCGGGCCGGCGCAACCTGCGCCCGGCCCTGGCGCGCAAACAGGGGCTCAACCTTGGAGCGGCGAGGACGGCGCCTCCGGCCATCCGCTGATGACGGCTGCCGCGATCCGCGAGGCTGCCGGCAACTTCAACAATTGCGTCGCCGCGATGTGGCCTGATGCCGCACGACGCGGCGTCACCCAGGAGAATTTTCAGCGCTTCACCGCCGGGCTCTCTCCTGACCTGCGCATCATGGATCTCATGGATTCGCAGCCGGAGTTCACCAAATCGATCTGGGACTATCTCGATATCTTAGTGAACGACAACCGCCTCGCCAAAGGCCGCGAGGTCCTCGCCAAATACAAGGCGCAGTTCGACGCCACCGAAAAGGCCACCGGCGTCGACCGCTACATCATCGCCTCGATCTGGGGCATCGAGTCCAACTACTCGACGCAGATGGGCGACCGCAGCGTGCTGCAATCGACCGCGACGCTCGCCTGCATCGGCCGCCGCCAGGCCTATTTCAAGGATGAATTCCTCTCCGCGCTGGAGATCCTCAACCGCGGCGATCTGCGCCCGGAGCAGATGCGGGGCTCCTGGGCGGGCGCCTTCGGTCCGACCCAGTTCATGCCGACCGCGTTCAAGCGTTTTGCCGTCGACGGCGATGGAGATGGGCGGCGCGACGTCGTCGACAATCCCACCGACCTGATCGCGTCGACCGCCAACAATCTGAAGAAGGACGGTTGGCAGCCCGGCCAGACCTGGGGCTTCGAGGTCGTGGTGCCCGAAGGATTCAACTACATGCTGGCCGACCGCGCCAAGGCGATGCCGATCGCGCAATGGGAGAAGCTCGGGCTCAGGCGGGCGAACAACCAGCCCTTCCCGCACTCGGCGGAGAAAGCCTATCTGCTGGCACCGGCCGGCGCGCAGGGACCAGGCTTCCTGATGCTGCAGAATTACCGCGTCATCATGAAGTACAATCCGGCCGAAGCCTATGCGCTGGCGATCGGCCATTTCGCCGATCGCCTGCGCGGCGGGCCGCCCTTCGTGCAGCCCTGGCCGCGCCAGGAGCGCGAGCTGTCCCGCACCGAGCGGCTGGAACTGCAGCAGCTCTTGGTGCAGCGCGGCTTCTACAAGGGCACCCCGGACGGTCAGTTCGGCGGCCGGACACGGGAAGCCCTGCGCAACTTCCAGGCCTCGATCGGCGTGCCCGCCGACGGATTTGCGTCGTCCGACGTGCTGGACCGGCTGCGCGGGCGGTAAAATCGCGCCGAAAGTAACCCTGAACGGGGATTTTGGCCGGCAGCCTTGACGGCGCCGGCCGTTCCCCGGTGTATGGGCACAAGAATCTGCGATGGAATTTGCCCGTTTGGCGCCGGATTCCGTTATTATATCGAGCTACTTCCAGCCCCATTGCGCGTGCCCGAGATCGCATGTCGAAGAAGTCCCTGTTCAAGGCGCTGACCGAGACCGGCCCGTTGATCGCGCTGGGGACGGCGCTTGCGATCCTGGTCTCGGTCGCAGCACCTGCCTCGGCGCAGTTCTTCAACTTCCCCGGCTTTGGCGGCCCGCCGCAGCGTTCGGCCCCACCGCCACCACGTGGCGGCGGAGGTGGTGGCTGGTTCGGCGGCGATTTCTTCGCGCCGTTCCAACAGCCGCCGCAGCAGGCACCACGCCAGGATTTTTCGCGCGCACCGGCACCAGCCAAGCGCGACACGATTCCTGAGAAGAACGTGCTGGTGATCGGCGACGCCATGGCTGACTGGCTCGCCTATGGCCTCGAAGACGCCTACGCCGAGCAGCCCGACATGGGCGTGATCCGCAAGCACAAGACCACGTCCGGTCTCATCAAGTATCAGCCGAAGGGTGAGCCCGCGGACTGGGCGGCGGCGGCCAAGGGCATTCTCGAGACTGAAAAGCCCGACGTGATCGTCGTCATGCTTGGCCTCAACGACCGCATCGCGATCCGCGAGCCTGCCGCCGACAAGTCGGACAAGGCTTCAGACAAGGACAAGAAGAACGACAAGGGCGCGCGCGCCAAGCAACCGGCCAAGCCCAGCGACGCCAAGCCGGACACCGCCGCCAAGCCTGACGACAAGCCCGCAGATGCCGACCTGCCGCAGGACGACGCCGACAATGCCGACACGCCGGCGGCCGCGCCGGAAAAGACGGCGCGCAATCCCAACGGCCTCTACGAATTCCGCGACGAGCGCTGGGTCGAGCTCTACGGCAAGAAGATCGAGGAGCTCGCGGGCGTCCTCAAGGCCAAGGGCGTGCCGGTGCTCTGGGTCGGGCTCCCCGCAGTTCGCGGCCCGAAGGGCACCGCGGACACGCTGTTCCTGGATTCGCTGTACCGTGAGGGCGCAGCCAAGGCCGGCATAACCTATGTCGACGTGTGGGACGGCTTCGTCGATGAAGCCGGCCGCTTCCTGCAGAAGGGCCCAGACTTCGAAGGCCAGATCCGCCAGCTCCGCAGCTCTGACGGCGTCTATTTCACCAAGGCCGGCGCGCGCAAGCTCGCGCACTATGTCGAGCGCGAGATCACGCGCCTGCTTGCGGGACGTTCCGGTCCGATCGCGCTGCCGAGCGAGCCTGCGACCCCCGATACCAGCGCCGAGCCGGGCAAGCCTGCACCGCGGCCGCTGGCCGGGCCGATCGTGCCGCTGGTTGCAGCCTCGATTTCGACCGATCAATTGCTGGGCGGGCCAGGCACGCGTCCCGCTGCCGTCGATGCGCTCGCTGCGAAGACCATGGTGAAGGGTGAGCCGCTGGCCGCTCCGGCCGGCCGCGCCGACGATTATGTCTGGCCGCGCCGGGAAGTCGGCCGCGAGCAGGCCAAGGGCGATACGCCGGTGGCCGCAACGACGCCCGACGGCAACGCCGCCTCTCCCAATGCATCAGGGGCGGCCGCGGCGATCGCGCCGCCGAAGCTCGCGCCGAAGAAGCCGCAGGTCCCGCCGCAGCAGCCGGCGCAGGCAACGCCGTCATTCCGGGATTTCTTCGGCTTCGGCTCTCCGCAGCCTCCGCCGCCGCGTCAATTGACGCCGGCCCCGGGGCCGCGCAATCCGAACTCAAATCCAGGGATCCCGCGCCCGCCGGGCAACGTCGGGCGATCGGCGGAGATGTTCCGGTAATCTTCTGAACTGCGGTCTCGTGTCCGGACGCGCCGCAACGCTCCTTCGTTGCTGCGCAGAGCCGGGACCCAGCTTGGGCGGTATTCACAAAAATGGGCCCCGGCTCGGCAGCGCATCACTGCGTGCTGCGCTCCGTCCGGGGCACGATGAGTGTTTGTCGCTCAGCCGTAATAGCGCCAGCGCGGCGGCGGACGGCGCGCGGGGCGCGACATCAGAAGCGCCAGCGCGAAACCGATGCCGCCGGCGACCAGCAGCGCGCCAAGCGGGTTGTCCTGCACCTTCTGCGCGATGGCTTTCGAGCCGTCGCGGAAGGTCTCGCCACTGTTCTCGTAGGCATCCTTGGCATAGCTCGCGGCGGTGTCGGTGGCATCACGCACGGCATCCTTGGCCTGACCGTACAAATTCTGCACCGTGCCCGCGGCTTCTCGCGCCTTGCCTGAGGCCTGCGTCTTTGCGTCTTCCGTCATCTCGCCGACGGTGCCTTCCACGCCACCAGCCATTTCCTTGGCTGATCCAATGATCCGATCCGCGTCCATGGTAATCCTCCTCGGTGATCAGCCGAAGTAACCGATCAGAAGCAGCGCGGTTCCTTGCGATTGCCTACAGAATAAGCCCACCATCGACGACCAGTGTCTGGCCGATGATGTAGGACGACAGCGGCGAGGCCAGGAACAGCGCCGCGCCTGCCGTGTCGGCCGGCGTGCCCAATCGCCGCAGCGGGATGCGCGCGAGCGCGCCTTCGAGGCGCTTCGGATTGTCGGTCGTCACCTTCGTCATCTTGGTGTCGACGAGGCCGGGCGCGATGCCGTTGACGCGGATGCCGTCCTCGGCCCAGGCCTCGCCCAGCGTGCGCGTCAGTCCGACTGCACCCGTCTTCGATGCATTGTAGGCGGGATTGCCCATGGTGGAATGATAGGCCGCGGTCGAGGACACGATGATCAGCGAACCCTTGGAATCCCGCAACATGGAATGAAAGCGCGTGGCGCAGGCCATCAGGCTCATCAGGTTGACCTCGACCACCTTGCGAAAGCCGGCCATCTCGAACTCGCCGCGGCGATAGAGCACCGCGCCCTGCGCGAGCACGAGGATGTCGAGCCTGTCGAACGACGGCTTGAACGCTTCGATCGCAGCGGGATTGCTGACGTCGAGCTGGGCATAGGCGAGGCCGGCGAGATCGGAGCCTTCTTCAGCTGAATATTCCGTTGCGCGAGCGCGCGTGCCGCAAACGGCAACAGCTGCGCCCTTGGTACGAAAAGCCTGCGCGATGCCGTTGCCGATGCCGCTGGAACCGCCGACCACCAGCACCTGCTTGCCTGAGAAATCGAGCTCGTTCGCCATTGCGGCCTCCCTTTGTCTTGCTTGTTTGACCTGTCTGCGGATCGATGCCAGCCTTGTCAATCATAACAAGAACAAGCCCAGCACGAGGAAAGCAGCATGTCCGACTCCAGGGAGCTCAGCCGGTCCGTGAAGGGCCTCACCGTTCTCGTGACCGGCGCGGCCAGCGGCATGGGGCGCGCGACCGCGCGCGTGTTCGCCAGCGAGGGTGCGAACGTTGCCGTCACGGATTTCGACGAGCAAGGCGCGCATGCGGTCGCCGAGGAAATTGCGGCGAGCGGTGGCGCTGCAAGGGCGTGTAGGCTCGACGTCGCCGACGGCGGCGAGATCAAGCGCGTGGTCGGCGATATCGCGGCGCATTTCGGCGGGCTCGACATCGTCGTCAACAATGCCGGCATCTCCGTGCGTGTCGCGATCGATGATGAGGACTATGAGGAGGCCTGGGCGAAGGGCATCGCCGTGATGTTGACGGCGCATCCGCGCATCATCCGCGCGGCGCTGCCCTACTTGCGCAAGTCGAAGAGCCCGCGCATCGTCAACATCGCCTCGACCGAGGCGCTCGGCGCCACCGCATTGCACAGCCCCTACTCGGCAGCGAAGGGCGGCGTCGTGAGCCTCACCCGCTCGCTGGCGGTGGAGCTCGGCCGCGAGGGCATCACCGTCAACTGCATCTGCCCGGGTCCGATCCGCACAGGGATCACCGACCGCATTTCCGAGGAGCACAAGACCATCTACGCCAAGCGCCGCACGGCGCTCGGCCGTTACGGCGATCCCGAAGAGGTCGCGCATATGACGCTGAGCCTGTGCCTGCCGGCAGCATCGTTCCTCACCGGTGCGGTGATCCCGGTCGACGGCGGGCTGATGGCGCGGAATGCGTGAGTGTGATCAAGAGGCGTAGCCCGGATGAGCGAAGCGACATCCGGGACTTTGCCTGCCCCACTCCCGGGTATCGCTGCGCTCACCCAGGCTACTTCGTGCCTGCTACGGGCAGCTATGCGCGCCGAGCGTTGACAAGGACTAACACGGGAGTAGCTTTTTCGCCAACAGAGCGGGACCAACCGCTCGCGACCCGCGGGAGAAAACGCCATGACGATCGCTATCCGGCAGCTTCAGAAGCATTTTGTCGGCGAGGTTTCCGGCCTCGACCTGCGAAAGCCTCTCACACCGGATGAGGCGCGCGAGGTCGAGGCGGCCATGGACAAATATGCGGTGCTGGTTTTCCATAACCAGGACATCACCGACGAGCAGCAGATGGCCTTTGCGCTGAATTTCGGCCAGCGCGAGGACGCGCGCGGCGGCACCGTGACCAAGGAGAAGGACTACCGGCTGCAATCCGGCCTGAACGACGTCTCCAATCTCGGCAAGGACGGCAAGCCGCTCGCGAAAGACAGCCGCACGCATCTGTTCAATCTCGGCAATTGCCTCTGGCATTCCGACAGCTCGTTCCGCCCCATCCCGGCAAAATTCTCGCTGCTGTCGGCACGCGTGGTGAACCCGAAAGGCGGCAACACTGAATTCGCCGACATGCGTGCGGCCTATGATGCGCTCGACGACGAGACCAAGGCGGAGATCGAGGACCTCGTCTGCGAGCACTCGCTGATGTATTCGCGCGGATCGCTCGGCTTCACCGAATACACCGACGAGGAGAAGGAGATGTTCAAGCCGGTGCTGCAGCGGCTGGTGCGGACCCATCCCGTGCATCGCCGCAAATCGCTGTATCTCTCATCACATGCCGGCAAGGTCGTCGGCATGAGTGTCCCGGAGGGACGCCTCCTGCTGCGCGATCTCAACGAGCACGCGACGCAGCCGGAGTTCGTCTACGTCCATAAATGGAAGCTGCATGACCTCGTGATGTGGGACAACCGCCAGACCATGCACCGCGTCCGCCGCTACGACCAGTCCCAGCCCCGCGACATGCGCAGGGCAACAGTTGCGGGCACTGAGCCGACGGTGCAGCAACAGGCGGCGGAGTAGGCGCTGCATCGCTGCTCAACAACTGGTGTCATCGCCGGGCCGGGCGACGACAGCGGTGATTGGGGCGAATACAGCGGAGAACCTAATGCTACGCGTGCCCGGCCTCGTTGGAGAGCATGCCGGGATCGATGCCGATCTTCTGCAAAGCGCGGTTATATTTGTCATCGACGTCGTCGCCGAAAATCAGATCCGCATCTGCATCGCAATGCAGCCAGCCGTTGCTCTGGATCTCCGTCTCGAGCTGGCCCGGCGCCCAGCCGGCATAGCCGAGCGCGAGGATGGCGTGCTTGGGGCCGGAGCCGTTGGCGATCGCGCGCAGGATGTCGACGGTCGCAGTGAGGCAGACGCCTTCATCGATCCGCAGCGTCGCGTTCTCGATGTAGAAGTCGCTGGAATGCAGCACGAAACCGCGGCCGGTATCGACCGGCCCGCCGCGCAGCACCTTCATGCTTTCGGCATTCTCCGGCAGCTTGATGTGCTCGCCCTTCTTGATGATGCCGAGCTGCTCCAACAGCTCGGGGAAGTCGATGCTGCCGGCCGGCTGGTTCACGATGATGCCCATCGCTCCCTCGGCGGAATGGGCGCAGAGATAGATCACCGAGCGCTCGAAGCGGGGATCGCCCATCACGGGCATCGCGATCAGGAGCCGACCGTCGAGATAACCGGCGGAATTGGGCAGCGCGGGGCCCGAGCTGCGGGTGCCTTCGCCCGTCCTCTTGCCAGTGGGAGCCATCGGTGAAGCACTCCGGTTTCAATTCCTATCCTGATGTCGGACCTAGCCGCTGTCAAATCAAGGCTTGCGGCGTCACGATTCGAGTGCATCCATCACAAGCAATTCAATGGTTTGGCCTGGGGCGACCCTGTAAAGACGTGCTATGCTCACAAGAGTTCCCCTGCGTGCGGCGATTGGCGTCGCGACAACCCTGCTCGCGTCATCGTTGGCCATCGCCGCCCGCGCCGATGACGCTTCGCCGTGGCAGCGAGACGGACATTCCGCGGTACGGCTGCTGGCGGGATCCCGCAGCGGCGCGGTCCTGCTCGGCGGAATCGCGTTCCAGCTCCAGCCGGGATGGAAGACCTACTGGCGTACCCCCGGCGATTCCGGCGTTCCACCGCGGTTCGACTTCTCGAAATCCGACAATGTCGAGGCGGTGACGATCATGTGGCCGGCGCCGCTGAAATTCGACGACGGCGCGGGCGGCCATTCGATCGGCTATCGCGACCAGATCGTGCTGCCCTTGCGCATCGTCGCCAAAGCACCGGACAAGCCGGTGACACTGCGCGCCGAGATCAGTTACGCGGTGTGCGAGAAGCTCTGCATTCCGGTCGAGGCCAACGCCGAGCTCGGCTTCAACAGCGTCGCCTCGACCGAGGATGCCAACTTGCGTGCCGCGCTCGACACCGTGCCGAAGCCCGCCAATATCGGCGACCCCAATCCGCTCACCATCCGCGACGTCAAGCGTGACGGGTCGAAGCACGTGCTGGTCGACGTGGTTGCGCCCGACAGCCGCAACGTCAATCTGTTCGTGGAAGGCCCGACGCCGGACTGGGCGCTGCCGATTCCGGCGCCGGTGCAGCCCAGCCCGCCTGGGGTGATGCGGTTTTCATTCGAACTGGACGGCCTGCCGCCAGGGGCCAAGGCGGATGGCGCGGCGCTGAAGTTCACGCTGGTCGGACCGGAGAAGGCGTACGAGTTCAATACGAATTTGGAGTAAGTGGTCGTCCGGACGGCAAGTGAGTTGCCCTGCTGGCGTGACACAATTCACTGTCGTCCCGGCCGAGCGTAAGCGCAGATCCGGGGCCCACAGCCACAGGATTGGATGTGGTGAAGACTCGTGGTTGGCAGCCGCCCAAACAACCTCTCCCTAGGATTATGGTCCCGGATCTGCGCGCGCTTGAGGCGCGCTTGTCCGGGACGACAGCGGAATGGGGCAAATTGCGCCTCACCCAACCGAATCTTAACGAATGGTTGCTAAGTCCCAACCCTGTAGCGGCGTGCGGAACGCGCTTGGGGATTTTAGAATTGGCCGTGACGGATGCACCACCCGCAACGACCGGAGCGGCCGGGCTGATCGCGCGGCTGCGCGGCAAGCTCGCGGGCGGATCGAGCGAGGCGTCGCTGACGCGGCGGCTCGCCGGCACCATCTTCGTCATCCGCGTCATCAGCGCCGGGCTTGCCTATGTCTCGCAGGTGCTGCTGGCGCGCTGGATGGGCACGTCCGACTACGGCATCTATGTCTATGTCTGGACTTGGGTGCTGCTGCTCGGCAGCATGATGGATTTCGGCATCTCGGCGTCCGCACAAAAGATCATCCCGGAGTACCGCACCAGCGGCGAGCATGCGCTGCTGCGCGGGTTCCTCTCCGGCAGCCGCTGGCTGACCTTTGCCGTATCCACCCTGGTGTCGCTCGGCCTTGCCGGCATCGTCAAACTGCTGTCGCCCTGGATCGATCCGGCCGAGGTGCTGCCGCTCTATATCGGCTGCATGACGTTGCCGGCTTTCGTGGTCGCCAACACCCAGGACGGCATCGCGCGCTCGCACGACTGGATGCAGCTCGGCCTGATGCCGCAATTCATCATCCGCCAGGCGCTGATCATCGGCATCACGGCGCTCGCCTTCCTGCTCGGCTATCATCTCGGCGCGGTCGCGGCGATGGTTGCGAGCCTGGGCGCGGTGTGGATCGCGATGACCGGGCAGATGGTGGTATTGAACCGCAAGCTCGCAGATCACATCGAGTCGGGACCAAAGGCCTATGACGTCAGAGGCTGGCTCGCCGTCTCATTGCCGATCCTGCTGGTCGAAAGCTTCTACCTGCTCTTGTCCTACACCGACGTGCTGGTGCTGCAGCAGTTCCGCCCGTCCGACGAGGTCGGCGTCTATTTCGCCGTGGTGAAGACGCTGGCGCTGGTTTCGTTCATGCATTACGCGATGTCGGCGACGACGGCACACCGATTTGCCGAATACAATGCGCTCGGGGACAAGGCGCGCCTATCAGCCTATGTCGCGCACGCGATCAACTGGACATTCTGGCCGTCGCTGGCGGCGACCATCGTGCTGCTCGCGCTCGGCAAGCCGCTGCTCTGGCTGTTCGGGTCGCAATTCACGGTCGGCTACGACATCATGTTCATCGCTGCGATCGGCCTCGTAGTGCGCGCCGCGATCGGCCCGGTCGAGCGCCTGCTCAACATGCTCGACCAGCAGAAGATCTGCGCGCTGGCCTATGCGCTGGCCTTCGTGATGAACGTCGTGCTCTGCATTGCGCTGGTACCGCGCTTCGGCGGCCACGGCGCGGCGGCCGCGACCTCGATCTCGCTGACCTTCGAGACGGTGCTCTTGTTCTGGATCGTGCGGCAGCGGCTGGGACTGCACGTGCTGGCGTTCGGAAAATAGCTCTGCCTGCCCTGCCGCTTGAGAAATGCCTATTGCGTGAAAAGCCCGGGAACGAGGCAAAACGACTACCCGCCCCCAACCCGCAGCACGATTTTTCTTATTCCGTCCAAGTAGTTGCGCCTCGGGGAAAGTCTATTCTACGTCATATTGCCCGACCGACGAGATAAACCTAAGATTCCCCTGACCATGATCGATCCACTCTACGTCGCCTCTGGATTTGGTGTCGGCCTGCTCGTAGGCATGACCGGCGTAGGCGGCGGCTCGTTGATGACACCGCTGCTGATCCTGCTGTTCGGCGTCCATCCTTCTACCGCGGTCGGAACCGACCTGCTCTATGCCGCCGCGACCAAGACCGGCGGCAGCATCGTACACGGCTGGTCGCGCAGCGTGCACTGGCCGGCGGTGCTGCGGCTCGCCTGCGGCAGCATTCCAGCAAGCGCGCTGACGCTGCTGGTGTTGTGGAAGCTCGACCTCAAGAGCGATGCCGAGCGCAGCCTCGTCAATCTTGTGCTGTGCTTCGCGCTGCTGCTGACCGCGACGTCGCTGATCTTCCGCAAAGCCATCATGGAGCGTTATCGAAAGCGCCTCGAGCAGGTCGACGAGCGCACCACTGCGATTGCGACCGTCATCACCGGCATCGTGCTCGGCGTGCTGGTCTCGATCTCCTCTGTCGGCGCCGGCGCGGTCGGCGTCACCGTCTTGCTGCTGCTCTATCCGCGCCTGCCGATGGCGACCATCGTCGGTTCGGACATCGCCCATGCCGTGCCGCTGACGCTGGTTGCCGGCATCGGGCACTGGGCGCTCGGCGACGTCGACTGGGGTCTGATGGGCGTGCTGCTGCTGGGCTCGCTGCCCGGCATCATCGTCGGCAGCTATAGCGCAACGCGCGTGCCCGAGACCGTGCTGCGCCTGACGCTTGCCTGCGTGTTGTTCGTGGTCGCCGGCAAGATCATGTTCGCGGAGTTGAATTTGTCGTCGGCGATCGTCACGGCGCTGGCGCGGAGCCATTGAGCGGCAACTGCCGCCTCGTTCTCGCTCTCGTAGGGTGGGCAAAGCGCAAGCGTGCCCACCATTTCAGCCAGCAATTGCGGAAAAATGGTGGGCACGGCGCTTGCGCGCCTTTGCCCACCCTACGGCATCGAGACCTTACTCCGCCGTCCAGCCGCCGTCGATCGAGAGATTGGAGCCGGTGATCTGCGCGGCGGCGTCGCTGCACAGGAACAGAGCGAGGGCGGCCACCTGCTCGGAGGTGACGAACTCCTTGGTCGGCTGGGCATCGAGCAGCACGTCGTTGATGACCTGCTCGCGTGTCAGATTGCGCGCCTTCATGGTGTCGGGGATCTGCTTCTCGACGAGCGGCGTCCAGACATAGCCTGGGCTGATGCAGTTGCAGGTGATCTTGTGGGTCGCGACCTCCAGCGCCACGGTCTTGGTGAGACCGGCGATGCCGTGCTTGGCTGAGACATAGGCCGACTTGAAAGGCGAGGCGACCAGCGAATGTGCCGACGCCGTGTTGATGATGCGGCCCCAGCCCTTCTTCTTCATGCCGGGAACGGCGGCGCGGATGGCATGGAAGGCCGAGGACAGGTTGATAGCGATGATCTGGTCCCACTTCTCCAGCGGGAATTCCTCGATCGGCGAGACGAACTGGATGCCGGCATTGTTGACGAGGATGTCGACCGAGCCGAAGGTCTTCTCGCCGAGCGCGATCATCCCGGCGATTTCGGCCGGCTTGGTCATGTCGGCGGGCGAGTAGACGGCCTTGACGCCGAAATCGGATTCGATCTTGGCGCGTTCCTTCTCGATGTCCTCGGGCGAGCCGAAGCCGTTGATGACGACGTTGGCTCCGGCGGCGGCGAAGGCGCGCGCGTAAGCGAGCCCGATGCCGCTGGTCGACCCGGTCACGACGGCGTTCTTGCCTGACAGACTACCCATTTCATTCGCTCCTTTTTGCCGAGGGTGCGGTGACGTCCCCCGTGAGATCGTAGGTCACCATGGTCTCGCCGGACTGTGGCCGCTCGAGCCAATCCTTGTGACGCATCGACAGATGGACGTCGCGGACGCCGGCTTCCCAATGCTCGACCATGGCAACGTGCGAGAAATCGTAATCCTTGGACGAGGATTCGTAGTTCTTGCTGCGGTAGATCAGATGCACCACGGTGACGGTGCTTTCGCGCGACACTTTCGCCAGGAATTCGACGGAAGGATCGTTCTTGAGATAGTCCGGCAATTTGCCGATCAGGTCGCGCACGGCCCTGCGCGCATTGTGCAGCTTCTTGTTCTTGTCGGTGTTCATCCGCGTGCGGCTGGAATAGCGGATGTCCTTCTCGCGCTCGGCGGCCTCAAGCAGCGAATTCGGCAGGTCGCCGCGCGCGGAAAACAAGTCGACCTGGAAGATCAGCATGTCGCGTTCGACCTCGGCATCAAGCACGTAGTCGAGCGGGGTGTTGGAGGCGATGCCGCCGTCCCAATAATGCTCGCCGTCGATAACGACGGAGGGAAAGCCGGGCGGCAGCGCGCCGGAGGCCATGATGTGCTCGGGGCCGATCTTCTTGCCGAGCTTCTTGAACTCGTAATTGTCGAAATATTTGAAGTTGCCCGAGGTGACGCCGACCGCGCCGACCGACAGCCGCGTCTTCAGATCATTGATGCGATCGAAATCGACGAGACGCTCCAGCGTCTTCTTGAGCGGCGAGGTGTCGTAATAGCTCTCCGCCTCGGGATGCCCCGGTGGCCAGAGCGGCGCCGGTGGAATGCGCGGCGTGAAGAAGCCGGGCACACCGAACGTCGCAATCAGCGCGGCGCTGGTCGAATTGAACAGCTCGCGGCTGTGGTCGCTCTTGCCGACAGGCTTCCACGGCACCGGCGCGGAGACCATTTCCCAGAATTCCTTCAGCCGCTTGACGCGGGTGTGGCCCTCGTTCCCGGCGATGATGGCGGCGTTGACCGCGCCGATCGAGATGCCGGCGATCCATTCCGGCTCGAAGCCGTAGCCGCACAGCGCCTGATAGGCGCCGGCCTGATAGGAGCCGAGCGCGCCGCCGCCCTGGAGGACCAGGACGCGTTGCGCATTGGCGGGGACGCTGGCGGATTCCGGACTATGATCGGTCATAAGGAAACAATAGCAAATGGCGCGACACCGTGGCGACACTCCGCCGCGGCGTCAATGCATCCCGGATCAAGTCTGGCTTATCGGGGCTCCGTCGAGGCCAGGATCATGGTCCAGAACACCTTGTATTTGGTGCCGGGAGCATAGCTCGCCGCGATGCCCAATTTTGTGACACCGCCCTTGAGCATGTTGGCGCGGTGAGGAGGCGAGTCGCGCCAGCCGGAAAACGCTTCCGCCAGCGTATGATAGCCGGCCGAGATGTTCTCGACCGCCACGGTCGCGGGATAGCCGCCGGTGGCCAGCCGCTTGGCCAGCGGCGCGCGAACGTCGTGGTCCATCTTGTTGGCGGCCGCCATGGCGCCAGACTGGGATTCGGCGAGCAGCATCAGGTCGGGGTCGACAATGACGGTGCCGAGCCCGTTGTTCTGGCGATATTGCGAGATCATCACCGCGGCGGCCTGCGCATCGAGCTTGGAGCCCGGGACCGCCATGTCGGCATACATCGACGGCTGCTGGACCGGTGCTTCGTTGCCGGCACAGCCGGCGAGCAGCAAAGTGACAAGAATTGCGGCCGCAGCGCGCATGTTTAGAGGCCCCCAAATGAGGGGCCGTTGTTGCATACCAACCGTGGCTGAAAGGTGAATTTTGCGGAAAATTTGAGCCGTCATTCCGAGGCGCGCGTCAGCGCGAACTCTGGTGCGCAATGGCGCACCTGAGAATCTCGCGCGACATCTCGGGATTACGGGTTCGATGCTCGGCATCGCCCCGAAATGACAAGGGGATTTCTAGCCCGCAAATATCCGGTAGCGGCGGGGCTCGAGGCCGATGGTGTCGCCGGCACGCAGTTCCCGGTCGCGGGGGGCGTCGATCTCGATGGTTTCGCCGCCTGACAGAGCGACCTCGGCGCGCTGCACGGGACCGAAATTGCGGACGTGCTGCACAGCGCCCTCGAAGGCGCCGGTGCCGGGCGGCCCTACCAGCATATCATGTCGCCGCACGAACAGTCGTGACGCGCCAGGCGCAAGCCCGCCGACGGCGAGATCGAGCGGCCGGTCACCGAGCCGAACCGCACCATTAGCGACATCGACCGGCAGCACGATGGACTCGCCGATGAAACCGTGCACGAAGGCGGTCGCCGGGTTGTCGTAGACCTCATCGGGCGAGCCGATCTGCTCGATCCTGCCCTTGTCCATCACCACGACGCGGTTGGCGACTTCCAGCGCCTCCTCCTGGTCGTGGGTGACGAAGATGGAGGTGACGTTGATCTCGTGATGCAGCGAGCGCAGCCATTTGCGCAGCTCTTTCCGCACCTTGGCATCCAGCGCACCGAAGGGCTCGTCGAGCAGGAGAATGCGCGGCTCGATCGCGAGCGCGCGGGCAAGCGCGATGCGCTGGCGCTGGCCGCCGGAGAGCTGGCTCGGATAGCGGTCGGAAAGCCAGTCGAGCTGCACCAGGTCGAGCAGCTCTTTTACGCGCGCACGGATGGTCGCTTCATCCTTCCGGACTGCGCGCGGCTGCACGCGCAGGCCGAAGGCTACGTTCTCGAACACGGTCATGTGCCGGAACAGCGCGTAGTGCTGGAACACGAAGCCGACGTGACGCTCGCGCGCGCCCTGCGCCAGCGCGTCCTCACCGTTGAAGGAGACTTCGCCCGAATCAGGCCAGTCGAGACCGGCAATGATCCGCAGCAAGGTGGTCTTGCCGGAGCCGGAGGGACCGAGCAGCGCCAGCAATTCGCCGTTATCGACCTTGAGGTCGACGCCGTCGAGGGCGGCAAAACTGCCGAACTTCTTGACGAGATTCCTGACTTCAATGGTCACTGGCGTCTTCTCCTTCGTCGAGATGACGTTCGAGAACGGTTTTTGCGATCAGCGTGATCAGCGCCAGCATCGCCAGCAGCGAGGCGATCGCGAAGGCGGCGACGAACTGGTACTCGTTGTAGAGAATCTCGACCAGCAGCGGCATGGTGTTGGTCTCGCCCCGGATGTGGCCGGAGACGACGGAGACCGCGCCGAACTCGCCCATCGCTCGAGCGTTGCAGAGCAGGACGCCGTAGAGCACGCCCCATTTGATGTTGGGCAGGGTGACGCGGAAGAAGGTTTGCAGGCCGGAGGCGCCGAGGGAGATCGCGGCCTCCTCCTCCTGCGTGCCCTGCTCCTGCATGAGCGGGATCAGCGCGCGTGCCACGAACGGGAAGGTCACGAAGGTGGTGGCGAGCGCGATGCCTGGCACGGCAAACAGGATCTGAATGTCGTGATCCCGTAGCCAGGTGCCGAAATAGCCTTGCGCGCCGAACAGCAGCACGAAGACGAGGCCCGAGATCACCGGACTGACCGAGAACGGCAGGTCGATCAGCGTGATCAGGAAGGTCTTGCCCTTGAAGTCGAACTTGGCGATGGCCCAGGCGGCGAGGAGGCCGAACACCAGATTGAGGCCGACCGAAATCGCCGCGACAATCAACGTCAGCTTGATCGCCGCCATCGCCTCCGGCTCCGCCAGCGCGGCGAAATAGGCGAGGATGCCGCGCGAGAACGCCTGCGCGAACACGACAACGAGCGGTAGCACGACGAAGACGGTGAGGAACATGATCGCCAGCGTGATGATGGCGATGCGCACCGCGCGCGGCTCGGTGCGGAGGTTGTCGCGCGCTGCCGCCGCATGCGCGCGCGCCTTTGCACGTGCCTTGGCGTCGGAGGCCGAGAGCGACACGGAATCTGCGATCTGCATCGTCATGATCTGCCCTCAGCGTGCCGGAATCCGGCTCTGCGCCCAGCGCTGGAGCCGGTTGACGGCGAAGATGATGACGAAGGAGACGACGAGCATGACAACCGCGATGGCGGTTGCATCGGCATAGCGGAATTCGGAGAGCCGGATCACGATCAGGAGCGGCGCGATCTCGGAGACGTTGGGCAGATTGCCGGCGATGAAGATCACAGAGCCATATTCGCCGACCGCGCGGGCGAAGGCGAGCGCGAGGCCCGTGAGCAGCGCCGGTGCGAGCGACGGCAGGATCACGCGGATGATGGTCTGCCAGCGGCTGGCGCCGAGACTGCCCGCGGCCTCCTCGATCTCGGGATCGAGATCCTGGAGCACCGGCTGCACCGTGCGCACCACGAAGGGAATGCCGATGAAAATCATGGCGACGAAGATGCCGACCGGGGTGAACGCCACCTTGATGCCGAGTGCTGCGAGCGGCGCGCCCAGCCAGCCCTTCTCGGCGAACAGCGCGGTCAGCGCGACGCCGGCGACCGCCGTGGGCAGCGCGAAGGGCACGTCGACGATGGCATCGAAGATGCGCCGGCCGGGAAAGCGGTAGCGCACCAGTGCCCAGACGATGATGCTGCCCATCACCAGATTGACGCAGGCCGCCGCGAAAGCGAGCCCGAACGACACGCGGAGCGCGTTCAGGGTGCGGCGACTGGAAAGGATGTTCCAGAACTGCTCGGGACTGAGCTCGAGCGATTTCAGGAACAGGCCGGCGAGCGGAATCAGGATGATGACGGACAGCCAGGAAAGCGTCAGTCCCATGGTGAGACCGAAGCCCGGCAACGTCCGACGTCGTGCAGCAATTGCGCTCACCCGGCCCCCTGCTGAAAGCCCCTACGACAGCGCCCGATCAGTTCTTGTAGATCTGATCGAAGACGCCGCCGTCGGCGAAATGTTCCTTCTGCGCCTTGGTCCAACCGCCGAAAACGTCGTCGATCGTGAACAGTTCGACCTTGGCGAAGGCGTTTTCGTACTTCTTGGCGATTTCGGCATCGCGCGGACGGTAGAAGTTGCGCGCGGCGATCTCCTGACCTTCCTTCTTGTACCAATATTGGAGGTAGGCGTCGGCAGCGTTGCGGGTGCCTTTCTTATCGGCAACCTTGTCGACGATCGCGACCGGCGGCTCGGCCAGGATCGATTGCGGCGGCGCCACGATCTCGAACTTGTTTGCGCCGAACTCTTTCAGCGCGAGGTACGCCTCGTTCTCCCAGGCGAGCAGCACGTCGCCGACGCCGCGCTCGACAAAGGTCACGGTGGCGCCGCGCGCGCCCGTATCGAGTACCGGAACCTGCTGGTAGAGCTTTCCGATGAACTCCTTGGCCTTGTCGGCCGAGCCGTACTTCTTCTGGGCAAAGCCCCAGGCTGCAAGATAATTCCAGCGCGCGCCGCCTGATGTCTTCGGGTTCGGCGTGATCACGGCGACGCCCGGCTTGAGCAGGTCGTCCCAGTCCTTGATGCCCTTGGGATTGCCCTTGCGGACCAGGAACACGATGGTCGAGGTGTAGGGTGATGAATTCTGCGGCAGCCGCTTCTGCCAGTCGGCAGCGGTGAGGCCCTTGCCGGCGATCGCGTCGATGTCATAGGCGAGTGCGAGCGTCACCACGTCAGCCTGCAACCCGTCGATCACCGCGCGCGCCTGCGACCCGCTGCCGCCATGCGACTGCTTGATCTCGACGCTCTTGCCGGTTTCCTTCCGATAGGCGTTCGCGAACGCCCTGTTGAACTCGACATAGAGCTCGCGTGTCGGATCGTATGACACGTTCAACAAATTGATATCGGCGGCGAGAGCCGAGCTTGCCCAGAGGAGTCCTGCAGCGAGCGGAACGATACGGCGCATCATGTCCATCTCCATTCACTTCGCCGACGTCGGTGTCAGCGAAGACGTGCAGGCGAAACTCGTGGCGAAACGCTCTTAAGTCAACGGAACCGAATTTTCTTGTTCGCAGCGTGGCAGCGTGACTGTGCTACGAAATCTTCATCGTGTGGATGCCGCATTCCGTCTTGGCGCGGCCGCGCCAGCGACCGGCGCGTGCATCCTCGCCTTCAGCCGTTCTGCTGGTACAAGGCATACACCCGACCGACAGGAAACCGGAGGCGGCCAATGGATGACGCGGCAATTTGGCGCGGGTGAAGATCGCCTCGATCTCCTCGTGCGAGACATTGGCAAAGGGATTGAACTTCAACCGCGCGCCATCGTCCTCGACGACCGGAATGTCGGCGCGCGCATTGCCCTGGAACCGCTTGCGGCCGTTGAGCCAGGCATCGAACGGTTTCAGCGCGCGCGCCAGCGGCTCGACCTTACGGATGCGGCAGCAGGCGTCGGGGTCGGAGAACCAGAGGTCGCGATCGGGGTCTTCGCGCGACAGCGTCTCCTCGGCAGGCTTGATCGAGCGGACGTCCTTCAGGCCCAGCGTCGCAATCAGTGTATCGCGATAGGCCAGCGTCTCCTCGAACAACCAACCGGTGTCGAGAAAGATCACCGGAATCGCAGGATCGACATCCGCCATCACCTTCAGCAACGTCGCCGATTCCGTGCCGAAGGAGGACACGAGCGCGAGCTTCTCGCGCCCGACCGTCTTCAGCGCCGCGGCGATGATCTCCGCGGGCGAAGCGTCGCGCAAGGCGCGATCGAGCTCTTCCGCCGAAGGAAACGCGGACACGGAGGAGAGCTGGGGCGCGATCACGTTCACGTGCCGACACCTTCGGAGTGACGCAACTGCATGCGACGGTGCAGCGCCGTGATGCGGCCGTCGCCGGTCGGCTGGTAGAACACCGAATAGCGCTTCGCCGTCTGCATGAACGCTTCCGCGTCGGCCTGCTTCTTGACCTCGAAGGCATCGAAGCCGGCACGCAGCATGAACACGAACTGGTCGCGCAGCACCTGGCCGGTCGCACGCAACTCGCCGCGATAGTTATAGCGTTCGCGCAGCAGCCGCGCCTGGCTGTAGGCGCGTCCGTCGCGGAAGGTCGGGAACACCAGCGCGACGGCGGCGACCTTGCCGAGATACGGCACGAGCTCGGCGATATCGCGATTGTTCGGCCAGATCACGCCAACCTTGCCCGAACGCTTGAGCAGCGCGTCGGCCTCGCCGAGAAAGCGCTCGGCCGGCACCAGTATGTCGCCGCCCTCGGGCAGCGGTGTGTCGACGGCCAGCTTGACGAAGCTGTCGTCGACGATCTTTCCGCCGTTAACGAGTGGCATAGACGCGCTCCTTGAAGGGTTCGACGCCGAGGCGCTTTACCGTATCCATGAACAATTCTTCGGGCCGCTCGCGCAGCGCCAGATAGGCTTCCACGATGTCCTCGACGACGTCGGCGACCTCGTCGAACTTGACGCCGGGACCGATCAGGGTGCCGAGCGCGGCGTTCTCGTCGGCGCGGCCGCCGATGGTGATCTGGTAGACCTCCTCGCCGTTCTTCTCGACGCCGAGAATGCCGATATGGCCGACATGGTGATGGCCGCAGGCATTGATGCAGCCGGAAATGTTGATGTGGAGGCGGCCGATCAGGTTGGCGAGCTCATGGTTGGCAAAGCGCCGTGTCAGCTCCTGCGCGATCGGGATCGAGCGCGCATTCGCCAGCGAGCAATAGTCGAGCCCCGGGCAGGCGATGATGTCGGTGATCAGGTTGACGTTGGGCGTCGCAAGCCCGAGCTTGTCGAGCGCCTTCCACAGCGCCGGCAAATCGCGCTTGGCGACGTGCGGCAGCGCGAGGTTCTGCTCGTGGCCGACGCGGATCTCGCCGAACGAATATCTGTCGGCGAGATCGGCGAGCGCATCCATCTGCTCGGCCGTGGCATCGCCCGGAGGCCCGCCGGTCGGCTTCAGCGAGATCGTGACGATCGAATAGCCCTGCACCTTGTGCGGAGCCACCGAGTTCTTGCGCCACGCCTCGAAGTTAGGGTCGGCTGCGGCCTGGCGCAGCTCGTCCGGCATGTGCGGCAGCTTCTCGTAGGCCGGATAGGTGAAGCGCGAGCGGATATCCTCGATCACCTCGTCGTCGATCTGGAGCGAGGAGTTGCGGATGTGCTGCCACTCGTCCTCGACCTCGCGCGAGAACTTCTCGATGCCGAGCTCATGCACCAGGATCTTGATGCGCGCCTTGTAAATGTTGTCGCGGCGGCCGTACTGGTTGTAGACGCGTAAGATAGCCTCGATGTAGCTGAGGATGTCCCGGCCGTGCACGAAGTGCTTGATGGTCTTGGCGATGAAAGGCGTGCGGCCGAGCCCGCCGCCGACCAGAACCTCGAAACCGGTCTCGCCCTTCTCGTTCTTGATCAGGCGAAGGCCGATGTCGTGGATCTTGATCGCGGCGCGATCGTGGTCCGAGGCGGTGATCGCGATCTTGAACTTGCGCGGCAGGAACGAGAATTCCGGGTGCAACGTGGTGTGCTGGCGGATCAGCTCCGACCAGATGCGGGGATCCTCGATCTCGCCCGGCGCGACGCCGGCCCACTGGTCCGAGGTGACGTTGCGCATGTTGTTGCCGGAGGTCTGCATCGCATGGATGCCGACCTTGGCGAGATCGGCCAGCGCGTCCGGCAATTCGGCGAGCTTGATCCAGTTGAACTGGATATTCTGCCGCGTGGTGAAATGGCCGTAGCCGCGATCGTATGTGCGCGCGACATGCGCGAGCGCCCGCAGCTGGTTTGTCGCCAGCGTGCCGTAGGGAATCGCGACGCGGAACATGTAGGCGTGGAGTTGCAGATAGACGCCGTTCTGCAGGCGCAGGATCTTGAACTCGTCCTCGGTGAGCTCGCCGGAGAGGCGGCGCTTCACCTGGTCGCGGAACTCCGAGACGCGCTCGTTGACGAGCGTGCGGTCGATTTCGTCGTAAGCGTACATAGAGAATGCCTTAAACCTGGGCCGGCTGCCCGATCGTGACGCCGGTGCGGCGGATCTGTTCGCGCAGATTGCCCGGCAGGATCTTGCCGTCCTCGCCGACCTGCACGGGCGCGATATAGGGACCGATAGCACCGACGTCATCGGCCACCGCTTCCGCAAGCAACGCCTTGGCCTCGTCGGAGTTGCGCACGATCGCGGCTTCCGACAGGTCCGCGGACCAGCCCTTGGCAGCGGTGCGATAGACCACGATGCCGTCCCAGGTGCGGTTGGCGGTCACGATCGAGGGGCCGGCGATCTTGATCTTCTTCTGTTCAAGCGGAGAGGTCATTCGGCTGCATCCAAGAGGTCAGAGATGATTTGCTTTGAGGTTTGGCGGCGAAGCGAGCCGGCATGCCGGACCACGTCGCCGATGATGAGAATGGCGGGACCGCCATGAATCCGCCGCACGAGCTCGGGCAGGTCGCGCAGCGTACCGATCGCGCTTTGCGCATCCGGCCGCGTGACACGAGCGAACACGCCGACCGGCGTCTCCGGCGAGCGGCCGGATGCGAACAGGCCCGCGCGCACGGCCGGCGCTGCGGTCATGCCCATGTAGACCACGACGGTCATCTTGGTGTCGGTCAGCGTCGACCAGTCCACAGCTTCGGCATCGCGCGCCTTGTGCGCGGTGAGGAATGTGATGCGCGTCGCCTCATGGCGATAGGTGAGCGGCACCTCGAAATCGGCGGCGCCGCCGAGCCCTGCGGTGATACCAGGAATGATCGAATAGGCGACGCCGGCGGCGCGCAACGCTTCGACCTCTTCGCCGCCGCGGCCGAACACGAAGGGATCGCCGCCCTTAAGCCGCACCACACGCTGGCCTGATTGCGCGGCCTCGATCATGCGCTTGTTGATGGCGTCCTGACCGATGCCGGGCTTGCCGACGCGGCGGCCGACCGCAACGCGCGTGGTGTCGCGGCGAATGCGGTCGAGAATCTCGGGCGAGACCAGCTCATCGTGGAAGACGATATCGGCGTCCTGAAGTGCGCGCAGTGCCTTGATGGTGAGAAGGTCAGGGTCGCCGGGACCGGCGCCGACAAGCGCCACCGAGCCTTCAGGCTTGTCGGCGCGCGCGAATTCGGAGGGATCAGTGATGGCCTTGAGCGATGCGTCCGCTTCACCCTTGCGGCCGGCGAGCACGGCGGCGCCGATCGGGCCATCGATCACGCGCTCCCAAAAGCGGCGGCGCAGCGGAAACTCGGCAATGCGTTCGTTGATGGACTTGCGGAAGGTGCCAATGAACTCGGCGAGCTCGCCGATGCGCGCCGGCAGCAGCGCCTCGATCTTCTCGCGCACGCGCCGCGCCACCACCGGCGAGGTGCCGCCGGTGCCGACTGCGACCACGACGTCGCCGCGGTCGACGATGGCCGGGAAGATGAAGCTGGAGTGCTCGAGATCATCCATGACGTTGACGGGCAGGCCGAGCGCCTTGGCGCGAACCGACATCGCAACGCCAACATCGCCCGCGCCGGCGCAGACGACGGCGATGACGCCTGAGAGATCGGCGCTGAGCGGATCTGCCGACACGATTTCGATGCGCGCCGTGCTCTCGGCGCTCAAGCCAAGATCATGATTGCCGTCGATCGCGTGCACGCGGATGCGCGCGCCGGCAGCGGCGAGCACGCGCAGCTTGGCGCGCAAAAGCTCACCCGCGCCGATGAGGACCACCGGACCGGCCTTCAGATCGAGAAACACCGGCAAGAACCGCATGCGATACTCGCTTCCCCACAAACGGGGTTGACTGGAATTATTTTCTATATATGTCTCGTTTCGAGCGCGCAAAGAGAAAATTTTTTCTTCTCTTCTGCACTGCAACTATAGAATTTTCGCCTCCAAACGCAAAGTGGCAGAGATGCATCTTCTCAAGGACGATTCCGCTGCTGATCGACTGAGCAATCCGGCGCTCGCGGAGCGCGTGCGCGCGCAAGAATTTTCTGCCGAGCTTGCTCCAAGCATGGACCATCTCGATCAGCTCGAGGCGCAGAGTATCTACATCTTCCGCGAGGCCTTTGCCCGGCTGAAGAAGATTGCCCTGCTGTGGTCGCTCGGCAAGGACTCGAACGTCATGATCTGGCTGGCACGCAAGGCGTTCTTCGGCCGCATGCCGTTTCCGGCTCTGCACGTCGACACCGGCAAGAAATTTCCGGAGATGTATCGCTTCCGCGATCATTACGGCAAAGAGTGGGATCTCGACTTGCGTGTCGAGCCCTGCCCGCCGATCGATGCCGTCGACCCGACGCTGCCGCCGGCCGCGCGTTCCGCCGCGCGCAAGACCGAGGGCCTCAAAATGGCGCTCGCCAAGTATGGCTTCGACGGCCTGATCGCCGGGATCCGCCGCGACGAGGAGGCGACGCGCGCCAAGGAGCGCGTGTTCTCGCCGCGTGGATTGGAGGGCAATTGGGACGTGCGCGATCAGCCGCCGGAGTTCTGGGATCACTTCAACGCCTCGCCGCCGCAGGGTGCGCACTTACGCATCCATCCGATCCTGCATTGGACCGAGGCGGACATCTGGGCCTACACCAAGCGCGAGAACATCCCGATCATCCCGCTGTATCTCGCCAAGGATGGCAAGCGCTATCGCTCGCTGGGCGATCAAGACATCACGCATCCGGTCGCTTCGACCGCGTCGAGCATCGATGAGATCCTGATCGAGCTCGAACAGACCAAGGTGCCGGAGCGCTCGGGCCGCGCGCTCGACCACGAGACCGAGGACGCTTTCGAGCGCCTTCGCGTCGCCGGCTATCTCTGATTCCCAAGGACGCGAGCGTCGCATGAACATGATCGTCACTACGGCTTCGCCGGCAACTCCGAACGGCACCACGCGTCCGCAAGTACGCATCGTCATCGTCGGCCATGTCGACCACGGCAAATCGACGCTGGTCGGCCGCCTCCTGCACGAGACCGGCAGCCTGCCCGAGGGCAAGCTCGAGATGCTGAAAGCTGTCAGCGCGCGGCGCGGCATGCCGTTCGAATGGTCGTTCCTGCTCGACGCGCTGCAGACCGAGCGCGACCAGGGCATCACCATCGACACCACGCAGATCCGCTTCCGCACCAATTCGCGCGATATCGTGCTGATCGACGCGCCCGGCCATGCCGAATTCCTGCGCAACATGATCACCGGCGCGTCGCAGGCCGACGGCGCGGTGCTGATCATCGACGCGCTCGAAGGCGTGCGCGACCAGACAAGGCGGCACGGCTATCTCTTGCATCTGCTCGGCGTGAAGCAGGTTGCGGTCGTCGTCAACAAGATGGACCGGGTCGATTTCTCGGCCGAGCGCTTCAAGGAGATCAGCGACGAGATTTCGGCGCATCTCAATGGCCTCGGCGTGACGCCGACCGCGGTGATCCCGATTTCCGCGCGCGACGGCGACGGCGTCGCCGAGCGCACCGACCGCATCTCCTGGTACGAGGGCCCGACCGTGGTCGAGGCGCTTGACCGGCTCGAACCAGCACGGCCGCTGGAAGCGTTGGCGCTGCGGCTGCCGGTGCAGGCGATCTACAAGTTCGACGACCGCCGTATCGTGGCAGGCCGCATCGAGTCCGGCAGCCTCATTGCCGGCGACGAGATCGTGATCATGCCGGCCGGCAAGATCGCTAAGATCAAGACGGTGGAGAGCTGGCCGGTGACGCCGGTAACTAGCCGGCAGGGCGCGGGCCGCTCGGTTGGTATCACACTCGACCGCGAGCTGTTCGTCGAACGCGGCGACATCATCGCGCATGCCGGCACGGCCCCGCGCGAGACGCGGCGTCTGCGCGCGCGGATCTTCTGGCTGCACGACAAGCCGCTCGCCAAGGGCGACCAGCTGCTGGTGCGCTGCGGGCCGAAGGAAAGCCGCGCCACCGTCGTCGCGATCGAGAAGGCGGTCGATCCCGGCGAGCTCTCGAGCAGCGAGAACAAGGCGATCGGCCGCAACCATGTCGGCGAGATCGATATTTCGCTTTCGAATCCGATTGCCACCGATCCCTACACGGAGAATCCACGGACCGGCCGTCTCGTGATCGAGGTGTCCGGGCGCATCGCCGGCGGCGGTCTCGTGCTCTCAGTCGATGCCGGCCAACGCGCCGTGCCCGTCGACATCGTGCCGGTTGAATCGGCGCTGCGGCTCGACGAGCGCTCCGCGCGCTATCGCCACAACGGTGCCGTGGTCTGGCTCACCGGCCTGCCTGCCTCCGGCAAGTCGACGCTGGCGCGGGCCCTGGAGCGGCGTCTCTTCACCAATGGCGGCTCGCCGATCCTGCTCGACGGCGACACGCTGCGCGCCGGACTGAACAGCGATCTCGGCTTCTCCGCCGCCGATCGCAGCGAGAACATCCGCCGCCTCGCCGAGGTCGCGACGCATCTCGCCCGCAACGGCCACATCGCGATCGTCGCAGCGGTCTCGCCCGCGCGCGAGGACCGCGCCGCCGCGCGCCGCATCGCCGACACCGCGTTCCGCGAGATCCATGTCGCGACGCCGGCCGAAGTTTGCGAGGAGCGCGATCCCAAGGGCCACTACAAGAAGGCCCGCGCCGGCACGCTCGCGTCGTTCACCGGCATCGGCAACGACTACGAGGCGCCGCAGGCGGCCGAGCTCGTGATCGACACCTCGACACGGACAGTCGCCGAAGCAGCTGATGAGATCGAGCGCATGCTCAAGACGAGCGGCGTGCTGTTCGACGAACTCGTGGACCTCGCCGCGAATATTTGAGCGGCCAACCACCCGTTACATCATCGTGTTGTCCTGGCCAGGACAACGCCAATAGTCCCGTCATCCTGAGGTACGAGCCATGCGGCGCGGAGCGGCGCATGGGGCGCCTCGAAGGATGTACGGGCCCGATGCTAACCACCAGCCGGGCCGTCGCCCTTCGAGGGCCGCTGAAGAAGCGGCCACCTCAGGGTGACGGTGATAGATTGGTGATCGCGGCAGCATATGCTCCATTTTCGGGCGATAGACCTGTGCGCCCACACCTCTCCTTGACATTTTGACAAACCCCCGGGGGTCTTCTCACCGCCCCGATTTTGGGGCTAATAGGTCCCGAAAGCCGTCCCCTGTGGGCGCATTTTGCTGCTGTCGGGTCAAAAGCAGCCAAAAACAGCCATTTCCAACAAGAAAGCCCATCATGAAACGCGTCGACGCCCACGGATTGAAGATCGCTCCCGTCCTGTTTGACTTCATCGCCAAGGAAGCGACTCCGAAAACGGGGATCGCGCCGGATGCGTTCTGGGCCGGGGTTGCCGCCATCATCAAGGAGCTGGGGCCGAAGAACCGCGAACTGCTCGCTTTCCGCGACACGCTGCAGGCCAAGATCGACGATTGGCACCGCGCCAACAAGGGCAAGGCGTTCGACCTCGACGCCTATACCGCCTTCCTGAAGGAGATCGGCTATCTCGTGCCGGAGCCGGCGACGCAGAAGGTCGAGACCGCGAATGTCGACGAGGAGATCGGCAAGATCTGCGGCCCGCAGCTCGTCGTGCCCCTCACCAATGCGCGCTACGCGCTGAACGCCGCGAATGCACGCTGGGGCTCGCTCTACGATGCCTTCTACGGCACCGACGCGATCCCTCACGATCCGTCCGAAAGCGGCAAGGGCTACAACAAGGCGCGCGGCGACAGGGTGATCGCCAAGGCCAAGGCGTTCCTCGATACCGCCGTGCCGCTGGCGACCGGTAGCCACACCGACGTCACCGCCTACAGCGTCGTCGCGGGCCAGCTCGCGGTGAAGCTGAAGAGCGGCAACGCCACCGCGCTGAAGAACGCCGCGCAGTTCGTGGGCTTCCAGGGCGATGCGGCCGCGCCGAGCGCAGTGCTGCTGGTCAACAACGGCCTGCATATCGAGGTGAAAATCGATCGCAGCAGCGCGATCGGCAAGGACGATCCGGCCGGCGTCGCTGACATGATCATGGAGGCCGCGGTCTCCACCATCCTCGACATGGAGGATTCGGTCGCCGCGGTCGATGCCGATGACAAGGTGCTGGTCTACCGCAACACGCTCGGCCTGATGAACGGCACGCTGTCGGCCGATTTCGAGAAGGGCGGCAAGACGCTGACACGTTCACTCAATGCCGACCGCGTCTACAAGACGCCTGACGGCAAGGGCGAGCTCAAGCTGCACGGCCGCAGCCTGCTGCTGATGCGCAATTGCGGTCACCACATGTTCACCGACGCGGTGCTAGACGAGAATGGCGAGGAAGTTCCGGAAGGCCTGCTGGACGCCGCCGTCTCGGGCCTGCTTGCGATCCACGACCTCAAGGGAAACTCCAAGGTCAAGAACAGCCGCACGGGATCTGCCTATATCGTCAAGCCGAAGATGCACGGCCCGGACGAGGTGTCGCTCACCTGCGAGATCTTCGACCGCGTCGAGAAAATGCTCGGCCTGCCCGAGAACACGCTCAAGGTCGGCATCATGGACGAGGAGCGGCGCACCACCGTCAACCTCAAGGCCTGCATCCAGCGCGCCTCCAAGCGCATCATGTTCATCAACACCGGCTTCCTCGACCGCACCGGCGACGAGATCCACACCTCGATGGAAGCGGGCCCGATGATCCGCAAGAACGAGATGAAGGCGCAGGCCTGGATCAAGGCGTATGAGGACTGGAACGTCGATATGGGCCTGATCGACGGTCTGCCCGGCCACGCTCAGATCGGTAAGGGCATGTGGGCCGCGCCCGACAAGATGGCGGACATGCTGGTGCAGAAACTCGCGCACCCGCAGGCCGGCGCCACCACCGCCTGGGTACCCTCGCCGACCGCGGCGACGCTGCACGCGCTGCACTATCACCAGGTCAACGTGATCGCGCGCCAGCAGGAGCTCACCAAGGGCGGTCCGCGCGCGAAGCTCTCGGACATCCTCACCATTCCGGTGTCGAAGTCGAACTGGGCGCCCGACGACGTCAAGCAGGAGATCGACAACAACTGCCAGGGCATTTTGGGCTACGTTGTGCGCTGGATCGACCAGGGCGTCGGCTGCTCCAAGGTGCCCGACATCCACGATGTCGGCCTGATGGAGGACCGCGCCACCTTGCGCATCTCCAGCCAGCATCTCGCCAACTGGCTGCACCAGGGCGTGATCACCGAGGCGCAGGTGATGGAATCGCTCAAGCGCATGGCCATCGTGGTCGACAAGCAGAATGCGGGCGATCCGATCTACAAGCCGATGGCGCCCGCCTTCGACGGCGTCGCCTTCAAGGCGGCCTGCGACCTCATCTTCAAGGGCCGCGAGCAGCCGAATGGCTACACCGAATACATCCTCACCGCGCGCCGCCGCGAGGCCAAGGCGCTAGGCTGAGCCATCTCACTGAATGCCAAAAGCCCTGGCGCGAGCCGGGGCTTTTTTGTCGCGCGAAACGTCGCGCCGGGCCCGGAACGGCTGCGCACGCCTAGCGTTGTCGGGCCATCAACCACGGGAGATGGTCATGGACTGGAATCGGATTGAAGGAAACTGGAAGCAGTTCAAGGGCTCGGCCAAGGAGAAATGGGGCAAGCTTACTGACGACGATCTGCAATCAATCGAGGGGCGCCGCGAGCAGCTCGAGGGCCGACTCCAGGAACGCTACGGCAAGGCCAAGGACCAGGTTCGCAAAGACGTCGACGACTGGCTGAAATCGCTGCACTGACGCAGCATGACGAAGCCCCGGCTCACGCCGGGGCTTTTTGCTGCACTCGTACCCCTGGATGAGCGCGGCGACATCCGGGACCTTCGTTGCGGCACCCCGGATCTCGCTTCGCTGATCCAGCTGATCCAGGCGACGACAGCTTGGCTAGAACACCGCGAGATATTTCAGCAGCGACACGATGCCAATGATGATGACGATCACGCGCGCGATCTGCTTAGCGCGGCCGTCCATCGGCAGCATGTTGATGAGATAAAGCACGAGAATGACGACGAGAAAGGTGACGAGTACGCCGACCAGCATCGCTGGAGCCCCCCTTCAGGCAAGTTGCTGACGTTGTCCTAACGCTTTGCAAGGCCCGCCGGTTCCGACTCTGCAACCCCTTGCATTCATTACAATTCGGCTGGCGGGAGCGGTCCCTCCGTAATTCTACGGCAGCATCACTGTCTAAGTTATCACCCTTTTGAAGCCAAATGCCCCTCGAGCGTCTGCCCTGGGCATGCGCGTCTATTGTGCATTCCTTTGGTCGTTCGCAGTTCGTGGGGGCTGCCGTTCGGGGCCACGAACTTCGAAACGCGTACCGGGGTATCCGATGCTCAATTGCTTGACCGTCTTCGCGCTGCTGAAAGCAGTGATCCTGTCACCGCACTCGTTGTCGTGATCGGCGGCACAGGGCACCAAGAACGTCTCGGACAACATCAGCGGCGTGAAGGCCGATGCCGACACCGCAGCCGGTGCCGCGGAGGACGTGAAGCAGGCCTCCGAGATGCTCGAGACGCAAAGCCGCCAGCTCGGTCAGCAGGTCAGCGACTTCCTGGGCAAGATCCGCGCGGCGTAAAGGAGCGAGTTAAGGAGAAGGCTGTACCGCACCTGCGGTGTCGTCCCCGCGCATGCGGGGAACCCATCACCACAGGAAGCAGACGAGGCGCGGGCTGGCAACTTCAAGCCTTCGCCAAACCACCCCCTGTGACTATGGGTCCCGGATCTGCGCGCGCTTTGGGCGCTTGTCCGGACGATAATCTTGTGGGGCTGCTAGCGCGGCAACTCAGCCAACGGCCGCACCCCTACTCCTTCGCCACCACCGGGACTTGGCGGAATTTGGCGCGCACCGAGGCCGGCAGCGGCGAAAAATTCATCGCGACGCCGCGACGGTCGTTGGCGTTGCGGGTCGCGACCATGAGGCCATCACTGCCCGCGACGATGTCACCCTTGCGCAGGGTGGGGTCGTCTTCGACCTTGACCTGGGCGAGCCCGACCGGGTCCTTGCCATTGCAGGTGCAGCCCGCGACGATCTCGTTGCGATAGCGGAACGCGTTCGGCAGGTCGGAATAGGACTTTCCGTTCTCCGTCGTGGCGTCGTCGATATTGCTGCCGTAGACCAGCGAAGTTTCCGAGGCCGGGCAGAAGCTCTTGCAGGACTGCGCCTTGCTCTCGGCGTCGCTTCCCTGCGCCGGGAAATAGCGGCCGTCGCAGCCGCGCACGCAATAGGCGGTGCCGCCGCCATAGGAGGACCGCTGGCGTGGCGCGTCATAACGCGGCATGTCGTCGTTCGGGAACGGCATCCGGATCTCCGGCGGCGGCCGCATCCGGAAGCCGCCGAACAATGCGGAGAAGAAATCCTCCGCATGCGCCGACGGTGCCGACACCAGACCGGCGGAGGCAGCGATCAAGATCGCCGTACCGCCAACCACTTTGCCAACCAGGCGTCTGCTCATATGACCTCGCTCATGCTTAGTTGACGGCCGATGTCGTGATGTTCAACGCCTGCCGGCCCGAGGGCAACGTCGTCGCGGCCGGACGCTTGCGCACGGAGTCGACGGCCTTGTCGCCTCCCCTGTCGCCTCCCCTGGCCATCAAGGGAGCGTTCTTCGGCAGCACCACGACCTTGGCGCCGATATTGACGCGATTGAATAGATCGATGACGTCCTCGTTGGTCATGCGGATGCAGCCGGACGAGACGAACTTGCCGATGGTCGAGGGATCGTTGGTGCCGTGGATGCGGTATTGGCTCGAGCCGAGATACATTGCACGCGCACCGAGCGGATTGCCGGGACCGCCGGCGACGAAGCGCGGCAGATAGGGCTGGCGCGCGATCATCTCGGCCGGCGGATGCCAGTCCGGCCACTCGGCCTTCCGGCTGACGCTCTGCACGCCGGACCAGGTAAAGCCTTCGCGACCGACGCCAACGCCGTAGCGGATCGCGCGGCCATTGCCGAGCACGTAATAGAGATAGGTATTGTTGGTATCGATGACGATGGTACCGGCCGGCTCGCTCCTGTCGAAGCTGACGATCTGCTTGCGCAGCCGGTCGGGCAACTGGGCGTCCTCGTCGGCGGCCTGCGGCGCCTCGTTGAGGTCGTCCTGAGAGTAACCCTGGTCCAGCGGGTACGCCCACGGCTGGATCCGCGCGTAGCCGAACGTTTGCGCGCTCGCCGTCCCTAAGGGCACTGCGAGCAGAGCGGTTGCGAAAACGAATGCGGTGACGGCGCGCGGCGAGAGGCTGCGGCGGACTGCAAACAACTTTTTCATGTACTGCCCCGTTGGATATGTGCATCAGGGTGATGCGCTGCCCAACAAACTCCGCCGCCTGGATCGAAGTTCCGGCGCAGCGTGCGGCAGCGACGTCACAGTCAAGCGAGCAGCTATTCACGAAGGCGCGATGGAACCGGCACGCCGTCCACGCGTTGTGAGGTCGTCAATGGGCGCGCGGATCGCGTTTCCGTGCGGGAGAGATATTGTGCGCGTCCTTCCCAGCGAACGCCTGATTTCCGGCAACAGCGAGAGCGAACCGCTTCCCGACAGCCATAGTGAGCTGCCGCCAGTCATCCGCCGCACCGAGTTCATCGCTTTCGCTCTCGCAGGCCTCCTGCTGATTGCGGTCGCCACGGTGCTCTATGTCGGAAAAGCATTCTTCCTGCCCGTGGTGATGGCCTTCGTCATCGGCACCATGCTGTCGCCGGCGGCGAGCTTGCTCGAGCAATGCAAGGTGCCGCGCGCGCTCGCGGCCGTCCTGATCGTGGTCGCTGGGACTGCGGTGGTCGCGTTCGTCCTCGCGCTGATCGCCTCGCCGATTATGGAGTGGAGCACGCGCCTGCCGGAGCTCGGCGCGCAGTTGAAGGACAAGCTGCACGTGTTCGACCGGCCGCTGGCGCTGTGGCGCGAGCTGCAAGGCATGGTCGGCGGCTCGGAGCAATTCCCTAGCTTTCAGATTCCGAAGTTCGAGTGGGTGCAACCAACGCTGGAATTCCTGTCACCGACCTTTACTGAATTTGTTCTGTTCTTCGTCACCCTCATTCTGTTCATCGCAAGCTGGCGCGACCTGCGGCGGGCCATGATCATGACCTTCAGTGACCATGATGCGCGGCTGCGCACGCTGCGGATCCTCAACGAGATCGAGGTCCATCTCGGCAACTATCTCCTGACTGTGACCGTCATCAACATCGGTGTCGGCGTTAGCACCGGCCTCATCTGTGCGCTCACCGGAATGCCCAATCCCGCCGGGCTCGGCGCGCTGGCGGCAACGCTCAATTTCATCCCGATCATCGGGCCTGTGGCGATGTTCGCGGTGCTGGTCGTCGTGGGGCTGGTCGCCTTCCCGACCATCGGCGGCGGCCTGATGGCTGCGCTCGCCTTCGGCGGCCTCACCTTCCTGGAGGGGCACTTCGTCACCCCGACCATCATCGGCCGGCGGCTGGCGCTGAACGCGCTTGCGGTTCTGCTTGCGCTCGCATTCTGGACCTGGATGTGGGGTCCGATGGGCGCATTCCTGTCCTCGCCACTCCTGATCGTTGGTCTGATCCTCAAGGAGCATCTGTTGCCGGCCGATTCGCCGCAGCTGCCGCAGGCCTGAGCGGTTTCAGCGAACGGAACTTACCCGTCCACGAAACGTTCTCCGCACATCTCAGCCGTCAAGAGTTTGGAGCTCCCGATGTCCACGAGCAATGCCGAAGCCGGGATGAGAGACTGGACCGACAAAGCCACCAGAGAACGCCTCGAGAAGGATGTAGCAGCCGTGAAAAGCGATATCGCCGCCCTCACCGAGCAGATCACCGACGCACTCAATACCTTCGCCAAGTCCACCAGCAAGCAGGCTCGCCGCGGCTACCGCCAGGCGCGCGAGAACATGGATTCCACGATCGACGACATGTCGGAGCGCGGCAGCGCGATGATGGAGGCAGCACAGGACGCCTATGGCTCGATCGAGGAGACGCTGGAAGACGCCATCACGCAGCGGCCGCTCGCGACCGTCGGACTCGCGCTCGGCATCGGCTTCCTGATCGGCGTCGCCTGGCGCCGGTAGGTTTCCAGAACGGAGCTCGAGATGGCGGCGCCGCCCGCGCCGCCAGTGCCGGCGTGTGGCGGTTCGGCTTGTGGGGGGATTTGAGGAGCAAGGCCATGTTTCAGCGCATCATCGACGGGATCAGTGCATCCACCGGCACGACTGTTCGGCTGACCTCCCTTGCCGCGGGCGCCGCCTTCGGTCTGTTCGTGACGACGTGCTTCCTTTGTGCCGCCGTCTTCATCTCGGTCTTGCAGAAATATGGTCCGGTGCAGGCCTGTCTTACCGGCGCCGGCATCTTCTTCCTGCTGACCCTCGCCGCGGCAGGCTCCTATTGGGGCTACAAGCGCGAGGTGCGGAAGCGTGCCCAGATCGCGGCCGAACGCGCCGCGAAGTCGACGGTGCAGAGCATGCTTGCAGATCCGATGCTCCTCGCCACCGGACTTCAGATCGTTCGCGCCATCGGGATCAAGCGGCTGTTGCCGATCCTGGCGATCGGCGGTGTCGCCCTCGGCATCCTGGCGAGCCGCGCCGGTGCGTCCGAGGAGGTGTCGGCCGAACCTGCCGAGTAGCGGTCAGAGCGGGTCAGAAAATTTCGTCGTAAGTCCTGCGAGCGCATCTATTCGAATTCGATGCAGGTGACGCCGCGCAATTTTGCGCCATCCGGCACGAATGCCCTGCCGTTCACGGAAACGCTACTCGGATGGGCAGGCGGTTGCCGTTAAAAGCATCACCCTGATTCCCAAAGCTATTTTACTCAATGAAACCGTCCGTCAAGGCGAACCTCGCCGCATTCCAGCACGACGCCAGGCTCTATTTGACGCTCGGCATAGCCAATTGGTCGGTGTTCGTCGACCACGTTCCGAACAACGTCGTCAACCTGCTGACGCTGCGCAACTTCGGCTTCAGCGGCGCGGCCGATCTCTTCGTGTTCGTGGTGGGCTACGGGGTTGCCATCATCCATGGCAGGATGGCGCTGGAGCGCGGCTACGTGGTCGCGGCGACGCGGATCTTTCGCCGCGTCTGGCGGCTCTACGCTGCCTATGTCGTGCTGTTCGTGATCTATATCGACACCATCGCCTATGTCGCCTCGCAATCGATGGCGCCGGAGATCATCCACGAATACAACATCTCGGGGATTCTCGAGCACCCGCTGCGCATCCTGATCCGCGGTCTCGTGCTCCAGGAAGAGCCGCTGAACCTCGACCTGCTGCAATTGATGATCCCGCTGATGACGTTCTTTCCGCTCGTGCTGTGGGGCCTGCTGCGATGGCCGAACCTGACGCTGGCGGCATCGATCGCGCTGTACGTCGCCGCACGCTGGTTCGACTGGAACTTCCGGGTCTATCCGGACCAGGAATGGACCTTCAATCCGCTGTGCTGGCAGATGCTGATGGTGCTGGGCGGCTGGTTTGCCGTCACAGGCGCATCGGGGCGCACGCTGCGCGGCATGTCTTGGCTGCGGATCCTCGCAGGCGCGTACCTCGTCCTCGCGATGGCGGTCACCCTGATGCGCCATTCGCCGGCCCTGTCCGCCTACCTGCCCGATTTGCTCCTCAACAACATCGCGCCGACCGACAAGGAAAATCTCGCGCCCTATCGCGTGCTCCACTTCCTCGCCCTCGCGCTCGTCGCGACCCATCTCATTCCGGCCGACCATCCTGGCCTGCAACTGAAACCGCTTCAGGCGGTCATCAGATGCGGTGAGGAATGGCTCGCCGTGTTCTGCGTCGGCGTGTTCCTGTCCTTCGCCGGCCATCTCATCCTGATCACCGGCCCCAATCTGATCGTGATGCAGATCGTTGTGAGCCTCGCGGGCTTCGCCGCGATGACCGCACTCGCCTATTGCATCACCTGGTCGAAGCGGCAGGACCTGCCCGCGGCCCTGCGGCAGCAGGCCTAAGGGAAGGATCGTGCGATTCTGCTAGGCCGAAGGCGGCGGCTGCGCTATGCCGGGACTCTGCGTGGGGAGACCGGGCGTGGCGATGGCGAAAGGCGGGGGTGACGAGGCTGACAACGCGCCCCGGCGCGGCCGGCCAAGGTCGATCGAGACCAGCAACGCCATTCTCGAAAGTGCCTATGCGCTGATGGCCTCCACCGGCCTTGCCGCCACCACCATCGACGCGGTCGCGCGGCACTCCAGCGTCTCCAAGATGACGATCTACAAATGGTGGCCGTCCCGCGAGGCGCTTTTGATCGACGCCTTTCTTCACCACGCCGCGCAGATGCTGCCGCTGCCGCCGGCGAGCTCCGGCAGCCCCGCGGCGCGCGCGCGCCGCCATGCGGCGGCCTATGCCGAGGCACTCCAGGGCGAGTTCGGCAAGGTCCAACTCGCCGTCATCTCCGAATGCATCTCCAAGACCGGCTCGGCCGAGCTGTTCTACGCGCGCTATCTGCAATTCCGCCGTGACGCGCTGGTCGAGATGATCGCCGCCGGCCAGAAGGATGGCAGCATTCTGGCCGAAGGGCTTCCTGAAGATCTCTACGACGCGATCTATGGCAGCCTGTTCTATCGCTACATCTTCGGCATCGCGCCGGTCACGCCGGCTTACGCACGTAACCTCGTCGACCTCGTGTTGCGGCCGAAGGGTTAGCTGCGCACAGGCCTGACAGGCGCCGAGATCTTGTCGGTGCGGTCGCGCTCGGTCATGTCGACCACCGTCTCCATCGGTGCGGTCAATTCGTAGACGTAGGAGACGTCGGTGAAGAAGCGCTTGGCGGTGCCCCCTAACGCCTCCGGCGCGACGCGGTCGAGCAGGATCAGGCCGAAATCGGAATCGGGCCGGCGCGTCGCCTCGCTGGTGTTGAACTCCTCCCAGCGGAAATGGAACACCTCCTCGCCCTCCTCGCCCGTCACCGACCAGGCGGCGGTGATATGCGGATGCTTTCCAACCAGCGACAAGCCCTCGTCGGAATGCGAGGCAAGCTCGAAAAACAGCAGCGAGAGGCTCTGCGCCGCGCGTGCGCTAACCGCGATATCAGGACCGGTGACGGCGATGCGGTCGGCATGCGGGATGGCGCGCGCCTCGAACAGGCCCTTCAGCTTGACGCCCTGCCACTGGCTCTCGCTGAGCAGCGAGACCACGTTGGACATGGCGTGGATGCGTCCGATCAGGAGCTCGCGCGCGACGTCGATGTCCGAGCCGTGGCGCAAGGTGCGCGTCACGATCGACTGGATCACTGCCAGGATGTTCTTGACGCGGTGGTTGAGCTCGTCGATGACGGCGGTCAGCCGGCGCTCGAAACCGATCCTGACCTGGATCTCCCGGCTGAGCCGCAGATTGTTGTAGGCGACATAACCGAACAGGCCGCACACCATTGCCGTGATCGCAAAGCCGATCGCCGCCACGATGATTGCGGTCTGCTCGGCGCGGCGCACCGAGTTGGTCTTCGCGTAATAGCCGAGCTGCCAATCACGGCCGCCGAAGCTCACCGTGCGCGTCGCCGAGGGCGCCGGTCCGTCCGCCGCCGCCATGCGCGTCGAGACCACGCCCTGGTCGTTGGCGATCAGCTCGCCGCCTTCCTTGCGCGGATCCCTAAGCGCAACCGCGAACAGCGACATGTCGTCATTGGTCAGCATCAGCGAGGCGAGCTCGTAGGAAAATGTGACGAACCCGGCCGGCTCCGTTGCTCCTTCGGGAATGACGGGCGCAGCCACGATGATGCCGATCGCGCCGTTCCCGCCGATCAACGGCACCGGGTCGGAGGCAACCGACTTCTTCTCGGCGCGCGCGCGCGTCAGCATCGCGCTGCGAACCGGATCCTGATCGTAGCTGCGGCCGGGCAGCGTCTTGGTCTCGTTGCTCCGTGGCTCGAGGTCCATCAGCACGTCGATCGGCTGAGTAATTTCGGGCGGATTGATCGGCTTGTCGTCATAAGAGCGAATCTGCGGATTTGGGAAGCCGGCGCCGGCGATGGCGGCGTGCGCGGCCGCAAGCTCGTTCGGCTTCAGCCGGGCGATCCAGCCGGCCACCACGAAATCGGTCTTGAAGGCGTAGATCGCCGAGCGTAGCGGCTCCAGCATGTTCGGCTTGATCACGGATGGCGCGCGGAACAGGCCTGAGGCGACACGCGCGAGCAGCTCCCGCTCGGTGAGGCGGTCCTGAACCAGGCTCGCATGAACGTCGATCGCGCGCGCGAGCGCGATCCGATCCAGCGCCAGCTCCTGGTCGTGGACGCGATAGGCTGCAAGCCCGGAGAGCAAGGCTCCCAGCAGAGCGATGAAGCCGATGATGAAGCCCAGCCTGACCACGCGACTACTCAGGCGAAAGCAGGAGGTCGGCAATAAACACAGAGCATATGAACGCCGCTCGAACGGCCATCTGCCGAAACAGGGTAAACCCCAGTGCCGGAGATAATGGAGGAGGAGGCATCAGTACGCAACTTGGGTCGCCTGAGAAGCTTAATCTGCCCGGCCGATAGTCTGGACGGGATGAATTCGCCCCGCGCGCCGGAGGTAGTTAATCGCCGTGTCCGAAATTTGTTCCGCGGCTGCGGCGTCGCCCAGGCGTTAACGGCGAAAAATGCCTGCGCCAAGTGGTCGCGTCCAGTCAGCCCTGTCGTTTCAGGCCGCCTTTGGCCTCGATGAAGGCGACGATCCGGTCGAGGCCCTCGCTTTTCTTCAGGTTGGTCATGACGAAAGGACGCTCGCCGCGCATGCGCCTGGTGTCCGTCTCCATCTTCTCCAGGGAGGCGCCGACATGGGGCGCGAGGTCGGTCTTGTTGATGACCAGGAGGTCGGACCGGGTGATGCCGGGGCCGCCCTTGGACGGGATCTTGTCGCCGGCGGCGACGTCGATGACGTAGATGGTGAGGTCGGCCAGCTCCGGCGAAAAAGTGGCAGCGAGATTGTCGCCGCCGGACTCGATCAGCACGAGATCGAGCCCCGGAAATTTCGCGCGCATGTCCGCGACCGCAGCGAGATTCATCGAGGCATCCTCGCGGATCGCAGTGTGGGGGCAGCCGCCGGTCTCGACGCCGGCGATGCGATCCGGCGTCAGCGATCCCGAACGCACCAGGAACTCCGCATCCCATTTGGTGTAGATGTCGTTGGTGATCGCGGCAATGTCATAGCGCTCGCGCATGGTCTTGCAGAGCAGGTCCATCAGCGCGGTCTTGCCCGATCCGACCGGGCCGCCGACGCCGACACGCAAGGGGCCGTGAGATTTCGACATGTAATTCGCTCTCTCTCGATGGGTTAAAGGCCGCACAGGTCACGACCGAAACAGCCGCGTATATTGCGTCTCGTGCCGCAGGCTGGCGAGATCGGCGCGGAAGGTGGCGCTGCCGAGATCGTCCAATGTCGCATTCAGCGCACGATTGGCGGTCGCGGCGACGGCGGCTTCCAGCCTCACCAGAACGCGCTGGCTATCGGTCTGGCCGAGCGGAATGAGCCGGCTGGCCGCGGAAATCCAGTTCGAGACCAGCGCATGCAGGAAGGCGTGCAGCGTCGGCGCCAGCGGAACGGCGTGCCTCGCCGCAACAACACCGACGGCGACCGGATAGACCAGTGGCGTGCTGCATGCCGCGACCGTGGCATCAAGCCCATCGGCATCCCACGCGGCGCGGGCGATATCGATGAAGGCGCGGCCCTGCGAGGTCGTCTCCAGCTGCCGCTCGCGCGACGGCACGAAGGCAGCGGCGAGCTCGGCGATCTCGTTCAAAGCCGTCGCCTCGTCCGCTTCCGTGGCGCGATAGGCGTGGACTAGAAACGTCGCGTCACAGAAGCCGGAGCCGTCGCCGAGCATCGCATCGAGCCAATCCGCCAGCGTCGTTACGTCGGTGATGTCGCCCGCCTCGATCGCCCATTCGAGGCCGCTGGAGTAGGAGAAACCACCGACCGGGAACGCCGGCGACAGCCAGGTCATCAGCCGGTACAGCGCCGCCGCCGCGCCCTCGGCGAGGGCGCCGGCGCCGACCGGCTCATTTGTGGTCATGAGCATGCTTGTGGCCGTGGTGATGGTCGGGATGGTCGCAATGCTCGTCGTGGTGATGATGGTGCCCATGGCCATGGTCATGCGCGGCATGATCATGATTTTGGTGGCCATGGCCGTGATGATCATGATGATCGTGATGGCCGTGACCGTGATGCGCATGGTCGTCGTGCCCATGGCCGGCATCGGCGTAGGCACCGCCTTCGGGATCGAACGGCGCCTCGATCTCGATCACGCGCGCACCGAGGCCCTTCACCATGGCCTCGATGACGTGGTCGCGACGGATGCGCAGGCTCTTAGCCATGATCTGCGTCGGCAGGTGGCGATTGCCGAGATGCCAGCCGACGCGGATGAGATGGTGCGGATCGCGGCCGCGGATCTCGAGCAGCGGCTCCGGCGCCGCCACTACCTCGACCAGCCGGCCGTCCTCCAGCACCAGCGCGTCGCCGCCCCGCAGCGCGACGGCGTGCTCCAGGTCGAGCAGGAATTCGAGCCCGCGCGTGCCCGTCATCGCCATGCGGCGACGGTGCCGATCGTCGAAATCGAGCACGACCGTGTCCGCTGGCGCTTCCGTGAAGCGGTGCTGTCCCTTGACCTGCGTCGCCCGGATCATGCGTCTTACCTCGTTACCGTGTCTCGACCCTCTCGGGCGTGATCACCTCAATCTTCGGAGGTGCCGTGAAGCACTTTACCGCGACGCGGCCGAACGTCTTCATGTGCTCCATGGCGCGATGCGGCACCAGCGCATCGGCGTTCTCCCACTGCTCGACGAACACCATCTTGCTGGGATCGGTGACGCTCTCATGCAGATCATAGGCGATGTTACCGGGCTCCTTCCGCGTCTCCTTGATGCAGGCGGTGGCGGCTGCAATGAATTCGGCGCGCGTCTCGGGCTTGATGGTCAAGGTGGCAACGACGTAGATCACGAGAAATCCTCCCGGCTTTTCTTCTGAACGTTAAGATACCGGGCGGGACATTAGACCACGCAGGACCGAACGCAACACCGGAAAAGCGGTCCCCGGACACGCACTCCGAACATACTCTTGGGACATGCGTCGATGCGCTATTTCAGTACATGAAATATCGCTGCGCCATCGGCAGCACCTCGGCGGGCGCGCAGGTCAGGAGTTCGCCGTCGGCGCGGACCTCGTAGGTTTCCGGATCGACCTCGATATTGGGCGTGGCGTCGTTGTGGATCATGCTCTTCTTCGAGATCCTGCCGCGAGTGTTCTGGACCGCATAGAGCTTCTTCTCGATGCCGAGCTTTCGCGCGAGCCCGCCGGCGACCGCGGCTTTCGAGGTGAACACCACGGAGGACGCCGTGCGCGCCTTGCCGAAGGCGCCGAACATCGGCTGATAGTGCACCGGCTGCGGCGTCGGGATCGAGGCATTGGGATCGCCCATGGGGGCTGCCACGATGGTGCCGCCCTTGACGATGCAGTCCGGCTTGACGCCGAAGAAGGCCGGCGACCACAGCACGAGATCGGCGAGCTTGCCCTTCTCGACCGAGCCGATCAGCTTCGACACGCCATGCGCGATCGCAGGATTGATCGTGTACTTGGCGATATAGCGCTTGACGCGGAAATTGTCGTTGTCCTTGCCCTTGTCCTGGGGCAGCGAGCCACGCTGCTTCTTCATCTTGTCCGCAGTCTGCCAGGTCCGGATGATGACCTCGCCGAGGCGGCCCATGGCCTGGGAATCCGAGGACATCATCGAGAGCGCGCCGAGGTCGTGCAGGATGTCCTCGGCTGCGATCGTCTCCTTGCGGATGCGGCTTTCGGCGAAGGCCAGATCTTCGGCGATCGAAGGATCGAGGTGGTGGCACACCATCAGCATGTCCAGATGCTCGTCGATGGTGTTGCGCGTGAACGGCCGCGTCGGATTGGTCGAGGACGGCAGCACGTTCTTCAAGCCGGCAACCTTGATGATGTCAGGCGCATGGCCGCCGCCGGCGCCTTCGGTGTGGAAGGCGTGGATGGTGCGGCCCTTGAACGCCTTGATCGTGTCCTCGACGAAGCCGGATTCGTTCAGCGTGTCGGTATGGATCATCACCTGGATATCGTGATCGTCGGCGACCGACAGGCAATTGTCGATCGCGGCCGGCGTCGTGCCCCAGTCTTCGTGCAGCTTCAGCGCGCAGGCGCCAGCCTTGATCATCTCGACCAGCGCCGCGGGGCGCGAGGCATTGCCCTTACCGGAAATGCCGAGATTGACCGGGAAGGCGTCGAACGACTGGATCATCCGCGCGATGTGCCAGGGGCCGGGCGTGCAGGTGGTGGCGAAGGTGCCGTGCGACGGGCCTGTGCCGCCGCCCAACATCGAGGTGACGCCCGACATCAGCGCGTGCTCGATCTGCTGCGGGCAGATGAAATGGATATGGCTGTCGAAGCCGCCGGCAGTGAGGATCTTTCCTTCGCCCGCGATCACGTCGGTGCCCGGACCAATAATGATGGTGACGCCCGGCTGGATATCGGGATTGCCGGCCTTGCCGATCGCGGAGATCATGCCGTCCTTGATGGCGACGTCGGCCTTCACGATGCCCCAGTGGTCGACGATCAGCGCGTTGGTGATGACCGTATCGGCCGCACCCTGCTTGTTGGTGACCTGCGACTGCCCCATGCCGTCGCGGATCACCTTGCCGCCACCGAACTTCACCTCCTCGCCATAGGTGGTGAAATCCTTCTCGATCTCGATGATGAGGTCGGTGTCGGCCAGCCGTACCTTGTCGCCGGTGGTCGGGCCGAACATATCGGCATAGACGGATCGCTTCATCTTGACGGACATCACAAGCCCCGTTTGCGTTTGAATTCTTGGTGGATCACAGCAAGGCTCTCGCTGCTTTCACCGCATCATCGAATTTCTCGTCAAGCCATGGATTGCCGCCGCGGCAGCCCGCGACCACCTGCTCGGCCCAGGCGGTGTAGTCGGCAAGATCGTCGCGCTCCTCGGCACTCGGGTCGGTTTGAATGCGCGCCCCTATATTGCTGATCTTGTCGGCGATCTTGATCAGCTTTGCGCCGGGGGATTTGTGCGGGGCGTCCTCAATCTGCTTCTGCCGCCGCTCGGATTTCGGCAGGTTCATGTCGTCGGTGCACTCGGCGACGAGCGAGGCGATACGCTTGGAAAATCGCTGCGCGAGCTCCTCGCGCGTGGTGTCGGTGTCCTCGATCGAATCATGCAGCCAGCCGGCCGCGACCAACTCGGCGTCGGCACCATCGGTCGCGGTCGCAAGCAGGTTCGCGACCTCGGCGAGGTGATTGATATAGGGCTCGTTGCCGCGCCCCTTGCGCACCATCCCATTGTGGCGGCGCGCTGCAAGTTCGGCAGCTTCGGAAACGAGGCGAATGGGTGACAGCATGGCAAGGACCTCCGTTTTCGCCTCAACCGTGCCGCATCGCGCTCGTTCCTCCCAGCGTCACAGCTGCCCCATCACATCGCCGCGGAAGCCGTAGATCGTCTTCTTCCCCGCCATGGCGACGAGTTGCACTTCGCGGGTCTGGCCGGGCTCGAAGCGGACGGCGGTGCCGGCGGCGATGTCGAGGCGCATGCCGCGGGACTTCTTGCGATCGAATTTCAGGGCCGGGTTGGTCTCGAAGAAGTGGTAGTGCGAGCCGACCTGGATCGGCCGGTCGCCGGTGTTGGCGACCGTCAGCGTCACGGTCTTGCGGCCGGCATTGAGCTCGATCTCGCCGTCCTGGATGAAGAGTTCGCCGGGAATCATGTGCTACCTCGTCTTGCTCCGCTGCGTCATGGCCGGGCTTGTCCCGGCCATCCACGTGCCGCCACTTGGTTCGAAGATCGTGATGCCCGGGACAAGCCCGGGCATGACGGTGTTGATACAGCGACTCGTCTCACCTGATCGGCTCGTGCACGGTGACAAGCTTGGTGCCATCAGGAAAGGTCGCCTCGACCTGGATGTCATGGATCATCTCGGGAATGCCGGGCATCACCTGGTCGCGCGTCAAAACCTGCGCGCCGGATTGCATCAGCTCGGCGACGGTGCGTCCGTCGCGGGCGCCTTCGAGAATGAAATCGGAGATGATCGCAACCGCCTCGGGATGGTTGAGCTTGACGCCGCGGTCCAGCCGGCGGCGCGCCACGATCGCCGCCATCGAGATCAGAAGCTTGTCCTTTTCGCGGGGAGACAGGTTCATGCGACATCTCTTCCGTTCAACACGTCAATTCAGCCAGTCATCAGTTCAGCCAGAGCCGTGGCAAGGCCGCGCCGGTGCGCGCCAGCACGGCCATCATGTCGGCGCGCAGGCGGGCCGCATCTTGGGCACAGAACCGCGCCATTGCAAAGCCATTCCATGCTGAGATTCCGACCTCGCCGGAGAAAGACTCCGACGCCTCGCGAATGCGCTCGACCAGCGCCTCGTCACCGGGCACGAGCAGAGCCGTGCCAATCGCCGCGCCACCTCTGGCGACCGCGGATAGCGCGAGCTTTGCGCCGATATTGCCGTCGAGCCGGACGGTCTCTGCGAACACCAGCTTGCCGGCGCGGCGCATCCGCCAACGGTCCACGAACTCGCCCTGCTCCATCCGCTCGCCCATAGCGATACGGCCGAACACCACGATCTCGCAGAGCAAGAGCGAGGCGGCTTCGTCGAGCTCGATGTCGAAGCGGCGCTGCACGCGGGCACAGTCGAACAGAATCGTCTCCTGCGGCAGCCAGGACAAATGCGCGCCTGGGCCGGCCTTCAGCGAGATATTGAGCTGGGCCGCCGAGCCCGACGCGCGATAGACCTTCTCCGCCGCCGCCGTGGTCAGCGTCAATCGCGAGCTATCCGCCGCCGATATCTCGATGTCGAAGCAATCACCGCCGGCGACTCCCCCGGCGGTGTTGACGAACACGCCGGACAGGCCCTGATCTTCCGGCGAGGGAAAGCGGACGCGGAGCGAACCGGATTCATGCAAGGTGCCGCGTCGCGTCACGCCGTCACGTGCGTGCACGTCGAACCGCACCGCGCCGCGGGCACGGTTCGCCTCGAAAACCCCTGACGTGGTAGAAACGTCGCTGCGCATCCGCCTCCCCAGCCGGTCGCGACAGAATGGCTTACAGCGCCATCTGGCGGCTGATCTCGCTCGCGTCGAGATTGGAGCGGTCGCAGGTGAACTTCACCGCGCCGCGATCCATCACGGCAAAACTGTCGCCGAGTTCGCAGGCAAAGTCGAGATATTGTTCGACCAGCACGATAGCGATGTTGCCGAGGTTGCGCAGGTACGAGATGGCACGGCCGATGTCCTTGATGATCGAGGGCTGGATGCCTTCGGTCGGCTCATCGAGCAGAAGCAGCTTCGGCCGCATCACCAGCGCGCGGCCGATCGCGAGCTGCTGCTGTTGGCCGCCGGAGAGGTCGCCGCCGCGCCGGCCGAGCATGGATTGCAGCACCGGAAACAGCGAGAACACGTCGTCCGGGATGTGCTTGTCCTCGCGCTTGAGCGGGCCGAAGCCGGTCTTGAGGTTCTCCTCGACCGTCAGCAGCGGAAAGATCTCGCGGCCCTGCGGCACGAAGCCGATACCCTTGCGCGCCCGCTCGTAGGGCTTCAGGCCCGTGATATCATTACCGTCGAGCACGATCGCGCCCGAGGAGATCGGATATTGCCCGACCATGGCGCGGAGCAGCGAAGTCTTGCCGACGCCGTTGCGCCCGAGCACGCAGGTCACCTTGCCCGGCTCGGCCGAGATCGAGACGCCGCGCAGCGCCTGGGCCGCACCGTAGAACAGGTTGATGTCCTTGACCTCAAGCATCGCTCAGCGTCCCAGATAGACTTCGATGACCCGCTCGTTGGACGAGACCTGGTCGATGGTACCTTCCGCGAGCACCGTACCTTCGTGCAGGCAGGTGACCTTGACCCCAAGTTCGCGCACGAACGTCATGTCGTGCTCGACGACCATCACGGTGTGGGTCTTGTTGATCTCCTTCAGCAGCTCTGCGGTGAGATGCGTCTCAACGTCAGTCATTCCCGCGACGGGCTCATCGACCAGCAGCAGTTTTGGATCCTGCGCCAGCAGCATGCCGATCTCGAGCCACTGCTTCTGGCCGTGGCTGAGGCTGCCGGCCAGGCGGTTGCGGGCGTCGGTGAGGCGGATCGTCTCCAGCACCTTGTCGATACGCTGGGATTCCGCGTTGCTGCCGCGCCAGAACAGCGTGCCGCGGACCGAGTGATCGACATTGAGCGCCAGCAGCAGATTGTCCTGCACGGTCTGACTCTCGAACACGGTCGGCTTCTGGAATTTGCGGCCGATGCCGAGCTCGGCGATGCGGGTCTCGTCGAGGCGCGTCAGGTCGGTGACGCCGTCGAACAGCACGGTGCCCTCGTCGGGCTTGGTCTTGCCGGTGATGATGTCCATCATCGTGGTCTTGCCGGCGCCGTTCGGACCGATGATGGCGCGCATCTCGCCGGGCTCGAGCGTCAGCGACAGATTATTGATGGCGTGGAAGCCGTCGAAGGAGACGTGCACGCCGTCGAGATAGAGTATTGCGGAGGTCGCGCGGGTGTCCATGACGTTCATTGCGCCTACTCCGCCATCTTGGGTTCGGTGACGCCGTCTTCGGCCGCGGCGCTCACAATGGCTGCAGCGGTACGCTTTTCCCTGGACGAGTCCCACCAGGCGTTGAAGGTGCCGACGATGCCTTTCGGCAGCAGCAGCGTCACCAGGATGAACAACGCGCCCAGCATGAACAGCCAGTACGGCGCGAGCACGCCCGAAGTGAAGAAGGTCTTGGCGTAGTTGACGACGACGGCGCCGAGCGCGGCACCGACCAGCGTGCCGCGGCCACCGACCGCGACCCAGATCACCGCCTCGATCGAATTGCCCGGCGCGAATTCGCTAGGATTGATGATGCCGACCTGCGGCACGTACAGCGCGCCGGCGACCCCGGCCATGCAGGCCGACACCGTGAACACGAACAGCTTGTAGGATTCGACGCGGTAGCCGAGGAAGCGCGTGCGCGATTCCGCATCACGCACCGCGATCAGCACCTTGCCGAGCTTGGACGAGACGATGGCACGGCAGATCAGGAAACCGATGATCAGCGCCAGGCAGCTCAGCGCGAACAGCGCGGCACGCGTCCCCTCCGCCTGCACGTTGAACCCCAGGATGTCCTTGAAGTCGGTCAGGCCGTTGTTGCCGCCGAAGCCGAAATCGTTGCGGAAGAAGGCGAGCAGCAGCGCATAGGTCATGGCCTGCGTGATGATCGAGAGATACACGCCGGTGACGCGGGAGCGGAAGGCGAGCCAGCCGAAGCAGAAGGCGAGCAGGCCGGGCACGACCAGCACCATCAGCGCTGCGAACCAGAACATGTCGAAGCCATACCAGTACCAGGGCAGCTTCTGCCAGTTCAGGAACACCATGAAGTCGGGCAGGATCGGGTTGCCGTAAACGCCGCGGGTGCCGATCTGCCGCATCAGGTACATGCCCATGGCGTAACCGCCGAGCGCGAAAAAGGCGCCGTGGCCAAGCGAGAGAATGCCGCAATAGCCCCAGATCAGGTCGATCGCGAGCGCCAGGATCGCGTAGCAGACATATTTGCCCCAGAGCGCGACAAGATAGGTCGGCACCTGCAGGAACGAGCCGGCGGGCAGCAGCAGGTTGGAGAGCGGAATGAGGATGCCGCAGGCCGCGACGATCGCGAGGAAGATCGTCGCGCCGCGGTCCAGCGATCGCGTCAGCATGTGAGGGGTCATGCTTCCACCGCACGGCCCTTGAGCGCGAACAGGCCGCGCGGCCGCTTTTGAATGAACAGGATGATGAGAACCAGGATCGCGATCTTACCGAGCACGGCGCCGGCGACCGGCTCCAGGAACTTGTTGGCGATGCCGAGCGTGAAGGCGCCCACGAGGGTCCCCCATAGATTGCCTACCCCACCGAACACCACGACCATGAAACTGTCGATGATGTAGCTCTGGCCGAGATTGGGGCTGACATTGTCGATCTGCGACAGCGCCACGCCGGCGATGCCGGCAATGCCCGAGCCGAGGCCGAAGGTGAGCGCGTCGACGCGCGAGGTTGCGATGCCCATCGAAGCCGCCATGCGGCGGTTCTGCGTCACCGCGCGCATCTCCAGGCCGAGCGCGGTGTAGCGCAGCATCGCGAGCAGGATCGCGAACACGGCAAGCGTGAAGAGAAGGATCCAGAGCCGGTTATAGGTAATCGTGATCTGGCCGAGCTCGAACGCGCCGCTCATCCAGGAGGGGTTGCCGACCTCGCGGTTGGTCGGGCCAAACATGGTCCGCACCGCCTGCTGCAGCACCAGCGACAGGCCCCAGGTCGCCAACAACGTCTCCAGCGGCCGGCCGTAGAGGAAACGGATGATGCTGCGCTCGATCAGCACGCCGATCGCGCCGGCGACGAGGAAGGCGAGCGGCACGGCGATCAACAGCGAATAGTCGAACAGGCCGGGATAGCGGGTACGGATCACCTCCTGCACCACGAAGGTGGTATAGGCCCCCAACATCACCATTTCGCCATGGGCCATGTTGATGACGCCCATCACGCCGAAGGTGATGGCGAGCCCGATCGCAGCGAGCAGCAGCACCGAGCCAAGCGAGAGGCCGTACCAGGCATTCTGCACCATGGACCAGACCGCGAGCGAGTTCTGGATCGAACCGATCGCGCTCGTCGCGGCCTTGGTGACCGACGCCGGCTGGTCGCCCATGCCGGTAAGCAGCGCCAGCGCCTCCTGGTCGCCGCGTGCCTTGAGGGTTGCGACCGCCTCGAGCTTCTCGACCTCGGTCGCATCGGACTTGAACAGCAGGATCGCGGCACGGGCCTCGCCGAGCGCGACCCTGACGGATCGGTTGGTTTCCTTGGCGAGTGCGGCATCGACCGCCTCGAGCGCGGTCTCCTCATGCGACTTGAAGACGGATTGCGCGGCCTGCAGGCGCGTCCCGATATCGGGCGACTGCAGCGTCAGGCTGCCGAGCGCGGCATCGACGCTGCGGCGCAGGCGGTTGTTGAGGCGAACCGCGCTCGCGCTGTCGGGAACGCTGGCGACGGCCTCGCCGGTCGCAGCATCGATCGACTTGCCGTCGGTGCCGGTGACGTAAACCTTCTTGCTGTCAGGATCCGCCATGAGGCGGCCGTCCTGGAGCGCGCTGATGATCGGGAAGGCCAGCTTGTTGCCGCTGCTCGCGACTACGCCGATCGCCTCTTCCGTGTCGGAAAAGTCGTCGTTGGCGAATTTGGCGACCGCATCCTCGAACGGACCGGCGAAGGCCGGCAGCGCGAACGCAATCAGCAACAACGAGAGTGCAAGCGAGCAGAGACGGGCAGACAAATGGGCTGGCACTGTGAATGACCCCGGCAGAAATGAGTGGAGAAGGCGGCGGGATCGCCGCCCTCTCCGGTCGTGCAGTGGAGCGTCAGATCGGGATCAGGAACCCGAGCCGAGGCACTTGTTGGTCTTGGTGTTGAAGTTGCCGCACTTCTTGCCGACCCAGTCGCCGATCAGGTCCTTGGAGCCCTCGAGCTCCTTCGACCAGGCGTCACCCGCGACGAGGCCGGGGGTCTTCCAGACCACGTCGAACTGGCCGTTCGCCTTGATCTCACCGATGAACACCGGCTTGGTGATGTGGTGGTTCGGCAGCATCTTCGACACGCCACCGGTCAGGTTCGGCGCCTCGATGCCGGGAAGCGCATCGATCACCTTGTCCGGATCGGTCGACTTCACCTTCTCGACCGCCTTCACCCACATGTTGAAGCCGATCACATGCGCTTCCATGGGGTCGTTGGTCACGCGCTTCGGATTCTTGGTGTAGGCCTGCCAGTCCTTGATGAACTTCTCGTTCGATCCGTCCTTGGTCTTGATCGACTCGAAGTAGTTCCAGGCGGCGAGATGGCCGACCAGCGGCTTGGTGTCGATGCCGGCGAGCTCTTCCTCACCCACCGAGAACGCGACGACCGGGATATCCTTCGCCTTGATGCCCTGGTTGCCGAGCTCCTTGTAGAAGGGAACGTTGGCGTCGCCATTGATGGTCGAGACCACCGCGGTCTTCTTGCCGGCCGAGCCGAACTTCTTGATGTCAGCCACGATCGTCTGCCAGTCGGAATGACCGAAGGGCGTGTAGTTGATCATGATGTCTTCCTGGGCAACCCCCTTCGACTTCAGATAGGCTTCCAGGATCTTGTTGGTGGTGCGCGGATAGACGTAGTCGGTGCCCGCAAGCACCCAGCGCTTCACCTTCTCTTCCTTCATCAGATAGTCGACGGCGGGGATCGCCTGCTGGTTCGGCGCGGCACCCGTGTAGAACACGTTGCGCTCGCTCTCCTCGCCCTCGTACTGCACAGGGTAGAACAGGACGTTGTTGAGCTCCTTGAACACCGGGAGCACCGACTTGCGCGACACCGAGGTCCAGCAGCCGAACACGACCGAGACCTTGTCCTTGGTGATCAGCTCGCGCGCCTTTTCGGCGAACAGCGGCCAGTTCGACGCGGGGTCGACGACGACGGCTTCCAGCTTCTTGCCGAGCACGCCGCCCTTCTTGTTCTGCTCGTCGATCAGGAAGAGGATGGTGTCCTTCAGCGTGGTTTCGCTGATCGCCATGGTGCCGGACAGGGAGTGGAGCACGCCGACTTTGATGGTGTCGTCCGCGGCCTTCGCGCCAGTCAATGAAGCCAGACCAAGCACCAGTCCGGCGGTCGCGGCGAGCACGCCGCGGCGGCTAAATGACGCCGCTATATCGTGAGTGGATTTGCTAAACATGAGTGTCTCATCTCCCTGACGCAGACGTGAAAACGCTGCGAAACGGCCCCACGGCCGCCTGCGATTAACGGAATCGCAAGAACCATGCCATGGACTGAGCACCCATCAACTCATTGACTCCACTCACGTAATTGCCGGAAATCCGAGTTTCGCCGCAGTCAGATCGCCCAAACTATAGGCAACTCAAATGTATGCGAAAGCGGCAGGCAGGGCATTTTCTGAGCAAAATGCCAAATCTGGCTAAATTTCCGGCACAACTATTTCTGCACCGCAACCGCTGTTTGAGGCCGACTTGCCTTGAAAGCGCCCCCCCGATGTTCCATATGAACAGCGGAGACCCCTTGCGAATCAAGGGGTCGTAGCGAGCCGCGTGTTCTTAAGCCCCTCCGGGCCTCTGGCTTGCCCCATATCACCCAAGCCATCCGACACCCCAAACACGCAGGTGTCTTCTAGACACCCTTTTGCGCGCGCCGCGCTGAATGCGCCGGGCGCCCGCTTTTGACATGGAAAGAACCCCTCTTTTGACTTCCTTTCAGGACTTCGGCCTGGCCGATCCCATTTCCCGTGCCCTCAACGAAGAAAACTACGTCACCCCGACCCCGATCCAGGCCCAGACCATCCCGCTGGCCCTGACCGGCCGCGACGTCGTCGGTATCGCCCAGACCGGCACCGGCAAGACCGCGTCTTTCGCGCTGCCGATCCTGCATCGTCTGCTCGAGAACCGCATCAAGCCGCAGCCCAAGACCGCCCGTGTCCTGGTGCTGTCGCCGACCCGCGAGCTGTCCGGCCAGATCCTCGACAGCTTCAACGCTTATGGCCGCCACATCCGCCTGTCCTCGGCGCTGGCCATCGGCGGGGTTCCCATGGGCCGCCAGGTCCGCGCCCTGATGCAGGGGGTCGACGTGCTGGTCGCCACCCCCGGCCGCCTGCTCGACCTCGTGCAGAGCAACGGCTTGAGGCTTTCAAGCGTTGAATTCCTCGTACTCGACGAGGCCGATCGCATGCTCGACATGGGTTTCATCAACGACATCCGTAAGATCGTCGCCAAGCTGCCGATCAAGCGGCAGACGCTGTTCTTCTCGGCCACCATGCCGAAGGACATCGCCGAGCTCGCCGATTCCATGCTGCGCGATCCCGCCCGTGTCGCGGTGACCCCGGTCTCCTCGACCGCCGAGCGGATCAACCAGCGTATCCTGCAGGTGGACTTCTCGGCCAAGCCCACCTTCCTGACCAAGCTGCTGCAAGACGAAGCGATCAACCGCGCGCTGGTCTTCACCCGCACCAAGCACGGTGCCGACAAGGTGGTGAAGACGCTGGCCAAGGCCGGCATCGCTGCCAACGCCATCCACGGCAACAAGTCGCAGAATCACCGCGAGCGCACGCTCGCCCAGTTCCGCTCGGGCGAGATCCGCACCCTGGTTGCCACCGACATTGCCGCCCGCGGCATCGACGTCGACGGCATCAGCCACGTCATCAATTTCGACCTGCCCAACGTCCCCGAAACCTACGTCCACCGCATCGGCCGCACCGCGCGAGCCGGCGCCGACGGCACCGCGATCTCCCTGGTCGCCGGCGGCGAGGAGCTCAGCTATCTCCGCGACATCGAGCGGCTGATCCGCGTGGCCCTGCCGCGCGAGGACCATCGCACCGATGCCGGCCGCCGCGATGCCGGGCCCGCCCCGTCGCAGCAACGACAGGGCCGGCCGGGCGGCCGCCCCGGCCAGCGCCCGCAAGGCGCACGTCACGGTGATGGACGCCGTGCCGACGAACGGCATGCCGACGGGCGCCACCATAGCGCCGGCAAGCAAGGCGACGGCAGCAGGCACGGTGAAGGCCGGCACGCCGAGTCAAGGCATGCTGACGGACGGCCCGGCAGCGGCCCGAATGCCTCCAAGGGTTCTCGCCGCCGCCGCTCCGGTGGTAAGATGCATTCATCGCCTGTCGACCGTCCGGAACAGCGTTCCGCGCATAGCGCCGGGACGTCTGATGGGATACAAGGCGTTGCCTTTTTGCGCCGCGAGAGTCGGCCAAACAGCCAACCGAACCGCAAACCCTATTCGCACTAGCCGTCCACGACCTGGAGAAATTCATGGCTAAGGAAGAGCTGATCCAGTTCGAAGGACTGGTCACCGAAATCCTCCCCGACGCCCGCTACCGCGTGCAGCTCGACGCCGGACACGAGATCGTTGCCTATACCGCCGGCAAGATGAAGAAGAACCGCATCAAGACGCTCGCGGGCGACCGCGTGACGGTGGAGATGTCGCCCTATGATCTCGAGAAGGGCCGACTGATTTTCCGCCACAAGGACGAACGTCCCAGCACGGCGGGCGGACCGCCGCGTCCCGGACAGCGCGGCGGCCAGTTCCGCCGCCGCTAGCAGGCTACGGCGCGAGAAGCGCGGGATAAATTCCGGTCTGTATGTTGATCCGCCGTTTGACATCACGGCGGATCAAAAAATCGTGCACGTCCGGATTGTTTCGGGCCCCTGTTTCCGATAAAATGAATTAATCGATTTTCGGCCGGACGACATTAGCATCCACCGGTACAGCCGGTTCAGACACGCTGACGACCCTTCCAGAAATTCGATCTAACCTGCCCGCGCGAGCGGGCTCTGACATTGTGTTATCTGAGAAGGGACTACCCCCGTGAGCATGGGAACCGTGAAGTGGTTTAACGCAACCAAGGGCTATGGCTTCATTCAGCCCGACGACGGCGGCCAAGACGTGTTCGTCCACATCAGCGCCGTGGAGCGCGCCGGTCTCGGCTCGCTGCGCGAAGGCCAGAAGATCTCCTACGAGATCGTGGCCGACCGCCGCTCTGGCAAGTCGGCGGCGGACAATCTCCGCGCTGCGAGCTGAGCCCGCCGGCCTGAGCCCTGATCGGCTCGAGCGAGGCAGAGCAGACAAAGCAAATAAAAAAGGCCGTGCGTGACGCACGGCCTTTTTCATTCCAGGGTCGGCTCGCAAATTCAGCACGTCGACGGTACGCCGTTGTAAGGCACGCAGGTGACCTGGCGCGGCCGCGTGTAGGAGAGATCGCTCAGCGTTATGCTCGACTTCAACACGTAACCGACGGTCGGCGTGTAAGTGTAGTTGGCCTCGCTCAGTATGAGATAGCTCGACGGAATCAAGAGCGCCGGGGGAATCATCGTGGTGACCTTGTCGCCGGCCTTCCGAGCCGAGGTCGCCAGCGTGGCTTGTGTCGCGCCGCTTGCAATGGTGCCCGCCTTGCTCCACTGGACCGTGGCGATGCTGTTGGCATCGATGTAGATCTGGGAGATCGTGCCCTTCACGAGCGTAGCGTCGTACGGCATGATGACCGAGATGCTTGCCGTAAACGTGTTCTGCATGTCGGAATCGGCGAGCGTCGTCGATTGCGACGTCAGATCGGACAGTGTCCGTGCAATCAACGTGACCTTGCGGTCGATCGCCACGGCAGACGAAAATTCGACGGTGCCGAAGAACATTACCAGCATCAGCGGTACGATGACCGCGAATTCGGTCGCCGCAAGCGCGCGCTTGTCAGCGACGAAGTCGCGCACGGAGCAACGTGCATTCCTCCAGATATTCGCAATCGCCTGCATTGGTCCGCTCAGATCCATCTGCCTCAGAAGGGTTCGTTCTTGAACGCCACTGTCGCCACCATCAGCCGCTTGTTGCTGCATCCCATGTTGTAGCCGAGGCCGGTGACGATGAGCGGCCACTGATAGAACAGGCGCACCACGACGACCTGGCCGGACGTCCCGGCACTGTACTGCATGCCGGTTGGGTTGAAATTGCAGGAATCGCCATAGTTGGTGAGGCTGAGCGTCCCGAAGGAGCTGGTGCTGACAACGTCGACGTAAAGCTTGCTGCAATCAAACAGCGCCGGGATTTTACTGCAGACATAGGCCTTGAACGTCGTCTGATCGCATGCAGAGACCGTGTTGGGCGTGGTCTGACAGGCCGTCACCGAGCCGCCCTGTGCCTGCGCCTGGCCGGTCAGAATCGCGCGCGCGGAATCCTGCGCGACGGTCTCGAGCACCTGGCTCGAGAAGAACATCAGCGCCGTCTCGATGATGGCGAACAGCAGCCCGAAGAACATCGGTGCGACCAGCGCAAATTCGACGGCTGCGGAGCCGCGGCGGTTGCCGCGAAACCGGGCCAGCGCTTTCCGGAGCGTGAACCTCGTAGGTGCGGAAGGCATATCGTCAAATTCCCCAGCAACGGGCGATCATCTGCCCGTTCAATAGCGGAAACTGATTGTCTAAGTGTTTCAGGCGATCCGCGTCCGGCGGACCGCGCCGTTAGGAATGCGTTAACCAGACCGCACGGAAGCACGGCGCGCCCAGAGAACGCCGCGCTGGAATCCGCAAGCAGCCTGGCAGACGCGCCGGTCGGCTAGTTGGGTTTGGCGGCCGCGCCGGCACCGCCGCCGCCGCTGGCACTGCTGCTGAGCGAGCCGGCCTGGCTCATCGTGTTGTTGAAGTAGGTGTCGCTGTCGCCGAGCGTCACGCGACGCTGGCAAAGCGGTACGCAACTGTAGGACTCGCGCTCGATCCCACGATAGACGGTGACGAGCCGGTCGCTCGGACCTTCAACCTGGATCTGGCGGTCGACCAGAATCTCGCCGCCCCGGTCGAGCGCGATGAAGTTGGTGGCCCCATAGCCCTTCCCGGTCACGACGATCATGCCGCCCGGCTGGAGCGTGACATCGGCGATCAGGGGATTGCCGACCACGATCGTCGCCACCTTGCCGGGCAGCCGTACCAGCTTGGCCTGATCGACATTGACTGCGATGACGTCGGCGGTGGGCTCGGCAAGGCCAGCGGCCGGCCATGCCAGCACCGCGGCGGCAACCAGAAGACAGACGCGCGCATAGCGGCGCAGCAATTCCTTACGCATACTCTTACCCCCGGGACGTCACAAACCGGCAGAAGCGATCAGATAACAGCGGAGCCGGTGCCCGACCCGGCTAACCTGCCTTCAATTCGTGAACGTTCCGCAAACTCGCCGACGATTGTTTGAACGGACTGGCATTCGCGGGCCCCGCTGCCCCTGCTAATGGCGGAACGGATAAGCGAGCTGGCCTCCGATCTCCTTCGGCATGGTCGCTTCGTCCTTGCCATAATCCTGCGGCAGCTTTCCCTCCGGCATGCGGAAGGTGCCGAACAGCACGTCCCAGATCGGAAAAGTCCCGGCGAAATTGGTGTCGCCGCCCTCTTCGAGCGAAGTGTGATGCCAACGGTGGAATACCGGCGTCGCCAGCACGTATCTGAACGGTCCGAAGGTCCAGTTCAGGTTGGCGTGCACGAAGGCCGAATGGAAGGTGGTGAACGGGCCGACCCAGATCATGACGTTCGGGGAGATACCGGCCATCAGCAGCACGACGTCGACGCTGATCGTCCCGAGCAAGAGATTGACGGGATGGAAACGGGCCGCGGAGATCCACCCGATCTCCTCCGACGAATGATGGATGGCATGGTACTTCCAGAAGCCGCCGTCGTGGAAAAGCCGGTGCAGCCAGTACAGCATGAAATCGGAAAGCACCAGGAACAGCAGGGCCTGCACCCACAGAGGCAGCTGCGCCAACGGACCATGGCCGTTGTCGTAGAAGGCGATGAGTTCGTCGGCGTCGTGGATGTTGAAGACGGCGCCGGCGCCGACGATCAGTAGTCCGATGCGCATGGTGCGGGCGAACACCGGCACGAAGAACCAGTAGCAGATGTCGGTGACGATCTCCCGCTTGCGCCACCACGGCGCGCCGGGATTGCAGGCCCAGAAATGCTCCAGCACGGTGAAGACGGCCGCAAGCACGAAGGTGACGGGGATCACCTTCACGATGGTCTCGCCGAGCATCAGGGCGACTTGCATGGGCAGGCTCGACATCGTCGCCTCTCTCCGCGAATTCCAGTATTGCTTAGGCCTACTCCGCGAAATTTAAGGGAGGGTGAAGCAGCCGCCGCGCTGCCGATGCATCCGGAACCGGAACGAATTGCAGCTGCGGTCTTAAGGCGAAATTCACTCTGGGCAAAAGCATTGCGCCCAGCGTGGGTTTACCCGATCGAATTAACTTTACCGAAAGAGCTCGGCTCTCATGGTCCCCGCGTCAAAGACAGCGCCGAACGAGGCGATCCCACTAGACGGAGTTTTGGTTCATGAAGAACTTGATTGCGCGTTTCGCGAAGGATGAATCCGGCGCCACCGCCATCGAATACGGTCTGATCGCCGCCGGTATCGCGCTGGCCATCATCACGGTCGTCAACAACCTCGGCACCACGATGAACACCAAGTTCAGCTCGATCAGCACGTCGCTGAAGTAAGCGACCGACGAGCGACGACAAAAGCCCCGGACCTCCGGGGCCTTTGTTTTTCTGAAGACGGCGAGTTCCAGTGGCGTTGCACAAGTTCAGAACCGATACCGCAGTCGCGGCGCACGAGGCGGAAGCGCCGCAGGCGGGCTCGCCGGCCTATTGGATCTGCCTTGCGCTGCTGCTTGCGACGGTCGCGCTCGCCGCGCGCATTGCCAGCTTCTGGTGAAGGCGCCTTCGGCGGCCTCGGTCGCGCGCCCCGCCGCCGTTGTCGGTTTGTTTAGCAACTGCGCGCTAGCATCCGGCGACGCCAGCTCCCGCGGCAAACCCAGGCCTCAAGACGCAGCCCATGATCCTCGACCTTGCGCGCCTTCTGCTCTTCCCGGCCCTGATGGCATTCGCCGCCGCGAGCGATCTCTTCACGATGACGATCTCGAACCGCGTCTCGCTGGCGCTGGTGGCAGGCTTCTTCGTGCTCGCCCTTGCCGGTGGCATGGCACCTTACGAGATGCTGAGTCATGTCGGCTCCGGCGCGCTTCTCCTGGTCGTGGCCTTCACCTGCTTTGCGATGGGCTGGGTGGGCGGCGGCGACGCAAAGGTCGCGGCTTCCGTCGCGCTCTGGTTCGGCTTTGCACATCTGATGAACTTCCTGCTCTACGCCTCGCTGTTCGGCGGCGCGCTGACGCTGCTCCTGCTCCAGTTCCGGCAATGGCCGTTGCCCTACGGGCTCGCGGGTCAGGCCTGGCTCGCACGGCTGCACGCCAAGGAGAGCGGCATTCCCTACGGTATCGCGCTCGCGTTGAGCGCACTAATGGTCTACCCGGAGACCGAATGGGTGAAGGCGATCGACCTCGCTCACCTCGCCCTGCGCTGAACGCACCGGGTAAACCCGGCGTTAAGGCGATTTAGATACGCCTCATTAACCATGCTTTGACGAATAGCTGGTCAACTGCCGAGCACGGCGGCGGCAGCGTCGCGGCGTATTGTTGGAAAGTTGAAGCGTATGAATAGGGCACGCATTGTCGTCCTGACGGTCGCCATCTGCGCCGGCGGCGTCGCCGCGTACCTGGCGAGCGGCACCGACAATTCTGCGCCGCCTCCGCTTCCGGTCGCGCAGCTGCCGACCGTCGACGTCCTCGTAGCCAAGAACGACATCGGCCTCGGCCAGACCGTGAAGCCGGAAGACGTGCAATGGCAGACCTGGCCGGCCGCGACCGCCAGCACCACCTTCATCCGCCGCAACGAGCGCCCCGATGGTGCGACCCAGGTGGCTGGTTCGATCGCACGGGCTCCGTTCATTCAGGGTGAGCCGATCCGCGACCAGAAGCTGGTCAAGGCGGAAGGCTCCGGCTTCATGGCGGCAATCCTGCCCACCGGCATGCGGGCGATCTCGACCGAGATCTCGCCAGAGACCGGCGCAGGCGGCTTCATCCTGCCCAACGATCGCGTCGACGTCCTGCTCACGCGCCGGTTGAAGAACCCGGACCAGAGCAGCGGCGCACCCGACGTCGTCACCTCCGAGATCATCCTGGCCAATATCCGCGTCCTCGCCATCGACCAGGCGCCCAAGGAGAAGGACGGCCAGAACGCGGTGATCGGCAAGACCGTCACCCTCGAGCTCAGTCCCGCGCAGACCGCAACGCTGTCCGCGGCGCGGCAGAGCGGCACGCTGTCGCTGGCGCTGCGCAGTATCGTCGACGTCAAGATGAGCGAAATCACGCTCGATGACTCCGCGCAGAAGCGAGAGGGTGTTTCGATCATTCGCTACGGCATTCCAAGTCAGACGGCTAAGGCACGATGAAGACAGTCGATATCAAATGCAGGGCAGATTCGGCGACGATACGAGCCTCACTGGTCCGCGCCCTGTCGTTTTCGGCCGCCCTCGCCCTGGCGCTTAACCCGGCGATCGCCCCGGCGGTCGCTGCCGATTACCGCCCCGTGGCGCCGGCCGCGATGGACGGCCAGATCAACGCACGCTTCCTCTCGCTCGGCGTCGGCAAGTCCATCGTGATCGACCTGCCGCGCGACATCAAGGACGTGCTGGTCGCCGATCCCAAGATTGCCAATGCGGTGGTCCGCTCGGCGCAGCGCGCCTATATCATCGGTGCTGCGGTCGGCCAGACCAACATCGTGTTCTTCGATTCCGCCGGTCAGCAGATTGCGGCCTATGACATCGCGGTCAAGCGCGACCTCAACGGCGTACGGGCCGCGCTGAAGCAGGTCCTGCCCAATGCCGACATCCAGATCGACGGCCTCGGCGATGGCATCGTCCTGACCGGCACGGCCGCCAACCCGATGGAAGCGCAGCAAGCCAACGATCTCGCCGCGCGCCTGGCCGGCGGCGCCGACAAGGTGGTGAACTCGATCGTGGTGCGCGGCCGCGACCAGATCATGCTCAAGGTGACGGTGGCGGAAGTCCAGCGCAGCATCATCAAGCAGCTCGGCATCGACCTGACCGCCAACCTCAACTACGGCACGTCGGTGGTGAGCTTCTCCAACTCCAATCCGTTCACGGCTCTCGGCAAGAACCTCGTGGACGGCAACAACTTGACCACGAAGTTCGGCGCCGCGCCGTCGGTGCAGGCCACTTTGCGTGCGATGGAAACCTCGGGCGTGATCCGCACGCTGGCCGAACCGAACCTGACCGCGATCTCCGGTGAATCGGCGACGTTTATCGCTGGCGGTGAATTCCCGGTCCCGGCAGGCTATGCGTGCGATCCCACCACGCATGTCTGTACCACCCAGATCAGCTTCAAGAAGTTCGGCATCTCGCTGAACTTCACCCCCGTGGTGCTGAGCGAAGGCAAGATCAGCCTGCGGGTGATGACCGAGGTCTCGGAGCTGTCGAACGAGAATGCGATCACGCTGTCGCAGGCCGTCACCTCGAACTCGGTGAACTCGCTGACTGTGCCCTCGATCAGGACCCGCCGCGCCGAGACCTCGCTGGAAATTCCCTCCGGCGGCGCGATGGCGATGGCTGGCCTGATCCAGCAGCAGACCAAGCAGGCGGTCAGCGGATTGCCGGGACTGATGCAGCTCCCGATCCTGGGCACGCTGTTCCGCAGCCGCGACTTCGTCAACAACGCGACCGAGCTGGTCGTGATCGTGACACCCTATGTCGTTCGCGCGGTGGCACCAAAGGATCTGTCACGGCCGGATGACGGCTTCGCCCCGCCTGCGGATCCGCAGGCCCAGCTGATCGGCAATATCAACCGGCTCTACGGCGTGCCCGGACGGACCGAACCGGCCAAAAGCTACCGCGGCACCTACGGCTTCATCACCGACTGAGGCGGAACGGGGACTTCACGATGATCACAAGACCACCCCAGCTTCGCAAACGCGCCATCCGCCTTGGTGGCGCGCTCGTCGGCATGGCGCTCATGCTCGGCGGCTGCCAGCACGACGAAGTCGTCACGGCCTCCATTCCCGACGATTACAAGCAGCGCCACCCGATCGCGGTCGAGGAGCAGAACCGCTCGATCGTCGTCTTTGTCGGTCATGCCCGCGGCGGATTGACCGCCGCCCAGCGCGCCGACGTGATGGGCCTCGCATCGGCGTGGTTGCACGAGGGCACCGGCGCCATTCGCATCGACGTGCCCTCCAATACGCCCAATGCTCGTCCGGTCGCGGATACGATGCGTGATATCCAGGCGATGCTGGCGGCGGCAGGCGTTCCGCCGCGCGGCGTCAGCGTTCACCCGTATCAGCCGGAAGACAAGCGTTTCCTGCCGCCGATCCGGCTCACCTATTCCAAGATCGCGGCGGTCGCCGGTCCCTGCGGCCTGTGGCCGGAGGACATCGGCCCCTCGATTAAGAACAAGCGCTGGTTCGAGAACAAGGATTACTACAATTACGGCTGCGCCTATCAGCGCAACCTCGCGGCCATGGTCGACAATCCGTCGGACCTCGAGCAGCCGCGGCCCGAAACTCCGTCATACACGCCGCGGCGCATCACCGGTCTCGAGAAATATCGCAAGGGGCTCTCGACGGCGACCACCTATCCCGACGCCGACAAGGCCAAACTCAGCGACACCGGCAAATGATCAGCTACGCGCGCCAGACACAAGAAGAGCAGCCGGCAGCAGCTCCTCCGCCGGTCGAGGAGCATATTGCGCCCGCGCCGCGCGTCTCGGTCCAGGCCTTCTGCGAGACCGTGGAGACTGCCGCAGCGGTCCAGTCGGCCGGTGAGGATCGCCGTCTCGGCAAAGCCCATCTGAAAATCCAGATGGGCGGCATGGCGGCCGCAATCGAAGCCTACCGCTCGGCCCCCACGCCGAACGTGATCGTGCTCGAAAGCGACGGCCGCAGCGATCTCTTGGGCGGGCTCGACCAGCTCGCCACCGTCTGCGACGCCGGCACCCGCGTGGTCGTGATCGGCCGCATCAATGACGTCACGCTCTATCGCGAGCTGGTTCGCCGCGGCGTCAGCGATTACGTGCTCGCGCCGGTCGGCGCGATCGACGTCGTGCGCTCGATCTGCAACCTGTTCTCGGCGCCGGAAGCCAAGGCGGTCGGCCGCATCATCGCCGTGGTCGGCGCCAAGGGCGGCGTCGGGGCCTCCACCATCTCCCACAATGTCGCCTGGGCAATCGCGCGCGACCTCGCGATGGACGCTGTCGTCGCCGACCTCGACCTCGCCTTCGGCACCGCCGGGCTCGACTACAATCAGGATCCGCCGCAGGGCATTGCCGATGCCGTGTTCTCGCCCGACCGCGTCGACACGGCTTTCATCGACCGCCTGCTGTCGAAATGCACCGACCATCTCAGCCTGCTGGCGGCGCCTGCGACGCTCGACCGAGTCTATGATTTCGGCACCGACGCTTTCGACGCCGTGTTCGACACGCTGCGATCCACCATGCCCTGCATCGTGCTCGACGTTCCGCATCAATGGTCGGGCTGGACCAAGCGCGCCCTAATCGGAGCGGACGACATCCTGATCGTGGCCGCGCCGGACCTCGCCAATTTGCGCAATACCAAGAACCTGTTCGATCTGTTGAAGGCCGCGCGCCCCAACGACCGGCCGCCGCTCTACTGCCTGAACCAGGTCGGCGTGCCGAAACGGCCCGAAATCGCCGCCGCGGAGTTCGCCAAGGCGATCGAGAGCCAGCCGGTCGTCTCGATCCCGTTCGAGCCGCAGATCTTCGGCTCGGCGGCCAACAACGGCCAGATGATCGCGGAGATCTCCGCCAACCACAAGTCGATCGAGATGTTCCTGCAGATCGCCCAGCGCCTCACCGGCCGCAGCGAGACCAAGAAGCAAAAGTCGTCCCTGCTTTCACCTCTGATTGAGAAGTTGCGGGGAAGATAAGCCGCCGCATGGAGTTGTTAAGTGTTCGGTAAGCGTAGCGGAACAGACACCGACTTTCGGGCGCCGAAGCCCGGCGCCGCGTCGCTCGAGCCTGCCCAGGCTCAAGCGCCGACGGTGTCGCGCGCCCCGCCTCCGCCGGCCGTCGCCTCGCCGCCGCTTGCTCCTGCCAAAGCCCCGCCACCTCCGGCCATGGAGAGCCGGCGCTCGGACAATTATTACGAGGTCAAGGCGACCATCTTCGGCGCACTGATCGAGGCCATCGACCTTGCCCAGCTCGCCAAGCTCGATTCGGAGTCCGCGCGCGAGGAAATCCGCGACATCGTCAACGAGATCATCGCGATCAAGAACATCGTGATGTCGATCGCCGAGCAGGAGGAGCTGCTCGACGACATCTGCAACGACGTCCTCGGCTACGGCCCGCTCGAACCGCTGTTGTCGCGCGACGACATCGCCGACATCATGGTCAATGGCGCCAATACCGTCTACATCGAGGTCGGCGGCAAGATCCAACGCACCGGCATCCGCTTCCGCGACAACCAACAGCTTCTCAACATCTGCCAGCGCATTGTCAGCCAAGTCGGCCGGCGCGTCGACGAGTCCTCGCCGATCTGCGACGCGCGCCTCGCCGACGGCTCTCGCGTCAACGCCATCGTGCCGCCGCTGTCGATCGACGGCCCCGCGCTCACCATCCGCAAATTCAAAAAAGACAAGCTGACGCTGGATCAGCTCGTCAAGTTCGGCGCGATCACGCCGGAAGGCGCCGAGATCCTCCAGATCATCGGCCGCGTCCGCTGCAACGTGCTGATTTCCGGCGGTACCGGCTCGGGCAAGACCACCCTGCTCAACTGCCTCACCAACTACATCGAGCACGACGAGCGCGTCATCACCTGCGAGGACGCCGCCGAGCTCCAGCTTCAGCAGCCCCATGTGGTGCGGCTGGAAACCCGCCCGCCCAATATCGAGGGCGAGGGCCAGGTCACCATGCGCGAATTGGTGCGCAACTGCCTGCGTATGCGGCCCGAACGCATCATCGTCGGCGAGGTTCGCGGACCCGAGGCCTTCGACCTGCTCCAGGCCATGAACACCGGCCACGACGGCTCGATGGGCACGCTGCATGCCAACAACCCGCGCGAGGCGCTGTCGCGCTGCGAATCCATGATCACGATGGGCGGCTTCTCGCTACCCTCGCGCACCATTCGCGAGATGATCTGCGCCTCGATCGACGTCATCATCCAGGCCGCGCGCCTTCGCGACGGTTCCCGACGCATCACCCACATCACCGAGGTGATGGGTATGGAAGGTGACACCATCATCACCCAGGACATCTTCCTCTACGACATGGTCGGCGAGGACGCCAACGGCAAGATCATCGGCCGGCACCGCTCGACCGGCATCGGCCGTCCGAAGTTCTGGGAACGCGCCCGCTATTACGGCGAGGAAAAGCGCCTTGCCGCGGCGCTCGACGCGGCGGAAGTCGCGCCAAAGACGTGAGCAGGTCAGCACCGCCATGAACATGCAGGTCCTCGCCCTCGCCTTCCTCGCCACCGCAGCTGTCGGTGGCATCGCCTGGGTGTTCCTCTATCCGCTGCTGTCCGGAGAGCGAAAGGCGGAAAGCCGGCGCGCCTCGGTCGCGCGTGCCGAGGCGCCCACGGCCCGCCAAGCCGAGAAGACCCAGCGCTCGCGCCGCGAGCAGGTCGAGACCACGCTCAAGGACCTCGAGGCGCGGCGCGCGCAGGAGAAGAGCGCTCCGCTCAGCGTCCGCCTGTCGCAGGCCGGGCTCGACTGGACGCCGCAGAAATTCTGGATCGTATCCGCCGTCGTGGCGGGCGTATTTTTTGCGATCGCTCTGTTCGCCGGCGGCGGCATGATCGGCGCCGTCGGTCTCGCCTTTGCCGGCGGCTTCGGCCTGCCGCGCTGGGCTCTCGGCTTCCTGAAGAAGCGCCGCGAAACCAAGTTCCTGGCTGCGCTGCCCGACGCGGTCGACGTGATTGTCCGCGGCATCAAGGCGGGCCTGCCCCTGTTCGAATCGATCAAGGTCGTGGCCGCCGATTCGCCCGAGCCGCTGCGCAGCGAGTTCCTGGCGATCATCGAGACGCAGGCGATCGGCATGCCACTGGGCGAGGCCTGCGCGCGGCTTTATGAGCGCATGCCGCTTCCGGAGGCCAATTTCTTCGGCATCGTGGTGTCGATCCAGCAGAAGTCGGGCGGCAACCTCTCCGAGGCGCTCGGCAATCTCTCCAAGGTGCTGCGCGACCGCAAGAAGATGAAGGAAAAGATCCAGGCGATGTCGATGGAGGCCAAGGCCTCGGCCGGTATCATCGGCTCGCTGCCGCCGATCGTGATGTTCCTCGTCTATCTCACGACACCGCAATACATCTCGCTGCTTTGGACTCATCCCACCGGACAGCTGATGCTGGTCGGCTGCGTCGTCTGGATGTCGATCGGCATCATGGTGATGAAGAAGATGATCAATTTCGATTTCTGACGGTGCCGTATGGTCGAATTCCTCGTCTCGAAACTGCACGACGTCCGTTTCATGACCATGCTGCTCGCGGCCATCGCCGCGAGCGCCACCGTCTATACGCTGGTGATGCCGTTGTTCGCCGGCGAGGGCCTCTCCAAGCGCATGAAAGCGGTGGCGAGCGAACGCGAGCGCATCCGGCAGCGCGAGCGTGAGCGTCTTCACAAGAACGAAAAAGTCTCGCTGCGCCAGACGCCGAAGCAACTGGTCTCCAAGGTGGTCGAGGACTTCAACCTGACCAAATGGCTCGCGCAGGAAGCTGCGCGAGACAAGCTCATCATGGCAGGTTACCGCGGCCAGGCGCCCTACGTCACCTTCCTGTTTGCCCGCATGGTCGCCCCGATCGTGTTCTTGATCGGCTCGGTCCTCTACGTCTTCCTGATCGCGCATATGGAGCAGGCGATGCCGATCAAGATCGGCATCTGCGTCGGCGCTGCCTATCTCGGCCTCCAGGCGCCGATGCTGTTCCTCAGGAATGCGATCTCCAAGCGCCAGCTCTCGATCAAGCGTGCGTTTCCCGACGCGCTCGACCTGCTCCTGATCTGCATCGAATCCGGCATGTCGGTCGAAATGGCGTTCCGGAAGGTTGCGAACGAAATCGTGGGCCAGTCGATCGCGCTGTCGGAGGAGTTCACCCTGACCACGGCCGAACTGTCCTATTTGCAGGATCGCAAGGTCGCTTATGAGAACCTGGCACGGCGCACCGGGCTCGAGGGCGTCAAGTCGGTGTGTTTGGCGCTTCAGCAGGCGGAGCGTTACGGCACCCCGCTCGGCCATTCCCTGCGCGTCATGGCGCAGGAGAACCGCGACATGCGCATGAACGAGGCCGAGAAGAAGGCCGCGGCTCTGCCGCCGAAGCTGACGGTGCCGATGATCCTGTTCTTCCTGCCGGTGCTGTTCGTGGTCATTCTCGGACCGACCGGCATCAAGATCACAGAGATGCACTGAGTCGAGGCGAACCGCCCGCTTCACCATTCAGGCCGAGATCAGACGGTCGGATCTGATCAGTCGGGCTGGCTGAGCGAAGCAACTGGCGTCCGCTTCGGTGCGCCGCGCGGGACGTCGCTGCGGCTCAGCATGTCCTTGAGATAGGCGACATTGGCCGCGGCCTGGTCCGGTGGCAGGTCCGCTTTCACGATGGTCTCCGCTTCCGCGAAGCGGCCCTGGAGACCGACGACCAAAGCGAGGTTCTGCCGCACCCGGGCGCTCGCACGCGGCGAGGCATAGGCCTGCCGCAGCGCCTCTTCGGCCTTCGGCAGATCTCTCGACAACATGTAGGACAGGCCGAGATTGGAGAGCACGCCGGGATCACCCGGTGCGATCTTCAGCGCGCTCGCGTAATAGGATCGCGCCTCCTCGTGACGGCCCATCTGGTCCAGCGCGGTGCCCTGTACCGAAAGCAAGCGCCAGTCGGGATTGTCGGGCGAATGCGCCTTCGACAGAACATCGTAAGCCTGCTGGAAATTGCCGTTGTCGGCGAGTGCGCGGCCGTACTGGGCAAGCAGCGCCTTGTTGCCGGGATTGGCGATGGTCGCCTGCTCAAGCACGGCGGCGGCCTGGGCGCGCTGACCGTTGGCGCGCAGGGCCTGTCCGTAAGCGAGCGCGGCGTCGGCATCCTTGGGATTGGCGCGGTAGCGCTCGCCGTAGACTTCGACCGCACGCGTTGGATCGGTGGGCGCACGATCGGCGGGAGCCGCCTCCGCCCGAGGGCCGACCGAGCCTGTCACCTCGGAGAGTTTCGACATGGCCGTGCAGCCGCCGAGGCCCATCGCCACCGTCGCGACCAGCGATGTGGAGGCAAGTAGCCGGGTAAGACTGATCCGTTGACGCATGACGCCTTGACTCTCGAGCCGCTCGATCGAGCCGAACGCGCCAGCAATAGAATGTTAACCCTAACGGCCGGTTAACGCCGTCTCAGGCCTACCCCTCTCAAGGCGGCGATTGTTGCGGCGGCACTTCACCGCCGAGGCCCAGATCGAGGCCGAGCGCCTGCACCTGTTCGTCCAGGTCCCGCAGCAGTTGTAGTCTCTGCCGCGCCTGCCGCTGAACGTCGACGCCCTCGCAGGGCAACCGCGGCAATTGACGCAGGAAGTCGTCACAGTTGATCAGACCCCTCCCGCAGAGCTCATCGAGCTGAGCGCTATCGATGCCGAGCACGTCGGCGGATTGCTCGATCAATCGGCCGAGCAGCGTTCTCACCGCCGCAAGCGTGTCGATGTCAGATCTCGGCCCGGACCTCGCGACCTTGCCTTCGAGCTCCGCCCAGGCATGCGACGAGACGACGTAGGTGTAGAGCGCATCCGCCCAGTTCGGCTCCGCTTCATCGTAAAAGCTGCGGCGCATGAACAGCCGGCGGGTGATCGCCGCGACCTGATCCCGCTTCACTGAGGCGGATGAGGCGACCTCGATCGCCGACTGAACGGCCGGATCACGGGAAAAGTCCCGCGCTGCCGGCAGCCTGATGTCGCCGTCCGGCAGGTTCGAATCGAGCAACCTGAAGGCGGCATCGTTGCGCAGCCTTGAATAGCGGGTGATCGCGAAAAGGTGCTCCGTGCGCCCGCCGCGGGACACGGGGCCGAAATGAATGAGGTTGAAGCCGGCAGCGTCGCCGGCTTGTCCGGTCGAGGATGGACATGAGAGCACGTAGATCGTGCGCCAGAACGCTTCTTCACTCTCGCCCGACGTCGCGCGCGGATCGGGGATGGAATAGCGGGTCAGTCCCTCGACATGGCGATGACCATGCAGAACCAGATCGACGTTGAGCGAGGTGGCGGCCTCGAGGAAGGTCGCGGGTGCGGCGAGATACATCAGCGGTTCGTCGGGCACGCCGAGAAAGCGCTTTCCTTCGCCGGTGGCCTGCGGCAGCGGATGATGGTGCAGGGCCAGCACACGCACCAGGTTTTCCGCTGGCTCGGCATAATCAGCGCGCCCCGCAGAACCCATGCTGCCCGCGAGCTCGGCGCTCAGCCGGGCGGAATCTGCGACCATCGCCTTGTAAGTGCTCTCGTCGATCTTGCCGCTCGCGAGCGTGATGAGGCTTGCGCGATTGGAATCGAGCAGCACTAGGTCGAGGCCTGCCTGCCGGTAATAGACACTCTTCGAGGTCCGCGGCAGATGCAGGTAATCGTAGGCGTCGTGACGGCCTGCACGCCGCTTGACATCGTGATTGCCGGCAACGGCCTGGATGTCGGTGAACAGCCCGGTCTGCCGGAAGGACGCGATCACGGCGAGCGCCTCGTCGAGCGCGCGCGGATTCGGATCGTCCACCAGATCCCCCGTGATCAGCAGGATGCGATCGGGGACATCCGTGACGCCTGTCATCTTCTCGCGAATCGCGACCGTGAGTGTCTCGACGGTCGGAAGCAGCCGGCCCGACCCATCCAGATGCAGGTCGGAAATCTGCGCAATAACGAACGATCTATCCATTTGCGCCGCTCATCTGCAAATGCTGCGCCGCCCAAACGATGAGAGAAATGCTTTCGACGAACAGAGTCAGGCCGTATCAGCCAAGAAAAACCTGGACAGGTATCAACCGCGTGCCGCCGCGTGTCTGCGATCGGTGCAAGCAGAGCGGAGGACACAATCTAAAATATTCGTCGATAATGCCACAACCATAACGCTAGTAAAGCCTGCAGCCGTGCCTTTGCGAACGGCAGTTCTCGGCGTGAGTTACGAGGTCCGCCTGAGGACGGTTTCATGTCGTCAGGTCAATATTCGATGGCGAGCCGCTTGCGGATTTCGTCGACGCGCTTGTCCAGCGCGTCGAACCGCGCGTGCACGGAACGGTCGTGGAGATAGAAGACGTAGCCGCCGGCAAGGAACGCGAAGATCCAATGGTGATGCTCGACATAGCCAAAGATCGCCTCGACGGCCTGGCCGATGAATGTGACCACGCTCCACACGAATTCCATCGCATTTCCTCCCGGCGCTTCCTCGTCGGTCGCCGGCGATCTCCACATTTGGCGCCCGCTTCCCGGAACCTAGCATGGCCCCCTTGCGGCGAGTAGCGGCTCGCTGAACGGTGACGGCAAAGCCGATTGCAGCGGCGGCGAAACTCTGCGAAGTCTCGTCCGTTCGCATGACTACCCGCTTGATCTGACGATCCGGACCCGCCAATGCCTTCTGTCTTCGAGATCTCACCCACCGCCACCCCGATCACCTTCGTCACCAAGTCGAGCTGGGATCAGGTCGCCGAGACGCTGCCGCCGGCGCAACGCCAGTTTGCGACCGCGAGCGCCTTTGCCGCCAAGCCTGGCGGCTATCTGCCGCTGCCAACGCCGGACGGCGCGATCGCGCAGGTGCTGTTCGGCCTCGAAGACGAGGGCGCCAGATCGCGCGACCTGTTCCGACCCGGCGCCCTGCCCGGCCTGCTGCCGCCGGGCACCTATCGCTTTGCCAATGCACCGCACGATGCGCGGCTGGCGGCGCTCGCCTTCGCACTGGGCTGCTACCGCTTTGGCCGCTACCGCAAGGCAGATCGCCCCGAGGTGCGGCTGGTGCCACCCGACGGTGTCGACCCGGCCGAGATCGAGCGTATTGCTGATGCCGCAATGCTCGCGCGCGACCTCATCAACACGCCGTCCAACGACATGGGCCCGACGGAACTCGCCGCAGCCGCCCAAGCACTCTCCGCCGAGTTCGGCGCAAGCTTCGCCTGCACAATCGGCGAGGATCTCAAGACGAACTTTCCGTTGATCCATGCCGTCGGCATGGCCTCTAGCCGCGCACCGCGGCTGATCGACATCGGCTGGGGCGATCCCGATCATCCCAAGGTGACGCTGGTCGGCAAGGGCGTGTGCTTCGACACCGGCGGGCTCGACCTGAAACCGTCGAGCGGCATGCTGATCATGAAGAAGGACATGGGCGGTGCCGCCAACGTGCTGGCGCTCGCGCGCATGGTGATGGATGCAAAGCTGAGGGTACGGCTGCGCGTGCTGATCCCCGCGGTGGAGAATGCGGTCGCCGGAAATGCCTTCCGCCCGCTCGACATTTTTACCTCGCGCAAGGGCATCACGGTCGAGATCGGCAACACGGACGCGGAAGGACGCCTGGTGCTCGCCGATGCGCTGGCGCTGGCCGACGAGGAGAAGCCGGACCTGCTGATCGACCTGGGCACGCTGACCGGCGCGGCGCGCGTCGCGCTGGGGCCGGATTTACCGCCCTTTTACACCAATGATGAGACGCTGGCCGCCGACGTCGCGCGCTGCGCGGCGAAGGAGAACGATCCGTTGTGGCGCATGCCGCTGTGGCCGCCTTACGATTCCTGGCTGGACTCCAAGACGGCGACCATCACCAACGCGCCGTCGGGCGGCTTTGCCGGCTCGATCACCTGCGCCCTGTTCCTGCAACGGTTCGTCGAGCACGCCAAGAGCTGGTTGCATGTCGACATCTACGGCTGGACACCGTCGGCGAAGCCAGCGCGGCCCGAAGGCGGCGAGTGCCAGGCCGCGCGCGCCATCTACGCACTCCTGAGCGAGCGCTATGCGTGATCCAAGACACGATCCAAGGCTGACGCCGGCGCGCGGCGACATCGCCGCGAAATATCTCGAAGGCAAGGTTGCGGCGGAGCGCTTCGTCACCGGCGAAGAACTCGAGGTGATCGACGCGCTCGCGCCGGTGCGCGAGCAGCCATCCTCGAATGCGATGCTGATGACGGAGGCGGTGCGGGGCGAGCGCGTCACGATCTACGACCACAACGGCGAAGGCTGGGCCTGGGGCCAGCTCAATGGCGACGGCTATGTCGGCTGGCTGCCCGACGCGGCGCTCTTGAAGCCGACGGCCGCGCCGACGCACAAGGTGGGCGTACTTCGGACGTTTGCGTTCCCCGGCCCGTCGATCAAGCTGCCGCCGGCTGCCACGCTGGTCCTGGGATCAAGGCTCACGATCGCGCGCGAGGACGGGACCTTCGCGATGACGCGCGAAGGAACGTTCTTGCCACGGACTCATCTCGCGCCGCTCGATCATCGCGAGCCGGATTTCGTCGCAGTGGCCGAGCGCTTCGTTGGCACGCCTTATCTCTGGGGCGGCAAGAGCAGTTTTGGCATCGATTGCTCGGGGCTGGTACAGGTCTCGCTCACATCAGCCGGGATCGGCTGCCCGCGCGACAGCGATTTGCAGCTGGCGGGTCTCGGTCGCGCGCTGGAGCCGCATGAGCGGAGCAGCTTGCTGCGTGGCGATCTGATCTTCTGGAAGGGCCATGTCGCCATCGTCCGCGACGGCAGCACCATGGTCCACGCCAATGCCCATCACATGGCGACCGTGATCGAACCGATCGAGCCCGCGATCGCGCGGATCAAGCAGGCCGGCAGCGAGGTCGTCGCAATCAAGCGGCTCTGATTATTCTTTGTCATTCCGGGGCACGCGCATCGCGCGTGAACCCGGAGTCTCGCGCCATCATCTCTGGATTCCGGGTTCGCGCTGCGCGCCCCGAAATAACGAACGCTACGTCGCGACCGCCCCATTCCCCGCCGTCTCCAGCCGGAACGCGGCCGCGAACAGCGCGCGGGTGTAATCGGTCTTCGGACTCCGAAACAGCTCGGCCGCCTGCCCCTCCTCGACCACCTTGCCGCCGCGCATCACGATGAGATGGCTGGCGAGCGAGGCGACGACGCGCAAGTCGTGCGAGATGAACATGTAGGTGAGCTCGCGCTTGCGCTGGAGCTCGCGCAACAGATCGACCATCTGCGCCTGGAACAGCATGTCGAGCGCGCTGGTCGGCTCGTCCAGCACGACAAAATCCGGCTCCAGCACCACCGCCCGCGCGATGCTGATGCGCTGGCGTTGGCCGCCGGAGAATTCATGCGGATAGCGGAAGCGCGTATCCGGATCGAGCCCGACATCCTCCAGCGCCTTGACGACGCGTGCCTCGCGCTCCTCGCGCGACTGCTTCGGCTGATGCACGGAGAGACCTTCGGCGATGATGTCGGCGACCGACATGCGCGGTGAGAGCGAGCCGAACGGATCCTGGAACACGATCTGCATGTCGCGTCGGAACGGCCGCATCTCCTTGAAGCGCAAGCCCTGGATGTCCTTGCCCAAAAACACGATGCGGCCGTTCGAGGAGATCAGCCGCAGCAGCGCGAGCCCCAGCGTGGTCTTGCCCGAGCCGGATTCGCCGACCACCCCAAGCGTCTCGCCCTTGCGCACGGCGACACTGACGCCGTCAACCGCCTTGATGTGGCCGACCGTCTTGCGCATCAAGCCGCGCTTGATCGGAAACCAGACTTTGAGATCATCGGCCGACATCACCACCGGCGCACCCGGCTGCGGCGGCGCGGGATCGGGCTTCGGCTCCGCGGCGAGCAGGTCGCGCGTATAGGGATGTTTCGGGGTCTTGAAGACCTGCTCGACCGGCCCCTGCTCGACGATCACACCGCCCTTCATGACGCAGACGGTATCGGCGATGCGGCGAACGATGCCGAGATCGTGGGTGATGAACAGCAGGCTCATGCCGAGTCGCGAACGGATTTCGGCGAGCAGGGCCAGGATCTGCGCCTGCACGGTGACGTCGAGCGCCGTGGTCGGCTCGTCCGCGATCAACAGATCCGGCTCGTTTGCGAGTGCCATCGCGATCATCACGCGTTGACGCTGGCCGCCGGAGAGCTGGTGCGGATAGCTCTTCAGCCGCGTCTCGGGCTCGGGGATGCCGACCTGCGTGAGCAGCTCCAGAGTCCGTCTGCGCGCCCCGGCATTGCTGGTGGGATTATGCAGCTGGATGATCTCGCCGATCTGCGCCTCGATCGTGTGCAGCGGATTGAGCGACGTCATCGGCTCCTGGAAGATGATGGAGATGTCGCTGCCTCTGATCTCCCGCATCTGCTGCTCGGATTGCTCAATCAGCTCCTGCCCCTTGAAACGGATGCTGCCCGAGGGATGCGAGGCGTTCGGATACGGCAGGAGCTTGAGGATCGACAGCGCGCTGACCGACTTGCCGGAACCGGATTCGCCGACCAGCGCCACGCATTCGCCGCGCTTGATCTGGAACGAGACCTTGTCGACCGCGAGCGTGGTGGCGCCGCCCTGGTGGAAGGCCACCGAGAGATCGCGCACGCTGAGCAGGGGCTGGTTGATGGCGTCCATTGGCTTACCTGAACGTCTTGCGCGGATCGAAGGCGTCGCGCACGGCTTCGCCGATGAAGATCAACAGCGACAGCATGATCGCGACCGAGAAGAATCCGGAGAAGCCGAGCCATGGTGCCTGCACATTGGCCTTTGCCTGCGATAGAAGCTCACCTAGCGAGGGCGAACCGGGCGGCAGGCCGAAGCCGAGGAAATCGAGGGCCGTCAGTGTCATCACCGAGCTCGACACGATGAATGGCAGGAACGTCATGGTCGCGACCATCGCGTTCGGCAGCAGGTGGCGAAACATGATGACCGGGTTGGAGACGCCGAGCGCCCGCGCCGCCTGGATATATTCGAAATTGCGCCCGCGCAGGAACTCGGCCCGCACCAGACCAACCAGCGAGACCCAGGAGAACAGCAGGAGTATTCCGAGCAGCACGAAGAAGCCGGGCACGAGGACCGAGGATAGGATCAGGAGAAGATAGAGCGAGGGAATCGCCGTCCAGATCTCGATGAAGCGCTGGAAGATGAGATCGACCCGGCCGCCGAAATAGCCCTGCACCGCTCCCGCCGCGATGCCGATGACGGACGAAACGATCGTGAGACAAAGGCCGAACAGCACCGAGATGCGGAAACCGTAGATCAATCGCGCCACCACGTCGCGACCCTGATCGTCAGTGCCGAGCCAGTTGTATTCGAGATCGCGGCAGCTCTTCAGCCCCTTCTTCTCCACCACCGGCTTGCACTGCTTCTCCGTCAGCATCCAGGTCGGCGGCGACGGTGCCGGTGTCGGCAGGTCAAGATTATGCGTGTCGTAGGAATAACGGATCAGCGGCCAGACGATGGTGCCGCCCTTGTCCTTGATCAGCTTCTGCAAATAGGGATCGCGGTAGTCGGCCGCCGTCTCGAAATCGCCGCCGAAGGTCGTCTCCGAATAGGTCACGAAGGCCGGCCAATAGAGATGGCCGTCGAACTTGATCAGGAAGGGTCGATCATTGGCGATAAGTTCCGCAAACAGCGAGACCACAAACAAGCCGATGAATATCCAGAACGACCAATAGCCGCGCCGGTTGGCCTTGAAGTTCTGCCAACGCCGCCTGTTGAGTGGCGAAGGCGCGAAGGGCTTGCGCGTGATCGGTACGACCCCTCCCAGTGGAGACTTGGCCGTGGTCTCGATCGGCGTCGGCGCGGTAATCGTCATCAGACCTCCCGCGCCTCGAAGTCGATCCGAGGGTCGATCCACATATAGGTCAGGTCGGAGATCAAATTGATCACGAGGCCGACCAGCGAAAAGATGTAGAGCGTGCCGAACACCACGGGATAGTCGCGGTTGAGCACGCTCTCGAAGCTGAGCAGCCCGAGCCCATCCAGCGAGAAGATGGTCTCGATCAGAAGCGAGCCTGAAAAAAAGGCGTGGATGAAGGTCCCGGGGAAACCGGCGATCACGATCAGCATCGCGTTGCGGAAGACATGGCCATAGAGCACCCGGCTCTCGGTGCAGCCCTTGGCCCGCGCAGTCATGACGTATTGCTTGCGGATCTCGTCCAGGAACGAGTTCTTGGACAGGAACGTCATGGTGGTGAACGCGCCAAGCCCCATGGCAATCAGCGGCAGCGTCAGATGCCAGAAATAATCGACGATCTTCCAGTACCAGGGAAACTGCGACCAGCCGTCCGAGGTTAGTCCGCGTAGCGGGAACCAGTTGAAGAACGAGCCACCGGCAAACAGGATGATCAGGAGGATCGCAAACAGGAAGCCGGGAATCGCATAGCCGAGCACGAGCACGGTCGACGTCCAGGTGTCGAATCGCGTGCCGTCCTTCACCGCCTTGCGGATGCCGAGCGGAATCGAGATCAGATAGGTCAGAAGCGTCAGCCACAGGCCGAGCGAGATCGAGACCGGCAACTTCTCCTTGATGAGCTGGAGCACGCTGACATCGCGAAAATAGCTCTTGCCGAAATCGAAACGAGCGAAATTCCACACCATCAGCAGGAAGCGCTCCGGTGCCGGCTTGTCGAAACCGAACTGCACCTCCAGCTTCTTGATGAAATCAGGATCGAGCCCCTGCGCACCGCGATATTTCGAGTTGATGGCATCGGCGCCGGCGCCGACTTGCCCCGGCGCGCGCTGCGCAAAATCGCCGCCGCCCGAAATGCGCGACGTGCCGCCGGTATCGGCGCCCGAGAGCTGCGCGATCACGCGCTCGACCGGGCCGCCCGGCGCGAACTGCACGACGACGAAGGACACGAAGAGGATTCCGAGCAGCGTCGGGATCATCAGGAGGATGCGACGGGCGATATAGGCGCTCATGGCTATTTTGCCTGCTCGAGCTTGGCCGCCTTGGCGGGTTCATGCCACCAGATGTCGGGCGCGCCGACGCCGTTGGCATAACGCGGCAGCTTCTGCGGATGGCCGAACTGATCCCAGTAAGCCAGCCGGTGCGTCTTATTGTACCATTGCGGCACCCAATAGCGGCCGGCGCGAAACAGGCGATCGAAAGCGCGGCAGGCGACTGTCAACTCTTCCCGGCTGTCAGCCGCCATGATTTTCTCGATCATGGCATCGATCGCCGGGCTGGCGACGCCCGCGAGATTGTACGAGCCCTTGGTGTTCGCCACCTGCGAGGAGAAGAACGCGCGCATGGCATCGCCTGGTGTCGCCGACATGCTGAAGCGCTGGATTGTCATGTCGAAATCGAAATCTTCCTGGCGCGCCTTGTGTTGCACCGCATCGACCAGGCGGACGCTCGCCTCGATACCGAGCGTCGCGAGATTTTTGATGTAGGGCGCATGGTGCGGCTGGAACGAAGGCTCGTCCAGCAGGAACTCGATCCTGAAGACCTCGCCGCTCGGCAGCACCCGCTTGCCGTCCTTGATCGGTACGCCTGCTTCGTTCAGCAGTTGCTGCGCCTTGCGCAACAGGCTGCGGTCTTGCCCGGAGCCGTCCGACACCGGAGGCGTAAACGGCGCAGCGAACACTTCGTCGGGAACCCGACCGCGGAAAGGTTCGAGCAATTTGAGTTCCTCCTGCGAAGGAGGCCCATCGCTCGCCATGAGGTCCGAGTTCTGGAACGGCGACACCGTACGGGCATACGCGCCGTACATGATGCTCTTGTTGGTCCATTCGAAATCGAAGGCGTTGATCAGAGCCTCGCGCACGCGCGGATCCCTAAACTTGTCGCGCCGCGTGTTGATGAACCAGCCTTGCGCGCCGGACGGCGTGTCGTCGGGCACGACCTCCAGCTTGACGCGGCCATCCTTCGCGGCCGGGAAGTCATAGCGCGTCGCCCAGATGCGCGAGGTGAACTCCTCGCGATAGAGATAGCTCTTGCCGGTGAAACCCTCGAAGGCGACGTCGCGGTCACGATAGAACTCATAGCGGACGACATCGAAATTGTAGGTGCCGCGGCAGGGCGGCAGATCGGCAGCCCACCAGTCCTTCACCCGCTCATACTCGATATAGCGATTGACCTCGAACTTGCCGACCTTGTACGGACCCGAGCCCAGCGGAGTCTCCAGCGTCGATTCATCGAACGGGCGAGACGCGTAGTATGCCTTCGAGAAGATGGGCAGGCCAGCGATATAGAGCGGCACATCGCGCGCACGCCCCTTGGCAAAAGTGACGACGAGCGTCGCATTGTCGAGCGCTTCCGCGCTGACCATGTCGCGCATCTGCACGATGATCAGCGGATGGCCCTTGGCCTTCAGCGTCGTCAGCGAGAACGCCGCGTCGTGGGCAGTGAGCTTCGTGCCATCATGGAATTTCGCCTCCGGCCGCATCGTGAAGCGATAGACCAGCTTGTCCGGCGAGATCTGCACGGATTTGGCGGCAAGCCCGTACATCGCATCGGGCTCGTCGTTTGCGCGCACCATCAGCGGCGCAAACGTCATGTCCATGCCCTGCGCGCCGTCGCCCTTCAGGATGAAAGCGTTGAGCGAGTTGAAGGTCTGGTAGGACTGGTTGTACGAGCGCACCGACGGGATCAGCGAGAACGTACCGCCCTTCGGCGCGGCGACATTGACGTAATCGAAATGGTGGAAGTCGGCCGGATATTTGAGATCGCCGAACGCCGAGATGCCGTGCGCCTCGGTCGCCGCTTCCGACGCTCGCGCGCCGCGCAACGGCTGCGCACCCAGCGACGCCCCGAGGGCGCCGCCAACCCCCAAGAACAACACATGGCGGCGTGACATCTGCGTCATGCGGGGATTGTCCTTCACGACTTCTTTGCGATCCGCACTGCCTTCTCTGCGTCGTACCACCAGATGAACGGGAAGCCTGACAGACCATATCTGGGCAATTCCGCCGGCCGGCCGAAGCGATCCCAGCGCGCAGTGCGCACCTTTGGATAATTCCACTGCGGCACGACGTAGTGATTCCACAGCAGCACGCGGTCGAGCGCCTTGGTCGCGGCGACGAGATCGTCCCGATCGGTGGCGTAGATGACCCGCTCGATCAGCTTGTCAACCGCCGGATTCTTGATGCCGGCAAGATTGCGCGAGCCGGCGATGTCGGCCGTCTTGGACGACCAGAATTCGCGCTGCTCATTGCCCGGCGACTGCGATTCGGGCCAGGAGTTGGTGACCATGTCGAAATCCCACTCGCGGGTCCTGTTCTCGTATTGAGTTGGATCGACAGTGCGCACGCTGACAGCAATGCCCAGCCGTTCCAGAGATGGCTTGTAGAACAGCGTGATCCGCTCGAAGCTCGGGTCCGAGTTCAGCAGTTCCAGGGAGAACTGGGCGCCGGTTTTAACATCGATCAGCTTGCGGTCGCGCACCTCATACCCGGCTTCCTTGAACAGGCGTAGCGCCTCGCGCAGATTGTCGCGCACGGCCTCCGGACTGCCGCCGACCGGATTGGTATAGGCGGTCGTGAAGACTTCGGGCGGCACCTGGGCCCGGACAGTCTCGAGGATCTCGAGCTCCTTCCCCTGCGGCAGGCCGGTCGCCATCAGGTCTTCGATGCCGTCGAAATAGCTGCTGATGCGCTTGTACTGACCGTAGAAGATCTGCTTGTTCATCTCCTCGAAGTCGAACGCGTAGTTGAGCGCACGCCGCACCCGTGGATCACTGAACTTGGCACGGCGCAGGTTCGGCACGAAGGCTTGCATCACGCCCGAGCTGCGATTGGCGAATTCCTCGAGGATCACCCGCTTTTCGGTCACGGCCGGGAAGTCGTAGGCAGTCGCCCAGTTCTTCGCGCTGTTCTCGGTACGCCAATCGACCTGATCGGCCTTGAAAGCCTCGATCGCGACAGTAGCGTCGCGGAAATATTCATAGCGCAGCTCGTCGAAATTGTTGCGGCCCACATTGGTGGGAAAGTCGCGGCCCCAATAATTCTTGACGCGCTCCAGCGCGATCGACCGTCCTGCAACGAATTCCTTGATCCTGTAGGGGCCGGAGCCGAGCGGCACTTCGAGCGTCGTGGCGGAGACATCGCGCTTGCGGCCCTGCGCGTCCGTCCCCTCCCACCAATGCTTCGGCAAGACTATAAGCTGCCCCACGATCTGCGGCAGCTCACGGTTGCCGGGCGCGTCGAATACGAACTTCACCTCACGCTCGCCGACCTTCTCGGCCTTTACCACATGGCTGTAGTACGCCGAGTACATCGGATGGTGCTTCTTGAAGGAATCGAGCGAGAAGATCACGTCATCCGGCGTAACGGGCTTGCCGTCGTGCCATTTCGCCTGCGGCCGCAAGCGGTAGGTGACGAAGGAGAAGTCGTCGGGGTGGCTGACCGCTTCGGCTAGCGCGCCGTATTCGGTCGAGACCTCGTCGAGCGAGGGCGTTGTGAGGGATTCGTAGATGAAGGCGACGGCGCCGGCGACCTGCCCCTTCACACCTGATACGACGATATTGAAATTGTCGAATGTGCCGACGGCGATCTGGCGCGCAACCCCGCCCTTGGGCGCTTCCGGATTGACGTAATCGAAGTGCTGGAAATCGGCGGGATACTTGACCTTTCCGAACAGCGACAGCGCATGGCGCCAGGGCAGCTCAGTTGCTGATTGCGCATGCGCCGAGCCGACGGCAACGCCCGCGACGGAACCAAGGGCGGGGAGCGCTGCGGCAGCAGTGCCGGTGAGCAGGAGATCGCGTCGGGTAATGGCCAAATCAACATCCCTGTCTTGAAGGAGGCTACTCCTTTAAGTTCCCAATATAGGCGAGGTTTCGACCGAATATGTTGCTTTTTCCTCATCTTGGAAGCCCCTGCAACCTATCGGATGCGGCCAAACGCCTCGATAACGTCGTCGCGAGGCCCGGATAAGGAAACGGCCAGGCTTTTCAGCCTGGCCGCACATTCCGAAATGGTTTCTGGAAGCCTTACTTCGACGCGGTCGGCAGCGGCTGAGGGTGCTCCGACAGCGAGTTCAGATAGGCAATGACGTCGGCGCGCTCGGAGTCCTTCGGAATGCCGGCGAAGCCCATCGCGGTGCCCGGAATGAAGCCCTTCGGGTTGGCGATGAACTTGTTGAGGTCGTCGAACGTCCAGGTGCCGCCCTTGGCCTTCATCGCAGCGGAGAAATTGAACCCGCGGCCCTCGCCCTTCGGCTCGCCGACAACGCCATAGAGGTTCGGGCCAACGCGATTCGGGCCACCCTTCTCGAAGGTGTGGCAGGCGCCGCATTTCTTGGCGGCGGCAGCGCCCTTCTCGACGGAGGCAGTCTGGAGCAGCTTTTCGATCGGCTCCGAGGAGGCTGCTGCGGCGGCACCACCTTCCTTGCCGTGGCCGGCATCTTCCTTCACCGCGATCTCAAAGCCAGGCTTTTCCGGCATCTTGGGGGAGAACAGCGCCTGGGCGGTGAAGCTCGTCACCAGCAGAAGGAGACAGGTGCCGAGCACGGCACCGAGAATCTTGTTGAGTTCGAAAGAGTCCATTTCCGGCCAGGCCCCACCGCAAGAAGGAAACAGCGGCTCAGATGGCCGCCAGGACGAGCCTCGGGAGAATCAAGAACGTTCCTTATTGTTTCCCCGAGTTTTGCCATTGAGATATCGGTTTGCCCGGGGTCTGGCAACCCGTATAAGCGACCGCGCTTTCAGCCCGTCCCCACTCCATTTCTCGGTGCGGAAAACGCCCCGTTTCCAGGCTCTTGACCCGATGACCGATCCTCGCATTCTGGTGCTGATCCCGGCCCGCATGGCCGCCACCCGCCTGCCCGGTAAGCCGCTCGCCGATATCGCGGGTCTGCCGATGATCGTACATGTGCTGCGCCGTGCAGAGGCCGCGGCAATCGGCCGGGTCGCGGTCGCCACGGACACCGACGAGATCGCCTCGGTCGTCACTGCTCATGGCGGCGAGGCCGTGATGACCCGCGCCGACCACCCCTCCGGCTCGGACCGCATCCACGAGGCCATGCAAAAGCTCGATCCCGAGGGCAAGGCCGAGATCGTGATCAACCTCCAGGGTGATTTCCCGACCATTACGCCGGCAACGATCCGCGAGGTGCTGCCGCCGTTCGACGACCCCGCAGTCGACATCGTCACATTGGCCTCGCAGATCCACAGCGAGGAGGAGGACCTCGCGCCGAGCGTCGTGAAGGCCATCGGTTCGCCGATCGGGCCAAAGCGGTTGCGGGCACTTTATTTCACCCGCGCCACGGCCCCTTACGGCAACGGACCGCGATACCATCATATCGGCCTTTATGCCTATCGTCGCGCCGCGCTGGAGCGGTTCGTGTCGCTGCCGCCTTCGCCCCTGGAACGCCAGGAAAGCCTGGAACAGCTGCGGGCGGTGGAGGCTGGCATGCGGATCGACATCATGATCGTCGACAGCGTACCCCGCGGCGTCGACACGCCGCCCGATCTCGAAACCGCGCGCAGCATCCTTTCCAAATCCTGAGCCGCTGCTACAAGGCCGACCATGAGCAAGATGAAGATCGCATTCCAGGGCGAGCCCGGAGCCAATTCCCACATCGCCATCGTCGAGGCCTATCCCGACGCCGAGCCGATGCCCTGCGCCACCTTCGAGGACGCGCTGTCGGCGATCTCCTCGGGCGAGGCCGATCTCGGCATGATTCCGATCGAGAATTCGGTCGCGGGCCGCGTTGCTGACATCCATCATCTGCTGCCGGCCTCTGGCCTGTTCATCATTGGCGAATGGTTTCTGCCGGTCCGCCATCAGCTGATGGCGGTGAAGGGCACCAAGATCGAAGACATCAAGAGTGTCGAGAGCCATGTGCATGCGCTCGGCCAGTGCCGGCGCATCATCCGCAAGCTCGGCATCAAGCCGATCGTGCACGCCGACACCGCCGGCAGCGCCCGCGACATCTCCGAGCGCAAGGACAAGACCGTCGCAGCGATCGCCTCGCGCCTGGCCGCCAAGATCTACGGCCTCGACATCCTTGCCGACGACATCGAGGACGAGGCCCATAACACCACGCGCTTCGTGGTGCTGGCGCGTGAGCCGAAATGGGCGCCCCAAGGCACCGGCCCGCTCGTCACCACTTTTGTTTTCCGCGTGCGCAACTTGCCGGCGGCGCTTTACAAGGCGCTCGGCGGGTTCGCCACCAACGGCGTCAACATGACCAAGCTCGAGAGCTACATGGTCGACGGCAATTTCTTCGCCACGCAGTTTTATGCCGACGTCGACGGCCACCCCGAAGACAAGGGCCTCGCCTTCGCCATCGAGGAGCTGAAATTCTTCTCGCGCGAGTTCCGCATCGTCGGCGTGTATCCGGGCCATCCGTTCCGGGCGACATTCAGCGAGACGCAGGACTAGTAGCGTGTCCCGGTCGCGCGAAGCGCGAGCCGGGACGCAGAGGCCCGAGACACGGACTGCAATGGGCCCCGGCTCTGCAGCGCACCGCTACGCGCTGCACTGCGTCCGGGGCACGGTGTCCCTCGTGACTAAGCCGCGTTTTTCGCCAGCCCGAACGCCTCCGCCAGCAGCGAATACGACTTCTTTCGCGCCTCATGGTCGTACACCGCAGTGATCACCATCAGTTCGTCCGGCTTGCTCGCGTAGATCAGCGGCTGCAGCTTCTTCTGCACCGTCGCGGGGCTGCCGACGAACAGGCGCGAGCGGTTGCGCAGGATCGAGGCGCGCTCGGCGTCCGTATAGGGATAGGCCATCGCCTCCTCGACGTTCGGCAGCGGCAGATATTGACCACGGTCGCGGCGAAGGCGGTTGAGGTCGAAGGAAGAGGCGAGCCTTTCGGCCTCCTCATCGGTTTCAGCCGTAATGACGGCGACCGCGAGAATGGCGTGCGGGCTCGCACGCCAGGCTGAGGGCTGGAAACGATTGCGGTAATGCACCATCGCATCGATCGCGTCGTGGGAAGCGAAATGATGGGCAAAGGCGAAGCCCATGCCGACCTGGGCGGCCAATTCCGAGGAATAATCGCTGGAGCCAAGCAGCCAGATCGGCGGCAGCCTGGTATCGTCGGGCATCGCAACGACATTGTTGTAGGGGTGCCCGGCGGGGAATTCGCGGGTCTCCCACAGGATCAGTTCGTGCAGCCGCTCCAGGAAATCGTCGCCCTCGCGACGGTCGAGCCGGCTCCTCAGCGCATAGGCCGTGGCGCCATCGGTGCCCGGCGCACGGCCGAGACCGAGATCGATCCGGCCGGGAAACAGCGCCTCCAGCATCTTGAAGCGCTCGGCCACCACCAGCGGCGCGTGGTTGGGCAGCATCACTCCGCCTGAGCCGACCCGGATGTGCTTCGTCACCGCCGCGATCTGCCCGATCATCACATCGGGCGCGGGGCTCGCGACGGAGGCGAGGTTGTGATGCTCGGCGAGCCAATAGCGGACATAGCCGAGCCCATCGACGTGGCGCGCCAGGTCGATGCTGTTGCGCAGCGCTGCGGCAGGCTGGGTGCTGGTGGTGACCACGGAGAGGTCGAGGACTGAGAGCGGGATCATGGCGGCTTAACCTAATGAAGGCCGGCGCAGCGGCAATGGGCCAGCTCCGCAGGTCAGATGCATGCCAGCGGCGCGCCCCTCGTGCCCGGCCGAACGGAAACGGTGGGATTGAGACAGCTACAATGACGCAACGCTCACGTCGCCCACATAGGAGAAAGGCGCCAAACCTCGATCGGACTTAGACTAATGAACTGATTTATAATGCGAATTTTCCTATAGGGATTTCCCACTCAGATCGACAAACGTTCACTAATTCGGCTATTCTTGGCGCAAGTGGGCCATTTCCCATCCATGATGGGCTGTCGATCCAACGCACTTTGCCGTATCTTAGGCCTCCCCGAGCTAGATGCGGCTGCTGGCCGCCGTGGCTGAGCGAGACCTTGGAGTGAGTGGTGCCATGACTGACGCGACGACGCCTGGCCAAGCCAATGGGCAAGACAGGCACCTGAAGCGGCCTGCGATCTCCTTCGAGTTCTTTCCGCCCAAGACCGAGGAGATGGAGCGCAATCTCTGGGAGACCATCAAGCGGCTGGCCCCGCTCGAGCCGAAATTCGTCTCGGTGACCTATGGCGCCGGCGGCTCGACCCGCGAGCGCACCCATTCGACCATTGCGCGCATCCTGAAAGAAACCTCGCTGCTGCCGGCTGCGCATCTGACCTGCGTCGGTGCATCGCGCGGCGAGATCGACGAGATCGTCGACCGCTATCACGAGGTCGGCGTGCGTCACATCGTGGCCTTGCGCGGTGACCCCGTTGGCGGCATCGGCACACCCTATTCCAGCCATCCCGACGGCTACCAGAGCTCTGCCGAGCTCGTCGCGGGAATCAAGAAGCGGCATGGCGATATCGAGGTGTCCGTTTCGGCCTATCCCGAAAAGCACCCCGAGGCGCGCGACTTCGACGCCGACATCGACACGCTGAAGGCCAAGGTCGACGCCGGCGCGACCCGCGCGATCACGCAGGTGTTCTTCGATAACGACCTCTACTTCCGCTATCTCGACCGCGTCCGCGCCCGCGGGATCAACATCCCTGTCGTGCCGGGCATCATGCCCATGCACAATTTCAAGCAGGCACGCAATTTCGTGACGCGTGCCGGCACCACCGTGCCCGACTGGTTCGCCGCGAAGTTCGAGGGCCTCGATGACGACGCCGAGACCCGCAAGCTGGTGGCGGCGACCGTCGCCGCCGGCCAGGTGCAGAAGCTCGCCAAGCACGGCGTCGATACCTTCCACTTCTACACCATGAACCGCGCCGATCTCGTGTTCGCGATCAGCCATTTGCTCGGCATCCGTGCCAAGACCGCCCAGAAGGCAGCGTAAGAGAAAATGACCGTACCCGTTTCCGCCAAGCGAACTGCCCTGCTGAACGCCGCGCGCCAGCGCATCCTCGTGCTCGACGGCGCCATGGGCACGATGATCCAGAATCTCCAGCTCGACGAGTCTGCCTTCCGTGGCGAGCGCTTCAAGAATTTCCATCGCGATCTTCGCGGCAACAACGACCTGTTGATCCTGACCCAGCCGCAGGCGATCGAGGACATCCACGCCGCTTATTTGCGCGCCGGCGCCGACATCGTCGCAACCAACACCTTCTCGACGACTTCGATCGCGCAGGCCGATTACGATCTCACCGATATCGTCTACGAGATGGCGCGCGAAGGCGCTCGCCTCGCCGGCAATGCCGCCCGCCGCGTCGAAGCCGAGGACGGCAAGCCGCGCTTCGTTGCCGGCGCTATCGGCCCCACCAACCGCACCGCCTCGATCTCGCCCGACGTGTCCAATCCGGGCTATCGCGCCGTCACCTTCGACGATCTCCGTAAATCCTATGGCGAGCAGATCCGCGGACTGATCGACGGCGGCGTCGACCTCTTGCTGGTTGAGACCATCTTCGACACGCTCAACGCCAAGGCGGCGCTCTATGCGATCGCCGAAATCACCGAGGAGCTCGGTATCGACATGCCCGTGATGGTGTCGGGCACCATCACCGACAAATCCGGACGCCTGCTATCCGGGCAGATGCCGGAAGCGTTCTGGAATTCGGTGCGGCACGCCAAGCCTGTCACCATCGGCTTCAACTGCGCGCTCGGCGCCGAGGATCTGCGCGCGCACATCGCCGATATCGGCCGCGTCGCCGACACGCTCGTGTGTGCCTATCCCAATGCCGGCCTGCCGAACGAGTTCGGCCAGTATGACGAGACGCCTGAGTACATGGCGCGCCTGATCGGCGAGTTCGCGCGCGACGGCCTCGTCAACATCGTCGGCGGCTGCTGCGGCACGACGCCGGATCACATCGCTGCAATCGCCGCCGCGGTCGCTCCGCACAAGCCGCGCATCGTGCCGGAGATCGCACCGCGCTTGCGCCTCTCTGGCCTTGAGCCCTTCGTGCTGACGGACGCCATTCCCTTCGTCAATGTCGGCGAGCGCACCAACGTCACGGGATCGGCCCGCTTCCGCAAGCTGATCACCGCCGGCGACTACACCGCCGCGCTGCAGGTCGCGCGCGACCAGGTCGAGAACGGCGCGGTAGTTATCGACGTCAACATGGACGAGGGCCTGCTCGACTCCGAAGCCGCGATGGTGACGTTCCTCAACCTTGTCGCCGCCGAGCCCGACATCGCCCGCGTCCCCGTGATGGTCGACTCCTCGAAATTCTCGGTGATCGAGGCCGGCCTGAGATGCGTGCAGGGCAAGCCGGTCGTCAACTCGATCTCGATGAAGGAAGGCGAGGAGAAGTTCATCCACGAGGCGAGGATCGCGCGGCGCCATGGGTCGGCGGTCGTCGTGATGGCATTCGACGAGGTCGGCCAGGCCGACACGTTCGCGCGCAAGACCGAGATCTGCAAGCGTGCCTACGACATCCTGGTGAACAAGGTCGGCTTCCCGCCGGAGGACATCATCTTCGATCCGAACATCTTCGCGATCGCAACCGGCATCGAGGAGCACAACAATTACGGCGTCGACTTCATCGAGGCGACGCGGTGGATCCGACAGAACCTGCCGGGCGCGCATGTCTCGGGCGGCGTCTCCAACCTGTCGTTCTCGTTCCGCGGCAACGAGCCGGTGCGCGAGGCCATGCACTCGGTGTTCCTGTATCATGCCATCAAGGCCGGCATGGACATGGGCATCGTCAATGCCGGGCAGATGATCGTCTATGACGACATCGATCCGGAGCTGCGGCAGACATGCGAGGACGTCGTCCTCAACCGCGACCCCGGGGCCTCCGAACGCCTGCTGGCGCTCGCGGAAAAATTCCGCGGCAAGAAGACCGAGAGCAAGGAAGCCGATCTCGCCTGGCGCGAATGGCCGGTGGAGAAGCGGCTGTCGCATTCGCTGGTGCATGGCATCACCGAGTTCATCGAGCAGGACACCGAGGAGGCCCGCAAGAATTCCTCGCGTCCGCTCGACGTGATCGAGGGGCCGCTGATGGCCGGCATGAACGTGGTCGGCGATCTCTTCGGCGACGGCAAGATGTTCCTGCCGCAGGTGGTGAAGTCCGCGCGCGTGATGAAGCAGGCCGTTGCTTACCTGATGCCGTTCATGGAGGAGGAGAAAGCGCGCAACCTCGCCAGCGGCATCGGCACGGACGCGAACTCCTCCGCCGGCAAGATCGTGCTCGCGACCGTCAAGGGCGACGTCCACGACATCGGCAAGAACATCGTCGGCATCGTGCTCCAGTGCAACAACTTCGAGGTCATCGACCTCGGCGTGATGGTGCCGGCGGCGAAGATCGTCGAGACGGTGAAAGCCGAGAAGGCCGACATCGTCGGGCTATCGGGCCTGATCACGCCCTCGCTCGACGAGATGGCGTTCTTCGCCGGCGAATTGCAGCGCGAAGGCTTGAAGCTGCCGCTTTTGATCGGCGGCGCCACGACCAGCCGCGTGCACACGGCGGTGAAGATCGATCCGAGCTATCGCGCCGGTCCCGTCGTCCACGTCAACGATGCCAGCCGCGCCGTCGGCGTCGCCTCTGCGCTGCTCTCGCCCGAGAAGCGCGAGGTCTATGCCGCCGAGGTGCGGGCCGAGTACGCCAAGATCTCGGAGGCACATCTGCGTGCGCAGGCCGACAAGAAGCGGCTCAAGCTCAGCGATGCCCGCGCCAACCGCGTGCCGGTCGACTTTGCCGCGAACAAGCCGGTGAAGCCGACCTTCTTGGGCATCCGCAGCTTCGACGAATATGACCTCGCCGAGCTTGTCCCCTATATCGACTGGACGCCGTTCTTCCAGACCTGGGAGCTCGCGGGACGCTTCCCCGCCATTCTCGACGATGCCAAGGTCGGCGAGGTCGCGCGCTCGCTCTATGACGATGCGCGCAAGATGCTCGACACCATCGTCAGGGAGAAATGGTTCCGGGCCCGTGCGACGATCGGCTTCTGGCCGGCGAACGCGCAAGGCGACGACATCGTGCTCTACGCCGACGAAAGCCGGACCAAGAGCATCGCGACGCTGCACACGCTGCGCCAGCAGCTGGAGAAGCGCGAGGGCCGTTTCAACGCGGCGCTTTCGGACTTCATCGCGCCCACAGGCGTGCCCGATTATATCGGCGGCTTCGTCGTCACCGCAGGGATCGGCGAGGATGCGGTCGCCGACCGCTTCAGAAAAGCGAATGACGATTACTCCTCGATCCTGTGCAAGGCGCTGGCCGACCGCCTTGCCGAAGCCTTTGCCGAGCGCATGCATGCCCGCGTGCGCCGGGAGTTCTGGGCCTATGCGCCGGATGAAGCGCTCACCAACGAGGAGCTGATCCTCGAGAAGTATCAGGGCATCCGCCCCGCGCCCGGCTATCCCGCCCAGCCCGATCACACCGAGAAGGCGACGCTGTTCGCGCTGCTCGATGCGGAAGCCACCGCCGGCGTGAAGCTCACCGAGAACTTTGCGATGTGGCCGGGCTCGTCCGTATCCGGGCTCTATTTTGCAAACCCGGCGAGCTATTATTTCGGCGTCGGCAAGATCGAGCGCGATCAGGTCGAGGACTACGCGGCACGCAAGGGCATGAGCGTCGCGAAAGCTGAGCGCTGGCTCGCGCCGGTGCTGAACTACATCCCGTCGCATCAGGACAAGGCCTTCGCGGCGACGCCGGCGAACGACGAGATGCCGAAAGACCTCGCCTCGCATCCGCCGGGCTGCACCTGCGCGGTGCACCTCGTCTGGCAGAAGAAGCGCGCGGGGGCGGGATAGGCGGGCCGCAAAACAAGAAGTGAGAAAACAACCCCATGCACAGTAGCGATGGGGTTGAAAAGGTTGAGCAATTTCGGTCTTACCGAAAGCGAGTTGCGGCGTCGGGCAAAACAGGGGTATTGTTTCATCGTCGCCGACCACGCCGGTTTCGCAACTTGGGCGGATGCGAGTGCCCCTTCACCTCTTCCTACATGCACGATGCCCATCCTCCCCTGGAGGGGGAGGATCGGTTCGCATGCAGCGCAGCGGAATGCGGACCGAGGTGGGGTGAAGCCACGAACGCGATCGCACTGAGAACCTCGAGCAGGACACGCGAGCAGCGAGATCGCGGATGGTCTGTCACCCCACCCCGCTCGCGCTGCGCGCGATCGACCCTCCCCCTCGAGGGGAGGGTAAGGGGCCTCATCCCTTCGGCGGCGCCAGTGGCTGCACGATCTCCTTGAACGGTGCCAGTGCCTCGCAACGCTCGGCATGCGCCGACAGCGCCGGGTAACGCGCAGGCTCGAACAGCTGCGGGTGCGCCTCGCGGGTGAAGCGGACGACGCAGGCCACCGCGACGTCGGCGTGGCCGATGCGATCGCCCAGCCAGTACGGCGTCGTCACCTTGGCCCGCTCGGCTTCGAGCACGCCGAGCACGTCAGCGATCTGCGCCTGGCAGCGCTCGACCCACAGCGCCAGCTGCTCCTTCCGCAGCACACGCTCGTAGAGCAGGCTCACCGCCTTGTCGCCGAGCCCGGAGGCAAGCGCGCAGATGCGCAAGTGCTTGCGCCGCTCGATGCCACCTCGTGGCAGCATTGCCTTCCCGGGTCCGACGAGATCGTCGAGATAATCGAGGATGATCGTGCTCTCGATCAGCGCCTCGCCGTCATCGAGCACCAGGGTCGGCACGCGGCGCAGCGGATTGTAGGGCGCGATCTTGTCGGCATCGCCGAAGGTCGACCACGGTCTGTGCTCGAAGGCGAGCCCGTAAAGCCGGAGCGCAATCGCGACACGGCGGACGAAGGGGGAATCATATTGGCCGATCAGGAACATGGCTCTCGCTCTTGTCAGTCGTGGGATATAGCAGGGCGCGCGAGTTCATCGCCAATGCGCGTGGATCGCAACAACTATCTTGGAAGGAGAGCATTGCGCGCGACGCAACAAAAGGGGATCAATGCGGCGCCGACCAGCCGGGAGTTTGTCATGTCCTTGCGATACTTCACCGTCCTCGTCCTGCTCGCCGCTGCAAGCACCGCGCATGCCCAGGACCGCCCGACCGGCTTCCTGACGCCGTCGAAGAACATCGCCTGCCAGTTCTTCACAGAGAACGGACAGGGTGTGCTCCGCTGCGACATCATGAACATGGACGCGCGCCCGCACCGGCCAGCCGACTGCGAACTCGACTATGGCAACGCCTTCGAGATGAGCGCGAAGGGGGCTGCGGGGCGCATCTGCGCCGGCGACATGGTGATGGATGCCTCGCTGCCGGTGCTCGCCTACGGCGGGGTGTGGCAGCGCGGGGGATTTACTTGCCGGTCGGAGCAGACGGGGCTGACTTGCTTCAACGCGATGCAGCGGGGGTTCTCGCTGGCGCGGGGAAAGCAGGAGGTGTTTTGAGGAGTAGCCCGCATGAGCGAAGCGACATGCGGGGACTTCTTGAGGGCTTCCCCGGATATCGCTCCGCTCATCCGGGCTACGGCCGCGCGCACTATTCGATGATGGGCACGTGCTTCGCCGCCGTCCGCGGCGCGGTGCCGTCGAGGCGCGGGTCGTCGGCGATCTCGATCTGGCGGCGGAACGGGCGAAAGCCGGAGCGCTGATAGAACGCGACGGCCGCTGGATGGTCGAGCGTGCAGGTGTGCACCCAGACCCGGCGGACGTTGCGAGACCAGGCAAGCTCCAGCGCGCGGTTCATCAGAAAGCGGGCGGCGCCGGTGCCAATCAAGGGTGCGGTGACGCCGAAATAGACGAGCTCGCACTGGCCGGGCTCGCGGAAGTCGAGTTCGAGCAGGCCTTCATCGCGGCCGTCCACGACCAGAGAGTAGATCTCGATTTCAGGCGCGCGGATGATTGCGGCGAGCTCGGTGTCTGTCATACGGGCTCGCGAAAACCACAGCCAATCGTCGCCGACGCGGCGGAAGAGTTCGCGGTACCAGTGGAGCGCGGGCGTGTCGACCTTGCGCAGGATCCAGGCGCCAGGGGGATCGTCGCGGCGCGCGGGAGGCGCGGTCATCTCCAGATGCGTGACGACCGCCGCGATCTTGCCGGCGGGCACGTCGGAATAGCCGTCGGGGAGGATCATTTTTCTCCACAACCGTGTAGCCCGGATGGAGCGAAGCGCAATCCGGGATTTGTGCCACAAGCGACAGCGGTCCCGGATTGCGCTTCGCTCCATCCGGGCTACGAAGTTTACCGCTAGCCCTCCCCCTCGTCGCTCGCCAGCACGCCTTTCACCGCCCGCGCCCATCCAGCGAGCTTCCGCTGCCGAGTCGCCTCGCTCATGTTCGGCTTGAAGCGATGCTCGAGGCGCCAATTGTCGGCGAATTTGGTCGGCTCGGGATAGACGCCCGCATTGAGGCCGGCGAGATAGGCGGCGCCCAGCGCCGTGGTCTCCTGGATCACGGGGCGGTCGACGGGGGCATCCAGGAGATCGGCGAGGCGCTGCATGGTCCAGTCGGAGGCGGTCATGCCGCCGTCGACGCGCAGCACGACGCTTGCGGTTTCCGAGCTCGGCCAGTCCGCGCGCATCGCGGCCCAGAGGTCGAAGGTCTGGTAGCAGACGCTTTCGAGCGCGGCATGGGCGAGCTCGGCGGGGCCGGTGTTGCGGGTGAGGCCGAACAGCGCGCCGCGCACGCGCGGATTCCAGTAGGGCGCGCCCATGCCGACGAAGGCGGGGACGAGATAGACGCTCTGCATGGAGTCGGACTGATCAGCAAGAGGTCCGGTTTCGGCGGCGTGCTTGATGATGCCGAGGCCGTCGCGCAGCCATTGCACCGCGCTGCCGGCGACAAAGATCGAGCCTTCGAGCGCGTAGGTGCGTTTGCCATCGAGCTGATAGGCGACAGTGGTGAGCAGCTTGTTCTTGGAGACCACCGGCGTCGTGCCGGTGTTGAGCAAGGCAAAGCAGCCGGTGCCGTAAGTGGATTTCATCATGCCCGGGCGGAAGCAGGCCTGGCCGATGGTGGCGGCTTGCTGATCGCCGGCAATGCCGGAGATGGCAATGGGGCCGCCGAACAGGTCCGGCGTGCTCTCGCCGAAACGGGCGGAGGAATCCTTCACCTCGGGCAGCATCGAGCGCGGCACGCCGATGATCTCCAGCAACTCGTCGTCCCACTCGCCGGTGTGGATGTTGAACAGCAGCGTGCGCGAAGCGTTGGTGGCGTCGGTAGCGTGCACCTTGCCGCCGGTGAGACGCCAGAGCAGGTAGCAATCGATGGTGCCGAACATCAATTCGCCGCGCGCGGCGCGTGCCCGGGCGCCGGGGACGTGGTCGAGGATCCAGGCGACCTTGGTGCCAGAGAAATAGGGATCGATGATCAGGCCGGTCTTCTGCGAGATCACGGGCTCGCGGCCGTCGGCTTTCAGCTTGGCGCAGATATCCGCGGTGCGGCGGTCTTGCCACACGATGGCGCGGTGCACGGCCTGCCCGGTGGCGCGGTCCCACACCACCGTGGTCTCGCGCTGATTGGTGATGCCGATCGCGGCGATGTCCTTTGCGCTGATGCCGGCATGCTCGATGGCCTCGCGGCAGACCATCACGGTCGAGGTCCAGATGTCCTCCGGCTCGTGCTCGACCCAGCCCGAGGCCGGAAAATGCTGCGGAAACTCGGCCTGCGCCTTCGCCGCAATGGAAATATCGCCGCGAAACACGATCGCGCGCGAGGAGGTGGTGCCCTGGTCGATGGCGAGGACGAAAGACATGGCGGCGTACCTTGGCGTTTTCCCTGGAGGGGATCATTGCGTCGCGGCAAAGGGAGCGGATTAGGGCGGCAAGGTCAAGGTTGGTCTCTCTTACCCTCCCCTGGAGGGGGAGGGTCGACCGCGCGCAGCGCGGACGGGGTGGGGTGAAGCCACAAAGGCGGCCTTTCTTGCGGCGAAGAGCATCTCCACCGTGCCATTCCGAAACACCGCATTCGTGGATAGTCTGTCACCCCACCCCGCTGCGCATTGCATGCGCAGCGACCCTCCCCCTCCAGGGTAGGGGAATCGCATATGGCGCTAGAGGGGTATTGCAAAGGGGTTGGAACTGGATTCTTAGGGTGTCTCTCGCTTCTCGAGGGAGCCCTGAATGCGCAAGCTCAAGCGCCTGTTTCGACCGCTCAAGGATCCGCGCGCCAGCAACACCCGACACGATCTGGTGGATGTCCTTGTCATTGCATTGGCAGCCACGCTGGCTGGCGCCAAGACCTGCACCGAGTTCGAGTTCTTTGGCCAAGGCCGCGAGGAGCTGTTGCGGCGATTTCTGGAGCTCAGGCACGGCATTCCGAGCCACGATACGTTCAGCAACGTCTTCCGTGCGTTGGACCCGAAGGGTCTGGAAGCGGTTTTGCGCAAGTTCAGCAAGAGCTTCGGCATCAAGGGGTGGTCAGCATCGACGGCAAGGCTCTGCGCGGAGCCTTCACGCGTGGCCGGCAGGCCACGCCACTGCATATGGTCAATGTCTGGGCGGCCGGCACTCGCATGGCGTTGGCTCAGCGGAAGGCTCCCAATCGCAACGAGGTTGCCGGGGCTCTCGAAGTCCTGGCGCTGCTCGATCTGGACGGGGCTCTTGTCACCGCCGACGCCTTGCATTGCCGGCCCGACACCGCACAGGCCATCCGCGACCGGAAGGGGCACTACGTGTTGGCCATCAAGAGCAACCGTGGCCGGCTCTTCAAGGCCGTCAAGACGCTGATCGACACAGCCCGAAAGCCCGCACGGGCGAGTCAACGGAAGGCCGCCGCGCACGGCCGCGTCGAGCGCCGGCAGGCCATCGTCGCGCCGGCGCCACAGTTGGCGAAGCAATATGACTTCCCCGCTATCGCCGCCGTCGCTCGCATCGACAGTTGGCGCGCCAACTCTGGCAAGACCGCCAAGCATACGGTCCGATACTTCCTGGCCTCGCGCCTGCTGTCGGCCAAAAAGCTGCTCGAGGTCGTGCGTACCCACTGGAGCATCGAGAACAACCTGCACTGGGTCCTCGACGTTCTGTTCGATGAGGATGCCTGCCGCAGCCGCAAGGATCACGCTGCGGAAAATCTCGCCCTCATCCGCAAGCTGGCCATCAATACGCTGCAGGCAACCCCCGGTCCTGCGCGCATCAGCCATAAAATGCTCCAAGCCAGATGGAATAATGACTTCCTTCTCTCCACCCTCGGCCATATGCGATAGCCCTACCCTCCAGGGGAGGGTAAGAGAAGAAGCGCTCGAGACATTACGTTCGGCGATGCCTCAATGGTGCGGCTTCTGCTTCGCGCGATTCGTACAGCTCGATATAGATGCGTTCGAGCACAGCGGTCAGGTCACTCACGATCTCCGAATTCCAGAAACGGATGACGCGATAGCCTTCGTTTTCGAGCCAGCGTTGGCGTTCGAGGTCGCGGGCGGCCACATTGTCCTCGTTGTGGTGTCCACCGTCGAGTTCGATGATGAGGCGCTTGGCTGGCAAGAAGAAATCAACCACGTAAGGACCGAGCGGCGCTTGCCGGCGGAAGTGCGAGCCGTCCATCGGAAGTTCTTTGAGGGCGCGCCACAGCATCCGCTCATGCGGCGTGGTGTTCGCTCTCAGCTTCTTCGCGGCGGCGCGTCGGATCGATGTCGAGACCATTGCCGTGGCTTCACCCCACCCCGCTCGCGCTTCGCGCGAGCGACCCACGGGCGAGCTGCGTTCGTCCCGGACCCCTCCAGGGGAGGGTAAGGAAAGCGCGCTCGCGTTACAATTGCAAGTAGTGGGACGGCTACACCGCCGCTGTGGTGACGCCGCCATCGATGACGATGGTCTGGCCGGTCATGAAGCTCGAAGCGTCGGAGGCGAGGTAGGCGACGGCACCGGCGATTTCGTCGGGTTCGCCGATGCGGCGGAGCGGGGTGGTGGCGGTGCGGCGCTTCAGGTTGGCTTCGTCTTCCCAGAGCGCGCGGGCGAAATCGGTCTTGACGAGGCCGGGCGCGATGCAGTTGACCCGGACGCCCTTCGGGCCCCATTCGCCGGCGAGCGAGCGGCACAGCGCGAAATCGGCGGCTTTGGAGATGCCGTAGGCGCCGATCACGGTGGAGCCGCGCAAGCCCCCGATCGAGGAGATGATGATCACGGAGCCGTTGCCGCGCTCGGCCATCTCAGGGATCGCGAGCGCGGCGAGCCAGATGTTGCTCTTGACGTTCGAGCCCATGATCTTGTCGAAGGCTTCATCGGTGATGTCGAGCAGCGGGCCGTAATAGGGATTGACCGCGGCATTGCAGACGAGAATGTCGATCTTGCCGTAGTGCTTGGTGCTACCCGCGATCAGCGCCTCGACCTCGTTCTTGCGCGCGATGTTGCAGGGGATGACGATGGCATCGCCGCCGGCCGCAATGATGCCATCGGCGACTTCCTTGCAGGCGTCGGCCTTGCGCGAGGAGACGACCACCTTGGCGCCGAGTTTCGCCAGCAGTTCGGCGGAGGAGCGGCCGATGCCGCGGCTGGAGCCGGTGACGACCGCGACCTTGCCGGTGAGATCGAACGGGGTGTTTTTCATTGATGTTGTTCCGCTGCTTCAACAACCTCCGTCATTGCGAGGAGCGAAGCGACGAAGCAATCCAGACTGCCTCAACGGAAAGATCCTGGATTGCTTCCCTTCGCTCGCAATGACGACGTGGAGAGATCCCGGGCTCATCGCTTCGTGATGCCTCGGGATGACAGTCCTTGTGTGGCTTAGATCAACCCACCGGCGTCCGCGACCCGGCGCTGGTGGTAGTCGGTGTCGCCAAAGGTGTTCTCGATCATGGTGAGGCGCTTGAAGTAGTGGCCGATCTTCGCCTCCATGGTCATGCCGATGCCGCCGTGGAGCTGGATCGACTGCTGGCCGACAAATTTCAGCGACTTGCCGATCTGCACCTTGGCCGCAGCGATCGCATTGGTGCGCTCCTTGGCGTCCTCGAAATCGTTCGCCATGGTCGCGAACATCGACATCGAGCGTGCCTGCTCGGCGGCCACGAACATGTCGGAGGCGCGGTGCTGGAGCGACTGGAACGAGCCGATCGCGACGCCGAACTGTTTTCTGGTCTTGATGTACTCGACGGTGGTCTTGAGCGATTCATCCATCAGTCCGACCGCCTCGGCACAGAGTGCGACGCGGGCTTCATCGACCACGCGCTCGATCAGTGCGAGCGAATCCTCGGGGTTGCCGAGCACGGCGTCCGGGCCGACCTCGACGCCGGTGAAGGTGATGTCGGCAGCGTGCAGGCCGTCCTGGGTCGGATAGCCCTTCTTGGCGACGCCCTTGGCATTCGCGGGGACCAGGAACACGCCGATACCCGTCTTGTCGCGGCGATCGCCCTTGGTGCGCGCGGTGACTAGAAGCGTGTCGGCATTCTCACCGTTGAGCACGACGAATTTCTCGCCGTCGATGATCCAGCCATCGCCCTTCTTCTTCGCGGTCGTCGAGACGTCGAAGAGATCGTAGCGCGAGTTCTTCTCGAGCTGGGCGAAGGCGAGCGTCTTGCTGCCGTCGATGATCCCGGGCACATGCGCGGCCTTCTGCGCATCGGTGGCGGCGTGGCGCAGGAAACCGCCGCCGATCACCACCGTCGCCAGATAAGGCTCGAGCACCAGCGCCTTGCCGAGCGCCTCCATCACGATCATGGTCTCGACGCCGCCGCCGCCGAAACCGCCATCGGCCTCAGCGAAGGGCAGGCCGAGCAGGCCCTGCTCGGCGAGCTTGAGCCAGACGGTTTTGCTCCAGCCGCCCTTCTCCTTCATGTACTTCTTGCGGCTCTCGAAATCGTAGGAATCGGTCAAGAGGCCGTCGATGCTTTCCTTGAGAAGCCGCTGCTCCTCGGACAGATCAAAATCCATTTCTGTTTCCTCGAGTCAAAAGTGTCTGCGTTGCGAGGGGCTCTTCACCTCTCCCCGCTTGCGGGGAGAGGTCGGATTGCATCGAAGATGCAATCCGGGTGAGGGGGTACCGCTATCTCGGCAATCTCTGCGCGGAGAGAGCCCCTCACCCCACCCCTCTCCCCGTAAGAACGGGAAGAGGGAGAAGAGCATCACAGCCCCAGCACCGCCTTGGCGATGATGTTGCGCTGGATCTCGTTGGAGCCGCCGTAGATCGAGACCTTGCGGTTGTTGAAGTAGCTCGGCGCGATCTGGGCGGTCCAGTCCATGGCTTCGTTGGAGCCGTCATCGCCATGCACGTCATAAGGCGCGGCGAAGGGACCGATCACTTCCATCAGGAGCTCGGTGGTGGTCTGCTGGATCTCCGAGCCCTTGATCTTCAGAACTGACGAAGCCGGGTTGGGCTTGCCCTTGCCGTGCTTGCCCTCGTCGGCGACGACGCGCAGCTGTGTGAGCTCGAGCGCCTTCAGCTCGATCTCGCAGGCCGCCAGCTTCTCGCGGAAGGCAGGATCCTGGATGATCGGCTTGCCGCCGGATTCGACCTTGGAGGCGAGATCCTTGATGCGGCGGATGCGCTCCTTGGAGACGCCGACGCGGGCGATGCCGGTGCGCTCATTGCCGAGCAGGAACTTTGCGTAGTCCCAACCCTTGTTCTCCTCGCCGATCAGGTTCTCGATCGGGACTTCCACGTCGTCGAAGAAGACTTCGTTGACCTCATGGCCGCCGTCGATGGTCTGGATCGGGCGCACGGTGACGCCCTTCGACTTCATCGAGAACACGATGAAGGAGATGCCCATCTGCTTCTTGGCATTGTTGTCGGTGCGGCAGAGGCAGAAGATCATGTCGGCGTGCTGGGCGAGCGTGGTCCAGGTCTTCTGGCCGTTGATGATCCACTTGTCGCCACGGCGCTCGGCCTTGGTCTTGAGCGAAGCAAGATCGGAGCCGGAGCCGGGCTCCGAAAAACCCTGGCACCACCAGTCGTCGACATTGGCGATGCGCGGAAGATATTTCTTCTTCTGCTCCTCGTTGCCGAACGTGTAGATGACGGGGCCGACCATGCTGACGCCGAAGGCGAGCGGCTGCGGCGCGGGATGCGCCTGCAGCTCCTCGTTGAAGATGTAGTGCTGCACGGCGGTCCACCCGGTGCCGCCATATTCCTTCGGCCAGTGGCTGACGCCCCAGCCCTTCTTGTTGAGGATGCGCCACCACGTCACCATCTCGTCCTTGGTGAGATGACGGCCCTCGACCAGCTTGCGCCGCGTGTCCGGCGGCACGTTGTCGCGGAAGAACTGCCGCACTTCCTCGCGAAACGCCTGCTCTTCTTTCGTGAATGCGAGATCCATCGGATCCTCCTGTGAGCGATTTTTATGTTGCCGTCTTAACGACGGCAGTTACTGCAGCACCTCGAACAGCCCCGCAGCGCCCATGCCACCACCGACGCACATGGTGACGACCGCGTATTTCGCCTTGCGGCGGCGGCCTTCGATCAAAGCGTGACCGGTGAGGCGTGCGCCAGACATGCCGTAGGGATGGCCGACCGAAATCGCGCCGCCATTGACGTTGATCTTGTCAGGGTCGATGCCGAGCTTGTCGCGGCAATAGAGCACCTGCACCGCGAAGGCTTCGTTGAGCTTCCAGGGGCCGATGTCGTCGACCGTCAGGCCGTGGCGCTTGAGCAGGCGCGGCACGGCGAAGACCGGGCCGATGCCCATCTCGTCCGGCTCGCAGCCGGCGGAGACGAAGCCGCGGAAGATGCCGAGCGGCGCAAGGCCGCGCTTGGCGGCTTCCTTGTCGCTCATGATGACGGAGGCGCTGGCACCGTCGGAGAGCTGGCTGGCATTGCCGGCGGTGATGGTGAACCCCTCGCCGCGCACAGGCTTGAGGCCGGCGAGGCCTTCGATCGTGGTCTCGGGACGCGGACCCTCGTCCTGCGACAGGGTGACCTCTTTCATCGACACCGCGCCGGTCGCCTTGTCGGTGACCGCCATCTGCGTCGTGATCGGTGCGATCTCCTCCTTGAACTTGCCGCCTTGCTGGGCCGCGGCGGTGCGGCGCTGGCTCTCGAGAGAGTACTCGTCCTGCTTCTCACGCGAGATGCCGTAGCGCTTGGCGACGACCTCGGCGGTGTCGATCATGGGCATGTAGACCTCGCCCTTGATCTTCAGCAGCGCCGGGTCCTGCGCATGGAAGCCGTTCATCTTGTCGTTCTGCACGAGGCTGATCGACTCGCCGCCACCGCCGACCGCGATCTCGACGTCGTCGAAAATGACCGAGCGCGCGGCGAGCGCGATCGCCTGCAGGCCCGAGGCGCATTGCCGGTCGATCGTGGTGCCGGCGACGGTGACGGGAAGTCCGGCGCGCAGCAGTGCCTTGCGGGCGATGTTGCCGCCGGTCGCGCCCTGCTGCAGCGCTGCACCCATCACAACGTCCTCGACCTCCTTCGGATCGACTTTTGCGCGCGCGACAGCCTCGCCGATGGCATGGCCGAGCAGCGTTGCGCCCTCGGTGGCATTGAGCGCGCCGCGATAGGCTTTGCCGATCGGGGTGCGGGCGGTGGAAACGATGACGGCGTCGGTCAAGCGCGACCTCCTGATGCATGTTGAATGGATTGTGACGGCTTCTGCTGCTGGCGCAATTCGTGGCGCGACAATTTTCCGACCGGCGTGCGCGGCAGGTCGGCGACGAACTCGACCGCCGCCGGCAGCTCGTGCTTGCCGAGCTTGCCGGCCAGCTGCGCACGCAGTTCCTCAAGCGAGAACGGCTTTGCGTCGGGCTTCAGCTTGATGAAGGCTTTGGCGGCTTCGCCCCGATACTGGTCGGGGATGCCGAGCACGATCACCTCGTGCACGCCCGGGATGGTGTAGATCGCCTGCTCGATCATCTGCGGATAGACGTTGAAGCCGCCGGAGATGATCATGTCCTTCTTGCGGTCGACCAGGAAGAAATAGCCGTCGGTGTCGACATAGCCGATATCGCCGGTGAGGAAGCGGCCGTCGACGAAGGCCTCCGCGGATCCCTCCGGCTTGTTCCAGTAGCCCTTGGTGACGTTCGGGCCCTTGATGCGGATTTCGCCGACCTCGCCTGATGGCAGCACGCGTTTGGGATCGTCGAGCGCGACCACGTCGAGCTCGATGCCCGGCAGCATCAGGCCGATCGAGCCGGGCTTGTCGGGACCCGTCGGTGGATGGCCGGTGCCGGGCGAACAGGTCTCGGTCATGCCCCAGCCGCTGCGCAGCTTCTTGCCGACCTTGCGCTCGAAGAAGCTCGCGATCTCCACCGGCAGCGGCGCGCCGCCAGAGCCGATGGTGGCGAGCGAGGAAAAGTCGCGCTTGTCGAGGTCGGGGAGCGCGGCGATTGCGATCCACATCGTCGGCACGCCCGGGAAATAGGTCGCGCGTTTCACTTCGATGTCGCGCATTACGGCTTCGACGTCGAAGCGCTGATGCAGCGAGATCAGATTGCCGCGGCTCAGCGAGGACAGCAGCACGACGGTGAGCGCGTAGATGTGGAACAGCGGCAGCACGCAGATCACGCGCTCGATCACGTCGCCGCGCGCGGCACGCGACGGCTTGCCCCAGACGTCGTAGATCGACACCGCCGCGGTGAGATTGCCGTGCGTCAGCATCGCGCCCTTGGGCAGGCCGGTGGTGCCGCCGGTGTATTGCAGCAGCGCGACGTCGTCGGCCGCAACTTGCGGCCACTCAGCCGGCGCGGTCGCGCCCTCGACAAAGGCCTTGAAGGTGACGATACGGGGATCATTGGGGATCGCCGCCTGCGGCGTGCCGATCTTGCCCCAATGGTCGTCCTCGCAGACGACGAGGCGATCGATCAGGCCCTTCTCTAGAAATTTCAGCGCGGTCGGCAGCAGCGCCTGGAGGTTCGAGGTCACGAGCAGGCGCGAGCCGGAGTCGGAGACCTTGTGGGTCAGCGCGATCTCGCCGTCGAGCGGCGACAGATGCGCAACGCGGCTGCCGGCCTTCAGCGCGCCGAAGAAATTGACGGGGTGGTCGGGCGTGTTGCCGAGGAACAGCGCGACGGAGCTGTTCTTGCCGCAGCCGGCGCGCAGGAACGCGGCGGCCGCGCGCTCGGCCATCCCTGCGAGCTCGGTGTAGCTGATCGGACGGTCGCGGAACTCCAGCGCGGTGCGCGGGCCGTAATCGGCGGCGGCTTTCGCCAAGAGGTCAGGCAGCGTGCCCTGGACGATGGTGTCGTCCCACCGCACGCCCTCGGGATAAAACTGTTCGCCGGGATGGGTCATTGCTTGCTTAACCACAGGGACAGTCATTCCGGGGCGGCTCGAAGAGCCGAACCCGGAATCTCGAGATTCCGGGTTCGCCCTGCGGGCGCCCCGGAATGACTGAGAGTTGGAGCGTAAAGCCCCATCACGCCGCCTTCGACGCCGCCGCCAGCGAGGCGAACGTCTTGCCTTCGGCCGCCAGCTTCTTCAGCAGCGGGGCGGGCTCGAGGCTCGGATCGTTGGTCTCCTTGGCGTAGAAGGCAAGACGGTCGGCGATGTGCTTGAGGCCGACGGTGTCGGCCCAGTACATCGGGCCACCGCGATAGATCGGCCAGCCGTAGCCGTAGAGCCAGACCACGTCGATGTCGGAGGGACGCGCCGCGATGCCCTCTTCGAGGATCTTGGCGCCCTCGTTGATCATCGGGTACATCATGCGCTCGAGGATCTCCTCGTCGCTGACGACGCGCTTCTTGCGGCCGAGGCGGAGAAGCGTCTCGTCGATCAGCTTCTCGACCTCCGGATCGGGCAGCGGCGCACGGGAGCCGGCTTCATACTTGTAGTAGCCCTTGCCGGTCTTCTGGCCGAAGCGGCCGGCTTCGCACAAAGCGTCCGCGATCTCCGACTTGATGCCGCGGTCTTTGCGAGAACGCCAGCCGATGTCGAGGCCGGCGAGGTCGCCCATCGCGAACGGCCCCATCGGCATGCCGAATTTTGTCACCACCGCATCGACCTGCTGCGGCAGCGCGCCTTCGAACAGGAGCTTCTCGGCCTGCTTGCCGCGCTGCGCCAGCATGCGGTTGCCGACGAAGCCATCACAGACGCCGACAACGGCCGGCACCTTCGCGATCTTGCGTGCGATCGTGACCGCCGTCACGAGAGCGTCCGGCGCGGTCTTGTCGGCGCGCACGATCTCGCACAGCTTCATGACATTGGCCGGCGAGAAGAAGTGCATGCCGAGCACGTCCTGCGGACGCTTGGTCGACTTCGCGATCTCGTCGATGTTCAGATACGAGGTGTTGGAGGCGAGCACCGCGCCGGGCTTGGCGTACTGGTCGAGCTTGCCGAACACCTCCTTCTTCACCGCCATAGTCTCGAACACGGCCTCGATGACGAGGTCGGCATCGCCGACATTCTCGATGCCGACCTTGCCGTCGATTAGCGCCATGCGCTTGGCGGGCGCATCGGCCGGGATGCCGCCGCGCGCTGCGGTCGCTTCCCAGTTCTTCTGCATGATGCCCATGCCGCGCTTGAGCTGCTCCTCGCCGGTCTCGATCAGCGTGACGGGAACGCCGGCATTGGCAAAGGACATCGCGATGCCGCCGCCCATGGTGCCGGCGCCGAGAATGGCGACACGGTTAACGGGGCGCGGCTTGGTGCCTTCAGGCACGCCCGCGATCTTGTTGGCCTCGCGCTCGGCGAAGAAGGCGTAGCGCTGCGCCTTGGACTGGTCGCTGGCGACGAGCTTGAGGAAGCCCTCGCGCTCCTTCTTCAGACCTTCGTCGAACGGCAGGTCGATGGCATAGCCGACGGCATCCGCGGCCGCGAACGGCGCCTCCAGGCCGCGCGACTTCTTGGTCATGGCCGCAACCGCATTGGTGAAGATCGAGCGGTCGGCCTTGGCGGCCGCGAGCTTGGAATCGTCGTCGCGCAGCCGGCGCAGCGGGCGCTTCTCGGCGAGCAGCTTGCGCACGAAGGCTTCGCCGCCCGACGCCGGTCCTTCGACGATCTCCTCGATCAAACCGTTCTTCAGCGCTTCCGCGGCACCGATGGGATCGCCGCCGACGATCATCTTGACGGCGAGCTCTGGGCCCACTGCACGCGGCAGGCGCTGGGTGCCGCCAGCACCCGGCAACAGGCCAAGCTTCACCTCGGGCAGACCGAGCTTGGCTTCTTTCACCGCCACGCGGAAATGGCAGGCGAGCGCGACCTCGAGGCCGCCGCCGAGCGCAGTGCCGTGGATCGCGGCGACCACGGGCTTCGGCGAATTTTCGATCTCGGACAGCACGTCGTTGAGCGCGGGCGGCTTCGGCGGCTTGCCGAACTCGGTGATGTCGGCACCGGCGATGAAGGTGCGGCCGGCGCAGGTCAGCACGATGCCCTTCATCGCGGGATCCGCGATTGCAGCCTTGATGCACTCGAGGATACCACCGCGGACTGCGGCACTCAGCGCATTGACCGGCGGGCTGTTGACCGTGACGATCCCGACTTCATCATGACGCTCAAGCTTGACCACTTCGCTCACGGTGTCCCTCCTTGGTGGGAATTTACTTTTGTTCGATTTCGCGCTGCGGAATTTAATTCCGCATCTTGACGGCAGGGTTATTTTGAAGCACGGACGTTGTCAACGACTCCGCGCAAGAAGCAGATCAGGGATGAAGCGTACAGGAAAGAAGACTGCGACCGATCGGAATTTCGTCGTCGCGCTTTCCCGCGGACTGGATGTATTGCGCGCGTTCCAACCCAATGACGGCCTGCTCGGCAATCAGGAGATCGCGGCGCGGACAAATCTGCCCAAGCCAACCGTGTCGCGGCTGACCTACACGTTGACCAAGCTCGGCTATCTGACGCCGGTTCCCCGGTTCGAGAAGTACCAGCTCGCACCCGCAGCGATGTCGCTCGGCTACGCGGCATTAGCCAATCTGGGCGTTCGGCATTTGTCCGAGCCGTTCCGCGAGGAAGTGATGCGCGCGACCGGCGGCGCCGTCGCCGTCGGCGGCCGCGACCGTCACAGCATGATCTATTTCGGGCAGAGTCGCGGGAGCGAGACGGTCGGTGTTCAACTTGACGTCGGCTCGCGCGTCCCGATTGCAACTACCGCGATGGGCCGCGCCTATTACTGGGCGCTCGACGACGAGGGTCGCGCTGAAGTGTCGCGCATTCTGCGCGAACATTACGGCAGCCGCTGGCCGAAGATGCGCGACGGTTTGGAGCGGTCCGGCGAGATCATCGCGAAATACGGCTTCGCCATTTCGGTCGGAGATTGGCACGACGACATCGGCGCCGCCGGCGTGGCACTCAAGCTCAACGACGGAACTGGGCCCTATGCATTTAATTGCGGCGCGCCCGCATTCCGCTTCACGGAAGAACGTTTGATCAACGACATTGGACCGCGTCTGCTTGCGATGGTAAGGAACATCGAAGCGGCGCTCGGGGGTCTGATGCCGCATTCCAAAAAAGACATCAGCAAAAAGCTGAAATCAGGAGGAAAAGTTGCGCGTGTGGCCGAGGGGTTCAGATAGCATTTGTCATCATCGGGAGCGGTTCGCATCGCCCCATCGCTCACTGAACGACGTGAGCGAGACGAGATGACGCAGGCCCAGCTCGCGCGGGGGACATCGCCCCTGCTCGCAGTTCGCGACGTCAGCGTCGTGTTCGGCGGCATCGTTGCGCTCAACGGTGTGTCCTTCGACATGCACAAGGGCCAGATCCTCGGATTGATCGGCCCCAACGGCGCCGGCAAGACCACGCTGTTCAACTGCCTCAGCCGGCTCTACCAGCCGTCGTCCGGCGACATCCTGATGGAAGGCGTGAGCATCCTGTCGCGGCCGCCGCACCGGATCGCCGAGATCGGCATCGGCCGCACCTTCCAGAACGTGGCGCTGTTTCCGAATCTATCGGTGATGGACAATGTCCGCGTCGGCGCACATTCGAAGACCTCCAGCGACATCATCAGCGACTCCTTGAGGCTTGCCTGGGTCCGGCGCAGCGAGACCAGTGTCAACAAGAAGGTGCACGAGATCCTCGCCTATCTCGACCTCGAGGACGTCGCCCACACCATCGTCTCCGGCCTGCCCTTCGGCACACAGAAGCGGGTCGAGCTGGCGCGCGCGCTGGCGGCCGACCCGAAGATCCTGCTGCTCGACGAGCCGGCCGGCGGCCTCAATCATGAGGAAGTCCATGTGCTGGGCGACCTCATCCGCCGCATCCGCGATGAGCGCCACATGACCGTGCTGCTGGTCGAGCACCATATGGGCCTCGTGATGTCGATTGCCGACCATGTCGTCGCGCTCAATTTCGGCAAGAAGCTCGCGGAAGGCACCCCCGCGCAGGTGCAGGCGGACCCCGACGTCATCAAGGCCTATCTCGGGAGCAAAGACCAATGACGACACTGCTCAACGTCAAGGATTTGCGCGCCTATTACGGCCAGGTCCAGGCGCTCCATGGCCTGTCGTTCTCGCTCAACGAGGGATCGCTGACGACGCTGCTCGGGGCCAACGGCGCCGGCAAGACCACGACTCTGCGCGCGATCTGCAACATGGTGCGCTCGACCGGCGCGATCGAGTTCGACGGCAAGCCGCTGAACAACCGCTCGACCGAGAACATCGTGCGGTTCGGCATCGCCCATGTACCGCAGGGCCGCGGCACCTTCACCAACATGACGGTGGAGGAGAACCTCCAGCTCGGGGCGATCACCCGCAAGGACAGCGCCGGCATCGTCTCCGATATCGAGCGCATGTATGCGCATTTCCCTGTGCTAAAGCAGCGGCACACCCAGCAGGCCGGCACCCTCTCCGGCGGCGAGCAGCAGATGCTCGCGGTTGCGCGCGCGTTGATGCTGCGGCCGCGGCTGATGCTGCTGGACGAGCCGTCCTTCGGCCTCGCGCCGCTAGTGGTGCGCGACCTGTTCGGCATTCTCGGCAAGATCAATCGCGAGGACAAGGTGTCGATCCTGGTGGTCGAGCAGAACGCCCAGCTCGCGCTCGAGCTTGCCGACCACGCCTACGTGATCGAGACCGGACGCATCGTCATGTCGGGCAAGGCCAAGGACATCGCGAACAACGAAGAAATCCGCAAATCCTATCTGGGTTACTGAGGGAGCCGGGACAATGGAGCTCTTTACCAACCAAGTCCTGGCCGGCATCGCCACGGGCGCGATTTATGCCTGCATGGCGCTCGCCGTGGTCATGATCTACCAGGCCATCGACCATCTCAACTTCGCGCAAGGCGAGATGGCGATGTTTGCGACTTTCGTCTCATGGCAGCTGATGCAGTGGGGCGTGCCCTATTGGGGCGCTTTCGCGATTACGCTGGTCTTCGCCTTTGTCGGCGGCATCGCCATCGAGCGCATCCTGTTCAAGCCGCTCGCCAAGGCGCCGATCCTGACCAACGTCGCCGGCTTCATCGCGCTGTTTGCGATCATCAACTCCTCGGCAGGCCTGATCTGGGACTTCACCATCAAGCAGTATCCGACCCCGTTCGGCTCCTCGCCGTTCCTGGGCAGCCAGCTGATCTCGACCCACCAGGCCGGCATGATCGGTGTCACCCTGCTGCTCCTGGTCGCGCTCTACTTCTTCTTTCAGTACACCCGGATCGGGCTCGCCATGCGAGCCGCCGCCTCGTTGCCTGAATCGGCGCGGCTCGTCGGTATTAATACATCCTGGATGATCGCACTCGGCTGGGGCATGGCTTCTGCCATTGGCGCGATTGCCGGCATGCTGATCGCACCGGTCGTATTCCTGGAACCCAACATGATGGTCGGCGTCCTGCTCTATGGCTTTGCTGCGGCTGTGCTCGGCGGCCTGACCTCGCCGCTCGGCGCCGTGGTCGGCGGCTTCCTGATGGGCATCTTCGAGAACCTTGTCGGCACCTACATTCCCGGCATCGGCAACGAGCTGAAGCTCCCGATCGCGCTCGCGCTGATCATCTCCGTCCTGGTCGTCAAACCCGCTGGCCTGTTCGGCCGGCACATCGTCAAGCGAGTTTGATCATGAGCGCAGTAGAAGAAGTCGTTGAAGGCCACGAGGCGGTCGAGGCGGTTCCGAAGCGGGCCATGACGCTGGGCACCGGCACCTCGCTTGTAGTGCTGGCAGCCCTGTTGATCGTGCCGGTGTTCGTCAAGAACTTCATCATCTTCCAGATGACGATGCTCCTGATCTACGGGCTTGCGGTGCTGGCTCTGAACATCCTGACCGGCGGCTCCGGCCAGTTCTCGCTCGGCCAGAGCGCGTTCTATGCCGTCGGCGCCTATACCTCGGCGGTGCTGATGGAGCACGCCAACATCAACTACGCGCTGACCATTCCGATCTCCGCCGCGATCTGCTTCGCGTTCGGTTACCTGTTCGGCAAGCCGGCGCTGCGACTGTCCGGTGTCTATCTCGCGCTCGCGACTTTCGCGCTCGCCACCGCGATGCCGCAGCTGTTGAAGCTGAACTTCCTCGAGCACTGGACCGGCGGCGTGCAAGGCCTTGTTGTCACCAAGCCTGATGCGCCGTTCGGCCTGCCGATGTCGCAGGACATGTGGCTCTACTACTTTTCACTCGCCGTTGTACTCGCGATCTACATCTTCTCGGTGAACCTGTTGCGCTCACGCTCGGGGCGCGCCTTCATGGCGATCCGCGACAACGAGATCGCGGCTTCGGCCATGGGCGTCGACGTCGCGCTCTACAAGACGCTGGCCTTCGGCGTCTCCGCCGCCATCACCGGCGTTGCCGGCTCGCTCGGCGCCATCGCAGTGCAATTCGTGGCGCCGGACAGCTTCACGATCAACCTCGCAATCTCTCTGTTCCTCGGCATGGTCGTCGGCGGCGTCGGCTGGCTGCCCGGCTCGTTCGTCGGAGCGGCCTTCATCATCTTCGTGCCGAACATGGCGGAAAGTATCTCCAAGGGCCTCTCCGGTGCCGTGTTCGGCGTGCTGTTGTTCCTCGTCATCTACCTCGTGCCGCATGGCGCAAGGCAGGTCGCGATCATAGGCCAGCAACTCATCGGCAAGCTCAGGAAAAACTAGAAACTCTCACGGACTGTTGTTTAACGAAGGAGACCCAATTGCTTTTCGGAAGAACACTACGAGCCGCCGCGCTGGTCACGGCAACGGCGGCCATCACTCTCACCTCCGGCGCTGCACTCGCCCAAAAGAAATACGACACCGGCGCGTCCGATACCGAGATCAAGATCGGCAACATCATGCCGTACAGCGGTCCGGCGTCGGCCTATGGCATCATCGGCAAGACCGAAGAAGCCTATTTCAAGATGATCAACGACAAGGGCGGCATCAACGGGCGCAAAATCAATTTCGTGACCTATGACGACGGCTATTCGCCGCCGAAAGCCGTCGAGCAGGTCCGCAAGCTGGTCGAGAGCGACGAGGTGCTGACCGTCTTCAATCCGCTCGGCACGCCCTCGAACACGGCGATCCAGAAATACCTCAACGCCAAGAAAATCCCGCAGCTCTTCGTCGCCACCGGCGCGACCAAGTGGAACGATCCGAAGAACTTCCCCTGGACCATGGGCTGGCAGCCCTCCTACCAGAGCGAAGCGCACATCTACGCGAAATGGCTGATGAAGGAGAAACCCGACGCCAAGATCGCGATCCTCTATCAGAACGACGATTTCGGCAAAGACTACCTCAAGGGCACCAAGGACGGGCTCGGCGCCAAGGCCTCATCCATGATCATCATGGAAGAGAGCTATGAGGTCTCCGAGCCGTCGATCGACGGCCACATCGTCAAGATCAAGGCGGCCAATCCCGACGTGCTGCTGATCTATGCGACGCCGAAGTTCGCGGCCCAGACCATCAAGAAGACCGCCGAGCTCAGCTGGAAGCCGCTCCAGATCCTCACCAACGTGTCGATCTCGGTCGGCAGCGTGATGAAGCCGGCCGGCTTCGAGAATGCGCAGGGCGTGCTGTCGGCGGCCTATGCCAAGGATTCGACGGATCCGCAGTGGTCCAACGACCCCGGCATGAAGAGGTGGAACGAGTTCGTCGACAAGTACATGCCGGGTGCCGACAAGTCCGACACCAGCATGGTCTATGGCTACGGCGCCGCGTCGACCCTGGCCAAGGTACTGGAAATGTGCGGTGACGATCTCACCCGCGCCAACCTCATGAAGCAGGCGGCGAGCCTGAAGGACTTTGCGCCGGATACCCTGCTGCCCGGCGTCAAGATCAGCACCAGCGCCACCGACTTCGCTCCGATCGCGCAGCTCCAGATGATGCGCTTCAAGGGCGAGAGGTGGGAACTGTTCGGCGAGATCATCAGCGGCGACGTCGCCTCCGAATGACACGCTGATGCAACAATTCAGCGCGAAGAGCCCCCGCGGGCAACCGCGGGGGCTTTTTGTTGACGTCTGGCCGCAATCTTGTTCAATGCGGCCGATCCAGCTCGGGGTAGGAGAACAATGACTGCCGTTCGTTTTCAGGTTGCGACCCTCTGGGTCGCATTCGCGTTGTGCACTGCAATGAGCAGCGAAGTGCTGGCGCAGAAGAAATACGACAGCGGCGCCTCCGATACCGAGATCAAGATCGGTAACATCATGCCCTATAGCGGCCCGGCCTCCGCCTATGCCGCAATCGGCAAGGCCGAGGAAGCCTATTTCAACAAGGTCAATGCCGAGGGCGGCATCAACGGCCGTAAGATCAAGTTCATCTCCTATGACGACGCGTATTCGCCGCCGAAAACGGTCGAGCAGGCCCGCAAGCTGGTCGAGAGCGACGGTGTGCTCTTGATCTTCGGCTCGCTCGGCACCTCCACCAACAGCGCCATCCGCAAATACATGAACGAGAAGAAGGTGCCGCAATTGTTCGTGGCGAGCGGCGCGTCGAAATGGAACGATCCCAAGCAATATCCCTGGACCATGGGGTGGCAGCCTAGCTACGTGAGCGAGGCGCGCATCTACGCCAAGTACATCATGAAGGAGAAGCCGGACGGAAAGATCGGCGTGCTCTACCAAAACGACGATTTCGGCAAGGACTATATAAAGGGGCTGAAGGAGGGCCTTGGGCCCAAAGCGGCGATGATCGTGCTGGAAGAAGCCTACGATACCTCCGAGCCCGCAATCGACGAGCATATCGTGAAGCTGAAAGCGTCCGGCGCCGACGTCTTCCTCAGCATCACCACACCGAAATTCACGGCGCAGGCGATCAAGAAGGCGGCGGAGATCAATTGGCACCCGATCCACATCATCTCCAACGTCTCCGCCTCGGTCGGCGGCGTGATCGAACCGGCTGGGTTCGAGATCTCGCAAGGCATCCTGTCGGCGAGCTACACCAAGGACGGCTCCGATCCGCAGTGGAATGCCGATGACGGCATGACGAAGTTCTACAATTTCCTCGCCCAATATGACCCCAAGGCCAACAAGCTCGATGCCGGCGTGGTGTTCGGCTATGCCGCCGCACAGACCATGGTGAAGGTGCTGCAGATGTGCGGCGACGATCTCACCCGTGAGAACGTCATGAAGCAGGCGGCCAGCCTGAAGGACTTCGAACCTGATACGCTGCTGCCCGGCATCAAGATCAACACCGCTCCGGACGATTTCGCTCCGATCGAACAACTCCAGATGATGCGCTTCAAAGGCAAAAGATGGGAGCTGGTCGGCGAGATCATTTCCAGCGAGCTCGCGCATTGAGCACCCCGGCGCGCAATTCAAAATAGCTGATATTCAGCGAGACAATCTCAGCGCGGCCGAGCGACGACGCGCCCCATCTCGCGCGCCGGAATATTCCGCATCGTCTCAAAAAAAAGAGCGCCTCGCCGCGGTGTCTCCGGCGGGGCGTTCTCCTTGCTGGCCGCCCGGGAAGGGTATTGAATGTGCGTCGGAGTGACGGGCAAAGATCGCTCCCAACCAAGAACAATCGACACATTCAAACCGACCTAGGGAGAGCAAGATGCCTGCAATGCAAGTGCGTTTGGGGGCCTTCTCGGCTGCCCTCGTGCTGGCTGCCACGCTGTCCACGACAGCGTTCGCGCAGAAGAAATACGACGCCGGCGCATCCGACACCGAAATCAAGATCGGCAACATCATGCCCTACAGCGGTCCCGCGTCCGCTTACGGCGTGATCGGCAAGACCGAAGAGGCCTATTTCCGCAAGATCAACGCAGAAGGCGGCATCAACGGCCGCAAGATCAACTTCATCACCTATGACGACGCCTATTCGCCGCCGAAGACGGTGGAGCAGGCCCGCAAGCTCGTCGAGAGCGACGAGGTTCTGCTGATCTTCAACTCGCTCGGCACGCCGCCTAACTCGGCGATCCAGAAATACATGAACTCCAAAAAGGTGCCGCAGCTCTTCGTCGCCACCGGCGCCACCAAGTGGAACGATCCGAAAGATTTCCCCTGGACCATGGGCTGGCAGCCCAACTACCAGAGCGAATCGCAGATTTACGCAAAGTACATCCTGAAGAACCATCCCGACGCCAAGATCGGCGTGCTCTATCAGAACGACGATTACGGCAAGGACTATCTGAAGGGCTTCAAGGACGGACTTGGGACCAAGGCCTCGATGATCATCATCGAGGACAGCTATGAAGTCTCCGAGCCGACCATCGACTCCCACATCGTCAGGCTGAAGTCATCCGGCGCGGACGTGTTCTTCAACATCACGACGCCGAAATTCGCGGCGCAGGCGATCAAGAAGAATGCGGAGATCGGCTGGAAGCCGCTCCATTTTCTCAACAACGTGTCGGCATCGATCGGCAGCGTGATCAAGCCGGCAGGCTTCGAGAACGCGCAGGGCATCATCTCCTCGCAATATTTCAAGGATCCCACCGATCCGCAGTGGAAGGACGATCCCGCGATGAAGGCCTGGAACGAGTTCCTGGACAAATACTATCCCGAGGCCAACCGGGCCGACGCTTCGGTGATGTACGGCTTCATCGTGTCCCAGGGTCTCGTGCAGGTGCTGAAGGCCTGCGGCGACAATCTGACGCGTGAGAACGTGATGAAGCAGGCGGCCAGCCTCAAGGATTTCGAACCGCTCGGCCTGCTACCGGGTGTCAAGGTTAACACCAGCCCCACCGACTTTGCTCCGATCTCCCAGTTGCAGCTCATCCGCTTCAAGGGAGAAGCCTGGGAGCGGTTCGGCGACGTTCTCAGCAGCGACGTCGGAGGCTAGGGGATCGACTGGCGTGATTAACGACTAAAGACGCAGCCCCTGCGGCCAAGTCGCAGGGGCTTTTCCTTGAAGCTTTCGGGCAAATCGTATTGAATTGCGGTCGCGCCGCCAAAAAAAACCGAGACAAGAAAAGGGACGCACACACCAAGACAAACAGGGAGATTGGAATGCCTGCTGTCACCGGCAAGCTTGCGGCCGCATCATTGGCGCTCGCGCTCATCGCGGCTTCGACCTCAACTGCATCGGCCCAGAAGAAATACGATACCGGCGCGACCGACACCGAGATCAAGATCGGCAACATCATGCCTTACAGCGGACCGGCCTCCGCCTACGGCATCATCGGGCGGACCGAAGCCGCCTATTTCAAGAAGATCAACGACGAGGGCGGCATCAACGGCCGCAAGATCAACTTCATCTCTTACGACGACGCCTATTCGCCGCCCAAGACCGTGGAGCAGGCGCGCAAGCTCGTCGAGAGCGACGAGGTGCTGTTCATCTTCAACTCGCTCGGCACGCCGCCGAACTCGGCGATTCAGAAATACATGAACTCGAAGAAGGTGCCGCAGCTCTTCGTCGCCACCGGCGCCACCAAGTGGAACGATCCGAAAGATTTCCCTTGGACCATGGGCTGGCAGCCCAACTACCAGAGCGAGACGCAGATCTACGCGAAGTACATCCTGAAGGAGATGCCGAACGCGAAGATCGCCGTCCTGTTCCAGAACGACGATTACGGCAAGGACTATCTCAAGGGCCTGAAGGACGGCCTCGGCGCCAAGGCCGCCAGCATGATCGTGGCCGAGGAAAGCTACGAGACGTCCGAACCGACGATCGACAACCACATCGTCAAGCTGAAGGCCACCGGCGCCGATATCTTCGTCAACATCACCACGCCGAAATTCGCAGCGCAGGCGATCAAGAAGAACGCCGAGATCGGATGGAAGCCGATCCATTTCCTCAACAACGTCTCCGCCTCGGTCGGCAGCGTGATCAAGCCCGCCGGCTTCGAGAACGCGCAAGGCATCATCTCGGCGGCCTATCTGAAAGACACCACCGATGCGCAATGGGCCAACGACACCGGCATGAAGGCATTCCTCGATTTCATGACGAAGTACTTCCCCGAAGGCGACAAGACGGACAACGGCACGATCGTCGGCTACGGCGTCGCGCAGACGCTGGTCCAGGTGCTGAAGAACTGCGGTGACGATCTCACGCGCGCGAATGTGATGAAACAGGCCGCGAGCCTGAAGGACTTCCGCACCGAGGTGCTGCTACCCGGCATCAAGATCAACACTTCGGCGACCGACTTCGCCCCGATCAGCTCACTGCAGCTGCAACGCTTCAAGGGCGAGCGATGGGAACTGTTCGGCGACGTGATCAACGCCGAAGCCGGCGGCTAGCGCGAAACACACGACGAGGAGCCCCCTGCGAGACGATCGCAGGGGGCTTTTGCTTGCGCGCCGATTATGATCACGCGATTGCACAATCGAATGATGGTAAAGGCCGCTTACGCTTTGGCGCACGATGCGGTAGGCAGATGACCGGCGACCTTGTCGCCGCCACCTCAGTCTGCTCAAGGCCAATGTCCATGACCGACCGCCGTCCTTTGCTCCGCGCGCTCTACGACGCCGCCGTTGCCGCCGCCCATCCCAATGTGGTGCTGGCCCGTCACTTGCGGCCTGCCCCCAAGGGACGCGTGATCTGTCTTGCCGCCGGCAAGGGCGCCGGCGCGATGGCCGCGGCGGCGGAACGGCACTATCTCGACACGCTCGAGCTCGCGCCGGAGCGGCTGGTCGGCATCGCCACCACGCGCCACGGCTACGGCGTGCCGACGCGCCGCATCCGCGTGGTCGAGGCCGGCCATCCCGTGCCCGACGAGGCGGGCCTCAAGGGCGCAGCCGACACGCTGGCGCTCGCCGGCGAGGCTGGGCCCGACGATCTGCTGCTGGTGCTGCTCACCGGCGGTGGCTCGGCGAACTGGATCGCGCCCGTGGACGGCATCAGCTTCGCGCAGAAACAGGCGGTCAACAAGGCGCTGCTCCGCTCGGGCGCGCCGATCGGCGAGATGAATGTCGTGCGCAAGCATCTGTCGCGCATCAAAGGCGGCCGGCTGGCGCGCGCCGGCAGGAATGCGGCCGAGATCGTCACCCTCGCGATCTCCGACGTGCCGCACGACGACCCCTCCGCGATCGCCTCCGGCCCCACCGTGCCCGACGCGACGACGCTGGCGGATGCGCGCGCGATCGTGGCCAAGTACAGGCTCGACATCGACGATGCCGTGCGCCGCGCGCTCGACGATCCCGCCAACGAGAGCTGCAAGCCCGGTGACGCCGCCTTCGCGCGCGCGTCGTTCGAATTGATCGCGCGGCCCAAGCAATCGCTGGACGCCGCGGTGAAGCTCGCGCGCGAGGCCGGCTACGAGACCATCGATCTCGGCGCCGATCTCGAGGGCGAGGCGCGCGAGGTCGCGGCCAATCATGCGAAGCTTGCGCTTCAGGCCCGCGCGCAGGGCAAGCGCATCGCGATCCTCTCCGGCGGCGAGCTCACGGTGACCGTGCGCGGCCATGGGCGCGGCGGACCGAACCAGGAATACGCGCTGGCGCTCGCCGCGCTGCTCAAGGACACGCCGGATATTTCGGCACTCGCCGGCGACACCGACGGCGCCGACGGCGGCGCCGGCCACCCCACCGATCCCGCCGGCGCGGTGATCGACGCGACAACCTTCGCGAAGATGAAGGCGCAAGGGCTGCAGCCGCAGGCCTATCTCGACAACAACGACGCGACCACGTTTTTCGAGACTACAGGGGACCTGCTACAGCCCGGCCCGACGCTGACGAACGTCAATGATATCAGGGTGATTTTGGTGGATTGAGGTCGCTTCTTCCGTCATTCCGGGGCACGCGCAAGCGTGAACCCGGAATCTCGAGATTCCGGGTTCGATGCTTCGCATCGCCCCGGAATGACGAACTCGCTCAAAACTCATTCGCGATCTTCGCGAGCATCCCGATCAGGGCCTCGCGGTTGGCCTGGCCGAGCAGATCGTTCAGCCGAGCCTCGTGCTTGGTGGCAACGAGCTTTTTTGCGCGCGCCAGCACGGCCTTGCCCTTGTCGGTCAGGACGAGGATGTGCGAGCGGCGGTCGTTGGTGGAGCGGATCCGCGCGCAGAGGTCGCGGCTTTCCAGGTTGTCGAGCATCGCCACGAAATTCGGCCTGAGGATGCCGAGGGTGGAGGCGATCTCGGTCTGGTTCCGGCCGGGGTTCTTGTCGACCAGCAGCAGCACCGAGAACTGCGCCGGTGTCAGCTGGAGCGAGGCCATGCAGCGCAGAAAGTTCTCGAACACCTTGAGCTGCGCCCGCTTCAGGACATAACCGAGCTGCTCGGATAACTCGCCGAGCTGGAGCGCCTCGCTCTGCGGCTCGGCCGCGTCCTTGCGGCCCTTGGCCGCGTCGGCCGGCTTTTCGGAGGACTTTTCAGCGGTTCTGGAAACGGTCATCGCCTCGTGCTCGTAATCCCGCTAAATTCGGGACGGGTCGCTCCCCACCCTTGATGTTATATCTGATAATTGTTATGGATCATATCAAATATCGTCAGCGTTTTTCAATGGCTGTGAGCGGACCGTCCACCGCAATCGAGAGGACCGGTCCGGATTAGGGGGAGCGTCCGGTCTTGAATACCACCATCATGCTGTTCCTGGTGCAGGACGGCATCACCAATGGCGCAATCTATGCGCTGCTCGGCCTGGCGCTGGTGCTGGTGTTCGCCGTCACCCGCGTCATCCTCATTCCCCAGGGCGAATTCGTCACCTACGGCGCGCTGACCTATGCCTCGCTGGCGGCGGGCCAGATGCCGGGCACGGCCAAGCTGGCACTGGCGCTCGGCATCGGCGCCTTCGCCTTCGACCTGTTCGTGGCGCGCAAGGCGCTGCATGCGCGGCTGATCGTGCGCAGCTGCATCACCAATATCGTGCTGCCGGCCATCGTGCTGGCGCTGACCATCTATTTCGCCGCGCAGAAGCCGCCGGTGCCGGTCTGCATCGCGCTGTCGCTGGTGATCGTGGCGATGATCGGCCTCTATCTCTACCGCATCGCCTTCCAGCCGCTGGCGCACACCTCCGTGCTGGTGCTGCTGATCGCCTCAGTCGGCGTTCACCTCGCGCTGCAGGGCCTGGGCCTTCTGTTCTTCGGCGCCGAAGGCCAGCGAGGGCCCGCCGTGCTGTCCGGCGCCTTCACTGCCGGCGCGCTGCGCTTCACCGGCCAGAGCATCACAGTCTACGCCATCACCATCGCCTTCATCGTCGGGCTCTGGCTGTTCTTCGGCCTGACGCTCTACGGCAAGGCGCTGCGCGCGACCGCGGTGAACCGGCTGGGCGCGCGGCTTGCGGGCATCCGCACCACGCTGTCGGGGCAGATCGCCTTCCTGCTGGCCTCGGTCATCGGCGCGCTGTCGGGCATCATGATCGTGCCGATCACGACGCTCTATTACGACTCGGGCTTCCTGATCGGGCTGAAAGGCTTCGTCGCCGCGATCATCGGCGGGCTCGTCAGCTATCCCCTCACCGCCGGCGCGGCGCTGGTCGTCGGCATCGTCGAGGCGTTCTCGTCCTTCTATGCCTCCAACTACAAGGAAGTGATCGTCTTCATGCTGCTGATCCCCGTGCTGCTGCTGCGCTCGCTCGCCGCGCCCGCGGTCGAGGAAGAGAAGGACTGACGCGAGATGCAGAGCCGGCTTCCCATCCTCATCTTCGCAGCTCTCATGGCGGCAATCCCATTTGTCCCGGGCATGCCCCCGTTCTGGATCGTGCTGCTCGACAATATCGGCCTCGCCGCCCTGGTCGCGATGGGCCTCGTGCTGCTGACCGGCGTCGGCGGCCTGACCTCGTTCGGACAAGCCGCCTTCGTCGGCTTCGGTGCCTACACCACGGCGGTTCTGTCGACGGCCTACGGCTTGTCGCCGTGGCTGACGCTGCCGCTGTCGCTCGTGGTCAGCGGATCGCTGGCGGTGCTGCTCGGGCTGATCACGGTCCGCCTCTCCGGCCATTATCTGCCGCTCGGCACGCTCGCCTGGGGGTTGGGGCTGTTCTATCTCTTCAGCAAGCTGGAATTCTTAGGGAGAAACGACGGCATCTCGGCGATCCCGCCGTTGTCGATCGGCACGTTCAAGATGCTCTCGCCCGGCTCGATCTACTACGCGATCTGGGTCGCCGTCATCCTCTCGGCGCTGCTGACCATGAACCTGTTGGACTCCCGCACCGGCCGGGCCATCCGCGCGCTCAGACGCGGCCATGTCGCGGCGGAAGCGTTCGGCGTGCACACACCGCGGGCCAAGCTCTTGGTGTTCATCCACGCCGCGGTGCTCGCCGGGCTTTCGGGCTGGCTCTACGCGCATCTCCAGCGCGCGGTGAACCCGACTCCGTTCGGCGCGCAGGCCGGCATCGAATATCTCTTCATCGCCGTGGTCGGCGGCGCCGGCTATGTCTGGGGCGGCGTGCTCGGCGCGGCGATCGTCGTGGTGCTGAAGGAGGTGCTGCAAAGCTATCTGCCGCTGATCCTGCCCGGCTCCGGCCAGGTCGAGACCATCGTGTTCGGCATCATGCTGGTGGCGTTGCTGCAGCTTGCGCCCGGCGGCCTGTGGCCGTGGCTGATATCATTCCTGCCCGAGCGCAGCGGTGGCAGGAAGCCCGACACCTCGCTGAAGCTGGAGCATCGCGCCCGCGCGGTTGGCGAGTCCGGCGTCCTGCTTCAGGTGGAGAAAGCGCGAAAACAGTTCGGCGGCGTGGTCGCGGTCAACAACGTCTCCTTCGAGGTCCAGGCCCGCGAGATCGTCGCGCTGATCGGCCCGAATGGCGCCGGCAAGAGCACCACCTTCAACCTGATCACCGGCGTGCTGTCGGCGACATCAGGCTCGATCTCGGTGCTCGGCAAGAAGGTTGACAACGCGCCGCCGCAGGAGATCGTCAAGCTCGGCATCAGCAGGACCTTCCAGCACGTCAAGCTCGTCCCCGACATGACCGTGCTGGAGAACGTCGCGATCGGCGCGCATCTGCGCGGCCATTCCGGCCCGATCTCATCGATGCTGCGGCTCGACCGCGCCGATGAGGCCAAGCTGCTCGCGGAAGCCGCGCGCCAGATCGAGCGCGTCGGTCTGACCGAGCAGATGCACCAGCTCGCAGGCTCGCTGTCGCTGGGCCAGCAGCGCATCGTCGAGATCGCCCGCGCGCTCTGCGTCGATCCGATGCTGCTGCTGCTCGACGAGCCGGCCGCCGGCCTGCGCCACATGGAGAAGCAGCGGCTCGCGACGCTGCTGCGTGACTTACGCGACGGCGGCATGAGCGTGCTGCTGGTCGAGCACGACATGGGTTTTGTGATGAACCTCGCCGACCGCATCGTGGTGCTCGATTTCGGCACCAAGATCGCGGAGGGCACGCCCGCCACGATCAAGACCAATCCCGAAGTGATCAAGGCCTATCTCGGAGTGGCGGCATGAGCGCGCTGTTGTCCGTCACCGACGCGCATGTCGCCTACGGCAAGGTCGAGGCCGTGCGCTCGGTCTCGCTCGAGGTCGGCACCAACGAGATCGTCACCATCGTCGGCGCCAACGGCGCCGGCAAGACCACGCTGCTCTCGGCCATCATGGGCATCCTGCCGCTGAAGGGCCACGTTGCTTTTGCCGGCCAGGATCTCGCCCGCCTCGACATCGAGGACCGCGTCGCCATGGGCCTCGGTCTCGTCCCCGAGCACCGCGAATTGTTCGTGACCATGAATGTCGAGGACAATCTCGAGCTCGGGGCCTTCCGCATCGAGCGGAGCCGGGCGAAGTCCTCGATCGAGCGGGTCTATGCGCTGTTTCCGCGGCTCAAGGAGCGGCGCAAGCAGCTCGCCGGCACGCTCTCCGGCGGCGAGCAGCAGATGCTCGCGATGGGCCGGGCGCTGATGGGTGAGCCGAAGCTCTTGATGCTGGACGAACCGAGCCTCGGCCTCGCGCCGATCATCGTCGCCGACATCTTCCGCATCGTCACCGAGCTGCGCGCCAGCGGCGTCTCCGTGCTGCTGGTCGAGCAAAACGCCCAGGCCGCGCTGAAGATCGCGGACCAGGCCTATGTCATGGAGCTCGGCGAGTTCGTGCTCAGCGGCAAAGCGAGCGACATCGCGGCGAACGAGCGGGTGGCGGCGAGCTATCTCGGCTTCCAGCACGAGGGCGAGAGTGCGATTTAGTCTTGCCTCTCCCTCTCCCGTTCTTACAGGGGTCTACCTCGGCGCAGACGATGGTAGCCGGACGCGCGATCTCGACGCGGATCGCATCTACGATGCGATCCGGCCTCTCCCCGCACGCGGGGAGAGGCGAAAAGGGCCGCTCAACCTGACGCCGCCTTCTCCCCCTTCAGCGCCGCAACTTCCGCTTCCAGCTCCGCGATGTGCGCATCCCTTGCCGCCAGCGCCGCGGCGACATCACCAGCGTCGAACTTCTGCGGGATGTGCTGAGGGCAATTTGTGTCCCAGGCTGCGATCTTGAACAGGATGACCTGTTCCGGCCGCGCGCGGTAGCCCTTCGGCATCAGCGACGTGGTCAATGCTTCGTCGTCCTCGACGACGCGCGCCTCGCCCCAGATCTTCACGCGCCGGCGATGGGCGTAGTCCATCACGAAGATGTAGGCCTTGGGGTTTTCCGAGAGATTGCCCTGGGTGATAAACTGCTGGTTGCCGGCATAGTCGGCAAAGGCCAGCGTCTGCTTGTCCAGCACCTTGAGAAAGCCCTTGGGCCCGCCGCGGTGCTGGATGTAGGGCTGGCCGTCCGCGGAGGCGGTGGCGAAATAGAAGCTGTTGGCGTCGGCCAGGAAAGCCGCGAGCTTGTCGTCGATCTCGGTGCGCCAGCCGCGCTGCTCGCTGCGGGCATAGGCTTCGCGCGAACCCTTGCGGGCCTGGATCGCCTTCACCGCCGGCGAGAAGGCGACGTCGCTGGCATAGGTGTGTACTGCCGTCATCGGACGATCTCCTGAAATTCCGGCGCATCTCTGCGTCTTCGCCGATCAAGATGGAGCTTCCGCCGGCCAGAGCAATCTCGTGGCTTGACACTTCATCGTTGCAATATATGCAATAATGGCCATGGACCGCCTCGAAGCCATGCATGTCTTCCTCACCGTCGCCGATCTGCGCGGCTTTGCGCCCGCGGCGCGCAAGTTGCACCTGTCGCCCTCGGCGGTGACGCGGATGATCGCAGCGCTGGAGGAGCATCTGGGCGCCCGCCTGCTGCAGCGGACCACGCGGCAAGTGACGCTGACCGACGTCGGCGCGCGCTATCTGGAGCGCGCGAGGCGCATCCTCGCCGATGTCGAGGAGGCCGACGGCTCGGCGCGGCAGGAGCGCAACCGGCCGAGCGGGCGTCTCGTGGTGTCGGCGCCGGTCGGCTTCGGCCGGCTCCATGTCGGGCCAGTCATGACGGACTATCTCAAGCGCTATCCCGAAGTCGCTGCCGAGCTCAGGCTGTCGGACCACCTCGTCAATCTCGTGGAGGACGCCGTCGACGCCGCCGTCCGCATCGGCCATCTCGCAGATTCCTCGCTGGTGGCGCGCCAGGTCGGCGAGATGCGGCGCATCGTGGTGGCCGCGCCCGGCTATCTCAAGCGCCACGGCGAGCCGAAGACGCCGGAGGCTCTGCTCCAGCACCAGACCATCCAGTTCGGGCCATCGGCCAGCTGGCACTTCGTGCAGGACGGCCGCGACATCGAGGTGACGCCGACCCCGCGCTTCACCAGCAACAGCGCGGACGCCGCGCTGCAATATGCGGAAGCCGGCGGCGGCGTGACGCGGGTGCTGGCCTATCAGGCCGCCGAGGGGCTGAAGCGCGGACGCTTGAAGATCGTCTTGGCGAAATACGAGCAGCCGGCGCTGCCGATCCACATCGTCTATCCGACCTCGCGCCTGCTCTCGGCCAAGGTGCGCGCGTTCATCGATCTCGTGGTGGAGACGGCGGAGTGGAGGTTTGGCTAGGCGCATGTCCCGGACGCGGCGCGAAGCGGCGCAGAGCCGGGACCCAGAAGGCGGCTGGTTCTCACGTGGATGGATGTGTCCCGGCTCTGCGGAGTGGCACTTCGCGCCGCACCGCGTCCGGGACGCGGAGAGAGCGAGAGCCTCACCCCTTCTTCGGTACCACCCGAAACGTCCCGCTCGCCCGCGCGATCACGGCATCGTCCGCTTTCACCAGGCATTGTGCGAAGCAGATCGTACTGCCGGTCTTGATTGCCTCCCCCTCGACCGCGAGCCATTGGCCGATCTCAGCCGCGCCGACATAGTCGACCGAGAGCGAGATGGTGACGAAGGACGTCATCCAGTTCGTCGCGTGGGCGCAGCTATAGCCCATAGCGGCGTCTGCAAGCGCTGCGATCAGCCCGCCATGGATCAGTCCGCGCGCGTTGGTGTGCGGCGTCGCCAGCCGCAGTCCCACGGTGACGCCTTTCTCGGTCTTCTTCGAATAGAGCGGCTCCCAGGGATCGGTGAGGGGCGCTTTGCGGAAGTGCGGCTCGAAGCCGGCGGGGATGTCAGGGGTCGTCATTGCTGTCTCGCGCTGCTGGTCGCCGGCATTGAACGCGAACTGGATGACGGCTGCATCAATTACAAAGTTTTAAACGGCATTTGCGCGGGTGTTTGAATTGGGCGCCGCCGTCATTGCGAGGAGCTGTTGCGACGAAGCAATCCAGGCTGTCTCCGTGGAGAGATTCCTGGATTGCTTCGCTTCGCTCGCAATGACGATGTGGAGGCACCGTCTCAAAACGGCAGCCCCACGTAGTTCTCCGACAGCGAGGTCATCGCGGCCTTGGACTGCGTGACGTAGTCGAGCTCGGCGAGTTGGATGCGGGCGCCGATGGTGCCGGTGTCGGGGAATTTGTGCAGCATCGAGGTCATCCACCACGAGAAGCGCACGGCTTTCCAGACGCGGGCCAGCGCCTTGGTGGAATAGGCATCGATGCCGGCGCCGGATTTCTCGTCATAGAACTCGCGCAAGGCGCTCGACAGATAATGCGCGTCGCTGGCGGCGAGATTCAACCCCTTTGCGCCGGTCGGCGGCACGATGTGGGCGGCGTCGCCGCACAGGAACATTTTGCCGAAGCGCATCGGCTCGGCGACGAAGCTGCGCAATGGGGCGATGCTCTTCTCGATCGACGGTCCCGTGACCAGGCTGTCGGCCGCCTCCTGGTCGAGCCGGCGTTTCAATTCGTCCCAGAAGCGGTCGTCCGGCCATTGATCGACGTGGTCGTCGAGCGAGCACTGCACGTAGTGCCGGCTGCGCTTCATCGAGCGCATGGTGCACAGCGCAAAGCCGCGGGCGTGGTTGGAGTAGATCAGCTCATGGCTGACCGGCGGCGTATCCGAGAGGATGCCGAGCCAGCCGAACGGATACACCCGCTCGAACTCCTCGATGGCCGAAGACGGGACGCTGGCGCGGCTGACGCCGTGGAAGCCATCGCAGCCGGCGATGAAATCGCAATCGATCGTGTGGGTGACGCCGTCCTTGACGTAGGTCACGCGGGGGTGACTGCCGCCGAAATCATGCGGCTCCACGTCCTTGGCCTCGTAGACCGAGACGAGACCCGCGGCCTTCCTCGCATTCATCAGGTCGCGCGTGACCTCGGTCTGGCCGTAGATCATCACCGTCTTGCCGGTCGCGCCCTTCATGTCGATGCGGTGACGGCGGCCGGAGAAGGCGAGCTCGATGCCTTCATGCACCAGGCCTTCGGCATGGGCCCGCTCCCCGGCGCCGACCTGATCGAGCAGTGCGACGGTTCCCTCTTCCAAGAGACCCGCGCGAATGCGGCCGAGCACATAGTCCGGGCTTTGCCGCTCCAGGATGACGTTGTCGATGCCGTATGTGTGCAGAAGTTGCCCAAGCAACAATCCGGCCGGCCCGGCCCCGATGATTGCGACTTTTGTCCGCAATACTTGCTCCTCCCGATGCTGTAGGCTTTCGTCGCGGCCTGCTTGTGGCGAAGGCCCGCAGACGATAATTATATCATATAACGGTCGGGCAAAAGGGGAGCGGTCGTCGTCCGAGCAGCGACAAATCCATGCAACATGGCTGACGTAGATGGCGCGACAAGGCGCGCGTCAATTCCGGCTTGAACGCGCCGACCAATTAGATAACATGTTAATTAACGAGACCGGGCCATCGAAGCCCGCCGTCGAAAACAGGGAGAGACGCGTGATGAAAAAAGCCTGTCTGGCGTTGCTGCTGGCAGCAAGCGTGACGCCTGCGCTCGCGCAGGACAAGACCTTCGATCTGAAGATCTCGCACTGGGTGCCGGCCTCGCATCCCCTGCAGAAATCGCTGGAGGACTGGGCCGCTGCGGTCGAGAAGGATTCCGGCGGCACCATCAAGGGCAAGGTGTTTCCGGCCCAGCAGCTCGGCAAGGCGTTCGACCATTACGACATGGCGCGCGACGGCATTGCCGACGTCACCTACGTCAATCCCGGCTATCAGCCCGGCCGCTTCCCGATCATCAGCGCCGGCGAATTGCCGTTCCTGATCTCGGACGCCAAGGGCGGCTCGATGGGGCTCGACGCCTGGTACCGCAAATATGCCGAGAAGGAGATGAAGGACGTCAAATACTGCCTCGCCTTCGTCCACTCGCCCTCCTCGTTCCATTCCCGCACCAAGAAGATCGCCAACCCCGAGGACGTGAAGGGCATGAAGATCCGCCCCGCCCACGCCACCATGGCGAACTTCGTCACCTCGCTTGGCGGCACCAACGTGCAGTCCTCGGCGCCTGAGGTCCGCGACATCATCGAGCGCGGCGTCGCCGACGGCGTCACCTTCCCCTGGGGCTCCCTCGTGCTGTTCGGCATCGACAAGGTGACGAAATACGACATGGAGGCGCCGCTCTACACGACGACCTTCGTGTTCGTGATCAATAAGGACAAGTACAACGCGATGTCCGACAAGCAGAAGGCGGCGATCGACAAGAACTGCTCGGTCGAAATGGCCGGCGCGGTCGGCGAGCACTGGGGCAAGTTCGAGGATGCCGGCATCGACAAGGTGAAGGCGGAATCCGGCCACGAGGTCTACAAGCTCACGGCCGAGCAGACCGCCGCCTGGAAGAAGGCCGCCGAGCCGCTGGTCAAGACCTGGGGCGACGGCGCCAAGAAGGCCGGTGCCGATCCGGATGCGGCGCTGGCGGATCTGAAAGCCTCGCTGAAGAAGTACAACGCGCTGGCGGAGTGAGGCGATGGCGGCCTCTTTCTCCCCCTCTCCCCGTTCTTACGGGGAGAGGGTTGGGGTGAGGGGCTACTTCCGCAAAAATGGTGACAGTCGGACTCGCGGAGAGTCCCCCTCACCCGGATTGCATCTCCGATGCAATCCGGCCTCTCCCAGCACGCGGGGAGAGGCAAGCTGCGCCGCAAGACTGGGATCAACGAATGACATCACCCGATAGGATCAACGCCTCATGAAGCGCGCCTGGATGGATCGCGTGATCGACTCGATCGAATGGATCGCGGCCGGCTTCGTCGGCCTCGTCGCGCTCGACATCTTCGTGTCAGTGCTCTTGCGCAACACGCTGAACTATTCGATCCCTGATTCCTTCGACATCGGTCGCATGCTGCTCGGCATCCTCATTTTCTGGGGCATCGCGGCAACCTCCTATCGCGGCACCCACATTACGGTCGACCTGGTCTGGGGCAATGTCGGCCCGCGCTACCAGCGCTGGATCGACGTGTTCGCGACACTGGTGCTGCTGTTCGTCGTCACGGTGCAGACCTGGACGCTGTTCGACAAGGTGCGCGGCACCTACAACGACAACGTCCAGACTTTCGACCTGCACATGCCGACCTGGCCGTTCTTCGCGGTCGCCTGGATCGGCGATGTCTGCGCCGTATTGCTGATCGCGATCCGCACCTACCGGCTGATCTTCCATCCCGAAGAGATGCACGACCCCAAGATCAAGGCGACGGAGTAACCATGAGCACCGATGCCGTTGCCCTAATCGGCTTCGTTTCCCTGTTTGTCCTGATGCTGCTCCGCGTGCCCGTCGGCATGGCCATGGGCCTCGTCGGCGTCTCCGGCTTCGCCTATCTCGTCAACGGGACGGCAGCGCTGAAGCTGGTCGGCCAGACCTCGATGCGCACGGTCACCGACTACACGTTCGGCGTCATCCCGATGTTCCTGCTGATGGGCTCGTTCGTCTCCCATTCCGGCATGAGCCGCGAGCTGTTCCGCGCCGCCAACGGTTTCGTCGGACATCTGCGCGGCGGGCTCGGCATCGCCACCGTCGGTGCCTGCGGCGGCTTTGCCGCGATCTGCGGCTCGTCGGTGGCGACCGCCGCGACCTTCTCCGCCGTCGCCTACCCCGAGATGCGGCGCTTCGGCTATCCGCAGTCCTTTGCCACCGGCGTGATCGCGGCCGGCGGCACGCTGGGTGCGATGCTGCCGCCCTCCACGGTGCTTGCGGTGTACGGCATCATCACCGAGCAGGACATCGGGAAGCTGTTCATCGCCGGCATCATCCCGGGCCTGCTGGCGATGACCATGTACATGATCACGATCTTCCTGATCGGCTATTTCCGCCCCGACTTCCTGCCCAAGGGCAAGGTGACGCCGTGGCGCGAGCGCTTTGCCGGGTTGAAGGAGATCTGGGCGCCGGTGCTGCTGTTCATCTTCGTCATCGGCGGCCTCTACGGCCTGCCCTTCCTGCCGCGCTTCACGCCGACCGAGGCCGGCGGCGTCGGCGCCACCGGCGCCTTCATCATCGGCGTGCTGACCGGCCGCCTCGACCGCGAGAAGGTGCTGGCCTCGCTGCTGCAGGCCACACGCACCGCGGCCGCGGTGTTCACCGTGCTGATCGGTGCGTTGATCTTCGGCTATTTCCTCACGGTGACGCAGACGCCGCAGAAGGTGACGGAATTCCTGACCGGGCTCGGCCTCGGACCCTACGGCGTGCTGGCGCTGATCATGGTGATGTATCTCGTGCTCGGCTGCCTGATGGATGCCATGGCGATGATCATCCTCACCGTGCCGATCATCTTCCCCGTGATCATGCATCTCGGCTTTGACCCGATCTGGTTCGGCGTCATCATCGTGATGACGGTCGAGCTCGGCCTGATCCATCCGCCTGTTGGCATGAACGTGTTCGTCATCAAGAGCGTGGTGAAGGATGTCTCGTTCTCCACCATCTTCAAGGGCGTGATCCCGTTCGTGGCGACGGACCTGGTGCGGCTGGTGATTTTAATCGCCTTCCCGCTCCTGGCGACCTGGCTGCCGACGCGGATGATGGCGCATTGACGAGGATACATGGCGTAGAATTCGTCCGGGCGAGCTCTCTTCCCCTCTCTCTTTGTGGGAGAGGGTGCCGAGCGAAGCTCGGCGGGTGAGGGGTCTCTCTCCGCGAGCACGCCTGCGGAGATAGACCCCTCATCCGGCGCTTCGCGCCACCTTCTCCCACAACAAGGGGAGAAGGGAAGTCAGCGCCTCGTCGATATTTGGAGGCAAGCATGACCAACCCCACTCTCGAAACAAAGTACGCCTTCACCATCACCGCTCGTATCGGCGACGTCATCACCGCCGGCGAGACCGGGATTGGCGTCCGCCGTATCATTCCGATCATCGGCGGCGTAGTAACGGGCGCGATATCAGGCAAGGTGCTGCCGTTCGGCGCCGACTTCCAGACCATCCGCCTCAACGAGCTGATTGATCTCGAAGCCAAGTACGCCTTCGAGACCGACGAGGGCGCAATCGTCTATGTGGAGAACAAGGGGCTCCGCTTCGGACCCGTCGAGCTCTTGCAAAAGCTCAAGCGCGGCGAGCCGGTCGATCCAAAACTGATCTATTTCCGTACCGTGCCCAAGTTCGAGACTGGGCACGAAAAGTATCGATGGCTGATGGAGCATATTTTCATCGGCTCAGCCGCGCGCCATGCGGATCGCGTCGTGATCGACGTGCATCAGGTGATGTGAGAAAGCTGCCACCTCGTCATTGCGAGCGCAGCGAAGCAATCCAGAGTCGCTCCGCGGAAAGATTCTGGATTGCTTCGCTGCGCTCGCAATGACGGGAATGGTGGCATCAATTGCGCTCCATAACCGCTCCCGACCCGCCGCCCCGCCGGTCGGGCGCCAAGCAGTCGCCTCCCGAGGCGCCATATCCTGCGCAGCCCCACCTTGACTCCCCCAAAATTCGTTATACAACATAACTATTCTGACAAGGACGCAAATGACACAGGGAAACGCCGAGACCGCGAACGCGGGCGCCTCCGGGCTACTCCGGATCGAGCGGGCAGACCGGGTTCTGACCGTGGGTCTGAACCGGCCCGCCAAGCGCAATGCGCTCAATGACGGCATCATCCTGGAAATCGGCGAGTGTTTTGCGAACCTGCCCGAGGACATTGGCGTGGTCGTCATCCACGGCATCGGCGACCATTTCTCCAGTGGTCTCGACCTCTCCGAATTGACCGAGCATGACGCCACCGGCGGCCTGCTCCATTCCCAGATGTGGCACCGCGTGTTCGACCGCATCCAGTACAGCCGCGTGCCCGTGATCGCGGCGCTCAGGGGCGCTGTGATCGGCGGCGGGCTGGAGCTCGCCTGTGCTGCGCATATCCGCGTCGCCGAGCCCTCGACCTATTTCGCGCTGCCGGAGGGACAGCGCGGCATCTTCGTCGGCGGCGGCGGCTCGGTGCGGCTGCCGCGGCTGATCGGCGTTGCCCGGATGATGGACATGATGCTGACCGGCCGCGTCTATAGCGCGACCGAGGGCGCGTCCTACGGCTTCGCGCAATATCTGACCGAGGCCGGCAATGGGCTGGGCAAGGCGCTGGAGCTCGCGACCAAGGTGGCCTCCAACGCCCCACTGACGAATTTCGCCGTGCTCCAGGCGCTGCCGATGATCGCGGAGGCCAATCCGCAGACCGGCCTCCTGATGGAATCGCTGATGGCCACGGTCGCGCAGAGCGACAAGGAGGCCAAGCGCCGGATCCGCGAGTTCCTCGAACACAAGACCGCAAAGGTGAAGCCGAAGTCATGAGCGCGCAGCCGTCCTCTTCCAGCACGGAGCGCGGCGCGAGCACTTTCCCGCTGCGGCCGATCTCGTTCGGCGATCCCGTCGTCAACATCGAGCGGCGTGAAGACGGGACGATTTACCTCAGGCCGAAGCAGCCGCTCGGCGACTATCCGGTCCGCATCACCGATCGCCTGCATCACTGGGCGACGACGACACCGGACCGCGTCTTCATGGCCGAGCGTGAAGGCGGCCGTGGCTGGCGCAAGATCACCTATGCCGAGCTGCTGACCGCGAGCCGGCACATTGCCTCCGTATTGATCCAGCGCGGTCTGTCGGCGGAGCGGCCGGTCGTGATCCTCTCCGGCAATTCGATCGACCATGCCCTGCTGGCCTTCGGCGCGTTCTATGCCGGCGTTCCGTTCTGTCCGGTGTCGCCGGCCTATTCGCTGGTCTCGAAGGATTACGGCAAGCTGTCCTATCTGATGAAGCTGCTGACGCCGGGCCTCGTCTTCGCCGAGGATGCCGGCAAGTTCGCCGATGCGCTCGCCGCCAACGTCTCACTCGGCACCGAGATCGCGGCATCCTACGGCAGCGTGCCGGGCCGCGACGTCACCCTGCTCGCCGACCTCATGGCCACGCCGATCCGCAGCGACCTCGACGACGTCCACGGCAGGATCGGCCCCGACACGATCGCAAAATTCCTGCTGACCTCGGGCTCCACGGGCAATCCCAAGGCCGTCATCAACACCCAGCGCATGATCTGCGCCAATCAGGTGATGCTGCGCGAAACGCTCGCCTTCCTCAAGGACGAGCCGCCCGTCATCATCGACTGGCTGCCGTGGAATCACACCTTTGGCGGCAACCACAATATCGGGCTGACGCTCTACAACGGCGGCTCGATGTATCTGGACGCCGGCAAGCCGATGCCCGGCGGCATCGAGGAGACCGTGCGCAATCTCCAGGAGATCTCGCCGACGGTCTATTTCAACGTGCCCAAGGGCTACGAATCGCTGCTGCCTTATTTGCGCGACGACCAGGGCCTGCGCGCAAAATTCTTCGACCGGCTGCATGCGATGTTCTTTTCGGGTGCGGCGCTGTCGCCGTTCGTCTGGAACAGTCTCGACGAGCTCGCGGTGAAGGAGAAGGGCTATCGCGTGCCGATGCTGACCGGGCTCGGCGCCACCGAGACCGCGCCGTTCTTCATGTCGGTCAATCCGCGCACCAGCCGCTCCGGTCATGTCGGCCTGCCCGTCTCCGGCAATGACGCCAAGCTTGTGCCGAACAACGGCAAGCTGGAGGTCCGTGCCAAGGGGCCGAACGTGATGCCCGGCTACTGGCGCCAGCCCGACATCACCGCAAAATCCTTCGACGAGGAAGGCTTCTACAAGATGGGCGACGCGCTCAAGCCGGCCGATCCCAATGATCTCAATGCCGGCTTCGACTTCGACGGCCGCGTCAGCGAGGATTTCAAGCTGGCGAGCGGCACCTGGGTCAGCGTCGGCCCCTTGCGCGCGCGCTTCGTTGCGGCCTGTGCACCCTTGGTGCGCGACGTCGTCATCGCCGGCATCAACCGCGACGAGATCTCCGCGCTGGTCGTGCTCGATCTCGACGGCTGCCGGCTGATCAACCCGACGCTGCCGGCCGACAATCTCGTGGTCGCGACGCGCGACCGGCTGGTGCGCGAGGCGTTCCGCGAACGCCTCACCCGTTTCCTCAGCGAAGCCACAGGCTCATCGACACGGATCACCCGCGCGATCCTGATGGACACGCCGCTGTCGATCGACAAGGGCGAGGTCACCGACAAGGGCTCGATCAACCAGCGCGCCGTGCTGGAACATCGCACCGCATTGATTGACGAGCTCTACGCTGCCAATCCGTCGGACCGTGTGATATCGGTCGCCTGAGAAATCATCGCCAAAGGAGAATGCCATGTTGTTGAAGGATCAGGCAGCCATCGTCACCGGCGGCGCATCAGGACTGGGCGCGGCCACTGCGCGAAAGCTGGCGGCGCAGGGCGCCAAAGTCGCGGTGTGCGATCTCAATGCCAAGCTTGCGGAAACCGTCGCCGCCGAGATCAAGGGCGTGGCCGTGACCTGCGACGTCTCCGATGCCGCGTCGGCGGAAGCCGCGATCGCGCAGGCGACGAAGGCCCATGGCCCGGCGCGCGTGCTGGTCAACTGCGCCGGCATCGGCGTGGCCAAGCGCGTGGTCGGCCGCGACGGTCCGATGGCGCTTTCAGATTTCGACAAGGTGATCAAGGTCAACCTGATCGGCACCTTCAACATGCTGCGCCTCGCCGCGGCCGAGATGTCCAAGCTGGAGCCGCAGGCGACCGGCGAGCGCGGCGTCATCATCAACACCGCCTCCGTTGCCGCCTATGACGGCCAGATCGGGCAGTCCGCCTATTCGGCGTCCAAGGGCGGCATCGTCGGCATGACGCTGCCGATCGCGCGCGAGCTCGCGCAGTTCGGCATCCGCGTGCTGACGATTGCACCCGGCCTGTTCCTGACCCCGCTGCTCGCCAACCTGCCGCAGGAGGCCCAGGACTCGCTCGCCGCCGCGATCCCCTTCCCGCGCCGGCTCGGCCAAGCCGACGAGTTCGCCGCGCTCGCCCTGCACATGGTGGAGAATGCGTATCTGAACGGCGAAGTGGTGCGCCTCGACGGCTCGCTGCGCATGGCGCCGAAGTAAGGCACCGCTCATGTTCGTGAACCGGCGCGAGGTCCAGATCCAGTGGGGTGATTGCGACCCTGCCAACATCGTCTACTACCCGCGCTATTTCGCGATGTTCGACGATTCGACCTCGACCCTGTTCGAGGTCGCCGGCTTCTCCAAGCAGGATCTGGTCCGCAAATACGGGCTGGTGGGCATTCCCATGGTCGACACGCGGGCCAAGTTCTACATCCCCTCGACCTATGGCGACTGGATCACCATCGAAACGAAGATCGAGAGCATCAAGCGCTCGAGCTTCGAGGTGAAGCACAATGTCTACAAGGGCGAGGCACTGGCGATCGAGGGTTTCGAGACCCGCGTCCTGGTCGGCCGCGACCCTGGCAATCCCGACAAGCTGAAATCGGCACCGTTTCCGCCGGAGATGGTCGCCAAATTCACGGGAAGCTAAATCGCCGCATCACCAAAAGAGGGGGCTGAATTACCCCCCGATTTCTGCTTTCAAAGAACGACGTCAAGGGAGGAATAGATGAAACGCTTTTATTTGACCGCTGCCATCACCGCAGCCGCGCTGGCGCTGCCGGCATTGCCTGCGCTGGCCCAGACCAGCGAAATCACCATCGGCATCACCACCACCACGACCGGCCCGGGCGCGGCGCTCGGCATTCCCGAGCGCAACGCGCTGGAATTCGTGCCGAAGGAGATCGGCGGCGTGCCTCTGAAGGTGATCGTGCTCGACGACGGCGGCGATCCCACCACCGCAACCACCAACGCTCGCCGCTTCGTGACCGAATCCAAGGCCGATATCATCATGGGCTCGGCGCTGACGCCGCCGACGATCGCGGTCTCTAACGTCGCCAACGAGGCCGGCATCCCGCACTTTGGTCTTGCGCCCTTCCCGATCACGCCGGAACGCATGAAGTGGTCGGTGGCGATGCCGCAGCCGATTCCGATCGTCGGCAAGGTGCTGTACGACCACATGAAGGCCAAGGGCGTGAAGACGCTCGGCTACATCGGCTATTCCGACTCCTACGGCGATCTCTGGTTCAACGACCTCAAGGCGCAGGCCGTGCCGATGGGCATGACCATCGTCGACGAGGAGCGCTTCGCCCGTCCTGACACCTCGGTGACCGGACAGGTGCTGAAGCTCGTCGCCGCCAATCCCGATGCCATCCTGGTCGGCGCCTCCGGCACCGCGGCCGCGCTGCCACAGACCGAGCTGCGCGAGCGGGGCTATCAGGGCCTGATCTACCAGACCCATGGCGCGGCCAGCATGGACTTCATCCGCATCGCCGGCAAAGCGGCCGAGGGCGTGCTGATGGCCTCGGGCCCCGTGATGGACCCCGAAGACCAGCCGGATGAAGCCGCCACCAAGAAGCCGGGCCTCGCACTCAACTCGGCCTATGAAGCCAAATACGGCCCGAACAGCCGCAGTCAGTTCGCCGGCCATTCCTACGATGCGTTCGAGATCCTCAAGCGCATCATCCCGACCGCGCTGAAAACTGCAAAGCCCGGCACGCCGGAATTCCGCGAAGCGATCCGTCAGGCGCTGCTGACGGAGAAGGAGCTGGCGGCGAGCCAGGGCGTCTACAACTTCACCGAAAAGGACCGCTACGGCCTCGACGAGCGCTCGCGCATCCTGCTCACGGTGAAGAATGGCAAGTACACGCTGGTGAAGTAGGCGCAAGCGAAAGAGTTGAGACGACGAGAGCCGGTCCGATGGACCGGCTCTTTTCGTTCTGGCTCTAGATAGAGCTGCGGCCGCAGTGTTACTGCGCCCCCTCTCCCGCCGACCCCTCCCGCATCCGCCTTCGCCAAGGCTTCGGCGGACAAGAGCGGGCGAGCTTACTGCGAGACCGCGGATACACCGCGCGCCTCACGCCGCCTGCCGCAGCGGGGTCCAGGCGAACTCCGGATAATACGTGTCCATCATGCGATCGACATAGGCGGTGAGGTTCGGAAATCCCTCGGCGCGCTGGCGCAGGGCCGATTCGAAGAATGGCGTCAGGATCCCGGCGAGTGCGCCGAAGGCGGTGGCGTCGACGCCGCAGGGCTTGCTGCCCATTAGGTACGCCTTGTCGCCGAGCTGCACCGACAGCGCGAACAGCGACCGCACCGCAAGATCGACGTCGTCATCAGGCGCATGGCGGCCAAGGCCGGAGAGCAGATAGTTCTCGGCGACGCGGAACTGCGCATCCTCCCGCAGCTTCTCGCGATTGTGCTCCGGCGCACCGTCGAAGAAATGCGCAGGGCCCTTGGCGAAATTGACCGGATCCACCCAGCGCGCGCCGACCAGCGCCCAATAGACGTGATGCTCGATCATGCGCTCGAACGCCCAGGCCTGCGCACGCTCCTGCAAGGAGAGGCCGGCATCGAAATCGAAGCCGTAGCGGCGCTCGAAATGGGCGCGGATGAAGGTGGAATCGGCCACCGCCTCGCCACCGTCGTCGATGAAAGGCAGCTGCCCCTTGGGCGAGGCGGGCGGCATCGCCCGCTCCTTCCGGTAAGGCAACCCCGCCATCTTGAGCTGCACCTCGGTCTTGGTGACGAAGGGGCTGATTTCCGGCAGGCCGAAGCCGGCGCCAAAGCCGTAAAGCGTGATCATGCGAGCTCTCCTGAACCTGTCGAACGAGTTGAAGGAACCTAGCGGCCGGCTGCTGCCACCATGGTGGCAGCAGCCGTGATATCTTCTGCGAAGCGGGCCCCTCGCCAGGCGCGGCCCATGAAATGGCGGACCAGCGCATCCGCGGCATGGACCAGCGAGCGCGTCACGGCGGTCGCGAGCGCAAGGCGGAGGTCGACGACCGTGAAATCAAGCGAAACGAGGCGGCTGAATGCCCACGCCTGCACCTGGAAAGGCTGGCTCCGCCACAACGGGCCGGCCGGGCCGAAATGGGTTGGAATGATCATGGACAAATCCTCTTCAGTCGATGTGTTGTCCCGGTATAGAACTCCCCTGCTGCCAACATCCTGTCAGCAGCCACGCGCCGCCTTCTGGGAAAGACCACCGAGAAAAAGCAGCGATAAGAGACCTGTCATGAGACGCGCCGACCGGCTGTTTCAAATTATCCAGGTGCTGAGGCGCACGCGTAAGCCGCTGACGGCGGACGCGATCGCAGCCGAGCTCGAGACCTCGAAGCGCACCATCTATCGCGACATCGCGACCCTGATCGGCCAGCGCGTGCCGATCCGCGGCGAAGCCGGCATGGGTTACATCCTGGAAAAGGGTTTTGACCTCCCGCCGCTCATGCTGACACCCGACGAGATCGAAGCGGCGGTGCTGGGCGCGCAATGGGTCGCGGGCCACGCCGACTCCGCGCTGGCGCGCGCGGCCGAAGACTTGATGGCCAAGATCGCCGACACCGTGCCTGAGCGCCTGCGACCCTTCGTGCTGGAGCCGGCGAGCCGGGCGCGGCCGAGCTGGAACAGGGAGCCGGACCGCCTCGACATGGCGCGCACCCGCACCCAGATCCACGAAGGCAAGAAGATCATGCTGCGCTATCGCGACGAGCAAGGCCGCCCCAGCGAGCGCGTGATCTGGCCGATTTCGGTCGGCTATCTCGAAGCGGTGCGGCTGCTGGCAGCCTGGTGCGAGCTGCGCAGCGACTTCCGCAGCTTCCGTACCGACCGCGTGGTCGAGGCGACCTATCTCGACGAAAAATATCCGGAGCGGCGCGACGTGCTGCGCGCAAGATGGCGGCAGAGTCTGGTCTGGGGTCCGCCAAAGGATACGTGAGGACGATGGAAGAGATCGACCTGTCGAGCTGTTGCCAGAGTTGCGGCGCCTGCTGCGGCTATTCGGAGAACTGGCCGCGCTTCTCGATCGAGAGCGACGAGGAGCTTGCCGCGATTCCCGACGCGCTGGTCAACACGCGCCTGTCCGGCATGCGCTGCGAGGGTGATCGCTGCTCGGCCTTGCAGGGGGAAATCGGAAAAGCGACGGCCTGCGGCATCTATGAAGTGCGGCCGGAAGTGTGCCGCACCTGCATGCCGGGCGACGCCGAATGCGCGATGGCGCGGCGGAAGTTCGGGTTGCCGGTGATAGAGGCCGTTTAGGCCGGAACGGCTTCGCTGATCTCGTCGTCGAACTCGTCATCGAGCGGAGCGAGCACCGAGAGCGGCTTGGTCGACAGCGTGATCGGCTTGCGTCCGCCCGACAGCGACGGCGACGATTTGGCCGAGCTCTCACGCGACAGCGCGTAGAGCGTCGAGCCGACGCGGCCGCCGTTCTCGATCAGGTCGCGCTCGCTGCAGCTTGCTGCGATCGCGACCGCCAGCGAGTGCAGATGGCTGCGACGGTAGCAGAACAGCGCCAGCCTGGCGCGAACGTCAGGGGAAACACTCTCAACCAGCCTCGGCAGGCCACTCTCGCTGGCGCGATACATCTCGCCAAGGAGCTCGTCGCGGACCGGGCAGAAATCGCCTTCAAAGGTGTCGCGGCTTGAAAACATTGCAGTTCTCCCTCGTGTGCGGAAGATGCAGCGCAATTCTCTAACGAAAGGTTAACCACGCTGTCCGGTAGTCGTCCGGGGTGGCTGCGCGTGACCCGCGAATCGGAAGGGCGGCGGAGATCACATTGGTCAGAGATTGGAGCGTCCGTCATTCCGGGGCGGTCCGCAGGACCGAACTCGGAATCTCGAGATTCCGGGTTCTCGCTTCGCGAGTCCCGGAATGACTGCGCAGCAGTCAGTTCGCCGCCATGAAGATGGAGAGGCCGAAGCCGGTCAGGTGATGCAGCGCCTGGTCGATGCCGATCAGGGTCCAGAACCAGGGATGCGAAAGGTCGACGCCGAAATTGGCGGAGACGAATCCCTTGGCGCGGTCGATCGTGATGTGGATCGCGAAATCAATGAAGGCCACGAACCAGAATTTTGGCGCCACGATCACGATCAGTGGCAGCGCAACGGCAAGGTGGACCAGGCAGTGCACCAGAAGCGGCAGGGCCCAGCCATGCTTCTGGTCCTTGCCGTGGGCCATCCAGGCGGTCTGAAGAACGAAATCGGCGATGATGTGCTTGAAGGTGAGCAGCAACATCCAGCCAATGAGCGCTTCAACCGGAATCGCCGATGACATGGGTGGAAACGACAAGCTGACGCCCTCATTTGACGTGACGAAAAGAATTGGAGCGTTCAGCGCAACTTCTTCTTGGACCGGTCAAATCGCCGGGACGCGTGATTTATGACATCTCCCGCGGCGGAATGCAGCCGGGTGGAACTGGAAAATCGCCAAGTGTGGCTAACTGGTGATAGGATGACCAATAGCCGCGGCCACATCGAGTAAGGTTACCCCCGGCTCGAAATTTGCATTCCGCTACCCTGGCGCTATCATCGTCGATAGAGAATATCGTTCTTTTTTCAGGCGTTTACGAATTACAGGGCGTCCGCCCACGAGCGCACCGCCCGCCACCGAAGAATAAGGCCAGAGTGCTGCCATGGGTACTGAAGGTCCCACCGCATCGCCGATCGTGCCGCCGCCCCGGCGTCCCAAGGTGATCAAGACCAACCAGCAGCAGGTTTTCCTCTACGTCGTGCTGACCCTCTTGCTGTCGCTTGCCACCGTCTGGGTCGGCCGCACGCTGGTGCACAATTCGGAAACGCTCACCTTTGCCGTCGGTGGCCCCGACAGCGACGAGGCGCTGTTCGCGGCCAAGCTCTCTGCTCTCCTTAAGAACAACGCCTCGCGCTTCCGGATCAAGATCGTCAACAACGCCGACAACGCCAAGGCGGTCCTCCAATTCGACCGCAGGCAGGCCGACCTCGCCGTGCTGCGCACAGATGCCAAGGTACCGCTGCGGGCGCGCACGCTCGCGATCCTCGAGCACGATCTCGTGCTCCTGCTCGGTCCCGGCAACAAGAAAATCAAGTCGCTCGCCGAGCTGAAGAAGAAGAAGGTTGCGGTCGTCGCCGAGAACGAATCCTCGCTCGCCTTCGTCCGCAGCATCCTCGACGTTCCCGACGGCTCCGAGGCTGCGAAGATCCAGATGGCGCCGCAGGGCGCAACACTGGACAAGCTGTTTGCGCCGTCAAACGGCTTCGGCGCAGTGATCGCCATCGTCCACGCTTCGAAGGCGGTGCGGGACAAGTCTTATGAGCAAACCGCCAAACGCGGCGGCTTCACACTGAACGCGATCGACGAGGCCAAGGCGCTGGCGCGCAAATTCCCGGGCATTTCCGACGAGACGCTGACAGCGGGCACGTTGTCGACGTCACCGCAAATTCCCGACGACGATCTCGACACGATCGGGCTCGAATGGCTGCTGGTCGCACAATCCAGGATGTCCCCGACCACCGCCGGCGAGCTCGCGCGCACCATTTACGAGAACAAGTCCGCGCTCGGGCTCGACAACGGTTTCGCGACCAGGATCGAGCCGGCCTCTGTCGAGAAAGACGCCTTCGTCATCGCGCATCGGGGCGCCGCCGACTACATCAACGACGACACCAAGTCGTTCATGGATAAGTACAGCGACATGATGTATCTCGGCGCCGCCGCGCTTAGCGTCATCGGCTCGATCTTCGCAGCGATCTACGCCAAGATCACCCGCATCGCACCCGAGAAGGCCAGCGAGCTCTCGACCGCCATTCTCGATATCGGCGAGCGGATCGAGCACGCCCACTCGCTGGATCAGCTCGAATGTCTCCAGGACGAGCTGGAGGCCATCTTGCGGGGCGCCGTTATCGGCCTCAGAGACGGCACGATCAGTACCGACGGGCTCGACACCTTCAAGCTCGGCTACGAATTCGTCCGCGACGAGATCAGCATGCGCCGCGACTATCTGAAACGTCATGCCGGCGAAGCCGAAAAGACGGTACGCGATGCCGGGCCAGCCCCGCTGGACGACAGCAATGTCGTGGTGGTGAAGACCGCCCAGAGCGCCTGATCCACCGGGTTGGGGCAACCAGACTGTCGTGTCCCGAACAAGCTGCAATGCCGAAGGCGTTGCAGCGCTGAGCCGGGACCCAGGAACCCACCACAGCATGCGCTGCCACATGGGCCCCGGCTCTGCAGCGCATCGCTACGTGCTGCGTCGCGTCCGGGCCCGACACCGAGGCTATGACGTCCCGCCCGATCGTTAGCCGGCAGTCTGGAACCCTGCACCTCCGCAACCGTTGGTTTTCGGTTACAGCCGGAGAACGCGGCATGCGTGCACTCCTCATCATCCTCCTTCTGGCAATGCTGACGGCGGCCGCCTACTTCGCCTATTCCGCAATGGCGATCGAAGGTGAGCCGATCCCGACGGAAGGCTACGTGGCGCTGGCGCTGGGCGCGGGGTTTTCCGTCATCGTCGGCGTCGGGCTGATGGTGCTGCTGTTCTTCAGCAGCCGCCGCGGCTACGACGAGCCGCCACATTTCAGGTAAGCACTCCGCCAGCGACGGCGGCACGGACGGGCAAGGCCCGGCGCAGCGGCGCCGGCAAAACGGCCTGCGCCGTCGTTGACGACCTCCGCCCGGGCGGGCACTTTGGCGCCGACGTCCCAACCGGGGCCTCGAGACTTGCCCCGAGACCGAATAGCCTTCCCGCATGTCCAAGCCGCTGATCTCCGCTCTGGCCCAGTTCGCGGCCGCCACGGCCGGCCGCAACATGACCAAGGCTGCCTATGTCGCGGTGATCGTCGGCGTGCTCAGCATGGTGTTGCTGACGGACAACCGGGCCAAAGAGGCGCGCGGCTGGGTCGACGCCCTGCTCTGGACCTGCCTCGCCTATTTCGTGTTCGAATGGCTGGTGCGGCTGCGCCACATGGCGCGGCAGGGGCGTCTTTCGCTCTATGTGTCCTCCTCCGCCGGCATCGTCGACGCGATCGGGGCGCTGGCCGTGCCGGTCGCACTTCTCCTCGGCGTTGAGCCGAAGACGGCCTGGCTGCTCAGCGTGCTCTGGGTGTTGAAGGTGGTGCCGGGCATTCCCGGCCTGCGGCAGCTGCGCCGCGTGCTGGTGCTGGAATCGGGGCCGCTGGTCAGCGTGCTCGTGATCTTTCTGATGGTGGTCTTCCTCGCTTCCGTCGCCGAATATTTCCTGGAGCGGGACGTGCAGCCGCAGACCTTCGGCAGCGTGCCGTCCGCGCTGTGGTGGGCGGTGGTGACCCTGACGACGACGGGCTATGGCGACGTCGTGCCGGTCACGCCGCTCGGACGCGTGGTGGCGGCCCTGGTGATGATCTCCGGCCTCGGCGTGTTCGGCCTCTGGACCGGTATCCTGGCGACCGGCTTCGCCGCGGAGACGCGGCGCGACAATTTCCTCAAGACCTGGGAGTCCGTCAGCAAGGTGCCGTTCTTCGCGACCCTGGGACCCGCGGCCATCGCCGACGTCACCCACATGCTACGCACCATCGAGCTGCCGGCGCGCACCACGATCATCCGCAAAGGTGCGCAAGGCGACTGCATGTATTTCATCGCCGCCGGCGAGGTCGAGGTCGATCTGCCCGGCAAGAAGGTGCAGCTCGGCGAAGGCGCCTTCTTCGGCGAGATGGCGCTGCTCGGCAACAACAAGCGCGGGGCCAACGTCTCGACCACGAAAGTGTCACGGCTTCTGGTGCTCGACCTCGTCGATTTCCGCGTGCTGATGGCGCGGCATCCCGATCTCGCCGAGACCATCGACGCCGAAGCAAAACGGCGTGCGCTCGAAAACAAGTAATGGAGACAAGAATGTCGGACACAGCCGACGCGGCATCCAGCCCCCTGCTCGAGATCACCGGCGCCCGCGCCACCATCCGCCTCAACCGGCCAAACCATCTCAACCGGCTCCAGGCGGAGGATCTCGGCGAACTGACAAGACTGTTCGACAGGGTCGAGGCCGATCCCGATATTCGCGTGCTGGTGCTGACCGGCACCGGGCGCGCCTTTTCCGCCGGTTACGATCTCAATTCGGTAGCGGAGCGCGCCGTCAGCGCCAGCGAGCAGCAGAGCGCGGGTTCGGCTTTCGAGGTGGTCGTCAACCGGCTCGAGGATCTCGGCGTGCCGACGATCTGCCGGCTCAATGGTGGCGTCTATGGCGGCTCGACCGACCTCGCGCTCGCTTGCGATTTCCGCATTGGCGTCGATACCGCGGAAATGTTCATGCCGGCGGCGCGGCTTGGGCTGCATTATTACCCGAGCGGTATCAAACGCTACGTGACCCGCCTCGGCGTGGACAATGCGAAGAAGCTGTTCCTGACCGCGCAAAAGATCAGCGCCCCGGAGATGCTGCGCATCGGCTATCTCACCGCGATGGTGCCGGTGGAATTCCTGGACGAGGAGGTCGACAAGCTCGCTGCGATCCTCGCCGGCAACGCTCCACAGGCGATGCGCGGCATGAAGCGCGCGATCAACGAGTTCGCCCGCGGTGAGCTCGACGAGAAAGCCGCCGACCAGCGCCACCGCGACAGCATGCGCAGCGACGAGATCAAGGAAGGCATCAAGGCGTTTGCCGAGAAGCGCGCGCCGCGGTTTTGAAGCGCCCTCTCATCCTCCCGCCGCAGCGGCATGCTGCGCGGCCATCTCTTCATCCGCGGCATTGATGCGCTGGAACGCCGGCCGCCCCGTCATGCGCTCGGCATAGCGAACGAACACGTCCTTCTTCGGCACGATGCCGAACATCATGGTCCAGCTGAAGGCGACGCCCCACAACACATCGGCGGCCGTCATGCGCTCGCCGAGCAGATACGGTCCCTTCGACAGCTGCGCCTCGAGCGCACTCAACATTGTATCGTAATCGGCATAGGGCGACTGCGTGATCGGCGCCGGCTCGCGCTGCATGAACTTGTCGATCAGCGCCGGCTCGAACGAAGAGCCGTAATACGAAATCCAGCGCAGATAAGGGCCGCGCAGCGGATCGTTCAGGGCGGGCGTGAGGCCGGCCTGCGGAAACAGGTCGGCGAGATAGATGGTGATGGCGACCTGCTCCGTCACCAGCGCCTCGCCGTGGCGGATCGCCGGCACCTTGCCGAGCGGGTTGATGGCGAGATAGGCGGGCTTGCGCTGCTCGCCGGCCTTCATGTTGAGGACATGGAGATCATAAGGAGCCCCCAGCTCCTGCAGCAGCACCCGCGTGCCGGTGGCACGCGTCTGCGGCGAATAATACAGCGTGATGCGGTTCGGATCGGTCATGGCAGTCTCCATCTGGCCGGCTGACGATGGGGCTGCTTGTAGCGAACCATACCTGACATCTTCTGTCAGGTATGGTTTAAGCGATCATGCGCGCGAGCCGGATGCTGTCGATCCTCACCACCCTTCAGGCCAGGGGGCGGGTCACCGCGCCCGAGCTCGCGGAGGCCTGCGAAGTCTCGGTGCGCACGATCTATCGCGACATCGATGCGCTCGCGGCGTCCGGTGTCCCCGTTTACGCCGACCGCGGCGCGGAAGGCGGCTATCGCCTGCTCGACGGCTATCGCGTGCGGCTGAACGGGCTCTCGCAGAGCGAGGCAGGCGCGCTGTTCCTGGCGGGATTGCCCGGCCCGGCCGCAGCGCTCGGGCTGGACGCGGCGATGATCGCCGCGCAGAACAAGCTGATGGCGGCGCTGCCCGCGAATCTGCGCGAAGACGCCGGGCGGATGCAGGAGCGCTTTCACCTGGACGCGCCGGGCTGGTTCGGCGAGGCGGAAGATCCAAGGCACCTGCGCAGCATCGCCGGCGCAGTCCTGCGCGGGACGCTGATCAAGATCCGCTACCAGAGCTGGCGCGCGGAGAAGCTGCGCTGCGTCGCCCCGCTCGGCCTCGTGCTGAAAGGCGGCAGCTGGTACCTCGCCGGGCAAGTCGACGGCAGCGTGCGGACCTATCGCGTCGCGCGCGTGCTCGACTGCACGGCGCTCGACGACCGCTTCGATCGGCCCGCCGATTTCGATCTCGCCGCCTATTGGCAGGCCGCGACACTTCGCCTCGAGGCCGAGATGCATCCCAATGTCGCGATCGTTCGGCTGTCGCCGTTCGGCGTCAAGCTGCTCGACGCGCTGAGCCAGCCCTACGTCAAGGCACGCACGCAGCTCGACGAGACGGCCGACGCAGACGGCTGGCGCATTGCGCGAGTGCCGGTCGGCAAGACGTCGTGGCACGCCGCAGCCGAGTTGCTGCGGCTCGGGCCCGAGGCCGAGGTGCTGGAACCCGCCGATCTCCGCGACAAGATGGCCGAGCTGACACAGGCGATGGCTGTGCGCTATCGCGCGGTACGAAGCGCCTGATCGCGGCACATTTGCCGCAGCCGACGAAACAATCCTGAAACACGATTCTTCCCTCGCGCCGTGAACGCATTCGCGGCTCGTGCCGACGGAGATGCAGGGACACAACAACGGCCTCGCGCCAAACTGGAGAATGAAGATGTTTCGTAAGCTCGCTCTTGGTCTGATCGCTGCCGGCTCGCTCGGCGCTGCCGCTCTCGCGCCCACCGCGGCCTCGGCCGGCGGCTTCCATCACCATCATCACGGTCATCATCACTGGGGTCCCGGCTGGGGCTTTGGCGGCATCTACCTCAACACGGGCGTCAGCAACTGCTACCAGGAGCGCCTGGTCCAGACCCGTCACGGCCTGCGCGTGCGCGTCGTGAATGTCTGCGCCTACGGGATCTACTGATATCTCGCCTTCACGACAAAGCTCCGGTCGCATCGCGGCCGGAGCTTTGCGTTGAGCTAGCTGGCCTGCCGCTGCCGGCGAAACCAGGCCCAGGTTTCGCGTGTCGTTCTGATATAGCCGCGGCCGCGATGGACAATCTCGCCATCGACGATCGCGTTCAGCTTCGGCAGCGCGTGAAAGGGGATCGAGGGATAGGCGTGGTGCTCGACATGGTAGGGCATGTTCCACGCGAACCATTTGACAACCGCGCCGGTGTAAGTCGTGCGGGTATTGTGGAAGGCGCTGCGGGTGCGATCGCAACCGGTGTGCTCGGCCAAGAGGTAGGGCCGCAGGAAGAATTGCCCGATGACCAGCGGAACGACCCAGACCATGAGCAGCAGCGCGGAGGAGAACCACAGTGAGAGCGCGAGCAGCAGAACATAGAGGGCGGCATAGACGCGCGCTTCGGTCACGACAATGGCGCGCTTGTTCTCGGGAATCCAGGGCACCGTGACCTTGCCGGTGACGGCATGGCCGAGCATCAGCCGGAGGCGGCCCGCAACCTGGAGCAGGCCGCTATAGGCGATCACGATCTGGGTGTCGGATCTCGGCTTCACGCCGACGATCAGCTCCGGGTCCTTCTCGGGATCCTGGGTGTAACGATGATGGTCCCAGTGGAACAGGCAGTAATATTCGTAAGGCTGCCCGATGATGAAGGCCGAGAGATAGCCGACCGCGAGGTTGAGGCCGCGGCTCTTGAACGCGGTCTTGTGCGCGGTCTCGTGCACCGCCATGAACAAGAAGGCGACGAAATAGCCCTGTACCACTATCAGCGGCAGCGCCCAAAGGACGCCATAGCTCGAGCTGACTTTCCAGATCAACGACCCGACCAGAATGACCACGCCGTAATGGCAAAGGCTGCGCGCCGCGCCCTGAAAATTGGAGCGGGCCGACAGTTCGCGCAGCATCGCCGGGCTCAGCGGCTTCAGGCGATGGCCGGACTCAGAAACGGTTGCGTCAGTCATGATCGGGTGCCTGTCTTACTTGCGGAGGAGCCCGGCGATCTCGGCCTTGATGAAGGCCTTGTCGCGGGGATTGTTGACGGGATTGCCGGCGCGATGGCCGTGCAGCGACTGGATCGGATGCAGCACGGCTGATTTTGCATTGACCAGCTTGCCGAGTTCATCCTCGTTGTCGCGGACGTCGAAATAGCGATCGGTCGCGCCCGGCATCAGCAGCATATGCGCCTTGATCGCGGCGAGCCCGCGATCGAGATCGCCGCCGAAGGCCGGGCACCGGCTGATGTCGCCGCGCTGCCAGATGCCGATCTGCGCCAGGAGATCGTTGGCATCGCGTCGCGCGAAAGTCGCATCCCAGGCGCGAACGAGATAGTCCTCGAGCGAGGTGAAGCCGGCCTCGCGCCAGAGCTCGTCGCGATAGAAGCCGTGCGACATCGCCCAGCCGGCATAGACGCGTCCCATGGCGCGATAGCCGGCAACGGGCCTTTCGACGAAACGGCCGTCCCGGAAAGCGGGATCGCCTGTCAAGGCGGCCTTCACGCCTTCCAGGAAGACGTAGTTGTACGGCGCGCAACGCGCGCTGCCGCAGACAACCGCGGCACGCGCGACCATATCAGGATGAAGTGCCGCCCAGTGATAGGCCTGCATGCCGCCCATCGACCAGCCATAAACCAGCGCGAGCTTGGTGATGCCGAAGCGCTCGGCGAGAAGGCGATGCTGAACGGCGATGGCGTCGTGATAGCTGAATTCGGGGAACGGCGCGGCGGAGTTCGACGGCGAGGACGACAGGCCGTTACCGAACAGATTCGGGATGACGATGAAATAGCGCGAGGGATCGAGCACGCCGTCAGGCCCGATCAGCCACTCGGTGTCGAAGTGCTGCGCGCTGAACGAGGTCGGATAGAGGATGACGTTGTCTCTGGCCGGGCTCAGCGCGCCATAGGTCTTGTAGGCGAGCTTCAGCTTCGGAAAGACGACGCCGGATTGGAGCACGACGTCGCCGGCCTCGAAGGTCTCATAGTCGCGCTCAGCCATTGTGCGTCCCACTCTCGCTCGCGGCCCTCACGACGCGACGCGGAAACCGCGATGCATCGATCATGCCAGCCGAAGACGCACCATTGCGTCACACTTAATAACTGTACGTTTAGTACATTTATTATGGACCGGCAAGATAAATCCGATCGGGCGCCGGTCTCAGGTGATGGCCGCGATATATCGCGCCACCGATGCCGCGAACGCGGCCTTGGCAGCGCCGGCGATGTTGCGTCCCCACCAGGCACCGTAGATCCGATCGAAGGCGAGCGGCTCGACGGCATCAGCGATCCGCCGCACCGCGGGGGCGTTGAGCGGCATGTAATTCGGGTAGGAATACATGAAGCTGACGAAGCGCCGGTCCATCGTCACCTGAGCGATGTCCCCGGTGAGCAGCGCGCCCCCGCCGTCCGCACCCCGTGCCCAGTGCAGCATGGTGGCGCCGGCGAAATGGCCGCCGGTGCGCAGCAGCAGCACGTCGTCGGAGATGCGATGCTGATCGCCGGTCCAATGCACGATCGATGGATTCGGACGCGTCACCCATTGGCCATCTTCCGCGTGCAGATAGACCGGCACGCCGCCGAAGACATCGCTCCAGTCGGCGAGCGCACCATAATAATGCGGATGCGAGATCGCGATCGCTTTTAACCCGCCGAGCGAGCGGACATGAGCGATCGCTTCCGGCGTCACCAGCGGCACGCAGTCCCACATCATGCATCCATCCGCTAGCGGCACCAGCAGCGCGCGCTGGCCGATGGCGAAACTCGGCTCGAGGGCGAGACCGGTGAGGCCGAGATCGTCGCGCCAGACCACGCGGTGACGTTCCGCCAGCGTCTCACGCGTCATGAAGGTCTGCCCCTTCCAGTTCACATACTGCCGTTCATCCTCGCAGATCGGACAGGATACGGGTGGATGTCCGCTGTCCGGAAATTGCGCGCCGCAGGTTTCGCAGGTCCAGAGTGGCATGGCCGTAATCCTATTGAGACCGTCGCAAGTATGACATGACGTCTATGACATGACGTCGCGGGCCTGCGATCGCAAGGGCGATCGGAACCAACGCTATGAGCGCAGGTTAGGTTCTGGTCCGCCCGGGCACCTATGAGCCCGCAGTCTCCGCCTCATGCGAGATCCCAGTCGATCGGCAGCATTTGCGTTCAGCGTCTCGATGACATCGTGCCCTTCACCGTCTCGTATCTGGCCCCTGTTCGCGCTCAACTTCTTCATGGCCGACATGCAGTCGGGCATCGGGCCGTTCGTCGGCGTCTTCCTGCAGGAGCGCGGCTGGGCGAGCGGGTTGATCGGCACCGCCATGACGATCGGCAACGTTGCGGGCATGCTGATCACGACTCCGATCGGCGGCTTCATCGATTCCAGCCGCGACAAGCGCATGTGGGTCGTCATCCCCGGCATCTGCGTGGTCCTTGCCTCCGCGATCATCCTGATCTCGCAAAACTTCTGGGCCGTCACCTTTTCCCAGGTCGCGCAATCGCTGGCGAGTGCGGCGATCGTGCCGGCGGTGACAGGTATCACGCTCGGTATCGCCAAGCAGAAGGGCTTCAACGCGCTCAACGGCCGCAACCAGGCGTACAACCACGCCGGCAACATGGTCGGCGCCGCGCTGTCGGGCTATCTCGGCTACAAGTTCGGATATGTCGCCGTGTTCCTGCTGGCCGCCATATTCGGCGCCATCGCGATCGCCTGCGTGCTGATGATTCCCGCCCGGGCGATCGACGATCGCGCCGCGCGCGGCAGCAAGGAGGACGATTCCAAAGCTCCGCCGGATGCGCTCACGATGCTGCTCAAGCACAAGCCGCTGCTCGTGCTGGCGCTGACACTCGCGCTGTTCCATCTCGGCAACGCCGCCATCGTGCCGCTCTATGGACTTGCGGCGGTGGTCGACGGCCAGGCCAATGGCCCGAGCTTCGTCGCAACCACCATCGTGATCGCACAGGGCGTGATGATCGTGACCTCGCTGATCGCGATGAAGGCGGCGAGCAGGCGCAATTACTGGCCGGTGATCCTGGTCTCCTTCATGTTCTTACCCGTCCGCGGCGTGCTTGCCTTCTTCGTCACGGGATGGTGGGGTGTCGTGCCGATGCAGGTGCTCGACGGCATCGGCACCGGACTGCAAACTGTCGCCGTCCCCGGCATGGTCGCGCGCTCGCTCAACGGCACCGGCCGCATCAATCTCGGCCAGGGCGCCGTGATCACGGTGCAGGGCGTCGGCGCGAGCCTCAGTCCCGCGCTCGGCGGCTGGATCGCGCAATGGATCGGCTACGGCCCGACCTTCCTGCTGCTCGGCGGCTTTGGCGTTGCGTCGGTCGCGCTGTGGCTGGCCTTTGGCGCCGCGGTGAAGAAGTATTGAGGCAGCAACGCGGAGAAGATTGGGTTCACGCAGCCTCCTCCTCTCCGTCATTGCGAGCGCAGCGAAGCAATCCAGCCCTCAGCCAAAATTCTTCTGGATCGCCTTGTCGAGCGTCTCGCCGCCGACGAAGCGCTGGCGCAGCTCGCGCTTGAGCAGCTTGCCGCTCGGATTCTTCGGCAGGCTATCCACGAAGATGACGCGCTTGGGCACCTTGAAATGCGCCATCTGGCCGGCGCAGTGCTTGATCACGGTGTCTTCGTCCAACGTCTCGCCGCTCTTGACCACGACGATCGCGGTCACCGCCTCGATCCAGCGCGGATCAGGCAGGCCGACGACGGCGACCTCGGAGACGGCGGGGATGCGGTAGACCATTTCCTCGACTTCGCGGCTCGCGACATTCTCGCCGCCGGTCTTGATCATGTCCTTGACGCGGTCGACCACCGTGACGTGGCCTTCCTCGTCGACGGTGGCGAGATCTCCGGAGTGAAACCAGCCGCCGGAGAACGCGGCCGCGGTCTTGACGGGATCGTTGTAATAGCCGGAGAGCAGATGCGGCGAGCGGTGCACGATCTCGCCGACCTCGCCGACCTTGACGTCCTCCATCGCCGTGTTGACGACGCGCGTCTCGACATTGAGCACGGGTTTGCCGGCGGAGCCCGCTTTCCGAAGCTGGTCCTCAGGCCGCAGCACGGTGGCAAGCGGCGCAATCTCGGTCTGGCCGTAGAAATTCCAGAATTTGACGCTGGGCAGTCGGCGCTGCAGCTCGAGCAGCACCTCCACCGGCATGATCGAGGCGCCGTAATAGCCCTTCTGCAGGGTCGACAGATCGGTCTTGTCGAAATTCGGCGAGCGCAGCATCGCGATCCAGATCGTCGGCGGCGCGAAGAACGAGGTGATCTTGTGTGCCTGGATCAGCGCCAGAATGTTGTCGGCTGTCGGCTTGCCCGTGATGACGCCGGAGGCGCCGAGATAGATTTGCGGGCCTAAGAACACGTCGAGCTGGGCGCAGTGATACAGCGGCAGCGCGTGCAGGAACTTGTCCTCCGCGCTCATGCCGCCGTCGATGATGCAGCTGACATACTGCCACATCACGGCTTCATGGGTCAGCATCGCGCCCTTGGGCAGTGATTCCGTGCCGCTGGTGTAGACGATCTGCGCGAGATCGCGGCTGTCGACGGAAGCGTCCAGGAACGAGCTGTCGGGGCTGAGGAGATCGTCGAAGGTGGTGAGACCCGCGGGAGCCGACGCGGGATCCTCGCCCGGCAGCCAGATCATCTTCTCGACCGCGCAATCCTTGGCGCTGGCCGCGCGCGCGGGCTCGACGAAGTCAGGTCCGGTCGCGAGCAGCTTGGCGCCGGAGCTCTTCAGGATGAAATTGATCTCATCCGGATTGAGCATGAAGTTGATCGGCACCAGCACCGCGCCGATCCGCGCCACGGCGAAGCGCAGCGCGGCGAAGGCGTGCGAATTGCGGGAGAGCACGGCGAGGCGATCGCCCTTCCTGACGCCGAGACCGAGCAGGCCGCGGCCGAGCCGGTTGCAGATCGCATCCATCTCGGCAAAGCTCCAGCTGACATTGCCGCAGCTCACCGCGAGCTTGTTCGGCTCCCGGCCGGCCGAGCGGCGCAGGAGATCGCCGATGGAATGCTCGCGCGCTTTCGAGATGGTGGCTGCGGTGTCGCCGGTCATGTGTTCCTCCAATGATTGTCTTTGTTTGTTGAAGCCGTTTGAATTCCACGGGCGCTATCTGCGCCGGGCCGCCTGCGCGTGCTCCATGTACATGTGCTCGACCGAACGATCGAGCGACGCGATCTTCTCGAAGCCGCGTCGCCAATCCTGCAAGTGCCGGCGCGTCCACAGCACGCCGGCCTCGCGGTCGCGGCGGCGGATCGCGTCGATCAGATGGCGGTGCGCCGCGACGAGACGCGGGCCGCCTTCGGCGACACCGGTCACAATCATTTCCGTGGTCGGATAGAACAATTGCGCGGCCGGCTCGCGCGCGAGCTGGAGCACGCGATTTTGTGACGCCTTGGCGACCAGCACGTGGAATTCGGCGTCGCATTCGGCGAGCGCTGCGGGATTTCCGACCACGGCCTCACTGCGTGCGAGATTGTCGGTGAGCTCCGCGAGATTCTCCTCGCTCGCGCGCTCCACCGCGCCTTCGATGCTGGCGACCTCCAGTGTCATCGAGGCCTCGTAGAGCTCGCGGAAGGTGACCTCATGCAGGACCAGGGCGCGGCTGAGACGGCTTGCGAGCTTGCTGTAGCGCGGCAGGCAGGCGTGTAGGCGACGCGAGGAATCGCGCCGGATCAGCCCGCCCTCCTCCAGCACGCGGATGCCCTCGCGAATGGTCGAGCGATTGACGCCGAACTGGCGCACCAGGTCGTGCTCGGTGCCGATGGGATCGCCCGGCTTGATGCGGCCATTGACGATCTCGCGCTCGATGGCGTCGGCGACCTTCTGATAGGCGGGCGCGACATCGATCGGGCGAAAGAGCGGCGCGACGGGCAAATCGGACCCCATTGGCGATTGTCGGACAAACTATAATCACGGCGGCGGAATGCGTCAAACCGCGGTATTTATGCGGTGCACGAAGCAAATTGACTCAGCCGAAACCCGGCTTTAGCTTTGTCGGACAAAAGGGGCAGAATAGTTCCGCTTAAGAGGAAACGTACCCATGAGACTTATCGCAGCCCTCGTGTCTGCGGCCGGCCTGCTGTCGGCTGCGCTGATGACCCCCGCCTCGGCCCAGCAGGCGCCGCTCAAGATCGGGGTGCTCTCCGACTTCTCATCCGTCTATTCCGACATCGGCGGCATGGGGAATGTCGAGGCCACCAAAATGGCGATTGAGGATTTTGGCGGTCAGATGTTCGGCAAGCCGATCGACATGATCAGTGCCGACGTGCTCAACAAGGCCGACGTCGCCTCCACCATCGCCCGCAAATGGTGGGAGACCGAAGGCGTCGACATGATCATCGACCTGCCGACCTCGGCCACTGCGCTCGCGGTGATGGAGCTGTCGAGGCAGTACGAGAAGATCATGATCGTGACGGATGCGGCGAGCTCCGACATCACCGGAAAATCCTGCTCGCCCTACACCGCGCACTGGACCTACGACACCTATGCCAACGCGCACACGGTCGGCAGCGCCATCGTCAAGAACGGCGGCGATACCTGGTTCTTCCTCACCGCCGATTACGTGTTCGGCCATTCGGTCGAGCGCGACACCGGTGACGTCGTGAAGGCCTCCGGCGGCAAGGTGCTGGGCAGCGTCAAGCATCCGCTCAACACGGCGGATTTCTCCTCGTTCCTGCTTCAGGCCCAGGCATCCAAGGCCAAGATCATCGGCCTGGCGAACGGCGGCGGCGACACCATCAACGCGATCAAGCAGGCCGGCGAGTTCGGTATCGTCGCCGCGGGCCAGAACCTGGCTGCGATCGTGATGTTCATCTCCGACGTGCACAGCCTTGGCTTAAAGCTGGCGCAAGGCCTGATCATCACCGAGGCCTATTACTGGGACCTCAACGACAAGACCCGCGCCTTCGGCAAGCGCTTCCTGGAGCGCGTCAAGCGCATGCCGACCATGAATCAAGCCGCGACCTACAGTGCAACGCTGCATTACCTCAAGGCCGTGCAGGCCGCCGGCACCAAGGACACCAAGACGGTGATGGCCAAGATGCGCGAGCTGCCGGTGAAGGACGCCTTCACCGACAATGGCGTGCTGCGCGAAGACGGCCGCATGGTGCACAGCATGTATCTGTTCCAGGTGAAGAAGCCGGAGGAATCGAAGGGGCCGTGGGATTACTACAAGCTGCTCGCCGAAGTCCCGGCCGACCAGGCGTTCCGGCCGCTGAAGGATGGCGGCTGCCCGCTTGTGAAGTGACACGGGGACAACCGGTCGATTGGCCTCAGTTCGTTCGCAGTGGCGCTGAGGTCGGCCGCAGCGGCGCCATCGCGGACCGGCCCGAGGCAGAGTCAGGTGAACTCGTCGCCGCTCGCCAGCATCGCGCTCAGCATCGCTTCGGCCTTGTGCTTCAGCGGCAGCGCGCCGCTTTCGGAGGCGAGCGCGATGGCGGCGCGCAGAGCGACAAGGATAGCGGCCTTGTTCGCCGCATCCGATGGCGGGGTCACGACGGCTTCGCCGAACGAGGCTTCTGCCTCGAGACCTGAAAACCCCTGCTGACGGGCGGTGTTGCGCGCCTCGCGCAGCATGTTCTGCGCGGCCCTGACATCGCCGAGGCGGTGGGTGGCGAGCGCCAGATAGATCGAGCTGCGCAGCACCGCCGAGGTATAACCGACCGCCCTCGCCTCCTCGCGCGCCTCGGTCAGCATGCCCCGCGCCCGCTCGAACAGCCCCTGCTCGAGATAGGCGATGCCGAGATGGCAGGCGAGCACCGGCACGAACAGCCGGATGCCGTGCTTCTGCGCCAGCACGAAGCCGTCTTCGAGGATGGCAGCGGCCGCCACCGGATCGTTCTGCCCGAGCTTCAGCCAGCCACCGCTATAGGCGGCGGCGACGCGGTCGTAGGGACGGCCGGTCTCCTCGGCAATCGCGGCGGCCTGTTGCTGGAGCTGCTCGGCGGCATCGAGCTCGCCCATGACGATATTGTTGATGCTGCTCATCATGCAGCACAGCAACAACGCGGATTTCGGGGTCGAGCCAAAGGGAGCACGGGCGTCCGGCCCGGACAGTTGTGCGCAGGTCCGCGCGAAAAGCTGATCGGCTTCTCGATAAAGACCGGCAAGAAAGTACACCTGGCCGAGACCGTATTGTGCGGCATTGAGCCAGCCCGGATTGCCCCACTCTTCCGCGAGGCGCACGACTTCCTCGCCGATGGTGACTGCTTCTACCGGCGTGCCGTAGAAATTCTGTGCGGCCGCCATGACCGTCATGGCCGCTACTTTCCGTCCGATATCGTTGATCGCATCGGCGCGACGCTCGGCCTCCTTGCCGAGGTTCAGCCATTCGGAAATCTGGCCGGACGCAATGAACGCCGCGCGCGCCTCGATGCGAACATCCACGGCATTCGCTTCCCTCGCGGAACTGGCCGGCGTCATGTCCAAAGACCTCATCGCGATCTCGAAATAATCAGCCGCATCTGTGAATGCAGATCGCGCCAGGCACCTTCTTGCCGAGGCCCTCCCGTAGCTGAACGACTTGTCCCAATCCTTGGCACGGGTGGCGTGATAGCAGAGCTTGTCGGGGTCTTCGGCATCGCCTTCGCTGCCCTCAAGCGCCACAAGAACGCGTGCATGGATATCTTCGCGCACCCTTTCGACCATTGAATCGTAGGTGACCTGCCGGACCATCTCATGGCGGAATTCCAGGGAATTCTCCAGTTCGCGATCGATCCTGACAAGCAACTCGGCGCGGTCCAGTGCTACGAGACAACCCTGCAAGACATCCTCAGGCAGGGCTGTGATCTTCCGCAGGATGGCTTCGTTCGATCTCGGCCCCAACGTGGCTGCGATCTGTAGAACAGATCGTTCCTGCTTAGACATCCGATCGAGACGCGCTGCAATGACGCCCTGGATGCTCGTGGGAATGCCGAGTTCGTCAATTGGACGCACGAGCGCAAGATCGCCCCATTGGCCGCGCAGCGTGCCGTTATCCTTCAATCCGCGGCAAACCTCTTCGATGTACAGAGGGACGTTGGCAGTATGAGAAATGATCCGGCTTCTCAAATCGGCATTCGACTCGGAGGAGCCAAGCATGTCAGCCAGCATCGCCAGCCCCGAATCGTTGTCGAGGGGCCGCATTGCGACGATCTCTGCTTGGCAGCGCGCAATCCAAACCGGCATACCATCGGGTCGCGAGGTGAAGAGCACGAGAAGTCCGGCCGCCTGTAGCGATGCAATGGCAGCTACGACAACATCGCTGGCTCGGTCGATCCAGTGCAGATCTTCGAGTAAAACCACCGTCCGCTGGCGATTGGCCAAGCCTCCGACGATCGCACAGCTTGCATCGGAGATCGCGCGTCCCCGCGCGTGAGGCTCCAGCTCGTCCCACCGCAGATTCGATATCGGCAAGTCAAGCACCGCCTCGAGCGCGGCTTGCTGGATTGGCGGCAGGTCTTTCCGGGGATCCCACGAACCGTCGGGATCCTTCGCTGCCGCATCCATTGCCGACAGCAAAATCCTCTTGAGCGTGCTGAAAGGCGCACCCTGAAGGTTTGGACTGGACTCGGCGTCGATCAACCGCCAGCCGTCGGCCTTCAGTTCCTGAGCAAACTCATGCGCGAGTCGCGATTTGCCGATACCCGCATCGCCAAGTAGCAGAACCGTCTGCCGACCAGCACTGGCGTTTCCGGCGGTACGCTCCAGCAGGGCCCGCTCGGCCGTACGATCGACGAAGCGGGAGACACTGCGCGCCCGCCGCACCCGCCAGCTCGACAGGTCGCTCGCGCCCACGATCCGGTAGACCGGCACGGGCTGGCTGAAGCCACGCAGGGATTTGCGGCCCAGCGATTCAAACCGGACATGTCCCTCGGCGAGCTTTTGACAGGCTTCCGAGGCGTAGATCTGATTCGCCTCGGCGGCGGCCTCCAGTCGCGCGGCCAGGTGCTGCGCGGCACCACCGATTTCGTAGACCTTGGAGAACTCGCTGGCGACCATGTAGGCCACCACATGGCCGGAGTGCAGGCCGACCCGCACTTGAAGACCGGGGTCACCCAGGCTGGCGACTCGCCGCACGAGCTCGATCGCCGCGTGACAGGCCATCGGCGCATGGTTGTCATCGGCGATCGGGGCGCCAAATACGGCGGCCAACCCGTCACCCAACTCCTTGCTGACGATGCCGCCGAACTGCCTGACCGCCCCTCTCATCGCCGCCAGCGCCGGCTCCAGGCGTGAGACCGCCTCCTCCGGGTCCAGCTCGGCAACGAGCCCGGTGGAATCGATCACATCGGCCCGAAGGATTGTGACAAACCGTCGTTCACTGTCGGGATCGGAGCGGCGCACGCCTGCGCCGCAATTGGGGCAGCGGCTGTCGCCTGGGTCGATCGTCGACTGACACGCCGTGCAAAGCATTCCGTGCTCTCAAGACCTTGCAGCGGTATGGTCGGTCGGCCACTGCGAACGATGGCCATAAGATCGCTTATGAAAACCTGCTTAGCAACGGGGCATGCAGTTCATCCTGGGCATAGAGCCCCCGAGCCGGTTGCTGATCTGGACGTTTCACAGTCCCAGGTGGTAGCTTGCAAAGAGCTGCGCGAAAAGTGGCTTTGAACGACGGACCGCCAGGCTCTTGTTCTCGCCGTCAAGCTTCGCAGAGCTGCATATTTCCCGGGGAAGCCAAGCACTCATTGAGGGGCAGAATACATGGGCATGATCGTCTATACCGGTAAGCCATTCAAAGACCTGATGAACAGCAACTACTATCCGCTGGCGAACATGAAGAGGAGTGTGGCCAAGCTCAAGGCCTCGGAAGACATCGATCTACCGACTTTGGAGTACGGCCAGTACCACCTGATCTTGAACCCGCCGTCGAAATGACCGCAAGGCAGCGCCAAGTACTGGCACAAAGAGAAGGGCCGGGCTCGCGTCGACCTTAGTACCCAGCCCAACACGGTCCCCCTGTCCAGGGACGAGCCCGGCGTCATCCCTCTGACACGGTGCGACCTGCTCGATGCCTGCGTCCGGAAGTGCTTCAACTCCGAACCGCCGATCCCGATGAAAACCAACATCATCAGCCACGCGGCGAGCGACGCCTATGCCCATCGGCACGAGATCCGGTTGGAGTGGGAATACAAGAAGGGCTCGGACAAGCCGACGCTGCTCTATCTGACGATGGTCTGCCCGCATAAGCCTCCCAAGTCCTGATCTCGGGTCGAACCTGACGGGTCGACGGAGGAAGGCCTGATGTCATCGCCGCCGCGCTCAGCCGCGAATGCGTTGCTCGACGGACCGATCCTGCGCACGCTGCTCTCGCTTGCCTGGCCGAATGCGCTCGCGTTTTCGGCCGGCACCCTGGTTGCGATCGCGGAAACTTCGTACATCGGCAGACTGGGAGTCGAGGCGCTGGCGGCGATGGCGCTGGTGTTTCCTTGCGTGATGCTGACCATGAGCATGTCCGGCGCGGCCATGGGCGGGGGCGTGTCCTCAGCAATTGCCCGCGCGCTCGGCGCGGGTGACCGCGACCGGGCCGAGAATCTCGCCACGCACGCGCTTCTGATCGCGATCTTCTTCGGCCTCGTCTTCATGCTGGGGATGCTGCTCGGTGGCCGGCAACTCCTGGAGTTGCTCGGCGGCCAGGGTGACGTGCTGGCGCAGGCAACTGCCTACAGCCAGGTCTACTTCGGCGGAGCCGTGCTCACCTAGCTGGTCAATATCCTGGCCGGTGTCCTGCGCGGCACCGGCAATATGAAACTTCCATCGCTGATGATCGTCAATTCCGCGATCTGCCAGATTATCCTTGGCGGGACGCTGGGTCTTGGCTTCGGGCCTGTACCGCAATTCGGGATGCCAGGAGTCGCGACAGGATCGCTGATCGCCTATTCGATCAACATCGCGGTGATGAGCTGGTACCTGTTCTCCGGCCGGGGTCGCATCGTTCCGCGGCTACGAGGGCTTCGCATGCGATGGGGGTTGTTCGCCGACATCCTCAAGGTCGGCGCGGTCGCCTGCTTCTCCCCGCTGCAAAACACGCTGACCAACCTCGTCTTCACTCATATGCTGGCCGTGTTTGGGACGGCGGTCCTCGCGGCGTATGGCATCGGCGCACGGCTTGAATACGTGCTGGCGACCATTGCCTTTTCCGTAGGCATCGGCTCGGTGCCAATGATCGGCGTTGCGATCGGCGCCGGACGTATCGCACGCGCCCGCCGCATCGCCTGGACGACCGGCCTCGTAGCTCTCGTTGTCGTCGGGGCGCTCGCGAGCGCGGTCGCTCTCTTCCCGGACCCGTGGGTTCGGCTCTTCACCGACAATGCCGACGCAGATGTCGCCAGCCGGCAGTTTCTCCGGACCGTCGCCCCGTTCTACGCCTTCCTCGGACTTGCCTCGGCCATGTATTTCTCGTCGCAGGGCGCCGGCAACGTGCTCGGTCCGGTGCTGGCGCAGACAGCGCGCCTCCTCTTTATCGTTCTTGGCGGCTGGTATCTGATGTCGCGGGAGACAAGCGCCGAGAGCTTCTTCATGCTCACAGCCGCTTCGATGGCGTCGCTCGGCCTTCTCTCCTGCGCAGCAGTTGCGTTTACGCGCTGGGGGCCACGCAAGGAGGACACGAGAGGCAAACTGAATTTGGCGAGCGTCGCCGACAAATAGGCACGCACGACGAAACGCCCTCAGGTTGCTTTCGTTGACGTCGTTTCTTTTCGAATGATACGCTCTCAGGGGCCGGGTCAAGGAATTGGGGAGCTATCGATGGCGGGAATATACGACGACCAGCAATACAAAGACCTGATGAACCGCAACTACTATCCGCTCGAGAACATGAAGAGGAGCGTCGCCCGGCTCAAGGCCTCTAAGCAGATCGACATCGAGACCATGGAATACGGCCAGTATCAACCAATCCTGTCGCCGCTGGAGAGCTGGCCGAACGGCAGCGGCAAGGTGTGGTTCAAGGCCTTGGGCCATGCCCGCCTTCAGCTAACCGCCCAGCCCAACACCACGCCGCTATCGAACGACGAGCGCGTCGTGGTCCCGCCGACGAAATGCGCGCTGCTGGATGCGTCCATCCGCAAGTGCTTCAATTCGGAGCCGCCGATCCCGATGAAGGCCGATATCCGGCAGCACCAGAAGGACGACGCCAATTCCGATCAGCACGAGATTCGTCTGGTCTGGGAATACGGCAACGGCGAAGACCAGGCGCCGACATTGCTCAACCTGACCATGGTCTGCCCTTACACGACCAAGCCGCGGAAGGCGGATGCCCTCGGCAGAGGCTCCGCAGGGCACTCCGAGAAGTAAGCCGCATCTCGGCGACGTCACGTCCTGCTCTGGCGCGAGCTGGCACTTTGCCGGCCCGCGTTCTGGTCTCCTCGGAGACCGCCGGCGACCATCCCGCCCCCCAAACAAAAATGGCCCGCTTCACGCGGGCCATTTTCGTACCGGATCCGGTCATCCGAATTTGGTTGCGGGGGCGGACGCGACCACCGCTACCGGCATTCGGTTCAGGTTGCCATCTGATCGAGGCGCCTCCTGCCTCGCGGACACAGTGAACATCTTCCAGGCTATTGATCTTTCGCAACCGACGCCGGATCGAACGAAAACGTCAGATCGCGCGACAGAGTTGCATGGCTAGATCCGATGATCCCAATGCTTTGCCTGAAGAGGATGACCCTCTGGATCGTACGGTGCGCCTGCCGCCCAACGACTGCTCGCTCGCCGGGACGGTGCAGCAGGGCCGCGATATGATGTTCGCTCAGCTCGCCGGCGTGAACATGACCGAAGCGGACTTCTACTGGGCAATGTTTCACGATGCGCTGCTCGAAGGCGCCATTTTGGCGCGTTGCGATCTGCACGGCGCAACCTTCAATGACGCCAATCTGCGCCGAGCCGACCTTCGCAGTGCCAATTGTGGGCTCGACAATCTCGGCGGTTCGACCGATTTCATTGGAGCTGACCTGTCAGGTGCCGACTTGCGTCAGGCCAATATGGCGGTGCGGATTTCACTGGCGCGAAGTTGATCGGCGCTGATCTTTCCGGCGCCAATGCCGTCAGTGAGTTGCCTAACTGGCGGCTCACATGGTTCAGGGGCGCCGATTTGACCGATGCACGTCTTGCCGGGGCAAGGCTGAGCGGCGCGACATACGACGATCGCACCGTCTTTCCCCGCGGGTTCAACCCGACCGAGGCCGGGATGCTCCGATTCATCGGGGGAAAGATGTAGATGGTGGATGTGAACACCTTCGGGAATTGCGGGGCGGACATTCGATCGAGCGACAAGAAGTCCGCATTGCTGCAACGTCTCGCCAAGCTGAGCCTGCGGATGGGGCCAAACGGCCTTGCAATAGCCTCTGCCGAAATAAAAATGGCCCGCATTAAGCGGGCCATTTTCGTATCGGATCCGGTCAATCCGAATTTGGTTGCGGGGATAGGATTTGAACCTATGACCTTCAGGTTATGAGCCTGACGAGCTACCGGGCTGCTCCACCCCGCGTTAAATCGCTGCGCGCCTTCGCCAAAATGCCGGGGACGGTGGATGAGGGCCGGCGCTGTTCGCGTGGCTTGGCTCTTCTGTCCCAAAGGCTTCCTTGGAAGGCAACCCGGGGCCAAAGCCCGTCGGGTGCGGGGCGTATGTATCAAGGCGAGGTGCCTTTGGAAAGGGCTGCGAGAACGTTTTTTTCGACTTTATGACAGGCAGATGGACCGGATTCCGGTCGATTTGCCGCATACTTGCCAGAACTTCCGCAAAGGGCCAGCTTGCGGCAACAAACAGAGGCGAAACGCCGTCTTGGGGAGGACCGCCATGGACCACGCCTTGGATCATCCCTTGGATCGCCCCCTGACGAGCGCCCCGCTGCGGGCCCTCGAAGAGGCCTTCCACACCATGCGCGCGCGGTCGCGGAACGAGCCGGTACCGGGCCTCGCCCAGCGGCTCGACCGGCTGGCGCGGCTGCGCGCGGTGGTCGCGGACAATGAAGAGCGCTTCCGGTAGGCGATCTCGGCCGATTTCGGCCACCGCTCGGCGGTCGAGACCACCATCGCCGAGATCATGCTGGTGTTCTCCGAGATCCGGCATGCCGCAAAGCACCTCAAGGCCTGGATGACGCCGCAGCGCGTCGCGACCGCGCTGCAATTCCTGCCGCGCGCAACCGGCTGATGCCGCAGCCGCTCGGCGTCGTCGGCATCATCGCGCCGTGGAATTACCCGCTCCAGCTCACGCTCGCGCCCGCGATCGGCGCCATTGCCGCCGGCAACCGCGTCATCATCAAGCCGAGCGAGCTGGTCCCGCACTTCGCGGCGCTGCTGAGGGAGACGGTCGCGCAGCGGTTCGACACCGCGGAGGTGCTCGTCACCGGCATCGAGGACGAGATCGCCAGCGGCTTTGCGAGCCTGCCGTTCGATCACCTCGTCTTCACCGGCTCGACGCGAGTCGGGCGGCTGGTCGCGGAGGCCGCGGGACGCAATCTGACGCCTGTCACGCTCGAGCTCGGCGGCAAGTCGCCGGCGATCATCGACGCCTCGGCCGATCTCGACGAGACAGCCGAGCGGATCGCCTACGGTAAGCTGCTCAACGCCGGGCAAACCTGCATCGCGCCGGATTATGTGCTGGTGCCGGACCGCTCGCTGCAGGCCTTCGCCGAGAAGGTGCGCGCGCAGATGCGGCGCATGCTCGGCACCGATCCTTCAAACAAGGACTACACCTCCATCATCTCCGACCGGCACTATGCCCGGCTCGAAGGCCTGGTTGCGGATGCCGCGCAGCGTGGTGCAAGAATCCTGCAACCGGCAAAGCCCGACGATCCCAACTGGAAGGCGCATCGCAAATTCCCGCCGACGCTGATCCTTGGTGCGACCGACGCGATGGCGGTGATGCAGGAGGAGATCTTTGGCCCGGTGCTGCCGGTGCTCGGCACTCGCGATGCGGCGGAGGCGATCGCCTTCGTCAACGCCCGCGACCGGCCGCTCGCGCTTTACTGGTTCGGCAAGGACCGCAGCGCGCGCGACGAGGTGCTGGCGCGCACCGTCTCGGGCGGCGTCACCATCAACGACTGCCTGTTTCACTTCACGCAAATCAACCAACCGATGGGCGGCGTCGGCGCGTCCGGCACCGGCGTCTATCACGGCGAATGGGGATTCAAGACGTTCAGCAAGCACAAGCCGGTGTTCTATCGCTCCAAGTTCAACCGCCTCGCCGATCTCTATCCGCCCTATGGCGGCAAGATCGCGCGGCTGGAGAAGTTGATGCGGTTCATGTCGTAGCTCGTCGAACACCGTCATTGCGAGCGCAGCGAAGCAATCCAGAATCTCTCCGCAGTGACAGGCTTGCTTCCCTGCGCTCGCAATGATGGGGTGGACGGCCCCCGAACGGCATCGGTGTGCCAGACTGGTGATGTTGAGTCGAACCAGACAAAGGGAGCCGTCCATGACGAAGATTAGCACGATTGGGGTTGATCTGGCGAAGAACGTTTTTCAAGTCCACGCGATTGACGCGTCGGGAGCTGTGGTGGTGAGGCGCCAGCTCAAGCGAGCCTCGGTCGAGAAGTTTTTCGCGCAGTTGCCGCCGTGCCTGGTGGGCATGGAGGCTTGCGGCAGCGCTCATCATTGGGCGCGCGTGATCGGCCGGTATGACCACCAGGTGCGGTTGATGCCGCCGGCTTATGTGAAGCCCTACGTCAAGCGCAACAAGAACGATGGCCGCGATGCCGAAGGGGTCTGCGAGGCTGTGACCCGACCGACGATGCGGTTTGTTCCGGTGAAGAGCATCGCGCAACAGGCAACGCTGGCGGTTCATAGCGCGCGTGCCTTGCTGGTTCGGCAGCGGACCATGGTGGCGAACGCCTTGCGAGCAGCAGCGCTGAGTGAGCTCGGGATCGTGGCAGCGCAAGGATATCAGGGGCTGCGCGGGCTGATGGCCCGGCTCGAAGAGCCGAGTGAGGAGATTCCGGAGATGATGCGCAGCGCCCTGTTGATGCTGGCCAAGCACTGGCAGGCACTCGATGCCGACGAACGGGTGCTTGAACGGCAGCTCGCCAAGGCTGCCCGTGGCGATCGCGACGCCAAGCGGCTCATGGAGGTCCCAAGCGTCGGCCCGATCATCGCCAGTACGGTCCTGGCCAAAGTGCCCGACGCAAAAGTGTTCCGCTCCGGTCGCGACTTCGCAGCCTGGATCGGGATCACCGGCAAGGACCACGGCACCGGAGGCAAGCATCGCCCCGGGAGGATCTCCAAACAGGGAGACCGTGTGCTGCGAGCGCTGTTGATCAGCGGTGCCAGCGCCTATCTGCGGCAACAGAAGGCGCGCGGCGTCACCGATCCGTGGCTGCGTGATCTGCTGGCGCGGCGGCCTTATAAGGTCGCCATGGTGGCCTTCGCGGCCAAAACCGCCCGGATCATCTGGGCCATGCTGGTCAAAGGAGAAACCTACCGAGACCGCGCGAGCGCGCCGGCTGCGGCCTAGTTGAGGGGCAACAGCCGCCGCGCTCGCGCTCCACGCCTATCGGAAGGGCACTAAAGGTGTGATGGCAAATGGTCTGGAAAACGGGATCGAAACACTCCGCATCGTCATCGCGCGTCACAGCGCGCCGCAATGATTGGAATTCGATCAGCGATCTCCATCAGGGCCCGCGGTCAATGGCCGCTTCTCGAGGCCGTATACATGACCGCTCCCCGATTCATTTGCTGAAGCACCAAAAAGCCCTTGCCGAGAGGGGGCCGTCCATACATGACGATGTGGACGGAGCACTGCGCGCGCCAACGATCTCAACTCGCGGGAAGTCCCCTCACCCGGTATTTGCTTCGCAAATTCCGGCCTCTTCCCCGCGCGGGGAAAGGCGAAGCGGGCTCAATTCAACAGGAAACCACCGTCGACGGTGACAACACTCCCCGTCATGTACCGCGACGCCTTCGATGCCAGCAGCAGGATCGCGCCGTCGAGATCGGACTCGGCGCCGACGCGGCGCTGCGGGATGCGTTTGGCGAGGCGCTCGCCTGCCGGCGTCGACCAGAAGGCGTGGTTCATCTCGGTGTCGATATAGCCCGGCGCGAGCGCGTTGATGCGGATGTTTTGCCCGGCGAGCTCCAGCGCCATCGCCTTGGTCGCCTGGATGATGCCGGCCTTGGAGATCGCGTAAGGCGAGACCGCCTTGAGCACGCCGGTGCCGAGCACGGAGGCGATATTGACGATGTTGCCTTCCTGCTTGCGCGCGATCATGCGCCGCGCGATCTCGGTCGCGAGGAAGTAGGCGCCCTTGAGATTGGCGCCGATCACGGCATCCCAATCGGCCTCGGTCTGCTCGGTCGCGAGCTTCTCGATGGCGATGCCGGCGTTGTTGATCAGCACAGTGACGGGACCGAGCGCCGCTTCCGCGGCATCCACGGCTTTCGCGATCGAGGCCGTGTCGGTGATATCGAGCGCGACCGCAGCCGCGCGGCCGCCCTTGCCGCGGATCTCCTCCTCCAGGCTCTTCAGCTTGTCAGCCTGCCGCGCGGCGAGCGCGACGGCCGCGCCATGCGCCGCCAGCACCCGGGCGAACTGCCGGCCCAGCCCCTGGCTCGCGCCCGTGACGAGGATGGTTTCTTGACTGACGTCGAATAGGTCTGACATTGGCGATAAACCCTTCGCTTTTGCCGCCATCAATACAGACGATTTTAACGGTCTGAAACCGGAATGATCGGCCCGGCGTTCATTCGTTCCCTCGAGGCGGGGATGTACTCATGAACAGTTTCGATCTCGCCGTTTATGCCGCGCTCGCCGTCGCGGTGGGCTTCGGCTTCAGGACCGGCCTGCTGCACAGCGCCATGACCATCCTCGCCTATCTGCTCGCTGCGCCGATCGCGGTGGCGCTGATGCCGCTGATCGCGCCGCAGCTCGCCGGCAATCCGAGCTCGCCCCTGCTGCAGAACTGGATCTGGTTCTTCGGCATCTTCGTGGTGGTCGGCATGATGTTCGGCCATATCGGCCGCATTGCGCTGAACGACACCATCGGTGAGACCGGCATCGCGACCGGCTCGGCGGCGCCGCGCTCGCCGCCGTCAGGGTCGGCCTCTTCGCCACCACGCTGGTCTTGGTGTTCGACCAGATCGTGCCGGCGAACTGGCAGCCGCCATTCCTCGCCGGCTCGCATCTGCGGCCGCTGTTCTCGACGGCGGGCCAGATGGGCTTCAAGTCGCTGCCGCCGGAGGCCGCGGCCGCGATCGACCGCCTCAAGCAGGAGCGGCGCATCTGATCCGGCGCATATGCATCGCAGCGCGGAGGCGCATGCATTTTGGTGCGAGCGTCTCCCTTATCAGCGGCGTCACAGTTGGCTAGAGTGCGGTCCGTCCAAAACCTGCCTGACATTTACGGGAGTGAAACAGTGGATCTTGGGATCAAAGGTCGCCGCGCCATCGTCTGCGCATCCAGCAAAGGCCTCGGGCGCGCCTGCGCCATCTCGCTGGCGGAGGCCGGCGTTCATGTCACGCTGACCGCGCGCGGCGCCGAGGCCCTGAAGAAGACGGCGGACGAGATCCGCAAGGCCTATCCCGATGTGACGGTCACCGAGATCGTCGGCGACATCACGACGCCCGCCGGCCGCGAGGCGGTGCTGAAGGCCTGCCCCGAGCCCGACATCCTGATCAACAATGCCGGCGGCCCGCCGCCCGGCGATTTCCGCAACTGGACCCGCGACGACTGGATCAAGGCGATCGACGCCAACATGCTGACGCCGATCGAGCTGATCAAGGCGACGGTCGACGGCATGATGGCGCGCAAGTTCGGCCGCATCGTCAACATCACCTCGGCCGCGGTGAAGGCGCCGATCGACATCCTCGGCCTCTCCAACGGCGCGCGCGCCGGCCTCACCGGCTTCATCGCCGGGCTCTCGCGCAAGACGGTGATCAACAACGTCACCATCAACGGCCTGTTGCCGGGCCCGTTCGAGACCGATCGGCTCACCGGCACCGCGAAGGCCGAAGCCGACAAGCGTGGCGTTAGCCCTGAGCAGATCCTGGCAGAGCGCGCCAAGCTCAACCCCGCCGGCCGCTTCGGCCAGCCCGACGAGTTCGGCTACGCCTGCGCCTTCCTGTGCGGCGCCAAGGCCGGCTTCATCACCGGGCAGAACATTCTGCTGGATGGTGGTGCGTTCCCGGGCACGCTGTAGTCGCCGCCGCAGATGTGCTCCCTCGCTCCCGTTCTTACCGGGAGCGGCGATGGGCTCCGCAAGCGACACGACATAATGTCGATCACCGCCGCTTCGTCGATTCGTCCTCGTCCCGCTCGCTAGGATCGGAGGAATCGGCGGTGAGTCGCTCGCCGGTCCAATCGATGCCGAATTCGTCGAGCCCATTGGCGAGCAGGTCACCCAGCATCGGCTCGCCAAGCAGATAATGCACCGTTTCGCGACGCGGGCTGCGATACTCCCCCCGCGCCTCCACCGCGCGGGCCCGCAGATCGTCCCAATCATCGATCGTGCCGTCGCCGCGACCGAGCCAGGTCAGCGCGACGAGATCGAGCTGCTCGTCCTCATTCAAAGCGATCATGAAGCTTCCGAGTTCTTGGACGACAGGATCGGAGCCATCGTCATCGAGGACATCGACCGCATCGTCATCGCTCGGGTTGGAGCCGGAATCCGGATCGGAGCCCGCCTCCTTGACGTCGAATTCGCGTGCCTTCTCGATGATGAAGGCGACCTTGTCGGCGGATATTGCAAGCTCTGGCATGGCTCCTCCTCCGGTTCCCGCGATAACGCCGCATTGCGCCAGATGATCCATTGCGCTTGATGGCGGAAAGCCGCATGTTTCGGCGCCAAAAAAAGAACACGGGAAGGTGCCGGATGCAGTGGAAGGTTGGCAGGGTCAAAATCACCAAAGTTGTGGAATTGGAGACGGTCGGTTCGACCCGCTTCATCCTGCCGCTCGCGAGCAACGAGGAAATCCGCAAGCTGCCCTGGCTGATCCCGCATTTCGCCACCGAAGAAGGCCGGCTGAAAATGTCGATCCATTCGCTGGTGGTGGAGACGCCCGACAAGCGCATCGTGGTCGACACCGGCCTTGGCAATGACAAGCAGGGCCGCAACGTCCCGACCTGGAACAACCGCAGCACGCCGTTTCTGGAGACGATGACGGCGGCCGGCTTTCCGCCCGACAGCATCAATACCGTGCTGTGCACGCATCTTCACGTCGATCACGTCGGCTGGAATACGAGACTGTCCGGCGGCAAATGGGTGCCGACTTTCCCGAAGGCGCGCTACGTTTTCGGCAGGACCGAATACGAATACTGGCGCGACCATTCGACGGAGCCGGACAAGCAGGCCGTGTTCGGCGATTCCGTGCAGCCGATCATCGATGCTGACAGGGCCGATTTGATTCCCAGCGACCATCGGCTCTTTGAGGAGATCAACATGATCCCGACCCCGGGTCACAGCCCCGGCCATATGAGCATCCTGATCCAGTCTGAAGGCGAACAGGGCCTGCTCACCGGCGACGTCGCCCATCATCCCTGCCAGATGGCGCATCTCGACTGGTCCTCGACCGCCGATTCCGACCAGACGCAGTCTGCCGCGACGCGGGCAGCGCTGTTCGGCCGCTTTGCCGACACGCCGACGCTGGTGATCGGCGGGCACTTTTCGGCCGGACATATCAAGCGGGAGGGGGACGCGTTCCGGTTTGTAGCGCTGGCCTAAATCTCGTGCCCCGGATGCTGCGCAGCACGAAGTGATGCGCTGCTGAGCCGGGGCCCATGTGGCCACAATCTGGGTCCCAGTTCTGCGGAGCAGCGTTGCACGCTGCACCGCGTCCGGGACACGATCGCTCCCACCGAATCCAGAAGCCTGCAATGCGGCCCGTTTTGAGCGGTTGAATTTCCTGCCGCCCTGTTCCATGAAGCTATTAACCGATCGATCCAATCTCCAGGGAGAAACGAGAATGAAGCTTGTTCGTTATGGCGAGAAGGGTGCGGAAAAACCCGGCCTGATCGACAGATCCGGTCAGGTGCGCGACTTGTCGGCGCATCTGAAGGACCTCACCGGCGATGCCTATTCGCCTGAGTCCCTGAAGAAGCTGGCGGCGCTCGATCCCGCCTCGCTGCCCGCCGTCTCCGGTAAGCCGCGGTTCGGTGCGCCCGTCACCGGCATCTCCAAATTCGTGGCGATCGGCCTCAACTACAGCGACCATGCCAAGGAGACGGGCGCCGAGATCCCGAGCGAGCCGATCATCTTCATGAAAGCCAACACCTCGCTGTCCGGCCCGAACGATCCGGTCGAGAAGCCGCGTGGCTCGACCAAGCTCGACTGGGAGGTCGAGATCGCCGCCATCATCGGCACCCGTGCGAAGTACGTCTCGGAAGCCGATGCGCTCAACCATGTCGCCGGCTATTGCGTCTGCAACGACGTCTCCGAGCGCGCCTTCCAGATCGAGCGCCTGGGCCAGTGGACCAAGGGCAAGTCGCACGACACGTTCGGCCCGCTCGGGCCGTGGCTCGCCACCAAGGACGAGATCAAGGACGTGCAGAACCTGTCGATGTGGCTCGACGTCAATGGCCAGCGCCGCCAGACCGGCTCGACCAAGACCATGATCTTCTCCATGGCCAAGTGCATCTCCTATGTCTCGCAATTCATGACGCTGCTGCCCGGCGACATCATCACCACCGGCACCCCGCCCGGCGTCGGCCTCGGCATGAAGCCGCCGACCTTCCTCAATGTCGGCGATGTCGTCACGCTCGGCATCGAAGGCCTCGGCGAGCAGCGCCAGCAGATCGTCGCGGCGTAGGGAGCCCCTCTCCCCGTCATTGCGAGCGAAGCGAAGCAATCCAGAATCCCTCCGCGGCGACACTCTGGATTGCTCACGTCGCTCCAGGGCAAAATTGCTTCGCAATTTTGTCGCTTCGCTCCTCGCAATGACGAACCACAACTTCATTTGGGATCTCGCCATGAAGCTCACCTTCTCCCCCGCCTCGCCCTTTGCCCGCAAGGTGCGCATCGCCGCTATCGAGCTCGGGCTGATCGACAAGATCGAGCTCGTGCCGGCGACCGTCGCGCCGGGCACCGCCAACGAGGACTATTCGCGCATCACGCCGCTGAAGAAGCTGCCGGTGCTGATCACCAATGACGGCGACGTGATCTTGGACTCCTATGTCATCGTCGAATATCTCAACGAGATGGCCGGCGGCGGCCTGATCCCGGATTACGGCCCGCGGCGCTGGAAGGCCAAGACCAACCACTCGCTGATCAACGGCATGCTCGATTCCATGCTGCTATGCCGCTACGAGAAGATGGTGCGGCCGCAGGGCCTGCAATGGCAGGCCTGGTCGGACGATCATTGGAACAGGGCCTGGACCGGAATGGCGCGCTTCGAGAACATGCCGGAGGTGCTGAACGGCCCGTTCGACATTTCGCAGATCGGCCTCGTTTGCGTGCTCGGCTATGCCGACTTCCGCTTCGCTGATTGCGGCTGGCGCAAGGCCTATCCCAAGCTCGACGCCTTCCACCAGAAGATGCTGGAGCGGCCTTCCGTCAAGATCTCGGTGCCGCCGGCAGCCTAAACCTCGGGAGTTCTCATGAGCCTGAAGTTCTCGGTTGGCGATCTCACCATCCATCGCATCATCGAGCAGGAAACCTCATTCGTCCCGGCTTTGGAAATGCTGCCGGGCCTGACAGGCGAGGTGCTGGCCGAGAACCGGGCCTGGATGCGGCAGGCCAAGGCACTCGATGACGAAGACGTGCTGCTGCTGTGCTTCCAGTCCTACGTGGTGAAGACGCCGCACCACACCATCCTGATCGACAGCTGCATCGGCAACGACAAGCCGCGGCCGCAGCGGCCGAAATGGAACATGAAGACCGACGATACCTATTTGCGCGGTCTCAGCGCCGCGGGGCTCTCGGTCGATGACATCGACTTCGTGATGTGCACGCATCTGCATGTCGACCACGTCGGCTGGAACACGCGGCTGGAGAACGGCCGCTGGGTGCCGACCTTCCCGAAGGCGCGTTACATCTTCGCCAAGCAGGAATTCGACCACTGGTCCGCACAGAATGCGAAGGCGGAGATCCCGCCCTTCGCCGATAGCGTGCTGCCCGTGGTCGAGGCGGGACGCCACGAACTCGTCGGCAACGACCATGCGATCGGCGACCACGTCCGCATCCTGCCGACACCCGGTCACACGCCGGGCCACATCGCTATCACCATGGGCCGCGGCAAGGACGATGCGGTGTTCTCCGGCGACCTCATGCACTCGCCGCTCCAGACGCTCTATCCGGAGCTGTCGATCAAGTTCGACGTCGATCCGGACGCGGCGGCGAAAACCCGTCGCAGCTTCCTGGAGCGCTATTGCGACACCGACACGCTGTGCTGCACCGCGCATTTCCCCTCGCCGTCGGTCGGGAAGATCCGGCGCAAGGGCAACGCGTTCGTGTGCGCGGCGGTGTGATTTAGCCGAGATGCCAGAGGGCGGGCAAAGGCGGGCTTTGCGCGGCGTGCCCACCATTCCTTAAACGCGTTTGGCAGGTGGGCACGCTCCGCTTTGCCCATCCTACGATTTCACCCGAGTGGAGAGAGAAATGACATCACTCCCCGACATCCCCCTCCCCGCCGGCATCCGCTCGCGCTACGTCGACGGCGTCAACGGCTTGCGCGTGCTTGTGCTGGAGGCCGGTTTCGAGACCAAGGGCCGGCCCTGCATCCTGCTGCTGCACGGCTTTCCCGAGCTCGCCTTCTCCTGGCGCAAGGTGATGCCGGCGCTCGCCGCCGCCGGCTATCACGTGATCGCGCCGGACCAGCGTGGCTATGGCCGCACGACGGGATGGACCGCGGACTATGACGGCGACCTCGCGCCGTTCTCTCTTCTCAACCTCGTGCGCGATGCGCTCGCTCTGGTGTCGGCCTTCGGCTACAGGCAGGTCGATCTCGCCGGGCATGATTTCGGCAGTCCGGTCGCGGCGTGGTGCGCACTGATCCGGCCCGACGTGTTTCGTTCGGTGACGCTGATGAGCGCGCCGTTCGGCGGAGCCCCGACGTTGCCGTTCAATACGGTGGATGGTCCCGCAAAGCCTGCCGTGGAAGATCCCGTACATCGCGAGCTCGCCGCGTTGCCACGCCCGCGCAAACATTATCAGTGGTACTACTCGACGCGCGAGGCGAACGCCGACATGCACCGGGCGCCGCAGGGCGTGCATGATTTCCTGCGCGCCTATTATCATCACAAGAGTGCGGACTGGATCGACAACAAGCCGTATCCGCTGAGGTCGTGGTCGGCCGGCGAGCTCGCAAAACTACCGACCTATTACGTGATGGACGCGGGCGAGACCATGGCGGAGACGGTCGCGAAGGAGATGCCCTCGCCCGCCGCGATTGCCGCCAATCGATGGCTGCCGGACAGCGATCTCGCCTATTACAGCGCCGAATACAGCCGCACCGGATTCCAGGGCGGCCTGCAATGGTATCGCTATGGCGCGTCGGGCACGCTCAACAACGAGATGCAGCTGTTCTCGGGACGCAGCATCGACGTGCCTTCCTGCTTCATCTCGGGCAAGCAGGATTGGGGCACTTATCAGCGTCCCGGCGTGTTCGAGACGATGCAGACGCGTGCGTGCACGAAAATGCTCGGCTGCCATCTCATCGACGGCGCCGGCCATTGGGTGCAGCAAGAGCAGCCGGCCGAGGTGACCCGGTTGCTGCTCGACTTCCTCGCAAAGGCCGGCACGGCCTGATTTGACCCGGAAACCGCGGCGTCCTATATAGTTTAGAATGATTCTAAACTATTGAAACAGGGCCGACGTGAAGAATTTTGCCGATCTGACCGAGCGCGAGGTGCTGGCGGTCGCGATCTCCTCCGAGGAGGAGGACAGCCGCATCTACATGACCTTCGCCGAGGACCTGAAGGAACGCTATCCCGATTCGGCCAAGCTGTTCGAGCAGATGGCCGAGGAGGAGCGCGGCCATCGTCACATGCTGCTGGAAATGTATGAGCAGCGCTTCGGGCAGCACCTGCCGCCGATCCGCCGCGAGGACGTCAAGGGTTTTCTGCGCCGCCGGCCGATCTGGTTGACCAAGAACCTGCCGCTCGACACCATCCGCAGGGAAGTCGAGACCATGGAGCTCGAGGCCGAGCGCTTCTACGCCAAGGCCGCCGAGCAGGCCGAGGACGTCAACGTGCGCCGGCTGCTCGGCGATCTCGCCGAAGCCGAGAAGAGCCACGAGCACACCGCCGCCCGGCTGACCGGCGAAATCCTCAAGCCCGACGTGCGCGCGGAGGAAGACCGCACGCGCCGGCGGATGTTCGTGCTGCAATATGTGCAGCCGGGCCTCGCCGGGTTGATGGACGGCTCGGTCTCGACGCTGGCACCGCTGTTCGCGGCCGCGTTCGCCACGCACCAGAACTGGCAGACGTTTCTGGTCGGCCTTGCCGCGTCGATCGGCGCCGGCATCAGCATGGGATTTGCGGAAGCGCTGTCCGACGACGGCTCACTCACGGGGCGCGGCTCGCCCTGGCTGCGCGGCATCACCTGCGGCGCAATGACGACGCTCGGCGGGCTCGGTCACACCGCGCCCTATCTCGTGCCCGACAGCTGGGCCAACGCGTTCTGGATCGCGACCGGAATCGCCTGCGTCGTCGTGTTCTTCGAATTGTGGGCGATCGCCTTCATCCGCTCGCGCTACATGGATACGCCGTTCCTCCAGGCCGTCTTCCAGATCGTGCTCGGCGGTGCCATCGTGCTGGCAGTGGGGATATTGATCGGGGCGGCGTAGACATTCCGCTATCACAGTCATGCCCCGGCTTGACCACGGCATCCAGTACGCCGCGGCTTACCGAGCCGGGCGATGACAGCGAGTTCTTGACTCCGTCCGTTCGTCCCGCCGGGATATCAATCGCGATCAAACAGCCATTGCCGCGTTCGGCCAAACTGCGCATCATCCTTCGACAAGAACAGGAGACACAGCGTGGCCAAATCGGAATGGAGTTTCAAGAGTGCGGTCGAGCTGTCGGCCGCGCTGACCGCAAAGAAGGTCTCGGCGGTCGAGCTTACACGGGATGCGATCGAGCGCATCGAACGGCATGACGGCCGGATCAACGCAATCTGTGTCCGGGACTTTGACCGAGCGCTGATTGCTGCGCGCGAAGCGGACGCTGCATTGGCCCGCGGCGAGCGCAAGCCTCTGCTCGGTCTGCCCATGACGGTGAAGGAATCCTACAACGTCGCCGGCCTGCCGACGACCTGGGGCATTCCCGCGCAGAAGGACTTCATCGCCAAGGAGGACGCGCTGCCGGTCACGCGGGTGAAGGACGCCGGTTCGATCGTTATCGGCAAGACCAACGTGCCACTCGGACTCGGCGACTGGCAGAGCTACAACGACATCTACGGCACCACCAACAACCCCTACGATCTCGGCCGCACGCCCGGCGGCTCCTCCGGAGGCTCATCGGCGGCGCTCGCCGCGGGCTATGGTCCGCTCTCGATCGGCTCGGACATCGGCGGCTCGCTGCGCGTGCCGGCGTTCCATTGCGGTATCTACGCCCACAAGCCGACCTTCAACCTCGTCGCCATGCGCGGACACACGCCGCCGCCGCTCCCGCCTCTGCCGTTCGAGCGCGACCTCTCGGTGATCGGTCCGATGGCGCGCAGCGCGGCCGATCTCTCGCTCGTGCTCGACGTGATGGCCGGGCCTGATCCGATCGATGTCGGCATCGCCTACCGGCTCGAGCTGCCGCCGGCCCGCCATACCGCTTTTAGGAATTTCCGCGTGCTGGTGATCGACACCGATCCAGTGCTGCCGACCGACGCCGTGGTGCGCGGGACCATCAACAGGCTCGCAGACAACCTCGCCAGATCAGGCGTGAGGATCGAGCGTAGCAGCCCGCTGCTGCCGGATTTTGCGGCCTCTTCGCGCCTCTATATGCGCATGCTGATGTCGTTCTTCGGCGCGACCTTCGCGCCCGATATCTACGCCGGCGCCAAGGCGGCCGCGGCCGCGCTGCCGGAGGGCGACACCAGTCTCGCCGCCGAGCGGCTGCGCGGCATCGCGCTGAGCCATCGCGACTGGCAGGCGGCGAACCATGGACGCACGCGGCTGCGCGCGCAATGGCGCGAGCTGTTCAGGACGTTCGATGCCGTGATCTGCCCGGTGATGCCGACGCCCGCCTTTCCGCACGACCACTCGCCGGACCAGGAGACACGCCGGATCAGAATAGACGGCAAGGAGCACGTCTATCCCGACCAGCTCGCCTGGCCGGGCATCGCGACCCTGCCCGGCCTGCCCTCCACCGCGATCCCGACTGGCTTTGCACCCGACGGTCTGCCGGTCGGCGTGCAGATCGTCGGTCCGTGGCTGGAGGACCGTACGCCGCTGAAACTCGCCGAGTTGATCGAGCAGGAATTTGGCGGGTTCGTGCCGCCGAAGATGTTCGATGATTGATACTTCCGTCATTGCGAGCGGAGCGAAGCAATCCAGAGATGTATCCGCGGAAACAGTCAGGATTGCTTCGCTTCGCTAGCAATGACGGGGTAAGACAATATCGAGATTCCGGGTTCGCGCTCCGCGCGCCCCGGAATGACAGGGAGGGAACACCATGGGCGACGACCTCGAGCAGCTCACCGCGCTGAACCGCGACTATGTCGCCTCCGTGCAGAACTGCGACGTCAAGCGCTTCGACGAGATCCTGGCGCCGGAGTTCTACTGCTCCAATCCCGACAAGACGCTGGTCGATCGGGCGGCCTTCCTGGAGCAGACGGCGCGGCCGATCACATCCGCAATCTGCATGCGCATGACGTCATCATCCGCATCATGGGCGACTTCGCCATCATCCACGCGGCGACGAGCTACACGACGGTAGACGGCCAGCAGGCGACGGGGCGATACACCGATTGCTGGGCGAAGAAGAACGGGACGTGGCTGGCGGTGTCCGCCCACGTGTCGCGGTGAAGCGAGGTCAACCAGCCTCCCCTTCCGCTGTCATGCCGGCCTGACCGGGGCATCCAGTACTCCGCGGCAGCAGTTCGTTCACACAACTCCCGCCGCGGAGTACTGGATCGGCCGGTCAAGCCGGGCGATGACACCAGTTTCGGGACGATACTGGCGAGCGCCAGCGCTCAACTATCGAACACGATCACGCTGCGCAGCGTCTTGCCGGCTTTCATGTTGGCGAATCCCTCGTTGATCTCCGACAATTTCAGCTTGGCCGAGATCCAGTCTTCAAGGTGCAGCCGGCCGCGCAGGTAGAAATCGACCAGGCGCGGCATGTCGACGCGAAAATGGTTCGAGCCCATCGACGAGCCCTGGATCTTGCGCTCGCGCAGGAAATCGAAGCCGTGCAGCTCGATCTTCTGGCCGAACGGGATCATGCCGACGATGGTGGCGGTGCCGCCGGAGGCCAGCATGCCGAACGCCTGCTCGGCGGTCTCCTTCCGGCCGAGCACCTCGAAGGAATGATGCACGCCGCCATTGGTGAGGTCGCGCACCTGCTTCACCACGTCGCCATCCGCCGGGTTGATGATGTCGGTCGCCCCCAGCTTGGTCGCGAGCTGGAGCTTGGCCGGATTGGTGTCGATGGCGATAATGCGGCCGGCGCCGGCGATCTGCGCACCGTTGATCGCGGCCATGCCGACGCCGCCGCAGCCGATCACGGCCACGGTTTCGCCGGCCGTTACCTTCGCGGTATTCACGACCGCGCCGTAGCCGGTGATGACACCGCAGCCGATCAGCGCGGCGAGATCCAGAGGCATCTCCTTCCTGATTTTGACGATGGCGTTCTCGTGCACCAGCATCTGCTCGGCGAAGGAGGAGAGGTTGAGGAACTGGTGTAGCTTTTCCGGCTTCGACCATTGCATCCGGTTCGAGACACCCGGCATCATCTTCACCGTGGTGTCGGTGCAGAGCACGGTCCGGCCCGTGGTGCAGTTGTCGCAGGTGCCGCAGAACACGGACAGGCAAGTCACGACATGGTCGCCCGGCTTGACGTAAGTGACATCGGAGCCGACCTGCTCGACCACGCCGGCGGATTCGTGCCCGAGCACCGCAGGCAGCGGATGCGGATAGAGCCCTTCTATGAAATGCAGGTCGGAATGGCAGAGGCCGGCGACCGCGGTGCGGATCAGGACTTCGCGCGGGCCGGGCTTGGGCAGGCTGACGTCCTCGATGACGAGCGGCTGGTTGACTTCATAGAGGACGGCGGCCTTCATTGGTGTTTCCTCATTTGTGATTTTCGTTACGTGCAGGGACTCCACCTCTCCCATAGGGAGAGGTCGGCGCGAAGCGCCGGGTGAGGGGTTACACTCCCTCGTGAGACCTGAGCCCCTCACCCGATTTGCTGCGCAAATCGACCTCTCCCTATGGGAGAGGTGAAGAGAGAGCCTACGCCGCCACAACGAGTTCGCCAACCTCGCTCATGCTACCTGCGCGATCGCCGAGCAGCAGTTCGGCGATCTTCGCCTGCGCCGCATTTTCCGTCAGCCGGAACGGATCGCTCGACGACACGCGGTGGTCAATCACCAGGCGCGACAGCAGCAAGCGGCGCGCATCACCGCGCCTCTCGTGGATGCGGTGCGCCTCCCAGGCGAGCGCGACGGAGCTTGCGACATGATAGAGCAGGCTGGTGGCGCGGCGCGCATCGGCCTCGTTCTCGGACTTGCTCGCAACCTCGCGCGCGAAGCCGACCGCACGATCGGTGAGTCCGCGCAGCTGGTCGCGCCAGGCCTGCGGCACGGAGGCGCTGTCGTCGAGCCGGGCGTGCAGATCGGCGGCGAGCGCGGACTCCGCGCCGTGACGGCCCACTGCGCGCCGCAGCGCATCGATGGCGACGATGTTGCCGGTGCCCTCCCAGACCGAGCCGAGATGCGCGTCGCGCAGCAGGCGGGCGGTGGCAAATTCCTCGATGTAGCCGATGCCGCCGCGCATCTCGAGCGCATCGCCGCAGACCTTTCGCGCGTCACGCGTGGCACGGAATTTGAGCGTCGGGGTGAGGATGCGTAAGAGCGCCGCCGCATCCTGGCTGCCGGCTTCCGCGCGATCGAGCGCATCGGCGGTGAGAAAGCTCATCGACAGCGCCTGCTCGACCGGCAGCATGATCTTCAGCATCTGCCGCCGTCCCAACGGCAGATCGATGATGCGCTGACCGAACACGACGCGATTGGTCGCCACCGTCATCGCGTCGTGATAGGCGCGGCGCATCAGCGCGGTGGATTTGACGCCGTTGGACAACCGCGACGAATTCACCATCTCGGCCATCTGCACGAAGCCGCGGTCGAGCTTGCCGACCGCGTACGCAATCGCGCCTTCGAGCTTGATCTCGCCTGACGCCATCGAGCGCGTGCCGAGCTTGTCCTTGAGGCGCACGATCCGGTAGTGGTTCTGCGCGCCGTCGTCGAGGAAGCGTGGCATCAGGAACAGGCCGACGCCGCGCGTGCCGGAACCGGCGCCTTCGGGACGCGCGAGCAGCATCACGACCTTTGCATCGGCATTCGAGCAGAACCATTTCTCGCCGTAGAGACGCCAATGGTCGCCCTCCTGCACCGCGCGCGTGGTCAGCGTGCCGACGTCGGAGCCGCCCTCTTTCTCGGTCATGAACTGGCCGCCCTGGGTCAGCTTGCTCATGTCGGTCGAGGTCAGGCCGTCGAGATATTTTGCTTTCAACGCCTCGCTGCCGAAAGTCGCCAGCAGCTTCGCGCATCCGTCGGTGACGTTGATCGGACAGCCCATGCCGAATTCGGTCTGGTTGAACAGGAAGGTGAAGGCATGCTTGGCGACGACGGGATATTTCTCCGGCCAGCCCATGATGCCCTTGCGGATCGAGAGCGCGTGGATACCGAACTCACCGAACGCGGCCTTCTCCAGCTCGCGATAGGCCGGGTGATATTCGATCCATTGCACGTCGCGGCCGAACTTGTCGCGCTGATGCAGAATCGGCGTGTGTCGATCGGCGAGCCGCGCGCATTCGTCGAGATGGCCGCCGGCGAGCTCACCGAGGCGATCGAGATGCGGCTCGATGTGGCGGAACAGATTGTCCGGCAGATGGATGCGCAAGAGGTCCGCCAGCGCCGGATCGGCGCGGTAGAAATTCATGCCTGACGTATCGGGCGCCAGCAGGCCGGATGGTGCGGCCGCGACATTTTGTGGCTGCGCTGTGGCCGGCTCGTGCATGTTCGTCCTCTTCGTTTCCGCCCGACGGCAATTCTTTGCGCTTGCCGCTTGGGATGATGTCGATCATGCTCCAGTCGCGGACAGCGATAAAGCCGCAAATCGTCAGAGCGGCATGACCGCCGCGAGGGAGCAATTCGCCCTGCGGAATTGTGAGCGCTCCGGCTGGTTGTTCGCACGGGCCGTGCATAGATCAACGGCTCCAGTTTCCGAGAGATCACGCCATGGAACATCCGAAATACAAGATCGCCCTCATCGTCGGCGCCGGCGAAGGTCTGAGCGCATCGCTGGCGCGCCTGCTTGCAGCGCAGGGTATCCGCGTCGCGCTTGCAGCGCGAAAAATCGAGAAGCTCGGCGCGCTCTGCTCCGAGACCGGAGCCAAGGCCTATGCCTGCAACGCCACCGAGCCTGACGAGGTGGAGCGGCTGTTCGGCCTCGTCGAACGCGAGATCGGCACGCCCGATCTCGTCATCTACAACGCCAGCGGCCGCACGCGCGGGCCGTTCATCGACCTCGTCCCGGCCGAGGTCGCGCAGGCGATTGCGGTCAGCGCCTATGGCGGTTTCCTGGTGGCGCAGCAGGCGGCCAAGCGCATGCTGCCGAACAGGCACGGCGCGATCCTGTTCACCGGCGCCTCGGCCAGCGTCAAGGGCTATTCGCAGTCGGCCTCGTTCGCGATGGGCAAGTTCGCGCTGCGCGGCCTCGCGCAGAGCATGGCGCGCGAACTCTCGCCGCAGGGCATCCATGTCGCGCATTTCGTCATCGACGGCGGCATCAAGAGCGCCGCGCGCACCGAACCGGATGACAAGCCGGACTCGATGCTCGATCCCGATGCGATCGCGCAGAGCTATTGGAACGTATTGCAGCAGCCGCGCAGCGCCTGGAGCTGGGAGCTCGAGTTGCGGCCCTGGGTGGAGAAGTTTTGAAGCGATCGTAGGGTGGGCAAAGACGCGCAGCGACGTGCCCGCCATGACGAGCGAGGAAACAGATGGTGGGCACGCTTCGCTTTGCCCACCCTACAGGAGCAGGGAGGAACAATGAGCAGCGAAACCACCATCGACACCGGTACCAACGAGCTCCTCTGCGTCATCCGCGACCGCGTCGCTGTCATCACGCTGAACCGGCCGGAGGCGCGTAACTCGCTGTCGGATACGCTGACGCCGGCGTTGCGCACGATGATCCGGACCTGCGGCGAGAATCCTGATGTCGGCGCGCTGCTGCTGACCGGCGCGGGCGAAGCGTTTTGCGCCGGCGGCAATGTCAAGGGCATGGGCGCGCATCGCGACAAGGCGAAGCTCAACATGTCCTTTGACGACAAGGTCGCCGATCTCCAGGAGCGGCAGCGGCTGCTCACCGGCGCGCTGGTGTCGGTGCGCAAGCCGACCATCGCTGCGCTGCCCGGCCCCGCAGTCGGCGCGGGGCTCGCCATCGCCATGGCCTGCGACATCCGCATCGCCGCACAATCGGCCTTCGTCGCCACAGGCTATGTCCGCATCGCGCTCAGCGGCGACTACGGCATCGCCTGGCTGCTCACCCGTCTCGTCGGCACCGCCCGGGCGCGCGAACTGATGTTCACCGGCGATCGGGTCGATGCCGCGCGCGCCGAAGCGATCGGCCTCGTCAACCGCGTTGTGCCCGACGACAAATTGCAGACTGAGGCGTTCGCGCTGGCAAAGTCGCTCGCCGAAGGCCCACGTCTCGCGCTGCGCTACATGAAGGACAATCTCGACGAAGCCGTGCTGTTCGACTTTGAGACCGCGCGCGACCACGAAGCCGAGCGGTTGATCCGCCTGACCACGACCGCCGATCACAAGGAGGCGGTGCAGGCCTTCATCGAGAAGCGCAAGGCGGTGTTTTCGGGGAAGTAAGCGGCGCAAAAAAATGCCCGGCGCTGGAGACCAGGCCGGGCTTCTCAGTAATGTCAGGCCGAGGCTGAGGGGCTGTCGGCCTGACGGGAAAGGGCGGCGAGGCGCCAGCTCGCGCAGGGAATATCCTTCGGTGCGACGCTGATCTCCTTGTCGAAGCGCACCAGCTTCCAGTCATCAGGATGATTGACGAAGGCGAAGCCGGCTTTGCGCGCGACCGAGACCATGGCCTCGTTGGAGCGCAGCGTGTCGCCGAACATGTGCTCGGCGCCAAGCGCGGCCGCACGGCATTCCAGGTTCTTCAGCAGCGCGGTAGCGATGCCGTGGCCGTGCCAGCGATCATCGACCGAGAGGCCGAACTCGAGCGTCGCGGTCTCGGCGTGGAAGGCATAGCGCGCTTCGGCCACAATGGTCTCGAAGCCGTCGACCATCGTGGTCGCCACGATGGTGAAACGATCGCGCTCGCCGACCTCAAGGAAATCGTGCAGCAGGCCCTTCGGCAATTCGCTGATTGCGCCGAAGAAGCGGTTGTAGCGGGAGCGGGTCGAGAGCGAGCGGAAATAGTGCTGGAGCTCGTCCGTATCGCGCGGCTCGACGAAGCGGACATTGAGCCGCTCACCGTGCCGGGTGCGCAGCACGTCCGAATATTGCTTGAGGTCTTCGAGGCGAAGGGTGCTCATGACATGTGCCATGCGGAAAAAGGGACCGCCGGCGCCCCCACAATCAGGCGGCGCCGGCCTGGCGGCCAATCAGGCCCGCCAGAAGGGTTTGTCAGCCTCGTAGGCAATGTCGGACCAGGACAGTCCGACGTCGTGAAGGTCGCGGGCGCTCCAGTTGGCGAGCTCGCGGCGGGTGCGATAGCGCTCATGCCAGAGGTGGAGGGTCTCACCGATCTGCCGGATCAGGCCGGGTGCATGATGATTTGTCATTGAATTATCTGTCAGCGTAGACATTTTCAGCTCCTAGAGCTAAGTTGGCCGCTAATATCTGCTTCCCGCTGCGCTGCGACAAACGACAATTTGTACCTTTTCGCATGAAATAACGTCATGCATCCTGCTGCCAAATGACTGCCAGATTGCCGTCGCTGAACGGATTGCGGGCGTTCGAGGCTGCCGCGCGCCATCTCAGCTTCACGCTGGCCGCCAGCGAGCTGAACGTGACCCAGACAGCGATCAGCCATCAGATCCGCAGGCTGGAGGAGGAGCTCGGCATCCGCCTGTTCATCCGGCAGAACCGCGCGCTGGCGCTGACACCGGAGGCACGCGACTACCTGCCGGGCGTCCGCGCGGCCTTCAACGACCTCCGCCTAGCAACCGACCGCCTGCTGCGGAAAGAGGACGACAAGGTGCTGACGGTGTCGACGCTGGCCTCGCTCGCGGCAAAATGGCTGCTGCCGCGGCTGACCGATTTCCAGGAGCAGCATCCCGGCATCGACGTGCGCATCACCACCTCGACCAGCCTCGTCGATTTCCAACGCGACAATGTCGATGCCGCGATCCGCTATGGCCGCGGCCAGTGGCCGGGCGTGCGCGCCGACTGGCTGATGGCGGACGAGCTGTTTCCGGTGTGCAGCCCGTCACTGCTGCGCGGTGACAAGCCGCTGCGCCGGCCCGAGGATCTGCGCAATCATCCGCTGCTGCACACATCCAACGCCAACAGCGACGACTGGCGACTGTGGCTGACCGCGGCGGGTCTGCCGGCCGACATCGCGAGGCAGCCCGGCATCACCTTCGACATGATCTTCATGACCATCCAGGCCGCGATCGACGGCATCGGCGTGGCGATGGGACGGACCTCCTACGTCCAGGACGACATCGCCAAGGGCCGGCTGGTGGTCCCCTTCAAGATCGCGCTGCCGGCAGATGCCGGGTTCTATCTGGTCGCGCCGGAGGGCCGCCGCGAGGCGCCGAAGCTCGCCGCATTCCGGCAATGGATCGTTGCTGCAACGCAAAATAAAGCCTGAAAAATCATCAGCTTCATCCGGAAAACCGGTTGACTTGCCCCGCCCCGCGCGGGAAGGGGGTAGGACAAATTGTCGCACCATCAATCTGTCGCCTTGCCGTGAACTGCATCTCGGCCCGGCCACGCCTTTCCAAGGGAGCAACGTCATGGCTGGACCAGCCGCCTCAACCAATCCGCCCGCAATCAAGTCGCGCATCGGCGCGATCCTGCGCGCCACCAGCGGCAATTTCCTCGAGCAGTTCGATTTCTTCCTGTTCGGCTTCTACGCCGCCGCGATCGGCAAGGCGTTCTTCCCCTCCACCAACGAGACCGCCTCGCTGCTCAACACGTTCGGCGTGTTCTGGCTCGGCGCCTTGATGCGCCCTGTCGGCGCCATCGTGTTAGGGGCCTATATCGACCGCATCGGCCGCCGCCAGGGCCTGATCGTCACGCTCGGCATCATGGCGTTCGGCACCGTCGTCATCGCATTCTGCCCGAGCTATGCCACCATTGGCATCGCAGCGCCCGTCATCGTGCTGATCGGCCGGCTGCTGCAAGGCTTCTCGGCCGGCGTCGAGCTCGGCGGCGTGTCGGTGTATCTTGCGGAGATCGCAACGCCCGGCAATCGCGGCTTCTACACCTCGTTCCAATCGTCGAGCCAACAGGTGGCGATCTTCGTCGCCTCGATCCTCGGCTACATCCTCTCAGAGGTGATGCCCGCCGACACGGTGGCTGCCTGGGGCTGGCGCATTCCCTTCTTCGTCGGCTGCCTGATCATTCCGCTGATCTTCGTCCTGCGGCGTACGCTGGAGGAGACGCCGGCGTTCCTCGCCATGAAGAAGCATCCGACCGCCAACGAGGTGTTTGCCTCGGCGCTCGCCAACTGGCGCATCGTCGTCCTCGGCATGATGATCGCGATCCTGACCACGACGACGTTCTACTTCGTCACCGTGTACACGCCGACCTTCGGCAAGACCGTGCTGAAGCTGTCGACACAGGATGCGCTGCTCGTGACGCTGCTGGTGGCGGTGACCAACTTCATCTGGAATCCGGTCGGCGGCGCGCTGTCCGATCGCATTGGCCGCAAGCCGGTGCTGCTCGCGATCGCAGGCCTCTCGCTCGTCACCGCTTATCCGGCGCTGCACTGGCTGGTGGCGGCGCCGACCTTCGGCAAGCTGCTCGCGGTCGAGATGATGTTCTCGTTCTATTTCGGTGTCTACAGCGGCACCATGTTAGGGGCTCTCGTCGAGATCGTGCCGGCGCATGTGCGCACCACCTGCTTCTCGCTTGCCTTTGCGCTCGCCGCCGCCCTGTTCGGCACCTTCACGCCGTTCGCCTCGACCTGGCTGATCGAGCGCACCGGCGACAAGGCCTCGCCCGGCTTCTGGCTGATGTTCGCTGCCCTGCTCGGCATCATCGCGGCCTCGACGGTGTATCGCGGCGGCAGCAAGATGGTGCCGGCGTATGATGCGGTGCCGGAGCCGGTGGCAGGGCATTGATGGCTCTTTTCACCTCTCCCCGCTTGCGGGGAGAGGTCGAATTCGATCGCAGATCGAATTCGGGTGAGGGGGTACAGGTCTCTCAACGATCTCACGTGTTGAGAGAGCCCCTCACCCCAACCCTCTCCCCATAAGAACGGGGCGAGGGAGCGCACCGCCGGTGCGGCTACAGCTCCACCACCACGTAATCGCTCTCGATCCTGACCGTAACAGTCTCGGCGACATACGGTCCCTTCACCACGCTCGCGCCCGGCTCGACATTGGCCGGATAGGCCTTCACGCGGAAGCGGCGAGGGTCGCAGTAGGATTGTCCGGTGCGGATGTCGAACTCCCACCCGTGCCAGGGGCAGCGAATGATCTCGCCGAGTTTCGTGTACTCGATCTCGCCGGGATTGTTCGACTGCGCGAGGCCGATAAGCGGCCCCTCGCACAACGCCGCGCCCTGATGCGGGCAGCGGTTCATCAGGCCGAAGTACTCGCCCTTGATGTTGAAGACCGCGATCGGCCGTCCGTCGATCTCCAGGAATTTTCGCGTGCCGGGCGGAAGCTCGTCCACTGGCGCAATGATGTGTCTTGCCATCAGAAAATGCCGTACAGCTTCTTCGCATTGCCGAAATAGAACGCCTCGCGGTTGGCTTCGCTGACGCCGGCCGGCAAGACGCGCGACGGCTCGTCGTAGTCCCAATGCGGATAATCGGTTGCGAACAGCAACCTGTCCCAGCCGATCCACTTGATGACGTCGAACAGATCCTCGCGCCGCTCCGGATCCTCCATCGGCTGCGTCGTCCACCACACCTGCTCGCGGATATATTCCGACGGCGGCCGTTTCACATGCGGCACCTCGCTGCGCAGGCGCTGCCAGGCCTTGTCGAGCCGCCAGCACAGCGATGGCGCCCAGCCGAAGCCGGCCTCGATCATCACCATCTTCAGTTTCGGGAAGCGCTCGAACACGCCTTCGAGCACGAGGCTAGCCAGCGCCGATTGCTGGCATTGCGAATGCCCCACCATCTCCTCGATGTAATAGGACGGCCAGCCCGACGGCGTGATCGGATTACCGCCGAAGCCGAAGGCGTGGACACCGACGGGAAGGCCGGCTTCCTCGGCAGCCTGGTAGATCGGCCAGTAACGGCGCTGGCCGAGCGGCTCGACATTGCGGCTGAGCAGCAGCACCTGCACAAAGTTCTTGTCGCCGGCGCGCTCGCGGATTTCGGCGGCGGCCGATAGCCCGTCCTCATTACCGACGACAATGGACGCCTTCAGCCGCTTGTCTTTGCTGGTCCATTTGTCGATTTGCCAGTCGTTGATCGCCGAGCATAACGCTGCCGAAAGCTCGTGATTGCGGATGCCCTGCCCGGTGTTGAGCGGATTGAGCACCCCGAGCTGCACATTATTGGGATCGAGCAATTGCTTCTGCATGAAGGACAGCGAGGAGCCTTGCGGGCCGCCTTCCGGCGGATAGGCATCGCGGCGCGAGGCGTTGGGCTGGGCCTTCGGATAGGGCGGGCCTTCCATCATGCCCTGATAGGCGTGGACGCCGTAGACTTCGAGGTGATGCTGCCAGCGCTTGGCGAGGTAGGGATAGAGCTCGGTGCGGGTGGCGCGTGCCGGATGGATGTCGCAGTCCGCGATTGCGGTTTTGACGGTCAGTGGGGAAGCGGCTTCTTGGTTCTCGCGGAACTGGATATTCATCGCCTTGCCTCCTTTGGCAGCGGGCTCACGTCAGGCGGGGATAGGTTGCATGGGGATTATCGATCATGATCTTGCGCACGAGATCGGGGGACAGACCTTCGGGCAGCGCGTCCTGGCCGTCGAACTGCCAGTGCGGATAGTCCGTCGAGAATAGGACCAATTCGTCGGACTGCATATGCTCAAACAGGCGAATTAATGTCTCAGGTTCCGGCGGCGCATCAAATGGCTGTAACGAGAAGCGGATGTTGCTGCGCACAATCTCCAGCGGCGCGCGATCGACCCACGGTGTCTCCATCCGCACCCCTCGCCAGAACTTGCGCAGGCGCCAGAGATAGGGCGCGATCCAGGAGACGCCGGACTCCAGCATCACCATTTTCAGCCGCGGATATTTGGCGAACACGCCCTCGACAATCAGGCTGGTGAGCTGGGTCTGAAACGCCTGGGCCTGCCCGACATAATCCTCGATGTGATAGGACCCCCAGCCGACGGCGGTCGGCGGATTGTGATAGGCAGAACCGGCGTGGATGCCGACGGCAAGTTCCAGTCGTTCTGCGGCCTCATAGATCGGCCACAGCGCGCGCTTGCCGAGCAGCGTATCGCCCATCACCAGCATGAGCACTTGCACGAAGCGTTTATCCTGTGCGCGGCGCTCGATCTCGGCGACGGCTTTCTCGACGCTTTGCGTGGGGATCACGATGGAGCCGCGCAGCCGCGCGTCGCGATCGAGCCATTCCTTCGCAAGCCAATCGTTCAGCGCGCGGCAGAAGGCGGCCTGCATGTCCTCGGAGAACACCATCTGCACGCCGTACAGCGGATTGCAGATGGCATGCTTGAGCTGGAAGGGATCGAGCACATGACGCTGCATCGCCTCCAGACTCTCGCCCGGCTTGCCGGCCTCCGGCCGCCAGTCTGGCCGCGCCGTGATCGGCGAGTTCTGCGGATAGGATTGCGAGACGAGGTCGACCATGCCGCGCGTTGTCACCTGATCGCGCCAATAGTCGTTCAGGTACGGCAGCAGGCTGGTCAGATGCGGCACGGCCGGATGCACGTCGCAATCGATGCCGCCGGCGATCAGGGACGCCATCACGTCTCCCTTCTCACGTTTCCTCGCATGTTCTTCCTGCACCCGCCATTCAAGCAGGCCTGCTCGTCGCCCGCAACTCGGCCAAGCATCTGTCATATGCTAGGAAGGCTGAGCTCGGTTGCGAAGGAATGGGGTACCAGAGATGAAAGAACTCGTCGGCATCGCGGAACAGGTCGCGGCCCAACTGATCGCGCGCAAACAGACCATTGCGGTTGCGGAATCATCAGCCGGCGGCCTGATCTCGGCCAGCCTGCTCGCGGTGCCCGGCGCCTCCGCCTATTTCCTCGGCGGCGCCGTGGTCTACACGCGCGATGCCAGGCGCGCGCTGATGGATATTTCGGACGAAGGAATGAAGGGCTTTCGGTCCTCATCAGAGCCTTATGCGCAGCTGCTTGCTGAGCGGATGCGAGCACGCTTCGGATGCGATTGGGGCCTGTCCGAGACCGGCGCCGCCGGCCCAAGCGGCAATCGCTACGGCGACGCCGCCGGTCACAGCTGCATGGCGGTTGCGGGGCCTGCGTCGGAGGTGATGACGTTGGAGACTGATAGGAACGACCGGTTCGGCAACATGCAGGTGTTCGCGGCGATGGCACTGAAGCTGTTGCTGAAGAAGCTGGAGGCGTGAGTTGCTGTGCGGACGAAGTGAGCCGCGATAGCATCGCCACCAACAGTGCTGTCATCGCCGGATTGATCGGGCAATTCAGTACTCCGAGTCGGTTGTGATCGAATTGATGGACCGCGGCGTACCGGATGCCCCGGTCCCGGCTCCGCCAAGGCTACGCCGGGCCAGAAGGGTGCTCGGCCGCCGAAGCTTTAGCGAAGGCGGCTAGCCGGGGCATGACACCGAGAGTGGGGAGCGATGACAGACAATCGAGCGATAGCTGCTACCGCCCCAAATGCCGCATGAAAATCCGCACCACATATCCCGGGAATCGCGGCGCCTCGTCGTAGAGATCTGACGCGATCCGCTCGATGGTCTCGCGCAACGACAGGAATTGCGCCTGACGCGCACTGCTTTCGGTGCCCTGCATGCCTGCGAGCTCGTCCATTGCGGCGTCGCTGATCTGGCACTGCACCACATCGCCGTCGTTCAGCATGGTGAAGCGAAAAGCCAGCCTTTCAAGGTCATGGCCGATGATCTTGTCGCGCGTCAGCGGCATCCAATTGTCCCGTTCGCGCCCCCGAACGGGACAATGCTGAAAATCTGACGCCTTGTCACTATCCGAACCAAAGGACATGGCTGTCATTTGGAGCCATCAGCAGCTCGGCGCGATGATGCTGCTGCTCTCCAGCCTCAGTAGACGAGCGCCGTGCCTGTCGGCTTATCGAGTGCCGCAGCCAGCGATCTATACTCCTCGCAATTGGTTCCGCAGATCGATGCAATTCGGCCGAGGTGATAGAGCGCTTGCTCGCGATTGCCACGCTCGAGCTGCCACAGTCCATAATATTGCCACGTCAGCACGTGGTTCGGATCGGCCTTCAATGCGCGCTCATACCAGGCCTGGGACTGCTCGTAATCGCCGAGCTTGCGATAGGAGTAACCGATCAGATTGGCGACGTTCGGATGGTCGTCATGGCCAAGCGACTTCAATTGCGCGATCGCGGCCGCATAGTCGTTGCGCTCGTAGATGGTGTCATAGGCCATACGGTAGCCGGCCGCGAATGCGGGATCGCCAATGCTGGACTGGCTGTTCGGCTTCTTGCCTTTCTGGGTGGCCTTGTTACCTGGGCGCTTCGGATAGGCTGGCTGCGGCTTCTGATCCGAATAGGCTCCAGCGTACGGATCCGTGGAGCCGCCCCCACCGCCTCCACCACCTCCGCCTCCGGCGGCAAGGGCCGGCGAGCTCAACAAGGCTGCCGCAAATATACCCGGCGCGACGAGCCTGATCATCGCTGTGATCATGTCTGTCTCCTGTACTGCTTCGAGCAGCCCCGGACGAGGTGATAACCCTGCCCTCGCGACAATATTCCGGGACGCTGCGCTCACGGAGACGTCAGCGTTCGTACGGCAGCTCTGTTGTCCTTTACTGGAACGCCACTTCGGCGAAGCTGCGAAGCTTGCGCGAATGCAGTCGTTCGGACTCCTGCTGCTTCAGCCGCTCCAGCGCCTTCAGGCCGATCTCGAGATGCTGACCGACACGGCGGCGGTAGAACTCGCTGGCCATGCCGGCGAGCTTGATCTCGCCGTGCAGCGGCTTGTCGGAGACGCACAGCAGCGTGCCGTAGGGAACACGGAAGCGGTAGCCGTTGGCGGCGATGGCAGCCGATTCCATGTCGAGCGCGACAGCGCGCGATTGCGACAGGCGGCGGATCACGTCGGGCCCGGAAATCTCCCAGTTGCGGTTGTCGACGCTCGCCACCGTGCCGGTGCGCATCAGGCGCTTGAGCTCGAAGCCTTCGAGCCCCGTGACATCCTCGACCGCCTCCTCGAGCGCGACCTGCATCTCGGCCAGCGCCGGGATCGGCACCCACAGCGGCAACTCGCGATCGAGCACGTGATCCTCGCGCACATAGCCGTGCGCGAGCACGTAGTCGCCGAGGCGCTGCGTGTTGCGCAGGCCCGCGCAATGACCGAGCATCAACCAGGCGTGCGGCCGCAGCACCGCGACGTGGTCGGTGACGTTGCGCGCATTGGATGGACCGGTGCCGATATTGATCAGGGTGATGCCGCGATAGCCGGGCGCGACCAGATGGAAAGCCGGCATCTGCGGTGCGCGCGACGGCGCCGTCCCACTGGTGGCGCCGCCACTGCATGTGATCACATTGCCGGGCGCGACGAAAGCATCGAGACCGGCCTCGCCGGACTGAAGCCGCTGCTGGCAGAGCTGCGCGAAGGCATCGACGTAGAACTGGTAATTGGTGAAGATCACGAAATTCTGGAAATATTCTGGATCGGTGCCGGTGTAGTGATAGAGCCGGCGCAGCGAGTAATCGACACGGGCGGCGCGGAACAGGGACAGCGGCTCGGGCGCGCCGGGCTTGAGCTCGAAGGTGCCGTCGGCGATCGAATCGTCCATCGTCGCGAGATCGGGCACATCAAAAGCATCGCGCAGCGAGCGCGTGACGGCGGATTTCTCGCCGGTGGTGATGGCGGCCTCGATGTTGATGTCGCGGCGATAGGCGAAGTGGATCGGGATCGGCTCGGCGGACTCGCCGATCTCGACGGGCACCGCGTGGTTCTGAATCAGCAATCCGATCTGCTCGGTGAGGTAGGCGCGGAACAGGTCCGGCCGCGTGACGCTGGTCTCGTGCACGCCGGGACCATGGACGAAACCGTAGGACAGGCGCGAATCCAGCCTCGCATGCGTCGCGGTGGTGAGGCGGACGAAGGGATAGTAAGCGCGAACCCGCGTCGTGACCGCTTCGCCGCCAACGTAAGCCTCGAACCGATCGCGCAGGAATTTTGTGTTGCGCTCGTAGATCTCTTCAAGGCGGGCAACGGCAAGGCCTGCGTCGGAGAAGGATTCGGTGGCGATGGAGGATGGAGATTGCATTGTTCGACCGCCGGGTTTGCTGGCTTTGAGTCGAACTATAGCAAGAACAGCGAGACGCGTCAGCGAAGGGCAGATTGTACGCCACACACACCGCTGTCATGCCCCGGCTTGCCGTCTTCGCTAAAGCTTCGCCGGCCGAGCGCCCTTGTAGGCCCGGCGTAGCCTAGCGGAGCCGGGACCAGGGCATTCAGTACGCCGCGACCGCTCGGTTCAATCACTGACGTCTCTGGGATACTGGATCGCCCGGTCCTAGTGTTCAGCCCGGGGACATCCTAGCCGGGCGATGACAGTGAGTGTGCAGCACGAGATCCGGGTACGCACTAAGCGCGCTCCGGGATGACGCGCTGTCGCGCGTCACTTCTCGCGGAAGGCGCGCATCAGCTGGTCGTGCAGCGGCTTCATCAGATAGGACAACATGGTGCGGTCGCCGGTCTGGACGAAAGCTTCCACGGGCATGCCGGGAATCAGCTTGACGTCACCGAGCCGGGCGACCTCCTCGGGCGGCATCGAGACGCGGATGGTGTAGTAGCCTTGGCCGGTGCGCTGGTCGGTGGTGACGTCGGGCGAGACGCGGCTGACGACGCCGTTGAGCTCGGGCGTGGTGCGCTGGTTGAACGCGGAGAGGCGCAGCAACGTCTTCTGGCCGATCTGGAGCTTGTCGATGTCGACCGGATTGACCTTGGCCTCGACCTGAAGATCGTCGGCCTGCGGCACGATCAGCATCAAGGTATCGCCGGCGGTGACGACGCCGCCGACCGTGTGCACGGTCGATTGCAGCACCATGCCGTCCTGCGGCGCGCGGATATCGACGCGGCGGAGCTGGTCTTCGGCAGCGACCTTGCGCTCGATCAGCTCGCCGATCTTGTCGTTGGTCTCGCGCAGGTCCTTGGAGACCTCGCTGACCACGTCCTTGTCGATCTGGATGATCTGGAGCTCGGTCTCGGTGATCTTGCCCTTGGCCTGGGCGCGTGAGGCGATGTACTGCGCGCGCTCGCCATTGAGGCGGGCCGAGTCGCGCTCGAGCTGGGTCAAGCGCGAAATCTGCACCAGACGCTTGTCGTAGAGCTCGCGCACACCGGTGAGCTCGTTCTGCACCAGCGCGATCTCCTGATCCTTGGCCTTCTCCTGGGCGCTGAGACCGGCGATTTCCTCGTTGAGCTGCGTGATGCGCTCGCGAAGCTGCGCCTTCTGCCCGGTGCGGCCGTTGACGCGGACGTCGAACAGCTTGGTTTCGGCGGCGAGCAGCGCCTTGACGTCGGGATCGTCGGCGCGCTCAAGGAGGCTTTGCGGGAATTCGATCTTGTCGAGGCCGCGCTGCTCGGCCTGCAGTCGCGCCGCACGTGCCTGCGCGGCGTCCAGATTCTTGGTGACGATCGCAAGATTGGCCTTGGTGACGGTGTCGTCGAGCCGCACCACGATGTCGCCGGCCTTGACCAGGTCGCCGTCGCGGGCACGCACCTCGCCGACCACGCCGCCGGTCGGGTGCTGAACCTTCTTGACGTTGGATTCGACAACGATCTGTCCCGGCGCGATCAGCGCGCCCGAGATGAGAACCGTCGAGGCCCAGCCGCCGAGGCCGACGACCAGGACCAGCACGATCGCAAGACCGAGCATCAGGTGGAACTTGATCGACTCGCGCACGGTCTTCTTCGCGGCAGGCTTCGAGCCGCCGATGGCCATCGTGCTCATGACTTTGTGCTCATGACTTTGTGCTCATGATTTGGCCACTCCGCCTTCGCTGACGATCTTGATCGGTGCCGGCGGCGTCACGCGCGGCTGCAGCACCTGGGCGAGGACCTGTTCCTTCGGTCCGAAGGCCTGCATGCGGCCGTCACGCAGCACCAGGATCTGGTCGACCGCCTCGACGCCGATCGGACGGTGCGCCACCACGACGACGATCGCGCCGCGCTCGCGCGCCGAGCGGATGGCGCGGGTCAGCGCCTCATCGCCCTCGGTGTCGAGATTGGAGTTGGGCTCGTCGAGCACGATCAGGAAGGGATTGCCGTAGAGCGCGCGCGCCAGCGCCACGCGCTGCGCCTGGCCTGCCGACAGCGCGGCGCCCTGCTCGCCGACTTGCGTGTTGTAGCCCTCGCGCATCTTGATGATCATCTCGTGCACGCCGGCTTCTTTCGCAGCCGCGATGATGCCTTCAGAGGCCGCCGCCGGATCGAACCGGCTGATGTTCTGCGCGATGGTGCCGCCGAACAATTCGACATCCTGCGGCAGGTAGCCGATATGGCGGCCGAGCACGTCACTTGACCACTGATCGAGCGCAGCGCCGTCGAGCCGCACCTTGCCGCGCACCGGCTGCCAGACCCCGACCAGCGCCCGGATCAGCGACGACTTGCCGGAGCCGCTCGGGCCGATCACACCGAGGCCGTTGCCGGCGGCCAGCGCGAAGGTGATGTCCTGCACCACGAGACGCTGGTCGCCCGGCGGCACCATGGCGATGCCCTCGACCGCGAGGCGGCTGGTCGGCGCCTGCAGCTGGGTGGGCATCGTCTGCGCCGGCATCTGCTCCAGCAGACGCGTGAGGCGCTGCCAGCTCTGACGCGCGGCGACGAAGGATTTCCAGTGCGCGATCGCAAGATCGACCGGCGCGAGCGCGCGGGCGGAGAGGATCGAGCCGGCGATGATGATGCCGGCGGTCGCCTCCTGGTGGATGACGAGATAGGCGCCGACCGCGAGCACGGCCGATTGCAGCATCATGCGCAGCACTTTTGCGACCGCGCCGAGACCGCCGGCGACGTCGCTCGCCCGCTGATTGCCGGAAAGGTATTTTTCGTTGGCCTCGCTCCAGCGCTGATTCATCCGGCCGGCCATGCCCATCGCCACCATCACTTCGGCGTTGCGGCGGCTGGACTGGGCGAGATCGTTGCGCTGGGCGGCAAGGCCCATCGCCTCTTTCGCCGGCTGGCGGGACATGAACTCGGTGACCAGCGTCAGCCCGACCAGGATGATGGCGCCGATCAGCGCGGTGACGCCGATCAGGACATGGAAGGCGAAACAGATGGCGAGATAGAGCGGCAGCCAGGGCAGGTCGAAGAACGCGCTCGGACCCATGCCGCCGAGGAAGGAGCGGACATTGTCGAGATCGCGCAGCGGCTGCAGGCCCTCGTTGCGGCTGCCGACCAGGAGCGGCAGGCGCACGATGGTATCGAACACGCGCTTGTTGAGGGCCTCGTCGAGCGAGGTGCCGATCCGCCCCAGGATGCGGTTGCGAATCATGTCGAGCACGCCCTGCGCCATATAGAGGAAGCTGGCGAGGATGATGAGGCCGACCAGGGTCGGAATGCTGCGGCTCGGCAGCACCCGGTCGTAGACCTCCAGCATGAAGATCGACCCGGTCAGGTAGAGCAGGTTGATCATGCAGCTCATCAGGCCGACGCCGATGAACGCCGTACGACAAGCGCGCAAGGCGTCACCGAGCTCCGAACGGCGGACGCCAGGGATGGCTGCCATCAGTCTGATCTCTTTCAGGTGGGGGCCACAGCCCCTGATTTCACGGGCAATTCAGGGTACTCGCCCCGGATTAACATCATGTTCGCTCTGCGTCCAACGCAGCCGAGTTCATCCAAAACCCTGATGGGCCACATCTACTCCTGACGGCCCCGCACGCAAGTCCGGTATTTCACAGTCTTTGCGGCTTTTTGGTGCAGAGGCCGCCGCCCTCCCCTGCTCAGGAGAGGTGACAAGTTCCGGTTGATCGAGCCGGGCGGCTGGCTAGAGCCGGCCGCCGCCGCGCACCAGCCGCACCACCAGCAGCAGGATGACCGCGCCGATCGCGGAATAGACGATCTCGGAGACCAGGCCGGTGCCGAGACGGATGCCGAGTTTGGGAAACAGAAGACTCGCGACCAGTGCACCGGCAATGCCGATCACGATGTCGCCGATGATACCGAACCCAGCGCCCCGGACGATCTTTCCGGCAAGCCAGCCGGCAACCAGGCCGACGAACAGGATGACGAGCAGGCCTTCGTTAGAAATGTACATAAGTAAGGTCCCTCTCCTTGAACGGAGCCATGGAACGGGAACCGGGATGAATGGGGTGTGAATGCTGTTCGCAGCTCGCCGGTTGGGCGGCGGCTACGCCGCGACCACCGGCTCTGCCAGCACACACCTTGCCGCTCGTCCCGCCCCCACCTCTACACTCGCAGGCAATTGCTCCAGGCAGCGCGGCTGGGCCACAGCGCAGCGGGGAGCGAAGGAGCAATTGTGCGGCTTCTCGGCGAGCGAGGGCGGCGTGCCGGGAATGGTCTCCAGGCGGGCGCCGCGCTTGGCGCCGTGGATGGTGGAGGCGAGCAGGCCCTTGGCATAGGGATGCACGGGCGAACGGACGATGTCGCGAAGCGTGCCCTGCTCCACGATCTGACCGGCATACATCACCGCGACGCGGTCGCAAATTTCGATGGCGACGCCGATGTCGTGGGTGACGAAGATGACGGACATGCCGAACTCACGCTGCAGCTCGCGCAGCAGCAAGAGGATCTGGATCTGCACGGTAGCATCGAGAGCTGTGGTCGGCTCGTCCGCCAGCAGGATTTTTGGCCGGCAGGCGAGCGCCAAGGCAATCATCGCGCGCTGGCGCATGCCGCCGGACATTTCATGCGGATAGGCGTCCAGCCGCCGCTTGGCGGAGGGAATGCGCACGACCTCAAGCATCTCCAGCGCACGTGCCCTGCCCTCCGCAAAACTCTTGCCTTCATGGCGCACCACGCTTTCGGCGATCTGCGCGCCGATGGTGTAGACCGGATCGAGCGCGAGCGCGGGCTCCTGGAAGATCATCGAGATGGTTTGGCCGCGGAACGACGACAGCTGCTCGTCATTCATCGCCAGCACGTCCTGTCCCATGACGTTGACGGTGCCGGAGACCTGCGTGCGCTTCTTCGGCAATAGCCGCATCAGCGCACGTAACGTCACACTCTTGCCCGAACCGGACTCGCCGAGCAGGCCCAGCACCTCGCTGTTGCCGAGCGACAGGCTGAGGTCGTTCACGGCATAGACCGTGCGCTCGCCGGTGAAGCGGATGTTGAGGCCTGAGATCTCGACGAGCTTGGTCATGACGGCAGTTTTGGCAATCGGTCGTGATAGTCGGTGGCGCGCTGGAAGGCCGCGCCGATGGTGAGCAAGGTCGCTTCGTCGAAGGAGCGGCCGATCAGCTGCATGCCGATCGGCAGGCCGCTTCTGGTGAAGCCGGAGGGCACGGTGAGCGACGGCAGGCCGAGGAAATTCACCGGGCGGGTGAACAGCGTCAGCCGCTGCAACAGCGCCGGCGCGTTCGGGCCACCGCCGACGTCGCTCTCCTCGATAGTTGGCGCCGGCACCGGCGAGGCCGGTGCGATCACCGCATCGACGCCCGCTGTCGCGGCATTGTGGGCAGCGAGCGCCGGCCCGCGCCAGCGCATTGCCTCCAGATAGGTGATAGCGGGGACGGCGAGGCCGTTCTGGAGCCGCATCAGAACCTGCGTGCCATAGTCCTGTGGACGCTCGATCATCCAGCGCTTGTGGAAGGCGGCGGCTTCCGCGGCGAGCACGAGCTGGCTGGCCGAGGACAATTGGCGCTGGTCCGGCAGCTCGACCTTGACGATGTCGGCACCCTCGCGCTTGAGCACCGCGATTGTCTCGTCCAGCACGCGCGCGACCTCGCTGTCGAGATCGTCGACATAGAAGGATGTGGGGACGCCGATCTTGAGGCCCTTCAGCGAGCCTTTCGTCGCCGCGACATAGTCCGACAGCGGCTCGTCGCTGCAGGTCGAATCGGCGGGATCGGGGCCGGCCATCAGCGCCAGCAACAGCGCGCAGTCCTCGGCGGTGCGAGCGAGCGGGCCGACGGTATCGAGGGATTGCGACAGCGGCATTGCGCCTGCGCGGCTGACGCGGCCCACGGTCGTCTTCAGGCCGCTGACGCCGCAGAAATGCGCGGGCATGCGGATCGAGCCGCCGGTGTCCGAGCCGAGCGCGGCATAGGTCAGCCGCGCGGCGACCGCGGAGCCGGAGCCCGAGGACGAGCCGCCGGTGATATGGGCGACGTTCCAGGGATTACGCACCGGGCCATAATGGGCGTTGTGCCCGGTCGGGCCATAGGCGAATTCAGCCAGATGCAACGTGCCGAGGCGGACCTGGCCGGCGTCCTTCAATCGCTGCAAGGCGGTGGAAGTGACGTTCGGCACGAAATCGCGCCGGATCAGCGAGCCGCAGGTCGAGACGTGGCCGGCATCGTAATACATATCCTTGTGCGCGAGCGGCACGCCGTGCAGCGGCCCACGGACGTTGCCCTTGGCCAGCTCGGCATCGGCAGCATCCGCCGCCTTCAGCGCCGCTTCCGCTTCGATCGACATGAAGGCGTTGAGATGCGGCTGCCATTGCGCGATGCGGTGCAGCAGCGCGCGCGTCACCTCATGTGAGGACAGCTGCTTCATCGCGATCGCACGCGCGACCTCGGTGAGCGTCATCAAGGCAGGCTCGGCGCTCATTTCGACACCTTCTGCGTCTGCGCGAGCACATAGCCGGCGGGCTCGAGATCGAATGGCAGCGTGCCGGCGATGGCGGCGAAGCCTTCGAAGGCAGGTCCGATGGCATTGGAGATGCGGGTTGCGATCTCGTCGTCCACGGGCACGCCGGCAATTTGCGCGATCGGCTTGATCTCTTTCGGTGTCGGTCTGGTCATGCGGTCTTCTCCCTGGGCGCGCGGCTATGGCCTGAACCCGGTATGGCCATGTAGCACGCGGCCTCGTGGCCCATATTATCCAGCGCAGTGAGCTTTGGTGTCGCATTTGCGCAGAGCGGCTCCGCAAACGGACAACGGGTATGGAAGCGGCAGCCCGAGGGCGGATCGATCGGATTGGGCGGATCGCCCGTGATCGGCGGCGTCTCGGTGCGCTTATCGGGGTCCGATGACGGCATCGCCGCGAGGAGGGCGCGCGTGTAGGGATGCGCCGGCTGATCCCAGACCTGGTCGACCGGGCCGAGCTCGACGACCTCGCCGAGATACATCACCAGCACGCGGTCCGAGATGTAACGGACGACGTTGAGGTCGTGGCTGATGAAAAGATAGGTCAGGCCGAACTCGCGCTTGAGATCGGCGAGCAGGTTGAGCACCTGCGCCTCGACGGATTTGTCGAGCGCCGAGACGGCTTCGTCCAGGATCACCAGCCGCGGCGACAGCGCCAGTGCGCGGGCGATGTTGACACGCTGGCGCTGGCCGCCCGAGATTTCGTGCGGATAGCGGTTGGCGAAGTTTTCCGGACGCAGGCCGACCTTGCCGAGCAGCTCGCGCGCCAGCGCCCGGGCCGTGTCGTCGGCCATGCCGTGGACCTTGGGGCCGAAGGCGATGGATTCCTCGATTGTGAGGCGCGGATTGAGCGAGGCGTAGGAGTCCTGGAACACCATCTGCATGCCGCGGCGCAGCTCGCGCAGCGATAACGACTGCCCGACGGTCATGCCGTCATAGATGATGTCGCCGTCATCGCGCGGCATCAGATGCATCAAGAGGCGCGCGGTGGTGGACTTGCCGCAGCCGGACTCACCGACGATGCCGACCGTTTCGCCCTTGGCGACGGAGAACGAGACATTGTCGACCGCACGCACGGTGCGCTTGGCGGCGAACAGGCCGCCCCGCACCGGGAAGTGTTTTGTCAGTCCGTTCACCTGGAGCAGCGGCTGCGCGACGCCGCCGCGGTCTTCGACCTGCTCCAGCATGGCGACAGAAGTGTTGGTTTCGCTCATGGCCACGATCTCCCACCTCTCCCCATCGGGGAGAGATCGCGCCGAAGGCGCGGGTGAGGGGGCGCGGCAAACTCGGTGCAGCGTAACCCCTCACCCGGATCGCATCTGACGATGCGATCCGACCTCTCCCTTCGGGAGAGGTGTGGCACCGATATCGCGGCGGTCTGTGTCACGATCATCATTCTTAGTTCCTGATGTCCATGGCGCTGCGCAGGCCGTCCGAGAGCAGGTTGAAGCAGATCGAGACCGCGAAGATCATCGCGCCCGGCAAGGCTGCGACCCAGGGATTGACATAGATCGCGGTGCGCAGCGTGTTCAGCATCAGGCCCCATTCCGGCTCCGGCGGTTTTGTCCCAAGGCCGAGGAAGGAGAGACCGGCGGCCAGGATCATCGAGACCGAGATCAGGCTGGTGGCATAGACGAAGATCGCGCCCAGCACGTTGCCGAGGATGTGCACGCGCATGATGGTGAAGGCGCCGGCGCCCGAGGCACGCGCGGCCTCGACGAAGTCCATGTTGCGCACGCCTGTCGTGACGCTTTCGGCGACGCGGGTGATTTGCGGCACGAACACGATGGTCAGCGCCACGATGGAGTTGAGAATGCCGGCACCGAGCGCACCGGAGATCGCGATCGCCAGCAGCACGGACGGGAAGGCGTAGAACACGTCCACCGTGCGCATGATCGCGGTGTTGAGCTTGCCGCCGACATAGCCGGCGAGGATGCCGAGCGAGGTGCCGATGCAGAAGGCCAGAATCACCGGCAGGATGCCGATCACCAGCGACAACCGCCCGCCATAGATCAGCCGCGCCAGCATGTCGCGGCCGAGCTCGTCGGTGCCGAGCGGATAGCCTGTCGTGCCGATGTGACGGAGGCGGCGGATCATCGAGCCTTTGTAGGGGTCTTCGAGACCGAGCCACGGCGCAAGGATCGCGGAGAGGAAGATCAGCAGCAGCACCAGCGCGCAGGCCATGCTGACCTTGTCGCGCCTGATACGGCGGCCGACGGTCGCCCAATAGCCGCGCGCCTTGGTCGCGGGCGCGGCCTGCAGCGCGGCATCGGCGGTGGCGGACAACGGAAGCTCGCTCATCGGCTGGCTCCCATCGCGTATTGGTGTAGCCGGTGCAAGCTGCGGGCTCGCTCGACCTCTCCCGCTTGCGGGAGAGGTCGGCGCGAAGCGCCGGGTGAAGGCTTCCTCCTCTTGGGGGTTCTCGATTGAGGAGACACCCTCTCCCCAACCTTCCCCCGCGAGCGGGGGAGGGAACGCACCATTTGCGTGGCGATAGCCAGGTTCATCCCGCTAGCCCCGCTTGATGCGCGGGTCGATCGCGGCTTGGGCGATGTCGACCAGCAGGTTGAGGAAGACGAAGAACAGCGCCAGGATCAGGATCGTGCCCTGCAGCAGCGGCAGGTCGCGCTGGAAGATCGCGGAGTTGAGCAGGAAGCCCGAACCCGGCCAGGAGAACACGGTCTCGATCAGGATCGAGCCGCCGAGCATGTAACCGAGCTGAAGTCCCATTACCGCGAGCGCGGTGGGCGCGGCGTTCTTGATGACGTGGCGGAACACGCCGGTTTCGCGCAGGCCTTTTGCCCGCAAGGCCTCGACGAAATCCTGCGAGAGGATATCGCCGGTCAGCGCGCGCACCGTGCGGGTGACGATGCCCATCGGAATCACCGAGGTCGTGATCGCCGGCAGCACGAGATATTTCAGGTGCGCCCAGTCCCAGGCCCAGGAATTGGAGCCGCTGGGGCCGGCGCCGACCGCGGGCAACCAGTTCAGCTGGACCGAGAAGATGATGACGAGCAGCATGCCGAGCCAGTAATGCGGCACGGAGACGCCGGAGACGGCAAAGGAGGTCGCGACCTTGTCGATCCAGGTCTCGCGGAAATAGCCGGCGATCAGGCCGAGCAGGATGCCCATGGTGAAGCCGATGATGGCGGCAGCGATCGCGAGCGTCACGGTGTTGCCGACCGCGCGCATGACCTCCGCCAGCACCGGGCGTCCCGTCGCGATGGAATTGCCGAGATCGCCATGAAGGGCACGGAGCAACCAGAGCCCGAACTGCACCGGTAGCGGGCGGTCGAAGCCGTAGGCGGCGCGCAGCTGCGCGGCGAGCTCCTGCGACGCGTCGGCCGGCAGCACGGCGACGAGCGGATCGCCCGGCGTGATGTGCACGAGCAAAAAGCACACCAGCGCCACGCTGATGACGATGGGGACGACGTAGATGATGCGTCTGGCGGTATAGGCGAGCACGTTGTTTCTTTTCTTCTCTTCTCCCCTTGTGGGAGAAGGTGGCGCGAAGCGCCGGATGAGAGGGGTCTATCCGCGGATACCACTTTCGGAAATAAGTGAGAGTCTCTCCGCGGAGAGAAACCCCTCACCCGGCTTCGCTGTCGCGAAGCCACCCTCTCCCACATCCGCCTTCGCCAAGGCGTCGGCGGACAGGACGGGAGAGGGTGCACTGAGCAAGCCGCGCTACTGTGCGATCGACACCGGCGAGAAGTCGATGAACCAGCTCTTCGGCTGCACGACGCCTGTCACCTTTGGGCTCATCGCACGCGGGCCAACGTCGTGGGCGACGTAGAGGAAGGCGGCATCATCGACGGAGGCGGCATGCAGCTCGGCGAGCGCGGCGTCACGTGCAGCGGGATCGAAGGTCTGACGCGCCTTCTTCACCAGCTCATCGAATTTGGGGTTGTTGATGAAGCCCCAATTGTTCGAGACCGGCGGCGCCATGCCCGATTGCAGGAAGCGCACCAGCGCGAAGAACGGATCCATCGCCGCATAGGTCACGTTGGTCGCGTGCGAGCCGTTGGCGCTGGGATCCTTGGCGCCGCGGCGCCAGTTGGTGAACAGCGTATTCCATTCGATGACATCGAGCTTCACGTCGAAATAGCACTCGGCGAGCGCCTGCTGGAGGTACTCGTTCATCGGCAAGGGCTGCATCTGGCCCGAGCCGGACGCAGACGTCTGCGTCTTCACGATCAGCTTCTTGTTGGGACCATAGCCGGCCTCCTGCATCAGCTTTTGCGCAGCCGCCTTGTCATACTTGATCTGGAAGGTGGGATTGCCGCGCCAGGGATGGCCGGGCTCGAAGGTGCCGGTCGCTGGCACCATCAAGCCGGCGAGCAAGCCCTCCTTGAGGCCTTCGCGATCGACGCAGAGGTTCGCCGCCTTGCGCACGCGGATGTCGTTCCAGGGCGAGCCCTCGACGCGCGAGAACTGCCACGGCCAGACATGCGGCTGCTCGTTGGCGTAGAGCTTGAAGCCGCGCTGCTTGAGCTCGGGCAGCGCATCCGGCGCCGGCGCCTCGACCCAATCGACCTGCCCCGAGAGCAGTGCCGCGGTGCGCGCATTCGCCTCCGGCATCGGCAAGAGCACCATCTTGTCGATCTTGGGCACGCGCGCCTTGTCCCAATAGTTCGCGTTCTTGACGAGCTCGAGCCGTTCGCGCGGGGTGAAGCTCGCCATCTTCCACGGGCCGGTGCCCGAGGCGTCCTTGGCGAACGCGGTCCAAGCGGCTTGCGACTTCGCCTTGGCATCGGCGCCTTCGGCCTTGTCGTAGAAGGCCTGCCACTTCGCCGGGCTCGCCATGAACAAATTGGTGAGGTTGATCGGCAGGAAGCTGTCGGGCTCCTTGGTGGTGAGCTCGACCGTCATGTCATCGATCTTCTTCGCAGAGGCCAGCGTCGGCATGCGCGAGGCCGTGACGCCGACCTGGCTGGCGTCGAATTGCGGCGCATCCTGCTTCAGCACCTTCTCGACGTTCCACACCACGGCATCGGCATTAAACGGCGAGCCATCATGGAAAGTCACGCCGGGGCGCAGCTTAAAGACCCACTTGGTCTTGTCGGCGTCATCGACCTTCCACTCAGTGGCAAGGCCGGGAATCACCACGCTTGCCTTGTCGGCAGAGGACAAATCCCAGCCGGTCAGCGCGTCATACATGGTGAGGCCGGTGAAGCGATTGCCTTCAAAGCCCTGATCGGGCTGGCCCAGGGTGCGCGGAATATCGGCAGCGGTCATGCCGATGCGCAGCACAGTTTCCGCAGCTACCGCGCATGGCCATGCGGCCGCGCTGCCGAGCGCCAAGAGCGCAATCAGCGCCGCGCGGGTCTTGTTGTTCTTGATAAGCATCGCCTCAGTCCTTTTCCGGCTTTCGATGATTAATTTTGATGCAATCGTATGCAATGGCTATGCCAAGGAGAAACAAATTCTGCAAATTGCCCCTGCGGCGACAAGTCCTTGTAATGACGCACCGGCGGAAACGGCGCGCTGCCTATTCTGGCATCAAGATTGCAAGTTTGGCCTCGACTTCTCCTGGGAGCTTTGGGCCATGCGTATTCGTCTATCGACCTGTCTCGCCGTGCTTGCGCTGGCGTTGTCCGCAATCTCGGCACGCGCCGAAACGGTGGTGCGCTATGGCATCTCGATGGCGGACATTCCGCTCACCACGGGTCAACCCGATCGCGGCGCCGGAGCCTATCAGTTCACCGCCTACACGATTTACGATCCGCTGGTGGCCTGGGAGATGGACGTCGCCGATCGCCCCGGCAAGCTGGTGCCGGGCCTCGCCACCGAATGGAAGGTCGACGATACCGACAAGACGAAGTGGCGCTTCACGCTTCGCAAGGGCGTGAAGTTTCACGACGGCAGCGAGTTCAACGCCGACGCCGTGATCTGGAATCTCGACAAGGTGCTCAACGACAAGGCGCCGCAATTCGACAAGCGGCAGAGCGCGCAGGTGAAGACCCGCCTTCCCTCCGTCGCCAGCTACGCCAAGATCGACGACTTCACGGTGGAGATCACCACCAAGACGGTCGATTCCTTCTTTCCCTATCAGATGTTGTGGTTCCTGGTCTCGAGCCCGGCGCAATACGAGAAGCTCGGCAAGGACTGGGACAAGTTCGCAAGCCAGCCCTCCGGCACCGGCCCGTTCAAGCTGACAAAGCTGGTGCCGCGCGAGCTCGCCGAGCTCACGAAGAATCCGGACTACTGGAACAAGAAGCGCATTCCCAAGACCGACAAGATCGTGCTGGTGCCGATGCCGGAAGCGCTGACGCGCACCAATGCGCTGCTCGCCGGACAAGTGGACCTGATCGAGACGCCGGCGCCGGATGCCGTGCCGCAGCTGAAGGCGGCCGGCATGAAGCTCGTCGACAACGTCACGCCGCACGTCTGGAATTATCACCTCAGCGTGCTGCCGGGCTCGCCCTGGACCGACATCCGCTTGCGCAAGGCGCTGAACCTTGCGATCGATCGTGAGGCGGTGGTCGGGCTGATGAACGGGCTCGCAAAGCCAGCGAAGGGACAGGTCGATCCGTCGAGCCCGTGGTTCGGCAAGCCGAGCTTCGAATTGAAGTATGATCTTGCCGCCGCCAAGAAGCTGGTCGAGGAAGCCGGCTACTCAAAAGCAAAACCGCTGAAGACCACCTTCATCATCGCGCAAGGCGGCACCGGCCAGATGCTGTCGTTGCCCATGAACGAATTCCTGCAGCAGAGCTTCAAGGAGATCGGCATCGACATCGACTTCAAAGTGGTCGAGCTCGAGACGCTCTATACGCATTGGCGCAAGGGCGCGGCAGACGAGATGAACGCCGGCATCACCGCCAACAACATTGCCTATGTCACCTCGGACCCGCTCTATGCTATCGTCCGCTTCTTCCATTCGGGGCAGATCGCGCCTGTCGGCGTCAACTGGGGCGGCTACAAGAACCCGAAGGTCGACGCGTTGATCGACGAGGCCAAGCAGACCTTCGATAGCGCCAAGCAGGACGAATTGCTGGCCCAGGCACATGCGTTGATCGTCGACGATGCCGCGCTGGTCTGGGTTGTCCACGACACCAACCCGCATGCACTGTCGCCGAGGATCAAGCAGTTCGTGCAGGCGCAGCACTGGTTCCAGGATCTGACGACGATCGGGGTGGAGTGAGGACGACGTACTGGCGCGTCAAATTCCGCTGTCGTCCCGCGCAAGCATCAGCGCAGACCCGGGATCCATAGCGACAGGAAGATATTTGGCGAAGGCTGTTCGCCTCGTTCGGCCTGCCCCAAGGGAGAGTCAGCGGTATGGGTCCCGGATCGGCGCGCGCCTTGGGCGCGCTTGTCCGGGACAACAGTGAGTGTGACCGCTACTTCGTCAGTAATCGTAGGGCAAAGCGAAGCGTGCCCACCACTTCTACATTCGGAATGGGAAGGTGGGCACGGCGCGTCGCGCCTTTGCCCACCCTACGAGAGCGGTGACGGCCGCCGCTACTTCGTCAGCAGCGCATACGCCCCGGTCCAGCCCTCCGGCGGTGGATTGAGCTGGAAATCCTTGATCCTTGCCTCGTAAAGCCTGAACAGCTTCTCCAACGTGTCGGCGTCCTCGCTCTTGCGGCCGCGTTCGATCGCATCCAGTGCGCCCTGCCAGTCGCGGCTGCGGTAGCAGCCGAGCATCTCGATGGTGATGTTGCGCAGGCGCTGGAACGCGCCCGAATGCATTACGTCCTCGCGGCCCGCGATGGCGTAGATCACTTCCGGCTCGGTCTTGCCCTTGACCATGATGAAGTCGAGCTCGAGGATCGCGAACTTCTCCTTGGCGGCGAGTGCGGTCCTGGAACCGATGATGATGGGAAAGCCGTACTCCTTCGACTGTCCTTCCAGGCGCGAGGCCAGGTTCACGCTGTCGCCGAGCACCGAGTAATTCTTCTTCAGGTCGGACCCCATGTTGCCGACCACGCCGATGCCGGTGTTGAGACCGATGCCGACATTGAGCGGGATGTACACGTGTCCGCCGTCGGCCGCTTCCTGCTCGCGCTCCTTGTTGACCGCATCGATCTGTTCGAGCATCTGGATCGCGGCCTCGCAGGCGTTGATCTCGTGCTCGGCATCGTCGAGCGGCGCGTTCCAGAACGCCATGATGGCGTCGCCCATGTATTTGTCGATATAGCCCTTGCGCTCGATGATGACGTCGGTCAGCGGCGTCAGGAAGCGGTTCATCAGCGCGATCAGCCCTTGCGGATCGTGCTTGTAGCTCTCCGAGATCGAGGTGAAGCCGCGCACGTCGGAGAACATGATCGTCATCTCGCGCTCCTCACCGCCGAGCACGAGCTTCTCCGGCGACTGCGCCAGCTGCTCGACCAGCACCGGCGACATGTATTGCGCGAACATGCCGCGGATCTGCACGCGCTGGCGCTGCTCGCGCACGAAGCTGGCGAAGATCAGCGTCAGATAGATCGCCGTGGTCGATAGCAGCGGATAGGTGAAGTCGATGAGGTAACGGTACTTCGCGTAGAAGAACCAGGACGTGCCAACCAGGATCGCGGCGAACGTCGCGCCGGCGAGCACGAGGCGCACGGGACCGAGATTCGGCGTGAAGATGATGACGAGAAGTCCGATGACGAGCGCGGCCAGCAATTCGACGCCAAGCGCGTAGTTCGGCTGGGAAATCACGGCGCCGCTCAGCACGCTCTCGAGCACCTGGGCATGGATCTCGACCCCAGGCATGGTCGAGGACACCGGCGTGGTCTTGATGTCGTTGAGCCCGACCGCGGAGGTGCCGACCAGCACCAGCTTGCCGGCGAGCTTGGCAGGCGGCACGGTGTTGTCGAGCACGTCGGCTGCCGAGACGTAGATCGAAGGGTCCTGGCGCGCATAATGTACCCAGAGCTGACCGTTCTTGTCGGTCGGGATCTCGACGCCCTTGAGGCGGACGGCCCTGATGCCGGTCTTGTCGGTCCGGATCAACAGCGTCGGCGTGCCGGTGGCGACGCGCAAAGTCTCGAGGCTGAGCGAGGGCATGATGTTGCCCTGGGCGCGCATCACCATCGGCACGCGGCGGATCAGACCGTCGCGCTCGGTCTTGATGGTGAACAGGCCGCGGCCGGCCGCGACCTTCTCGATGACGGGCACGTTGCGGAGCAGGCCCGGGAATTCGAACAGAAAGCGTTCGGCATTCTCCTCGCCAACCGTCGCGATGCCGGTGAAAGGCAGCGTCTTATCGATGTCGGACGAGATCGCCCGCTGCCCGGTCTCGCCCAGCACTACGCGCGAGCGCTTGATCGCCTCGGCAAGGATCTGGTCGTTGCTCGGCAGCTCGCTCAGCTTGGCGCGGGTGGCATCGTCGAGATAACGCATCTGGCCCACGACCAGATCCGGATTGAGCCGGTCGGGTTCCGAGAAGACCACGTCGAAACCGATCGCCACCGCGCCGTTGTTGGTGAGATTGTGGATCATATCGGCGATCCGCGTCCGCGGCCACGGCCACTGGCCGAGCTTGGCGAGGCTCTTGTCGTCGATATCGACGATGGTGACCGGCCGCGCCGTCTTGTGGCGCGGATCGATCAACTGAAACATATCGAAGGTGCGCAGCCGCAATTCCTGGATCGGCGGCGGATCCCAGAGGCGGGCGCCGGCAAACAGAACCAGCAGCGCAAGGCACATTAGCCGCGCAAAGCCGAACTTCCGCGCAAACCATCGCCGCAGGATCTTGAGACGCTTCATGCCAGCTGGACTTCCTGCCCTGCACCACGCCGGGCGCACCGATCATGGAGCGTCGGCGCGCGATTGGCTATTCCCTGACGGTGGTAGATTATGAATTTTTTGCCGCGGTCAGGTTATGTGCCGATTGGCCGAAAGAGCCGGATGTTCTCACGTGACATGCGTGCCGAAGATGAAATCGCTGGCCTGAAGATTTGCGGCAATCACGTTCTTAAGCAGGAGCGACTCGTGTTCCTGTATCGGTCCGGATTGCAGCGTGACCTCCTGATTCCAGGTGATCAGGGTGTCGCCATTCTGCTGCTGGGTGATGGCGAGGCTGCTCATCGAGCTCACGTCCGAGAACTGGCGCAGGTCGATCTTGTCGAGGCCCACCGTGAAATCGGTGATGGTGTGCGAGAAATCGGTGACGGGCTGCCCGTTACTGTCATACATCAAGCCCGGCGCGAACACGAACTGATCCTTGGCGCCGCCGCCGGTCAGCGTGTCGTTCGTATCGGTCGCGAAGATGACGTCCTTGCCGCTGGTGCCTACCAGTGTGACGCCCTGGCAGGTGTCGCCGGCCTCGTTGAAGATGAAGTGAACGGTATCGAACAGGCCGGTGGTCTGGTCCGTCACCGTCAGCGTGATCTGATCGGTGTTCGGCGGCCGGGCTTCGGGATCGGAGCTGGCGCCCGTCGGATTGTAGGTGGCGCCGGTCTCGAAGCCCAGATTGATCTCGTCGAGAGAGCCGGACGCCGGATAGAAGTCGACCTGGCTGAGCCCCGGATGTGCGGTCGACAGCGTGACGGTGAAGTCATGGGTCGCAGCGCCGGCCTCGGTGACCACGAGATCGGTGATGATGTCGCTGTTGTTCTCGATAACGTGCTCGACCTGGAAGCTCTCGGTGTTGATGACCGGGCCGTCGGCGGGAGCAGTCACTGCCGTGCCGATGGTGGTGAGATCCTGCGAGACCGGAGTCTTGCCGCCGGTGCCGGTGACCGAAAGATCGATCGTCGCGATCGAGAGATCAGTCGTGATGGCGCCGATATAGGTGTCGTCGAGTGCGTGGACTCCTAGCGCGCCCGGCGTTCCGCTGAAGCCATTCGCGGGCACGAACCGGATCAGCGTATCGGGGCTCAGCACCAGCGCGGTCGTGTCGCTGACCGGCCCGATATCGACCCATTGATCCGTGCCGGCGAGCTCGTATTGCCAGACGCCCTGCCCGGCGGTGGCGGCGTCGGACGTTACCGCGACGGCCTTGAACGTCGCACCGGCATCGGCGTCGTGGAACTTGTCCGTGAACAGGCTGCTGATCGCAGCTCCGCTCGGATCACTGTCGTTGCCGGCGACGGAAGCCAGCGTCGCATTATCGAGCGTCGGCGCGTCGTTGCTGCCTGCGATATTGATGGTGACGACCCCACCGGTGCCGGCGCCATGAGCATCCGACGGAACGATCGTGTATTGCAGCGACAGCGTCTGGCCGTCGGCGAGGAAGTCGAAGGCCTGTCCCTGCGAGTTGAAGGACCAGGTGAACTGCGCGTGAGTGGCGGTGCCGTTCAGGATGTCGCCGGATGGAACGCTGAGATAGTTCAACAGCGCCTCATGCGACAGCCCGCCGACATTGCCGGTTTGCAGCACGCCATCGAGAGAGACCTGCAGCTGGCTGACCGACACCGTGACGTGATCGATGGCGTCGACGTCCGAGACCGCCAGCATGCCGTGCGCAAGCTGGCCGGCATTGGTTTCCATCAGATCGGCAACGGCGCCGCCCGGCCCGGAGGTGCCGCTGGCCCAGTCCGCATCGCCCTCGATCGTGAGGCTCTTGGCGGGATTGACCGCATTGGAGGCGGAGTTCCCGCTGCCGTCACCGAGCTGATAGTAGGCAGCAAGGCTGGTCTCACTGCCCGTGAGCGCGGTGAAATCGATCGACTGGATCTGCGCCTGCGTGAGCGCGGTGGTCCAGACGCTGACATCGGCGATCGCGCCGAAGAAACCTTCCGCGCCGAAGCCCGCCGCGCCTGAGTCGCTTGCGGCACCAATCATCATGTAGGACGCCGACGGATTCGACGGGCTGCGGTCGATCGGGTTGACCGTCCATGAATGCGAATATTCGAGGTGCCCGTCGAGATAAAGCTTGAAGGTGTCGTTCTCGCGGGTCAGCGCAATGTTGTGCCACTGCGACGCCGTGAGCGCCAAGCCGGTATCGGCGATCTGGCGGCCGCCAGCGAGAATCTGCAGCTCCATCGTGCCATCCGTGTTGACGGTGCCGAGGAGACCGAAACCGGTGGTCGAGGTGTTGCCGTTGTAGAACAGGATCTGGCCGTGACCGGCATCTGCTGTGCCGTTCCAGTTGACCCAGCCGTCCAGCGTCACGTCATCAGTGGCCGCAGTCGGCACCTCGCCGACGGCGATCGTCTGGCCGTCGAAATTCATGTAGTCCGACGTCACATAGGAAACCGCCGGCGCATCGTTGGTGCCGGTGATCGTGACGGTCACGTCCTGGCTAACCTTGCCGCCATGCTGGTCGTCGAACGTGACGGTGTAGACCTGAGTGATGGTCTGCCCCTCCGCCAGCGACTGCAGCACGGGATCGTCATTGTCCAAGGTGAAATGCCAGCCTAGCGTCGCGCCGTTGCTGGTGTCGCTGCCGGATTCGGTCACCGACGAATCGATCGAGAAAGTGCCGATATGCGAACCGGTCCCGAAGCCCGGCAGATCCGTGCTGACGGACGACGACTTGAACGACCACTCCGCCGTGTGGGTGTCGATCAGGTCGAGGTCCTGGATTGCCAGCGTGCCGCCGGTCGTCAGCGACGCGCCCTCGTCCTCGGTGACCGCGCCCGCCGCCGCGTCGGCGCCGCTCGTGACCGTCGGCGCGTCGTTGGCGCCGTTGATCGTGACGGTGACGTCCTGCGAAACCTGCGCGCCGTGATCGTCGGTGAAGGTGACGGTGTAGACCTGGGTGATGGTCTGGCCCTGCGCCAGCGATTGCAGCACCGCATTGCTGTTGTCGAGGCTGAAGTGCCAGCCCAGAGTCGCACCAATATCGGTGTCGGTGTTGAATTCGTGCACCGACGGATCAATCGTGAAAGTGCCGAGCGGCGTGTCGTCGTCGAAGCCCGGCAGATGCGCACTCGATGTCGACGACTTGAACACGGCCTGCGCCGTGTGGGTGTCGATCAGGTCGAGATCCTGGATCGCCAGCGTGCCGTCGATCGACAGCGTGGCGCAGGCATCCTCGCTGACGCTCCCCGAGGCCGCTGCTGCATCGCTGGTGATCGTGGGCGCGTCGTTGGTGCCGATGATGGTGACCGTGACGTCCTGGGATACCTGCGCACCGTTGTTGTCGGTGAAGGTGACGGTATAGACCTGCGTGATGGTCTGCCCCTCAGCCAGGGACTGCAACACCGGATTGCTGTTGTCGAGCGTGAAGTGCCAGCCCAGCGTCGCACCATTGCTGGTGTCGCTGTTGGATTCGGCCACCGACGGATCGATCGTGAAGGTCCCGAGCGGCGTGTTGCCGTCGAAGCCCGGCAGATGCGCGCTCGACGTCGCCGACTTGAACGCGGCCTGCGCGGTGTGCGTGTCGATTAGGTCGAGGTCCTGGATCGCCAGCGTCCCACCGGTCGACAGCGTCGCGCCGGTGTCCTCGGTGACGCTCCCCGTGGCCGCATCTGCATCGCTCGTGATGGTCGGGGCGTCGTTGGTGCCGGTAATCGTGACCGTGACGTCCTTGGTGACCGTCCCACCGTGATGATCGTCGATCGTAACGGTATAGACCTGCGTGATGGTCTGGTCCTTGGCCAGCGACTGCAGCACCGGATCGTTGTCGTCGATCGTGAAGGTCCAGCCGACAGACCCGCGGGAGCTGACGCCGGGGCTCTCGCTCACCGCCGCCAGCGCGAACGTGCCGATATGCGAGGTGCCGTCGTTGAAGCCGGGCAGATGCGCGCTCGAATTCGTCGACTTCAGGACGAAGCTCGCGGTGTGCGTGTCTGTGAGATCAGGATCGTTGAAGGTGATGGTGCCGTTCGCGGTGAGCGTGGCCGCCGCATCCTCGGTCACCGCACCGGTCGAGGTGGTGGAGTCTTCGACGATCGTCGGCACGTCGTTGGTGCCCTCGACATTGACGTCCGCACCGTTGATCGACACCGTAATCGGCGTGCTGACCACGCCGCCGTGTCCGTCATCGACCTGCACCACATAGTTGAGGGTCAGCGTCTCGCCTTCGGCGAGGAAATCAAAGAGATGGTCGGGAACGCTGTAGGTCCAGGTGGCCGAGCCGTTGTTGCCGTTCCCCGCGCCCTGCACCACCGTCAGCGGCACCTCGACGGCAGCGATCGCGGCGAGTTGCTGCGGCGTCAGCGTCGCGGTGATGTCGTGGCCTTGCGCATCGAGATATTTGAACGGCTGGGTCGACGAGAGCGCCGCGCTCACGATCGGCCGGTCCGTCAGATCGACGTCGGTGAAGGTGACCGTGCCCGTGATGGTGTCCAGGGCCTCGTTGCCAGTCCCGACCTTCTCAATGACGGTTCCGCCCGACGTCGCCACGGTGGGCTTATCGTTCGTTCCCGTGATCGTGATGGTGATCGGGATGAATGCGCTCTCGGGGCTCACCGCGAAATTGGTGTCGACGCGAACCATGTAGGTCAGTGTCAGCGTCTCGCCGGCCGCCAGGAAGTCGAAGACCTTGTCCGGGATCGTGTAGGTCCAGACCGCCGAGCCGTTGTTGTTGTTGGCGGGGTCGGCCACGACACTGATCTGGATCTGCGTCGCCGCGATGTCCTGCTTCTGGAGCGCGGTGAGCGAGCCGGTGACGTCCTGCTGGCCGGCATTCTTGTAGACATAGTTCGGTGCCTCGGCGAGGCTCACGCTCACCGACGGCCGGTCGCCGAGATTTTGATCGACGAATCTGATCAGACCGGAAATCGTGTCGGCATGCGTATCGCCCGTTGTGTCCGCGCGCTCGGTCAGCGCGAACGCCGTCTTCACATTGCCGCCGAGATCGAAGCTCTGAGCAATCGGCTGGCCGGGAATGCGGACGACGGTCGGCGTGGACGTGCCGGGATTGTCCTGTCCCTGCGGATTGAGGTTGACGAACGTCGCGATGACGACGGGGCCGGATCCCGACTTGAACACAAGGTCCTGGCCGAACGGTGTGATCGTGTCGGTGAAGTTCGTGGTCAGCTTGGTATTGGTGTTGTTGTCGGTGAACTTCAGCGTGAACACGTCCGTGATCAGTTTCTGCACCTCCGGCGACATCAGCGCATTGGAGATCGAGACGTTGCCGCCGCTGATCTGGATCATCTGGCCGGCCTGGTTGACCGTCGCGATCGGCAGCAGCGTGATCTTGTCGAACAGGATGTAGGAGCCCGTCGTTCCATTCGGCTCGACCAGCACCTGGAAGCTCGCCTGCGGCTGCGGATCGCCTCCGCCGGCGGGAACGACGAAGTTGATCTGCGTCAGCACCGCGGTGCCGCGGATGCCCATGGTTGCGACCGGCGTGTCGACCTTCATGTCGCCGTGCTTGGCGGTCTCGCCGGCAACGAAGGTGATGGTGCCCGCGACCAGGCTGAGCAGCGAGGAGTTGTTCGACCCGTTGGGGTCGTAGACCATCTCGTTCAGCACCATCCGCGCATTGGAGGACAGGCCGAACACGGTGCCGTCGATGAAGGTGATGCCGAGCGTCGAATCGGCGCCGGTCGAGACCACGTCGCCCTTCTCGACATTGTCACCGTTGTTCAGGATGACCGAGACGCCGTTGCGGATCGCGGTCGCGCTGCCCACGAGCTTCGTGACGTGACCGATGACCTGAGCCGCGGCGGCCCCGGGCCCGGCCTGGGCGACCTGGACGTGGCCGGTGAGGGCGTTGACGATGTCGCCGGTGAGGTGGGCGCCGTCGGGCGAGGCGATCGCGGCGCGCTTGTCGCCCCTGAAATAGTCGTGAATCACGAACTCATGCCCTTCGTGGGACAGCACGAGATCGAGGCCGGCGCGCTTGAACTCGCCGTTGAAGATCAGGTTGGGGTCGGGAACAACGAACGCGCCATCAGGCACATGACCATGCGCCTTTGCGATGAAGGGCTTGGCCGCAAAGGAATCGGCATGGACATAGGCGGACGCGCTGGAACCCTCGCCGTTCAAGGAGGTCGCGGCGTCAAATTTACCAGCGTAGTTCAATCGGGCACCGTAAAAAGGGTTAAAATCTAAGTAAGTATCGACTGCCTAAGCTTGCTTAGCATTACCAAGTCCTTAGCGAAACCGTCTATTGCTTGTGTGATTTCGCGTCACTTGGCCATAGTAGCCGCCGCAGGGCGGCGCCTTCCCAGACAAGACGAAGTAATATTTCAAGCATTCTGAGGTCGAAACAGGCTTAGATGCACGCATTTCCCCTTACACAAAGTCATCTATCGTACAGTTGGTAGAACAGATACTTGGGTCATCTTTCCTTCGTGGTGCCCTGCAGCATCCTGCGGCAAATACGGGGCTAAATCTGTGACCTAACTAACAGAACCCGTGAAATAGCGGGCTGTTAGCCATAGGAGGCAGAATCGGCAGTCTCACAACTTCTGCCTGCAACTAGCTCGATTTCGCGGCTGCGAGGCCCCTCCTAGCCACCGAATCGTAAAATTTTACGCAATTCAGGCAGGTCTGTTTCAGCCTGTCACCCGGTTTTGGGGCCCCCGCCGGGCGCATTAAGCAGAACAAAACGGCCCGTCTCGCACTATCTCCGCGAAAGCAACAAGCCCCGGCACGTCGAGATCGAGAGCATCTCGTGAAGCCCGGGAAGGGGATGTCAGATGGAGACCGCTGCTCGCTCGCGCGCCTGGCGCGCAATCCTTGTCTTGTGCGGCTTGGTCCTGCTCGGATCGGCCGCCGAGCTTCGCGCCGGCACGCTGCTGTCGCCGGGTGCCGGCGTCCTCGTGCGCAAATCCGCCGAACCGTTCGGCGTGTTCGCCTTCGCCATCTCGTCCGGCAGCCTGCAGCAGAAATGGTCCGCACTGAAGGACAAGCTCGACGACGACATGGTGCAGCTCGTGTTGTGCGACGGCGACCGCGACAATTGCGTATCCCCGGCGGCCTTGAGGCTGCTCGCCATCGTCGACCAGGCCCGCGCCCGCGACGGCCGCGCGCGCCTCGGCGAGACCAACCGCGCCGTCAACCTCGCGATCCACGCCGCCAATGACGGCACCGACGACGTCTGGAGCTCGCCGCTTGCGACCTTCGCGCGCGGCGCCGGCGATTGCGAGGACTATGCCATCGCCAAGCTAGCCGCGCTGCGGCTGGCGGGCGTTGCCGCTGAAGACCTCCGCATCGTCGTGGTGCGCGACGTCAGGGCCGGCGAGGAGCACGCGATTGCCGCAGCGAAGCTCGACGGCCAGTGGCTGATGCTCGACAATCGCCGCATGGCGATGGTCCGGGACGATGGGGCGCGGAGCTACCAGCCGCTGTTCGTGCTCTACCAGTCGGCGGTGATGAAGTATGTCGACGAACCGGTGCAGGTCTCGATGGCGGCCGGCGAGGCGCGTTCATAACCTCGGCTGCACTCCCACCACAAACCCATTTCGCCGCGCGATCCCAGACGCTAGCATGGAACCTTCCATGTGGGGGCAACTGGAATGCGGGTCATCGTGCTGTTTGTGCTTGCGCTGCTGGCGTTCTCGGCGGCGCCCGTGTCCGCGGAATCCGACGGCTCGCTCGCCGACAGGCTGCCGCTATTTGCCAAGAACAACTGCCAGCAGATTCGCGACCCCGGCAACCAATTGTTCTGCGGTGACGCCGAGCTTGCCGCCGCCGCCGAGAAGCTGAGCATCGCGATCGAGGCGCGGCTCGCCCGCCTGCCCGATCGCCTGCCCGCAATCGAGGAGAATGCGATCTGGATCCGCCAGCGCAACCTCAGCTGCGGCATCGTCGGCCAGACCGCGATCCGCGCCGACGAATTCGACCGGGTCAAGGGGTGCCTGCTCAAGGTCACCGAGGAGCGCGCCGCCATCGTGCGCGACCCTGATTTCGACTGCCTCGCGGCCAACACCGCAGCGGGCGCGCTGATCTGCGCCGACCCGTCGCTGGCGCTTGCCGAAAGCGAGCTCAACGGCCAGGTGCTTGGTCTGATCGGCAAGCTGGACCCGACCGCCGCGCGCTTTGCCTTCGCCGAATATGGAAGGTGGACGCGAGAGCGCGACCGCAAATGCAATCTGGTCGGCAAGGAGAACGTGCCGCTGCAAGAGCTGGAATCCGCGGAGGACTGCCTCGCCGACCATATGAAACGCAAGAGCGACGAAATCCGCGCGGCGAAGGGCGATCCCAAAAAAGTGTTCGGCCGGCAGGTCGCGGCCCGCTCGCCCGACACCGACGCGGTCGATTTCTGCGCCGCGCGAATCCATGCGGCCAATTCCTGCGGCAACTTCCTGCGCATCAACCGCGTCTATGCGCTCGACAGCCAGGTGACAGAGCAGGAGGCGCAGGTCACGGGCGAGATCGAGATGGCCGTGCTGGCGCCCTTCACCATGTGCAGCAAAGTCGCCTCCACCTGCACCGGGACCTGCTGGGACGGGAGGACGGGTCGTCCGCAGCCTGGAAGCGGCAACAAGGAGCGCTCCGCAGAAGCCTTCAACGTCACGCGCCGCCTGCGGATCCAGCGAACTTTCGCCTTCGTGAAAGCCGCCGACGGCTGGCGCTGCCGGGAGGACGAGCTGGCGCCGGTGAATTCGGGGACGGCAGGCGGGGGATCGTAGGTGCCTCTCCCTCTCCCCGTTCTTACGGGGAGAGGGTTGGGGTGAGGGGCTGCTTCCGCACAGACGGTGAGAGACGGACTCGCGCAGACTCCCCCTCACCCGGAACTTGCTCCGCAAATTCCGGCCTCTCCCCGCAGGCGGGGAGAGGCGAAGAAGCATCAAAACATCAGATTGTCCTTCACCAGCACCCAGCGGCCGCCCTTGACCTGCTGCACCTGGGTGATGGTGTTGGCGAGGTGGTCGGTCTTGGAGAACTTGGTCGGCGGCGAGTTGAAGATGTCGAGGAATTTCTCGCCCGACTCGAGCGCGTCCAGCATCTTCTGGCCCGTCAGATCCTTGCCAGCCTTGTTCGCGTAGAACGCAAACGTCATCATCGCATTGTAGCCGATGATGGCCTGCGTGTTGGCGTCCGTGCCGAACATCTTCTTGTAGTTGACGAGCCAATCCTTCACCTTGCCCTTGGCCGTGTCCTCATAGGGAATCTCGAAGCCGCTGGCGGCATAGAGACCCTCGACGGCGTCCTTGCCCAGCGCAGGGACCTCCATCACGTTGGTGGGAGTGGCGCCGAGGAAGGTGACGTCCCAGCCGAGCTTCTTGGCTTCGGTCATCGCCCCTATGGTCTCGCGGAGCACGGTGCCGAGCACGACGAGGTCGCAGCCGTCGGACTTCATCTTGGCGACCTGGGCGCTGAAATCGGAGGCGCCGCGCTTGTAGCTCGTGATCGAGGCCGGCTGCATCTTCATGGCCGTGAGCTGCTGGTTGAAGCCATCGAGCACGTTCTTACCGTACTCGTCATCCTGATGCATGATGCAGGGCTTCTTGAAGTTCTTCCACTCCATCATGTATTTCAGCGCGGCCCGCGTGCTCTCGACGTAGGGCAGCAGATTGTTGAACTTCAATCGCTCCTGCGGCTTGGCCGGATCGAACTTGAAGGTGAACTCGGCCGCCGTCAGCGGGAAGAGCTGCAGGACGCCGGCGTCGAAAAGGATGTCCTGCGCGGCGAGCACCGTCGGCGATCCCATCGGCCCTACCATCGCGAAGATCTTGTCCCGCTCGATCAGTTTTTGCGACGCCAGCACGGCCTTCTTCGGATCATAGCCGCTGTCCTCGACGACCAGTCGAATCTTGCGGCCGTTGATTCCGCCGGATGCGTTGATCTCCTCGGTCGCCATCTTCATGCCGTTTGCGACCGGGACGCCCCACCCCTTGATCGGACCCGACAAGTCCTGGTGAGTGCCGATGACGATCTCGGTCGCCGAGATGCCCTCGTTGGTGACCTTGGTTTGCGCTCCGGCCGGCAGACAGGTGAGCACCACGGCACTCACAGCAAGGCCGAATGCGCTGAACGACTTCGACATTGACGTCTCCTCTTCTAAAGGCCCGTGTTGGACGAAGGGCGAGGGCCACAGCCCCTTCGCTTTCTTGAATCGGCAGGCTCGTCACGCCACCGCGCGCTCTCGATACATTGCTTCGATCTCGGCGGCGTAGCGCTTGTTCACGAAGCCGCGCTTCAGCTTCATGGTCGGCGTCAGCTCCTCGTCCTCCGGGGTGAGCTGGCGCTCGATCAGGTAAAACTTCTTGATGGTCTCGACACGGGCGAAGTTGCCGTTAACCTGCTCGATCTCGCGCCCGATCAGATCCTGGATCTCCCTCGCCCGGCACAGGCTCGCATAATTGGTGAAGGGAATGTCGTGATCCTGGGCGAACTTCTCGACGTTCTCCTGGTCGATCATCACGAGACAGGTGAGATAGGGCCGCTTGTCCCCGATCACGACCGCGTCCGAGATATAGGGCGAGAATTTGAGCTGGTTCTCGATCTCGGACGGCGTGATGTTCTTGCCGCCGGAGGTGATGATGATGTCCTTCATCCGGTCGGTGACGCGGACGAAGCCCTCATTGTCGATGGTACCGACGTCGCCGGTGTGCAGCCAACCGCGGGAATCGATCGTCTCCGCGGTCTTCTCCGGCTGGTTCAAATAGCCCATGAACAGGAAGTCGCCCTTGATCAGGATCTCGCCGTCCGGCGACAGCGCGACCTCGCCCCATGGCACCGCGGTGCCGACGGAGCCGAGCTTGATTCTGTCCGCCGGCATCATGGTGGCGACCCCGCAATTCTCGGTCTGGCCGTAGACCTCGTGCATGTCGATGCCGAGCGCGAGATACCAGCGGATCAGCTCCGGCGCGATCGGCGCTGCGCCGGTGAAGGCGATGCGGCAGCGGTCGAGCCCGATCATGCGGCGAATGTTGCGGAAGGCGACTTGGTAGGCGATGCGGTAGGCGATGCGTAGCGACAGCGGCGGCGCCCTGCCCTCGAGCCTGTAGTCGACCATGCGATAGCCGATGCCGATGGCGCGGCGATAGACCCATTGCTGCAGCGGCGTTGCATCCTTCAGCGCGATGGTGATGGCGGAATAGAATTTTTCCCAAATCCGCGGCACAGCGAGAAAGGCGGTCGGCTGCACTTCGCGCAAATTGTCCGGCACTGTTTCCGGGCTCTCGGCGAAATTCATCACCGAGCCGAGCGCGACCGAGATGTAATAGCCGCCGATGCGCTCGGCGACATGGCAGAGCGGCAGGAAGATCAGCCGGTCTTCGTCCTCCCGTGCCGGGATGAAGTCGTTGGCATGCCGCATCTGGTGCGTGACGCTGCGGTTGGCGTGCATCGCGCCCTTGGGCGGACCGGTCGTACCTGAGGTGTAGACGAGGATGGCGAGATCGCCGGCACTGCGGCTGTCGATCATCTCTTGCCACAGCGCCTCGCGGCCGACCATGTGATTGCGGCCAAGCGCGCGAAACTCGTCGAGCGACATCACCATGTCGTCGGAGAAGCCGCTGAGGCCTTCCATGTCGAACACGATGATCTTCTGCAGGAACGGGCAACGCACGCGGCAGGTGAGGATCTTGTCGAGCTGCTCCTCGTCCTCGGCGAAGATCACCTTCGTGCCGGAGTCGTTGACGAGATACTCGACCTGGGATGAGGAATCGGTCGGATAGATTCCGGAGGAGACGCCGCCGGCGCACAATATGCCCATATCGGCATAGACCCATTCGGGCACGGCATTGGCGATGATGGAGGCGACGTCGCCGGGCATGAAGCCGATGGCGCGAAGCGCGTAGGCGATCTCCTTCGAGATCGCGAGCCATTGGCGCCAGCTGGTCGGCTGCCAGATGCCGAACTTCTTCTCGCGGATCCCAGGCCGATCGCCCCGCGTCTCCGCGGCGCGCAAGAAGCTCTTTGCGATCGTATCAGCGACCGTCAGCACCGCCGGTCGGGCCATGCGCCTCTCCTCCCTGTCGCCTGCCTCCGCTGCCTGCCTTGCGGGCGGTCTATCTTGCGGATGACAAGCTCATTTTACTGCCAGCTCTTCCTCACCGCCACGTCTTCTTCTTTTTCCAGCGCCGCTCGCCGCGTGCGCCCGCTTCCTTGGCGCCAAGGTAGAATTCCTGGATGTCCTGGGAATGCATCAAGCGGTCGCAGCTGTCGTTCATCACGATCCGGCCGATCTCCAGCACATAGCCGTAATGCGCGGTCTCCAGCGCCACCTTGGCGTTCTGCTCGACCAGGAGGATCGACATGCCCTGCTCCTCGTTGACCCGGCGGATGATGGTGAAGATCTCCTTCACCAGCAGCGGCGACAGGCCGAGCGAGGGCTCATCTAACAGCAGTAGCATCGGCCGGTTCATCAGCGCGCGGCCGATCGCCAGCATCTGCTGCTCGCCGCCGGAGAGCTGACCGGCCGGCTGGTCGATGCGCTCCTTCAGGCGCGGGAAATAGCCGTAGACGCGCTCCAGATCCTCCACGACGCCGTCACGGTCCTTGCGCGGATAGGCGCCCATCATCAGGTTCTCGCGCACGGAAAGGAACGGAAACACCTCGCGCCCCTCCGGCACATGGCTGAGGCCGAGCCGCACGATCCGGTCAGCCTCCATGCGCTGAATCGGCCTGCCCATGAACTCGATCGTCCCCTTCTGCGGATCGAGGATGCCCGAGATCGTCTTCAGCACCGTGGTCTTGCCGGCCCCGTTCGCCCCGAGCAGCGTAACAATGCGGCCGCGCGGCACCTCCAGCGAGATGCCGCGGATCGCCATGATCGGCCCGTAATAGCTCTCGATGTTGGAGAGCTTGAGGATGATATCCGGGGTCACGGCGGCATCCATGCGTCAGGCTCCCAGATACGCGGCGACGACGTCCGGGTGCTGTTGCACCTCGGCGGGCGAGCCCATGGCGAGCACCCTTCCATAGTTCAGCGCGATGACGCGATCGGAGACGCGGTTCACCAGCGACATGTCATGTTCGACCATCAACACGGTGACGCCGAGCTCGCTCTTCATGTCGCGGATCCAGAACGACATGTCGTCGGTCTCCTCGACATTGAGGCCGGAGGACGGCTCATCGAGCAGGATCAGCTTCGGTTCGGAGCACAGGGCGCGCGCCAGCTCGATCACCTTGCGCACGCCGTAAGGCAGGCCGGAGATCAGCTTGTCGCGATAGGGTTCGAGATCGAGGAATTCGATCACCTGCTCGACCCTGCGGCGATGCACCTTCTCGTTGGCACGCACACTCGGCAGGAACAGGAGCTCCTGCCAGAGCTGCGTGGTGGAATGGCGGTGACGCCCGACCAGCAAATTCGACAGCACGGTCGCGTTCTCGAACAGCTCGATGTTCTGGAAGGTGCGGGCGATGCCGAGCTTGGCGATGTCGTAGGGCGGCTGCTCGGTGATGTCCTGGTCCTCGAAGAAGATGCGGCCCGAGGTCGGCCGGTAGATCCGCGAGATCAGGTTGAAGATCGAGCTCTTGCCGGCGCCGTTCGGCCCGATGATCGAGAGGATCTCGCCCTTCTCCACCGCGAACGAGACCGCATCGACCGCCTTGAGGCCGCCGAAATGCAGCGACAGGTTCTCGGCGCGAAAATAGCTCATCGGTTGCGCTCCGACTTCACGTAGATCTTCTGCCGCTTGAAGGTGGCGCGCTTGTAGAGCGGGAACAGCTGGAAGAAGAGTTTGATCTTCAGCCAGCGGCCATAGAGCCCGAGCGGCTCGAACAGCACGAACAGCACGATGATGATGCCATAGATCGCGCCTTTCAGGCCGTTGAGTGAGGCGAAGGCCGCGACGTTCGACTGGATATTTCCCGCAGTCGCCGGGCTCGCGCCGAAGGTTGCGGCGATGCCGGCGATGATGCCGGGCATGTCGTCCTTGAGATAGGTCAGGAACGGATCGATCATCACGATGAAGATCGCGCCCAGCACTGCACCGTGCAGGCTGAAGGTGCCGCCGATCAGGATCACGATGATGAACTCGATCGAGAGCTGGAGCGTGAACATCTCCGGCGAGATGAAGGAGAGCTTGTGCGCGAACAGGACGCCGGCAAAGCCGGTGATCGCCGCCGAGATCGCAAAGGATTTGACCTTGTAGAGCGCGACATTGACGCCCATGCTGCGCGCAGCCGTCTCGGAGTCGCGGATCGCGACAAAGGCGCGGCCGGTCGGCGAACGTAAGAGATTGAGCGTGCCGACGATGGTCAGCACCAGCACGGCAAGACAGAGATAATAGAAGGTCGGGCTGTCGCGCGGCACGGTGACTCCGAACAGCGACAGCGTCTTGACCCGCATGCCCTCATTCCCGTTGGTGACGCTTTCCCAGCGCGCCAGGATCTCCTCGACGATCAATGCAAGGGAAATGGTGGCGATGACGAGATAGATACCGGAGAGACGCAGGGCGGGAAAGCCGACCATCGCGCCGATGATGCCGGTCAAGAGCCCGGCGCCGAGGAAGTAGACCGGGAACGGCACGTTGTATTTCTGCAAGTACGCCGCGGTATAGGCCCCGATCGCGAGGAACGCGGCATGCCCGAGCGAGGCCTGGCCGGTGAAGCCGGTCAGGATCAGGAGCGCCACGCCGACGGTCGCATAGATGCAGACGAAGACGAGCTGGCTCATCAGATAGCTGGAGAGTACATAGGGCGCGATGAGCAGCAGCGCGAGCAGGATGCCGTAGGAGAAGACATAGCCCGAATGCGGAAACAGCTTGATGTCGTCTTCGTAGTCGGTCTTGAACAGGAAGCGCATGGCGTTCAGACCTTCTTGCGGACGTGGAGGCCGAACAGGCCTTCGGGCTTCAGCAGCAGCACGGTCAGCAACACCACATAGGGCGCGACGTCCTTCCAGCCCTCGGGCAGGTAAAAGCCGGCCATGCTCTCGATCACGCCGATCAGGACGCCGCCGACCACGGCGCCCGGAATCGAACCAAAGCCGCCGAGCACGGCGGCAGGAAATGCCTTGAGGCCGAGCACGAGGCCGACATTGGAGTGGATGAAGGTGATCGGTGCCAGCAGCACGCCGGCGCAGGTCGCGACCGCCGCGCTGATCGCCCAGACGATCGACACCACGCGCTTGACCGGAATGCCCATATAGTAGGCCGCCAGCATGTTCTCGGAGCTGGCGCGCATCGCAGTGCCGAGCATGGTCTTGTTGAAGAACTGCCACAGCAGCGCGCACAGGATCATCGTCGCCGCGATCACCGAGAGCTTGTCATAGGCGAGCACCAGCGAACCCATGCGCAGCACACCCTGGCTGAACGGCGTCTCGATCTTCAAATCGTCGGTGCCCCAGATCATGCCGGCGACCGAGCGCAGGAAATAGCCGAGGCCGATCGTGGCCATGATGATCGAGAACTGCGGGTAGCCGAGGATCGGCCGCACCACCACGCGCTCGGCCAGCATGCCGAACAGCGCCATGGCGGCGACCGCACCGGCAAAGCCGATCCAGTAGTTCAGGCCCATCATGCCGATGAAGGTGAAGGCGAAGAAGCCGCCGAGCATCATCAGATCGCCCTGGGCGAAGTTGACGACCTCGGTGGCCTTGTAGACGAGCACGAAGCCGAGTGCGATCAGGCCGTAAACGCAGCCGAGCGCAACACCGCTAACCAGCTGCTGAACGAACTCCAGCATCGCCGTGCATCCTCCCGATGCAACCGGCGGTTCTTCGTGACCGCCTTGCCGCATCTTGTGTCCAGTCGCTACGCAGTCGTTTCGCTGCGTTAGCGCCATTTGTCCGGAATCAATTCAGCCTGAACGCCCGCGCGCTGTCAACAAACGGTGACTTGCCTTTAGTCCAACCCGGATGGCGGAATTTGTCGGCCGTAGATTCACGGTGCCGAAACATCTTCCAGTCAAGGTCGCGGGCGATGCAAAACCGGATGGTATGGCCGTGATGAAGCCGGGCAACTCGGCGCTGGAAGTCCGAGGGTTAACGAAGCGTTTTGACCGCCTGGCGGTCGACAGCCTCGATCTCACCATCCACGCCGGCGAATTCTACGCCCTGGTCGGCCCCAACGGCGCCGGCAAGACCACCAGCTTGCGCATGGTTGCGGGCCTGCTGCGGCCCGATGCCGGCGCGGTCTCGATCTTCGGCATCGATGCGCTGGAGAATCCCACCGCCGCCAAGCAGGTGATGGCCTGGGTCTCCGACGAGCCCATGATCTATGACAAGCTGACCCCGCTCGAATATCTCGAATTCGTCGCCGGCCTCTGGGGCATCGCCCCGTCGGCCTCGGAGCCGGTCGCGGAAGAGCTGCTCAGCTCGCTCGGGCTAGAGGCGCATCGGCACGAGCGCTGCGAGGGCTTTTCCAAGGGCATGCGCCAGAAGGTCGCTCTCGCAGGAGCACTGGTGCACGATCCCCGCCTCATCATCCTCGACGAGCCGCTGACGGGGGTCGATGCCGTCTCCGCGCGCCATGTGAAGGGCCTGCTCAGCGCGCGCGTGCGCGCCGGCTGCACCGTGATCATGACCACGCATATTCTCGAGGTCGCCGAGCGCATGGCCGACCGCATCGGCGTGATCGCATCCGGGCGCCTGGTCGCCGAGGGCACGCTCGCCGAGCTGCGCCAGCGGAATGGCCATGCCGACACCAGCCTGGAGGATCTCTTCATCGCGCTGGTGACGCTTCAGGCCGCGGCATGAGCTCGGCAACCGCGCTGTCCTGGTTTGCCCGCCACGAACTGCGGCTCGCCTGGCGCGAATGGTTCGCCATGATGACGGGCGGCCGGCGCAAACGTACGCGCGTTGCGGCGATCGGCCTCCTCTGCTTCGCCGCGCTGCTGCACCTGCCGGCCTGGGCGGTGATCGGCCGTTTCGCCGACCTGCAGCTGCCGCTCGACAAATCCTCGCTGATCGTGATTTCGGCGACGATCTTTCTCGCCTGGACCTTGATGCTGTCGCAGGCGATCGAGTCGGTGACGCGGGTGTTCTACGCCCGCGCCGATCTCGACCTGATCATGTCCTCGCCGGCGACGCTGGCCAATCTGTTCTCGGTCCGCATCGCCGCGATCGCGCTGACCGTCACCGTGCTCGCACTGCTGTTCGCGACGCCCTTCATCGACGTTCTGGTGATCGGCGGCGGCGCGCGCTGGCTCGCCGCCTTCGGCGTCGTCGTTGCGATGGGCCTGTCGGCCGCGGCGATCGCCATCGCCGTCACCATTCTCCTATTCCGGCTGATCGGCCCGGCGCGAACGCGCCTGATCGCCCAGATCGTCGCCGCGATCATCGGCGCAGGCTTCGTGATCGCACTTCAGGTCGCCGCGATCATGTCCTACGGCACGCTGTCGCGCTTCACCATCCTGACCTCGGGGAGCCTTGCCGCCTACGCGCCCGATGTCGAGAGCATCTGGTGGTGGCCGGCCCGGGCGACCATGGGCGACAGCGAGGCGCTGCTGCTGCTTCTCGCGCTCGCTCTGGTGCTGCTCGGAAGCGTGATGGCGATCTTCTCGCACCGCTTCGCCGACACCGCGATCGATGCGGCGGCGTACGGCACGTCCGGCCGCGTCCGTGCGAAGGAACGCCCGTTCCGCGGCGGATCGCGCCAGCAGGCGCTGCGTCGCAAGGAATTCATGCTGCTCTGGCGCGATCCCTGGCTGATCTCGCAGACCTTGATGCAGCTGCTCTATCTGGTGCCGCCGGCGCTGCTGCTCTGGCGCAATTTTGCCGACAGCTCCGCGGCGCTGACGCTGATCACGCCCGTGATCGTGATGGCGGCGGGACAGCTCGCCGGCGGGCTGGCCTGGCTGACGATCTCCGGCGAGGACGCCCCCGACCTAGTGGCCACCGCGCCGTTGACGCCGTCCAGCGTCATCCGCGCCAAGATCGAGGTGGTGCTGATCGCGATCGCGGTCATCTTCTGCCCACTGGTCGGAGCACTGGCCTTTGCCTCGCCGTTCCAGGCCGCAGTGAGTGCCGGAGCGATCATCGTCAGCGCGGCGTCCGCCACCGCGATCCAGCTCTGGTTCCGGGTTCAGGCCCGGCGCAGCCAATTCCGCCGCCGCCAGACCTCGTCGCGACTTGCGACCTTTGCCGAAGCTTTCTCCTCGATCGGCTGGGCCGCGAGTGCGGCGCTGCTGCTCGCCCTGCCACTGGCCGGCCTCATCAGCGGCCTGATCACCGCTGGCCTTGTTGCGATCACCTGGAAGTTCAGCCCAAAGCGCGACTAGAAGGCGGGCGTGAAGGTGCGACACTGACGCGCTGTTGATCGCGGCCCATTGGCCATGCACTGCGTCGCACGCTAGACTTTCCCTTGACACCATCGGGGACGGATTCATGTGGCGACTGGTTTCGGCGGCTCTGGCGCTGTTCGGCGCAATCCTCTCACCTGCCCTCGCCCAGCAGCCACAGCGCAGCGAATGCCTGGCGATGGCCAATTCGGCGCCGCGAGTCATGCCGGTCGTGTTCAGGCAGGCGGCGGCTGCAGCTGAGGTCGAGATCACCTATGCCGGCCACTCCACCTATTTCATCGACACGCCCGGCGGCTTGCGCATCGCCACCGACTATAGCGGCGCCTATCAGGTGGGGCGGCTGCCCGATGTCGTCACCATGAACCGGGCGCACAGCACGCACTATTCTTTATATCCCGACAAACGAATTCCCCATGTGCTGCACGGCTGGGGCGAGGACGGCAAGCCGGCCATCGTCTCCGATCGCATCGGTGACACCTTCATCCGCAACGTCACCACCGACATCCGCCGCTATATCGGCGACGATGCCGGCGCCGATATGATCCGCGACGGCAACTCGATCTTCATTTTCGAAGTCGCCGGCCTCTGCATCGGCCATCTCGGCCATCTCCACCATAAGCTCGACGACAGCCATTTCGCCCAGATCGGGCGACTGGACATCGTGATGGTGCCGATCGACGGCACCTATACCATGTCACTGGACGGCATCTCCGAGATCACCAAGCGGCTGCGCGCCTCGGTGGTGCTGCCGATGCACCGCTTCGCCACCCCGCTCGACGATTTCATGCGCAGGATCGGCCAGCAGTTCGAGATCGACCGGCGCATGGAGCGCTCGTTCCAGATGTCGCGGGACACGTTGCCGACGAAGCCGACCGTGATCATCCTCGACGGGGTCTGAGCGCCAAAACCGGAACGCATCAACGATCGACGACTTGGTTGCTCCGAGAGCCACGTCAGTCGGAGCAATCATGAACAAGCGGTTCCTGGTCATCGGCTCATTTGCGGCCATCCTATCTCCTCTGGGGTTCCACCTATTTTGCGATCACGCTGGGCCTGAAATCGATACCACCGCTTCTGCTGATGGCGCTTCGCTCGTTCTGCGGCGGCACCATCTTGCTCGCCTTCAGCGGACGGCACATCGCTGGTGCCTCGGGGCAGACATGGTTGCAGGCAGGCTTGTGCGGGCTGCTCTTCTTCGTCGGCTGCCACGGCGTTCTCGCCTTCGCGCAACAATCGGTTCCGTCCGGCGTGGCCGCCATCGTGCTCGCCACGATCCCGTTCTGGATACTTCTGGCCGACACGTTGTTTCCGGGCGATCAGCGCCCGCGGCCGATCGCGCTGCTCGCGCTCGTGCCCGGCTTCGTGGGCGTCGGGCTTGTGGCATGGCAGAATGCCGAGCAGGCCGGCATCAGCATGCTTCCCATCGTCTGGTTGCTTGCTGCGGCCCTGTCGTGGTCGATCGGCACGGTGCTGTCGCGCGGCATGTCGCGTCAGGCATCCGCGATCTCCATATCCGGCATGCAGCTATCGATCGGAGGCGCCGTGTTGTTCGCGATCAGCTGGCTAACGGGCGAGCTGGAGAGTTTTAGACCGAGCGAGGTCTCGATGACGTCGATTGCGGCAGCGCTTTGGCTGATCATCTCCGGCAGCGTGATCGGATTCGTCGCCTACAATTGGCTGCTCGAGAACGTGTCGACCTCCTTGGTCTCGACCTATACCTTCGTCAATCCGGTGATCGCAGTGCTGCTCGGCACCGTCGTGCTCGGAGAGCCGTTCTCTCGCATGATGCTGGTGGGCGCGAGTCTCGTCATTGTCTCCGTTATGGTCATCTGGCGCGCTGAACGCTCGAGCAGTCGGCGGACGCACGCAGAGGCCGATCGAGCCATGAGGCATCTGTCACTGCACAAGACCTGACGACGGCAATTTTCTCCAAGTCGCCTGCGGCTCGTTCGTGCTGGAATCTCCGCAACAGGAGAGCAACATGAGCGACTTTGCGAGACTTCTGCACGCGAGCGGGCCGCATCCCGAACACGAGGCGGCGCTTCGGCTTTACGGCCGCTTCGTCGGCGACTGGAACAGCGAGATCACGGCACATGCGCCGGACGGCGCCAGACACACGGCAGTTGGCGAAATCCATTTCGGCTGGGTGCTGGAAGGCCGTGCGGTGCAGGACGTCTGGATCATTCCCCGGCCCGCGGGCAGCCCGCCCTTTCCGATCGCCGGCAATTGGTATGGCACGACGCTGCGCGTCTACGATCCGGCCATCGATGCATGGCGGATTTCCTGGTTCGATCCGGGCCGCCGCGTGTTCCGGCAGCAGATCGGCCGTCCGCGTGGCAACGACATCGTGCAGGAAGGCACGACCGAATCCGGCGAGCTGACGCGCTGGAGCTTTACCGGGATCAGCAACGACTCCTTCCATTGGCTCGGCGAGGCCAAGCCCGCAGCAGCGCAGGATTGGCGGCTGATGGTGGAGGTCAGGGCACGACGGCGCAGGCCATGACATCGGCAGGCCATGAAACGAGAAGAGGGGCCGGAATGCTGATCCCGACCCCTCTTCGTCGTGGCCGCTGGGAAGCGTCCTTGAAACCCTATTGTCCGCTTTAGCCGGCACCCATCAGCGAGGCCGGACGGCGTTCGCCGGTTAAGGCGAACATCTTCTTCAGCTTGTTGACGACGCGGATCAGGAACCCGATCATCACCGGATTGGTCTTGCGGCAGAAGGCGATCTTCTTGACGTGGCCTTCGACATGCCATTTGGCATGCGCCCCGTCGCGGAAGAAAATGACGTCGCCGGGGCCGTAGCGCTTCGGCGGCATGCCATCACTTTCGAGCACGATCGATCCTTCCATGATCATGATCGTCTCGTCGATGTCATAGTACCAGTTGAAGCGGCCCTCGGTGCAGTGCCAGATGATCGTCTGGGCAGTGCCGTCGGCGCTGGTCGACAGGACGCGCGAGCGGGATACCGGATTGCCCTCGATGATCCAGGACGGCTCGATCGGCCGCAGCTCGAGATCTACATTGCAACTACCGATTTCAATCAATGCGCGCGACATCTGCTTCCCCAGGAGACATAATATGAATGGCCGGGTCTAGGCCCGGATTGCTTCGAAAGAAGCTGGGACGCTAGTAGCCGGTTTTTAATTCTTTCTTACGCAGAGCTCGACAATCAGCCCCTAGTTGCAAGTGCGAAACGGTTAACGTCCCGATTTCCCCGCAAATTCGTACACATGAACCGATCTTTTCCGGGGTGCGACAAAGTGCGCGAAGTATTGGAAGGAGTCGCACCGATGCCCCTCACGCCCGAGGTTCTGACCGCCAACAGCGCGGCAGTCGCCCGGCTCTGCAGCCTCGACGTCTCCTTCGCGCCGGACGACGAGCCCTGGTTCACCATCGACGGCATCGAAAGCCCGCGGCACATCGGCAGTGACGGCTCTGGCAGCGCGTTCGTGCTGCTGCCGTCGCAGAGTGTGCTGTACGTCTCGTCGGAGGGCCGCGCGGGAATCATCGCGGAGAGCTTCGAGGCATTCATCCAGCTCGTCGTCGCCCGCCCATATTGGCTCGACATCCTCAAATTTTCCGCGGGCGGCGACCTTGCCGAAATGCGCCGCGCAGCGGATGCGCTGGAGGCGACACTCGACGACGAGGATGAGGTCAATGAGGCTCGCGAAGAAATCCGCGACACGCTTGAGCTGCCGGAGACGGACGATCCCGTCGGCGCGCTCTACGAGGCGGTGGCCGCTTCCGACGCCATCGTGCGCGCCACCGATGGCAGCCCGTTCACGACGCTGTTCAACCGCTTCAGTATCGACAACGACCCGATGCTGCGCAACGCTGCCGCCTGAGAGGCAGGAGAGACTGTCGCGAGGACGTTCACCTCTCCCCAGCGAGGAGAGGTGGACCGCGTCCAGGGCTGCCTATTGGATCAAAATCTAGCAGACTACTTCGCCCACTCGCCCTTGCGGAACACGGGCACCTTGCTGCCATCGGCCAAAATGCCGTCGATGTCGGTCTCGGCCGAGCCGATCATCCAGTCGATATGGATCAGGCTCTGATTGCCGCCTTGCGCCGCGATCTGCTGCGGCGTGAGCTGGGCGCCGTTGACGAAGCATTTCGAATAGCACTGGCCGAGCGCGATGTGCGAGGCGGCGTTCTCGTCGAACAGCGTGTTGTAGAACAACAACCCGCTCTGCGAGATCGGCGAGGAATGCGGCACCAGCGCCACTTCGCCGAGGCGCCGCGCGCCCTCGTCGGTATCAAGCACCTTGTTCAGCACCTCGGCGCCGCGCGAGGCCTTGGCGTCGACGATCTTGCCGTCCTCGAAGCGCACCGCGATGTTGTCGATCAGCGTGCCCTGATAGGATAGCGGCTTCGAGCTCACGACATGGCCGTAGACGCGGCGGCAATGCGGGGTGGTGAAGACCTCTTCGGTGGGAATATTGGCGTTGCAGCTGATGCCGTTCTTGGAGAGCGAGGCGCCGCCTTCCCATTCGTGGCCGTCGGCAAGTCCGATTGTGAGGTCGGTGCCGGGACCCGAATATTGCAAGGCGCGGAAGCGCTGGCCGTTGAGCCAATTGGTGCGCTCGCGCAGCACCGCGTTGTGGCTCGCCCAATTGCCGATCGCGTCCTCGCGATCGACACGGGATGCGGCGAAAATCGCATCAGCGAGCTTGCCGACCGCGACATCCTCGGGATCATCAGGGAACACCAGCTTCGCCCAGGACGGGCTCGGATAGGCGATGATGTTCCAGTTGGTGTCGAAATTGACGATCTTCTCCAGCGCGGGCTGATAGGCCATGGAATTGGCCTTGCTTGCGCGCGCCACTTTGGAAGGATCCTCGCCCGACAGCAGCATCGGATTGTCGCCGACGATAGCGAGCCGTGCGGTGTTGTCCGAGAACGCCTTGGCCATGCCCTCGTAGAGCCAGCCGACGGCACGATCGAAGCTGTTGTCGCGGCCGTGGCGGTAGCGCGCCAGGGTCATCTCCTCGTCCGACAGGATCGGCGTCACGAGGCCGGCACCGGCCTTGTAGGCATGCACGGCAATCCGCCGCACCAGCGGCAGCGCGATCGCGGGCGCGGTTAGAAGCAGGTCCTGTCCCGGCCGCAAGCCCAGGCCCACCTTCACCGCCACCTCGGCCAGCCGGTCGAGCTTGGCGGGATCGATGGGAGTGGAAGTATTGCGTTGATCAGTCATGCCGGGCCCTCTGCCGAAAGTCTCTCAGTTAATCTAAGTCTAGCATCGCAAGACACAAGTGTGCGAGCGTCTTGCAAGGCAGGAAAGATACGCGGTTTCACGCATTTTGGTTTTCAACGCGTTGCCGATTTCAGCACCCGATCGACCATCGCGGGCGCGAGCCCGAGGTAATTTTTCGGTGAGGTGAGCGCCTCGATTGTGGCGCGATCGATGCAGCTCAATATCCGCGAATCCGCTGACAGCGCATCGGCAAGGCTCATTCCTTTCTCGTTAGCCTGACGGCAGGCGTCATAGACGACGTCATGCGCCTCCTGCCGGCCGATCTGCGGCGCGAGCCCCATCATGACCGCTTCGGCCACAATCAGGCCGCGGCTGATGCCGAGATTATCGTTCATCTTCGCCTCGTCCACGATGAGGCCTGCGAGCGCGAACTTCGCCTGGTGCACCGCGCCGGCGGTCAGCACGAAGCTTTCGGGGATCGCGATCCATTCAGCGTGCCAGGGACCGGTGGCTCGCTCGAAATCCTGCACCATGGCGTCCAGCATCAGGCCAGCGTGCTGGCGCACCGCCTTGGATGCCGCAAGCATCAGTTCCGATGAAATCGGGTTGCGCTTCTGCGGCATGGTCGAGGAGGCGCCGCGCCCCTTGACGAAGGGCTCGTAGACCTCGGCGAACTCGGTCGAGGCCATGATCATGATGTCGAGCGCGATCTTGCCGAGCGAGCCGGTGACGAGGGCGAGGAAGTTCACCGCCTCGGCAAAGCCGTCGCGCGCGACGTGCCATGTCGAGGCGGGAACGCCGAGCTTCAGTTCAGTGCAGAGCGCCTCCTGCACCTCGAATCCCTTGTCGCCAAGCGAGGCCAGCGTGCCGGCAGCGCCGGCGAACTGGCCGACCAGCACGCGCGGCTTCAGCTGCGCCAGCCGCTCGGCGTGGCGATCGAACATCCCAAGCCAGATCGCGGTCTTGTAGCCGAAGGTGACGGGCAGCGCCTGCTGCAGATGAGTTCGACCCGCCATCGCCGTGTCGCGATGGCGCTTCGACAGATCAGCCAAAGTCTTCCGCAACTCGGCGATGTCGCGTTCGACGATCTCGAGCGCGGCGCGCAGTTGCAGCACCACGGCGGTGTCCATGATGTCCTGCGTGGTCGCGCCCCAATGCACGTAGCGGCCGGCCTCGCCGCATTGCTTCACCATCTGATGTACCAAAGGGAGGATCGGATAGCCGACGATGTCGGTCTCCTGCCGCAGCAGATCGAAATCGAGCGCGACAATGTCGGTCCGCGCCGCGATCGCCGCGGCGGCTTCCTGCGGGATCACACCGCACTTCGCCTCCGCCTTCGCCAGCGCCACCTCGACCTCGGCATAGCGCGCGACCGTCGCGAAATCTGAGAACACCCCGCGCATCTCGGGCGTGCCGAAGGCGTCGCGAAACAGCATGGAGTCGAGCACGGTGGTGGAGGCCGGGAAAGCAGGCATGGGCGCTTCTTCGTGGTTAGTGTTTCATGTGGGGGACAGCTTACGTAGCCGGCGCAATTCGGCAAAGGGCATTCACCGTTCGCCGCATCTACCGCGCTAGGACATTATGACGGCAGGTCATGCTGTTACTCCGTCATCGCGAGGTGCGAAGCGTGCGATGCGCAGCAGCGCACGAAGAGCCTCGAAGCATGAGCGGCCGCGATGTAGCGGGGCCGTCCATTCTTCGAGGCCTCCGCTGTGCTCTGGCGCCTCAGGACGACGGTGCTGGATCGGCGAGCATGATTCTCGCCCCGTCGGCGCTCCGCCGAACGCAACATTCCAGCTGCGGTTGTATTCCCCTCCGAAAACGGCATGGCTGCCATCACGTAATCGCGATGAACCAAGCACCCCCCTCGGCAGACACACGATTTTCGGCCCAATTTCATTTTGTCATTTTGCTCATCCGATTTCGTAATGAGGCCTGAGTTTTCAACGTGCAGTTTCTGTTCCGGGACCACCTTCTCGATACCGACCGGCGCGAGCTGAGCCGCGAGCAGGTTCCCATTGCCGTGGAGCCGCAGGTTTTCGACCTCGTCGTCCACCTCATGCAGAACCGCGACCGGGTGGTCAGCAAGGACGAGCTGATCGACAAGATCTGGCACGGGCGCAGTGTCTCCGAATCCACCCTGACCAGTCGGATCAACGCGGCGCGCAAGGCGATCGGCGACGATGGCGCGAGCCAGGCGCTGATCCGCACCATCACCCGCAAGGGTTTTCGCTTCGTCGGCGATGTCCAGACACAACACGGCGCGGTTCCGCCGCACCCGCTCCGCATCGCCCAGCCTCAGGCAGCCTTCGCGTTGCCCGAGCGGCCCGCGATCGCCGTGCTGCCGTTCACCAATATGAGCGGAGAGGCCGAGCAGGATTATTTCTCCGACGGCATCAGCGAGGACATCATCACCGCGCTATCGAAGCTGCGGTGGTTCTTCGTCATCGCGCGCAACTCCTCCTTCGTCTACAAAGGCCGCGCCGTGCACATCCACGAGGTCGCGCGGGAACTCGGGGTGCGCTACGTGGTCGAAGGCAGCGTGCGGCGGAGCGGCGAGCGGGTACGCATCTCGGCACAGCTCAACGACGTTTCGACCGGCAGCCATCTCTGGGCCGAACGCTACGACCGCGAGCTCGCCGACATCTTCGCCGTGCAGGACGAGATCACCGAGGCGATCGTCGCCGCCATCGAGCCACAGCTCTATGCCGCCGAAAGCTTCCGAGCCCAGCAGAAGCCGCCGGGCAGCCTGGATGCATGGGACCTCGTGATGCGCGCGCTGTCGCATTACTGGCGCATCACCCGCGAGGACAACGCCGCCGCGCAAAAGCTGCTGGAAGAAGCCGTCGCGGTCGATCCCGCCTACGGCAAGGCGCTCGGCCTGCTTGCGACCAGCCATATGTTCGGCGCGCATATGGGCTGGGCCGACATGGCCGCGACCGTGCCGATCGCCGAACGTGCGGCGCTCGCGGCGGTGGAGGCCGACCGCGAGGATGCCTGGGCCCATCACGGCCTCGCTTATACCTATCTGTTCCGCCGCCGCTTCGATGACGCGCTGGCCGAATTCGAACTGGCTTTGAGGCTCAATCCAAATTTTGCGATGGCGCATGCCTTCCACGGTGTGACGCTGTGCTATGCGGGACGATGGCAGGACGGCGATGCCGCCGCCCGCCGCGCGCTGCGGCTGAGCCCGCGCGACCCGCTCGCGGCGATCTATTGCGGGGTTGCGGCCTATGCCCGATTCGTCGGTCGCGACTACGAAGGGGCCGTGCAGATGGCACGGGAGTCGATGCGCCAGCGCGGAGATTTCGTCGGCGCGCACCGCGTGCTGACGGCTGCCGCCGGCATGCTCGGCGATCCGGCGCTCTCGGCTGCCGCCCTGGAGGGCCTGCGCCGCGCCCAGCCCGAGGTCTCGCTTGCCTGGATCACGCGCGAGCTGCCGATGCTGCGGGAGGAGGATCGCGCGCATTACCTCCAAGGCTTGCGGCGCGCCGGGCTGAAATAGCCGTGGCGCGATGATGATGGCGGCGTACCCCCCATTGTGCATGGGGAGTGGAATTAAGCTGCGCCAATCCGCAAAGCACGAATCTTGCAAGCGCCCGCGGCATGAATGTCTTCGCGGAGCGCTCTTCAATGTACGACACGATCATCGTGGGTGCCGGCTCGGCCGGCTGCGTGCTGGCCAACCGCTTGTCGGCCGATCCAAGCCGCAAGGTGCTGGTGCTGGAGGCCGGTCGCGCTGCCCCGCCCGCCTCCGACATTCCGTCCGACTGGCCGACGATGTTCAACACCGCGGTCGATTGGGGCTTTCACACCGAGCCACAACCAGGCTGCCGCGGACGGCGCATCTTCTGGCCGCGCGGCAAGATGGTCGGCGGCTCCGGCGCGATGAATGCGATGATTTATATCCGCGGCCTGCCGTCGGATTACGACGGATGGGCGCGGGCGGGCTGCGCAGGCTGGGCCTGGCGCGACGTGCTGCCGAAATTCATCGCCTTCGAGAACAATGCCCGCTTCACCGACGATCCCTTCCACGGCACCAGCGGGCCGCTGCACGTCGCCGATGTGCCTTTCGTCGATCCCAACGAATTGAAATGGCTGGAGGCGGCGCAGGCCGCAGGGCTCGCGCGCAACCCCGATTTCAATGGCGCCGCCCAGGAAGGCGCCGGTTTCTTCCAGTTCGTCATTAGGGACGGCGAGCGTTTCGGCACCGGCAAGGCCTATCTCCGCCCGACGCTGGCGCGTCCCAATCTCGTCCTGAAGACCGGCGTACGCGTTACTCGCATCATCATCGAGCGCGGCCGCGCAATCGGCGTCGCCTATCTCGATAATGGACAACTCAAGAGCGCCTTCGCCACCGGCGAGATCGTGCTCGCCTCCGGCGCCATCGGCTCGGCGCACCAACTCCTGCTGTCAGGCGTAGGCCCGGCCGATGAATTGAAGGCGGTCGGCGTCGACGTCGTCCATGACCTGCCCGGCGTCGGCAGGGATCTCCAGGATCACATCAACATTCCCATCACCTTCTACACGAAGGAGAGGATCGGCGTCGGCGCCTGGACCGACGAAAGTCTCGCGGCGAGCCTCGCAGAATGGCAAGCGCACCGCAGCGGCCCGCGCACCTCGCCCTGGGTCGCCGCCGGCGCCCATGTGCGCAGCCGCCCCGATGTCGAGCCCGATCTCCAGCTCTATGGCGCGATCAGCCCGCACCGCGACTATGTCCGCTTCCTATCGTCCAAGCCGGGCATCACCCTGCATGCGACCTTGCAGCGGCCAAGGAGCCGCGGCCGGATCACGCTGCGATCGGCCGATCCGATCGAGGATCCCGCGATCGACCCCGGCTATTTCGCGTCGGACTCGAGTGGCAGCGACCTCGCGACCATGATCGAAGGCGTACGCATCAACCGTCGCATCGCCGCGCAATCACCGCTCAAGGAGATGATCGAAAGCGAGGTCACGCCAAGCGCGGAAGCGACAAGCGACACCGAGATCGCCGACTATATCCGCGGCCATTGCACGACGCTCTATCATGCCGCCTCGACCTGCCGGATGGGCACGGACGACCTGGCCGTCGTCGATCCCAAACGATTGCAGGTGCGCGGCATCGACGGCCTGCACGTCGCCGATGCCTCGGTGATCCCGATCATGATCTCAGGCAATATCCAGACGCCGACGATTCTGATTGCCGAATGCGCAGCGGCGGCGATCCTGGGCTAGGCGCTAATCGTCGTCAGGCTCGAACAGCCTGATCTGGGGGAAGCCGCCGCGCGGCCGGCTCACGAAATCGCGCGCATCGGAATCTTCGCGGATGTTGCGCGCGACGTCGTCCCAATCGGTGCGGTCGCGCATGCCGCGCGGCTCGCGGAATTCATAGTGCCGGCGCTCGGCCCAGCGCTCGCGACGCTCGGCCCGGCGCCGTTCGGACGCGGCGCGCTTCACGTCGGAATCCCTGGCCTTGGCATAGGCGTTATTCGGCGAGGATGACGGCTCGGTGGAGGCCTGCTGCTCGGCAGGCTTCTTGGGCGGCTCAACTGCAGCGGCTTGCGAGGGCCGCGGCGCCGGCGGCCCAGCATTCGCCTGCGTGGTTTGCGCATCAGGCTTTGCGGCTTCAGGCTTAGCTTCGGCCTGCGCGGGTGCCGCGATCATCGCGCCAAAGGCTTGCGAGCCGGTGAGATAGTTCACGCGCTCGGACGGCGCGTTCGTAGCTGCCGGCGCGGGAGCCTCCGTGTGCTGCGCCACCTTGCTGGTGTCCGGACCCTGTTTGGGAGCGACCGGATTCATGATGTTGCCGACCACGATACCGCCGCCGAGACCGATGGCGATGGCCGCGATGATGGTTCCGGCACCAACAAAATAGGCTGTCGAGGCGCGCATTCATCCACTCCCTGTTTTGGAGCGAGCAACGCGTGGGGATTGCCAGATGTTCCTGATAGCCGCGGCTCCTCAAAGAGGAACCGCGCACATCAGATCTGCTGCGCGACCTTCTCGAGCCCGATGAGGCGAGCGAGCTTGCGCACTTCTTCCTTCTGATCATCGCGCAGTTGGAACAGCAGCGGCATCGCGGCCGATTTCAACTGCTGCACCTCCTCGCAGTTCGGATCGATCTGCGCGCTGGGCGGCGCGTTCGGATTCGACAGCTTGTTCGCCTGGATCTTGCGGGCGACGTTGCGCAGCGCGGTCTCAACCGAGGGCCAGTAATATTCCTGAGACGACGACAGTTTCAGGCGATCCCTGATGCCCGCGATCTGCACGTCGGACAGCAGCGAATAGGACTTCTGCGGCTGCGGCTTGGCGACGACCTTCGGCTTGGCCGGAACTTCGACGGTTGGAACCTCGGTTGCGGCAGGCGCCTCGTGCGCGCTTGCTTTCGGCATCGGGAAATCGGAGGGCGTGGCGGCGGCGAAGGCCTGGCGCAGCGGCTCGCTCAGCATGGGAGCCTGGGCGGGCTTGTCGGCGGCGATCTGGACCGGCTCGATCGCAGCCGAGGCCAGAGCAAGCGTCGGGACCAGACGGTCGGCCTTGGCGGCGCGGTTGGTTGCAAGCGGCTTGGGCGGGGGCGTCTGGGCGATCATCTCGGCGCTGACGCTGGGCACGCTGTCGCGGCCGAGAATTGCGGTGGTGGCGGCGCCGAGGACGAGGAAACAGGTCAGCGCGACGATGGTGATGGCTTTGGACAAACGTCTCTCCGCGTCCGACTTCAAGTCCACGTGATCACTGCCCGGAAACTGGGCGATAATTAAGGCTTAACCGTGCCATTGCGGCGGCAATCGCGCGGACTACGGCGACATCGCCCGGAAACCCCAAGCAGATCAGGCAGCTGCCGCCAGATCATAGGCGTCCTGGATGTCGGCCACGATCTCCGAGGCCTCCCAGACCGCGCGCGGCTCGACCGATTGCAGCGTCACCGTCCAATTGCCGCCGCGGCGGGTGCGGGGGACGCTAACGATGTCGAAGCGCACATTGCGGCACAGTGGATGGCGGGCGAGGGCATGGGCTACGCGGATGCGGATCTCGTCCAGCGTCGCGGCTCTCTTGCCGTTGAGATAATTGAAGTCCATCGCCTGTCCCTCTCGGTCCTGATTGGCGGCCGTGAAGGGGATTCTTGGCGGGCGATGGTTAATCTGCCGTTAAATGAGCGGAGCGGAAGAATGCGGGATTAACCGTGATGGAGGGCTCTCCCCGAAACCAAGGTGGCAGTTGGACTCGCGCAGGCTCCCCCTCACCCGCCCCGCTCGGACGATGCTTCGCATCGCTCGGCGCGCATCGGCCTCTCCCCGCAGGCGGGGAGAGGCGAACAGCCTACCGCCCACCCGCCTGACGATATTCGGCGACTGTTCGCGCGACGAGATCATCGACCGCGAGCACGTCGGTCACTCCCGATGCCGAGTGGCCGGCGCTCCAGATGTCGCGCCAGCGCTTTGGCCGGTTCTCGCGCGCGGCGACGTCGATATCCTCAGCGATGTCGATCGCGCCGCGCGCCGGCAGCTCGTCTGGATCAAGCCCGGCAGCGATGATCGACGGCCTCAACATGCTGGTCTGCAGTCCCGTGAACGCGGTGGTGAGCAGGATGTCGTCCGCGCTGCTTTCGACCAGCATCCGCTTGTAGCGATCATCCGCCATGCTCTCCCGCGTCGCAATGAACTTCGTGCCCATGTAGGCGAGATCGCAGCCAAGCACTTCCGCGGCCTGCAACGCGCGGCCGTCGCTGATGCCGCCCGCCAGCACGATAATGCCGTCATAGAATGCACGCACCGCGCGGACGAAGGCGAACGGGTTGAGCCAGCCCGTCTGCCCGCCCGCACCCGCCGTGAGCAGCACCAGCCCGTCCGCGCCTGCTTCCGCCGCGCGCTCGGCGTGGCGGATCGAAGCGACATCCGCCAGCACCAGTGTGCCGGCGTCATGTAGCGGCTTCAGCACCGGCGCTGGCGAGCCGACGGACGTGATGACGACCTCCGGCCCGTGCCGCAGCAGCACGGCGAGATCCTGCTCGAGCCGTGCATTGGAGCGGTGCACGATCAGGTTCGGGCAGAGCGGCGCTGCCTTGCGGCCGGTTTGGTCTTCGTGCCGCCGCAGCCGCGTCTCGATCTCGGTGAGCCATTGATCGAGTTGTTCCGCGCCACGGCAATTCGCGGTGGGAAAGCTGCCGATCACCCCATTGCAGCAGGCTGCGACCATGAGCTCGACGCCCGACACCAGAAACATCGGCGCCGCGATCAGCGGCAGCGCAAGACGATCGCCGAAGCGTTGCAGTCGATCCGATGGCATGCATGCCTCCCTCTCGCGGGCTTTGTCGTTTCCTCCCGCGGTCTCTGTGCTAGCGTCGTCAGCAACATTGGCACGCCAGAAGCCGATGACAAAGCAACGAGGAAACACATGTCTGATCCGCTCCACGCATCATCTCCGGCTTGTGCGCAGACGCTGCGGGCGCTGTCGCGCTATCCCGATCGCACCGCTTTCGCCTGGCCTGAGGGATCGCTGAGCTATCAGGGCACCATCAACGTGATCGGGCGCATCCAGGGCGTGTTCATGCGGCTTGGATTAGAGCCCGGCGCGCGCGTCGCCTTCCTCACCGCGAACCGCGCCGATACCTGGTGCGCCGGCGTCGCCGCGCAACTGGCGCGGCTCTGCATCACCTGGCTGCATCCACTGGGATCGCTGGACGACCAGCTGTTCCAGCTCGAAGATTCCGAGGCCGAGATGCTGGTGGTGGATGCGGCCGCCTTCCGCGACCGCGGCGGCGAGCTCGCTGTGAGGGCGGACCGGCTGAAGGCGGTCTTCACCATGGGACCCGCCGATTATGGCGTCGACCTGTTGCAGGCGATCGAGACCGGAGGCCGTTTCAGCGCGCGATGCCTCGCCGGCCCTGACGACCTCTCCACGCTGAACTACACCGGTGGCACGACCGGCAAATCCAAGGGCGCACTGCGCTACCACCGCGAAAATGCCGGAGCCGCCGCCGCGATCCTCGCCGACTTCGAAATCCCGGAGGGGGCGCGCTATCTGACGGTCGCCCCGATCAGCCATGTCGCCGGCACAAAGGTGCTGCCGACCCTGATGCGCGGCGGCACCGTGCACATGCTGAAAGGTTTCGATCCCGAAGCCGTGCTGGCAACGATCGCGCGCGAGCGCATCAACTTCACGCTGCTCGTGCCGACCATGATCTATGTGCTGCTCGATCATCCCGCGCTGGGCAGGACCGATCTGTCCTCGCTCGAGCTCGTGCTCTATGGCGCCTCCGCGATGTCGCCGAGCCGGCTCGTCGAAGGCATCGAACGCATCGGCCCGGTGTTCTCGCAGCTCTACGGCCAGACCGAATGCTATCCGATCTCGGTGCTGCGCAAGTCTGATCACGACCCCAAGAACCCGGAGCTGTTCCTGTCCTGCGGCTTCCCGATCGCGGCGTGTGAGGTCAAGATCCTCGACGATAACGACCAGGAAGTGAAGACGGGCGAGGCCGGCGAGATCTGCGTGCGCGCCCCACATGTGATGGCGGAGTACTGGAAGCGGCCGGAGATCACCGCCGAGACACTGAAGAACGGCTGGGTCCACACCGGCGACATCGCGCGCAAGGACGAGCGCGGCTACATGTCCATCCTCGACCGCAAGAAGGACATGATCGTCTCCGGCGGCTTCAACATCTTCCCGCGCGAGGTCGAGGACGTGCTGTCGCAGCACGCCGACGTCGCAATGGTCGCGGTCGTCGGTATCCCCGACGAGAAATGGGGCGAAGCCGTTACTGCCATCATCGTGCCGCGTGACGGCGCAAGGCCCGATCCGAACGAGCTGATTAATCTCGTGAAGACGCGAAAGGGCTCGGCGCATGCGCCGAAACAGATCCAGTTCGTCAAGCAGCTGCCCATGACCGGCGTCGGCAAGGTCGACAAGAAGGTGCTGCGCGCGGGCTTCTGGAGCGGGCGGGACCGGATGGTGGGGTAAAAACCCCGGGATCTTACGGTGTCGTTGTGGCCCCGGCACCACAGCGGGCAACGGAGTGCGCGTCGGCCATACCCGCCCAATTGCCGGCGAATCAGGGAATCAAATAGACCGCAGATGGGGCTGGGAAGCGGAGTAAGATATGAGAGTCGCTTCCCTGGAAAGTGCAGTCGCCGCGGTTACGTTGATCACGGCTATCATCGTGGTGCTGTGGGAGATCAAGATCTTCTACGGTCTGTGAACTGGCAGGATGGCAAGCATCCCTTCCGCGGCGGCGGAAGTCTGCCGTTCAAGCGCGCGGTGTACGCTAGCACCTCACCGCTTCTCGATCACCAGGCTCTGCACCGCGCGGCCGAAATAGCCGTGCCGGTCGGCCAGCCGCGACATCGCAAGGCCCGCGCCGTCAGGGCCGATCCAGGAGTCACCGTCGAGCAAAATCCACTCGCCGACCGGCTGGCGCGTGAAGCTCACGGTGAGATCGGCGTTGATGTAGGTCCAGGCGCGGAAGTCGAGCGTCGAGGCGGTACCGTTGGAGAAGTCGGCGGCGACCACGGCGCGCATCGCCTGCGAGACCGCTTCGCCTGCGATCAGGGGATGGTCGACGCGAAACCAGATCGCGCCGGCACCGGCTTGGCCGAAGCGGCCGCGCGCGGCGCGCATCGAGACCGATCGCACGAAGGGACTGGTCGCGGCATGACCGTCCTCCACAAGCGAATCCTCCGGAGACGGCAGCGTGACCGGCACCTCCTTGATCTCGTCCGGCAGCGCCTGCGCCTGTCGCCTGATCTTGAGGACGGTGGCGCCGACCACCTGCACGCCGTCCGCGAGCAGCTTGATCTCGCAGAGCTGGATCTTGCGGCCCTCGCGCAGGACCTCAGTGCCAATCGTGAGCGGCGCGACCGGCACCGGGCGCATCAGATCGATGGTGACGCGCGCGATGTCCATCGCGACTGGCGTCGGGATGCGTTCGGCCGCCCACGTCACCAGCGAGGCCGGTGCCGAGCCGTGCTGCATGCGCCGGTCCCAGGGACCGGCCGCATCCGGACTGGTGACGACGCTGTTGCCGTCGACGCGGTAGATGGGGGACATTTGGTACTCACTCTCACGGCGCGTTCCCCGGACGCTGCGCAGCGCGTAGGCGGTGCGCTGCTGAGCCGGGGTCCAGTCGTTGGGCGATGGGTCCCGGCTCGGCGGCGCGGCACTTCGCGCCGCACCGCGTCCGGGACACGAGCTCTACAACGGCGGATCGATCGCTTCGTCGTACTCCTTCTTGAGGCGCGCGATCAGCTCGGCTGCCGGCACCACCTTGTCGATGCTGCCGATGCCCTGGCCGCTTCCCCAGATCTCCTTCCAGGCCTTCGGCTTGGCGCGCTCGCCGGAAGCGTCGGTGCCGAAATTCATCTTGGAGGGATCGGACGTCGGCAGATTTTCCGGATCCATGCCGGCGGCGAGGATCGAGGGCTTCAGATAGTTGCCGTGCACGCCAGTGAAGAGGTTGGAATAGACGATATCGTCAGCCGACGATCCCGCGATCATCTCCTTGTACTTCTCAACCGCATTGGCCTCCTTGGTCGCGATGAAGGCCGAGCCGATATAGGCGAAGTCGGCGCCGAGGATGCGCGCGGCGCGGATCGCCTTGCCGTTGCCGATCGCCCCCGACAGCGCGATCGGGCCATCGAACCATTTTCGCGTTTCGGCAATGAAAGCCAGCGGCGAGATGGTGCCGGCATGGCCGCCTGCACCGGCTGCGACCAGGATCAGGCCGTCGGCGCCTTTCTCGATCGCCTTGTGCGCGAATTTCTGGTTGATCACATCGTGGAAGACGATGCCGCCCCAGCCGTGCACGGCCTGGTTCAGCTCTTCGCGCGCGCCGAGCGAAGAGATGATCATCGGCACCTTGTATTTGGCGCAGAGCTGCATGTCGTGGTCGAGGCGGTTGTTCGACTTGTGCACGATCTGGTTGACGGCGAAAGGCGCCGACGGCTTGTCGGGATGCGCGCGGTCATAGGCCGCGAGCTCTTCGGTGATCCGCGCCAGCCATTCGTCGAGCAATTCCGGCGGCCGCGCATTCAGCGCCGGAAACGAGCCGACCACACCCGCCTTGCACTGCGCGATCACGAGATCGGGCACCGAGATGATGAAGAGCGGCGAGCCGATCACGGGGATCGACAGGCGCCCTTTGAACAAGGCAGGCATGGACATTGCGGAACGATCCTCTGTTGACGCTCAAATCGAAGGTTGGCCGTCATACCAACAAGGCAATCTTTCCACTGTCAAGTATTGCGTTTTGGCGCCGCGGCGGATGCGGCTACCGCAATTCCAAGCGGCGGAATTCGCTCCTCACCTCTCCCTAGGAATTCGGGTGAGGGGATCAAGTCCCACGAGGAAGCGTACCCCCTCACCCGGCGCTTCGCGCCAACCTCTCCCCATGGGAGAGGTGTGGCACCTGCGCGTGTCGGTAGATCACCCGACCAAATCCGGATTGATCAGCCGCTCGAACGAGAACATCTCGTCCCACTTCTCCTGAGTCAGCAATTTCCGCTCGACCACGACGATCTGGTGCAGCGACTTGCCACTCTTGTAGCCCTCGCGGGCGATCTCGGCGCATTGCTTGTAGCCGAGCAGCGGCTTCAGAACGGTGACGATGCCGAGCGAGTTCAGCACCATGTTGCGGGTGTGCTCCTCGTTGGCGGTGATGCCGACAACGCAATTCTCGCGTAGGCTGTTGACCGCGCGCTCCATGGTGCGGATCGAGAAGAACAGCGCGAACGAGATCACCGGCTCCATCACGTTGAGCTGGAGCTGGCCCGCTGAGGCCGCCAAAGTCACCGTGGTGTCGAGGCCGATGACCAGGAAGCTGGTCTGGTTGACCACCTCCGGGATCACCGGATTGACCTTGCCGGGCATGATCGAGGAGCCCGGCTGCAGCTGCGGCAGGTTGATCTCGTTGAGGCCGGCGCGCGGGCCCGAGGCGAGCAGGCGGATGTCGTTGCAGATCTTTGTCAGCTTGCTCGCCGTGCGCTTGAGGACGCCGGAGAGCTGCACATAGGCGCCGGTGTCGGAGGTCGCTTCGACGAGATCGCTGGCGAGCACGAATTCGACGCCGGTGAGCGCGCTGAGGTGCCGAACGGCGAGCTTGGGATAGCCGACCGCGGCCGTGACGGAAGTGCCGATCGCGGTGGCACCGAGATTGATCTCGCGCAGCAGCGCGCGCGCTTCCGAGATGCGATCGACCTCCTCGCCGATCGTGGTGCCCCAGCCGCGGAACTCGGCCCCCAGCGACATCGGTACCGCGTCCTGCAGATGGGTGCGGCCCATCTTCAGCACGCGGTCGAACTCGCGCCCCTTGGCGAAGAAGGCCTCCTGGAGCTGGCGCAGCGCCGTCATGTAGCTCTCGAGCCGCAGGATCAGTGCCAGCCGAAAGGCGGTCGGATAGGTGTCGTTGGTCGACTGGCCGTAATTGACGTGATCGTTGGGGCTGACGTGCTGGTAGTCGCCCTTGGTGAAGCCGAGCGATTCCAGCGCGAGGTTGGCGATTACCTCGTTGGCGTTCATGTTGGTCGAGGTGCCGGCACCGCCCTGGATGAAGTCGGTGACGAACTGATCCATCATGTCGCCGGCGATGACGCGGTCGCAGCCGACGATGATGGCATCCGCGACCTTGGCGTCGAGCGCGCCGAGATCACGATTGGCCATGGCGGCGGCCTTCTTGACGTAGCCAAGCGCCTTCACGAAGTAAGGCTCCTGGCTCATCGGAATGCCGGTGATGTGGAAGTTCTCCTTACCCCGGATGGTCTGGACGCCGTAGTAGATGTCGTCGGCGATCTCACGCTGTCCGAGGAAGTCCTGCTCCGTCCGGCTCATGGGCGCTCCTTGTTGCTTGCGCGCTGGGCCATCGCGTCAATTCTGGCACAGCGCGCTGGTCACGAAAGTATCGGTGCGGCAGTCATCCGGTTTACGTTGCCTGCCCGGGATGAGAACCTTGGCCGAGCATTTCTCGGCGGAGTCGGCGTTGAGGCTCTTGCCTTCCTTGTAACCCTTGCCCTGGCAGAGCTGGTCGGCGGCCTGCTTGCAGTCGGGCGCGCCGTTGGACGAGACCGGGCAGACCACGCGTCCCGACACCATGGTCGATGGCTTGGCCAGCCGCGACAGGTCGTTCATGGTCTCGCTCGGACTTTTGATCGGCGGCAGAATCGCGGGCAGCTTGTCGAACAGCTTGCCCATTTCATTGATCAGCCCGGGATTTTCCTCGTGCGCCGGCGGCGCCGATGGAGCGGGTGTCGATGGCGGTGACGCGGCCTGCACTCCCTGCTCCTGGAGGCCGAGCGCCGGCGGGGCGGATTGTGTCCACCCCGTCTCGCCGCCACCGAGCAGAAGCAACACCGCTGCTGACATCAGCGTCCCGAACCACATGGCCGGCTTGCCGGATCGAACCATCATGGCGGCAACCGTAGCCGAAGCCGGCGCGGCGGCAAAGCCGCTGGCGCTAGATCAGCTTGACGGCAACCACGAAGCCGAGCACCAGCACCGCGGTGCCGATCGCGACCCACAGGCCGAGATGCTTCTCGATCCGGACCCGGATCCAGTCGCCATAGCGGTTGAGCAGGATCGCCACGACGAAGAAGCGTCCGCCGCGCGCGACGATCGAGCACAGGATGAACAGGACGATGTTGTAGCCGGCAAAACCCGAGGTGATCGTGACGAGCTTGTAGGGGATCGGCGTCAGCCCCTTGAGCAGGATGATGATCGCACCCCATTCCGCATAGGAGGCGCGGAAGGCGTCGACCTTGTCGCCGAGGCCGTAGACCTGGATCAGCCATTGGCCGACCGAGTCGAACAGCAGCGCGCCGATGGCGTAGCCGACGACGCCCCCGACCACCGAGGTGATGGTACAGACCATTGCATAGACCCAGGCGCGCTGCGGGCGCGCCAGCGACATCGGGATCAGCATCACATCCGGCGGGACCGGAAAGAACGAGCTTTCTGCAAAAGCCACTGCTCCCATGATCCAGAGCGCATAGGGCTTGTGGGCGGCGTCGATGCACCAGTCGTAGATACGTTTCAGCATGGCGCCGCGATGAAGCACCATGGGACGGATTTGTCCATGCCGAGATTGAGGCGAATTATGACGTTTCTAGTGGCGCTTGCGTCCGGCGCGGCCTTCGAGCGCGACAATTGGCCGCCGAGAGGCCATGCGCGGTGACGCGACTTTGGGCAGCTTCATCGGCGACTTCGGCAGCTTCTCGGCAATACCGAGCAAGTCTTCCCGCCGCGTCATTTCCCGCCAGACGTCCTCCGGACGTACTCCGGCCGAAGCCCACAGCACGGTGAGATTGTAGAGCAGGTCGGCGCTTTCACGGATCACGGCCTCGCTATCGCCATTGACCGCATCGATGACGACTTCGATGGCCTCTTCGGCCAGCTTCTTCGCCATTTTGGAGGGCCCACGTTGAAACAGCCGGGCCGTGCGCGATGTTGCCGGATCAAGATCCCTGGCCGCGAGCACAGCCAGATATAGCCGCTCAAGCGAATCACTCATGGTACTCCAAACTACTCTAAACAAATGGCGGGCGTGTTAACGCGCGACAATAAAAGCAGAAAACAGGCCGGCGCGGCAAGCACGACGGCCTGTCTTGGTCAACCTTCGGGCGCCCGAGCTAGTAGCAGTTCTGATAATAGCCTTGGCCGCAGAACTCGGACGGAGCCGTACCGCCATAGCGATGATACGGGAAGTTCGGGCCTGGACCATAATACGGCCCATAGGCAGGGGCGCTGTAATAGACGGGACCGCCGTAATAGCCATAGCCTGGACCGTAGTCATAGGCGTAGGCGTCACGGCTTGCGGCGATGGCAAGACCGGTGCCGATGGCGGCGAAAGCCGCGGCAGCAGCCGCCCCTCCGCCACCATGCCAGTGGCGGCCGCCCGCATATGAAGCGGTCGGGGCGATTGTGGTCAGCGCCAGCACCGCGGCGGTGGCAAGAACGGCCTTTCGGCCCGCAAACTTGGAGAATCGCTCGAACATGTCTTGGGCCCTCCTTTGGGACCTGGAATGGACGCCTGCGGACAGGCTCATGCCTCTCAAACCCGCAGTACCTAAGTTGGGTTCCCCAACCCCAACACAAGCTGAACGGGGTTGCGCAATCGTGACGCAACCGCGCTCATCCGCCGTTCATGTTGGCGCGCGCACGCTCGCCGAGGGCCGGCGCTGCAAGCGTCACGAAACCATAACAATGCGGGACCGGCGCAATCGATGTCAGGATTCAAGACGATCGCCCTTCACGGCCTGCTGGCCCTTGCAATCTCGTTCGCAGCATTGACTGCGCGCGAGGCCACAGGGGCCGAGAGCGGCGTCCCCTCCACAGCGATCCACTTCACCTTCGACCGTCCCATTGATGCGAGTATGGCGCCGTTCTTCCTTGCGGCGAAAGACGGCAGCTTCGGCGCCGAACGTCTCAACGTGTCCTTCAACAGTGCGAGCGGATCGCCGGAGGCGCTCGCACGCGTCGCCAAGGGCGACAGCGAGCTTGCGCTCGTCGACATCAACGAGCTGATCCGCTTTCGTGACAAGGACGACGCGGCGCCGGTCAAGGCGGTGTTCGTGCTGTTCAACCGCGCTCCCTATGCGATCGTCGCGCGCAGGAGCCGCGGCATCCACCTCCTGCCCGATCTCGACGGCAAGACCGTCGGCGTTGCCGACAGTGATCTGTCGATGCGGCTGTGGCCGGCGCTGGCGCAGCAGAACGGCATCAAGGCATCACGCGTCAAATTCCACAAGATCGGCGCGGCGGTACGCGAGCCGATCCTGTCCGCGGGCCAAGTCGATGCGGTCGCCGGCTTCAGCTTTCTCTCGGCGGTGAATCTGCGCGACCGCGGCGTGCCCGGAGCCGATCTCGTCGTGCTGCGCTATGCGGACTATGGCTGCGAAGCCTATGGCTTTGCCGTGGTGGTCAATCCGGCCTTCGCCGCAGCAAAGCCGGACGCCGTGAAGGGCTTCCTTCGCGCCTTGATCGCGGGCATCAACGCCACCGTCAGGGAGCCGGGGCGTGCGGCGGAGGAGGCGGCGAGCCGCATCGACGACGGCGACCGCAACCTGGAGCTGGAGCGCCTGCACACCGTCCTCGCCGACAACATCCTGACCGATGAGGTCAAGCGCAACGGCCTCGGCGGCGTCGAGCCGGCGCGCCTGGAGCGCTCGATCGACCAGATCGCGCAGGACTTCAAATTCCGCAAGCGGCCCATGGCTCGCGACGTCTTCGACGACCAGTTCCTGCCGGCCGTGGCGGAGCGGCTGATCAACTGAGCAAAACTGGCAGCTTCCGCTGTATCTACAGCACAATTCCTGCTTAGAATACGGGCTCCGTTATCCGCTCAAGCTCGTCGTCCGCATGTCCATGCTCCGTCTCTACACCCGCGTTCTCGAGCTGCTCGGCAAGGAGGCGCGACTGGGCTGGCTGCTCGCGGTCGCCAATCTCCTACTCGCGGGCTCGCAATTCGCCGAGCCTGTGCTGTTCGGCCGTATTGTCGACGTGCTCTCGGGCAAGACGGTGGCCGGGTCGAACTCGGCCTGGCCATTCCTGGCCGCCTGGGTCGCGTTCGGGCTCTTCACCATCGCGTGCAGCGCGCTCGTGGCCTTGCAGGCCGACCGGCTCTCGCACCGCCAGCGCCAGGCGGTGCTGACCGACTATTTCGAGCACATCCTGCAACTGCCGTTGACCTTCCACTCCGGTACCCATTCGGGCCGACTGATGAAGGTGATGCTCAACGGCACGGATGCGCTGTGGCGGCTATGGCTCGGCTTCTTCCGTGAGCACTTTGCCGCGATCCTTTCGGTCGTGGTGCTGCTGCCGCTGTCGCTGTACCTGAACTGGCGGCTCGCAATCCTGCTGTTCGTGCTCTGCATCGTCTTCACCGCGCTGACGACCTTCGTGGTACGCAAGACCTTCGGCATGCAGATGGAGGTCGAGGAGCATTACAGCGAGCTCTCCGCGCGCGCCTCCGACGCGCTCGGCAATGTCGCGCTGGTGCAGAGCTTCGTCCGCGTCGAATCCGAGGTCAAAGGGCTGCGCTCCGTCGCCGACGAGCTGCTGGCCGCGCAGATGCCGGTGTTGTCCTGGTGGGCGCTCGTCACCGTCATCACGCGCGCCTCGACCACCATCACGGTGCTCACGATCTTCACCATAGGTATCGCGCTGCACGACAAGGGGCTGACATCAGTCGGCGAGATCGTGATGTTCGTGAGCTTTGCGACGATGCTGATCCAGAGGCTCGAACAGGTCGTGAGCTTCATCAACAACGTGTTCATGGAGGCGCCGCGGCTGCGCGAATTCTTCAATGTGCTCGACGCCGTGCCCGCAGTGCACGACAGGCCCGACGCGATCGATGCCGGCAGGTTGTCCGGCCTCGTCGAGTTCCACGACGTCACCTTCTCCTATGACGGCAAGCGCCCTGCGGTCGAGGACCTCTCCTTCTCCGCACTGCCCGGTCAGACCATCGCACTGGTCGGTCCGACCGGCGCCGGCAAGTCGACCGCGATCGCGCTCTTGCATCGCGCCTTCGACCCGCAATCCGGCTTCATCCGGATCGACGGCATGGACGTGCGCGGGATCACACTGACATCGCTGCGGCGGAACATCGGCGTGGTGTTCCAGGAGGCGCTGCTGTTCAACCGCTCGATTGCGGAGAATCTGCTGGTCGGCAAGCCGGATGCGACCGAAGACGAGATGCGCAAGGCAGCCGAGCGCGCGCAGGCGCTCGACTTCATCGAGCGCAGCGGCGGCTTCGAGACGAATGCCGGCGAGCGCGGCCGCATGCTGTCCGGTGGCGAGCGCCAGCGCCTTTCCATCGCCCGCGCGCTGCTGAAAGATCCGCCGATCCTGATCCTGGACGAAGCGACCAGCGCGCTCGACGCCGTCACCGAAGCCAAGGTGAATGCCGCTCTCGACGAAGTGATGAAGGGCCGCACCACCTTCGTGATCGCCCATCGCCTCTCCACCATCCGCAACGCCACGCGGATCCTGGTGTTCGAGAACGGCCGGGTGATCGAAAGCGGAACTTTCGATGAACTCGTGGCCAAAGGCGGCCATTTCGCCGAGCTGGCCAGGGCCCAGTTCATGGTTCAGGAGAACGCGCGGGCCAGCGTGACGACGGCCGAGACTGCCGCGACGACGGCCAAATCTCCCTAGCAAGCGCCCACAGCACCGTCGAAATTCGGCCTATTTCATTGCGGAATACCGCGCCCATCCCCCTATTCTCGACGCACCAGCCGGTATAGGTTTGCGACGCCGCAAGCGGCGGCGCCGGATTTCAGAACCGACAATCAGATCACGAGAGCCGTCCGTATCAGACGGATCTCCAAGGACCGGAATCGGATAGTGCACGCCCTTCGCCCGCTGCTTCGCAAATCCCTGTTCAACCTGTTCGCTGCGACGCTCGCATGTGCCGCATTGCTCGCGCCGCGCGCGGCGAGCGCCGAAGCGCTGCTGCTGATCGAGGCCGACAGCGGCAAGGTGTTACAGGCAGATAACGCGACCATCCCTTGGTACCCGGCCTCCGTCACCAAGATCATGACCGCCTATGTCACCCTGAAGGCGGTTAAGGACGGCAGGCTCACGCTCGACACGCTGCTCACGGTATCGCCGACCGCGGCCTCGCAATCGCCCTCGAAGATGGGATTTCGCCCGGGAACGCAGGTCACCGTCGACAACGCGCTGAAGATGATGATGGTCAAGTCGGCGAACGACATGGCCGTGGTGCTCGCCGAAGGCGTCGGCGGCTCGATCGACGGCTTCTCCGCGATGATGAACGACACCGCGAAGAAGCTCGGCATGACGCAGACGAGCTACGTCAATCCGAACGGCTTGCCCGCCGACGGCCAGATCACTTCGGCGCGTGACCTCGGCATTTTGGCGCGCTCGTTCCTGCGCGACCTGCCGGAATACGAATACTTCGTGCACATTCCGGCGATCCGCTTCGGCAAACGCATCACCGGCAATTTCAACAAGCTGATCGGCCGTTATCCCGGCGCCGACGGGTTCAAGACCGGCTTCATCTGCGCCTCCGGCTACAACCTCGTCGCCTCGGCCACGCGCAACGGCCGCCGGCTGATCGCGGTGGTGCTGGGTGCCAATTCCGGCACCGCGCGTGCGGTGAAGGCCGCGCAGCTGCTCGAGCGAGGCTTCGCTCAAGACAATCTGACGTGGCTGCGCCCCTCGCTCGGCACTGTCGACAATCTCGTGCCGGTCGACGCCTCGCCGCCGAATTTGCGAGACGAGATGTGCGGCCCCAACCGCAAGCGGCCGGCCAGTGACGACGACGATGCGCTGATTGCGGCCAATGGCGGTGCAACCGGATCGGCCTCAGCCACCGGCGGCGAGGCCCAGGTCACCTTCTTCACGGCGGGCCTGCAGCCGCCGCTGATGAAGGCTTCCGAGCTGATGGCCTCGGCCCCCGCGGCGGTCGAGCCCGTGCTGGTCTATACCGGCCCGACCCGCACCGGCACCGCGCTGATCGCGGCGGTCGCGGCCGACGCCGACCAGCAGGCCGCGTCCAAACCGCGTGGCAAGAAGTCGCGCGTCGCCAAGAAGCCCGACGCGGCCGACAAGCCCAGGGACGCGAGCAAGGACGCGGGCAAAGACAGCAAGACGGCAGCGGCGAAGCCGGACGCCAAGCAGGCTGACGGTAAGAGCGCGGCCAAACCGGCCGCTGCCAAGCCGGCCGGAGCGAAGCATGCTGCGGCCAAGCCCGATGCGGCCAAACCTGCCGAGAAGCCTGTGGCAGGCGGCGATCAGGCGGCGAAGCCCGCCAAGCCCAAGGCTGCGACGAAGCCCGCCGCTGCCGCCAAGCCGGCGAACAACAGTTAACGTCCCCCGGGAATTGCACCGCAGCCCGCGCTTCGCACCTGCGGCAGTGCTGTTTGCGACGATTCCAATAGCGACGACCTGACCTTTGCCCTAAGCCACGACGGCTTGCCACCCGTTCCGGCAAGCTGGATACTGGCGGCAACGAGGCAAGCCCGAGACACAACGGGCTCTGGTCAATGAGGGGAGTCTTTCATGGAGCGCATCTGGCTCAAGCAATATCCGCCCGGCGTGCCCGCCGATATCGAGCCGACGCAATACGCATCGCTGGTCGACCTGCTGGAGGAGAGCTTCACCAAGTTCGCCGACCGCAAGGCGTTCATCTGCATGGACAAGTCGATCAGCTATCGCGACCTCGACCAGATGTCGATTGCGCTCGCCGCCTACTTGCAAGGCCGCGGGCTCCAGCGCGGCGCCCGCGTCGCCATCATGATGCCGAACGTGCTGCAATATCCGGTCGCGACCGCCGCCGTGCTGCGTGCCGGTTTCGCCGTGGTCAACGTCAATCCGCTCTACACCCCGCGCGAGCTCGAGCATCAGCTCAAGGATTCCGGCGCGGAAGCCATCATCGTGCTGGAGAACTTTGCCCACACCGTCGAGCAGGTGATCGCCAGGACGCAGGTCAAGCACGTCATTGTCGCCAGCATGGGCGACCTGCTCGGCTTCAAGGGCGTGATCGTCAATCTCGTCGTCCGCCGGGTCAAGAAGATGGTACCGGCCTGGTCGCTGCCGGGCGCGGTGCCCTTCAATGACGCGCTGTCGGCCGGACGCGGCATGACCTTCAACAAGCCGAAGCTGTCGCCCGGCGACGTCGCCTTCCTGCAATATACCGGCGGCACCACCGGCGTTTCCAAGGGCGCCACGCTGCTCCATCGCAACATCGTCGCCAACGTCTTGCAGAACGACGCCTGGCTCCAGCCGGCGCTCGCCGCGCCGCCGCATGTCGACCAGCTCATGATCGTCTGCGCGCTGCCGCTCTATCACATCTTCGCGCTGACGGCCTGCTACCTGCTGGCGGTGCGCGCCGGCGGCTGCAATCTCCTGATCCCGAACCCGCGCGATATCGCAGGCTTCGTCAAGGAGCTCGCGAAGTATCAGGTCAACAGCTTCCCGGCCGTGAACACGCTCTACAACGGGTTGATGCACCATCCCGATTTCAAGAAGCTCGACTTCTCCAAGCTGAAGATTTCCAACGGCGGCGGCATGGCGGTGCAGCGCCCCGTCGCCGATCAGTGGAAGGCGATCACCGGCTGCTTCATTGCCGAAGGTTACGGCCTGTCGGAGACCTCGCCGACGCTGACCTGCAATCCGGCGACGGCAACGGAGTTCACGGGTACGATCGGCATCCCCGTGCCTTCGACCTGGATCTCGATCCGTGACGACGACGGCAACGAAGTCCCGCTCGGCCAGCCCGGCGAGATCTGCGCCAAGGGCCCGCAAATCATGTCCGGCTACTGGAATAGGCCGGAAGAGACCGCGAAGGTGATGACCGCCGACGGATATTTCCGCACCGGCGACATCGGCATCATGGACGAGAAGGGCTACACCAAGATCGTCGACCGCAAGAAGGACATGATCCTGGTCTCCGGCTTCAACGTCTATCCCAACGAGATCGAGGAAGTGATCGCGAGCCATCCGGGCGTGCTGGAATGCGCCGTGATCGGCATCCCCGATTCCAAGTCGGGCGAGGCGGTGAAGGCCTTCGTGGTCAGGAAGGACCCGAACCTCACCGGGGAAGCCGTGATCAAGTTCTGTAACGAGCAGCTCACCGGCTACAAGGTGCCCAAGCAAATCGAATTCCGCAACGACCTGCCGAAGACCAATGTCGGCAAGATCCTGCGCCGGCAGCTTCGCGCCGAGAAAAATGCGGAAGCGGCGTAAGGCGACGCTTCTGGCCGATGACTGAGGTTGGCGACATCGAGCCATCAGGCATTCTCGCCTTCTGGCGCGAGGCCGGCCGCGAGCGTTGGTATAAGCGCGACGACGCTTTCGATGCAGAGGTCAGGCGCCGCTTTCTCGCTGTATGGCAGAAGGCGGTCGCCGGTGAGCTCGGATCATGGGAGACGACGGACGGGGGCACACTCGCGCTCGTCATCGTGCTCGACCAGTTCCCCCGCAACATGTTCCGCGGCACGCCACAAACTTTTGCCAGTGACGCGCTGGCGCGCGACGTCGCCCGCCGGGCCATCGATCGGGGTGTCGACCGCAGGATCGATCCCATGCTGCTCGAATTCCTCTATTTGCCCTTCATGCATTCCGAGCATCTGGCTGACCAGCTGCACTGCGTCGCGCTGTTTCAAAACACCGACAATGCCGAGAACCTGAAATACGCTCGCGAGCACGCCGACATCATCCAGCGGTTCGGCCGCTTTCCCCACCGCAACCGCCTCCTCGGCCGCGACACGACGGAGGAAGAGCAGGCCTTCCTCGATCATGGCGGCTTTTCCGGCTGATGACATCATGGTGAACGGCCGCCGCCTTCGTCGCTTCCGCCGCCGGCAATATTGTGCAGGTCCGCCGCCCGGTCTAAAAAGCGGGACCGATTTTCAGGGAGACTGACGATGGCGATCCAGACTGGCGACAAGCTGCCCGAGGCGAAATTCCGCGTGATGACTGCGGACGGCCCGCAGGTGAAGACCACCGACGATATCTTCAAGGGCAAGAAGGTGGCGCTGTTCGCGGTGCCCGGCGCCTACACCGGCACCTGCCACAAGATGCATCTGCCGAGCATCTTCCTCAATGCTTACGCCATCAAGGACAAAGGCGTCGACACCATTGCCATCGTCTCGGTCAACGACGCCTTCGTCATGAACGCCTGGAAGCGCGACACCGACCAGCGCGACGAGGCCGTCTTCCTGGCAGACGGCAATGCCGACTTCACCAAGGCGATCGGCATGGAGCTGGACGCCTCCGCCAACGGCCTCGGCATCCGCTCCAAGCGCTATTCGATGCTGGTCGAGGACGGCGTGGTGAAGAAGCTGAACCTCGAGGCGATGCCCGGTAAGGTCGAAGTCTCCGGCGGGGATACGCTGCTCGGGCAGCTGTGAGCTATACGCGCAGTTCTTAGCCGCAAATGACACTGTCATGCCCCGGCTTGACCGGGGCATCCAGTACGCCGAGACCTCTCGGCTGAATCACAACTCCCTCTGGGATACTGGATCGCCCGCCGTCGCGGGCGATGACAGTTGAGAGTAGAACCACAACCGCGCGGCGCTACTCCCGCACCCGCTGCTGCAAGCGCGCCATCGCGATCCCGTCGCGCGCCAGCTGATCGGCGCGCTCGTTCTCGGGGTGGCCGGCGTGGCCCTTGACCCAGTGCCAGCGGACCTCGTGCTGCTTCAGCGCGGCGTCCAGGCGCTGCCATAGCTCGACATTCTTCACCGGCTTCTTGTCGGCGGTGCGCCAGCCATTGCGCTTCCAGCCGAAGATCCAGCCGGTGATGCCCTGCCGGACATACTGGCTGTCGGTGTAGAGATCGACCGTGCACGGCTTCTTCAGCGCCTCGAGCGCGGAGATCGCCGCCATCAGCTCCATCTGGTTGTTGGTGGTGTGCGGCTGGCCGCCGTTCAGCTCCTTTTCCTTGTCACCGAACTTCAGGATCGCGCCCCAGCCGCCCGGCCCTGGATTTCCCGAGCAGGCGCCATCGGTATAGATCGTGACATTGGGAAGCTCGCTCACGCCACCAGCCCCGACGGCGTCAGCCCATAGTCGCGCGCGCTCGTCACGCTCTGGTGGAAGCGCAGCTTGCGGACATATTCGACGGGATCCTTCGGCTTGACCAGCGCGCCCGGCGGCACGTTGAGCCAGTCGACCAGCCGCGTCAGCAGGAAGCGGATCGCAGCGCCGCGCGCCAGCAGCGGAAGCGCCGTCTCTTCCGCCTCTGTGAGCTTGCGCACGCGACCATAGGCATTGAGGAAGGCGCGCGCCTTGGTGACGTTGAAGGAATGATCCGGCTCGAAGCACCAGGCATTGAGGCAGATCGCGACGTCATAGGCCAGCATGTCGTTGCAGGCGAAGGTGAAGTCGATGATCCCCGAGAGCTTGTCGCCGAGGAAGAAGACGTTGTCGTTGAAGAGGTCGGCGTGGATCACGCCCTCTGGCAGGTTGGTCGGCCAGATGCCGCTGGAGAGATGATCGAGCTCGGCGGCGAGGAATGCGCGCAGGCCCGGCTGCACCTCGTCGGCGCGGCTTGACGCCGCGTCGAACAGCGGCCGCCAGCCCGAGACCGACAGCGCATTGGCGCGCCGAACCGCGAAATTGGCGCCGGCCAGATGCATCCGCGCCAGTCCCTCGCCGACGCCGGCGCAATGGGTCGCGTTCGGCTTGCGCGGCCAGACCCCTTCGAGAAAGGTGATGATCGCGGCGGGGCGGCCCGCCAGCTCGCGCAGCGCCTCGCCGTCGCGTCCCTTCACCGGCAGCGGGCAATTGACGCCGTGCTCGGCGAGATGCGTCATCAGCGCAAGGAAGAACGGCAGATCGTTCTTCGCCACGCGCTTCTCGTAGAGCGTGAGGATGAACGAACCCTGGCTGGTGTGCAGCAGGAAGTTGGAGTTTTCGACGCCCTCGGCGATGCCCTTGTAGGAGAGCAATTCGCCGAGATCGTATTGCTTCAGGAAATCCGCAAGCTCGTCGGCGGCGACGTCGGTGTAGACCGCCATAAAGATCTACTCGGCGGCAGCTTCGGGGCGCACCTGACGCGGCAGCGGGAAGAACTCGTTCTCCTCCGCGGCCGAGACCGTCTCCACGTGCAGCGTGTAGCGCTCGGCGAAGGCGTCCATGATCTCCTCGACGATCACTTCAGGCGCGGAGGCGCCTGCAGTGATACCAAGGCTCTTGATGTTGCCGAACTTGGCCCAGTCGATGTCGGTGGCGCGCTGCGCCAGCACCGCGATCTTGCAGCCCTCGCGCTCGGCGACCTCGCGCAGGCGCTGCGAGTTCGACGAATTGGGGGCACCGACCACGATCAGCGCATCCACCACCGGCGCCACCTTCTTCACCGCGAGCTGGCGGTTGGTCGTGGCGTAGCAGATGTCTTCCTTGTGCGGCCCGTTGATGTTCGGGAAACGCTCCTTGAGCAGCGCCACGATCTCCGCGGTGTCGTCGATCGACAGCGTGGTCTGGGTCACGAAGGCGAGGTTGTCGGGGTCCTTCGGCGTGATGGTCTTGGCGTCCTCGGCGGTCTCGATCAACGTCACGGCGCCGGGCGGAAGCTGGCCGAGCGTGCCGACCACCTCGGGATGGTGGGAATGGCCGATCAGGAAGATCTCCCGGCCGCGCTTGAAGTGGATCGCAGCCTCGCGGTGCACCTTGGTCACCAACGGGCAGGTCGCATCCAGCGAGAACAGATTGCGGGACTGGGCGTCGGCGGGAACCGACTTCGGCACGCCGTGGGCCGAGAACACCACCGGGGCGGTGGTATTTTCGGGAATCTCTGCGAGTTCCTCGACGAAGATGGCGCCCTTCTTCTTCAACCCATCGACGACGTACTTGTTATGCACAATCTCGTGGCGAACATAGACGGGGGCGCCGTACTTATCGAGCGCCCGTTCCACGGTGTCGATCGCCCGAACCACCCCGGCACAGAAGCCGCGAGGAGAACAAAGCACGATCTTGAGGTCTGGTTTGGCTGACATTGGCGATCTCGTGACCGAATCACCCGTTTCGCCTTCTGGCGGGGGCGGTCGATGGGATGGAATAGGGCTTAAAACTGTCGGCTTGAACCTTACAGCGGTTCAAAGGGAATTGGGCCCCCTTTCGGGCGGTGTCAAGGCACTATCTATAGCAGAACCATTGCATGGCTACCCCCTCCGGGCTTATATAGCGCGAATTCCCTGTCATCGCTGATGACCACCGGTTTCGCCTCCAGAGGGGTGGGCGAAGCACAAAGGAGATTTGCCATGAGCAACGCACCTCTGATGCCCAAGGCGACCGCCGTCTGGCTGCTCGACAACACCGCGCTGACCTTCGACCAGGTCGCCGATTTCACCAAAATGCACCCCCTCGAGGTCCGCGCCATCGCCGATGGCGACGCCGCCCAGGGCATCAAAGGCATGGATCCCCTCTCCAACGGCCAGCTGACCCGCGAGGAGATCGAGAAGGGTGAGAAGAACCCGGACTACCGGCTCCGCCTCCAGGAGAGCAAGGTGGTGCTGCCGCCCCAGCCCAAGCGCAAGGGACCGCGTTACACCCCGGTCTCGCGCCGCCACGAACGTCCGAGCGCGATCCTCTGGCTGCTGCGCAACCATCCGGAGCTCAAGGACGCCCAGATCATGCGCCTGGTCGGCACCACCAAGAGCACGATCGCGAGCGTGCGCGACCGTACCCACTGGAACACGTCGTCCCTGACCCCGATCGACCCGGTCACCCTCGGCCTCTGCTCGCAGATCGAACTCGATTTCGAAGTGCAGCGCGCCGCCAAGGAAAAGCCGATCGACGCGGCCTATGGCGGCGCGACCCTGCTGCCGGCCTCCGAGACCACCCGCAAGGACGAGTACGAGCCCGCGGAAAAGTCCAGCGACGATCTCAATGTCGACGCCGTGTTCGCCAAGCTGAAGACGCTCGGCGGCAAGAAGCACGAAGACGAGGAGGAATAAGACTCCGGGCTTCGCGCCAAACGTCCAAATCGACTCGAATGCGGCGGAACCATCCGCCGCGTTCTTGCTTTGGGGCACGGCACACAGAACGACACGGGCTGAACAGTCGAGCCCCAAGATGAAAGTCGGACTGACGCGTATTACACGGCAGGTCGCAGCTCAGCCGAGCTCGATCACGTCGTCGACCTCGTGGACGAGCCCGACGCCATCGATGGTCAGCACCATTTTCGCGTTGAGCTTCTCGTGTCCCTTGATCCGGCCGGCTGCGATCGCATCGCGCACGGCCTTCTCTATCTCGCGCTGTGAGGTGACCCCGACCTGCTTGAGGTATTTACGCAAAGACGTGTTGAATTGGTCCTCGTTCATGACGGCCTCCGTTGACCGGGACGACCTACGGCCGCTCGGGGTGGTTCAGCATGTACTCGCCGAGATCGCGCTGGCGACGGTCGGCGCGCGCGGTGGCGGCGTTGCGCTGGACGTCGCGGTCCTTGCGGCAGGCCACGTATTCCGGCGAACCTTGCGCATAGCCCCGGCTCTGGCAGACCGCATCGTCATCATCGCCACCCATCGCCACCGGTGTCTGGTAGCGCGCCGAGCAGGCGGAGAGAGCGATGGCGAGAGCTAAGGCGGTCAGCAGGCGTGGCGCGGCGGCAAGTGGCATCGAGGATCCCTTGTTGACCGCCCCTGTTTAGCGCGGAATGAGGAGAATGTAAGTCGATACACCGTCATTCCGGGATGGTGCGTTAGCACCAGACCCCGAATCTCGAGATCCTCAGGTGCGCAGTTGCGCACCATAGTTCGGTCCTGCGGACCGCCCCGGGAAGACGCTTCGCGTCACACCCTTCCCTTCAGCGCCTCGCCGATCTCGTCGAGCGCCTTGGGATCCTCGATCGTCGCCGGCATGGTCCAGGATTCGCCATCGGCGATCTTCTTGATGGTGCCGCGCAGGATCTTTCCGGAGCGCGTCTTGGGCAGGCGGCCGACGGTGATAGCGAGCTTGAAGGCGGCGACCGGGCCGAGCTTGTCGCGCACCAGCGCGACGATCTCCTTCTCGATCTCGGCAGGCGGGCGCTTCACGCCGGCCTTGAGCACCAGGAAGCCGCAGGGCACCTCGCCCTTGATCGCGTCCTTGACGCCGAGCACGGCGCATTCGGCGACGTCGGGATGCGAAGCCAAGATCTCCTCCATGCCGCCGGTGGAGAGCCGATGGCCGGCGACGTTGATGATGTCATCGGTGCGGCCCATGACGAAGACATAGCCGTCCTCGTCCTTGTAGCCGGCATCAGAGGTTTTGTAGTAGCCGGGGAATTCGCTGAGGTAAGCCTCCTTGAAGCGCTGGTCCTGATTCCACAGCGTCGGCAGGCAGCCCGGCGGCATCGGCAGCTTGATGACGATCGAGCCCATGGTGTTGGGCCCCACTGGCTTTGCCGCTTCATCGACGACATCGACTTGGTAGCCCGGCATCGGCACCGTCGGCGAGCCGTGCTTCACCGGCAGCATGCCGAGGCCGACCGGATTGCCGGCAATGCACCAGCCGGTCTCGGTCTGCCACCAATGGTCGATCACCGGCACCTTCAGCTGCTGCTCCGCCCATTCCACCGTCGGCGGATCGGCACGCTCGCCGGCCAGGAACAGCGTGCGGAATTTGGAGAGGTCGTACTGCCGGATGAACTTTCCTTCCGGATCCTCTTTTCGGATCGCGCGGAACGCGGTCGGCGCGGTGAAGAAAGCCACCGCCTTATGCTCGGAGATCACGCGCCAGAACGCGCCGGCATCGGGCGTGCCGACCGGCTTGCCCTCGTACATGATCGAGGTCGCGCCATGAAGCAGCGGCCCGTAGACGATGTAGCTGTGGCCGACCACCCAACCGATGTCGGAGCCGCACCACCAGACCTCACCCGGCTTGACGCCATAGAGGTTGAACATCGACCATTTCACCGCGACGAGATGACCGCCATTGTCGCGCACGACGCCCTTCGGCACGCCGGTCGTGCCCGACGTATAGAGGATGTAGAGCGGATCGGTGGCGGCGACAGGCACGCAAGCCGCGCTCTTGCCGTCGTTCAGCGCCCTGCGGCGCAGGCTGGCCCAGTCGTAGTCGCGAGTTGGCGTCATCTCACAGGTGAGCTGCGGACGTTGCAGCACGATACAGGCTTTCGGCTTGCTGCCGGCAAGCCTGATCGCCTCGTCGAGCAGCGGCTTGTACTGCACGATGCGGCCGGGTTCGATGCCGCAGCTTGCGGAGAGGATGAGCTTCGGCTGCGCATCGTCGATCCGTGTGGCGAGCTCTTTCGCGGCAAAACCGCCGAACACCACGGAGTGCACCGCGCCGAGCCGCGCGCAGGCCAGCATCGCGACCACCGCCTCCGGCACCATCGGCATATAGAGAATGACACGATCGCCCTTGCTAACACCGAAGTCCTGCATGATGGCGGCGAGCGCCTGGACTTCGTTCAGCAGTTCGGCATAGGTGAATTTGGTGACCGAATTGGTCAATGGCGAATCATGGATCAGCGCGACCTGATCGGCACGGCCGCGTTCGACATGGCGGTCGAGCGCGTTGTAGCAGGTGTTGACGACGCCGCCGGCAAACCAACGGCCATAGGGTCCTTGCGAGGGATCGAAGATCTTCGTCGGAGGCTCGATCCAGTCGATCTCCTTGGCCACCTCGGCCCAAAAGCCTTCGGGATCGGCCAGCGAGCGCGCATGGACCTCATGATAACGACGTTTGCCGTCGACGTTTCCCTGGACGTTCATTGCCGCGCTCCCGTGCTTTTATTCGCCTGGCCCTGACCCTTGTGGCAGGACAGGCGCCCCGCCATGACCAGGATCAATTGCCGGCCGTGTTGTGGGCATATTTTCGCGGGAATGGGCCGCGGTTCAAGCCGAAAAGGATGGGCCTTTCGGCGGAGGCGGGCGGGCGGTGCGCTCCCTCGCCCCGTTTTTACGGGGCCGCGACGAGCTTCGCTCGCGCTGAGAGGGTTGGGGTGAGGGGCTGCAAAAGACGGTAAGAGATGAGTTTGCGGAGAGTCCCCCTCACCCGGAATCCGCGCTTTCAGCGCGCATTCCGGCCGCTCCCCGCAGGCGGGAAGAGGCGAGGAGGGCCTCAGCTCTCGATCGCATTCAACTTCTGCAACCGCTGCTGCATGACCTTTTTCAGGTCATAGCCGGGGCGACGGAAACTCGCATCGCGCGTGACGAGAAAATCGCGCTGGGACTTGCGCAGGCCATCCGCCGAGCGCTTGCTCGCGGATTTCAGCACACGCTCGTAAGCCTCGGCGATCTGGCGGTCGAGCACGCCGAGCTGCGGATCGGCGCAGATCACTTTCTCGACCTCGCGCTTCGCGGTGGCGCAATCGAAGGACGGGTGGCTGGCGGCGGCGTTCAGCACACGGGCCGGCTCGCCGCCGAATTTTGCGATCTCGGCGATCATCGCGCGGCGGCCGCTCAGCGCGTTCTCATTGGCGGGATCAAGCCGCAGCGTCGCCTCGTAGTCGGCCAGCGCCTTCTTGCGCTCGCCCATCTTCTTGTAGAGCACGGCGCGGTTGTTGTAGGTCTTGGCAAAATTCGGATCGAGCTTCAGCGCGTCGTTGTAGTCCGACAGCGCAGCACCGAGTTCGCCCTTGAATTGGTAGGAGTCGCCGCGGTTGGTCAGGAAGTTCACCCGCTGCTCGAGACGGATCGCCTGATCGTAATCGGCGATCGCCTTGTCGTACTCCTTCATCGCGGCATAGGTGAGACCGCGGTTGTCGAAATACTCCGGCACCTTTGGATCGAGCCGGATCGCCTCGCTGTCGTCTGCGATCGCCCTGTCGAGCTCGCCGAGCTTCTTGTAGGCGGCGCCCCGGTTAGTGTAACTGCGCGCGCGGTTCGGATCGAGCCGCAGCGCCTCGCTGAGGTCAGCGACGGCCTTGTCGTAGTCGCCGCGCAGATAGAAGGTCGCGCCGCGGTCGGACCAGGCCTGGGCGAAATCCGCCTTCAGCTTGATGGCCTGATCGTAGTCTGCAATGGCACGGTCGAAACGATGCTGATTGGTGTAGACGACGCCGCGCAGCTCGTAAGCTTCCGCATCCTGCGGATCGAGCTCGATCGCCTTGGTCAGATCCGCCGCGGCGCGATTGAGGTCGCCGCCGGCCTCGCGCAGGAGGTTGCCGCGCACGCGCCAGGCCTTTGCGTTCTTGCCGTCGAGCGCGACGGCGCGGTCCAGATCGCGCAGCGCCTGCGACTGGCCTCCGGAGGTTCGCGCATTGGCTTCGGCGCGAGCGACGAGCGCCATGGAGCGTTCAGACGCCGGATTTGCGGTCTGGTCGATGATGGCGCTACACGCGGAGACCAGTTCTGCGGGAGCAGCCTTGCTCCCCGGCACGCAATCGGTGCCGGCGGAAGCCGGACTGATGAAGGTCAGGCCCATAGCCGCGCCGAGGAAGAAGGCGCGAAGCGAGATTTTGGCAAGCGAGGACATTTGCGCGGAACGGGGCATGCCGCACATGGCTTTGGACTCCGTGACAAGGGCTTTCCCCATTGTCGCCGCCATCCGGCAACAGGTTCAAACCGCGCGCTCTCCCTCTCCACCGGCGGCAGGAAGGGCTAAGGGCGGCATCAATATCCGTCGACGCCGTTGATCTGTTGCAAGCGCTCCCGCATCGCATTTTTCAGATCGTAACCCGGCCGCCCGAATTGGGCGTTGCGGCGGGCGATGAATTCATCCTGCTCGCGCTGGAGCACCTTCACTTCAGCTGCATCGCGCGCCTGCCGGATCGCACGGGCATTGGAGGCAAAAACCTCGCGATCGAGATCGGCGAGTTCGCGGTTGCCGCAGATCGCCCTTTCCACCGCGCGACGCGCTCGCGCGCAATTGAAGCTAGGCTTGCCAGCGACCGCCATCTGCGCGCCGATCCGCTCGAGCTCACGCGCCATCGCCTTGTGATTGGCCTTAGCCTTCGCGTGGTTCGGATCGATTCTGAGCGCTGCGCCGAAATCCTGCACCGCCTTGGGCTTGTCGCCCTTCTTCAGCCAGAGCTCGCCACGTGCATTGAAGATATCCGCAAGGCCCGGATCGAGCAAAAGCGCACGGCTGTCGTCGGCGATGGCACGATCGACCTGATCGTGCCGCGCATACAATGCGCCGCGCGCGATCAGTGCCTTGATCAGGTCGTCCTTCGCCGTCTTCTCATTGTCGATCACGGCGGCGCAGTCAGTGGCCGCCTTGTCCATGTCATCGGCCGCGGCCGCCGTGAGGCAGGGCGCGACATCGACCTGCGTCACGGCCACCGGCTCGCCGCCGGTCGCAGCATTGGCCGGGGCCAGCGAGAATGCATAGAGCAGCCCGGCGCCGAACAGGTGAATGAGAAAACGCATGCTCGTTGCAGTCGGAGGTCTTGTCTCAAGGTCTTGTTTTAGAGCCGTACTATCCATCATACCGCCAGATTGGTGCTAGCTTGTGGCGCGGCTCAAACCGGCTTCGGGGATCGTCGTGTCGACATTCGAATGGATCATTGCACTGCTGCTCGGCGCTGTTGCCTTATCGGCGCTGGCGCGGCGGATCAAGGTCCCCTACCCGACCTTCCTCGCCATCGGCGGCGCGCTGGTCGCCTTCGTGCCATCGAGCCCGTCCTGGGTGCTGGAGCCGGACCTCGCCTTGGCGCTTTTTGTCGCACCAGTCCTGCTCGATGCCGCCTTCGACACCTCGCTGCGCGATCTGCGCAACAACTGGGTTCCGGTCTCAACCCTGGTCGTCGCCGCGGTCGGCCTGACCACGGCCGGCGTGGCCTATGTCGCGCACCGGCTGATGCCTGACATGCCCTGGGCCGCCGCGGTCGCGCTCGGCGCCATCGTCGCGCCGCCGGACGCCGCGGCGGCGGTCGCGATCCTGAGCCAGGTGAAGCTGCCCCATCGCATGGTCAAGGTGCTGGAAGGTGAGAGCCTGCTCAACGACGCGACCGCGCTGCTGATCTATCGCATCGCGGTCGGCGCGGTCGCCACTCAGCACCTGACGTGGAGCCAGGTCGGTCCGACCATGGCGCTGGCGCTGGTCGGCAGCGTCATCGCCGGCCTGCTCGCGGGCCGAATCATTCCGCTGTTCATGGAGCAGGTGACGGAGGCGCCGAGCGCCATCATCGTGCAGTTCGCCACCACCTTCCTGGTCTGGATCGCCGCCGAGCATCTCGGCCTCTCCGGCATCCTCACCATCGTGGTCTATGCCATCACCGTCGCACGCACGGCGCCCGCGCGCATCCCGGCGCGGCTGCGGGTGCCCTCCTATGCGGTCTGGGAGACGATGGTGTTCGTGCTCAACGTGCTCGCCTTCATGTTGATCGGCATGCAGATGCGGCCGATCTGGACGCGGCTCGACGCGGACGTGCGTTGGGAATATTGCGTGGCCGCCGCCTGGATCCTGCTCACGGTAATGCTGGTGCGCCTTGGCTGGGTAACGTTCTACCGCACGACCTTGCGTGTGCTGGTAGCGCAGGGGATCTATCATCCGAAGGACCCGAGGGCCGTCGCTTCGCCCAAGGGCGGCCTCATCATCTCCTGGTGCGGCATGCGCGGCCTCGTCACGCTCGCCACTGCCTTTGCCCTGCCGGAGAATTTTCCCTATCGCGACTTCATCGTCTTCATTGCCTTTGCGGTGGTGCTTGGTTCGCTGGTGATCCAGGGCTTGACGTTGCGGCCACTGATCCTCGCCTTCGACCTCAAGGACGACGATCCGGTCGGCGTCGAGGTCGCGCGCGGTCGCGCCGTCGCCTATCGCGCGGCGCTCGATGCCATCGAAAGCGATCCGTCGGAGGAGGCGGAAATTCTGCGGCTCGAATACCGCGCCATCCTGATGCAGACCGAGACCGATCCGAACGGAGGCATTGCCAACGGCGAATTGCCCGCCGATCCCCTGCGCCGCCGCGCCATCGAAGCGGCGCGCAAGGCGATCTTCGATTTGCGCGCCACCGAGGTGATCGGCGACGATGCTTTTCACCGGCTCGAGGAAGAGCTCGATCGCGCAGAATTGAGCGCGGGGGGTTAAACTCCGTGTCGTCCCGGATAAGCGCGCCCAAAGCGCGCAGATCCGGGACCCATAGCCACGAAATTATGTTTGCCGAAAACTCGGAGTTGCCAGCCAGCGACAGAACCACGTCCTGTGATTAGGGGTCCCGGATCTGCGCTTGCGCTTGTCCGGGACGACGTCAGAGGGTGACGGCCGGCGTTTGAACCAAACCCCGCTTCACCAGACTCATTCCTGATGACGACTCTGATCGACGACCGTCGTGTACGCGCGCGTGATGCGTCGCCTGCACGATATTTTTATTTCCACATGGCCCTGGCCTGCGCGGCCACCGCCTTTCTCGGCTTCGCACCGACCTATTGGGTGCCGCTCGCCCAGCGGACCTTCTCCGCAAGTCCAGTGATTCACTGTCACGGACTGTTGTTCTTCACCTGGTCGCTTTATTTCGTGCTCCAGACCTGGCTCGCGGCCTCCGGCCGTGTGATCAATCACCGTTCGCTCGGCGTCGCCGGCGTATCGCTCGCGACGGCGATGACGATTTTCGGCTTCCTCGCCTCCGTGCACGTGATGCAACATTCCGCCGCGCTCGGGCAGAAGGACGCCGGCATCGGTTTTTCGATCGTGCCGATGAGCGGAATCGCGTTCTTCGCAGTCGTGTTCGTGCTGGCGATCATGAACACGCGCAGGCCCGAGATTCACAAGCGCCTGATGCTGCTGGCGGCGGTCTCGATCCTCGATGCCGCGATTGCGCGCTGGTTCCTGACCTTCCTCGCACCTCCCGGACCGCCCGGCCCGCCGCCGGTGCCCGTGACGATTACGCCGGCTGTGGTCGCCTCCCTTCTGCTCGTCGTCGCCATGGTGCGCGACTGGCGCACCGACGGTCGTGTGCATCCGGTCTACATCTACGGCACGCTCGCGCTTCTGGCGGTGAAGGTGCTGAACTGGCCGGTCAGCGAGACGGCAGCGTGGCACGCGTTTGCCGGCGGGATTCTGGCGCTGGCGCAGTAGGCAGCGACAAACTCCGCTGTCGTACCGGATCGGCGCGCGCTTGTCCGGGACGACGGGGGAGGTTGAGGCTACGCCCCTGCCTTGCACGTGATCCCGCCATCGACCACGAGCTCGATGCCCGTCACATATTTCGACTCGTCCGAGGCCAGGAACAGCGCAGCGTTGGCGACATCGAAGGCATCGCCCATGTGGCCCATCGGCACTTGCGCATCGCGTGCGCGCCACATCGCTTCGACGTCGCCCTTGGCGTAGCTGGCGGCGAGGCCGGCGGAGTGCTCGACCATCGGCGTTTTCATCAGGCCGGGCAGGATCGCGTTGACGCGGACATGATGGCGCGCGAACTCGATCGCGGTGGTGCGTGTCATCTGGTTCATCGCCGCCTTCGAGGTGCCGTAGGTGACATAGGAGATGCCCATGTGGCGGATCGAGGCGATCGATGAGATGTTGATGATCGAGCCGCCGCCCTGCTTCACCATGACGGGGATGACGTGCTTCATGGCCAGATAGGCGCTCTTGAGATTGACGCTGAAGACACGGTCCCAGCTCTCCTCGCTCACCTCGACAACGCTGCCCATCTCGGCGATGCCGACATTGTTGTCGAGCACGTCGATGCGGCCATAGGCCTTCAGGCACGCCGCCACCATCGCCTCGATCTCACTGGCGCGAGAGACGTCGGCCGTGAAAGCCATCGCCTTGCCGCCTTCGCCGGTGATGATCTTCGCGGTCTCCTCGGCCGCAGCACCGTTGCGATCGACGCAAAACACCTGCGCGCCCTCGCGCGCGAAGGTCACGGCGGTCGCCTTGCCATTACCCCAACCGGGTCCGATCGAGCCGGCCCCCACCACCATCGCAACCTTGCCCTTGAGCCGATCCATCGTATGTCTCCTCGTTGTTGTTCTTGTAGCCCGGATGGAGCGCAGCGCAATCCGGGGCAGCGGTCCCGGATTACGCTTCGCTCCATCCGGGCTACGGATCCTTGCAAACTCTCATCGTCGTGACGTTAGCACCGATCGGATGCCCGACAATCTCCGACAATGTCCGGCACTTTCCCTCATGGCACAACCGCCATTCCCCGGCCTCACCCGAATTGCCCAGCACCACCTCCGGCATCGGCGCACGCTGCGGCTGCCATTGAAACCAGCCGTCGACGAGCCGCGCCTCAGGCGGCGGCTCCATGCCGGGTCCGGTGCCCTTGACGCGTGCCTGCACCAGCTCAAGGCCGGCGGGCGTGACGCGCCAGTCTTCCTGCCAATCGACCTTCGCAATCGAATGCGTCCAGACAAGCGTGAACGCGGACAGCGCCAGCGCCTTCACGCCGAGCGCCGTTGCGAAGCAGAGGCTCACGCCGCCTCGACCGCCGCCGGCGGACGCTGCCGCCATTGCCACAGCACGAGCGCCGCAGCGAGCACGAAGCCCGCGGTGTCGCTGAACGGGAATTCGCCGAGCAGGCAGAACGCGGCGCCGAGCGCGCCCAGGCGCTCGATCAGCGTCAGCCGCGTGAACAGGAAGCCGATCGCGACCATGCCGAACAGCGCGATCGCCACCAGCGCCTTCAAGCTCGCCAGCGCCACCGCGCCGTAGAAGCCGAGCTTGGCGGCCATGGGATCGCCGGCCTGCAGCATCAAGGCTGGCGAATAGACGAAGATGAAGGGGATGACATAACCGGCGAGCGCGATGCGCATCGCCTCCCAGCCGATCTTGTCCGGGTTCTCCTTGGCGATCGGCGCGGCCGCGAGCGCGGCGAGCGCCACCGGCGGCGACAGGTCGGCCATGATGCCGTAGTAGAACGCGAACATGTGGCTCGCGATCAGGGGTACGCCGAGTTTGGCCAGCGCCGGCGCGGCGAGCGCGGCGGTGATGATGTAGGTCGGGATGGTCGGGATGCCGGTACCGAGCAGGATCGACAGCAGCATGGTCATGACCAACGCCAGGAACAGGCTCTTCTCGCCGAGACCGATCACCCAGCCGCCGAAGATGGTGCCGACGCCGGTCTGCGACATCATCCCGATGATGACGCCGACGATGGCGCAGGCCATGCCGACCGTGATGGCGGATTTCGCGCTCTCGGCCAGCGCGTCGCGGCAGGCGCGCAAGGCGGCGAAGCCGCCGCGCACGAAGGCGGTGATCACGATCAGTCCGACCACGACGCAGGCGACCGGCACGATCTTGAGGCCGTCACGCGACAGCGCGGCGACGACGAGGGCAAGTCCGATCCAGAAGATGTAGCGGATGACGGTCGCCGAGACGCCCGCCGTGATGCTGGTCCCCAGGATCAATGCCACGGTCAGCGCCAGGCCCATGCTGCCGGCATAGAGCGGCGTGAAGCCCTCGAACAGCATGTAGATCAGGGCTGCGAGCGGCAGCACGAGGTACCAGCCCTTCACCAGCGCCCGCCAGGCGCTCGGTGTTTCCGAGCGCTTCATGCCGGTGAGGCCATGCTTGCCAGCCTCCAGATGAACCATCCAGAAGGCCGAAGCGAAGTAGAGGATCGCCGGGATCGCAGCCGCCTTGACGATCTCCGAATATTGCACGCCGAGCGTCTCGGCCATGATGAAGGCGACCGCGCCCATCACTGGCGGCATGATCTGCCCGCCCATCGAGGCCGTCGCCTCGACGCCGGCGGCGAACGCCCGGCGATAGCCGAACCTGATCATCAGCGGAATCGTGAACTGGCCGACGGTCACGACATTGGCGACGCCCGAGCCCGAGATCGTGCCCATCATGCCCGAGGCGAACACCGCAACTTTCGCCGGGCCGCCGCGGGTGCGGCCGAACAGGCCGAGCGAGACATCGGTGAACAGCTGAATCATGCCGGCGCGCTCCAGAAACGAGCCGAACAGGATGAACAGGAAGATGTAGGTCGCCGAAACGTAGATCGGCACCCCGTAGAATCCTTCGGTGCCGAACGACAGATGGGTGACGATCTGGTCGAAATCATAGCCGCGATGGTTGAGCGGCGACGGCAGGTACTGGCCAAAGAACCAGTAGACCAGACACGCGCCGCACATCAGCGGCAGCGCCGCGCCCATCAGCCGCCGCGTGCCCTCGAAGATCAGCACCGCCAGCAGCGTGCCGACCACGAGATCGAGTCGGGTCGGATCGCCGTCGCGGGCGATCAGGTCGGCGTAGAAGATCCATTGGTAGAGACCGCAGAGGAAGCCGGCGCCGCCGATCAGCCAGCCGAGCGCACGGCCAAAATTGCTCTTCGCGGTGAAATTCGCGATCAGGCCGAAGGTAAGCAGGATTAGGAAGCCGACATGGACGCCGCGCACCACCTGGCTCGGCAAGTAGTTGAAGGCGGCGACATAGAGCTGGAAGGTCGCGAATGCGATGCCGATCCAGTAGGCGAGCTGGCCCCACCAGCCCGGGCCAAAGCCTTCCGGGAAGCCATGCTCGAAATTGTCGAACTCGACCTTGATGGGGGCCTCGGTGGCCTCTGCCTTTTCCAGCATTTCATTCGTCCTCAGCCTGTCCGTGCGCCTTAGCGTTGGCACAGCGCCCTAAAAACGTCATGCCCGGGATTTTCCCGGGCATTTGCGAAACTCCCTCTTCGTCATTCCGGGGCGATGCGCAGCATCGAACCCGGAATCTCGAGATTCCGGGTTCGGCTCTGACGAGCCGCCCCGGAATGACAGCGGAGAATTACTTGATCAGCCCCTTTTCCTTGTAATAGCGGATCGCGCCGGGGTGCAGCGGAACCGGGCTGCCGGTGGCCGCGGTCTCGAGCTTGATCTCCTTGCCGGCGGCGTGCGCGTTGGCGAGTTCCGGCAGCGACTCGTAAACCAGCTTGGTCATCTGATAGGCGAGATCGTCCGATATGGCGGAGCTCGTGACGAGATAATTGATCACGGCCGCAGTCGGGACGTCCTTGTCCTGGCCAGTATAGGTGTTGGCCGGAATGATCGCCGAGACGAAGGGCGGGCCGATCTTGTCCACGGTCTCCTTCGGCACCGATACCACCGTGATCGGGCTCGAGGTCGACAGGTCCTTCAGCGAGGCGACGCCGAGCCCGGCCGATTGCAGCGTGGCGTTGAGCTGCCGGTTCTTCATGAGATCGACGGATTCGGCGAACGGCAGATATTCGACCTTGCCGAGATCCTTGTAGCTCATGCCGGCCGCGGCGAGGATCGCGCGCGAGTTCAACTCGGTGCCCGACTTCGGCGCGCCGACCGACAGGCTCTTGCCCTTGAGGTCGGCGAGCGTCTTGATGCCGCTGTCGGCAGTCGCGACGATCTGGATGTAGTTCGGATAGATCGCGCCGATCACGCGCAGCTTGTCGAGCTTGGTCTTGAAGCCCGCCTCTTCCTCGCCGTCCCAGGCCGCTTTCAGCGAGTCGCCCAGCGTGAACGCCAGCTCGCCGCGCCCCTGCTGCAGCAGGATCAGGTTCTCGACCGACGCCTTGGTGGCCTGCACCTGCGTCTTCACGTTCGGAATCTTGTCGCCATAGATCTTTCCGATCGCGACCCCGAGCGGATAGTAGACCCCCGAAGTGCCGCCGGTCAGCACGTTGATGAAGGATTGCGCATGCGCGCAAGGTGCCGACGCCGCCAAAGCAAGAGCCGCGGCCACGCCGAAAATTGTTCGTTTCATGGTTGTTGTACTCCCCAAACCGGCGGCGAAATTGGCCGGATGAGGGGTGCGGGTCAACCCATCCAAAAGGCAAAACAGGACTGCGGCAAATGGCCGTTTTGGTTCGATTCCAGGGAACCAGCAGGTGCGGCGAGGTGGCGCACTGTCGGTCGCAAGTCCTACTGGAACGTCATGTCCAGGCATTTAGAGATGTCGGAGCCGAGGCCGGAAGAGATGATGATGCAGCCGCGCACCTTCCGTGCGGTGACCTCGGCGGCCCAGACCGAATAGCCGCCGGGGCCGAAGAACGAGTTGGTGTTCGGCGGCTCGGTCTCGGTGGCATCGAAGTCATAACGGCCGTCGGTCTCGAAGATGCGCGGCTTCTTGGTGCAGCCGCCGTCGGCCTGGACGTTGATGACCTCCTTGTTGTCGCGGGTCAGCGCCAGGGAGACCTGGCAGCGGAAATATTCCGAGGTCTTGGTGTTGAAGAGATAGGTGTAGGACTTGCAGGTCGCCGTGTTCAGCTTGCCCGGCGCAAGGCCGCGGCTGCACGAGATTCGCTGGTTGTGGCTGAGCTGGTAATCATCGGCCCGGGCTGCCGGCGCCAGCGCCGTCAGCGACATTACAGCGGCCCAGCAAAGCTTGATCACATGGCGCATCCGAATCATCCCTGCCAATAATTTTGTCGAGTTGCGTTCTAGACGGAAAGCGGAACATAGTCGCGAGGGGACGAAGGGAAAATCACAAGCTGCTGGGCAAGACGTGATGCGCTGCGGCGCTTTCGCAAATTGACCCGGACGCATCGTTCGTGATTTGTTCAAGCCTGGAATGTCCCGACCGTGGGAGGATGGGATGACGGCATTTTTAATCAAGACATTTGCAATCGCAGCCGCGCTCGGCGCATTCGCAGGGCCCGCATTGGCGCAAACCGGAGCGACGCCCTGGGAGCTCAAGCCCGATACGGGCTACGCCTACGACAAGGACGGCAAGACTTATTCCTACAAGATGGGCACCAGCAACGCCGGCGAGCTGCTGAAGGGCGCCAAGAAGGTGCCCAAGGGCACGCTGTTCTTCATCGGCCATAACGGCCAGCTCTATATGCGCACCGGCCCATATCTCGAGGGCGACGGCAAGTTCAAGTTCGGGCCGGACCAGTAGAAGCTTGATTGGGCTGGCCGGCGGTTGCAGCGCCACACAGCTGGTGTCATCACCCGCGAAAGCGGGTGATCCAGTATTCCAGAGGCGGTGGTGGTTGAATCGAGAGGCCGCGGCGTACTGGATGCCCCAGTCCCGTCTTCGCCAGGGCTACGCCGGGCCTGCAAGGGTGCTCGGCCCGCCGGAGCTTTAGCGAAGGCGGCAAGCCGGGGCGTGACAGCGGAGGTTGAGGCAGGAAGATCTAAAACGCCGCCGCCAGCTCCCTTGCGCCGGCTTTGCTGCTGTTCGAGTCCATGCGCTCATCCGTCACCGCGAGCAACTTCGCCACCGTGTTGTGGCGGATCGCGACGGGGTTGCGCTCATAGCCTCCGCGCTGGAAGAAGTTCGAGGTCGGCACCTGCTCGCGCATCGCCCGCGGCATCGTCACCATGTCGAGGCCGGTACCGTCGCCGGTGAGGTTCATCATCTCGAGCTCGGCCGCGGTGAGCGGGCGGCTGTAGCCCTTGGCGCGGGCGAACAGCACCGAAGTCAGCAGCTTGTGGGTCTGCAGCATCGGCCCGATGTCGATGTCCAGCACCATCGCATGCATGGCCCAGCCCTGCGCGGTGTTGCCGATCTTCTCGTGCTCCGACCAAGTGTCGGGCACCGACTTCGCATGCGCGACCATTTTCTTCAGCACGGCGAGCTTGTGCTCGAGCGTCTGGCGCGTCGGCCCCGACGTCCGCGCCACCTTGTCCGAGAGCGCGCGGATGAATTCATGCCCCTGCTCGGCGAGCAGCTCGACGCTGTTGGTGGTCAGCAGCTGGTTGTAGCCCATCGCGGTCGAGATCGCGCGCCTGCCGCCATGCTCGATGCCCGCCTGCACGTCGTAACTGCCGGTACCGCCGGTTTCGAACGAATAGACCCGCACCGCCTGCTCGCGCGTCAACCCCGAGGCCAGCGCGTAGCGCGCATAGGCGCGCTTGAACTCGACCTCGCTTGACGGGCGCTGCGGCACAAACTGATAGAGCTCCTGCGCCGCGCGCAGCAAATCGGCAACCACCGGAATGGGCTTTCGGGGCGGGCGCTCCGGCGTTTCCTCCGGCTCCGGGTTCACCGGCCGCTTCGGCCCGGTGTAAATCGGCGGATGCTCCAGCACGTAATCATCTAACGTGATCTGCTGTCCGCTGCGCCGCTTGGCATTGCGCGTTTTCCGCTTCTCGGCGATCTGGCTCCAATAGGCGCCAGCCTCGGCGTCGAAGGCAGCGCGCGCGGCCTGATATTCCGCGAGCTTGCGGCGATATTCGAGCACCGCCGGCGAGGCCCCACCTTGCGCGAAAAACTGCGAGAGCAGCTGGGCGTTGGCATTGCGAACGGCCGGCGGCAGCGTGTCGGCCTCGCCGCCGCGTGCGGCCGGCGCGAGCAGCACGAGCGCGAATGGAACCAGCGTCAGGACGCGTCGAATCGGTATGTGATGCATGCTGCCCTCTTAGCAGGCATCCGGTAACCGTCACGTTAACGCGCCGTTTACCATCGTCACTTCCAGGCGAATACCGGTTGTTCCAAGTCGGTGACGCGGGTATGCCGCCCCGCCAGCACCTCGCGGAACTGGTAGATCAGCGCTGCCGTCGGGGCATGGATCAGGCTCATCTGGTGATGGAAGCGGATCACGCGGCGGCTGCTTTCGGGAATCGCTACGAAATCGAAAGCGTCATCGCGCTCGATCGTGGCGAGCGCGATGCGATGGACGGACGCGACCTCGTCCGGGTTCGGTCTGATCGCGGCGCTATCGGCCGCCCAGACCACGACCGGCGTGATCAGATAGCCGGAACGTGTCGGGTAATCGTCCAGCGTACCGAGCACATCCGCATACGTGAGGCGAAGGCCAAGCTCCTCGTCGAGCTCGCGCAGCGCCGCTTCGACCGGCGTCTCGCCGGAATCGCAGCGGCCGCCAGGCAGCGCCCATTGGCCACGATGGGCGCGCAGATGCGATGCCCGCAGCGTGAGCAGCAGCGCAGTGTCCTCGCCCTCGCTCGCGGTCAGCGCAACCGCGACCGCGGCGCGCTTCAGCGCCGCCGGCGCATCATCCTCCCGCAGCCGCGTGAAGGCTGCGCAGGCATCCGCGATATTCCGTCGTGTGGCATCGTCGAACGATCTCATGATGCTTGACTACACCACGTCCGGCCCCGATGAAATGAGCTCGCAAGGCCCGCACAGCAACGGACGACGACATGACCAACAAGGCCGCCGCAAGGCTGAAATCCGACGGCTGGAGCATCTTGGAGACCACGGGCTTCCTGCACCTGATCGGCCCGTTGTGGGAGCGCAAGGTCGACGGCCATTACGAGTTCGCACTCGCCACCGAAGACAAGCACCACAACCGCCGCGGCATGGTCCAGGGCGGCGTGATGATGACCTTCGCCGATCGCACCTGCGGCATGACTGCCCGCTATGTCTCCGGCAAGGAGTATATGGCGACGGTGCAGCTCGACACGCACTTCGTGGAAGCCGGCCAGATCGGCGACATCCTGATCTCCCGTCCGCGCGTGGTCCGCTCGACCCGCAGCCTGATCTTCATGAGCACAGAAGTGACGGTGGACGACCGCTGCATCGTGATGGCGAATGGCGTGTTCAAGATCTTGAAGGGGCCGGCGTAGGATTACGCGGTCAGGTCGCTCCGCCCTCGCGTCATTGCGAGCGAAGCGAAGCAATCCGGAATCTTCCCGCGGAGGCACTCTGGATTGCTCACATGGGGATTTGATGTGTCAAGATTTATGGTCAGCTCTTTGTTCGATTGCAGGCCAGCTCTTCGTCCCGACCGCGGAACTTTTCGGATGGCGCGCGCAGATCAGGTCAAGACCGGCCCGTGAGGGCCGCCGCGAAGCGGCTTGGTCTTGACCTGAGCGAGCACGCCTTCAGGCTCGTTAGGTCGGGAAGTGCGGCGTGAACTACTCCTATGGTTGGCGATCCAAGGGTCGAGCCGGTTTTGGCAATCTGGTTTGCATGCCAGATCAAACTCACATTCGGTCGTTGCGCGGTGGCGACTGCACCAACATTCCGCTTGCGGCGGGCAGGCTCGAGAGGACGAGACCCTTCTTCGTTACGGCGTTTGAAGCCATGCAATCCATCGGTTCGTCCACCCGGATCGGCCGAGGCTGATCAACCTCGGCGGATTGGTTTTGAGGCTGAGAGGCGTGGTGTCAGGCGCCGGGCTTCACCACGGCTCCCTCGATCACGACGCCGGCGGTCACGTATTTCCACAGGGCCACGAGCAGCTTGCGCGCCAGCGCCACGATTGTGCGCTTGCGGCCGCGCTGGCTGTTGGCCTTGAACCACTGGGTCAGAGCCGATTGAGGCTGGTGACGTATCCACAGCCAGGCGAGCTGGATCATCGTGGTTCTCAGGCGCGGATTGCCGGCCTTCGACACGCCCTGCTCACGCTCAATGCCGCCACTGCGCCATGGCGTGGCCGCAAGACCGGCATAGGACGCAACCTGGCGGCGGTTGGTGAACTGACGGTGGAAGGCCTCCGACCAGAGAATGGCAGCAAAGTTCGGGCCCAGGCCCTTCAAGTCGAGCAGCATCGCGACCGGGTTCGATGCAGCCTTCTCGCCTGCTGGTCGGCTTGCAGCCAGCAATGCATCCTGCTCGCGCTCTACCGCCGCGATCTGGTCAAGCAGAAGTTCGAGCCGGTCGAGCTCGCGGCTGATCTGCGCCTTCAAATGCGCCGGCAGCAGCCGCCCGTCCCCCGTGCGCAAGGCCTCAAGCCGCGTCCGTCGATCGCGCCGCAGCGGCACGTAGTCGAATATCCCTTGCGCAAACAGAACACCCTTGATCCGGTTCACATGCACGATCCGCTCCGCGATCAAGGTCCGCCGCTCCTGGCAAAGCCTGCGGCGGTCCTCTTCTTCCGGAGAGGGGGCAACGACCATCGCGCAGACCCGTGGCTCGCCGCGCTTGTAGGCCAGAAGCGACCGCAACAGCGTCTCGCCGTCCAACCGGTCCGTCTTGGCCCGCCGGCGCCGGCGCGGCGTCGCGATCGAGGCCGGATCGACCACGTAGCTCTCGACGCCCTCCGACTGCAGAGTGCGGTGAAGCCAGAACCCATCCAGCCCCGCCTCCTGGATGGTGATGATCGGATAACTCTCGCCCGTTCGCGCCTGTGCCTTACGCTTCAGCGCTGCAAAGAGCTTCAAAAGCTCCGCAATAGCGCCGGCCTTCACGCTGTGTTTGGACATCTTCTCGCCCTTGCCGGGCGACAGCGATGTAACCAGCCATGTCGAACGGCTCAGTTCCAATGACACAAAAATTGCGCCAATCTGCGTCCGGATAGCGGCCAGTCCGTCGGAAAGATGATCGAGCAACATCGTTGTCTCCAGGTTGAGTGCTTCAGCAACCTCAGTCTGGCCTCAGACCCGGTCGCTATCCACTCCCCATGGAATCTTCGCTGCGCTCGCAATGACCGTACTGGGCGGCTATGCTGGTGCATGAAGACGCACCGAGGACCCGCCCATGCAATACCGTCAGCTCGGCCGCAGCGGCCTGAAAGTGTCGCCGATCTGTCTCGGCACAATGATGTTCGGCGGGCCGACCGATGAAGCCGCGTCAAGACAGATCATCGCGAAGGCGCGTGATGCCGGGATCAATTTCATCGATACCGCGGACGCCTATTCGAAGGGCGCGTCCGAGGAAGTCGTCGGCCGCGCGATCGCCAGCAATCGCAGCGCCTGGGTGCTCGCGACGAAACTTGCCAACCCCATGGGCGATGATCCCAATCGCGGCGGGTTGTCGCGGCGCTGGGTGCTGCAGGCGGCTGACGAGAGCTTGAAGCGGCTCGGCACGGATCACATCGACATCTACTATCTGCACAAGGAAGATCATGCGACGCCGCTGGAGGAAACGGTGCGCGCGATGGGCGACCTGATCCGCGCGGGCAAGGTGCGCTATTTCGGCGTCTCGAATTACCGCGCCTGGCGCGTTGCCGAGATCTGCAACATCTGCGATCGGCTCGGCATCGACCGGCCCGCGGTGAGCCAGCCCTATTACAACGCTATGAATCGCATGCCCGAGGTCGAGCACTTCCCGGCCTGTTCCTATTACGGTCTCGGCATCGTTCCCTATAGTCCCTTGGCGCGCGGCGTGCTGACAGGCAAATACAAGCCCGATGCGGCCCCTGACAAGGAGACGCGCGCGGGCCGCAACGACACCCGCATGATGCAGACCGAATGGCGAGCGGAATCGCTTCAGCTCGCGCAGGAGATCAAGACGCACGCGGAGAAGAATGGCATCACCGCTGGCCAGTTCGCGGTCGCATGGGTATTGAACTCCGCCTTCGTCTCGTCCGTGATCGCCGGCCCCCGCACCGAGGAGCAATGGGACGGCTACATCAGCGCGCTCGATTATCGTTTCACCGCGGAGGACGAGGCGCTGATCGACCGCCTGGTGACGCCAGGCCATCCCTCAACGCCGGGCTATAACGACCCGGCCTATCCGATCGAAGGCCGCCGCGCGCGGACGGCGTGAGAGAGGGAGACCACGATGGCCTTTGAAGACCGCTACGGCCTGCCGCTCTCCACCACCTCGCATGAGACAGCAAGCGCCTATCGCGAGGGCGTCGACCTGATGCTCTCTGGGTGGACCGGCACCGCGGAGACGCTGGAGCGCGCGATTGCGACTGACCCGGATTTTGCGCTGGCCCATATCGCTCGCGGCCGCGTGCATGCCTTCTACCAGCAGGGCGATCTCGCCCGAGGCAAGGCGGCGCTCGCCCGCGAGCTGGTGGCCAGGCGCGGCACCGAGCGCGAGCGCTCGCATGTCGAGACGCTGGCGCTCGCGATCGAGGGCCGGCTGCCGGAGGCGATCGCATCGACGCTGAAGCACATCGACGAATGGCCCCGCGACGCCGTGGTGCTGTCGCTGCCTCTCGGCGCGTTCGGCCTGTTCGCCTTCTCCGGCATGGCCGACCATGATCGCGCCCGGCATGAGCTCTGCGAACGCGTGGCGCAGCATTACGGCGAGGACTGGTGGTTCCTCACCATGTTCGGCTGGGCGATGACGGAGAATGGCGAGGTCGCGCGCGGCCGCGCCGTCACCGAGCGCGGCTTCAATCTGCGCCGGGCCAATGCCCACGGGGCGCACGCGATGCTGCACGCGATGTTCGAGGATGGATCGATCGACGCAGCCGATCGTCTCGTCGACGAATGGATCCCGACTTACGATCGCGCCGGAATCCTGCACGGCCATATCCGCTGGCATCAGGCGCTCGGTGCGCTCGAACATGGCGATGCCGCACGGGCGCTTGCGATCTATGCCGACGTGCTTCAGCCCGCCGCGACGCAGGCGCCGCCACTCAACGTCATCACCGACAGCGCGTCCCTGCTCTGGCGCCTGTCGGCTTACGGTCATACCGTGCCGCAGGCGCTGTGGCGCGAGGCCGACGCCGCTGCGCAAAAGCTGTTTCCGAAGTCGAGCCTGTCCTTTGCGGACGTCCACATGGCGCTGTTCGCGGCGGCGACGCAGAACCGCGAGGCGCTCGCCGCGCGCCTTGCAGTGATCGAGCAGCGGCTCGCTGACGGTAAGCTGCCGGCGGGCCCCGTGGTGCCGGCGATCTTCCGGGCGCTCGCGGCTTTTGCCGGCGAGGATTACGGGACTTGCGTGCAGATGCTCGCGCCGGTCCTCGGCGAGGTCGTGCGCATCGGCGGCAGCCATGCCCAACGCGAGCTGATCGAGGATACCTTTATTGTCGCGCTCGTGCGCAGCGGTGAGCTGCCCCGCGCCCGTGCCCTACTGGACGCCCGCCTGCACCGCCGGCCGTCCCTACGCGATGCGCGCTGGCAGGCGGCGACAGCTAGCTCCGCCACGAAAAAAACACCGCTGTGATGGCAGGTGCCTCTTGGAACGGATTGGGCGATTTGGGCGAATCGCTGTCGGGGTGACACGGTGGTATTCCAGACGGGAATTGCAGAACAAACGGGATCGCAACCAATTTACGGTTCGATTGTTATGATGCGGAACTTGTCCGCCGCCACGGCCCTCTGGCACATGAGCCTCAAGATGCGCTTCTGTCGAGCGGTCCTCGCCGCGTTGCTCGTGGCCTCGGCAAGTCCTTGTTTTGCCGAGACTTCCAAACCCATCCCGCTCGACAATCCGCAGGCGCAGCAGAACGCCTTCATCGATCTGCTCGCGCTGATGTCCGGCCACTGCAAGACGTTGAGGGTCGCAGGCCGCCCCTTCGCGTGCAAGACGGTGGCCTATGCTCACGGCGACAAGGGCCGGGTCAATTTCGCGGTCGCGGTCGACGATCCCTCCGATGACAGCCACGTCGTGTCGTTCTCCGGCGAGAACGGCAAGCGCGCCGATGACAATTCCTACGAGCTGCCGATCGACCGCATGCTGCTCAACTCCAAGGACCGCCCGAGGGTCGACGGCCTGCCGGTGCCGGCCGAGCAGACCTCCACCGGCATCTGCCGACAGACCGGCAATTTCGCCGCCAGGAAGGTGAACGATGTCACCTGCTCGGCAACCGACAGCGAGGGACGCAAATACGAGCTCCTGTTCGTCTCCGACGGCACGCCGGTCAGCGTGCGCCGCATCCGCCAATCGGCACCGTCGATCCAGGATCCGTTCAAGTAGCTCCATCCATCATGCGAACGCCTTTTCCAGCGTCGCGAAGATCACGGCGAGCGACTTATCGTGCCGCGTTACCGGCGGCACAGGGCGATCGACCTTCATGAGCTGATAGACCGCCATCTGCGCCGCGAACGGATTCCTTGGCCACCGCCGCGGCAAGCCGTGATCACGCTGGTTGGCGAGGAGAACCAATCGCTGCCGCGGCTCGTGCTCGCGATTGGGGCGACTTCGCCGCACCAGACCGGCGGCCACCAGGGCTGCGCCTTCTCGCCGACAAGGACGCAATGCTCGCCGCGCTCTCCGAGCGCCACGGCTTTCCCGATCCGCATCCGTGAGAGTGTGTGCGAAAATGCGTGCCCACTCTGGTGTCCCGGACGCGCTCAGCGCTCTTTGCGCTGCTGCGCAGAGCCGGGACCCATGCAGCGGCACACCAGCAACATGGGACCCGGTTCAGCAGCGCATCGTCGACGAGAGGCTGCGCTGTATCCGGAGCACGAATCCGCAGGCGATGCACCGTCACGCGACAATAGAACGCGCGGCCTTCAAACATCCACAGACGTTAACGCGTATTCATCGGAACTCACATATGCGTCGTTTGGACGCCCGCACTGGCGGGAACGCGCTGGATCCCCATGTGTTGTCACACGACATTCAACTGGAGTGATGACATGAAATATCTCATTGCCGCGATCGCCCTCGGTGCGGCGGCGTTTGCCGGCGGATCGGCGAACGCGGCCGGCAGCGTAAGCGCCAAGCAGACCGCGCAGGAAAGCCAATCCACCGACATCAGCGCGCACCGCAGGCACCATCGCTGGCATGGTCACCATCACTGGCGGCATCACGGCTATTACCGGCCGTATTACAGAAGCTACGGCTATTACCCGCGCCACGGCTATTACGGCGGCGGCCCCTATGGTTACTATGGCGGCGGTCCCGGCGTGACGTTCAGCTTCGGCGGCGGACGCTGGTAAGACACAGAGCTGGTAAAGACAAGCGGCCCGCAGAGATGCGGGCCTCTTTTGTTATCCCTGCAAGATCGTCCGCGCCGTCACAAGGCCACTCGCGAGTGCCGCCTCGACCGTGCCCATGTCGCGGCCGCAATAGAGTGCTTCGCCGGAAAACAGCACCCGCCCGTCTGCACGCGAGAGGATCGCTTGTGCCTCCCGCGTCCGCGGCGTCGCCCACGAATAGGCGCCGCGCGCGAAGCGATCATGCGCCCAGTTGGTCGCAGCCCCCGCCACCAGCTGGCGCGCGATGTCATCGCGCGGCAGGACGAAGACGGCGGCGAGCGAGGCGAGCCCGGCATCGATCAGTCCTTGGGGATCGAGGCTTTCCAGCTCCGTCGTGCGCGGACCACCGAACCAGCCCGTGAGCACGGCGTGCTGACTCGGATATTGCGTCCACCATACCGGGATCGCCTCATCCGACAGCAGGAAGGTCATGTCCGTAAGGTCTTCCTTGCGCTCGCGCCACCATGGCCGTGCGAAGCGCAGCAGGATCTTGATGACATTGCCAAAGCCGATGTCGTCGGCAGCAGCAAGCTTCGCCCGCGCCCCCGGCGGCAGCGCGATCTCGCGCAGCAGCGGCAGCGGCACGGTGAGGATCACGCGATCGCAGGCATGCACATCACCGCCGGTGCTGCGAACGGCCACCGCGCCGCCCTCCTCCGCAATGGCCGACACGACGCAGCCGAGGCGGATAGTCACGCCGTGCCTGCGGCAGTCGGCGGCCAGCACGTCGATCATCGCGCCGTATCCGCCATTGATGCGCGCCTGCGGAGCGTGTCCGCCATCCATCCATTCCGCGCGCAGCGCCAGCGTGGACGCGCGCTCAGGATCGGCCGCGTCATAACCCTCGACCATCCGTTCGATCGAATGGCGCATCGGCGCGTAGTCGTCCCCGGAAAAATGCCGGCGCAGGAGGTCGGCGACCGTGAGGTCGTCCTTCAAGTCCCGCAGCACCGCTTGAAGCTCGGCCTCATGCGGATCGAGGCGCTCCTCGCGGGAGAGCTTCGTCCCGTCAAAACTCCACTGCTCGCCTTCGATCTCCTGAAGCGATAGCCCGGCCTCGCGCAGGAGTGCGCGCGTGACCGGCGCCTCGCCATGAACGAACTCAGCGCCGCCATCGGCGGGATAGCCGAACTCCGAGGCCGGCAGCGGATGAATGCGACCGCCACAGCGCTGGCGCGCCTCCAGGATCGTCACCTTGCGGCCGGCACGCGCCAGCTCGCGCGCCGCCATCAGGCCCGCCGCGCCAGCGCCGACGATGACGATGTGCTCGGATGTATCGGACATGGCCGCGCCTTACCGGCTCGCGGCATGCGGATCGTTCTCGATCAGATATCGCAGCAGCAGGACGCCGCCGCCGAGTTGGCGCGTGCTCTCCAGCGTCATCGCGGCGATCGGCGCGCGCCGCTCGCTGTCCGCCTCCGTTGAATCGAACACGAAGGGGGCGCCCTTTGCACCGTCGATCGCGGGGCTGAGGATCAGATCGAATTCGTCGATGAGGCCGGCGCGCAGGAACGCGCCGTTGGCGACACCGCCGCCCTCGACCAGCAGACGTTTCACGCCGAGCTCGCGGGCGAGGATGTCCAGCGTCAGGGCCAGGTCGATCTCGGATTTGCCGGCAAAGATGTAGGACACGCCCTCGCCGCGGAGGCCAGCGAGATGCGAATCCGGGACGTTCTCGGTCAGCACGACGACGATCGGATCGCCGCCGATGTCCGCGCGCCCCCAGCCGATCTTGCCTTGCGCATCGAGCACGACACCATAGGTCTTCGCATCGCGCCGCGCAAACCAGTTCTCGCGTGGAAATTTCGCGCCCGCCGCGGGATAGGACTTGCCCTTGGCGAACTCCGACCCGGTGACGCGGCCGATCACCCAGGCATCGCCGCCGAGCTCGTCGTGGATCTTCTCGAACCAATCCGTGCCTGCGCCCTTCGGACGCCAGCGACTGGGATGTGTGCGGCCGTCGAGGCTGGAGTGCATCAGGCAGATGACATACGGTTTCATGCAATCCTCCGGACAGCGCTCAGGCCGCCGATCCATCGCCACCTGCATTCCCCTTGGCGCGATCGTTCACGATCACCGCCAGCGGATTGAGCTTTGGCGGCGCGACGAGCTGGAGCGTGTTGGTGTCGTGATGATTGAACGGCGCGCCGCGCACGAACAACTCGGTCTGGATCAGATAGGTCCAGCTGCCGTCGTCGTTGAAGGTGATGTCGCAGCGGTACGCATCGGTGCGGAAGGCCTGTTCCAGAAAATCGGTCGAGCAGATCCCGTATCCGGTGTCGCCGCGCTTGGCCGTGACCGAGATCGTCCTGTCATCAGGCTGGGCCTGGCCCGAGGCCAGCAGCACCTGTCCGCGCGGGATCGCCAGCGTCTGCATGATCAGCCCGGTCGCCGGCTCCCACAGCCAGTAGCCGACCTGGTCGTGGAACGTAATGTCTTCCTCGGGCGTGTTGATGTGGATGTGATAGCGCAGCCCGTACAGCAGCTGCGGCCCGTTGGCCTGCGGATCGATAGGATCCATGCGGATGCGCTCGATGAACGTCCGCCGCTCCGGCCCTTCCGCCTTTGGATTGATGTCGATGCCCTTGTCCGCCTGCCAGACGCCGGCGAGACGGCGAAGCGGGCCGAGATTGGCAAGTCCGTCGGGCGAGACGTCCTCGGGCTCGGTGAAGATATCGGCGGGAATGGGAAGCATGGAGGCCCTCGCGCAAAACTACGAGGAGCAGCCATAGCACGGAGGCGCGTCTGCGGCTCGCGCTCAAGTCTCACAATTGCGAATGGACTTAGGCGCTATACGCAGACGGTCACCGGGCGCAGAGAGAGGTCACGCAATGACCATCGCGATTCGTCACGTTTCGGCCGCGCTCCGCGGCCTCTTCAACGCCAGCCCGCGGCCAACGCTGCTGCAATACGCCGAGGTCTCGCCCGACCTCCAGCCGGTGATGCGCCCGGCTTCCTTGCACTCGTCATAGCTCTTGTAGTTGCCGATGTTGCGGCACGTTGCCGAATATACACCGCCTGACACGTTGCAGCTGACCAACGGCTTGTCGCCCGACTTGAAGCTCGACTGGCAGCCACCGGCAGCGAAGCGTGACAACAACATCATGGCCCATCCTTCCAAATGTGAGGACGGTCCACTCCATCCCCAGGACGAGGATATCACGTTCGCACGTGAGTTGAAGCGCAAGTTCTTGCAACCAAACAGCCACGCTGCCTGTCCGGCGCCACATAAACCTGGCAAGGGCCCGCGAAGTCGCCGACGATCCCGGCGCAACCGGAGACTGCTCTCAAGCCGCTTCCGACGTTGATCGTGCACGCTGCTCGAGCATCCCGATGGTCGCGACCAGGTTGTCGCGTCGGGCGCGAAGATTGAGCGCGAGAAGCGGATAGGTCGGCTGGTGCACGTCGAACACCCCGGCGCGAGCCTCTTCCTCGAGAATATCGGTGTTAATCAGCCGAACGCGCCACCACAAATCCGCGATCAACGCGTCGAGCCGGAGTTCATCGGCAGCACCAGAACGGGACATTTCCTGCATCGCTTGCCTCAACCTGAAACGGCCTCTCCGCCGAGGCCTGGCTTGAGCCCTGACTGAGCAAGCAGAGTGCCAGGAAATGGCGGGCCGCGATCTGGCTTAGGAATTAGCTCCGCGCGGCGCGGTGTTTCCGCTCTCGGCGGAAGCCGCCCATGCCCGGGGGGCCGACCGAGGTCTTATCGTCCAAGCTATTAATAATGCGAGATAATTTAGACGAAGGAAGATCACCTGCTCAGCTTCCTTCTCTTGGACGCAAGGGCTGCAGTGGCGCGCCATGATGACAAACGCCGAAGTCATTCAGCTCACGCCGCCCGGCGTTTCCGGCGCGCGGTGGGGCCTCGCCAGGACAGGCCGGCGAGCGGCACGGGCTTGCCGAAGTGAAATCCCTGGCCGAGCGGGATGCCGAGTGACTGGAGCCGTCTGACCTGTTCGGAGGACTCGACCCCCTCTGCGAGGATCGACAGCTTCAACGTCTTGGCGAGCTGCACGATGGACTTCAGCACGGCGACGGTCTCGCTGCGATCGATCCTGTCGATGAACGACTTGTCGATCTTGACCTTATCGAACGGAAACGCCGTCAGATAGGACAATGAGGAGTAACCGACACCGAAATCATCGAGGGCAATCGAGACGCCGAGCGCCTTGAGGCGTTGGAGCGTCTTGAGGTTCTCCTCGGTGTCGGCGAGAAATACGCTCTCGGTGATCTCGAGCTCGAGCCGGGTTTGCGGAAGACCGCTCTGCGCCAACGCAAACGTCACGGTGTCGACGAGATTGGTGCAGGCAAATTGCAGGGCGGAGAGGTTGACAGCGACCTTGACGTCGGCCGGCATGCTCGTCGCATCGCGACATGCCCTGGCGAGCACCTGATTGCCGAGTTCGACGATCAGTCCCCCCGCCTCGGCAACCGCAATGAACTCCGCCGGAGGAATGTAGCCCCTGGTGCCGTGATGCCAGCGCGCCAGGGCCTCGACCGATTTGACCCGACCGGTGCCGAGCTCGACCACGGGCTGATAAAATACCTCGATCTCCTCGCGCCAGATCGCTTCGCGCAGCTCGATCTCGAGCACGTTGCGCTGATCCGCTTCGGCCTTGAGCTCCGCTGAATAGACGTGGAAGCAGCTTCGGCCGGCATTCTTCGACCTGTAGAGTGCAAGATCGGCATTGCGAAGTATCTCGTCGACCCGCGTGCCGTGCTCGGGCACGAGCGCAAGGCCAATGCTACAGCCGATCACGACGGGATGGCCATCGATGTGATAGGGCTCGGCAATGGCCTGGACCAGCCGCGCCGCCAGGCCCGCAGCGGCGTCGCACATCGCGGCCCGGCTTGGTGCCACGATCACGGCAAACTCGTCGCCACCGATTCGCGCCGCCGTATCGGCGTCGCGAATTTGCGACTTGATCCGGTCGGCAACCTGCTTCAGCAACGCGTCGCCGCATTGATGGCCGAGCGCATCATTGACCGTCTTGAACTTGTCGAGATCCAGCAGGAGTACCGCGAACGCGGGCTCCAGCCGGCGCGAGCGAACCAGCGCCTCGTCGAGGCGCTCCTTGAACAGGTTGCGATTGGCAAGGCCGGTCAGGCTATCATAATGCGCCAGCCGCTCGATGCGATCCGCCGACGCCTTGCGTTCGGTGATGTCCTCATGGGTAGCAACCCAGCCGCCACCCTCCCGCCGGCCGTAGGAGATGTAGACGACCCGCCCATCCGGAAACTGCACGGTATTCGAGATCTGCTCCGATTGGGCGAGCCGGTTCTTCAAATCGACGAGGTAGGCCTCGACGTCGAGCACGGCGGTCTGTTTTGCGAATACATCCCGGAAATCCATGCCGATCCGGATATCCTCAGGCACCAGCCCATAGAGTTCGAGCCATTGCCGGTTGAACGCGATCAGGCGATCGCGGCCGTCGAACATGCTCAAGCCCTGCGGAAGGTTGCGGAGCGCATCCTCGAACTTGCTGGCAAAATCGCGCAGCTCACGGTGGGCACGATCCAGCGCCTGCTGCCGCCACCAATGGAATGTGGTCGCGGCCAGGATGATGAACGTGAGCAGCAGCACGCCGCCGAGATAGACCTTCTGCCTCAAAGCGGCGCGGGAATAAATCTCCTGCTCCGAAATGCCGACGGTGAAGATGAGCGGAAATACGCGCGACTTGCGCGCGGTGATCAGCCGGTCACTGCGGTTCGGGCGGTTCTCGTTCCAGTATTGCGCATAGAAGCGGTCCCGCAGCTCCCCTTCGACCCGGTTCGGCGCCCGCCGTCCCAGGACGGTGTTTTGGTCCACGCCGCGCGCGGCAAGCACGACATGGTTCGCATTTCTCAGCATCAGCGTTCCTCCTGCGCCGAGCTTTGCGTTCTCGTAGAATCTGCCGACAACGTCGACACTAAGCGAGCCGACGACCACGCCCGCCGGATTCCTGGCGAGATCGAACACCTTTCTTGCGAGCTGGATGGTCCATTGGTGCGACACCCGCCCCACCACCGGCTTCGCCACGTAGAGACGATCATCGGCTTGCGCCATGACCTCAATGAAGTGCTCGCGATCGCCGAGATAGAGCGGCGGACCGGAATAGCCCGCGGTCGTATCGAGCATGTAGCCGTCCAGCCCGATCAGGGAGAACTGAAGCACGTCGCCCGTCGCAATGCGGGTCTTGTCGGACCAGAACTTCATGCTGAATGTCGCCGGGTCCTGGGCGTAGAGTGCGCGCACCACCAGCAGCGCCTGATCGACGCGCTCGAAGATGCGCTCGGTGTTCTCCTCGAACAGTTCGGCGACGCTGTCGCCGTGCGACCGCGCCTGCTGGACGGCATCCGCGCGCTCCGACGAGGTGATCGCGAAATAACCGATCCAGACGAGGGGCAGGAAGAATAATGCAATCTGCAGGGGGGCATTGCGCAGAATCGTCAGCGCTGCCTTGCGGATTGATCTCGCGAGCATCATCGTGCCCATTCCCGTGTCAGCCACAGGGGCAGAACAGTGCTCCTCGCCGAAAACGGCACCGCCCGTCTCCGCCTCGATTGCATCGGGACGGCCAGGGGCGGAAAACGGGACGCGGGCTTGTCCATGGCGCCGAAGCTAGGCGGGACAGCCTTAAGTTTCGGTTGGGACAAAGCTCAGTTCTTCGACTATCGACCCCGTATGATCACGGAGGTCAGCCGTTTCTCGAGCAACCGGGATTGGCATATTGGATGGCGGTATCTCAGTAGCCGCCGCGGTTACGCGGCCTCACACCCCGCGCACAAGAACGATCGCGCCGGACAGGATGAGGATCCCGCCTGCCGCATAGCTCAATCTTCGGCCGAACGGCAGCAGCTTCTCCGCGGCGACATAGAGCGCGATCGCGATGATCCAGAACAGGTTCATCACGCCACCGACGAACAGCAATATCATCAGAAACCAACAGCAGCCCACGCAGTAACTGCCGTGGCGCAGCCCCATGCGGAACGCCCCTCGCGTGCCAGGCCGCCAATGCCTGCTGAGAAACAACAGCGGATTCTCGCAGTAGCGCAAGCAGGCCTGTTTGAGCGGCGTGAACTGATAAAGCCCTGCGGCAATCAGAACACCACCGCCCAGCATCGCGCTGGTGCTTGCCATCGCCATCGACAGCAACCCGAAGCGTTCGAACGCTCCTTGCACCAGAGCCGCAGCGAGACTGAACCCGGCCCACGTCACGAGATAGCCGGCGAGAAAGATCCAGCTATCGATCGCGGCGGGGGAGGCAGTCTCCTGCTTGCGCTTGACGGTCGCATACAAGAGAACGGTGGGCGCCGCGCTCGGCGCCATCATCGCGATCATCATCACCCACCACATCACGAACAGCAGCACTGCATAGAGCGGCGTCCATGGCATCGGCGCCATGTCCGGCATGTCAGCCATCATCTCGGTATCCATGCCGGCGCCCGCGGCGAGATAGGCCCAGGCGAGCGCCACCACTGCGGCGGTCCCGATCGCGACGATCAGCCGGTCGCGGTGGAGCAGCTGTTCCAACATCAGGTGCCCCTGCATCGACGTGTCCAGGATGGCGATGAGGAGCTGACACCGGGATGTCGTCTCGGTGTCAGCGCCGCATCACGCCGCAACGCCCTCGGGCGTCTGCACGACATTGGCGAGCGAGCTGTGCGTGCCCTGGGTCTCGAACGAGATCGCACCGCTCGAGCGGATATTGGCGGACGCGACCTCGGCAGCCCTGTGCTCGAAGCCCTCGGGCATGACCACCTGAACGCGATGGGGAGCGCCGGTCACGGGATTCTTGATCGGCTCCACCTGGGTCTCGAGTACATCGCCGGCGACGAGTTTTGCGATACGGCCATTCTTGTCGAAGGAAAATTCGAACGGCACGAAAATCGGATCGCGAATGGTCGTCACGATCAGGCTGAAGATGTGGAACAGCGTGCCCTCGGCCGAATGCTTGCCCGACAGAATGTTGAACAACGCCTGTTGCTGCTCCGGCGTGGCCCGCTGGTCCACGATGGGCTGCATCGTGCCGTTGCCTTGATGCAGTGCACCGGGGAAATCCACCACGACCGCAAAACAGAGGCCGTCGAGCTTGACGCCTTCAAAATGCCCCTTCGTGATCCGCATGCCGACCATGCCCTTGCAATAGCCGTGGGTCGGTAGAGCATTGAAATCGCAGGGGCAGCCAAACGCGCAATTGCAATTCTTCATCCATTCGCCTTCGAGACGCCAGTCCGATGCAGCCATGGCACATCTCCCAATGTGAGCGGGGACACAGCAGCCGTTGACGAATTTGTTCAGCGTTCTTGTCGAGGCAATGCGAAAAGGCGCGAGCGGGATCGAATCCGATCAGAAGACCGGCATCGCAGAAAAGTATGGTGGCGAGCTGCCGTTTACCGTCCCGGCATCATATCAGCGACAGCCGGGCACGTATAGCGAACGGCGGTAGTGGCTCAGGCGCAGCCACATCCCGGGGATGTCCGACCTCAGGGACATGGCGCCCCATTCAAACAAAGCTGCGAACTCCTATCCATTTGAGATATAAATACAATTCGTCCAGCAAACGGGGCCATTTTGCTGGAAAAACGCTCTGATTGCGGCGTTCGAAGGCAAGGCCTATGCTGAAGCCCGGCAATCACGCGGCCGCCCATCGTGCGGCGGGGGCAGCCTCACGGTGGATGGCTCGCACATCCATCCGAAAGGCTACGCCATGACCATTGCCCCCACATTGCACCGATATCTGGCTGCCGAGAACATCGAGTATGCCGAGATCCCGCACACCCTCACAATGTCATCCGCGCGCACGGCGCAGGCTTGCCACATCTCGGGCGATCACCTCGCCAAGGCCGTCGTGCTGCGGCACGACGGCGGCTATATGCTCGCGGTCTTGCCGGCATCGCACCATCTCAACCTGCCGGACTTGAAGGAGAGGCTCGGCGAAGATCTTGTGATGGCCAACGAGACTGAGATCAACCGGCTGTTCGCGGACTGCGCGCAGGGAGCCGTTCCGGCGGTCGGCCGGTGCTACGGGCTCGATCTCGTCGTCGACGACAGCATCCGCGCCCAGCCTCAGGTCTATATCGAAGCCGGCGATCACGAGACGCTGCTTCAGCTCACCCAGGCGCAGTTCGCGCGCCTGACGGCCAGTGCACCGCATGGACGCTTCAGTGCGCACGACTGACGCGGCATGACAGCGGGAAGATTCCCGGCACGCCGTCGCCGCGACGCGTGCGGTCGCGCCCGGTTCGTTGTATAGTCAAACTCGCGGGGGCTGCGTTCGCAACGGAGGTCCTCCATGAAAGTCAAGGACGTGATGCACAAGGGCGTCGATTGGGTCAGCCCCGACACCCCGATCACCGAGATCGCGAAGTTGATGCAAGGGCACGACATCGGCTGCATTCCGATCGGCGAAGACGACCATTTGATCGGGATGGTGACCGACCGCGACATCGTCTGCAAAGGGCTGGCGCGCAAGGACTTCAATGCCGCGCGCATGACAGCGCGGGACGTGATGACCGAAGGCATCCATTGCTGCCGGGAAGACGACGATCTGGCGAAAGCCGTGCACCACATGGAGACGCTGAAAATCCGCAGGCTACCCGTGATCAACAAGAGCAAGCGGATGGTCGGCATGATCAGTCTCGGTGATATCAGCCAATCCGCCACCCCTGATCTGCTGACGCAATGCGTCAAGAGCGTGTCGGCCCACCATTGAGGTAACATCGGCTCGATTCCGAAGCTTCGCCGGATCGCTCGCAGCCCCCGCGGCCGCGGAGTTCTCGCGAGCGTGCATGAGCGCACTGTCACCGCAGTTCGGATCACCGCACTCGGCGGCGAGCGTTCGCACTGCGTCGATTCCCGTAGATACAGTTGGGCAGCCACAGAACTCCTTCAGGTTCGTTGTTGCACTCCGTATCTGACGGGTCAGCGCGCCGCTCAATCCTGCAGCAACTCGTCGGGCAGCTGGACGCCGCCCCAATGGCAGAAGTCCGCCTGCATCTTTGCTGCGCCGCGACGGACGCGTGAATATCCGGCTGCTCAGAGCCCGAATGGGATCGCCTAAGACTAAGATGCGACATCGGGCGGCTTGTCGAATGACGGCAATGCGTCCAAACTGTGATCAAAGTCGCTGGAATGCGGCACACCTCCAGCGGTTATCAACGAAAAGCGCACCGAAGCGCGTTCGAACAACAAGGCCGCTAGGGAGGACGTCCATGACTGCAAAGTCTGAAAAGACCAGATCAACTCGTCGCAAATTCCTGCTGGCCGCCGGCGCGACCGGCGCTGCTACCATCGCCATGCCGCAAGTCAGCCGGGCGCAGACGGTGACCATGAGGATGCAGGGCTCGTGGGGCAAGGCCGATGTCTTCAACGAGATGGCGGAAGATTATGTGAAGCGAGTCAACGATATGGCCGGGGGCCGGCTGCGCATAGACTATCTGGTCGGCGGCTCGGTCGTGCATCCATTCCAGGTATTCGACGGCGTGCATGGCGGCCAGCTCGATGCGGCGCACACGGTGACCGTCTACTGGTACGGCAAGCACAAAGCAGCATCGCTGTTCGGAACAGGCCCCGTATTCGGCTTCAACGCCAACGAAGGCCTCGGCTGGATCCACAACGGCGGCGGCAAGGAGCTGTTCGAGGAACTACAAACCAAAATCATGAACGTCAACATTAAGAGCTTCTTCGCCATGCCGATGCCGACCCAGCCGCTCGGCTGGTTCAAGAAGCCCATCACCAGCGACGCTGATCTTAAGGGCTTGAAGTATCGCACGGTGGGACTTGCCGCCGATCTCTTCCAGGCGATGGGTGCATCCGTCGCGCAGCTTCCCGGCGGCGAGATCGTACCCGCGATGGAGCGCGGCGTGATCGATGGGTTCGAGTTCAACAATCCGACCTCGGACCGGCGCTTCGGCGCGCAGGATGTCGCCAAGAACTACATGATGGGTAGCCACCATCAGGCGACCGAATACTTCGAGATCATGTTCAACCGGACGAAGTTCAACGGTCTGCCGAAAGAACAGCAGGCGATCCTGCAATACGCCGCCGAAGCTGCTTCCTCCGCCAACGAATGGAAAGGCATGGACTACTACTCCAAGGACCTGCAGGAGCTGATCAAAAAGGACAAGGTCAACGTCCTGCGGACACCGAAGTCGGTGTTCGACGCGCAGATCAAGGCATGGGACGGTCTGATCGCCCAGCTCGGTTCGGATCCATTCATGAAGAAGGTGATGGACTCGCAGAAGGAATGGGTGCGCCGCGTGGTTTACTACAACATGTACAACGCGACGGACTACCGCGGTGCCTTCGAGCATCACTTCCCGGGCGTGCTCAAGGTCTGACGTCTTGGGGCATCGCTGACGCTGTATGATGACGGGCGGCGCAACTGAAGCGCCGCCCACGAATGGGAGGGGGACATCCGGATGTGCTGCTCGCGGCGAGTTCAGCTCGCATGACGAAATTTCTCTTCTTCATTGATGCGCTCAGCGCCTGGATCGGCAAGGCGTTCGCTTGGCTGATTCTTGTTCTTACGCTGGGTGTCAGCTACGAGGTGTTCGTGCGCTACGTGCTGCGTGCGCCGACCACTTGGGCTTTCGACATCAGCTACATCACCTATGGCGCGATGTTCCTGATGGCCGGCGCATATACCCTCTCACGCAACGGCCATGTGCGCGCAGATGTAGTCTACCGCCTCTGGTCGCCGCGCACCCAGGCGACGATGGACCTCGTCCTGTATATTCTGTTCTTCCTACCGGCGATCGCGGCGCTGATGTATTCGGGCTGGAACTACGCCCAGATGTCGGTGCGCTTCCGCGAGGTCAGCATCTTCAGTCCGGCTGGCGTGCCGGTGTTTCCGCTGAAAGCGCTGATCCCGCTCACCGGCTTTCTTCTGTTTCTGCAAGGGTTCGCTGAAATCATTCGCTGTGTGCTGTGCATCCGCACCGGCCGATGGCCGCAACGCCTGCACGACGTGGAAGAAACCGAGAGCCTCGTCATCCGCGAGCATCAGCAGCAGGCGGTTGAGCCGCAGCGCGAGAAGGGACCAGGCGCATGACCGATCCTCAACTCGGCATGCTGATGTTGGGCCTCTTCATCTTCATCATCATGCTCGGCTTCCCGATAGCCTTCACGCTGATGGCGATGGGCGTCTCGTTCGGCTACTATGCCTACTACACCCCCGGTCAGGACTTCTTCCAGAATCGCATCTTCACGCTGCTGGTGCAGAAGACGTTCGAGGTCACATCCAGCGACGTTCTGGTCGCGGTTCCGCTGTTCCTGTTCATGGGCTATTTGATCGAGCGCGCCAACATTCTCGACCGCCTGTTCTACTCGCTGCAGTTGTCGATGAAGAACGTGCCGGGCGCGCTTGCGGTGGCCACGCTGATCACCTGCGCGATGTTCGCGACCGCCACCGGCATTGTCGGCGCCGTTGTCACGCTGATGGGCCTGCTGGCCTTGCCCGCGATGTTGCGAGCCGGCTACGACACCAAGCTGTCGGCAGGCGTGGTCTGCGCCGGTGGCTGCCTCGGCATCCTGATTCCGCCGAGCATTCTCCTGATCGTCTATGCGGCGACCGCCGGCGTTTCGGCGGTCAAGCTTTATGCGGCCGCGTTCTTTCCGGGGTTCATGCTGGCTGGCTTCTACGTCCTCTATGCGATGACCCGCGCGATCATCAATCCCGCGCTCGCACCGAAGCTGCCGCCCGAGCAGACCGACGTGCCGATCTCCAAGGTGGTCTGGGCGCTTGTCACGTCATTCCTGCCGCTTGCGTTGCTCATCGTTTCGGTGCTCGGCGCGATCCTGTTTGGCCTGGCGACGCCTTCGGAGGCGGCCGCAGTAGGCGCCCTCATGAGCATCGTTCTGGCTGCCGCCTATCGTTCGCTCAATTACGAGATGATCCGCGAATCGGTGTATCTGACCGTGCGCGCCACAGCCATGGTCTGCTACCTGTTCATCGGATCCTGGACGTTTTCCGCGGTTTTTGCCGTCCTTGGCGGACAGGCGGTGGTCGAGCAGTTCTTCACCTCGCTGAACCTTTCGCCGGTCCAGTTCCTGCTGTTGACCCAGGTGATCATCTTTCTGCTCGGCTGGCCGCTGGAATGGACCGAGATCATCATCATCTTTGTGCCGATCTTCCTGCCGCTGCTTCCGCAGTACGGCATCGATCCGATCTTCTTCGGCATCCTGGTGGCACTGAACACGCAGACCGCGTTCAATACGCCGCCAGTCGCAATGGCCGCCTTCTATCTGAAGGGCGTGGCACCGCCGCAGGTGAAGCTAACCGACATCTTCTCCGGCGCCCTTCCCTTTGTTGGCCTCGTCTTCCTCACCATGGCACTGGTCTATATCTTCCCGGACATCGCATTGTGGTTGCCCGGCTATCTCTATGGATCGAGATGAGCGGGCCCGGTAAACTGCTGAAAGGTTGCGCATGAGTCTTGCCGCGCTGAGCCTCACTGAAGCCGCGGCCGGCATTCGCGACGGCCGCTTCAGCTCGGTGGAGCTTGTCGCCGATTGCCTCAAGCGCATCGACGAGGTCGATCGCGAGATCGAGGCCTGGGCGTTCCTCGATCGCGAGCACGCGATGCGGCAGGCCTTGGCCGCCGACGATCATCGCAAGCAAGGCAAGGCGACGGGGCCGCTGCACGGCGTGCCGGTCGGCATCAAGGATATCTTCGACACCGGCGACATGCCGACGGAATTCGGATCAAGTCTTTGGGCCGGACGCACGCCGCGACGCGATGCGGCGGCCGTGGCGCGTCTGCGCGCGGCAGGAGCTGTGATCCTCGGCAAGACGGTGACCACCGAGTACGCGTATTACAATCCGGGCAAGACCCGGAATCCGCACAACCGGGATCACACGCCCGGCGGATCGTCCTCGGGCTCCGCCGCGGCCGTTGCGGCGCTCATGGTGCCAGGTGCCATCGGCTCGCAGACCAACGGCTCGGTAATTCGTCCTGCCGCCTTCTGCGGCGTGGTCGGCTTCAAGCCCACGCACGGCCTCATTCCGCGCAGTGGCGCGCTCGAATTGTCGCGCACACTCGATCATGTCGGCGTGTTCGGGCGCAGCGTCGAGGACGTGGCGCTGCTGGCCGAGGTATTGGTCGGGTTCGATCAGGAGGATCTGGACACGCGGCCTGTTGCGCGTCCGCCATTCTCTGCGGTAGCGGCGAGCGAGCCGCCGTTGCCACCGCGCTTTGCCTTTGTGCGCTCTGCGGTCTGGGATCAGGCCGAGCCGGTGACACGTGAAGCCTTTGCTGAGCTTGTCGGGGCTTTGGGCGAGGCTTCGAGCGAAGTCGAGCTTGGTCCAAGCTTCGATAAGGTCGTCGATATGCACCGCATCATCATGGAAGTTGATATGGCGCACAATCTGCGGCGTGACTACCAACGAGGCGGCGACAAGCTCAGCACTCGGCTGCGGCAGGCGATCGAGCGCGGCCGCACGCATCTCGCGGTGGATTATTGTAACGCCCTGGCCGGGATTACACCGCTCAACCAGGGTCTGGACCATGTTTTCGACGAATACGACGCCGTCCTGACGCCCGCCGCGCCAGGCGAGGCGCCCGGAATTGAGACGACCGGCACCCCGATTTTCTGCACGACCTGGACCTATCTCGGTGTGCCCGCTATCAGCCTGCCATTGATGAGTTCCGAAACCGGCCTTCCGCTGGGCGTTCAGCTTGTCGGCCGTCGCGGAAACGATGCCCGCCTCTTGCGCACGGCGCACTGGCTCGTCAAGAATGTCGGGCACACTCGTCGTGGCGGTCGGCGCAAAGCCCCGAGCGCTGGGTCGCAATCGAGCCCCGGTGCGGAGAAAAGGAAAGTGCGATGACCAATCTGATCACCGGAATCATCGGCCTCGCGCTTGTGATGACATTTCTTGGAATCCTGGTGGTTTGGATCAAGGCCATCCCGCTCATCGTCATTGTTGTTGGCGTGATGATTCTGGCGGTGATCGATTTCGTGCATTCGCTACGGACGAACGGCGTGCTTCGCTGACTGATGATGCGCGCTTCGACGTGGCGCGCGTGTTCCCCCGCCGCTTCCACTTGCCGCCCCTCCGAAAGCGGCTACCTCTCAATGCACTCCTCCGGCGCAGCTCCGTAGCTCGCGAAGCCCGTCCAATCGTCGGCGCGATCTCGAGCCGGCAGCAGGAGCCTGCGCCGATATCGTTAGAATCGGTGGTTGCTAATCTGGATTTGAAAGTACGGAGCTCTACTACGGAGAGAAATCCGCGAGCGCCTTGGCGGCGATCATCTAGCGAACGCAATCGTACAAAATCGTGCTCAAGCGTAGAATGGTGCCCAGGGGCGGAATCGAACCACCGACACTGCGATTTTCAGTCGCATGCTCTACCAACTGAGCTACCTGGGCGTGCTCCAAGAGAGGGGCCAAAGCCCATCGAGCGGGCGGTTTATAGTGGGCTCGGGGCGGCCTGTCCACCCGGCTTCGCCAAGAGACTTCGCCGGGGACAGCCCGCCTGTGCACAAGGGAGAACGGGCTTGCCGCGGCTGGCGCGCGGCGGATCGAACATCTCCATAAATACTTGATATTATTTATTTATTCGACGTCATCCACTTCGTCGTCGCGGCCGTGGATGACGTAGGAGCCTTTCAGCCAGCGGTTCAGATCGACGTCGCGGCAGCGCGACGAGCAGAACGGACGGGTGGCTTCCGATTGCGGCTTGCCGCAGATCGGGCAGGCTTTGAGGGGGCTGGCGGGCTTTTTGACTTGGTCGTCCATGATGTCGGCAGCTTGCACGGGGTGAAGGGGTTCAAGCGCCTGTCGGCGAACGAGTTCCTCGGGCGGCGGCGCATGCGCGCCTTCAGGCCATTCTACTGTGCATGGGGTTGTTTTCGCGATTTTTGTTGGATCGCGGCCTGTCGGCTCACACTGCGGTGGCGTTGAGCCAGCCGAAACGGATCGGAAAGCCTTCGCCGCCGAGCAGCGTCGCGGTCTCGTAGAGCGGCAGGCCGACGACGTTGGTGTAGGACCCCACCATCTTGACCACGAAGGACCCGGCGATGCCTTGCACGGCATAGCCGCCGGCTTTGCCGCGCCATTCACCGGAGCCGATATAGGCCTGGATGTCGTCCTCCGAGAGACGCTTGAAGCGCACGCGGGTCTCGACCAGGCGCTGGCGGAAGGCTTCGCGCGGCGTGACGAGGCAGATCGCGGTGTAGACGCGATGGTTGCGGCCCGACAGCAGCCGCAGGCACTGCGCGGCCTCGTCGACCAGATTGGCCTTGGGCAGGATGCGGCGGCCGACCGCCACCACGGTGTCGGCGGCGAGGATGAAGGCGCCGCGCAACTCGTCGTCGAGCTGCACCGATTTGAGTGCTGCATCGGCCTTTGCCCTCGCGAGCCGATTGGCGCAGGCGCGCGGCAGCTCACCCCGCCTCGGCGTCTCGTCGACGTCGGCTGGCCGGAGCGCGTCCGGCTCGATGCCGGCCTGATTGAGCAGCGACAGCCGACGCGGCGAACCGGAGGCAAGTACGAATTTGGGGCGGCCGAGCATCAGGTGATTTGGGGAATGAGGCAGGGGTGAATTGCGCGCGGAACCTATCGGAAGGGGGCTGATTTCACAACCCGGGAACCCGGAGGTTAGGTGATTCGAGGCTTCCTCAGCACGCATGTGCCTACGCTCTGTGACGCGGGTGTTACGCCGGTCCCGTGTCCCGGACGCGGCGGGCATGAATGCTGCGACGCTGAGCCGGGACCCAGGAGCTTGGCTTGCGGTGAGATGGGCCCCGGCTCTGCAGCGCATCGTTGCACGCTGCGCCGCGTCCGGGGCACGAGATCAGCCCGAAGCCGCGCCCGCCTTGGCAAAGCGCCGCCGGATGCGCATCAGGAGCTGGTCGCAGACCTCGCGATAGGCCGCGAGCTTCTGGTCGCGGCTGCCTTCGATGGTGGTAGGATCCTGCGTCGGCCAGTACTCGACATCGGCCGCGAGCGTTCGCGTCAGCTCCAGCGCCTTGTGATGCGCCTCGGGCGAGAGCGTGATGATGAGGTCGAAATTCAGCCCCTCCCAGTCCTCCAGCTCCTCGAAGGTCTGCGGCTTGTGAGCCGAGATGTCCTGGCCAAGCTCGGCCATCACGGCCACTGCAAATGGATCGAGCTCGCCCTTCCTGGTGCCGGCCGACTTCACATAGAGGCCCTGCGGAAACATGTGCTGCAACAGGCTCTCGGCCATCGGCGAGCGCACGCTGTTCATCGCACAGGCGAACAGCACCGATTGCGGATCGCGCGCGCGTGCGGGCGCAGCCATCGCTTACGCTCTTTTGTTTTGGCGCATGATCCGATCCGAAAACCGGTTCCCATTTTTCGGGATCATGCGCGCTCAACCCTTCCAATGCAGGACGGTAATGAGCGTGAACAGGCGGCGCGAGGTCTCGAAATCGACCCGCACCTTGCCTTTCAGCCGCTCCTGCAGCGTGCGCGATCCCTCGTCATGGATGCCGCGGCGGCCCATGTCGATGGCCTCGATCTTGTCCGGGGTCGCGGTGCGGATCGCCTGGTAGTAGCTGTCGCATATCATGAAATAGTCCTTCACGATCCGCCGGAACGGCGTCAGCGACAGCAGATGCGCGACCACGGGCGTGCCGTCCTCGTGGCGGATGTCGAACATCAGCCGATTGCCGGTGATGCCGATATGCAGCGTGAACGGGCCGTTGCCCTCCGCGCCCTCGGGCGCGAACAAATTCTGCTCGATCAGATCGTAGATCGCGATCGCCCGCTCATGCTCGATGTCCGGCCCGGAGCGGCCGATCGAGTCCTCGTCGAGCGTGACACCGACGATGCGATTGGTCGAGTCGTCCTGTTCGGGCGGCTTTGTCATGACAGATTGAGGCGCAGTCCAATCGAGCGCGAATGGGCATCCAGCCCCTCCGCCTTGCCGAGCGTCATCGCGGCTGGACCCAGCGCACGCAATTGATCGGGCCCGCATTTCAGGATCGAGGTGCGCTTCATGAAGTCGTGCACCGAGAGCCCCGAGGAAAATCGCGCCGAGCGCGCCGTCGGCAGCACGTGGTTGGAGCCGCCGACATAGTCGCCGATCGCTTCAGGCGTATGCGGCCCAAGGAATACCGCGCCGGCATTGCGGATCTCGACGGCGAGCGCGTCCGGATCCGCCGTCATGATCTCGAGATGCTCGGCAGCGATGGCGTCCGCGAGCGGGATCGCGTCGTTGAGGTTCTTCACCATGATGACGGCGCCGAAATCGGCCCAGGAGCTGCTTGCGATCGCGGCACGCGGAAGCGTCTTCAGCTGCGCCTCGACCGCCTTTTCGACATCGGCGGCAAGGCGCACCGAATCCGTGATCAGGATCGACTGCGCGCTCGCGTCGTGCTCGGCCTGCGCCAGCAGGTCAGCAGCGATCCAGTCGGCGTTGCCGGTCTCATCGGCGATGACGAGCACCTCCGAGGGGCCCGCGATCATGTCGATACCGACTTTGCCGAACACCAGCCGCTTTGCGGCGGCGACATAGGCGTTGCCAGGCCCAACGATCTTTGCGACCGGTGCGATCGTCGCGGTGCCGTGCGCGAGCGCGGCGACGGCCTGCGCACCGCCGACACGGTAGATCTCGGTGACGCCACCGAGATACGCTGCCGCCAGCACCAGCGGATTGAGCTTGCCGTCCGGCGAGGGCACCACCATCACGAGGCGCGCAACGCCGGCGACTTTCGCCGGCACGGCGTTCATCAGCACCGAGGACGGATAGGCCGCGGTGCCGCCGGGCACGTAGAGGCCGGCCGATTCGATCGCCGTGTAGCGCCAGCCGAGCTCGACGCCGAGCGGGTCGGTGAAGCGCTCGTCCTTCGGAAGCTGACGGCGGTGATAGGTCTCGATGCGGTCCCGCGCGAGTTTCAGCGCGTCCAGCGTCGCGGCATCGCAGGCCTTCACGGCGGCCTCGATCTCGGCGGCCGAGACGCGCAAGGAGGATGCATCCAGCGTCAAGCGGTCGAACTTTGCCGTTGCTTCGAGCAGGGCGGCGTCGCCGCGCCTGGCCACATCATCGACAATCGCGCGCGCGGCGGCCTCGACGTCGGCCGAAGCCTCGCGCTTGGCGGCGAGGAAGGCGGCGAATCGCTGGTCAAAATCGGCGCTGCTGCGGTCGAGGCGAACGGGCATGTTTCGCTTGGCTTCTGGCTGGTCTTGGGGGGCGGATCGGCGCACCAGGTCCCCTGCTCAATGGCGCGGCGGGGAAGCTGCGTCAACCCTCGGGAGAGGCCGTTCCGACGAGAGACTGAGCCCGTTTGGCTGGTATACCGGCCACTTCACCCCTTCCCCTCAATTCCCGTTCCCAGCGCGTCGTCCCCGAGGTCGGTCAGCTCGCATTCCAGGCACTCGACCTCCAGGCGGATGGCGCCGCCCTGAGCGAACAAAAGCAGGGCGCTGCCGCCGGGCTCCTCGTGGCGCCCGTCCTGGGGGTGAAATTCAATGCCGACGAGATCCAGCACCTTGTCCAGCGCGGCGAGGTCGATGTTGCGCGACTTGCAGGCGAGCACACGGTCGAAACGGAGCGCGGCGACCAGCCGGCGTGGCTCGGTCTCGCCCTCCAATGTCTGCTCCCAGTCCAGCCGGCTCATTCCGACCACAAGCCGCTTCTCGCTCTGCCGCCAGATGATGTCGGACGTCTGGACTCGGGCGTCCTGGACATGGGTCGAGATCACGGCGAGATCGTCGGCGTCGAGTGCGATCAGTTTGAGATGGGGCGACATCGCCGACGCTTCTCCTTTGGAGTGGACAGGACTCAACGCGCGCGGGCCTCGAAATTTCCGCACAAATTAGCCGGTCAGAGGCTATCGATATCCTCCATCTCCAAGCACCTTGCGCGGATACCCTTCCCCGGGCAACGCGGACCATGGTGGGGCCGACCTGCTCGGTCGAGGTCACGAGCCGCGGCGAAATCCGGCGCAGCACCGACCAGAGCGGACCGCACACAGCATAGACAGCCTGCGGTCATGCCATGTCTCCGTGCCCGAATGGAGAGATCACCCCACCCCGTTCGCGCTGCGCGCGATCGACCCTCCCCCTCCAGGAAGGGTAAGTGCGCGTCACTCCCTGAAAAACGCCAGGAGGTCCGCGTTGATCGTTTCGGCGTGGGTTGTCGGCATGCCGTGAGGAAATCCCTTGTACGTTTTCAGGATGCCGTTCTTGAGCAGCTTGGCCGAGAGCGGCGCCGAATCGGCATAGGGCACGATCTGGTCGTCGTCCCCGTGCATCACCAGCACCGGCACGTTGATCTTCTTGAGGTCTTCGGTGAAATCGGTTTGCGAGAATGCGACGATGCCGTCGTAGTGCGCTTTCGCACCGCCCATCATGCCCTGGCGCCACCAGTTCTGGATCACGGCTTCCGACGGTTTTGCGCCGGGGCGGTTGTAGCCGTAGAACGGGCCGGCGGGGAGGTCGCGATAGAATTGCGTGCGGCTGGCGGCGAGCTGCTTCTGGAGATCGTCGAACACGCTCTTCGGGAGCCCGCCGGGATTGGCCGCCGTCTGCACCATCAGCGGCGGCACCGCCGAGAGGATCGCGGCTTTCGCCACCCGGCTCTCGCCATGGCGCGCGATGTAGTGCACGACTTCGCCGCCCCCGGTGGAATGCCCGACATGAATGGCGTTCTTGAGGTCGAGATGCGCGGTGAGCGCGGCGAGATCGTCCGCATAATGATCCATATCGTGGCCGTCGGCGACCTGCGCCGAGCGGCCGTGGCCGCGGCGGTCATGGGCGATGACGCGATAGCCGCGCGTGACGAAATATAGCATCTGCGCGTCCCAATCGTCCGACGACAGCGGCCAGCCATGGCTGAACACGATCGGCTGGCCCGCGCCCCAGTCCTTGTAGAAGATCTCGACGCCGTCTTTGGTGGTGATGGTGGGCATAGACTACTCTCTTTCGGTGAAATTGTTTACGCGCGAACAGGCACGCGCCGACGATCTGCAGATGGTTATGCGACGTCCCGAATGCGATGCCTCGCATCACCTGCGAACGTTGAGAATCGTGTGATCAGGCAAACGCCATCGGCTTGTAGCGCCGCCAGGCGCCGATCGTGAGCACGACGAAAAACACCAGCACAATACCCTGCACGACGGCGAACACCGGACCCGATGGCGGAGCCGGTGGCACGGCAGGCGCCAGCGCAGCGAGCGCCGGCACCTTCAGGAACGACTGGATCACCAGCACGAAGACGTTGAAATACAGCGAGATCATCGCGGTCACGATGTAGACCGGGCGCCAGACCCCGGCGAGCCGCATGCCGTAGAGCGCGACGCAGGCGATCGCGAGCAGCACCAGCGAGATGATGCCGATGATGTGCGAGGGCAGCACCTCCTTGAACGGGAATAGGAATCCGGTGGCGCTGGTGAGGATGGTGAACAGCAGGAAGATCGCGGTGAAGCCGCGCATCGGCTTCGAGCCGAGCAGACCGAACATCACGACCAGGCCGGCGACGATGGCGATCAGGCTGATGACGACATGGACCAGCGTGAAGGCAGGCAGGCTCAACCCAAGGACCATGACATCCCTCCTACTCTCCGCATTGAATGATGAGAGTAGTATTGTGGCCCTCATGGGATTGCCACCTACGTTGTCGTCACATGCAGAGGCGCAGCCACGCGTCATCGTGCGAATCGACAAACGCATGGCTGAATTTCTTGCAGCGCTGTCACAGACGATAGCAGTTGTAGCCCGGATGGAGCGCGCAGCGAAATCCGGGAATCCTGCCACAAGCGACAGCAGTCCCGGATTACGCTTCGCTCCATCCGGGCTGCAGGCTTTTGACGAAAGTTGAAGCGACCCTTCACACTTCCTTGGTGTCGAAGATCAGGATGTCGGCACCACCACTGGCGAATTTCGGCACGTCGGCGCCGGTCGCCTTGCCTTCCGGACTGGCGAAGGCCGCCTGGATGTCGGCCACGCTGTCGAAGGTGAGGATGGCGACGAGATGGATTCCGGAAGGACCTGCGGGAGATGCGACCGGCCCCTTGCTGACGGCGTATTTCTTCAGGCCGGGAAGCTTCTTGGCGAGCGGGATGTGCGTCTCCGCATAATACTTGTCGAAGGCGGCAGCATCCTTGGGTGTTTTGTACAGCACGACGACTTCAGCCATTTAGTCCTCCCTCGGGAATCTTTGTTTTTCCACGTGCGATTGGCCTCACGACGAGACGATAGTCTGTGGGATGCCGCAAGATGGCAAGCCGGATTCGGCTTGCCATCTGCTTGCCTTCTCCTTGACTAAAGCGCCGGTTTTGCGGCGTCGCCGAGATAGCCGTGCAGGGAGGCGACGACCTGCGCGCCCTCGCCGATGGCGCCGCCGACGCGCTTGACCGATCCGGAGCGGACGTCACCGACGGCGTAGACGCCGGGCACGGAGGTTTCCAGCGGCGCCACGAGCTTGCCCTGGTTCTGCTCGGACTGCGCGCCTGTTACGACGAAGCCGCCGCGATCGAGCGTGACGCCGCAGCCGTCGAGCCATGAGGTGGCCGGATCCGCACCGACGAACAGGAAGAGATTGCGGATGTCGGCGGAATCCTCGTCGTCGGACAGCCGACTCTTCCAGCGGATGCGCCGTAGCAGCGAGGCCTCGTCGCCCTCGAGCGCCGTGATCTCGGTGTTGAACATCAATTCGATGTTCGGCGTCGCTTCGATGCGCTCGATGAGATAGCGCGACATGCTGGCCCCGAGGCCTCCGCCGCGGATGATCATCAGCACTTTTTTCGCGTGGCCCGACAGGAACACCGCGGCCTGCCCTGCCGAATTGCCGGCACCGACTAGCGCCACCTCCTCGCCGGCGCAGAGCCGCGCCTCCACCGGCGAGGCCCAGTACCAGACGCCGCGCCCCTCGAACTTGTCGAGGTTCGCGATGTCGGGCCGGCGATAGCGCGCGCCGCTCGCGACCACCACCGCGCGTGAGCGCAAGGTGTCGCCGCAATCCAGTGCCAGCGCGAAGGTGCCGTTGGCGCGCGAGCAATCCAGCGAGCGCACCGACATCGGAATCATGATGTCCGCGCCGAACTTCTGCGCCTGGGTGAAGGCGCGGCCCGCCAGCGCCTGGCCGGAGATGCCGGTCGGAAAACCCAGATAATTCTCGATGCGCGCACTGGCGCCGGCCTGTCCGCCGAACGCGCGAGTGTCGAGCACGGCAACCGAGAGACCTTCGGAGGCCGCGTAGACCGCGGTCGCGAGCCCTGCCGGCCCGCAGCCGACGATGGCGACGTCGTAGATGCGGTTGTCCTTGGCACCGCCGATCATGCCGATGGCGCGGCCGAGCTCGGTCTCGCTGGGATTGCGCAGCACCGTGCCGCCAGCCGTGACGACGAGCGGCCAATCCTCCGGCTTCGGCGAATAGCGCGCGATCAGTTCGGCGGCGTCATGCTCGCTGTTGGGATCGAGCAGATGATGCGGCTGGCCGTTGCGGGTGAGAAAGCCTTGCAGGCGCACCACGCCGGCGGAGTTCGACGGCCCGATCAGCACGGGACCACCGATGCCGCCCTGGATCAGATTGACCCGGCGCAGGATCAGCGCGCGCATGATGCGCTCGCCAAGCTCGGCTTCGGCCACAAGCAGCGCGCGCAGCCGGTCCGGCGGAACGAGAAGCACCTCGACATCGCCCTCGGCGCGGCCATCGACCAGCGCCGGCCGGCCCGAGAGCTGGCCGAGCTCCGCCAGAAATTGCCCGGGGCCCTGATCGATCACCGGGGTGACGTGACCGAGCCCGTCGCGCTGGGTGATGGCGACGTAGCCCGCCAGCACCACGAACATGCCCGGCCCTTGCTTGCCGGTCTCGAACAGCAGCTCGCCGTCCTTATACCGCCTGAGCTCGCCGAACTGGCGCAGGCGCTCGATCTCGACTTGTGTCAGCGTCGGAAAGGTCTGCTCAGGACGCGTGAACTGCGCCATCAGCGCCTCCCTGTCGGTTCGTTGCACCTCGTCCTGCGCCATCGTCATTCCCGCTCATTCCATTCTAGCTGTCGGTCTTGCCGGCGGTCCCCTCATTTAGGGAACCATCCTCGTTCTGCGAGGGCTCGGCGATTGCGGCACGCTCGCGCGCCTGCAGCTTCCGCCGCTTCAGGTTTTCGCGCAGCGCCGATTTCAGCCGGTCGTCTCGGGACGCCCGGCTCTGTCTCGAGTTCTTGTCGTTCCGGTCCGTCATCAAAGGTCCACCGCAGCGATCGGCCATAACATGCCCAACGAACATGGCAGCTCAAGAGGCCGGCGCGATCCGATCGTGCGAAACTCGAAATGGATTGAATCTGCGCCCTGGTCCAACTGGCCAGTTGGGCGGGGATATCGGTCCCCGAATCGGCAGAAAGTCGGTCGTTTCGAGCGAAAACGGGCATTTTGCCCTCGATATCGGCTCGATTTTCTCGTTTTGGCGGGGCTTGCAAGCTTGCACAGGAGGGGGGCTTGTGGCAGATATCGGCCCGCTTGGTAGGCCCCCGTGGCGGCCGATTCTGATCCCAGCACATGCTGCCGTAGCTCAGTGGTAGAGCACTCCATTGGTAATGGAGAGGTCGACAGTTCAATCCTGTCTGGCAGCACCAGCTTTCCCCAAGCGAGCTCTCGCCCGGCCAGCGTGCCCGCAACACTCGAAGACGCGATCGTGATCAAACGTTCCCTACCCTATGAAGGACTGCTCCACGAGATCGTTGAGCATAACGGTGTGCTCTATCTCGGCGGCATCGTTCCCGAGGATGCGGGGCTCGATATGGCAGGTCAGGCCGAGGATGTGCTTCGCCAGTTGAAGACCCTGCTTGATGGGGCCGGCTCCGATCTCTCCTGCGTTCTGCAGGTGACGATCTTTTTGACGGATCTCGCCGACAAGGCGGCGTTCAACCAGGTGTGGAAGCGCTATTTCACCGCGGACCGTCTGCCGGCGCGCGCCGCCATTGGCGTTGCGGATCTCGGTCCGGGCATCAAACTGGAGCTGACGGCGATCGCCGCCCGCCGCTGATACACAAGCGACACCGGCGGGGCGAGAAAGCTTGGTCGTTTCGCCGGCACCAATGTTCCACACATGGCTCGGCATTCTCGCGGCCTGAAACGCCCGAGTTTTGCTCGTTTCCTTGTCCCTCTTCTGTGAAGAGGGCGCAGGAAAGGCCGGGTGCCGGCTGGCACCCACGGTCCGCTGCGCGAAAGCACACGCAGAAAACTGCACAGCGGCATACAGGTGAAGCCCAACACACGGCCTTCCCTGCGCAGTGGTTTGACGGCTTATGCCTGCTCTCCCCGGAGCCGAGTTCCTTCTGGCCTCCGTCACCTCGCGAATTGACGATACCTCCAGGCCCGGTTGAGCCTCGAAGCATCTCCGCAAGGCTTGACCGTAGCAACGACGGTCAGGACCACACGTTTTGCCGTACGCAGCTTCGCCCCGCTCCACCCCGAAGGGTTTTGCAGAGCATTGGCGCCGTTCGTCTGCACGCTAGCCAAAACCTCACGAGGTTCATCTCGCCCTGGTCCCGCCTTCGCGTGCCCGACGCAGCCGCGTCCACCGCACCCCGATCCACGTTCGTTACGACGTACGATCGCCCCTCTTCGAGGACCGGGATGGCGGAATAGTGCCGCAAATCCGAATTTCGGTAAAGTGGAATATTTTTACGGAAGGGAGTTGACGGGTTTTGGCGGGAGGCGGGGTGTTTTGCCCGACGGGTCAGAAGCGTTGCGATCGATATCAGCTTTCGGACCTGAAACGGTCCCGGCTCCCTAATGTCAGAACACATCGATAGTCGGGAACCGAGCATCCCCTGTGATGCAGTCCCAAAGGTAGATCGCAAGACCGATGTCACCAGTCCAAAGCGAATACCGACCGCGGCCAGCCACCATCTGAGCGCCGCGGTACTGGAGGATGGCAGTCATGGCGAACTGGCGCGCGCGGTCGAGCCAAATGGGATCATGCGTGCGTCGGTAGAGCTTGAGGAATGCGTAGCCATTTCCACCCGTACCATGGCAAAGGTTCGACCCCTTTGTTAGTGGTCCGGCGGCCCAGGCAAAACGCCCACCATCCAGCAAAAGCGCGTCAAATTCTGGCGTACTGAAAGGCGCGTCAGCAAAAGTCGTCACCATCCCCGGTGCACCGTGACAGTGCTGACATATGAAAAGCCGCTTCTCGCGCTTGCTTCTCGGGCCCCATGTTGTTCCAAGTTCGTATCGCCACGCATTCGCTTCAAGCGACTTCGGCACAAATTCGGCTACGTACGCTTGCTGCGCCGCCGTCAACCAATCCCATCCGAGCAATAACGGAATGACGTTGCCGGCGAAGCCGTGAACGGGCCCGAGAAAGCGATCTTTGGCACCATAAAAATCCTGGGTCCAAAGAGGACCTTGCGGCGTGTCCTCCAATTCGGCCAACAGCCGCGCTGCCTGCACTTCAAAGAGTCCGCGCCATCGCTCTTCCCTCGTCATCTCGCTCATATGGACTGCAGCTATCATCGATCCCGGCATACCCCACATGAGTTCTCGGATTGGCAGTCCATTATTTGCTTCGGCGCGCCTATAAACCAGGTCGGCGAGGCTCGATGTCGGCTCAAGGCGCATTGCGAGAAGTGCGGCACCCATATCGCCGCGAAGCAGCGAGCCATGCTTCTCATAATCGGTCGGCGAACTGGCTTCGTGGTCGATGATTGTTCGCTCGATCAGCTTTGGCAGCACAGAGCGAAAGTCTTCGGCGGCGCGGGTAGCCCCTATGCGATGTAGGTAATCTAGTGCCCCTTGTAGAGGCTGGGGTCACCATCTCCCACCCCATCGTCACTCGGATGAGCCGGCCAGAAGGTGTCGGGATGGAAATGCGTGATCGCATCGGTCGCAATTTCTTCAATCGTGACCCTGACAGCCGATTCGTTCCAGGCGTCCTGGGCAAGCGGACGATGACGTCCCGGGGTGATCATGAGGGGCTCCGGCCGCCGTCCATCTGTACTTCAGATGACGCAAGTAAGGATCGTACGATTGAACCAAAGCTATCCAAAAGCGTGCCGCACGGCAAACCAACTGCCCCTCCGGAAATGGTTCGACGCGGCGCAGCAAGGAAGCATCCATGTCCGCCTCTGACACTGAACTGCATCGCTTAAGGCCTGCACCCGTTGCGGACTATGTGGCGTCGAGCTTTTCGAAAAAATGCAGCCGCACTGTCCGTTTGACCCCCAAATTCCGGGTGATAATGTTGTAGCCTGCGGCCTGTCCGGGAGGACACAATGGGATGGTTTGACCGGCTGTTTGGGAGGATGTCGGAGCCTACGACCCCCCTCTTTGCGAGATTTAGGCGGAAATCAAGGGCACCGACCGACCCCGACCTTCTGAAAATCGCCAAAGACCGGAAGGGGCATATTTCCCGAAGAGCAGTAAGGGATGAGTATAATCGGCTGGTCTTGGAGAAGTACGCGCACGATAAGTCGTGATCGCTAAGACCCGTCGAGGCTTTGCTCAGTGGCGAAACATGATGGTTTCGCAACTGCTCTGTCCCTACGCACGATCATTGCCGTCATCCACCGACAGTGCCGCGAAGCGATCGTCCGCCCGGCGTAGCCGCCGGCAAAGCTCGCGATTGACGTTCTGCAGGATGATCACGTAGGCGTGGATGTCGTCCTTGTAGCACGCGTAAAGCTTCTGGGCCGTCAGCTCGTACAGCACAGTCGGCGCCTCCGCGACCACCGTGGCGGAGCGGTTCTGCATTTCGATCAGCGTCATCTCGCCGAAGAAATCGCCTGGCTCCAAACGGGATATTGGGATGACGCTCCCCGCATTCGTCCGTTTGCTCACCGCCAGCCGGCCGGATTTGACGATGAACATCGAACGTCCCGGCTCGCCCTCCGCCACGACGGTCGCGTTGGCATCGAAGCGGCACTCGACCAGCATCGAGATCAGGAGGTCGAGACTTGGCTCGGGGAGCCCACCGAAGAACGGCGTCGCGAGCAGAAACGCTTTCAGATCGGGAGCCGTGGCAGGCATCGCACAAGGATACGCCCCGCCGCCATTTGCGGCAAGCAGAGCACATATCGGCGCTGACGACGCCGTCACGCGCCCGGCTTGTTTTTGAGGGCCTGCATATGGCTACACCTGCGCTTCTGCCTTCGTGTCGGGGCCATTTCGACCTAGGCGCGGCTCCGTCCCCCTCAACAGCCGCTGAATGTTGGCGCGATGGCGAAAGATCACGTAGATGCCGCCTCCGATCACCAGCAACCGATAGGGCAGCGGCTGCGCGAAGGCGCAGACCAGAACGATTGCGGTCAATGCCGCGAGCATCGAGCTCAGGGAGACGATCCTCGCAATGGCCAGCACGAGGCCGAAGACCGCGGCAGATCCCAGTCCCACGGGCTACGACATCGCCAGCAACACGCCGAGCCCGGTCGCGGCCGATTTGCCGCCTGTGAAATTCAACCAGATCGAGCGGCTATGCCCGAGCAACACGGCAACTCCCGCCAGGCAAACGGCCCACGGCACCCAGACTTGCAGGTCAGATACTGTCGGCGGCATCGAGGAGGGCACGGCATAGAGCCAAGGACAGAACGCGCGGGCAACGATGATGGCCGCCACGCCTTTCAGCACGTCGGCGACCAGCACCAGCAACGCAGGCCATTTTCCAAGGGTCCGCAAGACATTCGTAGCGCGGGTGGATCTGGAACCATGCTGACGAATATCAATGTCTCGAAGGAGTTTCCCGGCCAGATAGCCCGTGGGGATCGAACCAAGGACATAGGCGATCGCCAATGCAAACGAGCCCGCTGTCCAGAAAGCCATGGCGATGAGTTGCCTTCGAAAAATGTCGAGGGGATCACTTTAGCGCGCAGGATGGGTAGAGCGAAGCGAAACCCATCAGACGCGTTCGGTGGCGAAGATGATGGGTTTCGCAAGTGCGCTACCCATCCTCCGCGCCGCAAGCTATTTGGGCCGGCGCCCCTTGATCGCGTGTGCGCGCGCACTGCAGGTGATGCGACCATTGGCATCCGCCGGCACGCGTGCCCGAACCCGCGAGATGAGAGTCTCGACGTCTGCCGGTTTCATCGCTGCAACGGCAGGCCGAAGCGCAGGAGACTTCAGACTGGTTGCCCAAAAGTCATCGAAACCTGAAAAAGTCCGTTGCACCGCAATCTCTCGCGTTTGCACGTCCTCGAGACCTGCTCCGGTCCACAGCTCGCGCAATGTTCCCATGCGAGACGCGTCCATCCGTGGTGGGCGGGTCGCCGCAAGGCCCATTGCCTTTATCGCATCGTAGATCGGATCAAGCGGAAAGCCGCCACCCAACATATCCCACATGTACGTCATGACCGCACCACCAGGGACAACGACTCGCACCATTTCGCTGACGCCCTTGGCGGGATCCGGAACGAACACGAGAACCAACGCCATCACGGCCGCATCGAAGCTGCCGTCGGCGAAAGGGAGCGCCATGGCATCACCTTGGCGAAACTTTGCCACGCGCGCCGCAGGTCGCGTGCGCGCAAAAGCAAGCTGCTCTGCGGAGGGGTCAATGCCCTGGACCTCGACGGGGCTGCAGCGCTCGACCAGGAGTTCAGTGAAGGCCCCGTTGCCGCATCCGATGTCGATCCACCGCAAGCCGGCAGGAGGTGCCAGCCAATCAAGGAATATCTCGCCAGCGAACCGGCTCCAGATTCCCATCATCTGCTCATAGGCGGCACCGTCGTCGAAGTGAATTGTCCGCTCTGCCATTTCGAGATCCTCCCGGCCCGATGACAATCCTTGGCGCGCGCCATTCTGCACACAAAGGATGGAACTGGGGAAGTCTCGGATGTGACCTGGTCCGCCCGGATTACTGCCGCGCAATGCTCTCCCCGCGCAACGTCCGTCGCTTTCGCCACACCTGCAGGTCAATCATGACTTTCACGGTTGCCGCGAGGACGAGCGCACACAGCGCCGCCTTCGAGATTGTCTCCATCGTCCCCTCGATCAGCAGGCAATGGACCACGCTGCCTGCCACGATGACGATCGCCAGCGGCATATGAACGTAGCGCCAGGTTCGCGGCCGCAGTCCCAGTCGCCGACGCAGGGGAGCCAATAGCGCAACAGCGAAGATGGCCCACATCGCGGTGACGCCAAAGGGGGAGAACGGCGTCGGCGATGAGTAGGTCAGCGCGTCGATCATATCAGGGGGACTGGTGATCCAGAGGCCGGCGACGTGGATCACGATCGCCACAAGCAAGGAGCCGCCGATCCAGTGATGGGCACGCCGCCCGCGGTAAGCCGACAATCCCGGCAGATATCCGCCGATCAGCAAGGGCTGAACGAGCACGAGACCGAGGGCGATGATGCCGGCGAAGCTGGCGAGAATGTAGACTGGGCCGCGCCATGCCAGCTGCTCGCTTGTCGCGGCTAGCGCGATCGGCACGCCAATGGCCAAAGCAAGGGCAACCCAGATCAGGATCGCCCGGGCCGATCTCGATCCCTTCATGTGCAATTTGAATTCAAGCCGGCTGCAGAACGAAGTGCGCTTCGAGGCTGGTTTCCTTTGCGCTCCGCATCACCGGCCGCAGGAAAACGGTTTTGAATTCACCGCTGTCATAGGCGAGGTGACCATGCGGCTGGCCGAAGATGGGGATGATCTGCGGCATCTCGAGCCGGAACTTGCCGTCCTTGTCGGTGAGCGTGGCGCCATGACTCTGCGGCTCGTGCTCCCGACATTCGACGGTGTGCGCCCAGATCTGGATGCGCTGTCCCGCGAGCGGAGCGCCGTCGCCGGCGCGGCGGACGGTGCCGCTCATCCAGAAGCCACCCTTGCCGATCCGCTCCACGATCGGTGCGCCCTTGCGGTAATTGTTCGCTCCGCCCAACATCGACTCGGTCGGCGCAAGGCCGCTCGCGCGAGCCGGCAGCAGCAGACCGGAAACGCCTGATACCAAAGCCCCGGTTGCGAGGACGGAGCCGCCAGCGGCGAGCAGGCTCCGGCGGTTGATTACGACCGTGGTCATGTCGGTTCCTCCCGGCAACCCAGCGGTTGCTCCCGCAAGCTACAACAACAGGCGCAAAACGCCCAGTTCAGACGAAGGGCGCCATAAGTCGCAATAACAGTGTTGTGAACGGGCGCGCGGCCTGCTCGAACCTTCGAGCAACGGTGTCTTCCTGACACTACATCTGTCCCTGCGCGCATCGCCCGCAGATCCTTTCACGTCAGGTTTCCCCACATGATCCCCTTCTCCGTGCTCGACCTCGCGCCCATCCGCCAGGGCGGCGACGCCTCGCAGGCCTTTCGCAACTCGCTCGATCTCGCCCAGCATGCGGAGAAGTGGGGCTACAAACGCTTCTGGCTGGCCGAGCATCACAACATGACGGGGATCGCGAGCGCGGCGACCTCAGTGGTGATCGGTCATGTCGCGGGCGGGACCAAGACGATCCGCGTCGGCTCCGGCGGGATCATGCTGCCGAACCATTCGCCGCTGGTCATCGCCGAGCAGTTCGGCACGCTGGAATCGCTTTATCCCGGGCGGATTGATCTCGGGCTCGGGCGGGCGCCGGGCACTGACCAGTTCACGGCAAGGGCACTGCGGCGCGACCTCGCCACCACGTCCGAGAATTTTCCGCACGACGTCTTGGAATTGCAGGCGCTGCTCGGCGACGTGCAGCCGAACCAGGCGATCCGCGCCGTGCCCGGCATGGGCACCAAGGTGCCGCTCTGGATCCTCGGATCGAGCACCTTTGGCGCGCAGCTTGCGGCGATGCTCGGCCTGCCCTTTGCGTTTGCCTCGCATTTCGCGCCGCAGATGATGATGCCTGCGTTGCGCGAATATCGTGCGCGCTTCGAGCCGTCGGCGCAGCTCGACAAGCCCTATGCGATGGTCGGCGTCAACGTCTTCGCGGCGGACAGCGAGGCGGAGGCGCAGCGGATGTTCTCATCGCTGCAGCAGCAGTTCATCAACCTGCGCCGCGGCACGCCCGGGCCGCTGCCGCCACCGGTGGATGACATGGACGCGCTGTGGTCGCCGGGCGAGAAGGCCGGCGTTGCGCAAGCACTGTCGTGCTCCGCGATCGGCTCGCCTGATGTGGTCGAAGAGAAGCTGAAGGCGCTCATCCTCGAGACCGGCGCGGACGAGCTGATGACGACGGGGCAGATCTACGACCATTCCGCGCGGCTGCGCTCGTTCGAGATCGCAGCGGAGGTGCGCGACAGGTTGGCCAAGCAATTGGTGAGGTGAGGATGGCGCTCCAAGCGAGCTGTGCTCCCTCCCCCGCTTGCGGGGGAGGGTTGGGGAGAGGGTGTCTCCGCGATGGGACAATCCCCTAGAGGAAAGAGCCCTCACCCCGACCCTCTCCCGCAAGCGGGAGAGGGAGCGCACCGCGCGCGTGGCGAGGTGCTCAGCCCAATCCTCCTCTAATCCGCAAACCCGAACAGCCTGGCCGGATTGTGCACCAAGATCTTCTCCAGCTCCGCCTGGTCGGGCGCGTAGCGGTACATCAGCTCTAACAGATCGGCGTCGTTCGGCGGCTGCTTCACCGAGACGGGGTGCGGCCAGTCGCTGGCCCAGACGCAGCGGTCGGGAGCGGCCTCGATATAGGCGCGCGCGATCGGGATCACGTCGTCGTAGGGAGCCCCAGTCTTCGACGTCTTCTCGCCGAGCGACAGCATAACCCAGAAATTGCCCTTCTTGAGCAGCTCCAGCATCTTGCGCAAATTCGGATCGTTCTTGCCGGCTTCCGGATCGGGGCGCGCCATGTGGTCGATCAGCACGGGCACGTCGAGGTTCTCGTAATTGGCGACGCTGGACATGATGCCGTCCTTCTCCGGCTGGATCTTGACGTACCAACCGAGCTCGCGGATGCGCGCGATGGCACGGGCGAAATCGGCGTCCGACAGCACGGCGCCGAGCTCCTGACGGAAGCTGAAGCGCGCGCCGCGCACGCCCGCATCATGCAGCTTGGCGAGATAGGAGTCGCTCGCCTCCGCGAACACCAGCGCGTTGGCGCAGCCGCGGTAGTTCGGGCCCATCGCGGCGAGGCCGTCGAGCACGACGGCATGGTCGGCGCCATAGGTCGTGGTCTGCACGATGATGCCGTGCTCGATGCCGAGCGTCTTGTGCATGCGCAGCGCCGCTTCCCAGGTCGCGGTCGGCATCCGATAGGCGGCGCCGGGACGCTCCGGATATTTGTCGATCGGACCTAACACATGGAATTGGCTGTCGATGGTCTTCGGCGGCGGTGCCTTCACCGGGCGTCGCGGATTGGGATCGAACGGCAGATAGGTTGGCATGCGCAACTCCTCAGTCGATCACGGCGGTGAAGTCGCACTGCACCAGCGCGCCGCCATCCATGTTGTCCATCGGCAGCGCGTGGCGCGCGGGCCGCGAATGCTCGTCCGGGAACATCTTGAGCCATTCGACATTGACGGGGCCGCGCTGCGAGCGGTCCTTCAGCCACACCGTCATCTTGATGATGTCGTCGGTGGTGCCGCCGGCGGCCTCCACCGTCGCCTTCATGTGCGCGAACATGTTGGCGCACTGCGCGTCGAGGCTTTCCGGCATCGCATTGGTCGCGGGATCGCGCCCCAAGATGACGCCCGACATCACGAGATTGCCGATGCGGCAGGCGTTCGGAATCGGATTGACGTGCTTGAAGCCGCCGATGTGGATGCTCTTGCGCCGCGTTTGACCACTCATGGTGCGCTCCCTGTTTGTTGTTGGTTCAGACGAACTGACACGACACCGAGCCGAAGGCGCCGTAGTCGGCGTGAAACGTATCGCCACGGCGGATGTCGACAGGCCGCGTGAACGATCCCGCCAGCACGACCTCGCCGGCGGCGAGATGTTCGTCATGCGGCGCGAGGCGGTTGGCGAGCCAGGCGATGCCGTTGGCGGGATGGTTGAGCACGCCGGCGGCAAGGCCGGTCTCCTCGACCTCACCGTTGCGGAACAAGAGCGCGCCGATCCAGCGCAGGTCCGCATCCATCGGGCGGATCGGCCGGCCGCCGAGCACCAGCGCGGCATTGGCCGCATTGTCCGAGATCGTGTCCATCACCTTGCGCGTCTTGCCGGTCTCTGGGTCGACGCGATGCATGCGCGTCTCCAAAATCTCCAGCGCGGGCGTCACGTAATCTGTGGCATTGAGCACGTCGAAGATGGTGCAGTCGGGCCCGCGCAGCGGCGCCTTCAGCACGAAGGCGAGCTCGACCTCGATGCGCGGCGCGTGAAAGCGGTCGAACGGAACAGGCGTGGCGTCGGCATAGAACATGTCGGCGAACAGCACGCCGTAGTCGGGCTCGTTGATGCCGACCGCGTTCTGCATCGCCTTCGAGGTCAGGCCGATCTTGTGTCCCCTGATAATGCGGCCGCGGCCGAGCTGGAGCTTGGTCCAGGCGCGCTGAATGGCATAGGCGTCGTCGATGCTGAAATCGGGATATTCCTTGGAGAACATCGGGATCAGTGTCTTGGTGCGTTCGGCTTCATCGAGGCGCGCGGCGAGGCGCTCGATCGTGGCAGCGTCCAGCATGATTTAACTCTCCGCGACGACGGTGTTGCGCAGCACGCCGATGCGGCTGGACTCGACCTCGACGACGTCGCCGACCTTCAGCCAGCGCGGCGGATCGAAGCGCGCGCCCGCGCCGGTCGGCGTGCCCGTGACGATCATGTCGCCGGGCTTGAGCGTGGCGAAGGTCGAGAGATAGGTGATCAGGAAATCGAACGGGAACATCAGCCGCTCGGTGGTGTCCTGCTGCCGCACCTCGCCATTGACGCGCGTGATGATGTCATGCGGTCCGCGCGGATCGAGCTCATCCGCCGTCACGATCCACGGGCCGATGCTGCCGGAGCGGTCAAAGTTCTTGCCCTGCGTGACGTTAAACTTGCCGTGACGCAGCCAGTCGCGGACCGTGCCCTCGTTGCACAAGGTCATGCCGAAGATGTGCGACCACGCCTTCTCGCGCGGGATGTGACGGCCGCCCTGCCCGATCACGATGACGAGCTCGCCTTCATAGTCGAGCTGGTCCGAGACCCCTGGCTTCTCGATCGGATGGCCGGAGCCGGTCATGGAGGACATGCTGCGCACGAACAGGCTGGGATATTTGGGCAGGTCGGAATTGTCTTTATATTCTGCATTGCGCTCGGCGTAGTTGACGCCGATGCACCAGAGCTTTTCCGGCGCCAGCACCGGCGGCAACAGGACGAGCTCGTCGAGCGCATAGTCCGGCTTCCGTCCGGCCACCGCCTCCTGCGCATCGGCGAGCGCATTGGCTGCGATCAGCGCTTTCATATCGGAAAAGTCGCGACCGATGCGCCTGGTCAGATCGACCACGCCGCCTTCCACCGCCGCGCCGTAGCGCAGCTCTCCGTCCAGGAGATAGCTCAGGAGTCGCATTGCATTTCCCTCCAATGATCTTGAGGCAGCTGGGCCCGAGACAGACCCACTCAGTCTTTCGATTTGGGAGTCTGGAAGACGGTGTTGAGCGTCACGATCTCGCCGAGGCGGGCGTAACGCGGGCCGCCGATGCGTGCGATCGGGTCGAGCGCCTTGGTCTCGACCTTGCCGTCGTTCACCAGACCGTCGCGCAAATGGAACATCACGACCTCGCCGACGATGAGCCGGCTCTTGGCGTCGCCAAATTCGAGGCATTGCCGGAAGCGACACTCCATCGCGACCGGCGCGGCGGCAAGCCGCGGTACCTTGATGCGCTCGCAGGCAAGCGTCTCGAGGCCGAGATGCTCGACCTCGCTGATCTCGGGCGGATGCTCGACGGAGCTGTCGTGCACCGCTGACATCAGCGGGGTGTCGGCGATATGAATCACATATTCCTCGGTATCGAGGATATTGTGCGCGGTGTCCTTGTAGCCGGCGCCCTTGCGCCCGACGCTGATGGCGAGCATCGGCGGCTTCTGCGAGACGAAGGTGAAGGCGCTGAAGGGGGCGAGGTTGAGCACACCGCTGCGCGACAGGCTCGTCACCCACGCGATGGGGCGCGGCACCACGATGCCGGTCATCAGCCGGTAGATGCGCTCGGCGCCGAGCTCGGTGGGATCGATGCGCATCGATCAATCCGCCCGGATATTGGCCTTGCGCACCACCGGAATCCACTTGGCGTCCTCGCGTTCGAGATAGGCCTTGAACTCGTCCGGCGACATTGCGGTGGCTTCGCCGCCGAGCTTCTCGAACTTGTCGATCACGGCGGGGTCCTTGAGGATTGCGACGAGCGTTTCGTGCAGCTTGTCGACGATCGGCGCCGGCGTGCCTGCGGGCGCGAACAGCCCCGTGAACGTCTGGCCGTCGAAATCCTTGTAGCCGAGCTCCGCGAAGGTCGGCACGTCAGGCAGCGACTTCAGGCGATGCGGGCTGGTGACGGCGAGCGCGCGGAACAGGCCGGCCTTGATGTGCTGCAGGCTGACCGTGAGCTGGTCGAACGCGAACTGCACCTGGCCGCCTAGGAGATCGTTGATGGCCGGCGCGTTGCCGCGGTAGTGCGCCGTGACCCATTGCAGATCGAGGCTGGACTGCATCAGCTCGCTGAGCAGATGATTGGTGGTGCCGGGGCCGGGCGAAGCCATGGTCAGCTTGCCGGGCTCGCGCTTGGCGAGATCGTTGAATTCCTTGAAAGTGTTGGCCTGCACCGACGGATGCACCTCGAGCACCAGCGGTGTCATCGAGATGGTCGAGATCGGGAGAAAATCCTTCTTCCAGTTATAGGCGTCGCGCTTGTTGATCTCGGTCGCGAACAGCACCGGGCCATTGGCGCCGACGAACAGGGTGTAGCCGTCGGGTGCCGACTTCGCGAAGGCCTCGCCCGCGATCATGCCGCCGGCACCGGCCTTGTTCTCGATGACGAAGGGCTGGCCGAGCTTTTCCTGGAGCTTGTCGGCGATGATGCGTGCGGCGCTATCGACATTGCCGCCGGCCGGATAAGGCACGATCAGCTTGACGTTGCGCGCCGGCCATTGCTGGCCCGATGCCGGCCCCGCCAGCATCGCGGTGACGGCAGCTATGGCAATCCAGATTAATCTCATGTTAACCTCCCGGCGGCGCTTCCAACTCACGTCGAATGCTTTGATGTCGTGCAAGACAGATCTCAAGGCATTCCGATCGGAGCGCAATCTTCAGATGCGCGCTTGCCCTGTCGAGTGAATTGTGGCGTTCTTGTCCATATTATGGACAAGGGGCGATCAGTGAAATCCGTCCGCAGCACCGTGGAACCGCGACAGGGCGCGCAGGCGATCCGGCGCGCGCTCGCGGTGCTGCGCATCCTTGCCGCAGGTCGCGAGGAGGGTGTGCCCTTGGCCGAGGTGATCCGGGCGACGGGCCTCACCCGCCCGACCGTGCATCGCATCGTCCACGTGCTGATCGAGGAAGGCATCGTCGAGCGGCATGGCAGGAGCGGCCGCTACGCGATCGGCAACCAGGTGCCGGAGCTGGCGCTGGCACGGCCGCGGCCCTCGCGGCTGCTGGTCGCCGCAAATCCGTCGCTGCAGCGCGCGTCTGCGGAGATCGGCGACACGCTATTCCTGACGGTGCGCACCGGGAACGACACGCTCTGCGTCGATCGCCGGATCGGCGTTTATCCGATCCAGGTGCTGTCGATCGAGATCGGCGCGCGCCGGCCGCTCGGCGTCTCCAGCGCCGGCGTCGCCATCCTCGCCGCAATGCCGGCGCAGGAGGCGCGCAAGATCGTCGCGGCGAACGAGAAGCGGTTCGAGGCCTACAAGACCGACGTCGCGACGGTGCTCGGCGAGGTCACCGCCGCGCGACGGTTGGGCTACGGCAAGAGGGAGATTGGCCTGGTGCAGGGGACGAAATCGATCTCGACCTGGATCAAGACTCCGGACGGACAGCCCGCCGCGGCGATGACCGTCTCCGCCGTTCGCACGAGGCTTGGCCCCCGCCGCGAGCAGGAAGTCGCGGAAATCCTGCTGCGGGAGGCGCGAATTATTGAGCAGGCGATCGGCGGCTGAGCGGGACACGCGGACGGCGCTTCTTCGCCTCTCCCCGCAAGCGGGGCGAGGGGGCGCACTACCGCTGCGGCGCTGTCAATGGCTGACTTCGCGCGCCCTTTTATGGCACAACGGCCGCCATCGCCGACTGACCAACGAGGCCACGCATGCCCGCGCCAAAACCGCCTGCCTTCGAGACCCTGAGCCTGCATGCGGGCCAGCATCCGGATCCCGTGACCGGCGCCCGCGCGGTGCCGATCTACCAGACCACGTCCTACGTGTTCCAGGATTCCGACCACGCCGCGGCGCTGTTCAACCTGGAGCGCGCCGGCCACATCTATACCCGCATCTCCAACCCGACCACCGGCGTGCTGGAGGAGCGGCTTGCCGCGCTCGAGGGCGGCGTCGGCGCGATCTGCACGGCGAGCGGCCAGGCGGCGATGCATCTTGCCATCGCGACGCTGCTGAGCGCCGGCGACCACATCGTGGCGTCGAGCTCGCTCTATGGCGGCACCATCAATCTCCTGGCACACACGCTGCCGCGCTTCGGCATCACCACCACGTTTGTAAAGCCGCGCGATCTCGACGCGTTCCGCGCGGCGATCAGGCCGAACACGAAGCTCGTGATCGGCGAGACCATCGGAAATCCCGGGCTCGAGGTGCTCGACATCCCCAAGGTCGCGGCGATCGCGCATGATGCAAAAATCCCGCTGCTGATCGACAACACCTTTGCCACGCCCTATCTCAGCCGTCCGATCGAGCTTGGCGCGGACGTCGTGATGCATTCGGCGACCAAATGGATCGGCGGCCACGGCATCGCAATCGGCGGCGCCATCATCGACGGCGGCCGGTTCGACTGGCGCGCATCGGGCAAGTTCGGCGTGCTGACTGAGCCCTATGGCGGTTATCACGGCATCGTCTTCGACGAGCAATTCGGCACCGCCGCCTTCATCATGCGCGCCCGCACCGAGGGCCTGCGCGATTTCGGCGCCTGCCTGTCGCCGACCAATGCGTTCCAGCTCTTGCAGGGCGTCGAGACGCTCGGTGTACGCATGGACCGCCACATGCAGAACACGCACGCCGTGCTGGACGCGCTGAAGGTCAACAAGGCCGTCGACTGGGTGCTGCACCCCTCGCTGGAGAACCACCCGGACTATCAGCTTGCTAAGACGCTGCTACCGCGCGGCGCCGGCTCGATCGTCTCGTTCGGCATCAAGGGCGGGCGACCCGCCGGGCGCAAATTCATCGAATCGCTGCGCATGATCAGCCATCTCGCCAATGTCGGCGATGCCAAGACGCTGGTGATCCACCCTGCCTCGACCACGCATCAGCAGATGGACGCCGAGCAGCTCAAGGCCGCCGGCATCGGCGAGGAGCTGGTGCGCCTCTCAGTCGGTATCGAGACGGCAAGCGACATCATCGACGACCTCAACCAAGCGCTGCGCATCTCGCAAAAGGCCTGACATCATGAAGCTTTCCGTCAACGGCGCTGATGTATTCGTCGCAACCGGCGGCCGCGATTTCGACAAGTCCCTGCCCGCCGTGGTCTTCATCCATGGTGCCGGCTTCGATCATTCGACCTGGGCGCTGCATACGCGCTGGTTCGCCCATCATGGCTTTTCCGTTCTCGCGCCCGACCTGCCCGGCCACGGCCGCTCGGCCGGACCTTCGCTTGGCAGCATCGCTGAGATGGCCGACTGGACGGCGGCGCTGCTCGATGCCGCGGGAGCCGCGAGGGCGCATCTGATCGGCCATTCCATGGGCTCGCTGATCTCGCTGGAGACCGCCGCGCGGCATCCGGACAAGGTCTCGGCGCTGAGCCTGATCGGCACCGCCGCGACCATGACGGTCGGGCCGGATCTCTTGAAAGCCGCCGAGGCCAACTCGCAGGATGCAAACGACATGGTCGCGATCTGGGGCCTCGGCTTCAGGGCCGAGCTCGGCGGCAGCCTCGCGCCGGGTCTGTGGATGCATGGCGGTGCGCAGGCGGTGCTGAGGGCTTGCGAGCCGGGCGTCCTTTTCAAGGATCTGTCGGCCTGCAATGCCTACGCCAATGCGCTGACCGCTGCCGCAAGCGTGAAGGTGCCGGCGACGCTCATTCTTGGCGAGCGGGACATGATGACACCGGCCAAGGCGGGCAAGGCGCTCGCCGCCGCGATCCCGCACGCAAAGACCGTCGTGGTGCCCGGCGCCGGCCACATGATCATGGCCGAGCGACCGGATGAGTTGCTGGCCGCCCTGAGGAACTAAAACGGATCGATCTTCTCTCTTGCGCGTTGCGTCAGATATCCCTGCCAATCACGAAGGGGAACTCGACCATGCCAAGACAAGAAGTCATTCGCAAAGCCAGGCGGGACAAGCAAGCCGGCAAGTCGGCCAGCACGCAGGCCGGCGAATTCGTCAAGGACGAGATCGACAAAATTCGCAAGGGCAAGCACGGCGCGCGCTCGACCAAGCAGGCCATCGCGATCGGCCTGTCCGAAGCGCGGCGCGCGGGCGTCGATCTGCCGCCGCCGCGCAAAGGGCGCACCAAGAAGGCGACACGCCGCAGCGCCAAATATGCCTATGAGGTCGGTCAGGGCAAGCGCACTCCGAAGCGGCGGCCGCGCGTCTCGCGTGCCGTCGAGAACGTCCTGAAGAAGGAGCCGCGCTCGACTGCCTCGCGCGGCGCACTGTCGAAGCAGGGCAAGCGCGCCGCAAAGAGCCGGAGCGCCGCCTCGCGTTCGGCCGCCGCGCGGAAAGCGAGCCACACCAAAGGCGCCAAGGTCCGCTCCGCCGCCGCAAAGAAGGCGGCGCGCACCAGGGCGCGTCGGCGGCGTTGATAAAGATCAGGAGCCCGGCGTCCACTTCCAGACGATGTCGGAGACGTGGACGGGCTTCGGGATCAGGCCGAGCTTTGCGAAACGATCGGCTACCGCCTGTTGGCTCCTGACCACCTCGGCATCGAGCGGCACCACGCGATAGTTGGAACGGTCGACGAAGCGCCTGACAGCCTCGATGTCGACGCCGGTCGCATCGGCTTGCGCTTTCGCCACATCTTCATGGTGCGAGTCCGCCCAGACGCCTTCGGACGCGAAGGTCGTGTTGAGCTTCGCAATCAGCGCGGGATACTTGTCCACGAAATCGGCGCCTGCGATGTAGAAGGCGTTCGGCTTGTGGACGTCCTTGTCGAAAGCGATGACGCGTGCGTTCTCCTTCAATTCGGCGAGCGCGAGATAAGGATCCCAGATCGACCAGGCATCGACCGAGCCCTTGACGAAGGCGGCCGTCGCATCCGCCGGCCCGAGCGGTGCCGGCGTGATGTCCGACCAGGACAGGCCGGCCTTTTCGAGTGCCGCGACCAGGAGATTATGCGCGCTCGATCCCTTGCCGAAGGCGACGCGCTTGCCCTTGAGATCGCCAAGCGTCTTGATCGGCGAGTCCTTCGGCACGATGATCGCCTGGGTATTGCCTTCGGATTTCACCGCGGCGACATAGCGGATCTTGGCGTCGCCGGCCTGTGCAAAGATGGGCGGGGAGTCGCCGACATAGCCGAAATCGACGCTGCCGACATTGATGGCCTCCAGCAGCGGCGGTCCGAACTGGAAATCGACCCACTTGATCTCGATGCCGAGCGGCTTGAAGGCGCGCTCGAGCGTCTGACGCTGACGTACCGCAGGAAAGAAGCCGCCCTTCTGCGTGCCGATGCGGATTTCCGCCGGCTTCTCCTCGGCGCGCGCAGGGGTCGCAAGGGCCGTCGCAATCAGGAGCGTCGCTGCCAGAATGTGTCGTCGGGTGATCATAACATGGTCCTTTCGATGGGATCAGTTGGCGAAGAGTTGCGAGCTCGCGCGACGGCTACGCTCGGAGAATACGGCACGGGCGGCGCGCTCGACCTCGCGCGCCGAACGGAACTGGCGCCCTTCGAGGCTGTCGAACAGGCGCTCGGAGGAGAAGAAGCGGAAGCCGCGCTGATCCCTTGTGATGATGCCGGCGGCGCGGTCGTGGATTTCGATGATGTAGGCGTTGGACTGGGCTTGGGACATGACTGCTCGTTCGCCGGAATTCGGCGTTCCTGTCTACGAATTTTCAGTGTGAGGTGCTGCTAGGAGGCGGTCAGCGACAACAACAGGCGCCCGTCGCCGCCGAGAAGCAGCGCCGCGGCATGCATGCTTGCATGTCGTTCTGATTGCGCTGGCGATCGGTTGTCATGGTGCGGCTTGGGCTCGAGGAGCAGTTTTGATGCTCTGAATATCAAGCGGTTGGCGCGATTGGTCAATGAAATGGCTATCCATATTTGCGACCGCCGCGCGCGGGCGCTTCTCCCGCCGCAAGCACTGGCAGACGGATTCATCTCGCGATGAGTTCAACGCGCGCAAGCTGCAAGCATGATACGATCGATGCATGACAAGGCGGATTGATTGGGAGGTTCCAGGCATGGCGGATGCTCTGAAGAGGCGCACGGCGCTCGTCACCGGCGGCTCGCGCGGAATTGGCGCTGCCGTCTGCCGTGCGCTGGCCGAAGCAGGTGCGGGGGTGGCGATCAACTGCCGCGAAAGAATTGGCGAGGCCGAGCAACTGGCGGGCGAGATCGGCAAGCAGGGCGGCCGCGCCATCGTCGTCGCCGCCGACGTCTCGCAGCGCGAGGCCGTGGCCGGAATGGTCGAGCGCGTCACGGCTGGGCTGGGCCCGATCGACATCCTCGTCAACAATGCCGGCATCGCCATCGCGCGCGGCGTCGACGATCTCACCGAGGACGATTTCGACCGCACCATCCTGGTCAATCTGAAATCGGCCTTTCTGTGCACGCAGGCGGTGCTGCCTTCGATGCGCGCGCGGAAATGGGGCCGTATCGTCAACATCTCCTCGGGCGCAGCGCGCGGCGCCGGCTCGATCGGCCCGCATTACAATGCATCCAAGGCCGGCATGGAGGGTCTCACGCGAGGCTATGCGGCGCGGCTGGTGAAGGAAGGCATCACCGTCAATGCGGTGGCGCCCTCGCTGATCGAGACCGACATGATGAGCGGCCAACCCGACCTCGTCAACCGCATCCCCCTCGGCCGCTTCGGCACGGCGGAGGAAGTGGCGAAAGCGGTGATGCTGCTGGTGGACAACGCCTACATGACCGGGCAGACGGTCGCGCTGAGCGGTGGGATGGCGTTCAATTGAAGCGGAATGGCGCTTCCTTCACCCCTCCCCGCTTGCGGGGAGGGGTCGGATTGCATCCAAGATGCAATCCGGGTGAGGGGATACAGGTCCCACAACGATCTCACGTGCGGAAGCAGCCCCTCACCCCGCCCTCTCCCCGCATCCGCCTTCGCCCGAAGGCGGGCTTCGGCGGACAAGAGAGCGGGGCGAGGAGACGAGAGAGCCGGGACTCTCACCACATCGTCGCGGCAGCGCGCTGGGGCCAGATGCGGTCGTACTCCGCGCCGCCGATCTTGTTCTGGCTCATCTCTGCGAGGATCTGTCCTGGCGTCGGCAGGGTCTTCGGATCGACGCGCTTGTCGGGATTCCAGAGATCGGAGCGGACGATGGCGCGGGCGCATTGGAAGTAGATTTCCTCCACGTTCATCACCATGACGCTGCGCGGCGCCTTGCCCTCGACCTTGAACGAGGCCAGCAACTCCGGATTGATCGACAGATGCGCGCGGCCGTTGGCGCGGACGGCGTTACCGGAGCCGGGGATCAGGAACATCAGCGACACCCTGGGATCGCGCACGATGTTGCGCAGGGAATCGACCCGGTTGTTGCCGCGACGGTCCGGCAGCATCAGCGTCTTGGGATCGTGAATGCGGACGAAGCCGGGCACGTCGCCGCGCGGCGAGCAATCGATGCCCTCCGGGCCAATGGTGGCGAGCGCGGCGAACGGCGCCCTCTCGATGAAGATGCGGTAGAGCGGCGTGACATGATCGGCGACTTTCACGGTCGAGGCGTCGTTGGTGGCGCCGTAAATGGCTTCTAACTGTTCGACCGTTTCAATCACCGTCATTCCACACTCTCCTTGTTACGCCAGCTATTCGTGCCAGCCTTCATTCCTGATCACCCGCACGAGCTGGCGGCTGTGATACTCCGCGCTGCCCGCGTTGAGGATGGTGACATCGGCCTGCGCCGACGAATCGTCGACGCTGCGCGACAGTCGTTCCGTGATGTTGCCGTCGCTGTGCCGGGCGCGCGCGGCAAGCCGCTGCGCCAGCACATCAGGCGGCGCCGTGATCGTGACCGCCACGACATTGGCATAGGCTTGACGTAACGCGGCGATCACGGTGCGTGAGACGTTGACGACGACCGCGCGGCCCGCGCGGATGTCGTCGTTGATTTCGAGCGGCAGCGCATAGGAATGTCCATGCGCCTCCCAATGCACGGCGAAGTCGCCATGCTCTCGCGCGCGTTGGAACTCGTCTTGGCTCACCGCGATGTTGTCCTCATCGGCGGAGGATGCGCGCGTCACGATACGGCGCGGGAAGACGATCTCGGGATCGTCTATGCAGGCCGCTTGCGCCAGCCGCAGCAGCGTATCCTTACCGGCGCCGCTGGGGCCGACCACGAGCACGAGCCGGCCGGGGCCGATCGCACCCGCCTCGTCATGCGCCGTGGTGACCATCTCGCTCATGCGACGCGTTTTCCTTCGCGCCAGACGCTGCGGACGACGGGAACGTGGCCTGCGACATGCACGCGGATCAAATCGGCACGCTTGCCGGGCGCGACCTCGCCGCGGTCGGCGAGGCCGACCGCCTCTGCCGGCGCCTTGGTCACGGTGCGAACCGCGGCCGGAAGGCTGATTGCGGGCACATGCTCGGGCAATTGCAGCGCGGCCATCAAAAGGCTCGACGGGATGTAGTCCGACGACAGGATGTCGAGCAAGCCCTCGCGCGCGAGATCGACCGCGGCGATGTTGCCGGAGTGCGAGCCGCCGCGCACCACGTTGGGCGCGCCCATGAGGATGTCGATGCCGGCCTGGTGCAGGCCGCGCGCGGCCTCCAGCGTGGTCGGGAATTCCGCGACCGAGACGCGATCCCGCACGGCGTCCGCGACATTCTCCTCGGTGGTGTCGTCGTGGCTCGCCAGCGGAATGTTGTACTGATGCGCCAGCGCCACGATCTCACGCATGTTCGCCGCGGCATAGAGCCTCTGATATTCGAAGCGCTTTGCGAACAATTCGTCGAGCTCGGCATCGGTCTTGCCGCCGCCCTTGCCGCGGTAATAGTCGCGCAGCTTGACCTCGTCGCGGAACTGGCGTTGGCCGGGCGTGTGGTCCATCAGCGACATCAGCTTGACGTCGGGACGGTCGATCAGCTCCTTGGCTTCCTCGACGACGCTCGGCATCGGGATCTCGCAGCGCAGATGCAGGAAGTGATCGGCGCGCAGCAGGCTGGCCTCGCGCGCGGTAGTGATCGCGGCGGCGAGCACGCCGGCGCGGCCATCGACTTCCTCGGCGCCGTCCTCGCGCCAGACCCGGAGTGAATCGAACACGGTGGTGATGCCCGAGGTGGCGAGCTGGCCGTCATAGGAGATGACGGCGGCGACCGGGTTCCAGAACACTTTTGGCCGCGGCACGTAATGCGCTTCGAGATGGTCGGTGTGGAGCTCGATGAGGCCGGGCATGATCAAATCGCCGCCGGCATCCTCGGCGCCCGCGGGCGCCCTGCCCTCGCCGATCTCCGCAATGCGTCCGTCGGCAAGCGCGAGCCAGCCCTGCTCGATCACCCGGTCAGCCAGCACGATCCTGGCATTGGCGATCACGGATTCCTTCTTCATTTCCCCATTCCTTCAGGCCGCGGCGGCAAAGCTGGTGACGTCGACGATGCGGTCGGCAATCAGATGACGGATTTCGTCGTCATGGACAATGGCGACCATGGCGACGCCCTGACGTTTCTTTTCAGCGACCAGCTCGACCACCACGGCGCGATTGGCCGCATCGAGCGAGGCGGTCGGCTCGTCCAGCAGCAGGATCGGCAGATCCGAGATGAAGCCGCGCGCGATGTTCACGCGCTGCTGCTCGCCGCCGGAGAAGGTCGCGGGCGGCAGCTGCCAGAGACGCTCGGGGATGTTGAGATGATGCAGCAGCGCGCCGGCGCGCGCCTGCGCATCGGCCCGGCTCATGCCGTTCACGATCAGCGGCTCGGCGACGACGTCGATGGTCGCAACCCGCGGCACGGCGCGCAGGAACTGGCTGACATAGCCGATGGTGGAGCGGCGGATGTTGAGGACCTGCCGCGGCTCGGCGGTGGCGAGATCGACCACAGCGCCGCGATGGCGGATGCCGATCCGGCCGCTATCGCAGCGATAATTGCCGAAGATCATCTTCAGGATCGACGACTTGCCGGCGCCCGATGGCCCCGACAGCACGACGCACTCGCCTGGATTGACCTGGAAGGTCACCCCGCGCACGACCGGCAGCTCGATGCCGCCCTGCAGGTGCATCGTAAAGGTCTTGCCGGCGTCAGTGATGTCGATCATGGCGGTCATTGGAAAACTCATATTGCAAAGTTCATGGCGGCAGGATCGAGGAGACGAGTAGCTGGGTATAGGGCTCGCGCGGGTCGTCGAGCACCTGGTCGGTGAGACCGGTCTCGATGACGCGGCCGCCTTTCATCACCATCACGCGGTGCGACAAGAGGCGCGCCACCGCGAGATCGTGGGTGACGATGATAACGGCGAGGTTCAGCTCGGCGACGAGGCCGCGCAAGAGATCGAGCAGGCGCGCCTGTACCGATACGTCAAGTCCGCCGGTCGGCTCGTCCATGAACACCAGCCGCGGCTCGGTGACGAGGTTGCGGGCGATCTGGAGCCGCTGGCGCATGCCGCCGGAAAAGGTGCGCGGTGCATCGTCGATGCGCGCGACGTCGATCTCGACGCGGGTGAGCCAGTCTGACGCGGTGTCGCGGATGCGGCCGTAGTGATTCCGGCCCACCGCCATCAGCCGCTCGCCGACATTGGCGCCGGCCGAGACCGCCATGCGCAGGCCCTGCGCGGGATCCTGATGCACGAAACCCCAGTCGGTGCGGAACAGGAAGCGGCGCTCGGCTTCGCCAAGGGTGGCGAGATCGCGGGTGACGCCGTCGCGCATCCGGTAGGACACATGACCGGCACTCGGCGCGAGCTGGCCTGACAGCATTTGCAGCAGCGTCGACTTGCCCGAGCCGGATTCGCCGACGATCGCCAGCACCTCGCCGGGATAGAGCGAGAACGATACATCGCGGCAGGCGGTGATGCGGCCAAAGGACTTACTGAGGGATCTTGCGATCAGCAGCGGCTCGTCGTTCTCGACCAGATTTTGATCAGCCATTCGAGGCCTCCTGCGCCTTCTCCTTGTACGGCGCGGCACTGAGGCTGCCGTGATGGCCGGCGGCCTGACGTCCCTCGCAATAGTCGGTGTCCGAGCAGACGAACATGCGCCCGCCCTTGTCGTCGGTGACGATCTCGTCGAGGTAGGAATTTTCCGCGCCACAGAGCGCGCAGGGCGCGTTGAAGCGATAGGGCTCGAACGGGTGATCCTCGAAATCGAGCGAGACCACCTGGGTGTAGGGTGGAATCGCATAGATGCGCTTCTCGCGGCCGGCGCCGAACAATTGCAGCGCCGGGCAATTGTCCATCTTGGGATTGTCGAATTTCGGCGTCGGCGACGGGTCCATCACGTAGCGCGCGTTCACCTTTACCGGATAGGCGTAGGCGGTCGCGATGTGGCCGAAGCGGGCGATGTCCTCGTAGAGCTTCACATGCATCAGGCCGTATTCGGCGAGCGCATGCATGCGCCGCGTCTCGGTCTCGCGCGGTTCAAGGAAACGTAGGGGCTCTGGGATCGGGACCTGATAGACCAGCACCTGATTCTCGTGCAGCGCCGTCTCCGGGATGCGGTGACGGGTCTGGATCACTGTTGCTTCGTCCGTTGCCGTCGTCGTCGCAACGCCGGCGGTCTTGGCGAAGAACTTTCGGATCGAGATCGCGTTGGTGGTGTCGTCGGAGCCCTGGTCGATCACCTTCAGCACGTCCTGGGGTCCAAGGATCGCGGCCGTGACCTGCACGCCGCCGGTGCCCCAGCCATAGGGCATCGGCATTTCGCGGCTGGCGAACGGCACCTGGTAGCCAGGAATGGCAATGGCTTTCAGGATCGCGCGGCGGATCATCCGCTTGGTCTGCTCGTCGAGATAGGCGAAATTGTAGGCGGGCGCGTTCATTCCGCGGCCTCCTTCATGGCATCGGGCGTCTCGGCGAGCTCCTGGCGCAGCTTGCGCAAGAGGCCGAGCTCGGACTGGAAGTCGACATAGTGCGGCAGCTTCAGATGCTCGACGAATCCGGTGGCCTGGACGTTGTCCGAATGCGACATCACGAATTCCTCGTCCTGCGCCGGGGCGAGTGCCTCCTCGCCGAGCTCGCGGGCACGCAACGCACGATCGACCAGCGCCATCGACATGGTCTTGCGCTCGCTCTGGCCGAAGGCGAGGCCGTAGCCGCGGGTGAAGCACGGCGCTTCCGTCGCCGAGCCCTTGAACTGGTTGACCATCTGGCACTCGGTGAGCTCGATCGCGCCGAGCGGCACGGCGAAGCCGACGTCTTCGGCGAAAAATTCGACCTCGACCTCGCCAAAGCGGATCTCGCCGACGAAGGGATGGTTGCGGCCGTAGCCGCGCTGGGTGGAATAGCCCATCGCGAGGAGAAAGCCTTCGTCACCGCGCGCGAGGTTTTGCAGGCGCAGGTCGCGATCGGCCGGAAAATTCAGCGGCTCGCGGGTGAGATCGCCGACGCTGGCGCCATCCTCGGCCTGCGGCGATGATTCGATCAGCCCGTCGCGTCCCAGAATATCGGTCACGCGCGGCGTTGGCGCCGTGGACGTTTCGGCCGTCGACGGAACCTCCGGCACGACGCCTTCCGCAAGCGAGGGATCGAGCAGGCGGTGCGTATAGTCGAAGGTCGGCCCGAGGATCTGTCCGCCTGGAATGTCCTTGAAGGTCGCGGACACCCGCCGCTGCACCCGCATCGCGCCGGTGTCGACCGGCTCGCTGGCGCCGAAGCGCGGCAAGGTGGCGCGGAAGGCGCGGACCAGGAAGATCGCCTCGATCAAATCGCCGCGCGCCTGCTTGATCGCGAGCGCCGCGAGCTCGCGGTCATAGAGCGAGCCTTCGCTCATGACACGGTCGACGGCAAGGCCAAGCTGCTCCGAGATCTGGTCGAGCGAGATTTCCGTAACACTTTGATCGCCGCGCCGCTTATGTGCGAGCAGACGATGGGCATTCTCGATGGCGCGTTCGCCGCCTTTGACTGCGACATACATGCTTCTAGCTTCCCTTGCTCACGACCCGCGTGGTGCGGGGGATCGCGACCACGGCGTCGTCGGCGACCAGCACCACATCGATGCCGCGCGGAAACAGCGCTTCGTTCATATGCAACCGCTCGAACAGGTCAAAAGGCTTGATCGACGCCTGCAGCGTCGCGACCCCGTCGATGCCGGGGCCGCGCAGCTCGAAGCTGCGCCCGGAAGTCAGGCTGTCGGTCTGAATGATCACTGTGGTCGAACGATCGGGATATTCGCTCGTGCCAAGCGCGAAGCGCTCGAGCGAAGGCAGCGCATTGCCGTCACAGATCAGCGCAAAACTCGCGATCGAGCAGTCCTGCACGACCGGCGCACCGGTATGAAACTTGAGCCATTTCACCACATCGGAACTTTCCGCAAAGGGCGCGTCGAGCCAGAGGGGCGTATCGTGGTCGAACAGCGTCAGCGCGATCGCGGCGGTGCCGCGCATCATCGGCCCCGGCGCGCCGACCATCGGCACGATTTGCTGGACCGAGCCCGGACGCGCCATCGCGTCCATGACCGAGCGAAAGGTCGATTGCGCCGACAGCACCTTGTCGGCGAAACCCGGCGGCAGTTCCGCAATTGTGGTCATGATCTCATCCCTCACCGCGCACCATGGTGTAGAAATCAACCTTCGTCGCGGCGGTCTCTTCCGCCGCCCGCTTGCGCTTGATCATCAGCTGCTCGCGCAAGGGCGCGATAACGCTACGCTCGACGAGCCCGCCGAAATCGCGAGACTGGACCAGCGCATCGCATAGCGCGATCAGCCGCGCCTTCTCGCCGTCACGGCCAAGCGTGTATCCCAACCCGACCTCGCCGCTCGCAAGCCGCACCGCCGCGCGCGACACCGTGGCTTCGCCGAGATTGAACGGCGCGCCGTCGCCGCCGACCCGGCCGCGCAGCATCACCAGGCCGTTCTCCGGCGCGCGCAAATCTTGATGAGCCGGCAGAGTAAGATCGCGGAGGCGAGCGGCGATCTCGCCCGCCTCCGCGTGCGCCAGCACGGCCATCGCGGCCTTGCGCTGGGCTTGCTGGTTGTTGTGCTGCGTCACCTGGTTCACCGAACTTGCCGCATCGAAGTTGTCTATGGTAATAGACAACTTCATACGGAAGCGCCATGACTGTTTCGTGACAATGATGTGATTTCTGGAGTAGGTTTCCCGCGACATGAGCATGCAGGACACAGCCTCCTCGGGCGTCGCACTGTGGCGCCTCGTTGCCGACGGCATCGAGCGCGGCATTGCCGACGGCCGCTTTGCCGCCGGCGACAAGCTGCCGGGCGAGATGGAGATCGCAGAAACCTATCGCGTCAACCGTCACACCGTGCGTCGCGCGCTGGCGGCCCTTGCCGAGCGCGGCCTGGTTCGCGCCGAGCGCGGCAGCGGTACCTATGTCGAGGCACAGAAGCTCGCCTATCCCTTGCGCTCGCGCACGCGCTTCTCCGAGATCGTCGGCGCGGGCGGTCGCGAGCCGTATGGCCGGCTGATCGAGGCGACCGATGATGTCGCGACGCGCGAGCTCGCGCGGGAGCTGGGATTGAAGACCGGCGCGCCGTTGGTGCGGATCGAGGCGATCCGCCTCGCCGACCGCACGCCGATCTGCGTCTCCACGACCTGGCTCTCGGCGGACCTGTTTCCGGATGCGGGCGCCGTGTTCGCGGCGACGCGCTCGATGACGAAACTGCTCGCGCATTATGGCGTGCGCGATTATCGCCGTGGCGCGACCCGAATCACCGCAGGCATTGTCGACGCGACCGACGCCGCACGGCTCGATCTCGCGCTGGGGCGGCCGATCCTGGTGGTGGATGCGACCGACCAGGATCTCGACGGCAAGCCGCTGGTGACCAAGCACTCGCGCTTTGCGGCGGAGCGGGTGGAGTTTCTGGTGGAGTCGTAGAGCCTCCCTCCACAAAGCCGGTGCCGTAGGGTGGGCAAAGGCGCACTTGCGCCGTGCCCACGATCTTTCTCGATCATCAGAAGTGGTGGGCACGCTGCGCTTTGCCCACCCTACGGCACCGTTGCTCAGGCGACGGCACGCCTTCCAATAATCGCAAAGCGCAGCTTGCCCGAGATGAAATCGATCGCGGCGACGGCAACCAGGATCATCAGGATCAGGAACGACACTTTCTGCCACTCCAGCACGCGAATCTGCTCGGCGAGCTGGAGGCCGATGCCGCCGGCGCCGACGATGCCGATGATGGTGGCCGAGCGGGTGTTGGATTCGATGAAATAGAGCACCTGGCCGGCGATCACGGGCAGGACCTGCGGCAACAGGCCGAAGCGAATCTCGTGCAGCGCGCTGCCGCCGGAAGCGCGGATGCCTTCGACCTGCTTCTGGTCAGCGCCCTCGATCGCCTCCGAAAACAGTTTGCCGAAGGCACCGAAATCCGACACGGCGATCGCGAGCACGCCGGCGAACGGGCCGAGCCCGACCACGTTGATCCACACCAGCGCCCAGATCAGTGTGTCGACGCCGCGGATCGAATCGAGGAAGCGGCGGACGGGAAAGCGCAGGATGTTCGACGGCACGATGTTGCGCGCCGCGAGCAGACTTATTGGAAGCGCGAAGACAGCGGCCAGCGTAGTACCGAGCAGCGCGATCGACAGCGTCTCGCCCAGTGCCTTCAGATAGACCGGCAGCGAGGAGCCGGGATCCGGCGGGATCATCATTAGGCTGATCCAGCCGAGCTGGCTGAGCCCGGCGAAGAAGCGCGATGGCGAGAAATCGAGATCGACGAGGCCGTAAGTGAGGATCGCGAAAGCCGCGACGATCATCGCGGGCGTCGCGAGCCGCGCCGAGGCCGGCCGGTCGAACATTTCGGGATAGCGCGCGCGGATCTCTCGCGTGTTGACTTCCTGCGGCCTCGTCACGTCCGCGCCTCCTTTCCGAACAGGTGGCCGCGCAGCCAGCCGGTGGTGATGTCGATGATGAAGATGGTGACGACGATGGTGAGCAGGATGGCGCTGACGTCCGAATAGTAGAACTTGCGGATGGCGACGACGAGCTCCTGGCCGATGCCGCCAGCGCCGACAAAGCCCATCACGGAAGCTTCGCGGACATTGATCTCGAAGCGCAGCAGCGCATAGCTGGCATAGCCCGCGGTCACCTGCGGCACGATCGCAAAACGCATGCAGGAGAGCCAGCTCGCGCCGGTCGAGCGGATGCCCTCGACCGGCTTCATGTCGGCGTTCTCGACGATTTCCGAGAACAGCTTGCCGAGCGCGCCGGTGGAGTGAATCGCAATCGCGAGCACACCGGCCATCGGTCCGAGCCCGAAGGCGATGACGAAGACCAGCGCGAACACGATGCCGGGGACGGTGCGGGCGAATTCGAGCAGCCGCCGCACGACGAAGCGCAGCCAGGGCGCGGGCGAGGTGTTCTCGGCCGCGAAGAAGTTGAGGGCGAAAGCGAAGGTCGCGCCGATCAACGTGCCGACATAGCTGATCAGCAGCGTCTCGCCCAGCATCTTCAGCCATTTACGCCAGCCCCAGAGCCACTCGCCGACGTCGGTCCAGACCCGCTGGCCGCTGTCGAGCGTGAGGATGCGGTCGAAATAGCTGACGAAGTTGCCGAAATAGGTGAACAGCGTGCGCAAATTCACTTCGGCGCCGATCGCGGCGAGCACCAGCGCTGCGGCAAAGATCGCAGCTCCCAACAGGAGACGGAGCCGCCTGCGCGAGACCGCCTGGCGATAGGCGGCGTTGAGCGCGGCCAGCTGCTGCTCGGGGAGGATCGAAACCGCTGTCGTCATCGGTCGAAACAGGTCCCGTCAAAGAAAGAGCCGGGTCCTGAGGACCCGGCTCGAGTGCATCGTCCCGAAAACTCAGGACGCCTTCTTTTTACGCAGCGCATCGACGAACTTGATCAGCTCGATCGTGCCATCCCAATCCTTGGTGGTGGCGGGATGAAAGCCCTTCTTCTGACCGTCCGACAGGCGATCGAACGCGGCCTTGTCCTTGGCCGGCGCATCGAAAAACGCCTTTGCGATGGCCGCCTTGGCGTCATCAGGCAGGTCGGAATTGTAGGCATAGGGACCGTTGATGATCGGCGCCGACTTGTGAATGATGCGGAAATCGTCCTTCTTCATCGCCGAGCCGTCGGCGTTCTTCAGCATGCCCTTGGTCAGCATCTGCGCCAGCGTGGAATCGTCGTCGCTGGTCCACTGGTTGGCCGCGACGTCGACCGTGCCCTGCGCCAGCGCCAGCATCGCGTTCTCATGGCTGCCGGTGAAGACGACCTTGCCGAAATAGCCGTCGGCATCCGGGATGCCCATCTTGTCGAGCTCGAAGCGCGGCACATTGTTGCCGGAGGTCGAGTTCGGGTCGACCAGGCCGAGGTTCTTGCCCTTGAGATCATCGACCTTCTTGTAGGGGCTGCTCGCCTTGACGAAGAACACCGAGTAATAGCCGGTCGAACCGTCGGCGTTGATGTCGTTGGCGAAGGCGTCGGTCTTGACGCCGGTCAGGCGGGCCCGAGCGAACGAGGCCGAGCCGTAGCTGGCGATGTGGATGTTGCCGGCGCGCTGGCCTTCGATGACGGCGGCGTAGTCATTGGCGATGCGCAGCGTGACCTTCACGCCGAGCTGCTTCGAGAGATAGTCCACGAACGGGGACCAACGCTCGGTGACACCGGAGGCGTTCTCGGCCGGCACGACGGCGAAGGTCAGCTCGGGATATTTGGCCTTCCAGTCGTCCGCCGAGGCGGAGGCCGTGAACGCGAGCGCGGCGGCGCCGGCGAGGATTAATCTGCGAGTGATCATGGTACCCTCTTCATCGGTTGAGGTCGGTTGACGCAAAGACTTGAACTAAACAGGCGAGGCTCAGGCCGCCGCGGCCGTCCCGAGCGCCGGAACGCCCTCGGGCGCCGGCACGGGCATGCCGCCCATGACGTCGGTGGCTTCGAGATCATAAAGCTCGCGCGCGACGTGGTCGGTCAGCGCGGACGGCGCGCCGTCGAACACCACGCGGCCCGCGGCCATGCCGATCAGGCGGTCGCAATAGGTCCGCGCCAGATCGAGCGAATGCAGATTGCAGAGCACGGTGATGCCGAAATGCTTGTTGATGCGCAGCAGCGCATCCATGACGATCTTGGTGTTGCGCGGATCGAGCGAGGCGATCGGCTCGTCGGCGAGGATGATGTCGGGCTGCTGCACCAGCGCGCGGGCGATCGCGACGCGCTGCTGCTGACCGCCGGAGAGCTGATCGGCGCGCTGGGCGGCGAGCGAAGCGATGTCGAACTGCTCGAGCGCCGACATCGCCAGCGCCTTGTCCTGCTCGGGCCACACTTGCGACAGCGAGCGCCAGGCGGGCATCGTCGCAAGCCGCCCCATCAGGACGTTGGTGAGCACGTCGAGCCGGCCGACCAGGTTAAACTGCTGGAAGATCATCGCCGAGCGGGCGCGCCACTGCCGCAGCTCATTGCCGCGCAGCAAGGTGACGTCGACGCCGTCGAACAGGATGCGGCCCCCGGTCGGCGTCACAAGGCGGTTGATGGTCCGCAGCAATGTCGACTTGCCGGCGCCGGATCGCCCGATCACACCGACGAAGCCGCCGGGCGAAACTTGGAACGAAGCGTCGTCGACCGCGGCTTTTGCGCCGAAGCGGCACGTCAGACCATCCACCACCAGCATGCAGGGCTCCAGAGTAGCTGGAGCCAACCGCTAACGCTCACGCTTAACACTTGTGTGACACGCGCATTGCGGTGCGGCGATCCTACACACCTCATCCCCTGTCATCTCGGCGTCATGACATCGTCATCAAGCCACTCGAAGAGAAACGCCCGCCCTCGCACATCGGATGCAACATGGCCGCCAAAGCCCTTTCGGTTCAGCCGACCATCGATCCCTCGGCCGAACTGCACGAGACCCGGCTCGGTGCCTATACCGAGGTCGGCGCGCGCACGATCCTGCATGAAGTGGCGATGGGCGATTACTCCTATGTCGTGAACGATTCGCAGATCACCTACACCACGATCGGAAAATTCTGCTCGATCGCCGCGATGACGCGCATCAATCCGGGCAATCATCCGATGCATCGCGCGACGCAGGCGCATTTCACCTACCGCTCCAGCGCCTACTTTGAAGGCGAGAGCGACGATGCCGCGTTCTTCGACTGGCGGCGCCAGCATCATGTCCATATCGGGCACGATGTCTGGATCGGTCATGGCGCGATCGTGCTGCCGGGCCGCAACATCGGCACCGGCGCGGTGATCGCTGCCGGCGCCATCGTCACCAAGGACGTGCCGGCCTACACCATCGTCGCCGGCAATCCGGCCCGGATCGTGCGGCGGCGGTTCTCGGAGGAGATCGCCGGGCGCCTCGCGAAGCTCGCCTGGTGGGACTGGGATCACGACAAATTGCGCGAGGCGCTGCCCGATTTCCGCAAGCTCGGGATTGAAGATTTTCTTTCGACGTACGAAGCACGGGCGAGCTCTCTCACCAATTCTCCTGCCAGCAAACGAAGCGCAGTCGCGTGACAGACATATTCCTTGAAGGCGGCCGGGCCCTGATCGGCGCCGAGCTCGTCGAAACCTCTCTTCTCGTGTCCGGTACGGACATTGCAGAGGTCGATGCCTCTCGCGGCCGTGCGCGGCTGGCGCTCGATGCCCGCGACCTGCTGGTGCTGCCCGGCATCGTCGATCTGCATGGCGATGCCTTCGAGCGGCAGATGATGCCGCGTGCCGGCGTCGATTTCCCGATCGACGTCGCGCTCGCCGACAGCGACCGCCAGGCGATCAGCAACGGCATCACCACCGTGTTTCACGCCACGACCTGCTCGTGGGAGCCGGGCCTGCGCAGCGCCGACAATGCGCGCGGCCTGATGGAAGCGATCGAGCGGCAGCGTCCGCAATTCGCCGCCGACACGCGCTTCCATCTGCGCCACGAGACCTACAATCTCGACGCCGAGGCCGAGATCAGCCAGTGGCTCGCGGAAGGCCGCGTCGACCTGTTCGCCTTCAACGACCACATGGACGGCACTGTCGCCGATATGGCCAAGCCGCGCAAGCGCAACCGTATGGTGGAACGCACGGGGCTTTCGAGCGAAGAATTCGACCGGCTGGTCGAGCGCGTGATCTCGCGCGCCGACAAGGTGCCGGCTTCGGTGTCGCGCCTGGCCGCTTCTGCCCGCACGGCCGGGGTGCGGATGCTCTCGCACGATGACGCAACGCCGGCGATGCGGCAGGCGTTTCGCGCGCTCGGCGCTGACATCGCGGAGTTTCCGATCAACGAGGAGACGGCGCGGGCGGCAGCCAGCCACGGCGATGCCATCGTCTATGGCGCGCCGAACGTCGTGCGCGGCGGCAGCCACACTGGCTGGACCAAAGCATCCGACATGATCGCCAAGGGCCTCTGCTCGGTGCTGGCGTCGGATTACTACTATCCCGCACAGCTGCTCGCTGCATTCCGCCTCGCCGTCGACGGCGTGCTGCCGCTGACCAAGGCCTGGGATCTGGTCTCGGCCGGCCCGGCACGCGCGACTGGCCTTTCCGATCGCGGCCAGCTCGCGCAAGGACGCCGCGCCGATATTCTGCTGGTCGACGACAGCGTGCCATTGCGGCCGCGGCTCATCGCGGTGATATCAGGTGGAAAGCTCGTGCATCTCACCGATGCGACGCGGCTGCTCGCAACGATGGCCGCGCCGCGCGAAGCTGTCGCCGCAGCGTGAATCGGCTATGCTGAGGCAATGACAGGTTTTCCCCGCTACGCGATCTATTTTGCCGCCGGCGCCGACAGCGTTCTCTCCCGCTTCGGCGCCGCGCTGCTCGGCTACGACGCCCACACCGGCGACGAGGTGCCGTTTCCGCGAGAGGCGCTGCAAATTGCGCCGGATTGGCGCGATATCAGCGCCGATCCCCGCAAATACGGCTTTCACGCCACGCTGAAGGCGCCCATGGCGCTGGCATCAGACAAGACCGAAGCCGAGCTGATGGCCACCTGTGCGGCCTTCGCCGGCAGGGCGCGGCCGCTTCCAGTGATCCGCCCCGTCGTCGATGCCATCAGCGGCTTCATCGCCGTCATTCCGGCCGAGCCGGTCGAAGCGCTTCAGGGGCTAGCCGCCGACAGCGTCCGCGATTTCGACGCTTTCCGTGCGCCGCTGACGGCGGAAGATCGCGCACGGCGCAAGCCCGAAAAGCTCAGTGAGCGACAGCGCGACTATCTCGACCGCTGGGGCTATCCTTACGTGATGGAAGAATTCCGCTTCCACATGACGCTGACGGGACGGCTGGATGCGGAGCGGCGCGGGCCGATTCTGCAGATGCTGCGGGAGCGGTTTGCGGCGTTGAAGCTCGATGCGCTTGAGATCGATCGCATCGCGCTGTTCAAGCAGGATGATGCAAAGGTGAGATTCCGCATCATCGGCGAATGGACTTTGGCACGGTAGACCTCAGCGCCAGCTCGCAAGATTGAAGGCGAGCGCCACCGCACCGACCAGAACGAGACTGGTCGCCCAAACGGCATCCAGATTGAACCAGCTTCGCGAGACGAACCTCAATCCCAGATAACGGTAGACCAGCCAGGCCAGACATCCGCCGGCGCTGACCATGGCGGCAACGTGCACCAGGGACACCAGCACCGCCATCCCGACACTTGCCTTCATCAGCGTGCCCGCCGCCTGATGGCCGGCATCGAGCTCGAAGGCCTGGCAGAGCCCGAGATAGATCGGCACGAGCATCAAGGCGGCGCCGTGAGCAATGGCGACCGCAAACGACCACAGCACCAACTGCGTCGGCGGAATTCGTGCCAGCGCGCGGGGATGGCGCCGCACAATCAACCGATAGACCCCGAAACCAATGACGAGAAGGCTCGCGACAAGCTGGACCGGACGCTGCCACTCCGCCAGCGCGAGCAGGAACGCGAATGGCAGCAGCACGAGGAATGTTGCCAGGAGATGCCCGGCCGACAGCGCCCACAACGCGCGAAAGAGCGCGCGTGGGCTCTTGTCCATGAGCCCGGCCGAAACAGCGAGCGGCCATCCCATGCCCGGATTGACCCCGTGGTAGAGACCGCTCGCAACAAGCGCGAGCCACAGCCAGCCGAGTGCCGGGCTCGCGTGCCCCCAATCTAGACCGACGGATAGCAAAAGGAGTCCGTCGAACAATCGCCGCCCTCGAGCCTGATCTGGTGCGCACGATATCCGTCGGGGAAGCTCACGAAATAGTCCTTGTCGAGCTCGAGGCCGCCGTTGGGACCGACATTGGCCATGACCTCCACGCCCGGAACCCCATCGGGATAGAACTGGTCGTCCCAGGTGGAATAGAGCGAATTGGTCCAGTACACGCGCTTGCCGTCGCGGCTGATCTCGACCATCTGCGGCCCTGCCGCAAAGGCCTTGCCGCTTGGATGAGGCGTGCGGCGCGCGATGCCGCCGATGTAGGCGGAGCCCGCAAGCTTCGGCTTGTGCGGATCACTGACGTCGTACTGGCGCATCTCACCCGTGCCCCAGCACGAGACATAGAGGAACCGGTCGTCCATCGACAGGTCGATGTCGGTCACCAGCGGCGGCACGGCGCCAAATCCCTGCAGCAGCGGCGGGAGCTTATCCTTTGGCGCGGGCTCGGGCGGGATCGTCGCCGTCTTCTCCGCATGGAATTTCCCGCCTTCGCGCCACCAGGTCCAGATCGATGCTTCGAGGTTGGTGGTGTCGACCACGACGCCGACGAAACCATACTCGCGAACCGGATCGTGCGCCGGTCGTACCTCCAGCGCCATCTGATGATTGGCGCCAAGGTCGATGGTCTGGACATTGCGACGGGCGCGAAGATCCCAGAAGTGGAGACGATGGCCATATTTGTTCGCAAGCAGATCTTCCGGGACGATCCCGTTCTCGAACTGTGGCGGCAATGCCCATTCGCTCGACACCATGTAGTCGCGCGGCAGATTCCACCAGAAATCATAATGCAGCGTCTGCGGACCGCGGTCGATCTCCCATCGTCCCAGGACCTCGAAGGTCTCGCAATCCATGATGAAGACACCGGGAGGACCGTTGGTGCCGTCCTCGCCGGCACCGCCCAGCGTGCTCACGTAAATGCCGTCCGGCCCGCAATGGATGGTGTGCGGCCGCGAGTAACCGGTCTTTTTGAAGACTTCCTCCGGTTCGATGATCTTGTGGATCTTGGCTTTGGTCGGATCGGGCTTGGTATCGATGATGTAGATCCGCGACGAGCGCAGCCCGGGGATGATGAGATAGCGCCGCTCGATGAAGGCATGTCCGGCGAGCGGCGACAAGGCCGAGGAGCACGCATTCCAGCCGAAATGATGAAACTCATCGCCCTTGTTGGGCATCGTCACGGTGTGGACGATCTGGCTATAGGTCGGCGATCCCGGCTTGGCGTCGATGACCGCGAGAGCATCCGGCTTTGAGAAATCCGGACTGAGCAGCAAGGTGTAGGCAAAGTTCTCCGCAGGTGCTTCCATCGCAAGCTTGGGCGATGCGTGAAAGGTGGGATCCGGCCTCATCGTCATGGCACTGCCTCCCTGTTCTGTCGGTTCGCGCCAACCTGGCTCGGGATAACGGCATAATGAAGAGGTGTTACGCGCTGTCTCGAGATTGCTCCGCAGGGCCCGGTTGACCGGCGTACAATATGTCATCGCCGGGTCGCGCGAAACGGTCCGGACCGCGCTAATTCGACGCCTTCACCCGAATGGAAGCCGACGGGATGCGGCTCGGTATCGTCCCGGCCTGGTGCGCAATTGCGCACGGGGGCCGGGATTGCTGCAGGAAACGCCGTCCATCGCGAGCGAAGCGAAGCGATCCAGACTGTCCTCGCGGACACATTCCTGGATTGCTTCGCTTCGCTCGCGATGACGATGGAGGGACCTACCTGCCCCACCGCAGCGCCAGCGCGTCGCGTTCCTTGGCGAGCTCCAGCAGGCCGGCGCGCGTTGCCGGGTGCAGCGGCTGGAGCGGATGCCGCACCGTCTCCGACCTGATCACGCCACCGGCCTGCATCATGACCTTGCAGGCGATCAGGCCACATTGGCGGTTTTCGTAGTTGATCAGCGGCAGCCAGCGTTCATAGGCGGCCTTCGCCTTCTCGCGATCGCCGGCGAAATAGGGATCGATGATCTGTCGGATGCCGTCGGGATAGCCGCCGCCGGTCATGGCGCCGGTGGCGCCGGCGTCGAGATCGGCCAGCAGCGTGATCGCCTCCTCGCCGTCCCAGGGACCTTCGATGTCCTTGCCGCCGGCCTCGATCAGGCTGCGGAGCTTCGAGGCCGCGCCCGGCACCTCGATCTTGAAATAGCGGATGTTGGAGAATTCGCGCGACAGCCGCGCCAGCAGCTCGACCGACAGCGGCGTGCCCGCCACCGGCGCATCCTGAATCATGATGGGAATGTCGATCGCGCCCGAGAGCACCTTGAAGAACTCGACGATGCCCTTCTCCGGCACGCGGAAGGTCGCGCCGTGGTAGGGCGGCATCACCATCACCATGGCGGCCCCCGCCGCTTCGGCCTGCTTGCTGCGCGCGGCGCAGACGGCCGAGCTGAAATGGGTGGTGGTCACGATCACGGGAACCCGGCCAGCGACATGTTCCAGCACCGTATGCATCACGGTCTCGCGCTCGGCATCGGTGAGCACGAACTGCTCGGAGAAGTTGGCGAGGATGCAGAGACCGTGTGAGCCGGCATCGATCATGAAGTCGATGCAGCGGCGCTGGCCCTCGAGGTCGAGCTCGCCGCGCTCGTCGAAAATGGTGGGCGCGACCGGGAACACGCCGCGATAGGGGCGCTGGGCCTTGTGTGGGGTGACCGGCATCGAACTCTCCATCCCTGATGCGTCTTACGTTTGTCGCCGCGCTCGCGCGGCGTGGCTGACACATCTACCTGTCGCGCGGACCGGCGGCAATGCCCCGCGCGACATCTGATGAAGAGACGACGAGATTATGCGGTCTTCACGGCTCCCAAGAAGCCTTCGACCGCGACGCGGAGACGATCAGCATCGGCCGACATCTTCTTAACCGACTCCGACAGCACCGTGCCGGCGTTGCCGGTCTCCTGGTTGAGCCTGGCGACGCTTCCGATGGTGTCGGTGACCTCGCGGGTGCCTTGGGCTGCCTGCTGGAAATTGCGCGAGATCTCGGTGGTGGCCGCGCGCTGCTGCTCGACGGCGGCGGCAATCGCCGTCATCTTCTCGTCGATGCCGCTGATGGCGCCGCCGATGGAGCGGATCGCGGCCACGGCCTGGCCTGTGGCCCCCTGAATTTCCTCGACCTGGCGCGAGATCTCTTCCGTCGCTGTGGCCGTCTGCGCGGCGAGGCTCTTGACCTCGCCGGCGACCACGGCGAAGCCGCGGCCGGCCTCGCCCGCACGCGCGGCCTCGATGGTGGCGTTCAGGGCAAGCAGGTTGGTCTGGCTTGCGATGGCGTTGATCATCTTCACGACCTCGCCGATCCGGCTCGCGGTCTGATCGAGGATCTCGACGGTCGCATTGGTCTGCTCGGCCTGTGCTACGGCCTCGCGGGCCTCGCGCGCGCTCGACTGCACCTGTGCGGAGATCTCGCCGACGGAGGCGGATAGCTCCTCGGTCGCGGCCGCGATGGTTTCGAGATTGTTGGTGGCTTGCTCGGCCGCGGAGGAGACCGCGGCGGTCTGGCTGCTCGATTCCAGAACCAGCGAGCGTACGCCGGTCGCGGTGGCGTCGAGCTCCCGCGTCGAGGCCACGACGCTCTGGATGACCGCCTGCACGGTATCGTCGAAGCTGCGGCAGGCCGCATCGACGGTGCCGGAGCGGGCGAGCTGAAGCGCCTGCTGCGATGCGCGTTCCTGGCCCAGCCGTTCCGCGGTCGCCGCGCTCTCGCGCAAGCTCTCGAGCGCAGCAGCCATGGTGCCGAACTCGTCGGGATGCCGGGATTGCGGAACCGGTGTTGCATAGTCGCGTGCGCCGATGCGCGCGATCGCGTCGAGGATGGCGCGCACCGGCCGCATGAGGCGATTGCGCACCACGAACACACCGGCCAGGGTCACGGCCAACGCGAGCAGGAACGCGAAGGACTGCACGATGAGATTGGTTAGGGCCTTCGCCTGCACGATCTCGGCGCGCGCGATCGACAAGTCGAGCGCTTTGTTGGCGATCGCGACGATGGATGCGAAGGGCGACTGGCACAGCGCGTTCCACTCCGCAGCGGGCATCCCGGGTTTGCCGCTGCCGTCGAAATTCCTGGTGAGCTCTCCCATCTTCTTGAGCGCGCCGTCGGTCTTTGCCCGCGCTTCCTTGGCCGCGTTGACCAGATCTGCGGTCACGTCGGGCGCGGCCAGCAGTTCGTCCATGCCGGTCCAGCCGGCGGCGACGGTTCCGTTCCAGCCGGCCACTGTCTGCTTCTGGTTTTCGTCGAGCGGCTTGCTGGTGTTGACGTTCGACCGCAGCGTCGAGCACTGGATGCCGTAGCGGTCGCGTACCTGCCAGGCGAGCCGACGGACCTGAATCATGCGGGCGATGAACGGATCCTCCATCCAGGCGCGGTTCGACACCGCGGTGGAGGCCAGATTGGCGGTATCGATCACCTTGGTGACGGAATCGTACCAGATGCTGGTACGCTCCAGCTTGCGCTCGGCGCGCGGCTGCTTAGCCTCGTCGTAGAACAGTTGGAATTTCGGTGCAGCCTCGCTCCAGCGCTGCTTCAGCGTGCTGGCGAGCTCGTCGCGCCGGGCGAATTCGACCGTCGCGAGCGCAGCGACAATCGCGTCATAGCCGGCCTGTTCGGCCCTATCGGCGGCATCGAGCTTGGCGCGTGGATCGTCCTCGCCGAGCAACGCGCTCTGGGCGTCGCCGCGATTGCTGCGCAGCGCGACCACGCCATGGAAGATCGCCTTGTCGGCGGCGGCAAGCCGGGCCGTCTCGAGACTGTCGCTATAGCGGCCGAATGCTCCGGCCATCTGGATCGCCGTGCTGGTGAGCGCGCCAGCCGCCAGCAGAGCCATCAAGACCAGGAGAAGCGTGCTTACCGATTTCTTAAACATTGCCATGGGAGCGGAACGCCTATGCGTCAAAGCACGCCACCTTGCACCGGCACATGCCAATGTTCCGTTAAGGTTTTAATCGAATTGAGGACAACTCCCGATCTGATGCAGTGACGGAATGGGAGACGTCACGCCATCTTCGTGAAATCCGGCGGGCGACGCTCGGCGAAGGCGGTGAACGCCTCGCGCGCCTCGGCGGTACGCAGGCGCTGCGCGAACTGCTCGCCCTCGGCCTGCATCTGCGCGACCAGCGCCTCGCCGTTGCGCATCAGCCGCTTGGTCGCGATGAGGGCACCGGCCGGCTGGCGGGCGAGACGCTGCGCGAGGGCCAGTGCCTCGGCTTCGAGCTTGTCCAGCGGCACCACGCGGTTGGCGAGGCCCCATTCCAGCGCCGATTTGGCCGCTACGGTCTCACCGAGCGCGAACATCTCGTAGGCGCGGGCGTAGCCGATGCGCGCCGGCATCAGCAGGCTGGAGGCGGCCTCCGGCACCAGCGCGAGGCTGACGAACGGCGTCGATAATTGCGCGTCGTCGGCGAGCAGGACGAGATCGCAATGCAGCAGCATCGTGGTGCCGATGCCGACGGCACGGCCCTGCACGGCCGCGACCAGCGGCCGGGTGCAGCGCGCCAGCGACTGGATGAAGCGCACGACGTTGCGGCTGCCTTCCGACTTACCCGCCGCGACGGCGGCGAACTCGCCGACGTCGTTGCCGGCAGTGAACATGTCGCCCTCGCCGCGGATCAGGATCACGCGAGCGGACGGATCGAACTCGGCGGATTCGATGGCGTCCGCCAGCTTTCCGTACATCGCATCGGTCAGCGCGTTCTTCTTGTCGGGACGCGCCAATGTCAGGTTCAGAATTCCACCGTTGTTCTCGATCCGGACGTATTCGGTCATTCGTCTGCTCCGTGTTATTCGTCTGAACTTCTTGGAAACTTGTCCTGAATGCTCATCAGCCAGCGCGCGACGACGTCGATCTCCGCAGCTGTAAATCCTTCCGTCAGCGCCGCATTGACCTCGGCCGCACTGGCCTTCGCCTGCGCCAGCGCGGTGCGCCCCTTCGGCGTCAGCCAGATGCGAAAGGCGCGCCCGTCCGCGGGGTCGGCCCGCCGCTCGATCAGCTTGGCCGCCGCCGTGCGGTCGACCAGGCCGGAGATGCCGGCAGGGCCAAGATCGAGCGCCGCGCCCGCCTCGCCCATCAGCACACCATCCTGCTTGCCGAGGATGAACAGCAACCCCGCTTGCGCCGGCGTCACCTCGCTCTCGGGCTGCGCTGCCATCCAGCGCTGCAACCGGCGGTGCGCGACGCTCAGCAGGTAGATCAGCCGATGGTGCCTCGCGCCGGCGTCCTTATTTCGCATGCGAAGTAAATAGCGCTTGCCGATTTCCTTGTCAAAGCGCTTGACGTACTCTCGCTCTCATGTTCCTTATTTGTTCTGTACTCGTTTCAGTTGCAAAAAAGGGGCACCCCGTGGAGCAGAGGCAGGAGCAAGCGACAGAGCAAGCAACGGAAGGTGAGCTCGCCTATGCGTTCGAAGTTCTGGACGCGTACTTCGAAGGCATTCCGCTCAGCAAGCTGGTGACCACCACCCGGCAGTTTCCCGGCCACATGCGGGTGGACGTCCAGGCCGCGCTCGACAGGCTGCTGGGAGCGCACGTCGACTTGTTCGGGCTTGCCGAGGAACGCTATGACACGCTGTCGTTTGCGCGCCTGCTCCGCGACGATCGAAGCGCCGTGGCGATCGCACCGCTGCAATATTCCGACGTCGATGTCGGCGAGAGCAGTCCGTCCCGGTGCCTTGATAACGGTTTGTGGCTCTGCGAGCAGGACGGCTTGCGCCATGCGGTCCTGCTGTGCTCCAACCGCGAAGCCGGTCGCGAGTCCGGCATCCGGATCGAAATCATGGTGTCCGCCGGAAGCGCGGGGGCGGCCGTGGTGCAGCGTTGCTTCGGAGAGCTCGAAGACGCCGTGCAGGCCGCGCGCACCTATCGCGGCAAAATCCTGTCGCTCGAGGCGTCCTCCGACTACCGCGGCCAGTCTCGCGGCATCAATGTGCACCGGCTGCCGACCGTCGGACGCGAGGAGGTGATCCTGCCGGAACGGACTCTGCGGCTGCTCGATCGCAACGTGCTGACGTTCGTCGGCACCCGCGAGCAGTTGCGGCGGCTCGGGCTGTCGACGCGCAAGGGCATCCTGCTCTATGGACCGCCCGGCACAGGCAAGACCCATACGATCCGCTATCTCGCAACGCATCTGGCTGGACACACGACCCTGATTATCACGGCCGAGCAGATGGGCCTTCTCAGCGCCTATATGAGCCTGGCACGGTTGCTGCAGCCCGCGATGGTGGTGATTGAGGACGTCGACCTGATCGCGCGCGACCGCCGCAACATGGGGCCGTGCGAAGAATCCATGCTCAACAGACTGCTCAACGAGATGGACGGACTGAAGCAGGATGCCGACATCCTTTTCGTTCTCACCACCAATCGGCCGCAGGACCTCGAAGCCGCGCTTGCCGGTCGCCCCGGCCGCATCGACCAGGCCATCGAAGTGCCACTCCCCGACGAGAGTGGCCGCAGCAAGCTGGTGCGCCTCTATGGCAAGGGATTGCCGCTCGACGACGCGATCGTCATCGAGGCTGCCCGTCGCAGCGAGGGGACGAGTTGCGCCTTCATCAAGGAACTAATGCGGCGGCTGGCGCAAGCGAGCTTGGCGCGCGACGGCGGCAAGTCAATCGTCTCGGCCGATATCGACGAAGCTCTCGACGACATGCTGTTCTCCGGCGGTCGGCTCAATGCGCGTCTGCTCGGCGCGGCGCAGGCCATGGCAGCGGAATGACGTTCGCTATCATCCATTGGCCTGTCGCGCCTCACGGCGCGCAGGTAAAGCTCGACGCCTCCGTCACCGGGCCGCTCTTGTAGTGCGGCCAGGCCGGCCAGCGGCACAATGGCAGCGCACGCTGTGTCACGAATGACGGTGCCTCGACCTTCTGCTCGCTGACTTCGAGATTGCCGGGCGCCTTGCCCTTCTCGACCCAATCGACCAGCACGCTCAGCATGTCGACGTTGGCCGGCGCGCCGGAGCCGACGTGGTCGACACCGGGCGCTGTGTAGAGGCGGGCGAACTCGGCCGTCTCTGTCTTGCCCATCTTGCGCTCGACGCTTTCGAAATAGCGGATGCCGGCATAGGGGCTCTGCGCATAGTCGGCCATGTGCTCGAGCATGATCAGCCGCCCACCGCGCGCGCGGAAACGGCTGAGGTCGGGATCGGTCGAATCCATCAGGCTGGAGACCTCGAGCAGCCGCGCCTTGTGCTCTTCAGGCTTGTAGGTGGTCACATCAAGTTTGGGGTCGCGGGCGAACACATATTGGATGCCGCCGGCGCCGTAGATCCAGGCGATGCCGTTGTTCGGCGCTGGCGGCTGCGCCGGCGGCGCGGTGCCGAGCCACCAAGAGACCCAGCCGCCGGTCGGCCCGACCGCGGGAATGTCCTCGCCGGAGACGCCCCAACCCGGATAATCGTCGAGACCATTGGCGAGCGCGAAGGGGAATTTGTAGGTGGCATGCAGCGTGTTCATCGCCTTGATCTGCGCATCGGTGAGACATTGGTCGCCGCTCTGCCCGGCCGCGCAGCGCAGCGTCTCGACCTTGAAGGCGGCCTTGCAGGCGACGGGATCCTGCACCAGCGCATCGTCGGAGCCATCGGACTTGTCGCAAGCCGCGCGCACGGCCTCGCCGACGAGCTTGACTTGCGCCGGGTTGATCCAGCCCTCGCCCATGGTGACGAGGCCCGAGCGCGTGCCGGCATGCTGCAGGCCGACCCAGTTGATCACGGGCACGCGGGCGAAGATGCCGTCGAAATCGTCGGGATAACGCTGCGCCATGGTGAGGCCTTCGCGGCCGCCTTCGGACGAGCCCATGAAGTACATCTTCTCCGGCTTCCTGCCGTAGGCGCGCTGCATCAGCGCGACGGCAGCATCGCGCACCTTCTTGTAGGCGCGATGGGCGAAATTCTCGAACGCCTCGTCATTCAGAGCGAAGACCTGCGGCGGCTCGCCTTGCTTGGTCTCGTGCCCGGAGTCGGTGCCGTAGGTGACGAAGCCGCGCGCGAGCGGCGACGGCTTGTCGAAGGGATAGGCCGGCGGCAGCGCAAGCCCCGTGATCAGCACACCGTTGAAGCCGCCGCCGCCATATTGCAGCGAGCGGCCGTTCCATTCGATCGGCAGGTTGACCTGGAATTTGATCGGCGGCGCCTTGGGATCAACGGGGTCGATATGGCCGAGCACCTTGCAGAAGCGCGGATTGGCCGGTGTGATGCGCCCGGACGGGGTCGGCCCACGTTCGGCGACGGCGAGTTGCGAGGGTGCCTGCAACGTTGCGGAATCGATCTTCACGGCCTCAGTGCCGCCAACGAGCCCCTTGCAGACGGTCTCCGCATCCTCCGCCAGGGTCGCGGCGAGCGCGGCGTTCGCGCCCAGCGCAGCTGCCGTCCCCACGAGCCATGCGCACAGCTTCGCCTTTGTCAGAGTCATCGTTTCCCCCCAGCTGTTTGTTCGATCTGTCAGGAGACCGCATTGAATGCGACCTCCTGAGGGCCGTCAACAAGCCTCTAGTGCTCGAACACCAGCCGCGCGCCGACGGTGCCGTCGAGGGCGCGGATCTGCTGGAGCAGCTCGCCGGAATCCTGACCACCGAGATCGGCGTCGAGCACGACATAGCCGAGGTCGCCGGCGGTCTCCAGATATTGCGCGGCGATGTTGATGTCGCGCTGGAGGAAGACCTCGTTCAGCCGCCGCAGCATGCCCGGCACGTTGCGATGGACATGGCTGAAGCGCGCGCCGGAGGGGCGAAGATGCAACTGCACTTCGGGGAAGTTCACCGCGCCCATGGTCGAGCCGGTGATGAAATAGTCGACCAGCTTGCGCGCCACCTCGCCGCCGATCCGCTCCTGCGCCTCTTCGGTCGAGCCGCCGATATGCGGCGTGAGGATGACGTTCTCGAGGCCCTGCACCGGGCTGTTGAAGCGCTCGGCGTTCGACGAAGGCTCGACCGGAAACACGTCGATGGCCGCCCCGGCAAGATGGCCGTCGCGCAAGGCGCGCGCGAGCGCGTCGAGATCGACCACGGTGCCGCGGCTGTTGTTGATCAGGAACGAGCCCGGCTTCATCGCCCGCAGCTCCTTCTCGCCGATCATGCCCGCAGTCTCCGGCGTCTCCGGCACGTGCAGGCTGACGATGTCGCTCTGCGCCAGCAGCTCCTCCAGCCTCTCGACCGGCTCGGTGTTGCCGTGACGGAGCTTGTCGGTGCGGTCGAAATAGATCACGCGCATGCCCATGGCTTCGGCCAAGGTCGAGAGCTGCGAGCCGATATTGCCGTAGCCGACAATGCCGAGCGTGCGGCCGCGCACCTCGCGGCTGCCGGTCGCCGACTTGTCCCAGCCCCCCGCATGGGCCGACACCGAGCGCGGAAAGATCCGCCGCAGCAGCATCACGATCTCGCCGATCACGAGTTCGGCGACGCTGCGCGTGTTGGAGAACGGCGCGTTGAAGACCGGAATACCGCGCTTGCGCGCGGCCAATAAGTCGACCTGGTTGGTGCCGACGCTGAAGCAGCCGACCGAGAGAAGCTGGTCGGCCGCCCCGAGCATCTCATCGGTGATCTGGGTGCGCGAGCGGATGCCGAGCAGCGACACGCCCTTGAGCGCGCGCCGCAGGTCCTCGCCGTCCAGCGCCTTGGTCAGCCGCTCGACATTGGTGAAACCCGCGCTCCTGAACAGGTCCACGGCACTGTCATTGACGCCTTCGAGCAACAGCGCCTTGGCGCTTCGCTCAGGGCTTTGGCCTGGGGCTGACATGGAATCTCCGTAAGTCGCAGCTTTGCCGCAGCTCATAGACCGCGGGCGATGCGCAGCACAATAGGGCTCGGATCGGGGAAGAAGATGGCGAGGCGATGGGCGGGCTTGGCATCCCACCAGCTCCGTCAAATCACGTAGAACCCGTGCGTGCCGTCGCGGCGGAGCTGCTCGACGAGGCCGTATTCCCAGTCGAGATAGGCCTGCATCGCAGCTTCGGCCACATCAGTGCCTTCATAAGGACGGCGGTAGCGGTGCGCCGGATCCGGCTTCGGCAAGATTTTCGGCGGGCCGACCTCGAGCGCTCCATTATAGCCGCCCTCGAGCACATAGACCTCCCAGCCCATCTGCGCCAGCCAGGATGCCGTCATGTCGGCGCGGACGCATCTGTCGTCGGTGAGGAGGATGCGCGCACCGCGCACGGGTGCCGCCATGTCGGTTTCCTGGACGAGCTGGCCGCCGGGATAATGGCGGAAGCCGGGGAGATGGCCGGCCGCATATTCCTCGGCATCGCGCACGTCGAAGCGATACAGCGTACGATGGGTCTGCGCGGCAAGCGCCGACATCTCGATCGCTCCGATATGGCGAACACCGGCGCGATAGGCGACATCGCGGGCATTGGCCGGACCGCCCTCGAATGGGCCGATTGCGCCGCGCCTGTCAGCGCCATGATCGAGCGCATGATGCGCCAGCGTCCAGCCGATGGTGCCGTTGCGCAGCGCGCGGACCCTGTTGGGCACGCCGGCATTGATCAGCGACTGAGTGCCGATGATCGAGCGGGTGCGGCCGGCGCAGTTGACGATGATCGTCGTCTCGGGATCTGGCGCGGCTCGTCCTGCCCGCAGCACCAGCTCCGCGCCGGGCACGCTGACCGAGCCCGGGATGTTCATGGTCGCATATTCGTCGAAGCGGCGGACGTCGAGGATGGCAATGTTGGCCTTGTCGGCGATCAGCTTTGCCACTTCATCGGCGCTCAGCGAGGGCGTGTGGCGGCGCGACTCCACCAGTTCGCCGAACGCCTTCGAGTAGGAATTGACGTCCTCGAACAGCTCAAAGCCCGCAGCGCGCCAGGCCGTCAGCCCGCCGTCGAGTGCGCTGATATTGGTGTAGCCGAGCGCAGCCAGACGCTCGGCTCCGGTCCCGACCAGCCCCTCCCCGTCATCATAGAGCACGATCGGCACAGCCTTGCGCGGCAGCCTGACCTCGGCCTCGACCGCAATCCGGTCGGCGGCCATGTTGGCGGCGAACAGCGGATGGCCGGTCGCGAAGGCCGCCTCGTATCTGAGATCGAGCAGCGCGATCTCTTCGCGCAGGAGCAGTGCGCGGCGGATATCGGCGGGAGTGACGGTCGGAAGCTTCATGGCGTGGACCCTAGGAAGGACAGGCCATGGGCTTTTGAACGATTGAAAGCGCCTTGGCTAGCCTTCTCGACTCACTCGCCGGGAATGAGTTGCCTGAGCGGCGGCTGCGCCGGGCGCCGCAGCTTGCGGCGCGACAGATAGAGCAGGATTCCCGTGACCGAGAACAGCGGCATCGAGACCGCGGCAATCATGAAGACGAGCTTGCCCGGCCAGCCCAGGATCGCGCCGCGATGGATGTCGTAGATCGCCGCGATGATCTTCTCACCGAACGTCTTGCCGTCATAGCGCTCGGCGGAGACCAGCTGCCCGCCAGCCGCATCGATGCGAAATTCGTCACGCGTGGCCTCGAGCGTGCGATCCTTCCCCCACGACCGGATCCGCATCACCGTGCCTGGGGCGGCCGGCAGCGTCAGCAAGGCCCTGGAGAAGCGGTCCCCCTCCTCGCGCCGGAACGTCGTCCATGCCTGGTCGAATCCGAGCGGCTGCGCGGGCTCGGAACGGTCGGCCGCCCGCGGCGGCTTTGGCGGCATCTTCGCAGCAGCGACCTGCGGGCGCGACAACAGCCAGGCGACTCCATCCCTGTACCATTCGAACGAGAACCACAGCCCGGTGAGCGTCATCACCAGATAAACCGGAAGCACCCAGGTGCCGATCACCGTGTGCAGCGAGCGGTGCAGTCCGCGGCCGCTGAGGGCGAGATTTGGCTTCAGCCACATCTTGACGCTGCCGGCCCGACGCGGCCAGCGCAGCACGAGGCCCGAAATCAGCATCAGGATCAGACCGAGCGCGACGGTGCCGGTGATCGGGCGTCCCCAGCCCTTGCCATCACCGGGGATCAGCAGCCAGCGATGCAGCCTGCGCACGGTCGCGAAGAACGCTTCGCCCCGCGGCGACCCCAGCACGCGCGCGTCGTAGGGATCGACATAGAGCGATGTCGGCCGCGCGCCCTGCTCGTCGCGCGCCAAGCGGATGTGGACCGCCGCCGCCGGATCGCTCGACAGCGTGACGGCCGAGACCTTGCCGACGTCTTGCGCCGCCTTCAGCCGGGCGACCAACTCGTCCGGCATCAGCGCCGGCATCTCGCGCGGTGCGACGCGCATGATGTCGGCGTTGAGATGATCGACGATCTCGTCCTCGAAACTCATGATCGCGCCGGTCAGCGCGATCAAAGCGAGCAGCAGCGCGAGCACCAGGCCCACGATGGAATGAACCTGAAGCAGGACAGACTTGATCGTTTGCCCCAGCCGCGCGGCCATCGCTAGAACTTCACCGTTGCCGACAGAGACACCCGTCGCGCGTCGCCGATGGCGACACCGAGATTGTTCTGAGCGGAGGCATAGTAGACGGTGTCGAAGAGGTTCTTGACGTTGAGCTGATAGATGACCGGCAGTGCCTGGTGCTTCGTCTCATAGGTGGCGAAGATATCCGCGACGACATAGGACGGCAGCACGAACGTGTTCAACGCATCGCCAGGCCGGTCGCCGACATAGCGCGCACCGCCGCCGAGCCTGAGCTGGCCGGGAAGCGCCGTGCCAAAATCGTAGACCAGATAGAGCGAAGCGGTGTTCATCGCAACGTTCTGCAACTGCTTGCCGGCTAGGTCGGATCCGCGGTCACACGCGCATCGGTGTAACCATAGCTTCCGATCATGCTCCAATTGTCGGAGAGCCGGCCGGTGACGTCGAGCTCGACGCCGCGCGAGCGGACCTTGCCCGCCGCGGTGTACACGTTGAGACCGGTTGCTGTGTTGAGCTGGCTGACCAGCACGTTCTGCTTCTCGATGTCATAAACCGCGAGCGTACCTGAGAGGCGCTTGTTGAGATCGAACTTGAGTCCAGTCTCGTACTGCGTGCCCTCTTCGGGCGCGATGTTCGATCCGAGCACGACGCCGCCGCCATTGCTCAACGGAGCAATGGTCGAGTTCGGCTTCAGCGACTGGGTGTAGCTCGCGTAAAGCGAGATCTGGTCGGTGAGCTTGAAGATCGCGCCGCCGAGCGGAAGCACCGCATCCGCCGAAACGTTGGTGTTGGTTTTGAACGGCTTTCCGCGCCCGGCGAGCTGATCATAATCCATGTAGCGTACGCCGCCGACCAGCGCGAACCGCTCGGTCAGATGCAGCGTGTCCTGGAAGAACAACGACCACTGGCCGAGCTTGTCGGTCTGGGCGCTGTCGCTATTCGAAACCGTCGTGCCCGGCCCGCTCAGACCGTAGACCGGGTTGTAGACATTGAAGGACGGGGCCGCCTGCCGGATCAGGTTGTCGCGGTAGATCGTGCGATACTGGCCGTCGCCGCCGAACAGCACCTCGTTGCGCATGTCGCCGAGCCAGAACCCGCCCGAGATGTAGGAGGTCCCGTAGCTCGAATTGCTCAGCGAACCCTGCGTGCCGTCATTGCTGCGCGTTTCAACGCCGGTCTTCGCGTTGACGCCGGTGATGCGGAGCTGGTTGGCGCTGAAGGTCTCGGTATTGTAGCTGTAGCCGGCAAACAGCTTCCAGTCCTGATTGAGGCGATGCTCGACCGACGTCTGGATCAGGTCGGATGTCCCCCACATGTTGTTGTAGGGCTCGTCGAGCCGGCGCGTCGCCGGGATCGCCAGCGGCGCGCCATTGACGAAGGCCGTGCCGCGGTCGAACGGAGTGATGAACTCGCGGTGTTCGTAGTTGAGCTGGACCGTGGTGTCCTGACCGTACCAGGCGAGCGACGGCGCCACCAGCATCTCGCGATGGCGGCCGAAATTGCGCCAGTAATCCTCGCTGACGCCATAGCCGATGAAGCGATAGGCAAGCCCGTGGTCGCCGATCGGGCCGGTGACGTCGAGCAGGCCGTCGGCGCCGGTCTTGGAGGCACTGAAGGCGGAACCGAGAAGAGTAACCGAGCCATGCTGATAGAGCTCGGGGCGCTTGCTGATGGTGTTGACGATGCCGCCGGGGTCCATGATGCCGTAGAGCAGAGAGGCAGGCCCCTTCAGCACTTCGACGCTCTCGACTGCGGGATTGAGACTGCGGCCCTGCACCAGCGGCATGCCGTTGCGCATGATCGAGCCGTCGCGATTGTCGCCAAAGCCGCGGCGGATCACTGCGTCCTGGGTGCCGGCGAGCGTGTTGGTCTGGGTGATGCCTGAGACATTGCCGAGCGCGTCGTCGATGTTGCGCGGCAGCTGATCCTTCAGCACCTGCTCGGGCACGACGTTGACGGCCTGCGAGGTGTCGAGCGGCGAGGCGCCACTGCGCAGCGTGGTCGCGCTCGGCATCGCGCCGTAGCCGAGCTTTGCGGCTTGCTGTGCGGCGGCTTCCGCGGCGGCACGCTCCGAGAGCGTCGGCGCTGCGGGTGCCGTATTGCGATTACGCTGGCGCGCGGCGGTTTGCGTGCGGCGGGAAGACTGGTCCGATGCGTGCGCCGGCTTCGGCCGCTGCGCCGGTGCCTCCACCGTCACCGGCGGCAAGGCCGATTGCGCCTGCGCGCCTGTCGTGTTGGGGGGACATTCGGCGAGCAGCACCGCCGCTCCAATGAGAAGACCGGCACGGCTCTTGCCGGCATGATGATGGCCGCTGGCGCATTGGCCATCCAGATGAGCACGCACGTTCGATTCACTTCCAGGTCAGACACGGCATTGAAGCTCGCGCGTCTAACAGCCGCCATGCGTGAAGAGAACCGCAACCGGACTTGAATCGCTCTAGTGTTGAATCGTTCTAAGAACGGACCGGCGCCGAATGGCAATCTCCAATTGCTGTCATGGCGCGCGCGGCACGCAGCACGCGAATTCGCTGCCGCGCGTCGCGATCTTGTGCAGGTTCACGCGAGCGCAGGGGCGATCAACGCGTCGAGCTTCCGCTTGAAAGCAGTGCCGTCGGACAACGCGCGGAGCGGCGGGCGCACGCGCAACCAGCCAGTATCGCCGCTCTGCGCCGCGAGGATCGCCTTCAACGTCGCGACCAGAGACGGCGTCTTCACCACGACGTCGATCGCAGCCTGCATGCGCGCCTCGACATCCTTGCCGTCGAGCATGCCCCTGACCAGCTCGGGCACGACATTGGCCATGCCGCAAATGGTGCCGGCGCCGCCCGCCGCGATCGCGCGGGTGATGTCGGCTTCGTTGCCGACGGTGATGGCGAGCTCGGGCGCGGCATTGCGGAACGCCTGGAACTGCTTGAAATCGCCGCTGGAGTCTTTCAAGCCGGCGACAATCTTGCCGTAGCGCTGGCGCAGGCTTGCTACGACTGTCGTCGGGATCGCGACGCCCGAGACCTGCGGGATGTGATAGAGCGAGGCGCGCAGCCGGTCGTCGGCGACACCATCGATGATCGCGGCAAAGGCATCCTCAATGCCTTCAGGCGTGACGTTGCGGTCGAAATAGGGCGGCAGCAGCAGCACGTGACGCAGGCCGAGGCCAAGCACGGCGCGCGTCAGCGCGATGCTGTCGGTGATGGCAGGAAAGCCGCCGCCGATTCCGATGCGCTCCGGCGCGATGCCGGCCTTGAGCATCGCTTCGATGGTTGCGACGCGTTCGCTGGCGTTGAATGAGGTGCCTTCACCGGTGGTGCCGAACAGGACGACGCCGTCGACGCCCTTGCTGAAGAGGTGCTTGGCATGGCCGGCGAGCCGGGCGTGATCCACACTGCCATCGGCCGCCAGCGGCGTCGCCGACGCCACCCAGAACCCGCGAATTGCCTCCGTCATTACACCGCCCTTTGCTGCCGGCCCGAACTAAGCCGCTGATCTCCAAACGATCTTCCGCGCTTACCGAGGCCGTTTTTGCTTTACTTTGGGTCTTGTACCTTACATACAAGATGGGCGCAAACCCTTTCCACCGTCCGGCGCGCATGAGGCGCAGCCGAAACCAGAGGAGGTCTCGCATGGACATGGTGACCCCCATTGAAGGCCCCGACCAAGTGTTCGGCGCGTTGCGCGACAGGCTCGGCGCGGCTGCGGTACTGACCGGCAGCGAGGTGCCGGCGCGCAATCGCAACGACTGGAGCGCGAGCCTGCCGCAAACCCCACTTGCTGTGATCCGGCCGCTCGATGCGCAAGGCGTCGCCGATGCGATCGCGACCTGCCGGCAGGCGCGATTGCCGTTCGTGCCGCAGGGCGGATTGACCGGGCTATGCCGTGGCGCTTCGCCCGAAGCGGGCTGGGTCGCGATCTCGCTGGAGCGCATGACCGGCATCGAGGAGATCGATCGCGCCTCCGCGACGATGACGGTGAAGGCAGGCACGCCGCTGGAGACGATCCAAAAGGCTGCGGACGAGGCCGGCCTCTTCTTTCCGCTTGATCTCGGCTCGCGCGGCTCCTGTGCGATCGGTGGCAATCTCTCGACCAATGCCGGCGGCAACCGCGTGATCCGCTACGGCATGACGCGCGAGCTGGTGCTTGGCCTGGAAGTGGTGCTGCCTGACGGCACCATCATCACCAGCCTCAACAAGCTGATGAAGAACAACGCCGGCTACGATTTGAAGCATCTCTTCATCGGCTCGGAAGGCACGCTCGGCATCATCACCCGCGTGGTGCTCAAGCTGTTTCCGAAGCCGCGCTCGACCATGGCGGCGCTCTGTGCGCTGAAGGATTATGCTGCGGTGATCGCGCTGCTGGATGCCGCGCGCAGCGGGCTTGGCCCGCTGCTGTCGGCGTTCGAGGTGATGTGGCCGGACTATTGGGACGTGATCACGCTGCGCGCCGGCGTGAAGCCGCCGGTCGCAGCAGGTCACGGCCTTTACGTGCTGGTGGAAGCGCAGGGCACCGACGAGAGCATTGATGCGCCGCGCTTCCAGAGCTGGCTCGAAGAACTGATGGAGGGCGGGCTGCTCGCCGACGCCGCTGTCGCGCAATCGCTGGCGCAGACGCAAGCCTTCTGGCGCGTGCGCGACATCTGCGCCGAGTTCGGCCAGGTGCTGGGCCCGCACATCTCCTACGACATCGGTCTTGCGGTGGCGCGAATGGACGAGTTCGTCACGCGCTGCAAGGCCGCGCTCGCGGACGGCATCAAGGGCTGCGAGAGCGTCTATTACGGCCATATTGGCGATGGCAACCTGCATCTCATCTCCTGGGTCACCGGCCTCTCCGTCGCGCAGCAGCCCAAGGGGGAGATGGATGCGATCATCTACGGTCTGGTGCGCGAGATGGGCGGCAGCGTCTCCGCCGAGCACGGCATCGGCACGCTGAAGAAGCAATGGCTGGGCCATGCCAGGAGCGAGGCCGAGATCGCGCTGATGCGCACCCTGAAGGCCGCGCTCGATCCCGATCACCTGCTCAATCCCGGCAAGGTGATCTGAGAGCACCATGCGATCGCTCAAGCTCGATCCGCCGAAATCGCTGGCGCTGCGCGTGATGCAGCGCCTGCGCCAGGCCATCATCGACGGCGAGTTCGCGCTGGGTGCCGCCATCTCCGAGGAGATGGTGGCGACTTCCTTCGGCGTCAGCCGCACGCCGGTGCGCGAGGCGATGGGACAGTTGCAGGCGCAAGGCCTCGTCGTGATCCGGCCGCAGGTCGGCAGCTTCGTGTTCACGCCGAGCGCCGAGGACATCAATGCGCTCTGCACCTTCCGCATCGCGCTGGAGCCCAAGGCGGCCGAGCTCGCCTTCCGCCACGACCGCGACGGTACGATTGCGGCGATGAGCGCAGCGATCGCGGCGATGGAGCCCGCGGTCACGGCGAAGGACAACATCGCCTATGGCCGCGCCGATGCCGCCTTCCACGAGGCGCTGTTCGCCCATTGCGGCAACCGCTATCTCGCCGAATCCTATCAGCTCGTCTCTGGCCGCGTCGCCGCGCTCCGCACCAATTTGACCTCACCGATCGACGTGCGCACCCGCACGTCCTTCGACGAGCATCGCAAGCTGCTCGATTTGTTCGCACGCGGCGAATTCGCCGCCTTCGAAGACCTGATGACGACGCACATCACCAATTCGGGCGTGGTCTATGCCAAGGCGCTGAAAGTAGAGGCGCTGAAGGTCGGCTAAGCGCCACTACGTCCCATCCTTCGGTCCCGGCCTGTCCAGGAAATCCAGCGCGGTGTTGATCTGTTCGAGTTGATGCTCGATCCTGTCGCGGTCCTCGACGGCTTGCGCCTTCTCGAGTTCCTCAACGAGCCTCTGCTTCCGCATCAGCAAGTTCTCTATGACCGTACCCACGGTTCCCCCATCGGCCGAGACTGGCGCCCCGGCGAATCTCGTTGCAAGCACGAGCGCCACGATCGTGAAGGCACGCACAAGCCGGGCTCGTGTCGAACCCTCAATCAGAATGTCTCTGCGAGCAGTTGGTTCCTGCTGCCGACAGTCAGTCCGTCACACGGATGGAACTCTCGTCTCACCGCGTCGGGCGATGCCCGCGAGCTCTCCACAACTCGGGGGCGGCTGATGGTAGGCTGCCAGGCGATCGCAGATTGCGCCGCCTGGCCCGATCGCACTATTTCTTGGTGATATTCCAGTAGACTGGGACGGCGCCTTTCACGATGCCGTCGACATTGCCGCGCACGGCCCGCACCAGGTAAAGCTGTGCAGCCGGCCAATACGGCACATAGTCGACAGCGCGGAGCTGGAGGTCGGCTGCGATCTTCCTTTTCTGCTCGGGATCTGTCGCAAACGCGAATTCATTGCGCAACTTCTCGATCTGCTCGTCGCAAGGCCAGCCAAACCACGCCTTGTCACAATTTGCGCGCAGCCCAAGGTGGCCGACCGGCTCGAACATGTCGGCACCTGTCGGTCCCGACATGAACAGCGACCAGCCGCCCTTGTCGACGGTTTCCCTGGACGCGCGGCGTCCGACCAGCGTGCCCCAGTCCATCGCCTGCGGCTCGATCTTGAGACCGATCTGCCGCATCAGCTGCTCGGCGACGAGGCTGAACGTATTGGTCGGCCCGCTTTCGGTCGCGTGCAGCACCACAACCGGCGTGCCGTCATAACCACTCTCGGCGATCAGCTTCTTGGCTTTTTCGATATCAGGCTTGGTCCAGCCGGCGGCGGTGAAATAGGGCGACGAGCACATATAAAAGCTCGGGCAGTTCTTGTAGAGCTTGGGATCGCTGACATAGGCTCGCGCGAATTTCTCCTGGTCGATCATGTAGCTGATCGCCTGCCGGACCTTTGGATTGTTGAACGGCGGGACCGTCGTGTTCATGCGGAACACCATTTGCATGCCGAGCGTGTCCTGAGGCATGGTCTTGATGTCGGAGTTGCCGGCAAGTGTCGGCAGGAAATCCGGCGGCACCTCCTCAAAAATGTCGATCTCACCAGCCTGCAGCGCATTCAGCGCGGTCTGCGCGTCCGGAATGTAATGCCATTCGACGCGGTCGACCTTGGCGAGCTTGCCGCCGGCGAGCCCGCTCGCCGGCTCCGAGCGTGGTTTGTAGGACGGGTTCTTGACATAGACGACCTTGGAGCCCGGCACCCATTCGTCCTTCTTCATGATGAAGGGACCGGAGCCGGTCGCATCCGTGATGGCGGTATCCACCGGCGTCGCCGCGATCGCCTTCGGCATGATGAAGGGCACGTTGGAGCTTGGCTTGGAGAGAGCCTCGATCACCAGCCCCCACGGGCGCTTGAGCTTCAGTTCGAAGGATTTTTCGTCCTTGACCGTCAGGCTGTCGCCGACGGAGGCAAGCTGTTGGCCAAGGCCATCGCGCTGCCACCAGCGCTTCAGCGATACGACCGCATCCTCCGCGGTGACCGGCTGGCCGTTGCTGAAGGTCAGGCCGCCGCGCAGCGTGAAGGTATAGGTGAGTTGATCGCCGCTGACCGCAAAGGATTCCAGCATCTGCGGCTGCGCGACGAGCTTCTCATCCAGCGAGAACAGCGTATCGTAGACCATATAGCCGTGATTGCGAACCATATAGTCGGACGTGATCACGGGATCGATCTGCTTGAGGTCGCCGAAGGGGCGGATCTTGAGCACCGTCTCCGCAGCCGCAGGCGATATTGCACCTAGCAAACTTGCCGCGATCATCACGGCAAATGTTCTGTTCGGCCAATTCATTTTGCTACTCCTCCCGTTGACCGTTTCTAGTTGACTGCATCGGCGGCTACGGCCCAGCCCGGACGCGAAGCATCGCAGCGCGGCAGCGACTGTGCGTGGTGACAGGCGACGGCATGGCCGGGCGCGATCTCGGTCATCACCGGCGCTTCTTTCGCGCAAATGTCCGTCGCGAACGGACATCGCGTCTGGAAGCGGCATCCGGACGGCAGCGAAGCGGCGCTCGGCACCTCGCCTTCGAGAGCCGCGCGGCGGCGCCGGTTGCGCGGGTGGATCGCGGGAACCGAATTGATCAACGCGCGCGTATAGGTATGCGCCGGTGCAGCGAACACGGCCTGCGCCGGCCCCTGCTCGACGATGGCGCCGAGATACATCACCGCCACGTCGTCCGCGAGATAACGCACCACGGCGAGATCATGCGAGATGAAGAGATAGGAGATTCCGATCTCCCGCTGCACCTCCTTCAGGAGGTTCAGGATTTGAGAGCGGATCGACACGTCGAGCGCGGCGACCGCCTCGTCTGCGACGATCAGCGCAGGATCTGCGGCGAGCGCCCGCGCGATGCCGAGGCGCTGCCGCTGCCCGCCCGACAGATGATGCGGCAGGCGTGAGCGAAAATGTTGGGGCAGGCCGACCTGATCGAACAGCCGCGCGACCTTACGCCGTCGCGATTGGCGTCGCCGATGCCAAAATTCAGCAACGGCTCTTCGACGATCTCCGCCGCCGTCATGCGCGAGTTGAGGCAGGCGTAGGGATCCTGGAACACCATCTGCACCTGCCGGCGCTTCTTCCGCAGCGTCTCGCCGGAGAGACTGCCAAAATCCTCGCCATTGATGCGGACGGAGCCGGCCGTCGGCTGCAACAGGCGCACGATCATGCGGCCGATCGTGGTTTTGCCGCAGCCGCTTTCGCCAACGAGGCAGAAGGTGCGTCCGCGCGCGACGGCGAAGCTGACGTCGTCGACCGCGCGAAGTTCGCGCCGGCCAAACAGGCCGAACGGCCCCTTCCGTGAGGTGAAGATCCGGGTCAGACCGGAGACTTCGAGGACAGCACTCATGCGGGCCGCTCCGCGCCGGCCCTGCCCAGCCAACATGCCGTCAGGTGCTCGCTCGCGCCCGATAGCAACGGCAGCTCGGACTGACACACCGGCATTGCCTCGCAGCAGCGCTGGCGAAAGGCGCAGCCGGTGCCGAGCGAAGCCGGGCTCGGCACGCTACCAGGGATCTCGGCGAGACGACCGCGCGTGCCGCTATTGAGTTGGCCGATCGCACCAAGCAGGCCGCGCGTATAGGGATGGGCCGCGGCATCGAAAATGTCGTTGACAGCGGCCTGCTCGACGATGCTGCCGGCATAGAGCACAACGACACGGTCGGCCATTTCAGCGACCACCCCGAGATCGTGCGTGATCAGCAGCACCGACGTGCCGAACTCGCGACGCAGATCGTCGATCAAGGTCAGGACCTGAGCCTGGATGGTGACGTCGAGTGCGGTGGTCGGCTCGTCGGCAATCAGCAATGCGGGGCGCAGAGCGAGCGCCATCGCAATCATCACCCGCTGCCGCATGCCACCGGAGAGCTGGTGCGGATACTCGAAGGCCCTCCGTCGCGCATCGGGAATGCGGACGAGATCGAGCAGCCCGATCACCTGCCGCCGCGCATCCGCCTCGGACACGCCACGATGCTCGACGATCACCTCGGCGATTTGCTCGCCAACCCGCAACAGCGCTTCCTTGTAAGGCACGTTGACCATGTCCAGATGATTCACGCGCGAGAATTCGCCGAGGGCCATTGCCGGTGACCCGGAAGAGGCGAACCAGTTGAACGCGCCGTGCCTCTCTCGCGCGGCGCTTGTTTCCGCCCTATTACGAGCCAGGATCGTACTTGGCATTCTCGGCCGGCTCACATCGGAGAAGAGTCCAGAAGATGCCGTACGCATCGCGCGCGCCGGCTGCCTCCTCGGGGGCGGCCAGGGTGAGGTTGCGACGGTCGATGTCGGCGATGGTAGGTTGGTGGTCGAGCTGCGACATGTTCTCCTAAGGCAGGAACGCCCCCGTGGCAGCCGAGTTAAGCCGGCAAAATCACCTATTGGAGGAGGTAAGTCATGGCCCGCGCAACAGCCCATCCGGATCATCACTGCATCTCAAGCGAGGACATCCAGGGAACCGAGGTTTATGGAGCCGATGGAAAGAACATCGGTGAGATTGATCACCTCATCATCGACAAGGTGTCAGGCCGCGTCGCTTATGCCGTCATGAGCTTCGGCGGATTTGTCGGCTTGGGTCACAGCCACTACCCCATTCCTTGGGGCGCTCTGAAATATGATACGTCGCTTAACGGTTTTCGAACCAACATCACCGAGCAACAGCTGAGGGACGCGCCTGAGTTCAGCGATGATTCCTGGCAGGATCGAGACTGGGAAACGCAAACCCACCGGTATTATGGGACGCCCACCTACTGGGAAGGACGTGGCGGCCTATAACGCCAGGCGGCGCATCAGAAACTTCCAATCGTGAGTGCCGGCTGAATTGATCGGCCGGCCCTCATTGCCGTTCATTGCTCAGTCGAGGCGAAATCACCGATAGCCATAGCCATCAAGCTCGATAGCGGTGGCGTCGGCGCCGGGCTTCGAATCGTCAATTCGTTACCGAATATATCGGTCAGCTTCCGTCCCTTCGGAATATCCCCGATCTCCGTGCTGCAGCTCATCTGTGACAAGTTGTGCAGCACGAGCACGAATTTGCCGCCGTGGGGGCAGTCGTTCCCGGAAGTTGTGGCAATGAGGCCTGGGGCGGCATGCCCGATCCGCTGATAGACCGTCGGCAGATTGGCCGTGATGATCGATCCCGTCAGGAAGGGGACGGTCACGGCGGCGGAGAGCGCTCAAGCAATTGACTCGCCCTGTTATGTAACATATAAAGTTACATGAAACGTGACTCCCGACTATCCGGCGTGCTGCACGTCCTGCTGCACATGGCGCAGCAGCCGGGGCCGTTCACGTCCGAGACCCTGGCCAAAGCCATGGATACCAACCCGGTGGTGATCCGGCGCGTCATGGCGGGCCTGCGCGAGCTTGGTTACGTCCGCTCCGAGAAGGGGCATGGTGGCGGTTGGACGCTCGCGTGCGATCTTTCGAAGGTGACGCTGCGCGACATCTACGCCGCGCTCGGCAGTCCCGCGCTGCTGGCGATGGGCAACCGGACCGAGGCGCCGGGTTGCCTAGTCGAGCAGGCGGTGAATGCCGCGCTCGATCTGGCCTTTCACGATGCGGAGGCGCTGCTGCTGTCGCGCCTCGGCGAGGTGACGCTGGCGATGCTCGGCGACGACTTTCGCAAGCGCCTCGGGGCTCGCAAGCATCAAGGCATGCGCGCGCATCACGCGTGACGAGCCGATTCAGCAAGGACGACGTCATGGCCAATATTCAAGACATGTTTTCCGATCCGCAAGCCGTGGCGAATTACACCGACGGACCGCCGCGGTTCGTTCCCGGTTACAATGCGATGCTGTCGATGGCGGCGATCCTCCTGGCCGAGCGCGCGCGCGACGATGCGCGGATCCTCGTCCTCGGCGCCGGCGGCGGCCTGGAGTTGAAGACGTTTGCGCAAGCGCAGCGGGGCTGGAGCTTCGACGGTGTAGACCCGTCCGCGGCAATGCTGGCGCTCGCCAGGCAAACCCCATAGGCGTTAAGGTAGCGCGAGCATCGATTGATACGGACGTTTTCGAGGAGGCTCGCGCAGGTGCCGCCCAAGCGCTCGCTTTCTGCGGCGGAAGCAACGGATGGTTGGTTGTGGAATGATCGCTTGTAGCAAGGATGCAACGAGTTGTTGCAAAACACGCCAAGCGCCGGGTGCCGTCAGGCGGCCTGCATCCAGCGGGGAGAGTCCTCGAAGTCGCGGGCAAGCGGCTCGAGCAGCAGGATGATCAAGAGGTGTGCCAGCAAGTAGGGCTTGGCGGAGCGCGGATCGGTTCCAGGTGGCGTCTTGAGACCAATCAGACTCTTCAGTCGCTTGAAGCCAAGTTCGATGCGCCATCGCAGTCGATAGAGCGCGAGTACATCCTTGGTGGAGAACTCGTCCCGTGCGAGCGACGTGACCAGAATGACCCAATCCGCGGCTTCCAGAGTTTCTTTGGAGATGACGCGGTTTTCGTCTTGTGCGTCGCGCCGGGCTTTACGACGCGAAGCCGCGACTGCACCGGCGGGCTTCTTGACTGCGACCAGACGCATAGCCAGAGGCGCACCGTCCTTGCGTTTGATCCAAATCCTCCGATCGATCAGTCCGTGCGCCTTCGCCGCACGCAATTGGGCCATCAGATCGAACGGAAGGCCTTTGGCATCAAGCCAACGTGCGTTCTTCCAGCCCGCTCGGATCAAAACGTCTGCCCCGGCGTCGCGGACAGCGGCGATGCGGTCAGGTTGCAGATAAGCGCGGTCAGCAATGCGGATCTCGTTCTTGACCACCGGTATCCGGTCAAACGTTTCGCCCTCTTGCTGATCTGTCAGCTCGAAGTGACCAAAGCGCTCATATGGCAGATCGAATGCACTATGAACGCGCCAAAGCTCACTGTTCCTGCGCGCAGCCGGTCCTGCCTGAGGCACTGTCGTCGCATCGATAATGCGGATCAGGCGGCCTCGGCTCGCCTTCGGGGCTGCCGCAGCGAGCAAGCCCTCCACCAGCACTGCAAACCAATCGCCACATTGACGCAGGCGATAGAACAACGCCACGCTGCTGAGGTCGGCAAGGCCAACAGAAGCGGCCCATGCGGCTGTCGATCTCAACCCTCTTTCACCCAGACAATAGGCCAGCATCAGCCGAAGTAACGACACCGCATCTGGAATTTGGCGCCGCCGCACGAAAGCCTTCGTCTGGCGCGCACTTATTTCAAGCTGCGCAGCCCCGCCGAGCTGCGCAACCACTCTCGTCCAGTCCTCGTTCAGAAGCGATTCGTCTGCCATCCCGCCTTGGAATCACGTGTGATTCCAACACTCAAGAATAAACTTAACGCCTATGAGGCAAACCCTGGGACCGCTCGCGACGCGCGCGCGGCTGCACCAGGGCTATATCGACGATGCGCCGGAAGGACCGTTCGACGGCGCCAGTTGCCTCCTGACCCTGCACTTCGTCGACGTCGCGGAGCGCCGCCGCATCGCCGCGGAGATCCGCCGCCGCCTCAAGCCGCGCGCGCCCTTCGTGGTCGCCCATCTCAGTGCGCCTGACGGCGATGAGGAGCGCCCGCTATGGCTGTCGCGATACTCCGCGTTCCTGGCCGCGTCGGGCGTCGAGCCCGACAAGGCGACGGCGGCGCGCGACGCGGTCAGCAACCATCTGGACATTCTCACGCCTGCGCAGGATGAGACGGTTTTGCATGAGGCCGGCTTCTCCGAGCCGGCCCTGTTCTACACCGGCTTCACCTTCCGCGGCTGGGTGGCCTACGCTTGAAGCGTCGCGGCTTCGTCAACACGACCGGGCATTCATGCAAACCGGATGCGCCCGGGCGCGCGTTCATGACCCTCAATTAGTCGACGTTCGTTCTGCGCTCAAAACCGGGCGTGGCGAGTTCGCCCCTGCGAATCGGAAAGGGGCACAGCCGACCTTACTGGATCGGCCACTATCGGCGGACATTGGTTGATGCCCGCGGCACAAGAAACGGACTCCGCCTCGCACGCATGCGTTGATGGAACCGGAGTTCAGCTCGCGTTGTCGGGGCGGAGTCGTCACAGCAGTATGGCGATAGAGACGGCCTGTATACGTGAGTATAGTCGTCACGAGGCATATTCCTGGTCGATCATTGGCCGCTGCGAGGCCAGGTTCGACCCGCCGTGCATCGTTAGCGATCGCCGATGCTGTTTGCCACTCCGGGCGAGAGACAGGCCCACCATCCGGTAGAAGAATGCCTCGATTGATCCATCGCTCGTGAGCAAGAGGTGATCATGCAACATCCGATTCAAGTGCCGTCGGGCGCGCTCGATTCGAATGAGCGCAAGCGCCCCGAGGAGGCACTGCGCGAGAGCGAGGAGCGCTTTCGCACGCTGGTGCAATTCTCCTTTGATGTGTACTGGGAAACTGACGCGCAGCATCGCTTCATCCGCCAGGAGTTCGCTGAGACACTTCTCGAACCGCCCGTCTCCGAAATCGGCAGGACACGATGGGAGGTCCCTCATCTGGAGCCTGATGCAGAGGGCTGGCGCAAGCACCGGGAGATGCTCGATGCCCACCTTCCGTTTCGCGATTTCGAGCTCGCGCGGCCGACGCCCGACGGCGGCAAGCGCTATGTGTCCGTCTCTGGGCTGCCCATCTTTGACGACACCGGGCACTTCATGGGCTACCGCGGTGTGGGGCGCCACATCACGGAGCGCAAGCGCGCCGAACAGGCGCTGATCGAGAGCGAGGCCCGCTTCCGTACCTTCGTGGATCACGCGACCGACATGTTCATGCTCTACAGCGAAGACGGTCGCGTTCTCGATGTGAATCGAAATGCCTGCGAAAGCCTCGGCTACAGCCGGGGCGAACTGGTTGGTGCAACTGCCTCCTTCTTCGATCTGCAGATGGATCAGGCGGCCTGGCGTATCAACCGCGAGCGCCTCAAGGCCGGCGGCATCGCCACGCTCGAGAGTCGCTATTGCCGAAAGGACGGCACTTTGTTTCCCGTCGAAGTCCGTATGCGGGAATTCTGCGAGGGCGGCCGGTCGCAGATCATTTGTCTGAGCCGCGACATAACCGAACGCAAGCGAACCGCCGAGACGTTCCGCGAGATGCAGGCTGAACTAACCCACGCCAATCGCGCGGCGGCAATGGGCCAGGTCACGGCTTCGGTGACACACGAACTGAGCCAACCGATCACCGCGATGCTCTGCAACGCAGAGGCCGCACTGACCTGGCTAGACAGGCAATCTCCGGATCTCGAAAAGGCACGGCAGGCGCTCGCATCCATCGTCGCAGAAGCCAAGCGAGGCGGCGAGATCATCGGTTGGATCCGTTCCCTAATCAAGAAAACTCCGGCGCCGAAGGAGAGCGTCGACCTCAATGGTGCAATCCTGGACGTGATCACCATAGCCCGGAGCGAGCTGCTCAAGCATGACGTCTTGGTCCAGACCGACCTCGCACCGGGCTTACCGCTCGTGAAGGGCTATCGCGTCCAGCTGCAACAGGTCGTTCTCAATTTGATCCTCAACGCGATCGAGGCAATGAACTGCCTCGACGTTGGCAGACGGGAGCTGCGGATCAGCACGGCTGCAGATGCCTCGAGTCTCGTCGTTGTCGCCGTGCGGGACAATGGTCCCGGACTTGACGTAGCAATAATTGACCGCTTGTTCGAGCCCTTCTACACCACCAAGCCGGACGGCACCGGCATGGGCTTGTCGATCTGCCAATCGATCATCGAGGCGCACGGAGGACGACTTTGGACTCGTGCGAATGAACCACGGGGGGCCGTGTTTCTGTTTAATCTGCCTTCGGAACAGGGGTGATCCTCGTCGCTTTTCATCAGCGGGCGCCCCAACTTTCCTCCAGCCGACGTATCGCAAACGCTCGTGGTGATGCTTACCTTGGCTTGATGAAAAAGATCGGATTCCTCTCCTTCGGGCACTGGACCCCCTCCCCGCAATCGCAGACCCGCTCTGCCAGCGACACGCTGCTGCAATCGGTCGAGCTCGCCGTCGCGGCGGAGCAACTGGGTGCCGACGGAGCCTATTTCCGCGTGCATCATTTCGCGCGGCAGCTGGCCTCTCCTTTTCCGCTGCTTGCGGCCGTCGGCGCCAAGACCAGCAGGATCGAGATCGGCACGGCCGTCATCGACATGCGCTACGAGAACCCGCTCTACATGGTGGAGGACGCCGGAAGCGCGGACCTCATCTCCGGCGGCCGACTCCAGCTCGGCATCAGCCGCGGCTCGCCCGAGCAGGTGATCGACGGCTGGCGCTATTTCGGCTATCGGCCGGCCGAGGGCCAGAGCGATGCCGACATGGGGCGGCGCCACGCGGAGGTCTTCCTCGACCTCCTGCGCGGCGAAGGTTTTGCCGAGCCCAATCCGCAGCCGATGTTTCCCAATCCGCCCGGGCTGCTGCGCCTCGAGCCGCATGCGCAGGGTCTGCGCGAACGGATCTGGTGGGGCGCCGGCTCGAACGCGACCGCGGTGTGGGCGGCGAAGCTCGGCATGAATTTGCAGAGCTCGACGCTGAAGAACGACGAGACCGGCGAGGCTTTTCACGTGCAGCAGGCCGCGCAGATCCGCAGCTTTCGCGCGGCGTGGAAAGACGCCGGCCACGCCCGTGAGCCGCGCGTCTCCGTCAGCCGCAGCATTTTCGCGCTGGTGGACGATCGCGACCGCACCTATTTCGGCGGCGAGCGCGGAAGCGAAGACCAGATCGGCTTCATCGACCCGCGCACGCGCGCGATCTTCGGCCGGAGCTATGCGGCGGAGCCGGATGTGCTGATCGAGCAGCTGCGGCAGGACGAGGCGATTGCCGAGGCCGATACGCTGCTGCTGACCATTCCGAACCAGCTTGGTGTGGACTACTGCGCGCATGCGATCGAGGCGATCCTCACACATGTCGCGCCTGCGCTGGAGTGGCGGTGACGCAAGCTGCATCCGATCATAAATATTCTTGATGGAGAGGCCGCGCTGTCGCGCGACCCGATCGATGTCATGCTATCCTGGTCTTCCTGACAGCGAGCTTGTCGCCATTCGCCGGGTTGCGCTATGAATCAGCACCTGTCCCTCGTCAGCCTTCTGGTCGCGGACTATGATGAAGCGATCGCCTTCTTCACGCGCACCCTGAATTTCGAGCTTTGCGAGGACACGCCGCTCGATGGGGGCAAGCGCTGGGTGGTGGTGCGGCCGCGGGGCGATGTTGGCTCCGGCCTGCTGCTGGCGCGGGCGGACGGTCCGGCGCAGACCGCGCGCATCGGCGACCAGACCGGTGGGCGCGTCCTCCTGTTCCTGGAAACGGATGATTTCGAGCGCGATCATGCGCGCATGACCGCTGCCGGCGTGCGTTTCGTCGAGACGCCACGGCACGAGGCTTATGGCGTGGTGGCGGTTTTCGAGGATCTCTGTGGCAATCGCTGGGACCTGATCGAATCGGTCAAGCGCAGTTGAGGCACGCGCCGCCGCTTCCCGCCTCGCGCAGATTCATCCCGTCTTCGTCCCCGTGATGACGGCCAGCGCCTCGATCAGGCGGTCGAGATCGATCTCATCGGTGAAGAGCGCTGGAGTCACACGGATGCACTGGCCCCTGGCGACGCCGGCCCGGCGCACCGTCATGATCTTGTGGCTGTCCCGGAGTTTCGCAACGATCGCCTCGTTGTCGGCCTTGCCAGTCTTGCCGGCGAGGCGGAAGGACGTGATCGCGCCATATGAGCCGGCTTCATCCGGCGTCAGGATCTCGATGTCCCTAAATCCGCGGACGCGGCTCACCCAATAGTCGCGCAAATGGCGCAAGCGGGCTTGCTTCGCCGCCGCGCCGATCTGCTGATGCAGCGCCACGGCCGTGGGCACCGTCAGCACCGTCGCGAAATTGACCGTGCCGGTATGCACCCGCGAGCGGATATCGCTCTCCGGAAAATCCTCGTCGCCCATGTCGCGATCGATGGCCGCGAGGCGGTCCTTCCTGATGTAGAGGAAGCCGACGCCGAGCGGCGCGCCGATCCATTTGTGCAGATTGAATCCGACGAAATCGGCCTCGAGCTCACTCACCCGGAAGTCGATCTGTCCCCAGGAATGAGCGGCATCGACGATGGTGTCGATGCCCTTGGCCTTCGCCATGCGGGCGATCTCGGCGACCGGCATGACGAAGCCGGTGCGATGGCTGACATGGGTCAGAAGGAGAAGTCTCGTCTTCGGGTTCGCCTCGATGGCGCGGGCGTAGGCGTCGAGCACCGCCTGGCGGGTGGCGGGCTCCGGCACGTCGAACTTGACGACGTCGACGCCGCGACGCGCCCTCAGCGCGTTCATCGCATACTGCATCGAATCGTAGTCGAGATCGGCATAGAGCACGGCATCGCCCGGCTTCAGCCTGTTGTAACCGCCGATGAGGAGCTGCAGCGCTTCGGTCGCCCCGCGGGTGAGCGCGATCTCCTCAAGTGTCGCGCCGACCGCCTCCGCCACCTTGGCGCGCACGGCCTCGAAATCCGTACCCGCACGCAGCCGCGCGTAATAGGTGTTCTGATAGTTGACCATGTCGGACTGGCGGATGAACTCGCGCCTCACGGGCTCGGCCATGATGCCCCAATAGCCGTTCTCCAAATTGACGACATCAGGCGTGACGGCATAGAGCCCCTTCACATCCGTCCAATAGGCCTTGTCGGTAGCGACAGCGGCCGCCGGACCGGTCGGCTGCGCCGGAAGGCTCTCGGCGGCAAAAGCCGGCGCGGCAAGCGGCGCCACCGCTGCCGCCGCGAGGCCCTTGAGCATCGAGCGGCGGTCAGCCGAAATCGTCTTGATCAGTTGCATGTCAGCTCTCCCCAGAGCGTTTTCGAGCGAAGTGATGTCCGGCTCGCATCAAGAAAACGCGTCAAGCAATCATCCAGAGCTCCGCTTCGATGTCATCGAAATGGAAGAGGCCCTGGCGCGCGGGGGAAAAGAGCAACGGACGATGCAGCTAAGATGACCGGAGCATGACAATGCGATGATCTCAGCCAATGTCGGGCTTCACTAGGAGCGCCGGGCTACGTCACGGGCTGGTAGCGCGAGATCTGCTCGAGCCCGGCTTCCTCGTTGGCGACGGTCTGCATCCTCACATGGCTGCCGATGACGAGGCCAGCAAGCGAGAGCATCAGGCCCAGCGCGAGCGGCGCGAACAAGGCCTCTTCCTGAAACAATCCGTTGAGCAGCACGACCATGACGCCGAAGCCGGCGAGCCCTTGTGTCAGATATCCTGACGAGGCGTACAGGCGCCAGGCTTTGAGGGCCATCGCACAATAGAAGGCGAGCGGCACGAAGGCCGCGATGCCCATCTGGTACAGGAGGACGCCGATCGCGCTTTCGACCGCGCCGTCGATCGTTCCGGCGGCCTGCGCAGCACTCCAGTCGATCGAGAAATAGCTCTCCGACAAATTGCCGCCGACGCCGAGACCCCGGCCGAACGGTCTCTCCAAAAATCCGTTCAACCCGCCCATCAGGCCGATGACGTGATAGTCGCCGATCTGCAGGCCGACGCGGATCGCGAGAATCGCGAACGCGATGAGGCCTAGGATGCCAAGCAACAGCGTCACCACGGCGCCGAGCAGACGGGTCGATATCCAGGCCGCAGCCACGAAGATCACCACGATGAGCGCTCCCTTCACACTGCAAAAGACCAGGAGCGGCAAGGCCGCGAGCGCCAGGAACGGACGCCCCACCGAGAACAGGAACAGGGCGAGAAAGCCGATCCCGTAGGCGAAGCTGATCGGATGCATGTTCGGGCCGTGGATGCGCAGCATCTTCGACAGGCCGAATCCTTCGAGCAGGGGCGTGTTCAGGAAGTCGAAGCTGAAACGGTCCTTCAGGTTGACGGGCACGTTTCCGGTGGCGCGCATCTCGGCTTCCCAGACGCCCGAATGGGTCGCCTTGAGCTCGTCGAAGCCCCAGAACGTATAGCCGTTGGTGATGGCCAGCCAGAGGTCCCGGAACGCGAGCTCGACGTAACCGCACAGCATGAGGATGACCGCGAGGGTCACCAGGAACGGCGTGATGCGCACCTCATAGGTCGCGGCCGTCAGCAGTGACACCTGAAACAGAAATAAAGGAAGCACGATGTTGCGCAGATAGACCGCGGCGGCCTGTCCGTTCTGGCCGAAGCCGATCGCGAAATACAGCGACACCACGGCGAGGGTGGCGACACCCCAGCGCATGATCCTGTTCACGTCGTTCGACTGCTTCCTCTGGCCCAGCACGTACAGAGCGAACGTCGCCAGCCACATGACGGAGCAGACAAGGAAATTGTAGCCCTTGATGAAGTCGAGATCGGATGGGAGCGGGATCAGGGGCGACAGGATCGAGACGAACAGATTCTGGAAGAACAGGACGAAGATCGCGACGGCCGGCGCATAGGTCGGGACCGCAACGACAATGGCGATGCCGATGAGGACCTCGACGGTGATGGCCAGCGCCGGATTGGCAAGGTGCAGAACCGGCGCAAAGCCGATCGTTGCCATGGCGATGCAGAAGATCGGGACCAGCTCGCGCCAGGCCGGCGGGGATGGTCCGGCCTGCACGCTCTGCCCGTGCGGTGAGTACCCGGCACTCATCGATTGTCCTTTGGCATCATCGCGCAGGATCACGGTAGCCGGGCGATGCGTAAAGTTTCGTTAACGATCGCGGCGCGCGGCGGGAGCTCGGATCGCGCCGAGCAGCGCCCGCATCACGTCGGGATCGGCCCTGCCGGTGGCGGCGTCGACCAGGCCGAAACCCTGCGCCAGCTCCCAATGCGTCCAACCCCAGCAATGCTCGCGAGCATAGGCCGTGACCTCCGCCAGCCAGCGCAACCGGCTCTCCCTGGGCGCACCGGCTTTCAACACGCCGAATTCATTCACGATGATCGGCCGTGAAAATTGCTGCTGCCAGGCGAAGCCGGGCGCGAGCCAGCGATCGACCGCGGGCTTGTCCTTGGCAGCGGCAATCGCGGTGTCGAGCATGCCGAGCGCCTTGACCGCATTTCTGTCCTGCAAGTCCTGGCGAAGCGCCTGCACGGCCGGATCGCCGGCACTGATCGGGTAAGGCAACCCGCGGATGTGGTGCAGCGGATCCTGTTCGTCCCAGTGGCCCTGATGGGTGAACACCATCGGATCATAGAAGTGGATGGCGTAGACGACGTCAGGGTCTGCCAGCGGACGAAACCCCGGCAGCGAGTCCGCGCGCTGCCAGTTGACCGGACCGACGATCAGGGTGGTGGCGGGCAGCAATCCGCGAACGAAGGCGGCGAGCGCCTCGACCTCCCTTTGCCACCGGTCGGCCTCGATATCGGGCTCGTTGAGCAGCTCGGCAAAGACGCGGTCGTCAGGATAGGATCGCATGACATCTGCAAGGGCGCGCCAGGCCTCCTGCATCTCGCGCAGCGCCGCGTCCGGATCATCCTTGTGCAGGCGATTGAAGCGCTCGCCCGGATGAAGATCGACGGACGTGGAATAGCCGAGCGAGGTGAGCTGCTTCAACGCGTTGCCGAGCACGCGCAGCGTCGCCTCGCGCTCGGCCTTCGCGGCAAAGCGCGGCATCACCCGTTCCGCCGGCACCGGCAAGCGGACATGACTCATGCCCGCCCTGCGCAGCTGCTGCAGCAGCGCGCGGCTGGGCGGCGCACCGTTGATCCAGCCGTCGGCATTGAAGCCGCGAGACAGTGCGGCAAGCCTCTCCGGCGCAACCGTCGACGGCAAGGACACGCAATTGTCGGCGAAGACCGGCGAGCCGAATGAGATCGACAGCAGCATCGCCGCGATCAGCAGACGGCGGCGCGACGCCGGCATCGTCAAACCGCAAGACCCAATGCGCCCCCCTCGGGGTGAGGCGCCACCGAACCTGGGGGCACATGATTGACGACGAGGCCGGTCGACACCGCCGCATATTTCGACAGCGCCGTGGTCACCCTGCGCATTGCGGACGAGCCGAGCTCGCCGGCGCGCGCCACCAGGACGATCAGGTCCGCGTGCGCGGCCAGGGCAATGGCGTCGGGCTGCAAGGCGAGATTGCTGGCGTGGACGACGATCAGGTCGAACTCCGCACGAATATCGTCCTCGGGCCTCGCATCGGGTTTTCGGCCGGCGCTCAGGAGCTCGTCGATCGACTGAAGTCCCGCCGTGGTCGAGCCGTCGTGCCATTCGGTCACCGGCGGCTGGTGGCCTGCGAATTCCGGCTGGAGCCGGATCAGCACGCTCATCATGCCCCGATTCACCGCGGCGCGATTGAGGGAGCGCGCGACCGTGTTGCCGCCTGCGCTCTTGCCGACCGACAACACCAGCGCAACTTTGCAGCCGTGCACCGGCACCCGGTCGATGCGTTCGAGCAGCGGCCGCAGATGCTGGCCGAGATCGAGCTCGGCGGCCGCGGTGATCGGTCTTTGCCAGACCGAGTTGGTCCCGGTCCCTCGCGCCAGCTCGGGGATGCGGGCCCAGAGCGGGAGGCTGGGCATCGCCTCGGCTCGGCGCGCGGCGGCGGCCGCAGGCTGGACTTCCCGGCCGGGCGCCTCCTCCGCTTCCACAGATGCAGGCGCCTGAACGGATTCGGGCTTATCGGCGGACACGCTCGTCGTCACCGCAACGGCGGCGGTCGACGTCAACAGCGAGCCGATCGCCAATGCCGCGAGCAGCAAGGCGAGCGGCGGACGCGTCGAGCGCAGTGGCGGAATGGCAATCGAGGCGATCTTGGTCTGGGACGCCTGTAGCTGACGCTGCTCATTGGTGGTCTTGAACCGCGACAGGAACTGCTCGTAGATGTTCCTGTTGGCATCGGCATCGCGCTGCAGCTCCTGCAGCTTCACCAGCGCCTGGCCGTCGACCAGCATCTTGGTCTCGACCGCCTTGAGCTGCTTTTCCAGCGCGTTCTGCTGCTCCAGCTGGGCCTCATACTCGGATTTGGCCGTGTCGATGTTCTTCTTCCGCTCGATCTCGATCTGCCGGTTGATATCCGCCAGCTGGCTGTAGGAGATCGCGAGGTCGGGATGGCGGTCGCCATACACCGCCTTCTTCTGCGCAATCTGGTCATTCAGGGCCGAGCGCTGCGCGCGCAGCATGCTGAGGAGGTCCTGCTTCACTGGCCCTTCGACATTGGCCTTGACGTCGCGCTGCACCTGCTCGTAGCGCGCCTTGGCCTCCTCGGTGCGCGCGCGCGCGGCGGAGACCTGCTGCGTGAGATCGGTCACCCGCAATTGCTGCGTGGTGGATTCCTTGCCGGCATTGACGATGTTGTGCTCGAGGCGGAAGGCGGCGACGGCGTCTTCCGACGCGCGCAGGCGCTCGCTCAGCGTCTTCAGCCGGTCCTTTAGCCAGTCGGCGGCCTCGTCCGTCGCCTCGGTGCGGACGCGGCCCTGGCTGGCAACGAAGGCCTCGGCGATGGCATTGGCGTAGTAAGCGGCCCGGTCCGGGCGGTTCGAGGTGAAGGAAATCGCAATGACGTAGGTGAGCCCGCGCCGGGTGATCTCGAGGCGGTTGCGGAATTTTTCGAGCAGGCGCGTCATGTCGGTATAGCCGCCCGCAACGTCCTCGTCGTCCGCGATCTTGAGCTGCTCGATCAAGGGGCGGAGAAAGCCGTCGGATTTGGCGATCTCGATCTGGCTCTGAAGCGCCGCGGCATCCTGGCCGATGCCGGGCAGCACGTCCTGATCCGAGGTCACGCGCAACTCGCGGGGATCGAGCACGACCAGGGCCGTCGCGGCGTAGCGGACCGGAAGGACCATCAGAACGACGACGCCGAGGGCGAACAGCGCCAGGGCCAGCGTCAGAATGCGCCGGCCGTTCTCGCGCAGAAAGGCGAGCGTGCCGGAGACGGTCAGCGATCCCTTGATCAGTCCCGGCCCGGTGCCGTCAGGCTTCGCCTTCGCAGCCCGCGGTGCTTCCCACGAAGCCGCTTGCTCCGTCGGGGCGATGCTTCGCGGAGATGCGCGGCTACCGAACGCCATGGGATTGGACTCGAAATCAACTTGACTGTCATAGCTCAGAGACTTGTTGCACCGTAAATATCCATGGTTAACCGCCGGTTACGGCCGCGCGCAGCCATCGCGGCCGATTAAGCCGGCGACCAGTGCCGCCCTGCCGTCTCAGGAGGTCGGATTGCATGAGAATCGCGCAATGGGTGAGGCCGGAACCCCTCACCCGGATCGCATCTTATGATGCGATCCGACCTCCCCCTCCGGGAGAGGTGACGACTCAGCTGATGTTCAGAAGGATGCGTCCCTATCGTGCGCCGGCGCTGTCGACAGCCGGATCGGATTCTGCAGCGACGCCAAGACGCATGGAACGGGAATGCGGGGCTCGGCGTTCGCCGCAAGGGAGTCCACCATGTCAACCAAACCGACCATCGCCCGCATCTGGCGCGGCCGCACCCGCCGCGAGCTCGCCGACGCCTACCAGGCCTATCTGCAAGCCGAGGGCATTCCACCGCTGCTCAAGACGGCACTCGGCGTGCAGCAGTTGCGCGAGGATCGTGATGAGGAAACTTGGTTCACGACCATCTCGTACTGGGCGGACATCGCGGCCATGACGGCCTTCACCAAGGGCGAGCCGACCAAGGTCCATCATCTCGCGCGCGACGCGGAATTTCTCATTGAGCTGCCGGAGCGAGTCGAAATCCACCGCATTCTGATCGACGAACAAGGCTTGCGGTGACGTAGAGAAGCACGTGCAGATGACACTCCGCTCGCGACTGTGCGGTTTCGCCGCAATGTTTAGAGCGGAGTGAATCACTATAGTTGCTGTGTCATGGCATATGTCGTCGACATAGATGCGCGCACCGCGCGTTTTGGTCTTCACGCCGGCCGCCTCCAAGCAGGCGATTAGCCGGACGGTGCTGCGCACCGTCCGGGCTCTTTTCCAGCTTTCGTGACCTCCACCCGAGAGGTCGTATTGAAGCAGAAGGAGTGTGCCGTGCTGCCTCTTCCAAAAATCGCGCTCACCGCATCGGACTATCCGCGGCTCGAACAGGTTGCCCGGTTGGCTGCCCAAACAGGCGACCTGGACGGGATCTTTCTCATGGGTGAGATCAACCGCGCCGAGATCGTGCCGGACGACTCGGGCGATGTCCATTCGCTCGTGACGATGGGATCATGGGTCACCTATTGCACGAATTGGGGCGTTCCGCGCCGCACGGTGCAATTGGTCTGGCCCGAGGAGTGTTGGCCGGATCCCGCCCGCATTTCGGTCCTGACGTCCTTGGGCGCGGCTTTGATCGGGCTGAAGGCTGGCGACCAAATGCCATACTTCGTCGCCGGCAGTCTGAACGTCGTCCGGGTTCAGAACGTCACCCAATCAAGCCCAAACGTCGTCCCTCTCTTCCGGCCGCCTCGTCGAAGCAAGCCGTTCGATGACGATCCCGGACCAACTGCAGCATAGGAGAAATCAAATGCGCAACATCGAAGCCGAGGTCCGGCGAGAACAGCCGGCGTTGCCGCCGATCAAGATCACAGAAGACGAATCGCGGCGCCTCAGCTCGCTGGCGAATTCGACCATGAATCTGTTTCCCCTTGTCGCCCAGTTTCTGGCTCGCGAGCTGGAACGCGCGACGATCACAGAAGAGAACGATTTGCGCGGCGTGGTCAGGATGGGTTCGAAAGTGACCTATCGAGATGACGAGACCGGGACGCGTCGAGAGATCGTGCTGGTCTATCCGCACGAAGCGAACATCGAGCTCAACCGGATCTCGATCCTGACGCCCGTCGGAGCGGCGCTGATCGGCCTCTCGGAAGGACAGCGAATCGAGTTCCAGACGCCGGACAAGCGGACGAGGGGACTGACCGTTCTCGCCGTCTCCCAATAAATGGCTGTACGGCAATCCGACTGAGCACAGGTCTGCGGCGACAGGAGCGCGCCCTCGGACGCGTTCCCCGTGCGGACTCAGAAGAACCATGCGGCGGCCAGCTCGCCAACAGCCAGGCTCAATCCAACGCCGCCTATTGTGCGCAGCGCTACCGGTCCTACGATCCCGGCTCGGGGACCTATTTGGGGCGGGATGGGCTACGTCACCCTTGCCGTGACGCACGCATAGCCTGCGGCAGCCGTCTCGTTCCGCGAGAGGCTGCCGACACGCGACGTCCGCTCGCCAAGCGGCCAGCGTGTCTTGATTCCGCGCTCCTCCGCGCTATAGGTTTCCATCATGATGTTCATCTCCACATTCTTCCCGCTGATCTGAACGGCAGAAGTCGTTCCGGCGCATCCGCGCCAATCAGATCAACCGGCTGCACTCGATGCGCTGGCCGAACGGAGAATGTGCAATGCCCAAGACCGCACAGGTCGGCCTGACGCCTCGTCAGGTCCAGAACTTCATCGACGACGGTTTCCTCAAGATCGAAAATGCCTTCAGCACACAGCTTGCAAGGCAATGCAGGGACGAGCTGTGGGCGGATATCGGCCTGGCGCCGGACCAACCCGAACACTGGATTCGTCCCGTTGTCCGGATAGCGTTCAAGGCTTCGTCTCCCTTCATTGAAGCCGCGAACGCGGCGCCCCTGCACAAGGCCTACGATCAGCTCGTCGGCGAGGGGCGCTGGCTTGTGCCCATGGGCCTCGGGACGTTTCCGATCCGCTTTCCCTCGACGGAATCCCCTGGTGATGATGGATGGCATGTAGACATGAGCTTTGGCACCGCCGATGCGGATTTCATGGAATGGCGGGCCAATGTGAAGAGCAGCGGGCGTGCGTTGCTGATGCTCTTCCTGTTCTCGGATGTTGGCCGGATGATGCGCCAACGCGAATCCGGAAAGGCTCGCATGCGACAATCGCGCGGGAGCTGCTGCCCTATGGCGAGGCGGGCGCGACACTGCGGCAGCTCGCTGCCGACGACTGGGCCTCGACGAAGGATTGCGAGATCGAACTGGCGACCGGTGCGGCAGGCAGCGTCTATCTGTGCCATCCGTTCCTGGTTCACGCGGCGCAACCCCACCGAGGGAAACGGCCGCGCTTCATGGCACAGCCTCCGCTGCTGCCGAAGGGCGAGTTCGATCCGGCGCTGCGACCTTCGCCGGTTCAGATCGCGATCCGGCGGGCTTGCGGGCTGACGGTGTAGTCGGACGGCATCCGGGACCGCTGAGAGTCTGCAAAACGTCGGTCGGTCCGATGTGCTGGCGAGCGACCGTTCGTATCTCATCGCCTTCGAGCCCAAATGCAAGGAGGTGCTGGGGGGAGCGTCGACGCTGATCTGCGGTGGCGGACATGCGTTCAAGGCCACAATGTCTGGTGACAGAGTGCGGCATCAGCGGGGCCGAAAAGCACGCCACCATTGCTGGAATTGGGCCCTATCGCATCACAGTGGCACGATGACCTGCGCACTCCATCGTACTCGGTTTCTCGATCAATCTTGGCTAGAATAGCATTATCTATCAGGTTGTTTCGGGAGCCCGGTCTTGCTTTGGCGTGACGCTTTCTTGGCGGTGCTTGTCGCGCTCATGACGTTGAGCTTTGTGCCATCGCTCCGGAGGTCGCGGCGTCGCCCGGTTCGATTCGATCCCGATCGGCCTTATCAGGTCTATACCCCAGACTATGACCTTGAGATCAAGGCCAGCGATTTGGATGCTGTCCTGGCGACGCTCCCTGACCGCCGCTGGGCCGATCGCTTTCCGGAGGTCGACCCTGGACAGCTGTACGACCTCGAAAAGGATCTTGCGGCACGGCGTACGCGCATGAGGTCTTCGCAGGCCGAAGACAGCACAGCTTTTGATGCTGCTGATACGATCGTGGCATTGCTCATCGACCATTCCGGATCAATGCGCGGACAACCGATGCTCTTCGCGGCCAGGGCTGCGCTGGTCGCCTCGGACCTGCTCGACAGTCTCGGAGCAAAGCAGGAAGTGCTTGGCTTCACAACCGCGCGCTGGAAGGGTGGCCAGAGCCGGGAAAAATGGCTGGCGGACGGTCAACCTTCCCATCCCGGGCGACTGAACGATCTGCTGCACATCATATATTGCAGCGCCGGCGAGAAGCTGAGCGCGCAACGCTGCGCCGACATGCTACGTCCAGATCTCATGAAGGAGAATATCGACGGCGAGGCTATTCAATGGGCCGCGTCGCGTTTGCGCCGACGGGCAGAAAGACAGAAATATCTGATCGTGCTGTCCGACGGTGCGCCAGTTGACGATTCCACATTGCTCGCGAATGGCGACAGGTATCTGGACCACCATTTGCGCCATGTCACCAGCGAGATCGAGCAGGCCGGCGATATCCGGCTTGCGGCGATAGGCATCAGTCATCCGGTCGAGCAGTACTACAGGCAGGGCATCACCATCAGCTCTCCGGAAGAGTTGGAGGAAGCCCTGGTTCAGCTCATCAACCGACTAGTGCACGCATCGCCCTGATGCGCCGTTACAGCTTTCCAAAGACTCGCGCGGCGACCGCCTTCAGGCGCTCGACCGAGCCGGACTCTGGATGCGGCTTGACTGGCGCGAACAGGATCGAGGCCTGCCGGCCGTTCTTCCAGACATAGATCGTGACGGCGTTGCCGTTGCCCTTGGTGCAGGAATGCTCGCCAAACGCTTCCCTGCCGAACTCGGGTATCGGCACGTGCCGGCACGGGCCCGTGCGTTTCATCATGTTGACGGCGGTGTCGCGCGAGGTCGCGATCAACGCGACCGTCATGGTGTTGGCTTCGCGATCGAACATCATGCAGCTGCCTGCGCCGGTCCGCTGCACCGTCAGCGTATTTTTGTCGAGAAAACCGTCGGCATTGGCGGCCGTGAGCCACTCGCAATTGCCGAACCGCTCGCTACTCCTGCTCACGTTGGCGACGGCAACACGCGCGGCTTTGGTGACCGGCCCGAGCAGCGCATCGTCGGCGCGCCGGCCGATCGGATAGACGCTGATCTGCAGAATGTAATCGCCGGACAAGGCGACGACCGAGGCCTCCTGGCGCTCCGCGGCGGCCGCGCTCGTTCCGCCCTGGCCTTCGTCGCCGATTCCGGCGACTGCGTTGAGCGGCATGCGCTCGCCGAGCGTCTTGACGAAGGTCGCGTACAACTCCCTGGCACGGTCCCTGTCGGGGTTGCGAAACACGGAGAGCATCATCGTGTCGCCGCGCCCGGCCTGGTAGATGCAGCCGCGGCCGTCCTGATTTGAAATCAGCGACCATTTGAGCGCCGGCATCGCGCGGGCGAGCTCCTGGGCGCCGATGAACGGGCAGGTTTCGGCCGCGCGCACGGGAGGCGCCGGGACGGCTGCGATTGCCAGGAATAAAGCGAGGGAGGAGCACGGGCGAGCGACAGTAAGCATCGGACGAACTTACTATCGAAGTGGCGCGCCGGGAACGATTCGAACGGCGGCCCCTCAAATCCGTGGGGTCAGCGCAGGGGCCGTCACTGCCCCTGATATTCGGCCCAGCAGTCTGCCGTCTCATAGACCCGGACCGCCCACAGCTGCCGAAGGCTCGGCTTCAAGCGGTCCCAGATCCAGATCGCGATATTCTCGGCGGTCGGGTTCTCGAGTCCTTCGACCTCGTTCAGGCAGTGGTGATCCAGCGCGCCCATAATGTCGGCGAAGCTTTTTTCGATATCGAAGAAGTCGGCGACGAAGCCGGTGTGCGGGTCCACAGGTCCGTCCAGCTGGACTTCGACCCGATAGGAATGACCGTGCAGCCGGCGGCATCGGTGGGTCTCGGGCACGTTGGGCAGCCGATGCGCCGCCTCGAACTTGAACGCCTGCGATATCCTCATCCAGCTCCTCACACGGCGTGGCCATCCGGTCTCGAGCCGGTCTGGCGACCAGATGCTGCCTTGTCCTGACCTTCCGTCGAAGAATGGCGCGCCCGGAACGATTCGAACGTCCGACCCTCAGATTCGTAGTCTGATGCTCTATCCAGCTGAGCTACGGGCGCGTGCTTCGCAAACAGCGCGGGCATGACCCGCGACGCGTCTCCCGGAGGGCCGGGAGGGGTGCGAAAGAGCGCTCTGACTAACCGCTCTTGCCGGCGTTGGCAAGGTCCGGGATAGGGAGATTTTGCAGGGCGATGACGGTTTGAATGTCATTCCGGGGCGATGCGCAGCATCGAACCCGGAATCTCGCGCCAAACCTCGGGATTTCGGGTTCTCGCTACGCGAGCTCCGGAATGAGGAGAGACTGTGGGCCTCTGGCCGACTACGCCCGCGCCCGCTCGTTGCGGATCGAGAGCAGTTCCACGGGACGGTCGGGGATGACGATGCGGAAGGTGGCGCCGATGGTGCCTTCGACCAGGTGGATGTCGCCGCCATGGGCGCGGACCAGCTCGGCGGCGATGGCGAGGCCAAGGCCGCTGCCGCCGGGCCGGCCGGAGGTCTGGAAGGCCTCGAACAGGTGCTCCCGGGTCTTCTGGGGGACGCCGGGGCCGGTGTCGGAGACCTCGATGATGGCGACGGCGCCTTCGCGCTTTCCGGTGATCCGGATCTGCTGCACGCGGCCCTCGCCCGACGCATGGCTTTCGAGCGCCTGGGCGGCGTTGCGGACGAGGTTGAGCAACACGCGGAACAGCTGGTCGGGATCGGCATCGACCGCGAGCCCGCGCTCGATCGCAGCGACCCAGGCGATCGAGGCGTCGTTGGTGAGGCCTGCGGTCTCGCGCACCTCCATCACGACGGGCTCGATCAGGATCATGCGGCGGTCGGGCGCGGCCTCCTGGGCGCGGCCATAGGACAATGTCGACTGGCAGAAGGCGATGGCGCGTTCGAGCGAGCGCACGAGCTTGGGCGCAAAGCGCTGCACCCGCGGATCCGGCACGCTGGCGAGCTGGTCCGACAGAAGCTGGGCCGAGGCCAGCAGATTGCGCAGATCGTGGTTGATCTTGGAGACGGCGAGGCCAAGTGCGGCGAGCCGGCTCTTCTGATGCAGCATCGACATCAGATCGCGCTGCATGTCCGATAATTCGCGCTCGGCCACCCCGATCTCATCGCTGCGCTGGCTCGGCACAATGATCCCGGCCGAACTCTCGGGGTTCTCGTGGAAGCCGACCAGGCTCGCGGTCAGCCGCCGCATCGGCCGCACGAAGAGATAGTGGAGCGCGAGATAGACGAGGCCCGCGGTCAAGACCGCGATGATCAGCGCGACCACCACGACGTTGCGGGAGAAGCGGTACATCTGCTGCCGCAGCGGCAGCTCGTCGGTGACGATCTCGATGAACTGGGCATTGCCGACCCCGGGACCGACGATGCGGATGGCCTGGTTGCCGGTCTCCAGCATCATCCGGAACGAGCCGGTGATCGCCTCCCAGGCGGTCATGTCGCGCAGGTCGATGTCATGCTCGATGGCGGATGGAATGTTGTCGCTGGCAAGCAACCGGCGCTGCTGGCCCATCTTGATGGCGACGGCGCGGGCATTGATGCTTTTCAGGATCTGACGCGAGAGCGAATCGGGCACCATGCCGAGCGGCGCCGCATCCAGCACCAGCGCCGCCGTGTTGGCCGCCGCAACGCGGTCGTTCAGCCGGTTGACCCAGAAATTGGCGATGGCGGGCACGTAGAGCAGCACGGCGGCGATCATCACCAGGGGAATGGTGAGCAGCAGCAGCTTGCCAGACAGCCCGAGGCCGCGCGACCCGCGGGGCCGCATCGCCGGCTGGTCCGGCGGATCCAGATCCTGGATCGGCTGGCGATCTGTGGCTGCCACGAAATTCGCCCCTCTTGGCCTTGGCTGATGGAGGATGCGACCCGACCGGACTCCGGTCAAATTACGGATCGCTAACCTACCAAGGTGGGATGTAGGCGCTGATATCGCGAGTCGCCACCTCTAGGGTTAAAAACCCCGCACAAACAGCGATATTCACGAAAATCGCGCGCTTGTGCGGCGTTGACGAAAAGAAGGCGCTCCCTTATAAGCCGCGCGAATTGTCCGCGATGACCCGGTGCGACACCGGGAGCGGCTCTCTTGGGGCCGGAAAGGGCCCGTTTTGGGCCGCATCTTCCGGACTTTACCATCAATTCTACAGGCAAATTGCCCGGTCAGCGGAGAAAAACCCGTGAAGCGGACTTATCAACCCAGCAAACTGGTGCGCAAGCGCCGTCACGGCTTCCGCGCCCGCCTCGCCACTGCCGGCGGCCGCAAGGTTCTCGCCGCCCGCCGCGCCCGCGGCCGCAAGCGTCTGAGCGCCTGAGCCGGACCCCCTTTTTGGGATTTCATCATGGATCGGCTGAGGCAGCGGGCGGATTTCCTCGCCGTTGCCAATGGCGCGCGGGTGAATAGTCCCGCGTTCGTGCTGCAGAGCCGCCGCCGCGATGATCTTGGCCCGATCCGGATCGGCTTCACCGTCACCAAAAAGAACGGCAACGCCCCCGAGCGCAATCGCATCCGGCGCCGGCTTCGCGAATTGGTGAAGCGGCTCGATCCGGTGTCGATGCAGCCCCATCATGATTATGTCCTGGTCGGCCGAAGGGACGCGCTCTCGCGCGACTTCGCCACCATGCTCGACGATCTGCGCATAGCGCTCACGAAGCCCGCGCGGCATACGCCCAAAGCGCGCGGCCAGAGGCCAGGTCACGCCGTAGCGACCAGCCGCAAACCGGATTGATGACGAGACATTCGAGATGACCGACAATCGCAATACCATCCTCGCCGTCATTCTGTCCGGCCTGGTGCTGATCGCGTGGCAATATTTCTACAACGTGCCGCAGATGGAGAAGCAGCGCGCGCTTCAGCAGTCGCAGGCTGAGCTGCATAAGGGCACGCCGCAGCCGACGGCGTCCGCGACTCCGGGCGCGCCCCCGCAAGCCGGCGGCGCGACCCAGCCGACAACGCCGGCCGCCAGCCAACAGGCCCAGCCGGTCGTCGCCCGTGAGACCGCGATCGCAGCCAGCCCCCGCGTGAAGATCGACACGCCGCGGATTGCCGGCAGCATCTCCCTGAAGGGCGGCCGCATCGACGACATCGCGCTGGTGCAATTCCGCGAAACGGTCGACCCGAAATCGCCGCCGATCATCCTCTATTCGCCCTCGGGCACAGCCGAGCCTTATTACGCCGAATTCGGCTGGGTGGCGGCCACGGGCCTGACGGCGAAGATGCCTGATGCCCAGACCGTCTGGCAGCAGGACGGCAGCGGCAGCCTGACGCCGACGACGCCGGTGGTGCTGAAATGGGACAATGGCGACGGCCTCACCTTCCGCCGCACCATCGCGGTCGACGACCACTATCTCTTCACCATCAAGGACGAGGTCAGCAACGTCGGCAACGCGCCCGTCACGCTCTATCCGTTCGCGCTGATCTCGCGCCATGGCGCGCCGCAGGTCTCGGGCTACTACATCCTGCATGAAGGCCTGATCGGCTATCTCGGCGACCAGGGCTTGCAGGAATACGCCTACAAGAAGGTCGACGAAGCCAAGCAGGTGAACTTCAACAACATCACCAACGGCTGGCTCGGCATCACAGACAAGTACTGGGCCTCGGCACTGCTGCCCGACACCAACGCCAAGCTGCAGGCGCGCTTCTCGTCGAACCCATCAGGCAATCTCCACACCTATCAAACCGACTATCTGCTCGATCCCGTCACCGTCGCGATCGGCGGCACCGCGACCGCGAACACGCGGCTGTTCGCCGGCGCCAAGGAAGCCGGCGTCGTCGGCGTGTTTCCGTTCGCCGGTCTCGGCGGCTACAACAAAGCGCTCGGCCTCAACCATTTCGATCTGTTGATCGACTGGGGCTGGTTCTACTTCATCACCAAGCCGATGTTCCTCGGCCTCGACTTCTTCTACCGCTTCTTCGGCAATTTCGGCATCTCGATCCTGCTCGTCACCGTGATCGTGAAGCTGTTGTTCTTCCCGCTGGCGAACAAGTCCTACGCCTCGATGGCGAAGATGAAGTCGATCCAGCCGCAGCTTCAGGCGCTCAAGGAGCGCTATCCCGACGACAAGGTGAAGCAGCAGCAGGAGATGATGGAGATCTACCGCAAGGAGAAGATCAATCCGGTCGCCGGCTGTCTTCCCGTGGTGATCCAGATCCCGGTGTTCTTCTCGCTCTACAAGGTGCTGTTCGTCACCATCGAGATGCGGCACGCGAAGTTCTACGGCTGGATCAAGGACCTCTCCGCGCCGGATCCGACCAACCTGTTCAACCTGTTCGGGCTGATCCCGTTCGATCCGACCACGATTCCCGTGTTCGGTCATTACCTCGCGCTCGGCATCTGGCCGATCATCATGGGCATCACGATGTGGTTCCAGATGAAGCTGAACCCGACGCCGCCGGATCCGACGCAGCAGATCATCTTCAACTGGATGCCGCTGATCTTCACCTTCATGCTGGCGGGCTTCCCGGCGGGCCTCGTGATCTACTGGGCCTGGAACAACCTGCTCTCGGTGGTCCAGCAGAGCTACATCATGCGCCGCAACGGCGTGAAGGTGGAGCTGCTCGACAATCTCAAGGCAACGTTCGCGAGGAAGGCGACGTAGACGTCGTCATTGCGAGGAGCGAAGCGACGAAGCAATCCAGGCTGTTTCCCCGGAGAAAGTCTGGATTGCTTCGCTTCGCTCGCAATGACGTGAGGAAACAGCGAGCCTTCGCATGACCGACGACAAAGATGCGAAGCTGATCGAAGCCGGGCGAAAATTGTTCGCCCGCGACTGGCAGTTCATCTGGGCCTCGCCCTCGATCGAAACGCTGCCGCCGATGGCCGGGCTGGAGATCGCCTTTGCCGGCCGCTCCAATGTCGGCAAGTCCAGCCTGATCAACGCGCTCACCGGCCGCAACAACCTCGCGCGCACCTCGCATACGCCGGGCCGCACCCAGGAGCTGATCTTCTTCGAGGTCCCCGGCAAGACCGACCTGCGGCTCGTCGACATGCCCGGCTACGGCTACGCCAAGGCGCCCAAGAGCCAGGTCGCGTCCTGGACCGAGCTGATCCACAAATTCCTGCTGGGACGCGCGTCGCTGGCGCGCGTCTACGTGCTGATCGACGCGCGGCACGGCCTCAAGGACGTCGATCTCGACGTGCTCAAGACGCTCGATCGCTCCGCCGTCAGCTACCAGATCGTGCTGACCAAGGCCGACCAGGTGAAAGCCGCCGAGCTGCAAGCGCGCATCGCCGAGACCGAGGCCGCGCTGGCCAAACACCCGGCCGCGTTCCCGACCGTGCTCGCGACCTCGTCGCGCAGCTCGACCGGCATGGCGGACTTGCGAGCCGCGATGGCGAAGCTCTTGGAAGAGCGGGCCTCGTGATGCTCGCGCACCGCCTGTTGCTTGGGCTTGCCGGTTTGATGGGCGCCGCCGGCGTCGCGCTGGCTGCCGCCTCCGCGCACGGCGCTGACGCCAGCCGGCTGGCCTCCGCCAGCGCCATGCTGCTGTTTCACGCAACGGCCACGCTTGCCACCGTCGCCTTGCTCGCGCGCGGCCTTCTGCACGGCGGAATTGGACTCGTGGCGGCGTTCGGCTTCGTGATCGGTGCCGCGCTGTTCGCGGGCGACCTCACCTTGCGGCAATATGCCGGGCACTCGTTGTTTCCGTACGCGGCGCCGACGGGTGGGACGGTGATGATTGCGAGCTGGCTGGCGGTGACGGTTGCCGCGATGGTGGTGGCGGCGAGGAAATAGCGTTCGTGTCCCGGACGCGGTGCGGCACGCAGTGACGCTCCGCAGAGCCGGGACCCGGCAGCCACATGGGCCCCGGCTCTGCAGCGCACCGCTGAAGAAGCGCTGCGCTGCGTCCGGGGCACGAAGACCACTTTGCGCCGAGCGCGCCAATCGGATAGAACGCAGGCCGCGTTAGACCCGCCAGCGAGACCCGCGATATGACCGACATCTCCCCGCTCGACCAGGCCCGCATCCTGTCCGAAGCGCTGCCGCACATGCAGCAGTATGACGAGGAAACCATCGTCATCAAATATGGCGGGCATGCCATGGGCGATGAGGAGACTGCCAAGAACTTTGCCCGGGATATCGTGCTCTTGGAGCAGACGGCGATCAATCCTGTCGTGGTGCATGGCGGCGGACCGCAGATCGCGACCATGCTCAAGCGCCTCGGCATCGTCTCGGAATTCGCGGCGGGTCTGCGCATCACCGATGCCGCGACCATCGAGATCGTCGAGATGGTGCTGGCGGGCTCGATCAACAAGCAGCTCGTCGGCTACATCAACGAGGCCGGCGGCAAGGCCGTCGGTCTCTGCGGCAAGGACGGCAACATGGTGAAGGCGTCGAAGACGACGCGCACCATCATGGATCCGGACTCGCATATCGAGAAGGCGGTCGATCTCGGCTTCGTCGGCGACCCCGAGAAGGTCGACCTCACGCTGCTCAACCAGCTGATCGGTTACGAGCTGATTCCGGTGCTGGCGCCGCTCGCGACGTCGCACGACGGCCAGACGCTGAACATCAACGCCGACACCTTTGCCGGCGCGGTCGCCGGCGCGCTGAAGGCCAAGCGCCTGTTGCTGCTCACCGACGTGCCCGGCGTGCTCGACAAGTCCAAGAAGCTCATTCCGGAGCTGTCGATCAAGGACGCGCGAAAGCTGATCGCCGACGGCACCATTTCGGGCGGCATGATCCCGAAGGTCGAGACCTGCATCTACGCGCTCGAACAGGGCGTGCAGGGCGTCGTCATCATCGACGGCAAGATGCAGCACGCGGTGCTGCTCGAGCTCTTCACCAACCAGGGCACGGGCACGCTGATCCACAAGTGATGAGCGAACGAGAGCAGCGGAAAAAGGCCGTCATGCCCGGGCTTGACCCGGGCATCCACGGCTCTCCGCGAGCGCTGCTGCACGTTGATGGCCGGGTCAAACCCGGCCATGACGAGCCGAGAGAGCGTCATCCACGCCGCTCGCCCCTCACCCGCTTCTTCATGACACTGCCGGCGGCGGTCGTCTCGTTCCTCTTCTCCTCTGCGCCGGCTTTGGCCGATCTCAAGATCTGCAACCGCATGTCCTATATCGTGGAGGCCGCGATCGGCATCGACGACAAGGCGGCGACCGCGACGCGCGGCTGGTTCAGGATCGATCCCGCCGCCTGCCGCGTGGTGGTGCAGGGCACGCTGACCGCCGACCGCATCCTGCTCAATGCCCGCGCGCTCGGTGTCTACGGCGCGTCCCCGATCCCGCAAAGCGGCAGCGACATGCTCTGCGTGGCGCAGGACAATTTCGTCATCGCCGCGGCACGACAGTGCCGCAGCGGCCAGACGCAAGTCCCGTTCACGCAAGTGACGCCGACGCAAGGCGCGGACGGCAACCTCGTTGCCTACCTCGCCGAGGATTCCGAATATGACGACGAGCAGGCGCGCCTCGCCGGCATCCAGCGGCTGCTGGTGATCGCCGGCTACGACGCAGCGCCGATCGATGGCGTCGACGGGCCGAAGACGCAAACCGCACTCGCCGCATTCCTGAAGAGCCGAGGATTGTCGTCGGACATCGTGGGCTCACAAAACTTCTTCAAGACCATGGTCGATGCCGTGCAGACGCCCTCCGCGACCGGGCTGACCTGGTGCAACGACACGCCGCACAAGGTGATGGCGGCGGTCGCGACCGACGACGGCAAGTCCGTGACGAGCCGCGGCTGGTATCGTATCGATCCCAAGACCTGCCTGCACCCCGACGTGACCGGCCAGCCGAAGCAGATCTTCAGCTTCGCGGAAGCGGTCGATGCCGACAACCGCGTCGTCAAGCTGAAGGACCGGCCGCTGAACTGGGGCGGCGACAGGCAGCTCTGCACCCGCGAGACCAAGTTCGAGACCAGCGAGCAGACCGATTGCGGCGCACGCGGCTTTGCGCCAACGGGCTTTGGCGCCGTCGACATGTCGAGCGGCGGCAAGACGCTGCGGTTTGCCGTGCCGTGAGCGAGAGAGTTGTGATGAAATCTCCCCGCACCTTCGCGCACGTCGACACTTGGGTGTTCGACCTCGACAACACGCTCTATCCGCATCACGTCAATTTGTGGCAGCAGGTCGATGCGCGGATCGGGGAGTTCGTGTGCAACTGGCTGAACGTCGGCCCGGAGGAAGCGCGCAAGATCCAGAAGGATTATTACCTGCGCTTCGGCACCACGATGCGCGGCATGATGACCCTGCATGGCGTTCGCGCCGACGACTATCTCGCCTATGTCCACAAGATCGACCACTCGCCGCTGGAGCCGAACCCGGCTCTCGGCGCGGCCATCGCAAAGCTGCCTGGCCGCAAGCTGATCCTCACCAACGGTTCGGTCGACCATGTCGACGCCGTGCTGGCACGGCTCGGCTTCGCCAGCCATTTCGACGGCGTGTTCGACATCATCGCCGCCGAATTCGAACCGAAGCCGGCGGAGCAGACGTACCAAAGATTCCTCAGCCAGCATGCGGTCGATCCGACCCGCGCCGCCATGTTCGAGGACCTCGCCCGCAACCTCACCGTCCCGCACCAGCTCGGCATGACCACGGTGCTGGTGGTGCCGGATGGGACGAAGGAGGTGGTGCGCGAGGATTGGGAACTGGAAGGCCGGGATGCCGCCCATGTCGATCACGTCACGGATGATCTGGCGGGGTTTTTGGCGGGGCTGTCACGGTAATTTCGTAGCCTGGATGGAGCGCAGCGTAATCCGGGGCTGGCCTAGTCGCGGAGGGACTGTCCCGGATTGCGCTTCGCTCCATCCGGGCTACTGGTCTTCACGGGTGATGACACAGAACGCGGCCTTGACTCCACTCCGCCAAATCCCGAAAAAGCGCTCCAATTCCTACGAAACCACGCCTTCCCCAGAGGAAATCCCGATGTCCCTTGCAGCCCTCGAATCCACCATCAACGGCGCCTTCGAGGCGCGCGACGGCATCTCGATCACGACCAAGGGCGAGGTGCGCGAAGCCGTGGACCAGTCGCTGGAGATCCTGGATAAGGGCGAGGCGCGCGTTGCCGAGCGCGGCACTGACGGCAAGTGGAAGGTCAATCAGTGGCTGAAGAAGGCGGTGCTGCTGTCCTTCCGCCTCAACGACATGGGCGTCATTCCCGGCGGCCCGGGCAAGGCGACCTGGTGGGACAAGGTGCCCTCGAAGTTCGAGGGCTGGGGCGAGAACCGTTTTCGCGATGCCGGTTTTCGCGCGGTGCCGGGCGCGGTGGTGCGCCGCTCCGCCTTCATCGCCAAGAACGTCGTTTTGATGCCGTCCTTCGTCAATCTCGGCGCCTATGTCGATGAGAGCACGATGGTCGACACCTGGGCCACCGTCGGCTCCTGCGCGCAGATCGGCAAGCGCGTGCACATCTCCGGCGGCGCCGGCATCGGCGGCGTGCTCGAGCCGCTGCAGGCCGAGCCTGTTATCATCGAGGACGACTGCTTCATCGGCGCGCGCTCCGAAGTCGCCGAAGGCGTGATCGTGCGCAAGGGCGCAGTGCTGGCGATGGGCGTATTCCTGGGCGCCTCGACCAAGATCGTTGACCGCGAGACCGGCGAGGTCTTCATGGGTGAAGTGCCCGAATATTCCGTCGTGGTGCCCGGCGCGCTGCCCGGCAAGCCGATGAAGAACGGCCAGATCGGCCCGAGCACTGCCTGCGCCGTGATCGTCAAGCGCGTCGACGAGCGCACGCGGTCGAAGACCAGCATCAACGAGTTGCTGCGGGATTAGAGCCCGGCAGTCGAACCGAAGTCCAGCCTGGTACGACCAACCTGCGGAACCGCGAGCCGCAGAGCACGGTCCGGAGGTTGCGATGGACTTCGCCTGGCTATTGTTCAGCTTCAAGGGCCGCCTCAACCGCGCTCGATACCTCGTCGTGGAGCTGGCTCTCCTCGCGCTCTGGGGCGTGACCTGGCTTAAGCCCTTGTTTCTGGTCTCGTCACCGCAAGCCTTGAGCTGGATCGTCGCGATCCCAATGATCTGGATCAACATGGCGACGACGGCCAAAAGGCTTCACGACCGCAACAGAAGCGGCTGGTGGGCACTTGCCGTTTTCGTCGTCAATCGTCTCTCCTACCTTTACTACGGCGCCTTTTTCGGACTCTCGTTCGGCGTCGACATCCCGATCGCCGGGGAGATGCTGCTCGTGATGTTGGCGATTGCCCTGTCCCTGCTGCAGACATGGATCGTCATCGAGTTGTTTTTCCTGGCAGGGACCGACGGGTTCAACCGGTTCGGGCCGGATCCGACGCGCACCGCTCGTGCTGCTGCCGCCACCTCGCGTCCCGAGCCGCATGGGCTTCCGGATTTTCTTCGCCGTTCTGGCTCCGCCCCGCGTGGTGCGAGATAGATTCCGCAGTGCAAATCGCGCGCGGAACGCACCGAGACCTCATCGACCCCCCCCCACTCCCTTCATCACGACCAACGTCCGGGCGGCAACGTCCCGCCCGGAGCCGATCGCATGGACTGGACCTGGTATCTCTTCCGCTTCGATGGCCGCATTGACCGCGCCAAATATTGGCTCGCCGGTCTCATCATTGTCTGCTGGATGATCTTCATGGCCGCGATCGTGGCCGCGTTCGGCGCACGCTCCTTCGGGTTCTCCGGCAACGACATCTTTAAAGTCGTCGATCCCGACACTTATCGAGGGATATCGCGCGCCGACCTTCCGCTGATCCTGGCCAAGCTGATCGGCACGCCGCTGTTTGTGTGGGTGTTCGCCGCAACGTCCATCAAACGGTTGCATGATCGCGACAAGAGCGCCTGGTGGGCGTTGCCGTTCTTCCTCCTGCCCGGCCTCATCAACCAGTTTCTGGATCGGATCGAGAGCGATCATGTTGGCTTCATGCTCGCCCTCACCTCCTTCATCCTCGCGACCTGGGGCGGGATTGAATTGCTGTTCTTCCGCGGCTCGAGGAAGACCAACCGCTTCGGCGCCGACCCGCTCCACGTACCGCCCGCAGGCAAGCCTGGTTGGGATCAGCAGCGTGAGCTCGAAATGCCCGTGCAGCAGGCTGGCCCACCGCCGCAATGGCGTGTTAAGCCGGAAGCATGACCGATGCTCTCTCCATTGCCCGCGATCTCATCCGCTGCCCCTCGGTGACCCCGGCCGATGCCGGCGCGCTGGGCGTGCTTGAAAAAGCCCTTTCCGCCGCCGGCTTCACCTGCCACCGCGTGACCTTCAGCGAGGAAGGCACCGCCGATGTTGACAACCTCTATGCGCGGATCGGCACTGAAGGGCCGCACATCACCTTTGCCGGCCACACCGACGTGGTGCCGCCGGGCGACGAGAGCGCCTGGAGGGTCGGCGCATTCTCCGGCGAGGTGAAGGACGGCGTCCTGCACGGCCGCGGCGCGGTCGACATGAAGGGCGGAATCGCCTGCTCTGTGGCTGCGGTGCTGGAGCATCTCGCTGCCAACGGCGGCAAGCCGCGCACGGACGGCAAGGGCTCGATTTCCTTCCTGATCACGGGTGACGAGGAAGACGTCTCCATCAACGGCACCATCAAGCTGCTGAAATGGGCCGCCGAGCGCGGCGAAAAATTCGACCATTGCGTGCTGGGCGAGCCCTCAAATGTCGAGACGCTCGGTGACACCATCAAGGTCGGCCGCCGCGGCTCGCAATCCGGCACGCTTTACGTGGACGGCGTGCAGGGCCACGTCGCCTATCCGCACCGCGCCGCCAACCCGGTGCCTGATATTTCGCGGCTGATCGTGGCGATCTCAGACGAGCCGCTCGATCATGGCAGCGCACAGTTCCAGGCCTCCAATCTCGAATTCACTTCGGTCGACGTCGGCAACAGCGCCTACAACGTCATTCCCGGCCAAGCCCGCGCGAAATTCAACATCCGCTACAACGACAATCACACCCAGGCGAGCCTGCGCGAGTTGGTCGAACAGCGTCTCGTCAAAGCCTGCGGCAACCGCATCCGCGCCCGCATCGTCTGGGAGCCTTCCAACTCCAACGTGTTCGTGACCAAGCCGGGGCCGTTCACCGATCTCGCAGTGTCCGCGATCGAGGAGGTGACAGGCCGCAAGCCGGAGCTGTCGACGTCCGGCGGCACGTCCGATGCGCGCTTCATCTCCAGCTATTGCCCGGTGATCGAGTTCGGCCTGGTGGGCCAGACTATGCATCAGGTCGACGAGCGCGTGCCGGTTAAGGATCTGGAGAACCTGACCAAGGTGTATCGGGGGATACTGACGCGGTATTTTGTTTAACCACCGCTGCGGCCTTTAATTCTCCGCCGTCATGCCCGGGCTTGTCCCGGCATCCACGTTCTTCGGCTACCCGAGCAAGAAAGATCGCGGATGGCCGGGACAAGCCCGGCCATGACGCCAGAGGCGGTATCGGGCTCTAATAATCCACCTTCATCAGATACAGCCCCTCGGGCGGGGCGACGATGCCGCAGGCAGCGCGGTTGCGGGCTGCGAGTGCGGCGGAGAGATCGTCGGCAGTCCAGCGGCCCTCGCCGACCCAGACCAGCGAGCCCACCATCGAGCGCACCTGGCTGTGCAGGAACGAGCGCGCCGAGGTGATGACTGTGATCTCGCGGCCGTCGCGCAGCACGTCGAGCTGGTCGAGCGTCTTCTCTGGCGATTTGGCCTGGCACTCGGTGTCGCGGAACGTCGTGAAGTCATGCTTGCCGAGCAGGCGCTGCGCCGCCGCGTGCATCGCGTCGGCATCGAGCTTGCGCGGCACGCGCCAGGCGTGGCCGACGTCGAGCGCGAGATTGGCGCGGGTGTTGATGATGCGGTAGCGGTAGTGGCGTTTGACCGCCGAGAAGCGCGCCTCGAACGTATCAGGCACGATCTCGGCCTCGAGCACCGCAATCGGATGCGGGCGGAGATGCGCGTTGAGCCCGTCGCGAAAACGCCCCGGTGGAAACTGCTTCTCAACGTCGACATGCGCGACCTGGCCGCGGGCATGCACGCCTGCATCGGTGCGGCCCGCTCCATGTACCCGCAAATCCGCGCCGGTCATCGCCTTCACGGCAGCCTGCAACGCGCCTTGCACCGACGGTAGCGTCTCCTGCACCTGCCAGCCGAAGAACGGCGCGCCGTCATATTCGATGGTGAGCTTGTAGCGGGGCATCAAGCGAACCGCATTGGCGGCTTGACGGGCACGCCGCGCAAGAAGTCCGCGGCCTGCATGCGGGCCTTGCCTTCGCGCTGTAGCTCGATGATGCGAATCGCGCCGTTGCCGCAGGCGATGGTGAGCTGATCGTCGAGCACCTCGCCCGGCGCGCCGGAGCCTTTCGCCAATTCGCAGCGCAGGATCTTGACGCGCGCATTCTCGTGCTCGGCCCAGGCGCCTGGAAACGGCGACAGGCCATGGATGTGGCGCAGCACGGCGCGCGCGGGCCGGGTCCAGTCGATGCGCGCCTCGGCCTTCTCGATCTTGGCGGCATAGGTGACGCCGTCCTCGCTCTGCTTTTTGAGCTGAAGCCCGCCGCGTTCGAGCGCGGCCATCGCGCGGACCATCAGGTCGGCGCCTAACCGGGACAGGCGATCGTGCAGGTCGAGCGCGGTCATGTTGTCCGCGATCGCAATGCGCTCGGCCATGGCGACGTCGCCGGTGTCGAGGCCGACATCCATCTTCATCACCATCACGCCGCTCTCGGCATCACCTTCCATGATCGCACGGTTGATGGGCGCGGCGCCGCGCCAGCGCGGCAGCAGCGAAGCATGCAGATTGTAGCAGCCGAGCTTGGGCGCATCGAGGATCGCCTGCGGCAGGATCATGCCGTAGGCGACGACGACGGCCGCGTCGGCATCAAAGGCCCGGAACTCTTCCAGAGCCTCCGGCGTCTTCAGCGTTTTCGGCGTCAGCACGGGAACGCCGAGTTTTCGTGCAGCTTCTTCAACCGGCGTCGGCTGCAATTGCAGGCCACGCCGCCCGCCCGGCTTCGGCGCGCGGGTGTAGACCGCCGCGATCTCATGGCCATGCGCGACGAGCTCGAGCAACGTCGGCACGGAGAAATCGGGTGTGCCCATGAAGATGAGGCGGAGGGGCATGTGGCTGCGTTCGCTGAGAGCTCTGGTTCTCCGTCATGCCCGGGCTTGTCCCGGGCATCCACGGTCTTGGCGACAAAGCAAGCAAGGCGTGGATGGCCGGGTCAAGCCCGGCCATGACGACGTGAGAGAGCCTTACTCCGCCGCGCGCTTGGCGGCTTTCTCGAACTTCTTCATCACGCGGTCGCGCTTGAGCTTCGACAGGTAGTCGACGAACAGGACGCCGTTGAGATGGTCGATCTCGTGCTGGATGCAGGTGGCGTAGAGGCCTTCGGCGTCCTCCTCGTGCACCTTGCCGTCGAGATCGGTGAAGCGCACGCGCACCTTCGCGGGGCGCTCGACCTCCTCGTAATATTCGGGGATCGACAGGCAGCCTTCCTCGTACACCGACAACTCCTCGGACGAGGCCAGGATCTCAGGATTGATGAAGACGCGCGGCTCGTGCTTGGTCTCGCCGCTCTCGTCGCGCTTGGCGAGGTCCATGGTGATGAGCCGCAAGGGCTGCGCGACCTGGATCGCCGCGAGGCCAATGCCGGGCGCGTCGTACATGGTCTCGAACATGTCGTCGGCAAGCTTGCGGATCTCCGCCGTGACCTTCTCGATCGGCTTGGAGACCAGGCGCAGCTGCTTGTCGGGCAGGATGATGATTTCTCGTAGGGCCATGGCCGCGATTTAAGCCGCGCGCCGGATGCGGTCAATGCGGCCAGGAACTTCGTTAACCCTCCACTAACCATAAAACTTCAGGTTTCGTTAACCATAAAAATTAGAGGGCGGTTAACCGACGACGTTCTCTCTTCGTTCGCACCAGACCGCGAATCGGCTAGAAGGGCTGACATGAACGAGATCATTGTCATGCTCGGCGACTGGCCGGTGCGCACCATCGATGCGCTGATCGGCTTCGGTGTGCTCGTCCTCATCCTGCTGGTGGTGATTGCGGTCGTGATCGCGCGCTCGGGGCGGCGCGGCGCGGAACTCGCTATGGCACACGCGATCCGGGCCGACGAGCTTGAGGAACGCCTCGCCCAGGTGCTGCGCGCCCAGAGCGAAGCCTCGGGGCGGGTCGATGCCATGACCCAGGCGTTGGCCGGCCGGCAGGCCGAGATGGCGCGCGCGGTCAACGAGCGGCTGGATTCGGTCACCCACCGCGTCGGCCAATCCATGGAACATTCGACCCGCAACACCATGGAGAGCCTGCGCGCGCTGCATGAGCGCCTCGGCATCATCGACAACGCACACAAGAATCTCACCGACCTCACCACCCAGGTGACCACCTTGCGCGACGTGCTCGCCAACAAGCAGTCGCGCGGCGCCTTCGGCCAGGCGCGGATGGAGGCGATAGTCCAGGACGGTCTTCCCAAAGGCTCCTACGAGTTCCAGTTCACGCTCTCGACCGGCAAGCGCCCCGACTGCGTCGTGTTCCTGCCCGATCAGCGCCCGCTCTGTATCGACGCGAAGTTCCCGCTGGAGGCGATGACGGCGCTGCACGACGCCCGTAGCGACGAGGAGCGGCGCGTCGCCACGCAGCGGCTGCGCAGTGACGTGATGAAGCATGTCAGCGACATCGCCGAAAAATATCTCGTCACTGGCGAGACCCAGGAGATGGCGCTGATGTTCGTGCCGTCGGAATCGGTCTATGCCGAGATCCATGACGGCTTCGACGACGTGATCCAGAAGGCCTATCGCGCCCGCGTCGTGCTGGTGTCGCCGTCGCTCTTGATGCTCGCGATCCAGGTGATGCAGCAGATCATGAAGGACGCGCGCATGCGCGATGCCGCCGACCAGATCCGTACCGAGGTGATCAAGCTCGGTGACGACCTCGGCCGCCTGCGCGACCGCGTGCTGAAGCTGCAAAAGCATTTTGCCGATGTCAATGAGGACGTCCGCCAGGTGCTGATCTCCGCCGAAAAGATCGAGAAGCGCGCCGGAAGGATCGAGGAGCTCGATTTCAGCAAGAGCGATGCGCCGGCGGAGGGCCCGCGGCTGGTCGCGACGGCTGCGCCGGAACTGTTTCCGCGGAAGCTCCAGGCGGGGGAGTAGAGTCTTCACCTCTCCCCGCTTGCGGGAAGAGTTCGGATCGCTCTTGTGATCCGGGTGAGGGGGTACAGGTCTCGCGACGATCTCATATGCGGAGAGAGGCCCCTCACCCCGCCCTCTCCCCGTAAGAACGGGGAGAGGGAGACGAGGCATCACGGCCAGAATCTGCTAACACCGTCCCATGACCGCACCCGACGCGACCTCCCCCGCCGCGACTTCCGCCCCTGCGACCTCCTGGCGCGAGAGTCTTGCCGTTTACCTGCAGCCCCGAGTGCTGATCGTGCTGTTCCTCGGCTTCTCCTCGGGACTGCCGCTGGCGCTGTCGGGGTCGACGCTGCTGGTATGGATGCGGGAGGCCGGGGTCGATCTCAAGACCATCGGGCTGTTTGCGCTGGTCGGCACGCCCTACACGCTGAAGTTCCTGTGGGCGCCGCTGGTGGACGCGATGCATGTGCCATTGTTCACCCGCGTCTTCGGGCGGCGGCGCGGCTGGCTTGTGTTCTCGCAGCTGCTGCTGATCGTCGCGATCCTGCTGCTGGCGATGACCGATCCGGCGCGGTCGCCGTTCTATGTCGCGCTCGGCGCGCTGCTGGTCGCAACCACGTCCTCGACGCAGGACATCGTGGTCGACGCCTTCCGCGTCGAGAGCTTGCCGGAGAGCGAGCAGGCCGCCGGCATGGCATCATACGTCGCGGCCTATCGCATCGGCATGCTGGTCTCGACCGCGGGCGCGCTGTTCATCGTCTCGGGTTTCGAGAGCACCGGCATCACCCGCACCTCAGCGTGGATGTGGGGCTATGTGGTGATGGCGGCGATGGTGCTGATCGGGACGATCACGGCACTGGTCGCGACCGAACCCGAGCAATCGGTGCGCGCCGAAGCCGCGACCAAGGCCGAGACTGCGTTCACGCGCGTGCTGCACGCGGCGATCGGCGCCTTCTCGGAATTCCTGTCGCGCAAGGACGCGCTCGCTGCGCTCGCCTTCGTGGTGCTGTTCAAGTTCACCGACGCCTTCTCCGGCACGATGACGGCGCCGTTCGTGATCGATCTCGGCTTCTCGCGCAACGACTATGCGGCGATCGTGAAGGGCGTCGGCCTCGCTGCGACCCTGATCGGCGGCTTTGCCGGTGGTTTCGTCGCGCGCCGCTACGCCCTGGCGACGTCGCTCTGGATCGGTGGCGTGGTGCAGGCCCTCGCCAATCTGTCCTTCTCCTGGCTCGCCATGGTCGGCACCAATCAATGGGCGCTGGCGCTCGCCATCTGCGCCGAGAACTTCACCAGCGCCATCGGCACCGTGATCTTCGTCGCCTATCTTTCGGCGCTCTGCCAGAATCCGCTGCACACGGCGACGCAATATGCGCTGCTCACCGCGCTTGCGGCGGTGGGACGGACGTATCTGTCATCCGGCGCCGGCTTCGTGGCCGATACCACGGGCTGGGCGCTGTTCTTCGTGATCTGCGTGCTGGTGGCGATCCCGAGCCTGATGCTGCTGGCGTACCTGCAGAAGCGCGGGCATTTCGGGACGCTGGGGCCGGTGCGGGTTTGACGCGTATCTCTCCTCGTCATTGCGAGGAGCCCTTGCGACGAAGCAATCCAGACTTTTTCCGCGGAACGATTTCTGGATTGCTTCGCTTCGCTCGCAATGAAGACGAAGAGAGAGAGCGCGTCGCGCAGCCCTCTACTGCTTCTTGATCAAGCTCCACTTCGTGATCACGGCCTCGCTCATCTGGCCGGCATCGCTGGCGCAGGCGATCTCGTCGACCTTGACCGAGATCTCCTTGCCGACGAACGACTTCAACTGCGTGGCCTGCGCTTCGCTGGAGGTGACGAGCTGGAAGGTTTCGGGCCCCGTCTCGAGATTGCACAGTCCGTTCGGCGCCGGCAGGCGACGAGGCTCGGAGGTGATCTGATACATCGGAACCCGCTTGCCGTTCCTGGCGTCGCGCACCTTCATCGCGTTCAACTCGCCCGACAGCACGTCGCCGGTGTTGATCGGCTTGCCGGGCTTGGACGGCGGCGGCGCCTCGTCGCCCTGCTGCGCGGAGATGGCCGGGGTCACCAGCATCATCATCGTCGCGACCAAAGCCGATCGTGTGGCGAAAAGTTTCGTCATGTCGTCCGTTCCGTAAAATCTAGATGGCTAGAACAGGGTACGCTGCCGCATCGCAGCCGATAGCGTACCTTCATCGAGATAATCAAGCTCGCCGCCGACAGGCACGCCATGGGCAAGCCGCGTCACCTTCACATTGGCGTCCTGAAGCAGGTCGGTGATGTAATGCGCCGTGGTCTGGCCATCGACCGTCGCATTCAGCGCCAGGATGATCTCTTGCACCTGCGGATCATGCGCGCGCGCCACCAGCGCGTCGATGGTGAGGTCCTGCGGGCCGACGCCGTCGAGTGGCGACAATGTCGCGCCGAGCACATGATAGCGCCCCTGGGTCGCATTGGCCCGTTCCAGCGCCCAGAGGTCGGCAACGTCGGCGACGACGACGATGATGGAGGGATCGCGCTTCGGATCGGTGCAGACGGTGCAGGGATTTTGCGTGTCGATATTGCCGCAGGTCTTGCACACCTCGACCTTGTCCAGCGCGACCTGAAGGGCCGAGGACAACGGCATCATCAGCGCTTCGCGCTTCTTGATCAGGTGCAGCGCCGCGCGCCGCGCCGAGCGCGGACCAAGGCCCGGCAGCCGCGCGAGCAGCTGGACCAGCCGCTCGATCTCAGGACCTGCAACAGCGCCCATCTTACTGGCCGAACAACCCCGGCGGCAGGCCGAGCCCGCCGGTGAGGGCCTGCATCTTCTCCTGCATGGCGGTCTCCGCCTTGCGGCGCGCATCACTGAGGGCGGTGACGAGCAGGTCTTCCAGCACCTCGCGTTCCTCCGCCTTCATCAGCGAGGGATCGATCTTGATGCCCTTCACGTCCATCTTGGCGGTCATGCGCACGGCGACGAGGCCACCGCCGGAGATGCCCTCGACCTCGACGTTGGCGAGCTGGTCCTGCATTTCCTGCATCTTGGATTGCAGCTGCGCCGCCTGCTTCATCATGCCGAGAAAATCAGCCATAGCTCGCGTGTCCTTGAAAGAGGCTAAGGCGCTATGAGTCATCATCGCGCCTTAGCATATTGTTTGCGCATGATCTTATCGGAAAACCGCTTCGCACTTTTCCGAATCATGCGCTAGAGATCGTCGCCGTCGGAACCGTCCAGCGGATCGTCACTGCCATACTCCGCGTTAATATTGGATTCCGGCGTCTCGGGGGCAAGCCTGCGGACCTCGACGACCTTGGCGCCGGGGAAACGCGACAGCACCTCCTGCACGCGCGGATCGGCTTCCGCGGTACGGGCATGCTCCTGCTTGGCCGCCTGGTTCACCGAGCGCAGCGTCGGCTGGCCCTGCTCGTTGGAGACGATCACGGTCCAGCGCCGGCCGGTCCACAGCTCGAATTTTTTGGCGAGCTCCGAGATCATGGTCTTGGACGCGTTGGGCTCGAGCGCGACCTCCAGCCGCCCCTCCTCGAAACGGACGAGGCGCATGTCGCCTTCGAGCGCGCCCTTGGTGAGGAGGTCACGCTTCTGCCCGGCGAGCGCGACGAGCTGGGTGAAGCTGGTGATGCGCAGTTGCGGCGCTGCACCTTGCGGATCCGGCGCGGGCGCCGCCATCTGCGGCCGAGCCGCGCCGCCGCCGAACGAGGACGGCGAGGAGGTCGGCATGCGGACAGGAGCCGCGGACGCAACCGGCGCGGAAGGAGCGCTGCGCGCCGCAGTGCCGCCGCTCACGACCGGTGAGCCGCCGCCGTTCTGCTCCAGCATCCTGATCGCTTCGTCAGGCGTCGGCAGATCGGCGACATAGGCGATGCGGACCAAAACCATTTCGGCTGCGGCTGCGGGGCGCGTCGCGGCCTGCACCTCGGTGATGCCCTTGAGCAGCATCTGCCACATCCGCGACAGCACGCGCATGGAAATTTTGGATGCGAAGTCCCGCGCGCGAACCCGCTCGGTCTCGCCATAGGCGACATTGTCGGCGGTCGCCGGCACGATCTTCACGCGGGTGACGAAATTGACGAATTCGGCGAGGTCCGAGAGCACGACGATCGGATCGGCGCCGACATCGTACTGGTCGCGGAACTCCTTGAAAGCAGCGGCAATGTCGCCACGCACCAGCGAATCGAAGAGGTCGATAACGCGGGTGCGGTCGGCGAGGCCCAGCATCTGTCTGACCGCATCGGCCTTCACCTGGCCTGCCGCATGCGCGATCGCCTGGTCGAGCAGCGACAGCGAATCACGCACCGAGCCTTCCGCGGCGCGCGCGATGATGCCGAGCGCCTCGGGCTCGATCTCGACGCTCTCCTTGGCCGCGATGTTGGCGAGATGCTTCATCAGCACGTCGGCCTCGACCCGGCGCAGGTCAAAACGCTGGCAGCGCGACAGCACGGTGACCGGAACCTTGCGGATCTCCGTGGTCGCGAACACGAACTTGGCGTGCTCCGGCGGTTCCTCCAGCGTCTTCAGGAAGGCGTTGAACGCCGCCGTCGACAGCATGTGGACTTCGTCGATGATGTAGACCTTGTAACGCGCGCTGGCCGGCGCATAGCGCACGCTGTCATTGATCTGGCGGACGTCGTCGACGCCGGTATGGGAGGCGGCGTCCATCTCCAGCACGTCCATGTGCCGGCTTTCCATGATCGCCTGGCAATGCACCCCTAACGTCGGCATGTGGATGGTCGGGCCCTTCACCGATCCATCCGGCATCTCGTAGTTGAGCGCGCGGGCGAGAATACGCGCCGTGGTGGTCTTGCCGACGCCGCGGACGCCGGTGAGAATCCAGGCCTGCGGAATACGGCCGGTCTCGAAGGCATTGGAGACGGTGCGGACCACGGCCTCCTGGCCGATCAGGTCGTCGAAACTGGAGGGACGGTATTTGCGCGCCAGCACCCGGTAAGGCGCGTTGCCGGCCTGGCCGGCGCTGTCGGGATTGGGAGGGGCGCCAGCGTCGGTCATCGGTCGATCCGCAATGAAATGTCTCTTGGCCGGCTTTTGCGGAAAGGAGCGCGCTGGCGGCTGGTGCCGCCGGCGCAATTCGCTCGAAAAACAGGTAGGAGACTGACGAGCGACCCGATCCGGACCTCGTTAGGGCTGCTTCCTTCCGGACCTGACCCGGTTGGCGAGTGGCTCGTCCACCGCCAATCTCCCGGTCCCTATTTGGGGCCAAAGGGAGCGGAAAGCAAGCGGGTATCGGGGGCGAACGGCGTGAGTTTGCCCAGCACCCGAGCAATTCCCGGCCTGCCCAGCCGATAGGCTGTGCTTTCGCCGCAGGGATCACCTTGCTAAGAACGCCTGCCGGAACTCCATCCACCAGGAAAGCGATTGATCCCCATGGTTACACGTCGTGATGTTGCATCGATTGTCGGACTTGGTGCGGTGACCGCGGCCGCATTGGCCGCCCCGGCCGTGGCCCAGACCGCCGATCCCAACGAATCGACCTTCGCCCGCATCCGCCGGACCAAGAAGATGCGGATCGGCGCGGTCGGCGGCGGCGCGCCCTATTACATGAAGGACCTCGCTTCCGGCCAGTGGAAGGGCTTTTACATCGATATTGCCAAGGGTCTCGCCGACGACATGGAGGCCGAGCTCGAGATCACCGAGACCACCTGGGGCAATTCGGTGCTCGACCTGCAGGCCAACAAGATCGACATCTTCTTCGGCCTCAACCCGACTCCGAAGCGCGCGCTGGTGGTCGACTTCTCGGTGCCGGTCTTCAACAACGCCTTCGCCATCCTCTGCAAGAAGGACTTCAAGCCGAAGAGCTGGGCCGAGCTGAACTCGCCCGACATCAAGATCGCGGTCGACCAGGGCTCCTCGCACGACCAGGTCGTCAGCCGCCTGACGCCGAAGGCGCAGATCACGCGGCTGAAAACCGCGGACGATGCCACCGCCGCGCTGCAGACCGGCCGCGTCGACGCGCAGTGCCTGATCACCATGCTGTCGCTCACCGTGCTGAAGAAAAACCCGTCGCTCGGCCAGCTCGTGCTGCCGACGCCGATCTTCGCCACCACGTCCAATGCCGGCTTCCGCCGCGAGACCGACAAGACGTGGCGCGACTATGTCAACACCTGGATCGACTTCAACAAGGGCCTCGGCTTCATCCGCAACGCGATCATCACGAACATGGAGCTGGTGGGCGTGACGGAGGCGGACATTCCGCCGGGCGTTTCGTTGTAGGGCATGATTAGGCGCGGCTGCATCGGCGATCTCGCTGCGCCCCCTCTCCCGCTTGCGGGAGAGGGCTGGGGAGAGGGTGTCTCGGCTGGCAAGACTCCCCTAGAGGAAAGAACCCTCACCCGCGTCGCATCTGCGATGCGACACGACCTCTCCCGCAAGCGGGAGAGGTGAAGCAAGAAAGCACGCATGTATCACTGGGACTTCGGCATCCTCTGGAGCTATCGCTGGCTCTTTCTCAACGGGCTTGGCGTCACCGTGGGCTTCACCGTGGTCATCGTGGTGTGCGGGCTGCTGTTCGGGCTGCTCGGCGCGTTCGGCAGCCTGTCGCGCCTCAAGGCGCTGCGCCTTGCCGCGCTCGCCTTCATCGAGGCGTTCCGCTGCACGCCCATCCTGGTGCAGCTGATCTGGTTCTATTACGCGCTGCCGATCCTCGCCGGCGTCGAGATGACGCCGATCACGGCCTCGGCGCTGGCGCTCTCGCTCTATGGCGGCTCGTTCTATTCCGAGATCATCCGCGGCGGCATCGTCTCGATCGACCGCGGCCAGTCGGAAGCCGGCGCCGCGCTCGGCATGACGCCGGCGCAGACCATGCGGCGCATCGTGCTGCCGCAGGCGATCAAGCGCATGATCCCCGCGCTGATGAACCAGTCGATCATCCAGTTCAAGAACACCTCGCTGGTCTCGGTGCTGGCGGTGCCCGACCTCGTCTATCAGAGCCAGGTCGCGGCCCATGACAGCTACCGGCCGCTGGAGACCTACACCGCCGTTGCGATCGCCTATGCAGCGATCCTGATTCCGCTGACCATCATCGTCCGCCGCGGCGAGAAGCGACTGGCGGTGAGCGAATGAGCGAGACGCCAAAAATCGAGATCCGGTCCTTGCGCAAGAGCTTCGGCAACAACGAGGTTCTCAAGAACATCAATCTCGATGTCGCCAAGGGCGGTGTCGTCGCGCTGATCGGCCCGTCCGGCTCCGGCAAGTCGACGCTGCTCCGCTGCATCAATCTGCTGGTCGTGCCCGACGGCGGCAGCGTTCGCGTCGGCGACACCCGCTTTGCGTTCGGCGACGGCTCAAAGCTGCCCGACGTGAAGACGCTGGCGAAATTCCGCGCCACCACCGGCATGGTGTTCCAGCATTTCAACCTGTTCCCGCACATGACAACGCTGCAGAACGTGATGGAGGGACCGGTCACGGTGCGACGCATGGCCAGGGCGGACGCGGAGACGCTCGCGCGCTCACAGCTTGCCAAGGTGGGTCTTGCCGAGAAGGCCGACCAATATCCGGCAACGCTCTCCGGCGGCCAGAAGCAGCGCGTCGCGATCGCGCGGGCGCTCGCGATGGAGCCTGACGTGATGCTGTTCGACGAGGCGACCTCGGCGCTCGACCCTGAATTGGTCGGCGAGGTCTTGAGCGTGATGCAGCGACTGGCGTCCGAGGGCATGACGATGGTGATCGTGACCCACGAGATTGCGTTTGCCCGCGAGGTCGCCGACCGCCTGATCTTCATGCGCGACGGTGTCGTGGTCGAGGAAGGCCCGGCGCGACAGGTGATCGACAATCCCAGGGAAAGCGCGACTCGCGCCTTCCTCAGCCATTTCCACCGCACCGGCGCGCTGCCGCCGGCCACAACGGCATCGTGATGTCCGATATCAGTCGCGTCTATCTCGTCACCGGCGCCGCCAGCGGCATCGGCCGCGCCACCGCAAAACTGCTCGCGGCGCCGGGCACCGCGCTGCTGCTCCACACGCGCGCGAACGCAGAGGGCCTCGACACGACCGCGGCGGACGCCGAAGCGAAAGGCGCGATCGTCGCAAAATGTCTCGGCGATCTTGCCGAGGAAGCAGCCATCACCGACGCCATCGGTGCCGCGAACGCCGCCTTCGGCCGGCTCGACGGATTGATCCTGGTCGGCGGCCACGCCCGCCGCGGCAGCGCGATCGGCACGCCGGCGGATCAGTTCCGGCAGGCGATGGACGAATCCGCTCTTGCCTTCACGCGAATGGTCGAGACGGCCCTGCCGCTGCTACGCGCGGGCCAAGATGCGCGGATCGTCGCCGTGTCTTCCTTCGTCGCGCACGCGATCCGGCCCGAATTCGCGCCCTTCGCCGCGACCGCCGCGAGTCGCTCCGCGCTCGAAGCCTTGGTGCGGCTGACCGCGATCGAGCTCGCGAAAGACGGCATCACCGTCAACGCGGTGGCGCCGGGCCTGATCGTCAAGGACAAGCCGAGCGAGAGCCGGCTGTCGCCCGAGCAGATCGCCGCGACCGAGGCGCTGATCCCGATGCGTCGGCGCGGGCGGCCCGAGGAGGTCGCCGAGATCATCGCCTTCCTGGCATCCCCGAAGGCATCCTACGTCACCGGCCAGATCTGGCACGTCAATGGAGGCCTGACATGACCGAAGCGACCATCGAACGTCTCCGGCTGTTCCTGATCGAAAGCCCGATCAAGATGGCGCGCCTGCAGGGCGTCGGCAACGTCAAGGGCACGGTGAAGCGCGTCTTGATCGAGCTGACGTCGAACGACGGCGTGATCGGCTGGGGCGAGGCGGCACCGTGGGAAGTGTTCACGGGAACGCCGGAAGCCGCGTTCTCGGCGCTCGACATCTATCTGCGCCCCGTCCTGCTCGGCAAATCCGTGCGCCGCATCCGTGCGCTGATGGCCGAGCTCGACCGCGCGTTGGTCGGACATGCCGAAGCAAAAGTCGGCATCGAGATGGCGCTGCTCGATATCGTCGGCAAATCGTCCGGGCTTTCGGTTGCAGACCTGCTCGGCGGCCGCGTGCGTGACACCATTCCCCTCTCCTTCTCGATCGCTGATCCGGATTTCGCCGCCGACCTCGAGCGCATGCGAAAGATGGTTCCGGACGGCAACGTCATCTACAAGGTCAAGACCGGCGTGAAGCCGCATCGCGAGGATCTCGCGCATCTCGAAGCGATCCGGAAGGAATTCGGCGACAAAGTCGATTTGCGCGTCGACTACAATCAGGCGTTGGCGCCGTTCGGCGCTATCAAGACTCTGCGCGATGTCGAGGAGTTCGCGCCGACCTTCATCGAGCAGCCGGTGCCGCGCAAGTTTCTCGACGTGATGGCGCAGCTCACCGCGGCGCTGGAAACACCGGTGCTGGCCGACGAGAGCTGCTTCGATCGCCGCGACATGATGGAGGTGGTGCGTCGCGAAGCGGCCGACGCCGTCTCGATCAAGCTGATGAAGGCCGGCGGCCTGTTCGAGGCGCAGGCGATCATGGCGATCGCGGACATCGCGGGCCTGCCCGGCTATGGCGGCACGCTGTGGGAGGGCGGCATTGGGCTAGCCGCGGGCACCCAGCTGATCGCGGCGACGCCGGGCATCTCGCTCGGCTGCGAATTCTACATGCCGCATCACGTGCTGACCGAGGACGTGCTGGAGGAGCGCGTCGCCAACCGCGCCGGTCACGTGGTCGTGCCCGATGGTCCCGGCCTCGGCATTCGCGTCAGCGAAGCCTCGGTCCGCGCCAACGCGCGGGTGCTGGCGGAGGCGTAGGCCACAATCTCGCTGTCGTCCCGGGCAAGCGTCGGCGCAGACCCGGGACCATAGCCAAAGGGTTGAGTTTGGCGAAGACTCAGAGTTGCCAGCTCGCCTAGCAATCACGCCCTGTGGTTATGGGTCCCGGATCGGCGCGCGCTAGAGGCGCGCTTGCCCGGGACGACGAGCGTCTATGCAGCTAGAGCGCAGCCCGATCCTTCCCCTGGCAGAATCCCTATCGTATGGTCTTATCAACAAGCCCGCTTCGATCGGGCCATCCGGAAACGCATATGCCCGAACCCGCCTGGTCGCTGCACTCCCGCCTGAAAGAGGACACCATCGACATCGGCGATCTGCCGCTGTCGAAGGTGCTGGTCATCAAGGACGCGCATTATCCGTGGCTGCTGCTGGTGCCGCGGCGCGCTGACGCGGTCGAGATCATCGATCTCGACGAGGTGCAGCAGGCGCAGCTGATGACGGAGATCTCCCGCGTCTCGCGCGCGCTGAAAGAGATCACCAAATGCGACAAGCTCAACATCGCCGCGCTCGGCAACCTCGTGCCGCAGCTGCATGTCCACATCATCGCGCGCCGCACCAGTGACGCGGCCTGGCCGCGGCCGGTATGGGGCGTGATGCCGCCGCTGGCGCATGATGCCGCGGAGGTGCAGAATTTCATCAGCGCGCTTCGCCGCAAGATCTGGTTGGGTTGAAAGAACAAGAAATGTCAGCATTCGACGCGTTTCCGCTGGGGCAGCCGGCCTTCGTCACTAACATTCTCGACCGCGCCGCGCATCTGCGCCGCGACGATGAGAAGCTGTTCGCGATGGAACAGAAGCCGTCATCGCGCGCCTATGTGGTCTATCGCGACTCGCTGCTGGTGAAGCGCGAGGGTGACAGGGTGCGCGCGCTGCTCTCGATCGACGAGGCGCTGAAATGCGGCGCCAATCCCGGCACGATCTTCCTCGGCCTGCGCGATGGCGCCGCCATGTTCGGCATGGGCCTGTCGCAGGCCGCCGCCGAGAAGCTGGTCGGCCGCGAGGATCATACCGTGACCGAGTTGCGCGGCATGGCGATGCAGGGCGCGCTTCCGCCACAGGAGCTGTCGGCGATCGCGATGGCGAAGTCGATGGTGAGCTGGCATCAGCGCCACGGCTATTGTGCCAATTGCGGCACGCGTACCGCGATGAAAGAAGGCGGCTGGAAACGCGACTGCCCGGCCTGCAAGGCCGAGCATTTTCCGCGGACCGACCCGGTCGTGATCATGCTGGTTGCCTCCGGCGACAAATGCCTGCTCGGTCGCCAGAAGCAGTTTCCGCCCGGCATGTATTCCTGCCTCGCCGGCTTCGTCGAGGCCGCCGAGACCATCGAGGACGCGGTGCGCCGCGAGATCCTGGAAGAGTCCGGCATCAACTGCACCGACGTGAAATATTACATGACCCAGCCCTGGCCCTATCCGTCGTCGCTGATGATCGGTTGCAGCGCACGGGCGCTGAACGAGGACATCGTGGTCGATCGCATGGAGCTGGAAGACGCGCGCTGGTTCTCGCGCGAGGAGGCGGCGAAGATGCTGACGCGAACACATCCGGACGGGCTCGCCGGGCCGCATCCCTTCGCCATCGCCCATCATTTGCTCGGCCGCTGGGTGCACGACAAGAGCTGACCGGCGATGGTGCTATCCGGGAGCGCGCCGCGCGTCGTCTGCATCGGCATTCCCGTGCGCGATCTCACCTTTCGCGTCGAGGCCGTGCCCGCGCGCGGCAGCAAGGCGAACGCCACGCATCTCGCGGAGATCTGCGGCGGCAATGCGCTCAACGCCGCCATCGCGATGGCACGACTTGGCGGCCGCGTCGCGTTTGCAGGCCCAATGGGCGATGCGCGGGAGACCTCGAGCGATTTCATTCTCGCGCAGATGGCGCAGGAGGGAATCGACACCACGCACATCATGCGTATGCCCGGACTGACCACGCCGGTCTCCGCGATCATGATCGAGCCCTCGGGCGAGCGCACGCTCACGATCTATCGCGATCCCGGCCTGTGGAACGTGAACCTGCCCGACGCTGACGAGCTGCTGGGCGATTGCCAGGCGGTGCTGATCGAGAGTCGCTGCGGCACCTTCTGCATCGATCTCTGCACCGAGGCACGCCAGCGCGGCATTCCCATCATCGTTGGCGTCGACCGCGCGATGTCGTTGCAGGACGAGCTGCTCGTCGCCGCCTCGCACCTACTGTTCGCCAGCGAACAGGTGCAGGAGACGGCCGGCATTGCCGACGACGGCGAAGCACTGAAGCGTCTCGCCACCCTGACGCCGGCCTTCCTCGCCGCCACCCGCGGCCCGCATGGCACGATCTGGCTGGACGAGGCGGGCGCGCTTGAGGAGACCCCGGCCTTCCCGGTCCAGGCCGTCGATACGCTTGGTGCCGGCGACGTCTTCCATGGCGCCTTCGCGCTTTGCCTCGCCGAAGGTAAGGGAGTGCGGGAGGCGCTGCGATTCGCCGCGGCCGCCGCAGCGCTGAAATGCACCCGCCATGGCGGCGGCCTCGCCGCCCCACAACGCATTGAAGTTGAAGAGTTTTTACGCGAGCACCCCTAGAGCAATTCCACTGCCGCGCGCAGATTATAGGCTTGTCGTGGAAGGATTTTCTCTATATCAGGGAAATCTGCCCCTGAAATGGAACAAAGTTCTTCAAATGACCGACCTCGCCGTCCAGCCTCCCGAGACCAGCCGCCGCCTCGATGCCATCGACCGCAAGATCCTGATGGTGCTCCAGGAAGATGCGTCCCTCTCCGTCGCCGAGATCGGCGACCGCGTTGGCCTGTCCTCGACCCCCTGCTGGAAGCGAATCCAGCGGCTGGAAGCCGACGGCGTCATCCTGAAGCGGGTCGCCCTCGTCGACCAGAACAAGATCGGGCTCGGCATCTCCGTGTTCGTGTCGGTCGAAAGCTCCGACCATTCCGACGCTTGGCTGAAGCGGTTCGCCGAAGCCGTCAGCGCCATGCCCGAGGTGATGGAGTTCTACCGCATGGCCGGCGACGTCGATTACATGCTGCGCGTCGTGGTCGCGGACATGCAGGCCTATGACGTGTTCTACAAGAAGCTGATCAGCGCTGTGCCGCTGAAGAATGTCACGTCGCGTTTCGCGATGGAGAAGATCAAGTCGGTCACGGCGCTGCCGATCCCGGCGGTGGTTGCGGCTTAGCTTTCATCTCTCCCCGCTTGCGGGGAGAGATCGGATTGCATCGCAAGATGCAATCCGGGTGAGGGGGTACACATCTCGGACGATCTCACGTGCGGAGAGAGCCCCTCACCCCTACCCTCTCCCCGTAAGAACGGGGCGAGGGAGCGCACCGCCGTCGCGGCGGGCAGTCACCAATCAGATCTTCTGATTGTACTCGCCAACCTCGGGATGCGTGCGCAGTACGCTGTTCACCATCTCGAACATGTCGTGCATGCGCTGCCCGGACACCGGGCTCTCGACGACGACGACGAGCTCGGGCTTGTTGGAGGACGCGCGCACCAGGCCCCAGCTGCCGTCTTCCACCGTAACGCGCACACCGTTGACGGTGACGAGATCGCGGATCGCCTGGCCGCCGATCTTGGCGCCGTTGGCCTGCAAGCCTTCGAAGTGCTTCACCACCTTGTCGATGACGCCGTATTTGACCTCATCGGCGCAGTGCGGCGACATGGTCGGCGATGACCAGGTTTTTGGCAGCGCGTTCTTCAGGTCGGCCATCGACTTGCCGGGCGCGCGGTCGAGCATGTCGCAGATCGCGATCGCCGACACGAGGCCGTCGTCATAGCCGCGGCCGAACGGCTTGTTGAAGAAGAAGTGGCCAGACTTCTCGAAGCCCGCCAGCGCGCCCATCTCGTTGGTGCGGCGCTTCATGTAGGAGTGGCCGGTCTTCCAATAGGCGATCTTGGCGCCCTGCTTCTGCAGCACAGGATCGGTGACGAACAGGCCGGTCGACTTCACGTCGACGACGAACTGGGCCTCCTTGTGGATCGCCGACATGTCGCGCGCCAGCATCACGCCGACCTTGTCGGCAAAGATCTCCTCGCCGGTGTTGTCGACGACGCCGCAACGGTCGCCGTCACCGTCGAAGCCGAGGCCGACATCGGCCTTGTGATGCAGCACCGCATCGCGGATGGCGTGCAGCATCTCCATGTCTTCCGGGTTCGGATTGTATTTCGGGAAGGTGTGGTCGAGCTCGGTGTCGAGCGGAATCACCTCGCAGCCGATCGCTTCCAGCACCTGAGGTGCGAAGGCGCCGGCGGTGCCGTTGCCGCAGGCGGCTACGACCTTGAGCTTGCGCTCAAGCTTCGGGCGATTGGTGAGGTCGGCGATGTAGCGCGCCGGATAGTTCTCGTGGAATTGGTAGGAGCCGCCCGCCTTGTTCTTGAACTCGGCATTGAGGACGATCTCTTTCAGCCGCGACATCTCGTCGGGGCCGAAGGTCAGCGGGCGATTGGCGCCCATCTTCACGCCGGTCCAGCCATTGTCGTTGTGCGAGGCCGTGACCATTGCGACGCAGGGCACATCTAAGTCGAACTGCGCGAAATAGGCCATCGGCGTCACCGCAAGGCCAATGTCGTGCACCTTGCAGCCCGCAGCCATGAGGCCGGAGATCAGCGCATATTTGATCGAGGCCGAATAGCCGCGGAAATCATGGCCGGTGACGATCTCTTGGCGCACGCCAAGCTCGGCGATCAGCGCGCCCAGCCCCATGCCGAGCGCCTGCACACCCATGAGGTTGATTTCCTTCTGGAATAACCAGCGCGCATCATATTCGCGAAAGCCCGTCGGCTTCACCATCGGCTCGGATTCGAAGGCGTAGGTGTTGGGCAACAATACGGATTTCGGCTTCGGGAACATTGAGACGGTCTCGTGAATAAAGGGGGCAGGATTTGCTGCAGCCTTAGCGAAGGCCAGGCCGCAGCGAAAGGCGGGAATGCAGGCTTATGGCCGATAATTGCGGCAGTTTGGTAACGAAGCAACGTTACCGCGAGGGCGGTACCAAATGTATGACCGGAATGGGCTAGCTCTGCAGCCGTGCAATCTCCTCTTCGACCACTGCCTTGAGTGCTGGCAGAGCCTGCTGAACAGTTTCCCATACAAGACGTGCTGCAACATCTTCATAGTTGTGGCGATAGACATTGCCCGCCGCTGCCATCTGCCTCCATGCGATTGCTGGGTGCCTGACCTTCAGATCCTCCGGCAGGCGGCGCGACGCCTCTGAGATGATCTCCAGACACCGCGTTACAGCATAGACTGCCCGCAGATCCGCCGCGAAGGCCTCGCGATCCAAAGCTCCCGCGAACTCGGTCGCCAAATCGATATGATGCAAGATGTCTTGCAGGGTCCCGTCGACGCGATCAGAAGGCATAGACCGCATCGACCGTCGCGGCTGGAGCGACGTATGATTTCAGACCGTCGCGATTGACCACGTCGACTGGACCGTCAAAGAGATTGGAAATGTATTCCTTGAGCTCGACGTAGTCGAAGACAGTGATCCGCGCGTCTGGATCGATCTCGACCATGATGTCGATATCGCTGCCGGGATGATGATCACCCCTCGCGACCGATCCGAACAACGCGGCATGCAAAACGCCCCGCTCGCGCAGGGCGGGCTCGGACTGTCGTAGGATGGCAATCGCGTCGGGGCTGTCCATCAGCGGAGTATAGCACCCAAGCTCGCCCTAAGGGAGACCCCGGCGGGCCAATTCGGGCTGGCCCTACTGCTCCAGCACCATCTGGCCGTTGGCATATTCGAAGCGCTTCAGGCGGGACAGGAAGGAGAGGCCGAGCAGGTTTTCCGACAGAGCTTCGTCCGGCAGCACCATGGCATCGACGTCGCGCACGACGAGGCCGCCGACCTCGAGCATGGCGATGCGGGTGCGCGCGGCCTTGATGGTGCCGTTGGCGGTCGAGACGGTGGCGTTGTACTCGCTGCGCGAGGGACGCAGGCCGAAGCGTGCGGCCGAGGTCTCGTTGAGCGCCACGACGGACGCGCCGGTATCGACCATGAAGCCGATGCGCTGGCCGTCGATCCGGCCCTCGGCCTGGAAATGACCGCGACCGTCGCGGGAGATGGCCAGGCTGCGGCCGCCAGCCGGGGCTGCGACCGCGACCGTCGTGCGCGGCGCCGAGGTGGCTGAAGCCGAGCTCATCTTGTCCGCCATCTGGGCCATGAAGGTGCCGAGGCCGATCATGACGGCCGCGATGATCATAATGTTACGCATCACACCACTTCCGAGCCGAAAGCCCGATTTCACCACGCGGCACACTTGCCCGCGAGCAACGCCGCGGTCAGCACGATGCTATTTTGACGAAAAGGATGAGCGGAGGGTTAATGCAACTTCACGTCCCGCGCGGCTTTGCCCGCCGGGTCGGCAGCGCATTGGCCGGATCATCCGGCCAGGGATGACGCGGATAGCGGCCGCGCAGGTCGGAGCGCACCGCCGTGTAGCTGCCGCGCCAGAAGCCGGGGAGATCGCGCGTCACCTGCACCGGGCGCTGCGCCGGCGACAGCAATTCCAGCACCAGCGGCACCTTGCCGGCGGCGATCGAGGGATGGGTGTTGAGGCCGAACAATTCCTGGAGCCGCACCGCGATCGTCGGCCCCTGCTCGGCCTCGTAGTCGATCGCGAGCACGCTTCCGGTCGGTGCTTCGAAATGCGTCGGCGCCTCGCGGTCGAGCCGCGCGCGCATCTCCCATGGCAGCAGCGCCATCAGCGCGTCGGAGAGCTCGCCGGCGGAGATATCCTTGAGCGCGACCTTGTCGTAGAGCGCCGGCACCAGCCAATCGTCGCGCCGCGCGATCAATCCGTCGTCCGACAGATCGGGCCAGCTGTCGCCCTCGGCCTTGCGCAGGAACATCACGCGATCACGCCATTGCTTGGCCGCCTTCGACCAGGGCAGCCGGTCGAGACCGACGGCGATCAGGCCATCTGCAAAGATGCGCGCCGTGTTCTCGGAGGGCGAGACGGCAAGCGTCGCTTCGGACAGCGCAATCGCGTGCAGCACGCGCTTGCGCCGCGCGCGCAGCGCCATCGCGCCGCGATCAAAGGAGATCTCGTCGGCTGTCTCGATATGCTCGACGAAATGCCGCTCGATCTCGTCCTCCGTGATTTGCGCCGCGAGCAGGATGCGTCCGCTCGCCGCCGTCCCCGTCATCTCGCCGATCGCGATGTAAGGCGCGCGGGCGAGCGAGGAGGTCTGCTCGACGGCAGCGCCACGGCCGTTAGCCAGCACGAAGCTGCCATTGCCGCGGTTGCGCGCGACGCGATCCGGAAATGCATAAGCGAGCATCAGGCCGGTCGAAAGATCCTCTTGCTGCCCTGCCTTTTCCGCTGCCGCGACCTGCGAGGCCCAGCGGCGCGCCAGATCGCGCGCGCTGGCGGCGCGCGGCGAGCGGTCACGGCGGAACTGGTCGCGGCGGTGCTCGAGATCGACGCTGTCGCCGCCTAATCCGCGCTCGGTGATGATCGCGGCGATCTCGGCGGCGGCCTCGCCGCTGCCTGCACGATGCGAATCCACGATCATGCGAGCCAGCCGCGGCGGCAGCGCCAGCGCGCGCAGGCTCTTGCCTTCTGCCGTGATGCGGCCGTCGTCATCGAGCGCGTTGAGCTCAGTCAGCAGGCTCTTCGCTTCCTTCCAGGCCGGCTGCGGCGGCGGGTCGAGGAACGACAGTGCGGCGGGATCGGCAACGCCCCATTGCGCGAGATCGAGCACCAGCGAGGACAGATCGGCGCTGAGGATTTCCGGCTGCGTGTAAGGCGCAAGCGAGGCCGTCTGCGGCTCGTCCCAGAGCCGGTAGCAGACACCGGGCTCGGTGCGGCCGGCGCGGCCGCGGCGCTGGTCCACCGCCGCACGCGAGGCGCGCACGGTCTCGAGCCTGGTCAGGCCGATATCGGGCTCATAGCGCGGCACCCGGGCAAGACCGCAATCGACGACGATGCGCACACCTTCGATGGTGAGCGAGGTCTCCGCAATCGAGGTCGCCAGCACCACCTTGCGCGTGCCCTTTGGCGCCGGCGCGATGGCGCGGTCCTGCACGGCGGCATCGAGCGCGCCGAACAGCGGCACGATCTCGATGGAGGCGTCCTGCACGCGCTCGCCGAGAAAGTTCTGGGTCCGGCGGATCTCGGCGGCGCCCGGCAGGAACGCCAGCACCGAGCCGCTGTCGGCGCGCAACGCGTACGCAATCGCATCCACCATCTGCCGCTCGATCGGCGCATCCGCCTTGCGGCCGAGATAGCGCGTCTCGACCGGAAAGGCGCGGCCCTCGCTCTCGACGACGGGCGCCTCGCCGAGCAATTTAGCGACCCGCGCACCATCGAGCGTGGCCGACATCACAAGGATCCGTAAGTCCTCGCGCAGGCCGGTTTGCGCATCACGCGCCAGTGCGAGGCCGAGATCGGCGTCGAGCGAGCGCTCGTGAAATTCGTCGAACAGGATGGCGGCGATGCCGGAGAGTTCGGGATCGTCGAGAATCTGGCGAGTGAAAATGCCCTCGGTCACGACCTCGATGCGCGTCGCGCGCGAGATCTTGGAGCCGAAGCGGACACGGTAGCCGACGGTTTCCCCAGTGCGCTCGCCGAGCGATTTGGCCATGCGATCGGCACTGGCGCGCGCGGCGATGCGGCGCGGCTCCAGCACGATGATCTTCTTATCGCTGGCCCAGGGCGCATCCAGCAGCGCCAGCGGCACCCGTGTGGTCTTGCCAGCGCCCGGCGGCGCCACCAGCACGGCCGCGTTGTGCGCCTCCAGCGTGCGCGACAAATCGTCGAGCACGGCATCGATTGGGAGGGGCGTGTCGAAGCTGCGGGGCAAAAGTCTCGGTCCGTCATCGTCTGCCCTGTGCGCAATTGCGCACTGGGGCCGGCGATCCAGTAACTCAGATCCCAATTATTACGAAGGTCACGGGCTACTGGATACCCCGCCTTCGCGAGATATGACAATCATGTGTGACTATCAGCCCTGCACCGACGGCCGGCCGACGCTCTCATAGGTGAAGCCGGCGGCTTCCATGTCTTCGGGGCGGTAGATGTTGCGGAGGTCGACGACGACCGGCTGCGCCATGGTCGCTTTCAACCGGTCGAGATCGAGCGCGCGGAACTGCACCCATTCGGTGACGATGACGAGCGCGTCGGCGCCTTGTGCGCAGGAATAGGCGTCCTCGCAATAGGTGATATCGGGCAGCTCGCTCTTGGCCTGCTCCATGCCGACCGGATCGAACGCCTTCACCTTCGCGCCCATGTCGATCAGGCCTGTCACCAGCGGGATCGACGGCGCATCGCGCATGTCGTCGGTGTCGGGCTTGAAGGTGAGGCCGAGCACAGCGATGGTCTTGCCGCGCAAGCCCCCGCCGAGCGCCTGGCTCACTTTCCGCGCCATTGCGCGCTTGCGGTTCTCGTTGACCGCCAGCACGGATTCGACGATGCGCAGGTTGACGTCGTAATCCTGCGCGATCTTGATCAAGGCCTTGGTGTCCTTTGGGAAGCACGAGCCGCCGAAGCCGGGACCGGCATGCAGGAACTTGGTGCCGATGCGGTTGTCGAGGCCAATGCCGCGCGCGACCTCCTGGACGTTGGCGCCGGCCTTTTCGGAGAGATCGGCGATCTCGTTGATGAAGGTGATCTTGGTCGCCAGGAACGCGTTGGCGGCGTATTTGATCATCTCGGCGGTACGCCGCGCGGTGAACATCAGCGGCGCCTGGTTCAAAGACAGCGGGCGGTAGATGTCGCCCATCACCTTGCGGCCGCGCTCGTCGGAGGTGCCGACCACGATGCGGTCGGGGAATTTGAAATCGCGGATCGCCGCGCCCTCGCGCAGGAATTCGGGGTTGGAGGCGACAACCACATCGGCCTTGGGATTGGCTTCGCGGATGATGCGCTCGACCTCGTCGCCGGTGCCGACCGGCACGGTCGATTTCGTCACCACCACGGTGAAGCCGGTAAGCGACTGCGCGATCTCACGGGCGGCGGCGTAGACGTAGGAGAGGTCAGCGTGTCCATCGCCGCGGCGCGAGGGCGTACCGACCGCGATGAACACGGCATCGGCATCGGCAACCGGCTTGGAAAGATCGGTGGTGAAATCCAGCCGCTTGGCCCTGACATTGTTCGCCACCAGCTCGTCCAGCCCGGGCTCGTAGATCGGGATCTCGCCGCGATGGAGCGCCGCGATCTTCTTCTCATCCTTGTCGACGCAGGTGACGTCGTGGCCGAAATCCGCAAAACAGGCGCCGGACACCAATCCCACATAGCCCGTGCCGATCATCGCAATTCGCATGAAAAATCCTGTTCCAGCTTGGTTAACGGAAGCCCAATTCGAGGCGGTTTAGCATTTTCTCAAGGTCATGGAACAGTCCGCATGCAAAAACCGGCCCGCGATTTGAACCGGTAAAGAAGTCGGCAACCACTGGGCTCCAAACTGCCCCACACCCACACAGGGACGGGCGGAACGCGCCTCGAAAAGGGACACCATGGCACGATCAGGCACAATCGCGGCGGCCGGGGTTTCCAAGGCGCGTTCGGCCGCGCGCGTCGACTGGGTCGACTACGCCAAGGGCATCTGCATCGTCATGGTCGTGATGATGCATTCGGTGCTGGGGGTCGAGCTCGCCGCCGGGCAGACCGGCTTCATGCATGTCGCCGTGGCCTTCGCAAAGCCGTTCCGGATGCCGGATTTCTTCCTGATCTCGGGCTTGTTCCTCTCTCTGGTGATTGATCGGGACTGGCGAACCTATCTCGACCGCAAGGTGGTGCATTTCGCCTATTTTTATGTCGTCTGGGTGACAATCCAGTTCGGCTTCAAGGCGCCGGCCTTTGCCGCGGAGACCAGTTGGCGCGCGGTCGGCTTGCTTTACCTCGAATCCTTCATCGAGCCGTTCGGCACGCTGTGGTTCATCTATCTGTTGCCGATCTTCTTCGTCGTCACGAAACTGACACGCAAAGTCCCGCCGCCCGCGATCTGGCTTCTCGCCGCCGCGCTGGAGACCGCACGGATCACGACCGGCTGGACCGTCATCGACGAGTTCTGCACGCGCTTCGTCTATTTCTATTCAGGTTACCTGTTCGCGCCATACGTGTTCGCCCTGTCGGATCGCGCGCGCAATCATCCGGCTCTCGCGCTTGCAGCGCTCGCCACCTGGGCGCTGGTCAATGCCGGCCTGGTCGCATGGGGTGCCAGCGAATGGGCGATCGTCTCGCTCGTGCTCGGCTTTGCCGGCGCCTGCGCCATCATCACGACGGGCACGCTGCTCGCGCGCGCACAGTGGCTCAACTTCCTCCGCTTCTGCGGCGAGCATTCGATCGTGATCTATCTCGCCTTCTTCCTGCCAATGGCGGCGACGCGGACGCTGCTGCTGCGCTCGGGCGTCATTGCCGACATCGGCACGGTGTCGCTGGTGGTCACCATCGCCGGCGTGCTCGGAGCGCTGGCGATCTGGCAGATGGCCCTGCGCCTCAATGCGCGCTTCCTGTTCGAGCGACCGGATGCGTTTTGGATCGCGCCGAGAAAGGCAGGCGTACGGCTGCAGGCGGCGGAGTAGCCGCGTCTCGGTGTGTCGTCGCCCGGCTTGCCGTCTTCGCTAAAGCTTCGCCGGCCCAACACCGAAGAGCCGGCGAAGCCTTCGCGTAGCCGGGACCGGGCGACCCATTGTTCCAGAGGCAGTCGTTGTCGACCGATAGGCCGCGGCGTACTGGATTCCCCGGTCAAGCCGTGGAATGACAGTGGGGATAGCGGCGCCAGCAAGCCAAAAATCCGCCTCCCAAGGCTGTCAAAGCCCGCAAAAATTCATACATTGCGGCCATGCCCAAAACAGCCCCGAAGACCACTGCCAAAGCCGACACCAAGGCCGCGCCCAAGGCTGCGGCCGAGACCAAACCCGCCGTTGCGACAGCTGCTGCCAAACCGGTGGCGGCGAAGGCGGCCGGCAAGGGCGACCACGTCTTCCTGGTCGACGGTTCCTCCTACATCTTCCGCGCCTATCACGCGCTGCCGCCGCTGAACCGCAAGTCCGACGGTCTCCAGGTCAATGCCGTGCTCGGCTTCTGCAACATGCTGTGGAAGCTCTTGCGCGAGATGCCCGAAGACAACCGGCCGACGCATCTTGCCATCGTCTTCGACAAGTCGGAGATCACCTTCCGCAACAAGATCTATCCGGACTACAAGGCGCACCGGCCGCCTGCGCCTGACGATCTGATTCCGCAATTCGCGCTGATCCGCGAGGCCGTCCGCGCCTTCGACCTGCCCTGCCTGGAACAGGTCGGCTTCGAGGCCGACGATCTCATTGCGACCTATGTGCGACAGGCCTGCGAGCGCGGCGCCAGCGCAACCATCGTGTCGTCCGACAAGGATCTGATGCAGCTCGTCACCGATTGCGTCACCATGTACGACACCATGAAGGACCGCCGCATCGGCATCCCCGAGGTGATCGAGAAGTTCGGCGTGCCGCCGAACAAGGTGGTCGAGGTGCAGGCTCTTGCCGGCGATTCCACCGACAATGTGCCCGGCGTGCCCGGCATCGGCGTCAAGACCGCGGCGCAGCTGATCATCGAGTATGGCGACCTCGACCAATTGCTGTTCCGCGCCGGCGAGATCAAGCAGCCAAAACGGCGCGAGGCGCTGCTCGAGAACGCAGAGAAGGCGCGGATCTCGCGGCAGCTCGTGTTGCTCGACGACAAGGTCGATCTCGAGGTGCCGCTGGACGATCTCGCCGTCCACGAGCCCGACGCGCGCAAGCTGATCGCCTTCCTGAAGGCGATGGAGTTCACGACGCTGACGCGACGTGTCGCCGAATATTCGCAGATCGATCCCGCCAACGTCGATGCCGATCCCGGCTACGCAAAGGGCGCGAGCGTATTCTCGCCGCTACCGCCTTCGGACGTCGTGCCCGCACCGGGGACCGGCACACCGGCGCAGACCATGCCGGTCGAGCGCAACAAGTCGGCGGGGAAGGAGGACAAGGCTGCGAGCCCGAAGGGTGCGCCGATCTCGCTCGCCACCGCGCGCGAAGAGGCGCTACGCAAGCTTCCGGTCGATCGCAGCAAATACCAGACCATCAAGACGCTCAAGGAGCTCGACGCCTTCATCGCGCGCATCCATGATGCCGGCCATGTCGCGATCGAGACGAGAGCCAACTCGATCGATCCGATGCAGGCCGATCTTTGCGGCATCGCGCTGGCACTGGCACCGAACGAGGCCTGCTACGTGCCGCTGGCGCACAAGCAATCCGGCGGCGGCGCCGGCCTGTTCGATGCCGGCCTCGCGCCGGACCAGGTCAGGCATGACGACGCACTGCAAGCGCTGCGGCCGGTGCTGGAATCAGCCGGCATTCTCAAGATCGGTTTCGACGTCAAGTTCACCGCCGTGATGCTGGCGCAGCACGGCATCACCCTGCGCAACATCGACGATGCGCTGTTGATCTCCTACGTGCTCGACGCCGGCCGCGGCTCGCATGCCCTGGAATCGCTGTCCGAGCGCTGGTTCGGTCATGCCATGCTGAAGGAAAACGAGCTGCTCGGCAGCGGCAAGGGCAAGATCACCTTCGACCAGGTGCCGATCGACAAGGCCGCGCCACTGTCGGCGGAAGCCGCCGACGTCGCCTTGCGCGTCTGGCGCGTGCTGAAGCCGCGCCTCGTCGCCGAGCACATGAGCGCGGTCTACGAGACCCTGGAGCGGCCGCTGGTATCGGTGCTCGCACGCATGGAGCGGCGCGGCATCTCGATCGATCGCCAGGTCTTGTCGCGCCTCTCCGGCGACTTTGCCCAGACCGCAGCGCGCGTCGAGGCCGAGATCCAGGAGCTCGCGGGCGAGCCGGTCAATGTCGGCAGCCCCAAGCAGATCGGCGACATCCTGTTCGGCAAGATGGGACTGCCCGGCGGCACCAAGACCAAGACCGGCGCATGGTCGACCACCGCCCAGGTGCTCGATGAGCTCGCCGAGCAGGGCCACGACTTCCCGAAGAAGATTTTGGAGTGGCGTCAGGTCTCCAAACTGAAATCGACCTACACCGACGCGTTGCCGACCTATGTCAATCCGCAGACGCATCGCGTGCACACGACCTACGCGCTGGCCGCGACCACGACGGGGCGATTGTCGTCGAACGAGCCGAACTTGCAGAACATTCCGGTGCGCACCGAGGATGGCCGCAAGATCCGCCGCGCCTTCGTCGCGACACCCGGACACAAGCTGGTGTCAGCCGATTATTCACAGATCGAGCTGCGACTGCTCGCCGAGATCGCCGACATCCCCGTGCTGAAGCAGGCGTTTCGCGACGGGCTCGACATTCATGCCATGACCGCGTCGGAGATGTTCGGCGTGCCGATCAAGGGCATGCCCAGCGAGATCCGCCGACGCGCCAAGGCGATCAATTTCGGCATCATCTACGGCATCTCCGCGTTCGGCCTTGCCAACCAGCTCGGCATCGCGCGCGAGGAGGCTTCGGCCTACATCAAGAAATATTTCGAGCGTTTCCCCGGCATCCGCGCCTACATGGACGAGACGCGCGACTTCTGCCGCAACCACGGCTACGTCACCACGCTGTTCGGCCGCAAGTGCCACTACCCCGACATCAAGGCCTCCAACGCCTCGGTGCGCGCCTTCAACGAGCGCGCCGCGATCAACGCCCGGCTCCAGGGCACCGCGGCCGACATCATCCGCCGCGCCATGACGCGCGTGGAGGATGCGCTCGCCGAAAAGAAGCTCTCGGCGCAGATGCTGCTCCAGGTGCACGACGAATTGATCTTCGAGGTGCCCGACGACGAGGTCGAGGCGACGCTCCCCGTCGTGCAGAAGGTCATGCAGGACGCGCCGTTCCCGGCCGTGCTGCTGTCAGTGCCGCTGCACGTCGATGCGCGCGCGGCGACCAACTGGGACGAGGCTCACTAGCGCTCTCTCTTCACCTCTCCCCGCTTGCGGGGAGAGGGCGGATCGCTCTTGCGATCCGGGTGAGGGGGTACAAGTCTCACGTCGACCTCGCCCTGGGGAGAGAGGCCCCTCACCCCAACCCTCTCCCCGCAAGTGCGGGGCGAGGGAGCGCAGCGAGCGCGTGGCGAGAACCTAATTGTCCTCCGAGCAATTGCGCGATGGCCCGGCAAGGTCTCGCCTATTAGAACCGTGCCATCTCCCGCACCGGTTCACCCATGCCCCACACCTCCGCCCTGCTCGGCTTCGCTCTCGTCTGCCTCGGTCTCGTGCTCACGCCGGGACCGAACATGATCTATCTGATTTCGCGCTCGATCACGCAGGGTGCCGCGGCCGGCATCGTCTCGCTCGGCGGCGTCGCGCTCGGCTTCGTGTTCTATATGCTGTGCGCGGCGTTCGGTATCACGGCGCTGCTGCTCGCCATTCCTTTCGCTTATGACGCGCTGCGCTTTGCCGGTGCCGGATACTTGCTGTGGCTCGCCTGGCAGGCGGTGAAGCCGGGCGGGCGTTCGCCGTTCCAGGTGAGAAAGCTCGCGATCGACAGCCCGCGCAAATTGTTCGCGATGGGATTCGTCACCAACCTGCTCAACCCGAAAATCGCGATGCTGTATCTGGCATTGCTGCCGCAGTTCATCGATCCCGCCGCCGGCAGCGTGCTGACGCAATCGGTGGTGCTGGGCGCGATCCAGATCGCGATCAGCGTCAGCGTCAATGCGATGATCGCGCTCGTGGCCGGATCGATCGCGCTGTTCCTGGCGAACCGGCCGAGCTGGATGCTGGTGCAGCGCTGGCTGATGGGGACGGTGCTGGCCGGGCTCGCGGTGCGGATGGCGGTCGAAGCGAAGAAGGTGTAGCCGACGTCACAAGCCGCTCGCTCGTGTCCCGGACGCGCTGCAGCGCTCTTGCGCTGCTGCGCAGAGCCGGGACCCAGAAGGCCAAGAACGAGATCGCAAAGGCATGGGCCCCGGCTCTGCACCGCACCGCACCGCACGATGCTTCGCATCGCCGGGACCGCTGCGTCGCGTCCGGGGCACGAGGCGTGAGAGCTCAGACTAATCCAGCTTCGCCTCCATGCCCCGCTTCACCGCCGGACGCGCCATCAGCGCGTCGTACCAGCGCTTGACGTTGGGGAAGTCGGCCAGATCAACCTTGTGGCGAGGATGACGCCAGGCCCATCCCAGGATGGCAAAATCGGCAACCGAGAGATCGCCCGCGACGAAGTCGCGCCCCTCGAGCCGCCGGTCCAAGACGCCGTAAAGCCGGCGCGTCTCCGCCATGAAACGTTTCAAGCCGTAGGCGCGATCCTGTTCATTTTCCAGTGCGATGAAATGGTGCACCTGTCCCGGCATCGGCCCGAAGCCGCCCATTTGCCACATCAGCCATTCGTAGACGGGGATCCGCTGGCTGAGCGATTTCGGCAGGAATTTTCCGGTCTTTTCGCCGAGATAAAGCAGGATGGCGCCGGATTCGAAGATGCTGACCGGCTTGCCGTCGGGCCCCTCGGGGTCGACGATCGCGGGGATCTTATTGTTGGGAGAGAGCTTGAGGAACTCGGGCGCCATCTGCTCGCCCTTGGTGATGTTCACCGGGATCACCTTGTAGGGCAACCCCATCTCCTCCAGTGCGACCGAGATCTTGCGTCCGTTCGGCGTGTTCCAGGTGTAGAGCTCGATCGTCATTCCCGTTTCCTTCCTCAAGAGGCTTGCCCCTCAACTACTCCAGAAGATTGCGCCCTCACAACCGGCGGCTCGGGATGGCCGATCCCTGTTGACGGGAGACGCCCCCTCTGGAATGTCGCGGCCGTCGCGGATAAATTCCGCCTCCACCAAAAACGCTGTTCGAGGGACCGCCGTGTCGAAATCCGCCTCCCGCGCCCGCCTGTTCGAAATCATCCGCCGGCGCTCCTTCGGCCGTGGCGAGGTGACGCTCGCGTCGGGCCGTAAGAGCGATTTCTACTTCAACCTCAAGCCGACCATGCTCGACCCCGAGGGCGCGACGCTGCTGGCCGAGCTCACCTATGAGGCGCTGAAGGACGAACAGCTCGATTTCATCGGCGGGCTCGAGATGGGTGCGGTGCCGCTCGCCGGCGCGCTGGCGCAGATCTCATGGATCAAGGGGCATCCGATCGCGGCGTTCTTCGTGCGCAAGAAGCCGAAGGAGCACGGCGCCAAGCTCGCCATCGAAGGCCTGCCCAAGGGTGAGACGCTGGCAGGCAAGCGCGTGGTGATCGTCGAGGACGTCACCACGACCGGCGGTTCGGCGATGAAGGCGGTGGAATCCGTGCGCGAGACCGGCGCCAATGTCGTGCTGGTGCTGACCATGGTCGACCGCGAGGAAGGCGCCACCGACACGTTCGGTGCAGCCGGCCTGCCGTTCCGCTCGCTGTACAAGGCGTCGGAATTCTTGAAGGCCTAGGTGGCGAAATCTTCTCCGCCTTCTTGCCCGGGTGTAGCTCGGAAGCAACCATCCGTCGGAAGCTGTGCCCGGCCTTAAAGAGGTCACCGCCTCGACTTGAAACCGCCTCTGCTCAACGGCTCATTTACGATCCCACTTTATGGTGAATCATGTGCTGAGACCTGAGGGTTCCAGCCGGTTCAGTAGCGTCGGGTGGAGTAGGCGTTTGCGTACAATCTCGTCCCATGCGCGCCGGCGGCGTCGCGCGATGCTTGTGGCCGCCATGTTTGCAGCCCCGTTGCTTGCAGCTCCCGCCCCGGTTTCGGCCGAAGGCCTGTTCGACTTCCTCTTCGGCGGAATGCAGCAGCAGCGGCCGCAGCGGGAGGTGCCGCAGCAGGCGAACTCCTACTCCGACCCCTTCACCGGCCAGCAGAATGCGGCGACCCCGCAATATGTGCCGCCGACCCGCTCGGCGGCGGCCGGCGGCTCGGGCCCGGCCTTCTGCGTGCGCAGTTGCGACGGGAAATATTTTCCACTGATGCGCGGCCTCGCCTCGCCCGCGCAGATGTGTCAGGCGTTCTGTCCCGCCAGCCCGACCAAGGTCTATTTCGGCTCGTCGATCGAGGGCGCCTATTCGCAGACCGGCGAGCGCTACGCGGACAGCGAGAATGCGTTCGCCTACCGCAAGGCGCTGCGCGCCGACTGCACCTGCAACGGCCGTGAGCCGGCTGGCCTCGCCCCGGTCGATCTTGCGCTGGATTCATCGCTGAAGGCCGGCGACGTGATCGCCACCACCGACGGCCTCGTCGCCTATACCGGCATCCGCGTCGGCAACGACCAGGCTGCGGACTTCACCCCGGTTGCCTCGTATCCCGGCCTCACCGCCCAGGTCCGCGCGCGCCTCGGCGAGATGAAGGTGGCGCCGGTGCGGGCCGACACGGTGTCGGCAGATGCGCCGGCGCCAGCCGAGATCGTGCGAGAGGCCCTGCCGGATGTGTCGGTGCCGAAGACGACGGCGCAGAAGCCGGCGAAGCGGGCGGGGCTGGATTGATCTCGTGTCCCGGACGGCGGCGCAGCGCGAAAGCGATGCGACGCTGAGCCGGGACCCAGAATGCCGCGAGATGGGCCCCGGCTCTGCAGCGCATCGCACCGGACGATGCTTCGCATCGCCGGGAGCGCTGCGCTTTGTCCGGGGCGCGGCGGTCACCTGCCGATGATCACCCCGATCACGTTCGGCGCTGCCAGATATTTCTCCTCGATCGCCGCCCGTGCAGCGGCGCGGTTTTCCGGCGTCAGGAGGCCGCGCTTTTCGGCCAGGATCATCCAGCAAAAGCCCCACCAATCGCTCAGCATGCCCGCTTCGCCTATGAGGTCATAACCCTGCTCGGCCGCGAAGATCCGCGCATGCGCCTCGTCCAGCGTGTCGAGAAACAGATGGTCCTCGGTCGAGAACAGTTCGTCGCTGATATCGTCGATGGTGTAGCCCCAGATCGACTGGCACACCGCGTTGAACTCGCGATCGAACTGGTCGTCATCGACCGCGTAGCGCCGTGCCGCCTGATGCAGCCGTGACAGCGAGCGCGCGAAATCGGCGATCCGGGTGAGGGCAAACTGGTCGAAGGCAATGGTGGACATGTAGTCCTCGCAAAGTCGGACAGACGCTAGATATTGTGTCGGCGATGCGCCGAATCACAATGATATATCAAAGACTTGCTAAAGTGTTCTTAATTTGTTCCGAGGCGCGACCCACGCCTCAATAGCAGCGCGAGGCCGCAATGGCGTGGACGCGGCGGTCGCCGAGGAGATGGGCGACAAAGCCGTTCTCCGGAAAGATCTTGGTGAAGGCAGTATCGCGGATGCTGAGGCCGCCGGCATAGGCGCCGAAGGCGGGCATCACGGTACGCATCCCGTCGCTGGCGAAGCAGCGGCGCTCGATCGAACGGCCGCGCGCGGAGACGCGCGCCTTGGGATGCAGATGGCCGGCGATCTCGCCGGCTGCGCCGGTCGGCTCGTGGCGAAAGGTGATGGGGCCGACTGCAACCTCGTCGGCAACGGTGCCGCCGAGATCGCGCGGCAGCATGGGATCATGATTGCCGGAGATCCAGATCCAGTCGCGGCCGGTCTGGAGTGCGGCGACGGCGTCGCGGTCCTCCGCCGACAGGCGCTCATGCGCGGTACGGTCGTGAAAACTGTCGCCGAGCGCGATGACGATGCGTGGATCATGGCGGGAGATGACAGCAGCGAGCCGGCCGAGCGTCGCGATGGTATCGTAAGGCGGCAGCAGCACGCCGCGCGTCGCGAAGCTCGAACCCTTCTCCAGATGCAGGTCGGAGACGACCAGCAGGCGCTGCTCTTCCCAGAACAGCGCGCCGGAAAGATCGGCCGCGAAGGTCACATGGCTGATGGTGACTTTGGAAACGCGCATGTCCTCGACATCCCCTGAAGCCAGCGCGCCTGCCGTCACGTCGAAACCTGCTCTTATCCCATCGCCTCTTTGACGAGCTCGTCGGCGGCTTCCGCCATAAGCTCGTCTGCAGCCTCGCCATAAACTGACTCGCGGCCGATTTCCAGCATCACGGGGACCGCCAGCGGAGAGACGTGGTCGAGTTCCCGGTGGGTGATGCGGCCCTGGATGCGCATCAGCATGTCGCCGAGGCGGCGCAGGTCGAGCAGGCCCGTGGCGGCATCGGCGCGCGCGGCTCGGAGCAGGACGTGATCGGCCTGGTGCTTGCGCAGCACGTCATAGACGAGGTCGGTCGAGAACAGCACCTGCCGTCGGCTCTTCTCTTCACCGGTATGGCGGCGCGCGATCAGACCGGAGATGATCGCGCAATTGCGGAACGTGCGCTTCATCAGCGCGGATTCGGCGAGCCAGGCTTCGAGATCGTCACCGAGCATGTCGGGATCGAACAGCGCGTTGAGATCGATCCGATTGTTGCGGATCATGAAGGAGAGATCGCCGAGTCCCCAGATCGCCACCGCATATTCATTGGCGACGAAGCCGAGCGGCCGCGCGCGAGCGCGCTCCAGCCGCCGCGTCAGCAGCATGCCGAGGGTCTGGTGCGCCAGGCGGCCTTCGAACGGGTAGCAGACGAGATAATGCTTGTTGGCGCGCGGAAAGCTCTCGACCAGGAGCTCGCGCACTGCCGGCACGCGCGAGACATCCTTCTGCAGCGACAGCCAGTCGCGCACCTGCTCCGGCAAACCGCCCCATGCGCGGCCGTCGTCGAGCAGGCGGCGGACGCGCTCGGCGAGATAGGTCGAGAGCGGAAACTTGCCGCCCATATAGGACGGCACTTTCGGATCCTTGTCGTGCGCACGCGAGACGTAGACCTGATCCTCGACCAGGGTTTCGTAGCGCACCACTTCGCCTGAGAACACAAAAGTGTCGCCGGGGGAAAGGCCCTCGATGAAGGCCTCCTCGATCTCGCCGAGCAACCGGCCGCCGCGCGCGATCACGCCGGTCGATCCTGCACCGCTGCCGCGGGAGCGCACCAGCCGCACCTTCAGCATATCGTCCTCGACGATGGTGCCGACATTCAGCCGATAGCTCTGCCGCACCTTTGGATTGGCGACGCGCCAGCGGCCTTCCTTGTCCTGCTTGATACGGGCGAAGCGCTCATAGGTTTTCAGCGCGTAGCCGCCGGAGGCGACGAAATCGACGACGTCGTCGAAATCCTGCCGCGACAGATCGGCGTAAGGCGTGGCGGTGCGCACTTCGCCATAGAGCTCATCCGAGAAGAACGGTTCGCCGCAGGCGCAGCCGAGCACGTGCTGGGCCAGCACATCGAGTGCGCCGATGCGCAGCGGCGGCGTGTCCTGCGCATTCTCGGCGATCGCATCGATGGCGACGCGGCACTCCAGCACCTCGAAGCGGTTGGCCGGCACCAGCACGGCGCGGGAGGCTTCGTCGAGGCGATGATTGGCGCGGCCGATGCGCTGCATCAGACGCGAGGCGCCCTTCGGCGCGCCGATATTGACCACGAGATCGACGTCGCCCCAGTCGACACCGAGGTCGAGCGAGGAGGTGCAGACCACGCCGCGCAGCCTGCCCGCCGACATGGCATCCTCGACCTTGCGGCGCTGTGCGACGTCGAGCGAGCCGTGATGCAGCGCGATGGCAAGGCCATCATCGTTCATGCTCCAGAGATTCTGGAATAGCATCTCGGCCTGGCTGCGGGTGTTGACGAAAACCAGCGTGGTCTTGTTGGCCTTGATCAGCTCGTAGATCTCGGGGAGCGCGTGGCGCGCGCTGTGGCCGGCCCAGGGCAGCTGCTCGCGCGTATCGAGCATCTCGACCACGGGCGGCGCGGCGCCGCCGGCGATGACGATATCGGCGGCGACTTCCCGGCCTTCTGGCTGCGGCACCAGGAATCGCGCGAGCTGCTCCGGCTCGGCCACCGTCGCCGACAGGCCGATCGTGCGCATCTGCGGCGCGAGGCGCCACAGCCGCGCCAGCCCGAGCGAGAGCAGATCGCCGCGCTTGGACGTCACCAGCGCATGCAGCTCGTCGAGCACGAGGCGCTTCAGGGAGGAGAACAGGAACGGTGCGTCGTCGGAGGACAGCAGCAGCGCGAGCTGCTCGGGCGTCGTCAGCAACACATCCGGCGGATAGCGTCGCTGCCGCTGGCGCCGCGACACCGGCGTGTCGCCGGTGCGGGTCTCGACCTTGATCGGCAGCGCCATCTCCGCGATGGGGCGCTCGAGGTTGCGCGCGATGTCGACGGCGAGCGCCTTGAGCGGCGAGATGTAGAGGGTGTGCAGGCCGCCGGCGCGTTGCACGCTGCGGCCAGTGGAGACGAGGTTCTTCTTCGCGCCCGCGTCTCGTATGAGCGATTGCGCCGAAAGCTCCACCAGCGTCGGCAGAAATCCCGCCAGCGTCTTGCCGGCGCCGGTCGGCGCAATCAAGAGCGCCGAACGGTCCCCGCGCGCCTTCTCCAGCAGCGCCAATTGATGCGCGCGCGGCAACCAGCCGCGGGCTGCGAACCACGCCTGGAAGCGATCCGGCAGCAGCGCGGCCGGCTCGGCCGATGTTGGGAGGATACGGGGCGGCACGGGATGACAGGTAAGCCGCAGGAGCGGATTCGTCGAGGGGTGGCCCTTCCCGCCTGCGGCGAGAAGGGCAAGAGGTCTCACACCCCGGTCGGCACCTGGTCCAGAAATCCGGTCACGCTGCTGATGCGGCCGTCCCTCAGCACGGCAAAATCGGTGCCTTTGATCGGGCTGTCGGCGCCGTCAGGACCAAGTCCCCACGAAAAGCGGACGTGGTCGCCGTAGCCGTCGGGCTCGCCGATCAGCTTGAATTTGAAATCGGGAAAGCGCTGCTGCACGCCGGCGATCAGCGCCTCGATGCCTTCCTGGCCGTCGCCCTTCATCACGGGATCGACATAGCTCGCATCCGTCGTCCAGCTTTCGCTGAGCAGCTCGCGGCGTCGGCCGGCCATGCGCTCGTTCCAGAGCTCGATATAGCGGCGGGCGATGGTGTTGGGATCGGTCATGGTGTGCTCCTTCGATGGCGCCGTGTTGTCCGGCTGACCTGACTATCGAAGGTTCACGCGCGTCGATCGATTACCTCTGAGGTCATCAACGCGCGTGAAGTTCTCGCGAAATCACTTCGCCGCGGTCACCATGATCTCGACGGTGTATTGCGGCGCCGCCAGCTTGGCTTCGACGGTGGCGCGCGCGGGGGTGTTGCCGGGCGACACCCAGGCGTCCCACACCGCGTTCATCTCGCCGAAGGTCTTCATGTCGGTGATGTAGATCGTTGCCGAGAGCAGCTTCGACTTGTCGGTGCCGGCCTTGGCGAGGTGGCCGTCGATGGTCGCCAGGATGTCCTGGGTTTGCTTCGTCACGCTTTCGCCGGCCGCCTTGTTCGCGACAACGCCGGCGAGATAGACGGTGTTGCCGTGCACGACGACCTGGCTCATGCGCGGGCCAGTTTCAAAACGCTGAATGCTCATTGGGAATCTCCTGGTGGAATGGCGGCCCTGTCTAGCCCAGCGATTTGCGGCGAGCCACCCCTGGCACGCAGGCGTTGCCAGCCACGCATGCATTGTCCGCAGCGCATGCGCTGGCATCTACGGAAACCGGCTGAAAAACGTCCAGATCGTCTCGGCCCCATCGATATCGCTGTTCTGCGGTCCCAGCAGACGCATTGCGACATTCGGGAAGCGAGCATCCGGCGCGAAGCCCGGCATGCGGTGGCCGCCATAATTGATGCGATCGAGCACGACATCGTGTCCCCCCGGGACAGCGCGACGAGATCCGCGTGACCGTGGATTGGTCTGTGGGCGCCTTGTCCGGGAGATCAGCCACTTCGGCGTCATCGATCTCGCAGCCGTTAAGCCTGCGCCAGAACGCCAGCGTGTCCTCGGTCGACCAGAATCCGTCCGCGGCAAAATAGCTCGATCCCTGTCCGCCCTCGTAGGGCACCAGCGGGTCGGCCGTGCCGTTCATGAGCAGCATCGGCAGCGGCCGCGACGGATGGCAGGTCGCCGCGGCCTCGTCGGTGAGATTCATGATCACGCTTGCAGCTGCCGCAAACAGATCGGCGCGGGCGCAAGCGAGTGTCATTGCCATGGCGCCGCCGTTGGAGATACCGGCGACATAGAGGCGGCGAGGGTCGGCCGTGCCGTTCGCCACCAGCTTCTCGACGAGCTTTGTGATGAACGCGATGTCATCGGTGCCCTCGGGTGGGCCGCGCAGCGCGGGTCCCGCCTTGGTTCGCGCGTCGGCCCAGGCATGGTTGAGTCCGTCCGGAAAGACAACGGCCAGACCCTCGCGCCTGGCAAGCTGCGGCCAGGCCGTCCGCGCGACCATGTCGGCGCCACGCTGCGTCTTGCCATGCAGCACGATCACCAGCGGTGCGGGCTTTTTCGCCGGCAATTGCGCGATGTAGGAGCGCTTCACGCCGTTAACATCGACAGTGTCGGCCCATGCAGGAGAGAAGCAGCAGATCACCGCCAACCAGAACAGGGCAACGTGCAAGGCGGGTCGTATCATCCAGGCCATGATCGGTATCATCGATGGCGTTTAGCCGGTTCGACGCACGTAACCAAGTTCAAGATTTCGGCGCGACCTTCGACCGCATGTATATACCGCCTGATGGCACAAATATTCTGCAGCAATCAAGCGAATTGATATAGACTGCAATTAATAGTTGAGCCTTAATTTTCACGACGGGGGGCTGAATTGCGCCACCTGGAAAACCACCTCGACCCTTCGGAGATAGTTCGTCTTTTTGAAGAAAAATTGGGGGCTGGCGTCTGGCGCTGCGATGCTGAAGGCCGGATGCAGTGGTCGCGTGGCTTCTACGGCCTGCTGGGCCTCGATCCCAATGCCGTCGCGCCCAGCTATGCGGAAATCGAGAGACGAATTCATCCGGAGGATCGCCGTCCGCAGCGCGATCCACGCGGATTCGCGTTCGACCGGTCTTTGCTCGACGGCGAGTTTCGCATCATCCGGCCGAACCGTGCACTGCGCTGGCTCCGTATCCAGTCCGAGACTTTTTTGAACTCCGCCGGCGAGCCGGAATGCGTGGTCGGCGTCGCCATCGACATCACCGAACAACGCAGATCGCTGCAGCCTCTCAAGACAGATGCGGGTCGCTACGCGGCGCTCACGCAAGTCGCAGGCGGACTGCTGTGGGTCGGCAGCCAGGACGGCCGGATTACCTCGCTCTTGAACGCGGAGAACAAGCCGGACGCGCACCGGTTCTTCGGCAAAGGCTGGCTCGATCTGCTTCCCGAAGAGGAGCGCGAAACGGCCTTGCAGATCTGGGCGGCTGCCGCCGAAACGGGACAGCCCTACGATGTCGAGCATCGACTGCGCCAGTCCGACGGCTCCTACCGCTGGTACCATTGCAGGGCTGTGCCGGTCCCGGACGCGGATGGCAGTATTCGGGAGTGGTTGGGAATCTCCACGGACGTGCACGAGGAGCGGCTCTCGACCCAACAGGTCTCGACGTCGAGGTTGACGGGTGCGCAATTGCGCGCGGCCCGCGGCATGCTGAACTGGTCAGTGAAACAGCTCGCCGCACGAACCGGGATTTCTGCTGCCGTGATTCGCCGGCTTGAGGAGCAGAATGGTCTACTGCGCCTGCCCGACGAGACATTGACGACTCTTTGCGCCACGCTCTCGTCTGCGGGCATCGAGTTCATCTTCGGAGCCGGAAAACCCGGCGTGAGGCCAAGATAATCGTCAAGCAGCAATCGCGACCGCAATCAATTTTTGCGGAGATCGAGGTGAGATCGAGCCCGCTTCTGACCAGTTTTGGTGTTGGCACCGCGCTCTGCCGATTGAGAGACAAAAAATCGTGACAGGCATCACTTTTGATTCCGGCAGTACCAAGCAGCGCTCAATTTTTGCGCGTTGAGCGATCTCGCGAACAAATTTTTCTTAATGTCTCAATAAGCAATTTTGGTCACCTTGATTGCACACGTCAAAGTCCGAGTGGGAGGGACGTAAAACTGACGGTAGTAGCGGGGTAAGGGCGCTGCATCGTCGTCAGGATGGCTCAAGCGGCGCGCGCGTCGATCTGTCTGGGATCATTGCCAGCCGGGTGCGTCAATGCTGCCGCGATCGGAATAGTGGGGTATCGCCCGATCTGATCATGTCAAACGATCGTATTGGGCTGCGGCATCGTCCACGCGGGGGATTTTCATGCGACGTCTTAGGCCAAAGCGGCCATAGCTGCGGAGTATTTGCCAATGTCTTCCTATTTCAATTTTCGTATCGGTGGCCGGTTGATCGCAGGATTTGCTGCAGTCTGCGCCATCATCGCGCTTTCCGTCGGGTACACGATGCTCGAGGTCGGGCGCATTTCAACGACGGTCAATCGCATGACGAACGTGCGCACGCCAGTCGCGCTGGCAAGCACCGAGCTGATCGGTAATCTCTATTCCACGCTCGCCACCTTGCGCGGCTATTTGCTGAGTGGGAATCCGCAAGGCAAGCTCGATCGCGCGTCGATGTGGAAGGAGATGGATAGGACAGCAACCGCATTCGACGAGCAAGCGGCGCAGTTCACCAATCCCGAGAACAGGCAGAAGTGGGAGCAAGCCAAGCTGTTGCTCGCCGAATTTCGCGCGGCGCAGGACAAGGCCGAAGCGATCGCTTTCACTCCTGATGCCTACCCCGCGACCAAGCTCATGGTCAGCGAGGCCGGCCCGCGCGCAGACGTGATCTTCTCCGAGATCACGAAGATGATCGATCAGGAGGAGGCACAGGAAGCCACACCGGAACGGAAGAAATTGCTCAAGGCGATGGCGGATACGCGGGGCAATTTTGCCGCTGCCACGGCCCAGCTCCGGATGTATCTGCTCTCGGGCGAAAAGACCGACAAGGAAAAATTCGTCAGGCCGTGGGAGGCTTTTGAGAAAGGCTATGCCGGGGTCAATGCGCGAAAGGACCTGCTCATTGCCTCACAACAGGCATCCTTCGATAAGATCGCGAAGGCGAAAAGCGAGTTCGCGCCCCTCTATGAAAGGATCTTCGCGCTTCGCGAGTCCCCGGACTGGAATGCGCCGGTTCATCTGCTGGTGACCGAAGCCGCGCCGCGCGCCGCAAGGATTCTCGATCTGCTCGACGGGCCCAAGGGCGTCGACGGCACCCGCTCGGGAGGCATCAAATCCAATCAGAAGCTGATGCTCGTCGAGGAGACGCGGGGCGTGCAGGAGAGCATCTCGCTGTTGAAGCTGGTGCTGTGGGCTCTGCTGGCCGCGGGAGTCGGCCTCGGCGGCACAATCGCGCTGTTCACGTCCCGCTCGATCGCAACGCCGATCCGGGGGATGACCCTTGCCATGGGCAAGCTTGCCGGCGGCGACACCTCCACGACCGTTCCCTGCGTGGGCCGCACCGACGAGGTCGGCGAGATGGCCAATGCGGTCCAGGTGTTCAAAGACAACATGATCGAGGCCGATCGTCTGCGTGCCGAGCAGGCACAAATGGAGGCTCGCGCGGCCGCTCAGCGCAAGGCCGACATGCACAGGCTCGCGGGTCAGTTCGAGGACGCGGTCGGCGACATTGTGAAGACGCTGTCGTCCTCATCGACCGAGCTTGAAGCAGCGGCCCGGACGCTGAGCAAGACCGCGGAGAACACCCAGGAACTCTCGAGCGTCGTCTCTGCCGCCTCCGAGGAAGCGTCGACCAATGTTCAATCGGTTGCCTCCGCCACCGAGGAGATGAGTTCGTCGGTGAGCGAAATCAGCCGCCAGGTGCAGGACGCCGCCAGAATTGCCCGCGCGGCAGTGGAGCAGGCGCAGTTGACCAATGATCGGGTCAACAAGCTGTCGCAGGCGGCCACCCGCATCGGCGACGTCGTCGAACTCATCAACACGATCGCGGGGCAGACCAATCTGCTCGCTCTGAACGCCACGATCGAAGCGGCGCGAGCCGGCGAAACGGGGCGCGGCTTTGCTGTGGTTGCATCCGAGGTCAAGGCGCTGGCCGAACAGACAGCGAAGGCGACCGGAGAGATCGGTCATCAGATCGCCGACATTCAAGCCGCCACCCAGGAGTCGGTGGTCGCGATCAAGGAGATCAGCGGAACAATCGGCAGGATCTCGGAGATTTCTTCGGCGATCGCATCGGCAGTCGAAGAGCAGGGAGCGGCGACGCAGGAGATTGCCCGCAACATCCAGCAGGCGGCGCAAGGCACCGACCAGGTCGCAGCCAACATCAGCGATGTGAAGCACGGGGCAGCGGAGACTGGTTCGGCTTCGACCCAGGTGCTTGCCTCTGCGCAAATGCTGTCGAGGGACAGCGCGCGATTGCACTCCGAGGTCGAGCAGTTCCTGACCACGGTTCGCGCCGCCTGATCCGAAGAGACCTGTACCCTGCTACGATGCATGAGGGAACGCGATGGCCGATCGAAACACGCAAGAAGCGCTAGCGGGCGCGCTCGATAACGTCATCGCGTTGCCGCTTCGCCAAACCAGCCTGGTCGCCAGCACCATGAGAGACTGCGACTCGCTGCGGCAAGGCATCGTGACGATGCAGCAATGTCTCAGGGCGCTCGGCGACCTTGTCCGAAATCTCGATGACAGACCAGTCGAGGCCGAGCGACTTCGAGCCCACATGACCGAGCTGAACGAGCTCTTGTCTCTGCGGCTCGATCAGCTCTCGCTGACCGAACGCCTGTTGCAGGAGATGCTTCGCCGCGGCTGAGGCCGGTGCGCCGCCGTGCACCGGCCAGCCTGGTCGGTCACCCCACCGCCTTCGCTGCGGAGCGGCCGGCATTGCGCCCGGAGAACAGGCAGCCGCCGAGGAAAGTGCCCTCAAGCGAGCGATAGCCATGCACGCCGCCACCACCGAAGCCGGCGGCTTCACCGACGGCGTAGAGGCCAGGAATGACGCGCCCCTCTTCCCCAAACACGCGGGAGTCGAGATCGGTCTCGAAGCCGCCCAGCGTCTTGCGGATGAGGATGTTGAGCTTCACCGCGATCAGCGGCCCATGCGCAGGATCCAGGATGCGGTGCGGTGAGGCGGTGCGGATCAACTTGTCGCCGATGTAGCGCCGCGCATTGTGGATGTTCATGACCTGCGCATCCTTGACGTAAGGATTGGCGATCTCGCGGTCGCGTGCCTCGATCTGCATCTTGATGTGCTCGAGCTTGAGCAGATCGCTGCCGGCGAGCTTGTTCATGGTCGCAACGAGTTCATCGAGCTTGTCCCGGACGATGAAGTCGACACCATGGCTTTTGAAAGCCTCCACCGGCGCCGGCGCGCCCTTGTTGGTGGCGCGGCGCAAGGTCATGCGCCAGCTCTTGCCGGTCAGGTCGGGGTTCTGCTCCGAGCCCGACAGCGCAAATTCCTTCTTGATGATGCTCTGGGTCAGGATGAACCAGGAATAATCATAGCCCGTCGACATGATGTATTTGAGCTGGCCGAGCGTGTCCGAGCCCGGAAACAGCGGCGCCGGCAATCGCGTACCGGTCGCATCGAACCACATCGACGAGGGACCCGGCAGGATGCGGATGCCGTGGCGCGGCCAGATCGGCGACCAGTTCTGGATGCCTTCGACATAGTGCCACATGCGGTCGCGGTTGATCAGCCGCGCGCCGGTCTTTTCGGTGATGCCGATCATGCGGCCGTCGACATGCTCTGGCACGCCCGAAATCATGAATTTCGGGGGATCGCCGAGCCGCTTCGGCCAATTCTGCCGCACCAGTTCGTGGTTGCCGCCGATGCCGCCGGAGGCGACGATCACGGCCTGCGCCTTCAGCGCGAACTCACCGACGAGGTTGCGGGAAGAGCTCTTGCCGCGCTCGACATCGTCAGGCGCGAGGACGGCGCCGCTGACGCCATCCACGGCGCCGTTGGTCACGGAGAGCGCATCGACGCGATGGCGGAATTTGAAGATCAATCGGCCACTCTTCATCGCCTCGCGCGCGCGGCGCTCGAACGGCTCGACGATGCCCGGCCCGGTTCCCCAGGTGACGTGAAAGCGCGGTACCGAATTGCCGTGGCCCATCGCGTCGTAGCCGCCGCGCTCGGCCCAGCCGACCACTGGGAAGATGCGGTGGCCCATGGCGCGCAGCCAGCCACGCTTCTCGCCCGCCGCGAACGCCACATAAGCCTCGGCCCATTGGCGCGGCCAGAAATCCTCGTCGCGGTCGAAGCCGGCGGTGCCGAGCCAGTCCTGCATCGCGAGCTCGAACGAGTCCTTGATGCCGAGCCGGCGCTGCTCCGGCGAATCGACCAGGAACAATCCGCCGAACGACCAGAACGCCTGACCGCCGAGCGACTGCTCGCCTTCCTGGTCCACGACGATCACGCGCTTGCCCGCGTCGGCGATCTCGGTGGCGGCAACAAGGCCCGACAGTCCTGCGCCGACCACAATGACGTCGGTTTCTTCAGCCATGTGTTTCCCCCTCCATGAGTTCCCCCTGTAATTGCCCGGATTGAAGCCAACGGTTGTAACTGAGATCAAGGGTATGGCGCGTAAGACCTCGTTAACTTGTTCCACTCTGGGATAGAGACACACGGAGTGCAGCGCGGACGCAACACTGGACTTGAATTTGTTTTGCGCCACGCGGCCTGCCTAGACAAAACCTTGGTTACGACAGACGCTAGCTGTGCATCACCACCTGACACGCAGATTCGAATACGACTGGGGCGGGGGACAATGAAGTTTCTAACGGGATTGCTTGCGGCGGTTCTCTTGATCGCGGGCATGGGGGCTTCTCACGCGGTGGTTCGTATCGCAGATGACCGCGGCGGCCGAATTGGAACCTACGTCGATAGATACCAGGATCTCAGGCAATCGGGCGAGACCGTCATCATCGACGGCCTCTGCGCTTCCGCCTGCACTATCGTGCTCGGCGCCATCCCACACGATCGGATCTGCGTGACCTCGCATGCGACGCTCGGCTTCCACGCCGCCTGGGATTTCGGCGCCAACGGCCGCGCCGTCACCAATCCTGAAGCGACCCAGATGCTCTATGCGATGTACCCCTCGCAGGTGAGGCGCTGGATCGGCCAGCGGGGTGGGCTTACCCCACGCATGCTCTTCCTGAGGGGCAAGCAGCTCGAGGCCATGTATCGGCCCTGTTACCTGGATGCGCAGGCCTCGACGGCCAAGCCGTCGCGCCGGTCGCTCCCACAAGCGGAGCAACTCGAATCCGCTCGGGGCCAGTTCCTCCACTGATCGTCGCAGCATGACGGCGTCCCTGTGCGCCGCCGGCGACGTCTTGCCCGCAGGCGGCGCAAGGCCTATCTGAAAGCCTGGGAACCGGGACCTTCGTCCCGATCGTTGTCATGGCTCAACCACTACATCCAGCGCGTCCGCTATCGGACAATTCGCCCACTGCCGGCCGGATGTCATCCGTGCTGCTGTGGGCCGGCGCGGCAATCGGCGGTCTCGTCGTGATCGGCGCGCTGGCGCTCTGGTTCCACTATGGCAGCCAGGTATTCTTCGAAATGATCAGGACCGGCTTTGCCGCCTGCTTCTGACCTGCGACAGGAAGTTTTTCGCTCATGAGCCCCGCCACCCGTCCGCTGGTGATCGCGACTGCCTTCGCTGCAAGCCTCATTGTCGGGCTCCTGATCATGTTCTGGGCCATGGGTGGGGTCAGCAAGGTGGCGCAGCCGGCCGCGATCGGCGGCCCGTTCCAGCTGACCGACCAGAACGGCAAAGCCGTCACGGACAAGAGCCTCAAGGGCAAGCCGACCCTGATCTTCTTCGGCTACACCCATTGCCCCGACGTCTGCCCAACCTCTCTGTTCGAGATCTCGGAAGTGCTGCGGGCGATGGGCAAGGACGCCGACAAGGTCAATGCCGTCTTCATCTCGGTCGATCCCGAGCGCGACACGCCGGCGACGATGAAGGACTACCTGTCGAGTTTCGATCCGCATCTGGTGGGCCTGTCCGGCGATCCCGCCGAGACCGCCAAGGTCATCACCTCCTACCGGGTCTATGCCAAGAAGGTCCCGACCAAGGACGGCGACTACACCATGGACCACACTGCGCTGGTCTACCTGATGGACCGCGACGGCAGGTTCGTCTCGCCGTTCAATCTGAAGCGAACGCCGGAAGAGGCGGCAGCTGATTTGAAGAAGTATCTCTGAGGACTACCGTTCGGGCGACGCGCTCCACTGCACCTCTCCCGCTCTTGTCCGCAGAAGCCTTCGAAGGCGGATGCGGGATAGGTCGCGCCGCAGGCGGGAGAGGGAGCGCACCTTCACCCTCGCCCCATTCCGCGCTCGCGTTCCCGGTGGGATGGTCTATAACGCCCTCCGATCCCAACGAAATTCATTCATTTCCGGCCGATGGCTTTATCGCAACAGGCGAAATCGTTCAAATCTGCCCGTGGCTTGCTGATGGGGCTGGCCGCCGCCGCGTGCCTGCTCGCAGCGCTGCCCGCCGAGGCCCAGACGCCAGCCAAGCGGCCTCCGGCAGCGCCACAGACCGCCCCTCAGGCCGCCCCCCAAGCAGCGCCGCAGGCCGTGCCCGGCTTCTGGGACCCGCGCCGGCGACCGGAGCGGCCGGACCTGTCGCGCCTGACCGTGATCCGCTTCCTGACCGAGACCGACTATCCGCCGTTCAACTTCACCGGCGCGGATGGCAATCCGGCCGGCTTCAACGTCGATTTCGCCCGCAGCCTGTGCGAGGAGATCAAGGTCACCTGCACGGTGCAGATGCGGCGCTTCGAGACGCTGGTCGATGCGCTCACCTCCAACCGGGGCGACGCTATCATCGCCTCGATGGCGGTGAGCCCGCAGCTGCGCGCCCGCGTCGACTTCACCGATCCCTATTACCGCGTGCCGGCGCGCTTCGTCTCGCGCAAGGACGCGGTGATGCCGGAGATCCGGCCCGAATATCTCGAGGGCAAGAAGGTCGGCGTCATCGCCGGCTCCGCGCATGAGGCGTATCTCAAGGCGATGTTCACCGACGCCGAGCTGCATGCCTATCCCAGTGACGATGCGATGCGCGCAGCTTTGCGCAGGGGCGAGGTCGACTTCATCTTCGGCGACGCCATCTCGCTGGCGTTCTGGATCAACGGCACCGATTCCGGCGATTGCTGTGCCTTCTCCGGCGGCCCCTTCGTCGAGAGCCGTTTCTTCGGCGAAGGCATCGGCATCGCCGTGCGCAAGGGCAACGACGTGCTGCGCCAGGCCCTGAACTGGGCGATGTTCCGCGTCTGGGAAAAAGGCCGCTATACCGATCTGTGGCTGCGGTATTTCTCGGTGAGCCCGTTTTAAGCCGTCGCTGCTCCCACGCCGTCATTGCGAGGAGCTCTTGCGACGAAGATTCCATGGGGAGTGGATAGCGACCGGGTCTGAGGCCAGACTGAGGTTGCTGAAGCACTCAACCTGGAGACAACGATGTTGCTCGATCATCTTTCCAACGGACTGGCCGCTATCCGGACGCAGATTGGCGCAATTTTTGTGTCATTGGAACTGAGCCGTTCGACATGGCTGGTTACATCGCTGTCGCCCGGCAAGGGCGAGAAGATGTCCAAACACAGCGTGAAGGCCGGCGCTATTGCGGAGCTTTTGAAGCTCTTTGCAGCGCTGAAGCGTAAGGCCCAGGCGCGAACGGGCGAGAGTTATCCGATCATCACCATCCAGGAGGCGGGGCTGGATGGGTTCTGGCTTCACCGCACTCTGCAGTCGGAGGGCGTCGAGAGCTACGTGGTCGATCCGGCCTCGATCGCGACGCCGCGCCGGCGCCGGCGGGCCAAGACGGACCGGTTGGACGGTGAGACGCTGTTGCGGTCGCTTCTGGCCTACAAGCGCGGCGAGCCACGGGTCTGCGCGATGGTCGTTGCCCCCTCTCCGGAAGAAGAGGACCGCCGCAGGCTTTGCCGGGAGCGGCGGACCTTGATCGCGGAGCGGATCGTGCATGTGAACCGGATCAAGGGTGTTCTGTTTGCGCAAGGGATATTCGACTACGTGCCGCTGCGGCGCGATCGACGGACGCGGCTCGAGGCCTTGCGCACGGGGACGGGCGGCTGCTGCCGGCGCATTTGAAGGCGCAGATCAGCCGCGAGCTCGACCGGCTCGAACTTCTGCTTGACCAGATCGCGGCGGTAGAGCGCGAGCAGGATGCATTGCTGGCTGCAAGCCGACCAGCAGGCGAGAAGGCTGCATCGAACCCGGTCGCGATGCTGCTCGACTTGAAGGGCCTGGGCCCGAACTTTGCTGCCATTCTCTGGTCGGAGGCCTTCCACCGTCAGTTCACCAACCGCCGCCAGGTTGCGTCCTATGCCGGTCTTGCGGCCACGCCATGGCGCAGTGGCGGCATTGAGCGTGAGCAGGGCGTGTCGAAGGCCGGCAATCCGCGCCTGAGAACCACGATGATCCAGCTCGCCTGGCTGTGGATACGTCATCAGCCTCAATCGGCTCTGACCCAGTGGTTCAAGGCCAACAGCCAGCGCGGCCGCAAGCGCACAATCGTGGCGCTGGCGCGCAAGCTGCTCGTGGCCCTGTGGAAATACGTGACCGCCGGCGTCGTGATCGAGGGAGCCGTGGTGAAGCCCGGCGCCTGACACCACGCCTCTCAGCCTCAAAACCAATCCGCCGAGGTTGATCAGCCTCGGCCGATCCGGGTGGACGAACCGATGGATTGCATGGCTTCAAACGCCGTAACGAAGAAGGGTCTCGTCCTCTCGAGCCTGCCCGCCGCAAGCGGAATGTTGGTGCAGTTGCCACCGCGCAACGACCGAATGTGAGTTTGATCTGGCATGCAAACCAGATTGCCAAAACCGGCTCGACCCTTGGATCGCCAACCATAGGAGTAGTTCACGCCGCACTTCCCGACCTAACGAGCCTGAAGGCGTGCTCGCTCAGGTCAAGACCAAGCCGCTTCGCGGCGGCCCTCACGGGCCGGTCTTGACCTGATCTGCGCGCGCCATCCGAAAAGTTCCGCGGTCGGGACGAAGAGCTGGCCTGCAATCGAACAAAGAGCTGACCATAAATCTTGACACATCAAATCCCCATGTGAGCAATCCAGACTGGCACTGCGGAAACAGTCTGGATTGCTTCGCTTCGCTCGCAATGACGGTGTGTGAGGCAACACCGTCCCACAAATTGCATTCTGCCCGGAAATCGCTATTTTCCGCGGCCCGGAGGCCCCTGATGTCCGTTATCGATCTTGCCGCGAACCCGAGCGACCTGCGTGCGCTCGCCGAACAATCCAACGCCTGGCCGTTCGAGCAGGCGAAGGCCATTGTCGCGCGGCTGAAGAAAAGCCCGAAGGACGAGGTGCTGTTCGAGACCGGCTACGGCCCGTCAGGCCTGCCGCATATCGGCACGTTCGGTGAGGTCGCGCGCACCTCGATGGTGCGCCATGCCTTCCGCGTGCTGACCGAGGACAAGATCAAGACGCGCCTGCTCGCTTTCTCCGACGATATGGACGGATTTCGGAAAGTGCCCGACAACGTCCCCAACAAGGAGATGCTGGCGGAGCACCTCGGCAAGCCGCTGACGCGGGTGCCGGATCCGTTCTCCAACGAGTACCCGTCGTTCGGCCACCACAACAATGCGCGGCTGCGCGCCTTCCTCGATCATTTCGGCTTCGACTACGAGTTCGCGAGCTCGACCGACTACTACACGTCCGGCCGCTTCGATGCGACGCTGCTGAAGATGCTCGCCGCCTACGACAAGATCATGGCGATCATCCTGCCGACGCTGGGGCCGGACCGCCGCGCAACGTACTCCCCGTTCCTGCCGATCAGCAAGACCACGGGCGTCGTGCTGCAGGTGCCGATGATCCGCCGCGACGTCGCGGCCGGCACCGTGACCTATGTCGATCCAGACACAAATCAGGAAGTCGAGACGACCGTCACCGGCGGCAACGTCAAATGCCAGTGGAAGGCCGATTGGGCGATGCGCTGGGTTGCGCTCGGCGTCGACTACGAGATGGCCGGCAAGGATCTGATCGATTCCGTGAAGCTCTCCGGCGCCATCGCGAAGGCGCTCGGCGGCACGCCGCCCGAGGGCTTCAACTACGAGCTCTTCCTCGACGAGAAGGGCCAGAAGATCTCGAAGTCGAAGGGCAACGGCCTCACCATCGACGAATGGCTGCGCTACGCCTCGCCGGAATCGCTGTCGCTGTTCATGTATCGCGAGCCGAAGGCGGCCAAGCGGCTGTATTTTGATGTCATCCCGCGCAATGTCGACGACTACCAGCAGTTCCTCGACGGCTTTGTTAGGCAGGACGGCAAGCAGCAGCTTGGCAATCCGGTCTGGCACATCCACAACGGCAAGCCGCCGAAGGGCGACATGCCCGTCACGTTCCAGCTGCTGCTCACGCTGGTGTCGTCGTCGAATGCGGAGAACGCCGAGACGCTATGGGGTTTCATCGGCCGCTATCGTCCCGGCGTGACGCCACAGACGCATCCGAAGCTGGATGCGATGGTCGGCTACGCCATCAACTACTATCGGGATTTCGTCGCGCCGACGAAGCAGTTCCGCGTACCAACAGATAGCGAGCGTGCGGCGCTCCAGGATCTGCGCGATGCGCTGTCGCAGCTGGCGCAGGATGCCTCGGCCGAGGATATTCAGAACGTCGTCTACGAGATCGGCCGCCGCGAGCCGTTCCTCGACCAGGTCAAGAAAGGCAAGGACGGCCGCCCGGGCGTCACGCTGGACTGGTTCAACATGCTCTACCAGGTGCTGCTCGGCCAGGAGAAGGGCCCGCGCTTCGGCTCTTTCGTCGCGGTGTACGGCGTGCAGAACGCGGTGAACATGATCGACGGTGCGCTGGCAAGGAGCGCGTGAGGTAGAGCCACTCGACGATCTCCGAGCAAGGCGGCGTCCTCAGCGAACCGGGATAGCGGAAATAGCTGAGCTTCGGTGGCAGCATGGCGTGGGGATCGTGCGAGAGGGGCAATGTGTCGCAAGGTCGCGGCAGACAAAATGCGGCCTGGCTGATGTCGTCACTTGATCACGACGCCGGCGGGAAACGATCACTGGCTTGCCCACAGGATGCGCGCAATCCACGCGACATCACCGGCCGCCATCGTGCGATCGGCCTGTGCCCCATCGAGCGGCTCGAGTTCCAGCGCCTTTGCAGTGCGGCGCTTCAGCGTCGCGATCGTCATCTCACCCGCTTTGCTCCTCACCACCACGCGATCGCCTTTGCGGATCGGCGCGCCAGGTGAGACCAGGACGATGTCGCCGTCGCGATAGACAGGCGCAAGCGCATGCCCGGAAATCTCCAGCGCAAACGTGTGGCTGTCCTCAGAGGTGGGAAGCGCGATTTCGGTCCAGCCCCTGCCGGATGGAAGGCCGGCCTCGTCGAAAGCGCCGCTCGTTCCGGCCTGCGCGAGACCGAGCAGCGGCACCGAGCGGCCCTCGCCCGCGCGGTCGTCGTCAATCAATTTGGCAAAGCCGTCGATCGAGGCGTCGGCCGCGGCAAGCGCCTTTGCGATCGATTCGGTCGAGGGCCAGCGCTCGCGGCCGTCGGCAGTCACGCGCTTGGACCTGTTGAAAGTGGTGGGGTCGAGCCCGGCACGCTTGGCGAGGCCAGACGGCGACAATCCGGCGCGCGCGGCCAGCCGATCCAGCGCGGCCCAGATCTGGCCGTGAGTCAGCATCCTCTGCGCTTTGGCCTGTCTGACCATGGAAGGTCCAGCCTGTCGCAACTCAGGAAAACTGTCCTCAAATCAACCGGTTTTCCGTTTTTCGCGCAAGGGGCCGCGGGAGAAAGCGTTTTCAAGCGAAATGAGTATCGGTTCGCGTCAGGAAAACGCGTCAAAACAGGAATCTAGAGCCCCGTTTCCGATTTCATCGGAACGGAAAAGGCTCTAGGTCTTGAGTTCGGAAGGGACGGCCTTTACGGTCGCGCCCGGGTTTTGAGGACCCGCGAGAGACGAAAAAACCCAAAAGACTCAAAGAACAAACAAGGCTGCGTAAGCGGTGGTCAAGATCTACAAAATCTGTCCGGCCTCGGCCTGGCGCGAGGCGGAACGGCAGGGTGTCTACCTTGGCAGCGCGGATGACGCGCGCGACGGGTTCATCCATTTCTCGACCGCCGCCCAGGTTCCCGAAACGCTGCGCAAGCATTATTTCGGACAGCGCGCGCTGTTCCTGGTCGAGGTCGACGGCGATGCGCTGGGCAGCGAGCTGCGCTGGGAACGCTCGCGCAACGACGAGCTCTTCCCGCACCTCTATGGCGAGCTCGATCTCGGCGCGGTGATCGCGGTGATGAACCTCAACATGCACTCCGACGGAAGTCACGACGTTCCGGAGCTCGCCCCGTGATCCGTGCGTTCGACGCCTTTTCGCTGCCGGTCCTCCGCTGGCTCGATCCCGAGGACGCGCATCGCCTGGCGATCCAGGGCCTGCGTTTCCTGCCGCCGGTCAAGCCGCGTGCCGACGATCCCAAGCTTGCGGTACGCGCCTTTGGGCTGAACTTTCCCAATCCGATCGGCATGGCCGCGGGCTTCGACAAGAGCGCCGAGGTGCCGGACGCGCTGCTGCGGCTCGGATTCGGCTTCGTCGAGATCGGCTCGGTGACGCCGAAGCCGCAAGAAGGCAATCCGCGACCGCGGCTGTTCCGGCTCGAGCGCGACGAGGCGATCATCAACCGCATGGGTTTCAACAATGACGGCGCGGAGGCAGCTCTGCGCCGGCTTGCGGCGCGCGTGCAGCACGGCGGCATCGTCGGCGTCAATGTCGGCGCCAACAAGAATACGCCGGACCGCGTCGCCGACTACGTCAAGCTGATCGAGACCTTTGCGCCGGTGGCGAGCTATTTCACCGTCAACGTCTCCTCGCCGAACACGCCGGGCCTGCGCAATTTGCAGGAAGGCGCGCTGCTCGATGACCTCCTCGCACGCGTGATCGACGCCCGCGAGCGGATGCGTCAGAAGGCCGGCGACACGCCGGTGCTGCTCAAGATCGCGCCGGATTTGAGCCTTGCCCAGCTCGACGACGTGGTGCAGGTCGCGCGCTCGCGCCGGGTCGACGGCATGATCGTGTCGAACACCACGATCGCGCGGCCGAGCACGTTGCGCGAGGAGTCGCGGGCGAAGGAGCAAGGCGGCCTGTCCGGCCGGCCGCTGTTCCGCCTGTCGACGCGGATGGTCGCGGAAACCTATGTGCGCGTCGAGGGCGCGTTCCCGCTGATCGGCGTCGGCGGCGTCGACTCGGGCGGCGCCGCGCTGACGAAGATCCGTGCCGGCGCCAGCCTGATCCAGCTCTACTCATCGCTGGTGTACAAGGGTCTCGGCCTCGTCGACGAGATCAAGCGCGACTTGACCTCGACCCTGCTGCGCACCGGGCGTGACTCGCTCTCCGAGATCGTCGGCGCGGATGCGGCGACACTCACCGCGGAAGACTGGCCGAGGATGTAGGCCTCGTGCCCCGGATGCAGCGCAGCGCTCCTTCAGCGGTGCGCTGCAGAGCCGGGGCCATACCTGCTGGGTCCCGGCTCTGCGTCGCGTCATTTCATGCCGCGCCGCGTCCGGGACACGACGGCTAGATTTTCGAAAACGTCGCCCCGTAGAGCGCCGGATAGCGCGCGCCCTGCAAGCCGCCGCGGGCGACATAGAACGCGATCAGCGCGCTCCACAGGCCAGCATTGCCGAACGATTGCAGCGCCAGCCAGAAGCCGAAAAAGATCGCCAGCGATAGCAGCATCAGATTGCGCATCTCGCGCGCCCAGGTCGCGCCGACATAGATGCCGTCGAAGCCGAAGGCGAACACGCCGGGGATGGGCGCAAGCACGATGAACGGCAGGAAGTCGCGCGCGGCGCGGCGGACGTCCTCACTCGCCGTCATGACATTGATCAGTGCTGGCCCGAACAGCGCGAACAGCACCGCGACGACCAGCGCGAAGCCGAGGCCCCAGAGCAGCACCAGCCGCATCGAATCCGCAAAGCCTTTTGGATCGCGCGCGCCAAAGGTGCGGCCGCAGAGCTGCTGGGCTGCGTTGGCGAGGCCGTCGAGAAAGAAGGCGCTGACCAGGAGGAAATTGTTGAGCACGGAATTCGCCGCCAGCGTGACGTCGCCGGCACGTGCGCCCTTGGCGGTGAAGAACAGGAACACGGCGATCAGCGCCCCAGTGCGGATCATGATGTCGGAATTCACCGCCAGCAGCCGCATCAGCTTTGCGCGATCGAACAGCGTTGCGCGAGGCACGTTGAAGCCACCGGCCGCATAGCGACGGCAGACGATCACGCCCAACACGAAGCCTGTCGTCTCCGACAGCAGCGCGGCGATCGCCGCGCCGGCGATGCCGGTGTCGTAGACCAGCACCAGCAGGATCGTCGCCACCATATTGATGAGGTTGATGACGACCTGAAGCGCGAGCGCCGGATTGGCGCGGGCCTTCCCGACCAGCCAGCCCAGGATGACGTAATTGGCGAAGGCGAAGGGCGAGGACCAGATCCGGATCATGAAATACGTCTTCGCGGCCTGCGTCACGCCCGCGCTGCCGCCCATCAGGTCGAACAGCACGCCCGTCAGCGGCAATTGCAGCGCGATCAGCGCGGTGCCGATCAGGCCGGCAACGATGAAGCCACGCACCAAGATCGCGGTCTGCTCGCGCGTCTCGCCGGCGCCGAGCGCCTGCGCGGTGAAGGCGAGCGTGCTCATGCGCAGGAAGCCGAACAGCCAGAACAGGCAGTCGAAGATGACGGAGGCCATCGCGACGCCGCCGAGCAGCGCGGCATCGTCGAGCCGGCCGATCGCGGTGGTCGAGACCACGCCGATCAGCGGCGTGGTCAGATTCGCGACCATCGCGGGACCTGCGATGGCGAACACCTGGCGGGAGCCTATCCTGGGATGAACCGGTGCGTGCATGTCAGAACACGAGCACCATGCCGTCTTCGGCGGCGAGGTGTTCGATTTCATCCAGACGCGACAGCATGTCGTCGCTCATATGGGTGAGGACGAGTCGCTTAGCGCCGATGTCGGGCAGATGCTGTTCCAAGGTCTTCAGGCTGAGATGGTTCTTGACCACCTTCTCGTACATATAGGCCTCGGCAATGAAAAGGTCCGCGCCATGCGCCAGCGGAATGAGCGTCTCCGTCCATTCGGTGTCGGCGCTGTAGGCAAGCGTGCGGCCCTCGGCCTCGACGCGATAGGCGAGGAAGGGCCCGCCGGATTCGCCGTGCACCACCGGGTAGGGTGTCACCGTCACGGCGCCGAAGCTTTGGCTTTGCTCCGGTGCGAGTTCGATTACATTGAGCTCGAAGCGCTGCTTGGTCTTGGAGGAATGCTCGAACAGCGCTTCCATCACCTCGCGCAGCCGCGTCTCGATGCCCTGCGGGCCCGCGATGGTCAGCGGCCGCGTCCGCCGCGAGAATTGCGCGTCGAGCAGGAAGAAGGGCAGCCCGGCAAAATGATCGCCGTGGAAATGCGTGACGAGGATCAGATCGATCTCGTTGCGCTCGATCTCGAGCCGCTTCAGCGCCGGCAGCGCCGACGCACCGCAATCGATCAGGAAGTTGGCTTCACGCCCCGAGATATGGAAGCAGGTGTTGAGCCTCCCGCCGGAGCCGAAGGCGTCACCGCAGCCGACGAAACGCAGTTGCATCGGCTGCGCACTCCCTCAATCAAATCCTCACCGGCCGCGCGGCGCGCCGAACACGCGCGACAGCAGCCAGATCGGAATCACGATGACCGCGCCGAGCAGGAAGTAGCGCCACAGCCAGTTCACCGCATCGAAGCCGAGATCCCACAGACGCTGGAACAAGAGACGAATGCTGTAGATGATGTTCCAGGGGTCGAAGCCGATTGCGGCCAGCACGACGCCGACCAGGATCGAGAGCAGGACCAGCCGGAACGCGACCGAAAGCGGGGAGCCGCCGAGAAAGCGGTGCAAGCCGTCGCTGCGGCCGGCCGGCAAATCTCTGACGTCTTGGACCATCGCAAACTCCTCGGGGGATTCGACCCCCATTATAGGGCACGGCGAGGCACATGGGGAACCCGAGAGGACGCGTCAATCGGGTTACCGGAGTTTAATTCGCGCGGTGCGTCAGGACTTCGATTTGGGTGCGTCAACGGCCGCGGGCTCGGTCCACCTCTCCCGCTTGCGGGGGAGGTCGGCGAGTGGCGCCGGGTGGGGGCTCTCTCCTCTGGGGGAATCCCACTGCGCAGACACCCTCTCCCCAACCCTCTCGCATGCGGGAGAGGGGGCCTACCGCCTTCGTAGCGGCAATCGAGCTTCATCTTCTTCACACCTCAATCTCCGCCGCTTCCGCCTTCAGCATCCTCTCCAACGTCTCCAGCCGATCTGCCTCCCGCGGAGGCTTGTCCCAGCGCAGGCGGCTGATGCGGGGAAAGCGCATGGCGACGCCGGATTTGTGCCGTGGCGAACGTTGCAGCCCTTCGAAAGCGACTTCCAGCACCAGGCCTTTGTCCGGCTCATGCACAACATGGCGGACGGGGCCGAATTTTTCGGTGGTGTTGCGGCGGACGAAGCGGTCGATCTGTAAGAGCTCCTCGTCGGTGAAGCCAAAATAGGCCTTGCCGACCGGGACCAGCTCGTCGCCGCTCTCACCCTCGGTCCAGACGCCAAAGGTGTAGTCGGAGTAGTAGGACGAGCGCTTGCCGTGGCCGCGCTGCGCATACATCAGCACGGCATCGATGATATGCGGATCGCGCTTCCACTTCCACCACTGGCCCTTTGGCCGCCCCGGCAGATAAGGCGCATCGCGCCGCTTCAGCATGACGCCTTCGACAGCATCGGCATCCTCGCCGGCGCCGGCGCTGGCGGGATTGGCGCGTGCCGCAGTGAGCGCGTCCCAGCTTGCGAAGGGAACAGTGGGCGACAGATCGATGCGGGGATCGTCGAGCTTCGCGACGAAGATCTCCAGCCGTTCGCGCCGCTCCACGAAAGGCAGCTCGCGGAGATCGTTCTCGTCGTCGCCGAGCAGATCATAGGCGCGCAAGTGAATCGGAAACTCCTTGATCAGCTTGGGTGAGACCACCTTGCGGTTCAGCCGCTGCTGCAGGACGTTGAAACTCTGCACGCGCCCCTCGCGCAGGATCAGAAGCTCGCCGTCGATGGCGCCGGGCAGGTGCAGCGACGGCACGAGATCCGGAAAGCTGCCGGTGATGTCCTCGCCGGTGCGCGAATAGAGCCGCGCCGTGATGTGGCCGCGGTCGTCGCGGCCCGCCACCGCCTGCACGCGGATGCCGTCCCATTTCCATTCGGCGATGTAGTCGGAGGGATCGAGCGTAGCGAAATCCGTGTCCTCGATTGCATGCGCCAGCATCACGGGCCGGAACGGCGCGGGATCGCGATTGACAGGTTTTTCGCCGCGACCTTCCAGCCAGGCGAACAGGTCGAGATAAGGCGGAGCTAGGCCCGGCCAGATCAGCTCAACCTCGTGCGGGTCCTTGTCGCCGAGTGCGGCGGCCGCGGTCTTGGCCAGCCGCGCGGAGATGCCGATGCGCATCGCGCCAGTGACGAGCTTGAGCAGCGCCCAGCGGCCGGTCTCGTCGAGCTCGTCAAGCCAGCGCGCCAGCTGTGCGGGCATTTCGGTCTTGCCGAGCGTGCGTAGTGTGGTGACGACTTCGGTCAGTGTCGGAGGCGGCGGATTGTTGTGTGCCGCCAGCGCGGCCTTCGGCCACATCAGCGCCACCGTCTCCGAGAGATCACCGACATAGTCGTAACTCAATCCGAACAGCACCGGATCGGCGCGCGCCGCGATCAGATCGCGGATCAGCCCAGGCTTGGCATGCTTGAAGCTGAGTGCGCCGGTCAGCGCCGCCAGCGCGTAGCCGCGGTCGGGATCGCCGACGTCGCGGAAATAGCCGGTGATCAGCCGCAGCTTGTTGTTGCGGCCGGGCTCATAGGCGAGGCGGTCCAGAAGCTCGGCGAAGCGGTTCATGCTTCGGCCTCGTCTTGAATGGGCGTTTCGCTCTCCTCCTCGTCGCCATAGCCGACGAGATCGAGCGGCCGCGCTTTCAGGCCTTTGCTCTGGCACCAATGCACCAGCGCATCTTCCTGGCCGTGCGTGACCCAGATCTCGCCCGCGCCGGTCGCGCCGATCGTGGCGGTGAGGCCGTCCCAATCGGCATGGTCGGAGATCACCAGCGGCAATTCCACGCCGCGCTGCCGCGCTCGGGCGCGCACGCGCATCCACCCCGAGGCGAAGGCGGTGACGGGATCTGGAAAGCGTCGCGTCCACAGATCGGATGTTGCCGACGGCGGCGCCAGTGTGATGGTGCCGGCGAGCGCCGCCTTCTTCACGCCTTTCGCGGGCCGCAACTCGCCAAGTTCGATGCCGCGGCTCTGATAGTAATGCGTGATCGTCTCCATTGCGCCATGAAGGTAGATCGGCGCGTCATAGCCGGCCGCACGGAGCAGCGCGATCACCCGCTGTGCCTTGCCGAGCGAATAGGCGCCGACAAGATGCGCGCGCTCGGGAAACAATGCGACGGAGGCGAGCAGCTTCTTCACCTCGTCGCTCGCATCGCCATGCCGGAACACCGGCAGCCCAAAGGTGGCCTCGGTGATGAAGACGTCGCAGGGCACCAGCTCGAACGGAGTGCAGGTCGGGTCAGGCGCGTCCTTGTAGTCGCCGGAGGCGACGATGCAGGTATCCTTAGCTGTCACCGCGATCTGCGCCGATCCCAGTACATGGCCGGCGGGGCGAAACTTGACGCTGACATCGCCGAGCCGGATCTCCTCGCCATAGCGGATCGCTTGCGTCGATCCGGCAAAATTCTCGCCATAGCGCAGGCGCATCATATCGAGCGTTTCCTGCGTCGCCAGCACCGCGCCATGACCGGCGCGGGCATGGTCGGAATGCCCGTGGGTGATCACGGCCCGCTCCACGGGACGGACAGGGTCGATATGGAAGCCGCCGGGCTTGCAGCACAGGCCGGCAGCAGTTGGCAGCAGGATGTCCTGGGGACGCATGCCTGATATATAGGCCCTGCCACCGCATCTTCGAGTCACTCGCATTTCGCTTCCTGGTTCCTCAATGCCCCTGCGCCTGTTCCTGACCTCCGGCGATCTCATGGCCGACCGCCGTTTCGAGTTCGCGCGCGACCTGCAGCTCAAGGGCGACCTGCCCGCCGCCGCGGACCTGCTGGAGCAGGCGATCGAGCTCGCGCCTGATTTCACCTCGGCCTGGTTCACGCTCGGCGAGATCCGTCAGCAGCTCGGCGAACGCGACAAGGCAATTGCGGCCTTCCGTGAAGCGCGGCGATCCGACCCCGAGGACCAGCACGGCGCCGGCCTGCACCTGATGCGGCTCGGCGACGCGGACATGGCGGAGATGCCCAAGGCCTATGTGCAGGCGCTGTTCGATCAATACGCGCCGCGCTTCGAGCACGCGCTGATCAACGATCTCGGCTACCGCGCGCCCGCGCTGATCTTCAAGGCGGTGCTGGCTGCGCGCGTCGCCGCCAAAAAGCCCGCCTACTTCAAGCGCACCATCGATCTCGGCTGCGGCACGGGTCTGGCGGCCGCCGCGTTCTCCAAGCAGGTCGACCATTTCATCGGCATCGACCTGTCGTCCGGCATGATCAAGGAGGCGCGCGCAACGAACCTCTATGCCGAGCTCGAAGTCGCCGACATGATCGAGGGGCTGCGCGGCAAGGCCGCCGCAAGCGCGAACCTCGTCGTCGCCGCGGATGCGTTCGTCTATCTCTCCGATCTCGCACCGGTGCTCAGCGAAGCCAGGCGCGTGCTCGTATCAGGTGGCGTACTCGCCTTCACGCTGGAGACGCATGATGGCAGCGGCGTCGTGCTCGGCGAAGGCCTGCGCTATGCCCATTCCGCGGAATATGTGCGCGGTGTCATCGCCAAGGCGGACCTCAAGCTGCTGACGTTAGAGCCGGCCTCGCCGCGCAACGAGAACAACGAGCCGGTGCGCGGCCTCGTCATCGTTGCCGAGAAAACTTGAGTCTAGGCGCTAACGCCCTTGCGATTTGAGCGTCATTGCGTCGCAAAGCTGCGACTTCCCACTTGCGAGCCGAGCTGCGATGCCAGCACAATGCGCTCGCTAGGGAGAAACAAATAATGACGAAGAATCCATCGCGGCGCGATTTTAGCGCCGGTGCACTCGCCGCCATCGCTGCATCCACATTGCCGGCGCCGTACGTCTGGGCCGCGGAGAAGAAATACGACGCGGGCGCCAGCGACACCGAGATCAAGATCGGGCAGACCGTGCCGCATTCCGGCCCCGGCTCGCTCTACGGCGTGCTCGGCCGCATCGGCGAGGCCTATTTCCAGATGCTGAACGAGAAGGGCGGCATCAACGGACGCAAGGTCAAGTTTCTCACCATGGACGATGCCTACAGCGCGCCGAAATGCGTCGAGGCGACGCGGCGCCTGGTCGAGCAGGAGGAGGTGCTGGCGCTCTACGGCTCGCTCGGCACCGCACCGCAGACCGCCGTACACAAATACCTGAACTCCAAGGGCGTGCCGCAGCTGCTGCTCAACACCGGCGCCTCGAAGTGGAACAATCCGAAAGAGTTCAAATGGACGATGGCGGGCCTGCCGCTCTATCCGACCGAGGCACGCATCCTGGCCCGGCACGTCGTCAGCGTGAAGCCGAATGCGAAGGTCGGCATCCTCTACCAGAACGACGATTTCGGCCGCGACTTCCTGGCACCGTTCAAGAAGGTGTTGGCCGATGCCGGCGGCACCGCGCAGGTGATCATGGAGCAGACCTACGATCTCACCGATCCGACCGTCGACTCCCAGCTCATCAATCTCTCGAAGTCGGGCGCCGACGTCTTCTACAACATCTCGACCGGCAAGGCGTCGTCGCAGTCGATCCGTAAAGTCGCCGAGCTCGGCTGGAAGCCGCTGCAATTGTTGTCAGCCGGCTCGACCGGACGCTCGATCCTCAATGCCGCGGGGCTAGAGAACTGCACCGGCATCGTCGCCATCCGCTATAACAAGGAGGTCGGCTTGCCGAAATGGGAGAAGGACCCTGACGTGATGGCGTTCGAAGAGCTGCGCAAGAAGTACCTGCCGAGCATCGACCCCGACAATACCATCGCCTTCGCCGGCTACGGCCAGGCCGTGACCATGGGCGAGATCCTGCGCCGCTGCGGCGGCGAGCTCACCCGCGCCAACGTGCTGAAGCAGGCATCGACGCTCGCGGGCTTCCACTCGCCCTATTTCCTCGATGGCGTCACCTATAGCTACACGCCCGAGAACTACACGCCGATGAAGACGCTGTTCATCTCCACCTTCACCGGCAAGGACTGGGACATCTCCGACAAGCCGATGTCGGAGTAGGGCTCCGCCGTTGCTTCCCCTCTCCTGCTCTGCCAGGAGAGGAGGAGGACGCCGGCGCTTCGCGCTAAGCCGCGACAGCCAGCCGATACGCCCGTGCCGCATTCACACCAAAAGCCTTGTCCCGCACCTGCGGGCCAAGCCTCGCCAGGCAGGCCTCCAGCGCGCTCTTGATCTCGCCATAGCTTCCCGCAAGCAGGCACACCGGCCAGTCCGAGCCGAAGATCAGCCTGTCCTCGCCGAAACTTTTTGCGGCGTGCTCGACGAACGGAAACAGCCGTTCCGCATCCCAGTCATTCCAGACCGCCTCGGTCGCAAGCCCTGAGATCTTGCACCAGACATTGCCGCAAGCAGCTAACGCGGCGATGCGGTCGGCCCATTCGTCGCTTCCACCGTCCGCGATCGGCGGCTTGGCGGCGTGATCGAGCACGAAGCGCGCTTGGGGAAATGCCTGCGCGGTTGCGATCGCCGACGGCAGCTCGCGGGGGCGAACGAGGAAATCATAAGCGAGATCGCGGGCGAATACAGCCGTGAGGCCGCGCTGGACGTCCTCGCGGAGCAGCCAATCGGGATCGGCCTCGTCGTGGACCTGGTGGCGGATGCCGACCAGCTTGCCGCCGCCCGGCAAGGCGCGCAGCCGGTCGAGCGTTTCGTCAAGCGCACCATCGGTCAGATCGGCCCAGCCGACCACGCCGACGACAAAGGGATGTGCCTGCGCGATGCGCAAGAACTGCTCCGTCTCCTCCAGCGCGGAGCGGCACTGCACCACGATGCTCGCGTCGACGCCGTTTGCCTTCAGCAACGGCGCGAGATCGGCAGGACCGAAAGCGCGACGAATTGGCGCGAGCTCGTCCGCCGCCATCCAGGGATAATCGGCGCGCGCCGGATCCCAGAAATGCTGGTGGCTGTCGATGATCATGCCTTACGCTCCGCCGGGAAGTGGCGCCCGCGCATCGACGAGCTTTCGTGCACGCAACTCCTGCCAGAACGCGGCGGGCACCGCCTTCTCCGACATCGCGATGTTGTCGGCGACTTCCGCGGCATTGCGCGCCCCTAGCACGGCGACCGTCACCGCCGGATGGGCCATGCAGAACTGCAGCGCGGCGGCCTTCAGCTCCGTGTCGTGCCTGCGGCAGAGTTCATCGAGCTCGAGCGCACGCGCGACGAGCGCCGCATCGGCATCCTGATAGTTGAACTTCGCGCCAGTTCGCGGATTGGCCAAAATGCCGCTGTTGTAGATGCCGCCGAGCAGGATGCCGATGTTCCTGGCCTGGCAGCGCGGAAACAGCGCGTCCAGCGCGCCCTGGTCGAGCAGGGTGTAGCGGCCGGCGAGCAGGAAGCAGTCGACCAGCACGGCCTCGGCAAAACGAACCGGCATTTCCGACTGGTTCATGCCGGCGCCGATCGCGCTGACCGTGCCATCGGAGCGCAGGCGCTGCAGCGCGCGGAAGGCGCCGGAAACGGCCTCGTCATAGTGATCGTCGGGATCGTGCACGAGCAGGACGTCGACGCGGTCGAGCCCAAGGCGCGTCAGGCTCTCCTCGACCGAGCGCATCACGCCGTCATAACTGAAATCGAACACCGGCCGTTCGCGCGGCGTGCCCTTGTAGTGCTCGTCCTCCGCAGCAGCGCCATCGGGGGCGCGCAGCAGGCGGCCGACTTTTGTCGAGATGGCATAGGAGTCGCGCGGCTGTTGCCGCAGGAACGTGCCGAGCCGCCTCTCCGCGAGGCCGAAGCCGTAGAGGGGCGCGGTATCAAAGAAGCGAATTCCCGCCGACCAGGCCCGCGCGATCGTCGCTTCCGCATCGGCGTCGCTGACGGGGCTGAACAATCCGCCGAGCGGGGCGGAACCGAGGCCGATTGAGGTGACGTCGAGAGGGCCGAGCCGCGAGCGTTTCATTCCCATTGCCTTACAATATTCCAACAGTCCAAAGATCATCTCTCCCGCTTGCGGCAAGCGCAAGCGGGAGAGGCACGCAGGAGCACGGGGCTGGCAGCGCTCCTACTTCAGCATCTGCGCGACGTTGTCCTTGGTGACGAGGTCGAGGCCGGTGTAGACGATCTCCGGCACCTTCTCGCCCTTCTTGATGGCGAGCAGCGTGTCCATCGCCTTCTCGCCCATCTCGAACGGACGTTGGCCGACCAGCGCATTGGCATAGCCGTCACGCAACAGCTCGAGTTGCATCTTCAGCGTATCGGCGACGACCAGCGTGAACTTGCCGGAATCGATGTCCTTCTTGTTGCGGGAAGCGAAGGCCTTGAAGCCTTCGGGGGCAAACATCGGCCAGCCGCCGATGGGAACGATGGCGGCGAGATCGGGCGTTGCCGTGCGCATGTCCGTCATCTGCTGGACCGCCAGCGCCGGATCGTCGTTGCAGAAGGTCGGGGAGCCCGCGACCTCGGTCCATTTCGAACCCTTCAGCGCCTCGCGCACGCCGTCGACACGCTCGGCAAGGTTCTTGGCGCCGGGACCGCCGGAAACCATCGCGTACTTTCCACCATCGGGCCGCATCTTCAGCAGCTGCTTGCCGAGGGCTAAGCCGAACTCCTTGTTGTTGGTGCCGATATAGGCGATCCGCTTGGAGCCTGGGGCATCCGCATCGAAGGTGATGACGGGGATGCCGGCGGCGGTTGCCGCCTCGATTGACTTGGTCATGGCCGCCACGTCGGCGACCGAGATCGCGAGGCCGTCAACCTTCTGGGTGATGAAGTCCTGGATGATCTGGGCCTGCGTCGCCGGCTCATGCTCCACCGGTCCCTTGTAGATGCACTCGATATTGCCCAGCTCCTTGGCGCGTTTCAGGCAGCCGTCGCGTGCAAAGTCGAAGAACGGGTTGTTCATAGCCTTCGGCACGATGACGAAGCGGTAGTTCGCAGCAAATGCCGGCGTCGCCATCATCGCAACGGCGATACCGGCAAGAAGAAGTTTCCTCATTATCTCCTCCACCCTTGTTTGGTGCCCATCCTCTCGAAAGTGCCCGGGAAGCGGACAGGCGGCATTTTGGTTGCCTTCCCGGGATGACGTCACGTCAGGTCATCCGCGAGCGGATGCGATCGACCAGCACGGCAAGAATGATGATCACGCCCACCAGCGTCTGCTGCCAGTAGGAGGAGACCTGCGCCAGCACGAGACCGTTGCGGATCACTTCCAGCAGTACGCAGCCGACGATGGCGCCAAGTGGGCCGCCGATGCCGCCGGCAAGGTTGGCGCCGCCGATCACGGCCGCGGCGATCACGTTGAGCTCATAGGATGTCGCCATGTTGGCCGGCGCCGATCCCAGCCAGCCGGAGATGATGATGCCCTGCAAGCCCGCGGCGAGCGCGCAGATCACATAGACCTCGATCTTCACCCGCACCACCGGAATGCCGGTGAGCTCCGCCGCCTTCTCATTGCCGCCGAGCGCGAACACATGGCGGCCGAACGACGTGTGGTGGAGCACCACCGCCATCGCCAGCGCGAGCATCACGAGATAGATGAAGGGCATGGGCACCCCGAGCACGTCGCCCGAGGTGAGCGCGTAAAAGTAGTCGGCGTCCGGGCCGCCCGGAAAACTGCCGCGACCATTGGAGACGACATAGCCGAGCCCGCGCACGATCGAGAGCATGCCGAGCGTGGTGACGAAGGGCGACAGGCCTAGCACTGCGATGCAGAAGCCGTTGACGAGACCCGCGATCAGCGCAACGCTGAGGCCCGCGGCTACGGAGATCACCAGGATCAGACCGGGTACGTTGGCGACCACCGTCTTGCCGTCGGCCGCCATGTGGACGAACAGCGAGGCGCCGAGCCCGCCGGGCGTCGACAGCTCGGTCATGACCATCGAGGTGATCATGGCGGAGAAGCACATCATCGAGCCGACCGAGAGGTCGATGCCGCCGGTGATGATCACGAAGGTGACGCCGAGCGTGGCGATGGCGATGAAGGAAAAATTCTTCGCCACGTTCTGCATGTTGCCTTCGGTGAAGAAATACGGACTGGCGAAATGCATGATCACCAGCAGCACCGCGAGCGCGAGCAGGACATAGCCGGTCTGCGAGGCGAAGATGCCGCGCTGCCACCATCTGATCCGGCCGACATTGGTGAAACTGATCGGGCTTTCCAAGGGCATGGCCATCACGCCGCCTCCTTCGCGCCGGTGATCAGGGCGGTGACCTCCTCAGGGGAGGTCTCGTGGATCGGCTTGTCGGCGCGCTTCTCGCCGCGGCGCATGACGACGACGCGGTCGCAGACCGCGAACACATCGGGCATGCGGTGCGAGATCAGCATCACCGCAACGCCCTGCTCCTTCAGCCGGTGGATCAGGCCGAGCACCTGCTCGACCTGGCGCACCGAGATCGCCGCGGTCGGCTCGTCCATCATCACCAGCCGCGCATTGGAGAGCCGGGTCCGCGCAATCGCGACCGCCTGGCGCTGGCCGCCCGACATCTGCTTGACGAGATCGTCGGGACGCGTCTCCGAGCGTAGCTCACCGAACAGCTCCAGCGCCCGCGCCGCCATCGCCTTGTGGTCGAGCAGCGCGATAGGTCCGAACTTGCGCTTCAGCTCGCGGCCGAGGAAGACGTTGGCCGCTGCCGTCAGATTGTCCGATAGAGCGAGGTCCTGGTAGACCACCTCGATGCCGACGGCGCGGGCATCGACGGGACGGTTGAAGTGAACCGCGCTCCCGGCAAAGCGGATCTCGCCATGGCTGGGGCGGAAATTGCCGGCGATGATCTTGACCAGGGTCGACTTGCCGGCGCCGTTGTCACCCATCAGGCCAACCACCTCGCCAGGGAAGACCTGCATGTCGACGTCGTGCAGCGCGCGGATCGCGCCGAACTCCTTGCCGATGCCGGAGAGCTCGAGGACCGGTGTTGCGTCAGCCTTTGCCATCAGCGGTCTTCCTCAGACATAGCGGTTGACCAGGGATTCCAGATATTCCTGCCGACCCGAGCGCGGCTGCGGGTCGAAGCCGGGGGCGAGCGCACGGTCGGCGAGATCGGCGAGCGAACGCTGGCCGCCGAGAATGGCCCTGCCCTCAGGCCCAGCCCACCCCTCATAACGTTTGGCAAGGGGTGTGGTGAGAACGCCGGCGTCGAGCATGTCGGCGGCGGCGAGGAAGGCACGCGCGCAGGCGTCCATCGAGCCGACATGGGCATGGATCAGATCATCGGGGTCGATCGACTGGCGGCGGATCTTGGCATCGAAATTGAGCCCGCCCGTGGTGAAGCCGCCGCGGTTCAGGATCTCGTGGAACACCAAGGCAAGCTCCGGCACGTTCATTGCGAACTGGTCGGTGTCCCAGCCGAGCAGATCGTCGCCACGGTTGATATCGAGCGAGCCGAACACGCCGAGCGCCTCGGCCAGCGCGACTTCGTGATGGAAGGAGTGGCCGGCGAGGATGGCGTGGTTCTGCTCGATGTTGAGCTTGACGTCGTTGAGGAGATCGTAGCGTTCGAGGAAACCGTAGCAGGTGGCGACGTCGAAGTCGTATTGATGCTTGGTCGGCTCCTTCGGCTTCGGCTCGATCAGGATCGGCCCCTCGAAACCTATTCTGTGCTTGTGCTCGACGACGAGCGAGACGAAACGGCCGAGCTGGTCGAGCTCGCGCTTGAGATCGGTGTTGAGCAGCGTCTCGTAGCCCTCGCGCCCGCCCCATAGCACGTAGTTCTGGCCACCGAGCCGGTGCGTCACCTCCAGCGCGGCGCGGACCTGGCCGGCAGCATAGGTGAAGATGTCGGGGTCGGGATTGGTCGCGGCGCCCGCCATGTAGCGGCGATGCGTGAACAGGTTCGCGGTACCCCAGAGCAGGCGGACCTTTGCCGAGGCCATCTTCGCCTCGAACAGATCGGCGATCGCGTTGAGATTGGCGACGGATTCCGCAAGCGAGCTGCCTTCCGGCGCGGCATCGACATCGTGGAAGGTGAAGAAGGGTACGTCCAGCAGGCGGAACAACTCGAAGGCGACATCGGCCTTGGCCCGCGCCATCGCCATCGGATCGGTGCCGTGGTGCCAGTGCCGCAAAAAGGTCTCGCCCCCGAAGGGATCACCGCCGGGCCAGCAGAAGGAGTGCCAATAGCACACCGCAAAGCGCAGATGGTCCTCGAGCCGGCGGCCATGCACGAGGCGGTCCTTGTCGTACCAGCGGAAGGCGGGCGCGTTCGCCGCATCCTTGCCAGCGAAGGCTATGGGCGTGCTTGCATCGAAGAATTTGGCTGACACGTTCACTTAAACAGACTCCTTCAATGCGGGATAAAGTGCGCGCCAGCGACGATAGGCCTCGTCATAGGCCGCAGTTACAGATGCGCGGGGCGTCAAGCTCGCAAGCCGCCGCGGACGGGTGCAGACGTCCGCGGGATCTTCCCCGGTCGCGGCAAGCCGGCCGAGCCGCGCGGCGCCGAGTGCGGCTCCGACCTCACCTTCCTCGACGCGGTGGACGGGAATGCCGAGCACATCGGCGCAGATCTGCGCCCACAGCGGCGAGCGCGAGCCGCCGCCGACGAGAGCGACCTCGGCAATCGGCCCACTCGCCGCGCGCAGCGCCGCCAGATTGTCGCGCGCGGCGAAGGCGACGCCTTCGAGCACGGCCTGCACGATCTGGGCGCGCCCGGTCGCGCCGCGCAAGCCGACGAAGGCGCCGCTGGCGATGGCATCGTTGTGCGGCGTGCGCTCGCCGTCGAGATAGGGCAGGAATTTGATCGGGCTTGGGCCATCGACGCGCTCGCCGAGCGGCGCCAGCAGCGCTGCGGCCGGCGTCTCCATCACGCCAGACAGCCAAGCGAGTGACGCCGCAGCCGACAGCATCACGCCCATCTGGTGCCAGAGGCCGGGTAGCGCGTGACAGAACGCATGCACGGCCGAAGCCGGCGCCGGGGCGAAGCGATCGGTGACGCGGAATAGGACACCCGACGTTCCCAGCGACAGGAAGGCGTCGCCCGGCGCGATCGCGCCGAGCCCGATCGCGCTCGCCGCATTGTCGCCGGCGCCGCCGGCGACAATGACATCTTTCGCCATGCCCCAGCGCTGCGCGTAGTCCGGCGCGAGCACCGCGCTCACCGCGCTGCCCTCGACGAGGCGCGGCATGTGATGCAGATCCAGCCCGGTGGCATGCAGCAGCAGGGCTGACCAGCGGCGTAGACCGACATCCAGCCACAGCGTGCCGGCCGCATCCGACATATCCTCGACCATCTCACCGGTGAGGCGATAGCGGACATAGGCTTTCGGCAGCAGCACCTTTGCCACGCTGTCGAAGATCTTCGGCTCATGCCGCGCCACCCAGAGCAGTTTTGGCGCGGTGAAGCCGGGCATCGCCAGATTGCCGGCGATCGCGTGTAGCGAGGGACAGCGCCGCTCCAGCGCGGCGCATTCGGCCTGCGAGCGGCCGTCATTCCAGAGAATGGCCGGGCGCAGTGGCCGGCCGTCCTCGCCAAGCAGCGTCGCGCCATGCATCTGACCTGACAGCCCGATGCCACGAACCTGCGCGACCTCGCGCGCATGGCGCGCGGCGAGATCGTCGACTGCGCCGATCGTCGCATCGACCCAGGCATCGGGGTCCTGCTCGGACCACAGCGGCACGGGGTGCGACAGCGCAAGCTCGCGCGCCGCCGTCGCGACGACCGCGCCAGCTTCGCTCACGAGCACCGCTTTCACACCGGATGTGCCGATGTCGATTCCGAGATACACGTCATCCTCCCTTTCGCCTGCTGCGGTGCGCGATCTTGCGTCGCTTTCCCCCGCAGCGGGCCTTTTCCAAATCCACCTGCCGCTAAGGCAGATTGTCCCGCATTACGATGTCGATCCTGATCTTCTCCTGTTCGCGCAGGATCGGCTCGCCGCGGGCGAGCGCCAGCAGCACGCGCACGGCGGCGCGCGCTTCATGTCCGGGGTTCTGCGAGATCGCGGCATCCATCACGCCCTGCAGCAGCAATCGGCGCGTCAACGCGGTGACGTCGTGCCCGACGAACACCAGCTTGTCGCGACCAGCCGCGTTCAACGCCTTGTCGTTCAGCGCTTTGGCAACGCCCTGCGTGCCGGCGCCGACGTTATAAAGGCCGACGATGTCGGCATGCCTGCCGAGCAGCTGTGCCAGCAGCTGTTCCGAGCGGTCGTCCTCGTCGCGCCCTTCCAGCACCGGCAGCACGTCCAGGTCAGGGAATTCCGTTGCCATCACCTGGTTGAAGCCGAAGATGCGCTCGGCATGGTCGCGCAGGCCCTGCGAGCCCGCGACGATCGCGACCTTGCCGGACCGCCCGCCAACCAGGCGCCCGACCAGCGCGCCGGCGGTGCGGCCCGCAGCGATGTTGTCGATCCCGACATAATGGTGGCGGCGCGAGGACGGCACGTCGGAGACCAGCGTCACCACCTTGGCACCGGCATCGACGAGGTCGTTGATCGCGGCGCGGACACCGGGATGGTCCAGCGCCACCACGGCAACGCCGTCATACGCGCCCGACAGCGCCTCCAGCGAAGCGGCGAGCACGGAAGGATTGAACACGTCGGTCGGGACCATCTCGACGCTGAGGCGGCGGGCCGAGAGCCAGGCGGCCATCTCGCCAAGATAGGCCTCGATCTGCTGCATGAACGGGTTCGGCCCGGACGGCATCACGAAGGCGAAGCGGCGGGCGCGGCCGCGGGCGAGCTCGGCGGCGGCCACATGCGGCTGGAACGAATTGCGCTCGATGGCTTCCTTGACGCGGCGGACCGTGTCCGGGCGTACCCCTGGCCTGTTGTGCAGGACGCGGTCAACCGTGGCGAGACTGACGCCGGCCTCGCGGGCGATGTCCTTCAGCGTCAGCACAGTCGGGGTCAGCGTCTCGGCCATGGCTGAAGGCTAGCAGAGGTGTTTTGAGGTGCGCAACTCATTTTGAGGGAACAGCAGCGATTTGCCCGTGCTCCGGGAGGAACGGCTCTTCCACTCGCCCGTTTCCGCCGAATGCGTAACGACATCACCCATGATCCTGGCGAGGGGCTGAGCCCGACGCTCGAGCGCAACATCCGGGCGCTGGTCGAGCGCCGCCAGCACGAGCAACGGACGGCCACGACCCAAGAAAAGCTCGCCGATGCCATCACCGCCTTCACCGGCAGCATGACGTTCGTCTACCTGCACCTCGCCGTGTTCGGGCTTTGGATCATTGCCAACCTGCATTGGCTGCCGGGGATTCCGGCCTGGGACGAGAGCTTCGTCGTGCTGGCGATGGTTGCCTCCGTGGAAGCGATCTTTCTCTCCACGTTCGTGCTGATCTCACAGAACCGCATGACCGCGGCAGCCGACAAGCGCGCCGATCTCGACCTCCAGATCAGCCTGCTCGCCGAGCATGAGCTGACCAAGGTTGCCCGCCTGCTCACGCAGGTCGCGGAGCGGCTCGACGTCAAGCCGGATTCTGAGCGCGATCTGGAGGAAGCGGCCCGGGACATCGCGCCCGAGCGCGTGCTCGACAAGATCGAGGAGACGCGCTCCTGAGCTACCGGCGCGTCGGCTCCGACAGGTCCAGCGTCAGGAACAGGCTGTTGGGATCTTCGAGATAGTCTTCGAACGGGTCGCAGGCGACGAAACCGTGCGCCTGATAGAGCGCGTGCGCCGGTTTGAAATAGTCCCACGAGCCGGTTTCGAGGCTGAGACGCATCATGCCGCGTGCACGAGCCTCAGTAATGATGTGGCGGAGCATCTGTCCGCCAAAGCCGCGCCGCCGCGTGGTCTGTAGCGTGTGCATCGACTTCACCTCGCCGTGGTCAGCCGAGAGCGCCTTCAACGCACCGGTGGCGACCAGCGTCTCGCCATCCCAGCCGGTCCAGAACGCGATCTCGGGCGCGCGCAATCCCGCGAGATCGAGCGCATGGGCGCTGCCCGGCGCGGTCTGCGCCCGCGCGGCCGCAACGTGATGATCGAGCAGCGCGATGACGCGGGGATCATGGGTGTCGCCGGTGCGGATCTGCATCGTCAGGATCTCCTGGTCTCACATCTTGCCGTAGGACGCGCCGCGCCGCGTGATGATGATGTAGCGCGCGTCCTGCTTCGTTTCGTTCTCGAAGATCACGGCGCGCATCACGTCGAAATCCAGACAATCGCCCTCACGCAGCCGCACCGCCTTGGCATCGATATGCACGGCGATCGCGCCCTCCAGCATCAAAAGCTGCTGGGTGAAGGCGTTGCGGCCCCAGGGGCTGTACGGCACCCGCGCGCCAGCCGGCAGGTCGACGACGATGACCTCGATGCCGCTCGCCGCATCGGTCGGCGAGGCATGACGCCTGCGATAACCGCTCTCGGGATCGCGCCAGTGCGGCTGGTCAGCGAGCCGCACCAGCCGCTCGGGCGGCTTCTCGGCAAGCGCAACGACATCGCTCAACGACACGTCGAGCGCCGCGCAGAGTTTTCCGAGCAGCGCCGCCGTCGCACTGCTCTGCGCCCGCTCCACCCGCCCGATCATGGCGCGGCTGACGCCGGAGCGCGCCGCAAGCTCGTTCAACGTCATGCCCGCCTGCGTCCGCAGCGTCTTCAGGCGCCGACCGATCGCGCGGTCGAGTTTCTGCTGGTCCATGACTCCTCTTCGCATAACGCCCCGGCGCCAGGACCGTACGCGCCAAGACGACGGAGCTTAGCGCGGGAAAAGTCGTAGGCCGACAAATGAGAGGCTAATATATTGGAATCTCGCACCTGCGTGCGAAACCCGAAGCAATCGGGCCCGGCTTGAGATCACGGTCGGTGAAGCATTGGAGCGGGCGAAGGGAATCGAACCCTCGTATGCAGCTTGGGAAGCTGCCGTTCTACCATTGAACTACGCCCGCGGATGCGCGCCTTGCGCCGCTCCTGATTAGCCGAGACGGCGCCTCCCGCCAAGCGCTTTGGCGCGCCCGGCCCGACGGTTGTTAACGTCTTGGCAAGATTCCAGGTGCGCCGGATTGTGGCGGTGTTATGATCGAGCTGTCGGGGGAGAAACGTGCACTGAGTGGGGGCGTGTGCATGGTGGGGCGCGCGTACGCGATATTCGACACGGCGCTGGGGCGCTGTGGCATCATCTGGAGCAGCACCGGCGTGGTCGCCGTGCAATTGCCGGAGGCGCGGGAGATCGACACCCGCCGCCGGGTTTTCCAGGTCCATCCCGAGGCGCGCGAGCAGCGCCCGTCCGAGAACGCCGAGCTAGCGATCGAGGGCATCGTCGGCTTGCTGCAAGGCACCGATCCTGATTTCTCCGATGTCAGCCTCGATGCCGGCGGGGTGCCCGGCTTCAACCGGCGCGTCTACGAGTTCGCCTGCACCATTCCACGCGGGGAGACGCGTACCTATCACGAGGTGGCCAAGGCGCTGGGCGCCTCGGGCGCGGCGTATTCCGTGGCGCAGGCGATCGCGAAAAATCCCTTCATGCTGATCGTGCCCTGCCACCGGATGCTGGAGGCCGGCAATGACACCGGCCGGCTCTCGCCCTATGGCGGCGTGATCTCCAAACGACGGCTGCTGGCCCTCGAGGGCGCCCATCCCGTCGCCCGTAAGACCCTGTTCGAGGTGCTGCTGCCCGTTGCTCCGCCGCGCGCTCCTACCTAGATAGGCGGGATGGACGCGATCACGCTGCTGACGACGCCATCAATGACAGTCTCCGAGTTTCGCTGCGATGCGGGGCCGGACGACACGCCCTTTGCGGAATGCCGCACCGGCCATTCCATCGCCTATGTCCGCTCTGGCAGCTTCGGCTGCCATTGCCGCGCCGGCTTCTTCGAGCTGGTGGCGGGCTCGATGCTGATCGGCGCGCCCGGCGAGGAATACACCTGCACGCATGAGCATGTCTGCGGCGACATCTGCCTCGGCTTCTTCTTCAGCGAGAACCTGGTCGATGCCCTCGGGGGACGGCGCGAGATCTGGCAGGTCGGCGCGACACCGCCGCTGCCCGAGCTGATGGTGCTGGGCGAGCTGGCCCAGACGGCAGCAGATGGCAACAGCGACCTCGGCCTCGACGAGATCGGCCAGATCCTCGCCGGCCGTTTTATCGACGTCGTCTCGGGTAAGGGCCGCAAGCCGGCCACGCCGACTGCGCGTGACCGCCGTCGCGCGGTGGAGGCCGCACTGTGGATCGACGACAACTCGCATGCCGAGCTCGACCTTGAGCAGGCCGCAAAGCAGGCCGGCCTCAGCCCGTTTCATTTCCTCCGGCTGTTCTCGAGCGTGCTCGGCGTCACTCCGCATCAATATCTGGTGCGCTCGCGGCTGCGACACGCCGCGCGCAAGCTTGCTGACGACGACATCGCCGTCACCGAGATTGCCTATGATGTCGGTTTCGGCGATCTCTCCAACTTCGTCCGCACGTTTCATCGCGCCGCCGGCGTGTCGCCGACCAAGTTCCGCCAGGCGTCGAAGGGGGAGCGCAAGATTCTCCAAGAGCAGCTTGCCCTCAACTGACTAGGGTCGTCTCCGGCGCGTGCCATTCGCGGCACGCTTCTGCAATGGAGACGAATATGTACGACCACATCGGATTGCGTGTTGCCGACCTCGACGCCGCCACGCGCTTCTACACCGCGGTGCTGGCGCCGCTCGGCTATGTCCTGTGCTCCGGTGGCGATGGCTATGCCGGGTTCGGGCCGAAGGGCGAGCCGGCGCTGTGGCTGCACCTGAACAAGGGACGGAAGGCCGATGGCGCGCATATCGCGTTTCGCGCCAAAGATCATGACGCGGTCAAGGCGTTTCACAGCGAGGGCCTGAAGAGCGGCGGCCGCGACAATGGCGGCGCCGGGCTGCGCAGGGATTACAGCCCGACCTATTATGCGGCGTTCCTGATCGACCCTGACGGCAACAATATCGAGGCGGTTTGTCCGTAGGGGCCGCTGCGCACAATCACTTGTAGGGTGGGCAAAGCGAAGCGTGCCCACCATCGCGTAGGCGACACTGCCGACGAATGGTGGGCACGGCGCGCGAAGAGCGCGCCTTTGCCCACCCTATGAACTCTCCACAATATAGGAATTCCCCATGGCCTCCATCTACAACGACATCCCCCTCCCCGCCTCCGCGCACGACGTCTGGGACGCGGTGCGTGATTTCGGCGCGCTGCATCAGCGGCTGGTGCCGGGCTTCGTCACCGCGTGCACGCTCGATGGAGATGCGCGCATCGTCACCTTCGCCAATGGCTCCGTGGCGCGCGAGGTGCTGGTCGATTGCGACGACGCGCGGCAGCGCCTCGTCTATGCGATCAACAACGAGCGGCTAAAGCATTACAGCGCCTCGGTGCAGGTCATTGCCGAAGGCGAGACGAGGTGCCGCCTCGTCTGGATCATCGATATGCTGCCGAACGAGCTCGCGCCTTACGTTCAGGGGCAGACGAAGGAGGCTGTGGCCGCCATGCAAAGGGCATTTCCAGCTGCGGCGGCCTAGCACCCACCGCCGTCACAAGCACCGCTAATCGGGAGTCGAAAGCGCCGGCCTGATCGCAGCTTTCGTCTCACGTGGCCCCCAGCGCGTCAGCACCACGCTGGAGCACGACAGCAGGCCGAGCACGACCATCGAGCTCGCGGCCAGCCAGAAGAAGCTCTGCGCGCCGGCCTCGTGCGTCGACAGCCACCAGCCGACAGCCGCGATGTAGATCAGCCGCGCCGTCTGCGCCAGCACCGGCCCGATCACCTTGGCCGCGCCTTGCGAGGAGAAGTACATCGTCGTGGCAAGGCCGAAGAACGCGTAGAACGGTCCGACCGTCGAAAGATATTGATGGCTCGCCACGCGCACGGCCACGCTGTCGGTGAAGATGTTGACCCAGAGATCTGGGAAGATCGCAACGAGGCACGCCGGCGCGCCGACTGCGACGAAAGCGGCAGCACTGGCGGTCCAGGCGATGCGCCGGGCGCGCGCGATGCGGCCGGCGCCGATCGCCATGCCGACCATCGGCACACAGGCGATGCCGAACGAGAACGCGATCGAGGTCAGCAGGAATTCGAGCCGCGCGCCGATACCGTAGCCGGCGAGGATCGCAGTGCCGAACTTCGCCAGCATGTGGGTGAAGATCGAGATCGTCAGTACCGATTGCAGCGGCGAGAAGCAGGCGATGGCGCCGACCTTCAGGATATCGAAGAACATCGCCCATTGGATGCGCAGGCCCCGAAGCTTCGGCGCGATCCGCGCGCGGCCGGAGAACAGGTACCAGCCCATGATGCAGATGTTCATGGAATAGGCGATCAGCGCGCCGGCCGCGACGCCGCGCATGCCGAGCTGCGGCACCGGCCCGAGCCCGAGGCCCAGCGTGCCGCCGAGCACGATCTGCCAGGCCGCGGAGTTGAGGATGAGGAACGACGGCAGCTTCATGTTGCCGGTGCCGCGCAGGATGCCCGCCATGGTGTTGAGCAGCCAGGGCAGCACGGCGCCGCCGAAAAACACCTGCGTGTAGGCGATCGCATGCGCCAGCACATTGCCGCGGCCGCCAAGCATTTCGAGCAGCCTGGGCCCGAAGATCAGCATGCCCAGCATGAAAACGAGACCGAAGCTGATGCCGATCAGCATCGCGTGCACAGCGAGTGTGCCGGCACGCTCACGATCGCCGGCGCCGAGCGCACGTGCGATGGCGGAGGCCACCGCGCCGCCCATGGCGCCGCCCGACATGGTCATGGTCAGGATCACTGTCGGAAACACCAGCGCCATCGCGGCGAGCGCCTCGACGCCGAGCCGGCCCACATAGGAGGTCTCGGCAATCACCACGCAGATGCCGGCCGACAAGCCGATCACGTTCGGCCAGGCGAGGGAGAGCAGCGTGCGCAGGATCGGCCCGTCGGTGAGCGCGCTTCGGACCGGCCGCGGCGGCAGCGGGCGCTCGTGATCATCGACCGGGATCTCGGCGATGTCGGACATGTCCTCTCCCGGGCGCGAGCGCCATTTGCGGCGCGGCAATGAACAGGTGTGCCAATCAATTTGTTCGCGCACAGGGCGCGGCAGGGGCTTGTTAGCACGGCGATTGCCGATTCCTCCTGCGCAGGGCGCAGGCGTGCCCTGCGGCAGTGCATTTCAATGGATTGAATTCGGCTCTCTCACCCCTCCCTCTCCCCGTTCTTACGGGGAGAGGGAGGGGTGAGGCTCTATCCGCGCAACCGGTGACAGCTGGACTCGCGAAGACTCCCCCTCACCCGTAATTTGCTCTCGCAAATTCCGGCCTCTCCCCGCACGCGGGGAGAGGCGAAGGGCGCGCGGCGGCGGCGTCTCGGCCGCATCATCCTGCGCGGCGTCAGCTCGAGCCATGTTCGCTCCCGATCTTTGTTGCGATCGAGTGCGTCATCGCCCCTGGTGACAGGCAACCTGACGCTCATGCAGGGCGCCCTGCACGGCGGCCCGGCAATTCCGCATCACGAATTTTGCGCAAGCCTGGCGGCGCGCTCGCGCTCGACGCGTTCGGTGACGTCGCGTGCCATCGCCACCGATCCCTGCACTGCGCCGTCAGTGTCACGCACCAGCGCGAAGGTCATCTCGATGTAGAGCTTGCGCCCGCTCTTGTGCAGCGCGCGGGTCAGCGTCGGCCTGCCCGCAAGCTTCATCGTCCCGCTCGCGAGCGCGGCCTCGAAGCCTTTCCAGTGTGCAGCGCGCAGATGTTCGGGAATGATCAGGTCGAGATTCCGGCCGAGCGCTTCATCGGCGGTGAAGCCGAACAGGGCGGTCGATGCCCGATTCCAGCGCGTGATCGTGCCGGAGCGATCCGAATAGATCAGCGCGTCCGCGACGTCGTTGATGATGCTTGCATCGAGTTGGGATGGCTCAGTCATGACACCACCTTGTAGCCCGGATGGAGCAAAGCGTAATCCGGGATCGCGCCACAAGTGAGACCTTCCCGGATTGCGCTTGCGCTCCATCCGGGCTACAGGATCGGGCTACACCCGAAAATGCTTCGATAGTTTGAGGCCTTGGGCCTGGTAATTGGAGCCGATGCGCTGGCCGTACATCGCGTCGGGGCGCGCCAGCATCTTCTCGTAGACGAGGCGGCCGACGATCTGGCCGTGCTCGAGGATGAACGGCACTTCGCGCGAGCGCACCTCCAGCACAGCGCGCGATCCTAGCCCGCCGGCGCCGGCATAGCCGAAGCCGGGATCGAAGAAGCCGGCATAGTGCACGCGGAATTCGCCGACCAGCGGATCGAACGGCACCATCTCGGCGGCGTAATCGGGCGGCACCTGCACAGCTTCCTTGGAGGCGAGGATGTAGAACTCGCCGGGATCGAGGATCAGGCTGCCATCGGGGCGCGCCGAGATCGGCTCCCAGAAATCTTCCACCGCATAGCCGGCGCGGCGGTCGACGTCGACGACACCGGTGTGACGCTTGGCGCGATAGCCGACGAAGCCATTTGCCTTCTCGCCCGAGAGATCGACCGAGACGGCGACGCCGCCGGAGAGATCGGCATCGTCGATGTTGACGAGGCGCTCGGCGGCATGCAGCGCATCGAGCTCGTCGGCATTGAGGATGGCATCGCCGGTGCGGAAACGCACCTGGCTCAGGCGCGAGCCCTCGCGCACCAGCACCGGAAATGTTTTCGGGCTGATCTCGGCATAGAGCGGGCCGTGATAGCCGGCGCCGATCATGTCGAAGCGGCGTGTGCCGTCGGCGATGACGCGGGTGAAGACGTCGAGGCGGCCGGTCGAGCTCTTCGGATTTGCGGCCGCGACGATCTCCGGCGGCAGGGCCAGGCTCTCCAGCAGCGGCACGATGTAGACGCAGTTGGTCTCGAGCACCGCGCCGTCCGCGAGGCTGAACTCGTGCAGCTTCAACTCGTCGATGCGCTCCGCGACCGTGGCGCCGGGACCAGGCAGGAAGCTGGCGCGGACGCGATAGGCGATGTCGCCGAGGCGAAGATCGAGGCTGGCCGGCTGGATCTGGCTCTCGACGAAATCGTAGGCGGGCAGGATGAGGCCTTCTTCCGCCATCGCCGCGATCATGCGGTCGGGCAGGATACCATTGGCGTCGGCGGCGACTGTGAACGTCAACCGGGGGTCCTCATCAGGGGGCAAACTCATCCCGAAATGCGGGACATACCAGCCTTTTACGGCTAACCGATGGACGCCTTGACGGAAAGGGGATTGCGGAATAAGAGCATCACTTATCCCGTGGTGATTTGAGCCGGCCGGCTTGCAGCCACGTTAAATAAGTCGCTAAACAGGCCGGGGACCTCTGTGATCCCGGCCAGTGGAGATATCCAGGCCGGTTTTTTTGTGACCATTTGCGCGTCGATGGTCATGTCGGAGGGTCCTTATGTCGAAGTCGCCTGCTGCCTACCGCCCCGAAACCCGCCTCGTCCATTCCGGGACCCTGCGCTCGCAATATGGCGAGACATCGGAGGCGCTGTTCCTGACGCAAGGCTATGTCTACGCCAGCGCGGAGGAGTGCGAGGCGCGGTTCAAGGGCGAGGATCCCGGCTTCATCTATTCGCGCTACTCCAACCCGACGATCGCGATGTTCGAGCGCCGCATGATCGAGCTCGAAGGCGCCGAGGCAGCCCGCTCGGCCGCAACTGGCATGGCGGCGGTGACGACCGCGATCCTGGCGCCGCTCAAGGCCGGCGATCACGTGGTCGCCTCCCGCGCCCTGTTCGGCTCGTGCCTCTACGTCATCCAGGACCTGTTGCCGCGCTACGGCATCGAGACCACGCTGGTGGACGGGCTCGATCTCGACCAGTGGCAGCGCGCATTGAGGCCCAACACCAAGACGTTCTTCCTGGAGAGCCCAACCAATCCGACACTCGACGTGCTCGACATTCCCGGCATCGCCGAGATCGCACACAAGGGCGGCGCGCGGCTCGTGGTCGACAACGTGTTCGCGACGCCGATCTGGCAGAGCCCGCTCGCGCTGGGCGCCGACGTCGTCGTCTATTCCGCGACCAAGCATATCGACGGCCAGGGCCGGTGCCTCGGCGGCATCATCCTGTCCTCGGAAGCCTTCATCGCCGAGCACATTCACAATTTCATGCGTCAGACCGGCCCGTCGATCTCGCCGTTCAACGCCTGGGTCCTGCTCAAGGGCCTGGAGACGCTGGGCGTGCGCGTGCGCGCGCAGACCGACACGGCGGCGCGTATCGCCGAAGCGCTGGCGAGCCATCCGAAGATCTCGCGGCTGGTCTATCCCGGCCGCGCCGATCATCCGCAGGCGGCGTTAGTGAAGAAGCAGATGCGCGGCGGCTCGACGCTGGTCGGTTTCGAGGTCAAGGGCGGCAAGGCGGCGGCGTTCCGCGTGCTCAATGAGCTGAAGCTTGCGAAGATCTCCAACAATCTCGGCGACGCCAAGAGCCTCGTCACGCATCCGGCAACCACGACGCATCAACGCCTGAAGCCGGAGGACCGCGCCGCGCTCGGCATCAGCGAAGGCTTCATCCGCTTCTCCGCGGGGCTGGAGCATGCGGACGATCTGATCGAGGATCTGACGGCGGCGCTGGAGAAGGCGTGAGGGCTTCGTAGGGTGGGCAACGCGAAGCGTGCCCACCAGTCAAACGTACAGCGCCGATAGATTGGTGGGCACGGCGCGCGGAGAGCGCGCCTTTGCCCACCCTACAGCACCGCGCCTACATCGGCCGATACGTTCTCACATCAGCGGGCACGTTCACACCGATCCTGATCTGGCCGACGGAGCGGATGATGTCGTCGCCGAGCAGCTGGGCGAAGCAGGCGTAGCCCCAATCGTTCATGTGCAGGCCGTCGGCGATCACGAAGCTCTCGACCGGGATCGATTGGTTCTCGTGCCAGTCGCGCATCACCTCGAAGCGCGGGAAGATGCCGACGTGGCGGAGCTCGGCGACCTTGCCGAGCAGCTTCACCATCTTGCCGGCGCTCTCTTTGCGCTGGTTGACGGCCGGTGAGTACTGCGGATCGACCAGCACGATGTCGGTGCCGCCCGCGGCTTGGATACGGCTGATGCCGTCATCGACGATCTTTGCGGTCTCGCCGGGATCGAGGTTGCGCAGCACGGCGTTGGTGCCGACCTGCCAGATCACGAGATCCGGATGCGCGTCGATCACCTGCGTCTGCAGGCGCTTCATCATCTCGGGCGCATCCTCGCCGCCGACGCCGGCATTGACGACGGTGATGTCGGCGGTCGGATAATGCCGGCGCAGCTGCGCGGCGAGACGGTTCGGATAATTGAATTCCGGCGAGCTCGCACCGAATCCCGCGGTCGACGACGAGCCGAACGCGACGATGACGACGGGCTGGCCGGCGACGAGCTTGCTCGCAACGTGCGGCAGCGAGCCCATAGCCTTCGAGCCGTCCTTCGGCGGCAGGCAGGGCACGCGGCCGAAGATGTCGGCGGCGGACTTTGCGACCTCCTTCACCTTGTCGATGGCGCGCGACGTGACGCCGCGCTGCTCGGGCGACCTCGCGGCGACGGTGGTCTGCGACGGCGAAGCGGACGCGGGATCAGCCGGCTGCGCGGGTGCGGGTGTCGCCTGTGCGGCCTGCGATTGTGCACGTGACTGCGAGGCCGGCGTCAGCAGCAACAGCACTGCGGCTGTGGGCGCGGCCAGCCATGATGTCAGGCAAAAAGGGCGAAGAGAACTCATTAACGCTAGACCTCAATTTTGCTGCTGGGCTGGCTCCAGATGAGCCGCGTCGATCACGAACTGTGCCAACGCCCGGCCAAGGCAATCGTGGACCTGCTTCGCCAGCTCAGGCCCGCGAGACGGGCTGAACAGGTCGAACTGGCCCTGATCATTCCACTGCCGCATGATCGAGAAGCGATCGAACAGCGGGATGTCGTGCTCCTGCGCCACCACGCGCATATTATCGAGAAAAGGCTGCGCCGAGATCATGGTCTCGGTGCGCGGGCTATACTGCAAGTTCATCAAGACAACGTCAGTCCCTGCCTTTTGCAGCGCAACAACCCCGTCGGTCACCGCGCTACGAAATTCGTCGGGATCGATGGATCGAATAGCATCCACGGTCCCGGTCTGCCAGATCACCAAAGTAGGCGTTTTTGCTTCCAGCAGCTTAACGAAGGTGGAGGCGGTCTCCTCTGCCGTCTTCTTGCTCTGTATTTCTACGGAGACGTGCACGACCTCGGACGGTGGCAGCTTCTCCTTGAGGATCGCCTCCATGCGCGCCGGGTACGAGCTGCTCTCCGACGACGGAATCGTGGTCGAGCGGCTGCCGATGACCAGGATATCGAGCGGTTTGCCGGCCTTGACCGCGTCGGCGACCTTGGGCAGCTGGCTTTCGCTGGTCAGCAGATAGGGCGGCAATTCGCAGGCCGCGGGCGCAGCGGAAGCGGCTGGCACAGCATCGCCCGCACGCGCCACAGGCGCGGCGAGGCCACCGCATAGCAGGATCAGGCTCAGGAGAACCTTCGCCTTCATCAGCCCCCTCCCGCCAGATCGGCGTTGCCGACGGCGTTTTTGGTTTTCGCACCGCTCTTGTCAGCCACACGCTTGTACCACGAAATCACCCAGGCCACGCCCCACATGATGAGGACCCCGGAGAGACTAATCAGCGCATGCATGGCCGGTCCGCCGGAGACTTCGGCGAGAATGAAATGGCCGGCAAAGGCCAGGAAGACCCCGAGACAGAAGATCTCGAGGGAATGCTGACCACATAGAATCAATGGTCGCAGCCAGCGCGATTTCAAGCCCGGCCAATCCCGGGGCAGGAAGCGCACGGTGAGCGCGGCCAGCGCCAGGAAATGCGTGAAGCGCAGCACGTCGAGGTCGGTCTTGTCGATCGGATACATCCACTGCTCGATCCGCTTCGGCATGAACTGCGAGAGCTGCGGCACATACCAGGTCAGCGTGACGTAGAACGCCGCGACCAGATAGGCGATCGAGATCCACATCGTCACCGGCGAGGCCAGGATGCGCGACATGCGGCGCGCACCCCCGAGCGCGCACCATGCACCGAACACGAACAGCAGCTGCCAGGCAAAGGGATTGAAGGCCCAGAAGCCGTTCGGATAAGCCGACAGATAAAGATCGTACTCCCAGGTCACCGCGTAGAGCACGACCGAAAGGCCGAGCGTGACGTCGGGCCGCCATTTCATCGACCACAGGATCAGGGGCAGCGCCAGCATCAGCACGATGTAGAGCGGCAGCACGTCCATGTTGACCGGACGGAAGCGCAAGAGCAGCGCCTGCACGATGGTGATGTCGGGCTGCTTGAGGAAGTCCATGATACCCATCTCTTCGGTGTAGAGCGGGTTCTCGAACCTGGTCGCCACATAGGAGATCTCGGCGAGGAAGATCGTGAACAGGAAGACGTGGGCGACGTAGATCTGCCAGACCCGCCGCAGGATGCGCGCGGTGGCGATGACGACGCCGCTCTCCAGCATCGCCCGGCCATAGACGAAGGCGGCGGTGTAGCCGGAGATGAAGATGAAGATCTCGGTGGCGTCGCTGAAGCCGTAATTGCGGATAGTGAACCAAGTCAGCAGACTCGGCGGCAGATGGTCGATGAAGATCAGCCACAGCGCGAGCCCGCGGAACAGATCGAGCCGGAGCTCGCGCTCGCCGATGGCGGGCAGCGTGATGGCCGGCGCAGCGGCGCGCGGCTTGGTCTCCGCGGTTCCTGCGATGGTCGATCCCGTCACTTGGTCGGCAATGGTCATCGGGGGCCTAAAAACCCTTCCGCAAATCGCGACATTGAAGGAGTGTAATGGTCCGGCTGTCGTCTCGCAAAGCGGCGGGATCACATAAGGGTGTCTCGCTTGGGGGTGTCCTTCCCCTCGAATTCTGGCGGGACGATGTCGCCAAAGCCATCCGCGGCGTTTGGTTCCCGGGACGGATTTCGGTATGATGCCAACCATGTACCGCGCCGTGACCCGCCAGATCGAAGTGACCGTCGAGCCGAACTTTGTTCCGGAGCAGTCGTCGGCCGACCGCTCGCGCTACTTCTGGTCCTACACCATCGTCATCACCAATTCGGGCGAGGAGACCGTGCAGCTCAAGACGCGGCACTGGATCATCACCGATGCCTCCGGCCGCCAGCAGGAGGTGAAGGGCGAGGGCGTGGTCGGCGAGCAGCCGATCCTGGCCCCCGGCGAGCGCTTCGAATACACCTCCGGCGTGCCGCTCTCGACCGCCTCGGGCTTCATGACCGGCCGCTACCAGATGGTCAGCGAAACCGGCGAGCGCTTCGAGATCGACGTGCCGACATTCTCGCTGGACAGCCCGGATAACAAGAGGGTGTTGAATTAACCGCGCATCGTTCACCTCGTGTCGCGGACAAGCTGCAGCGCGGAAGCGCTGCGTCCGAGGCACGAGAGCGGAGTGTGGCGCACACTCCCCTCCTCGTCATGTATGGACGGCCCCCTCTCGGCAAGGGCTTTTTGGTGCTTCAGCAAATGAATCGGGGAGCGGTCATGTATACGGCCTCGAGAAGCGGCCATTGACCGCGGGCCCTGATGGAGATCGCTGATCGAATTCCAATCATTGCGGCGCGCTGTGACGCGCGATGACGATGCGGAGTGTTTCGATCCCGTTTTCCAGACCATTTGCCATCACACCTTTAGTGCCCTTCCGATAGGCGTGGAGCGCGAGCGCGGCGGCTGTTGCCCCTCAACTAGGCCGCAGCCGGCGCGCTCGCGCGGTCTCGGTAGGTTTCTCCTTTGACCAGCATGGCCCAGATGATCCGGGCGGTTTTGGCCGCGAAGGCCACCATGGCGACCTTATAAGGCCGCCGCGCCAGCAGATCACGCAGCCACGGATCGGTGACGCCGCGCGCCTTCTGTTGCCGCAGATAGGCGCTGGCACCGCTGATCAACAGCGCTCGCAGCACACGGTCTCCCTGTTTGGAGATCCTCCCGGGGCGATGCTTGCCTCCGGTGCCGTGGTCCTTGCCGGTGATCCCGATCCAGGCTGCGAAGTCGCGACCGGAGCGGAACACTTTTGCGTCGGGCACTTTGGCCAGGACCGTACTGGCGATGATCGGGCCGACGCTTGGGACCTCCATGAGCCGCTTGGCGTCGCGATCGCCACGGGCAGCCTTGGCGAGCTGCCGTTCAAGCACCCGTTCGTCGGCATCGAGTGCCTGCCAGTGCTTGGCCAGCATCAACAGGGCGCTGCGCATCATCTCCGGAATCTCCTCACTCGGCTCTTCGAGCCGGGCCATCAGCCCGCGCAGCCCCTGATATCCTTGCGCTGCCACGATCCCGAGCTCACTCAGCGCTGCTCGCAAGGCGTTCGCCACCATGGTCCGCTGCCGAACCAGCAAGGCACGCGCGCTATGAACCGCCAGCGTTGCCTGTTGCGCGATGCTCTTCACCGGAACAAACCGCATCGTCGGTCGGGTCACAGCCTCGCAGACCCCTTCGGCATCGCGGCCATCGTTCTTGTTGCGCTTGACGTAGGGCTTCACATAAGCCGGCGGCATCAACCGCACCTGGTGGTCATACCGGCCGATCACGCGCGCCCAATGATGAGCGCTGCCGCAAGCCTCCATGCCCACCAGGCACGGCGGCAACTGCGCGAAAAACTTCTCGACCGAGGCTCGCTTGAGCTGGCGCCTCACCACCACAGCTCCCGACGCGTCAATCGCGTGGACTTGAAAAACGTTCTTCGCCAGATCAACCCCAATCGTGCTAATCTTCGTCATGGACGGCTCCCTTTGTCTGGTTCGACTCAACATCACCAGTCTGGCACACCGATGCCGTTCGGGGGCCGTCCACCCCATCATTGCGAGCGCAGCGACTTGTCCCGCCGAAGCTCGGCGAAGGCGGAAGCAATCCAGAGTCTTTCCGCGGAGGGATTCTGGATTGCTTCGTCGCTTCGCGCCTCGCAATGACGGCGTATGAGGTGACAGCTTGCTTCTCCAAGTGACGCTGTCATTCCCCGCGCAGGCGGGGAATCCAGTACGCCGCGGCCTCTCGATTCATCACCGCCGTCTCGGAGTACTGGATCGCCCCGTTAAACCGGGCGATGACACCGCGTGCGTGGTCGCAGACGTGCATATTCATTCTCGCGGCTTGTTTCACCCGAGCTTTGCTTCATCTCTCGCCCTTCTTGTCCAAGAGCAACTGGGTCGGAGTAGACCGGCGATCAGACGGGCTCAAGGCTGGTGCTGGCGCACCCCCGCCTTCGGCGGCTGACGGCCTTGACCCCGTCTGCACGCCGGTCTTTGGGCTTGGCATGCGCTCGGCCGAGGTCCGAGCACGAGAAGGCGCGCTCGTCAGGCCAACCTGTATTTCTTCGGATCCCACGTCTCGCCGCGAGCGATCATGGTGTTGAGGATGACGATCAGCTTGCGCATGCAGGCGACGATCGCGACCTTTGGCGGCTTGCCCTTGGCAATCAGGCGCTCATAGAAGGCCTTGAACACCGGGTTGTTCAGCGTCGCGGCGCCGATGCAGGGCATGTAGAGGGCGTTCCGCACCCAGCGGCGACCACCCTTGATGCAGCGTTCACCTCGACGTTTGCCGCTATCGTCGTCATAAGGAGCAACGCCCACCAACGCGACGACAACTTCGTCGCTCACCTGCCCCAACTCCGGTAGGCCTCCAAGCAGCGCCATTGCGGTCCCCTCAGCAAAGCCTGGTACGCTCTGGATGATCTCGGCGCGTTTGGCAAAGTCCGGCGTTGTCTTGATCGTCGCCGCGATCGCGGTATCGATCGCGGCGATTTCGTCAGCCAGCTTCTTAAGAAGACGCGCGCGAGCCTTCCGAACAAGGGCCGGCGCCTCATGCTCGTTCTGCATTTCCAGGCGAGCCCTGACGTCGATCAGGCCTTGGCGTCCCTTCACCAGTGCCTTCATCTCCTCGTGAGCGGGATCGTCGACTTGGCTGGGAGCCTCGCTGAATGTCTCGGCGAACCAGGAGATCATCTCTGCGTCGATCTTGTCATTTTTAGCAAGGCGTCCCGCCGATTCCGCAAAGTGGCGAACCCGTTTGGGATCGACGATCCGTACTTCCAGCCCGGCTTGGCGCAACGCCTTGGCCCATACCCGCTCGTAGCCGCCGCTTGCCTCCATCACTGCCTTGCCGACCCGATGCTTGCGAAGCCATGCAATCAAGCTCCGTCGCCCCGCCGCGGTTGTCGGGCAAGTCTTCCGCTCCGTTACGGTCCGAATGCACGCATCAATCTTGTCTTTGGCGACATCGATGCCGACGACAACCAGATCGTCTTGTGTCATCATCCACTCCCTTCCTTGCCTGGTACGGGCTCGCAGCCCTTGCAACTGTTCGGGTTGAGGAAGACACCGGAGCTGTCCCTTGCTCTTTAACAGGCTCTGTCGCCTTTGGGCGCAACGGGCTCAGTTCCGGCAACGGGCGGTTCTGATCCAACCGCCCGTTGCCACATTCTGGCAGATTTCGGGGACACAAGGGCGCAGGGAAGGCCGAGGGAAAGCCGGGTGCTGACCTCGCACCCGCGGTCCGCTGCGCGAAAGCGCACGCAGGAAGAACCGCACAGCAGCATACAGGTGGAGCCAATCACTCGGCCTTCCCTGCGCGATGGTCGGACGGCTTATGCCGCGCTCTTGTGTCTGCAAATTGTGCCAAAAAACGCCAACGGGCGGTTCTGACCAACCGCCCGTCGCTGGATCTGAGCCCGACCGTGCTCAAAGGCCTTGAGAGCCTGTCCGGGAGCGTGGGACAGATCCGGTGTCTTCCTCAACCCGAACAGTTGCATGGGCTTCGAGCCCGAACCGAGCAAGGAAGGGAGTGGATGATGGCACAAAACGGTGGCGTTGTCGTCGGGATCGATGTGGCCAAGGACAAGGTGGATGCATGCATCCGCGCGGTGTCGCAACGGCAGACGTTTCCTAGCACTGCAGAAGGACGGCGCGGTCTGATCCGCTGGCTGCGCAAATACAAGGTTGCCAAGGCGGTCATGGAGGCATCTGGCGGTTACGAGCGAGAGTGGGCTAAGGCGCTGCGTCAGGCCGACATCGAAGCCCGGATCGTCGACCCCAAGCGCGTGCGTGATTTCGCTCGATCAGCCGGACAACTCGCCAAGAACGATGCGATCGATGCGGAGATGATCGCCTGGTTTGCCGAGACCTTCACCGATGCTCCAGATCAGGCCCATGACACGGCCCGCGAGAATCTGGTGCAGGTCGTAAAAGCGCGCCAGAGCCTGCTCGATCTGCAGACGAGCCTGAAAAATAGGGGCGAGCATGCCGCCCCCAAAATCGTCCAGCAGATGCAGGCTCGGTTGTTAAAGCAGATCGCAGACGAAGTTGCCAAGCTCGAGGTTGCGATCGCCGCAATGATCAAGGCCGCGCCACATTTGGCCGAACTTGCCGAGATCATCGAGAGCGTGCCAGGGCTCGGCAAGATCACATCCGCCGGTCTGGTCGCCGCGATGCCGGAACTTGGCCAGGTGAGCAACAGGATCGCCGCTGCGCTGTTGGGAGCAGCTCCTTACGATGACGACAGCGGGAAGCGACGCGGTGATCGCCATGTAAAAGGTGGACGCCGAAAGGTTCGCAATCTCTTCTACATGGCTTGCCTCGGCGCTGCGACGCGGCACAACCCTGTGATCATGGCCTTCTATGATCGTCTGATCGCTAAAGGGAAGGAGCCGAAGGTTGCGCTGATCGCCTGCATGCGCAAGCTCATCGGCATTCTCAACACCATGATCGCCCGGCGCCAGAAATGGGATGCTCGCCGCTACGAACTGAGCGAACCCGCTCGGCCTCAGCCGAGCGCATGCACCGCCTGAAGACCGGTGAGCGGGCGGGGTCAAGGCCGTCAGCCGCCGAAGGCGGGGGCGCACAGCGCCAGCCTTGAGCCCGCTCGATCACCGGTCTACTTCAACACAGTTGCTCCCGGGAGCCGAGTTCCTTCTGGCCTCCCTCGCCGTTCGAATTGACGATGCCGTCCGCCCGGTTGGGCTCGCGCGCATCTTCGATAGGCTTGACCGTAGCAACGACGGCCAGGACCACACGGTTTTGCCGTACGCGCATTCGTTGGCGCCACAGGATCGATGGCATTGTGCACGTCACCATCGAAATGTTGGCGCGACGAACTGAACAGCGCCGCTCATCCGCACGCGGGATTCGAGCTCACAGGGACTACCCGCCCTGCCCGCCCCATCTCGTGCCGACGCTGCCGCGTCCACCGCAAGCCCGGCTCGCGATCGTGACGACCACAGGATCGCCCCTCTTGAGTGAGCCGGGATGGCCGACACATACGACAAATCCGAACTTCGGGAAAGTAGAATATTTTTGGCGAGGTGGATTGACAAGGGGCGACACAAGCACGGTCGCGCAGCCCGGATGAGCGAAGCGACATCCGGGATTCCGCAAGCACCGTCCCGGGTATCGCTGCGCTCACCCGGGCCACGGCCTTTGCGATCTACGCGCCCTCCGCGCCCGCCTCGTGTGGCGTGAATTGGTACACCGACGAGCAGAACTCGCAGGTGACGACGACCTTATCGTCCTTGACCATGGCGACGCGGTCGTCGGGCGAGAAGCTCTTGAGCATCGAGGCAACCGCATCGCGCGAGCAGGAGCACCGCGCCTTAAGACCCTGCGAGTTGAACACGCGCACGCCGCGCTCGTGGAAGAGGCGAAACAGCAGCCGCTCGCCGGAGAGCTCGGGATCGATCAGCTCGACGTCCTCGACGGTCTCGATCAGCGAGCGCGCCTCGACCCAGGCGTCGTCCTCAGTGACGCTGTGCACCTCGGTGCCCTCGGGCGCATCGCCGGGATGCAGATCCGCCTGCCGCGCGCGCTCCGGCGCCTTGGGCAGAAACTGCATCAACATGCCGCCGGCGCGCCAGCGATGTTTGCCGCCGTCGCTACTGCGCCACTCCTCGCCGACCGCGAGGCGCACGCGCGTCGGGATCTGCTCGGAGCGGAGGAAATATTCGTGGGCGGCATCTTCCAGACTGCCGCCGTTGAGCGCGACCAAGCCCTGGTAACGGCTCATGTCGGGGCCCTGGTCGATGGTCATGGCGAGATGACCGCGGCCGAGCAGCGTGCCGGAATCCTTCACCGTGCCCAGGCGCGAGGCATCGAAGCGAGCATAGGCGCGCAGATGATCGGGTGCCTTGTAGTCGACCACCAGGAATGACACCGGGCCGTCGGTCTGGGCCTGAAGAATGAAGCGGCCCTCAAATTTCAGCGCCGAGCCGAGCAGCGTCGCCAGCACGATGGCCTCGCCAAGCAGCTTGCCGACCGGCGCCGGATAATCGTGCTTGGTGAGAATGTCGTCCAGCGCCGGACCAAGCCGCACCAGGCGCCCGCGCACATCGAGCGCGTCGACCTCGTAAGGCAGCACGGCGTCGTCGATTGGAACCGCCGATGGTGCGCGAACCGGGCCTTCAGGCCCGGTGTTCATGTCAGGGGATTGGAAAACCATGGCGCTTTATCTGGGGTCGGAGAGTGGGAAATGGAAGGGGCGCGGGGGGCTCAGGACGCGCTTGAGGTTGCACAACATTGCCGCCAATTCGGGTGTCGCCCCGGACAAGCGCAAGCGCAGATCCGGGACCGTAACCACAGGATCGCGTCACAGCGCGAGATGATAACCTCGAGTCCTCGCCACACGACGTCCTGTGGCTATGAGTCCCGGATCGGCGCGCGCTTTTGGCGCGCTTGTCCGGGACGACAGCAGTGTTTGTGGCCGGTGATGCTTGCCAATACCTACTTCACCGCGTCGAAGCACCAGGCCAGAATGCCCTTCTGCGCGTGCAGGCGATTTTCGGCCTCGTCGAAGACGACCGATTGCGGACCGTCGATCACTTCATCCGTGACCTCCTCGCCGCGATGGGCGGGCAGGCAATGCATGAACAGTGCATCGGGCTTGGCCAGCGACATCAGCTTGGCATTGACCTGGTAGGGCTTGAGCACGTTGTGGCGGTGCTCGCCCTCCTTGTCGCCCATCGACACCCAGGTGTCAGTGACGACGCAATCGGCGCCCTTCACGGCGGCCTCGGGATCGTTGCCAAGCACGATCGGCGCGCTGGTCGCCTTGATCCAGTCGCGCATCGCCTTTTTCGGCGCGAGCTCCGGCGGTGTTGCGACATTGAGCTGGAATTTGAAGCGCTCGGCGGCATGGGCCCACGACGCCAGCACGTTGTTATCGTCGCCGGTCCAGGCCACCGTCTTGCCCTCGATCGGGCCGCGATGCTCCTCATAGGTCATGAGGTCGGCCATCACCTGGCAGGGATGCGAGCGTCGCGTCAGGCCGTTGATGACGGGCACGGTGGCGTTGGCCGCAAGCTCCAGCAACGCATCGTGATTGAGGATGCGGATCATGATGGCGTCGACATAACGCGACAGCACGCGCGCGGTGTCGGCGATGGTCTCGCCGCGGCCGAGCTGCATCTCGGCGCCGGTGAGCATGATCGCCTCGCCGCCGAGCTGGCGCATGCCGACGTCGAACGAGACGCGGGTGCGGGTCGAGGGACGCTCGAAGATCATCGCCAGCGTCTTGCCTTCAAGCGGCCTGACCGGCTGATGCGCCTTCTGCTTCGCCTTCATGGCGGAAGAGGCGGCGAGCATGCTCTTGAGCTCCGACAGCGGCAGCTCGTTAATATCCAGAAAGTGCTTCGGCGACTTGCTCATCAGCTTGCCACCCGCTTGGTCTGGCTGGACGAGATCGCAGCGCAGGCGCGCTCTAACCGCCCGACGCTGTCCTCGATCTCCGCCTCGGTGACGATCAAGGGTGGCAGGAAGCGCACGATATTGTCGCCGGCCCCGACCGTGAGCAGTTTTTCGGCGCGCAGTGCCGCAACGAGATCGCCCGAGGGCACCACAGCCTTGATGCCGATCAGGAGGCCCTCGCCGCGGACTTCGCTGACGACATCGGGATGGCGGTCGATCACGGAGGCGAGCTTCTGCTTGAGCAGCAGCGACATCTTCTGCACGTGGTCGAAGAAGCCGGGCTTGAGCATGACGTCGAGCACGGCGTTCGCAGCCGAGATCGCGAGCGGATTGCCGCCGAAGGTCGAGCCGTGCGAGCCGGGCCCCATGCCAGCGGCCGCCTCCGCGGTCGCCAGCACCGCGCCGATCGGGAAGCCGCCGCCGAGCGCCTTGGCGAGCGACATCACGTCAGGCGTGACGCCGGTGCGTCTATAGGCGAAGAGATCGCCGGTGCGGCCCATGCCGGTCTGCACCTCATCGAAGGCGAGCAATATGCCGCGCTCGTTGCAGAGCTCGCGCAGCGCCTTCAGGAAACCGGGAGGCGCAGAGCGAACGCCACCCTCGCCCTGGATCGGCTCGATCACGATGCCGGCGGTGTGCGGGCCGATCGCCTTCTTCACAGCGTCGAGATCGCCATGTGGCACCTGGTCGAAGCCGTCCATCGGCGGACCGAAGCCTTCGAGATATTTTGCAGACCCGGTGGCGGCGAGCGTCGCCAGCGTGCGGCCGTGGAAGGCGCCCTCGAAGGTGATGATGCGGTAACGTTCCGGATGCCCCTTGGAGAAGTGATGGTGGCGCACCAGCTTGATTACGCCTTCCAGCGCCTCGGCGCCGGAATTGCAGAAGAATACGAAGTCCGCGAAGCTTTCCTTGCACAGACGCGCGGCAAGCTTCTCGCCGTCCGGGCTCTGGAACAGGTTCGACATGTGCCAGAGCTTCGTCGCCTGCTCCTGCAACGCCTTGACCAGCGCGGGATGGACATGGCCGAGCGCATTCACCGCCACGCCCGAGGTGAAATCGAGATAGCGATCGCCATTGGTCGCGATCAGCCAGCAGCCTTCGCCGCGCTCGAAACCGAGGTCGGCCCTGGCGAAAACGGGGAGCAAATGCGGCGCGGCGCTGTCAGTCATGACGTCACTTGAATGTTGCGGACGGTGTGAGACGTGCATTGCGCAACGCACCATCGACCGGCCCCGGAAAACGAAACGTGCCGCCTTTTAAGGGCGGCACGTAAGACTATCTTATGCTTGGCAAGACAGGTGTCAATGCCGCCCGGAAAGCCTCGCGAAACGCTGAATCCGTAGTCTTGCGGTGGCGATTTTGCGGAGTTTTCACCACGGAACATGTGGAAGCGAGTCGGCGGACTCTTGCGCGGGAGTCACGCCATATTGTAGCGTTTGGACTGTCAGATACGACATCTCGTGCAGCGGTTCTGATCCCAAGAGTCCTCATGTACCGGCGTAAACGTTCGGGCGTCTTGAGCGCGCCCGGCGAGCCTTAAGGGATTCTGCGGCACGGGATTTTCAAGGCTTCAGGCATTCGCTGCGAAGGCCCCAGGATGGCAGGCGCGCAGCGAGGGAAAGGGTGCAATGACGGTTTTGACCTGGTCCGATGATCGCGTCGAGCAGCTGAAAAAGCTCTGGGAGGCCGGACTTTCGGCCAGCCAGATCGCGGCGGAGCTCGGCAATGTGACCCGCAATGCCGTGATCGGCAAGGTGCATCGGCTCGGTCTGTCCGGCCGCGCCAAGAGCCCTTCATCGGCAGCGCCCCGGCCGCGCAAGGCACGGCCCGCGCAGCACATGATGCGGGTGACCCGCCCTGTCGCGCGCGGCAACACCGCGCTGGCGCAGGCCTTCGAGGTCGAGGTGGAGGCCGAGCCTGTCACCTATGACAACGTGGTGCCGATGAGTCAGCGGCTGTCTCTGCTGGAATTGAACGAGGCGACCTGCCACTGGCCGGTCGGCGATCCCTCAAGCCCGGATTTCTTCTTCTGCGGCGGCAAGGCTCTCTCCGGCCTGCCCTATTGCGCCCAGCACTCGCGCGTGGCCTATCAGCCCGCAGCGGATCGCCGTCGCGCACCGGCGAAGCCGGGCACGCGGTGAGTTTGTTCTGAGATCAGAAATGAGCTGTCACACGATGACGGCTCAAACAATCCGATGTCGTCCCGGACAAACGCGCCACAAGCGCGCGCCGATCCGGGACCCATAGCCACCGAGAGATGTGGTTATGGGGACTCGAAATTACCTTTTCGCAAAACAATCATGCCCTGTGGTTATGGTCCCGGATCTGCGCTGACGCTTGTCCGGGACGACACTGAGCGTGTGGCAACAGCTCGCAAACCTCAGGTCTGCTCGGCCTTCGCGAAACGATCGTCCAGCGCGTAGCCGGCGCCGCGGACGGTGCGGATCGGGTCCTGCTCGCGGCCGAGATTGAGCAGCTTGCGCAGGCGGCCGATATGGACGTCGACGGTGCGCTCGTCGATGTAGATGTCGCGGCCCCAGACGCTGTCGAGCAGCTGCTCGCGCGAGAACACGCGGCCGGGATGCTCCAAGAAGAACTCCAAGAGGCGATATTCGGTCGGGCCGAGATCGATCGGCCGGCCCGAGCGCGCCACGCGGCGCTTGTCGCGGTCGAGCTCGATATCGCCATAGGCGAGCACGGTGGCGAGCCGCTCGGGGCTGGCGCGCCTGAGCAGACCCTTCACGCGCGCCAAGAGCTCCGGCACCGAGAACGGCTTGACGATGTAATCGTCGGCGCCGGTCGCAAGCCCCCGCACCCGCTCGCTCTCCTCGCCGCGCGCGGTGAGCATGATGATCGGCAGCTGCTTGGTTTCGGGGCGGGTACGAAGCCGCCGGCACAGCTCGATGCCTGACAGGCCCGGCAGCATCCAGTCGAGCACGATCAGATCGGGAATGTGCTCCTTGAGGCGGGTGTCGGCGTCGTCGCCGCGCATCACCGTCTCGACGTCATAGCCGTCGCCTTCGAGGTTGTAGCGGAGAAGCTCGGTGAGAGCTTCCTCGTCCTCAACCACCATAATGCGTGCGCCCATGTTGTCGTCGCTCCCTTAGGTATTCGGCACCGTCGTGGCGAAGGTCGTCATGTCGCCCTTCGGCCGCTTGTCAGTGATCGCCTGGCCCTCGATCATGTAGAACACGGTCTCTGCGATGTTGGTGGCGTGATCGCCGATCCGCTCGATGTTCTTGGCGCAGAACATCAGGTGGATGCAGAACGAGATGTTGCGCGGATCCTCCATCATATAGGTGAGGAGCTCGCGGAACAGCGAGGTGCAGATGGCGTCGACTTCCTCGTCGCCTTTCCACACCGCCATGGCCGCCGGCAGATCGTGCGCGGCATAGGCGTCCAGGACCGACTTGACCTGCTGCTGCACGAGATCGGTCATGTGTTCCAGTCCGCGGAACAGCTTCAGCGGATGGAAATCCGTCTCCAGCGCCGCGACGCGCTTGCCCATGTTCTTGGCGAGATCGCCGATGCGCTCGAGATCGGTCGCGACGCGCATGGCGCCGACGATCTCGCGCAGATCCACCGCCATCGGCTGGCGGCGGGCGATGGTGAGCACGGCGCGCTCCTCGATGCGCTTCTGCAGCGCGTCGAGCTCGGCGTCGGTCGCGACCACGCGCTGGCCGAGCGCGACGTCGCGGCGGATCAGCGCGTCGACGGAATCGACGATCATGCGCTCGGCGATGCCGCCCATTTCGGCGACCAGGCGGGTGAGCTCCTGGAGGTCGGTGTCGAAGGCCTTTGCGGTATGTTCAGAACCCATGTTCCGTCTCCTCAGCCGAACCGGCCGGTGATGTAATCCTGCGTGCGCCGGTCGCTCGGCGACGTGAAGATCTTGCTGGTGTCGTCGAATTCGATCAACTCGCCGAGATACATGAAGGCGGTCTTGTCGGAGACGCGCGCCGCCTGCTGCATGTTGTGGGTGACGATCGCGATCGTGTAGTTCTCGGACAATTCCTGGATCAGCTCCTCGACCTTGGCGGTCGAGATCGGGTCAAGCGCCGAGCAGGGCTCGTCGAACAGGATCACCTCGGGCCGCACCGCGACGGTGCGGGCGATGCAGAGGCGCTGCTGCTGGCCGCCGGAGAGCGACAGGCCGGAGGCATTGAGCTTGTCCTTGACCTCGTTCCACAGCGCGCCGCCGCGCAGCGCCTTCTCGACGCGGTCATCCATCTCCGACTTCGAGATCTTCTCATAGAGGCGGATGCCGAAGGCGATGTTCTCGTAGATCGTCATCGGGAACGGCGTCGGCTTCTGGAACACCATGCCGACCCGCGCCCGCAGCAGGTTGAGATCCAGCTTGGGGTCGAGGATGTTGGTGTGGTCGAGCAGCAGCTGGCCGGTGGCGCGCTGGCCCGGATAGAGATCGTACATCCTGTTGAAGATGCGCAGCAGGGTCGACTTGCCGCACCCCGACGGGCCGATGAACGCCGTGACACGGTTGGTGCCGAGCGCCAGGTTGATGTTCTTCAGCGCGTGGTGCTCGCCATAGTAAAAATTCAGGTTGCGCGCGGTGACCTTGGCCGGCGCCTCGGGCAGCGGCTGGGAACCGGGATGAACGGTCGGCGCGCTCACGGAAACAGACATTTCACTCATTTTGCAGTCCTCTCGGCGCCGATGATGCGCGCGCCAATGTTCAGGGCAAGCACGGTCAGGGTGATCAGCAGCGCACCGCTCCAGGCGAGCTGCTTCCAGTAGGCGTAGGGGCTCTGCACGAAGTTGTTGATGGTGACCGGCAGGTTGGCCATCGTCTTGTTCAGGCTCAGGCTGAAGAACTGGTTCGACAGCGCAGTGAACAGCAGCGGCGCAGTCTCGCCGGCGACGCGGGCCGTGGCGAGCAGCACGCCGGTGATGAGGCCGGAGCGCGCGGCGCGATAGGCGATCCGCTTGATCACCAGCGAGCGCGGCAAGCCCAGTGCGCTGGCGGCTTCGCGCAGCGGATTCGGCACCAGCAGCAGCATGTCTTCCGTGGTGCGCACCACGACCGGGATCACGATGACGGCCAGCGCAAGGCTGCCTGCGATCGCCGAGAAGCCGCGCATCGGCACCACCACCGCGCCATAGATGAACAGGCCGATGATGATCGAAGGCGCCGACAAGAGGATGTCGTTGATGAAGCGGATCACCGAGGTCAGCTTGTCGTTGCGGCCGTACTCGGCGAGATAGGTGCCGGCGAACAGGCCGAGCGGCGCGCCGATGCCGACGCCGAGCACGGTCATGATCAGCGAGCCGACAATGGCGTTGAGCAGGCCGCCCTCGGTCGAGCCCGGCGGCGGCGTGTTCTCGGTGAAGACCTGGAGGTTCAGGCCGGACAGGCCGTTGTAGAGCAGCGTGATCAGGATCAGCGCGAGCCAGGTGACGCCGAAGGCGGCGGCGCTAATGCAGAGCCCGCGGATGACGATGTCCTTGCGACGGCGCCGTGCGTAAATCGGGTTCATGTCACTTCCCCGCCTTCTGTTCCAGACGCAGCAGCATCAGCCGCGCGGCCGCGAGCACGAAGAACGTCAGCACGAACAGGAGCAGGCCGAGCAGGATGAGGCCGGACTGATGCAGGCCGTCGCTCTCGGCGAACTCGGAGGCGATCGCCGCCGAGATCGTGGTGCCCGGAGCGAAGATCGACGAGGAGATCCGGAACGAGTTGCCGATGATGAAGGTGACCGCCATGGTCTCGCCGAGGGCGCGGCCCAGCGCCAGCATGACGCCGCCGATGATGCCGACCCGAGTGTAGGGGATCACCACGCTGCGGACGACTTCCCAGGTGGTGCAGCCGACGCCGTAGGCGGCTTCCTTCAAGACCGGCGGCACCGTCCTGAACACGTCGACCGAGATCGAGGTGATGAAGGGCAGCACCATGATGGCGAGGATCAGCGCGGCGTTGAATAGGCTCAGATAGGACGGCGGACCTGCGAAGATCGCGCCCAGCACGGGAACGCCGTCGAAGATCCGGATCATGAAGGGTTGGAAGGTGTTGGCCAGGAACGGGCCCAGCACGAAAAAGCCCCACATGCCGTAGATGATCGAGGGGATGCCGGCGAGCAGCTCGACCGCGATGCCGATCGGGCGGCGCAGCCATTGCGGGCAGAGCTCGGTGAGGAAGATCGCGATGCCGAGACCGACGGGAATCGCGATCAGCATCGCGATGAAGGAGGTGACGAGCGTGCCGTACATCGGCCCAAGCGCGCCCAGCACCGGCGGATCGGCCGACGGCGCCCAGCGCTGCGTCCACAGGAAGGACAGGCCGTATTCCTTCATCGCCGGGAACGCACCGACGATCAGCGAGATGATGATGCCGCCGAGGATCAGCAGCACCGAGATCGCGGACAGCCGCGTGATCCAGTAGAAGGTGACGTCGCCGAGCTTGAACGCGCTCAAGGCCTTGGCGCGGTCATACGGTCCGGCGTCGTCGATTACATCGCTCTGAACGGCCATCTCTGCCACGCCGATCCCCTGTACTGACTATGTTTGTTCTTGCCTGTTTGGTCCCGCGCCCCGGACGAGACGCTCGTTGCGACGCTGATCCGGGGCCCAGTTCTTGTGGGTCCCGGCTCTGCGGTGCATCACTACGTGCCGCACCGCGTCCGGGACACGAGAGCAAGAGATCAGCTCTTGATCTCGGCAGCCCAGGTCTTCTCGATCAGCTGGACGACGCTGTCCGGCATCGGGATGTAGTCGAGCTCCTCGGCCGCCTTGTCGCCGTTCTTGAAGGCCCAGCGGAAGAACTTGAGGGCTTCCTGCGAGGCCGCCTTGTCGGTGGCTTCCTTGTGCATAAGGATGAAGGTCGCCGCCGTGATCGGCCAGGACTTGTCGCCGGGCTGGTCGGTCAGGATGACGTAGTAGCCGGGCGCCTTGGCCCAGTCGGCGTTGGAGGCGGCCGCCTGGAAGGCTTCGACGGTCGGCTGCACCGATTTGCCGGCCTTGTTGACGAGACCGGTGTAGGTCAGCTTGTTCTGCTTGGCATAGGCGTACTCGACATAACCGATCGAGTTCTTGGTCTGGCTGATGTTGCCCGACACACCTTCGTTGCCCTTGGCGCCGACGCCGACCGGCCACTCGACCGCGGTGCCCTCGCCGACCTTGCTCTTCCAGTCCGCGCTGGCCTTGGAGAGATAGTTGGTGAAGTTGAAGGTGGTGCCCGAACCGTCCGAGCGACGGACCACGGTGATCGCCTCCGACGGCAGCTTCACGTTCGGATTGAGCTTCTTGATCGCGGCATCGTCCCACTTGGTGATCTTGCCGAGATAGATGTTGGCCAGGGTCTCGCCATCGAACACCATCTCGCCGGGCTTCACGCCCTCGATGTTGACGACGGGGACGATGGCGCCCATCACCATCGGCCACTGGACGAGGCCGTCCTTCTCGAGCTGCTCGGCCTTGAGCGGCGCGTCGCTGGCGCCGAAGGTCACGGTCTTGGCCTGGATCTGCTTGATGCCGCCGCCCGAGCCGATCGACTGGTAGTTCAGACCGTTGCCGGTCTCCTTCTTGTAGGCGTCAGCCCACTTCGAATAGATCGGGAACGGGAACGTCGCACCGGCACCCGTAATGTCGGCTGCAAACGCCGCTGTCGTCGATGCGGCGACCAAGCCAGCAGCGACGATAGTTTTGAGGAAATTCATGCTGGTCTCCATACAGGGGAGCGAAGCGCCATCCGCGCCCGATCGCGCTCCCCGCGCCGCCCCTTTAGGAGCGGTCGGCTGTGCTTTTACGAAGGTTTCGTGACAGCTGGATGACACGCTCAAGCATTTGAAATAACTTGAGTTTCAGGCCTGCACCGGAGTCTTTGCCTGGGGAAAACAGGCGGTGAAAGTGGCGCCCTGCTTGGGCACGCTTTCAATCAGAAGGCGGCCGCGGTGACGGTTAAGAATATGTTTCACCAGCGATAATCCGAGCCCCGTGCCGCCTTGCGAGCGGCTGTCGCCGACGTCGACCCGGTAGAAGCGCTCGGTCAGCCGCGGCAGGTGCTCCGGCGCAATGCCCGGGCCGAAATCGCGGACCATGACCCGGATTTCCTGAGCTCCGTCAGCGGCCGCGCTTGATGTCAGCGACACGATGACGCGTCCGCCCGAGGCGCCGTATTTGAGCGCATTTTCGATCAGGTTCTCGAACAGGCGGAGCAGCTCCTCGCGGTCGCCCGCGATCATCACCGGCGGCTCCGGCAGATGGATCTCCACCTCGACCTGACGCTCGCGCGCCAGCGGCTCGAGCCCGTCGGCGACCTGGCGGATGATAGGCACGAGATCGACCAGGGTGTCGGGCCGGACATGGGCTGACAGCTCGACCCGCGATAGCGACAAGAGATCGTCGATCAGGCGCGCCATGCGGGTGGCCTGGTTGTGCATGATGCCAAGGAAGCGCTCGCGCGCCTTGGGGTCGTCCTTGGCCTGGCCCTGGAGCGTGTCGATGAAGCCCGACAGCGCGGCCAGCGGCGTGCGCAGCTCGTGGCTGGCATTGGCGACGAAGTCGGCGCGCATTTCCTCGACACGGCGCAACGGCGTCTGGTCGTGGAAGGTCATCAGCATGCACCTGTCGGCGCCGCCGAAGCTGGTTGGCACCGGCACCGGCGTGATCATGAGCTCCATCCAGCGATCGACCGGGACGTGGTCGAGATAGGTTGCGCGCCGCGGCTCGGTGGTCGCGATCGCCTCGCGTAGCGCCGTGATGATCTCCGGCGAGCGCAGCGCGAACTGGGCGAGCTCGTTCCGGCGCAGCGCCGGCGCGAGCTGGGCGGCCGCGGCGTTGAGGTGGATGACGCGTCCGGCGCGGTCGAGCAGCACCGCCGGATCCGGCATGCCGGCGACCACCGCGGCCACCGCCGCGCTCTCGACCGGGTTGATGCGTCTGACGTCGTCGCGGGAAGCGGCGGGATCGTGCAGCCGCCACGGGATCAGGGCAGCCGCCGCGATGCAGAGGAACACGATCGCGGCGTGCAGCGCCGACAATTCGCCGAGCGAGACCACGACGGACAGCGCCAGCGCCGCGGCGATCAGGATGATGGTCGAGTGCCGCAGCCGGTCGGACCAGGGCTGGGCGGGGGGAGAAGATGGGGCGTCGATCGCCATCGGGGCGGGCTTCTCCTACAGGGACTTGTCCTAAGGACTTGGCACCGTTCAGGCGCCGCTGTCGCTGCGCTCTCTCACATAGGCGGCTTCGGGCGCCGGGCCGGGGTCCAGCTTGAGCGCCGCCTGTTGCAGGCGCTTCGATCGCGCGCCGATTATAACTTCACGAAACGTCAGCAAGATTACAGATAGGACGAAGGGAGAGATGTAATAGAGGACGCGGAACAACAGCATACCGCCGAGCAGCTCCTCCCGGTCCATCTGCCAGAGGCCGACCAGCATGGCGGCGTCGAACACGCCGAGGCCCCCGGGCGAATGGCTGGCGAAGCCGAGCAGGGTCGCCGAGACGAAGATCACCGCGACCACAACGAAACCGAGATTCGGTTCGTCCGGGACCAGCACGTACATCGCCAGCGCGCAGAAACCGAGATCGACGATGCCGATCACGATCTGGAGCAGCGTCAGCGGCCCGCCCGGCAGCACCACGGTCCAGGGGCCGCGGCCGACCACCCGCGGCTGGGTCCAGACCCAGACCACGTAGCCGACCAGCGCCACGATGATCATCAGCGCCAGCGTCCGGTTCAGCCAGGCCGGCAGCTGGTCGATCGAGGCGGCGGCCTCCGGATGGTAGGAAATGCCGAGGCCGAGCACGGCGGCATTGCCGAGCCAGAAGGTCAGGCCGGCGAGGAAGCAGATTTTTGCGACGTCGATCGCGTTCAGCCCATAGGCCGAATAGATGCGGTAGCGCACCGCGCCGCCGGTGAAGACGGATGCGCCGACATTGTGGCCGATCGAATAGCTGGTGAAGGCCGCGAGCGCGTTGATGCGGTAAGGAACATGACTATGGCCGATCGCGCGCGTGGCGAACAGGTCGTAGAAGGTCAGCGTGAAGTAGCCTGCGGCCACGAACAGCGCCGCCATCGCAATCTGGCTCGGCTCGGTGCTCTTGATCGCTTCGAGGACCTCGTTGAAATCGATGCCGCGCAGCATGTGGTAGAGCACATAGCAAGCGATGCCGATGACCGCGATGCTGATCACAACTCCAAGCTTATGCAGGATTTGCTTCTGGCGCAGAAACGTCATCGCCCTGCGTATGGCTTCCAGCATCTAGACCTCGAACAACGCTTCAGCGGCCAGGACGGCCGGCAGACAGGCGGACGACGCACAGGCATTCAACGAACCCTCGCCGCCGGCTCCGGTGTCGCGCATGCCCCCTGCCCCTCCACTAGCGCGTTTTCGGGCGAAGTGGAATTCGCCAATTCGAACAAATACACGTGCCTTCAATATTTTAAGCAGGGTTACGGCTCCTGAGGCACGGCTTGGCGCTTTCGGCGGCAAGGCTGAACGCGAATCTCCGGGGCAATCCTGCGCAGGCCGCTATGAAGTTTTGATGATTTCGGCCGCGCAATGTTCCATCACGGCTTAAGCCGACGTCAATCTATGGGGCACGCCCGCCTGTTGAAGAGGGGATCGAAGCGGCCGGTCATGGGTCTCTGATGCGCCGAAAGGCCGCGGCGGACCGCATCGGTCCCTTGAGTGAGGGTGCACGGCAACATCACAGAGCGGCTGGCGGCGCGGTGCGCGAGACCACCCGGTCGCGCAGCCAGGCACCGATGGTGCAGCCGACGAGATAGCACGCGAACATGATCAGGCCGAGGTCGAGCCAGTAGCCGAAGCGGCCGGGGACCACATGGGTGAGCGAAGCTGCAACGAGACCCGCGGCAAGCGCGGCGAGCCAGCGCGCCGTCACCTTCGAGGTGCCGTTGCCGCGCTGGACCACCGAGATCCAGCCCATGCAAAAGCCCAGCACCAGCGAGCCGATCAGCCAGCCCAGATGGAACGAGACGAGATAGGGCATCGTCACCTCACCAGAAATTCGATGCGGCGGTTCTGCGCCTTGCCTTCATCAGTGTCATTGCCGGCGACGGGCTGCGTGCTGCCATGGCCGACCGCGGTGAAGCGGCTGGCGGGCAGGCCGGCCTTGACCAGATAGTCGATCACCGCCTGCGCGCGCTTTTCCGAGAGCGCCTGATTGAAGGAGTCCTCGCCGTCGGCGTCGGTATGTCCGACGACCTCGATATTGGTGGTGGGGCAGCGCAGCGCCGTCTCGATGAGACGATCGAGGATGCCGGCTGAATCAGGATCGATCTCCGCGCGCTTGGTGGCGAAGCGGATCTTGCCCTTGGTCAGGAGCTCCGAGAACAATTGCTGGCACACGGTGCCGTCGACCGGGCCTGCCGCCGGCTTCACGGTGATTTCCGGCTGGTACTGCCAGTTTTTCGGGAAGTCCTTGCCAAGGCCTGCGCGGATGTCGTTGGCGGCTCCTTCGTAGAGCGCATCGCCCGACAGCTTCACCTCGCGGTCGGAGACGACGAGCGTGCCGGTCGACAGCCGCGACAGTGCGCCGAGCGCTGCGACGACCGCCGTGCTGAAGGAGCCGGGTGCGCCGATGCTGGCCTTGAGATTGTCGACGACCTTCTCGGTGAAGAACTTTCGCGACGCGCTGGTGGCGATCGCCGCGTGGACGCTGTTGTCGGGAACGTAGCCGGTCAGCGTCACCGTCGCGGCCACCGGATCCTTGTAGGCCTGGAAGATATAGGGCGGCGCCTTGATCTCGTTGGCGGCAATCGAAAAACCCTCCGGCAGGTTCTTCAGCGCGGCCGCAATCGCCTCACGGCCGCCGAGCTCGCGCGCCATGCCCGACAGATTGACCTTGGTGTCCGTTATCGTGATCTTGCCGTCCTTCAGCTTGCCGATCTGATCCAGCAACAGCATCGCGGCGGCCTCGAACCGAGGCGGCGCGCCGCGGGCCAGCCCCATCTGGTCGGCCACCTCGACGCCGCCGACTTCCTTTCGGGCAGCCTCGGTCAGCCGTGCCTTCATCGACGGCAGGGGCGCGGAGCCTGACAGCGTCACCCGCACCACGTCGCGCTCGGCGTTCCAGACGAAGGGCTTGGCCTCAGGAACAAGGCGCGTCCGGTCGTCGACCAGCCGCACGCCCGGGACGGTTTCGACCGCCATCACGGCATCATGGCGCCCCTCCTCGGAGAAGGCGTCCGCGGCCAGGCTGACATCGCGGCCATCGACCGCGATCCGGGTCTTGTCCAGAACGGTATCCTTCAGCGCAGCCGAGCTGCGGGCCGAAAGATCGGCCTCGACCGGTAAGGTATTATTCCAGGCCGCAAATCCCCACATGACGGCCAGGGGAATCAGCCCCGGCCACCATTTGCTGGCCCACCTGAAAAGCTTCTGCATTCGACGACCCGAACTCTGGAAACGGAGACAAAACAAACCCTTGGCAGGCTGTCAAACCGGAAATGGTGCCATTCCGAATGGCCCGGGTCCGACAATCGGAATAACTTTTTCTTCAAGGGTTCTTCCGTAAGTTGAAAGCGGAATGCCAGAGCCCCCCAGCCGGTCATGAAACAGCTGCGTAACAACGTCATCCGCGCCGGGCTGGGAGCACTCTATTTCAGCGGGGCACACCACCTGTTGCGCCCACTTTTGTCGGGCGTCGGCGCCATTTTCATGCTGCACCATGTGCGGCCGGCCCGTGAGGCCGCGTTCCAGCCGAACCGGCATCTCGAAGTCACCCCCGAATTCCTGCGTGCGACGCTGCGCCATTTGCGCTCGCGCGACATCGACATCATCAGCATGGACGAGCTGCATGAGCGGCTGGTGCAGGGCCGGTTCGACCGCCGCTTCGCCGCCTTTACCCTCGATGACGGCTATCGCGACAATCTGGACTACGCACTGCCGGTGCTGCGCGAATTTGACGCGCCGCTGGCGGTCTATATCGCGAGCGATTTTGCCGAGGGCACCGGACGATTGTGGTGGACGGCACTGGAGGCCGTGATCGCCAAAGCCGAACAGATCGACGTCAGAATCGGCAATTCCGCGCTGCGGCTCGATGCGACGACGATTGCGGCGAAGCAGGCGGCGTTCGACCGCCTGCACGACTGGCTGCGTGCGCTGCCGGGCGAGCACGATTTGGCGCGCGAGATCGGGGCGCTGTGCACGACGTACGACGTCGACATGGAAGCGCTGTGCCGCGGCCTGTGCCTGTCCTGGGCCGAGGTGAAGACATTTGCCGCCGATCCACTGGTCACGATCGGCGCGCATAGCGTCAGCCATTGCAACCTCGCCAAGCAGGCGGAAGACATCGCCGCGCGGGAGATGGCCGTGAGCCGCGCGCGGATCGAGCAGGCGCTGGAGCGCCCCGTGTTGCATCTCGCTTATCCCTATGGTGACCGCGACGCCGCGGGGGCGCGCGAATTCGCCCTTGCCGCATCCGCTGGCTTCAAGACTGCGGTGACGACGCGGCCCGGCATGCTGTTCGCGGAGAATGCCGGCCACATGACCGCGCTGCCCCGCGTCTCGCTCAATGGCAACTACCAGGACACGCGGATCCTGCCGGTGCTGACTTCGGGCGCCGCGACCGCGATGTGGAACGGTTTTCGCCGGATCGCGGCGGCGTGATCCATCCGCACGCTCAGACCTCATCCTGAGGGCGGAGCTGGCAGCGCTTCCTTGACTCCCCTCCCGGCCCCGCTCACAACCAGCGTCAACCAAGGGAGGTACCATGTTCAACGATCTGTTCTCGCTCAAAGGCCGTGTCGCGCTGGTGACCGGCGGCTCGCGCGGCATCGGCAAGATGATCGCGGCGGGATTCCTCAGCGCCGGCGCCGCAAAGGTCTACATCACCGCGCGCAAGGCCGGCCCGTGCGAGGCGACCGCGCAAGAGCTCACCGCGCAATATGACGGCGAATGCATCGCGCTGCCGATCGACATCTCCACCGTCGAAGGCTGCAACAAGCTCGCCGGCGAAATCGTCAGGCTGGAGCCGAAGCTCGACATCCTCGTCAACAATGCCGGCGCAGCCTGGGGCGCGGAGTTCGACGAATTCCCCGAAAGCGGCTGGGACAAGGTGATGGACCTCAACGTCAAGTCGCTGTTCTTCCTGACCAAGGCGCTGGCCAAACCATTGCGCGCGGCCGCGAGCGCGGAGCGGCCGGCGAAGGTCATCAACATCGCCTCGGTCGACGGCATCTTCGTCAATCCGAGCGAGACCTATTCCTATGCCGCCAGCAAAGCCGCCGTGATCCATCTGACGCGGCGCATGGCGACGAAGCTGATCAAGGACAACATCAACGTCACCGCGATCGCGCCGGGCGCGTTCAAGTCCGACATGAACCGCGCCGCGCGCGACCACGCCGACGAGGTCGCAAAGCGCATCCCGGCCCGGCGGATCGGCAGCGACGAGGACATGGCGGGGGTGGCGATCTATCTCGCCTCGCGCGCCGGCGATTATGTGGTCGGCAACACCATCGCGGTCGACGGCGGCGTGGTGTATGCGAACGCGGGGCTGGAGATTGCGGGGTAGCGGCGCCGAGAGGTCTGGCTGTCCGCGGCACGGGCGGTGCGCCCCCTCGCCCCGTTCTTACGGGGAGAGGGTTGGGGTGAGGGGCCTCTCTCCGCACGGGAGATTGTTGCCGCACCTGTACCCCCTCACCCGCCGCGCTTTGCGCGTCGACCTCTCCCCGCAAGCTGGGAGAGGTAACAGAGTTACGACTCGATCTTCACGTACTCGAAATCGCCCGGCTTGTTGTCGATGCCGACCTTGGGCGGCGAGATCCAGGAGGCGAACTGGCCGACCTCGGTGACAGGCTGCATCAATGAGGTGATGAAATCGCCGTCGCTGGCCGAGGGCAGCCATTCGTCCTTGCGCTTGGCCCAAGTGGCCTCGTCGATCAGGATGCCGTCGGGCGTAGCGTGCACGTCCTTGAACTCGCCAATGTGGCGGTGGAAGGCGACATTGGGCAGCGTCAGCTTGAAGTCGTAGCCCGCGGTCGAGATCACCTTGTTCCAGCGCAGCATGCCCTTGATGCAATCCTGGCTGTAGTCGTCGCGCAGGCGCATGTTGAGCGCGGTCAGCGCCGGCTCGTCGACCAGCTTGGCTTCGCCGTTGATCAGCTTGAGCACCGGATAGGTCGAGTTCTTGAGCTGATGATCGTCCTCGATCTGGGTCTCGTGATAGCGGCCCTTGATGCCGGCGTTGAAGGCGTTGGCCGCATTGGTCGAGACCTCCGAGCCGAACAGATCGAGCGACAGCGTATAGTGCAGGTTCAGCTTTTTCTGGATGGTCGGAAGATCGATCACCCCGAGTGCGCGCACCTTGGCGATGTCGGTGGGATCGGTGATGCAGGCTTGCTTCATTGCATCGCAGGTGCGCTGCACGACGCGGGTGATGCCGGTCTCGCCGACGAACATGTGGTGCGCTTCTTCCGTGAGCATGAAGCGGCAGGTGCGCGACAAGGGATCGAAGCCGGACTGCGCGAGGCTGTGCAGCTGCATCTTGCCGTCGCGGTCGGTGAAGTAGGTGAACATGAAGAAGGACAGCCAGTCCGGCGTCGCCTCGTTGAAGGCGCCCAGCATGCGCGGCGCGTCGGCATCGCCGGAGCGGCGGCGCAACAAATCGTCGGCTTCTTCACGGCCGTCGCGGCCGAAATATTTCTGCAGCAGATAGACCATCGCCCAGAGGTGGCGGCCTTCCTCGACATTGACCTGGAACAAATTGCGCATGTCGTAGAGCGAGGGCGCGGTCTTGCCGAGATGGCGCTGCTGCTCGACCGAGGCCGGCTCGGTGTCGCCCTGGATCACGATCAGGCGGCGCAGCATGGCGCGATGCTCACCCGGGACTTCCTGCCAGGCCGGCTCGCCATAATGCTCGCCGAACGGAACGACGCGGTTCTCCTCCTGGGGAGCAAGGAGGATGCCCCAGCGATATTCGGGCATGCGGACATAGTCGAATTTGGCCCAGCCGCGCGGATCGACCGAATAGGCGGTGCGCAAATAGACCAGTGATTCCTGGAAGCCCTCCGGCCCCATGTCGCTCCACCAGTCCATGTAGCCGGGATGCCAGCCTTCCAGCGCTTTCAGCACCTGGCGGTCTTCGGCGAGATTCACGTTGTTGGGAATCTTGGTCGAGTAGTCGACGTTCATGATGTTCATATTCATGGCCGTGCTCCTTGATCGGTCTCGTGTCCCGGACGCGGTGCGGCGCGAAGTGCTGCACTGCTGAGCCGGGACCTATATCTGATCCGTCTGGGTCCCGGCTCAGCGTCGCATCACTTCGTGCTGCGCCGCGCCCGGGACACGAAAGTCGTTACACCCGCGTCATATCGAATTTCGGCTTCTGGCCGCTGCCGTAGCGGCGCAGCGCGCCTTCCTCGCCGACCGCATTCGGACGCTGGAAGATCCAGTTCTGCCAGGCGGTGAGGCGCGCGAAGATTTTCGATTCCATCGTCTCGGGACCGACGAAGCGGAGGCTCGCTTCCATGCCGGTGAGACTGTCGGGCGAGAAGCTGGCGCGCTCCTCGAGGAACACGCGGACCTCGTCGTCCCAGTCGATGTCGTCGAGCGCGAAGGTGACGAGGCCGAGCTCTTCCGCCTGCTCGGCGTCGAGCGCGGTGCCGAGCGTGGCTTCCGCGCGCTCCACGTCCGACGGATCGGCCTGGAAACGTGACTGAAGCCGCGTCAGTCCGTGGCTCATCGGATACGGGCCGAAATTCATCGCGGACAGCTCTATCGACGGCGGCGGGCGGTTGTCGCCCTGACGCGTGCCGATCAGCATGTAGGAGCGGTCGGCGGCGAAGACGAGCTCGGCGAGCGTGCCGGCAAAGCAGGAGCCGGGCTCGACCAGCGTCACCAGCGTGCGCGAGGTGACGTCGATGCGCTTGAGCACGCGCTTCCAGTAATGCCTGATCTCGTTGACCAGCCAGTGCGCCTTGTTGGCTTCGAGGAAGGCGTCGCTGGCAAGCACATGGGCACGATCGCCATGGCTCTTGAACACCAACATCGCGATCTCGAGCTCGTTGATGCGCAAGTGAAGGATGGCGTCGTCGAGCTCGCGCGCGACCTGGAGCGGCCAGAACGACGCTCCTAGCGCCATCATGCCGTCGATGTCGGCCGGCGGCGCCGCTTCCGGCGCCTTGATCGAGATGGTGGCGATGCGAGCCGCACGGTCGATGTCGACGGTGACGAAACCGTAACGAATGCTGGTCTCGTCGATCAAGCGCCTGAGCGGCGTCAGCGCGATGCCCTTGCCGCTGCCCTTGCGCTTCGAAGCGGCCGCGAATTCCCTGGCGCGCTCGGCAATCTTGGCTTCCAGCTTCGAGTTCGGCGCGATCTCGTCGACGAGGCGCCATTGCACGGCGCGCTTGCCTTTCACGCCTTCCTCAATGGTGCAGAAGAAATCGGCGTGGTCGCGGCGAACCTTGCGCTTGTCGACGACCCGGGTGAGGCCGCCGGTGCCCGGCAGCACCGCGAGCAATGGCACTTCCGGCAGGGCGACGGCAGAGGCGCCATCATCGGCGAGGATGATGTGGTCGGTCGCGAGTGCCAGCTCATAGCCGCCGCCGGCCGCCGAGCCGTTCACCACGGTGATGAAGCGCTGGCCGGAATTCTCCGAGGAGTCTTCCATGCCATTGCGGGTCTCGTTGGTGAACTTGCAGAAGTTGACCTTGTGAGCGTGCGTCGAGCCCGCGAGCATGCGGATGTTGGCGCCGGCGCAGAACACGCGGTTCTTGGCCGAGCGCATAACCACGACCTTCACCTCGGGATGCTCGAAGCGCAGGCGCTGGATCGCGTCGGCAAGCTCGATGTCGACGCCGAGGTCGTAAGAGTTGAGCTTGAGCAGGTAGCCCTCGAACAGGCCGCCGTTCTCGTCGACGTCCATGGTCAGCGTCGCGACGTCGCCATCGACCGCGAGCTTCCAATGCCTGTAGCGGGACGGTTCGGTCTGGAAATCGATGAATGTCGCGCCGCCTGCGAGGCGCCGATCTTCCCCGGCCATGGGTCATCCCTGAGCTTGATTATGCGTTTAGGCTTGAGCGTTAGATGCACAATAGTGCATCTTCTTAGACAAGTCTAGACCAAATCTAGGCCATATATGCACTTTGCTTCATCTGAGGCGGCACCCACCCGAGATGCGCCTCATGCCGCCTGAAGTCCCGGATCATCCCGAAAGGCGGCCTTTGCGAACTGCACGATCGCGTCGAGCGTCGGCACCGGCGCCTCGCGATGCGGGGAATGCGCTGCGCCTGCGATGATCGTCAGGTCGACCGGGCAATAACATTCCTCCTGCGCGATCTCGGCCTGGCGCAGTGTCCCGTATTGGTCGTCGACGCCCTGCACGACCATGACGGGCACGCGGATATAGGCGAGATATTCGGAGATATCCCAATCGCGGAATTTTGGATCGAGCCAGGCGCCATTCCAGCCGTAGAAGGCGTTGTCGACGTCCTTGTGCCAGCGCGCCAGTTTTGTCTTGAGATCCGTGATCTCGAACGTCGTCTTGATCGCGGCGATGGATTTCACCGAGATGTCCTCAACGATGAAATGCGGCGCGATCAGCACCAGACCGGTCAGGCGATGATCCTGATGTGAACCGGCATAGATCGTGGCAATCGAAGCACCGTCGGAATGGCCGAGCAGGAGGCCACGCTTGAAGCCGATCGCATCGAGCAGCTTCGGCAACACGTCGAGTGCCTCACGATGCATGTAATCGAGCGGTCGTGGCAGCGCGACCGGGCTCGACTGACCGTAGCCTGCGCGCGAGTAGACGAAGATGCCGGCGCCGGTCGCCTGCTGCAGCTTTTCCGGAAAATCGCCCCAGAGGCCGGCCGAGCCGAGGCCTTCGTGGAGCATGACGATGGTGGGGGCGTCGGCGGCCTGCGGCGCAAGCCATTTGTATTCGAGGCTGGTGTTGCCGATCGTGAGGAAGCCCGTGGGGGCGAGGTTGGTCATGGCCTTATTCCTGTTCGCTCCGTATTCCTGTTCGCTCCGTCTGCACCCTCCACTGGAGGGGGAGGGTCGGCTCACATCGAGCGCAGCGAGATGTGAGCCGGGGTGGGGTGACAGTCTCTCCAAGGATGCGGTGCCCGAATGGAGAGATCACCCCACCCCGCTCGCGCTGCGCGCGATCGACCTTCCCCCTCCAGGGGAGGGGGAGCAAGTGCAGTCCGCACGCTCAATTCGCGCCTTCGCGCAGCTTGAACCGCTGAATCTTGCCCGTCGCGGTCTTCGGCAGCGAGTCCACCACATCGATCCAGCGCGGATATTTCCACGGGCCGATCTTCTGCTTGACGTGCTCCTTCAGCATCTCCTGCAAGTCCGTCGTCGTCGCGCCGGGACGCAGCACGACGAAGGCCTTTGGCTTGAGCAGGCCTTCCGGATCGGCTTCGGGCACGACGGCGGCCTCCAGCACGGCCGGATGCGTGATCAGCGCGCTCTCGACCTCGAAAGGCGAGACCCAGATGCCGGAGACCTTGAACATGTCGTCGGCGCGGCCGCAGAAGGTGTAGCGACCGTCCGAGTCGCGGATGTATTTGTCACCGGTGCGGGTCCACAGCCCTTCAAATGTGCGGCGACTCTTGTGGCGCTGATTCCAATAACCCTCGCCAGCGGAAGGCGCATCGACCAGCAATTCGCCGACCTCGCCGTCGGCCACATCCTGGCCGGCCTCGTTGACCAGCCGCACCGCATAGCCCGGCACCGGCTTGCCTGACGTGCCGTACTTGATGTCGCCGGGCGCGTTCGAGAGAAAGATGTGCAGCAGCTCGGTCGAGCCGACGCCGTCAAGGATGTCGACGCCAAAGCGCGCCTTCCAGGCAAGGCCTACGGACTTCGGCAGCGCCTCGCCGGCCGAAGTGCAGATGCGCAGGGCCTTGCCGCCGCGCTCGGCCTTCATGGTCTCGTCGTTGAGCATGGCCGCGAACAGCGTCGGCACGCCGTAGAAGATCGAGGGATTGTAGCGGTTCATCAGGTCGAACATGCGCGCCGGCGTCGGACGCTCGCTGTTCAGAATCACGCTGGCGCCGACCGACATCGGGAAGGTCAGTGCGTTGCCGAGACCATAGGCGAAGAACAGCTTTGCCGCCGACAGGCAGACATCGCTCTCGCGAATGCCGAGCACCTGTTTGGCGTAGGTGTCCGCCGTTGCCTGCAGATTCGAATGCAGATGGCGCACGCCCTTGGGCATGCCGGTCGAGCCGGACGAGTACAGCCAGAAGGCCGGCTCGTCGGGATGCGTCGCGGCGGTGGTGAACTGATCGCTCTCGCCTGAGAGCTCCTCGGCGAGCTGCTTGTGGCCGTTCTGCTTGGCGCCGGAGACAACGACATGCTCGAGATCGGGCATGCGGCCGACCACGTCCTTGATGACGGGATAGAGCGCTTCGGAAACGAACAGCACCCGCGCCCGGCAATCGGCGAGGATGTAGGCGTATTGGTCCGCAGTCAGCAGCGTGTTGAGCGGCACCGGCACGATGCCGGCGCGGATCGCGCCCAGGAACACGATCGGGAAGTCGACCGTATCAAGCATGATCATCGCCACGCGCTCCTCGCGGCGGACGCCGAGCCGGCGCAACATGTTGGCGGCGCGCCGGGTCTGTTGCTGGAGCTCGCCATAGGTGAGTCGCGAGACGGTGTCGTCGAAGGCAAGCTTGCTGCCGCGGCCCTCCTCGACGTTACGGTCGAGCAGCCAGGTCACCGCGTTATAGGATCCCTCGCTCACGGTCGTCTCCCGGAATTTAGAATTATAATTCATAGAAAGACACCACGGCGGCTTGCTGTCAATGCCAGCAGGCACTATGTTTCATTAAAACGCGCCGCAGGACATCCGCTAAAGAAGGCTCATGACCGAAAGTCCCGACGCCGAATCCCGCTTCCTCGAACAGCTCGGCCAGCGTGTGCGCACCATGCGCGCACTGCGCGGCATGTCGCGCAAAGTGCTCGCCAAGGTATCAGGGATTTCGGAGCGCTACATCGCGCAGCTCGAAAGCGGCAAGGGCAACGTCTCCATCGTGCTGCTGCGCCGCGTCTCCGACGCGATGGGCGCACACCTCGAGGACCTGCTGCCTAGCGGCGATCCGACGCCGGACTGGCAGATGTTCCGCGACCTCCTGCGCAAGGCGACCCCTAGCCAGATCGCGCAAGCAAAGGATCTGCTCGCCGGCGGCAGCGCCTCCGCGCCGCGACGCGCTCCATTCTGCGGCATCGCGCTGATCGGCCTGCGCGGCGCCGGCAAGTCCACGCTTGGGCGGATGCTGGCAAAGAAGATCGGCTGGAGCTTCGTCGAGCTCAACAAGGAGGTCGAGCAGCAGAACGGGCTCTCGGTCGCCGAGATCATCGCGCTCTACGGCCAGGAAGGCTTTCGCCGCATGGAGCAGGCGGCGCTGCAGCAGCTGCTCGCACGCAACGAGCTGATGGTGCTGGCAACCGGTGGCGGCATCGTCTCCGAGCTGCTGACCTTCGATCAGGTCCTGACCTCGTTTTACACGATTTGGCTGAAGGCCGAGCCCGAGGAGCACATGGCGCGCGTGCGCCGCCAGGGCGACCTGCGCCCGATGGCGGATGATCGCTCCGCAATGGCGGAACTGCGCAACATCCTCTTGAGCCGCGAGCCGCTGTATTCGCGGGCGACGGCGGTGGTGGATACCGCGGGACTGTCGATCGATGCCGCTGCTGCGCGGCTGATCGACGCGGTGCGGCCTGTGCTGCAGAACGAAGCACGCAGCTTCGGGCTGCGGAGTGTGGCGCTGTAGAGATGACCGACAGCACCACCGCAACCTCCATGTTCGAGCGGATCGGCGGCAGCGCCACGATCGATCGTCTCGTCGACCGGTTCTACGACCGCATGGATACGCTGCCGGAGACGAAGGTGATCCGCACCATGCATGCGGCCGATCTCGGCCTGATCAGGGACGTGCTGAAACGCTATCTCACCGAATGGACCGGCGGCCCGCGGCTTTACTCCGTTGAGAAGGGCCATCCGCGGCTGCGCCAACGCCATTTCGGCTTCGCCATCGGCGACGCCGAGCGCGACGCGTGGATGCTCTGCATGCGCGGCGCGCTGGAAGAGACGGTGACGGATAGCACCGCGCGTCAGGCTCTCGACAAGGCGCTGTCCGGTCTTGCCGATTGGATGCGCAACCGGCCGTGACGCTGCTTACCGGGGCGTGGCCCGGATGAGCGAAGCGACATCCGGGGTCTTGGCTTCCCGGGTATCGCTTCGCTCACCGGGGCTGCAATACGTCCGACGCCGCTAGATCGACCAGTAATGCGGATGCGGGTACGGCCGCGAGCGATCGCCCCAGTCGAACGCGTCGCCGTCGAACTCGCACGGGCCGCTGCTGAGCTCCTCCAGCGTCGACTCGATCTGGAACGCCTGCCGTCCTGGATCGTATTTCAGCGCGCTCCACTGGAGCGGATAATGGTGACGTGTCCCGAGCAGCCCGCCGGTCTTGATCACGGCATAGGCGACCGTTCCGCTCATCTTGTCGAGCATCAGTCGCTCGATCGTGCCGAGCTTCGTGCCGTCGCGTCCGTAGACGGCGACGTGCTCCACGCGATCACTGGGAACCATGGTGTGGTTCATGGTGGCCTCCCTGTTCTCTTGTGCTGGCGACGATTATAGCACCGGCTTCGCGGCGGCGGGAACAGCTACAAAAGCTGCGAATGCACCGCCTCGGCGCCTTCTCGCAACAGTGGTAGGAAGCGGTCGATCAGTTCCTGCGCCGGCACGCGATCGACATGCGCGCCCATGTTGATGGCGGCGACGATCACGCCGTCGTAGCGGCGGACGGGGACCGAGATCGAGCGGAAATGCGGCTCGGCCTCGCGGTCGACCAGGGAATAACCCTGCGCGCGGTCGGCTGTGATGCGCGCGAGCAGCACCTTCGGATCGGTCACCGTCTGCGGCGTCAGCGCCTCGCGATTCATCGCATTCAGGCGCGCCGCGAGATCGGTATCGCCGAACTGCCCCAACATGGCGCGGCCGACCGAGGTGCAGAAGGCCGGCAGGCGGTAGCCGATCTCCAATCCGCTCGAGAACACCCGCGTCGGGCCGCCGCGGGCGATGAACACGACATCGTCACCGTCGAGCACCGCCAGCGAAGAGATTTCCTGCGCCGCGGTCGCGATGCGGTCGAGCACGGGTTGAAGCAGGGCAATGATCTGGTTTGAGCGCAAATATGATGCGGCCAACGTCAGCACATGCGGCGTCAGCGAGAACAGCTTGCCATCGCCGGAGACGTAACCGCCGCGCTGGAGCGTGAACAGCATGCGCCGCGCGGTGGCGCGTGGCAGATCGGCGGCGCGGGCGAGGTCGCTCAGCGTCATCGGGCCGGCGGCGGTGCCGAAGCACTGCAGCAGCCGCAGGCCGCGATCGAGGCTTTCGACGAAGTCCGTCGCGCGCTCGTCGCTCTCGCTGCGCTTCAGCTTGGGCATGGCTTCGGGACAATCCTGCAAAATAGTGCTTGCTGCTGGTGCAAGGCATGTCATAATTCGCCCATTCGTTCAATAGGCGAACAATCGCCACTCCACAAGGATGCACGCGCCATGATGAGCCAGGAGCAGAACGACCTGATCACCCGCACCGGGCCGAAGGACCCCTGCGGCAAGCTGATGCGGAGCTATTGGCAGCCGGCGGCGCTGGTGGATGAGCTGGAGGGCGCGCGGCCGATCCGTCCCGTCAGACTGCTGGGCGAGAACCTGGTGCTGTTTCGCGACGAACAGGGGCGCTACGGCCTGATCGACCGCCATTGTGCGCATCGCGGCGCCGACCTCGCTTTCGGCCGATTAGAGCATGGCGGCCTGCGCTGCGCCTTCCATGGCTGGCTGTTCGACGCCACCGGCCAATGCATCGAGACGCCGGCCGAGCCGAAGGATTCAAAGCTCTGCCAGAACATCCGCCAGCGCTCCTATCCAGTGGTGGAGAAGAGCGGCATCCTATGGGCTTATCTTGGCGAGGGTGAACCGCCCGCATTCCCGGAGATCGACTGCTTCGTCGCACCCGGCACGCACACCTTTGCATTCAAAGGCCACATGGCCTGCAACTGGCTGCAGGCGCTCGAAGTTGGCATCGATCCCGCCCACGCCTCCTTTCTGCACCGCTTCTTCGAGGACGAGGACACCTCCACCGCCTACGGCAAGCAATTTCGCGGGGCGTCCGCGGGATCCGACCTGCCAATGACGAAGATCCTGCGCGAATACGACCGCCCGATCATCAATGTAGAGCACACCGAATATGGCCTCAGGCTGATCGCGCTGCGCGAGATCGACGAGGAGCGGACGCATGTGCGCGTCACCAACCAGCTGTTCCCGCACGGCTTCGTCATCCCGATGAGCACGGAGATGACGATCACGCAATGGCATGTGCCTATCGATGACGAGAACTGCTACTGGTACGCGATCTTCACCAGCTATTCGAACCCAGTCGACAAGCAGAAGATGCGCGAGCAGCGGCTCGAACTCTATGAGCTGCCCGACTACAAATCGCGCAAGAACCGCAGCAACGATTACGGTTTCGATCCGCACGAGCAGCAGACCGCGACCTATACCGGCATGGGCCACGACATCAACGTCCACGACCAATGGGCGGTGGAGTCGATGGGCGCGATCCAGGACCGCACCAAGGAGCATCTCGGACAATCCGACAAGGCGATCGTGCAGTATCGCCGCCTGCTGCGGCAGGAGATCGAGAAGGTTGCGGGCGGCGAGAAGCCGATGCTGTTCCTGGACGAGGCCAACGCGCGCAGCATCCAGGGTCCGGCGACCATGGACGGCATCGGGCCGACGCGGGGCTGGGAGACCTACTGGATGGAAGTCGACGTCAAGCGCCGCCGCGGCGCGCCCTGGACCGCGCCGGTGCCGGAGGAGATTGAAGGCAAGGTGCATCGGCTGACAGCGGCGGAATAAGGGTGCCGGCCTATCCTCGTCATTGCGAGCGTAGCGAAGCAATCCAGGTTGCCTCTCTGGAGGGACTCTGGATTGCTTCGTCGCAAGCGCTCCTCGCAATGACGGAGAATGTGGTGCAAGTTTCGCGCCTCACGACTGGAGGAATGCCAAAGTGACTTTCGTCGTGCGCCATGCGCTGTGGTCGGATGAGCAGAAGGATGCGGCGACGCGCATGCGCCGCATCGTCGAGGAAAGGAACCTGGAGGTCATCCGCCTCGCCTTCCCCGACCAGCACGGCATCTTGCGCGGCAAGACCATCATCGCCAGCGAAGCTCTCGCGTCGCTGGAGAGTGGCTGCTCCATCACCACCACCATGCTCGCCAAGGACACCTCACATCGCACGGTATTCCCGGTGTTCACCTCCGGCGGCGGGTTCGGCATGAAGGAGATGGAGGGCGCGGCCGATGTGCTGATGGTCGCCGATCCCACCACGTTTCGCGTGCTGCCCTGGGCGCCAACGACGGGCTGGGTGCTGTGCGACCTCTATTTCAACGACGGCCGCCCGGTGCCGTTCGCAACGCGCGGGCTCTACAAGAGCGTGCTCGATGAGCTGGGCGCGCGCGGCTACGATTTCGTCGCGGGGCTCGAAGTCGAATTCCACATCTTCAGGCTCGACGACCCGCACATGCGCGCGGAAGACGCTGGGCAGCCGGGCACGCCGCCGTCGGTGAGCCTGCTCAGCCACGGCTATCAGTACCTCACCGAGCAGCGCTTCGATCAGATGGAGCCGGTGCTGGAGATTTTGCGGCGTGACATCGTCGCGCTTGGGCTGCCCTTGCGCTCGGTCGAGGTCGAGTTCGGACCCAGCCAATGCGAATTCACGTTCCAGCCGAGGAAAGGGCTGGAGCCCGCCGACAACATGGTGCTGTTCCGCTCTGCCGTGAAGCAGATCGCGCGCCGCCATGGCTATCACGCCACCTTCATGTGCCGCCCAAAACTGCCGAACGTGTTCGCGAGCGGTTGGCATCTGCATCAGTCGATCGTCTCGCGCACGAGCGGCGAGAACCAATTCATGGCGAATGCAGAAGGCGAGCCGCTCAGCGCGTTCGGCCGTGCCTATCTCGCCGGCCTGCTCGACCACGCTCGCGCGTCGACCGTGTTCACGACCCCGACGATCAACGGCTACAAGCGCTATCGTTCCTATTCGCTGGCCCCGGACCGCGCGATCTGGGGCCGCGACAATCGCGGCGTGATGATCCGCGTGCTCGGAGGCGCCAATGATGCCGCCACGCGCCTGGAGAACCGCATCGGCGAGCCCGCCGCCAATCCCTATCTCTACATGGCCTCGCAGATTCTCTCAGGCCTCGACGGCGTCGACCGCAAGCTCGATCCCGGCGCCTCGGCCGACACGCCCTACGAGACCAAAGCGCCGCTACTGCCGAAAAGCTTGCGCGATGCGGTCGCCGCGCTGAAGGACGACCCGTTCTTCCGCGAGAAGCTCGGGGCCGAATTCGTCGACTACTACACCCACATCAAGAACGCCGAGATCGATCGCTTCCTGTCTGAGGTGACCGACTGGGAGCATCGCGAATATTTCGAGGTGTTGTGAGCGGTGGCGCCACCGTTCCGGGATAGTGCGAAGCAGCAGACTCGGAGCAGCGAGATCCCGCGTTCGGCCCTGCGGACCGGCCCGGAATGACGACAGATGACGCTCACAGTCCTGTGAGGCCGTTTCGTCCCCGGGTTCCGACGACACCGTAAAATCCGCCCCGCGAAGCCATTTTCCGATAGCGGCGAAAATCGGTGGAAAGAAAGCGCGCGCAAAATGCCGCCCCAGATGAACAATGGAGTTCGATTATGTTGAGTCAGTTGTTCAGTCTGATTTATCGCCTCTCCTGCCGGTCCACACTGATCGAAATCGGCACCCACCATCTTGCGCGTTAGCCAACGGCTGGCGCGATTGAGTAAGACCGACTGACCAGACGAGGGGATTTCCATGCGCAAGCTGATCCTGATTGCCGCGATGTCGCTGCTGGCGACGCAAGTTCATGCCGGCGGATCGCGAAGCTTGAGCTTGGCCGCCACAGATGCAAGCCAGCAGGCAATCGAGCAGCCGGTCACAGCGGTTGCAACACAGGCTCCGCCAGCAACGCCACGGGCAAATGACCAGACAGCGACCAACACGCCGACGGCCGCGCCGACGCCAGCCACAACTGTTCCGCCCGCAGCAACAGCCCCCCAATCAATCGCCGCGCCGACGGTCAGGGCGACCGAAACGACAAAGCCAAGGCGCCGCCAGCCATCCGTCGAAGCCCGCGTCATTCGCGAGCTGCATCGGCACGGGATTTATTGGTAAGAGCCCCCAGCTCTCTCCTCCGTCATTACGAGCTAAGCGAAGCAATCCAGACGTTCTCCGTGGGGACGGTCTGGATTTGCTTCGTCGCTGGGCTGCTCGCAACGACCGGGAGAGGGTGGGGCTCAAATCCCTAGATATTTGTGCTGCAAATCCGGCGCGGCCATCAGCTGGTTCGATGTGCCGCTCCATACGGTTCTGCCGCGCTCGATGATGTAGTGGCGATCGCAGATGCGGGCGAGATGGTCGACGTTCTTGTCGACGACCAGGATCGACTGTCCCCGGTTCTTGAGCAGCGACAGGCAATTCCAGATCTCCTCGCGGATCAGGGGCGCGAGGCCCTCGGTCGCTTCATCCAGAATCAGAAGCTTGGGGTTGGTCATCAGCGCGCGGCCGATCGCGAGCATCTGCTGCTCGCCGCCGGAGAGCTGGTTGCCCATGTTGGCGGCGCGTTCGGCCAGGCGCGGGAACAGCACGTAGATTGCGGCAAGCGTCCAGGGATTGCTACTGCCGAAGCGATCAGCAGCGGCGGCGACGAGGTTTTCGCGCACGGTGAGGTTCGGGAAGATCTGGCGTCCCTCGGGAACGAGGCCGACGCCGAGCTTTGCAATTCTGTAGGACGGAAGCTGTCGCACCTCGGCGCCAGCGAAGCGGATGCTGCCTGCGCGTGCCGGCGTCAGGCCCATGATGGAGCGGATGGTCGTGGTCTTACCCATGCCGTTGCGGCCCATCAGCGAGACCATCTCGCCCGGCTTGATCGACAGCGACAGGCCGAACAGAACCTGGGAGAGGCCGTAACAGGTCTCGATGCCGTCGACGTCGAGCAGCGTGTCAGCCATGGTGCGTCACCACATGCTGGTCGCCGAGATAGGCGCGTCTGACCTCTTCATTGGCGCGGATCGCGGCCGGATCGCCGGAGGCGATGACGCGGCCATAGACCAGCACCGAGATGCGGTCGGCAAGCGCGAACACCGCCGGCATGTCGTGCTCGACCAGCACGATCGAGACTTCTTTGCGCAGCTCCTGGAGCAGTTTCACCATGCGCTGGGATTCGGTGACGCCGAGACCGGCCATCGGCTCGTCCAGCAGCAGCAGCTTCGGCTTGCTCGCGAGCGCGACCGCAAGCTCGAGCTCGCGCCGCTCGCCATGGCTGAGCCTGTTCACCACGACATCGGCGCGATGGCCGAGACCGACGCGGTCGAGCGCGGCATGGGCGGCATCGCGCAGGCCCTTCTCCTTGCGCGCATTGGCGAAGAAGCGGAACGAGGTGCCGGCATGCGCCTGCGCCGCCAGCGCGACATTATCCGCGGCGGTGAAGTCGAGCAGCAGCGAGGTGATCTGGAACGAGCGCGCAAGGCCGAGCGCGCAGCGGCGATAGGCCGGCAGATAGGTGATGTCGCGCCCGGCCAGCGAGACGCTGCCGGCATGCGGCGCGAGATGTCCGGTGAGCTGGCTGATCAGCGTGGTTTTACCGGCGCCGTTCGGACCGATGATGGCGTGCAGCTCGCCGCTGGCGACGTCGAGCGAGACGTTGTCGGTCGCCATGATGCCGCCGAAGCGGCGCACCAGGTTTTCGACGCGGAGCAGGGGTTCAGCCACGGCCAGCCCTCCCGAGCACGCCCACGATGCCGCCGCGGCCGAACAGGACGATGAGCAGCAGCAGCGGACCCATGATCAGCGCCCAGTATTCTGTGATCTGCGACAGGAATTCTTCCAGCAGCAGGAACACCACCGCGCCCATGACCGGGCCGAACAGCGTGCCCATGCCGCCCAGGATCACCATCACCATGAGGTCGCCGGAACGCGTCCAGTACATCACGGCCGGGCTGACGAAATCGGTGTTGTTGGCGAGCAGCGCGCCGGCAAGGCCGCACATCGTGCCTGATATGACGAAGCAGACCAACTGATAGCGCTTGGCCGGAAAGCCGATCGCCTGCATGCGCTGCTCGTTGGAGCGCAGGCCCTGCACGACGAGGCCGAAGCGCGAATTGACGATGCGCCAGATCAGGAAGATGACGCCGAACAGGCAGGCGAGGCAGAGATAATAGAACTGCGTGCGGTTCGACAGGTCGATCAGCCCTGAGAAGTCGCTGCGCTTGTAGATGGTCAGGCCGTCATCACCGCCGTAGCGCGCGAGGCCCGAGGCGACGTAATAGGCCATCTGCGCGAAGGCGAGCGTGATCATGATGAAATAGACGCCGCGGGTGCGCAAAGAGAGCGCGCCGATCACGAGCGCATAGATCGCGGAGGCCGCGAGCGCGACCGGAAACTGGATGAAACCGGATCCTACGCCTTCCTGCGCGAGCATGCCGACGGCGTAGCCGCCGATGCCGAGATAGGCGGCATGACCAAAGCTCATCATGCCGCCAAAACCCATGATGAGGTTGAGGCTCGCCGCCGCCAGCGCCAGGATGACGATGCGGGTGAACAGCGTCAGGATGAAGATGTTGCCGGTCAGCTGCGAATAGAGCGGCAGCAGCACGAGGCCCGCCAGCATCAGGGCCGTGACGGCCTTGCTCACGCTCAGACCCTTCATCGACGGTGGGCCGGAAACAGCCCCTCCGGCCGCACCACCAGCACGATCGCCATCAAGAGATAGATCAGCATGGAGGACAGCGCCGGGGCGGCGGTGGAGGCGGCGGCGCCGCTCAGCACCTGGCGCAACAAGTTCGGCAGGAAGGCACGGCCGAGCGTGTCGATCATGCCGACGAAGATCGCGGCGAGGAACGCGCCGCGGATCGAGCCGATGCCGCCGATCACGATGATGACGAAGGCGAGGATCAGGATGTTCTCGCCCATGCCGATCTGCACGGTGAGGATCGGCGCCTGCATCAGACCGGCGAGGCCCGCGAGCGCGGCTCCCAAGCCGAACACCAGGGTGTAGAGCAGCTTGATGTTGATGCCGAGCGCGCCGATCATCTCGCGGTTAGAGGCGCCGGCACGGATCAGCATGCCGATGCGGGTTCGCATCACGCCGAGATAGAGCAGCAGCGCGACCAGCAGCGCAACCACGATGATGGCGAGGCGATAGGCGGGATAGTGAATGCCGGGCAGGATCGGCGCCGGCACCGTGAGCCAGGCCGGCAAAGGCAGCGCCAGGCCCGCCGGGCCCCAGATCAGCCGCACGGCCTCGTTGAAGAACAGGATCAGGCCGAAGGTCGCGAGCACATGGTCGAGATGATCGCGGCCATAGAGGTGCCGCAGCGCCGTCACCTCCAGCACGATCCCGAGCACCAGCGTGGCCCCTAACGCCATCAGCGCGCCGAGCAGGAAGCTGCCGGTCCAGGCCGCAAAGGTCGCGGCAAAATAGGCGCCCATCATGTAGAGCGAGCCGTGCGCGAGGTTGACGAGATCCATGATCCCGAACACCAGCGTCAGGCCCGCGGCGAGCAGGAACAGCAGCAGGCCGAACTGCAATCCGTTCAAGAACTGTTCGACGACAAGCAGCATCAAGACTCTTTCAGGCGCACGCAGCGTCGCGCCGATGTTCGAACACAGTCGCCATCAGTGAAAGAGCTCCCCCTGCCTCTTCAAGGCCGAAAAATGGGTAATGGCAGTATCGTTCCGAGGCAAGAGCGATTCGACACCAAACATGCACTTTGTTGCATGCCGATGCATGCGATCGAAATCGATCTTGCAAGAAAGCTGCCGTGCAGGCTGGGGCAACCTGCCGCACCCAAACGAACACCCTCTCGCCGGCGGGCCGAAGAGAGGGTGCAAGATTCGTCTGAAGACAGGAAAGTCTAGTGCGACGTGATCTGCCGGGGAAGGTCGTCCGGCTCGGCGAGCACGCTGTTGGCCGTCGAGGCCTCCAGCGCTGCCATCCGGAACAGATAGGCGAGCGTCGCCAATCCAGAATCGTCCGCCATCTGCGCCAGCTCGAGCGCCATGTCAGACATGTAGCAGAGATTCTCGTCCTTCGTTTGCGCCATGATCTGGCTGTCCCGCATCATGTTCGACATCTCAGGCGCTCTTTCGTTGCGCGGCAGCAAGACCGCAGAGGTTGGCACGGGCGACGGCATCCAGATGCGGGCCGTCCTGACGCACGACCGAAGCCATGCCAATACGATCATGCAGGGCATCGAGAGTCTCGCGACGAATGTCGATGGTCGCCGCCATCGTCCACGCGTTCTCCACCAGAGCGGGCAGGCCGAGCGGAGTGACGACGAAGCCGGACTCGTGGAAGCGCGGCAACCACCAGGTCTCCATGATCGCGCTGACTCGCGCGATTCCCTGATCGAGGCAGAACTCCTGCACAGCCGCCATCAGTTGCAGGTTGAGCGCGCCGTCGCGGCGATCACGTACGACGAAATAGCGCGACCACTCCCAGATCAGCGGATCGGCGGGGCATCCGCGCACCGCCGCCAGGTGCGGGAACACCTCGCTCATCATCGACGGCTTGGTGGTCGGGTAGAGCCGATGACCGCCGACCACGCGGCGCCCCTCCAGCGCCAGCAGGTAGACGGTGTCCTCGTCGTCATAGGAATCGATCTCGCGGCCATCCGGCCTGCGCAGCGTCTCCCAGCGCCGCTCCTCGACGAAGATGTCATGACGCAGCCGGAAATGCTGCTCGATTACGTCCTCATAAAGGTGGCGATTTACGGAGGAAATTGCGTGAATCATGAAAACCCCCATTCATCCTCAATGGAGGCAGATTCTGCGAAAAGGCGCAGATTCGGTATTGGGAAATTTCCCAGTACGGCGCTTAGATTAGGGAGTGATGATCTTGTTCCGGATCGCCAGCGCCACCGCATGCGTACGGTTGACGGCGCCGAGCTTGCGCGCAGCAGTTGCAAGATGCTCTTCGGCGGTGCGCTGCGTGATGTGCAGGATCTCGCCGATTTCCCAAGCCGACTTGCCCTGCGAGGCCCAGGCGATCACCTCGCGCTCGCGCGGGGTGAGGCGCGTCGAGGGATGCGACACCGGCTCTAGCAGACGGCGAATGTGGTCGAAGCCATACATCGCCATCAGGTGCAGCGCCGGCTTGCTGCGGGCATTGAGGTCGAGATGAACGCCGCCGAGCGAGACCGCGGCCTCATAGCCGGTGAGCCCGTGGATCGGTACGATGAAGCCGCGCGACATCCGAAACTCGCTGGCGCGGTTCATCACCTCGGCCGCGTTGGGCTCGAGTTCCGCATCGTAGGGTGCTTCCGACCACTCGAACGGATTGACCGATTGCCGGCAGAGCCGCACCACGGGATCGAAGCGATCGTAATTGTTCTCGGTGTAGAGGCTGAACCATCCCGCAGGCCAGCGCTTGGCGAGCACCATCTGCGCAAACCGCTGGTCGGGGTTCGGCAATCCCGTCACGATAATGGTTTCGAAGCCGAAGCGGCCAAAGGCCGTTTCGAGCGCATTCATGGCCTCTGGTACCTTGCGGTAGGTCTGGAGGCCTTCAATGAAGTCGAGCGCCTCCCGGCCATAGTCTACGGCGGACATCGGTGCATTTCCTGACCCCTCGCCGCTTCCGTATAGCACGTATTTGTGGAGTGCCTCAATTCGCTGTGGCCGTAGTTTCCCGGTGCTCATCTGCTCTGAAGATTTAAGCTACTTGTGGCAGAATTGACGTCGCGATACACCTGAAGCGTACGAAGCGGGAAATCAATGATGGAAGACGAGGACATCGCCCTCAACAGCGTGCTCGGCCTGGAATTGAACCGCGTGTTTTTTGCCGTCCGCGAAACGGCCAACAAGCAGAAGATCATCGAGTTTGCGCGCGAGGTGCTGCAAAGCGAGCGCGCGGAGCTGGATGACCGCGTGTCGCCCGAGGGCCCGGCGAGCTAGAACGCAGCTACGGCAAGAACGACGCCGAAGCCACAGATCGCGCGACGATGCCATTCCATCTGAACGCGTGCGATTTTAGTCGAACACTCTGAAAGCGAATTTTGGCTCCTTCTCCTCCTGTGGGGAGAGTTGATGACGCGGCCGCGCTCGCGTGCCAGACGCAGCGCAGCGTCTGTTCGACGATGCGCTGCAGAGCCGGGGCCCATCCATCCGCAACTTCCTCTCTGGCTTTCTGGGCCCCGGCTCTGCGCCGCAACGCAGCGCGTCCGGGACACGGGACTTGCCTCCGTCCTCATCAGCCCACTTGCCGCTGGATGACATCGCCACTCTCGTGAGAAGATCGCCGCCGCGATCGTCTTTCGGGTGCTCGGGCTATGATGACGCTGCGTCAGGTTGAAGTGATCCGTGCCGTGATGGTGACAGGCACCATCGGCGGTGCGGCAAAGCTGCTCAACGTCTCGGCGCCCGGGATAAGCCGTCTCGTCAAATACACCGAGCGCTCGCTCGGTATCCGCTTCTTTCAGCGCCAGAACGGGCGCTATTTCCCGACCCCGGAAGCCGAAAACATCTTCGAGCAGATCAACGGCGTCTACAAGAAGGTCGACGACCTCTCCGAGATCATCTCCAAAATTGGCCGCGGCGGCCTGTCGGAGCTGCGAATCGGCTCGGTGCCGAGCATCTCGCAGGTGATGGTGCCGCGCGCGATCGAGCGCGTCCGCCGCCGCTATCCCGATCTCGGCATCGACATCAACATCCTAAAGCTCGAGGAGGCCATCGACTATCTCCTGCTCGGCCGCGGCGAGTGCGTCGCGATGAGCTACCGGCTGGAGCATTCCGGGCTCGACTTCATGCCGCTCGCGTCGGGCGAGCTCTATTGCATCGTCCCGCCGGGCCACGAGCTCGCCGGCCGCAAGCAGGTCTCCGCCGCCGAGATCACCCGCTATCCCCTGATCGGCATCGATCCCAACGACCCCTATGGCCGGATCATGGCCGAGATCTTCTTGCGCCACCGGCTCGACTACAACATCACCATCCGTGCCCGCTTCGGCACCACGGTCTGCGCGCTGGTGAAGGCGGGGCTCGGCATCGCCATCATCGACCAGTTCACAGTCGCCCATGGCGGCTATCCCGGGATCGAGCTTCTGAAGATCACCGAGCCGACGCGGTTCGACACCTACATCGCCGTCAAGCGCGGCACGCCGCTGTCGCTGCATGCGGAGTACTTCATCGAATCCCTGCGCACCGAGATGCGCGCGGTCGAGCCGTCCCGTGGCAATGGCAGGGGCACCCTGGCACGCGGGCGAAAGAAATAACATGATGTTAGGTTTGTCGGATAAAAGGGTAATTGTGTTAGGCGGGGGAAAGACTATCGTCGCGGCTGGAATTGCGCGGGTTTCCCCGCTAATGGCCGGGACCGGACGCTCCCAACGAGACGATAGCGAACCATGTCGAAGCGCGGATACGCCGCCAGCAAGAAGCTTCTCACCGGCCTGATCGGCGCCCCGATCGCGCATTCCGCGTCCCCCGCCATGCATGAGCGCGCCGCCGAGGCGCTTGGCCTGCGCGGCCATTACCAGCTCATCGAAGTCGCTGGCGCCGATGCGACCGAGCTGCGCATGATGCTCGAAGGCGTGCGGCGGCTCGGCTTTGCCGGCGTCAACGTCACTTACCCTTACAAGGAAGCGGTGGTCCCGCTGCTCGACGCGCTGGCGCCGGGCGCAGCCAGCATGGGCGCGGTCAACACCGTCGTCGTCAGGGATGGCCGGCTGACCGGCCACAACACCGACACCACAGGTTTTGCACGGGCGGTGGCGCCATTGCTGGCGCCGTCCGGCAACGCCGTCGCCGTGATTGGCGCCGGCGGCGTCGGCAAGGCCATCGCATTCGCGTTGGCGAGCCTGAATGTGGCCGACATCCGCATCTTCGACAGCGAGCCGGTACGCGCCGAGAAACTCGCCTCGCTGCTCGCCAGACAGAGCGGCGCGAGGGTGGCTGGAACCGTCGAGGATGCGCTCGATGGCGCAACCGGTCTCGTCAACGGCACGCCGGTCGGCATGTTGCCGAGCCGTGATATGCCAGTGCCGGCGGCACTGCTCAGGCCGGACCTGTGGGTCGCCGACGCCGTCTATTCGCCGCTGATCACGCCGCTGCTGGCAGCGGCGCGAGAGAAAGGCGCCCGAATCATGACTGGGCGCGAGCTTGCGATCTACCAAGCCGCCGACGCATTCGAACTGTTCACCGGCCTTGTCCCATCGACCGATGTCATGGGAGAAGCTTTTGACGCCGTGATGGCTGCGCGCAGCGCGGCCTATCAGGCAGCTTGAGGCGAAGCGGCCGGCACAAGGCTGCTCGCAAGATTTGAAACGGGAGGAGAGGACGATGAAATCAACGCTATTGGTGGGCGCGCTGCTCATCGCCATGACGGCAACGAGCGCCCTTGCTCAGGCGATCAAGCTCGCCGACGTCGCCGAGCTCTCCGGCGGCGGCGCCACTGTCGGGACCAATTGGAAGAACGGCATCGACCTCGCGATCGAGGAGATCAACGCCAAGGGCGGCGTGCTCGGCCGCAAGCTGGAGGTGACCCACGCCGACTCGCAGTCCAACCCGGGCGTCGCCCGTGCCCAGGTGCAGAAGGCCCTCGACGCCGAGCCCTATGTGCTGCTCGGGCCCGGCTATTCCGGCTCCGTAAAAGTGACCGCGCCGCTCGCCGCCGAGGCTGGCATCGCGCAGATCATGGGCGGTGAAGCCGCCGAGCTGACGCAAGCCGGCAACAAGTTCCTGTTCCGCACCTCGTTCGGCCAGCAATCCTCGATGCCGAAGGTCGCAAAGTACATCCACGACGAGATGAAGGCGAAGACGGTCGCGGTGGTCTGGGTCAACAACGATTTCGGCCGCGGCGGGCGCGACGTCGTGGTCAAGGAGCTCGATCGGCTCGGCTCAAAGGTCGTCGCCGACCTCTCGACCGAAGCTGGCCAGGCCGATTTCGCCGCCGACGTCGGCAAGATCAAGGCTGCGAACCCCGACGCCGTTTTCGTTTATCTCAACGAAGAGGAGAGCGCGCGCATCCTCAAGGAGCTGAAGCGCCAGGGCGTCACCGCGCCGCTGATGGGCGAGACCACGCTGATCGGCCAGAAGGTGATCGAGCTCGCCGGCGATGCCGCCAACGGCGCGCGCGGCCATGTCGGCCTCACCACCGACGCGCCGGTCGATCTGATCAAGGCGTTCCGCGAGAGGTTCTCCAAGAAGTACAATTACGTGCCCGATCATAACGGCCTGAAGGGCTATCTCGCAGTCTACATGGTGAAGGCCACCACCGAGAAGATGGGCAAGGTCGACCCGAAGAAGTTTGCCGACACGCTGCACGGCCTGACCATCAAGGCCGCGGATGAACCGGGCATCCTGATGGACGTCACCTTCGACCAGAACGGCGACCTCGATCGCCAGAGCTTTCTGGTGGAGGTGGTCGAAGGCAAGCAGGTCGTGAAGCAGGTGCTGCCGAAGTTGAAGTGAGGGAATCTTCGACTCTCCCCGGACCTGTCTCGCCGAAGCTTCAGCGAAGGCGGATGCGGGGAGAGATCTCTCCTCTTCCTCTCCCCGCTTGTCGCGGGGAGAGGGTGGGGTGAGGGATGCTTCCGCAGTCACGGGTGACAATTGAATTCGCGGAGAGAGGCCCCTCACCCCTGCCCTCTCCCCGTAAGAACGGGAAGAGGGAGAAGAAAAGCGGGGCGAGGGAGAGGAGAGAGGGGAAAATGTCCAACCTATTCGATCTACTGGTCGCAGGGTTAGCCACCGGCGCCATCTATGCGCTGGTCGCGGTCGGGTTCACGCTGCTGTGGCAGACCTCGCAGACCATCAATTTCGCGCAAGGCGAGTTCGTGATGCTGCCGGCGTTCCTGATGCTGGCCGCGATGCATGTGGGCGCGCCGTTCTGGCTCGCGATCATCCTCGGCATCCTCCTGTCGATGATCCTGCTCGGCCTCGCCTTCAAGCTGCTGCTGGTGGATCCGATGATGCGCCACGGCGTGCTGCCGCTGGCGATTGCGACCATGGCGCTCGCGATCGGGATCAAGGAAGCGGTGAAGCAGTTCTTCAGCGCCGAGGCTTCGCCCTTTCCCTCGATCGTGCCGACCGGCGACATCTCCATCCTCGGTCACGCCGTCTCGCTGCAGAGCCTCGGCGTGCTCGTCGTCGCCATTCTCGCCGTTCTTGGCCTGACCACGCTGCTGAACCGCACCTCGCTCGGACATCAGATGCAAGCGGCGGCGCAGAACCCGACGGTGGCGCGCATCATCGGCGTCCCCGTCGAGCGCATGATCCTGCTGACCTTCCTGATCAATGCCTTCCTGGTGGCGCTGGCTTCGCTGCTGATCACACCGATATACCTTGCAAAGTTCTCGTCCGGCGAGGTGCTGGGCCAGGCGGCCTTCATCGCCGCGATCGTCGGCGGCTTCAACCAGGTGCGCGGCGCGATCGCCGGCGGCCTCCTGATCGGGGTGCTCGACAATCTCGCGGCGACCTATGTCTCGACGCAGTACCGCGCCGCCGTGCCGATGATGTTCCTAATCGCCGTCATTCTGTTCCGGCCGCAGGGCTTGCTCGGCCGCGCCGAGGAGCGCACCGTATGAGCGGCTTCGCCAAACCCCTGAAGATCGCGCTCGGCCTTGCCGTCATCGCCGCGCTGATCATCGTCCCCATGAACTTCAACCGCTACGGCCTGTTCATCCTCAGCCAGTGGGCGGTGATGAGCATCGCCGCGATGGGCCTCAACCTCACGCTCGGCTATGCCGGCCAGGTCTCGCTGGCGCAGGGTGCCTTCGTCGGCATCGGCGCCTATACCGCCGCGATCATGACGACGCATGGCTGGCCGCTGCCGGCCGCGATTCTGGTCGCGATTGCCCTAAGCTTCGCGATCGGCTGGGTGCTCGGCTATCCCGCGCTGCGCGTGCAGCACCACTACCTCGCCTTCGTCACGCTGGCCTTCTCCACCCTCGCCTTCCTGGTGTTCCGCAACGAGAGCTGGCTGACCGGCGGCATCTACGGCATCTCCAACATTCCGCGTCCGCACATCTTCGGGCTCGCCACCAACAAGCCGCTGCCGTTCTATTATGTCTGCCTCGGTTCGCTGGCGATCGTGTCGCTGGCGGTGTGGTGGCTGATCCGCTCGCCCTGGGGCCGCGCCTTCATGGCGCTGCGCGAGAATCCGTTGCGCGCGCAATCGCTCGGCGTCGACACCCGCCGCTACACGCTGATGGCCTTCGCGATCGGCTCGGCGCTCGGCGGCGTCGCCGGCGCACTCTACGCGCCGCTGACGCAATATATCGATCCTGTTCCCTTCAACCTGTCGCTCTCGCTGGACCTTTTGATGATGGTGATCGTCGGCGGCGCCGGCTTCTATTTCGGTCCGTTCCTGGGGGCGATGATCGCGGTGCTGCTGCCGGAATGGCTGCGCTTCACCGAAGGCTATTACCTGATGCTCTATGCGGTCGCGGTGATGCTGCTCTTGATCTGGTCGCCGACCGGCATTCTGGGAATCCTTGATCGCTACATGGCGGCGCGGCGTACCAAGGCGGCGTCCGCGCTGCGCGCGGTCGCAAAGTCCCGCCTGGAGACGGTGCAATGAGCGCGGTCCTCGAAGTCACCGACATCAAGAAGAGCTTTGGCGGCATCCATGCAGTCAACGGCGTCTCGTTCGATGTCCGCGAGGGCGAGATCCTCGGTCTGATCGGCCCGAACGGCTGCGGCAAGTCCACGCTGTTCAACTGCATCCTCGGCCAGCTCACGCCGTCGGGCGGCGAGGTGAAGCTCGATGGCAAGCTGGTCACGGGATTGCGTCCCTCCGAGCTCAACAAGCTCGGAGTCAGCCGCACCTTCCAGCTGTTGCAGGTGTTCCCAAAGCTCTCGGTGCGCGAGAACCTGATCCTTGCGGGGCAGGAGCACCAGGGCAACATGGCCTCGCGCCTCATCGGCCGCTCCGATGCCGGGCTGACGGAGGCCGCCAACCAGATGATCGGCTTCTTCAAGCTCGACCATCTCGCCAGCGAGCCCGCCGGCGGTCTCTCCTATGGCCAGCAGAAGCTGCTCGACGCCGCCATGGCCTTCATGGGCGGGCCTCGCCTGGTGCTGCTCGACGAGCCCGCCGGCGGCGTCAACCCGTCGATGCTGGCTGACCTGAAGGAGCGCCTGATCGCGATCAACCGCGAGAAGAATGCCACCTTCGTCGTGATCGAGCACAACATGGAGTTCGTGATGTCGCTGTGCTCGCGCGTGATGGTGATGGCGGAAGGCAAGGTACTGGCGATGGGCCGGCCCGACGAGGTCCGCAAGAACCCCGCCGTGATCGAAGCCTATCTCGGACATTAGGAGCGAGTGATGAGCGATCCGATCCTCTCGGTCCACAATCTCGTCGGCGGCTACGGCAAGATGACGATCTTGAACGGCACCACCTTCGCCGTTCCTCCAGCCACGATCACGACGATCATCGGCCCGAACGGCGCCGGCAAATCGACCGTGTTCAAAGCTATCTTCGGCCTCCTGAAGCTGCGCGAAGGCAAGATCAGCTTTGCCGGCCGCGACGTCACCAATTTGAGCCAGCGCGCGCTGCTCAATGCCGGCATCTGCTACGTGCCGCAGGGCCGCAACATCTTCCCCGAGCTGTCGGTGCGCCACAATATCGAGCTCGGCGGCGTCGCTGCCGAGAAGGGCCTCGATCTGCCCCAGCGGATCGAGAAGGCGCTCGACCTGTTTCCCGCGCTGCGCCGAAAGTCGGCACAGCAGGCCTCCACGCTCTCAGGCGGCGAGCAGAAGCAGCTCGAGATCGCGCGCTCGCTGCTGCTCGAGCCAAAGCTCGTGCTGATCGACGAGCCTTCGATCGGCCTGTCGCCGCTGATGGTGCAGCAGACTTTTGACATCCTCAAGGACTTGCGCGACCGCGGCGTCACCATCCTGATGATCGAGCAGAACGCGCGTTCAGCGCTGGAGATCTCCGACATCGGCATCGTGCTCGAGCTCGGCCAGACCCGCATGGTCGACGATGCCAAACGCATCCTGAACGACCCGCGGATCGGCCAGCTCTTCCTCGGGGGCGCCATGGAGGAAAGCGCAGCATGAACAAACGCTCGATCGCCACCGTCTCCCTCTCAGGCAGCCTCGACGAAAAGCTCCGCGCCATTGCGGCCGCAGGCTTCGACACGGTCGAGATTTTCGAGAACGATCTGCTGTCCTTCGGCGCGGGTCCGCGCGACATCGCAAAGCTCTGCCGCGACCTCAATCTCGAGATCTGCGCGTTCCAGCCATTTCGCGACTTCGAAGGCATGCCGGAGCCGCAGCGCGCGCGCAATCTCTCGCGGGCGATGCGCAAGTTCGATTTGATGCAGGAGCTCGGCACCGACCTATTGCTGATCTGCTCCAACGTGTCGCCCGCCTCGCTTGGCGGCATCGACCGCGCCGCGGACGATTTTCGCGAGCTTGGCGAGCTAGCCGCAAAACGTGGCCTGCGCGTCGGCTACGAAGCGCTGGCATGGGGGCGCCACGTCAACGACTATCGCGATGCCTGGGAGATCGTGCGGCGCGCCGATCACCCCGCGATCGGCATCATCCTCGACAGCTTTCATGCGCTGGCCCCAGGCTTTCCGACCCGTGCGATGGCCTCGATTCCCGGGGACAAGATCTTTCTGGTGCAGCTTGCCGATGCACCGAAGCTCGAGCTCGACATCCTCTCCTGGAGCCGGCACTTCCGCTCCTTCCCCGGCCAAGGTGATCTGCCGGTCGGCGAGTTCATGGCCGCGATCGCTGCGACCGGCTATGCCGGGCCACTGTCGCTGGAAATCTTCAACGACCAGTTCCGCGCCGGGTCGGCGGCACAGACCGCGCTCGACGGTCTGCGCTCGCTGATCCTGCTGGAGGGCCAGCTCGCACCGGATTGGCCGAAGCTTGCCCGCGAGCCGCTGGCACCGAAGGCGAAGAGCCGCGGCACCGGCTTCGTCGAGTTCGCCGTCAATGAGACCAAGGCCGGCGAGCTTGCCCGGCTGTTTTCGCAGCTCGGCTTCCGCAAGACCGGCCAGCATCGCAGCAAGGCGGTGGAGCGCTGGTCGCAGGGCAAGGTCGAGCTCGTCATCAATTGCGAGACCGACGGTTTTGCGCATTCGCATTACGTCACCCACGGCCCCGGTGTCTGCGCCATCGCGCTCGACGTCGACAATGCCGGCCGCGCGATGCAGCGCGCCGAAGCGCTGAAGGCGCGCACCTTCTACCAGCCGGTCGGGCCAGGCGAGCTGGAGATCCCCGCCATCCACGGCGTCGGCGGCAGCCTGCTCTACTTCCTCGATCAGGCCGGCAAGAACTGGGACACCGATTTCGAATCCGTGACGAGCGACGCCAGTGGTGATGCGCTGCTGACGGTCGATCACATCGCGCAGTCGATGCCCTATGACGAGATGCTGTCTTGGCTCTTGTTCTACACCGGCATCCTCGACCTGAAGCGCCTGCCGCAGATGGAGATCGCCGATCCCAGAGGTCTCGTGCAGAGCCAGGCCATCATCAACGCCGACCAGTGCCTGCGCTTCGTGCTCAACGGCTCCTCCGCCAACCGCACGCTGCCGGCGCGGTTCATCTCGGAGTTCTTCGGCTCAGGCGTGCAGCATGTCGCCTTCGCGTGCCGGGATATTTTTGCCACCGTCGCCGCGATGCGCAAACGCGGCGCGGATTTTCTGGATATCCCCGACAATTACTACGACGATATCGAAGCCAAATACGACCTTGCTCCGGACCTGATGACACAGCTGCGCGCCAACCACATCCTCTATGACCGCGACGGCGACAGCGAGTTCTTCCAGGTCTACACCCACATCTTCGACGAGCGCTTCTTCTTCGAGATCGTCGAGCGCAGGAACTATCAGGGTTTTGGCGCAGCCAATGCCGGCATCAGGCTGGCAGCGCAGGCCCGCGAGGTCCGTCCGGCGAGCATGCCAAGGGTGTAGGCGCTCTTTTCTTCGCCTCTCCCCGCCTGCGGGGAGAGGCCGGAATTTGCGGCAGCAAAAATTCCGGGTGGGGGGGTCTCCGCGAGTCACATATCCGCTGGAACGACGATCTCTCAACACGTTATTGCGAGCGCGGCGAAGCAATCCAGAATCCCTCCATGGAAAGACTCTGGATTGCTTCGCCGCGCTCGCAATGACGATGTTGAACTGTCGAGGACTTCGACCGAAGCCGTCCTCGCGGAGACTCCCCCTCACTCCAACCCTCTCCCCGCAAGCGGGGAGAGGGAGAAGCGCGAGCTCACTTCATCTTGCACTTGTCGTGGAAGCGATCCTGGTCGTTCTCGACAATGGTGGCGATGGTCTTCAGCGCGAGCTGGCCTTCGGAATCCTTGACCACGTCCTGCAGGTAGAAATTCTGGATCGGGATGTGGTTGTTGCCGTACTTGAACGGGCCGCGCACCGATTTGAAGTTCACCTTCTCCATCTCGGCCCTCATCTCGTCCTTCTTCGAGGTGTCGCCCTTCACGGCAACGACGGCGCTGTTGATCAGGTTTGCGGCGTCATAGGACTGCGCACCGTAGAAGGTCGGGCGCAGGCCGGGATACTTCTTGCGGTAGTCGGCGACGAAGCGCTTGTTCTGCTCGTTGGGGAGGTCGTTGACCCATTGCTGCGCGCCGGGAACGCCGAGCGCGTTGTCCTTCTGCAGCGGCAGCGAGAGCTCGTCGATGGTGAAGGCGGTGTAGAGCGGCATCGTGCTCTTCAGCCCCGCCTGCGCATATTGATTGAGGAATTGCACGCCGGCGGCACCGGGATAGAACACGAAGATCGACGCGGCGCCGGAGGCGCGCGCCTTGGAGAGCTCGGCAGAGAAGTCGAGCTGGCTCGGCCACACCGTGTATTCCTCACCCACGACCTGACCCTTGAATGTGCTCTTGACGCCGGCCAGCATGTCCTTGCCGGCGGCGTAATTCGGGCCGATCAGGAACACCGACTTGACGCCCTTCTGGTTCATATAGGTGCCGACCGCCTGCGGGGTCTGGTCGTTCTGCCAGGAGGTCGAGAACACGTAAGGCGAACATAGCTCGCCCGCGAGCTGCGACGGACCGGCATTGGCCGAGATCAGGAAGGTCTTCGAGTCGACAGCGGTCTTCAGCGAGGCCAGCAGCACGTTCGACCAGATATAGCCGACGATGAAATCGACCTTGTCGGACTGCACCAGCTTCTCGGTCTTCTGCTTGCCCACGTCAGGCTTCTGCCCGTCGTCTTCGTAGATCACCTCGACCGGCTTGCCGCCCATCTTGCGGCCGAGATGGTCGAGCGCGAGTTCGAAGGAATTGCGCATGTCGTTGCCGATCACGGCCGTCGGGCCGCTGAAGGTCGAGACGAAACCGATCTTGATGGTGTCGCCGGCGAATGCCGGATTTGCCAGCACCAGCGCCGCTGCGCCCGCCAGCCAAAATGCCGTTCTCATAACCACTCCCCTCCTTATTATCGGTCCCGGAAACGGGGTGATCGCCGCCCCGGGCCTGTCTCTATTCAACGCAAAATCCATCGAGCCGCCAATGGCTCAGCGGCGGCTCCTGCACCATATTTCGCCCGAATCGGCGATGGCAAGAAATATAATTCTACTCACTTCGGCCAAGGCCGGCCCAGGGCCGGTCCGGAGGCTGCGGCGCTTTTTCGCGGCCGGATCGATACATCAGGCCTATGCGACGATTGATGACGACTATTGGACCACGACACCCGATCCGCACTTAAATGAAGGTGAGCAGCAGCGAGATTCGAGGTGCATCATGGCCGCCAATCCCCACCGCGTTGTCATCGTCGGCGCCGGCTTCGGCGGGCTGGAGACCACCTACCGGCTTGCGGGCGCGCCGGTCGAGATCACGCTGATCGACCGCCGTAATCATCATCTGTTCCAGCCGCTGCTCTACCAGGTCGCGACCGCATCGCTCGCGACCAGCGAGATCGCCTGGCCGATCCGCCATCTCATGCGCGACCGACGCGAGGTGGCGACGCTGTTCGCGACGGTGAGCGGTGTCGACACGGCACGTCGTTGCGTATTGATCGACGATGGCAGCGAGGTGCCCTACGACACGCTGGTGCTCGCCACCGGTGCGCGGCACGCCTATTTCGGTCACGACGAATGGGAAGCATGGGCGCCGGGCCTGAAGACGCTGGAGGATGCGACCACCTTGCGCCGGCACATCCTGGTGGCGTTCGAGCGCGCCGAGCGCGAGACTGATGCGAAGAGGCGCGCCGCGCGGCTGACCTTCGTCATCGTCGGTGCCGGCCCGACCGGCGTCGAGCTCGCCGGCACCATCGCCGAGATGGCGCATCACACCCTGCCCGCCGACTTTCGCAACATCGACACAACGAAGGCGCGCGTGGTCCTGATCGAAGCGGGGCCGCGCGTGCTCGCGGGCTTTGCCGACGAGCTCTCGGCCTATGCGCAGGCCTCGTTGGAGAAGATCGGCGTCGAGGTCGTGCTGGGGCAGGCCGTCACCGAGATCAATCGTGAGGGCGTCGTATTCGGCGGCAAGCTGCTCGAGGCAAAGACCAGGATCTGGGCCGCCGGCGTGCGCGCCTCGCCGGCCGCCGAGTGGCTGGGCGCACCCTGCGATCGCGCCGGCCGCGTGCAGGTCGAAGCTGACCTGACGATCCCAGGCCATCCCGAGATCTTCGCGATCGGCGACACCGTCAGCATCAACGCCTGGGACGGCAAGCCGGTGCCGGGCATCGCGCCGGCCGCCAAGCAGCAGGGCCGCCATGTCGCCGAGACCATCAAAGCTCGGCTGCGCGGAGAGACGAAGGGCGCGTTCCGCTACAAGCACGCCGGCAGCCTCGCGCAGATCGGCAAGCGGCTCGCGGTGATCGATTTCGGCAGGGTCAAGCTGCGCGGCACCATCGCATGGTGGATCTGGGGCATCGCCCACATCTACTTCCTGATCGGCCTGCGCCACCGCCTCAGCGTCGCGCTCAGCTGGCTCTGGATCTACGCGCGTGATCAGCGCGCGGCGCGGTTGATCACGCAGGGGTCAAGCAAGGTGGCGTAGGGGACGTTTCTCTTACCCTCCCCTGGAGGGGGCCTGGAGGGGGAGGGTCGCTACGCATGCAGCGAAGCGAAATGCGTAGCGGGGTGGGGTGAGAGTCTTTCCGCAGAAGCGGTGCCCGAGTGGAGAGATCACCCCACCCCGCTCGCGCTGCGCGCGATCGACCCTCCCCCTCCAGGGGAGGGTGGCGGAGACCGCGCACGCTTCCCCTACTTCACCAGCTCGCACCCGCCCTCCGCCAGCGGACGGAACGCCTGGTCCGCCGGGATGGTCGAAACCAGCTTGTAGTAATCGTACGGATGTTTCGACTCCTCCGGCTTCTTCACCTCGAACAGGTACATCGGATGCACGACGCGGCCGTCCTGGCGGATCGTGGTGTCGCCGAACAGCTTGTCCTTGCCTTTGAACTTCTTCATCTCGGGCACGACATTCTTGGCGTTGTCGCTGCCGGTGGCGGCGACGGCGTTGAGATAGGCGAGCGTGGACGCGTAGACGCCGGCCTGATTGCCGCTCGGCATCTTGCCGTTCATGCCGGGGCGGGCTGCGAAGCGTTTTGCGAACGCGCGGGTGTCATCGTTCATGTCCCAGTAGAAGGCCTCCATGAGTTGAAGGCCCTGCGCGACCTTGATGCCCATGCCGTGGACGTCGTTGATGAAGAGCAGGAACGCCACGAGCTTCTGCCCGCTCTGCTGGAGTCCGAACTCGGCGGCCTGCTTCACCGCATTAATGGTGTCGCCACCCGCATTGGCCAACCCGATCACCTGCGCCTTCGAGCTCTGTGCCTGCAACAGGAAGGACGCGAAATCGGAGGTACCGAGCGGATGCTTGGACGAGCCCAGCACCTTGCCGCCGTGTCCTTCGATGTATTTCTGCGCCTCCGCCTCGATGCCCTTGCCGAGCGCGTAGTCGACCGTGAGGAAGTACCAATCCTTGCCGCCCCGCGACATCATCGCGGCCGCCGTGGTGTTGCCGGTCGCCCAGGCGTCGTTGACCCATTGGATGGTGTTGGGCGAGCAGGCCTTGCCGGTGAGATCCGAGCTCGCCGTCGAGGACGCCAGGAACGTCATGCGGCTGTCGCGCAGCAGTGAGTTGATGGAAAGGCCCACCGCCGAGTTCGGCACATCGACGATGGCATCGACGCCCTCGACGTCGAGCCATTTGCGCGCAATGGCATTGCCGACATCGGCCTTGTTCTGATGATCGGCATAGACGATCTCCACCTTGATGCCTTTGCCGCCGCCGTTGAAATCCTCCGCCGCCATGCGCGCGGCTTCCACCGAGCCCATGCCATTGGTGTCCTGGAAGATGCCCGAGATGTCGTTGAGCACGCCGATGCGCACGACATTGTCGGATATCTCGGCATTCGCCGCGCCGGTCACCAGGCTCGCAGCCAGCGCGAGCGTCCACTTCAGATGCTTCATTATTCCCTCCACATGTTTGATGTATTGTCGCGCCGGTCGTTGCCGGCGCGATCCAAGATTCAGACCTGCCGCTCCGGCATCCTCAGCACCAGCCCGTCGAGTTCGGGCGTGATGTCGATCTGGCAGGACAGCCGGCTGTTCGGCAGCCGCTCGGCGGCGGTGCCGTCGAGGAGCGCGTCCTCGTCGTCGGCCATCGCGGGCAGGCGCGCGAGCCAGTCCTCGTCGACATAGACGTGGCAGGTCGCACACATGGCGTTGCCACCGCATTCGGCCAGGATGCCATCGAGACCGTGACGCGTCGCGGCCTGCATGGCGCTTTCGCCACCTGAAGACTCTATGCGGATGGACTTACCGTCGGGACAGATAAAGGTGATGGCGGGCATCAAGACTCCTCGTCAGGCCGGGGTGATGCTGACAGGCAGGCTGTCGAGCCCGCGCAGCGTGTTGTTGAAGCGGCGCTTCGGCTCGCCCGTGATCTCGATCTTCGCGATGCGGCGCGCCAACGCCGTCAGCATCACCTCGCCTTCAAGGCGTGCCACGAGCTGGCCGACGCACATGTGGATGCCGGAGCCGAAGCCGACATGGCCGGAGGTGCGGCGCGTGATGTCGTAGCTGTCGGGCCTGTCCCAGCGCCTGGGATCACGATTGGCGGCGGCAAGGAACATCAGCACCTTCTCGCCTTCACCGATGCTCGCGCCTGACAGCTCGACCTCGCGTGTGGTGGTGCGGAAGAAGGTCTGCACCGGGCTCTCGAAGCGCACGGCCTCCTCGAAAGCGCCGCGCGCCAACGAGAGATCATTGCGCAAGCGCAGCCATTGATCCGGGAAGCGCGCGAGGCAATAGACCGCGGCGCCGATGCCGTTGACGGTGGTATCGAGGCCGGCCGAGAGCAGGGAGCGCACCAATAGCGGTGCCTCGGTTGCCGTGATGGCGCCCTCGTCGACCTGCGCATGGATGCAGGCGCCGAAGCCGCCGGGCGCGAGGTTCTCGCGCTGGCACTGCTCGGCGACATAAGCCTGATGCGGCGTCGAGCGTTCGATCGCCTCCTGGCGCAGCCGGTTCGGTGGGCCGAACGCGTTGAACACGACGCTCGCGTAGGGAATGAGATGCTCGCGACCTTCGGGCTTCAAGCCAAGTGCATCCGGAAAGATCGACAGCGGGTACGCCTCGGCGAGATCGGCGATCGCATCAAAGCTGCGCTTTTGGATCAGCGCATCCACCCGCTCCTCCGCCGCCGCGGCAAACCGGTCGCGCACCTGCTTCATCACTGTCGGTGACAGCACCTTCGACAGCACCGCGCGAGTGCGGGTGTGGGCGGGGGGATCGGCCTCGAGAATCAGGCTCGGCGGCCGCCATGGCGTCTCCTTCTTGAAATCGGACAGCCCGACGCCGCGGCTGGAGCAGAAGGTGGCGGGATCGTTCAGGACGGCGTGGACTTCGGCATAGCGCGCAACGCCGTAGACCTTCCATTTGTCGAGATAGACCACGGGGCCCGCTTCCCGCAGCTGCTCATGCGCAGGATAGGGGTCGGCAAAAAACTTCATGTCGAAGGGGTCGACGTCGAGATGCGGGACACCTGATCCAACGGAGCCGGATGCGGTCATGGGAGACCTCCCTCATTTTGACCTTGTGAAAGGCCGGCGCATGCCCTTAGGTCTTCGGGCCCGCCGCGAGTCAGAAAGCCGATATGCCGCCGTCTTCGACCAGAGTTCGCCAAAAGCCCGCACCCAATGATGCGGGGCCGACGCTCGACCTCGACCGTTACGTCCCGGCGTTCATCACCTTCATCGCCAACAAGCTCTCGAACAGCGCGACCGCGTTCTATCAGAAGCAGTTCGGCGTCAACGTCACGGAATGGCGGATCATGTCGCTGCTGGCGATCGAGCCCGGCATTCCCGCCTCGCGCATCTGCCACGTGATCGGCTTCGACAAGGGGCCGGTGAGCCGGACACTGGCCGGACTGGAGAAACGCGGACTGGTCTCGATCCGCACCGATCCGAACGACGGCCGCACCCATTCGATCGCGCTGACGGCGAAAGGCCGCGCCATCCATGACAAGGTGATCGCCGCCGCGCTCGAGCGCGAGCGGCGGCTGCTGTCCTGCCTCAGCAAGGAGGAGCGCGAGGTGCTGATCGACCTGCTGCGCCGGCTGCACGAAAATCTCGGCGCGGTGACGGACAGCAGCTACACCTGACGCGCCGCGCCAAGGCTGCGTCGTGCCGGCACTTTCAGGCATGCGCCCACGTTTGCCCGCGGCACCATTCCTGCCGAGCATTATTTCCTCCGAGATTGGACGCAGCGGTTCGCCCGCTGTCGTCCCCTATCTGAAACGGTTCGCATAAATTAGTTGCTTAGGCAACAAAAGATTCGGCAGGATATTGCGACAGGATGGCTGGCGTATTTGGCGCCGCCCGCTCTCGTGTCCAGGACGCCGCGCGGCATGAAATGACGCGACGCAGAGCCGGGATCCAGGAGCCGCGTGCACGACGAGAGATGGGCCCGGCTCTGCAGTGCATCGCTGCGTGCTGCGCTGCGTCCCGGGCACGAGAGATGCTAACGTTACAGCCCAATCCACTCAGCCGACGCATCGTCGTTGAGCCGCGCGACCGCGTCCGCACGCCGCGTCAGCACGGCGCGCTGGTTGATATAGCCCTTGTCGGTGATCTCGCCGCCATCGACCGATGGCGGCTCGGCGAGCAGCAGCGCGCGCGTGGCGTGGCCGGAGGAGTTGCCGCTCTGCTGTTTCAGTTTCGCCAGGCCCAGCGCGATCGCACCCCTGACCTTATCGTGCGCCAGCACGTCGTTGACATCAGCCGTCTCGGGCAGCCCGGCATGCGCACGGCAGGCCGCGACGTTCGGGAACACCAGGAAGCGCACCTCATCGCCGCCGTGACCCGACACGACGATGTCCTGCGCAAGCGGCGAGAGCGCCGCGATCCCGGCGACCCGTAGCGTGCCGACGCTGACCCAGGTGCCGGAACTGAGCTTGAAATCTTCGGCAACGCGACCGTCGAAGAACAGGCCGCGCTCCGGCCGCGCGCTATCCGCAAGCTTCACCGCATCGCCGATCAGATAGAAGCCCTCTTCGTCGAAGGCCTGCCTGGTCAGTTCCGGCGCCTTCCAATAGCCCGGCGTGACGTTGGGGCCGCGCACACGCACCTCCAGCTTGTCGCCTGACCTAACGAGCTTCAGTTCGGTGCCAGGAATGGGCACGCCGATATTGCCGGAGCGCTCGGCGAGGAAATGGCAATCGGTGGCGAGCGGCGAGGTCTCCGTCGAGCCCCAGGCCGAGACCATCGGCAGCGTGCGGCCCACGGTTTTGGTCGACAACTCTGCCAGGGCATCCCACAGATTCTGCGGCAGCGCCGCGCCGGCATAGAAGGCGAATTTCACCTCGCCGAAGAAGCGGCGGCGCAATTCCTCGTCGCTGCGCAGCGCCGCGATCAGCATGTCGAATCCGCGCGGCACGTTGAAATAGACCGTCGGCATCACGCTTCTGAGGTTCGCAAGTGACGTCGCGAACAGACCGGGCGCAGGCTTGCCGCCGTCGATATAAAGCGAGCCGCCATTGCGCAGCACGAGATTGAAATTGTGGTTGGCACCGAAGGTGTGGCTCCAGGGCAGCCAGTCGAGGATTACGAGATTACCGCGGCTCTCTTCGAGGAAGGTCCAGGTCTGCGCCTTGGCTTGCTGGCTGGAGGTCAGCATGCGCTGGGTGTTGATGACCGCCTTGGGCGTGCCGGTCGAGCCTGAGGTGAACAGGAATTTTGCGATCGTATCAGGCGTCACCGCGGCGAAAGCTTTTGCGACGTCAGGTGTCTCGGGCGTCACCGCGACGGTGCGGAAGGCCAGCGCGTCGGCGTCATCAGCATTGCCGCTGATGATCTGCGCTTGGTGCAGCGGCTTGATAGCTGCCAGCGCTGCCGCGAATGGTTTGGTCGCCGAGACATAGATCGCGCCCGGCTCGAGCAGCGCGATCATGCTCTTGAGCTTGTCAAAATCTTTCGACATCAGCGAATAGGCCGGCGAGATCGCGGCCGAGGGTACGCCCACATGCTGGGCCGCGAGCGCGAGCAGCGCATGATCGATGCTGTTGTCGGAGAGGATCGCGAGCGGGCGTTCCACGCTGAGGCCCTGCGCCAGGATCCATGACGCGGCGGCGCGCACCTTCCGCAGCGCCTGCGCATAGGTGACGGTGGTCCAGGGCGCTTCGACATTGCCGCGCTCGGCCAGGAAGATCACATCCGGCGTTTGCCGCGCCCATTGTTCCAGCCAGTCGCCGACGCAACGCGCGGCATCGCGCAACGGATCTGGCGATCGCAGCACGATGCTGCCGTCGGCGCGATGCTCTGCGACGGTCCTTGGCGTTGCGAACAGGCCTGCAACGTCACCATCTGGGGCAACTGTCATGTGTTTCCTCCGCGCCGGGCCGCAGCCTCGTTCCGGGCCGCTTTGGCCATAATGTTGGGCACGGCAATTGTTGTCGTCAACAACAATCTTCCTCTCGGAGCCTCGAGGCTTTAGGATTGCGCGACAGGAGACACGGACGTGACAGCCAATGCAGCCCGGGCCGACGCCCGCCCCTCCCCACGCAAGCGCGCCGGCAACGGCGCGGCGCCTCGCGACGTCCCGGACGACATCGGCCTCGACGCCCTGGTCGGCCACGCCGGCTATGCGGTGCGGCGCTTCCAGATCTGGATCTTTCAGGATTTCATCAAGACGCTCGGCGAGGTCGACATCAGGCCGACGCAATATTCGGTGCTGACGGTGATCGGCGCCAATCCAGGCTTGTCGCAGATGGCGGTGGCAAAACGTCTCGGCATCGAGCGCGCCCGTCTGGTCCACCTGCTCGACAGCCTCGAACATCGCAAGCTGGTGAAGCGGGTCAAGTCGAAGGAGGACCGGCGCTCCCATGCCTTGCACCTCACCGCGCAGGGCGACACGGCGCTGAGGAATTTCAAGCGGCTCGCGGCCGAGCACGAGCGGCACGTCGAGGCGAAGATCGGCAAGGAGAACCGGGCGCACCTGCTCCGGATCCTCGCCGGCTTCACCTGATCGCGCCTGCCCACGATTTGGGCAGATGCACACCAGAGGTCGCCGATGCGACCGCGCATGCGCTCGCCGAAATATCCCCCAAGCCACTGATCGCACGATAATATCCGGAGCAAACGTCCTGCCCGGATAATGTACACAATGGCACATCGCTTGCTTCACTCCGAGTGAAGACGAATTGCCGGAGTTGGATGCCATGGGGGCTGAGCAGCCTGAAACGATCGCCGCGATTGTGGCCGCGCATCGCGCGGGGACGCTGACGCCGGCACAGACGATCGCGCGGACCTATCAGCGCATCCGCGACCACAGCGATCCCGCCGTGTTCATCAGCCTGCGCGACGAGAAGGATGCGATCGCGGAGGCCGAAAAGCTCGCCACGAAGGAGCCGGCCAGCCTGCCGCTCTACGGCGTGCCGGTCGCGGTGAAGGACAATATCGACGCGCTGGGCTTCCCCACGACTGCGGCCTGCCCGGCTTTCGCTTACACGCCGGCGCACGACTCGACCGCGGTGGAGCGCCTGCGCGCCGCCGGCGCCATCATCATCGGCAAGACCAATCTCGACCAGTTCGCAACTGGCCTCGTCGGCGTGCGCTCGCCCTACGGCATCCCCCGCAACGCGATTCGCGAGGATCTCGTTCCCGGCGGGTCGAGTTCGGGATCGGCCACCGCGGTCGGCGCCGGGCTGGTACCACTGTCGTTGGGCACGGACACCGCCGGTAGCGGCCGCGTGCCGGCGATGCTCAACAACATCGTCGGGCTGAAGCCGAGCCTCGGCATGATCTCGACCGCGGGCCTCGTGCCGGCCTGCCGCACGCTCGACTGCATCTCGGTGTTCGCACTGACGGTGGACGATGCCGCGCTGGCGCTCTCCGTGATGGCGGGACCAGACCACGCCGATCCGTTCTCGCGCGACCGGCCGCTGGGCCCGCTCACGCAATTCCCCGCCAATTTGCGCCTCGGCGTACCGCGCAACGGGCAGCTGATCTTCTTCGGCGACAAGAAGGCGGAAGCCGCTTACGGCGACGCGCTGAAACGCTGGACCGCGCTTGGCGCTACGCTGGTCGAGTTCGACCTCGAGCCGCTCTACGAGACGGCGCGGCTGCTTTATGAGGGGCCGTGGGTCGCCGAGCGCTATCTCGTGATTAAAGACCTGCTCGCTTCCGCACCCGATGCGATCCACCCCGTCACCCGCGAGATCACCGCGGCCGGCGCGCGGCTGACTGCGGCAGAGACCTTCGCGGCGCTCTATCGCCTGCAAGGGCTGCGCAAGATCGCCGAGCGTACTTTTGCGAATATCGACTCGCTGGTGCTGCCGACCGCACCGACGGCCTATACGACGGCGCAGGTGCTGGCCAATCCGATCGAGCTCAACAGCCGGCTCGGCACCTACACCAATTTCGTCAACCTGCTCGATCTCTGCGGCCTCGCCGTGCCGGCCTCGATGCGCGCCGACGGCATTCCGTTCGGCATCACGCTGCTGGCGCCCGCCGGACGCGATGCGCTGCTCGCGAGCATCGGGCGCGTGTTCCATGCGGATACGAAACTGACGGTTGGTGCAAAGGGCGTCGCGCAGCCTGCGCTCGCGCCGCTGCCTGCCAGCGGCGCCGACGAGATTCCAATCGCAGTCGTTGGCGCGCATCTCTCCGGCATGGCGCTGAATGGCGAGTTGAAGGCGTTGAGCGCAAAGTTCGTCGAGGCGACAAAGACTGCGGCCGACTACAGACTCCATGCGCTCAACACTACGCCACCGAAGCCGGGCCTCCTGCGCGTCGCAGTTGGCAAGGGTGCGTCGATCGAGCTGGAGATCTGGTCACTGTCTGCGGCCGCCTTCGGCAAGTTCGTCAATGCGATTCCCGCGCCGATGGCGATCGGCACGATCCGGCTTGCCGATGGCCGCAGCGTGAAGGGCTTTCTCGTCGAGCCCGAAGCGCTGGGCGAGGCGCGCGATATCACGGCGTATGGCGGCTGGCGGAAGTATATGGCGGAAGCGGCGACGGCGTAGGTGCCGTAGGACCTATTACCCCCTGGTCAAGGGATAGGAGGTCCTACGGCATCTTCGCCTAAACCGGGACCCATGGAGCGGCTTGCGAACTGGATAGATGGGTCCCGGCTCTGCGGGGCAGGGCTACGCGCTGTACCGCGTCCGGGACACGACTCCGCCCTACACCGACACCGCGTAGATCTCATACTCCCCGCGCACCAGCTCGATATGCGCGCGCATCGCGGCGGCGGCGCCCTGCTTGTCACCGCGCATGATGGCGACGACGACGCGGTCGTGCTCGGCCTGCGATTTGGCGAGGCGGCCGAGATTGCGGAACTGGGCGCGGCGGAACGGCTGCACGCGCACGCGCGTCGCCAGCGTGATCTCGGCGATGTAGCCGTTCTGCGAGCCCGCATAGATTGTGTTGTGGAAGCGCTCATTGACCTCGTGGAAGCGATCTGGATTGCCGGTGTAGCTCAGCACCCGCAGCTCTTCGTGGATGGCCTCGAGCGCATGGCGCTCGGCGGCCGACATGCGCTCGGCGGCGAGGCCGGCGCACAGCGCCTCGAGCTCGGCCATCGCCTCGAACATGCTCTTCAACCGCTCGATCGAAGGCTGCGCCACCACCGCGCCGCGATGTGGCCGCGCCTCGACGAGCCCGCTCGCCACCAGCTGACGCAGCGCCTCGCGCACCGGGGTGCGCGAAACGTTGAAACGCCGCGCGATGTCGGTCTCGTCCAGCGGCGCACCGGGTGCCAGGGTTCCGCGCACGATCTCGTCGGCAAGCTGAAGACGCAGCTCCTCGGCGCGCGTGACCTTCTGCACCGACGGCGAGGGACGGTCGACGCGGGGCACCACCGGCTCGGCCGGCAGTGTCCCCTGCGGAAAGTCGTCAAGCGTCATACGGTCTCTTTCGGCTCGTCGATGATGCTGACATGAGCCGCGACGACGCGCCAGCCCTCCGGGAAGCGAATCCACGTCTGCATCTGCCGGCCGACCTTGCCGGGCGCCGTGTCGCGATAGAACAAGGTGGACGCCACGGCCGTGTCGCGGCCGTAGCTGCTGATGACCGTCTTGGCGGTGCGGCGGTTCAGCCCGATCGGCGAGCGCGCGGCGCGGAAGCCGGAGATCGCCTCATAGCCATAGAGGTTCTCGCCGATGCCGTAGCGCAAGGTGCGCGGGTCGTTGCGGAACAGCTCGCCGAGCACGGCGACGTCGTTGCTGACGAGGGCCTGCTCATAGCGCTCGAACGCGGCTTTGACTTCCGCGATCACCTCGGGGAGATCGATCTCCATCTCAGAATCCTCTCAAAGTCCCCTTGGCGCCGGCGCAGCGACGACGCCCATCTTCTCCAATGCGTGCGCGACGCGCAGCGCGATGTCCTCGCGCCAGGGCGCGCAAATGATCTGCACGCCGATCGGCAGCGGCTCGAGCGGCACCGGCACGGCCACCACGGGCAGGCCGATGAAGGAGATCGGCTGGGTGTGGATGCCGATATTGGCGCGCACCGGAAGCTCGACGCCGTCGAGATTGAAATTCAACTGGCCGAGTTTCGGCGCGGTGCAGGGCGTTGCGGGCGCAATCAGCACGTCGACCGACTTGAAGACCTCGGCGAGCTGCGCGCGATACCAGCGGCGGAATTTTTGCGCGCGATCGACCAGCGCTGCCGGCACCATCGCGCCTGCGATCAGCCGATCGCGCACGGCCGGATCGAAATCGTTCGGACGCTTGCGCAGCCGATCGAGATGCAACGACGCGCCTTCGGTGGTGGTGATGACATAGGCCGCGGCGCGGGCGCGCGACGCTTCGGGAATATCGACCACTTGCGTTGCGCCTAGCGCCTTGGCAACCCGGCCGACCGCTTCGATCGCTTCCGGAAACACGTTCTTCTGGAAATGCCCGCCCGCGATCACAACGCGCAAACCTGAAATGGACTCATCGAGCAGCGGCGTGACAGGCTCGACACCGCGCGTGGTGCAGGCGCCGTCGTCTGCGTCCGGCCCCTGCATCACGTCGTAGGCGAGCGCGAGGTCGGCGACGCAGCGCGCGAACGGGCCGAGATGATCGAGGCTCGCGACGAACGGAAACGAGCGCGCGCGTGACAGCCGGCCATAGGTCGGCTTCAGGCCAAAGATGCCGCAGAACGATGAGGGCACGCGGATCGAGCCGTTGGTGTCCGAGCCGAGCGCGATCGGCACCAGCGCGCCGCCGACGGCGCTGCCCGAGCCGCCCGACGAGCCGCCGCTCATCCGCGTGGTGTCATGCGGATTGTGCGAGGGGCCATCGTGGATGTTCTCGCCGGTGAAGTCGTAGGCGTATTCGCCCATGTTGAGCGCGCCGACGAGGACGGCACCGGCCGCCTCCATTCGTTCGATCAGCGTGGCGTCGCGCTTGGCCGGCGCGAGGTCGCGGTTGATCTTCGAGCCGGCGCGCGTTGGAAGACCAGCGACGTCGAACAGGTTCTTCACCGCGAAGGGCACGCCGGCGAGCGGGCCGACTTTCTTGCCCGAGGCGACGTCCGCGTCGATCGCGCGCGCTTTCGCACGGGCGCGTTCGGCGGTGACGTCGGTGAAGGAGTTGAGGATACCGTCGTGCTGCTTGATGCGCGCGAGCGCCGCTTCGGTGGCAGCGAGCGCGGACAATTGGCCGCCGGCCACCGCTTTCGCGATGTCGGCAGCATTCATCTCTGGCTTGGCGGTCATGGCAACATCAGGCGGTGAAGATCGGCGCCGGTTCGGTCTCGTCCGGCAGCGCGAATTCGTCGACGAGGCGGGCAAGCCGCAGCGAGACTTCGAGGTTGGCGCGCACTGCGGGCCTCCAGGCCTCCTCGACCGGCAGCGCCAGCGCTTTCGATACGGCGTCGATATAGTCGTCCAGCGGCTCGGCCATCACGCTCCCAAACAGTCTCTCAGTGCACCGGCAACGGCGGATGTGGGATCGCCGTCAGCAGCTCCTTGGTGTAGTCGTCCTGCGGATTGCTCAAGACCTGCTCGGAAGAGCCCTCTTCGACGATCCGCCCCGTCCGCATGACAATGACACGATCGCACAACAAGCGCACTACATTCAAATCATGCGAGACGAACAGATAGCTCATACCTAGCCGCGCCTTGAGGTCCTGCAGCAGATTGAGCACCACGGCCTGTACCGAGACGTCCAGCGCCGCCGTCGGCTCGTCCAGGATAACGAGCTTTGGATGCAGCGCGATGGCGCGGGCGATGCCGACGCGGGCCTTCTGGCCGCCGGACAATTGGTGCGGAAAGCGGTCGAGCAGATTGTGCGGCAGGCCAACCATGGTGGCCAGCTCCTCGCAGCGGGCGCGCAGCGCATCGCGGCCCTTGAGGTCGCCCAACTGCAGAAGCGGATCGGCGATGGCGCGCGCGGCGGTGAAACGCGGGTTGAGGCTGTCGGTCGGATCCTGGAACACCATCTGGATGCGGCTACGCTGCGGCAGCCGGGCGAAGGCTGATGGCGCGATGCCAGAGATGTCCTCGCCGTCGAACTGGATCAGGCCGGAGGTCTGGTCGAGGAGGCGCATCACCATCATCGACGTGGTCGATTTGCCGCAGCCGGATTCGCCGACGAGGCCGACGCTCTCGCCATGCCCGATCGCGAAGCTGATGCCATCGACGGCGCGGAATACGTCCGGCTCCACCGACGGCTTGCGGCCGAACAGCTTTCCGAGCACGGCGGTGGCGCCCTGGCGGGGATACTCCTTGACGAGCTTGTCGACGAGGAGGAGGGGCGTCTTCTCCCTCTCCCCGCTTGCGGGGTCGCGACAAGCTTCGCTCGCGCTGAGAGGGTCGGGGAGAGGGGCTGCTTCCGAGAGCGCGACTCGTGGAGAGCCCCCCTCACCCGCCACGCTGCGCGTGTCGGCCTCTCCCCGCAGGCGGGGAGAGGCAAAGGAAGCGCCCTCCTCTTCCGGCAACAGATCGCGCAGCGACACGCCAAGCCGTGGCGTCGCGCGCATCAGCTTCTTGGTGTAGGGGTGCTGCGGGTTGGCAAAGATGTCGGCGGCGTTGGCGGTCTCGACGACGCGGCCCTTCTCCATCACGACGACGCGGTCGCAATAGGCGGCGGCGAGGCCGAGATCGTGCGTGATCAGGATGGTCGACATCGCGCGGCGCTTGGTCAGCTCGACGATCAGGTCCATCACCGCCTTCTGGGTGGTGACGTCGAGGCCGGTGGTCGGCTCGTCCGCGATCAGCAGCTGTGGATTGCAGGCGAGCGCGAGCGCGATGACGACGCGCTGGCACATGCCGCCTGAAAGCTCGAACGGATAGGCATGATAGCGCTCGCGCGGGCGGGCGATCTTGACCTGCTCCAGCGCCTCGATCGCCTTCTCGCCGCCATCTGTGACCTGGGCCTGCTGCACATGGGTGCGCAAGACGTCCTCGATCTGGTCGCCGACTTTGCGGATCGGGTTCAGCGCAGCGCGCGGGTTCTGGAAGATCATCGAGACTTCGCGGCCGCGCAGGTCGCGCATCTGGTCTTCGGTCGCGGCCTTGACGTCGATGCCGGAGAACATCACCGAGCCCTCGGCGATCTTGCCGGCGCGATCGAGAATGCGCATCACCGCGTAGGACGTCACCGACTTGCCGGAGCCGGACTCGCCGACGATGGCCAGCGTCTCGCCCTTGGCGACGGAGATGTTGACGTGCTGCACGGCTTTGACGATGCCGCGGCGGGTGGTGAACTCGACCGTGAGGTCCTGGACGTCGAGCAGCGGCTGGGCGGTCATGCGGGCCTCCCGATCAAAAAGGTCGAAAACAACCCCATGCACAGTAGAACCGCATTGAAATCATTGGAGAATTCTGGCCGAAAATTCGCCATTACGTCCTCCGCTGGGGGTCGACGATGTCGCGCAGGCCGTCGCCGAGGAGGTTGAAGCAGAACACCGCGATCATTAGGGCGAGGCCCGGGAATAGCGCGATCCACCATTCCCCCGAGACCATGAAGCCCGCGCCCTCCGCGACCATGATGCCCCATTCGGCGGTCGGCGGGCGGACGCCAAGTCCGATGAAGGAGAGCCCCGCGGCATTGAGAATGGCGTAGCCCATGGTCAGTGACATCTGCACGATCATGATCGGCATGATATTGGGGAGGATATGCACCAGCAGAATTCTGAACTCGCCGTTGCCGGAGAGGCGCGCGGCCTGCACGAAGCCGGCGTTGCGGCGGACATTGGCTTCGGCGCGCGCGACGCGGGCATAGAGCGGGAAGTTGACGATGGCGGTCGCCAGGATGATGTTCTGCACGGTGTTGCCGAGCGCGGCGACGATGCCCATGGCGAGCACGAATAGCGGAAAGGCCATGATGGTGTCGGCGATGCGGCCGACGATACGGTCGGTCCAGCCGCCGAAATATCCGGCCGCGATGCCGGCGAGGCCGCCCATCAGGAACACCAGCGCGACCGAGGCGACCGCGATGAACGTATCGAGCCGTGTCGCCACGATGACGCGGCTGAAGATATCGCGACCCAATTGATCCGTGCCGAACCAGTGCGCGGCCGAAGGCGGCTTCAGCGCCGCAGCAGTGTCCGAGGCGAGCGGATCGTACGGCACGACATAGGGGCCGAAAATCGCAGCAGTGAGTATCAGGATCAGCAATGCGAAGGCGAAGCCCGTGACCTTGTTCTCGCTGAGCACGTAGCGAGTCTGTTCGAGCACCGCGACGAGGCCGGACGTGCGGGCGGGAGCGACGGGTTCGAGAGCAGGCGCAACAGAGCTCATGATTCAGCCCTCCAGCCGCACGCGTGGATCGATCACGCCGTACAAGATGTCGATCACCAGATTGAGCAGCACGTACATGACCGCCATGGTCAGCACGAAACCCTGCACCGGCGCGAAGTCCGACGAGATCAGTGCTTCCACCGCGTAGGAGCCGATGCCGGGCCAGGCGAACACTTTCTCGACCAGCACGTTGGCGCCCAAGAGGAACGAGAACACCATGCTGAGCGTGGTGATCACCGGGAGCATGGCATTGCGGAACGCGTAGGTGACGATGACGGTCGCCGGCGACAGGCCGCTGGCGCGCGCGGTGCGGACGAATTCGGATGCGAGCACCGCGAGCATCGAGGCGCGGGTCATGCGCGCGATCGGCGCCAGCGAGAAGATCGCGAGCGTCGTCGCCGGCAGGATGAGCTGGCTCAGCGCCGAGCGGAACGCCTCGACATCGCGGGCGAGCAAAGTGTCGATCAGATAGAAGCCCGTCACCGTCGGCGGCGCGCTGTAGAACACATCGAGCCGGCCGAGCGGCGCGGGCGACCAGCCGAGCCGGAAATAGAAGACATAGACCAGCACGAGGCCGGTGAAGAACACGGGCAGCGACACGCCGGCCGTCGTGGTGACACGACAGAGATGGTCACTCCATGATCCCGGTCGTGTCGCCGCCAGCACGCCGAGCGGAATGGCGATGACGATGGAGACGATGAGGCCGAGCAGCGTCAATTCGGCGGAGGCCGGCAGGCGGCTCCTGATTTCGGCCGCGACCGGCTGGCCTGTCGTGAGCGAGTTGCCGAAGTCGCCATGGGCAAGGTCGTTGGTATAACGGAAGAACTGCTCGATCAGCGGCTTGTCGAGGCCGAGCTTCTTGCGGATCTGCTCGACCGCTTCCTTGGTCGCGGCGGGACCGGCGAAGTAGGCGGCGGGATCACCGGGCAGCGCACGCGTCAGCAGGAAGGTGACGATGACGACGCCGATCAGCGAGGGAATCGCAAACATCAGGCGCTTGCCGATCATGGTCAGCATGGGGTGCTCCTAATGTAGAAACGAGGTTAGTGCTGCGCACTCTGCTGCGCCCCCTCTCCCCTTGTGGGAGAGAGTTGGGGTGAGGGGTAGCCCCAAGCGAGATCGGAGTTCGTGGCTACCCCTCACCCGTCTCGCCGCTACGCGGCGAGCCACCCTCTCCCACAAGGGGAGAGGGAATGAGAGATTCGTGCTCACCTCACTCGGCAAGACGTCCGTCGTCGCGGCCTGGTCGCGCGCGATCGGCATGGCTCATCCCTTCGCCATGGCGCGATAATCGAGCCTCCGGTGGAACCAGTATTGGTAGCCGCTGACGTTCTTCTGCATCGCGACGTTGACGAAGGGCTGATACAGCGGGATGCGCGGAATGTCGGCGAAGGCGAGATCGACGAAGCCCTTCACGTCGGCATCATAGGCCGCCTTGTCGCCGGTCGCCGCGGCGGTGCGCGCGCCGTCGATCAGCTTGTCCATCTCCGCCGACTTGTAGCTCATGGTGTTGAAGACGGAATTGTTGCCGTGATAGCACCAGTAGAAGAAGTATTCGGGGTAATCGAGCCAGCCCGAGAACACGTTGGTGAAGAGCGGCATCTCCTTCTTGTTCAATTCGGTGCGCCAGTTGGCGCCAGGCACCTTGTTGATGGTGGTCTTGATGCCGATCTGGGCGAGGCTCTCCTGCACCAGCACGCACAGCGGCTCGTTGACGCCGGCAAAATTCAGGTCGAACGAGATCGTGGTTTCGAAGCCGTTGGCGTAGCCGGCCTCGGCCAGCAGCGCCTTCGCTTTCTCCATGTCGGTGTTGTACTTGTGCGGCTGCGGCCAGGCGACCTCGGTGGACTTGTCCTTGGCCGCACCGAACATCGGGTTGGCGAGGCCAAACATCACCGCGTCCATGATCTTCTGATAAGGCAGCGCATAGGCGACCGCCTGGCGGACCTTGGGATTGTCGAACGGCGGCTTGGTGACGTTCATGCCGATATACTGGATGCCGTTGGAGAACGGCAGCGAGACGACATTGAGCTTGCCGTTCGCCTTCATCTCCTGAAAATCCTTGTTCGGCAGCTCGTAGGAGATGTCGGCGTCGCCGCGCTCCAAGAGCGCGCGGCGGTTGCCGGCCTGCGGCACCATGCGCCAGATCACGCGCTTGATCTTCGGCAGCGGACCGCAGACCCAGTCGTCGTTGCGCTCCATGATCACTTCGGTGCCGGCGGTCCACTTCGTGACCTTGTAAGCGCCGGAGCCCGCGGTCTGCTGCTTGGTGAATTCCAGACCCCAGGGATCCTTCTCGCTGGCGTTCTTCTTCACCAGCTCGGAGTTGACGATACAGGGCACGATGACGGCGAGATCGGGAATCGTCAGCTTGTCCTTCTTCAGGAAGTCGACGCGCACGGTGTAGTCGTCGAGCACGACGAACTGCTCCGGCTTCGTGAGCGAGCCCGCGCTCATCTGGAAGGTCGGGAAACCGCCGACACTGACGGCGCGGTCGAGCGACCACTTCACGTCCTTGGCGGTGACGGGCGTGCCGTCGTGGAATTTGGCGTTCTTGCGCAGCTTGAACGTGACCGACATGTCGTCAATCTTGAAGTCCTCGGCGAGCTCGCCCTTGAACTTGTCGCGGTCGTAATAGGGCACCCCGCCGGGGCCGCTCTTCATCTCGTGGCTGATCAGGCGGTCGTAGCAATTCCAGGACACCTCATAGCCCGGCACGTTGGTGCCGACGCCGTGAATGTCGAGATTGTTGGGGCCACCTTCGGAGACGATCAGCAGCGTCTCCGAGCGGGCATCGGCATAGGCGGAGGAGATCACGGACGGCGCGGCCGGAAGCGCCGCGCCAGCGGCCAATCCGGAAACGGACTTGAGGAAATCGCGGCGCTTCATGAAATCGCTCCAACACAACGTTTTTGGTTGGAACCGGATTCGCAAGGTTCGTGCCAAGGGTGAATGAAAAGCTAAAAATCGCTTCAATGCATTGATTTCAAACGAAAAGCAGGAAAAATTGACTGCGGTCGCAGTCAGCGGGGCAGCGCCCCTTTGCATACAACAAGAAGGATTTGCTCAGAAAATAGGCTGCCAGGAGTAGAGGGACACAAATCGAGCACACCATCCGCTGTCGTCGCCGGACAAGCGCAGCTCCTGACAATGGCGCAGCATTGTCTGGAGCGGAGCGCCGATCCGGGACAACGTTGTTTGCGGGGGACCACTCACCCTCGCCAGATCAGCTCCTGAAGCTCGACCAGGTCGCTGGCTTTGTCCTGCCAGCCATCGATACAGATGTGCGCGTTGAGGTCGCTGGCGCGGTGCAGCAGCATCAGGGCCATCAGTCGACGCTTGAGTGCGAAATCGGGCTTTGAATAGCCGAAGCCTTCGAGCAGGCTGCGGACCCGGCCCGGACGGCCCGCCGCCATGAAGGCGCTGGGGCCGAGCAGGTCGTAATCGCGCCATCCTGCGAGCACGTCGCCGAAATCGAACAGGCCTTTGAGCGACCATTGACCGTCATTGCAGGCGAGCAGGAAATTCTCTGGGATGTATTCGCCGATCAGGATCACCGGCGGTGCATCCATCGGAATGAGCTTTGCGGCATCGCGCAGGAGGTCGTCGAGGCCGGCGAGGAATTTTGGTGCGAGGCCGAGACGGGCGTGCCGCGCGTGGCAACCTTGCATCTGGGTGCGCATGAACGCGTCCCAGCGCGGCTCGATATGCGCGAGCTCCCCGAGAGGGGCACGCTGCACGGCCGCGATGGTCTCGCCGATCTGGCGCAGCAGGCGTTCCTTCTGATCTTCCGGCAGCGAAGGCCACACCTCCGAGCCCAGCGTGCCGGCAAGGCGGGTGATGATGAGATAGGGCCAGCCGTCGCGCTCGCCTTGCGCGACGATCTCGGGGATCGGCAAGTCGAGACGGCCGGCGAGCTGCGTCAGCGAGGCGCGCTCGGAGACGAATTGCGCGCGGAGCAGCGGCGGGAAGATCTTCAGGATCAGCTTGTCGTCGAGGCCGACGACGAGATTGGTCCCGGTCGCAAACACATGCGGCGAGCTGGCATCGAGGCCATGGCCGCGCGCGATGTCGAGCGCGATTGGCAGCCATTGCGCGGAAGCGGAGCGAAAGGCGCGAAAGCTTTCTGCGTCGGTGAGGTCAGGCAGTTGCGCCATAACATTGGTCATTCGTACTCGCTCACCCAGAACAGGCTTGAGTTGATCCGGTGCACGCCCAGGTGCACCTCTCCCGCTTGCGGGAGAGGTCGACGCGAAGCGTCGGGTGAGGGCTTTCTCCTCTAGGGGATTGTCCCGATGCGGAGACCGCCTCTCCCCAGCCCTCCCCCGCAAGCGGGGGAGAAAGCGCACCTCGTTCGTGGTCGCAGCGAGACCTAATCGCAAATGTCGCTACCGTTCCGGACTCGCGCGCTCGAACTGGCGCAGCAGCTTATTGCCGCGCTCGACAGCGGAATCCAGCGCGGCTTGGGCGCTCTTGTGACCCGCGAAGGCCTGCTCGAGCTCGTCCTCGATCGCGCCGCGGATCAGGATGAAGGAGCCGAGCCGGATGCCCTTGGAATTCTCCGTCGGCGGATTGAGCGTGATCTGCTCGAACGAGATCGCCGAGCCCGGATTGCGCTCGTAGAATCCTTGCGAGCGAGTCAGCTCGAAGGCAGCGCGGGTCACAGGGAGATAGCCGGTGTTCTGGTGCCAGGCGGCCTGCACGCCGGGCTGGGATAAATAGGCGAAGAATCGCGCCACGCCCTTGTATTCCTCGCGCGGACGGTCGCGCAGCACCCACAGCGTTGCGCCGCCGATGATCGAGTTCTGCGGCGCGCCCTTCATGTCCGGCCAGTACGGCATCATGCCGTAGCCGATTTCGAACTTGGAGTTCGCCTTGATGTCGGCGCGCGTCGCCGATGAGCCGATGAAGATGCCGCATTCGCCCTTCTGGAATCGTGGCTCCGCCGCTTGTCCGCGGCCGCTATAGTCGAACAGTTTGGTCTTCTGCCATTCGCTGAGCGCCGCGACGTGATGCACCAGCCTCGGATTGTTGATGGTCAATTCCGCGTCCAGCCCGGCAAAGCCGTTCGCCCGGGTCGCCACCGGCAGATTGTGGAAGGCAGAGAAGTTCTCGACATGGATCCAGGACGGCCACGACGTGGTGAAGCCGCAGATAGCGCCACGGTCGCGCAGGCGCTTCGCGGCCGCTCCCAATTCCGGCCAGGTCTTCGGCGGCGCTTCCGGATCGAGGCCGGCGTCGCGGAACATGGTCTTGTTGTAATAGAGGATCGGCGTCGAGGAATTGAACGGGAAGGACAGCAGATTGCCGGCCGCATCGGTGTAGTAGCCGGAGACCGCGGGCAGGTAATCGCCCAGCGAGAACGGCTCGCCCTGGTCCCGCATCAGGCTGAACACCGGATAGATCGCGCCCTTGGCCGCGGTCATGGTGGCGGTGGCGACCTCGTTGACCTGGACGATGGCGGGCTGGCTGCGCGAGCGGAAGGCGAAGATCGCGGCCGTCACGGTCTCGGTGTAGTTGCCCTTGTAGGCAGGCACGATCCGGTAATCGGACTGCGAGGCGTTGAAGTCGACGGCGAGCTTATCCAGCTGCCGGCCGAGCTCGCCGGACATGGCGTGCCACAACGCGATGTCGGTGGCGGCGCGCACCGGGGCGGCCAGCGAGAGAGCCGCGACGGCGGCGAGGACCTGCAAAAGGCGCGATGCTGACGTCACAATGGCTCTTCCCGTGTCGCACGACGAAAGGCGGCTGCCCTGCTTAAGGCGCGGCCTCTGCGGTTTCAACCGGGAATGAGAGGCGGCCGCGCCGCACAATCAGTCCGGAGGCCGGGCGCGGGATGGCCTTCCCTTAACCATCTGCTAGATTGCATTGAACCTTTTCCTTCCGCCATAGACTCCATCTCTGAGGGGTTGAGTGTGCCAGTGTTGAGCCGTGCCGAACTCTCGCGGACCGGGGTGATCTTCGTCGCGCTTCTGCTCGTCGTCTGGGCGACGGACGCCGTTGCGCGCGAATTTCGCGCCGCCGACACCCAGACCGAGGACTACCCGACGGTCCAGGCGCTGCGCTACATGGGCGCCCTGATCGCCGAGCGCACCAAGGGCCGGCACGAGATCAAGGTGTTCCACTCCCGTCAGCTCGGCGAGGAAAAGGAGACCATCGAGCAGACCCGGGCCGGCGCAATCGACCTCAACCGGACCAACGTGGCGCTGATCGGCAATTTCGTCCCGGCGATGAACGTGCTCGCGATGCCGTTCCTGTTCCGGTCCATCGAGCACATGCAGAAGGTGCTGGACGGGCCGATCGGCAACGAGATCCTCGGCAGCTTCGAGCCCTACGGCTTCGTCGGGCTCGCGTTCTACGATTCGGGTGCGCGGTCGATCTACAACGGCGTCCGCCCGGTCCGGAGCATCAAAGACCTCCGGGACCTGCGGATCCGGGTCCAACAGTCGGAGTTGATGAGGCAGATGATCCGCTCGCTCGGCGCCGAACCGGTCGAGCTGCCTTATGGGCAGGTGCTCACCGGGCTTGCCAACCATCTGATCGACGGCGCCGAGAACAACTGGCCATCCTTCGTGACGACGGATCATTACAGGCATGCCGGCTACTACACGCTCACCGAGCATACGATGAGCCCCGAAGTGCTGGTGATCTCGCTGAAGGCCTGGAAGAGCCTTTCGGAGGAGGAGCAGACCATCTTCAAGGAGGCCGCGCAGCGCTCCAGCCGATTCATGCGCGAGAAGTGGCGCGACCTCGAGGAGCAGTCGCAGCGCAAGGCACAGGACGCCGGCGTGACCATCATCAGGGATATCGACCGCAAGCCGTTCGAGGAGGCGATGGTTCCGATCTATGCCAAGGCCGCGCGCGATCCGGCGGCGGCCGCGCTGATCGAACGCATTCGCAAGGTGGAGTGAGGCCTGTTGGCTGCGCTTGGACATCACGAACACGCGGACAGGCCGCCCGGCCCAATCGGGCAGCTGCGCGCGCGACTCGTCGGTGTGCTGCGGGCGGTACCGATCCGCTGGCGCATCCTGTCGATCGCGGCGCTGAACTCCGCCGTGGTGGTGGTGCTGGTCGCGATGATCTGGAACGGCGCGCAGGTGCTCGGCTCGGCCTGGGACGATGTGCGCCGGGTGCGCGAGTCCGACCGGATCCTGGCGCTGCTCGAAAGCGAGACCGGGCGGCTGCAGAATCTGATCCACCGCTACATCAACCAGCCGAGCCCGGACCTGTTCGCGGAGATCCTGCTGTTGCGCGAGGCGGTGCTGGGCACGCTGACGAGCCGCGCCGCCAAGGACCCGATGCTGTCGGGCTCGGTCGAGGAGCTGGAGCGCACCACCGACCGCTTCCTCAACGGCTTCGGCGAGCTGCGCAGCGTGCAGGCGACCATCGCCAAGACCTATGAGGAGCAGGTGCAGGGCCCGGCCAGGGACATGGCCGGCCTCTACTCCATCATCGAAGGCGCCACCGGCCATCGCGACGCGCTGATCTGGCCCTCGCTCGGCAAGTCCCGCGAGGCCTTCACCGCGATGCTGGTGGCGGCCAATTCCTATTATCTGTCGCAGTCATCGGGCGCGGCCGACGACGCGCGCCGCAACACCGAGACGATCGAGAAGACGATCCCTGTCATGATCGATCTCGCCGACAACGACCTCCAGCGCATGGCGCTGCAAAAGCTCGCCGCCCGCACCGCGTCCCTGCGCGAAGGCTTTGCAAAGCTCTCCGAGCAGCTGGCGAGCCGCACCGAGCTCTTGCGCAATACCATCGACGCCAGCCAGGCCGAGGCGATTGGCGCCATCGACGATCTCTCCACCAAGATGCGCCAGCGCGAGCAGAAGGCGCAGGAGACCTTCGACCGCACGTTGGCCGACATTTCCCGCCGCGTGCTGTCGATCGCGATCATCTTCCTCGGCATCATCCTCACCGCCGGCGTCTTGATCGCGCTATCGATCCGTCTGCCGCTGCAGCAGATCATGGCGGCGATGCGCGCGATCACGCTCGGCGACCTCGACCGCGAGGTGCAGGGCACCAAGGCCCGCGACGAGGTCGGCGCCATGGCGCGCGCGGTGGAGGTGTTCCGCGAGAACGCGATCGCCAAGCGCCAGACCGAGGACGAGCTGCGCGCATCGAAGGAAAAGGCCGAGAGCGCGCTGCTCGAGCTCAATACCGCACAGCAGAATTTGATCGATGCCGAGCGGCTCGCTGCGCTCGGCGGCCTGGTCGCCGGCGTCGCCCACGAGGTCAACAACCCGATCGGCATCAGCCTCACCGTGGCCTCGAGCTTTGCCCGCCGCACCGAGATCTTCGAGGCCCAGCTCAAGGGCGAGGGCGGTTTGCGCCGCTCGCAGCTGGAAGAATTCGTGCAGTCCTCGCGCGATGCCTCGCAGCAGCTCGTCGCCAACCTGCAGCGCGCCGGCGAGCTGATCCAGTCCTTCAAGCAGGTCGCGGTCGACCGCTCACACGCCGAACGGCGGCAATTCAGCTTGAGCGAGGCCACCGATCAGATCATCGCCAGCCTGCGCCCGGTGCTGAAGCGCTCGCCGATCACGCTGGAGGTCGACGTGCCCGAGGGGCTGCTGCTTGACGGCTATCCCGGCTCCTACGGCCAAATCCTGACCAATTTGTTCCTCAACGCCGCCAACCACGCCTTCGCCGACGGGCGCGCCGGCACCATCACGATCTCGGCGCGGCCGCGCGGGACTGAGGACATCGAGATCATCTTTAGCGATGACGGCGCGGGCATGACCCCCGACGTGCAGCGCCAGGCCTTTGACCCTTTCTTTACCACCCGGCGCAATGAAGGCGGCACGGGACTTGGCCTGCATATCGTCTATAACCTCGTGACGCAGCAGCTCGGGGGCCGGATGATGCTGGAATCCAAGCTGGGACAAGGCACGACTTTTCGCATTATCATGCCCCGCATCGCCAAGGGCGGCGCGCAAAGCACAGAAAGTGACGGATCTTCTCAATGGCCGAACAGGACGATGTCCTCCACCTGATCGACGATACCGGTACCGCGTCGGAGGATAGCAACGCCCGAAAATGGAAGATCGCCGTCATCGACGACGATCCGGCCGTGCATGACGGCACCCGTTTCGCGCTGTCGGACTATAGTCTCAACGGCCAGAGCCTGGAGATCCTGTCGGCCTATTCCGCGGCGGAAGGCCGCAAGCTGATGGCCGAGCACAGCGACATCGCCGCCGTGCTGCTCGACGTCATCATGGAGACCGACGTGGCCGGCCTCGAGCTCGTCGAGTTCATCCGCAACGAGATCAGGAACGAGACCGTGCGCATCATCCTGCGCACCGGCCAGCCCGGCCAGGCGCCGGAGCGGCGCGTCATCGTGCAGTACGATATCAACGACTACAAGGCCAAGACCGAGCTCACCGCCGATAAGCTGTTCACCTCGCTGACCGCGGCGCTGCGCTCCTATCAGCAGCTCGAGCGCATGGTGCAGACGCGGCGCGGGCTGGAGATCATCATCGACGCCGCTTCCACGCTGTACGACTTCAAGTCGATGCAGCGGCTCGCCGAGGGCGTCTTGACCCAGCTCGCTTCGCTGCTCAACGTCGATTGCGCCGGCATCCTGGTGCTGCGCGACAATGGCGGCATCGATCCCGAGCTCTCGGTGCTCGCCGGCAGCGGCTGCTACAGCCGCTTCATCGGCACCACCTCGTCGAAGGCGCTCGATCCCGAGCTGCGCGAGATGGTCGAGGCCGCGTTCCAGCGCCGCAAGAACGAGTTCGCCGACCACCGCAGCGTGATCTATTTGCGCACCGGATCCGGCCGCGAGGTCGTGGTGCTGCTACAGGCCGAGCGCGAATTGTCGGAGACCGACCGCTCGCTGGTCGAGATTTTCTCCAGCCGGCTCTCGATCGCCTTCGACAACGTGATCCTCTACCAGCAGCTGCAGGACGCCAACACCCAGCTCGAAGACCGCGTCGCCCAGCGCACCCGCGCGCTGATGCAGGCGAACCGCCGCCTCTCGGCGCAATGGCTGCGGCTGCAGCGCGCCAACGGCTTCAAGAACGAAATTCTGGGCACCGTCGCGCACGACCTGAAGAATCCGCTCGGCGTCATCCTCGGCCGCACCGAGATGCTGAAGGAGCTGATCTCGACCGGCGCATCGATGGGCGGCGTGGTCGCCCAGGTCGACCACATCCGCGATGCCACCAAGCGGCTGACCACGATGGTCGATCACCTGATCTCGGATGCGATGGCCGATGCCTTCGACATCACCATCCGCCGCGAGCCGGTCGACGTCGCGGCCCTGGTCAAGGAGGTTGCCGAGGCCAACCAGCCGCTCGCGGTCAACAAGCAGCAGGCGATCAGCGTCACCGCGCCGCCCAACATCGTCACCATGTGCGACACCGACCGCATCCGCGAGGCCATCGACAATCTCATCAGCAACGCCATCAAATACTCGCCGATCGGTGGCAAGATCGGCGTCGTCGTCACCCATGAGGGTGGCGACACCATCGTCCGCGTCAGCGACGACGGTGCCGGCCTGTCGCCGGAAGATCTTGGCCGCCTGTTCGGCCGGTTCCAGCGGCTCTCCGCAAAACCGACCGGCGGCGAGAGCTCGACAGGGCTTGGGTTGTCGATTGTAAAGCGTATTATCGACATGCATGGCGGCGAGGTAACCGCAGACAGCGACGGGCCCGGCCAGGGCTCGACATTCACCATCACGCTGCCCGCGACAGAAATGCCATGATTTGAGCGCCAAGATTTTAGTGACATGACCCAAAGCCAGCACATCATGATCGTCGACGACGAGGCCCCGGCCCGGGAGATGGTCGGCGATTATCTCAAGATGCACGGCTTCACCGTGACGCTGTGCGACGGCGGCAAGAGCTTGCGCGCTGCGATCCAGGGCAGCATGCCTGACCTCGTCGTGCTCGACCTCAACATGCCCGAGGAAGACGGGCTCTCGATCATCCGCGACCTCAAGAGCCGCATCAACGTGCCTGTCATCATGCTGACGGCCACCGCGAGCCCGATCGACCGCGTCGTCGGACTCGAGCTCGGCGCCGACGATTACGTGGCAAAGCCGTGCGAGCTGCGCGAGCTGATGGCGCGCATCCGCTCGGTGCTGCGGCGGAGCGGGCCGGCCAAGGCAGCAGCGTCCGACGCGTCGGCGGCGAAATCGGACAAGGACCAGCTGGTGCGCTTCGGCACCAAGTGGCTCGATCTCGAAGCACAGGCCTTGCGCGACGATGAGGGCAACGAGCATCCGCTGACGGCGTCCGAGTTCGGATTGCTCAAGGTGTTCGCGGCCAATCCGAAGCGCGTGCTGTCGCGCGAGCGTCTGCTGGAACTGGCCAATGCGCGCGATGCCGAGGCCTTCGACCGCGCCGTCGATCTGCGCATCATGCGCATCCGCCGCAAGATCGAGCCCGATCCGGCAAAACCGGCCGTGATTCGCACCATCCGCGGCGGCGGCTACCTGTTCTCGCCGGCAGGCGAGAAGGCGTAGGCGGGACACCGCCGCCTCCATCGTCATTGCGAGCGCAGCGAAGCAAATCCAGGGTCTTTCCGCGGAGGGATTCTGGATTGCTTCGCTGCGCTCGCAATGACGGAGCAAGTGACGTCGGCCTTATCCTGCAGGCATTGCAAGCAGCAGCTTCGCGACTTGCCCACCCACCGATTGTCCCAAAGGGAGCGCCGATCCCAGGACGACCGAGGTGGAGCGCCGGCACCGAACGCAATAGCCCGAAATACGTTCCCGGCGCCCCATCCGCCCTCACAGCCACCCCCGTATTTCCCGCACATTGAAATTCCACGGCTTTTTGCCCCGAATGTTTCGTCGCACCCCTTTCGACGAAACAATTGGGCGGCGGATGAAACCATTTTCCGCTTTTCGTGCAGACGTCCCGAAACGTTGGCTCATTAACACTTTGGTCCAAGGAAACGCCGCTCGGTTGCGGCGCTACGGGGAGCCAAGTCCATGCGGAACGTCATCGCCATCAACGCCCAGGCCAGCCAGAGCATCATTGCCGCTCAGGCGACTTCGGACGACATGCTCCTCGAAAGCATTGCCGACGGCAACCGGACGGCCATGCACATCCTTTATTGCCGGCATAATGTGCGGGTGTACCGCTTCATCCTGCGCATCGTGCGCGACGCCACCACGGCGGAAGACCTGGTCAGCCAGGTGTTTTTGGACGTGTGGCGGACCGCCGGCCAATTCCAGGGCCGCTCGCAGGTCTCGACCTGGCTGCTCTCGATCGCTCGCTTCAAGGCGCTGACCGCGATGCGCCAGCGCCGCTTCGAGGACATCGACCAGGAAGACGTGCGCCAGATTCCCGACGCTAACGATACGCCGGAGACCTCGCTCGACCGCAGCGACACCAGCGCCATCCTGCGCGCCTGCGTGCAGAAGCTGTCGCCGGCGCATCGGGAGATCATCAATCTCGTCTACTACCACGAGAAGTCGGTGGAGGAGGTCGGCCGGATCATCGGCATCCCCCAGAGCACGGTGAAGACCCGGATGTTCTACGCCCGCAAGCAACTGGCCGATTTGCTTAAGGGCGCCGGCGTCGATCGCTTCGCGGCGTAAGGGTAATGATTTCAAAGGGATGGGACCTCAGTTCTGGCCCTATCCCCGGACACGGAAGCGTTACCGCCGACGAAACAATTGAAACAAACGACAACATCAGGCGGAAAAACTTCCCCCCTAAAAAGCTCGCATACGGTTTCGTTAAACCTCCCAAGACCTCCAACGACCCGGACGATGCCCCGTCCGGGTCGTTTTGTCTTTGGGCCTGAACTGGCCGCCGCGGGCTCCCGCCTCTCCCGCTTGCGGCGGGCGAGGGTTCTTTCCTCTGGGGGAGTGTCCCATTGCGGAGACACCCTCTCCACAGCCTCCCCCGCAAGCGGGGGAGTGCAGGTTCATCCTGGCCGGCAGGATCGCCCCGTCACGAAGGCGTGACGCCGCGTAACGCCTGACGCATCCAGCCCGAACTGCCCTCGTGACCTCCCTCACGAGTGCCTCATGCTCGAACTGCTCTTCGCTCTCCTCGCCGGCATTCTCACCATCGCCGCGCCCTGCACGTTGCCGATGTTGCCGATCCTGCTCGGCGCCTCGATCGGGCGCGCTGGGCATCTGCGCCCGGCGATGATCGCGCTCGGCTTCGTCGTTTCCTTCTCCGCAGTCGCACTGCTGCTCGGCGCGATCACGCACCTGTTCGATTTCGATCCAAACGTGCTGCGCGAAGCCGCATCCATCCTGCTGCTTGGCTTCGGCCTGTTGATGCTGTGGCCGGCGCCGTTCGAATGGCTGTCGATCCGGCTCAATGGCTGGCTCGGTCTCGGTAGCTCGAGCAGCGCGCAGCGCGAGGGCGCGCTCGGCGGGCTCGTGCTCGGCACCACGCTGGGCCTGGTCTGGACACCCTGCGCCGGGCCGGTGCTCGGCTCGATCCTGACGCTGGTGGCGACGTCGAAGGACGTTGCCTGGGCCGGCACGCTGCTGGTCGCCTACGCCATCGGCGCGGCGATCCCGATGCTGGCGATCGCCTATGGCGGACAGGCCGCGACGACGCGCGTGCGTAGCCTCGCGCGAGTCTCGCCACGGCTGCAACAGGGCTTTGGAATCGTCGTGATCGGCTTCGCCGTTGCCGCCTATTTCCAATACGACACGCTGATCGTGGCGTGGCTCACCGGCTTCTATCCCACCGGCCAGATCGGCTTGTGATCACCCTCATTTTCACCGGAGGACTCGTCCATGACTCTCAAACTGCTTGCTGTAGGCGCCGCACTGATCGGCATCACCGTCACCGGCGCCGTCATCCCCGGCATCTGCGACGAGGCTGTGCGTGCCACACCCATCGTCACCGCTGCCGCAGGCCAACAGACCGCGCCCGACTTCAGCGGCATCAGCAACTGGTTCAACTCGAAACCGCTGAGCATGGCCGATCTCCGCGGCAAGGTCGTGCTGGTCGACTTCTGGACCTACGGCTGCGTCAACTGCGTCAACACGCTGCCGCACGTCACCGACCTCTATGCCAAGTACAAGGACCGGGGTCTCGTCGTGGTCGGCGTGCACACGCCGGAATTCCCGTTCGAGCGCTCGGCCGCCAACGTGCAGGCCGCGCTGAAGCGTCACGGCATCACCTATCCGGTGGCGCAGGACAATGATTCCAGAACCTGGAACGCCTATCGCAACCAATACTGGCCGGCACAATACATCATCGACCAGACCGGCAGAATCGTGTTCCAGCACGCCGGCGAAGGCAGCTACGACCAGATCGACCGCACCGTGGCGAGGCTGCTGAACATCGACGGCTGACGCCGCGCGGCCATCGCGCGGCGGGTTTAGTTGTCGCCCTTGTTGCTTGACTCCACGGACCCGTCCGTGGAGTTTCGCAAACCACGCAATCAGCCGCCGCAATGGACGACACGCCCAGCTATAGCGACATCCGCCTTCGTGAAGGCTCTTCGATCGCGCAGCGGCTGGTCATGTCCGGCTTTGCGGTCGCCGTCGCCCTGTGCTTCACGCCGGGACTGTTTACGCATGACATCCTGGAAATCATCATATCGGTGGTCGCGCTGCTGGTGGGAACCGGGTTCGTCGTCGGCATCATGATGGCGCCGGCCGTGGTGTGGATCATCACGCCCGACGAAATCCTGATCGGGCAGCAGCGGCCGTTCGGAAAGCTGCGCACGCGGATCATCGCGAAACACGACATCGCGGGACTGCAGGTTCCCGGCAGCAAGAGAATAAAAGCCCGCTTCCAGCTGGCGTTCACGCTGGCCTCGGGCGAGCGGCTGACGTCGCCACCCATCGCCGACGTCACGCATGTTCATGACACCGTGGCTCGGATCGCCGAACAGTTCGACGTTCCCAATGTCGAGGCGCCGAGCAACCCGCTCGATGCCAGCAATCCCGAGATGCGTCTCGGCGATCCGCTCGAGCCGTTTCCCGCAAGGGACATCAAGATCGTTGCGTTCATCGCCCTCGTGCTGTGCGCCGTCCCCTACGCCTACAAGCTCTGGCGCGGCCTGCCGCCCGGGCCGGTGGACATCGTGCTGCTGCCGATCGGCGCGATCGCCGCCTTCGCGGTGCACAGATACGCCAATCTAGTGACGGGTGCGTTCTGGATCATCCGGCAGCACGACATTCAGGTCGAGCGCCTGTGGGGCGACGGCAGCCTGCGCGCCGACCATATCGAAGGGCGCGACGTGAAGACGATCACCGTCGAGCGCCGCGGCCGGTCCGAGGACGAGCACTGCATCGTCGCGATCCGGCTGTATTCGGGGCGGCGGTTTCGCAGCCCTCGTATCGGGTCGCGAGTCGAGGCCCGCGCCGTGGGCGCCGAGATCGTGCGGCGGCTCGGGATTGCGGCGGAGAGCAACCGGATCTGACTGTCTTCGATTGCCAATCGTCGAGGTCGATCTCACCGCGAGCTCAGTTCGAACCTCTCCCGCCTGCGGGAGAGGTCGGCGCGTAACACCGGGTGAGGGCTTTATCCTCTGGGGGAGTGTCCCGTTGCGGAGACACCCTCTCCCCTGCCCTCTCCCGCAAGCGGGAAAGGGAGCGCACCGCCCTCGCCGCGACATTCTATGCTTTTCGCGCCATCCCCTGTTTGTGGCATTGCTCCGGCCCGTCAAAAAACCAAAGCATTCTCGTGACATGCCAGGGCGGCGCGCCATCAACTTGCCATGAACTTGCCCCTCAGGTTTGATGGTTCCGAATGATTTGCGCTGTGGCAGCGGGGAGAGCTTGAAATGACGGATTTTCGTCGCCTGACCGGGATTTTCGTGGCTGCGATGGGACTAATCCTCTGCGCGCCGCACGCCTTCGCCCAGCAGCCGGACCGCGGCGACGAGCCGGGTCTGATTGCGGACGATTCCTACCAGCTTGATCCGGAATGGCAGAAGCAGGTCGTCTACTTCCGCACCACGGAACCGCCGGGCACCATCATCGTCGCGACCGCCGAACGCCACCTCTATCTGGTGCAGCCCGGCGGGCGCGCGATCCGCTATGGCATCGGCGTCGGCCGCGACGGTTTCCAATGGCAAGGGCTGGTGACCATCACCAACAAGAAGGAGTGGCCGGACTGGACGCCGCCGCCCGAGATGATCCAGCGCCAGCCTTATCTGCCGCGCTTCATGGCCGGTGGCCCCGGCAATCCGCTGGGCGCCCGCGCCATGTATCTGGGCACCACGGTCTACCGCATCCACGGCACCAACCGTCCTGACACGATTGGCACCAAGGTGTCCTCGGGCTGCTTCCGTCTCGTCAACAACGACGTCGCCGATCTCTACGATCGCGTCCCTGTTGGGACCAAGGTCGTCATCCGGCAGAAGCCCGAACTCTAAGGGCTATGCTTCGAGCATGATCGGACCGATCATGCTCGCACCCCTCCCCCCAATTCCTTTTCCCGATACTTTCGAGAGAGACACATCATGCGTACTTTTCGTGGCGGCCTGCTGATCGGGCTCGCGGTCGCCGTGCTGGTCGGCGTCCTCGCCATCATCTATGAATTCTACGACACCCGCACCCTGAAGCGCACCGTTCGACGCGGCGAAGTGCTGTGCGGCGTCAACAAGGGCCTGCCGGGCTTCTCATATTCCGAGGACAACAAGAACTGGACCGGCTTCGATGTCGATTTCTGCCGCGCGGTCGCCGCGGCGATCTTCAACGACCCGGGCAAGGCGAAGTTCATTCCGCTCGACGCCAGCGAGCGCTTCAAGGAATTGCAGAGCCGGAAGGTCGATATCCTCTCGCGCAACTCGACCTGGAGCATGGCGCGCGAGCTCGACTACGACCTCTATTTCCCCGCCGTCGCCTATTACGACGGCGCAGGCTTCATGCTGCCGCGTTCGCGCAACAAGGAGACCTCGCTGGACCTGACCGGCAGCAAGGTCTGCGTGCAGGCCGGCACGACGACGGCGCTCAACGTTGCCGACTACTTCCGCGCCAACAACATGAAATATGAAGAGGTGAAGTTCGAAAACCTCGCCGACGTGGTGAAGGCCTACGACACCGGAAAGTGCGATACGTTCAGCGCCGACGTCTCCCAGCTCTACGCGCTCAGGCTGAACCTCTCCAAGCCCGGCGACCACATGATCCTGCCGGACATGATCTCCAAGGAGCCGCTCGCCCCCGTCGTGCGCCAGCGTGACGACGACTGGATGATGATCGTGAAGTGGACGCTGTATGCGATGATCAACGCCGAGGAGCTAGGGGTGACCTCGGAGAACATCGACGAGGCCCTGAAGTCGAAGAAGCCGGACGTGATGCGCCTGGTCGGCACCGAGGGCAATTACGGCGAGCAGCTCGGCCTCACCAAGGACTGGGCCGCCCGCATCATCCGCCACGTCGGCAATTACGGCGAGATGTACGAGCGCAATATCGGCGAGAAGTCCAAGCTGAAGATCCCGCGCGGCATGAACCAGCTCTGGAATGCGGGCGGGGTGCAGTACGCACCGCCGATGAGGTAAGGGACGGTCTGTCGGCCGTCATTGCGGGCGAAGCGAAGCAATCCAGAGTCTTTCCCCGGTGACAGACTGGATTGCTCCGTCGCAAGCGCTCCTCGCAATGACGAGCTTGGGGCAGGTACTTTCCACACTCTCAACTGTCATCGCCCGCGAAAGCGGGCGATCCAGTATTCCAGAGACGTCAGTCGTATGCGGAGAAGCCGCGGCGTACTGGGTCGCCCGGTCAAGCCGGACGACGACACTGAGGATGGGATGCGTAGCTCGCGCCTCATGTGAGGTCCGTAGACCGGATGGAGCGCAGCGCAATCCGGGGCGGTGTCATTGCGCGGAGACGCCCCGGATTACGCCGCGCTCCATCCGGCCACGAGATCAATACCCTCGCGTCCGCGCCAGCTGCTCGGTGTGGTAGTTCGCGTCGCCGAACAATTCCTCGCACACTCTAGCCCGCTTCATGAAGAAGCCGATGTCGAACTGGTCGGTCATGCCCATGCCGCCGTGCATCTGCACGCCTTCCTGCACCGCGCGCGTGGCGGTGGTGCCGGCGCGGGCTTTTGCCACGGCGACACTTGATGCGGCCTTGGCAACGTCGGCGTCCAATGCCTGCAGTGCCTTCATCACCGCGGCGCGGGTGATCTCGATGTCGATATAGAGCTCCGCGGCACGGTGCTGCAGCGCCTGGAATTCGCCGATCAGCTTACCGAACTGTTTTCTGCTCTTGAGGTATTCGACAGTGCGGCCAAACACTTCATCGCTGAGGCCGACCATCTCGGAGGCGACCGCGCCGCGGCCGATATCGAGCACGCCATCAAGCAGGCCCGAGCCCTGATCGATCTCGCCGAGCACGCTGTCGGCGGTGACCTCGACATTGGCGAATTCGATCCGCGCCGCGTTGTGCGCATCGACCATGATAGTGCGCTCGATCGCGACGCCCTTGGCTTTGGGATCGACCAGGAACAGCGTCAAGCCTTCGCGCTCGCCGGCGGCGCCCGCGGTGCGCGCGGCGACGATCAGGAGATCGGCGACATGGCCATCGACCACCAGTGCCTTGGCGCCGGAGAGCTTGAAGCCATTGCCGGCGCGCACGGCCTGCAGGCTGGTCTGCAGCGGGCGATGCTTGGCGCCCTCGTCGATCGCGAGCGTCGCAAGCAGCGAGCCGCTCGCGATTTTCGGCAAAAACTCCGACTTCTGCGCGGCGTTGCCGCCGCGGTTCAGCGCCGAGGCCGCGACCACGCTGGTGGCGAGGAACGGCGAGGGCATCAGGGTGCGGCCGATCTCCTCCATGACGATTCCGGCTTCGACATAGCCGAGGCCGCTGCCGCCGAATTCTTCCGGCACCAGCAGGCCGGCAAAACCCATCTCGGCGAAGGAGTGCCAAAACTCCTTGGAGAAGCCGATGGGGTCCTTGCTGTCGCGCAAGTGGCGCAGATGCGACACCGGTGCCTTGTCGCTGATCAGTCCGCGCGCGCTGTCACGGAGCATTGATTGTTCTTCGGTGAGGACGAGGGCCATGTGCAAATCTCTAAACGTTTGGCGGAATGTATATCTGTTGCCGTCATTCCGGGGCGCGTCGAAGACGCGAACTACGGAGCGCAATTGCGCTCCGGAGAATCTCGAGGTTCCGGGTTCGTCGCTTCGCGCCGCCCCGGAACGACCGATTTACGCCCCCGGCAGATCCAGGATGCGCTTGGCGACGATGCCGAGCATCACCTCGCTCGTGCCGCCTTCGATCGAGTTGGCCTTGGTGCGCAGCCAGGCGCGCGGGCGCGCGCCCTGCTTGGACCGCTCGCTCTCCCATTCCAGCGCATCGACGCCGCCGGCCGACATCAGGATCTCGTAGCGGCGTTTGTTGAGCTCGGTGCCGTAATATTTCATCGCCGAGGAGAACGCCGGATGCGCCTGCCCGGCCTTGGCGAGATCGACGGCGCGCTCGGCGCAGGCCGCGAGCGCGGCCTCATCGACATCGAAGCGCGCGATCTGGCCGCGCAGCATGGCGTCGTCGAGCCTGCCTTGCCCATCGGTGCCGACCGAGTCAGCCGCGATCTGGCCGAGCGGGCGGCCGACGCCGCGCTCGCCCATGCCTGAAATCATCGCGCGCTCGTGCTGGAGCAGATATTTCGCGACGTCCCAGCCGCGGTTGATGGTGCCGACCACATGCGACTTCGGCACGCGAACATTGTCGAAGAAGGTCTCGCAGAACGGCGAGTAGCCCGAAATCAGCAGGATCGGCTTGGTCGAGACGCCCTTCGAGGTCATGTCGAACAGGATGAAGCTGATGCCGTCGTGCTTCTTGGCCGTGGGATCGGTGCGGACCAGGCAGAAGATCCAGTCGGCGTAATTGGCGTAGGACGTCCAGATCTTCTGGCCGTTGATGATGAAGTCGTCGCCGTCGCTCTCGGCCCGGGTCTGGAGCGAGGCGAGATCAGAGCCGGCATTCGGCTCGGAATAACCCTGGCACCAGCGGATCTCGCCCGCGGCGATCTTCGGCAGGTGCTCCTTCTTCTGGGCGTCGTTGCCGTATTTCAGGAGCGCCGGCCCGAGCATCCAGATGCCGAAGCTCGACAGCGGCGGCCGGGCGCCGATCCGCGCCATCTCGACGCGAAGCACCTTGTGCTCGGCTGGGCTCAAGCCACCACCGCCATACTCCTTCGGCCAGTCCGGAACCGTCCAACCCTTGTCGCGCATGCGCTCGAACCAGATGCGCTGCGGCTCGGACGAGAACTTTGCGTTGCGACCGCCCCAGAACACGTCGGCATCCGACGTTGCGGGCTTGCGCATCTCCGGCGGGCAGTTGGCCTCCAGCCAGGCGCGCGCCTCCTTGCGGAATTGTTCGAGTTCGGCGGATTCAGTTTCGCTCATGGTCGTTTCCATCACTCAAAAATCGACTTGTTGAGCGCGACTCTGGGCCAAGCCCCCGCGGAATTCAACCACTTCCGCAGGCGTGCATTCCGCTATAGTCGACGGCATGGCGGCTTGAAAACAAAGAGGAAACGACAATGCGCCTGAAGCTTCTTTCGCCTGGCGAAATGAACGAGAGCCAGCGCCAGACCTATGACGAGTCGATTGCCGGCAAGCGCGGCAAGCCGCCGGCGCCGATGATGGCCTGGCTCAACAGTCCGGAAATGGCCCGTCACGCCACGCGGCTGGGCGAGGTGCTGCGCTTCGACACGATCTTCCCGGCAAAGCTTTCGGAGATCGCGATCCTGGTGACGGCGCGGCACTGGACCGCGCATTACGAATGGTATGCGCATAAGCGGCTCGCGCTCGCCGGCGGCATGAAGCCGGAGATCATCGACGCGATCCGCGATCGCCGCACGCCTGACTTCGACGATCCCAGGGGCAAGGTGATCTACGATCTCGCGAAGTCGCTGCACGAGGGGCACGGCGTCGAGAAGGGACTCTACGATGATGCCGTGAAGCTGCTCGGCGAGCGCGGCGTGGTCGAGGTGATCGGGCTGTGCGGCTATTACACGCTGGTGTCGATGACGCTGAACACGTTCGAGTTCGGCCTGCCCGAGGGTGAGGTATCGGAGCTTAGCTAGAACAGGTGAAATCGAGTGCAGTCGGTGTTCACCTCTCCCCAGCGGGGAAAGGTGAACTCTGCCTGGGCTTGATACCGACATCACCAATTCAGCCCCAATTGGTTGCCCATTCGGAAACGATGGGTTTCGGGTTCGGCCCGTAGCGCGGTCCCGAGGCCCGCCCTATGTAGAGCTCAGCAACGGAGCATTCCCATGTCGCAAAGCCCAGCCGTCCATGCCGGCACCCGGATCGGCCACGTTCACCTCAAGGTCGCCGATCTCGATCGCGCGCTCGGTTTCTATTGCGGCGTGCTCGGATTCGAGCTGATGCAGCGCATGGGCTCGGGCGCCGCCTTCATCTCGGCCGGCGGCTATCATCACCACATCGGGCTCAACACCTGGGAAAGCAAGGGCGGCTCACCACCGCCGCCGGGCACCACGGGGCTCTATCACACCGCGATCCTCTATCCGACGCGGCCTGCGCTGGCGGATGCGCTGCACCGGGTGCTGACGGCCGGCATTGCGCTCGACGGCGCCAGCGACCACGGCGTCAGCGAGGCGCTGTATCTGCGCGACCCGGACCAGAACGGCGTCGAGCTGTATTGGGACAAGCCGCGGGAGCAATGGCCGTTCGGGCCGGATGGCAAGCTCGCGATGTTCACGAAACGGCTCGACGTGGAAGCGTTATTGCGGCAGCGGGAGGGCTGACCTCCGCTCTCTCCTCGTCATTGCGAGCGGCGAAGCAATTGAGAATCTTTCCGCGGAGACAGTTTGGATTGCTTCGCGGCGCTCGCAATGACCGAGTTTGTTGAGGGGCCGTCGCCCCTCTATGATAGCTTCGCCCGCGGCCTCGCCCGCACCATGATCAGCGCCGCGGCCGCCACTTCCAGCGCGATGCAGACATAGAACGGCAGGGCATAGCCACCCGAGAGATCGCGCAACAAGCCGACGACGCCGGGGCCGAAGGCGTAGGTCACCTGATTGATCGCGGTGTTGAGGCTGATCAGCACACCGAACGAAGCGCTGTCGAACTCCTGCTGCACGATCAGCGAGGGCAGCGTGATGAGATTGCCGACCGAGAAGCCGAACACCGCGCAGACCGCGATCAGCACATAATCGTTGTGCAGATTGACGACGACGAGAAGCGCCGCCGCCTGGCTGAGGAACGACAGTGCGGAGGCGAGGCGCTGGTCGAGGCGGTCGATCACCAGCGAGAACAGCACGCGGCCGACCACGGCCATCGCCGTCAGCACCCCGACGGCGACCGCCGCCCGCTCGCGCCCGATCACGGGATCGAGGAACGAGATCAGGTGCACGATGAAGCCGACCTGGGCGAACAGCACCAGGGCGAAGGCGATCGTCACCGTGAGGAAGCCGACATCACGCAGCGCCCATGCGCGGATCTGCGTCGAGGATTGCGGCTTTGCCTTTGCTGCCGCGTGCCAGCCATGGCGGTCGGGCGGGCGGCCGACGAGAAGGAGGATGACCGGCAGCAGCAGCACCAGCATGGCAGCGGCAGTGGCATACATCGCGCTGGCGAAGCCGATATGGCCGATCAACGCCACCAGCAGCGGCACGCCGACGATGCCGCCGAAGCTCGCGCCGTTCAGCGCAAGGCTGATCGCCATGCCGCGCTTTTGGTCGAACCACAGGCTGATCGTGTTGGTGATCATGGCGAGACTGGTGCCGGCCCAACCGAAGGCGAGCACGGCATCGGCGAGATAAAGCTGCCAGGGCTCGCGCACCGCGCCGATCGCGACCGCGGCCGCCGCCATCGCCAGCGTGCCCGCAATCAGGCAGAGGCGCGGGCCGTATTTCCGCACGGCTTCGCCGACGAAAACGACCAGCAGTGCGCCGAACAGGTAGAAGAACGTGGTGCCTGCGGAGATCAGCGTGGTGGGCCAGCCCCGCGCGCGCTGGAGCTCGGCGACATAGACGCTCTGGCCGTAGAAGCCGAGACCCCAACCGAAGGTCGCGAGCAGGAAGCAGACCGCGACGATGCGCCAGCCGCCGTAGCGGACGGAGGATTCGTCGAGCGTGGGCTGTTGAAGATTATCGAGCATCGCCGCTTACTCCGTCATGCCCGGGCTTGTCCCGGGCACCCACGTTCTTCGATCCGCGCCCAAGACGTGGATGGCAGGGACAAGCCCGGCCATGACGCATCAACTAATATCTCGCACCGGGAAAATCACTTCGACTCGGATCGAAGTATCAACGCTGCTGACAGCCTCCTGCCATCAGACCGCGTCCGGAAACTCACCCATCGCCGCATCCAACTGCGCCTTGCGGCGGCGGGCCCAGGAGACCAGCGAGAGCACGGCAAGTCCCAGCACCACCGGCGGGAACACCACCAGGTTCACCGCCGACCAGCCGTAATTGGCGAGCAATTGCCCCGAGGAGAACGAGCCGATCGCCATCATGCCGAACACCAGGAAATCGTTGAAGGCCTGCACCTTGTTGCGCTCCTGCGGGCGGTGCGTTTCCAGCACCAGCGCAGAGGCGCCGATGAAGGAGAAATTCCAGCCGACGCCGAGCACGATCAGCGTCGCCCAGAAATGCATCGCAGTGAGGCCGGAGAGGCCGATGCCGGCGGCGCCGGCTTCCAGCAGCAGGCCGGCCGCGACAACCTTCGCGGCACCGAAGCGCGCGATCAGCGCGCCGGTGAAGAAGCTCGGCCCGTACATCGCGACGATGTGCCATTGAATGCCGAAATTGGAATCGGACACGGACAGGCCGCACATCTTCATGGCGAGCGGCGCCGAGGTCATCACCAGATTCATCATGGGATAGGAGATCACGCCGCACAGCGCCGCCGCGATGAAGCGCGGCTGAGTCACGATGGTCAGCAGCGGCCGTCCACCATGCAGATCGGCCGGCCCGGGCCTGGGCATGTCGACGCCCGCGACGATGCCCATGGCGACCAGCGCCACCGCGGCCTGCACCAGGAAGCTGAAGGCGAACAGATAGGGCTGCCAGACATCCATGGTCCATTGCACGAGCTGCGGACCGAGCACGCCGGCGAACACGCCGCCCGCCATCACCCAGGACACTGCCTTGGGGCGGTAGGCCGCGCTGGCGCCGTCGGCGGCGGCGAAGCGATAGGACTGCGCCACGGCGCCATAGAGGCCGCCGAGGAAGGTCGCGATACAGAACAACACGAACGAGCCGTGCAGGATCGCGAACGAGCCGAGCAGGCCAGTGAGCGTGCCGAGGCCCGTGCCGATGACGAAGGCCACGCGGCGGCCGAAGCGGCGCGAGATCGCGCCGGTCGGCAGCGTGCCGGCGGCAAGCCCCACCACATACATCGAGATCGGCACGGTCGCGAACGACATGTCGGGCGCGAGCGTGGCGCCGACGATCGCGCCGGTGGCGAAAATGACAGCCGAGTTGGCGCCGGTCAGCGCCTGCGCGGCGGCAAGGCGCACCACATTGGCACGCACGCGGGCGTCGTCGGCGATTTCGGCGGTAGACGTCACATCGATCATCGGCATTTCCGCCCGAGGGGCTCGCAAGGGGCTGTGGTGATTCCCGGCACTATGAAGGGCCGTGGGAGGGCGGACAACCGGCGCAAACGGGCGCAGGCCATGCCTCTGACGCAATCGGACGGATGATAACGGGCCGCGCCCTTGACGGCTTGAGTTCGATCAAATCCTATCCGCAGCGACTTGTTGGAGTTTCGTTCATGACCGTCGACGACAGGCCCACGCTCAGCGCTCCCGACGACGATCCCTGGCTGTGGCTGGAAGAGATCGAGGGCAGACAGGCGCTCGATTTCATCGAGCGGCAGAACAGCCTGACGCTCCAGGCGTTCGGCGGAGCGGCCTTCGCGCGCGACCGCGACATTCTCGCGGCGATCTATGACCGACCCGATAACATCCCCTATGTCGGCCGGCGCGGCGATCACCTCTACAATCTCTGGAAGGATGCCAGCAATCCGCGCGGGCTATGGCGGCGAACCACGCTAGACGAATTTCGCAAAACCGCGCCTGCCTGGGAAACCGTGCTCGACATCGACCAGCTTGCCGCGAGCGAGGGCGAGGACTGGCTGCTGAACTGGATCAGCTCGAGCCCCGCGCATCAACGCGTCATCCTGAGTCTGTCGCGGGGCGGGAGCGATGCCGTCACCTTGCGCGAGTTCGACATCGGCACGAAGAGCTTCGTCGCCGATGGCTTCGTGCTGTCGGAGGCCAAGGGCAGCGTCGACTGGCTCGACGCTGATACGCTGATGCTTTCCAGCGCCTATGGCGCGGACATGGCGACGACATCAGGCTATGCCAGAACGATCCGGCTGTGGCGGCGTGGCCAGCCGGTCGAGCAGGCGCAGGTGATCTTCGAGACGACGGCCGACCGGATGCGGGTCTATTGCGGCGTCGACGACACCGGTTCGGCGCCGCGGGCGTGGATCGTCGACCAGGTCGATTTCTTCAATTTCGCGATCTGGCTCCGCGACTCGGTCGGCGCGCTCACGAAGCTCGATCTGCCGACCGGCATCTGGATGCAGGCGCATGGCGACTGGTTTGCGGTGAAGCTGCGCCAGCCATGGACCGTTGCGGGACGGACATTCGCGGCGGACAGCGTGCTCGGCATCTCGCTCTCGGCCTTTCTCGCAGGCCATCGCGATTTCACCGTGCTGTTCGAGCCCGGCCCGCGGCGCGCGCTGCAGGGCCTATTCTGGACGGCGGGGAAGCTGGTGCTACCGATCCTCGACGAGCTGCGACCGGTGCATGAAGTCTGCACGCCCTCGCCCACCGGCTGGGCCCGCACCACGCTGCGGGGACTTCCCGCCATCGGCGTGGTCGACGTCTGGCGCCTGGATCATCATGAGTCCCAAAGCAACGGCGACCTGCTCGCCAATGTGCAGGATCCGCTCACGCCGCCCTCGCTGCTGCTGATCGAGCGTGGTGTCGCCAGTCCGGCCGTGCTGAAGCAGGCGCCGAGGACGTTCACCGCAGATGGGCTCGTGGTGACCCAGCACGAAGCGATCTCTGTTGACGGCGAGCGCATTCCCTATGTGCAGACCGGTCCCGCGGCTGAGACCGGCGATGCGCCGGTCTATATGAGCGCCTATGGCGGCTTCGGCGCTTCAGTGAAGCCGTACCACAACGCTTCGCTCGGCAAGCTGTGGCTGGAGCGCGGCGGCACGACCGTGCAGGCGAATTTGCGAGGCGGCGGCGAGTTCGGCACACGCTGGCACGATGCCGGACGGCTTGCCGGCAAGAAGCTCTCGCACGACGATTTCGCCGCGGTCGCTGCCGATCTCGTGCGCCGCGGCGTGACAAGTGCGAAGCGCATCGCCGCGCAGGGCGGATCGAACGGCGGCATCCTCATCACCAACATGCTGGTGCGCTATCCCGAGCGCTTCGGCGCACTGTTCTGCACCATCCCGCTGATCGACATGCGCCGCTACACAAAGCTGCTCGCGGGCGCGAGCTGGATCGCGGAGTATGGCGACCCCGACAAGGTGGAGGAGTGGGAATGGCTGAAGACCTACTCGGCCTATCACAACGTGAAGGCCGGCCAGGCCTACCCGCCGATCCTGATCGCCACCACGCGACGGGACGATCGCGTCCATCCCGGCCATGCCCGCAAGATGGCGGCCAAGCTCCAGGCGATGGGCTATGAGGCCTGGTTCTACGAGCCGGCCGCAGGCGGCCATGGCTACGGCAAGGACAACAAGGAGCGCGCGAGCTTCGAGGTGCTCGGCTTCCGGTTCTTGAAGGAGAAGATCGGGTGGCGGGACGGCGAAGGCTGAGGGGCGCGAGGTGGCACGTTCAATGCGTCGCTTTGCGATGGCACGACTTCGCGGAGTGACATTTGCATTCCGCCCATGCAGGCAATGAGGGTTTTTGATTTCCGCGATCCCCTTTACCCTCGTCGACAACCTCGTCAATTCTGGACATGCAGTTCATGCAATTCATTGCGTCCGGTCGCGCCAGGCTCGCGACCGAGATCGTGGGCGACGGCACCGCCGTTGTCTTTCTTCATGCCAATGTGTGCGACCGGCGTATGTGGCGCGCCCAACTGGATGCAATCGGCGCCACCCACAAGGCGGTTGCTTACGACCGGCGCGGGTTCGGCGAAACACGCGCCGAACCGGAAAACTTTTCCGCCCTGTCGGACCTGATGGCGGTGCTGGAGGCAACCGCAGACGGCAAGCCCGCGATTCTGATCGGCTGCTCGCTCGGCGGCCGCATCGCGCTCGATGCCGCCATCCGTCATCCGTCGCGCGTTCGCGCCCTCGTGCTGATCGCCCCTAATGTGGCCGGCGCGCCCGATCCGACCTATACGCCCGATATCGCCAGACTGATGGCGCAGTCGAAACAGGCCGAGACGTCCGGCGATCTCGATCGGCTGAACGCAATGAAGGCGCGCCTCTGGCTAGATGGACCGCTGGCGGACGAAGGTCGCGTCGCGGGTCCTGCGCGCGATCTGCTCCTCGACATGAACGGTATCGCGCTTCGCTCGCCGCCGTTCGGAACGGATGTCGACATTCAGCCCTTCTTCGACCGGCTCAGCGACATCGCGGTGCCAACCCTCGTGCTCTGGGGCGATCTCGACTTCCCCTATGTTCAGGAACGCTGCCGCCATGTCGCTGCGGTCGTGCCGGGTGCGGAAGGGCGAGAAATGTCGGGCGTGGCGCATCTTCCAAGCCTGGAGCGCCCGGCGGAAACGACAGCTCTTATTTCGGAGTTCGTCGCGCGATGTGCAGGCGCAGGCTGGTCGGCGGGGACCCTGCCCTGACCGCGCGCTCAGACGCCTCACCCCGGAGCGCACCGCCGACGCGGCTTAGCGCGCGAACACCAGCGTGAGATTGTTCGCGGGCATTTCGATGACATCGACCAGGCGAAGGCCTGCACCTTTCGCCAGCTTCTCGACGTCGCTGATGTCGCGCACGCCCCATTCGGGATTGCCTTCGCGCAAGGAGGTGTCGAACACCGCGTTGCTGAGCGCGGTGTGCTTGCCGTCGCGCTTGAAGGGGCCGTAGAGGAACAGCTTGCCGTCGGGGCGCAGATAGCGACCGGCGCCGGCGAACAGGCCTTCGGCCACGGCCCAGGGCGCGATGTGAATGACATTGGCACAGAACACGGCCGCAAGGACTGTCGGCCCCTGCCCGCTTTTCATCTCCGGGCACCAGTCGGGATCGGTGAGGTCGATCCGCAGGGGTGAGCGGATGTTCGGCAGGCCTGCATGCACGCGCCAGGCTTCGATGCTCTTGAGGTGGCGCTGATTGAGATCGCTCGGCCACCAGATCAGGCCGGGTGTGTGGCGGGCGAAATGAACTACGTGCTGGCCGGTTCCACTGCCGAGTTCCACAACGTCGCCGGTAGTGCCGGCAAGATGCTTTTCCAGCGCCGCCCAGATCGGTTCGTGATTGCGATGGAAAGCCGGCGCATCGAGCCGGCCATCCGGCTCGACCCGTCCGCCGTCCCTGCCAAATTCGACGACATATTCAGCCAAGTGACGTCCCCAAAAAATGTGAAACAGAACACGGCCCTAAGGGGGCAAACGCCCGAGAATAATTTGCTAATCCCAGACGATCTGATGAATGAACTATCTCATCGGTTGCAATGCGGCGGATATTAACCCCATTTTGCCGCCTGCATAGTCTTGATTGTCAGGCGGTGCCCTTTGTGCTTTTGAACAATTCCGCAAATGAGATCATCGACATAACGCTCGGGACGAAGCCTTGACCGCCTTTCCTTGCAAGCCCGCCCTGCTTGTTGCGCTGGCCCTCCTCGCCGGCGCAGCTGTGGCCCCGGCGGGGGCGCAGTCCACCGTGACTGAGGGCCAGAAACTCGCTTTCGACCGCGGCAAGGGCAATTGCCTGACCTGCCACGTCATCAAGGGCGGCGACCTGCCCGGAACGATCGGGCCGGAGCTGAAGGACATCAAGGCCAAATACCCCGATCGCAACGAGCTGGTTGCCATCATCTTCGACGAGACCAAGCGCAATCCGCAGACCATGATGCCGCCGTTCGGCCGGAACCGGATTTTGACCGAGCAGGAAATCAACGCGATCGTTGATTTCCTGCAGACCCTGTAACGGCCGGCGGCCCAGGAGATTTGAGATGACCACGACCACCGGCCCTCATCCGACGCGGCGCCTGATCCTTCAGGGCGCAGCCTCCGTCGCGCTGCTCGGCCTCGGCAATCTGCCGTTCGGCGCCGTGCCTGCGCGCGCGGCGGCGAACGACAAATATCCGGAAGAGGCCTTCAAGCAGAAGAGCGAGGTGGACGCGATCAAGGCGCTCTACGGCAAGGCCGCCGAGCCGTCGGACAAGATCAAGCTGGACGCGCCCGAGATCGCCGAGAACGGCGGCGTCGTGCCGATCTCGGTGACGACGACGCTCGACAAGGTCATCTCGATCTCGTTCTTCGTGGCCGAGAACCCGTTCGCGCTCGCGGCAAGTTACAAGATTCCCGATGGCACGATCCCTGCTGTCGCCAACCGGCTGAAGATGGCCAGGACCACCAAACTGACCGCGATCGTGGAAGCCGACGGGAAGCTCTACAGCGCGACCAAAGAGGTCAAGGTCACCGTCGGCGGTTGTGGCGGTTAAGCGAGGCAGTTCGACATGGCATCAAGCATTCGCGTACGCGCAACATCCAATGGCGACATCACCGAGGTGCAGGCGCTGATCCAGCATCCCATGGACACGGGCCTGGTCAAGGATTCCAAGGGCGAGCTGATCCCCGCGCATTTCATCCAGGAGCTGAAGTTCGAATGTAACGGCAAGGACGTCTTCGTCGCCAATTGGGGCACTGCGGTTTCCAAGGATCCCTACGTCAAGTTCAGCTTCAAGGGCGCCAAGAAGGGCGACGAGCTCAAGATTTCCTGGACCGACAACAAGGGTGGCTCGGACACGACCACCGCGAAGATCGCGTGATGAAAAAGCGCGCCACGATTCTGCTCGGCTCGGCATTCGTCGCGCTCGCAGCGCTTGCTTTCGCCGCGACACGCGTCGTCGCGGCCGACAAGGTCGATCCCGTCGCCGACGCCAAGGCGTTCCAGAACTTCTTCTTCCAGAAGTTTCCGAACGTGAAGCACGAGGATTTCGTCAACGGTCCTTATTCGATGAACGAGGACATGAAGCGGCAGTGGCAGGAGAAGGAAGAATTCCCGCCTTACGAGTTCGCGCTCGACGCCGGCAAGGAGATGTTCTCGACCCCGTTCAAGAACGGCAAGACCTATGCCGACTGCTTCCCGAACGGCGGCATCGGCATCCGCCAGAACTATCCGTACTTCGACACCAAGGAAGGCAAGGTCGTCACGCTGGAGCTCGCACTCAACCGCTGCCGCGAGGCCAATGGCGAGACGCCCTATTCCTACGTCAAGGACGAGATGGCCTCGCTGACCGCCTACATGGCGTACACTTCGCGCGGCAAACCGATGGACATCAAAATTCCCGATGATCCCCGTGCGCTGGCGGCGTTCGAGAACGGCAAGCGCTATTTCTACACGCGGCGCGGCCAGATGAATTTCTCGTGCGCGAGCTGCCATGTGCAGAGCCCGGGCGAACGCATCCGCGCCGAGACCCTGGCACCGGCGCTCGGCATCCTCAACGCAATGCCGATCTACCGCTCGGAATGGAGCGGCATGGGCACCACCAGTCGCCGCTTCGTCACCTGCAACAGCCAAACCCGCGCGGTTCCGCTGGAGCCGCAATCGGACGAATATCGCGACGTCGAATATTTCCTGTCCTATGTCGCCAACGGATTGCCGATCTCGGGACCGGGAGCACGGCCATGAAGCGGTCACTTGCTCTCGCCATGCTGCTCGCGTTGAGCCTTGCGCCATCCGCGCGCGCGGCAAATGAGGCGGATTACAAGGCGGCCTATGCTGCCGCCGAAGCCGCCTCCAAGGAGGCGGCTGGCATGCGCAATCAGTGGACCGTGACCGTATCTGCGCTGGCGGCGGCGAAGAAGGCAGCCGACGGCGGCGATTTCGACCGTGCTGTTGCCGCAGCCAAGGAGGCCGAGGCGCTGGCGAAGGCCTCGATCTTCCAGGCCACGTCCGAAAAAGAAGCCTGGAAGGCGATGGAAATCCGCTAAACTGCTCCCAAGTGGAACAGTCAAGCGATCACGAGAGGCGCGGAGAATTTCTGAATGGCGATCCGCCGCCGCGACTTCCTTAAAAGTGCAGGCCTTGCCGCCGCAACGCTCGGCCTGCCGCGGCTGGCCCGTGGCACTGAGGCCGCCAGCATCTACGACCTCGAGCGGTTCGGCAATGCGCGGATCCTGCACATCACCGACACGCATGCGCAGCTCAATCCAGTCTATTTCCGCGAGCCCAGCGTCAATATCGGCCTCGGCGAGATGGCGGGACGGCCGCCGCATCTGGTCGGCCGTGCCTTCCTGGAGCGGTTCGGCATCCGGCCCGACAGCGCGGATGCCTATGCCTTCACCTGCTTCGAGTTCGAGAAGTCCGCAGTCCGCTTCGGCAAGCTCGGCGGCTTCGCCCATCTGAAGACGCTGGTTGATCGCTTGCGCGCCGATGTCGGCGAGAAACGTTCGCTGCTCATCGACGGCGGCGATCTCTGGCAGGGCACAGGGCTCGCCAACCTGACGCAGGGCCGCGACATGGTCGAGGTCGCCAATCTGCTCGGCATCGAGGCGATGACCGGGCATTGGGAATTCACCTATGGCGAGCAGGCGCTGCGCGACAATCTCGAGCGCTTCAAGGGTGAATTCCTGGCGCAGAACGTCTTCCTGACCGAGGAAGCCGCGTTCAACGACGCCCTCGCCTTCGACAAGGCCACGGGACGCGTGTTCAAGCCTTCGATGATCAAGGAGCTCGGCGGGCATCGCGTCGCGATCGTCGGCCAAGCCTTCCCTTACGTTCCGATCGCGCATCCCAAGAGATTCACACCGGACTGGAGCTTCGGCATCCGCGAGGAGGAGTTGCAGAAGCATGTCGATGCCTTGCGCGGCACCGACAAGGTCGACGCCGTCATTCTGCTGTCGCACAACGGCATGGATGTCGACCTCAAGCTGGCGGGCCGCGTCACCGGCATCGACGTCATCCTCGGCGGCCACACCCATGATGCCGTGCCGCAGCCGATTGCGGTGAAGAATGCGGCCGGCACCACGCTCGTCACCAATGCCGGCTCCAACGGGAAATTTTTGGCCGTGCTCGATCTTGCGCTCGACAAGGGCAAGGTCAGCGACATCCACTATCATCTGCTGCCTGTCTATTCCGAGTTGCTGAAGCCCGATCCTGGAATGGCCGAGCTGATCGGCCGGCTGCGGGCGCCGCATGTGAGCGACTGGTCGGAGAAGATCGCAACGCCCGATCGCCTGCTCTACCGCCGCGGCAATTTCTCCGGACCCATGGACGAACTGATCTGCACCGCGCTGCGCACCGAGCTCAATGCCGAGATCGCGCTGTCGCCGGGCTTCCGCTGGGGCGTCACCGCGCTATCCGGCCAGGCGCTGACCATGGAGGATGTGCTGGCGGAGACCGCGATCACCTATCCCGAGACCTATGTGCAGGACATGACGGGAGCCCAGATCAAGGACGTGCTGGAAGACGTCTGCGACAACCTCTTCAATGCCGATCCCTATTACCAGCAGGGCGGCGACATGGTGCGCGCCGGCGGGCTCAGCTACACCTGCACGCCGGACGCTGCGATCGGTAGCCGCATCTCGGAGCTGAAGCTTGGCAACGGCAAGGCGCTCAGCGCCGGCCACCGCTACAAGGTCGCGGGCTGGGCCTCGGTCAATGGCCAGCAAGGCGCGCCGGTGTGGGACGTCGTCGCCAAATATCTGCGCTCGGGCCGGATGTTACCGGAGCGACTCGGCTCCGGCGTGACGCTGAAAGGCGTCGAAGGCAATCCAGGCATTGCGGGACAGGGGTGATGCGGTCGCAGCTCTTATCCGCGATGATGCTGGCACTGCTCGTCTGGGCGGCCCCGCCCGCTCTTGCGCAACAGGTGCCGCTCCAGGACAAGCCGTTCGCCGAGCACAAGGTCGTGCTGCAACTCTCCGACGGCGATGCGAAGAAGCAGGCGCTGGTGCTGAGCGTCGCCAACAATCTGCTGAAGGCCTACGATCCCGACAAGATCGCGATCGAGGTGGTGGCGTTCGGTCCCGGCATCGACCTGCTTCTTGCCGGCAGCGAGCGGCGCAAGCAGGTCGAGAGCCTGATCGCGCAGGGCGTGCGCTTCGACATCTGCCTCAACACGGTGGATACGATCGCGCGGGAGACGGGCAAGCGGCCGGCGTTCATCCCAGGCGCGACGCCGGTGCAGGTGGGTGTCGGGCAGATCCTGTTCCTGGCGGAGAACGGGTATACGGTGGTGCGGCCCTGAGCGCTTTGAGGCGCAGCGTCGCCACACACCCAGCGTCATTCCCCGCGCAGGCGGGGAATCCAGTACGCCTACCCCTTGCTGTCTCAGGAATACTGGATCGCCCGCCTGCGCGGGCGATGACAAACGGTGGATGGGACGACAGGGTGACCCCTAATTCCGCAATAAAGATCTTCTAAATTTTCCTGTCCGCACAGTGAATTGCTTCTCTTCCTGACCCCAGGCGTAGTAGAATCCTGGAAGTGAGTTTCACGCCGGGGTCTTTGCCATGATCTTCCGCCAGCTCTTCGACAGCGTTTCGGGCACCTATAGCTATCTGCTCGCCAGCCGCCCCGGCGGCGAGGCGCTCATTCTCGATCCTGTGCTGGAGAAGGTCGACCGCTACTGCCAATTGCTGCGCGAGCTCGACCTCAAGCTGGTCAAGGCGGTCGACACCCATTTGCATGCGGACCACGTCACCGGCCTCGGTGAGCTGCGCGATCGCACGCATTGCATGACCGTGATGGGCGACCAGACCAAGGCCGACGTGGTGGCGATGCGAGTGGCCGATGGCGACAAGGTGACGATCGAGGGCCTGTCGCTCGACGTGATGTACACGCCGGGCCACACCGACGATTCCTATTCCTATCTGATGGGCGATCGCGTCTTCACCGGCGATACGCTTCTGATCCGCGGCACCGGCCGCACCGATTTCCAGAACGGCTCGTCGCGCGCCCAATACGATTCGATCTTCAACCGCCTGCTCAAGCTGCCGGACGAGACGATGGTATTCCCCGCGCATGATTACAAGGGCGACACCGTCTCCACCATCGGCGAGGAGAAGCGCTACAATCCGCGGCTCCAGGTGCGTTCGGTCGACGAATATATCGAGCTGATGGCGAACCTGAAGCTGCCCAATCCGAAGATGATGGACGTGGCGGTCCCCGCCAACATGCATGTCGGCCTGCATCAGGAGGAGCTGGAGAAGGAGGGGCGCGCGCTCAGCGCAATCGAGGCGATCCGCAGCCTCGGCCGGCCCGACATCCTGCTGGTGGACTTGCGCGAGACCAACGAGCGGCTGAAGCACGGCATGCTCGAAGGCGCGCTGCACACGCCCTATCCGTCGGTCGAGGAGAGCCTGAAGCCCGGCGGCATGCTGCGCGAGGTCGCCGCCGCGACGGGACGCCGCGTGGTGTTCTTCTGCGCCTTCGGCGAACGCTCGGCGATGGCGGTGGCGGCTGCGAAGGGAGCGGGGCTTCTCAACACCGCCCATATCGCCGGCGGCATCGATGCCTGGAAGAAGGCGGGCGGGCCGGTGGTGCGCTGAGCGGCCGGCCCGACTTGCGATAGGTCAGGTCCCGCACGTATTTTCAGGATAGGATCGGGTGCAGCATCAGCATCCGGGATCAGCCATGGCCAAGACCGGCAAACCAAGCGAGCCGCCCAAGATCGCGGACAACAAGCAAGCGCAAGACAAGGCGAAGAAGCCCCTGCCGCCGCGCGAGATCGAGCACGACGAGTATGAAGACGGCGACATCGCAACGCCGAAGCGCGACCGCTACGGTCCGGATGATGAGCCGTTTTGAGGCGATGTGGGGAATGGATCTCGGCCTTCGCCGGGGCGACGCTGCGGAGATATGGAGGCATCCTCACACCACCCGCACTACCTGCCATGCGCCTGCGTTCATGGACAAATAACCGCCCTCCCCGATAGTTTGCGCGTCCATCGGGAGTGAAACGGAACAATGGTCGACGTTCTCGCCGCAGCGCAGCAAGGCAAGGCGGACAGCGCGCTCCGCACGCTGACGGGGATTTCGATCGCGCATTGGGTCAGCCATTTCCATCTGCTGGTCCTGCCGATGCTGTTCCCGTTCCTCAAAAGCCAGCTCGGCGTCGGCTATATCGAGCTCGGCTTCGCACTTACCGTGTTCGCGGTGGTGTCGGGATTGACGCAGGCACCGATCGGCTATCTCGTCGACCATTTTGGTGCGCGGCGAATTCTGCTGGCCGGACTCGCGCTCGGCGGTTTCGCGCTGATCCTGCTCGGCCTGCACCTCAGCTACGCCTCGCTGATCGCCTGCGCCGTGCTGTTGGGCCTTGCCAACAGCGTCTATCATCCCGCCGATTACGCGATCCTGGCCGAGCACATGGACGAGGCGCGGATGGGCCGCGCCTTCTCGATCCACACCTTTGCCGGCTTTCTTGGCGGCGCGGTGGCGCCCGCGATCGTGGCTGCGCTGGTCACACTATCCGGCGGCGCCGGCGCGCTGATCGCATCGGGCGCGATCGGTGTTGCTGTGGCGCTCTTGCTGGTCGTCATGAGCATTCCCGATGCCGGCGCGCACAAGACAAAGCCTGAGAACGCGAAGGCGCCGAAGCAGGCGGTCATCACGCCGGCGCTGATCACGCTGACCGCGCTGTTCATGCTGCTCAGCCTGTCGGTTGCCGGCATCAACAATTTCGGCGTGGTGGCGCTGATGAGCGGCTACGGCACCTCCTATTCGATCGCCAACGTCGCGCTGACTGCATTCCTTGGCGCCAGCGCCGCCGGTGTGCTCGCGGGCGGCTTCCTCGCCGACCACACCGAGCGTCACGGCTATGTCGCGGCGGCCTGCTTTGCCGCGAATGCGGCCATCGTGCTGCTGATCGCGCTGATGACGCTGCCGGGCTGGGCCCTGACTGCCACGATGGCAACCGCAGGCTTCCTCTCCGGCGTGATCGCGCCGTCGCGCGACATGCTGGTGCGCAATGCGGCACCCGCGGGTGCTGCGGGGCGCGCCTTCGGCATCGTCTCGACCGGATTCAATCTCGGCGGCATCGTCTCACCGCTGCTGTTCGGCTGGATCATGGACCAGAGCGCGCCGCATTGGGTGTTCGGCGCGTCGGTGATCTTCATGGTGGCGACGGTGGTGCTGTCGCCGTTCACGGAACGGAAGCCGGCCAAGGCTTGAGCCACAAACCACGGGGAGAGATTGCGGCGCGAAGCTGGTCCCTCCGAGTCGCAAGACGACTCCCCGTGAATATGGGTCCCGGATCGGCGCGCGCTTGGGGCGCGCTTGTCCGGGACGACGAGCAAAATAACAAATGCAAACCGGGAAGAAACACAATGAGCAATCCTGATCTCGTGATCCGCGGCGGTACTGTCGCGGATGGCCACGGCGGCGAGTTGTTCGAGGCTGATGTCGCCATCGCCGGCGGCAAGATCAGTGAAATCGGAAGGGTCTCCGCCAAGGGCCGCGAGGAGATCGACGCGCGCGGCAAGCTGGTGACGCCGGGCTTCGTCGACGTGCACACCCATTACGACGGCCAGGTTACCTGGAGCCAGGACATCACGCCGTCCTCGCAGAACGGCGTCACCACGGCGATCATGGGCAATTGCGGCGTCGGCTTTGCGCCGTGCAAGCCTGATGACCACACCCGGCTGATCCAGCTCATGGAGGGCGTCGAGGATATTCCCGAGCCGGTGCTGAGCGCCGGCATTCCCTGGGCCTGGGAGAGCTTTCCGGATTACATGGACTGGCTCGCCAAGCGCGACTTCGACATCGATGTCGGCGCGCAGCTGCCGCATGCCGCACTGCGTGTCTATGTCATGGGCGAGCGCGGCGCGCGCCGAGATCCCTCGACCGCGGAGGACAATGCGGCGATGGCCAGGCTCGCGGGCGAAGCGGTACGCTCCGGCGCGCTCGGCTTCTCGACCTCGCGCACGCTCAATCATCGCACCTCGACCGGAGATTTCACGCCGACGCTGAAGGCCGGCGAGGACGAGCTCACCGCCATTGCCGGCGCGATGCATCGGCAGGGGCGCAGCGTGCTGCAATTCGTGCTCGACCTCTCCACCATCCACGAAGACCTGCCGATGATGCTGCGGGTGGCGGACAGCACAAAGTGCCCGATCTCGTTCTCGATCACGCAGAACGACAAGGCGCCGCAGCGCTGGCGCCAGACGCTGGACGAGATCAATGCGGCGGCCAAGCGCGGCCTCTCCATCACCGCGCAGATCGCGGCACGCCCGGTTGGCCTGCTGCTCGGGCTCGAGCTCTCGCGCAATCCGTTCCAGACCCATCCGAGCTACAAGGCGATCGCCCATCTGCCGCTGCAGGAGCGTTTGGCGCGGCTGCGCCAGCCGGATGTGCGCAAGGCGATCCTGAGCGAGACGGCGACCGCGACCGACGATCCGCTGTTCTTCCGGCCCAACTACGACAAGATGTTCCTGCTCGGCGATCCCCCCGATTACGAGCAGCCGCCGGAGAACGCGCTGGGACCGCAGGCGCGCAAACAGGGGCGTCAGCCGGAGGAGCTCGCCTATGACGCGATGCTGTCGGACGAGGGCCGCGGCATGCTCTACGTACCCTTCCTCAACTATTCAGACGGCAATCTCGATGCGACGCGCGAGATGCTGCTCGATCCGCAATCAGTGCCGGGCCTGTCCGACGGCGGCGCGCATTGCGGCATCATCTGCGATGCGAGCTTCCCGACCTATCTGCTGACGCACTGGACGCGCGACCGCAAGCGCGGCGAGAAGCTCACGATCCCGTTCGTGGTCGCGGCGCAGTCGCGCAAGACTGCGCTCTCGGTCGGCCTCACCGATCGCGGGCTTATTGCTCCGGGTTATAAAGCCGACGTCAACGTGATCGACTATGACCGCCTGCACCTGCATCCGCCGAAAGTGCATTACGATCTGCCGGTCGGTGGGCGGCGGCTGTTGCAGGATGTCGACGGCTATGAGGCGACCATCGTGTCGGGCGTGGTGACGCGACGGCATGGCGAGACCACGGGGCGCCGGCCGGGCAAGCTGATTCGTGGCGCGCAGCGGGTGAATTAGCGGCGCTGCCGCTTACCCTCCCCTGGAAGGGGAGGGTAGAAAAGAGCACCTACCCTTACGTCGGCGACACCGCGCCCTTCAGCGCGCTGGCCTGCGAAGCGGCGGCGCGCGTCAGCCTAGCGCGCTCGGTGTTCGGCCAGAGCAGCAGAAGGCCGAGCAGGCCGGAGCAGACCATGATCACAGCGTTGATGGTGAAGCCGGTCATGTAGCCGTCGATCGTGCTGCCGGCACGCTGGATCACCGTCCCCATCACGGCCGGGGCGATGATGCCGGCAAGCGTGTAGAGCGCACCGTAGATCGCGAGAATCGCGCCGCGCTGCGACGTCGGGGTGAACTCGCCGAGCATGGGCGGGCAGACGACATAGATCGCCCCGCACAGGCCCGAGCCGACCACGAGGAACGCGATCTGGAGGCCCGCGCCCTGGACATGCGGCATCATTGCCAGGATCAGCCCGCCGATCACCAGCGGCACCGAGCCGAGAACGCCGCGAGCCGCACGGGTGTTGTAGCCGCGCGCCATCATCACCTGCGAGATCCAGCCGGTGAGAATGACGATGGTGGCGCCGAACACCCAGGGCAGGATCGAGATGAAGCCGGCCTGGCTCTGCGAGAAGCCGAGCCCCTTGACGATGAACGGCGTGAACCAGGTCAGGCCGAGCGACAGCGCCCAATAAGCGCCGAAGGTTGCGGCGACGCAGCCGATGAAGGTGCGCGAGGTGAGAAGCTGCAAATAGGGGATCTTCGGTTCGGTCGCGGCCGAGATTTGCGTGTCCCCCAGCGGCCCTTCCTTGCCGAGCGCAAGCCAGGCCGCAACCCAGATCAGGCCGACGACGCCGAGCGCGCCGAAGGCGTAGTGCCAGGAATGGTTGACGATGATCCAGTTCAGCGCCGGCACCGCGAGGATGACGCCGAAGGCGGACCCCTGCGACAGGACGGCGGTCGGCAGCGTGCGCTTCTCGTCGGGAAACCATTTGTAGAGGGCATGCATCGCCACGGATGCCGCCGGGCCTTCGCCGGCGCCCAGCACGATGCGGCAGATCAGGAGCGTGGTGAAGGAGACGGTGCCGACCATCGGAAATTGCGCCAGCGCCCAGATCACCGCCAGCGTCAACAGCACCCAGCGCGTCGGCACCTTGTTGACGATGAAGCCGACCACGATGGCCGCGATCGAGAACAGGAAGAAGAAGGAAGAGCCGAGCAGGCCGAATTGCTCCGGGGTGAGCTTCAGATCAGTCATGATCGGCACACCGGCAAGACCCACGACGATCTTGTCAGCGAAGTTCACGAGCATGAAGAGGAACAGGAGAAAGGTGATGGTCCAGGCGCCCTTTGGCGTTCTTGTCTTGCCGGCCACCGCCGGCGTTCCCTGCGCGCTCATGAATCTCCCCGTATGTCTTTTTTGGCACTTTTTTGATTTGGCCGTCTTGGAAGCTAACAACGGCTTCGAGACCAACGCAACCCAGCATTTCCCCGGCAGGTGTGCTACGCAGCAATTCCGTTAATTCCGTCCGGCGCCATTCATCGTGCTGAGCATCCGAAATCTCTCCAAGACCTTCTCCTCGGCCGGCGAGCCGGTCCATGTGCTGCGCGGCGTCGATCTCGACCTCAAGGCTGGCGAGCGCGTCGCACTGAGCGGCGAGTCTGGCAGCGGCAAGAGCACCTTGCTGCACCTGATCGCTGGGCTCGATGCCGCCGACGGCGGCACAATCCGGCTGGAGGAGATCGAGGTCACCAAGCTGTCGGATGCCGAACGCGCCAGCTTGCGGCGCGACCGCATCGGTCTGGTTTTTCAGCAGTACAACCTGATCCCGAGCCTCTCCGTCGCGGACAATCTCGCCTTCCAGGCGCGGATCGCCGGCCGGCACGATGCGGCCTGGACCAAGGAGCTTGTCGAGCGGCTCGGACTCGGCAGCCTGCTCAAGCGTTATCCAGAGCAAATATCCGGCGGCCAGCAACAGCGGGTCGCGATCGGCCGGGCGCTGGCGACCAAGCCCTCGCTGCTGCTGGCGGACGAGCCGACCGGCAATCTCGACGAAGCCACCGCCGAGGACGTGCTGGCGCTGACGCGTGACCTCGTCGCGCGCACCGGCTGCGGCTTCCTGATGGTGACGCACAGCCTGCATCTGGCCGCGACGCTCGACCGTCATCTCACTTTGCATGCGGGACGCATTGCATGAGGCGCGCGCTCTGGATCCTCGCCGTGCTGCTCAGCCATTGGCGGCGCCACAAGATGCAGTTTGCGACGCTGCTCGTCGGACTGATCGCAGCGACCGCGTTGTGGAGCGGCGTGCAGGCCATCAACCAGCAGGCCCGCAGCGCCTATGACCGCGCGGCGGCGACGTTCGGCGGCGTGCGCACTGCGATGCTGGTCGCGCCCAATGCGGCGACTTTTCCGCAAGAGCTGTTCGTCCAACTCCGCCGTGCGGGCTGGTCGGTGTCACCGGCGCTGGAGGGCCGGGTCCAGATCAACGGACGCTCGGTGCGGCTGCTCGGCATCGAGCCGGTGACGCTGCCAGTCGATGTCGGCAACGCGCCGCGCCTTGGCGCCTCGGATCTGAGCAGCTTTGTGGCACCGCCCGGCCAGACATTGGTGGCACGGGAGACGTTGAGCGACTTGCAGGAAACGGAAGGCTCGTCACCGCCGATCAGCAGCGGCGCAAAGCTGCCGCCGCTGCGGGTACAGCCGCAGCTCGCGCCCGGCGTGCTGGTGGTCGATATCGGCGTGGCACAGCGATTGCTGAACAAGCCGGATCAGGTGTCGCGGCTGCTGATCGGCAAACCGAAGGGCAGGCCGGCGCCGCTCGCGAGCGTCGTCGGCGAGCAGTTGCAGCGGGTCGAACCGACGGCGGAGACGGAGCTGGAGCGTCTGACCGACAGCTTTCATCTCAACCTCACGGCGTTTGGCCTGTTGTCGTTCTTCGTCGGTCTGTTCATCGTCAATTCGGCCGTCGGACTGGCCTTCGAGCAGCGGCTGCCGATGCTGCGGACCTTGCGGGCCTGCGGTGCCTCGGCGCGGCTGGTCAACACGGTGCTGGTGGTCGAGCTGGTGGCGCTGGCGCTGGTCGCAGGCCTGATCGGACTCGCTTGCGGCTATTTCATCGCAGCCGCATTGTTGCCCGACGTCGCGGCCTCGCTGCGCGGGCTCTACGGCGCGCAGATTCCGGGGCAGCTCAGCCTGCGAGGCGAATGGTGGCTCGCCGGCATCGGCATCAGCGTTGCCGGCGCACTTGTTGCGGCCGCAACCAGCCTGATCAAGGCGATCAGGATGCCGGTGCTGGCGACGGCGCACCCACGCGCCTGGCAACAGCGGCAACGCCGCTGGCTGATCCTGCAGAGCCTCGCCGCCGGCGCCGTGTTCGCGGTTGCACTGCTGCTGCTCCACTACGGACAATCGCTGATCGCAGGGTTCGGCGTGCTCGCGGCGCTGATGTTAGGTGCGGCGCTGATCCTGCCGGCCTTCCTCGACATCATCCTGCTCGCCGGCCAACGCGTCGCGCGAGGCCCGCTTGCGCTGTGGTTCTGGGCGGACAGCCGACAACAGCTTTCCGGATTGTCGCTCGCGCTGATGGCGCTGCTGCTCGCGCTCGCGGTCAATGTTGGGGTCTCCACCATGGTGGAGACGTTCAGCCGCACCTTCATCGGCTGGCTCAACGGGCGGCTCGCCGCCGACGTCTACATCAGCGCGTCGGACAATGCGCAAGGCGTCGCGATCCGCAACTGGCTGAAGGATCGCAGCGATGTTCAGGCGATCCTCTCGGGCGGACGCGCCGAGTCGCAAATCCAGGGGCAATCGGTGGAGTTGCTTGGCCTGCCCGATCAAGCGCTGTATCGCGAGCGCTGGCCCCTGCTGGAAACCGCGCCGCGCGCCTGGACGCAGCTGGTGCCCGGCAATGCCGCCTTCATCAGCGAGCAATTGAGCCGCAGGCTGAATCTGCGCATCGGCGACGTCGTCGAGGTGCCGGTGCCGGGCGGGACCTGGGAGCTCGACATCGTCGGCATCTATGCCGATTACGGCAACCCCAAGGGGCAGCTCACGGTGAATGTCGCCGCACTGATCCGGCAGTTTCCGCAGACGCCGCAGACGCGGATCGGCCTGATCGTCGCGAAGGAGAATATCCCCGGCCTGATCGCGGCCTTGCAGAAGCAGTTCGGGCTCGACGATCGCAGCGTCGCCGACCAGGCGACGGTGAAGGCGGAATCGATCCGCATCTTCAACCGCACCTTTGCGGTGACATCGGCGCTGAACGCCTTCACGCTCGGCGTCGCCGGCATTGCGCTGCTCACCAGCCTTTTGACGCTGGCCAATTCCCGCCTGCCGCAGCTTGCGCCGCTCTGGGCGATCGGCCTGACGCGGCCGCGCCTTGCCGCGGTCGAATTGACCAAGACGCTCTCGGTGGCGCTGTTCACGGCGTTGCTGGCCGTGCCGCTCGGCCTCCTGGTGGCCTGGTGCCTGATTGCGATCGTCAACGTGAAGGCATTCGGCTGGCGGCTGCCGTTCCATGTGTTTCCACTGCAGCTGATCGAGCTGGTCGCGGTCGCGCTGCTGGCCTCGCTGTTTGCCGCGCTGCTGCCGATGCTGCGGCTGGCGCGGATGCAGCCGGCGAACCTCGTCAAGGTGTTTGCCAATGAGCGCTGACAGAATCTCGCGGCGCGCGTTCACCGGCGGCATCGCCGCACTCGCTCTCGCGCGCCGCGCAGGCGCCCAGGGCTATGCCGGACTCGGCGAGAGCGCCGACGGCTTTGCGCAGGTGATGCCGGGGAAGGTCTTCACTTTTCCCGTCGACCACGGGCCGCATCCGGAGTTTCGCATCGAGTGGTGGTATCTCACGGCGAACCTCACAGACAGCAGCGGCGCCGCCTGCGGCCTGCAATGGACGCTGTTCCGCCAGGCGGCGCAGCCGGGCCCGCATCGCGAAGGCTGGGCCAATCAACAGGTGTGGATGGGACATGCGGCGGTGACGCGCGCCGACACCCACCGCTTTGGCGAGACGTTTTCCCGCGGTGGTGTGGGGCAGGCCGGCGTCACCGCCAAGCCGTTCGATGCCTGGATCGACGATTGGGAGATGAAAGGTCTTGAGCGCACCGACGATCGCACTTTGGCGCCGCTGACGCTGAAGGCCTCCGGCACCGATTTCAGCTACGCGCTGACGCTGGAGGCCGACCGGCCGGTGGTGTTGCAGGGCGATGGCGGCTACAGCCGTAAGTCCGAGCGCGGGCAGGCGTCCTACTACTACAGCCAGCCGTTCTATCGCGCGCGCGGCAGCCTCACCATCGACGACAAGGCGGTCGATGTCTCGGGCCAGGCCTGGATGGACAGGGAATGGAGCAGCCAGCCGCTCGATGCCGACCAGACCGGCTGGGACTGGCTGTCGCTGCATCTTTCATCCGGCGACAAGCTGATGCTGTACCGGCTGCGGCAGAAGGACGGAAAGGATTATCCGTTCGGCAACTGGATCAGCGCCAGCGGCAGCACGCAGATGATCGCGGGCAGCGACATTCAGATGATGCCGAAGGCCACCGCGGACGTCGCGGGACGCAAGTTGCCGGTGGAATGGCAGATCGCAATTCCCTCGCGATCATTCTCGATCCTCTGCAAGCCGCTCAATCCCAAGGCCTGGATGGGGACCGGATTTTCATATTGGGAAGGACCGATCAGCTTTGCCGGGACGCATGACGGCGTTGGCTATCTCGAGCTGACCGGGTATTGAAGCGCGGGTCTCTTCGAAGGACGTAACGATGTATCATCTCACCGCCCTCGTCACGCTGCTGGCGATCGCCTTTTATTTCTTCACCGCCATCAACGTCTCGCGCTCGCGCGACAAGACCGGCGTCAAGGTGCCGGCGATGTCGGGCCATCCGGATTTCGAACGGGCCTTCCGCATCCAGATGAACACGCTGGAATGGATGCCGATCTTCCTGCCAGCGCTGTGGCTGTTCGCGATCTATATCAGCGACGCCATCGCGGCGGGTATCGGCGTGGTCTGGATCATCGGCCGTATCGTCTATTTGGTCGGCTATTCGAAGGCGGCGGCCAAGCGCGGCACGGGCTTTGCGATCCAGGCGCTGGCCGCGATTGCGTTGTGGGTTGGGGCGCTGGGGGCGGTGGTGTTGCGGTTGGTGAAGTGAAGCACGGCATCGCGCGTGCTCGCGTCCCGGGCGCGGTGCAGCGTGCAACGCTGCGCCGCTGAACCGGGACCCAGTCAGGCCTCCGCACCCGGAGAGGCGTGGGTCCGGGCTCTGCGCAGCAGCGTTTCACGCTGCTGCGCGTCCGGGACACGAGAGCGTCACTTCGTCAGCGGGCAACCGCTTTCCTTCGCGGTGAAGAAGGCCTTGTCACCGGGGACGGTGGCGAGCAGCTTGTAATAGTCCCACGGCTTCTTCGATTCCGAGGGCTTCTTGACCTCGAACAGATACATGTCGTGGACCATGCGGCCGTTCTCGAGCACCTTGCCGCCCTGCGCGAAGTCGTCGTTGACCGGCAGCTCCTTCAGCTTCTTGGCGACCGCATCCGGATCCTTGGTGCCGGCAGCCTTGACAGCCTTCAGGTAGCTCAGTGTCGCCGAATAGGTGCCGGCGTGGATCATGCTCGGCATCCGCCCGGTGCGCTTGAAGAAGCGTTCACCGAGATTCCGCGTCTTGTCGTTGAGATCCCAGTAATAGCCTTCGGTCAGCACTAGGCCTTGCGCGGCCTGAAGGCCGAGGCCGTTGACTTCGGCGAGCGTCATCAAGAGGCCCGCGAGCTTCTGGCCGCCGGAGACGATGCCGAACTCGGACGCCTGCTTGATCGAGTTAGTGGTGTCGAGGCCGGCATTGGCAAGGCCCACGATCTTCGCCTTCGAGCTCTGCGCCTGCAGCAGAAACGAGGAGAAATCGGAGGAGTTGAGCGGCACGCGCACCGAGCCGAGCACCTTGCCGCCGTTTGCGGTGACGATCTCGCTGGTGTCCTTCTCCAGCGCATAACCGAAGGCGTAGTCGGCGGTGAGGAAGAACCAGGTGTCGCCGCCGGCTTTCGTCAGCGCACCACCAGTGCCGACCGCGAGCGCGCGGGTGTCGTAGGCCCAGTGGAAGCCGTAGGGCTGGCAGGCATCGCCGGTGAGGCGCGAGGTCGCGGCGCCGACGACGATGTCGATCTTCTTCTTTTCCTTGGAGAGCTCGTGGATCGCGAGCGCGACCGATGAGGTCGTCAGCTCCGTGATCATGTCGACGTTCTCGACATCGTACCAGCGCCGCGCGATCGAGGCTGCCAGATCCGGCTTGTTCTGGTGGTCGGCGGTGACGAGTTCGATCTTCTGGCCGAGCACCTCGCCGCCGAAGTCCTCGATCGCCATCTTGGCCGCTTCGACCGACCATTTGCCGCCGTAATCGGCATAGACGCCGGACTGATCGTTGAGGATGCCGATCTTGACGCCTTGCGCGGAAGCCGGCGCGGCGAACAATACGGCAGAGGTTGCGACAGCGGCCAAAAGGGCTGATTTCATATGTTAACTCCCAGCAGTCTTCTGTTGTGAAATCGCGCGGATACTAGTGAAGAACCCCGCGCGTGCCCATCGATTTCATGTTGATCGTTAGTATGGAGGCTGCGCCTTATATCTCCGCTGTCGTCCCGGACAAGCGCGCGCCGATCCGGGACGACAGTGGTGATCCGGGATACGGCAGTCACCCACCGACTCTCGTCAGGCCACCACCTCCGGCTTCTTGTCGCGCCGTCCTTCTGCCAGGTTCCGCACCACGACATAGAAGATCGGCGTGAACAGAAGCCCGAACAGGGTGACGCCGAGCATGCCGAAGAACACGGCAACGCCCACGGCCTGCCGCATCTCCGAGCCGGAGCCGGTCGAGATCACCAGCGGCAGCACGCCGAGGATGAAGGCGAAGGAGGTCATCAGGATCGGGCGCAGGCGCAGGTGGCAGGCCTCGATCACGGCCTCCAGCCGCGGCTTGCCCTCGAGCTCGATGTCGCGCGCAAACTCGACGATCAGGATCGCGTTCTTTGCCGCCAATCCCACCAGCACGACGAAGCCGATCTGGGTGAGGATGTTGACGTCCTGCCCCATGATACGCACGCCGATGGTGGCGGCGAGCAGGCACATCGGCACGATCAGGATCACAGCGAACGGCAGCGTCCAGCTGCCATATTGTGCGGCGAGCACGAGATAGACGAACAGCACGCAGATCGGAAAGACGTAGAGACCGGCATTGCCGCCAGTGATCTGCTGATAGGACAGGTCCGTCCATTCGAAGGTGAAGCCGCTCGGCAGGGTATCGTCGGCGAGCTTCTTGATGGTGTTGAGCGCGGTGGTCGAGCTTACGCCCGGCGCCGGCTCTCCCTGGAGCTCGGAGGCCGCATAGAGATTGTAGCGCGCGACGCGGTCGGGACCCGAGACGTCCTTGAACTCGACCACGCTGCCGAGCATCACCATGTCGCCGGAGGCGTTGCGCGTGCGCAGGCGCGCAAGGTCGCTCGGCTCCTTGCGGTAGGGGAAGTCCGCCTGCGCGGTGACGTGGTAGGTGCGGCCGAACAGGTTGAAGTCGTTGACATAGGTCGATCCGAAATAGGTCTGGATCGTGTCGTTGATGTTGGCGATCGGCACGCCCAGCTTCTGCGCCTTGGTGCGGTCGATGTCGACGAAGAGCTGCGGCGTGTTCGCCGTGAACGGCGAGAACACCGAGGTCAGAGTCGGCGCCTTGCGCGCGGCAGCAACCAGTTCGTCGGTCGCGGCTGCGAGCATTTCCGGCCCGCGACCCTGGCGGTCCTGGACGCGGATGGTGAAGCCGCCGCCGGTGCCGATGCCGGGCACGGCCGGCGGCGGAATCACGATGATGAACGCACCTTGGATCGCGGACAGACGCTTGCGCAGTTCGGCCGTGATGGCGTTCGCGGACAGCCCCTTCTTCAGCCGCACCTCCGGCTCATCGAACACCGGGAACAGAGCCGCCGCATTGCCGGCCTGCGTTCGCGTCGCGCCGGAGAAGCCGGCGAAGGCGGCGACGCGGACGATGCCCGGCGTATCCAGCGAGATGCGCTCGATCTCGCGCACGATCTCCGTGGTGCGCGCCAGCGAGGCCGCGCCCGGCAATTGCACCGATACGATGACGTAGCCGCGGTCCTGCGCCGGGATGAAGCCCTGCGGCGTGGTCACGATCAGCCAGCCGGCGCTGCCGATCAGCGCGACATAGATCAGGAGCATCACCACCGAATGCCGGATCACGAAATTGGCGAGGCCGGCATAGCCATGCGAGAGCCGGTCGAACACGCGGTTGAACACGCCGGTGAAGGCGTTCCAGCCGCGCGCGATGACATTCCAGGCAGCCGGCGGCCGCTTTTCTTCATGCGGGGTGAGGATCTGCGAGGCCAGCGCTGGCGACAGAGTCAGCGAGCAGAAGCAGGAGATCGCGGTCGCAACGGCAATGGTGACGGCGAACTGCTGGAAGAACTGCCCTGAAATGCCGCCGAGGAATGCGGTCGGCACGAACACCGCGCACAGCACCAGGGCGATTGAGACCAGCGCGCCGCCGACCTCCTCCATGGTCTTGAGCGCGGCATCACGACGACTGAGGCCGTGCTCGAGATGGCGCTCGACATTCTCGACCACGACAATGGCGTCGTCGACCACGATGCCGACCGCGAGCACGAGGCCGAACAGGGTCAGATTGTTGATGGAAAATCCAAGCGCCGCCATCACCGCGAAAGTGCCAACCAGCGAGACCGGGATCGCGATGATCGGGATGATCGCGGGCCGCCATCCCTGCAGGAACACCAGCACCACGACGACCACGAGCAGCATCGCCTCGTAGATCGTCTTGATCAGCTCATGGACCGACTGTGCGATGAACTCGGTCGGATTGTAGCCGATATTGTAGTCGAGGCCCTTCGGGAAGCTCTCCTTCAGCTTCGTCATGGTGTCGGAGATGTGTTTCGCCGTCGCGAGCGCATTCGATCCGGGCCGCTGCGTCATCAGCATGGCGACCGCCGATTTGCGCAGCAGGAAGCTGTTGGTGGAATAGGCCAGCGCGCCGAGCTCGATACGTGCGACGTCGCGCAGCCGCACCGTGCGGCCGTCGGAACCGGCCTTGATCAGGATGTCCTCGAACTGCTTCTGGTCCTTCAGCCGTCCCGTGAAAACGAGGTTCGGCTGGAAGGCGCGATCAGCGATCGGCGGCTCGGCGATCTGTCCGCCCGCAATCTGCACGTTCTGGGCACGGATGGCCGCCAGCACCTCGGTCGAGGTCAGGCCGAGATTGGCGATTCGATCAGGATCGAGCCACAGCCGCATCGAATAATCGCGCGCGCCGAAGATCTGGATGTCGCCGACGCCGTCGATGCGCAAAAGCTGGTCGCGAACCTGGAGCAGCGCATAATTGGAGATATAGAGCTGGTCGAACGTGTCGTCGGGCGACAGCATGAACACGACCATCAGGATGTCGGGCGAGTTCTTGCGCGTGGTGACGCCGTTGCGCTGGACCTCCTCGGGCAGGCGCGGCTGTGCGATCGCGACGCGGTTCTGCACCAGCACCTGCGCCTTGTCGAGGTCGGTGCCGAGCTTGAAGGTGACGGTGATGGTAAGCTGGCCGTTCGAGGTCGCCTGGCTGTAGAGATACAGCATGTCCTCGACACCGTTGATCTCCTGCTCGATAGGAGCCGCGACCGTGTCGGACACGGTCTGCGCGGAGGCGCCGGGATATTGCGTGGTGACGACGACGGTCGGCGGCACCACTTGCGGATATTCGGAGACCGGCAGCGTCGTGTAGGCGAGCGCGCCGACGATCAAGAGCACGATCGACAGCACCATCGCCAAAATGGGCTGGTTGATGGAGAGACGGCCGAGGTTCATGACTTGCCACCGGCCGGAGCTTGCGCGGTCTGGGGGGCGACCTTGGCGCCGACGCGGGCGCGCTGGATGCCATTGACAATGACGCGGTCGTCAGCCTTCAGCCCTTCGCGGATCACGCGCAGGCCGTCGTCGAGCGGTCCGAGCACGACGGGGCGCGCTTCCACCGTGTCATCCGGCTTGACCACGAACACGATCTTGCGGGACTGGTCGGTCGCAACAGCGACATCGGGGATCAGCAGCGCCTCGTAGGGCGCGCTGCCGATCAGGCGGACGCGGCCGAACTGGCCCGGCAGGATCGACAGATCGGTGTTCTTGATGACGGCGCGGCTACGCAGCGTGCCGGTCGAGACATCGAGGCGGTTGTCGAGGAAGTTGATGGTGCCCTCATGCGAGGGCTTGGTCTCGCCGGCGAGAGACACCTGCACCGGGTTCGCGGTATCGCGCGAGCTCGGGCGCCGGCCTTCGAACCACAGCTTGCTGTATTTGATGAAGGTCGCCTCATCCATGTCGAAATAGATGTAGATTGGATCCAGCGTGACGATCGACGTCAGCAGTGTCGACGTGCCGCTATCGCTGCCCTGTACGAGATTGCCGGGGCTGACGAGATGGCGGCTGACGCGCCCCGTCAGCGGCGCTGTCACGTGCGTGAACTCGATATTGAGCTTGGCGGCCTTCAACGCGCCTTCGGCCTGCGTCGCGGCGGCGTGGGCGGCCTGCAAGGCCTGGCGGCGCTGGTCGACGACCTGCTCGGAGACGGCGCTGGTCTGCACCAGGTTGAGGCCGCGATCGAGCTCGCGTTTGGCAAGCTCCACTTTGGCACGCGCGTCGGAGAGCTGGCCGTCCGCCTGCTCGGCCACCGCCTCGAACGGACGCGGGTCGATCACGTAGAGCAGATCGCCCTGACGCACGATGGCGCCGTCCTGGAATTCCACCGAGTTGACGAAGCCGCCGACGCGCGGGCGCACCTGCACCTCCTCGACTGCCTCGAAGCGGCCGGTGAACTCGTCCCAATCGGTGACGGTGCGCTTGACCGGCTGGGCAACGGTCACCGGCGGAGGCGGAGGAGCGGCGGCCTGCGAGGCCGGTTGTCCGCAGCCGGCGAGCACGAATGCTGCAGTGAGCAGGCTCGCTATTGCGTAATGCCGCGGTTGAACGAAATCGTGCTTTTTGACAAATGGCTCGCTTCCGTCCGGTCCAGTCATCCCAGGTCCTCGCATCAAAAACTACGGAAAAAGCGGGGTATTCGCCATCACGCGGGCCCTACAGGATGGGCGGCAATGATGAACTCTTCAAGACCAATGCGCGTGCAATGCTCACACGAGCGCCCTGGCCGGATGGCGGGTTGACAGAGGAATTAGCCGGCCTCGCGCGGACCGATTAGTGGGCGAGACGCGAATGGACTTATTCGCGGGGCTAATGAATGGAAAGGGCACCTCCCCTCCAGGCCCCTGGAGGGGGAGGGGCGCAGCGCATGGAGCGCAGCGGAATGCGATGCGGGTCGGGTGATCTCTTCACACGGGCACTATTCGCTCGCGCTTCGCGCGATCGACCCTCCCACTCCAGGGGAGGTAAGGGAGTAGCCAGCGTCTTCGCGCATGACGGGCGGCGGCTGCTCGGCTAGACTTCTCCTTACAAAACAAGACGAATTGTCCGGGAGGACAGGCGTGCACCAGGGACGTGTCGTTTACGGCGCGATCGAGGAGGTCGTGTTCGGCCATCCGGCGGCCGGCGCGATCGTGGCGCAGATGGACCGGCTGGGAACCCGCCGCGCCTTCCTGCTGGTGTCAGGCACGCTGAACCGGCAAACCGACGAGATCGAGAAGATCAAGCAAGCCTTGGGTTCCCGCTGCGGCGGCCTGTTCGACGCCATGCCAGCGCACACGCCGCGCGAGGCGGTGATCGCGGCAACCAATGCGGCGCGTGAGGCGGGCGCCGACCTGATCGTCACCGTCGGCGGCGGCTCGATCACCGACGGCGCCAAGGCGGTGCAGCTCTGTCTTGCCAACGGCATTGACGACATCGGCGGCATCGAGCGAATCCGTGTGCACAAGGGTGTCGCGCCCGAGATGAACGCACCGACAGTGCGCCAGGTCAGCGTGCCGACCACGATCGCCGGCGGCGAGTTCAGCTCGATCGCCGGGGTCACCGACCGCAGCAGCAACGTGAAGCAGATGCTGCGGCATCCGCTCACGGTGCCGCGCGCAACCATCCTCGACCCCGCCATCACGGTGCACACGCCGGAATGGCTGTTCCTGTCGACCGGCATCCGCGCCGTCGACCATTGCGTCGAGGCGATCTGCTCGCGCGAGACGCACCCTTATGCCGACGCGCAATCCGTCAAAGGCCTTGCCATGCTCGCCGATGCACTGCCGCGGGTGAAGGCGGACCCTGCCGACCTCGACGCCCGCATGGATGCGCAGATCGGCACCTGGCTGTCGATGGGCGCGCTCGCAGCGGGCGTGCCGATGGGTGCGAGCCACGGTATCGGCTACGTGCTGGGCGCCGCCTTCGGCGTGCCGCACGGCTACACCTCCTGCATCATGCTGCCGGCGGTGATGCGCTGGAACGCGCGCGACAATGCCGAGCGCCAGGTGATCGTCGCCACCGCGATGGGTTACCCCGGCCGCGATGCCGCCGACGTGCTCGATGCCTTCATCCGCTCGCTTGGCATGCCGCGCAGCCTCGCCGAGATGCGTGTCTTGCCGGAGCATTTCGATTCCATCGCCGAACAGGCCATGCGAACAAATTGGATCCCGCGCAACCCACGCAAGATCGCCGGGCCCGCCGATATCAAAGAGATCCTGCTTCTCGCCGCATGATGCAAGCCGGAGGATAGATGTATACTGGTCGCCATGTCTGCCTGCGTCCGCTGCAGCCCGCGTTCATCATGGCGGCGACAGGCGAAGCCGTCACCTATCGCGAGCTCGAGGCACGCAGCAATCGTCTGGCACATCTGTTCCGTAAGCACGGCTTGAAGCGGCTCGATCACTACTCGATCTTCATGGAGAACAATTCGCGCTATCTGGAGGCCTGCGGCGCGGGTGAGCGCTCCGGGCTTTACTACACCTGCATCAACTCCTTCCTGACGCCGGGCGAGCTCGCTTATCTCCTCGTCAACAGCCGGTCGAAGATTTTGATTACGTCGGTGGCCAAGCTCGCCATCGCGCGCGAGGCGATCCAGGCCTGCCCCGACGTCAAGCTCTGCATCGTCGCCGATGGTCCGGGCGAGAGCGAACGTATCGTCGGACTTGCGGACGTGACCGCGGACATGCCGAGCACACCGATCGCGGATGAATGGCTCGGTACCGCCATGCTCTATTCGTCCGGCACGACCGGACGGCCGAAGGGCATTTTGCGGCCCCTTCCGGAAGAGCCGCCGAAGCACAATCTGCCGCTGTTCGATTTTCTGACCAAGCTTTGGCACTACCGCGAGGGCATGGTCTATCTCTCGCCGGCACCGCTCTATCACTCCGCGCCGCAGGCCGCCGTGAACCTCACGATCCGCATGGGCGGGACCGTGATCATCATGGAGAGTTTCGATCCCGAACGTTACCTCCAGCTCGTCGAGCAATGGGGCATCACCCACACGCAGTTGGTGCCGACGATGTTCTCGCGCATGCTGAAGTTGCCGGACGAGGTGCGTGGCCGCTACGACCTTTCCTCGCTGGAGATCGCGATCCACGCCGCGGCGCCCTGCCCGGCCCAGGTCAAAGACGACATGATCAGATGGTGGGGACCGATCATCCACGAATATTACGGCGCGACTGAAGGTCTCGGCTTCACCGCCTGCAACAGCGAGGAATGGCTTAGCCATCGCGGCACCGTCGGCAAGGTGCTGCTGGGCGACCTCCACATTCTCGACGAAAACATGCGGGAGTGCCCGACCGGCACGCCGGGCCAGGTCTGGTTCAAGACGGCCTCGCCGTTCGAATATTTCAACGATCCCGAGAAGACCAGGGAGGCGCGCTCGGCCGACGGCAGCATGAGCACGGTTGGCGACGTCGGCTATGTCGACAAGGACCGCTTCCTTTACCTCACCGATCGCGCGACCTTCATGATCATCTCCGGTGGGGTAAACATCTATCCGCAGGAATGCGAGAATCTGCTGATCACCCACCCGAAGGTCGCCGATGCCGCGGTGTTCGGCGTGCCCAATGCCGATCTCGGCGAGGAGGTGAAGGCGGTGGTGCAGCCGATGCCCGGCGTGGTGCCGGGGCCGGCCCTCGCCGAAGAGCTGATCGCGTTCTGCGCAAAATCGCTGTCGCGGCAGAAGGTGCCGCGCTCGGTCGATTTCGAGAAGGAACTGCCACGGCTGCCGACGGGCAAGCTGTACAAGCGGCTGCTGCGGGACCGGTACTGGGGGAACAAGGCGTCGCGGATCGTGTGAGTTGGGGCAGCGCGGCGGCATCTTCGCCTCTCCCCGCAAGCGGGGCGAGGGAGCCCACCTTCGCCGCGGCTTCAGCAACGCCATTACACGCCGCCTGTTCGCACCTGCACTCTCACATCGTGAAAGTGCGAAACTCCTGCGGCGTTACGTCATCCAAATTGCCAAGGCCGTAAAGAGCGTTAGCCCGTTGCCTCGCTGCACGCGCCTCGCTATCGTCTGGCAAACAGGCCGCAAAAGGCCGAGGTCCAGGGAGGATGAGCATGCGGAGCGTGTGCGCGCTCGCCGCAATGGCGGCGCTATCTGTGCTGACGGCCTCAACCGCCACGCTCGCTGGCGAGCCCAAGCAGGGCGGTATCCTGCGGATGTATCACCGCGACAGTCCGGCCAACGCGTCCATCCTCGAGGGCGCGACCTATTCGGTCAACGTGCCGTTCATGGGCGTGTTCAACAATCTCGTCATCTATGACCAGCACATCGCGCAGAACAGTCCGGACACGCTCCGGCCAGAGCTTGCTGAAAGCTGGTCCTGGAGCCGCGACAACAAGAAGCTGACGTTCAAACTGCGCCAGGGCGTGAAATGGCACGACGGCAAGCCGTTCACGTCAGCCGACGTCAAATGCACCTTCGATCTCCTGATGGGCAAATCGCAGCAGAAGCTGCGGCAGAATCCGCGCAAGGCCTGGTACAACGAGGTCAACGAGGTCACCACGAGCGGCGAGTTCGAGGTTTCCTTCGACCTGAAGCGGCCGCAGCCCTCGCTACTGGCGATGCTCGCGTCCGGTTACACGCCGATCTACCCCTGTCACGTCTCGCCTGCGGAGATGCGCACCCATCCGATCGGAACCGGGCCGTTCAAATTCGTCGAGTTCAGGGCCAATGAATCGATCAAGCTGACGCGAAATCCGGACTATTGGAAGAAGGGCCTGCCCTATCTCGACGGCATCGAGTACACGATCATCACCAACCGCTCGACCGCGATTCTCGCTTTCGTCGCCGGCAAGTTCGACATGACCTTTCCGACGCACATCACGATCCCGCTCCTGAAGGACATCAAGTCGCAGGCGCCGAACGCGACCTGCGTCGTCGAGCCGACCAACGTTTCCACCAACATCATCGTCAATTCGACATCGCCGCCGTTCGACAACATCGATATCCGTCGGGCGATGGCGATGGCACTCGACCGCAAGGCCTTCGTCGACATCCTGTTCGAGGGCCAGGCCGATATCGGTGGCACCATGCTGCCGCCGCCGCAAGGCATCTGGGGCATGCCCAAGGACAAGCTGGCGACCATTCCGGGCTACGGCCCGGACGTCAACGCGAACCGGGAGGAAGCCAAGAAGCTGATGCAGAAGGCAGGCTACGGCCCGGACAAGCATCTCGCGGTGAAGGTCTCGACCCGTAATCTCGCGGAATATCGCGACCCCGCGGTGATCCTGATCGACCAGCTCAAGACCATCTATATCGACGGCGAGCTCGACGTCGTGGAAACCGCAAACTGGTTCCCGAAGGTCGCGCGCAAGGACTACATGCTCGGCCTCAACCTGACCGGCAATTCCGTCGACGATCCCGACCAGTCGTTCTACGAGAACTATTCCTGCGGTTCGGAACGGAACTACACCAATTACTGCAACAAGGAGATCGAGAAGCTGTTCGACGTGCAGTCGCAGGAGACCGACGCCAGCAAGCGTAAGCCACTGGTGTGGGATATCGACAAGAAGCTGCAGGAGGATGTCGCCCGCCCGATCATCTTCCATGCACGGGCCGGCACCTGCTGGCAGCCCTACGTCAAGGGCGTCACGATCATGTCGAACAGCTCCTACAACGGCTTCCGCTACGAGGATGTGTGGCTCGACAAGTAGCGTCAGGCTAAAGACTAGCGGCTCGACGGGAGGCACGTGATGTTTGCCTATCTGGTGCGGCGCCTGTTCCTGATGCTCGTGACCCTGTTCGGGATCTCGGTCGTCATCTTCTTCCTGCTGCGCATCGTGCCCGGTAACATCGTCGATATCCTATTCGCCGCCGCCGGCTACGTCGATCCGGCCGACAAGGCCGAGCTCGAGAAACAGCTCGGCATCGACCAGCCATTGGTTGCGCAATATCTACACTGGATCGGCGGCTTGCTGCGCGGCGATTTCGGCTACTCCTATGTCTCCGAAAAGCCGGCACTCCAAGAGATCCTGCCGCGGATTCCGATCACGGCGCGGCTTGCCGGGCTGGCGCTGCTGTTCTCGGCATCCATCGGCATTCCGCTCGGCGTCATCAGCGCGGTTAAGCAAGGAACAAGGCTCGACTATGCGCTGCGCGTCGTCAGCCTCAGCGGCTTGTCGCTGCCCTCGTTCTGGCTCGGGCTTCTCATCCTCACCGCGTCGGTGGCCATGTTCGGCCAGATGCCGATCTTCAACCCGAACCCGAAGACGTGGCTCGAGGCGTTCGCGACCTACGCCGTGCCGGCCGCCGCCGTCGGCTTCCGCAGTGCGGCGCTCACCATGCGCATCACCCGCTCCTCGATGCTGGAGGTGCTGCGGCAGGACTATATCCGCACTGCGCGCGCCAAGGGTGCCTCCGATGCGGCCGTGAACTATCATCACGCGCTGAAGAACGCGATCCTGCCAGTGATCACCGTGATCGGCATCGAGGCGGCGTTCCTGATCGGCGGCCTGATCGTCACCGAGACCGTGTTCAATATCCCCGGCGTCGCGCGATTCCTGGTGGAGGCGATCCGCTGGCGGGACTATCCGATCGTGCAGAACCTCGTGATGTTCATCGCCGTCGTGGTGGTGTTCGCGAACTTCACCGTCGACATGCTCTACGCGGTATTCGATCCGCGGATCAGGTACACGGAATGATTCAATGAAACCAAGCCGAGCGACGATGGTGACTCACCTCTCCCGTAGGGAGAGGTCGGATTGCATCGGAAGATGCAATCCGGGTGATGGGTTACACTCCATCCTGAGACCTGGGCCCCCTCACCCGGCGCTACGCGCCGACCTCTCCCCGATGGGGAGAGGTGTTTCTCCCCGCGGAGAGGCACATGGCCACGATCGACTATGATCTCGAACTGAGGCGGGCCGGGGCTTACGCGACCGGCGGCTGGCGGCGCGTGCTGTTCACGGCGCAGCGGCATGTGCTGGGCGCGGCCGGGCTCGTTATCATGACATTGTTCGTGCTGACGGCGATCTTCGCCGACTTCATCGCGCGCTACGATCCTCTGACGGTCGATTCCGCCCGCGCGCTGGCCCGCCCGAGCCTGGTGCACTGGATGGGGACCGATTCCTTCGGCCGCGACGTGTTCAGCCGCATCATCCACGGTGCGCGGATCTCGCTCGCGGTCGGGCTCGGTTCGACCGCGCTCGGCGGCACCATCGGCGTGATCGTCGGCCTCACCTCCGGCTATCTCTCGGGCTGGGTCGATCTCGTATTCCAGCGCGTCTCCGACGTTCTCCAGGCGCTGCCACTCCTGGTGCTGGCGCTGGTGATGACGGCCGCGCTCGGCCCCTCGCTGCCGAATGTGATCATCGCCATCGCCATTCCGCTGATCCCGACGGTCGCGCGCGTCATCCGCGCCAATACGCTGGCGCTGCGCGAGCAGCCGTTCGTCGAAGCCGCAAAGTCGATCGGGATGAGCGAGATGCGGATCGCGCTGCGCCACGTGCTGCCGAACACGCTGGCGCCGCTGATCGTGCTCGCGACCGCCCAGCTCGGCTCGACCATCCTCACCGAAGCCTCGCTGTCCTTCCTCGGCCTCGGCATTCCCGAACCCTATCCGTCATGGGGGCGCATGCTCTCCGAATCCGCCGCCGAATATGTCCGCACCGCGCCGTGGCTCGTGATCTTCCCGGGCATCGCGATCAGCCTCGCCGTATTCGGCGCCAATCTGTTCGGTGACGCCCTGCGCGACATCCTGGATCCGAGGCAGCGCGGCTGATGGCGGACAAATCCGATCTCGTGCTCGATGTGAAGAACCTGAAGACGGTGTTCTTCACCAATTCCGGCCTCTTCAAGGCTGTCGACGACCTCTCGTTCAGCGTGAAGCGCGGCGAGACGCTGGCGATCGTCGGCGAATCCGGCTGCGGCAAGAGCGTGACCGCGCTCTCGCTGATGCGGCTCGTGCCCGATCCGCCCGGCCGCATCGTCGGCGGCTCTGTCTCGCTCGAAGGCACCGACCTGCTGGCGCTGGATGAAACGCAGATGCGCACGGTCAGGGGCAACCGCATCTCCATGATCTTCCAGGAGCCGATGACCTCGCTCAATCCGGTGATGCGGATCGGCGACCAAATCGTCGAGGCCGTGCGGCTGCACCGGAACATCTCGGCGAAAGAGGCCCATAACATCGCGGTCGAGATGCTGCGGCTGGTGCGCATTCCCGAGCCGGCGCGGCGCGCGCGGGAATATCCGCATCAGCTCTCCGGCGGCATGCGCCAACGCGCGATGATCGCGATGGCGCTGGCGTGCCGTCCGGCGCTGCTGATCGCGGACGAGCCGACCACCGCGCTCGACGTTACCATCCAGGCGCAGATCCTGGCGCTGATCCTCGACCTCCAGAAGGAGCTCGGCACCGGGCTCGTGCTGATCACGCACGATCTCGGCGTCGTTGCGCAGACCGCGCAGCGCGTGATCGTGATGTATGCGGGGCGAAAGGTTGAGGAGGCCAGCGTCGAAGCGCTGTTTGCCTCGCCAAAGCATCCCTATACGCGCGGGCTGATGGCCTCGATCCCGGCCGTTCCCGCATCCGGTGTCCCTGCGCAGGCGCGGCTGAACGAAATTCCCGGCACGGTGCCATCGCTGGTGCGGCTGCCGAAGGGCTGCGCCTTCGCGCCGCGCTGCAAGCTCGCCATCAAACGTTGCGAGGCCGAATATCCGCCACTGGCGGACTTGGGTGGCGGCCATCTTGCCGCCTGCTGGCGCGCAGAAGAAGTCGCGGAGGTGGCATGACCGCGACGCTGCTCGAAGTAACCGATCTCAAGAAGCACTATCCCGTGCGCGCCGGCGTGTTGCGCCGGCAAGTCGGCACCGTGCATGCCGTCGACGGCGTCTCGTTCGCGCTTGGAACCGGCGAGACGCTGGGCCTCGTCGGCGAATCCGGCTGCGGCAAGTCCACGGTGGCGCGCAGCGTGCTGCGGCTGGTGGAGCCGACCTCGGGCCAGATCCGGCTCGATGGTGAGGACATCACCCATCTGTCCAAGACGGCACTGCGGCCGCACCGTCGTTCGATGCAGATCGTATTCCAGGACCCATTTGCCTCGCTCAACCCGCGCATGACCGCGGGCGATATCGTCGGCGAGCCGCTCGCCGTGCACGGGCTCGCCACGGGCAAGGCGCTCGAGGCACGGGTCGCAAGACTGTTCGAGCAGGTGGGGTTGCGGCCCGACCAGATGCACAATTTCCCGCATCAGTTCTCCGGCGGCCAGCGCCAGCGCATCTGCATCGCACGCGCGCTGGCGCTGGAGCCACGCCTGATCGTCTGCGACGAGCCGGTGTCCGCGCTCGACGTCTCGATCCAGGCGCAGGTGATCAACCTGTTGATCGACCTGCAACGCCAGCATGGCTTTTCCTACCTGTTCATCGCCCACGATCTCGCCGTGGTCGCCCATATCAGCCACCGCGTGGCCGTGATGTATCTCGGCCGCATCGTCGAGATCGCCGACAAGGACGAGCTATTCCGCAATCCCAGGCATCCTTACACGCAGGCCTTGCTTGCCTCGGTGCCGATCGCAAACCCGCTCGCGAAGAAGCTGGCGCCGCTGGTCGACGGCGACGTGCCGAGCCCGGTCAACCCGCCCTCAGGCTGCGCGTTTCACACCCGCTGCCGCTTTGCGATGGAGCGATGCAAGACGGAGCGGCCGGCACTGCTGGAGGCAGGTGACGGGCATCAGGTGGCGTGTTTGCTCAATGACGGGACCGGGCGGCCGGCGTAGATCTTGTGTCCCCGCGAAAGCGGGGGATTTAGGAAAGCATCCTCACGCGCCGAAGCATGGGTCCCGGCTCGCGCTTCGCGCGTCCGGGACACACGCGACTACGGCCCGATCTCCGCCACGATCCGGCCCATAGTCACCTGATCGCCTTCGGCGACATCGATCGCGCTGACCACGCCGTCGATGCCGGCCTTGTGGACGTGCTCCATCTTCATCGCCTCCAGCGTCAGCACCGGCTGGCCGGCGGTGACGCGGTCGCCGGGCTTGACCAGCACGGCGACGACGCGGCCGTTCATGGCGGCGCGGACCTTGCCGTCGCCGCCATTGCTTGCGGCCGCCTTTGGTGCGGCAAGGGTGAGATCGGCGACTGCGAACGGGATGCCGCGATGCTGGACGTACAGGCGATCGCCATCGCGTAGGAATCTTGCGCCGTCCATCACGCCATCGTGGTGGAAGCGGATCGCGTCGGCATCGAGCTGGTCGATCTCGAACCTGTCCTCGCGATCGTCGACGACGACATTGTAGCTGCCATCGCGCTCGCGCGTGACTTCGAGTTCGTATGTCCGGCCGGCGATCTCGATTTTTGCCGGCAGCGGAAAGGTGGCGGCGAGGCTCCGGCCGCCCCGCCAGGACGGCGCGCGCGGGTTGGTGACGTAGAGCAGCAGGCCCGCCAGCGCCACGTCGAATGCCGCGTTCGCGCGCGGTGCCAGCAGCTCGTCGCGATGCGCACCGATGAAGGCCGTCGTCGCCTCGCCTTTGGCGAAGCTGGGATGACGCAGGCAGGACATCAGGAACGCCTGGTTGGTGGTCACGCCAAACGCGGTGAGCTGCTCCAGGCCGACGATCAGCCGTCCCCTCGCCTCCTCGCGGGTAGCGCCGCGGCTGATCACCTTGGCGATCATGGAATCGTAGAACGGCGGGATCTCCGAGCCCGATTGCAACGCGTGCTCGACGCGGATGCTTTCCGGCACCTGCCAGCGCGTCATGCGGCCCGATTGCGGCATGAAGCCCTGCGCGGCATCTTCCGAGCAAAGCCGCACCTCGATGGCGTGGCCGGAGAACTTGATGTCCTGCTGCTTCAGCGGCAACGGTTCGCCGCGCGCGACGCGCAGCTGCAGCTCGACGAGATCGAGCCCGGTGATCGCCTCGGTGACGGGATGCTCGACCTGCAGGCGCGTATTCATCTCCATGAAGTAGAATTCGCCGCTTTGATCAAGCAGGAATTCCAGCGTGCCGGCGCCCTCGTAGCGCAACGCCTTCACCGCGGCGACTGCGACCTCGCCCATCTTCGCGCGCAGCTCGGGCGTGACGGCGGGAGACGGCGCCTCCTCGATCAGCTTCTGGTGGCGCCGCTGCACCGAGCAGTCGCGCTCGCCGAGATGGATCGCATTGCCGTGGCTGTCGCCGAACACCTGGATCTCGATGTGGCGGGGATTCTGGATGGCGCGTTCGAGGATCACGGTGGGATCGCCGAACGCCGCCTTCGCCTCGGAACGCGCACTGCGCAGCGCATCAGGAAACGAGGCCGCATCAGTGACAAGCCGCATGCCGCGGCCGCCGCCGCCCGCGACGGCCTTGATCATGACAGGGAAGCCGATCTTTCTGGCTTCCGCGAGCATGACTTCGTCGCCCTGCTCAGTGCCCTGATAGCCGGGGACGATAGGTACGCCGGCCTTCTTCATGATCTCCTTGGCGCCGGCCTTGTTGCCCATCGCCTCGATTGCTTGCGGCGACGGGCCAATGAAGACGAGGCCGGCTTCCTTGCAGGCCTGTGCAAAATCTTCGTTCTCGGCGAGGAAGCCGTAGCCCGGATGAACCGCGCCCGCGCCGCTTGCTTTCGCCGCGGCAATGATCGCGGAGATGTTGAGATAGGATTGCGCCGGCAAGGCTTCGCCGATGCGCACAGCCTGATCGGCTTGGCGCACATGGAGCGCATCGCCATCGGCATCCGAATAGACCGCGACGACGCCAAGGCCGAGCTGCCGCGCGCTTCGCATCACGCGCAATGCGATCTCGCCGCGATTGGCGACCAAAACCTTGAAGAACGGCCGATGCTGCACTGATCCGTTCCTCATGGGCGGGCCACCGAAAACTGCATGCGCTGCGGTGTGCGCGCATCGCCCTCGCGGCAGATCGCGAGCACTTCGGAGAGGACCGCGCGGGTGTCGCGCGGATCGATCACGCCATCGTCGAGCACGCGGGCACTGGTTGAGAACACATCCATCTGGCCGTCGAACACGCCGATGATTTGCGCCTTCATGGCCTGTAACTTGTCCTTCTCGATCGGCCTACCGCGCCGCGCTGCGGCGGCCTCGGTCACGATCGCCATGGTCTCGGCCGCCTGCTCGCCGCCCATCACGGCGGTCTTCGCGTTCGGCCAGGAGAAGCAGAAGCGCGGATGGAAGCCGCGGCCGCACATGCCGTAATTGCCGGCGCCGAACGAGGCACCGCAATAGACGGTGATCTGTGGCACCGTCGCCGAGGTCACGGCCTGGATCATCTTAGAGCCATGCTTGATCATGCCGGCTTCTTCATAGGATTTTCCGACCATGTAGCCGGTGGTGTTGTTGAGATAGAGGATCGGCGTGCGGGTCTGGCAGCAGGCCTGAATGAAATGCGTCGCCTTGTTGGCGCCGGCGGGATCGAGCGGACCGTTGTTGGTGATGATGCCGATGGCCTGGCCCTCGATGCGAGCATGGCCGCAGACGGTGGCCGGGCCGTAATTCGGCGCCATCTCGGTGAAATCGGAATCGTCGACGATGCGGGCGATCACCTGCTTCATGTCGACGGGACGCTTGTGGTCCATCGGCATGATGCCGAGCAGCTCGTCCTGATCGTAGCGCGGCGGCTTGAACTCTGGGGCCGCTCGGCCCGGCCGCTCCCATTGCATCGCCGCCATGATCTCCCGCGCGATGCGCAAGGCATCTCGGTCGTCCTCGGCGAGATAATCACCGAGGCCGGAGATTTGCGTATGCATCTCGGCGCCGCCGAGCTCCTCCTCGGTCGCGATCTCGCCGGTCGCAGCCTTCAGCAGCGGCGGCCCGGCGAGGAAGGCGCGGGTGCGGCCGCGGACCATGACGATGTAGTCGGACAGGCCGGTCTGATAGGCGCCGCCCGCGGTGGAGGAGCCGTGCGTGACAGTAACGACCGGCAGTCCCGCCGCCGACAGCCGCGCCAGATTGCGAAAGATGTTGCCGCCGCGAACAAAGTCCTCGACGCGGTAGCGCAGCAAATTGGCGCCGGCGCTTTCGACGAGCTGGACATAAGGCAGCTTGTTCTCCAGCGCGAGCTCCTGCACCCGCAGCGTCTTGTCGAGGCCGTAAGGCTGCAGCGCACCGGCATCGATGCCGGAATCACTGGCGCTGACCATGCAGCGGATGCCCGAGACGAAGCCGATGCCGGCGATGACGCCGCCGCCGGGCACGCTCTTGTCCGGATCCGGCACGTCGAACATGTAGCCGGCGAGCGTCGACAGCTCGATGAAGGGCGCACCGGGATCGAGCACCAGCGCGACGCGCTCGCGCGGCAGCAGCTGGCCGCGCTTGTGGAAGCGGTCTTTCGCCGCGGCAGATGCCGCCCGTGTGCGCTCTTCGAGTGCGCGCATGCGGTCGATCAGCGCAAGCATGCCGTCGCGGTTGGCCTGGTAGGCGGCGCTGCCGGGGAAAATGGTGTTTTCGATGACAGACATGACTTGATCCTGCTCGTCATTGCGAGGAGCGAAGCGACGAAGCAATCCAGATCGCCTCAAAGGAAAGACTCTGGATTGCTTCGCTTCGCTCGCAATGACGGGTGAGGCGATACCTTACCTGTTCGTCCCAAAGATCTTCCGCGCCTCGGCCGGGCTTGCGATCTCGCGGCCGGCGCGCCTTGCGCAGGCGGCGACGGCTTCGATCAGCTGGCCGTTCGAGGTCACCTTCGTGCCGTCGGCGAGATAAAAGGTGTCTTCGAGACCGGTGCGCAAATGGCCACCGAGTTCGGCGCAGCGCTGATGCAGCGGCCAGATCTCTTCGCGGCCGATCGCGGTGACCTGCCAATGCGCCTCGGGGCGTTTCAGCTTCAACAGGATCGGCAGCAGCTCGGGATCAGCCGGCATGCCGGAGGCGACGCCCATCACGAAATTATACTCGAGCGGGCCCTTGTACATGCCGACCTGGGTGTACATGCCGACGCAGCGGACAATGCCGACGTCGAAACATTCGAACTCGGGGATTGTGCCGACCGCGTTCATGACGTCGAGATAGTCCTTCACCTTCTCAACCGCATTGTCGAACATCATCGGCGGCCACGCCCAGGTATTGTCGGCCTTGACCTTCAGGTAATTCAGCGAGCCGGCGTTGCAGGCGGCGATCTCCGGCTTCGTCTCGCGGATGCAGTCCAGCGCGCCGCTATAGTTCGGCCCCGATACGCCCGAGGTGTGATTGATGATGATGCCGGGACAGGCCTCGCGGATCGCCTGCTGGATCTCCTTGCTGACCGCGACCTCCCAGGACGGCAGATGCCCCTTGCCCGGCGCCTGCTGGCGCAGATGGATGTGCATGATGGACGCGCCGGCATCGAAGGCAGCCTTGGCCTCGCGCGCCATCTGCTCGGGCGTCACAGGCACGTTGTGCTGCCTGGGATCGGTCAGCACGCCGTTCAGCGCGCAGGTGATGACGGCCTTGTCGCTCATGCCAAAAATGTCTCGCACGTTGATAATTCAACGGTTGCGATCATGTGATGCGCGAGATCCGGCTTCTTGCGCGGAGAAGCTGGGAAATGGCAATGACTTCGTAGGCTGGGCAAAGGCGCTCTTGCGCCGTGCCTACCTTGTTTCGGCGATCATGAACTATGGTGGGCACGCTTTCGCTTTGCCCACCTTACGAGAGCGGAGCTAACCCGCCTCCGCCATCCGCACCGTCTCCGTGCTGCGGTAGATCGCGAGGTCGCGCGAGCCGACGAAGATGGCGCGCGGCTTCAGGCCGTAGAAGCGGCGGATCGAGTGGCTGAAATGCGTGGAATCGGGATAGCCGATGTCCTGCGCGAGATGGGCGAGGTTGAGGTCCTGGTTGGCGAAGTGCAGCAGATGCCGCGCGCGCTTCCAGGCGCGGAAGGAGCGGAACGAGATGCCGGTCTCTTCCTTGAACAGATGCAGGAAGCGCGAGGCGGAGAGGCCCGCTTCGGCTGCGCAGGTGTCGGCCGTCACCGGCTCGCCGGAGAAGCGCTCAATGCGGGCGACCGCGCGCGTCACACGCGGATCGAGCACGCGGCGCGGCAGTGCTTCGCCAAAGCACATCTCGTCGAATTCGGCGGTGGTGATGTCGCCGTAGCGGCGCTGGCGCAGCAACGCGTAGGCGGCGAGGATCTTGCGGGCATAGGCGGCCCGATCGGGTCCAGTCAGCCGCGTGGCCAGGGCCTCTATCACGCCATCCGGCATGCTTTCCGGCTCGAGCGTCACGCTGATCACGGTGCGGTAATCGCTGGCAATGGAATGCCGCTGGTTCGGCAGGGTGACGAACAGCTCGCCGGTGGCAAGGACGTCGTCGATCGTCAGGTGCAGATTGCCCTTCACCGCCACATAAACGTGGCAGCAGCCAGGCGTCCTCTTGCGGGGGCGGCCCAGCAGGCCGGCATAGAATACCCGCTCCGGCGTGATCAGCATCAGATGGTCGGATTCGCGACCTTTATCTTCCATCGGGGTCCTCCTCGCGCGGCTCTCTGGCCGCTGCGGATGAAGGTCACCTTAGCGGAAATTTGGGCGCTGTCACGATAGGATAGCGCTGTCATGAAAACATGCGCCGTCGTTCCGGGGCGGTCCGCAGGACCGAACCCGGAACCTCGAGATTCTCAGGTGCGCAACGGCGCACCGGTAGCTCGATGCTTCGCATCGCTCCCGGAATGACAACCCTCAATTACGCCCTCACCCTTGGCGCAACATTCTGCTCGTTGCCAGCCTTTTGCTCCGCCGCAACCGCCCGTTTGAAACCGTCGCGCTGCTGCAGGCGGGCCCAATAAGCTGCGACATTTGGCCCAAAATCCTTGGCGAGCCCAATGTTGCTCGCGAGGCGGAGCGCGTAACCGATGACAATGTCAGCGGCAGTGAAGCGGCCAGCGCACAAGGTTTCAGCATTGGCCGTCGCTGCCTCGACCGCGCGCAGTCTTCCTAGGAACCATTTTGCGTAATCGGTGGCGACCTGCGGGTTGCGGCGCTCCTCCGGTTCGAGTTGGGTGTACCGCAGCACCAGCGTTTGCGGGAAGGTTAACGTGGCGTCGCTGAAATACATCCAGTTCAGGAACGCGCCGTAGGCGGGATCTTCCGGTCCCACCATCAGCGGCGTCGGACCGTATTTGATGCCGAGATAATGGCAGATGCCGGAGGATTCGGTCATCCGCGTCTCGCCGTCGATCAGGAAGGGGATGGTCCCGAGCGGATTGAGCGCAAGATAATCCTTGGCGAACACCCGCGGCGGGAACGGCAGCATCTTCAATTCATAGGGCAGCCCCATCTCCTCCAGCATCCAGAGCGGGCGGAACGAGCGCGCGGCATCGCAGTGGTAGAGTGTGATCATCAAGCACTTCCTTTGCTGCCGGGCAGCGTGCCCATCATCTTGCACAGGACCATCAGCATGACCTCGTCGGCACCACCGCCGATCGAGGTCAGGCGGCTGTCGCGATAGGCGCGGCTGACCGGCGTCTCGTTGGTAAAGCCCATTCCGCCCCAATATTGCAAGCAGGCGTCGGTGAGCTCGCGGCCGAGCCGGCCGGCCTTCAGCTTGGCCATGGTCGCGAGCCTGGTCACATCCTCGCCCGCGACCAGTTGTTCGCCAGCGCGATAAATCAGCGCGCGCAGCAGCTCGACCTCGGTCTGCATCTCCGCAAGCTTGAAATGGACGACCTGATTGTCGAGGATCGACTTGCCGAATGCCTTGCGGTTGCGCGTGTACTCGATGGTCTGGTCGATGATGTATTCGTGCGCCTTCAGGCAGGCCGCCGCCCCCCAGAGCCGCTCCTCCTGGAACTGGATCATCTGATAGGTGAAGCCTTTGCCTTCCTCACCGATCCGATTGCGCTTGGGCACGCGGACATTATCGAAGAAAATCTGCGCGGTGTCGGACGAGCGCATGCCCATCTTGTCGAGCTTTCGCGCGACAGTGACGCCCTTGCTCTTCATGGGCACGCAGATCAGCGACTTGTTGCGATGAACCGGCCCGTCGCTGGTGTTGGCGAGCAGGCAGATCCAGTCGGCCTGGGTGCCGTTGGTGATCCACATCTTGCCGCCGTTGACGACGTAATCGTCGCCGTCGGAGCGCGCATTGGTTTTGATCGAGGCCACGTCCGAGCCGGCGCCGGGCTCGGAGACGCCGATGCAGGCGACATAGTCGCCCGCAATGGACGGCGCCAGAAACTCGCGCCGTACCTCGTCCGAGCCGAACCGCGCCAGCGCCGGCGTCGCCATGTCGGTCTGCACCCCGATCGCCATCGGCACGCCGCCGCAGGTGATGGCGCCGAGTTCCTCCGCCATCATCAGGGCATAGGAGTAATCGAGGCCGGAACCGCCGAATTCGACCGGCTTGTTCAGACCGAGGAAGCCGAGGCTGCCCATCTTCTTGAACAGCTCATGCGCCGGGAAGATGTCCGCCTTCTCCCATTCATCGACATGGGGGTTGATCTCGTTGGCGATGAATTTCTGCAGGGAGCGGCGGATGTCGTCGTGGTCGGCAGTGAATAGCATTCTTTCCCCTTTGTCATTCCGGGGCGCGCGAAGCGTGAACCCGGAATCCAGAGATTAGGTCCTACAATATCGAGGTTCTCAGGTGCGCAAGTGCGCACCCTAGTTCGACACCGCGCGTCGCCCCGGAACGACGCCTTAATCACAACCCCATCTGCCGCGACGCCAAATCCTTCATGATCTCCTCGGTGCCGCCGCCGATGGCGTTGACCTTGACTTCGCGGTAGATGCGTTCGGCCTTGATGCCGCGCATGAAGCCGGCGCCGCCAAAGATCTGCACGGCTTCCGAGGCGCAGAATGCCATGGTCTGCGTCGCCTGGTTCTTCATCATGCAGATTTCGGGGACGGGGCTTTCGCCCTGCTCGAGCCGCCAGGCCAGCATCTCCAGCATCGCTTGCGAGGCCGCGACCTTCTGCGCCATGTCGACGATCTTGTGCCTGATGATCTGGTGCTGCGCGAGCGGCTTGCCGAACGTGTTGCGCTCCTTGGCATAGGCAATCGCCTCATCGACGCAGACGCGCGCGAAGGCGGTGCAGCTCGCCGCCATGCCCATACGCTCGCTGTTGAAGTTCCGCATGATGATCTTGAAGCCGTGGCCCTCCTCGCCGATCAGGTTCTCGGCCGGTACGCGGCATTCGTCGAAATGCAAGGTCGCGGTATCGGAGGCCCACCAGCCCATCTTCTTCAGCTTAGTTCGCGACAGGCCGGGCGTGTCGCCTTCGATCAGGAGCAGGCTGACGCCGCCGGCGCCTTCGCCGCCTGTACGCACGGCAACGGTCAGATAATCGGCGCGCATCCCGGAGGTGATGAACGTCTTTTCGCCGCTCACGACGTAGTGATCGCCGTCGCGGCGCGCCCGCGTGCGGAGGTTTGCAACGTCCGAGCCGCCGCCCGGCTCGGTGATCGCAAGCGCGGAGATCTTCTCGCCTGACAGCACCTGCGGCAGCACACGTGCCTTCACCTCGGGCCGCGCCGCGCGCGCGATCGGCGGCGAGCCAATCGTATGGCTCATCAAGCTGGCGCTGATACCGCCGGCGCCGGCTTGCGCCAGCTCTTGGCTGGCTACGATCTTCATGAACTGGTCGGCGGTGATCCCGCCAAATTCCTCGGGAAATCCGAGCCCCAGCAGGCCGATTGCTGCCGCCTTGCGATAGAGCTCGCGCGGGAATTCGCCGGCCTCGTCCCATTCATGGGCGAACGGCGTGATCTCCTTCTCGACGAAGCGCCGCATCATTTCGCGGAAGGCATCATGCTCGGCGGTATAGAACGGGCTCTTCATCGCACAGGTGCCTAGTGGAAGGAATCGTCCCGCCAACCATGGCCGGAACCTTGGCGGCTCACTTGCGCGCAGTGGCTGAGTGGAGCCGATGCGCCGGGCAAGGCAGCAACCTAGCAACTCAACGCAAGACGATTTTCGCCGCTCGCAGGCCAACTCTGGCTCAAAAAAACGTTGCTGCACAGACTCCGGCTGGCCCCAGGGCCACGCCGGGCATGGTGCACGGGCAACAGCGCACAAGACCGCCCGAGGGAGGAATTTTTGGCCGTTCGTTACTACGACTGGATCGCCCATCATGGACGCCGCGCGCCAAACAAGGTCGCGCTCATCGACCTCGCGAGCGAGCGCCGCTTCACCTATTCGCAGCTGGATGCCCGCGTCTCGCGCCTCGCCTCGTTTCTGCGCCACACGCTCGGCGTCTCGCGCGGCGATCGCGTCGCAGTGCTGGCGCTGAACACGACCGATACGCTGGAGGTGCAGTTCGCCTGTGGCCGGTTAGGTGCCATCTTCGTGCCGCTGAACACCCGCCTCACCGTTCCCGAGCTTCAATTCATCACCGCCGACTGCGCGCCGAAGGTGATGATCCACGACGCCGACCTGGCCGAGACCGCACTGAGCGTGGCGAAGCTTTGCGGGATCGCGACGAGCCTGCTGCTCGGCGCCGGCGGATCCTATGAAGCCGGGATTGCCGCAGCAAAACCACTCGACCGCGCCGAAGAGGTCACGCTCGATGACGTCTCGACCATCATGTACACCTCGGGCACGACGGGACATCCGAAGGGCGCGACCATCACCCATGGCATGACCTTCTGGAATTGCGTCAATCTCGGCGGCCCCGCCTGCATTGGGCCGGCCTCGGTGCTGCTCACCGTGCTGCCGCTGTTCCACACCGGTGGGCTCAACTGCTACACCAATCCCGTGCTGCACGCCGGCGGCACCGTGATGATCATGCGCGCGTTCGATCCCGGCATCGCGCTCAGCCTGATCAACGATCCCGCGCAGGGCATCAATGTGTTCTTCGGCGTGCCTGCGATCTACCAGTTCATGGCGCAGCATCCGGCCTTCGCGACCACCGATCTCAGCCGGCTGATCGTCGGCGGTGTCGGCGGCGCACCGATGCCGGTGCCGCTGCTGAAAGTCTGGGAGGCGCGCGGCGTCGCGCTGCAGCAGGGCTACGGCATGACCGAGACCTCGCCGGCCGTGCTGGTGCTCGATCGCGAAGATGCGGCACGGAAAGCCGGCTCCGCCGGCAAGCCGGTGCTGCACACCGAGGTGCGGATCGTACGGCCCGACGGCAGCGATGCCGATGTCGGCGAACTCGGTGAGCTCTGGGTTCGGGGCCCCAACATCACCCCGGGCTACTGGAACAGGCCGGAAGCGAACAAGACCTCCTTCACCGACGGCTGGCTGCACACCGGCGATGCGACCCGCATCGATGAGGAGGGCTTCTATTACATCGTCGACCGCTGGAAGGACATGTACATCTCCGGCGGCGAGAACGTCTATCCGGCCGAGGTCGAGAACGTCCTGCACCAGCTCACCGCGATCGCGGAAGCCGCCGTGATCGGTATTCCCGATCCGCAATGGGGCGAGGTCGGCCTTGCCATCGTCGCGGTCAAGCAGGGCCAGCGGCTGACCGAGGCGGATGTCCTCGCACATTGCGCGGCCAATCTGGCGCGCTTCAAATGCCCGCGCCAGATCCGCTTCGTCGAAGCGCTGCCGCGCAACGCCACCGGCAAGATCCACAAGCCGACCTTGCGCAAGAAGTTCTCGGTAGCTTCCGAAGTCGACAAGAAAGTCGCCAACGCCTGATCGAAGCGCCCCTCACGGGCGCTTTTCTTTTTTGAAGTGCCTGCCCCACCCCACAAAGAAACGCCAAGGAATTTCCATGAAGAACAAGAAAATCGCCCTACTCGCCGCGGCAACGGCCCTGACCTTGCTCTCGGTTCAGAGCGCCTCCGCGCAGAAGAAATACGACACGGGTGCCAGCGACACCGAGATCAAGATCGGCAATGTCGAGGCTTATTCCGGCCCTGCTTCCGCCTACGGCATCATCGGCAAGACCGAGGAGGCCTATTTCAAGATGATCAACGACCAGGGCGGCATCAACGGCCGCAAGATCAACTGGATCTCCTATGACGACGGCTATTCGCCGCCGAAGACCGTGGAGCAGGTCCGCAAGCTGATCGAGAGCGACGAGGTGTTCCTGGTGTTCAACGCGCTGGGCACGCCGACCCAGACCGCCGTGCAGAAATATCACAACGCCAAGAAGGTGCCGCAGCTCTTCCTCGCCACCGGCGCCAGCAAGTGGAATGACCCGAAGAACTTTCCGTGGACCATGGGCTTTCAGCCGAGCTATCGGGTCGAGGCGCGGATCTTCGCGAAATACATCCTGCAGGCGAAGCCGGACGCCAAGGTCGCGATCTTCTATGCCAATGATGATTTCGGTAAGGATTACGTCGCCGGCATCAAGGAGATTTTTGGCGAGAAGGCATCTTCGCTGATCGTCGCGGAGGAGAGCTATGAGACCACCGAGCCGTCGATCGATTCCCACATCGTCAAGCTCAAGGGCACCGGCGCCAACGTGTTCGTCAACATCTCGACGCCGAAATTCGCGGCCCAGGCGATCAAGAAGATCGCCGAGCTCGAATGGAAGCCGATGCATGTAATGACCGACGTGTCGATCTCGATCGGCGCGGTGATGAAACCCGCGGGGCTCGACGCATCGGAAGGCGTGCTGTCGGCGACCTATCTGAAGGACGCATCAGACCCGCAATGGAAGGATGATGAAGGCATGAAGAAATTCATTGCCTTCATCGACAAGTACATGCCGGGCGCCAACATCTCCGACACCAACCTCGTCTACGGCTATGCCGCCGCGCAAACCCTGGTTCAGACCTTGAAGCAGTGCGGGGACAACCTGACGCGGGAGAACGTGATGAAGCAGGCGGCCAGCCTGAAGGACTTTACGCCTGATACGCTCATCCCGGGCATCAAGATCAATACCAGCGCCAACGACTTCGCGCCGATCGAGCAGCTCAAGATGATCCGGTTCAAGGCTGGTCAATGGGAGCTATTCGGCGACATCATCAGCGCCGAAATCGGAGGCTAGTCCGGACCGGTTGAATACGCCCCCCGGCAGATAGCGGCCGAAAAGGCCGCTATCTTTTGAGGGAACGAGGTCGAGCGAGATTATGCCGGCAGGAACAGCGCGAACGGCTCTTCCACCGTGCGGCGCAGGTGTTTTCGGTACAGCTCATAGTTGGCGTCGCTGGACGCGACCCGTCCCAAAGATGGCTTCGCAATGTTCCTGATCGGTACATAGGCAATCGGCGCAGCGATCGGCGTCAGCTGCGAGCCGGGGCCGGCGCGGAGCGTCGAGATGATGCCGTACATTTCGCCGGAAACCGTCGGGCGCGACACCGTGATCACGCGATGCTGGCCGTGCTTGATGATGACGAGGTAGATGAAGCCGGACTGATGGGGTACCGCGACCTCGCCGGTATGCTCATAGGCGGTATCGGTCCGATCGCCCTCGCGGAAGACCAGCGACGAGACCTTCGGCTCCCAGACGATCTCGGTGCGATAGGCGAAGATCGCGTCCTTGTCGCCGAACGACGGCCGCAGGGTGATGTAGACGTCCTCGAGCCAGGTGACGGCGCGATGCGCATAGGAGCCGAGGCTGTCGGGCGCGACATCGTTTGCCGCCGGAGGCGTCACCACGACGGCACTTTTACGCAAGGAGACGCCGAGCGCCTGCTCGAGCCGGACTGTCGTCGCCAGCGTAAACGGCCGCCGGCCGCCGAGCACCTTCTCCAGCGTCGACAGGCTGAGCTTGGCCTGCTCGGCCAAAGCCTGCCGGGAGATCCGGCGTCTGGCGAGCTCCTCGCGAATGGTCTCGGCAATCTCACGGCTCTGCTCGTCCGAAAGCTGCTTGTCGGTGAGTTTATCCTGCGTCTGCATTCTTAGCCCTGCTCCAACACGGCCATCCTAGCAGGGCGGACAAACCAGCACAAAACCGCACATGGCCGCCCCGGCGGAAGCAAGTCGGGACCGGCCGCGGCGGAACATTGCCGATCATTCTGCTCGCGAAATGTCGCCCCGCCGGCGGATGCTGAGGGCCAGCAAACATGCTTCGGGAGCAATCCAAATGGACACCTACGACACCGTCGACTGCGACGAACACCCTCTGTTGAGCCGGCTCATCAAGGTCGGACTGTTCCTTCTCGCGCAAAGCATCGCAGTGATGCTGGTCGCCTTCCTGGCCCTGCTGGTGAGCATCGGGACGAGCTGGTCGGCAACAACCGAACGGGCCAGCCTGCTCCAGCCCGGCGAGGCACGGTCAGGCAGCCTACTGCTGAAGGAGGACGGCGCCACCACCGAGGCGATCCGCCTCGGCACGGACATCGACATCACGGTATCGGGCCCGACGCTGCGCGCGCGCGTCACCCAGGTGTTTCGCAACCCAACCAAGGACTGGGTCGAAGCCACTTATGTCTATCCGCTCGCGACCAATGGTGCCGTCGACACGCTGACGATGGTGGTCGGCGACCGCGTCATCGTCGGCGACATCAAGGAGCGGCAGCAGGCGCGCGTGATCTACGAGGAGGCGCGCCGCGCCGGCCAGAAGGCCGCGCTGACCGAGCAGGAACGGCCCAACATCTTCACCAACTCGGTCGCCAATATCGGCCCCGGCGAGACCGTGCTGGTGCAGATCGAATATCAGGAGCCGGTACATCAATCCGGAAATGAGTACTCGTTGCGCCTGCCGCTGGTGGTCGCCCCGCGCTACAATCCGGCGCCGATCGTGCAGAGCGTGGACTTCCGCAAGGACGGCTCGGGCTGGGGCGCAGCGACGTCGGACCCGGTACCGGATCGCGACCGCATCTCGCCTCCTGTGCTGGATCCCGCCAAGAATGCGCCGGTCAATCCAACCAGCATCACCGTGCGCCTGAAGGCCGGCTTTGCGCTCGGCGAGGTCAAGAGCCACTATCATAACGTCAAGATCGAGAGCCCGGACAACACGACACGTATCGTCACGCTTGCTGATGGCGCTGTTCCTGCCGACCGCGATTTCGAGCTGACCTGGAAGCCGGCCGCTGACAAGGCGCCGTCGGTCGGCCTGTTCCGCGAGCATGTCGGCGATGCCGATTACCTGCTCGCCTTCGTTACCCCACCCAGCGCCGAGCAGGGGACGCAGAAGCCGCTGCCGCGCGAGGTCGTGTTCGTGATCGACAATTCCGGCTCGATGGGCGGCACCTCCATTGTTCAGGCCAAGGCGAGCCTGCTCTATGCCCTCGGCCGCCTGCAGCCGAATGACCGCTTCAACGTGATCCGTTTCGACGACACCATGGACGTGCTGTTTCCCGCCTCCGTGCCGGCGGATGCCGCGCATATCGGGGAAGCGAACGCGTTCGTCGGCGCATTGCAAGCGCGCGGCGGCACCGAGATGGTGCCGGCGATGCGCGCAGCGCTGACCGACAGGCTCGGCGATACCAATATGGTTCGCCAGGTCGTATTCCTGACCGATGGCGCGATCGGCAACGAGCAGCAATTGTTCGATGCGATCACGACGATGCGCGGCCGCTCTCGCGTGTTCATGGTCGGCATCGGGTCGGCGCCCAACACCTATCTGATGACGCGTGCCGCCGAGCTCGGCCGCGGTGCCTTCACTCATATCGGCTCCGTCGAGCAGGTGGAGGAGCGCATGCGCGGCCTGTTCGCCAAGCTGGAAAATCCGGCCGTGACCGGTCTCAGCGCAAAATTCTCCGACAACAAAGCCGACGTCGCCCCGGCGATCATCCCCGACATCTATCGCGACGAACCCTTGGTGCTGGCGGCCAAGCTCGACAAGCTCGCAGGCTCGCTCGAGATCAAGGGCCACGTCGGCGACCGTCCGTGGTCAGTGACGCTGCCGCTGCAAAATGCCGCCGAAGGCAAGGGCCTGTCAAAACTCTGGGCTAGGCGCAAGATCGGCGATGCGGAGGTGGCGCGCACCCTGCGCGAGATGACGCCAGAGGAAGCCGACAAGGCGATCCTGGCGTTGGCGCTCGACCATCAGATCGTCACGCGACTGACCAGCCTCATTGCGGTCGACAAGACGCCGAGCCGGCCCGAGGGCGCGCCGCTCAAGCTCAGCGAGCTGCCGATCAATCTTCCGGCCGGCTGGGATTTCGAGAAAGTGTTCGGCGAACGGCCGCATCTGACGCCGACGCAGCTGCGCGAACGTCATGCCGATGCGCGCGATCAGCCGGCGGCACGACGGCCCACGCCCGCCGCACCCGATGCGATCCGCCTACCCAAGACTGCAACCTTGGCCGAGCTGAAGATGATAGCGGGCTTCATCCTGATCGTCCTCGCCCTGACCCTGTTCGTGTTCAACCGGCGTCGGCCCTTGCTCACTGACGCCGCTTGAGAGAGGAGCATCCCCGAACTCCTCTGTTAGCGCGCGCGGCTGCCCGTCCCGTACAACGGCCGCGCGCGCCTTTTTTTGGACGAGCATAAACAATGCGCCGCCTCATCTCTCCCCTGGCATTGGCACTGATCGGCCTCATCCTGTTCGGCGACGGCGCTTACATCCACGCCAAGGCATGGCTGTCGCAGGTGTTGCTGGAGCGGGCATTCGACAGGAGCATTGCGACAGGCCAGCCGGTGAAGCCGTGGTCGTGGGCCGACACCTGGCCGGTGGCGCGGATCGAGGTCAAGCGGATCGGCGCCAGCGCCATCGTGCTGGAAGGCGCAAGCGGACAGGCGCTTGCTTTCGGACCCGGCCATGTGCAGCACACGGCTGATGCGGGCGAACGCGGGACTGCTGTCTATGCCGCACATCGCGACACTCATTTCCGCTTCCTGCGGAATGTTGCCATGGGTGACGTCATCGATATCACACGCAGCGACGGTCGACATTTTCGTTATCGCGCGGATTCGTCGGCCGTGGTTCGCTTTGATGCATCCGGCATCGATCCCATGGCAGGGGGGTTCGAGCTCATTCTCGCGACCTGCTGGCCATTCGACGCCGTCACCTCCGGCCCCGAGCGCTACATCCTGCATGCCACATTGATCGGAGCCGACAATTAGATCGCCTACGCGACTGGCGACACGCACCGATGCGCACTTCATTCCACCACACGGCATACCCAGCCGCATGGTTGCCACTCCGAAGGACTCGCCATAGAACAGAGTGACGCACGCCAAGAACAACAACAGGTGAGGTCACGCCATGGAAGCCCGTGTGTCTGCTGCGTCCGCGTCCCGTGTCTGGTCTCCGCCGCCAGATGCCAGCGACATCATCAAGGGCATCCACGCCATGCTGCACCCGCACAACATCGTGCTGGTGGGCGCGACCGACAAGCCCGGCAATTATGCCGAGCGCATCTGGAACAATCTGGTCAAATACGGCTTCGAGGGTGGGCTCTATCCAGTCAACGCCAAGCGCGAGAGCATCTGGGGCGTTACATGCTACAAGGATTTCGCGAGCCTCCCGGAAAAGCCCGATCACGTTCTGGTGCTGGTGCCGGCGCGCTTCGCGGTGCAGGTGATCCGCGACGCGGCCGCGGCCGGCGCGCGCTCGGCCACCATCGTCACGTCGGGCTTCAGCGAGTTGCAGGATGACGAAAGCCAGAAGCTCGCCGCCGAATTGCAGGCGGCGATCCGCGAGACCCGCCTCGCCGTCACCGGCCCGAACTGCCTCGGCAATTTGAGCGCCGGCGAAAAGCTCTTCACCAATATCGACGATCGCGTCGTCACCATGGAACAAGGCGCGGTGGCGATCGCCGGGCAATCCGGCGCCATCGTCATGGCGATCCGCCAGGCGCTGGAGGATCGCGGCGTCGGAGTCGGCTACATGGTGACGACAGGCAATGAGGCCGGGCTCGAGACGCCCGACCTCATGCGCTATTTCGCCGAGGACCCGAGCATCAAGTTGATCGTCGTCTACCTCGAAGGCGTGCGCAATACCAAGGCCTTCCGCGATGCCTGCAAGGCGGCGCGCGCTGCCAGCAAGCCGGTGATCGCACTCAAGCTCGGCGCATCCGAAAGCGGCCGCGCCGCGGCAATGGCGCACACCGGCGCGCTCGCAGGCTCGATCGAGACGTTCGACGCCATCGCCACACGCGAAGGCGTCATCCGGGTCAGCGGCCTTGACGAGCTGATCGAGACCACCGAATGTTTCGTTCATTCTGCCGTGCCCAGGGGCGACCGGCTCGCCGCCGTCACGCTCTCCGGCGGCAAGCGCGGCATGCTGATCGACGCTTTCTACAAGGAAGGCTTGAACTTCGCGCCGCTGAGTTCGCATGTCAGTTCGGAGCTGGCGAAGATGCTCGGCCCCGGCTCGATCGTCGGCAATCCGCTCGACGCCGGCTTTGCCGCCGTCGTCGATCCCTCCGTCTACATGAAATCGATCAAGCTGATGATCGACGATCCCGATATCGACATCGTCATCATCGATGCCGAGCTGCCGGAAGCGCCGCACGAGCTGCGCGAGCGGAACTTGCGCATCGTCAACGAGATGGCGAGCCGGGCCGGCAAGCCCGTGATCTATATCAGTGCGATGTCGATCGGCTTCACCGAATTCACCAAGGGCCTACGCAAATCGCTGCCGCATCTTGCTGTCATGCAGGGCATGGAGCGCGCGGTGACCGCGATCAAGTCGCTGCTCGATTACGCGAAACTGCGCAAGGAGGTGCCCGATATCATCTCGAGCTCGAAACCCGCCGCGCGCGCCGTGCTGGAGAGGACGTTGAGATCAGCGAACGGCGCCGCGCTCGACGAAGTCGCCTCGAAGAAGCTCCTCAAGGCTTATAGCATCCCAATCTCGAAGGAGGCGATCGCACAGACCGCGGCGGAAGCCGCGAAGATTGCCACGCAGATCGGATTTCCAGTCGTGGCAAAGGTCGTCAGCGCAGAGATCCTGCACAAGTCCGACATCGGCGGTGTGGTGCTGAATCTCAACAACGCGGCCGAGGTGAAGAAGGCGTTCGCCGACATCACCGCGCGGGTCAAGAAGCTGAAGGGCAAGCCGAAGCTCGATGGCATCCTGATCGCACAGCAGGTCAAGGCCGAGCTCGAGCTCGTGGTCGGCGCTTCGCTCGATGCCGAGATGGGCCCGGTGGTGCTGTTCGGCACCGGCGGCATCGACATCGAGCTGATGAAGGACGTCGCGCTCGCCGGCGCGCCGCTGGATGAGGCCGAGGCGCGGTTGCTGATCGGCCGCACCAAGGCTGGGATCAAGATGCGCGGCTATCGCGGCAGGCCGGCTTTGCACGAGGCGTCGGCGGTGAAGGCGCTGGTCGGGCTGTCCAATTTGATCGCGGATGCCGGCAACCGGATCGCCTCGATCGACATCAATCCGTTCCTGATCAACGCCAGGACGGGCGTGGCCGTCGATGCGCTGATCGTGCTCAACAACGCCGCGGCAAGACGCGCGGCCGGACATTGAAGGAGGTCCGGGCGGGTTAGCGGCAGCGTGATCCGCCAATTCGGTCCATCCAGGCGCGCGGCGTTAGCGGATCACGCTTCCGCCTTCGCTCTTCGCGCTTCGGCGGACAAGTCGTTAACCCGCCCGATGTACCATCGCGGGCTCCTTCCAACTTCCCTGGTTTGGCCCTAGAATCGCCCCTGCATGGCACGCGCGAGCAATCTTGTGATCGGAACGGCGACGCTGGCGGCGATCGCCGTGGCGTTCGGCGGTCTGCTCGGCGTGCAGAAATGGCGCACGATCCAGAGCCGCAGCCAATTGCGCGTGGTGTTCGAAGGCGGCTCCGCCAGCGGACTGCGCCGCGGTGGGCCGGTCAATTTCGACGGCGTGCCCGCCGGCCAGATCCTGTCGATCAAGCTGGATAATCCTCGCAGGATCGTGGCGCTCGTCGCGCTCGACAACACCGCGCCGATCCGCAAGGACACCGTGGCAGGCATCGAGTTCCAGGGGCTCACCGGCGTTGCCGCGATCTCGCTGATCGGCGGCGCGCCCTCCGCGCCGCCGGTGCCGCTGGATGCGGACGGCATCCCCGTACTGACCGCCGATCTCAGCGACGCCGAATCCATCGTCGAAACCCTGCACAGCGTCGACCGCACCATTGTGAACAACGCCCCCGCGATCAAGGAGGGCCTGCGTACGTTCGAGACCACCACCGCCGATCTCAGGAGCAAGGGTGCGGAGATCGATTCGGTGATGGCCAAGGTCGACAGCGCCTTTGCGGGATTCGACAAGGCGGTCGCGAAGATCGAAGGCGTGGTGCCAGACTTCGTCGACGGCAAGGCCGACGAGCTGTTCGAGAGAATCAAGGGGCTGCACGAGCTTGCCGACACCATGAAGAAGAAGTCGGCGACATACCTCGAAGACATCCGCCGTTCGCTGCTCGACGTCAGCGAGGCCGCCAACAAGATGAGTGGCACGCCCCTGCCATCGCGGCCGCCGCGCCAGCCCGAGCAGAAGAAGCGGTAGCGCCTCACCACGCGTAGCGCACGATACCCTTGCCGGCGTAGGAACGCGTGACGTTCGAGAACTCGCCTTCGTAGGTTGCAGATGCGGACCAGCCGTTCATCCAGTTCATCTGCAGCGACGCCGTGGTCAGCGCGGCATCGCGCGCCTGAGCGGCGCCGTTCACGACAAAGGCCGAACCCGGCAGCGTCTGGAACACCGCGCCGACAGTGCGGTCCGGATTGAAGTCATGTGCCCAGGCGAGGCGGCCGCGCAGGGTCATCAGCCGCCGGCCGCCGCAAATGACTTGTCGGCACGCAGGCCGAGCTCGGTTCGGGTGCGGGTGACGTCTTTGGCGGCATAATTGAGCGCAAAGGTGTTGTTGCCGACCAGCGCGAACTCAGAATAGTTCGGCAGGCTGAACATGGTGGCCTGGAGCGCGGCATAAGGCGTGAGGCTGATCCACTGCATAGCCTGGCGATAGCCGCCTTCGATGCGGCCCGAGACGGCGTTGGCGTTGAACTGCGCCCGCAATTGATCGACACCTGCGGCGGTGACGATGCGGTTTGTCGTGACGTCCTGCCAGCCATAGGCAAGCGCGGCGGTGATATAGGCCGATCCCGCCGTGTGCCGCACGAAGGCGCCGGCCTGGAACAGGTCGGAGCGGCCCCAGCCGAGCCCGTTGACGTTGAAGCCGGTGCCGCCGCCGGCAAGCGCAAAGCCGGCGATCGTCGACGGCGAGAAGCGATAGTCGAAGCCGACGGCCGTGCCATAGACGCTGCTGCTGGTGGTGTTGGAGCCGAGGGCGGCGTTGCCGTCGGTGGTCTGCGAGCCACCATAGCCGGCGGCCCACACATCCCAGCGCTGCTCGAAGGTCTCAGCCGGCGCCTTGCGGTAGATCGAGGCGAAGGCGTCGCTCGCGCTTCTGTCACGCGCACTCTTGCCGGCCGCAGCATAGGCATTCGCGCTTGCCTCATCGCCAAACGGTGTCGCACCGGGGACACCACTGCGTCCCGAACCGAACACGTCGGTCAGCAGGTCGAGGAACAGGTTCATCGCGTTGAAGGTCGTCTGTTGCGATCCCGTGCCGGATTCACCGGAGGCCTGCGTGAGGCCGGCCGACGAGAGGTTGGCGAGCGCCACGGGAAGACTGCCGGTGCGATCGAAATAGCGCGTCAGGACATTGGCGACGTTTTGCTGGTTGACGCTGAGGCCCGAGCCGTAGCTCAGCGAAAGATCGAGGAAGACGTTGTTCGGATCGTAGCTCAGCACCGGCTTCAGGTTCGACGAGAGCCCGGCGACGACTGGATTGAACGTGTCGGGGAGCGTTGTGGCCGTCAGGATCGTGTAGTGCTTCGCGATCGAGCCGGTCGGGACCACGACGACCGTGGCGCCGCCGAGCGTCGCCGCTCCCGTCACGACCGCAAAGCCGTTGCTGCCTCCCGAGACCTGCACCATGTAGCGCGACGCCGACGTGAACGTGAGGTCGCCGGACACGGTGAGCGTGCCGGTCGGATTGCCCGGCGCCAGCGTACCGCCGTTGACGGTGGTCATGCCGACCGTGCCGATGCCGCCGAAGGTGCCGCCGCTCGCGACGGTCACGATGCCGTTGATGGTGCCAGCGAGCAGGAGCGTGCCGCCGAGCACGTTCCAGTCCTGATTGCCGGTGCCGGTCACGGTCCAGGTCGAGCTGTCGACCTTGCTGAAGGTCGAAAAGCCGTCATACTGGAGGCCGCTGCCGATCAGGCCAAGGTCGAACGTATCCTTGCCGCTGCCGCCGAGCTGGAACGAGTCGGTGCCGGAGCCGAGCACCTGGCCGTTGATGATGCTGCCCGGTCCGAGCGTCAGCGTGTTCGGGCCGCAGCTGCAGAACTCGATCGCGGCGAGGCCAGTCGCGGCGTTGATCGTGCCAGAATTGAAAACGCTTCCGCCGCCGTTCATGGTGATGCCAACACCGCCAGCCCCGACGGTGATGGTACCGGTATTGACGACCTGATTGGTCGTGCTGAACGAGCTCACGTCGATGCCGCGGCCGGCGGCGCCGACGGTAATCGTGCCGTTGTTGGTGACGATGTTGGAATCGCCGAACGCCACGATGCCTTCGGCGAAATCAGCGCCCGTGATCCGCCCGCTGTTGGTGATCGTGCCGGACGAACCCGAATAGGCGATGCCTGCGCCACCCACGCCGATATTGATCGTGCCGCTCTGGCTGATCGTGGCACGGTCGCCCTGGACCGAGATGCCGGCGGCCCCGCTGTCACCCGCGGTGATCGTACCACCGTTGGTCACCTTGGAATCGTCGCCCAGCACGGCAATGCCGACGCCAGAGTCGCCGGCCGTGATGGAGCCGAAATTGCTGGCGGTTTGAACGTTGCCTTGCATGAAGATGCCGGCGGCGTTCTGTCCGACTGTAATTCTGCCGGTGGCTGTATTGGTGATCGTGTTGTTGTTGCTGATCGCCAAAATACCGCCGGAGAAGCCCGAGGAATCCCCGACCGTGATCGTACCTGCGTTGGTCACAGTGGCGCCGGAAAAGACGAAAATTCCGATCGAATCGTCGACCCCGGTGATCGTGCCCGTCGCAGTGTTGGTGATCGTGTTGTTCTGGCCGGAGAAGACGCCCGCGCCCGACGCACCGATCGACAGCGCGCCGCTGTTGGTGACGCTGTTGCTATCGCCGATCGAGATTGCGGCGCCGTTGTCGCCGGTGGTGATCGTGCCGGCATTGGTGATGACGTTGCGATCGACCGCCTGGATGCCGAAGCCGTTGTCGATCACCGTGATGGTGCCGTTATTGGTCACCGTATTGAAATTTCCGGCGCCGACACCGGTCAGGCCCGAGCCTGCCGACAGACCGCCGTTGTTGGTGACCGTGCTGGAATTATTGACGCCGATCGAGACCGCCCCGTTGTCGTTCACGGTCGCGCCGGAAAGCACGTTGACATTGAGGCTGTCGACGCCGGCCCCGGCCTGAAAGCCATCCGCATCCGTGCCGCTGCAGGTAACCGTCTGGCCGCTGGTGGCCGGATCGGGGGCGCAGAGCGCGTTGGCCGGCGTCGTGCAAAGGCTGAGGCTGACGACGACCGCCGATACGCCGGCGAGCGATGCGGCGACGGATCGGCGCAGTCGACCCTGCCGCCTCCACAGCCCCTCGCTCACGCCACACCCCCATTCGCAGCAATTTCGCCGAGAACTTAGGCCATGACGGAGCTCCGCAAAACTACGGGGCTGCCGGAATGCGTCCGTTTGGCGTGCAACCGAAGCAGAATCCGAGCCTTATGTTGCAACCGCGACACGGTTTGCGGGGCCAGTATTCTCATTCTGCGCATGACCGGGTCCGCGCCGGTGTCGCCCCCCGCGGCATCCGCGACGGCCTAGTAATTGCTGGCCGCGGCCTCGTTCGGGATGCCTTCGATCGGGCACTCGTCGGTCCCCGGCGTCGAGCGGGTCATCGCCTCGACCATGTCCCGCGTGCCTTCGGGATCCCTGATCCAGTTCTTGTAGAAGTCATACGGGCACGCGGCGATACCGCGCGGGCTGTCGCCGGAATTGATCATGCCGGTGTAGCCGCGGTGGACCAGCTTGTAGAGATGGTTTTGCGACTGGCCGTTGCGGCGCGCGTCGCGGATCAGATGTTTCGACAGCTGCGCGTACTGAATGCCGTAATCCTCCTCGCCGCACTCGCCGAGCGTACGGCCGTCGAAGCCGATGATCGCGGAGTGGCCGAAATAGGAATAGACGCCGTCGAAGCCGGCGGCATTGGCGACCGCGACATAGACATTGTTGGCCCACGCCATCGCCTTGGAGATCATGACCTGCTGTTCTTTGGCCGGGTACATATAGCCCTGGCAACGCACGATCAGCTCGGCGCCCTTCATGGCGCAGTCGCGCCAGATCTCCGGATAATTGCCATCGTCGCAGATGATCAGGCTGACCTTGAGGCCTTTCGGACCCTCGGAGACATAGGTGCAATTGCCGGGATACCAGCCTTCGATCGGCACCCAGGGCATGATCTTGCGGTACTTCTGCACGATCTCGCCCTTGTCGTTCATCAGGATCAAGGTGTTGTAGGGCGCCTTGTGCGGATGCTCCTCGTGGCGCTCGCCGGTGAGCGAGAACACGCCCCACACTTTCGCCTTGCGGCAGGCCTCGGCGAAAATTGCGGTTTCCTCGCCCGGCACCACGGACGCGGTCTCGTACATCTCCTTGGAATCGTACATGATGCCTTGCGTGGAATATTCCGGGAAGATCACGAGATCCATGCCGGGCAGGCCGGCCTTCATGCCGACGATCATGTCGGCGATCTTGCGGGCGTTATCGAGCACCTCGGCCTTGGTGTGCAGGCGGGGCATCTTGTAATTGACCACCGCGACGCCGACCGTGTCGTTGCTGCTGGAAATATCACCGTGAAGCATGTTGAGCGCTCCTGTCTTTTTCGTTCGAGGTCATCGCGTGCGTTAGTGGCTGATCATCCACGGCCGCGCCGTCGGAAAGCCCTTGGCGCCGCTCCTGGTCTTGGTCATCAGCCGCGCCGGCTTCTTCCTGTCCGCCGGCCCTTTGTCTTTCACGGTCTTGCCCGACGCGCAGCAGCCGCAGCCAGGGCCGTGCGAGGCCTTGTATTGCGCCAGCGTCTGCGGCGCATGCGTGCTGCGCTCGTTGACGGCATGCGCCTTACGCTTCTCCGCCGGCATGCAGAAAAAATTCGGCGCGGTCAGGATCACCCGCGGCGCCATGGTCTCGCAATGCGGACAGCTTTGCGGATCATCGCACTCCGCCATCGGGCGCAAGTCCTTGAAGGGACCGCAGTCTTCACAGAGATATTCATAGACCGGCATCGCATCATCCCCACGCTTTTGCCTGTTCAACACAATCCGCTAGCACCATTCGTGCGGAGGCAACCCCTCACCCCAGCCCTCTCCCCGTAAGAACGGGGAGAGGGAGCGCACTGGCTACTTGTCCGGCGAGACCGGCATCTGGATATCGCCGGTGATGTGCTTGATGGGGCCCGCTGCCGACGGCATCACGTCGAAGTCGAAGATCTCCGTCGGCAGCCACAGCGTGGCGCAGGCGTTGGGCACGTCGACCACGCCGGAGATGTGGCCCTGGCACGGCGCGGTGCCGAGAATCGAATAGGCCTGGGCGCCGGAATAGCCGAACTTCTTCAGATATTCGATGGCGTTGAGGCAGGCCTGGCGGTAGGCGATGTGGACGTCGAGATAATGCTGCTTGCCGGCTTCATCCACCGAGATGCCTTCGAAGATCAGATAGTCCTTGTAGTTCGGCGTGATCGGCGACGGCTTGAAGATCGGATTCTTGATGCCGTACTTCGCAACGCCGTCCTTGATGATTTCGACCTTGAGATGCAGCCAGCCGGCCATCTCGATCGCGCCGCAGAAGGTGATCTCGCCGTCGCCCTGGCTGAAGTGCAGATCGCCCATCGAGAGACCGCCGCCCGGCACATAGACCGGGAAATAGATCTTCGAGCCGCGGGAGAGATCCTTGATGTCGCAATTGCCGCCATGCTCGCGCGGCGGCACGGTGCGCGCGCCCTCCGCGCCGATCTTGGCTTTCACGTCGCCCTTGGCCCGGCCGCCATGAGCGGTCGGCGCGAATGGCGGATTGGCCAGGCCGGGCACGCGGGTCGGGTTGGTCGAGATCAGCTCGGCCTCGCGCTTGTTCCAGGTCTCCAGCATCTTGGGATCGGGCAGACAGCCGATCAGGCCGGGATGGATCAGGCCGGCGAAGTTCACGCCGGGCACGTGGCGCGACGAGGTGTAGAGGCCCTTGATGTCCCAGATCGACTTCTGCGCCAGCGGGAAATGGTCGGTGAGGAAGCCGCCGCCATTCTGCTTGGAGAAGAAGCCGTTGAAGCCCCAGAGGCTCTCCTTGAGCGGGCCGACGTCGAGCAGGTCGACGACGAGGAGGTCACCGGGCTCGGCGCCCTTGACGCCGATCGGGCCGGAGAGGAAGTGCACGATCGACAGATCGATGTCGCGCACGTCATCGGCGGAATCGTTGTTCTTGATGAAGCCGCCGGTCCAGTCATACGTCTCGATGATGAAGTCGTCGCCGGGATTGACCCAGGCCACGATCGGGATATCGGGGTGCCAGCGATTGTGCACCATGTCGTTTTCATAGGCCGATTTGGTGAGATCGACCTTGATCAGTGTCTCTGGCATCGAGATGCTCCCCTTTTACTACGGTTGGTTAGACGGACAGATATTTCGAGACCTGCGCGGCATCGACGGCATCGCGCGGATCGTCGCGCACGATCTCGCCGTTCTCGATCACCAGCACGCGGTCGGCGATGTCGAGCGCGAAGCTCAGGACCTGCTCGGACACGACGATGGACAGGCCCTTCTCGTCACGGATGCGCTTCAGGGTGCGCGCCATCTCCTTGATGATCGACGGCTGGATGCCTTCGGTCGGCTCGTCCAGCAGCAGCACCTTCGGCTTGGTCGCAAGCGCGCGCGCGATCGCGAGCTGCTGCTGCTGGCCGCCCGAGAGATTGCCGCCGCGGCGGCCCTTCATCTCCAGCAGCACTGGAAACAATTCATAGATATCGCTTGGCACCTGGGAGCCGCCGCAGACGACGAGGCCGGTCTCGATGTTCTCCTCCACCGTCATGGTGGAGAAGATCATGCGGCCCTGCGGCACATAGGCGAGGCCCTTGGCCACGCGCTCGTAGCTCTTGAGGCTGCCGAGCTCGGCGCCGTCCATGGTTACCGAGCCGCTTTTCGCGGGCAGGATTCCCATCAGCGATTTCATCAGCGTGGTCTTGCCCATGCCGTTGCGGCCCATGATCGCGACGATCTCGTTCGGCGCGACCTTGACGTTGAGCCCGTGCAGCACCTCGCTCTGGCCGTAAGCGACGTGGAGATCGGAAATTGCCAGCATCGTTGGCTCCCTAGACTCGGTGCTTCTTCACCTCTCCCCGACGGGGAGAGGTTGGCGCGTAGCGCCGGGTGAGGGAGATCAGATCCCACGAAGGAGCGAAGCCCCTCACCCGAATTGCTTCGCAATTCGACCTCTCCCTGTGAGAGAGGTGGACCTCCGCCGCGGCGACAGCTTTAGCCATCTCATCAATGCCCCAGATAGACTTCGACGACCTTGGGGTCGTTCTTCACCTTCTCCATCGTCCCCTCCGAGAGGATCTGCCCCTGGTGAAGCACGGTGACCTTGTGCGCGATGTCCTCGACGAATTTCATGTCGTGCTCGATCACCAGCACCGAGCGGTTCTTGATGATGCGGTTGAGCAGCTCGGCGGTCTTGGCGCGCTCGGACACGCTCATGCCGGCGACGGGCTCGTCCAGCATCAACAGGTCCGGGTCCTGGATCAGCAGCATGCCGATCTCGAGCCACTGCTTCTGGCCATGGCTGAGCTCGTCGGCATAGGTGTTGAGCTTATCCTTCAGGAAGATCATCTCCGCGACCTCCTCGACCCGGTCCTTCACCAGCTGGTCGCGCTGAAAGGTCAGCGAGCCGAACACGGTGCGACCGCGCGGAAACGAGATCTCGAGATTCTCGAACACGGTGAGGTCCTCGAACACCGACGGCGTCTGGAATTTGCGCCCGACGCCGGTCTGCACGATCTCGTTCTCCCTCATTTTCGTGAGCTCCTTGCCACGAAACTGGATCGAACCCGACGTCGCCTTGGTCTTGCCGCAGATCAGGTCAAGCACCGTGGTCTTGCCCGCGCCGTTCGGACCGATGATGACGCGAATCTCGTTCTCCTCGACATAAAAGGAGAGATCGTTGACTGCCTTGAAGCCGTCGAATGAGACGGTCAGTCCGGAGACCGCAAGCAGGAATTCCTTGGGTTGATGACCGATGAGCATGATCTATCTCCTCACTGCCGGCGTGGCATCGGCATCGTGATGACCGATGAGCATAATGGTCTCCTCACTCTGCCGGCGCGCCGTCGGCGACCGAGTTCTCGCTCCAGATCGCCTTCACCTTGCCCGAGGCGAACAGCCGATCGATGCGCGGCTGCACGTAATCGGCCCAGAGCCCGGACAGACCATTCGGGAAGGCGAGCACGACTGCGATGAACAGCGCGCCGAGGCCGAACAGCCAGAGCTGCGGGAAGGATTCCGACAGGCTGGTCTTGGCGAAATTCACCAGGATTGCCCCCCAGATCGCGCCGAAGATCGACATGCGCCCCCCGACGGCGGTGTAGATCACCATCTCGATCGACGGCACGATGCCGACGAAGGACGGCGACATGAAACCGACATTGAGCGCGAACATGGCGCCGCCGATTGCGGCGAAGACCGCAGCCATGCAGAAGGCAAAGATCTTGAAGTTGGCGACGCTGTAGCCGGAGAAGCGGACGCGGTCCTCCTGCTCGCGCATCGCAACCAGGATGCGGCCGAGCTTGGTCAGGCGGATGAACTGCGCGATGCCGATGCAGGCGAACAGCAGCACCACCTCGACGAAGTACAAAATGACCTTGGCGTGGTCGGGCCGGATGTCCCAACCCTTGAGCGTGCGCAGATCGGTCATGCCATTGATGCCACCGGTATAGCCCTGCTGCCCGACGATCAGAATGGTCAGGATCGCGGCGACGGCCTGGGTGATGATTGCGAAATAGGTGCCGCCGACGCGGCGCTTGAACATCGCGGTGCCGATGATCAGGGCGAACAGGCCGGGGACCAGGATGATGGCGAGGATGGTGAAGGTCAGGCTGTGAAACGGCTGCCAGAAGAACGGCAGCGCCGTGATTTGATTCCAGTCCATGAAATCAGGAATGCCGGGCGTCGACTGGATCTTGGTGTTCTCGACGCTCGATGCCTCGAGCTTGAGGAACATCGCCATGCAATAGCCGCCGAGGCCGAAGAACACGCCCTGCCCCAGGCTTAGGATGCCGCCATATCCCCAGCACAGCACGAGGCCGATCGCGACAAAGGCGTAGGTCAGGTATTTCGCGACCAGATTGAGGCGGAACACGTCGAGCGTCAGGGGCAGGATCACGAACAGCACCGCGGCCAAGGCAATGCAGCCCATGAGCTCGGATCGATTGAAGAAGCGTGAGTTGATGATCATGACTTGCCTGCTTCTCGCTATTTGCGGACCTTGAGGGCGAAGAGACCCTGCGGGCGCAGCATCAGGATGCCGACGACCGCGAGCAGCGTGAGCACCTTGGCCATCGAGCCCGACATGAAGAATTCGAGCGTCGATTGCGTCTGCGAGATCGAGAACGCGGAAGCGATGGTGCCGAGCAGGCTGGCGGCGCCGCCGAACACGACGACGAGGAAGGTGTCCACGATGTAAAGCTGCCCTGATGTCGGCCCGGTCGAGCCGATCATGGTGAAGGCGCTACCGGCGACACCTGCGATGCCGCAGCCGAGCCCGAAGGTGAAGCGATCGACCTTCTCGGTGTTGATGCCGACGGCGCCGGCCATGATGCGGTTCTGCACGACCGCACGCACCTGGCGGCCCCAGCGCGACATGTAGAGAACGTAAGCGACGGAGATGGTGATCAGCACAGTGAGGCCCATCACGAAGACGCCGTTGATCGGCACCTCGATGCTGTCGGTGACGCGGAGCGAGCCGAGCATCCATTGCGGCAGCTCGACGCCGACCTCGCGCGCGCCGAACACGGAGCGATAGGCCTGCTGCAGCATCAGGCTAAGGCCCCAGGTCGCAAGCAGCGTATCGAGCGGGCGCTTGTAGAGATGCCGTATCAGCACCCATTCCACCACCATCCCCAACGCACCGGAGGCGAGGAAGGCGAGGATCATTGCGAGGAAGAAGTAGCCGCTGAACAGGCTCGGCAAGTAGGTCTGGAAGAGATTTGACGTCATCCAGGTGACGTAGGCCCCGAGGATCATGAACTCGCCGTGGGCCATGTTGATGACGCCCATCTGGCCGAAGATGATCGCGAGCCCGAGTGCCATCAGGACATAGACCGAGAACAGGATCAGTCCGGCAAACCCCTGCATGACGAAGATCGAGCCAAGGTCGCCAATCGAATAGTCGCCGAACATCTATGTCCTCCGTCGGGAAAGGGTCCCGCGTCGCGAGCAGATTCGCGACGCGGGGGCTTGAGGCATGGACTTGCGATCCACGCCAGGGAGCGGCTTGGTGTCTGGGAAAAGCGCGACGGATGTCGCCGCTTATTGATAGCCCTTGGGGAACGGATCCGGCTCGACGAGATCGGCGGTCTCGTAGATCAGCTCGAACTGGCCATCGAGCTTGGCGCGCCCCACCCGGGTCTTCGACCAGAGGTGATGATTCTCGTGGATGCGCACGTAGCCTTCAGGAGCTCCCTTGAACTCGACGCCCGGCGACGCGGCAGCGATCTTGTCGACGTCGAAGGAGCCGGCCTTCTCGACGGTCAGCTTCCACAGCCACGGGCCGAGATAGGCAGCCTGGGTGACGTCTCCGATCACCGTCTTCTCGCCCCACATCTTCTTGAACGCCGACACGAAGGCCTTGTTGTTCGCATTGTCGAGCGACTGGAAGTACTTCATGCAGGCATAGGCGCCCGCGATGTTCTCACCGCCGATGCCATCGATCTCGTCCTCGGTCACCGAGATCGTGAGCAGCGGCTGCTTGGCGAGGTCGACACCGGCTGCCTTGAGCTGCTTGTAGAAGGCGACGTTGGAACCGCCGACGACGTCGGTGAAGATCACGTCGGGCTTGGTCAGCTTGATCTTGTTGATGACCGAGTTGAACTGGGTCGAGCCGAGCGCATAGTATTCCTCGCCGACAACCTTGCCTTTGAGCACGTTCTCGACATGCTTGCGGGCGATCTTGTTGGAGGTGCGCGGCCAGATGTAGTCCGAGCCGATGAAGAAGAAGGACTTGGCGCCCTTCTCCTTGGCGATCCAGTTGAGGCCCGCCAAAATCTGCTGGGTCGCTTCCTGGCCGGTGTAGATCACGTTCTTGGATTGCTCGAGGCCTTCGTAGAAGGTCGGGTAGTAGAGCATGCCATTATACTGCTCGACGACCGGCAGCACCGCCTTGCGGGAGGCCGAGGTCCAGCAGCCCATGATCGCCGCAACCTTATCGTTGACAAGGAGCTTCTTCGCCTTCTCGGCGAATGTCGGCCAGTCCGATGCGCCGTCCTCCTGGATGAACTTGATCTTGCGGCCGAGCACGCCGCCTGCCGCGTTGATCTGTTCGATCGCGAGCTTTTCGGCCTGAATCGAGCCGGTCTCGGAGATCGCCATGGTGCCGGTCGCCGAATGCAAGATGCCGACCGTCACCTCGGTGTCGGTGACCGCAAGACCCGTGGTGTTGACCGCCGAGGTCGCCGGCGCCTGCGCAAAGGACGCCCGCGGCAGCATCGTGATGGCCGGCACGGCCGCCATTCCCATCAACAATTTGCGCCGCAGCGGCGACAACAGGCCCTTGTTTGCTTCGTCTGACATGAGCACCCCACTTTTGTTCGAGAACACGCGATTGGTGTCGTGAGGATGGCTCGAATTTATGCAGCCCAAGCATACGCAAGATCGCGTATACTGCACCGCAAAATGCCGACGTAGGCTTTTGGTACGGAATTTGCGAGGCGTCCGGGTCCGTATCGGGAGTGGGGTGAAGTGGCAGGGCGGCAGCGAATAGACCGCGTCAGGCGCCAGTACAACCAATGGGTCGCCAACCAGACGCTGGAAGACTATGCGCTGCGCTTCACCGCCAAAAGCGCGCGGCGGTGGTCCGCCGCCCGCGTCGCCAACACCGCAATCGGCGCGATCTCCTTCCTGGTGCTCGAGGCGATCGGCGGCACCATCACGCTGAATTACGGCGTCACCAACGCCGCGGCCGCGATCCTCGTCGTCTCCGCCATCATCTTCTGCTGCGGCGTGCCGATTGCCTATCATGCCGCCAAATGCGGCATCGACATCGACCTCCTCACCCGTGGCGCCGGTTTCGGCTATATCGGCTCGACCGTGACGTCGCTGATCTACGCCTCCTTCACCTTCATCTTTTTCGCGGTCGAGGCGGTGATCCTGGCGACCGCACTGGAGATGTGCTTGGGCATTCCGCGCCCGATCGGCTATCTCATCAGCGCGGTGGCGATCATCCCGCTCGTGACTTACGGCATCACGCTGATCAGCCGCTTCCAGCTCTGGACGCAGCCGCTCTGGGTCATCCTGCACATCCTGCCCTTCGTCGCGATCGCCTGGGCCAACCCGCACTCCTTCACGGAATGGCGCAAGTTCTCCGGTGAGCACGGCGATCTCAACGGGCATTTCGACCTGTTGCTGTTCGGAGTGGCATCCTCCGTGGTGTTCTCGCTGGTGGCGCAGATCGGCGAGCAGGTCGACTTCCTCAGGTTTCTGCCGCGCGACCGCCGCGCCTCCAAGGCATCGTGGTGGATTGCGCTGATGAGCGCGGGGCCGGGCTGGATCGTGCTCGGCGCGCTGAAGCTCCTGGCCGGCTCGTTCCTCGCGTTCTTTGCGCTGAGCCATGGCGTGCCGCCCGAGGAGGCCGCCGAGCCCGCGCATATGTATCTCGTGGCCTTTCGCTACGTGCTGTCCGAGCCGGACCTCGCGCTGGCCCTGACCGGTATCTTCGTGGTCCTGTCACAGATCAAGATCAACGTCACCAACGCCTATGCCGGTTCGATCGCCTGGTCGAATTTCTTCTCGCGCCTGACCCATAGCCATCCCGGCCGCGTGGTCTGGCTGGTGTTCAACGTGATGGTGGCGCTGCTTCTGATGGAGATCGGCGTCTACAAGGCGCTGGAGCAGACGCTGGCGCTCTACTCCAACGTCGCGATCGCCTGGGTCGGCGCGCTGGTGTCCGACCTCGTGGTCAACAAGCCGCTAGGCCTGCGTCCGCCGCAGATGGAGTTCAAGCGTGCGCATCTCTACGATATCAATCCGGTCGGTGTCGGCGCGATGACGCTCGCGATCATCGTCTCGATCGCGGCGTTCTACGGCCTATTTGGCCCGACCATGAAAGCGCTCGCCGCCTTCGTCGCGCTGACGGTCGCCTTCGTCACCGCGCCTGTGATCGCCTGGCTGACGGACGGAAAATTCTACATCGCGCGCAAGCCGAAGCGAAGCTGGGCCAACATCGAGGCGATCCAGTGTTGTATCTGCGAGCACAGCTTCGAGCCAGAAGACATCACCTCCTGCCCCGCCTATGCCGGCCCGATCTGCTCGCTGTGCTGCTCGCTCGACGCCCGCTGCCACGATCTCTGCAAGCCACACGGGCGTGCGCAAGTGCAGTTCGCCCACGCACTCGGCAGAATTCTGCCGCAGCCGATCTATGCGCGGATCAACTCGCAGTTCGGCCACTATATCGGCGTCTTCGTGGTCTCCGCAGGCCTCGTCGCGCTGGTGCTCGGACTGATCTATCTCCAGACCTCGGCCAGCGTGCATGGCGAGAACATGCTGGTCTCAAACGTACTCTGGAAGGTGTTCTTCTCGCTCAGCATCATCATCGGCGTGGTCGCGTGGCTGTTCGTGTTGGCGCAGCAGAGCCGCCGCGCCGCCGAGGCCGAGACGCGGCGGCAGACCGCGCTGCTGATCCAGGAGATCGACGCGCACAAGCGCACCGATGCCGAGCTCCAGCGCGCCAAGGAGGTCGCCGAATCCGCCAATCTGGCCAAGAGCCGCTACGTGGTGGGCCTGAGCCACGAGCTGCGCTCGCCACTCAATGCGATCAGCGGCTATGCCCAGCTGCTCGAGCAGGATACGACGCTTGGCGCCAAGCCGCGCGACCAGGTCCGCGTCGTCCGCCGCAGCGCCGATCACCTGTCCGGCCTGATCGACGGCATCCTGGACATCTCCAAGATCGAGGCGGGGCGGCTGTATCTGTCGCGCGACGAGGTGCGCTTAAGCGAATTCCTGGACCAGCTCGTCGGCATGTTCCGCCTCCAGGCTGCCGCCAAGGGCATCGACTTCGTGTTCAGGCGGCCGGCGCATCTGCCGGCCGTCGTTTATGCCGACGAGAAGCGGCTGCGCCAGGTGCTGATCAATTTGCTCTCCAACGCCATCAAGTTCACCCAGACCGGCAGCGTGCAGTTCGTCGTGCACTATCGCAGCCCCGTCGCCGAGTTCGAGGTGATCGACACCGGCCCGGGCATCCAGGGCGACGATCTCGAACGCATCTTCGCGCCCTTCGAGCGCGGCGCGCTCGGCGTCGCCCAGCCGCAGACCGGCACCGGCCTCGGCTTGACCATCAGCCGCCTCCTTGCCGGCGTGATGGGCGGCGATATCAAGGTCACGAGCACGGTCGGCACCGGCTCGACGTTCAAGGTCAAGATCCTGCTCTCGGAAGTCGCCAATCCCCAGCGCATCGCGCCGGTGGAGGCGCCGGTCTCCGGCTATCACGGCGCGCGCAAGACCATCCTCGTCACCGACGATGACCCCGTGCATCGCGACCTCCTGCGCGAGGTGCTGACGCCGCTCGGCTTCATCCTGCTCAGCGCGCCGGACGGCGCAGGCTGCCTTGCGCTGGCGCAGCATTGCCGGCCCGATCTGTTCCTGCTCGATATCTCGATGCCTGCCATGGACGGCTGGGCTGTCGCCGAGGCCCTGCGCGCGAACGGACATCATCAAGCGCGCATCCTGATGGTGTCGGCAAGCGCGATCGAGGCCCACGGCGCGCCGCTGGCGCAACCCTTCCACGACGGCTACTTGATGAAGCCGATCGACATCCCGCGGCTCCTGGAGACGATCCGCCAGCTCCTCAAGATCGAATGGCAATACGGTTCGGACGAGGTCGCGGTGCCGTTCTGGCATCCCGAGACCGGATCAAAGCCGCCGCTGCGGCATATCGAGGCGCTGATCGGGCTCGGCCAGATCGGCTACGTCAAGGGCATCCAGTTGAAGCTGGATGAGATCGGCAGCGAGCATCCTGAACATGCCGACTTCGTCGCGCAGATGCGATCGCTGGTCGATCGCTTCGATCTCGACCAGTACATGGCCACATTGAAGACGTTGCATGCTTATGAGCATTGAACCAAAGAAGCGCGACGTCGCGCTCGTTGTCGATGATTCCCCGGAGACGCTGCGGCTGCTCACCGATGCGCTCGACGGCGCCGGCATGACGGTCATGGTTGCGCTCGATGGCGCCGCGGCGATGCGCATCATCGACCAGATCACGCCCGACATCGTGCTGCTCGATGCCGTCATGCCGGGTATCGACGGTTTCGAGACCTGCCGCCGGCTCAAGCGCGATGCGGGTCTCGCCAACGTCCCCGTGATCTTCATGACGGGTCTTGCCGAGACCGAGCACATCGTGCGTGGACTGGAAGCCGGCGGCGTTGACTACGTGACCAAGCCGATCGTGATCGAGGAGATGCTGGCGCGCATCCGCGTCCATCTCGGCAATGCCCGGCTGACCCAGAGCGCGCGTGCCGCACTCGACGTCTCCGGCCGCTTCCTGTTCGCCGTCAATCGCCAGGGCAATTTGCTCTGGGCGACACCGCAGGCACAGAAGCTGCTGACCGATCATCACGGCGCACAGACCGACGATTTCATCCTGCCGCCATCGCTGCTGCAATGGCTGGAGCAGGCCAAAGCCAAAGGCAGCTCTAAGTCTCAAGGAGCTTCCTTGCCTGACAATCCGCAACTTCGGCTCTTCTACATGGGCGAGACGGCGCCGAACGAGTTCCTGCTGCGGCTCTCCAGGGAATCCGGCACCGCGTTGCCCCCCGAATTCACCAGCGAGCTCGGCCTCACCACGCGGGAGGGAGAGGTTCTGGCCTGGCTCAGCAAGGGAAAGACCAACCGCGACATCGCGCAGATTCTGGGATTGAGTCCACGCACGGTCGACAAGCATCTGGAGCAGATCTACTCCAAGCTCGGCGTGGAGAACCGCACTGCAGCGGCAGCGATCGCGGCGAATGCGACAAGACGGAATTCGTAGCCGACGGCAAGAGCTCGGACCGCTACCCCATCCCATAGTGTCGTCCCGGACAAGCACAGCGAAGCGGAGCGCAGATCCGGGACCCATAGCCACGGGAAGATCTTTTGCGAAGACTCGGAGCTGCCTGCTAGCCCTATATCACTCCCTGTGGTTATGGGTCCCGCGTTCGCTCCGCGCCCCGGGAGGATGTGGCGCCCGCTACCGCCACAAATGGCGCCTCTCACCCGTAAACAAACGCGGTGTCATCCAGATCCGTCTTCGGGATCTCGTCCTTCTCGGTCCAGTAGTCCTGGCTGTGCTGCCATTCCGGCTTGTCGCCGCGCTTGGGCAAGAGGTTCATGTTGCGCATCATGTAGCCGGGGTTGAAGTTTTCCGGATCGATCCAGGGCAGGATCGGCATATTGTGGTCCTCGGGACGCAGCCTCACCTCGACCTTCTTCTTGCCCTTGGCCTTCATGTGTCCGAGCAGCCGACAGACGAAATCGGCGACGAGGTCGACGCGCAGCGTCCAGCTGGCGCGGAAGTAGCCGAACACCCAGACCATGTTCGGCACGCCCGTGAACATCATGCCGCGATAGGTGACGGTGTCGCCGAAGGCGAGCGGCTTGCCGTCGACCTCGAAGGCGATGTCGCCGAGCGCGGCAAGATTGAAGCCGGTCGCGGTGATGATAATATCGGCCTCCAGCAGCTTGCCGGATTTGAGCTGGATGCCGTTCTCGACGAAGCATTCGATCTCGTCGGTCACGACCGAGGCTTTGCCGCTGGCGATACCCTTGAACAGATCGGCATCCGGCACGAAGGCGATGCGCTGCCGCCACGGCCGGTACTTTGGCGTGAAGTGCGTCTCGACGTCGTAGTCGGGACCGAGGACCGCGCTGATCTGGCCGATCAGCTCCTTCTTGACCTGCTCGGGCTTGGACACACAGAATTTTGTGAACGCATCCTGTTCGAACAGGATCTTCCGCCGCACGATCTCATGGATCCAGGTTTCGTCAACCTGAAGCCGGCGCAGCTCTTCCGCGATTTCGATGGCGTTGCGGCCGAGGCGGAAATAGGTCGGTGAGCGCTGCAGCATGGTGACATGCGCGCAACTGTCCGCGATGTTCGGCACCAGCGTCGCCGCCGTCGCGCCCGAGCCGATCACAACCACCTTCTTGCCCGCGAGATCGATATCCTCCGGCCAGGTCTGCGGATGGACGATGCGCCCCTTGAAGCGGTCCATGCCCCTCCATTCCGGCGTGTAGCCCTCCGAATGGCGGTAATAACCCTGACACATCCAGAGGAAGTTTGCGGTAAAGGTCTTTGCCTCGCCCGTATCGGTGGTCGTCGCCTCGATTGTCCAGAGATTCTGCTCGCTCGACCAGCTCGCGGAATTGATCTTGTGCTTGTAGCGGATGTGGCGGGCGATATCGTTGTCGTCGATCACCTCTTTCATGTAGGAGAGAATCTCCTCGGCGGTCGCGATCGGCGGACCGACCCAGGGCTTGAAGCTGTAGCCGAAGGTGTGGAGGTCACTGTCCGAGCGGATGCCGGGATAGCGATGCGTGTTCCAGGTGCCGCCGAACGTCGCCTGCGTTTCGAGGATGACGTAGCTCGTACCCGGCAGCTGCTTTTCGATATGATAAGCGCTGCCGATGCCGGAGATGCCTGCGCCGACGATCAGCACATCGAAATGTTCCGAGGCCTGCTTGGTGGTGGCGTGACTGCGAACAGCGACATTCATTGTTGCTTCTATGCCTTGCTTGTCTTTGTGGCCGCTCTTGACCGAACGGCGCGTTTCCTCCGCGACGGGCATGATCACCCGCCGCGCTCCCGCTTCAAAATGACATAGATCAAGCCGCGGTCAAATCACAGCGCCGCACCCCAGCTCCGCGCGGTCTGCAAAATCCAGTCGCGATAGAGCGTCAGCGGCGTGACGCCGGTCAATCCGCCGCAGCCGGCGGCGCCGTTCGGCCCTGTCGACCAGCTGATGAGACCGACGAGCACGGGACCACTCGGCTTGTCCTCGAACACGGGGCCGCCGGAATCGCCGGTGCAGGCGCCAATTCCATCGCGAACACCGTTGGTTACGGGATCGACCAGACGAATCTGGAGCGTGCCGGGCTGGCCGGTCGTAACGAGGCCGGCAACGCGCGTCGTGCCGCCGCTCTTGCCGTCCCCGCGCACGGTGACACCGATACCGGCGATGACGAAGCGGCTGCCGACCTGAATTGGAATATTGGGCATGCCGACCGCCACCGTGGATTTTCCCTTCAGTGGAATTTCCAGTTGCAGCAGTGCCACGTCGGCGGTGGCGCGATGCGCCTGTATTGCCTGAATGTTGAAGTTCGGATGGATCGCGACGGTACGGACGTTCAGCAATTGCGGCTGACCATCGGCGCCACGCTCGACGATCTTGTAGTCCGCTCCGGGCTGCACGCAGTGCGCCACCGTCAACACTACTTTTGACGTGATCAAGCTGCCGGTGCAGAAATTGCCGCGCGAGCCGACGATGGTGACGACGGCGCGCGCAACGCCGTCGGCTTGCGGCGTGCCGCCGCCGACGATGGCGTGGGCGGGTGTGGCGAGCAGCAGCGCAGCTGCGATGAACGTGGCAAGCTTCTTCATGGGAACACGCATTGGCGTCAGCACCGGTGGGGGGGACAGCTTCGGACTGGCTCTTGCCGATAACGCATGCTAGCCCTCTTGGAAAGGAATTGACGAGGGCAGGACATTGGCGATCGAGGCTGTGGTCTTTGATTTTGGCGGCGTGCTGACGAGCTCACCATTCGAGGCGTTCACGCGGTTCGAGACCGAACGCGGCCTGCCCACCGACATCATCCGGCGCACGAACGCAGCCAATCACCTGGAGAACGCCTGGGCCAGGTTCGAGCGGGCCGAGGTGGACATCGACACTTTCGACGAATTGTTCGCCGCGGAATCGCTTGCGCTTGGCGCGGAAGTGCGTGGCCGTGACGTGCTGCCGCTGCTGCAGGGCGATTTGCGCCCGGAGATGGTCGAGGCCCTGAAGCGTATTAAGGCGCAGTTCAAGACCGGCTGCATCACCAACAACCTTCCGGCCAATGCGATCGGCAGCCTCACGGGGCGCACGCTCTATGTCGCCGAGGTCATGGCGTTGTTCGATCACGTCATCGAGTCCGCCAAAATCGGCTTGCGCAAGCCCGATCCTCGCATCTACCGGATGATGGTCGAGACACTGAAAGTCGATCCGAACAATTGCGTCTATCTCGACGATCTCGGCGTCAATCTGAAGCCGGCGCGTCAGATGGGCATGACCACGATCAAGGTGACGGGTGGGGCGCAAGCGATCGCGGATCTCGAGAAGGCGACGGGGCTGAAGCTGAGATAGGCCGGATGGACGCAACACGTAGCCCGCATGGAGCGTAGCGCAATGCGGGATCAGCGGCCCCGGATTACGCTTCGCTTCATCCAGGCTACAGCCGAACAACTCGCTCCGGGAACGCAGCCGCCAGCGACTCTCGATCGGGCTTCAGCACGCCGCGCTCGGTAATCAGGCCCGTGACAAGCCGCGCCGGGGTCACGTCGAACGCGTAGTTCGCGACCGGCGAGTTCTCGGGCACGATCCGCACGGTCTCGAGCCGCCCGTCCGCCGTACGACCGGTCATGTTGGTGACTTCAACGCCACTGCGCTGCTCGATCGGAATGTCACGGATTCCATCATGGACGACGAAATCGATCGTCGGCGACGGCAGCGCGACGTAGAAGGGCACGCCGTTGTCATGCGCGGCGAGCGCCTTCAGGTACGTACCGATCTTGTTGCAGACGTCGCCATTGGCGGCGACGCGGTCGGTGCCGACGATGGCCAGATCGACCATGCCGTGCTGCATCAGGTGTCCGCCGGTATTGTCGGCAATCACCGTGTGCGGCACGCCGTGATGGCCGAGCTCCCACGCTGTGAGCGAGGCGCCCTGGTTACGCGGCCGGGTCTCGTCGACCCAGACATGGACCTTGATGCCGCGCTCATGTGCAAGGTAGATCGGCGCGGTCGCCGTGCCCCAGTCGACGGTGGCGAGCCAGCCGGCGTTGCAATGGGTCAGCACGTTGACCACTTCGCCCGGCTTCTTCGCCGCGATCGCCTCGATCAACTTCAGACCGTTGCCGGCAATGCCGCGATTGATCTCGACGTCCTGCTCGACGATCTCGTCGGCGCGCGCATAGGCTGCTTCCGCCCGTTCGACGGGATCGATCGGCGCAAGCGTCGTACGCATCTCGTCCAGGGCCCATTTCAGATTGATCGCAGTCGGCCGCGCCACGACGAGCGTCTCGTAGGCGCGCTTCAGGCCGGCGTCGAAGGCGTCCTCGCGCATCGCGAGCGCCATGCCATAGGCGGCGGTCGCGCCGATCAGCGGCGCGCCGCGCACCAGCATATCGCGGATCGCAACGGCCGCGTCTTCGCATGAGGTCAGGCGCGCGATGACGAATTCATGCGGCAGCCGGCGCTGATCGATCGCTCCGACCGACCAGCCGTCACGCTCGCGCCAGATGCTGCGGAAATGCTTGCCGTCGACCTTCATGGCATTCTGCCTTTCCCTTCAGCCGCGCAGGATGCGTCCTGCCACCGCATCGAGCTTCTTCAGAAGCTCCGGATCGCGCGCCTCGGGCGCCGTGATCAGCGCAGAGTCGAGCGCACGGTCCGAGCCGATCGGGCACGGCTCGTGCTCGCGCGGGAAATCCTTGGCCAGCCGCGCCACCAGCGCCTTCGCCTTGTCGGCGTTCGAGTTCAGCACGCGGATGATATCCTGAACGGTGACGGCGTCATGATCGGGATGCCAGCAGTCGAAATCCGTCACCATCGCGACGGTGGCGTAACAAATCTCCGCCTCACGCGCGAGCTTCGCCTCGGGCATGTTGGTCATGCCGATCACGGAATAGCCAAGCGTCTTGTAGGTCATGCTTTCCGCGAAAGTGGAGAATTGCGGCCCTTCCATGCAGACATAGGTGCCGCCGCGCGCGATCGCGATGCCCTCGGCCTCGGCCGCCGCCGCGAGATGGATGCGAAGCCGCGGCGAGACCGGGTGCGCCATCGACACATGCGCGACGCAGCCGCGGCCGAAGAACGAGCTCTCGCGCTTGTGGGTGCGGTCGACGAACTGGTCGACGAGAACGAAGGTGCCCGGCGGAAGTTCCTCTTTGAAGGAGCCGCAGGCCGACAGCGAGATCAAGTCGGTGACGCCGGCACGCTTCAGCACGTCGATATTGGCACGGTAGTTGATGTCGGAGGGGGACAGCCGGTGGCCCTTATCGTGCCGCGGCAGGAACACGACCGGCAGGCCCGCCATTGTGCCGCGCCGCACGGGCGCGGACGGCTCGCCCCAAGGGCTCTTGATCACCTCTTCGCGAGCACCCTCGAGACCCGGCAGGTCGTAGATGCCCGAGCCCCCGATGATACCCAATACCGCCCGCGTCATGCCTGCTCCACCCTGTCCGCCAAATGTGACATGGTTAAGCTATGCCAGTTTTGCGGCGGATTTGGAACTGGGGTGGTGGGGTGATGGCGGTCGTATGAGGAGCGCGGGCGACACCGTGGAAGGCGCCGTACGCTCGACTTAAGCCGCCGTTGCCGGCTGTAGCTGGGTGGCGACCATCCGCTCCAGCGTCTCGACCGACTGGAAATTCTCCGGCGTGATCTCGGCCTGCGGGATGGTGAAGTCGAACTCGGCCTCGACGCCGAGCATCAGATTGACCATGTCCATCGAGGTCAGGCCGATATCGACGAGCTTCGCCTGTGGCGTCACGTCTGCGGTGAGCGAGTTCTGTTCGAGGATACCCTTCACCAGCTTGATGATGCGATTGCGCAAATCGGTATCGAAGGCCTGCATCGGCAAATTTCCATCTGTTTATCGGGGGGCGGATCGGACTGCCGGCTACGATGGGCACGGCCTGCCGGTCCTGCAATGGGCGACACCAATACTTCGCGCTTCTTAGTAAACGATGACTCAGATTGTCCGAAATTCAGGCTTCTTCCAGAGTCCTAACGCGATGCTGGAAAATCGGGTGATGCAAACAACCGGACCTTAACTGTTCGTTCGGAATTGGGTTTTGTTTACCCTCTATTTCATCGACGAATTTGAATTAAATCCGTAGCCTCGTCTCACAAGCAAAGATGGCCGGAGGATCGCTGCAAGCGGCATCGCGAATGATGCCGGCGATCTCGAACGGCAAACCGGAGGCGGACGAGTATGAACGTGCGTGAAGCAGTCCTCACTGTCGACGAAATGCAGACCGGATTTCTCGAGCAGGGTCCCTCCCTGATCGAGCGCGCCGCGCGGACCGCCGCAGCGGCCGCAGCCGACGCAGACGGGGTCGATCGCGACGCCCGCTTCCCGCACAAAGCTTTCGACGTCGCACGCGAGCAAAAGCTGCTCGGTGTGATGGTTCCGGTCGAGTTCGGCGGCTTCGGCGCCTCGATCTATGACGTCACCGACATCTGCTACACGCTCGGGCGCGCCTGCGCTTCCACAGCGATGATCTACGCGATGCACCAGACCAAGGTCGCCTGCGTCATCAGGCACGGCCATGGCATTCCCTGGATGGAGACCATGATGCGCCGGGTCGCCCGCGACCAGTGGCTGCTCGCCTCCTCCACCACCGAGGGCCAGAACGGCGGCAACATCCGCGCCAGCGCCGCCGCGGTCGACCATGCCGGCGACACCGTCTCGCTCGTGCGCGACGCCACCGTGATCTCCTATGGTGCCGAAGCCGACGGCCTCGTCACCATCGCCCGCCGCGCTACCGATGCCGCCGCCTCCGACCAGGTGCTGCTGGCGCTCGCCAAGGACGACTATTCGCTGAAGCGGACGCTCGGCTGGGAAACGCTCGGCATGCGCGGCACCTGCTCGACCGGGTTCGAGCTGAGGGTCGACTGCCCCGCCGACCGCGTTTTCCCGGAATCCTACGACAAGATCCACGCCCAGACCATGACGCCGTTCGCGCATCTGTGCTGGTCGTCGGCCTGGGCCGGCATCGCCGCTGCGGCCGTGACCCGCGCGCAGGCCTTCATCCGCAAGGCGGCGCGCTCTTCCGGCGGCCAGATGCCCCCGGCCGCAGCGCACTTCACCGCCGCCAAGATGTCGCTGGCCAAGCTGCGCGCGCTGATCGCCGCCAACATCGACGCCTTCGCCAGCGCCGAGCATGACGAGCGGGCGCTCGGCTCGCTCGATTTCCAGTCCTCGATCACGCTGCTGAAGGTGCAGGCTTCCGAGTTCGCGGTCGAGACCGTGATGCATGCGATGCGCACCGCGGGCCTTTCCGGCTACCGCAACGACGGCGAGTTCACCATGGGCCGTCACCTCCGCGATGTGCTGTCGTCGCCGATCATGATCAACAACGACCGCATTCTGGCCAACGCCGCCACCTCGACGCTGATGAGCGGCGTGCCGTCGAGCCTTCACGACTGACGTGCCTTCCCGACCAGACCAACAAGAACAATTTCGAGATAGCAGGACATCGACCCATGAATATTGCCGTCCTCCCCAATTCGCCGGAAACCGCGCCGCAAATCGTTGATCCGCTCGATCATCTCGCCGACAAGTTGTTCCACCGCATGGGCTCGGACGGCGTCTACGCCCGCACCGCGCTCTACGAGGGCATCGTCGAGAAGCTCGCTGCGCTGATCACCAGTCATCGCGAGACCGGCACCGAGGTGATGCGCTTCCCGCCGGTGATGAGCCGCGCCCAGCTGGAGAAATCCGGCTATCTCAAGAGCTTCCCGAACCTGCTCGGCTGCGTCTGTGGCCTGCACGGCACCGAACGCGAGATCAACGCCGCGGTGAGCCGGTTCGATGCCGGCGGCGACTGGACCACATCGCTCTCGCCTGCCGACCTCGTGCTGTCTCCGGCCGCCTGCTATCCCGTCTATCCGATCGCGGCGAGCCGTGGCCAATTGCCCAAGGGCGGCCTGCGCTTCGACGTCGCTGCGGACTGCTTCCGCCGCGAGCCGTCGAAGCATCTTGACCGGCTGCAATCGTTCCGGATGCGCGAATATGTCTGCATTGGCACGCCCGAGGACGTCGCCGATTTCCGCGAGCGCTGGATGGTGCGCGCGCGGGCGATCGCCCGCGACCTCGGCCTGACCTTCCGCGTCGACTATGCCAGCGATCCGTTCTTCGGCAGGGTCGGCCAGATGAAGGCGGTGAGTCAGAAGCAGCAGCAGCTCAAGTTCGAGCTCCTCATTCCGCTGCGCTCGGAGGAACAGCCGACCGCCTGCATGAGCTTCAACTATCACCGCGACCATTTCGGCACGACCTGGGGAATCCAGGACGCCAATGGCGAGCCGGCCCATACCGGCTGCGTTGCCTTCGGCATGGACCGTCTGGCTGTTGCCATGTTCCACACCCACGGCACCGATCTTTCCGCCTGGCCTGCCAAGGTACGGGACGTCCTGGGCCTGCAGCCGCATGTTGCGGCAGGTGCCCACGGCGAAGGCTGGCGCTAACGCAACTCACGAGGCCGACCATTTCCACGGGCAAGACGAGCGTGATCCATACCAAGGTTCGATGCCGCGAAATCACCGAGTCCGACGTCGACAAGATTGCGGACTTGCTGACGCGCGGCTTCGTCGGCCGTTCACGCGAATACTGGATTCAAGGCCTGCGCCGGCAGGCCTTCCGACCCGTGCCGGACGGTTATCCGCGCTTTGGCTACATGCTCGACGACGACGGCACGCCGGTCGGCGTGCTGCTCTTGATCTACACCGCGCGGAACGTCGGCGAAGAGACCGCTATCCGGTGCAATTTGTCGAGCTGGTATGTCGAGCCGGCCTACCGCAACTACGCTCCGCTGCTGACCAAGATCGCCCAGCGGCACAGGGACGTCACTTATTTCAACATCAGTCCGGCGCCATGGACCTGGCCGATCATCGAGACGCAGGGCTTTCGCGCCTATTGCCGCGGGATATTCTTCTCGGTCCCTGCGCTGGCGCGCGCGCCGCGCTGGAGCAAGATCGAGGTGATCCCGCAGCACGCCAAGACGATCGATGGGCTTTCCGATGAGGAGACCGCGCTGCTGACGCGGCACGCGCGCTACAACTGCCTCAGCCTCGTCTGTCGCACGCCGAAGGGAACGTTCCCCTTCATCCTGCAACCGGTGCGCATCCGCCGCGGTTTCATCGCACCGCCCGCCATGAAGCTGATCTATTGCCGGAGTGCCGCCGAATATGCCGAATGCGCCGGCCGCATCGGCCAGTTGCTGCTGCGGCTCGGCAAGATTTCGGTGGCCGTCGATTCCAATGAGCCGATTCCCGGCCTCGTCGGCATGTACACCGAGCGGCGCGGCCGCAAATATTTCAAGGGGCCGCACCGGCCACAGCTCGCCGACCTCACCGACACGGAACTCGTGTTGTATGGGCCGTAATTAGAACCGCAGCCAGCAGTCCAGCACCGTCATCCCGAGGTGCTCGCCGCGCGCAGCGTGGTGAGCCTCGCTCCGGCACGGTGAAAGGCCGGTGCCTGGGACTGGGCCTCACTACACACAGCTCTCTATCGTCAGTCACCCTCCGTAAACTACTGCGCTTAAGGGAATTTTCCGGGCTCTTCGCTACCCTCGGCGGCTGAAATAGGTTGCGTTAAGTCTTTTGCCTGCCGAGGTCCCGCCGACCCCATGATGTCGACCCGCAACAACGAGCCCGGTGCACGGAGCGAGCAGGGCCCGGACGCCCTGGTCGCGCTGAGCCAGCTTGCGCTCGACCACATGGAGCAAGGCGTTTGCGTCTACGATGCCGACAACCGGATCGTTCTGGTCAACCAGCGCTACCTCTCCTTTTTCAGCATGTCGGCCGACATCGTGCGGGTCGGCACGAGCTACCGTGAGGTGCTCGCGCACAGCGCAAGCCGTGGTAACTTTCCGGAAAGCGAGCTCGACGCGCTGTATTCGGCGCGGATCGCGCAGATCGCGGGGGGAAAGCCGTTCCAAACCGAGCAGCGGCTGGCGAGCGGCCTCGTCATGTCGCTCGAGTTGAAGCCGCTTCCAGGCGGCGGTTGGATGACGATCTGCGACGACGTCACCCGCCTCGCCCGGCTCGAGGCAGAATTGCGCGTGCAGACCGAGCGCAGCCAGCACGCGCTCGCCAACATGTCGCACGGCCTCATCATGTACGACGTCGACGGCCGTGTCGTCGTCTGCAACGAACGGTTCCTGAAGCTCTACGACCTCGACCCTGACATCGTGAAGCCCGGTGTCCCGCACGGCACGGTGATCGAGCACTGGATGTCGCGCGGCAACCTGCCGGGCATGTCGGGCGACGAATTTCACGAGACCCGACTGGAAGATGTGCGCCGCAGGAAGGCGAAGACCCTGCTGGTGATGCGTTATGACGGGCGGATGGTGCAGGCGGTTTCCCGCTTCCTGCCCGACGGCGGCTGGGTGACGGTGCATGAGGACGTCACGGAGCGGCTGCAGTATGAGGAAACGCTGAGGCAACAGAACGTCATCCTCGATGCGGCGCTGGAGAACATGGCGCACGGGCTCGCCTTCTACGACAGCGACATGCGCCTGCGCGTCTGCAACACCACCTACCGCAAGATCTACCAGCTGTCGCCGGAGCAGACCCGGCCCGGCACCCATCTCGCCGAGCTGATCGAGCGTTCGATGGCGAACGGCGCGTTCTCCTCCGAATACAGTCCGCAACAACTCCTCGAAGCCGCCAGCACGAGGATCGCGAATCGCGACTCCTCGTCAATGCGTCGGCGCATGTCGAATGACACGGTGATCTCGGTACGCTATTGCGCGCTCCCCGAGGGCGGCTTCGTCGCCACCTATGAGGACATTACCGAGCGCGAGCGTGCGATCGAGCAGCTCAGCGAACAGTATCGCCGCTTCGACGCCGCACTGAACAACATGAGCCAGGGTCTGTGCATGCTCGATGCCAGCCTGCGCGTCATCGTCTGCAATCGCCGTTATATCGAGATGTACGGACTGTCGCCGGAGATCGTGAAGCCCGGCGTCTCGATGCGGGAGATCATGGAGCACAGCTGCGAGCTCGGCAACCATCCGAGCACGACGGGCGCCAAGCTCTATGCCGAATATGTCGAGAGGCTGCGCGAGGGCGAGCACACGCTGCACCGTCATTTGAGCGACGGCCGCATCATCAAGCTCAATCACAAGCGGATGGAGCATGGCGGCTGGGTCGTCACCTACGAGGACGTCACCGAGCGTCACAAGGCCCAGGCCCGGGTGGCGCACATGGCGCGGCACGATTCACTCACCGACCTGCCCAACCGCACGCTGTTCCGCGAGAAGATGGGCGAGGGATTGAACCAGGTTGCGATCGCCGGCGGCGCCATGGCCGTGCTTTGCTTCGACCTCGACAATTTCAAGACCGTCAACGATCGTCTGGGCCACGCCGCGGGCGACCGCCTGCTGCGCTGGGTCGCAGCCCGACTGAAGGAGAATGTCGGCGAGCACGACACGGTTGCGCGGCTCGGCGGTGACGAATTCGCCGTGCTCCAGCGCGGGCCGCAGCCGCAATCGGCTGAGGAGCTCGCCCGCCGCCTGGTCGACATCATCGGTCGTCCCCCGCCGCTGGAAAGCCAGTCGATCCATGTCGGCGTCTCCGTCGGCATCGCGATCGCACCCGACCACGGACTCGATGCCGACGAGCTGATGAAATGCGCCGACCTCGCGCTGTACCAAGCCAAGGCCAAGGGGCGCGGAGCCTATCAGCTGTTCGAGCCCGAGATGGAGGAAGAGGCGCGCAGCCGGCACGCACTGGAGCAGGATCTGGCCGGCGCGCTCGAAGGACATGAATTCCACCTGGTGTTCCAACCGCAAATGCGGCTCGATTCCTCCGAGCTTACCGGCTTCGAGGCATTGCTGCGCTGGAAGCATCCCTCGCGCGGCTTCGTCTCTCCGGCCGAATTCATTCCGATTGCGGAGGAGAACGGATTGATCGTACCGATCGGCGAATGGGTGCTGCGCACGGCCTGCGCGGCCGCCGCGGCCTGGCCCGGCGTCACCATCGCGGTGAACCTGTCTCCGGTGCAATTCCGTTCCCGCGGGCTGGTGGCGATGGTCACGAGCGCACTTGCGGAAGCCGGCCTGACGCCGCAGCGGCTCGAGCTCGAGGTCACGGAGACTGCGCTGCTCGACGACAGCGAGGCGACCATCAACATCCTGCATCAGCTCCGCGCGTTAGGGGTGCGCGTCAGCCTCGACGATTTCGGGGTCGGCTATTCGTCGCTGAGTTACTTGCGCAAGTTTCCGTTCGATCGCATCAAGATCGACCGTTCCTTCGTCGGCACGCTCGGCGAAAGCCCGGAGAGCGTTGCCATCGTCAGAACGATCGCAAGCCTCGGCTCCGTGCTCGGCGTCGAGACCACGGCCGAGGGGGTGGAGACCGAGGAGCAACTCGATTTCGTCCGCGAATGCGGCTGCACCGCCGTTCAAGGCTATTATTTCGGCAAGCCGTGCCTCGCATCGGAGGTGGGCCGCACCATCGAGACGCTGAACATGGTCCGGCGCGTGGCCTGACGGCTTAGGCGCGTCAAATTCCGTCCCTCGGCACGTGGCCAAATGACGAATTGTCGCATGTAGCGGCTTTGCCGGCGTTGCCCGACCGACCGCCGCGCGCGATCCGCGCAATGCGCTTTTCTTCTCCCTCAATTTCAGAAACAATCGCCTCACAAGAACGAGCGACGGCGGTCCCAGAGAGGCCGCCGCGAGGGAGGCGTTTCGATGTCGGGTTACGGGCTGAAGACGATTGCATTTGCCGCGGTGCACGCCGTCATGGGCGCATTGCTCTCCACTGCCGCCAGTGCGCAGGACTATCCAACCAAACCGATCACGTTGATCGTGCCATGGCCGGCTGGCGGATCGACCGATATCTCGATGCGCGCGATCGCCGACAGCGCCTCGAAGGTGCTGGGACAGCCGATCGTGATCGACAACAAAGCCGGCGGCGGCGGCACGGTCGGACCCGCGACGATGGCGGCGGCGGCGAAGCCGGACGGCTATACCATCTCGCAGATCCCGATCACGGTGTTCCGCCTGCCGCTGATGCAGGAGGTATCGTGGGATCCGGCGAAGGATTTCACCTACATCGTTCATCTCACCGGCTACACCTTCGGTGTGACGACCAGCGCGGAGTCGCAGTTCAAGAGCTGGAAGGACGTGGTGGAGTTCGCAAAGGCGAACCCGGGGAAGGTGACCTACGCCACGCCGGGCGCCGGCACCTCGCTGCATATCGGCATGGAGCAGATCGCCGCGATGTCCGGCATCAAGCTGACGCAAGTCCCTTTCAAGGGCGGCGCGGAGACCAATGCCGCAGTGCTGGGACAGCACACCATGCTTCAGGCTGATTCCACGGGATGGCGGCCGCTGGTCGACGCCGGCAAGCTGCGGCTCCTGATGGTTTGGACCGGCGCACGCTCGCCGAACTATCCCGACGTGCCGACACTGAAGGAGCTCGGCTATCCCATGGTCTATGACTCTCCGTTCGGCCTCGCCGGTCCGAAAGGCATGGATCCAAAGATCGTCGCCAAGCTGCACGATGCTTTCAAGAAGGCGGTCGAGGACCCCGCGGTGGTGGCAACGCTCGCCAAATACGACATGGTGCCGAACTATAAGAACACCGAGGACTACAAGAAGTTCGTCGTCGAAGTCACGGAGTCCGAGCGCAAGGTGATCGAGACGCTCGGACTTGCGAAGAAGTAGCGCTAAGCCACAAGTGTGTCCCGGACGCGGTGCAGCGCTTCTTCAGCGATGCAGCGCAGAGCCGGGACCCACCTTTTCCTCTGCATTCATGGGCCCCGGCTCTGCAGCGCATCACCATAGCACGTCGAAGACGTGCGTGAACGCACTTATGGTGCCGCGCCGCGTCCGGGGCACGAGAGAAAATCGATGAACGATCCAACCAAGGTCAAGCTCCGCCTCAGCAACTCCGAACTCTGGGGCGGGCTGATCGGGCTCGCACTCGGCGGCTTCGTGATCTGGTCGGGCTTGAGGCTCAAGCTCGGCACCATCAACGATCCCGGCTCCGGCTACGTGCTGTTCTACACGGGCATCCTGATGTGCGTGTTCGCAGGCGCCATCATCGTCTCGGCAGTCACCGAGGGCGGGCCGACGCTGGCCTCGCGCTGGGAGAATGTGCGCTGGAGCAAGCCGCTTCTCCTCATCGCCTGCCTCACCGCATTCTCCTTCGCGCTGGAGCCGCTGGGATTTCTGCTGTCGTCGATTCCGCTGCTGCTGCTGCTGTTGCGCTTGATCGATCCGGTGCGCTGGGCTCTGGCGCTTCCGATCGCCGTGCTGGTGCCATCAGGCATGTGGTGGGTACTCAAGCGGCTGCTGTTGATCCAGTTGCCCTCGGGCCTGTTCGGGATCGGTTGATCGCATGGATACGCTTGTCAATGTGGCACATGGATTCGGCGTCGCACTGCTGCCGATCAACCTGCTCTACTGCTTCATCGGCGTCTTCATCGGCACGCTGGTCGGCGTGCTGCCTGGCATCGGCCCGATTTCGGCGATGTCGCTGCTGCTGCCCGTGACGCTGTCGGGAACGCCGGAATCCGGCATCATCATGATGGCCGGCATCTATTACGGCTCGATGTATGGCGGCTCGACCACCTCGATCCTGGTCAACATCCCCGGCGAGGCCGCTTCCGTCGTCACCTGCATCGACGGCCACCAGATGGCGAAGCAGGGCCGCGCGGGTCCGGCACTCGGCATCTCCGCTTTCGGCTCGTTCGTCGCCGGCACCTTTGCGCTGGTCGCCTTGATGCTGGTGGCCCCGAAGCTTGCCAGCCTCGCCATCGCCTTCGGCCCGGCCGAGTATTTCAGCCTGATGGTGCTCGGCCTCGTGGTGCTCACCTTCCTGACCCAGGGATCGATGCCGAAGGCGCTGCTGATGGCGTGCATCGGCGTCGTGCTCGGACTGATCGGCCTCGACAGCATCACCGCGCAGCCGCGGCTGACCTTCGGCCGCATGGAGCTGATCGACGGCATTGGCCTCGTGCCCGTCGTGATGGGCCTGTTCGGCGTCGCCGAAGTTCTTCTCAACACCGAGCAGGCCATCAAGCGAGACATCATCAACACCAGGATCACCCATCTCCTGCCCAACAAAGAGGATTGGAAGGTGAGCGCAGGCCCGGTCGGCCGCGGCACGATCCTCGGCTTTTTTCTCGGCATCCTGCCGGGTGGCGGCGCAGTGGTGGCGTCATTTGCATCCTACGCGCTGGAGAAGCGGCTGTCGAAGACGCCCGAGCGTTTCGGCCACGGCGCAATCGAAGGCGTCGCGGGGCCGGAGTCGGCGAACAACGCCGCGGCGGGCGGCGCCTTCATCCCGCTGATGACGCTCGGCATCCCGCCGAACGTGGTGATGGCGCTGCTGCTGGGGGCCTTCGTCATTCACGGCCTGCAGCCGGGGCCGCTGCTGATCACGCAAAACCCCGGCCTGTTCTGGGGCATCGTCGCCAGCATGTATATCGGCAACGTCATGCTGCTGATCCTGAACCTGCCGATGATCGGCATGTGGGTGCAGCTGCTCAAGCTGCCCTACAACATCCTGTTCCCCCTGATCATCCTGTTCACGATCCTGGGCGTCTACTGCTCGAGCAACAACGTCTTCGACGTCTACGTAATGATCGCGTTCGGGATCATCGGCTATTTCATGCGCAAGCTCGGCTACGAGCCGGCACCGCTGGTGCTGGCCTTCGTGCTGGGGCCGATGATGGAGAACAACCTGCGCAAATCGCTGATCCTGTCGCAGGGCGATCTGTGGACTTTCGTGCAGCGGCCGATCTCGGGCGCGTGCCTTGTGCTTGCCCTGGTGCTGCTGATCGCTCCGCTGCTGCCGTCACTGCGCAAGAAGCGCGAGCTGGTCGCGCTCGATGAGGGGGCGTGAGGAGATCTCGTAGGGTGGGCAAAGGCGCGCTTGCGCCGTGCCCACCATCTTTCCAACGACACAGCACGATGGTGGGCACGCTTCGCTTTGGTCCCCTACGGCTTCAGCTTGCGGCGGGCAGCGCACTATCCGTTGAAGCCGCCCACGGCCGCTCGGCCGAGGCGAGCCCGATCAAACGGCCCTGGATGTAGTCGCAGCCCCAGTCGCGCAGCATGCTTGCGGCCTCTTCGTCCTGCACCCATTCGGCGACGGTCTTGATGTCGAGGCGCCGGGCGAGGTCGATCAGGGTCTGCACGAAGGCGCGGTCGTCGGCGGAATGGGTGATGTTCTGCACGAAGGCGCCGTCGATCTTCACGATATCCACGCCGAGCTTGCGCAGGTTGCGGAACGAGGTGTAGCCGGCGCCGAAATCGTCGATGGCAATGCGGCTGCCAAAATGCTTGAGGCGGCTGACGAAAGCGCGAACGTCGTCGATGTCCTGGATCGCGACCGTCTCGGTGATCTCGACGATCAGCCGCTCGGCAACACCGGGATGCGCCTGCATCAGCGATTCGATCCCCGCCCACCAATCCGGATCCATGGTGGTATCCGGCGAGATGTTGAGGCTGAGACAAACGTCGGGCGCAGCCGCAAGCTCGGCGACCACGAGCTCGAGCACACGGTGATCGACGAGGCGGATCAGGCCGAGCCGCTCGGCGACCGGCACGATGTCGGGCGCGAGCAGCACCTGGCCATCGCCCTGGTCCATCCGCACCAGACATTCGTGGAATGCGCGTTCGCGCGAAGCAGCCGAGACCACGGGCTCATAGGCGAGCTTGATGCGGCGTTCGTTGAGCGCGGTGACGATCTCGTCAGTGACGCGAATGTTGACGCGACGCTGCGCGTCGCGCGCGGCATCGGGACGCCACACCGCGAACGAACCGACGCGGCGGCGCTTGGCGGCATCCAGCGTTTCATGGGCGCGGTTGACGGCCTCGTCGGTGTTGCGGGCATAGCGCGGCAGGCTGACCGCGCCGATCGACGCGGTGACCGAGACTGGGCCTGATTTCGTCGGCACCACCTCGTCGCGGATGCCGGCGAGGAAGCGCTCCGCGGCGACATTCATGTCGTCGACGGTGCAGTTCTTCAGGATCAGGCCGAACTTGTTGCCGGAGAAGCGCCCGAGCACGTCGCCGCCGCGCAAACGCGAGCGAATGCGCTTGGCGATGTCGAGGATCACGGCATCGGCAACGTCGAAGCCAAAGGCATCGTTGACGCGGGCGAGATGATCGATGCCGACCAGCATGAAGGCCGCGGTCGAGCGGAAGCGAGTGGTCTCCTCAATCGTCTCGGCGAGCGCCGCGATCAGATGCGAGCGGTTGAGCTCGCCGGTCAGTGGGTCGAGACGGGCCAGCCTCGTCAGCTCCTCGTCGCGGGCGTGACGTTCATTGTTAATGCGGACGGAGCCGATCGCGCGCACGGGGCGGCCGTCGGGACCAGCGAACCAGCGGCCGGTCTCCTCGATCCAGATGACGGGATCGCCGGCGCTCATGCGCACGCCATACTCGACGCGATAGGGCGTGCCATCGGCCCCATGCACGGCGGAGGTTTGCGCCAGCGCCGCGGTCCGCAGTGTTTGCGCGGGCTCGATCAGCTTGGCGAATTCGGCGCCGGTCGCGAGCCGCTCGGCGGGGATACCGGGAAAGATGCTGGCGACCTGCTCACCCCAGACGATGGCATCGCTGGCGATGTCCCAGGCGAACACGGCCTGACCGAGCGCGGCCAGGATGTCGGAGGCTTGCGGCAATGCAGGGGTCAAGATCGCCTCGTTTTGGCACAGTGGAGAAGTCCTGGGCCGGCCCAGAATAGAGCCAGATTCGCCCCCGACCCTAGGCAAAGTTGATAAACAATTTGGAAACCACGTTTCCTCGGCGCGGGGAACCAAACCGGCCCGGCCGGCATAGGCCTTGCGAGTACAGGACTCGCACCGGCACCCGCGTCCCGAAACGCGACAAGCTTGCCGGGTCAACGGTGATTGCGATGTTGAGTACCGATCGATTGGACACGGCGGACGACGGCACAGGCACGGCCCTGGTGCCGCTGATGCCGACGTTGCAGTGGGTTCACAAGGCGCCGCTGCCGCGTCCCGATCCGAGCTTCGTTACTCAGCTCATCGCCAATGCCGAATATCTGCCCCAGACCAGCCGGCTCCGCCGCGCCTCTTCCGAAGATGCGCGGACGGCCTATGGCAGCAAGCAGCCACTGGGAAGCGTCGCCGCGCGGACGCGGCAGGTGGCTTGATCAACGCGGCGGTGTATCCGGCGAGGACGGCGTGCCGTTGCCCGGCTGAAGATGCGGCGAGGGAATTTCCGGCGAGGCGGCGCCCTGCACCGGCTTTGGCGCAGGATGATCCATCAGCACGGATTCGGCGACGGATTGCGCCGAGGGGGCGGGCGGCGCCGGCTGCGGCGCAATCACCGGCTCGAACTTGGAGGCGACCTCCGCATCATCCGGTGCTTCGGGCTTGCGCTTGGCCTTGCGTGGCGCCGGCACCGTGGTCTCGGCGACATAGGTGACGCGGCGGCGCGTGCGCTGGGCAATGCCGCCGAGGAAGTCGGCCATCGCCAGCAGCACCAGCAGGAAAAAGGTGGAGTTGCCGAATTTGGGCCACATCACGAATTCGGCAGCGGCCGCGCCGAAGATGATCAGCGACAGCAAATGATCCATCAGGAATTTCGAGCCCGGTCGCGCGCCCTTGACCACCTCTAACAGCAGTAGCACCACGCCAAGCGCGAGCAGGAGATCGGCGAGCGTGACCGGCCAGCTCTCGCCCGTGATCATCGGCACCTTGAACAGCACGTCCGAGAAGGACACGCTGGGCATCAGGAAGGCGATGATGTTGTAGACCGCGAGCGGAATCAGGAGCAGCGGGAAACCGACCATCGGCGAGATGCCCTCTCGATCAAGATATCCGGACAGAACAATGCAGCGGCGAAGCATTTGCTCCGCCGCCGTCACCGTCTATCTCATGGGTTGGCCGAAACCAGGCGGGTCCAATCTCCCGCCTGAGGAAAGGTCCTGGCTTCAGGACTCTTTCTTCTTTAGGACCTGGCGGCCCTTGTACATGCCGGTCTTGAGGTCGAGATGGTGCGGACGACGGAGCTCACCGGAGTCCTTGTCTTCCACATAGGTCGGCTTCTTGATGGCGTCTGCCGAGCGGCGCATGCCACGGCGCGACGGCGAGGTTTTTCTTCTCGGAACGGCCATTTCAATATCCTCTAGGGATTGGTGACATCAGGGCATCGTCCGCGAAGGGACGGCTCAGCACCCGCAATACGAGGCGAGCTGAATGCCGATCAAGGCCGCGCTTATAGAGGAAGGCTGGCCGTAAAGCTAGGCTCTTGGGCTGGAAAATACGCCCGGAACGGGCCCAAAATCAGCGATTTTCGCGCCAACAGGTCGCCAGCGAGCTCGCCTGCCCTCGCGTCATATAGGTAGCCGCCAGCCGCCTCACGCCTGGGCCGGGAATCCGGGCGCTGCGTTTGACCGGATTCGGCAGGATCGACGCCAGAAGTGCGGCCTCCCGGGGGGAGAGGTTTTCGGCCGATTTGCCGAAGGCATAAGCGCTGGCCGCCTCCACCCCAAACTGCCCCTGCGGGCCGAGCTCGGCGATGTTGAGGTAAATTTCGAGAATCCGCGGCTTGGGTAGGACGAGGTCGATCCACAGGGCCAGCGGGAATTCGAGCCCCTTGCGGATGAAATCGCGTCCCTGCCACAGGAACAGGTTTTTCGCCACCTGCTGGGTGATGGTGGAGGCACCCCGGAAGGCGGTGCCGTCCTCCCTCGCATCGTCGATCGCCTCGCGCAGCGCACCCCAATCGATGCCGTGATGCTTGCAGAAATGGGCGTCCTCGGCCGCCACCACCGCGCGCGGCAGATACGGCGACATATCAGCCAGAGCGATCCACTCCCGCTGCATCGGCGCGCCCCGCAAGCTGCGCCAAGCCATCAGCGTCGAAACAGGGTGGCCGGTACGGTAAAACGGCGCAATGACATAGGGCGCGAGAACCACGACCGCGATCGCTACCAGCAGGATTTTGACGATGCGCAAATGGACCTTTCCGGCACGAAACGAGAAGCGGCCACGGATCCCGCCATTAAGTCTGTGATAATCCGGGCCTTTTCCAGCACTTTTTAGGCCTTCCAAACGATTGACTGGGGCGGGCGCATAAAGGATTGTCCGGCCGAATTTTAGTTCTGGAGCCCTTCTTGATGACCGGCACGTCCCCGTCCGATTTCGCCAAGCGTCTGGACAAGACCGCTGATGACACCGAGGCCCTGCTCGGGCGCCTGCTGTCGGACGACATCCTGCACGACGAGATCGCCCGGCCCAAGCGACTGATGGACGCAATGCGCTATTCGAGCCTCAATGGCGGCAAGCGCCTGCGGCCGTTCCTGGTGGTCGAGAGCGCGGCCGTGTTCGGCGTGCCGCGCGAGGCGGCCCTGCTCGCCGGCGCGGCACTCGAATGCATCCACTGCTATTCGCTGATCCATGACGATCTGCCGGCGATGGACAATTCGGACCTCCGTCGCGGCCGCCCCACCCTGCACAAGAAGACCGATGACGCCACCGCGATCCTCGCCGGCGACGGCCTTCTGACGCTCGCCTTCGACATCATCACGCGCGACGAGGTCCATCGCGATGCCAATGTGCGGCTGCTGCTGACGCGCGCGCTGGCGCGCTGCGCCGGCATCGGCGGCATGGTCGGCGGCCAGATCCTCGATCTCGCCGGCGAAGGCCGCTTTGGCGGCAACGAGCCGATCGATGTGGCCCGCATTCAGCAGATGAAGACCGGCGCGCTCTTGCGCTACGGCTGCATCGCCGGTGCGATCCTCGGCCAAGCCTCGCAGAAAGAATATCAGGCGCTCGACGATTACGGCCGCGCGCTCGGCGAAGCCTTCCAGATCGCCGACGATCTGCTCGACGTGGAAGGCGATGCGGCCGCGCTCGGCAAGCCCTCAGGCCAGGATGCCGCGCTCGGCAAGACCACCTTCGTCACCCAGCTCGGCATCGAAGGCGCCAAGCAGCGCGTGCGCGACCTGCTGGCGCGCGCCGACAGCGCCGTATCGATCTTCGGCGATCGCGCCGCCGTGCTGCAAGCCGCCGCGCGCTTCGTCGCCGAGCGGAAGAACTGACGTCGGGTTTTCACCTCTCCCGCTTGCGGGAGAGGTCGCACCGAAAGCGCGGGTGAGGGCTCTCTCCTCTCGGGGTTCTCGGTTGTGGAGACACCCTCTTCCCAACTCGCCCCCGCAAGCGGGGGAGGGAGCGCACCTGCGATGCCGCTCAGCGCGCTCACTGGACGATCTGCATGCAAAAAGAAGATCCCGTCCTCGTCCGCTTCCGCAAGTTGTCGCGGCCGATGCGGCTCATCTATGCGCGGCCGCGGACCTTCACCGCGCTCGCGGTCGGCATTCTGGTCTGCTTGCTGCTGCCGGGGTCATACCGGCTGGTGACACGGCTTCTGCTCGGCTGGGATGCACTGATCACTGTCTATCTCGTGCTGGTCTATGCGATGATGCTGTGCAATGACCATCAGCACATCCGACGCGCCGCCGCGATGCAGGACGACGGCCGCTTCGTGATCCTGCTGGTGACGGCGACCGGCGCCTTCGCCAGCATCGCGGCGATCGTCTCCGAGCTCGGCACGCCGCATCGCGGCGTCCTCGAGCTGACGATCGCGATCACCACCATCGCGCTGTCGTGGGCGGCCGTGCACACGATCTTCGCGCTGCATTACGCGCATGATTATTATCGGCACGGCACGGCAGGTGGCCTTCAGTTTCCGAGCGGCGACAAGGAAGACCACGCCGACTACTGGGATTTCGTCTATTTCTCGTTCGTGATCGGCATGACGGCGCAGGTCTCCGACGTCGGCATCACTGACAAGACGATCCGGCGCACGGCCACGGCGCACGGCATCGTGTCCTTCATTTACAACACGGCGCTGTTGGCGCTGACGGTGAACATCGCGGCGAGCGCGATTGCGAGCTGATGTCGTCCCGGCGGTCCGGGACGATCTCGATCATGCACGGCCTTCAACGGCACACTTCTGCATTCGCATCGTTGCCGGGGCCGCCGCCGCCGCGATATTCCAGGTGGCAACCGCGGCTGACCGGGCGGCAGCCCGCGCTATTGCAGAAGACCTGCCCACCACCGGCGGCGCGGCCTGCACCAGCGATGCCGGCAGCGGCACCATAACCGCCGGCAGCTCCGGCAGCCGCACCTGCGGACTGACGACGCTGCCGAGCGGGACGCTCATCACTGTCGTCGCGCTTGGCCGTCGCAGGTTTGGCCGGCTTGGCTGCACGCTGCTTCTCGCACTCATTGTCGTCGTTGACCACATAGCCCTCGCGACAGACGATCTTCGTGCATTTGTCGCCATCGGCCTTGAAGCCGTGCTCGCAGACCAGCGGACAGACGCGCGACGGTTTTGACTTGACCGCATCGAGTGCGTCGGTGCTCGCCACCTTCACGTCGAGCTTGGTGCCGGCATAGCGGTTGAACTGCGACAGCGATCGCTGCGAGGACGTATTCCAATTGCCGTCGGCCTGCCCGGAGAAACACCCGACGCGGCCAAGCTCTGTCTGCACCGAGCGGTTGAGATCGGCCGGCGCGGTTGCGGGGGTGAGCGAGGCGACATTGGTGCCGGGCGAGCCCGCCGTGCTGGCCGGCGCAGCACTCTGCGCCGTGGCGGCGAGATTGACGCGCTGCTGCTCCGCGGCGGCAGCCTGCTGTTGCGCCTGCTCCTTGGCCTTCTGCGCGGCGAGCTGAGCCTGCTCGGCGGCCTTCGCATCGGCCGCGGCCTTGGCTTGCGCATCCTTCTGCGCGCCGAGCGCGGCAAGACGATCACGTTCGGCCTCGGCCTGCTTTGCCTTCTCGATCGCCGCCGCATGGGCTTGCTCGGCCTGGATCTTGTCGATCTGGAGCTTGGCGAGGTTCGCATAGAAGCCGTCAGGGTGCTGGGCGAGGAAGGCTTCCCAGGCCGCCCTGTTGCCGACCTGGAGCGCGAGCTCATAGTCGCGGCGCATGTCGGCCTGCGGGTTCGTCACAGGCGCCGCGGGGGCTGCAGCCGCCACCTTGACCGGCACCAGCGGCACGTCCTCGCCGCCGAGCGAACCGTAGACGAACGGCTCCTGCTTGTTGCCGGTCGACCTGAGCACGTCGTCACGCACGAAGCCGAAGGCGCGGCGGACGTCGAGGCCCGGCGTCGTCAGATGCTTCGACAGTGCCACCGTGAACGGGCTGTTGGCACCGTCGCCGTCCTGCGCGGTGAAACCGGCTTTGGCCGAATAGGCAATCAGCGTGTTGGGGCTGGTCGGCTCGACCTGGGCGAGACCGCGGCCGATCCCGCGCGAGGCAACCGTGCGTTTCATGGTCTTGCCAAACGGATTGTCGCGGCAGGCATCCAGGATCACCAGACGAAGCTGCTTTGCAGGTTCGACCGCGACCAGGACGCGGTCGAGCGAAAGCGCCTCGTCGTAGACATCGGTGTCGCGCTCGAGCTTGGCATCCACTGGGATCAGATAGTTCGAGCCCTCGACCTCGATGCCGTGGCCGGCGTAGTAGACCACGGCGATATCGGCGTCGCGGGTCGCGTCGGCGAAGTCGCGCAGCACGCGCCGCGTGTCCAGTGCCGACAGATCGCGCCGGGACTCGACGACATCGAAGCCGGCCTCCTTCAGCGTCTTCGCCATCACCGCCCCGTCATTGACGGGATTGGCGAGCGACGGCGCGTGCTGATAGGCCGAATTGGCGAGCACCAGCGCGACGCGCTTTCCGGCAAAGGCGGGCCCGGCGCCGAACAGCAGGCCGAGCGCAACAAAAAGCGGACAAAGTCTGAGCAAACTGCGCATGACACGACTTCCGATGGTTCCGGGCCGTTCGGCCCTTTGGGACCGCTTTAGCAACATCCACCGCCGGCGCTTGTGATCGAGGTCACGAAGGTGACGGCGACGACAGACCAAACGTCCCCTTCTGTTTGTCGCGCCAGCGCTGTCGCGGTTCGCCGCCGAATGGCCGCGCGGACTGGGTTCCGTCAGGCAACCCCGATGTGCTCCCGATATTGCGGCAGATCGTCCGTAATCTCGTGCCAGGGCGCCTTCGAGCCCACAAAAATATGGGCACTCGGCCGGATCGAGGGGGCATCGACCAGGGTTCCCATGGCGACATGGACCCATTGTCCTTCCCGTACCCGGGAATAGAGCAGTGAGCCGCAGCGGGCACAATGGGCATCATGGGTGGTATCGTCGCCGAAAATCATCCGATCGTCCCCACCCCGGACAACGCGGAGCTTGTCCTGCGGAATGCCGGCGAACGGCTTGAACGCGGCGCCGGTGGTGCGACGGCAGTTCGAGCAATGGCAGTTCATCGCATAGGAGAACGCATCCGCCACTTCAAAGCGCACAGCGCGGCAATAGCATTCGCCGATCAAGATACGGACGTTCGAATTTTCTGATGCAGTCATGGTGACGCCTTCGTGCAAATGGCTGACACACCGATAGCGTATTTTGATGTGTCCGACTAAGTTTGCCCAACCACCATTCAAAGGGATGACCCATGAGCCCAAATCGTTCAAGTGTCGAAGCCGTCGTGCAATCCTACTTTGACGGACTCTATGAGGGCGACGCCGAAAAGCTCGGCGCCATCTTCCATCCCTCCGCCGATCTGCGCTGGGTCGAGAAGGGCGAGCTCCAGGTTCTGACGGTCCCCGATTGGCTCGACCGCGTGCGCAAGCGCGCCTCGGCCAAGGCCGAAGGCAAGCCGCGCGAGGATTTCATCGTCACCATCGACCGTTCGGACGACAACACCGCCTTCGTCAAGGTGCGCTGCCAGCTGCCGCCGCGCTACTTCACAGACTATCTGGTGGCGATGAAGCTCGCCGACGGCTGGCAGATCGTGTCGAAATCGTACCGGTACGACCTGAGAGAGTGAGTGGAACAACCCTTCCGCTGCCCGAAATCGGGCGCAGTCGCTGCCCAGTCTTCGTCATTGCGAGCGCAGCGAAGCAATCCAGAATCCCTCCGCGGAGACAGTCTGGATTGCTTCGCTGCGCTCGCAATGACGGTGCGGATGAAGCATCCGCTGCATTTACCGACTCACTCACCTGAAAGTCCGCCATGCCTCTCGACCGCCGTTCCCTGCTCGCCTCACTCTGCTGGATGGCCGCTTCTCCCGCGCTTGCCGCGGAGGCGCCGCCAGAGCTCGAAACCTATGAACGTGAAAGCGGCGGGCGGGTTGGGCTCTATGCGGAAAATCTGGCGAACGGCAAAAAGCTCGCCTGGCGCGCCGACGAGCGGTTCGTCATGTGCTCGACATTCAAGGCTTCGCTGGTGGCCTGCGTGTTGGGGCGGGTCGACCGCGGCGAGGAGCAACTCGCGGCCATGATCCCTTATAGCCAAGCGGATCTGCTGGAATATGCACCGGTGGCGAGGGAAAACCTCCCGGCCGGCAAAATGTCGGTCGGCGAGATGTGCAAGGCCATCGTCGAGCTCAGCGACAACACCTGTGCCAATCTGCTGCTGGCGCGGATCGGCGGCCCCGCCGAGTTGACTGCATTCTGGCGTTCGCTCGGCGACACCACCTCGCGGCTCGACCACAACGAGCCCGAGCTCAACCGCTCTCCGCCCGGCAATCCCCAGGACACCACGACGCCAACGGCGATGGCGAATAATCTGCGCCGGCTGGTGCTGGGCGAAGCCTTGTCGGCGCAATCCCGCGTTCAGCTCACCGAATGGATGGTGAACTGCAAGACCGGCGCGAACCGGCTGCGCGGCGGCCTACCCGCAGGCTGGAAGATCGGCGACAAGACCGGCTACAATGGCAAGGACGCAGCTGGCGACATCGCAGTGGCCTGGCCGAAGCCCGACACGCCGGTCCTGATCACGGCCTACGTCCAAGGCGGCACGCCGAACCCGGCGAAGATCGCCGCCGTGTTTGCGCAAATCGGCAGGATGGTGGCCGACCGGCTGGCGTAAGCCGCGCGCATTGACGGTGCGGCCGCTTCCAGGTCAAGTCAGAGCATCATGGAAGCGAAATTTCAGACTTTTCTCATCTTGCTCGCCGTGCTGGCAGGCACCGCACTTGCCGCGCGCCGCTTCAACATCGCGCCTGCCATTCTGCTGATGCTCTCCGGCGTCGGCCTCGCCTTCGTGCCGGGCATGCCCGCGGTGGAATTGCCACCAGAGCTGGTGCTCCTGATGGTGCTGCCGCCGCTGATCTACTCGGCGAGCGTCGCCATGAGCTGGCGCGAGTTCAAGAACAACCTGCGTCCGATCGTGCTGCTCGCGGTCGGCGCGGTGATATTCACCACGGCGATGGTGGCGGCCGCCACGCATTATATGATCGGCCTGCCCTGGGCCATCGGGTTCCTGCTCGGAGCTATCGTTGCGCCACCCGACGTGGTGGCGCCGCTCGCGATCGCGCGCCGGCTCAACATGCCACGCCGACTCCTGGTCATCCTTGAGGGCGAGGGACTGGCCAATGACGCCACCGCACTGATCCTCTACCGCTTCGCGCTCGCGGCGATCATGGTCGGGAATTTCTCGCTGCCGCTCGCGGCCGGCGAGTTCCTCCTCATCGTCGCCAGCGAGATCGCCTTCGGTATCGGCGTCGGCTGGCTCTCCTTACGATTCCGCAAATGGTCCGGGGATCCGCAGGTCGAGCTGACGCTGTCGCTGATCACACCCTACGTCTCCTACTGGCTGCCCGAGCACGTCGGCGGGTCCGGCGTGATCGCGACCGTCGCCTGCGGCCTCTATGTGAGCTGGAATGGGCCGCTGCTGATCTCGTCGGCGACGCGCCTGCAAGGCATCTTCTTCTGGGATCTCGTGATCTACCTGATCGAGGGCATGCTGTTCCTGCTCACCGGCTTCCAGATGCGCGCGCTCTACGAGAAGTCAAAAGCCTTCCCGCTCGATGACATTCTCATCGCGACTGCGGTGGTCCTGGTCATCGTCGTGATCGCGCGCTTCGCCTGGCTCTATCCCGCGACCTATCTGCCGCGGATGCTCTCCAAATCGCTGCGGACGCGCGACCCGTCGCCGCCATGGCAATGGCCGTTCGTGCTCGCCTTCACCGGCGTGCGTGGCGCCGTGTCGCTGGCGGCCGCGCTGGCTCTGCCATTCACGCTGCCTGATGGCGAGGCCTTTCCATCTCGCGACCTGATCCTGTTCGTCGCCTTCGGTGTCATCTTCGTCACGCTGATCGGCGTCGGCCTGACGCTGCCGCCGGTCGTGCGCTGGCTCGGCGTCGCCGAAGCCGGCCGCCACGAGCATGCCGCCGCGCACGAAGCCGAGATCGCCGCCCGGCGCCAGGCGCTCGAGGCCGCTCTGGAATCTCTCGACGCGCTGACCGCGCAAAAGGAAGTGTCCGAAGAAGTGATGCGGCTGCTGCGCGCACGACACGATATCCGCGTCAGCCAGCTCCCGGACTCGCTCGATCCCAACCACCACGACGTTTCAGCCGCCGGCACCGCGCTGACCCGCGACCTGATCGCCGCCGAAAGAAAATTCATCCACAACCTCCTGCGCGATGGCCAGATCACCGACGAGACGCGGCGGCGGATCGAGCGCGATTTGGATCTGGAGGAGGCGAGTCTGGCGAACCGGGAGTATCGGGGCGGGCCGCTGTAGCCTTTTGTCATTGCGCGGCGAAGCAATCCAGACTGCCTCCGCGGAAAGACTCTAGATTGCTTCGCTGCGCTCGCAATGACGCTGTTGAACCGGCGGAGCAACCTACCGCCTCTCGCAGAACTCCCTCATGGCGGCCGCCACCGCTCCCGCGACAACCTCCTGCCGCTCCGGCGAGTTCATCTCCATTTCCTCGTCGCGATTGATGATCGAGCCGGCCTCGAGCAGCACGGCGGCGCTCCTCGTCCGCGACAGCACGACGAGCCCGTCATAGCGATAGACGCCGACATCCTTGTCGAGCAGCTGGTGTCGATAGCGGCCCATCACTGGCAGGGTGTATTGGCTGGCATAGTGCAGGCCCTGCTCCTTCAGCTGCTTGCCGATCATCCGGGCCAGCATCAGGCTGGTGGCGAAGTGCGGATTCTGCTGCGACACGAACAGTGAGTGACCCGAAAAGCGGTCGCTGAAATAGCTCTTTGCGCCGTCGAACTCCCAGGTTTCGAGCAGCTTGTCCGGCACCGAATCATGATGAACAGACAGGAACAGATCGGCGCGACCTCCGTTCGCGAAACTGACGCGCTTGAACAGGCTCGGCCGAGCCTTGCCATCCGTGACAAGCAGGCGGGTTTCGGCAAAGCCTTCAGACTTGAGCTTCGCTGTGATCAGTCTGGCGAGGCGGTAGTTGAAGCCGAACTCCGGATCATTACGCGCGCTCAATGCGCCGTAGGAGTCCGGGGTGTGCCCGACATCCACGACGATCCGAAATTTACGCATCTCACATTTGGCCAGTGACAGCTGCTTGGACTTGGGTCTCGCAGTTTTTTGCGCGGCAGCGGCCTCGCTGCTGCCAACAGTCGCAAGCGGCGACAGCAAGATCGATGCGACCAGCCCGACGATGACGCTCCACAACCGCCCCAAGCGCTACTCCGCTGCTGCGATACCGGGGCGACCGACGCCGCGGGAGTCACGGAAGGCGAGCAGTTCCTCGCCGAGCACGATGATTTTCTTCGGCTCGCCGTCAGGCTCGGGGAGCTCCTCAGACAGCAGCACGGGAATCCAGAAGCGGCGCAACAGTTCGCCCATTGCCGTTCCGGGGCCGGACTCGGTGAGGAATTTGTTGTCGTCGGCGCGGAGCATGGTGGATCCTCCCGATTTTGTTTTCGGGAAGATTGGCGCAGTCCTGACCACGCGTCAACGCTGTGGCGCCGCCTCGTCGCAAAGCGAGCTAACGCACGCGGCCCCGCCCGTCCTTAAGCGGCACGCGGCGGAGATTGCGTCTGCGGAGGAAGCTCTTCGACTTCTTCCGCAATGGCCTGGAGAGCGCGCAACGTGTACTCCCGGTTCATGGACTCCGTGGTCGCGTGGAGTTCACGCAGTGCGATCCTGAACGGCTCCTGCGTGTCTGGGAAGTCCGATGCATTGGACGCCAGCAATTTCTGGGCTGCTGAGAGAAGCTTGGTTCGCGCGCTCTCCCATGCGGTCATCATCTGACGCACACGTGGGCCGCCGCCAACACCCCAGATCTTGTCGAGAAGATCCGCGTCCATGAGGTGTTGATCCTGAGCTTCGCGCAGGATCATGTTCAGGTGGCTGAGCAACTGGGTCACGGCTGACTTCCAGGCATCCATCTCCTTGGACGTGTCAGGCGCTAGTGGGAAATCGAACCTGGCCGGCCTGTATTGGCTGCTCCTCTCCAGGAAGAGGAATCGGAACTCGAGGCCGATGTTGATGGCACTCAGAAGGCGGGACGTGAGAGGATCGCCATAATGCCGGACGATCATCTTGACGATGTAGATGTGGATCTCGGTCTTCTTGCTCACATAGGTCACGACCCGGGACACGAAGAGCCGGTACGCATGGTCACCCTTGGACGTCGCGACGACAAGATAGTTCTCGTCGCCGCCCTGGAGCGCATTGGTCGCGAGCGTCCTGATGCCTTCGGCCCATGTCCCGCTCATCTCGACCGGCATTCTGTTGATGAAGGCATTCCAGCCGAAAAAGCGGTTCTTTTCCTCCGGAAAACCAAAGACCTGAAAGGAATTTCCGACCATCTCGATCTTGAATTTCGACAGCTCGACTCCATCCGGCCCGATCACCGGAGGCGCATCACTGTGGAGGATGATCTTGCGCTCTGGATAGGTTTCCGAGGAGACGCGCGATTCCAGATACATCTGGATGCAGCTGTGGAGTCTGGCAGCAGACGAGACGAGCTTCTGCCGCCAGAGTTCATCCTGCTTGCTGACTCCGCCACTCGCGCCACCGTGCCTGCCGAGCACGGCATCCGCCGTCGCCGAAATATCCGCCAGCAAGGCGAAAACGGGATTCGCCGATGACTCGGCCGTGCTCGCGCCGGGCGCATAGGCAGACATGCCCGGCACCTTGAATATGTGATCCTCGTCGATCTTGATCGCCTGCAGATAGTCGAGCGTGGTCTGGTTGGCCGCACCGATTGAAATCGGAAGAATTCTTCGGGGGATGTTGCCGTAGATCTTGGGCCGCTCCTCAAGCGACCTCGCAAAATACCCGACCTCGAAGCCTGGAAACGCGAAGCTTGGTTTGAGCCGGTCCGTCAGAATCACGAGGAGAATGTCAGCCTCGTCCAATGCGTTGGTGATCACGGTGCGATAGTCCGACCCCTTCCCGATGCTCCCGACGTCGCGGAATACCTTGACCGGAGGAAGGGACGCAGCGACGGCAAACAATTGCAGCAGCTCCGCCTCGAAGCTAGCGGCCAGCTCCCGGTCTTCACTGACATAGCTGATGAAGACTGAGATCTGTTCGGGCCGGGCGGCCTTTGCCCGCCGGGTTCGACCGGAATTCGCCGACTTGCGTTTGCCAACTGTTGTCGACTTTTGCTTGCCCGCCTTGGCCATATGACGCTCCCGAATACCTAAGATTGTGATCTGATGAGCAATTCTCCATTTCCGAGCGTGAGCCTAGGCGTTAGCCTGCCGAGGCAATGTAAGCTGGTTCACAGAACGGCAAGTTTTCTCGGATTGCGCGAGCGCCGTGCCAGCGATCCTCAGCGCGACAAGGCTCTGCTTGTGACCACTGACGTGGCATAACCTGCGGAGCTGACGCCTACAGCGTGATAAGATGAGGCTCGATAGCAGCAGACGAAGGTGGGCTCCCTCTCCCGCTTGCGGGAGAGGTGAGCGAGCCCGCGCAATCGATTCAACCTAAAGCCATTCCGCTCTAGACCGGCCGCTCCCCCTTCACCGTCACGCGTGTGCCCGAGCGCGTATGCGGCCAGTAGTCCCACATCGCGCGGTGCTGGGTACAGCGGTTGTCCCAGAAGGCGATGGCATTCTCGGTCCAGCGGAAGCGGCACTGGAACAGTGGGTTTTCGGCGTGCTGATAGAGATAGGCGAGCATCGCATCGCTCTCGTCGCGTGGGATGCCGTTGATGTGGCGGGTGAAGCCGCGGTTGACATAGAGCGCTTTCCTGCCGGTGACGGGATGCGTGCGCACCACGGGATGCTCGGCATGCGGATAGGAGGGACGGTCGGCGACGCCATAATTCGCGTAGAGCCCGCGATAGATCGGCTCGCCATCGTGCAGCGCGGTGAGCCCGTCGAGATAGGCTTTCATGCGGTCCGACAGTGCCTCATAGGCCGCATACATGTTGGCGAACAGCGTGTCGCCGCCGCGCGGCGGGCATTGCTTGATGTAGAGGATCGAGCCCATCGGCGGCTCGAGATCGCAGGACACGTCGGAGTGCCAGCCCTCGCCATTGGCGCGCGGCGAGTTCTTGTCGGCGTAGATCTTCATGAGCGCCGGATCTTCGTCCTCGTGCGGCGCGGCCGGATGGAAGTGCAGTTCGCCGAACTTGCGGCCGAAGGCGAGGTGCTGCTGGGGCGTGATGTGCTGGTCGCGGAAGAAGATGACCAGGTTTTCGGCGAGGGCACGGTGGATCTCGTCCATCTGTCGGTTGGAACGGGTGTCACCGTCGACGAGCCTGCCGATATCGACGCCGGAGATTTCCGCGCCGATGATGGGGGTGAGCTTCTCGACCGCGATGGTCTCGTAAGGAGCGCCGTCTTCCGCCGTGTGGCGATAGCGTGGACCCTGCTTGCCGGCGAGTGAGCTCATGGCGTGTCTCCCGATCGTTGTTGATTGAAGACATCGTAGCGCGCGATGATGGATGTGCAATCTGCACCGCAAACTGCTGTCGTCCCGGACAAGCGTAAGCGCAGATCCGGGATCCATAACCGCAGGATTGGGTTTGACGAAGACTCGGAGTGACAGCCCGTCGCAACCACAAAGTCGTGTGGTTGTGGGTCCCGGCCTTCGCCGGGACGACGCGGAGTATGGGGCGCGAGCGGAGTAAAACTACTCCGCCGCGGGCGCCGGCACCTTGGCGCCCTGGCCGTAGCGCTGGTCGATATAGTCGATCACCAGCGCCTTGAAATCGGCGGAGATGGTCGGGCCGCGCAGCGTGCGGAACTTCTTGCCGTCCACGAAGACAGGCGCGGCCGGCGCTTCGCCGGTGCCGGGCAGCGAGATGCCGATATTGGCGTGCTTGGATTCGCCGGGGCCGTTGACGATGCAGCCCATCACCGCGACGTTGAGCTCCTCGACGCCGGGATATTTGGTCTTCCAGGTCGGCATCTCGTCACGGATGAAATCCTGGATCGAGCGCGCCAGCTCCTGGAACGTGGTCGAGGTGGTGCGGCCGCAGCCGGGGCACGCCGCAACCAGCGGCACGAAAGTGCGGAAGCCCATGGTCTGCAGCAGCTCCTGGCCGACCTGCACCTCACGGGTACGGTCGCCGCCGGGCTCCGGCGTCAGCGAGATGCGGATGGTGTCGCCGATGCCCTGCTGCAGCAGGATGCCGAGTGCGGCCGAGGACGCCACGATGCCCTTCGAGCCCATGCCGGCCTCGGTGAGGCCGAGATGGATGGCATAGTCGGAACGCCTGGCGAGATCCTGATAGACCGCGATGAGATCCTGCACCGCCGAGACCTTGGCGGAGAGGATGATGCGGTCCTTGGGCATGCCGAGCTCTTCGGCGCGTGCGGCCGAGAGCAGCGCAGATTGCACCATGGCCTCGCGCGTCACCGCGCGCACGTCGCGCGGATTGGGTGATGCTGCGTTCTCGTCCATCAGCTTGGTCAAAAGCTCCTGGTCGAGCGAGCCCCAATTGGCGCCGATGCGCACCGGCTTGTTGTTCTTGTTCGCGATCTCGATGATGTCGGCGAACTGAGTGTCGCGCTTGTCCTTGAAACCGACATTGCCGGGATTGATGCGGTATTTGGCCAGCGCCTCGGCGCAGGCCGGATAGGCCGCGAGCAGCTTGTGGCCGATATAATGGAAGTCGCCGATCAGCGGCGTCGTGATGCCGCGCTTGGCGAGCCCGTCACGGATGTGCGGAACCGCGGCCGCGGCTTCCTCGCGGTCCACGGTGATGCGGACCATTTCGGAGCCGGCGCGCGCGAGCGCTGCGACCTGGGCGATGGTGCTGTCGACATCGGCGGTGTCGGTGTTGGTCATCGACTGCACGACGATCGGCGCGCCGCCGCCCACGGCGACGTTGCCCACCTTCACCTGGGTGGTCTTGTGCCGGGGCGCGGGGCCCGCGATGTCGGAATCGAGAGGGTTTTCGAGCTTGTTCATGAGGTCCAAATATCAGGTTTTGGTGACGTTCAGCAATGCATCGCGCGGCGCCGCAGCCGATGAGCTGGGACGGTTAACCAGAAAAAGCCCAGCAATTACAAGGACCGCGGCGGCCCCGAATGTCAGGCTCAGGGTGTCGTGCATGATGAAATAGCTACCCACCACGCCAAACAAAGGGGTGATGAAGGTAAAAGCGGACAATTTGCTGGCCGAATAGGCCTTCACCAGCGCGAACCAAAGCGTGAACGTGGTTCCCACCACCCAGATTGCCTGGAACGCCATCAGGCCCAGCGACAGCGGCGCCGGCATGTGCGTGATGGATTCGCCGAACAGCCAGGCCGCCATCCCCAGAATCGGGATCGAGGTGGCGACCTGATAACCCAGCGCCTTCTCGGGCGCAGCGAAGCGCAGCCGTGTGCCTTTGGCGACCAGCGTGGTTGCCGCCCACAGCGCGGCGCCGCCGACGATCATGAGATCGCCGAGCAGAACATGCGAATCGACATTGGGCTGCGGCACGCCGATGGCGAGGGCGACGCCGGCAAAGCTGATGGCCAAGCCCAGCCATTGCGAGCCGCCAAGACGCTCGCCAAGCACCTGGTAGGAGCCGAGCGCGACGAAGAACGGCGCCGTATAGAGGAACACCACCGCACGCGAAGCAGAGGTGAGACGCAGCCCCTGGAAAATCAGCACGAATTCGATGCCGAACATCAGCCCGGCGATCAGGCCGGCCTTCCACGTGCCGTCACGTTCGAAGAAATTGACGCCACGCAGGGTGCCGATGATGAACAGCACCGGCAGCGCGCCCATCGAGCGGATGGTGGCCTGGAGCATCGGCGGAATGTCCGGCAGCACCAGCTTCACCGCGATCTGGTTGAACCCCCAGGTCAGGCACAGCATCAGCATCAGGGCGATGGCGCCGGCGCTGAGGGGGCGTGCAGCGGACGGTATGGCTTGAGGTGCGGACATTTCTTCCTGATATCCGGCTTTGCGCCGTTGTTGCTTCAAGACGTTTTCTGACAATGGACGCAGATTCCCGTGATCTCCACCACGGACAGCTTTGGTGCGAAGCCTGAATTGCGCGCTGCGGCGTTGAGGTCCTTCGCAAAGGATGCCGACGGAATCTCGCCGACGAGGCCACAGTGCTCGCAGATCAGGAACGCCACTGCCGAGGTCGCGTCATGGTCATGGGCGGCACAGGCCAGGTAGGCGTTGCGGCTCTCGATGCGGTGCACGAGGCCGTTGGCCATCAGGAAATCGAGAGCACGATAGACTGTGATCGGCGCCGGCCGCGGCATCGACTTGGCGAGTTCGTCGATCACCTCATAGGCGCCCAGCGGACGGTGGCTGGAGAGCAGCGCCCTCAGCACCTGGCGGCGGATTGGCGTGAATTTCTGCGCACGCTGCTCGCAAATCTCCTCGGCATGCGCCAGCGCGTCCGCAGTGCAGCGGCCGTGATCGTGATCGGGCGCGGGAAAGGCCGGCTTCGCGAGGGTCATCTGGCCTACCTTCTAGCATTTCGGCGGTGGAACCCAAAGCGCGACCGATCCGGCGGCTGTCAGCCATGCTAATCCCGCGGGACAGCGTCTCGCTAACCCGCCATGAAATAATCATAAGCTTGCTTATTATATTCAAGCTTATTGGAGATAAAGCTTATGACCCGCGGGTCGGTCGACCAGAATTTCCTGTTCACGCTTGACGAACTCTACCGCCTGCTGCGCGTCTATGCCGACAAGGAAGCCTCGCGCTTCGGCATTACCCGCGCGCAATGGGCGGTGCTGGCGAAGGTCGAGCGAAGCGAGGGGATGAAACAATCGGAACTCGCCGAGCTGCTCGAGATGCAGCCGATCACGCTGACGCGGCTGATCGACAAGCTTTGCGACAGCGACTGGATCGAGCGCCGCAGTGACGCCTCGGACCGCCGCGTCAAACGTCTCTACCTGAAGAAGGCCGGGCGGCAGCTGCTCGGCAGGATGAGCGGCCTGAAATCGGAGCTGACCGCGAACGCGCTCGACGGCATCAACCCGGCAGACGCCCACCGCCTTCTCGTCCAACTCGAAACAATGAAGGAAAACGTGCGAAACGCGATCCAGGCCTCTGGAGCGGAACAAGCGCGTAAGGAGCAGCGCTATGGCTGATCAGGTCCTCAAATTCCAGCCCGAGCAGAAGGCTGACAGCGGCAAGCCGACCAAGAAGGCCGGCACGGATCCGCGCCGCCGCTTGGTGGCGGGCCTGCGCCGCTATCGCCGTTTCCTGCTCCTGGTCGTGCTGCCTCTCATCGCCGCCATCGGCGGCCTTACTTTCTATCTGCATGGCGGCCGCTATGTCGGGACTGACGATGCCTATGTCGGCGCGCAGAAGGTGCTGGTGACGCCCGATATTTCCGGCAAGATCCTGAAGGTCGTCGTAAAAGAAGGTCAGTCCGTCAAGCAGGGCGACGAGCTGTTCGAGATCGATCCCGTGCCGTTCCGCCTCGCAGTGGACGAGGCCAAGGCGCAGCTCGCCCAGGCCCGCACGACCTATGACAACCTGGTCGCCAACATCAAGATCTTCGGCGACATGCTCGACCTCGCCCAGCAGGGCGTCGACCTGAAGCAGCGCGACGTCGAGCGCAAGCAGGCGCTGGTGAAGAACAATTACGGCTCGCAGCTCGACCTCGACAACGCATCCAACGCGCTGGTTACCGCGGGCGCACAGGCGCAGTTCATCAAGCAGCAGCTCTCCAACGCCAAGACGCAATTGCTCGGTGATCCCAAGCTGCCCCTGGAGCAATTCCCGCCTTACGTCCAGGCCAAAGCCAAGCTCGAAGATGCCCAGCGCAATCTCGACCACACCGTGCTCCGCGCGCCGATGGATGGCGTGGCGACGCAGGTGGAGCAGATCCAGCTCGGCCGTTTCGTCGCTGCCGGCACGCCGGTGTTCTCCATCATCGACATCGCCCATCCCTGGGTCGACGCCAATCCGAAGGAGAGTGACCTCACCTATGTCACCGAAGGCCAGCCCGTCACGCTCGAGGTCGACGCGTTCCCGAACCACGTCTTCAAGGGCAAGATCGGCTCGCTCTCGCCCGGCACCGGCGCGCAATTCGCGATCCTGCCGCCGCAAAATGCCACCGGCAATTTCGTCAAGGTGGTGCAGCGCGTGCCGATCCGCATCTATTTCGACGAGACCGACAAATATGTGCGGAAGCTGAAGGCCGGCATGAGCGTCTATGCCACCATCGACACCGGCCATCGGCGCTCGCTCGCCGGCCTGTTCGGCCTGTCGGCGACAGCGGGCCAGGACAAGGACTAAGGATCTGCCACGATGTCCGGCCCCAACGCCAACCTGATGGTCCCCGGCCTGCGCCGGAACATGGTGACGATCTGCGCCATGACCGCGACCATCATGCAGGCGCTGGACACCACCATCGCCAACGTCGCGCTGCCCTACATGCAGGGCACGCTGTCGGCCTCGCAGGACCAGATCAATTGGGTGCTGACCTCCTACATCGTCGCTGCGGCGATCATGACGGCGCCGGTGGGCTGGATCGCCAACCGCTTCGGCCGCAAGCGCATCTTCATCATCTGCTCGGCCGGCTTCACCATGGCATCGGTGCTGTGCGGTCTGGCGCAGGACATCAACCAGATGGTGCTGTTCCGCCTGCTGCAAGGCGTGTTCGGCGCCGCCCTGGTGCCGCTGTCGCAGTCGGTCATGCTCGACTATTACACGCTCCAGGAGCGCGCCAAGGCGATGTCGATCTGGGGCATGGGCGTGATGATGGGCCCGATCATGGGGCCATCTCTTGGGGCCTGGCTCACCGAGACCTATTCCTGGCACTGGGTGTTCTTCGTCAACCTGCCGTTCGGCCTCGTCACCGTGCTCGGGCTGATCGTCTTCATGGACGAAACCGAGAAGAACCTTAGCCTCAAATTCGACTGGTTCGGCTTCGCCGCACTGGCGATCGCGATCGGCGCGCTGCAGCTCGCGCTGGACCGCGGCGAGCAATTGGGGTGGCTCGAATCGAACGAGATCGTCGCGGAATTCATCGTCTCGGCCGTCGCCTTCTATTTCTTCCTCGCGCACTCCTTCACGACCTCAACGCCGTTCATCCGCTTCGCGCTGTTCCGGGATCGCAACTTCGTCACCGGCTGCGTGTTCATGATCGTGATGGGGCTCGTGCTGTTCTCGACCATGGCGCTGGCCTCGCCCTACATGCAGAACGTGATCGGCTATCCCATCATCACCGCCGGCCTGCTGCTGGCGAGCCGCGGTTTCGGCACCTTCTTCGCCATGATGCTGGTCGGCCGCATGATGCGCTATTTCGAGGCGCGCACATTGATCATCACCGGCCTGACGCTGACCGCAGGCTCGCTGTACCAGATGACCGGCTGGACCGACCTGACCCAGGTGCCGGAGATCGTCACGGTCAGCGTCATCCAGGGTTTTGGCTTCGGCCTCGTCTTCGTGCCGCTCTCGACCGTGGCGTTCCTGACCTTGTCGAACGAGCTGCGCACCGACGGCACCGCTATGCTGACCCTGATGCGCAACGTCGCAAGCTCGGTCGGCATTTCCGTCGTCATCGCCGAGCTGACGCAGGGCACGCGGCGGACCTATGCGATCCTCTCCGAGCACGTCAACCCGTTCAACCACGCGCTGCAGATGCCCAGCGTCAGCGGCCTGATCAATCTGTCCACCGACGCCGGCCGCGCCCTGGCGGACCGGATGGTCAGCGTGCAGGCGCAGATCATCGCCTTCGCGCACGACTACCAGCTGGTGATGGTTTTCATCCTCTGCACCATCCCGCTCGCTTTGCTGATCGGCTCCACCAAGGCCACGCTGCGCAAGCAGGCGGCGGGGCCGGAGCATGCGGTGATGGAGTAGTCGCGGCTTCGCGCGATCTCATATCCCGGGCGCGGTGCAGCGCGAAGCGATGCGCCGCAGAACCGGGACCCATTCTGTCGGCGGTCTGGGCCCCGGCTCAGCAGCGCATCACTACGTGCTGCGCTGCGTCCGGGGCACGAGAGATCATCCCAACAACTCCTCACAGCCCAAGTCATCCACGGCCGCAAACACCCGCTCCAGATTGTTCCACCAGATCACCGTCGGCAGGTTGATGCTCCACTGCCAGACCGGCTTGGTGATGTGCCAGAGCACGGACCAGCGATAATCCTGGTCGAGCGCGCCGCGGGTGTAGCCGCGAACACCGTGCGCGATCAGGATCTCGTGGTAGTGGTTGAGCAGCGCCCGCTCGAGCGCCTGCCGGCGCTCCGAATACCATTGCGTGGCCATCATATAGGCGAGATCGTGGGTGGGCACGTTGATGCGCCACTGGTCGAAATCGAAGATGCGCACGGCGTCAGTAACGCCGGCGCGCGGCAGCAGGAAATTCCAGGTATGGGCATCACCATGCGCAATCGTCACATGGCGGTGCGAATGGTAACGCTGGAGCAGCTGCCCCGCCTTGTCAATGAAGCGCCGGTAGAGGATACGCCGCTCCTCGCTGAGGCGGTCGCCGAGCAGATCGGCGAAGCGGTCATAGTGACCGGCGAACGCCTCCACCTGCCCGGACGTGTCATCGGTGCTCATCCAGCTGCCGATTGCTTCGCCGAGCTCCGGATGTTCCCACCAGGAGGCGTGCCACCGCGCCAGCGCCGTGACAATGGCCATCGCCTGATCGCGCGAGGGCGGTAGCGGCCAATCGGCCGCGACTTCATGGCTGTCGGTGAGGTCCTCGAGCAGGAGATGCCAGCCACGGCTCTCCTCGTCGAAATGTCCGTCGAAGCAGCGCGGCACGATCTGCGGCGGCATACACGGCGCAAGGCGGGTGTAGAAAGCCACCTCGTGCCGGCCGGAATTGGCCAAAGACTTGGCGTAGGTCGGATGCGGCATCTTGAGGATGACGGACTGAGGTGCCCCGGCGGATTCCCCCACATAGCGCAGCCCAAGGCGGATGATCTGCGACACCATGGCCGGGAGCTGATGCAGCACCTTCACTTCGCGGACCGCGCCGGCGTCCAGCACGCCGCCCCTGCGCAGCGCGGCCGTCAGTCGGGCGGGCTCAACGACCGCCGGCAATTGTGGAGTTGTCATGAACCACGATGCCCCTGTCCCGCGCCATACTGCACGACCACACTCCCGGGCACCAGCGGCTGATTTGCCGCCGGGCTCAGGCTGCCGCGGTCGAGTCGCGCACGGTCCGCACGACAACCGACCGCAACTGTTCGAGATTGGCCGTCATCCCGGCGATCGCCTGCCTGACGTCCGCGGCGCGCTCGTTGACGGAGGCGGCATCGCGGCTGACATCGCCGATCTTGGCCGAGACCTCCTTCGCCGCAGAGGCCGATTCGGAAATCGACCGCGTGATCTCCCGCGTCGCGGCATCCTGCTCTTCCATCGCGGCGGCGACCGAGGTCGCCACGCCGTCGATCTCGACGATGTGGCCTCCCATCGTCTCGACGGCATCGACGGCGGCCTGCGTCGAGGTCTGGATCTCGGCAATGAGCCGCCCGATCTCCTCGGTGGATTTAGCGGTCTGATCGGACAGAGATTTCACTTCGGCAGCAACCACCGCGAAGCCGCGGCCGGCATCACCGGCGCGCGCCGCCTCAATCGTCGCGTTGAGCGCGAGGAGGTTGGTCTGGCCCGCGATGCCGCCGATGAGGTCGGAGACCTCCGCGATCTTCTTCACCGATCCGGCCAGCGCCTGAATGGTCGAGCGCGCCTGCTCGCGGCCGGCGACCGCCGATTTGGTGACGGTGCTGGTCCGCGCGACCTGGCTTGCGATCTCGCGGATCGAGGCGCTCAATTCTTCGGCCGCGGCCGAGACGGCCTGCGAGCTGCCGAGGGCCTGCGTCGAGGCCGCCGCGACCGCCTGCGACTGCGCAGAGAGCGACTTCGCGATCTCCGACAGGCCGGAGGCGGCTTGCTCAACGCCTTGCGTCGCCGCGGTCGCGGTATCGACCGAGCGGCCGGTCTCGCGCTCGACCGTCTCGGCCATCTGGTGCAGGGCGGAGCGCTTGGCAAACGCTGCCTCCTGCTCCTGCCGCAACTGTTCCTCGCGCAGACGGGAATTCTCGACCGCCGCCTGCTTGAACACCAGAAGCGCACCCGCCATCGAGCCGACCTCGTCCTGACGGTGCGCGAAGGGAATGTCGGCAGCGAGATCGCCGGTCGCGAGCTTCTGCATCGTGTCGGTCATGCGCACGATCGGCCGCACGACGCCGAGGGCAACACCGAGCAGGCCGGCGGCAATGAAAGCCAGGACGGCGGCGGAGACGCCGAGGAGAATATAGAGGATGGAGCTGTCGCGGTCCGCGGCCAGCTTCTCCATCGCGGCATTCTGCTTGTTGGCGCTCTCGACGATGCTATCGATGACGGAGCGATGCGCAGTGTAAGCGTCCTTGAGCTGCGCGTAGGCGCGCTCGGACGCAGCCGCGTCCTTGGCCTTGAGGGCCGGCAGGAGCTGTTCGGACGCCTTCCAGAATTTCTGCACCTCTGCATCGGACTTCGACACCAGCGCAGTCTTAAGGTCGGCCGAGAGGCTGGAGGAGACCCAGAACGCCTTGCGCTCGTCGTAATCCTTGCGGAGCTGGACCAGGCGTTCACCATGGGCCGCCAGTTGGTCCGGCTCGCGCATGGCCAGCGTCGCCTCGAGGTAGGCCTCAATGACATATTCCGGCGGCGGCAGGATGTCGGCGATGAGGTCGTTGCCGAGTTTGATGTCGGAATAGAGCGGGCCGCCAACCTTGAGCTCCTTTAGGGCGTAAAGGCTGGTGGAGACCACGGCCGTGAAACCGAGGGCCAGGACGATGCCGAATGCAATGATCGCCGAAGAAAGCGAAAGACGAATTTTCATGGAAACAATCCGGTGACGCAGGTCGAATACAACAGACCCTAAACGACTGCGGTAAACACCGGATTGCTGCGCGCGGAAATTGCGCGCCCACAAAATCCGGAGAACTACGGGTATGGCGAGACGACGGATTTGAGTCAGTGAGACTGACACGCAGCGCAAAGAAGGCCGTTTCGGCCTGACGCAAACGCAGTAAGCAGCTCAATTGCGCCGGACGAGGAGAGCGTGCCGGGTGCGGATATAGCCGGCACGCATTCTTTACATCTCGAAGAACACCGTCTCGTCCTCACCCTGGAGCCGCAGGTCGAGCCGGTAGACCGGCTTGCCGGCCTCACGCACCGCGGTCAGCGTCGCGCGGCGGTCGGCCGGAACCAGCGCCAGCACGGAATCGGCGGCGTTGCCGGCCTCATCGCTGAAATAGATGCGGGTGTAGAGATGCCGCAGCATGCCGCGGCCGAACACCGCAAGCAGGATGTGCGGCGCCTGCGGCTTGCCGTCGGGATCCGGCACGGAGCCCGGCTTGATGGTCTCGAAGGCGTAGTTGCCGTCCTTGTCGGTGCCGCAGCGGGCAAAGCCGCGGAAGCTCGCATTCGGCAGCGCACGCTTGTCCTGCGGGTCGGAGAAGCGGCCTTGCGCATCCGCCTGCCAGATCTCCAGCATGCAATCCGGCACGGCAACGCCGTCGCCGTCGAACACGCGGCCCTCGATGCGGATGCGGTCGCCTGTGACGTCGGGGGTCAGAGTCGAGTTGGTGAACGCGTCGTTCCAGGCGTACTCGCCGTTCGGCGTCAGGCCGTATTTGAAGAACGGACCGACCGTCTGCGATGGGGTGATCCCGTTGGGTTTCACAGACTGTTGCACTTAGTGGTTCTCCATGGGGGTGGCGTTCTTGCCGCGCAGCACGATGTCAAAGCGGTAGCACAGCGCCCATTCGGGTTTTGTGTTCTCAAGATCGAAAGACGAGACCATCCGCGCCCGCGCCTTCTCGTCCGGAACCGAATTGAAGATCGGGTCGAACGGGAACAAGGGATCGTTCGGGAAATACATCTGCGTCACGAGGCGCGTGACGAAGGAATAGCCGAACACCGAGAGATGGATATGCGCGGGCCGCCACGCATTGTGGTGATTGCCCCAGGGATAGGCGCCGGGCTTGATGGTGACGAAGCGGTAATAGCCGGCGGCATCGCTCACGGTGCGGCCCGCACCGGTGAAATTCGGATCGAGCGGCGCCGGATGCTGGTCGCGGACATGAACATAACGGCCGCAGGAATTGGCCTGCCAGATCTCGATCAACGAGTTCGGCACGCCGCGGCCGTCCTCATCTCGCACGTGGCCATGCACGATGATGCGCTCGCCGATCGGCTCGCCACTGTGTTGGGTGGTAAGATCGTCGTCGCCCTCGCGCACGGTCTCGTGGCCGTAGACCGGGCCGGTCAGCTCCGACAAGGTATGGCGCATCGGGATCAAGGGCTTGTTCGGCGCGCGCTTGATCGAGCTCTTGTAGTCGGGCGACAGCGGCAGCGGATGCGCCTTGTTGCTGTCCGTGGGATAGACGAATGTCATGGGCGAACTCCTCCCCGGCCATTTTAGGTCCAGCCGGTCAACACTTCCGCCAATCATTATAGGATATAACTAATTTGGGGAAGCGGGTTCGGCAGCCTTCCTGCGCCCGCCAGGCACGCTATTTGATCGGCGGACGTGGCAGCACAGCCTCGCCGGTCTCAAGCCGGTAGGTGTGGTCGAGCGAGTACCAGGGCGTCGCGACGTCACGCGCGGTCGGATGCGGCGTGTCGTGGCGCTGGAACTTGCCGATCAGCGCCTGCGTCACCCCGAATTGCACGTCGCTGTCGATATGGGGATCGGCGGGGTCGTAGACCTGCGAGATCAGTACCTTGAAGCCAGGCTTGAAGATCAGGGCGTGCAGATGCGCGGGTCGATAAGGGTGCCGGCCCTGCGCTTCGAGCAGGCGGCCGACCACGCCATCAGTCGGAATGGGATAGCCGACCATCATCACCGAGCGGAAGGCGAAGCGTCCATCCTGGTCGGTCGTGAACTTGCCGCGCAGGTTCATGTCGGCCTGATCGGGGTCCTGGTTCTCGTAGAGGCCGACCGGCGAGGCGTGCCAGACATCGACCTCGGCTCCGGCGACGGGACGGCCGTCCCTGTCGACGACGCGGCCATTGACGAACAGCGGCGCACCCGGCGTCTCCGAGCGAACGATCGAGCCGCCATTCGCGACCCGGGGCGAGTTCAGCCGCCAGAACGGTCCGAGCAGCGACTGATCGGTTTCGGTGTTGCCCTGATCGCCATTGTTGAGCAGGCACACCAGCGGGGAGACGCCGAGCGAGCCCGCCATCAGCACGACTTCGTTGTGCGTGTCGGTGGTCAGCTTGCCAAGCTCGGCCACGATCGCGGTGGCGTCGCGGAATTCCTTCTCAGTCAGGCGAACGTCGCGCACGAAGGCATGCAGATGCTTCACCAGGGAGACCATGATCTGGCGCAGCCGCGGATCGGATGTCCGCTCCATCACCGCCAAGGCTGCGGCCGTGACGTCCTGCTCGCGCTCGATGATCATGCTTGCCTCCCGATCGCCCGTCATTCCGGCGCAGCCCGAGAGGGCTGAACCCGGAATCTCGAGATCCCGGATGCCGCTCTAACGAGCGGCCTCGGGATGACGGGACGCGCAGCGTTCCGTCAATTCAGCTTCTCGATCGCAACGGCGACACCCTGTCCGACACCGACGCACATGGTGGCGAGCGCGAGCTTGCCGCCGCGCTTCTCCATGCCGTGCACGGCGGTGAGCGCGAGGCGCGCGCCGCTCATGCCAAGGGGATGGCCGAGCGCAATGGCGCCGCCATGCGGATTGACGAAATCGGCGTCGTCCTTGACGCCGAGCTGGCGCAGGCAGGCGATGCCCTGCGAGGCGAAGGCTTCGTTGAGCTCGATCAGATCGAAATCGCTGATCTTCTTGCCGAGGCGCTCCATCAGCTTGCGGGTCGCGGGCACCGGACCGATGCCCATGATGCGCGGCGGCACGCCGGCTGAGGCCAGGCCGAGGATGCGCGCCCGCGGCGTCAGGCCATGCTTCTTCACAGCAAGCTCCGAAGCCAGGATCATGGCGGCGGCGCCGTCATTGACGCCGGAGGCGTTGCCGGCGGTGACCGTTCCAGGATTGCGAACGATCGGCTTCAGCTTGGCGAGACCTTCCAGCGTGGTCTCGGGACGCGGATGTTCGTCCTTGTCGACGGTGATCGGGCCCGCCTTGCCACCCGGAATGGTGATTGGGGTGATTTCTTCCGCGAAATAACCCGCGGCGATCGCCGCGCCGGCGCGCTGCTGCGAGCGGATGGCGAAGGCGTCCTGGTCGGCGCGCGAGACCTGGAATTCCTCGGCGACGTTCTCGCCGGTCTCCGGCATCGCATCGACGCCATACTGCGCCTTCAAGAGCGGATTGATGAAGCGCCAGCCGATGGTGGTGTCGAAGATCTCGGCGGAGCGGGAGAAGGCTTCCTGCGCCTTGCCCATCACGAAGGGCGCGCGGGTCATGGATTCGACGCCGCCGACAATCGCAAGCTCGATCTCGCCGGAGCGGATGGCGCGGCCGGCGGCGCCGACCGCGTCGAGGCCGGAAGCGCACAGGCGATTGAGCGTCTGGCCGGGAACCGAGTCCGGCAGGCCTGCGAGCAGCAGCGCCATGCGCGCGACGTTGCGGTTGTCCTCGCCGGCCTGATTGGCGCAGCCGAAGAAGACTTCATCCACCTGCGCCCAATCGAGATTGGGATGCTTGGCCATCAGCGCCTTGATCGGGGCTGCGGCGAGATCGTCGGCGCGCACCTTGGCGAGCGAGCCGCCGAAGCGGCCGATCGGGGTTCGGACGGCATCGCAGATAAAGACATCACGCATCGTTGTTCTCCCTGACTGCCGCGGTCCGGCCAAATTCTTCAATGTCGGCGGAGTTTTAGGAGGGCGCCCGCGGCAGGTCAATTGACGGTTTCGCGTGCGATTTGCAGGGGCCTGCGGTCTGCAACGCATGCCGCGGTGCGGACAACGTGGAAAACCTCCCCTGCCCGGCCAAAGCAATAGGAGCGTGAGGCGAAATTTTGTAGGTTGCGCCGCCCATGACGATGCAACAGCCCATCTCCGCCCCAGAACCCGAGCCCACGCCAGCACCCCAGGCGGAAGCCGCCGCGCGCGTGACGCCGATGATGGAACAATATCTCGAGATCAAGGCGGCGCATCAGGGCCTGCTGCTGTTCTACCGGATGGGCGACTTTTACGAGCTGTTCTTCGACGACGCCGAGATCGCCTCCAGGACGCTTGGCATCGTCCTGACCAAGCGCGGCAAGCACCAGGGCGCTGACATCCCAATGTGTGGCGTCCCGGTGGAGCGCTCCGAGGATTATCTGCATCGTCTCATCAGCGCCGGCCACCGCGTCGCGGTGTGCGAGCAGACCGAGGATCCCGCCGCAGCGAAAGCGCGCGGCAACAAGAGCGTGGTGCGCCGCGGCGTGGTGCGGCTGGTCACGCCGGGCACGCTGACCGAGGACACGCTGCTGGATGCGCGCGCCAATAATTACCTGCTGGCGATCGCACGGGCCCGCTCCTCAGCCGGCGGCGACCGCTTCGGCCTCGCCTGGATCGACATCTCGACCGCCGAATTCATGGTGACCGAGATTTCAGGCGGAGAGCTCGCCGCGACGCTGGCGCGCATCAATCCGAACGAGGCGATCGTCACTGACGCGCTTTACAACGACAACGAGCTCGGGCCGACCCTGCGCGAGCTGCCGGCGGTGACGCCGCTGACCCGCGACGTTTTCGACGGCGCCACCGCCGAAAAGCGGCTGTGCGACTATTTTGCGGTCGCGACCATGGACGGGCTCTCCCAGCTCACGCGCTTGGAGGCCACCGCCGCAGCCGCCGCCGTCACCTATGTCGACCGCACCCAGGTCGGCAAGCATCCGCCGCTGTCGCCGCCCGCGCGCGAGGCCTCGGGCGCGACCATGGCGATCGATCCAGCGACGCGCGCCAATCTCGAACTGACGCGGACGCTGGCCGGCGAACGCCGCGGCTCGCTGCTCGACGCAATCGACTGCACGGTAACCTCGGCGGGCTCGCGCCTGCTCGCGCAGCGCCTGGCGGCACCTCTGACCGATGCGCCGGCAATCGCGCGCCGGCTCGACGCGGTCAGCGCCTTCGTTGCCGATTCCGCGGCGCGCGAAGACATCCGCAGCATTTTGCGTGGCGCGCCCGACATGTCGCGCGCTTTGGCCCGGCTCTCGGTCGGCCGGGGCGGGCCGCGCGATCTCGCCGGCATCCGCGACGGCATCTTGGCCGCCGACCAAGTGCTGACACGGCTCGCCGAACTGGATCAGCCGCCGCAGGAGGTCGCGGCGGTGATGGCGGCGCTGCGACGACCATCGCGCGCACTCGCAGCCGAACTCGCCCGCGCGCTCGACGAGCAGCTGCCGCTGATCAAACGCGACGGCGGCTTCGTCCGCCAGAGTTACGAGCCCGCGCTCGACGAAGCGCGAAACCTGCGCGATGCCTCGCGCCTCGTGGTCGCCTCGATGCAGGCGCGCTACGCCGACGACACCGGCGTGAAGGGTCTCAAGATCCGCCACAACAACGTGCTCGGCTATTTCGTCGAGGTCACCGCCCAGCACGGCGACAAGCTGATGTCGGCGCCGCTGAACGCCACCTTCATTCATCGCCAGACGCTGGCGGGGCAGGTGCGCTTCACCACCTCAGAACTCGGCGAGATCGAAGCCAAGATCGCCAATGCCGGCGACCGTGCGCTCAACCTCGAGCTCGAAATCTTCGAGAAGCTCTCCGCCAGGGCGCTCGAGATCAGCGACGATCTGCGCGCGGCGGCGCAGGGTTTCGCACTGCTGGACGTCGCAACGTCGCTGGCCAAGCTCGCCGTCGACGAGAATTATGTGCGACCTGAGGTGGACTCGTCGCTTGCCTTCGCGATCGAGGCCGGCCGCCATCCCGTGGTCGAGCAGGCGCTCAAGCGCAATGGCGAGCCGTTCATCGCCAATGCCTGCGACCTGTCGCCGGCGCCCGCACAAAAATCCGGCCAGCTCTGGCTGCTCACCGGTCCCAACATGGCGGGTAAATCGACCTTCCTGCGCCAGAACGCTCTGATCGCCTTGATGGCGCAGATCGGCAGCTTCGTGCCGGCGACGCGCGCGCGGATCGGTATCGTCGACCGCCTGTTCTCGCGCGTCGGCGCCGCCGACGATCTCGCCCGCGGCCGCTCCACGTTTATGGTGGAGATGGTCGAGACCGCGGCGATCCTGAACCAGGCCGGCGAACGCTCGCTCGTCATCCTCGACGAGATCGGGCGCGGCACCGCGACCTTCGACGGCCTCTCGATCGCCTGGGCCGCGATCGAGCATCTGCACGAGAGCAACCGCTGCCGCACGCTGTTCGCGACGCATTACCACGAGCTGACCGCGCTCTCAGCCAAGCTGCCGCGCATGTTCAATGCGACGGTGCGCGTGAAGGAGTGGCAGGGCAATGTGGTGTTCCTGCACGAGGTGCTGCCGGGCTCGGCCGACCGCTCTTACGGCATCCAGGTGGCGAAGCTCGCCGGCCTGCCGCCGGCGGTGATCGCGCGCGCGAAGTCCGTGCTCTCCAAGCTGGAGGCGCAGGACCGCGGCCAGACCGCGCGAGCCTTGGTGGACGATCTGCCGCTGTTCGCCGTCCCCTCGCGCGCCGCCACCGAGGCCGCGCCGCCGAGTGAGGCCGAACTGCTGATGGAAGCCGTGAAGGCGCTGCACCCGGACGAGATGTCGCCGCGCGAGGCACTCGATGCGCTCTATGCGCTGAAGGCCAAGCTGCCGAAGCAGTGACGGTGCCGTAGGGTGGACAAAGCGACTTGTCCGCCGTAGCTCGAAGAGCGAAGGCGGAAGCGTGCCCACCGTGCAACGACAAATTCGCGGATAGATGGTGGGCACGGCGCGCGAAGCGCGCGCCTTTGCCTACCCTACGAAACTGTAGCCAGCCGCTTCCTTCGCCCATTCCACCACAGCGTCAGATTCCACACGATGCAGGTGGCAAGCCCCATGCTGAGGCCGATCGCGGAGCCGAACCTGGCTGCGCCGACATGCAGCACCGCAACCGCCATGCCGAAGCCGAGCAGGCCCCAGGCGGAGTTGGCGAGCACGGCGGCGGTCGGTGGACCGCCGATCCGCGGATGCAGGATCAGCATGATGCTGGAGAACACCACCGGATACAGCGCAATGATGCCGCTGATGCGGGGGCCGACCCAGCCCGAGGTCGAGACGACGATGGCGACGAGGGTCGCGACCAGCGCAGCGCGCATCGGCACATCGTACCAGCGGCGCGTCACCAGTGGCATCTTCACGTGGCGATAGCGCGCGAGCAGCGGAATGCAGATGCCGAACGCGATCAGATTGGCGGCGAGCCCCGCAGTGAGCGGCCAGTCGAACAGGCGAATGATCGAGGCCAGCACGATCCATACAGCGACCGCGCTTCCAACACTCACGGCAAAGCTGTTCCGCTGCGCCAGCACGACATAGGTGAGCCCCATGAAGATCGTCGCTGCGTTGACCGGCAGGCTAGACAGCGCACCCTGCGCGATGAAGGCGGCGTCATGGTCGAGTGCAAGGAAGACGTAGGACGGACCGGCCGAGACCGGCAGGGTCGCGATCAGCGCGCCGATCACCGGCCCCGAGCGCTCCGTGATGATCGACGCCGTCACGACGAACGCCGCGGCGATTGCCATGCGCAGGAGAAGAAAGACGATGAGGTGCAGGTCGAGGGACATCTCGCGCGGGATGATTTTTGTTGAAGCGAATTATCCGCGGGGTCGTTCACCTCTCCCGGAGGGAGAGGTCGATTTGCGCAGCAAATCGGGTGAGGGCTTCAGGTCCCACGAGAGAATGCAGCCCCTCACCCGCGCCTTCGGCGCCACCTGTGGGAGAGGTGGGCAGCTAAATCCGCTGCATTGACACCAAGACCTTCGGGCCGTTCTTGATGGTCTGATAGACCACGCAATAGCGCTCGGCGAGTTTCAGCAGCAAATCGAGCTTGTCCTGCGGCGCGTCGGTATCGACCTCGAAGCGCAGGCGGATCTCGGCAAAGCCGACCGGCGTCTCCTTGTCGACGCCGAGCGTGCCGCGGAAATCGAGGTCGCCCTCGGCATAGACGTTACCGGTCTTCAAGGGCACCTCGATCGCGGTCGCGACCGACTTCAGCGTGACGCCGGCGCAGGCGACCAGCGCCTCCAGCAGCATGTCGCCCGAGCAGAGTTCTAGGCCGGAGCCGCCGGTGGCGGGGTGCAGGCCAGCCATGGCGATGGCGCGGCCGGTCTCGACCTTGCAGGCGATGCCTTCGCTATCGGTGGAGCCCTTGGCCTTCAGCGTGATCAGCGCGGCCTTGGGATCGGTCTTGTAGCGCTCCTTGATCGGGGCTTGCATCTGGCGCAGTTGGGCAGCGTCCATTTTGTTCTCTCCCGGGACATCATGCCTGCCGATGTACCGGCTCGGGGCGAGATTGTCACCACCACATGGCCTGGCCGGGACCCTGGGTTGCGTCACGGTCGGGCACCGTGCGGTCGAGCGAACGGTCGAGTGACGTCAGCACACTGCGCTTGAAATTCCCGAACAGGGGCGAATTGCGGTCGCGCGGCCGGCCGAGATTGATCTCGATCTGATCGAACAGCCGTCCCGGCCGCGGCCGCATCACCAGCACACGGTCAGCCAGCACCACGGCCTCGTCGACGTCATGGGTGACGAGGATGAGCGTCGGCCGCGTGTCGGCCCAGAGGTCGAGCAAATGATCCTGGAGATCCCTGCGGGTGAAAGCATCGAGTGCGGAGAACGGCTCGTCGAGCAGCAGCACCTCCGGCTGCGGCACCAGCGCGCGTGCGATCGCAACCCGCTGCGCCTGGCCGCCGGAGAGCTCGCGCGGCCAGGCCTGCGCCTTGTCAGCCAGCCCGACGCGCGCGAGCGCGCGCGCCACCTTCTCGCGCCGCTCGGTCGCGGGCAGGTCGGCGAGGCCAAAGCCGATATTGTCGGCGACGCTGAGCCAGGGCAGCAGCCGCGGCTCCTGGAAGATGATGCCGATCTTGGCATGCGGCGAGCTGATCGCCTCAGCGTCGAGCGTCACCGTGCCCGAGCTGGCATGATCGAGGCCGGCGATGGCGCGCAGCAATGTTGATTTGCCGCAGCCGGAGCCGCCGATGACGGCGATGATCTCGCCCTGCCTGATCTGGGCCGAGAAGCGCGCCAGTGCCTCGACGCCGTTGGGATAGGTCTTGCTGACCCGGTCGAGCGCCAGCATGGCCTCAAGCTCCCTTCGCGCGACCGAAGGCGTCCTGCCAGCGCAGGAACGGTGCGGCCGCAATCTCGATCAGCCAATCCGTGAGCTTGCCGAGGATGGCGAAGATCACGATGGCGGCCAGGATCTGCGCTGGCTTGCCGAGCTGCTGGCCGTCGAGCAGGAGATAGCCGAGGCCTTCGGAGGCGCCGATCAATTCGGCTGCGACCACGAACATCCAGCCCAAGCCAAGACCGACGCGCAGCGACACGACATAGGCCGGCAGCACCGCGGGCAACAGGATGCGGCGGATCATGGCGAACCCGGAGAGGCGAAAGACGCGTCCGACCTCGACGATCTTGCGATCGACCGAGAGGATCGCGCCCATCACGCCGAGATAGACCGGGAAGAACACACCGACTGCGATCAGCGCGACCTTCGAGGTCTCGAAGATGCCGAGCCAGAGGATGAACAGCGGCACCCAGGCGAGCGAGGGGATCGCGCGCAAGGCCTGCACGGTCGGATCGAGCAGCCGGCGCGCCAGCGACCAATAGCCGGAGATTGCTCCCAACAGCGTGCCCGCAACCACGCCGAAGGCGAAGCCGAGCGAGACGCGCCCCAGCGTCGCTGTGATGTGGCGGATCAGCTCGCCGGAATGGGCAAGGTCAGTGATCGTGGTGAAGATGCGCGACGGCGGCGGCACCAGGCGCCCGTTGGACCAGCCGAGCCACACCACGAGCTCCCAACCCAGCGCGAGCGTCAGCGGCAGCAGCAGTCCCAGCACCGGCCGCGCATAGCGCGACAGTCGCGAGGGCGCGGCGGTGCTCTCGGCTAGTTCCGAAGTTTGTTGCAGGACTGGCGCGTCGGAGATCATGGCCGGTAGGAAGCGCGTCTGGTGCGCGATTGCAAGGGCGCCTCGTACCCTCCCCTGGAGGGTAAGAAGATCAATTCGTCGGCAGCGGGACCTGGTCGTCAATCAGGGCGTCCAGCGTCGCCTTCACGTCGATCTTGGCATCGACGACACCGGCCTGTTGCAGGGCAAGGCCGGCGGCTAGAATCGATTCGCGTTGCGGCGCGCCAATGCGGCTGTGGGTGAGCTCGGTGCGCTCCTTGAGCTGCTTGTCGACGACAGCCTCGGGCAGTTTCGTGACCGCGATGAAGGTCTTCTTCAGCTCGTCGTAATTCGCCAGCGAGTATTTGCGCGCCTCCTCGTAAACCGCGAGGACGCGGCGAGCAATGTCGGGATAGTCCTTCAAGAACTGCTCGCGCACATTGAGGATGCCCCAGGTGTTCGCGTCGGCCTTGCGATAGAACAGTTTTGCGCCTTCCTCGACCTCGGCTTGCGCCATCATGGGATCGAGCCCGGCCCAGGCGTCAACGTCGCCACGGATCAGCGCGGTCTTGCCGTCGGCATGCTGGAGCAGCACCGGGGTGATGTCTTTTTCGGTCAGGCCGGCACCAAGCAGCGCGCGCACCAGGAAGATGTGCGGATCGGTGCCGCGCGTCACCGCGACGCGCTTGCCCTTCAGGTCAGCCACACCAGCGATCTTGGAGTCCTTGCCCGTCACCAGCGCGGTCCATTCAGGGCGCGAATAGACATAGATCGACTTAATCGGGTTGCCGTTGATGCGGGCGACCAGCGCCGCCGAGCCCGCGGTCGAGCCGAAGTCGATCGAGCTGGCGTTGAGGAATTCGAGCGCCTTGTTGGAGCCGGCCGACTGCACCCAGGTGACCGTGATACCGTCCTTGGCGAACTCTTTCTCCAGGAGGCCCTTCTGCTTCAGGACCAGCGACACCGGATTGTAGGTCGCCCAATCGATGCGGATTTCCTTGAGCGGGTCCGCCGCCTTGGCCGCGGGGGTCAATGCGAGCGCCACAGCTCCCGCCAGAAGAATACGTCGTGCAATCCCAGCCATGCTCAGCCTCCTGAAAAACTCCATTGTTTTTCAATGAGTTATACCTAGAGGTCAACGAGAAAATCCGCCCCTTGCAAGCGCGCGGCCCGAGAACAGATTTGCGCAAACCCGCCGCTTTCCAGCATGGAACGCCTATTGCCAGAGAATGGCGGATGACAGCGCCCCTCGCCTCTTATATCCGGTGAGACATGGACAGCGTCGCGATTGAAAAGAAGCCAGAGACGGATGACCGCTTCGACACCGCGCGGATCACCGCCGCGGTCGATGCGCTCGCCGAAAAGCATGAGGGCCGCGAGGACGCGTTCCGCACGGCGATGGCGCAATTGCTCAAGGCCGAGCTGATCGCGGCGCGCGCCGCGGCCCAGGCGATCCTCCTGAAGGACCGTCACGGTCGCCGCTGCGCCGAACGGCTGTGCCACGTGCAGGACGAGATCATCCGCATCCTGTATTCGGCCGCGACGCGCCATCTCTACCGCTCGCCGATCCCGAGCGGCGCCGAGCGCATGGCGGTGGTGGCGACCGGCGGCTATGGCCGCGGCCTGATGGCGCCGGAATCGGACATCGATCTCCTGTTCATCCTGCCCTACAAGCAGACCGCCTGGGGCGAGCAGGTCGCCGAAGCCATTCTCTACTGCCTCTGGGACATGGGGCTGAAGGTCGGTCACGCCACCCGCTCGGTCGACGAATCGATCCGGCAGGCGCGCGGCGACATGACGATCCGCACTGCGATCCTGGAGACGCGCTTTCTCACCGGCGACAAGCCGCTCTACGGTGAGCTAGTCGAGCGCTTCGACAAGGAAGTGGTGCAGGGCACCGCATCGGAATTCGTCACCGCAAAGCTCGCCGAGCGCGAGGAGCGGCACCGCCGCGGCGGCCAGTCGCGCTATCTGGTCGAGCCCAACGTCAAGGACGGCAAGGGGGCCTTGCGCGACCTGCACACGCTGTTCTGGATCGCCAAATACGTCTATCGCGTGCGCGATACCCACGAGCTGGTCGGGCGCGGCGTGTTCGACGCGCAGGAATATCGCAGCTTCCGCCGCTGCGCCGATTTCCTCTGGTCGGTACGCTGCAATCTGCATTTCTATTGCAACCGCGCCGAAGAGCGCCTCTCCTTCGACCTCCAGCGCGAGATCGCGGTGCGGCTCGGCTACACCTCGCATCCCGGCATGCAGGACGTCGAACGCTTCATGAAGCACTACTTCCTGGTCGCCAAGGAAGTCGGCAATCTCACCGCCATCCTGTGCGCCAAGCTCGAGGACCAGCAGGCCAAGCCCGCGCCGGTGCTGAGCCGGATGATGGCGCGGTTGCGGCCGACTGCGGTGAAGCGGCGTGTCCCTGACAGCGACGATTTCATCGTCGACAACAACCGCATCAACGTCGCCGCGCCCGACGTCTTCAAGCACGACCCGGTCAATCTGATCCGCATCTTCCGCCTCGCGCAGAAGAATAACCTCGCCTTCCACCCGGATGCGATGCGCGACGTGACGCGCTCGCTCGGCCTGATCAACGCGGGCTTGCGCGAAAATTCCGAGGCCAACCGGCTATTCATGGAGATCCTGACCTCCGACAATGCGGAGATCGTGCTGCGGCGGATGAACGAGACCGGCGTGCTCGGTCATTTCATCCGCGCCTTCGGCAAGATCGTCTCGATGATGCAGTTCAACATGTATCATCACTATACCGTCGACGAGCACCTGATCCGCTGCATCGGCTTCCTGCAAGACATCGAGCGCGGCGGCATCGAGGAGTTCGCGCTCGCCAGCGACCTCATGCGCAAGACCCGGCCCGAGCATCGGCCCGTGATCTACATCGCAACGCTGCTGCACGACGTCGCCAAAGGCCGGCCGGAGGATCACTCCATCGCAGGCGCCAAGGTTGCGCGGCGGCTCTGCCCGCGGCTCGGCTTCAGCCAAGCCGATACTGAGCTCGTGGCATGGCTGATCGAAGAGCATCTGACGATGTCCACGGTCGCGCAGTCGCGCGACCTCTCCGACCGCAAGACGATCGAGAATTTCGCCGCCGTGGTGCAGTCGGTCGAGCAGATGAAGCTGCTGACCATCCTGACCACCGCCGACATCCGCGGCGTCGGTCCCGGGGTGTGGAACGGCTGGAAGGCGCAGCTGCTGCGCTCGCTCTATTATGAAACCGAGCCGGTGCTCACCGGCGGCTTCTCGGAGGTCGATCGCGGAAAGCGCCTCGCCGCCGCCTACGCCGAATTCCGCATGGCCTTCGCCGAATGGCCGGCCGACGAGCTCGATGCCTATATCGGCCGGCACTATCCGGCCTACTGGCTCAAGGTCGAGCTGCCGCGCAAGATCCGCCACGCCCGCTTCGTCCGCTCCAGCGAGCAGGCCGGCCACAAACTGGCGATCAATGTCGGCTTCGACGAGGTGCGCGGCGTCACCGAGCTCACGATCTTCGCGGCCGACCATCCCTGGCTGCTGTCGATCATCGCGGGCGCCTGCGCTTCGGCCGGCGCCAACATCGTGGACGCCCAGATCTACACCACGACCGACGGCCGCGCGCTCGACACGATCTCGATTTCCAGGGAATACGACCGCGACGAGGACGAGGGACGGCGCGCCACGCGTATCGGCGAGATGATCGAGGACGTGCTCGAAGGCAAGCTGCGCCTGCCCGAAGCCGTGGCGCGGCGCACCGTGCGCAGCAAGGCGAAGCCCTTCGTGATCGAGCCGGAAGTGACCATCAACAACCAATGGTCCGACCGCTACACCGTGATCGAGGTCTCCGGCCTCGACCGGCCCGGCCTGCTCTACGAGCTGACCACCGCGATCTCCAAGCTCAATCTCAACATCGCCTCAGCGCATGTCGCGACCTTCGGCGAGCGCGCCCGCGACGTGTTCTACGTCACGGACCTGCTCGGCGCGCAGATCAACGCGCCGACGCGGCAGGCCGCGATCAAGAGCGCGCTGACCCATGTGATGGCCGGCGACAAGGCGGTGCAGCCGGCGGCGTGAGCGGAGAGACCTACACCTCCACACCCTCATGCCGCAGCAGCCAGCGCTTGCGCTCCAGCCCGCCGCCGTACTTCACCAGCGAGCCATCTGCACCGATCAGGCGATGGCAGGGCAGCACCACGCTGATCGGGTTGGAGCCGTTGGCATGGCCGACGGCACGAATCGCTTTGGGCGTGCCGATCTTTGCGGCGAGTGCACCGTAGCTCAGCGTTGCACCAGCGGGGATTTGCGCGAGCGCGGTCCAGACCTTTTGCTGGAACGGCGTGCCGGCGGTGCGCCACGCGATGTTCGAGAGCTGACCGAGTTCGCCTTCGAAATATCCAGACAACGCCGTCCGCATACCCGCGGGCGCAGCGTGTTCACTCAGATCCACCGCGCCGTAATGCAGGCGCAACAGCCCGCGCATGCGGTGCTCGTAATCCTCCCAGTCGAGCGCGCGCAAGACACCATCAGAATCGGTGACGAGCAGCGCGATCCCGATTGGCGTCGTCAAGCGGTCGAGACCGAAGCTTGCAGATGGTTTGGTTGATCGACCGGCCATTGCGACACCATGCATCGAAACACTTCCATCGCACTTGCCATGGCGGCCGTGCTAACGTCCACCCGAAAGCTGATGCTTTGGGGGAGCTCACCTTGATCCTGATCGCCAATGCCCTGGTGGCGCTGGTCGCGGCGCTGCACGTCTTCTTCCTGGTCCTGGAGATGTTCCTCTGGGACAAGCCGCTGGGACTGAAAGTGTTTCGCAACACGCCTGACAAGGCCGCGATCACGAAGGTGCTGGCTGCCAACCAGGGCCTCTATAACGGCTTCCTCGCTGCCGGCCTGGTCTGGGGTCTGCTCCATGGTAACCCGGCCTTCGCGTTCCAGATCAAGGTGTTCTTCCTGCTCTGCGTGATCGTGGCCGGCGCCTATGGCGCGGCGACCGTCAGCACGCGGATTCTGATCGTGCAGGCGCTGCCGGCGGCGCTCGCGGTGGCGGCATTGTTCCTGACCTAGGACGCTGGCCTGAGACGCTACGGCGCAGCGCCGCGATCCTTGCGCGGCGACTGCCCTTCCTCCACAATCTGAGGCAGCGATGGCGACCGTTGCAACAACGGAAAAAGACCATCGGTCGAAAATTCCGTCAGGAGGAACAACCCAAGATGACCAATCGCAGAGCCTTCATTGGTGCCACGGCAGCGCTCGCCTTCGCATTCTCCGCCAGCCAAGCCCTTGCCCAGAAGAAATACGACACCGGCGCAAGCGACACCGAGATCAAGATCGGCCAGACCGTGCCGTTCTCCGGGCCCTATTCCGTCTATGCCAATATCGGCAAGACCCAGGCCGCTTACTTCAAGATGATCAATGATCAGGGCGGCATCAACGGCCGCAAGATCAACCTCATCCAGTATGACGACGCCTATTCGCCGCCGAAGACGGTGGAGCAGGTGCGCAAGCTGGTCGAAGGCGATGAGGTGCTGTTCACGTTCCAGCTGATCGGCACTGCGGCGAACGCGGCCGTGCAGAAATATCTCAACGGCAAAAAGGTGCCGCAGCTTCTGGCTTCCACCGGCGCGGCGCGCTTCAACGATCCGCAGAACTATCCCTGGACCATCGCTTATAATCCGAACTACGTGTCCGAGGGGCGTATCTACGCCAAATACATTCTCAAGGAGCATCCCAACGCCAAGATCGGCGTGCTCTACCAGAACGATGACATGGGCCGCGACTATCTCGCGGGCCTCAAGAGCGGTCTTGGCGACAAGGCTGCCAGCATGATCGTCGGCGAAGTCTCCTACGAGGTCACCGATCCGACGGTGGATTCGCAGGTCGTGAAGCTGAAATCGATGGGCGTCGACGTGTTCTTCGATGCCTCGACGCCGAAGTTTGCGGCACAGGCGATCAAGAAGCTCGCCGACCTCGGCTGGACGCCGGTGCACATACTCGACATCAATGCGAGCCCGATCTCGGCCACGCTGAAGCCGGCCGGGCTCGACATCTCCAAGGGCATCATCTCGACCCAATATGGCAAGGAGCCCAGCGATCCCCAGTGGAAGGACGATCCCGGCGTGAAGGCCTTCTTCGCCTTCATGGACAAGTATTTCCCTGAGGGCGACAAGCTCAACACGGTCAATACCTACGCCTATTCGGTGGCGGAGCTGCTGGTGCAGGTGCTCAAGCAATGCGGCGACAACCTGACGCGTGAGAACGTCATGAGGCAGGTCGCCAACATCAAGGACTTCACGCCGAGCTTTGCGCTGCCCGGCATCAAGATCAACACCGGGCCGAACGACTTCCGCGTCAACAAGCAGATGCAGATGATGAGGTTCAACGGCGAACGCTGGGAGCTGTTCGGGCCGATCATCGAGGACACGGGCCCGTCGGGTTAGGCCCGCTCTCGTAGGGTGGCAAAGGCGCACCAGCGCCGTGCCCACCACGTCTCGGTTGCCATGAAATGATGGTGGGCACGCCTCCGCCTTCGCTCTTCGAGCTACGGCAGACGCTTTGCCCACCCTACAAGGCCAATCGATCGAGCCTGCGAACGCCGACCTTGCGTCGCAGCAACGCCTCCGCCACACTCGCGCTCAGCGATGGCATCGGACGCGCAGTGCGCCCGCCAGACCATCTGCAATAACAAACCGAGGAAATTGCGAATGAGGAATGCCATGCTGCATCTGGCCACGGTAACGGCGCTGACCCTGGCGCTGTCGGTCTCCGCGGCCAATGCCCAGAAAAAATATGATCCGGGCGCCAGCGACACCGAGATCAAGGTCGGCCAGACCGTGCCGTTCTCGGGACCGGCATCGGCCTATGCGACGATCGGCAAGACGCAGGCCGCCTATTTCAAGATGATCAACGACCAGGGCGGCATCAACGGCCGCAAGATCAACCTGATCCAATATGACGACGCCTATTCGCCGCCGAAAGCGGTGGAGCAGGTCCGCAAGCTGGTCGAGAGCGACGAGGTGCTCTTGACCTTCCAGATCATCGGCACGCCCTCAAACGCCGCCGTGCAGAAATATCTCAACGCCAAGAAGGTCCCGCAGCTGTTCGCGGCCACCGGCGCGTCGAAGTTCACCGACCCGAAGAACTTCCCGTGGACCATGGGTTACAACCCGAACTATTTCGTCGAGGGCCGCATCTACGGCCAGTACATTCTGAAAGAGCACCCAAACGCCAAGATCGGCGTGCTCTATCAGAATGACGACCTCGGCAAGGACTATCTGAACGGCCTTAAGGCCGGCCTCGGCGACAAGGCCGCCAAGATGGTCGTGACCGAAGCGTCCTACGAAGTTTCCGATCCGACCGTCGATTCGCAGATCCTCAAGATCAAGGATGCCGGCGCCGACCTGTTCTTCAGCGCGACCACGCCGAAGCAAGCGGCGCAGGCGATCAAGAAGATCGCCGAGCTCGGCTGGCATCCGGTGCAGATCGTCGACATCAACGCCACCTCGGTCGGTGCGGTGATGAAGCCGGCGGGGCTCGATGCCGCCAAGGGCGTGATCAGCGTCAACTACGGCAAGGACCCGCTCGATCCGACCTGGAAGAATGATCCCGGCATGAAGAAATATTTCGACTTCATGGCGAAGTACTATCCGGACGGAGACAAGGATTCGAACTTCAACGTCTATGGTTACGGCACCGCCCAGCTGCTCGCCCATGTGCTGCAGCAGTGCGGTGACAACCTGACGCGCGAGAACGTCATGAAGCAGGCCGCCTCGCTGAAGGACGTGGCCGGCGATACCGCCCTGCCCGGCATCAAGGCCAACACCTCGCCGACCGACTACCGCGTCAACAAGCAGCTTCAGATGATGAGGTTCAACGGCGAGCGCTGGGAGCTGTTCGGCCCGATCCTGGAGGATGCGGGCCCGGCGGGTTAGAAGTGAGGACCGCTTCGTAGGGCGGGCAAAGGCGCGCAAGCGCCGTGCCCACCGTTTTCTCTGCGATCACGGTAGAAATGGTGGGCACGCCCCGGGATGCGCGTTCGCCCATCCCGGCGCTTTGCCCACCCTACGAACTGGCGTCTACGTCGGTATCTCCCCAAAATTCTTCCCCACCGGCAACACCGCGTGCCGGATCAACCGCGAATCCTCCACGGCCGCCTGGCGATGCTTCACCGCCTCGCGATAGACGGGATCGCGGATCATCTCGACGAAGGCGGCAACGCTTGGATATTCGGCGATGAAGCAATGGTCCCAGCGCTCCTCCTGCGGGCCGATCAGCATCAGCTCGAACTTGCCCTGCCAGACGATGCGGCCGCCGAGACGTTCGAACACCGGACCGCTCTCGCGGCCATAGGCCGCGTAGGCTTCCGCGCCGCTGGCCTTGCGCCCGTCAGGATAGGCCGCCTCCTTCCGCAAGCGCACCAGATTGAGCATGTGGATCGGGCCCGGGCGATCGTTCTCCCGGAATTGCGCGAAGATCTCCTTGGTCGGATCGATGTGGCCCATGCGAGTTTCCCTCTTTCTTGACGCCCGCGATCCTAGCCCTGCGGCCCCGGAACGGGAACCGCGGCGAGCGAATGCCGCACCTCCTAATTGCGCGTTAACGCCGGGGTAACCCGGCCTTAAACAGCGACCGCTAGCGTGCGGCGGGGCGAGCTGACCGGGCGTATTGCGTATGGCGTGGGGAAAGAAGAAGGGTGCGCGGAAAGAGCCGCTGTTCGGCTTGCCCGCGGCGCTCGCCGATCTGCGCCTCACCCCGGCGGACCGTATTCCCGGCGGCGACGACAAGCCGAAGAAATCTGCGAAATCATCAGCCAAGCGCAAGAGCGAGGATGCCGGCGACGAGCCGCCCCGCGAGCGCAAGGCGCCAGCCAGCCGTAGCGGCGCCAAGCGGCGCGCAAAGTCACGCGGAGGCTTCAGCCTAGGCCGCCTGGTCTATTGGGGCGCAGTGCTGAGCCTATGGGCCGTCATCGCCATAATCGGCGTCGTGATCTATGTCGGCGCGCATCTGCCGCCGATCCAGTCGCTGGAAATTCCCAAGCGCCCGCCGACGATCCAGATCGTCGGGATGGACGGCAGCATGCTGGCGCAACGCGGCGAGATGGCCGGCGCCAATGTCGCGCTGAAGGACTTGCCGCCGTATCTGCCGAAGGCGTTCATCGCCATCGAGGACCGTCGCTTCTATTCGCATTTCGGCATCGACCCCGTCGGCATCCTGCGTGCCCTGATCACAAACGTGCTCCATCGCGGCGTCTCGCAGGGCGGCTCGACGCTGACGCAGCAGCTTGCGAAAAACCTGTTCCTGACCCAGGAGCGCACCATGCAGCGCAAGCTGCAGGAGGCGGAGCTCGCGATCTGGCTGGAGCGCAAGCATTCCAAGGACGAAATTCTGGAACTCTATCTCAACCGCGTCTATTTCGGCTCCGGCGCCTACGGCGTCGAAGCCGCCGCGCAAAAATATTTCGGCAAGTCGGCCAGGAACGTCACCATCGCCGAGGCCGCGATGCTCGCCGGCCTCGTCAAGTCGCCTTCCCGCCTTGCGCCAAACCGCAACCCCGAAGGCGCCGAAGCGCGCGCGCAAGTCGTGCTCGCGGCGATGGCGGATGCGAAGTTCATCACCGAGGCGCAGGCGCAGGCCTCGATCGGCCATCCCTCCTACAATGTGAAGCCGGTCGGCGCCGGCACGATCAATTACGTCGCCGACTGGATCGGCGAGGTGCTGGACGACCTGGTCGGCCAGATCGACGAGAGCATCAAGGTCGAGACCACGATCGATCCGAAGCTGCAGAGTGTGGCGGAAGCCGCCATCATCGACGAGCTCGCCGCCAAGAGCGTGAAGTTCAATGTCAGCCAGGGCGCACTGGTGGCGATGACGCCTGACGGCGCGGTGCGCGCCATGGTCGGCGGGCGGAACTATTCCGAGAGCCAGTACAACCGCGCGGTCACCGCGAAGCGCCAGCCAGGCTCCTCGTTCAAGCCGTTCGTGTACCTCACCGCGCTCGAGCAAGGGCTGACGCCTGATACCGTCCGCCAGGACGCCCCGATCGAGGTCAAGGGCTGGCGGCCAGAGAACTACACCCATGAATATTTTGGCGCGGTGACGCTGACGCAGGCGCTGGCGATGTCGCTCAACACGGTCGCCATCCGCCTCGGCCTCGAGGTCGGTCCGAAGAACGTGGTGCGCACCGCGCACCGGCTCGGCATCTCCTCCAAGCTCGAGCCCAATGCCTCGATCGCGCTGGGCACTTCCGAAGTTTCAGTCGTCGAGCTGGTCGGCGCCTACGCGCCGTTCGCCAATGGCGGTTTCGCGGTGACGCCGCATGTCGTGACCCGGATCAGGACGCTCAGCGGCAAGCTGCTCTACATGCGCCAGGCGGACGAGCGCAACCAGGTCATCGACCCCCGCTATGTCGGCATGATGAACACGATGATGCGGGAGACGCTGATATCAGGCACCGCCAAGAAGGCCGAGATCCCCGGCTGGCCGGCGGCCGGCAAGACCGGCACCAGCCAGGATTACCGCGACGCCTGGTTCATCGGCTACACCGCCAACCTCGTCACCGGCGTCTGGCTCGGCAATGACGACAACTCGCCGACCAAGAAGGCGACCGGCGGCGGCCTGCCCGTCGAAGTCTGGACGCGCTTCATGAAGACGGCGCACGAGGGCGTGCCGGTCGCGAGCCTGCCGAGCTCACCAGGCGGCTGGGGCCTGTCGAACCTCGCGCAGGCGGCCTCGCAGGTGTCGCCGCCCACGCCGGCGGCACCGCCACCCGCGAACGCTGGCGGCTATCGCCCGCCGCCTCCCACGCGCGCCAATGTGCGCCCCGAGGCGGCGGCCGGGCTCGATGGCTGGCTGATGGATCGGCTGTTCGGCGGGAATCGATAGCTTCGGCCTGGGAGCCACGGGGCGTCAAAACAAAAACTGCGAAAACAACCCCATGCACAGTAGAAGGTGATTGCCGGCGCAATGCACGGTGGACCGCTCGAAGCGTTTGATGCGGCGGGGTAAATCAGGCACGCGGCGCAATCGTCGCGAAGTGTGGCGAGAATCGAGCGAGGCGCGATGATGTCTCCCCACCCTCCCCTGTCATTCCCCGCGGAGGCGGGCAATCCAGTACGCGGCGGCTTCTCGGCTCAATAACAACCGTCTCTGGAATACTGGGTCGCCCGGTCAGACCGGGCGACAACAGCGAGTACTGGGAAGGCTAAGCCGCAACGAGGATCAATCCTCGACCCCGTACCGGTGCAGATCATTGCCGTAGGTGTCGAGCCACTTCTTGGCGCGCTCCATCGAGGGACAGACCTTGCCGCAAACCCGCCAGAAGCGGGCGGAGTGGTTCATCTCGACGAGATGGGCGACCTCGTGGGCGGCGAGATAGTCGAGCACGAAGGGTGGCGCGAGGATCAGGCGCCAGGAGAACGACAGCGAGCCGGCGGAGGTGCAGGAGCCCCAGCGGCTGGACTGGTCGCGGATCGAGAGCCGCTTGACCCTGACACCGAGCTCGGCGGCATAGGCTTCCGCGGAGCACTGCAAGTCGCGGCGCGCCTCGCGCTTGAGGAAGTCGCTGACACGACGGTCGACATATTCGAGGCCGCCGGCGACGCAGAGAATGCGCTCACCGCTGTCGCGCATCTCGGTCCACACCGTGCCGCGCTGGCCGGCGCGATGAACGATGCGATGGGGCGTGCCCCGCAGCGGTATGACCGTGCCCGGCTGGAAAGGCGCGGCCTTCGGCAAGCGCCCGAGGCGCGCGGCGATCCACGCACCGTGACGCTGCGCGAAATCCTTGGCTTCGGCGAGCGTGCCGCGCGGCGGCATGGTGAGGATGGCTTCGCGATCGCTCGGATGGATTCTGAGCGTGTAGCGGCGCGCGCGGCGGTGCCGGCGCAATCGGATGGCAAAAAATTGCGATCCGTGGGTGATGACGAGGGTCTTCGGTTCGTGGGGCCGACGATAGAGGAGTGCGCGTGTGGCCATGTCTGTCAGTCCGGGGGGCAGGAGAGCGCCCGGATTCTGCCATAACCGCCGCCAGGGAAAGCGCTCGGCGCAAAAACAAATCATTTGCCCAATATACAGCGGTCAGGCGTCCGGGAGACCCTACAGACTGGGGTTGGAACCATCAATTTTCGCCCCCGCTGAACGCATGCGACACCCCCAAGGGGTGAGTACCGACTCACTCCTATAAGGCTACCTAAATACCGCGAATCTGGAGGGAACTTGCCCCCGTTGGAGGCTCCGGCAGCGGCTGAGATTTCGACGGGAAAGCCGAAATCGCGGGTTATTCGGCCGCAAGAGCCTGTAACGAGCTCGGATTCGCAGCCGAAACCATGAAATCGTGAATCCGCGGCACGATCTCCGACTTGAAACGCGATCCGTTGAACACGCCGTAATGTCCGACGCCCTTCTGGACGTAATGAACGCGGCGATGATCGGGAATCGCGCTGCACAATGTGTGCGTAGCTTCGGTCTGACCGAGACCGGAGATGTCGTCGTTCTCGCCTTCGACCGTCATCAACGCGACGCGCTTGACCTTGGAGGGATCGACGAGGGTTCCGCGATGGGTCATCTCGCCCTTCGGCAGCGAGTGCTTCACGAACACGGTGTCGACGGTCTGCAGGTAATACTCGGCCGGGAGATCCATCACCGCGAGATATTCGTCATAGAAGTCGCGATGCTTGTCGACGAGGTCGCCGTCCCCCTTCACCAGATTGGCGAACAGCTGCTTATGGGCATTCATGTGGCGGTCGAGATTCATGCTGATGAAGCCGTTGAGCTGCAGGAATCCCGGATAGACGTCGCGCATCATGCCCGGATGCGGGAACGGCACCTTGGTGATGACGTGATTGCGGAACCAGTCGATACCGCGCTCCTGGGCGAGGTTGTTCACCGCAGTCGGATTGCGGCGGGTATCAATCGGGCCGCCCATCAGCGTCATCGAGGTCGGCACGAACGGATCGCGCCGTGCTTCCATGATCGAGACGGCCGCGACGACGGGCACGGAGGGCTGGCACACCGCCATCACATGGGTGTTGCCGCCGAGAACGTGCAGCATCTCGATGACATAGTCGATGTAGTCATCGAGATCGAAGCGGCCTTCGCTCAAGGGGACCATGCGGGCATCGGCCCAGTCGGTGATGTAGACCTCATGCGCCGGCAGGAAGGCCTCGACCGTGCCGCGCAGGAGCGTCGCATAGTGGCCCGACATCGGGGCCACGATCAGCACGCGCGGCTGAGGGCTGCGCAGCGGGCGGGTGAACTTGCGATCGAAGTAGAGCAGCTTGCAGAACGGCTTTTCCCAGACCGAGCGGATTTCGACGGGGACGCGGATGCCGTTGACCTCGGTGTCGTTGATACCCCATTCCGGCTTGCCGTAGCGGCGCGTGGTGCGCTCGAACAATTCGCAGGCCGCGGCGACCGACTTGCCGACCTCGGTGCGAGCCCAGGGATTGAGGGGATTCTGAAACAGCAGCTTGGCTGCGTCGGTGACCGCTCGTGCCGGATTGAGAGAGGCGTGAGCCATCTCGTACATCCAGTACATCGGCGTCGTCAGGACCGGACTGCCTTCTGCAGCCAGGGGCGGCGCGCCGCCGAACTCACCAATAGGCATCGCTATATTCCTCTTCGCATCGCAACATACTGCCGGATGCGTAATATTGCGTCAATGCATGGTTCCGTACATCTATGCAGCCGAAACGGGTAAATCAGCCTGAATCCACGGGAAAGTGACGTTATTCGCCGCTCGAGAGCAGCGAGCCGTGCTTCCTGGCGCTGCGCAATAGGGCAAGGAATGCCCCAAAAGATGCAACCAGCAGCACCACGTTGATGGCCAACGCCTCCAGCATCAGATCGGTCCTAAAGGCGTGCTCGATCAGGAGCGCGCGCATTCCCTCGAAGGCGTAGGTCGGCGGCAACGCCCAAGCAACGTATTGCAGCCAGGTAGGCAGCACACTGACGGGATAATAGACGCAGGCCAGCGGCAGGATCGCGAACATCAAGGTCCAGACGATGCTCTCGGCGCCGAGGCCGTTGCGCAGCACCAGGCCCGAGACGAAGATGCCGACCGACCAGCTCGTGAAGATCAGATTGCAGAAGAAGGCGATCAGCGGCAGGCCGAGGGCATAGACGTTGAAGTGAAACAGGACCAGCGCGAGCAGGGTCATCGGGATGATGCCGATCGCAAGCCGGATCAGGCTCATGATCATCAGCGACAGCAGAAACTCGATCGGCTTCAGCGGACTCATCATGAGATTGCCGATGTTGCGCGCCCACATCTCCTCCAGGAACGAGATGGAGAAGCCGAGCTGACCGCGGAACAGGATGTCCCAGAGGATGACGGCGCCGATCAGCGTGCCGCCAGCGCGCGCGAAGAAATTGGCATTTTCGGCGATGTAGAGCTGGAGGAAGCCCCAGGTGATGACCTGCAGCGCCGGCCAGTACAACAGCTCGAGCAGCCGCGGCCAGGACGACATGAGCAGGTACCAATAGCGCAGGATCATCGCGCCGATGCGGTGGACGGAGATGCCGCCGTGGAAGGAGAGCTCAGTCACGGCGCCCTCCCGTAGCCCGGGCGCAGTCGGTGGCCCGGATGGAGCGCAGCGTAATCGGGGGCCAGTCGAGCCAGATGCGAGAATCCCGGATTACGCTTCGCTCCATCCGGGCTACAGGCGACACACACAAGCCCATTCACCGCGCCGCCTCCTTTGCGCCGTTCGCCCGGCCGCGCGCGACGTCCAGAAACACCTCCTCCAGCGTGGTGCGGTTGTAGCGGGCCATGATCGCCTCCGGCGCGTCGTCGTCCTCGATGCGGCCGCGTTTCATGATGATGACGCGGTCGCAGAGCCGCTCGACCTCGAGCATGTTGTGCGAGGCCAGGAGGATGGTGGCACTGTTGTCCCGGCGATACCGCTCCAGATGCGCACGCACCCAGTCGGCGGTATCAGGATCGAGCGAGGCGGTCGGCTCGTCCAGGAGCAGCAGCTCGGGCTGGTTGATCAGCGCTTTCGCCAAAGCAACGCGGGTCTTCTGCCCGGCGGAGAGCTTGCCGTTGGCGCGGTCGATGAAATCGCCGAGGTCGAGATCCTCGGCGAGCTCAGCGATACGGTCAGCGAGATTCTTCACTGCATAGAGCTTGCCGAACACGGTGAGATTCTGCCGCACCGTGAGTCGCATCGGCATGTCGACGTAAGGGCTCTCGAAATTCATCCGCCCCAGCACGGACGCGCTGTCCTCGGGCATCCTGTGACCGAGCACCTGGATGCGCCCGGAGGTCGGCAGCACCAGACCCATGATCATCGCGATGGTCGTGGTCTTGCCGGCGCCGTTGCCGCCGAGGAGCCCGGTGATGCTGCCGCGCGGCAGCGAAAAGGAGATGTCGTCGACGGCGCGGGTCTGCTTATAGACCTTGACGAGGTGATCGACCGCGATTGCTGCGGACGAATTGCGATCCGCGACAGTCGGCCGACTTGAAGCCTTGTCATTCTCGGTCATGCTGGCCGTTCTTCTGCTATTGCAGCGAAGAGCGCAAGGCTTGTAATTCCTGGCAGGTTCCGTGAGCCGCGCGTTTGTGACCTTGGAAGGCACCGCCACATTGGCCGATATGATCGAAATTGCCGATTCCGACTTCCGCCACGCGCAGCGGCATATAAGGCTGGACACGATCCTGCGGCTGCGTTGGCTCGCGGTGCTGGGACAGCTCGCCGCGATCTTCATCGTGGCCCAGGGGCTGGAGTTCAACGTCGAGATCGTCCCCTGTGTCAGCATCATCGCCCTCTCGGCGGCGCTCAATCTGGTGCTCCAGACCGCGGCCAATCCGATGCAGCGGCTGGAGCCGCTGCAGGCGGCCGGCCTCCTCGCGCTGAACATCGTCGAGCTGGCAGGTCTGTTGTTCTTCACCGGCGGACTGCAGAACCCGTTCTCGTTCCTGTTCCTCGCACCCGTGTTGATCTCGGCGACGGCGCTGCCGGCCCGTTTCACCTTCGGCCTCGGCGTGCTCGCGGTTGCCTGCGCGTCGGTGCTGTTCTTCTTCCATTTTCCACTACCGTGGGATTCCGACGATCCCTTGGTGCTGCCGCCGATCTATCTCGTCGGCGTCTGGCTCTCGATCGCGCTCGCGATCGGCGTCACCAGCCTCTATTCCTTCCAGGTGACTGAGGAAGCGCGCAAGCTTGCCGACGCGCTGGCCGCGACCGAGCTGGTGCTGACGCGCGAGCAGCATCTGACCCAGCTCGATGGCCTTGCTGCTGCGGCCGCGCACGAGCTCGGCACGCCGCTCGCAACCATCTTCCTGATCTCGCGCGAGCTGGAAAAGACAGTGAAGGACCCGAGCTTTGCCGCGGACCTGAAGACGCTGCGCGAGCAGACCCAGCGCTGCCGCGACATCTTGAGCAAGATCACCCAGCTCTCCTCCACCGGCGCGCCGTTCGACCGCATGAAGCTGTCGGAGCTGATCGAGGAGGTGGTGGCCCCGCACCGCGATTTCGGCGTCGAGATCAAGGTGCGGATCGCGGTGGCCGCGGCGGCCGAGCCGGTCGGCTCGCGCAATCCGGCGATCCTCTACGGCATCGGCAACATCGTCGAGAACGCGGTCGATTTCGCCCGAACCACCGTCGAAGTGAACGCCTGGTGGAACAAGGACCACATCGAACTCGTGATCTCCGACGATGGTCCCGGCATTCCGCCCGATATCCTCAACCGGATCGGCGAGCCCTATCTATCGCGGCGGCGCACCCAGGACGACGGCGGCGGCGAACGGCGTGGCCTCGGCCTCGGCGTGTTCATCGCGCGCACCTTGCTGGAGCGCACCGGCGCCAAGGCCTCGTTTACCAACCGGATCTTTCCGGAACACGGCGCCGTGGTTCAAATCACATGGCCGAGACAGCGTTTTGAGGCTATCGAGACGCTCGAAGAAACAATAGGATAGCCGCGACCTTGCGTCGCACAATCGGGCGAACCGACGATTTGCCGCCTTGGCACCGCGCGATTGCGACGCCATATGTCGATGTGCTGGAGAGAGGACACAACCTTGAACGCCATTGCCGAACTGAACGAACAGACCGACCGCTCGCTGCTCATCGTGGAGGACGACAAGCCGTTTCTGGAGCGGCTGTCGCGCGCCATGGAGACACGGGGCTTTGCCGTGACATCATGCGACACCGTCTCGGACGGACTTGCGCAGATCGGCAAGTCGGCGCCGGCCTTCGCGGTCGTGGACTTGCGACTCGGTGACGGCAACGGTCTCGACGTGGTCTCGGCGCTGAAGAAGAAGCGCCCGGATGCCCGCGCGATCGTGCTGACCGGCTATGGCAACATCGCCACCGCCGTCACCGCGGTGAAGATGGGCGCGATCGATTATCTCTCCAAGCCCGCGGACGCCGACGATGTCGTCGCGGCACTGCTCTCGACCAGCGCGGAGAAATCCGAGCTGCCGACCAACCCGATGTCGGCCGACCGCGTCCGCTGGGAGCACATCCAGCGCATCTACGAGATGTGCAACCGCAACGTCTCGGAAACGGCGCGCCGGCTGAACATGCACCGGCGCACGCTGCAGCGGATCTTGGCGAAGCGCGCGCCGCGGTAATGATCTCGTAGGGTGGGCAAAGGCGCGCAGCGCCGTGCCCACCGTTTCTGCTTCGACCTTGTTCGCCTTTAATGGTGGGCACGCTTTTCGCTTTGCCCAACTACGGCAGCACGTGCCCCGGACGCGGCGCAGCACGCAGTGATGCGCTGCAGAGCCGGGGCCCATGCCTCGGCTTGAACCAACGGCCTTCTGGGTCCCGGCTCTGCGCAGCAGCGTTTCACGCTGCAGCGCGTCCGGGACACGAGACCACCCTACTCCCAAAAATCCGCGTGACCTTGCGGATCGACCAGGCGGTTGATCCTCAAGGCCGCCGCCATTGCGAAACGCACCGTCATCTGCTTGCGCGTGGCGGCAGCCAGCTTGTGCTCGGGCGCGTCGCAATGCAGGTGCGCGCCATAGGCGTCGGCGATGATCAGGCCGGTGTCATCAGGAAAGATCTCGCACGGCAGATCCTGCGTGAAGGCGAAGAACAGCCGGTCGCAATGAGCGCGGTATTCGTGCCATTTCTGGTCGGCGCGCAGATCCTCCACCGACGATTTGATCTCGACGATCCAGATTTCGCCCCGCTCGTTCAGCGCCACGAGATCGGCGCGCCGGCCCGACGGCAGCGGCAATTCGCTGATGCAGGAAAAGCCGAGCGAGCGTAAGAGCCGCGCCGTGCCGCGCGCGATGGCGAGCGCGGGCTCCGACTGACGGCGATCCGGCGGCGGCACGAGGGCGATGTTGCGAGCTGTGTTGTCCATTGCGGGAGGATAGCCGATTCCTTTTGGGGCGGACACTGGGCCGATGGAGCCGAGATGCCGCCGCACATTCGGTGTCGTCCCGGACAAGCGTCAGCGCCGATCCGGGACGACAGCAAGTGTGAGGCGAGAGCGCGGAACCTCCCCTCCCCCACGCACTTATCACGCAGCCGCCGCACCTCGGCGGGGCCACCGAGGCCGCTCGCGCATGATCGACGATCTCTGGTACAAGAACGGCGTGATCTACTGCCTCTCCGTCGGCTCCTACATGGATGCCAATGGCGATGGCGTCGGCGACTTCAAGGGCCTGCTGCGCCGGCTCGATTATCTGCACGGCCTCGGCATCACCACGATCTGGCTGATGCCGTTCCAGACCTCGCCGGGCCGCGACGACGGCTACGACATCGCCGATTATTACAGCGTTGATGCCCGTTACGGCACACTGGGCGACTTCGTCGAGTTCGCCCATGGCTGCAAGCAGCGCGGCATCCGCGTCATCATCGACCTCGTCGTCAATCACACATCGGACCAGCACCATTGGTTCAAGGAGGCGCGGCGCGACAAGAACTCGCCCTATCGTGACTGGTATGTGTGGTCCGACAAGAAGCCGGCCAATGCCAACGAGGGCATGGTGTTTCCGGGCGTGCAGAAATCGACCTGGACGCGCGATAAGGAGGCCGGTGCATGGTACTTCCACCGTTTCTACGATTTCCAGCCGGACCTCAACACGTCGAACCCGCACGTGCAGGCGGAGATCCTCAAGATCATGGGCTTCTGGATCCAGCTCGGCGTTTCCGGCTTCCGCATGGATGCGGTGCCCTTCGTGATCGCGACCAAGGGCGCGAAGGTGAGGAAGCCGGTCGAGCAGTACGACATGCTGCGCGCGTTCCGCGAATTCCTGCAATGGCGACAGGGCGACGCCATCATCCTTGCGGAGGCCAATGTGCTGCCGAAAACCGACATGGAATATTTCGGCCGCGATGCCGACCGCATGCACATGATGTTCAACTTCCAGGTCAACCAGCATCTGTTCTACGCGCTGGCCTCAGCCGACTCACGCCCTCTGACCAAGGCGCTGAAAGCAACAAAACCGCGGCCGGGGACGGCGCAATGGGGCCTGTTCCTGCGCAATCACGACGAGCTCGATCTCGGACGATTGACCAAGGCGCAGCGCGAGGTCGTGTTCAAATGCTTCGGACCCGACAAGGACATGCAGCTCTACGACCGCGGCATCCGCCGGCGCCTCGCGCCGATGCTGGGCGGCGACCGCAGGCGGCTCGAGCTCGCCTACAGCCTGATGTGCACGCTGCCGGGGACTCCGGTGATCCGCTATGGCGACGAGATCGCGATGGGCGACGACCTCTCGCTGCCCGAACGCAATTGCGCGCGCACGCCGATGCAATGGTCGACCGAGCCGCATGGCGGCTTCACCAAGAGCGACAGGCCCGCCTACCCCGTGATCGACAAGGGGCCGTACGGCTACCCGCACGTCAACGTCGCGAAACAGCGGCGCGATCCGAATTCCATGCTGAACTGGACCGAACGCATCGTCCGCATGCGCAAGGAGGTGCCCGAAGTCGGCTGGGGCGATTTTGCGGTCATTCCTGTGCGCGATCCCGCGGTGTTCATCATGCGCTATGATTGGCGCAACAATTCGGTGCTGTTCGTGCACAATCTCGACGAAAAGCCGCGCGAGATCGCGTTTTCAGCCAGACTGCCCGGTGGGACCGGCGCCCACCTGATCAATTTGCTGGCCGAGGACCACAGCCACGCCGACAAGCGCGGCCAGCATCGCGTCGTGCTCGAGCCGTACGGGTATCGCTGGTACCGCGTCGGCGGGCTGGATTATCTGTTGAAGCGGAGCGATATCGACGACGCTACGGTGCGGGGGAAGAAGCATCCGGGGTGACGTCGAGATGCCGTAGTTTGCTCCGCCGTTTCAACGATCGTCGTTGCGAGCGCAGGGGTTAGGCGGGTGGCGCCACCACCACCCCCTCATTTCCGCGCAGATCCAGCACGCCCTCCAGCCGCTCCCCCTCGCGATCCAGGAACGTTGACAGCAAAACCTCGCTGCCCAAGCGGATCGCGCTGGTGGTCACCGCGATCGGGTCGGGGCCGAGATTGAGCACTGTTATCACCGACCTGTCTCCGGCCGCGCGGCGATAGATCAGCAAGTCGCCTTGCGCCGCAATCGGATGATAGTCGCCGGCGACCAGCGGCGGGCAATCCCTTCGCAACGCGATCAGGCGCTTGTAAAGGCTGAGGATCGAGCGCGAATCGGTTTCGAGATTTACGACATTCTCGTGGATATGGTCCTCCGGTAGCGGCAGCCACGGCCGCACCTCCGAGAAGCCGGCGAAGTTCGACGAATCCCATTGCATCGGCGTGCGGCAGCCGTCGCGGCCGACACCGATGCCGGGCACGTTCTTCTCGAAGGGATCGCGCACGTCCTCCGGCGCGATCGCGAGCTGGTGCATGCCGATTTCGTCGCCGTAATAAAGAGTCGGCGTGCCGCGCAGCGTCAGCAGCAGCATGGCCGCGACGCGGGCCTGCTCTCGCCCGACCCGGCTCGCCACGCGCGGGCGATCATGATTGCCGAGCACCCAGTTCGGCCAGGCACCGCGCGGCAGCGACTTCTCGTAATCCTCGATGATCTTCTCGATCGAGCGCGCGCTCCAGAAGGTCGAGAGCAGCGCGAAATTGAACGGCATCTGCGCGCCGGTGAGATCGTTGCCGTAATAGGCCATCAGGCGGTGCAGCGGCAGATAGATCTCGCCGATCAAGACGCGCGCGCTATAGGAATCGGTGACGCGCCGCATCTCGGCGATCACGTCATGCACCTCCGGCTGGTCGGTCGAGTATTGCGTCAGGATCGTTTCGTTCGGCGGCCGGCCCTCGACATAATGCGGATTGGGCGGGTTGTCGCGGAATTCGGCGTCCTTGATCAGGTGCCAGATCACGTCGACGCGAAAGCCGTCGACGCCCTTGTCCAGCCAGAATCGCATCACGTCATAGATCGCGGCGCGGACGTCCGGATTGCGCCAGTTGAGATCCGGCTGCTGGGCGAGGAAGGCGTGGTAGTAATATTGGCCCGTCGTCTCGTCGAACTGCCACGCGCTGCCGCCGAACTCGGAGAGCCAGTTGTTCGGCACGCCGCCGCCGGATGCCGGATCGCGCCAGATGTACCAGTCGCGCCTGGGATTGTCGCGCGAGGCGCGGCTCTCGATGAACCAGGGATGCTGGTCCGAGGTGTGGTTCGGCACGAGGTCGAGGATCAGCTTCAGGCCATTGTCGTGGGCGGCCGCGAGCAGCGCATCGAAATCCGTCATCGTGCCGAACAGCGGCTCGATGCCGACATAATCGGAGATGTCGTAGCCGAAATCCGCCATCGGCGAGGGAAAGATGGGCGACAGCCAGATTGCGTCGACACCGAGCGATTTCACATAAGGCAGCCGCCGCAGGATGCCGGCGAGATCGCCGTCGCCGTCGCCGTCGGAGTCCTGAAACGAGCGCGGATAGATCTGATAAAAGATGCCGTCGCGCCACCAATTCTCGTTGCCGTGAGCCATGCCGGAAGACCACCCAAATCTGCGCCTTGCGCGGGAGAACGCGACAGCAACGCCCCGGTTCAAATTGGCAGGCCAATTGGGACGGCCGTGTGACGGGTGTTCCCGAGACGCGGTCAGAATCTTTTGCTTGGCGGCCCCGCAAAAATCGGCATTGTGAGGTTATGAGCGAGCAAAACGACACCAAAGCCAAGGCGGGCGCGATCATCGTTCCCGTGACGCTGTTCGAGCAGAACTGCACCATCATCTGGGACGAGCCTTCCAAGAAGGCCGTGGTGATCGATCCCGGCGGCGACGTGCCGAAGATCCTGGACGCGATCAAGCAGACCGGCGTCACAGTGGAGAAGATCTGGCTGACCCACGGCCATATCGATCATGTCGGCGGGGCGGCCGAGCTGCGCGATGCGCTGAAGGTGCCGATCGAGGGTCCGCATGTCGCGGACAAGTTCCTGCTCGACAATGTCGTCGCAAGCGGCGCGCGCTTCGGCATGACCGGAGGACGCGATTTCACGCCTGACCGCTGGCTCGACGAGGGCGACAGCGTGTCGATTGGCAGCCTGCAGTTCGACATCCTGCACTGTCCCGGCCATTCGCCCGGCAGCGTGGTGTTCTTCAACAAGGACTTGCGTTTCGCCCATGTCGGCGACGTCTTGTTCGCGGGCTCAGTTGGCCGCACCGACCTGCCCGGCGGCAGTCACGCCACGCTGATCAATTCGATCAAGACCAAGCTCCTGCCGCTCGGCGACGATGTCGGCTTCATCTGCGGCCACGGCGCCGGCTCGAGCATCGGCCAGGAGCGGATGACCAATCCGTTCATCACCGGCGAGATGTAGGACTACTCCGCGGCCTCGGTGAGCACGGGCTCGCCGAGGTGACGTTCGCCCCATTCGCGAATGGCGGCGACGACGGGCACGAAACTCTTGCCCTTGCGCGTGAGGCGATACTCGACCTTCGGCGGCACCTCGCCGAAATCCTTGCGGTCAATCAGGCCGCTCATCGTCAGCGCCTTCAATTCGCGGCTGAGCACGCGCGGGGTGATCTCGGCGCTGCCCTCAATGCCGCGCAGCAGACCGCTTCTGATCTCGCCATAGCGGCGCGGGCCGTCCTTGAGATCCCAGATGATGCGCAGCTTGTACTTGCCGCTGATCATCTTCTGAAACGCCGCAACCGGACAGGCGCGCGCTGGGATCGCTCTTGCCTTCGCCATGTCGTCTCCTCCATGCGCAGCCAGCGCGCGGAAGAATAGGAGCCGCGGCGAAAAAGTCCATACTATCAATTTTGTCCATACTTGCGGGATCGCGCGCAAGGCGCAGATGATGACGCACAAGACGAAGGAAGGAGCGTCACATGAAGCACTTCATGATCAGATACCACTTCAAGAACGGCACGACGGAGGAATGGCACCGGGAGATCGCCCGCTTCATCAAGGCGATCGACGGCGATCCGGAGCTGAAAGGACGGATCGGCTATCGCGTCCTGAAGGCGCGCGACGACGGCAGCTATTTCCACCTCGCCAGCGCCAGCGACGATGCCGCGCAGAAAGCTCTGCAATCGCGCGACTTCTTCAGGGCTTATCAGGAGATGACGCGGAAGGTCGCGGGTGGCGAAGTGACGGTGACGCCGATCGAGGTGATCGATCAGACGGCGTCGTGATGAAGCGACGGCGTCGCCCCAAACTCGACTGCCGTCCCGGACAAGCGTAAGCGCAGATTCGGGACCCAGAGCCACAGGGAGGCGTGGTTACGAGAACTCGGAGTTGCGCCTTCGCGCCTCACTCAGTTCTGGGAGTATGGGTCCCGGATCGGCGCGCGCTTCGGGCGCGCTTGTCCGGGACGACAGCGGCGAGCTATTTCATCAGCCCCGCGGCGGTCAGCGCGCGCGTGATCATTTGACCGAGATCGAAGCCGTGAGACTTTTCACGCTTCGGCTCGGCCGGTTGCTCCGCGACCGCAGAGCGGATCGAGCGGGCGAGATGTGGCGCGGGCGTCAGAGCCGGCTTTGCCTCCGCCTTCTTCTTCGCCTCTGCGATCCAGCCGGTCAGGCCGAAGAACTTTGCGATGTGATAGGACGAGGAGATGCCGGCCTCGATCAGGAATGCGCCTTCGATGCCGTAGCGCTGGTCGTTGTCGGCCAGCCCAAGCGGCGTGCCATGCGCCATGTCGGTGATGGCGTAGGACTCGACCAGCGTCTCGCCGTCCTTGTTCCACCAGGCCTGACGCGGATAGCCATCGACATTGGTCTCCGCCATCGGCACTTCGGGCAGATCGTGCAAATCGAGCCACTGCTTGACAATCTCGTTGGCATTGCCGGGATTGACGGTGCGGTCGGCGCTGCCGTGCCACACCGAGATTTTCGGCCAGGGCCCGCGATGATCGGAGGCGCTGCGTACGAGATCGCCGAGCTCGCGCGCAGGACGCGCTGGAGAATGAAACATGCCGTCGAGCGCCTCGCGCAGATTCGAGGCGATGCCATAGGGCAATCCGGCGATGATCGCGCCGGCCGCGAAGACCTCCGGATAGGTCGCGAGCATCACCGATGTCATGCCGCCGCCGGCCGACAGGCCGGTGATGAAGATACGCCTGGAATCGATACGGTGCGCGTCCGCCATATGCGCGATCATCTCGCGGATCGAATGCGCTTCGCCGCTGCCGCGCACCGTGTCCTCCGGATTGAACCAGTTGAAGCAGGTGTTGGCGTTGTTGATGCGCTGCTGCTCGGGCATCAACAGCGCAAAGCCGTAATGCCGCGCCAGGGTCGACCATCCCGCGCCGAGATCGTAACCGGCCGCGGTCTGGCCGCAGCCATGCAACACGACGACGAGCGCGCGCGGCTTCTGGAGCTGCGCCGGCACGAAGGCGAACATGCGCAAGGCTCCCGGATTGTCACCGAAGCCCGTGACCTCTTGCAGCGGGCTGGATGAATCCGCGCTGCGGCCGAGCTCGGCAAAGCGCAGACCGTCCAGCCTGGGCAGACGTCTCAGCAGATCGACATTTCGGGCTAACGACACGGCAACTTCCTGGTGGGCGACATTCAACGTCCAGCTCAACCAGATAGTTGCTGCGTTGCAAAATAAAAAGACCGTGCGCTGTCAATCCCGGCGAAAATCGCGGGAAATCCGCTGGAATCCGCACGTATTAACCGCTGCGCCTCAACTTCGTGCCGATACACGGCGCATCCATGCCTGAAATGCGGCGCAGATCATGATGACTGTCACAAACAGCACGAGCGAGGCGAGGATTCCTGCGCGCGGTGATTGCAATGATTCGATCGCGAAGAACACCGCGCCGATTGCGGCCACTCCGGCCGCATTTCCGATCTGCGCCGACTTACCGTATATGCCGGATGCGGAGCCTGCGGCGGCGGGCTTCACCGTCGAGAGCACCGCGCCGGAGAGCGGCGCCATCACCAATCCCTGACCGTAGCCGAACACGATCATCGTAAGTGCAAGTGCGAGCGGCGAACGACCAGCGTCGCATAGGCGATCAGGTAGATCGCGATGTTGGATTCGATCTGCGCCGGCGAGGCTTTCAGCTCAACAGCGATGGTGGGAATCGCGACATTGACCACGAAGGTGTCGACGCCGAACATGAACTGGGCGGCCACGACGATGGCCAGCACCCACCAGCGGCGTGAGGAATCGATTTGTTTTGTGACGATCTGATGCATTGGGGCACGACTTTGGACTATCGTTGCCCGATGATTTCAGATCGCGAGTGGCACCGCGATTACCTCGCAGCTAGGCTTCGCGCGTTTCTCTCCGCCTCTTCCCGCTTGCGGGGAGAAGGAGAAGACTCGACGCATGCCTGCATTCCGCCATGCGGGACACCGTGCGATTGCGTTCGCTTCCGCGAGCACGTAGCCTCGCCGCCTCAACAAACAGAAAATGAAAGCCGGAGAGAACGCCATGGCGCGCCTGAAATTCGGAGCCTTCCTTGCCCCGCATCACCCGATCGGCGAGCATCCGATGCTGCAGTTCCGGCGCGACCTCGATCTGGTCGAGCAGCTGGATGCGCTCGGCTATGACGAGTTCTGGTGCGGCGAGCATCATTCGTCCGGCTGGGAGATGATCGCATCGCCCGAGATGTTCCTGGCCGCCGCCGGCGAGCGCACCAAGCGGATCAAGCTCGGCACCGGCGTGGTGTCGCTGCCCTATCACCATCCCTTCAACGTCGCCCAGCGCATGGTGCAGCTCGACCACATGACCGGCGGCCGCGCTATCTTCGGCTCCGGTCCGGGCGCGCTGGCCTCCGATGCGCACACGCTCGGCATCGATCCGATGACCCAGCGCGACCGCCAGGACGAGGCGATCGGCATCATCCGCCGCCTCTTCAGCGGCGAGCGCGTCACCGCCAAGACCGACTGGTTCACGATGAACGACGCCGCGCTGCAGCTCCTGCCCTTGCAGGAGGAGATGCCGTTCGTGGTGGCCTCGCAGATCTCGCCCTCCGGCATGACGCTCGCGGGCAAATACGGCATCGGCATCATCTCGCTGGGATCGATGACGACGCAGGGTCTGATGTCGCTGCAGCAGCAATGGCAGTTCGCCGAAGATGCCGCCAAGAAGCATGGCACCACGGTGAGCCGCGCCGACTGGCGCGTGCTCCTGACCTGGCACATCGCCGAAACGCGTGAACAAGCCCGCCGCGAGGCCGGCGCCGGCCTGATGCGCTGGCACAACGAATATAATGTCGGCACCCTACAGCGGCCGGGCCTCACCGCGTTCTCCTCGCCCGACGAGGCCGTTGACAAGACCGCCTTCGTCGAGGGTGCCGCGTCCACGATCGGCACGCCCGACGATCTCGTCAAAACCATCAAGAACGTGATGCAGGTCTCCGGCGGCGTCGGCGCCATCATCGGCTTCGTGCACGACTGGGCCAATCCGGAAGCCACGCGCCGCAGCTGGGACATGGTGGCGCGCTATGTCGTGCCTGAAATCAACGGCTATATCGACGGTCTTCGCAAGTCGCAAAAATTCGTGATCGAGAACCGCGCGATCTTCGAGCGCGCAGGACAGGCCGTGATGGCCAAGATCATGGAGAACGAGAAGGCCGCCGAGGCGCTGAAGTTGACCGGCCCCGGCCGCGTCGCCATCCCCGCCGTCAATGCGCCGGATCTGCAGAGGGAAGCGGCGAAGCGGTAGGCCGCGAAACCGTCGTTGTCTCGGCCTCGGCCGGGACAACGATGGATGTGTGACGATTTTGTGCTCAAGACGACCGCAGCTCATCGCGGCCGGATCGTGCTATGTTCGCGGAGTCAGCCAACCTGAGCAATCCGTCATGTCGATGCAGAATGGGGCCGCCCCTGCGCTTCCGTTCACTCCGCCCAGGCGCAATGAGCTGACCCACATCCCCGGCGACGAAGGCTGGCCGATCCTTGGCAAGACCTTTCAAGTACTGGCCGATCCCAAGGGCCATATCGAGGCGAACGGCGCCAGATACGGCCTGGTCTACCGCACCCACTTTTTCGGCGAGACCAATGTCGTGCTGCTCGGGCCCGAGGCCAACGAGCTCGTGCTGTTCGATCAGCAAAAGCTGTTCTCCTCGACGCATGGCTGGAACAAGGTTCTGGGCCTGCTGTTTCCGCGTGGGCTGATGCTGCTCGATTTCGACGAGCACCGGCTGCATCGCAAGGCGCTGTCGGTCGCGTTCAAGTCCGGACCGATGAAGTCCTATCTCAGTGACCTCGACCGCGGCATTTCCGCCCGCGTCGCGCAATGGAAGGCAAAGCCGGGCGAGATGCAGCTTTATCCGGCGATGAAGCAGCTCACGCTCGATCTTGCGGCCGCGTCCTTCCTCGGCGTCGATATCGGACCTGAGGTCGACGAGATCAATCGCGCCTTCGTCGACATGGTCGCCGCCTCCGTCTCGCCGGTCCGCCGCCCCCTGCCCGGCACCCAGATGGCGCGAGGAGTGAAGGGACGCAAGCGCATCGTCGCCTATTTCCGCGAGCAGATCCCGCTACGCCGCGGCAATCACGACGGCGACGATCTGTTCTCGCAGCTCTGCCGCGCCACCCATGAGGACGGCGCGCTGCTGTCCGAGCAGGACATCATCGACCATATGAGCTTCCTGATGATGGCGGCGCACGACACGCTGACCTCGTCGCTGACGTCCTTCATCGGCGAACTCGCCGCCAATCCGGACTGGCAGGACAGGCTGCGCGCGGAGGTGCTTGCGCTCGGGCTTGCCCCGGGGACACCGAGCAGCTTCGACGATCTCGAAAAGATGCCGCTGACCGAGATGGCCTTCAAGGAGGCGCTGCGGATCAAGCCGCCGGTGCCCTCAATGCCGCGCCGCGCGATGCGCGATTTCACTTTCAAGGGCTTCGCGATTCCCGCCGGCACCGCCGTCGGCGTCAATCCGCTCTACACCCATCACATGAAGGAGATCTGGCCGGAGCCGGATCGCTTCGATCCGCTGCGCTTCACCGAGGAAGCCCAGCGCAACCGCCACCGCTTCGCCTTCGTGCCGTTCGGCGGCGGCGCGCATATGTGCCTCGGCCTGCACTTCGCTTATATGCAGGCGAAATGTTTCGCGCGGCACTTCCTGGAGAACATCGAGGTGTCGCTGGAGCCAGGCTACAAGCCGGACTGGCAGATGTGGCCGATCCCGAAGCCGCAGGACGGCTTGCGGGTGCGGGTGAGGGCGATTTAGCCTCTCGTGTCCCGGACGCGCGAAGCGCGAGCCGGGACCCAGAATGCCGCGATCGAGTCGATGGGGAGATCGGCGCCGGCTCTGCAGCGCACCGCTAAAGGAGCGCTGCGCTGCGTCCGGGGCGCGAGAACTATCGAGCTATCGTAGGGTGGGCAAAGGCGCCAAGCGCCGTGCCCACCACTTTGTCGCAACCAAAGAATGGTGGGCACGCTTCGCTTTGCCCACCCTACGAATCCGTCCCCGGAGCCGCTATGTCCCCTGATCGAACGCCTTGCGCAGCGCCACATAGCCCTGTTGCTGCTGGCTCCAGTTGCGGCCGCCGGTCATGGCGCCGTCGACAACGAGGTCGTGGCCGTTGACGAAGCTGGATTCGTCGCTGGCCAGGAACACCGCGGCATGGGCGATGTCATCGGGAAGGCCGGCGCGCGGGATCGGCTGCGCGGTCTTGTAGACTTCGCGCATCACTGCCGGCGTCTTCTCCGCTGCATCGGTCGCGAGCCCCAGCGCCTTGCCGAAGATGCCGGTTGCGATCGCGCCGGGCGAGATTGAATTGACGCGGACGTTGGATTCGCCGAGCTCCATCGCCACGCATTTGGTGAGATGGATCACCGCCGCCTTGGCCGCGCTATAGACCATCGACGACGAGAAGCCGGCGAGGCGACCGGCAATGCTGCCATTGTTGATGATGCTGCCTGTCCCCTGCTTCTTCATGTAGGGCGCGGCGTGCTTCATGCCGAGCATGACGCTGCGCACCAGCGTCGCCATGGCCGCATCGAACCGCTCGACCTCGAGGCCCTCGATGCCACCGGTCTGCGCCGGCCCGCCGGCATTGTTGAACAGGCAATCGATCCTGCCGAATTTGTCGACCGCGAGCGCGATCAGCGCCTGCATCTGCGCTTCGACCGTGACGTCGGTCTGGCGGAAGATGCAATCGGCCCCGAGCTGCTTCGCCAGCGCCTCGCCTTCCGGTACGCGCCGACCCGCGATCACAATTTTGGCACCTTCGGCAACGAAGACTTCCGCAGTGCGCAATCCGATCCCGCTCGTCGCACCCGTAATCACCGCAACCTTGCCGTCCAGCCTGCCCATGGAATGTTCCTTTTTTCGAGCGATTTGATGCCAAATGGCGAATGTCGGCCGCTGCCATCGCCGCAGCGGTCACTATTCCTGCCCGCTTCCGACAAGGCAAGCTATGCTTGTGCGGGCGGCATGCGTAACATCCTCACGGGCCGCTCGAGTTTCGAACGCCTATCGCCACTGGGCTGCGCATGTGGAAGCTGATTGACGAGTTCCGCAAGGGCTGGCAGGGCGCGGCGCCGCCCTCGCTGGGTCTGAGCATCTCGTTTGCGGTGATCTGCCTGTTGGGCGCGACCCTCGTCCGCTGGGGTCTCGCTCAGATTCGCCCCGACATCTACTTCACGCCGTACTTCCCGGCCGTGTTCTTTGCGGCTGCCCTGGGCGGATTCCGGATCGGCATTGTGACGGCGCTGGTCGGCGGCGTGCTCGGCGTCGTCCTGAATTTCGGCGATGCTATTGCCGATCGCGCGCGATTTGCGCTGCTGGCGCTTTACTGGGCCGTCTGCGCGGTAACCATCTGGGGTGTCGAGCACTATCGCACCATGCTGGCGGAGCAGCGCCGGATCTCCAGACGCCTGATCGAGGAAGAAGATTATCGCAAGCTGCTGGTCGATGAGCTGCAGCACCGGCTGAAGAACAAGCTGTCCACAGTGCATGCCGTGCTGCACCAGGTGCTGCACGACCAGCCGCAGGTCTGGGCCCGGGTCGATCCCCGGCTGCGGTCGCTGGCTGCAACCGACGATTTGATCTCGCGGATCGACAAGGCCGGCTGCGATATCCGCGACCTCCTGATCTCGGAGCTCGGGCCCTACGGCCACGTTCGCTTCACCCTCAATGGCGATCGATTGTTCCTGCCGCCGAAGCTTGCGGTCACGCTGTCATTGATGTTTCACGAGCTCGCCACCAATGCAGGCAAGTACGGCGCATTCTCCGCACCGCGCGGTCTCTTGCAGGTGTCCTGGACCATCAACGACGACCGCCTGACCATTACCTGGGACGAAACCGAGGGGCCGAGCGTGGAGAAGGTGTCCGAGCCCGGCTTCGGCACCAAGCTGCTGAAATCGGCACTGTCGGCCTTCGATGGCAGGACCGAGATCTCCTATCTCAAGTCCGGGCTGCATTGCATCATGCAATGCCGCATTCCCAAGAGCGGCTAGCAGACAGCAAGACGCGGTCGACCGGATCACCTCTCCCCGACGGGGAGGAGGTGCCCTCGGGGTTCGGATCGATTCAAACAAAGCCGACCGCGCAACCAAGCGAAAGAGAATCGCGCACTCCGCCCGCAGTTTCACTTTACGCGTTGACCCTCTGTTAATGACGATCGTCAGCGCGCGTCGCATCGTCGCAAAACACCCCCGTATTTCTCCCGACCCCTTAACCAAACTTAAGAGGCAACCGCGCTAGATCGCGCCCATTGCAAAGGCGCGCTGAAACAACAAGATTCATGACTTCTATGAACGACAATAGATATTCCGGCGCGACTGAAGCCGAGCTCGGTTTTCTCAAGGAAATCGTTAGAATGCTGCCGGCCGGCCTCACCGTGCAGGACGCGCATGGCGAGCTTCTGCTGGTTAACGATGCCGCCGCCGCCCAGCTCGGCATGGACGGCAGCCGTCCCTCACCCGATCTGGCCCCGCGCCGCGAAGCCTGCCGGAAGGCGCTGAGCGCCGGCCAGCCGGTCGTTACCGAGGAAGCGCTGCACGACGGCGCGGCGCGCCAGGTGCTGCTCACGACCCATCGTCCCGTTCGCCTCGCCGGACGCGAGCTCCTGATCTCGGCGTCCTCCGACATCACCGAGCAAAAGAATTTCGAGGACCAGCTGTTCCGCTCGGCCTATTTCGACGAACTGACCGGCCTGCCCTCGCGGCGCGTGATCGAGCATCGCGCCAACAGCCTGCTTGCGCGCGATCGCAGCAGTGAACGCTTTGCGCTGGCCTTTCTCGACGTCGACAATTTCAAGCACATCAATGACTATTACGGCCACGCCGTGGGCGACGCGCTGCTGGTCGAGCTGTCGAAGCGGCTCGGGCGCGACCTGCGCGATTCCGACATGCTGTCGCGCATCTCCGGCGACGAATTCCTGCTGCTGCTCTCCCCGATCCAGAGCCAGGAGGAAGTCGCCGAATTCATGCAATCGACGCTGGAGCGGCTGACCGCGCCGTTCTTCATCGACCATTCCGAAGTCTTCGCCTCGACCTCGGTCGGCATCAGCCTCTATCCCGACCATGGACGCAGCTTCGAGACGCTGCGGCAGAACGCCGATATCGCGATGTACCGCATCAAGAACAACGGTAAGGGACTGGCCGCCTTCTTCGACGCCAGCATGGAGCGCGAGGCGCAGGCGCGGATGAAGGTCGAGCAGTCGCTGCGGCTCGCCATCCTGGAAAAGCGCTTCTGCTGCGCCTTCCAGTCCAAGGTCGACATCCGCACACAGGCCGTGAAGGGCATCGAGGCATTGGTACGCCTGCGCGACGACGAAGGCGTGATCCAGGCGCCGGGTTCGTTCATCAACCTCGCCGGCGAGCTCGGCCTGATCGACGAGCTGACCCATCTCGTGCTCGCCGAGATCGTCAAATCGATCGACCTGATCAACGACACGTTCGGCGCGGAAGCGACCATCAGCATCAACGTCGCCGCCAAGCAGGCCGGCAATCCCGAGTTCATGCGCAGCTTTGCGCAGGCGCTGGACGACACCGGCTTTCCCCATCGCTTCATGATCGAGGTGACGGAAGACGCCTTCGTCGCCAAGAATCACTTCCAGGCCGAGATCCTGCCGATGTTCCGCAAGCTCGGTGTCGGCATCTCCATCGACGATTTCGGCACCGGCTATTCCTCGCTCTCGGCGCTGGCCGACATCACCGCCGACGAGATCAAGATCGACCGCTCCTTCATCACCGACATCCATAAGCGCCCGCGCAGCCAGGGCATCCTGCGCGCGATCGAATCCTTGAGCGAAGCGCTCGGCATGACGGTGATCGCCGAAGGCCTCGAATCCTACGAGGAGCTGGCTTATCTGCAGGCCGCAACCAAGATCCGCTACGCGCAGGGCTATTACTTCTCGCGACCGATCTTCCTGGAGGAGCTGAAGCTGGCAACGCCCGTCTCCAGCGAAGCGCGGATCAGCGTCGCCAGCCGGCCGATGCAACAGAATCGTCAGAGCTATTCGCGGGCGAGCGGATATCGAAGGTAGGCCGAGGGCCGCGCAACAAATTTCGCTGCCGTCGCCCGGCTTGACCGGGCAACCCAGTACGCCGAGACGATTGTGGTTGAGTCGATTGGCCGCGCCGTACTGGATGCCCCGGTCAAGCTGGGGCATGACAGTGACGGGGACGGCCTGAGTCCTCCAATCAAATCCCCCTTTGAAATTGCTGGCCTTTTGCTAATAAACAGCCAGACTTCCCGCGAGGTACGCCATGCCCGCCATCAGCGATCCCGCCTATCTCCGTGCGCGCGCGATGGAGACGCTGTTCGAGCGGCTGGAAAAGCTCTGCGAGGGCGCGATCGCGATCGACCGTGGCGGGCGCGTGGTCTACGTCAACGAGAAATATCTTGCCGCGCTCGGTCTCAACCATGCGACCGAGGCGATCGGCCGGTCGATCGAGGAGGTCATCCCGAACAGCCTGATGCGGAAGGTGGCCGAGACCGGCGAGCCGATCCTGCTCGACATCATGGAGCTCGGCGGCGAGCAGCTCGTCGTCACCCGCATGCCGATCGAGGACGAGAACGGGACGGTGATCGGTGCGATCGGATCTCGTGCTCTATGATCATCTCGAAAGCCTGAAGCCCCTGCTCGCCCGCGTTGCCCAGCTCGAGAGCGATCTGCGGCTGGCGCGGCGGCAATTGTCCAACGCCCGCGCGGCGCGTTTCACCTTCGCCGATTTCGTCGGCACGACGCCGGGAATCGCGCGGGCCAAGGAGCTCGCAAGCCGTGCCGCGCGGCAGAGCGTCACGGTGCTACTCACTGGCGAGACCGGAACGGGCAAGGAGATGCTGGCGCAGGCCATCCACAACGCCTCTTCGCGCGCGGAGAAGCCGTTCGTCAGCGTCAACGTCGCAGCGATCCCGGACACGCTGATCGAATCGGAGTTCTTCGGCACCGCGCCGGGCGCCTATACCGGCGCCGACCGCAGGGGACGGGAAGGCAAATTCCGCATTGCCAACGGCGGCACGCTGTTCCTCGACGAGATCGGCGAGATGCCGCTGCAGCTCCAGGCGAAACTCCTGCGCGTGCTCCAGGAGCGCGAGATCGAGCCACTCGGCTCGGACAAGATCACCAGGGTCGATGTCCGCGTCATCGCCGCGACCAATGTGGACCTGCGCAAGCGCGTCAGCGACGGCGCGTTTCGCGCCGATCTCTACTACCGTCTCAACGTGCTCTCGGTCGACCTGCCGCCGCTGCGTCAATGCCTTGACGATCTCCCTGACATCTGCGCCCGGCTGCTCGACGACATCAGCGCGTCGGGCGACTACGTCAAGGCGAAGATCACGCCGAGCGCGCTCGCCGCGCTCGCCCGCTATGATTGGCCGGGCAATGTCCGCGAGCTCCGCAACATCCTCGAGCGCGCGCTGATCCTCAGCGATTCCGGGCGGCTGACCGGCGAGGATGTCGCCCGCATCCTCCCCATCGGCACCGAGGTCAGGCTTGCACCGCCCGAGCGCCCCGCCGGCATGGTGGTGCCCTATGCCGAAGCCGAGGCCGAGTTCGAGAAGCACACGCTCGAACAGGCCCTCGCCGCCAGCAACGGCCAGATCACCGAGGCCGCCAGGATGCTGCGGATCTCGCGCGCGACCTTCTACAAGAAGCTCGCCAAGTTCGGCCTCGCCTCGGGATCAGCGCCCGTCTGAGTTTCGAGACACGGGACTGTCCGGAGTCTCGGATTCCGGACACCACGCCTGACTGCTCTTCCCGGTGTGATTGCGGAGATTGCCACAGATTTTAGCCGTTTTGCGCGAAGTTGCGGGATTTGGCGCGGACCTTGCTCTCCGCTTTGCCGTCTTTCATCGCGAGGAGCAACCTATTCCGGGGCAGCTCTTCGCGATAAGATCAAGCACAACAAGGCATACGGTCCAGGGAGCGGGAGGAACGCCGTGAGCCACCATCCAGCCCTGCCTTATTTGCGCAATTCGGAGAAGGGCAAGATCGTCTCGGCGAGTGAGGCGGTCATGCTGATCCGCGACGGCGATACGGTGGCAACCGGCGGCTTCGTCGGCATCGGCTTTGCCGAGGAAATCGCGGTCGCGGTGGAGGAGCTCTATCTCTCCAATGAAGGCGATGCGCCCTACACGCAGGGCAAGCCGCGCAATCTGACGCTGGTCTATGCGGCCGGACAAGGCGACGGCAAGCAGCGCGGCCTCAATCATTTCGCACATGAAGGCCTGGTCCGGCGCGTGATCGGCGGACATTGGGGCCTTGCGCCGAAATTGCAGCAGCTCGCGATCGCGAACCAGATCGAGGCCTATAACCTGCCGCAGGGCGTGATCACGCATCTGTTCCGCGACATCGCCGCACGCCGGCCCGGCCACATCACCCGTGTCGGCATGGGCACCTTCGTCGATCCCCGCAATGGTGGCGGCAAGCTGAACGCACGCACCACCGAGGACATGGTGGAGCTGATCACGCTGCGCGGCGAGGACTGCCTGCTCTACAAGACGTTCCCGATTCAGGTCGGGATCATCCGCGCCACCACGGGCGATCCCGACGGCAATCTCACCATGGAGAAGGAGGCGCTGACGTTGGAGGCGCTGGCCATCGCCATGGCGGCGCATAATTCCGGCGGCATCGTCATCGCCCAGGTCGAGCGCGTCGCTGAGGCCGGCAGCCTCAATCCGCGCCAGGTCAAGATTCCCGGCATCCTCGTCGACTGCGTCGTCGTGGCAAAGCCGGAGAACCACTGGCAGACGTTTGGCACGCAATACAACCCGGCCTTCTCAAGCGAGATCCGCGTCCGCGCGGCCTCGCTGCCAGTGATGCCGGTCAGCGAGCGCAAGATCATCGCGCGGCGCGCGGCTCTGGAGCTGAAGGCCAACAGCGTCGTCAATCTCGGCATCGGCATGCCGGAGGGGATCGCCTCGGTCGCCAATGAGGAGCGGATCATCGATCTCATCACGCTGACGGCGGAGCCGGGCGTGATCGGCGGCATCCCGGCGAGCGGCATCGATTTCGGTGCGGCGATTAACACGCAGGCGGTGATCGACCAGCCCTACCAGTTCGACTTCTACGACGGCGGCGGTCTCGATGCCGCCTTCCTTGGGCTTGCCCAGGTCGACCGCGCCGGCAATCTCAATGTCAGCAAGTTTGGACCGAAGCTCGCCGGCGCCGGCGGCTTCATCAACATCAGCCAGAATGCCAAGGAAGTCGTGTTCGTTGGCACGTTCGGTGCGGGCAAGCAGCGCATTGCAGTGAACGACGGCAAGCTCGTCATCCTCGACGAAGCCAAGTCGCGCAAGTTCGTGGATAGCGTCGAGCACGTCACCTTCAGCGGCCCGTTTGCCGCCGCGCGCAAGCAACGCACGCTGTACGTCACTGAGCGCTGTGTGTTCGAGCTTAGGGCGGACGGGCTCGAGCTGACGGAAGTCGCGCCCGGCATCGAGATCGAGCGCGACATCCTGCGCCTGATGGATTTCAAGCCGCTGATCCCACGCGACCCGGCGCTGATGGACGCGCGTATCTTCGGCGAAGGTCTCATGGATCTGCGCGAGCGCCTGCTCACCATCCCGCTCGACCAGCGCTTCACGCTGGACGAGCAGCAGAACCTGTTCTTCGTCAACCTGGAACGCTATCCGCTACGCAGCAAGGCCGAGATCGACACCATCGCCGCCATCGTCGAGGCGAGGCTCGCCCCGCTCGGACGTCGGGTCTACGCCATCGTCAATTATGACAACTTCTCGATTCTGCCGGAGCTGATGGACGATTATTCGGCCATGGTCCGCAGCCTCGTCGACCGTTTCTATTCCGGCGTGTCGCGCTACACCACGTCAGGCTTCCTGCGCATCAAGCTTGGCGAAGCCCTGGAGAAGCGCGGCGTCGCGCCGCATATCTTCGAGAGCGCGGAGGAGGCGCAGTCTGATCGACGTCAGGCCGAGGGAGCCGGCGATGCGCGGCCAGCTGAAAAATGATGCATGGTCGAAAGGCCGACATGCTCAGGCGGAAGGTTCAATTGCAATGTTCGTAGCGTTATGCAAATCGCTGTTGCCGAGAAACTTTGAATCAGGAGGGACCATCGTGCGTCGATCACTTATCATAACAACAACCATTCTTGCGCTCGCCGCGGGCACCTCCGCACAGGCCGATGATCTCAAGATCGCATTGATCTACGGCAAGACTGGCCCGCTCGAGGCTTACGCCAAGCAGACCGAGACCGGCCTGAAGATGGGCTTTGAATACGCCACCAAAGGCACCATGACGCTCGACGGCCGCAAGATCGTCGTCATCACCAAGGACGACCAGGGCAAGCCGGACCTCGCCAAGGCCGCGCTCGCGGAGGCCTATCAGGACGACAAGGCCGACATCGCGATCGGCACGACCTCGTCGGCTGCGGCACTCGCCATTCTCCCCGTCGCCGAGGAGAACAAGAAGATCCTGATCGTCGAGCCTGCGGTCGCGGACCAGATTACCGGCGAGAAGTGGAATCGCTACATCTTCCGCACCGCGCGCAATTCGTCACAGGACGCGATCTCCAACGCGGTCGCGATCGGTAAGCAGGGCGTCACCGTCGCGACGCTGGCTCAGGACTATGCCTTCGGCCGCGACGGCGTCGCCGCCTTCAAGGAGGCGCTGGCCAAGACCGGCGCGACGCTCGCCGCCGAAGAATATGCCCCGACTTCGACCACCGACTTCACCGCGGTCGGCCAACGCCTGTTCGATGCGCTGAAGGACAAGCCCGGCCGCAAGGTGATCTGGGTGATCTGGGCCGGCGCCGGCAATCCGCTGGCAAAACTCCAGGACATGGACCCGAAGCGCTACGGCATCGAGCTCTCCACCGGCGGCAACATCCTGCCGGCGCTCGCCGCCTATAAGGGCCTGCCCGGCATGGAAGGCGCGACCTACTACTTCTATGAGATCCCGAAGAACCCGGTGAACGACTGGCTGGTCGCCGAGCATCAGAAGCGTTTCAACGCGCCGCCGGACTTCTTCACGGCGGGCGGTTTCGCCGCCGCGATGTCCGTCGTCGCCGCCGTCACCAAGGCGAAGTCGACCGACACCGAGAAGCTGATCACGGCGATGGAGGGCCTGGAGTTCGACACGCCGAAGGGCAAGATGGTGTTCCGGAAGGAAGATCATCAGGCGCTGCAGAGCATGTATCACTTCAAGGTCAAGGTCGATCCGAACGTCGCCTGGGCCGTGCTCGAGCCGGTGCGCGAGCTGAAGATCGAGGACATGAACGTGCCTATCCGCAACAAGCGGTGAGGGCTTCACCTCTCCCGTAGGGAGAGGTCGCGCCGAAGGCGCGGGTGAGGGATCCTGCTCTCTCATGGGACCTGTGCCCCCTCACCCGATTTGCTGCGCAAATCGACCTCTCCCCTCCGGGGAGAGGTGAACCGATAGACGAACCCGGTTTGCAAGAATGACGCTCACCCTCGAAACCCGCGAACTCACCATTCGCTTCGGCGGCCATGTCGCGGTCAACAATGTCTCCTGCACGTTTCGCCCGGGCGAGCTCACCGCCATCGTCGGGCCGAACGGCGCCGGCAAGACCACCTATTTCAATCTGATCTCGGGCCAGCTGCGCGCTTCACACGGCAGCATCCTGTTCGACGGCGCCGACATCACCCAGCATTCCGCGCCGATGCGCACGCGCGCAGGCCTCGGGCGTGCCTTCCAGCTCACCAACCTGTTCCCGAACCTCACCGTGGAAGAGAACGTCCGCCTCGCGGTGCAGGCGGCGAACGGCACCCATTACGACATGCTGCGGCCCTGGATGGTGCGCCGCGACCTGATCGCGCGCGCCGACGCCATCCTCGACCAGGTTGCCCTCGGCAATCGCCGCGGCGTCGCCGCGACCGCACTGTCGCATGGCGACCAGCGCAAGCTCGAGGTCGCCCTGATGATCGCGCTGGAGCCAAAAGTGTTCATGTTCGACGAGCCGACCGCCGGCATGAGCATCGACGAGGTGCCTGTCGTCCTCAACCTGATCGCGCAGCTCAAGCAGGACAAGAGCAAGATCATCCTGCTGGTCGAGCACAAGATGGACGTGGTGCGCTCGCTCGCCGACCGCATCATCGTGCTGCACAACGGACAACTCGTTGCCGATGGCCCGCCGGCCGAGGTGATCGCCTCGCCGATCGTGCAGGAGGCCTATCTCGGCGTTGCGCCAAAGAGTGCCGCATGACCGATCTCTTAAAACTCTCCAGCGTGCACACCCATATCGGGCGTTATCACATCCTCCAAGGCATCGATCTCGCCGTCCCTCAAGGGCAGGTTACGATGCTGCTCGGCCGCAACGGCGCGGGCAAGACCACGACGCTGCGCACCATCATGGGCCTGTGGCAGGCCTCGAAGGGCGAGATCACCCTTGCCGGCGAGCGCATCGAGAGCCTTGCGACGCCCGACATCGCCCGGCTCGGCGTCGGTTACGTGCCGGAGAGCATGGCGGTGTTCTCCGATCTGACGGTGAAGGAGAACCTGGTGCTCGCGGCGCGCGACGGGCCGCTCGATGATGCCCAGCTCGACTGGATCTTCGGCTTCTTCCCCGCGCTGCGCCGGTTCTGGCTGTCGCGCGCTGGAAGCCTCTCGGGCGGACAGAAGCAGATGCTGTCCATCGCCCGCGCCATCATCGAGCCGCGCAAGCTGCTCTTGATCGACGAGCCGACCAAGGGCCTGGCACCCGCCATCGTGATGGCGCTGATCGAGTGCCTGAAGGAGATCAAGCGCAAGGGCGCGACGATCCTTCTCGTCGAGCAGAATTTCTTTGCCGCCCGCGAGCTCGGTGACAGCGTGCTGGTCATGGACAACGGCACCATCGTTCATCGCGGCGAGATGGCGGCGCTCGCCGCCGACGTGCCGCTGCAAGAGCGGCTGCTCGGCCTGAGCCTGGAGGCACATCAGTGACTGACCTTGCCGCAACCGATCCACTGCCGAAGCCGAAGCGCGACATCGCGCCGGTCCTGCTGCCGATCGCCCTCGCGCTGCTGATGATCCCGCTGATCGGATCGACCAGCTCCTGGCTGACCTTGACCGCCGCGAGCCTTGCCATGGGCATGATGATCTTCATCATGGCGTCCGGACTCACCCTCGTGTTCGGCCTGATGGACGTGCTCAATTTCGGCCACGGCGCCTTCATCGCCGTCGGCGCCTATGTCGCCACCCTGGTGCTGGCGCCGTTTGCGGCCTCCATCCAGGCCGATTCGCTCTGGATGAACCTTGCGGTGCTGGCCCCGGCCGCGCTGCTGTCGATGGCGGTCTCGGGCGCGCTTGGCCTGGTCGTCGAGCGCGTGCTGATCCTTCCGGTCTATGGCCAGCATCTGAAGCAGATCCTGATGACGACCGGCGGTCTGATCGTCGCCGAGCAGACGCTCTATGCGCTGTGGGGGCCGCAGATCATCCCGATGCCGCTGCCGGCCTCGCTGCGCGGCTCCTTCATCCTCGGTGACGTCGCGATCGCCAAGTACCGCGTGCTGGCGATGCTGATCGGGCTCGCCGTCTTCATTGCGATCCAGCTCGTGCTCAACCGCACCAAGCTCGGCCTTCTGATCCGCGCCGGCGTCGAGAACCGCGAGATGGTCGAGGCGCTCGGCTATCGCATCCGCCGCCTGTTCCTCGGCGTGTTCATGACGGGCTCGGCGCTGGCCGGCCTCGGCGGCGTGATGTGGGCGCTCTATCGCGAGCAGGTGCATGCCTCGATGAGCGACGATCTCACCGTACTGATCTTCATCGTCGTCATCATCGGCGGCCTGGGGTCGATCGGCGGCTGCTTCATCGGCGCGATCCTGGTCGCCATGGTTGCCAATTACGGCGGCTTCCTGGTGCCGAAACTCGCCCTCGTCTCCAACATCCTGCTGATGGTCGCCATTCTGATGTGGCGGCCGCGCGGCCTCTATGCGGTGACCAGCCGATGATGATCCTCTCAGGCGATCCGCCGCGTAGCCGCGTCCTGACGCTCCTTCTCGTCGTCATCATCCTGGCGCTGGCGGCGACGCCGTTCCTGTTTCCGGGTGCCAAGGCGCTGAACGTCGCGGCCAAGATCTGCGTCTTCGCCGCGCTAGTCGCCTCCTACGACCTGCTGCTCGGCTATACCGGCTCGGTGTCGTTCGCCCACACCATGTTCTACGGCATCGGCAGCTACGCGGTCGCGATCGCGCTGTACGGGATGGGCCCGAACTGGGCCGCGGTCGCAACCGGCATCGTCACCGGCCTGCCGCTCGCAGCGCTGCTTGCGCTCGCCATCGGCCTGTTCTCGCTGCGCGTTGCCGCGATCTTCTTTGCCATGATCACGCTGGCCGTGGCGTCAGCGTTCCAAGTGCTGGCCTCTCAGCTGTCCTGGCTGACGGGCGGCGAGGACGGACGCAGTTTTCAGCTGCCCGAGCTGCTGCGCCCCGGCACCGTGCTGATCTCCAAGAACCTGTTCGGCTTCGAGATCAACGGCCGCATCCTGACCTACTACCTGGTGTTCGCCATCTCGGCCCTGATGATCCTCGCTTTGCTGCGCGTCGTGAACTCGCCATTCGGGCGCGTGCTGCAGGCGATCCGCGAGAACCGGTTTCGCGCCGAGGCGCTCGGCTTCCGCACCGTTTTCCACCTGACCTACGCCAACTGCCTCGCGGCGCTCGTCGCCGCCAGCGCCGGCATCTTGAACGCGCTGTGGCTGCGCTATGCCGGTCCCGACACCTCGCTCAGCTTCTCCATCATGCTGGACATCCTGCTGATGGTGGTGATCGGCGGCATGGGCACGATCTACGGCGCGATCATCGGCGCCACCATCTTCATCCTTGCCCAGAACTATTTGCAGTCGCTGATGGGTGTCGCCTCCAAGGCGGCGGGCGAAGCCGGCCTGCCGCTGCTGCCGGGGCTGTTGCATCCCGACCGTTGGCTGCTGTGGCTCGGGCTGCTGTTCATCGCCAGCGTCTACTTCTTTCCGACCGGCGTGGTCGGACGACTGCGCAAGGCCGGCGGCGGCAAGAGTGCGGGCAGCTCGCATTAAGCCGCTATTAATGATGCAGCGCGGCGATTGCCGTGCGCTGCACAACCGCACCGAGATTCCCGCTGCGCGGCCTACGGACGCGATCGCGCGGCCGGATTAATGCTTAGGTAACTGGTTTTCCTAAGGTTTGCGCCATTTGTGCGATGTATTCCTGTTCCACCAGGGAGGGGGAATGCGCCAGGTTTTTTCCACGGTTGCAGCCGGAACATCTCTAGCCGCAAGGAACGGCTGGGAGGTCCTGGCGCGGCGTGGTCCTGTCCTGTGGCTGACCCTGTGTGGCGTGTTGCTGGTTGCGGGAATCTTCATCGTCACCGCCGTGGCCGTCGGCGAGTTTCGCGAGCGGACCCTCGTCAACCGCGAACGCGAGCTGGAAAACACGGTGCAGCTGATCGCGCGGCACTTCGATCAGCAATTCCAGGATTCCGACATCGTCGCGGCCGATGTGATCGGGCAGATGAACCTGCCTGACATCACCTCGCCCGCAATGTTCCGCGCACGCATGTCCGGATCTGCGATGAACCAGATGCTGCGCAGCAGGATCGGCTCCGTGTCCTATCTCGGTGACATTGCGATCTATGATGCCGACGGCGAACTGATCAACTGGTCGCGGGCCCAACCCCTGCCCAAGATCAGCGTCTCCTCGCGCGCTTATTTCCAGACGTTCAAATCGAATCCAACGGCCGAGCCGGTCATCCTGGAATCTGTCCGCAGCTTCATCATCGACAAATGGACCACGATCGTCGCACGCCGACTGACCGGCGCCGACGGCACCTTTCTCGGTGCGATGGTCCGGCGCATCGACCCGGACAGCTACCGGCAGTACTTCGCATCCGTCGCGCTCGCCGAGGGTACGGCGATCTCGCTGTTCGATCGCGAGGGCAAGATGCTGGCCCGCTATCCGCATGTCGAAGAATTGATCGGACGGAGCTTCAAGCACGCCCCGCTGATGCAAAAGGTGCTGACCAAGGGTGGTCAGCAGACGCTTCGTGTCAAGAGCCCGGTCGACGGCGAGGACCGGCTGGGCTCGGCCGCGTCCCTGAATCATTTTCCCCTGATCATCGTCGCGACAAATACGATGTCGGCTGCGCTCGCGGACTGGCGGCAGCAGACCGGCTTCCTGGTCGCTACGGCAGGCTTCTCGGCAGCCGTGATCGCGCTGATCCTCTATCTCATCATCCGACAGATCAACCGGCAGAACCGCGAGGCCCAGGAGCGAATCGAACTGGAGCGGCAGCGGCTCGACACCGCCCTCAACAACATGTCGCAGGGGCTGATCCTGTACGATGCCGCCGGATATATCGTCACCTGCAATCGCCGCTACGCCGACATGTTCGGTCTGTCCCACGACATCATCAAGTCCGGCTGTCACATTCGCGAGGCGATGTACCATCGCAAGGCGCGTGACGCGTTCGACGGCGATGTCGAGGCGTTTTGCGCGGACGTCATGCGGATCGCCGCTGAAGGCACGGTCTCCACGAGAACCCATCAGCTGGCCAACGGCCGCGCCTTCCATGTCATCAACACCCCGCTGGCGCAGGGCGGCTGGGTCGCCACGATCGAAGACATCACCGAGCGCCGCAACCTGGAGCAGGAGCGCGACCGCAACTACACCTTCCTGCGCGAGATCATCGATCACATTCCATCGCAGATCACGGTAAAGGACGCTCAAACGCGGCAATATCTGCTGGTCAATCGCATCGCCGAGGAAATCTTCAACGAAACGGGCGAGACGATCGTCGGCAAGACCGCCACCGATATCCTCCCGGACCCGGACGCCGCCATCGTCAAGCGCGATGACGACGCCTTGCTGCAATCGCCCGATCAGCTATTGGTCAAGGAACAAAGCTGGCCGAGACGGACGGGTGGCCAGCGACATACCATCTCGAAGCGCATCGGCATTCGCGACAAGACGGGCGAGCCGCGTTACATCATCAACGTGATCGAGGACGTCACCGAGCGGCGTCGCGACCATGAGAAGATCGCGCATATGGCGCATTACGATGCGCTGACCGACCTGCCGAACCGGACCCTGTTCCGCGAGCAGATCGAGCGCGAGCTGGCGAAGGTCGCCGATGGCTGCCAGTTCGCGCTGCTCTACATCGACGTCGACGAATTCAAGGGCATCAACGATTCGCTCGGCCACCACGTCGGCGACGAGCTGTTGAAGGCGATCGCGGGCCGTCTCCGCGGCTGCCTCAAGCAGGGCGATCTGATCGCGCGGCTCGGCGGCGACGAGTTCGCGGTGATCCAGACCGGGATCGGATCGTCCGCCGACGTGCTGTCCTTCGTGACGCGGATCTACCAGGCGATTCGGCAGCCCTATCATTGCCTCGGCCATCAGCTCTCGACCGACGCCAGCATCGGGATCGCGCTGGCGCCGCAGGACGGCGCCGATCTCGACCAACTGATCAAGAATGCCGATCTCGCGATGTACGGCGCCAAGGCCGAGGGACGCCGCACCCACCGTTTCTTCGAGCCGGAAATGGATGCGAGCGCCAAGGCACGCCTGAGCATGGAGCTGGATCTGCGGCAGGCCCTGGTGAATGGCGGGTTCGAGATTCACTATCAGCCGCTGGTCGACCTGCGCACCAACGAAGTGTCGGGCTGCGAGGCGCTGCTGCGCTGGCGGCATTCCGAGCGCGGCATGGTATCGCCGGCGGAGTTCATTCCGGTCGCCGAGGACACCGGCCTGATCACCGAACTTGGTGACTGGGTGCTGCGCATGGCCTGCAATGAGGCCGCGACCTGGCCGGCGCATGTGCGTGTCGCGGTCAACGTGTCGCCGGTGCAGCTCAAATGCGACACGCTGGCGCTGCGGATTGCGGGCGCGCTCGCCGCCTCCGGGCTGGACCCGCGCCGGCTCGAGCTCGAGATCACCGAGGCCGTGCTGATCCGCGACGACGAGGCGGCGCTCTCGATCCTGCATCAGCTTCGCTCGATCGGCGTGCGCATCGCGCTCGACGATTTCGGCACCGGCTATTCCTCGCTGAGCTATCTGAAGCGCTTCCCGTTCGACAAGATCAAGATCGACCGCTGCTTCGTCGCCGACATCGCGGAGACCAGCGGCGCGCCGGTTATCGTGCAGGCGGTGGTGAACATCGCGGCCGCCAGCAACATGACCACGGTCGCCGAGGGCGTCGAGACCGAGGCGCAGCGCGAGATGCTGCGCGCGCTCGGCTGCACGCAGATGCAGGGCTATCTGTTCAGCGCGCCGAAGCCGGCCAGCGAAGTGCGAAAGCTGTTCGGTCCCGGCGATGTCGCACCCGTGGCGGCGGTGGCCTGATGGCGAAGTCGCGCAAGACCGTCGATGTCGCGGATTCCTACGCGGTGCGGCTGATGCAGCACCTGGTGGTGCCGACCTTCGTGATCGACCCGAAGCGCCGCGTCGTGATCTGGAACAGGGCCTGCGAGCGGCTGACCGGCGTCGCCGCCTCCGAGGTGATCGGCACCAATAAGCACTGGCAGGCCTTCTACGAGACCAGGCGCCCATGTCTTGCCGACCTGGTCGCGCTCGACCAGCCGGAACAACTGCCGGAGTACTATTCGGAATATGCCGCGCGCGGCCATAACGGGCTCGGCTTCAGCGCAGAGAACTGGTGCGTGATGCCGAAGCTCGGCAGCCAGCTCTATCTCGCCATCGACGCCGGCCCGATCCACGACGAGGCTGGCAACCTCATTGCGGTGGTGGAGACGCTGCGCGACCTCACCGATCAGAAGCGCGCCGAGATGGCGCTGAAGGAGCTCGCCACCAAGGACGGGCTGACCGGCCTGTCGAACCGCCGCGCCTTCGACCAGATGCTGATGAGCGAGTGGGCCCGCGCCCAGCGCACGCAGAAGCCGCTATCGCTGCTGTTCGTCGACGTCGATCATTTCAAGCTGTTCAACGACCGCCACGGCCACCAGAGCGGCGACGAGTGCCTGCGCGCGGTCGCCACTGTCGTCAACCGGCACGCCTTGCGCTCCCTCGACCTCGCCAGCCGCTATGGCGGCGAGGAGTTCGCGCTGATCCTGCCGGATATGGATTGCGACAGCGCCTGCACCGTGGCCGAGGAGATCCGCAGCGCCGTCATGGCCTTGCAGATCGCCCATGGCGCCGCCGGTGCCGGCGACCACGTCACCCTCAGCGTCGGCGTGGCAAGCCAGATTCCCAGTGGCGCCGATGGCAGCCCCGACCGGCTGCTGGGCGCGGCCGACGAGGCGCTCTATGTCGCCAAACGGCTCGGCCGTAACCGTGTCATCTGTGCCGAGCGCGTGCTCGCCGAGCTCGCCGCCCTCGGCCGGGAAGCGGTTCCGGCCGCAGTCGGGCGCAAATCAGCTTAAGCGCGATACGGCGAGAAGCGGTTGCCCGCCCCGCGCCAATCGGCTAAATGAACCTCGACTAGCACCCGTAGCTCAGCTGGATAGAGCGTTGCCCTCCGAAGGCAAAGGTCACACGTTCGAATCGTGTCGGGTGCGCCATTTCGGTATCAAGATGTGCGTGAGGGACCTCGCCGGCGTCAAATGACGCCGTGCTCCCTCAGGAGCGCCTGCTCGTCCCCCGACACCCATCCGAAGACCTTGGGCTCTGCGCCCAACTGCTAGACGAGGTAGTGGACGTCGAAATCAATAACGACGTCGGATTGGTTCTTGCGGACATACGTCGCTCTCCATGCGACATGGGCGACGCAATGGTGTTCGTCTATCGGCGAGATGCGGAGTCCCCGCATGTGCATCTCCTTTGTTCCGATAGCCCGGTAGTGGGCATAGCCCTCAGCGATGACTTGCTTGAGATGCTCGTCGTTCTTCCCAGTCATCACGCCGGCCTGCGTGGCCGCGACGAACTCGGAGGCGTGGAGCGCGGCGACGTCATCCATGTCGACGTCGCCGCGCAGAGAAGCCTTGGAGATATTCTCATATCGCTCGAACAGCTTCCTGACGTTCGTCTCCATCGTCGCCTCCAACGCGTGTCGGGTCCGGAAATCTCTCCGCCGACGTCACTTTCGCAGGACCGGCTCGCCGGTGCGTGGGTTCGTCAAGGTCACGTTTTCGAGTGCCTTGATCAGCCATTTGCCGTCCCAGCGGGGCAGCACCGCTTGGATCAAGGTGTCCACGGAATGTGGTCCGGCTGGATGCCCGGCGCCAAGCGTGAGACGGCTCCAGAAATGCGCGACGGCCACGCCATCGCCGATGGCGACCACATCGATCACCTCGTTTTCGAGCGTGGAGTCGCGATAGATCATCTCGTGGATGGAGCGTGAAGCGCGATGATCTCTCATCAACTCCGCGCACAAGGGACCGGAGCGACACCGTCGCTTTCATCTTGGCGTCGCTCGATCTGCGATCCGTGAGCCGGCAGCGCTTAGCCCGCTGCGTTCTTGATCGCGGCTTCGAAGCTCTTTGCGTCGAAGGCTGGCATACTTTGGATCCGCCCCAGACCCTGGGTCGAGTACCAGACGGAGAACGCGAGCACCGCTTCCGGATTCGGGGCATCAATGATGTCGACGAAATCGTAGTAGCCCTGCGTGTAGTGGATCGACTCGATCTTGATACCCAGATTGTCGAGCTTTGCCTTGGCCTTGCCGATCCGCTCCGATTGCTTGCTCGCCCACTCCGGGCTCAGATTACCAAGCAGCACATATTTCATGGCCACCTCCACGTCATGTTGTTCATCGTGCGAGAAGGACCCGACAATCATACGCCTTCCCGCGACCCGCGTACATGCCGTTCCGTGGCGGGGGCGGTAGGGGAGCCGGGCCTGAGAGGAGCGAAGCAATAGTGCCCATCTTCGTCCGTAGTGGCGCGCCAGTTACAATTCTACGCCAGAGCACGCTGGCGTATCCACATGTACGGCCGGCCATGCTCTATTCGCTGCGCTCGTCAGGAGGTGGAACGTGGCGACGGTCCATTCTGTCGTGGAGGATGCGCACGATTTCGATCGTGCTCTTCGGCGCGACCCGGCACATCAGGAAATGACTTCCCCGACGACCGCGCCGCGCAATGTGGAGGGTGCGAAGGCCTGCCATGATCTCATCCCGGGCCCTGGAGCCCGCTACATTGGGACCGTCGGCAAGCTCGCCAATCGCCTGAACGGAGGATTGGACGCCGCCAATTCCCGGTTTCTTCATGTATTACCCCAGTCGTCAGCATCAGCCTGCTGCGCTGGCTGCACTCGTGAACGCGCTGCGGCTCTCTTGATAGGAATTTGCTTCAGGCCCGCGGAATCCTACGTTGGCCGCCTCGTCTGCGCCGAATGAGTTGCATGGGTCCCCGGGAGCCGTGAAGGCGCATGCGCGATCGGATTTCGGTCTCGCGCCTCTCCTCCAGTTCGAATTTCGAACGCGCCGCGCCGCAGCCGGCAAACCATAAACTCAATCATCGCAAGTGCTTAGAGCCGCGCGCCGGGGGTGGCACACAATCTGCGTTTCCCACTCGCATCTCACGCCTTGCGGCGGGGGGAGGACAACAAGCGAGATTGGGAGGAATGCATGAGTGAGAACAAGACCAACTCCGCGCGCCGACACGAGAGTCTCGACGCGGTGGTCATTGGTACGGGCGTTGCTGGCCTTTATCAGCTCTACAAGCTGCGCGACGAGCTGGGTCTCAAGGTCAAAGCCTTCGACACGGCAACCGGTGTCGGCGGAACGTGGTACTGGAATCGCTATCCTGGCGCCCGCTTCGACTCCGAGGCCTACATCTACCAGTATCTGTTCTCCGAAGAGCTCTACAAAGGCTGGAGCTGGAGCGAACGTTTCCCCGGCCAACCCGAGATCGAACGCTGGCTCAATTATGTTGCCGACAAGCTCGACCTGCGCAAGGACATCCGCTTCAGCACGACGATCGCCTCCGCGGTCTACAATGAAGCGACGCAGCGCTGGACCATCACGACCGACAAGGGCGAGGTCATCGACACGCAATTCCTGATCGCGTGCACCGGCATGCTGTCGGCGCCACTGACGTCCGTGTTTCCCGGACAGGAGACGTTCAAGGGCAGGCTCGTTCACACCGGCCGCTGGCCGAAGGGCGATCTCGATCTTGCCGGCAAGCGTGTCGGCGTCGTCGGCAACGGGGCGATCCAGACCATCGCAAGCGAGGTCGGCAGCCTCAAGGTGCTCGTGCGCACGCCGCAATACATCATCCCGATGAAGAATCCGAAATACGGTCCGAAGGAGGTCGAGGCCTACAAGGCGCGCTTCAAGGAGTTCTGCGAGACGCTCCCCCACAGCTTCACCGGCTTCGAGTACGACTTCACCAACGGCAACTGGAAGGACCTGACCAGCGAGCAACGCCATGCGGTGCTGGAGAAGATCTGGGACGAGGGCTCGCTGCGGCTGTGGCTCGCCTCCTTCGCAGAGATGTTCTTCGAGGAGGACGTCAGCGAGGAAATCTCCGAATTCGTCCGCAAGAAGATGCGCGCGCGACTTAAGGATCCGAAACTGTGCGAGACGCTGATTCCGACCGACTACGGCTTCGGGACGCATCGCGTTCCGCTCGAGACCAACTATCTCGAGGCGTATCACCAGCCGAATGTCGAGCTGGTGAGCGTCAAGAACAACCCGATCGAGCGGATCACGCCGGAGGGCCTCAAGCTTGCCGATGGGACGACGTACCATCTCGATGTCATCATCCTCGCGACCGGCTTTGACGCCGGCTCGGGCGCGCTTACCCGCATCGACATACGCGGCCGCGACGGCCGTTCGCTGAAGGATGAATGGAGCCGCGATATCCGTACCACCATGGGGTTGCAGGTCCATGGCTATCCCAACATGTTCACGACCGGCGCGCCGTTGGCGCCCTCCACCGCCCTGTGCAACATGACGACCTGTCTTCAACAACAGGTCGAGTGGATCAGCGACTGCATTGGCTATCTGCGCAAGAACGAGCTGAGCGTCATTGAGCCGACGCGGGAAGCGCAGGATGCCTGGGTCGCCCATCACGACGAGATCGCGAGCGCGACTCTCGTGACCAAGACTCACTCCTGGTACATGGGCTCCAACGTCGAGGGCAAGCCGCGCCGACTGCTGTCCTACATCGGCGGCGTCGGGACCTATCGCAAGAAGTGCGATGAAGTCGCCGCCGCCGGCTACCAGGGCTTCGCCAAGCAATAAGCACCGCGAACAGGCCCGCGCGATCCGTCGCGTGAGCGCGGCCTCGTCTTTTGCACCTCGCCAACACAGAACGGAGAAACATATGCGCAAGGAATTCGCTGTCGACGCCGACGCAATCCTCAATGAGACCGTCACGAACGGGAAGGGTGTGCCGGGCGTCGTCGCCATGGTGACGGATCGCAACGGCAACATCTACGAAGGCGCCGCAGGCAAGCGCCGGACCGACAGGCCGGAGGCGATGACGACCGATTCGAGCTTCGCCATCTTCTCGACCACCAAGGCAATCACCGGTACCGCCGCCCTTCAACTGATCGAGGAAGGCCGGCTCGATCTCGATGCTCCCGCCAGGAAATATGCGCCCGATCTCGGCAAGCTGCAGGTGATCGACGGCTTCGACGCCAAGGGCCAGCCCAGGCTGCGTGCGCCGAAGCGCGAGGTGACCACGCGCATGCTGCTGCTGCACATCGGCGGCTTCGGTTACGATTTCTTCAACGAAAACTATTTGCGCCTGGCGACCGAGCACGGACAGCCGAGCGTGATCACCTCGTCCAAAGCCTCGCTCATGACGCCGCTGCTGTTCGATCCCGGCTCGAAGTGGGAGTACGGAACGAACATCGATTGGGTGGGGCAGGTCGTCGAGGGCATTACCGGCAAACGGCTGGGCGAGGTCTTCGCCGAGCGCATCTTCAAGCCGCTCGGAATGGCAAACACGACGTTCGAGATCAACGATGCCGTCCGCAGCAAGCTCGCCGGCGTGCATGCCCGCAACGCCGACGGCTCGCTCACGCCGATGGACTTCGAGTTGCCGGCGAGCCCCGAGGTCCATATGGGCGGGCACGGCCTCTACGGCACGGTCGGGGACTACATGCGGTTCATCCGGATGTGGTTGAACGACGGCAATGGCCCGCACGGCCGCGTGCTGAAAGCGGAGACCGTGAAGATGGCGGAAAAGAATCACCTCGGCGATCTCAAGGTGACGGCGCTGCCGGGCGTGATCAAGTCGCTCTCCAATGATGCGGAGTTCTTCCCGGGACAATCGAAATCGTGGGCGTTCACGTTCATGGTCAATGACGAGGAAGCACCGACTGGCCGCCCCGCGGGTGCGCTCGGCTGGGCGGGTCTGGCGAACCTGTTCTACTGGATCGACCGGCAGAATGGCTTCGGCGGCTACTGGGCAACCCAGATCCTGCCGTTCGGCGATCCGGCTTCGTTCACCGGATACATGCGTTTCGAGACGGCCTTCTACGACGCCCTGCACCGGCGCAAGGCCGCGTAAGCGCGTTGTCAGGCTAGGGCATTCGGCGCGCCTTTCGGCTTCACGGCTTTCGCAGTGCGGTCGAAGGGGCGCCTAAGTTGCGCCCTGATCCGGTTGTCAGTTGCGCCTCGGCATGGAATGGTTTCAAAATCAAGCGATAAAGCGTGGGGTCCCCCAACAACAAGAAGATCTTGGACCGCTCAGCGCGTCAAAGGAGGAAGCGTGTTGGGGCAGACGCCAGAGGAAGCCTTTGCCAATCCAGGCATTGAACGCGCCGTCCTGACGAGCTGGGAGCGCTTCATGTCCGGAAGCGGCGCCGGCGGGCAGGTCGTTCGGCCCGCGATCAACGAGTCCTGGCGCCGGAGCCAGCAATCGGCCGTGGACTATCGGCGCAGCCAGGCGCCTCTGCCGATGAACAACGACCGGCTGCACCGCCTGCTCGACAAGCGCACCCGCCTGGTCCATGCCGGCGCTTCGACCATGGCGCTGGCGCGCGACTACATGCTCGAAACCGGCACGGTGATGGTGCTGACCGATGCCGATGGCATCGTGTTGCGCCTGGAAGGCGATACCAGGCTCGCGCTGCGCAATGCCGTGGAGAAGACGCATCTGTTGCCCGGCAGCAATTGGAGTGAGGCGACGTGCGGCACCAACGCGATTGGCACGGCGCTGCAGACCTGCCAGGCTATCCAGGTCCATGCCACCGAACATTTCTGCTCCGGGATCCAGCGCTGGACCTGCTCGGCCTCCGTCATCAGCGATCCCATCGACGGCGCAGTCATCGGGGCCATCGACATTTCGGGGCTGTCCGACTCCTACGGACGGCAGGCCCTCGCACTGGCGATCTCGGCGGCCGCGCGCATCGAGGCACATCTGCTCCAGATGGAGATGGATGCCCGCTACCGGCTTCTTGATCAGTGCTTCTGGATGGTGCCTGCCGCGGACCGCCACCATACGGTGCTGTTCGATAGTGCCGGGCGCCCGTTCAAGGCCAACGGCGAGATGGCGCAGATCATGCGCGACCTCGGCGCGCCACGGGGCCAGCCTGACTTTCCTCAGATCGGGACCAGCGATGACCGTCCCTGGGGTACGTCACGCCCGGCCTGGATCAAGGAGGAGTGGCTGCGGCCCGTGGTCTACCAGGGCGAACATCTCGGCACGGTCATGGTCGCGCCAAAGCCGGTGGCGAGCAGGACGTGCCTGCCGCTTTCGCGCGAAGGGACGCATGCATTCGCAAGCGTCGTCCACGGCAATGCGAGGATGCATGCGGTGGTCGAGACATGCCGTCGCGTTGCCGCGACCTCCGCGCCCGTCCTGCTGCTTGGTGAGACCGGTGTCGGCAAGGAGATATTTGCCCAGGGCATCCATGCGGCATCGCCTCGGCGCGAGCGTCCCTTTGTCGTCGTCAATTGCGGTAGCGTCTCGCGCGAGCTGCTCGCCAGCGAGCTGTTCGGCTATATGGAGGGTGCTTTCACCGGCGCGCGTCGCGGCGGCTCCGCCGGAAAGATCGAAGCCGCTTCAGGCGGAACTCTTTTCCTCGACGAGATCGGCGAATTGCCGCTCGACCTCCAGCCCATGTTGCTGCGGGCGCTGGAAAGCGGCGAGATCAACCGCATCGGCGAGACCACGACGCGCAGGGTGGACTTCCGGCTCGTCGCTGCAACGAACCGCGAGCTGCAAATCGAGGTCAATGAACGGCGCTTCCGCAAGGATCTCTACTACAGGCTGGCGGTGGTCCCGGTCGTCGTGCCTCCCTTGAAGGAGCGGCCGGATGACATTCCGATGCTGGTCGAACACTTCGTTGCTCAGGCAAGGGTGCGCTATGGCCTCGGCGATCGCAGTTTCACGCCGCAGGCGCTTGCGCGCCTGCAAGGTTATGACTGGCCTGGTAACGTGCGCGAGCTGCGTAACCTGGTCGAAAGCCTGATGTTGACCGGGGACGGGGACGTGATCGAAGTTTCGAACCTGCCCGATGTCATCCCCCAGATGGAATTGCGTGCCGGAGGTGACCAGGGCCTGTCGCTCGCTGAGTCTTCCGAACGCGATCTCATCGCGCGCACGCTGCGCTCATGCAATGGTCATGTGGCAGCCGCCGCGTCCGCGCTCGGACTCGCCAAGAGCACCGTCTATGCCAAGCTGCGCCGCTACGGCATTCGTCCCGACCTGGGCTCCGCAAACGACCCCGCCTGAAACCAGGGTCCGAACCGAGGCGTCGCGGGCCACGTCTGCCGTCGCTGTTCGCGAAAACGCGCCCGTAGCTCAGCCGGATAGGGCATCAGAGCCTTGCTCTGACTCGGAGACTGTTTGCCAGTTCTTCGGGGTTTCTCAGACACCTGTCGACTGCAAACGCGTCGTTGCCGCACACGATCTACTCATTCCCGCTCCATCATGTTGGCGATCGCCTTGATGCGGCTTCTGGCGTATTTCGGCAGGCCGGCGCTCAGCGAATCGCCGCTGTTGAAGGAGCTCTTGCCCATGAGCAGTTGCGCGGGCACGAGGTTTCGCAGAACGGGTGTACTGCTGTATTCCCTTTGCTTGTTTAGCACGTCGTTCCTGACTGCAATCAGGATGTAGACCGTTGCGATGGCGGCTTCCCGCTGGGTCGGATGCTGTTGCAAAACCGCAAGCAGCTTGCCGAACTGGATGACCTGGTTCACCCAAAAGATGTTCTGCTCGAGCGCGCTGGTGACCATGGAGTCGAGCCCTGTCAGGGTCGGCAGTTCGGCAAGGCGCGGCTGCGTGACCAACATGATCTCACTCAGGAACTCGATGAAATCCGGAATCGGCTTTTTGCTCTCCTCGCGCAGCTTGTTGGCAAGCTGAATGCCCGCCGGAATTTTCCCTTCGAACATGTAGCGGGACCGCACGCAGATCGCGTTCGCGTCCTCGCACCAGCGGCGATCCGGCGGACGGTTGTGCGCGGCGCCCGCGTCTTTGCCGGGAACATCGGCCGCCGTGATCGGCCAGTGCTTGACTGCCGGATCAATCTGCTCAAGGAACGCGACATTCGCATACCGCGACAACTCCAATGCCGCTGCCGGTCTTGGAAGTCGAAACCGGGCCTCCGCCTGGTAGACCGAGAGCTTCAGCTTCGTTTGCTGGTTGAGCGTGGGCTCAACGAAGCTAGGGAAAAGCGAGAGGAAGCGCCGCTGAACCGGACGTGAGCGGGCCCAATCGTCGAAAGGAATGAGCTCGGTCGAGGAATCGGCGAGTTTGTCGTTGCGTTGGTCGGCGAAGATGACGGTGCGCAGTTTGATCTGTGCGATCGGAATGCTGGCGACTGCGGGCACGTCCTCCAGCTGGAATTCCTGCGCGACCGCGCCTGTGCAAGCGGCCACGCAGGCGGCGATGAGGACTGCGGCACGGTGAAGTCTCATAGGTCAATGCTCAATTCAGCCGCCGCCAGAAATAATCGGGATCGACTCGGAGCGGCGGTCGCGGGAGGCGGTCCTCGTCATCGGGAGGTCCGCGCCAGGAGGGATATTCGCGCGGACCAAGACGCCAGGTCGGGAATGGAAAGGGCGACCGGTTGTCGCCGTAATGGCGGTTGTCGTAGGACCACTGCTGGAATGGCCCGTCGTCTTCGTCACGACCGCCACGATGGGCGTAGCTTTCTGCACGCGAGACGATCCGAAATTGCGTATCATCGATTCTGCCCGACGGATCTCTCTTGAGATACTCGGTGAAAGCGCCGCCGGAGCCGGCCGGTGAAGGATCGCCGGTATGGGGATCGATCGACAGAGGAACGAGCTGACGCAGTGCTTCGCGCGATGGGCCGTTCAATGCCATCTTGGGAGCGTGCAGCTCCCAGGCCGCCTGCACGATCGGCTCGAACATCGGCAGCGCCACCTTTGATCCGGTTTGGCCGCTGCCAAGGGAGCGGCGCCCGCCATCGCTGTTGTCGTAGCCGACCCAGACGGCGATGGTAACGTCATTTGTGAAGCCGACGAACCAGGCGTCGACCGCATTATCAGTGGTACCAGTCTTGCCGCCGACAAAGGGCGAAAGATGCTTCACCACGCGCGCGGTTCCGCGCGCGAGCACGCCCTGCAGCATTGATTTCAGCTGGTAAAACGATGCACGGTCGGCCGAGCCGATCCAGTCCACCGCACGCGGATCGTGCTGGTAGATTGGTCGGCCGTCCTGTTCGATCCTTTCGATCGCATGGGGCCGGGGCCGGGCGCCCTCGTTGGCGATCGCTGCATAGAACGCCGCAAGGTCGATGAGCCGCACCGTTTGGGCACCGAGCACGAACGGGTAGTAGCGCATGCAGTCCTTGTAGAGCTGCGCTTCCATCGCGAGCTCGCAGACCCGGTCGAGGCCTCGCTCGGCACTGTCGTCGACACCGGACGCGAGCAGTTGCACGGTGGCGAGATTGCGGGAGTTTTCTAGCGCACGCCGCAGTGTAATGGCACCCAAAGCGCCGCCGTCATAGTTCTTCGGCGACCAGAAATCGCCCCGGCGCGCGTGGACCGTCGCGCCGATCGGTGTCAGCGTAATGGGTTCGTCCATCACCAGCGTGTTGGGCTGCAATCCCTTGCGAAGGGCGGCGAGATAGGTCAGCGGCTTCAAGGTGGAGCCGGGTTGGCGCAGGCTCTGGACGACGCGGTTGAGCTGGCTTGCCGGATACGAAAAGCCGCCCGCCATCGCGAGAATGCGGCCGGTTTCGTTCCCGAGCACGAGTGCCGCTCCCTGCACGTTCGGTCGAATACGCAGATCGGCACGCGCCGCTTCCTTGCCCTTGGCTTCGCGCAGTTGCACGTAGACCACATCGTACGGCTTGAGGCCGCGCTGGATCGCGGCGCTCCAGGTGTTCAGCGGCAGGATTCTTCCGTCGGTCAGGCCGACGTTGATCGCGTGGCCACGCTTGCCACGCGCATTCTCCAGGACGACCGCCGATTCCCAGTGAACGTCGTAGAGAGGTAGCCGCGTCGCCTTCAACGCCGCGAGCCAAGCCGGTTCCGTGGCCTTCAGGTCTGCCGCAATGCGACGGACGGCATCGGAAATGTTCGCCTCAGGCCGCTCAAATTTGTAGCGGCCGGTATTCAGCTCGTACCGCGCGAGGCCCTCCTGCAATGTCGCTTCGACCACGCGCTGCAAGGCCGAGTTGATGGTCGAGCGCACCGTGTAGGAGGCGTTGGTGAGAGTATCAAGGCCCGCGACCAACTTTGCCTCGCGGGCGATGTGATCGACGAAGTGAAAGCCGAAGTCCCGTCGCGTCGGCCGGTACTCGACCAGCTGCGGCAATACTGCTTTCGCCGCGTCGGCGTCGATCATGGCGTCGTCCCGCATGCGGCCGAGCACGTAGGCAAGGCGCTCGCGCGCGCGCTCGGGGTGGTGGTCGGGGTCGAAGTAGTTCGGTCCCTTGGCGAGCCCGGCGAGGAGGGCGCCCTCGACGGCGGAGAGCGCCTTGGCCGGTTTGCCGAAATAGCTGCGCGCCGCGATCTCGATGCCCCAGGCTCCGCGACCGAGATAAATCGAGTTGAGATAGAGCTCGAGGATTTCCGCCTTGGTCAGGGCGCGCTCCATCCGCGAGGCAACGATCATTTCACGCAGTTTTCTTTCGTAAGTGATGTCGTTGCCAACCAGCAGGTTCTTGGCGAGCTGCTGCGTAATGGTCGAGCCTCCCTGCGGCCGGCCCGGGTGCGTGAAGTTGCCGATGAAGGCGCGGACCAGTCCGCGCTCGTCAATGCCGGCGTGTTGGAAGAAGCGCTTGTCCTCGGCGGCGATGAATGCGTTGCGTACCGCTTCCGGGACATCCGCAAGCTTGACCGAGATGCGGCGGTTGTTAGGCGCGTAAATCTCAGCAAGGCGCTCGCCCTTGTTGTCGAGGACTTCGCTGGTGCCAGAAAGCCTGAGGTGCTTAAGCTGCGCCGCGTCGGGCAGATCCTTGACCGCGCTGTTGTAGAAGGCGATGACCTGACCGAGATCGACCGGAGAGTCTTCCACGTTTTCGACCTTGCAGAACTGCCGATAGGCCACCTGGAGGTCAGCCAGATTCAGTCCTTTGAGCGCCTTGATCTCGCTGCTCAACGCCTCCTTGTCATCCATGGCAGTGGCAATCAGATCGTCCAGGTTGATGTCCTCGATGTCGAAAGCCTTGCGCATATGGGCGCAGCCGGCACTCAAAAGCTCCGCCACCTCGAAGCGGTCGCGCACCGCATCGAACTCCGTCTTGATCCCATCCGGCCGGGTAGTGACCTGGCTGAAGGCAAGCGCCGTGGCGAAGATCTTGATGAGTATCGAGTCCATGACGGCCGACGGTCGAAAAAGCCGACTCCGCAAGGTCGTAGAACAATAACAAACAAGACTGTGTTGAGGAAAAAGTTCCTGAGGAGCCGCCGCCCGCTTCTCCGGTCCTTCATCGTTGCTCCGACCTGGCCGCGCCGCGGAACCAACCCCGAGGCCCGTGCGTTTTAGAAAGACCGAATTGGCAGCGCACTCATGAATGCCCCTCTTCCAGTCGTGCTCGCCGTGGCGCTCCTCAGCGCCGCCATCGCCACGATGCCTGCGGACGCTGCTCCTCGAAAAAAGCACACCCGGACACTTGCCGCAGTCTCCCCTGCAGCCAGCGTCGCTCAGCCGCCCACGGACAGATTTTTGGCCTGCGACGTCCGGGTGCGGGATTATCTTCGCGAAGGCGGAGCGGTGACACGGGTGACCAAGATCGAAGTGGACGATGCCCGACTGCAGTTGAACATTCAGCATGAGTACGGGGAGGCAGGAAAGTCGTCTCGAAAATACCTCCGCGGGGACACGGAAGAAGAAATGCGCAAAAATCTGCGCGGAATATTGGATGAGTTCGCTGCGGCTGCGAAGGCGGCAACGGCTGGTCGCGCTTGGTATGTGGTCGCTGCGCGCAAGGTCATGCCGGACTCCCGCGAGGGTTCGGGCGAGACCACGAGTCCCTGGACGGCCGTCGTCCTCGCGGATTTCGACGGAAAATGCAGACCTATCACGTTCTATCAGTCTGTCGACCGAACCAAGCTCGATCCTGAACTGAACAAGAAATTGGATGAGTGAAGCTTAACGCCTGAATTGATTTGCAGTCGTAGCGACCGTGCCTGGCGGTATGAGGCGCGGGAGGTGCTCAACTGCCGTCGTCGCCGGTGAGTCTGCAGTATTGGCGGCGAGGCGCGGCTTTCATCGCCTTTAGGGCACGTTTGGGCAGCCATGCTGAAACGCTTTGGAAAGCAATAAGGCTGTTGCTGCCCAAAATTTTCTTTAGTCCACTGAAATCACTCGCTTCTGGCCCGTCCCCAGGGAGCGCCATTTCTTTCGTTTGCAATCGCAAAAATCAAGCGCCGCCGTTGCAGCGCTTTTCGCGGCTTACCGGATCCTTGTCACCAGGTCGGGTCGGTTTTTCTCGAGCCAGGCCACGGCCTCTGGTTCGTCGACGACGCACTCGAAGGTTTCCCAGGTCGGGTCCTCCAGGGATTCTGATTGCAGTCGCTTCGCCGCATACTCAACGAGCTCGTGCAGCCGCTCGTATCCGCGTCGGCCCTCGAGGGAATCGGCAATCACGGTACTGGCCCATCCGCGTTGGGCCAAGTCGATAATGCTCGGAGCGTCAGCCTCGTTGAACCAGGGTGTGGCATCGAACTCGATGCAGCGGACATTATCGGCTGTATGGCAAGTAGCGTGGATCATTGGATGCCTCCATTCGCCGGCTCACAACCTGGCTAGACTTTTCACATCGCTGCCCCGCAACGCCCTCAAGCCTTGACCAAGTCCCCCAGCAGGTTCGCCGCCACCGTCAGCTTGGCGAGCGTCAGGCCGCTGGCAGCAATCTCCTCGACCGAGCTGCGGATGCGCGTCGCTTGGGGGTGAGACGCGAGCCAGGTCTCGACGGCCTGCTGACCGGACTGGCCGGTCGCCAGCATATCCGCGGCCAGTCTTCTTTCGGCGCCAGCGATCTGCTCAACGGCGCGATCGATGGCCATACGTTCGAAATAGTCGTTTGCCGGCACGTGGCGCGCGGCGGCGATGATGCGGTCGAGACGGAAATTTGCCTCGGCGGCAAAGAAGGTCGCGGCGGCGTCGCCAATGGGGCGGGTGGTGCGCTCGGCGACCGTCACGATATCGGGTGCCGAGACCAGAGCGTCGAGATCGGCGAGTTCGCCGGCAAGGCCGGCCGGGACGCCAGCGTCGGTCAGGTCCTGCCGACGCTTGGCGCGTGCGGCCTGCAAGTCCGGCGGCAGGGTAGTGTCGAGCGCGGCGACAATCTGGCGGATCGCCGGGCCGAAGCGCGCGACCACGGCCTCCAGCCCGCCCTTGAAATCGACATTGCGCACGTACCAGACCATGCGGGAGAGCAGGAGGTCCTGCACGGAAGCGTAGAGGGACAGCTGCACCTGCCCGTCGATGCAGGCATCGAGTGCATCGATCGCGTCATTGAGCCCCTTCAGACCGTAGCAGTCATCGACCGCCACGTAGGCCATGACGATGGTCGGGATATCGGCGTCCGTCTCGTCGATCAGGCGTACGACACAGGCCGGGCCGCCGCGGTTGATCACCGCATTGGCGAGGCTGGTCGCGATGATCTCCCGCCGCAGACGATGCAGTTCGGCCGCTGTCGGGAACTTGTCCTGAATCGCGCGCGGAAAATACTGGGACAACTCGCGGGCAAGATAGGGATCATCGGGCACGCTGGTGACGAGCAGATCATCGTAGAGGGTCAGCTTGGCGTAGGCGAGCAGCACCGCAAGCTCGGGCCGCGTCAGGGACTGGCCGCGCCGTGTACGCTCGGTGAGCGCTGCGTCGTCGGGCAAGTACTCCACCGCGCGGCTGAGCAAGCCGCGCTGCTCGAGCGACTGCATCAGGCGGGCGAGGAAGCCGGCCTCGGCCGCGCCCTTGCGCTCGGCGAGCGAGAGCGCCAGCGTCTGCAGATAGTTGTTGCGCAACACCAGCGTACCGACCTCGTCGGTCAATGCGGCAAGCAGGCTGTTGCGGTCAGCGGGGCTGAGGTGTCCCTCGCGCTCGGGACGCGCCAGCGCGATCTTGATATTGACCTCGACGTCGGACGTGTTCACGCCGGCCGAATTATCGATAGCGTCGGTGTTGAGCCTGACGCCCTTCTGCGCCGCTTCAATGCGGCCACGCTGGGTGACACCGAGGTTGGCGCCTTCACCGATCACCCGCGCGCGCACGTCGCCACCCGCGACGCGGATCGGATCGTTGGCGCGGTCCCCGACCTGATCGTCGCTCTCCGCCGACGCGCGAACATAGGTGCCGATGCCACCAAACCACAGCAAGTCCACGCGCGCTTTTAGGATTGCCGTCATCACTTCGAACGGCGTCGCCTGCGGCTTATCGAGATCCAGCAGGGTGCGCACTTCCGGAGCGAGCGCGATCGCCTTGAGCGAGCGCGAGAACACGCCGCCGCCTTGCGAGATCAGCGACTTGTTGTAGTCCTGCCAGCTCGACCGCGGCAGGTCGAACAGACGCTGGCGCTCATGGAAGCTGATCGCCGGATCGGGCGAGGGATCGATGAAGATGTCGCGGTGATCGAAAGCAGCGACGAGCCTCGTCGTCGGCGAGAGCAGCATGCCGTTGCCGAAGACGTCGCCGGACATGTCGCCGACGCCGGCAACGGTGAACGGCGTGGTCTGAATGTCGGTGCCGAGCTCGCGGAAGTGGCGCTTGACCGCCTCCCAGGCGCCGCGTGCCGTGATCCCCATCTTCTTGTGATCGTAACCCTGGCTGCCGCCGGATGCGAAGGCATCGCCGAGCCAATGGTTCTTCTCGGCCGAGATCGCGTTGGCGACGTCGGAGAAGGTGGCGGTGCCCTTGTCGGCGGCTACGACGAGATAGGGGTCGTCACCGTCATGCCGCACGGTCAGGTCGGGCGGCACCACGATGTCGCCGCCGAGATTGTCGGTGAGTTCGAGCAGCGAACGAACGAAGATGCGATAGGCTTCCGTGCCCTCCGCTAGCCACGCCTCGCGATCGGAGGGCGGTGGCAGGCGCTTGGGTACAAAGCCGCCTTTGGCCCCGACCGGCACGATCACGGCGTTCTTGACCTGCTGCGCTTTCACCAGGCCGAGAATTTCGGTGCGGAAATCCTGCGGTCGATCGGACCAGCGCAAGCCACCGCGTGCAACTTTGCCGAAGCGCAGGTGAATACCTTCGATACGAGGTGAATAGACGAAGATCTCGTAGAGAGGTCGTGGAGCGGGCAAGTCGTCGATCCGGCGCGCCTCGAACTTGAAGGAGATCACCGGACGTGGATGTCCGTCCTCGCCGATCTGCCACAGATTGGTACGAACGGTTGCCTGGATCAGATTGGTGAAGCGGCGCAGGATGCGATCTTCGTCGAGCGAGGCGACGGATTTGAGCTGCTCCTCGATCTCGGCAAGGAGGGTTGCCTCGCGCGCTGAACGTTCGCGATCGGTAAGGATAAGATGCGGATCGCGGCTAACCTGGAACAGTGCGACGAGGTTGGCCGTGATCGCGGCGTTCTTGCGCAAGGTCTCCCACATATAGTCCTGGGTGAACGGGGCACGGATCTGGTGCAAATAGCGGGACAGCGCCCGGATGGTCGAGACTTCCCGCCAGCCCAGGGCCGTGCGCAGGATCAAGGCATTGTACCCGTCGGATTCGGCGCGGTCGGTGACCACTGCCATGATCGAGGCTTCTAGGCGATGGCTGAAGTCCGGGCTGATCTCGATCGGCTGGCCGTCGCTGGTCTCGATCGTCATGTCGTGCAGCCAGATCGGGGCGGGCTTGTTACCGGGAACGATCTGATAGGTGCGTTCGTTGACCACGCGCAGGCCGTGATTTTCGATCACCGGCACGCGGTAGGACAGCGACAGCGGTGCGGCGTCCGAGAAAACTTTGAGGCCGAAGCGCCTGGGATTGCCCTCGCCTCCGAAGCGGTGAACCGAGATCGTTACCGGGCGCGCCGGCGTGAGCTTCTCGATGGTCGCGATATCGGCGATCGCCTGTTCTGCCGTGAATACCTCGGTATAGCCGCCGCTAAAGGCCTGGGCATAGCGATTGGCGAGCATGCGTGCCCGCATGCCATCGGTCGACGCAGTGAGTGCGGCCTTCAGCTTGTCGGCCCAGGTTGCGGCAATGGCGCTGATTCCGGCTTCGAGCGCGGCGCGTTCGACGAGGGGAGTTTTGCCTTCATAGCGCCCGATGATGTAGTGGACGCGCGCAAGCGCCCCCTCAGGGAATGATACGTAGGAGGCCGACAGGGTGCCCTTGTAGGCCTGCGCCAGGAAGGCGCCGACACGCGTGCGCACATTGGTGTCGTACTTGTCGCGTGGAATGAAGGTGAGGACGGATACGAAGCGATCGAACTTGTCGACCCGCGCCAGCGCCCGGACGCGGGGACGCTCGTAGAGGATCAGGACCTCAATGACGAAATTGTTCAGAGTGTCGACGTCGATCTGGAATAGTTCGTCACGGGGATATTCTTCGAGAATATGCATGAGCGCTTTGCCGGAATGGCCACTCGGGTCGAAGCCCGCGCGCTGGAGCACCCCCGAAACTTTGTGGCGGACATAGGGGATCTGGCGTACCGAACGGGTATAGGCGCCCGAGGTGAAAAGGCCGACGACGCGCAGTTCGCCCTCGAGCCGGCCGTCGGGCGTATAGAGCTTGATACCCACATAATCCATGCGGATGCGGCGATGGACGCGGCTGGAGACATTGGCCTTGATGACGATCAGCAGCGTCGGCTCGCGCATGAACTCGCGAATTTCCGTCGTCATCACCACCATTTCCGTGCCGCGGCGCAGCACCTTCACGTCGGGATCGCGCAAGATGCCGAGGCCTTCGCCGGTTGTAATGTCGTCGGACGCATCGCTGTCGGACGAGAAGCGATATTCACGCACGCCGAGGAAGGTGAAATTGTCCGCGCAGAGCCATTGCAGGAACTGGCTTGCTTCGGCAACCTCGTCGATCGGCAGCGGCGGCGGATTGGAAGAGAAAGTTTTGATCGCTTCCTCAACGCGGTCGCGCATGGCGCGCCAGTCGGTGACGCAGGCGCGGACGTCGTTCAACGTGCTGGTGAGGCCCTCGATCAGCTTCTTGCGATCCGCATCGGCGTCCAGGCGAGTGATGTGGAGATGAATCAGGCTTTCGCGCGTGCCCTTTGCTCCCTCCGGCAGTGATTCGCCGTAGAAGCGCAGCAGCTTGCCCTGGTCATCGCGCTCCACGGCGATGATCGGATGAGCGACAAGGGTGACTTCGATGCCCTGCTCGATGAGCTCCGCCATGGTGGAGTCGAACAGGAAGGGCATGTTGTCGTTGAGAATTTCGAGCACGGAAATCTCGCGTCCGTCGGGCAGCACCGGATTGAAGACGCGGATATCGGCGCGGCCGGCTGTGCGCCGCTGCACGTGTTCCCAGGCTTGCTCCGCCAGGAGGGCAAGCGAGGCTGCATCGTAATTGGCGAGGTCCTCGGCATTGGTGTAGCCGAACAGAGGCTCGGCAAAGGCCCGGGGGCTCTTGCCCGCTGGCACGCTGCCTGCTGCATCGCGGATCAGGGTTGCCCGGGCCTTGTCGTCACGCCACACCATCGTGTCCTCCATTTGCCGCGCCGTCCGACCGCTGCCGCGATGATCAGCTTGATTCTGGAGTGCATCTCTTCGAGCGCTGCGATCGAGTGCCACGCGAAATCCTCGGTCTCGAAGCGTCGACGGCTTCCGGCAACATACTACGTCCCAGGAGCGAAAGGTGCACGCTGTCGTGAGGTGTGTTGAATTTTCCTACGACAACGGGTGGGACCCGAAGTCTGCGCCGACGGCGGTCGAACGCCTGGGCAGGAAAAATCACATGCAATTTCAATTATGTATGAATTCGTCGTTTTGTTCTGAACGGCGCGCCAATAAGTTCAAGCGCTTACACAAGATAGCGCCACGCGGGTAAAGGCGCGGGTAAGCACACGAATTGCTTTTATTGAGCAAGCCGAGGGCCCCGGCATTCTGACGTTCGGTTTTCAAAAGCCATCGACGCCGATGGATATATTTATGTTCGCGACGTCAAACGCCCGCAGGTTCGCAAAGCCACAACAAGACGGGGTACAACGATAGCTCCAATCGCGGCCGCTTTGCTGCTACGGCCAACGCGCTGTGTTTCGTGCACGTGGATCTGCCGAGGGCAGCAGCCCCAAGGTTTTCGGCCGGTTGCTATGGCCCCAAGCCTGCACCGAATGGCTAAGGCCATTTCTTTGCCGTAACCCTGCGACTTGTCTGCAAAAGCGTTGATGGCGCCGACCTAACGAAAATCGAAATTCCTATGGCTGATATTTTCATTGGCTACTCGTCGGCAGATCGGGAATTTGCCCGACGCACGCCAACGGGCTGCAGAACAAGCACATAGGGCGCAGCGTCAAGAGCGCGACACGCTTGATATTTTGGAATCCGCAGGCATCTTCGATAACAATGTTTCATTTGTCCCCTCGGCCCAGAAGCCCTTGAGAAACCTTGGCTACATGCCTCCCAGTGACAGCTCTTCAGGCAAAATTGACAGTGAAACGGCTCAAGCACTGCGCCGATTCCAAACAGACAGAAATTTGCGCGTTACTGGTTCGCTGGATACTCCCTCATTGAGGGCGTTAGTGTTTCCCGAGAAAACGCCTGAGGAGTAAGCCACAGCTTGAATAGTCGGCCTCTTGAACCGGGTGATGGGGAGATCGAGTGCGCCCGCTGCAAGACTCGCGCGAGCCTACCTCTAGATGCTATCCGGCGGCGCAGGGACACGCCGCTCTGGACGCTGTAAGCTTCGCTCAAGTGCGGCTCGTGCCGCACCACTCGATATGCGCCGCCTGCTCGCGTGTCCGATGAGGCCCTCAAGATAGTAGCCCTGGCGAGGCGAAAGAAGATCAGACCGCGGCATGAAGCACGTCGCGATTCGTCCCTGCGCCGATCCGGGAGCCGCCGGCCGCAAGCTGATCGAGCTCGCAAAAAGCGTTGATGCAGTCCAGGACGGACGCATCCATATCGAGAAGATCAACGCGCCGTTTCTCTGCACGCTCAAAGCCAGCGGCGAGGAGTTTGGCGCCGGCATTCGTTACGCGGTTGAGCACGGCTGGCTGATGATCCACGAGGGCGGGACGTACGTGAAGCTATTGGCGTGACTGCTCGCAGAGCGAGTGCCAAAACTGTCGCACGCGCGCCCGTCCTCGCGGCATGTCAGCACATCTTCACTATTGCCGCCCTTTTGCTTTAGGATCGTTGATCGTAGCGCCGGGATTTGCGGACTTGGGACTGCTTGACGCGCCCTGGCCGGTAGTGGCAGCCGACGAGTCGGTCTGGCCACCACCTCCGGCACTGGCGCCGCCTGCTCCGCCGTCTCCGCTTCCACCTGCGCCCGCGCCGGCACCCGCGCCGGCTCCCGCACCCGCGCCGCCCGCACCTGTCCCGCCCCCAGCTCCTCCGCCTTGCGCCGAGGCTGCGGCAATCGATCCGAGCACCAACGCAGCTGCCAATGCAATCTTTCCGATTTTCATGTTGGTATCTCCTTGCTGAAGTTTGCAGAAACGGAACGTCGCAAGGATGGTTCCTAAGACAGCGCCAAATCCAGAGATGCGGGCGCAAGGGTCTATGTGCCTGACCTTCCAGAGCTCGAGGCCGCTCGCGAGCAACCATCAATGATCGGCTGGGTTACAGCACCAAACAAACCCTGAGGTCGCCATGAACAAAGATCCCCCACTCAGACCGGACGATTTCCCAATCGAAGTGCACAGAGAAAAGCTCAAGAACCAAAGAGGCGAGCCGGTCGCCTCTGCCGAGACGGAAGAGCTCGCCGGGGAGATCGCTCATCGGCTTAACGAGCAGGCCTATCAGGACGAGCAAGATCGTTGGTCGGCTTAGCCAACTGGCGTGGCCGAGCCTTTGACTGCGGCGAAGTGATGCAGGACGCGCAGAAGTACATCAACATCGCCGCTCTAATCGCGCTCGCTGGTTGGCTTGCTCTCTGTTTCAAGATGGGCTGGTACTGATGGAACGGCTTGCGCCCGGCGTAGACCACATCGGCCCAAGCCTGAGGTTTCGGATCGAAGGGCCGAGCGGCCTGCCGCTGTCTGGTCGGCAAACGCAGATTCAAATCATCCTTGAGATTCACATTTGTGAATCCGATCTCAAAAGAATGCTCCAGCGCGCCGGCCCGGAGCGACACCGTGGCTTTTATCTTGCCGTCTTAATCTGTCGAGGGGTCGGTGCCCTCCACTCCCTGGCCTATATCGCGATCGGAGGTGAATCGGACAAGTCGCGGACATTGCCAAACCGACGTGAATGACCCCCATAGCTGAACTTTCAGAGGCTAGATTTCAGGTTTTCGAACCGTAACGCTCTCGCCGATCTCGAAGCTCATCAAATCCTCGCCGACCTCTAGCGGCCCCTCATAGATTTCACGGGTTGCCGCGATCAGCGCTTCGATGGTCGGGGCAATTACGGTCTGACTGGCGAGCATGACGAGGTGGGTGAAGGCGGCGAGCTTCGGCCGTGTCTGCGCAAACACGCGTCCGGCTTCCTGCGGCGAGGTGTGATGATTGATAATGCGCTGGATGTCGGCTTGGCCCAGCAGTTCCGGCGGAGCCATCGCAACCTCGTGCACCAGCAGATCGGCGCCCTCGCCGTAGCGGAGCAAGTTCATGTTGTAGCGAGTGTCGCCGGAGATCACCGCGACCCGGCCTTGATACTCAATGCGAAAGCCATAGGCCGGCTTGATCGCGTCGCCATGATCGACGGTGAAGGCGATGACGCGCAGGTCGCCGGCTTGATAGACGACGCCGTCCTCACCAAATTCTTCTACTGTGACTGCGACATGCTCGCGGGCGAGCTTTTCGTCCTCGACACGAATCTCGATGTCGTGCGCGTAGGCTGCTTCCAGATGATGCATGAGCCTCGCTGTGCCGACCGGGCCGATCACGTTGAACGGTCGCCGACGGTTGCCGAAATGCGAGCTTAGCCAGCCCGTCAGCCAGAGATCTGGAATGCCGACCGTGTGATCGGAATGAAAATGCGTGAGCAACAGCGCATCGATCCGACCGATCGGAACGCCGAGCTGAAACAATCGCATGGCGGCGCCTCGGCCGGCATCGATCAGTACAGTGTGACTGCCCGCTTCGATCAGCGTGCTCGGGCCAAAACGATCAGGACGGGGGATTGGCGTCCCCGTCCCGAGGAGCGTCACGCGAAAATCTGATGTCACTGTTACTGGACCTTGATGCCGGCGTCGGCGACGACCTTGTGCCAGTGCGAAACCTGATCGCCGACCAGCCGGCCGAATTGCTCGGGCGTGCCGCCCGCCGGTTCGGCGCCGATCTTTGCAAGCGCCTCGCGCGCTGACGGCTTCTCCAGCACCTTGTTGATGGCAGCGTTGAGCCGCGCGATCGTTTCCTTCGGCGTGCCATGCTTGACTGCGAAGCCGGTCCAGTCCTCGACGACCAGTGAAGGATAGCCGGCTTCGACGATGGTCGGCACATCAGGAAGAAGCGGCACACGCTTCGGTCCGGTCACCGCAAGCGCCCGCAGCTTACCGGTCTTGATCAGGTCGACGACCGGCAACATGGTGATGAACATGAAGGCGTTGGTGCCGTTGAGCAGGTCGCCGATCGCCTGCGGGAATTGCGCATAGGGAACGTGCTGGGCACGCGTGCCGGTCTGCTGCTTGAATTGCTCGCCGATCAGGTGGGCGGGCGTGCCGAAGCCGCCGGACGAGAACGTCAGCTTGTCGGGCTGACTCTTCAGCAACGCCACCAGGTCCGCGACCGTCTTGGCCGGCACCGAGGGGTTCACCACCAGCACGTTGTAAGAGACTGTCGCCTTGATGACCGGGTCGAAATCCTTGTCCAAATCAAACGAGATGTTCGGGACCAGCGACGGTGCTGCAACCGACGGCACCGACATCGCATAGAGGCTGTTGCCGTCCGCCGGCTGGGTCAGGACATCGGTCGCAGCGATGGTAGTCACGCCGCCGGGCCGGTTCTCGACGATGACGCGCCAGCCTTCGGCTTCCGTCAGCTCCTTGGAGACGATGCGGCTGATGATGTCGGGCGGCGTACTGGCCGAGAACGGCGCCACGAAACGAACCGTCCCCGTAGGGAACGAGGTCTGCGCTGATACTTGTGGTCCTGAGGCTGCGAGCAGGGCCGCGGTCGCGACGAACAATGAGGCGCTGTGGAAGAACAGGTGGGGTCTCATGGGAATCTCCATCAAACGCTGAAATTTCGATGCCAATTCCAAAGTTGCAACCTGCAGGCACGCCACCTTCGGACGCGCTAGCTGGATTTGCCAGAAAAATCGACGTATGTTTCACATGGTGGAATGATATGTTCCACATTGTGGAATGGAGAATGGCGGTGGCGGGTCCGAAAATCATCAAGAGCCTGGAGCGGGGCCTTCGTGTCCTGCAGGCTCTGCAGATGCAGCCCGATTCCTCGCTGCAGCAGCTTTACGTCTTCACCGGTATCTCCAAGCCAAGCCTGCTCCGCATTCTTCACACGCTGGCACGGTCCGGCGTGGTCACCCGGCGGCTTGCGGATGGGTGCTACCGCATCGGCGCGACGCTTTCGCACGCGCCGTCACGCCGGGAGCATCGCGATCGGATCGCCGAAGCCGCCGCTCCGGTGCTCGAACGGCTGTGTCGGCGCATTTCGTGGCCGTCGGATCTCATGGTGCCGGCAGGAGACCACATGGAAATCCGTGAGACCAGCCGTGCGCGCAGCCCGATCCTGCTGCAAGAGGAGAGGGTTGGTCTGCAGGTAAACTGGTTGCTGACCGGTGTTGGACGAGCCTATCTGGCCTATTGTCCGGCCAAGGAGCGGCAGAAGATCATCGAGATGCTGCGGACTTCGAACAAGGCCGAAGATCGTCTGGCGCGAGAGCCCGCGCGTCTGAACACGATTCTCGCGGAAGTGCGAGCACGCGGCTACGCAACGCGCGACCCTACCCATGTCGGCGGCTGGTATGGCAAGCCGCCGCATGCGGACGGCTTGATCTCAATTGCTGTTCCCCTGCGCGATGGCGCGCGCGTTCTGGGCTCGATCAACATTGTCTGGCTCAGGACCGCCTTTTCGGTGGAGGTCTTCGCCGCCCGGCATCTCGAAGAACTTCAGGACGCTGCAGCGGAAATTGTCAGTTCGGTGCGAGGTCGCAGAGCGCGCTGAGGGCGGCTTTTGGTTCAGAACGGCTCTCTAAGCCGTTGAGCAGTAAAGACGGTGTCAGCCTGAACGGGCGCCCGGGAACTTTGCTCGAAAGTCAAGCGGTCGCATCCCTCCGTGCCGTCTGAAAAACTTCACGAAGTTTGTTGGCTCACTGAACCCTACCTCTGTGGCAATTGCTTCAACCGTGAGGCCGGTGTGTGCAAGCAATCGTTTCGCTTCCAAGATCAGGCGTTGCTCTATCAGAGCTTTGGGTGAGGAACCACGCGCCATCATGCAAGCTCGGCGGAGTGACTTCGCTGAGCATCCAATAGCTTCCGCAGCACGTCCGCAGCGGCGGACCTGTCAGACCAGCACTTCAGCTCATGGCCCATCACGTCGATCCCGGGATTGATCGAGAGGGCTGCTATCGAAGGGTAACCGGACCAACCTGCGAAACTTGGAAGACTGCGGCCCATGAGGCGTAGCGCAAGATTGCAGGCCATCGCAGGTTAGTCGGTTGGAGCGTGTAATCGATTATAGCATCATAGTGCCACGGCGAATGAGTAGTGCCCGTCTTCATCGGCCGTGGCGCGCCAGCTTGCAGCCGCATTCACGTCAGCATCGAAATGATCGCCTGAATCTGATCAGAGGCGGACGCCACCAATCCGTCATATGACGTCTGGCCGTGCGCGGCAGCCTTCAGGATGCATTCGGCTACGGCCGCTTTCAGGCCGAACACCGACTGATCGGCCGGCACATTCGCCATCACGTTCTCCAGCGCTTGACGCATCGTCTGAATGAGCTCGGAGCTGTATTGCATGGGCTGTCCTCCGCCGGCTCATATTAGGCCGCATGCTCCGGCTTGCCACTCACAAGCCTGAGATTGCGACCTATCCATCACCTCGCGCTCCGCTTCGCTCGATTGTATCATCTTTCCATGAGCGAATCCGACACGGTAACCGGCAAGACCTCACCGGTGCGCAAGATCATCCATATCGACATGGATGCCTTCTATGCGTCCGTGGAACAGCGCGACAATCCGGAGCTGCGCGGCAAGCCTGTCGCGGTCGGAGGCTCCGCGGAACGCGGTGTCGTCGCGGCCGCGAGCTACGAGGCCCGCAAGTTCGGCGTTCGCTCCGCCATGCCGTCCGTGACGGCGAAGCGGCAGTGTCCAGATCTGATCTTCGTCAAGCCACGCTTCGAGGTCTACAAGGCGATCTCCAGGCAGATCCGCGACATCTTCGCGGAGCACACGCCCATCGTCGAGCCGTTGTCGCTGGATGAAGCCTATCTCGACGTGACGGAGAACCTGCAAGGCATTCCGCTGGCGCGGGACATCGCGCTGAAGATCCGCGAGAAGATCAAGGCCGAGACCGGCCTCAACGCTTCGGCGGGCATCTCCTATAACAAGTTTCTGGCCAAGCTCGCTTCCGATCACCGCAAGCCCAATGGTCAGTTCGTGATCTCGCCGGAGATGGGACCGGCCTTCGTCGAGACGCTGCCCGTCGGCAAGTTCCATGGCATCGGTCCGGCGACAGCTGCGAAGATGAACGCGCTCGGCCTGTTCACCGGCCGCGACATCCGTAACCAGACGCTGGAGTTCATGAACGCGACTTTCGGCAGGTCGGGCGCGTACTATTACTGGATCTCACGCGGTGTCGACGAGCGGCCGGTGCGGGCCAACCGGATCCGCAAGTCGATCGGCGCGGAGAATACGTTCTCGACCGACCTCGACGCATTCGACGCGCTGGTCGCCGAGCTCAGACCTCTCGTCGACAAAGTCTGGCGCCATTGCGAGGCGACCGGCAACCGCGGCCGCACCGTGACCCTGAAGATCAAGTTCGCCGACTTCGAGATCATCACGCGCAGCAGGTCCGTCGCAGCAGCCGTTGCGGGCCGGGACGATCTGGAGCGGCTGGTCTGCGGCCTGCTCGAAGCCGAGATGCCGCTGCCCAAGCGCGTCAGGCTGTTGGGGGTCTCGCTGTCGTCGCTCCAGGTCGGAGACGATGCGGAGCCGCAGCTGACGTTGGGCATTTGAACGGGGTTGGAGGCCCCCTTCGGCGGACGCGGCAATCTTTATCCGCGACGCGGCGCCAAAGCTGTCGTAGAGACACCAAGACACGGTTTTTCGCGATTGATGCTGGAATGCTTGCCTTATTGATACGCCTCGGACTGCGTTTCGAAGACCGCATCGAGGAGCGCCGGTTTGTCGACCAATATGTCCGGGGCAGTCTCGGATGGACGCAGATCGCGATGCTGCTCGGCGCCGCCACCTATGCCGGCTACACGCTCTGGGATTGGGTGCTCTACCCCGAAGTCGTGCCGACCACGCTCGCAATCCGTGGTGGCACCGCCGTGTTCATCCTGCTGCCGCTGACGGCATTGCTGTCACGGCGCTGGATGAAGCCATGGGCGGAGACCATCTTCCTCGTCTATTGCGTTATCCCCGGCTGCATCCTGCCGAGTATCTATCTCGTGCTTCCCTCGGGCTTCACGTTTGCCGCGCCCGGCATGATGATGATCATCCTGTTCGTCTCAACCATGCTGCCCTTGCGGATCGGCTCGCTGGCGATCTTCTGTTTGCTCTCATGGGTTGCGCTGCTGGTCGCGGAGTCGTTCGCGCCGACGATGCCGACGGGTTTGAGCTTCATCAACCATTCGCTCGTCGGCAACGCTTACGCGCTATCGCTCTACGCCGTGGCTGCGCGCGAGTACCGGGCGCGAAAGCAATTCCGGACATCCGAGGCGCTGCAGCGTGAGAAAGAACGCTCGGAGAAATCGCTGCGCGATCTGCGCGCGACCCAGGAGCACCTCGTGCAGGCGGAAAAGCTCGCCTCGCTCGGGCAATTGGTGGCAGGTGTTGCTCACGAGGTCAGCACCCCGCTCGGCCTCGCCTTGACGACCTCGACGGCCATGCAGGCCAACCTGCAAACGATGAGTGACGCATTGGGCGGAGCATCGGTCCGGCGCTCCGATCTGACCAAGGGCATTGACCGGCTGAAGCAGGGACTCAGCCTGACCTTCGACAATCTGCACCGCGCATCCGAGATGGTGCACAGCTTCAGGCAGGTCGCCGTTCACCAAGCCGATGAGGACCGGCGCAATTTCGAACTCAGGGATTGGCTGTCGGAGTTGATCTCCAAGCTCGGGCCATTGCTGGCGCATCATGGCCTGACGGTCGAGGTGCAATGCCCGGCGGGAGTCAAGCTCAACAGCTACCCCGGAGCGCTTGCTCAGGTGATCAGAAATCTCGCCCTCAACACTGCCGTGCACGCCTATCCTGACAAGCGAGGCGGCAGGTTTGTCATCACGGTGAGCCAACCGAACCCGAAATCGGTCCGCCTGGTCTGCGCCGATGAAGGTGTCGGAATCCCCGAGCCATTGCAGGCTCACATCTTCGATCCGTTCGTGACGACCAGTCGGGAGCGTGGCAACGCCGGCCTGGGACTCCACATCGCGTTCAACCTGGTTGCCTCATCGCTCAACGGGCGCTTGCAACTTGAGCGCAAAGCGGGTCCGGGAACTCAGATCGCGATCGAGATTCCCACAGAAGAGATATTGCAAAAGAACAGCGAAGTTTCTTGAGGTCTGGACGCTATCGCGAGCGGTTCCCGATGAGTGGGCCGGCTGGCTTCTTGATGCGACCGCCTCTCTGCTACTCCAGCCCGGCTTCTCCTTGTCGCCTCTCACGAGATCCCTGGGGCACGCGCGCGCACATCCGAAGTCGAGGCCGACGCGAAGGCTGATCAGCATCTGCTTAACTAACTGTTTGACAGTCAGAGTCCGGTTGCCTTTCTCTTTGTGTCGATCTTCGAGGCAGTGCCTGACATGAACCTGACAGAGCAACCTCGATTTCAATTCGACGCACCGTCTTGAGCAAGATGATTCATTGCTCTTCGTTCGCGCGCGATCGACGCAAAGTTTTTTGCGCATGCAGTTTGCTCGCGCCATTCAAATGACACGTACTGACGGATAGTCGTCGGCGTTTCGCGACGTTGCTCACGCGCGACGTATGAAATCGAAGAGATCAATTGTCATTGGATTCACCGTCTCGCTTTCGAACTGCGCCTGAAAGTTTCGTTGTTCGCCGCTCGAGGAGCTGATCGTGACTCAACTCAACATGCGCTTGTCCGAGGACGAACAGTCCCGGAACGTACGGCAACGTGCGCTCGCTGCGATCGTCACTCAGGTCGTGCGTGTAGCGACACAGACCGGATCTGTGATCCTGCTCTCGCGCCTGCTGACGCCAGTCGACTTTGGTACTTATGCGATGGCTTCGCCGGTGCTCGCCTTCGCGGTGCTATTCCAGGACCTCGGTCTTGGACACGCGACGGTGCAGAAGGACGAGTTGACGCACAACGAACTGAGTGCGCTGTTTTGAGTGAACCTCTCGGTCGGCGCGCTGCTGGCGGTCACCCAGGTGGCGCTATCGCCGCTTGTCGCCAGGTTCTACAGCGTGCCGAATCTCGCCCCACTGACATCCGGTATGAGCGTCACGTTGCTGCTGAGCGGCGCTGACGTCCAGCATCTGTCGCTGCTGACGCGCCAGATGAGATTTGGACGCTGGCAGGCCTGGAATCCGCGGCCGCACTGACTGGATTACTGACCTCGATCGTGGTCGCGTACGTCTATCATAGCTATTGGGCCATCCTCGCCGGCAGCCTGACATCAGGTTTGGTGCTCGCGGGCGGCGCGTGGCTGAGTTCGGGATGGTTGCCGTCGAGGCCCGGCTCGATCAAGGCTGCGCGCGACATGCTGACCTTCGGGCTGGGCGTGACCGGCTACAATCTTGCCGAATTCCTATCCCGCAACACCGACGGGGTGCTGATCGGTAAAGTCTGGGGGGCTGCCTCGCTTGGCGCGTACAACCGCGCCTACCGGTTGCTGCTGTTTCCGCTTCAGCAAGTCAGCAATCCGATGGTGCGAATCATGCTGCCGACGCTGTCGGGCCTGCTGAAGGAGCCGGAGCGCTATCGGGATTCGTTCCGTCGCGCGGTGCTGCCGGCGCTCCTCCTCGTGCTGCCTGGCGTCGCCTTCATGATCGCGCCCGCCGACACGCTTGTCGAAACTCTGCTCGGCGGCCAATGGAGCGAGGCTGCGCCGATCTTCGTCGCCCTCAGCATCGCCGGTCTGCTGCAAACCAGCAACAGCCCCGCCAACTGGCTTTTCCTCAGCCAGGGCCGCACCAAGGAATACATGCGCTGGGGCCTGTTCAATGTCTCGACATCGATTCTCGCCTTCATATGCGGGCTGCCGTTCGGACCAGTCGGCGTTGCCAGCGCATATTCGATCAGCGAGTGCGTGCGCGCGCCCATCCTGTGGTGGCTGATTGGGCGACGCGGCCCGGTGCGTCATCGCGACCTGATGAAAGTGATCGGGCCTCATCTCGCCGGGGCCTTCGCCTCCGTCGTGACGGTGTGTCTGCTGCATCGCTGGCTGCTGGCGCGTTCGATCGGAGGGATCCCCGATTTGGCGGCCTGCTTCTGCCTTTCATATGCGGTCTCGCTCACGATCGTCGCGCTGTTTCCGGCCTGTCGCGGAGAAATGTGGCGCTACGCTCGCAGCCGCGGCGGATAGCACGACTGGCACGACGCTCGTTGGAAGACGCCGGAGCGATCAGGCATGCTAAAGCGGTGCGCCACGATCCGCGCTTCGCCGACCGTGGCGCACGTATCTCGAAACGTCCCGCTCGGGGCCGCTCAATGCTTCATATGCTCGAACACCACGATCACGCCGGTCGGTTCGGGCTCATGCGCCATCAGGCGCGTCAGGTCGGAATCGCCCCAATCGGCGAGGCTGACGACTTCGCCGCTCTGGCGATCGGTACCAGGCGATCCCGTGGGCTCGAGGACCTTGAGGCCCATCTCGTCGACGAAGAAGGTGTGGTCGCCGAACATGCTGTTGAGCTGCGGCATCGCGGGATGTTCGTCGGGCAGCACCTGAGCGCCGAGCTGGTTGACGGTCTGCTTCACCTGTTCAGATGTGAGCTTCATGAGCTGCTCCGTTTCTGTATCCGGTTTCCTTGACCCAGGCGGGAGCATACGTTCCCTGCGCCCTTGTCCGCCTGGCTCAATGTCCCGAACAGGCGCTGCGGACAAAGGTTCCTGCAGAATGTATTTCGTGATCACGCGCGGCGTCCGCCGCGCTCGCGGCACAAGATCGCCACAGGATGCACACGATCTGGCGGCGGGCCGCGCTCACGCGCTATTCGCGGTTCTCGCCGACCGAGAGCGCGCAGATGCGTGACAGATGGGTGTAGGGCAGGCCAGTCTCCTCGGCCCAGGCATTGAACTGCGCCTGCACCTTGGCGAGATCGCCCTTCGACTTGACCTCTTCGGCAATGTCGAGACCGGCACCGCGCAGGCAAGCCACCACGTCCTTGGACGTCACGAAACCGTCCCAGCCGACGAAGCGCAGCAGCATCTGGCCGGTGTTGCCCCCTAACCGGCTGCCGCGCTTGTTGAGGAGATCGAGCAGGCCGATCTCGTCGGACGACGGCCACTTCGCCAGAAACTTGCCGAAGCTGCCGTGCTCCTTCGCGATCTCCTGCACGAAGGCGGCGTTGTCCCGCACCGACATGATCTTGGCGCCGTTACGCACGATGCGCGCGTCGCGCAGCAGGCCCTCCCAATAGTCTTCGGGCTGAAAGGTGAGCTTGGCGGGCTGGAAATGCAGGAAGGCATCTTCAAAGCCGTCCCATTTCGAATCGATCACGCTCCAGGCAAAGCCGGCGCAGAACACCCGCTTGGTCATTTCGGCGAGGATTCGGTCGTCGCCGAGCTTGGCCAGCCGCTTGAGGTCCGGCTTGGCCGGCATCAATTTCTCCAGCGCCTTGGGCCCGCCCTTGCGCTTCTCGGCACGGACGCGAATGGTCTTGAAGGGCGTCATAAGGACATCCGCATTGAGGGTGCGATACGACATCAGAATTCGATGAACCGGTCCAGCCCTGCGATGATGACGCAAAGGAGCGACCATGCTGGTCCGCTTCTTGCTTCATGACGTCTGGAATTCCTGGACACTATTGATCTCCCGCGGACGGTTCTCCAATGCGCTGCCTGGTCGTGGCCGACCTGCACTATTCGCTGCCTCAGCTCGACTGGCTGGTCAGCGCCGCGCCGCAATTCGACCTCGTGATCTTCGCCGGCGATGCGCTCGACATCGGCTCGATGGTGGATTTTCGTGCCCAGATCGTGGTGGTGAAGAAGTACCTCGCGCTGCTTGCCGCGACGACCCGCGTGATCCTCTGCTCCGGCAATCACGATCTCGACGAGCGCAATGCAGAGGGCGAGAAGATCTCGCGCTGGATCTCGGAAGTGCGCGAGCTTGGCATTGCCTGCGACGGCGACAGCCTCAGCCTCGGCGACACCCTATTCACGGTGTGCCCGTGGTGGGACGGACCGCTGGTCAAGCAACGCCTCGTCGACCAGTTGCGCGATGCCGCGGCCAGCCGACCGCAGCGCTGGATCTGGGCGCATCATGCGCCGCCGGCGGATTCACCGACGAGCTGGGGCGGCAAGCGCTTCTTCGGCGATGTCGAGCTTGTGCAGTGGATCACGCAGTACCAGCCATCGATGGTGATCTCGGGCCATGTGCATCAATCGCCCTTCATCACCAATGGATCGTGGTTCGACCGGCTGGGCCAGAGCTGGGTCTTCAACACCGGCCTGCAACCCGGCCGTCCTCCGACCTACATCGTGCTCGATCTCGACGCGGACAAGGCGTTCTGGCTTGCGGCCGGCGAGGCCCAGTGGATCGAGCTGAATGCGCCGCTGAAGCGCCCCGCCGCTCCGATCGAGACGCCGCCCGACTGGCTCACATTCTTGGATCGGATTGCCGATCCGAGCCTGGCGAGACCTCAAGCGGCGGCAGGTTGATCATGCTCTGGAGTACTTCGCCGACCATGGCCAGATGCGTGCCATGGCCGGCATATTGCCGTTTGAGATCGGCGAGGTAGGTGTTGGCGACATTGAGCCGCTGCGCCAGCATTTTTGCGATCAGCAGGGCAACGCCGGGCTCCTTCTCAAGGAACGAGGCGGCATCCTCGAATTCGTAGACGACCGCGTCGGAGCAGGCCCGCACCGTTGCGGTGTGCGGCTGGCCCAGCAGCACGGACATTTCACCCAGCACTGCGCCGGGCTCGGTGACGGTGGCGACCACCATCTCGCCCTTGAGCACCTCGAGCTTGCCTTGCATCAGCACGTAGAGATGGCCGGTGGTGCCACCCTCGGTGACGAGGGTCGTGCCGGCAGCAAGCTGCCGCTCAGTTCCGCCGGTGCAATAATCCAGGACCGCGCGCATCGTAGAATGCTCCTATCGCTGCGGACACCATCGCAGGAGACTAGAGCATGATCCGTGCCCGGCGGCAAATCAACGCGGTCGCGGCTGTCGCGAGATCACACACGGGAGAGTGACGGCACCTCCTCGGGCATGATCGCCTGAAGGCCACCGAAACGGCGTTCGCGGCCATGGAAGGCAGCCAGCGCCTCGGCAAGATCGCCCGCGTCGAATTCAGGCCACATCCGCTCGGTGAAGTGCAGCTCGGCATAGGCGCCCTCCCAGAGCAGGAAGTCCGACAGCCGCTTCTCGCCGGACGTGCGGATGATGAGATCGACGTCGCGAAGGCCAGCCTCGCCGGTAACGAGTTGCGAGAAGGCTTCGCGGGTGAGGCTGGTCAGCGCGGCCGCCTTCGCCGCGGCATTGAGGATGGCGTCGCGCGCCGAGTAATCGACGGCGATGCGCAGATGCAGCGCGCTGCCATCGGCGGTGGCCTCTTCGGCGCGGGTGATCGCAGTGGCGATGCCGTCGGGCAGGCGATCGCGGCGGCCGATCACGGTCAGGCGCACACCGTTCCTGACCAGGCTCTGTACCTCGCTGTTGAGATAGAAGCGGAGCAAGGTCATCAGTGCGGCGACCTCAGCCTTCGGCCTCCGCCAATTGTCGGTGGAGAAGGCGTAAAGCGTCAGCGTGCCGACGCCCTGCTTGGGCGCGGCCTCGACGATCCGGCGGATGGTCTCGACGCCAGCCTCGTGACCGCGCACGCGCGACAGGCCGCGCCGCGTCGCCCATCTGCCGTTGCCGTCCATGATGATGCCGACATGAAGCTTCTCGTTGCAGGACGTGATTTCACTTTGCATTGCAAAGTCTCCGGTCGAAAAAAGAAGGAAGATCAGGTCGAGACGATACCGAGGCGGCCGAGCGGCGGCGCCTCGCGGCCGGCGGCTTTCGCCGCGTCGCGCACCAGCCGCTCGAGCACGGCGAGATAGTCGAGGAAACGGCGGCGGCCGGCCTTGGTCAGGCGGCAGGTCGTGTGCGGGCGGTTACCCTCGTAGCCCTTGGTCACCTCGACGAGGCCGGCCTCCTGGAGCACGGCAAGGTGCCGGCTGAGATTGCCGTCGGTGAGGCCGCAGAGCTGCTTGAGGTCACCGAATGCCAGGCCCTTGGGATGCGCCATCAGCGAGGTCAGAAGCCCGAGCCTCGCCTTCTCGTGGATCACGCGGTCGAGTCCTTCATAAGAGAAGGGCGCGCTTTCAATCTTCGACATCGTTGTCTCCGGACGCGAAATGCAGAATAGCGGCCATCACCGATTGCCCGATCACGAAGGGCAGCCCCATGGTCCATGGCGATAGCGTATGGGTTCGGCTCGCGAGCAGCACGACCGCGAAGCCCGACACGAAATACCAGGCGCCGGCGAGCGCGACCGTGCGCGGCAGCGAGCGGACCGAGGCGAAGATGCCGAGCGACACAAGGATCTGCCACAGGCCCGGCAACAGCCACAGCGTCTCGCTCGCGAACTTCCACATCACCACCGCGAGCAGAACGCCGGCAACGCCCGCCGGCAGGAACTGCTCGACCGCCTGGTGGATCATGGCATCGGCAAGGCCGGAATGATGGCGTCGCGAGCGCGCACGCATTTCGATGCCGATGATCAGCCCCGAGAGAGCGGCCGCAATGAACCAGCCGATGAAGAAGCCGAGCGGCTCACCGGTGGGATCACCAAGCAGCCAGAATTGCAGAACCGCGGTGATGAGCGCGACGGCGCCGGTCGCCGCCATCGTCGCCGGGCCGTAGCCGCGGAAGGCGGTGCCCGCCGCGATCTGACTGCGGATCGCCACGATATCGGCCAGCGCCTTGTCGAGATCGCGTATCGGCAACGCCAAAACCTCGTTCCACCCGGGCATTCCGGGACTACAGGTCCCGTTACTTTGTATTGCAAAGTATATGGCACTGCAAAGTAAATGCAAGTTCGAATTGTTGCGACGGCCGCATGAACGCAGGCGAACAACTGGCGGTTGCGCGCCGCCTGTCCTCCCGGATAAGATGACCAAAAAGGCGTTCCCGGGGGCAGGTATGTGGTTGAAGTCGTTTGTCGTTGCGTTCGTGTTGCAGATGGGTGTCGTCGGGGCGAACGCGGCGGGGCCGTTCGGCACCGTCAATGTCGGCAACTGGATCGGCGGCGCCTTCAGCAATGATCAGACGGGCGCCTTCTCCCATTGTGCGGCGACGACGCCCTACGCGAACGGCGTCATCCTCGTCGTGAGCCAAAATGCCGCCGGCACCTGGTCGCTCGCCTTTGCGAGTCCCAGCTACCGCTTTAACAAGGGCGAGAGCGCCGCGATCGACGTGACCTTTGACGGGCAGGAACAAGCCAGGCTGTACGCTACGGCGTATCAGTCCAACATGCTCACGGCCATCATGCCGCTCAATGTCGTGCGTACGTTTCAGAAGGCGAGCCTTATGGTGGCAACAGCCGGCCGCGCCGTTCTGAACTTCGATCTGACATCGACCGGGCCGGTCATCTCGGCATTGGCCAATTGTGTGAGCAAGGTGAAAGCCGACGGACTCGACAAGGCGGGCGATTTTACCAAGGGCGCGGCCAAGCCGGCAGCGACGACGGAGAAGCAGGCGGCCTCGCCGGCCGGCGGCAAACCTGCCCGGGCCAAGAGCGGTACCGGCTTCGTGGTGAGCACGGGCGGACACATCGTCACCAACCACCATGTGATCGACGGCTGCGTCGGCGACATCAAGGGCAACCTCACCGGCGAGGCCGCAATGGTGCTGCGCGTCGTGTCGAGCGACGCCAACAACGATCTCGCCCTGTTGCAGGCACCATCGACGACGACATTCAAGGACTTTGCTCGGATCCGCGACCGCTCGATCCGCTCCGGCGATTCCGTGGTCGCGATCGGCTTTCCCTATCACGGGATCCTGACCTCGGACTTCACCGTGACGACCGGCATCGTGAGTTCGCTCAGCGGCATGCGTAACGACTCGCGTTTCCTGCAGATCAGCGCACCCGTGCAGCCCGGCAATAGCGGCGGGCCGCTGTTCGATAGCACAGGTCAGGTCGTCGGCGTGGTCACCGGAAAGATCCCGGCCTTGCGCATCGCGGTGGCGACCGGCAACATTCCCGAGAACATCAACTTCGCCATCAAGACCGGCGTGCTGCGCGACTTCCTCGACAATTCCGTGGTGCCCTATCAGACCACCGAACCGAAGAGCGAGCTCAAGACCACCGACATCGCGGCCAACGCCCGGCCCTATACGATGCTGATCTCGTGCAACGCGACGGAGCAGGCGGACGCGAAGCGGTAGTGTGAGCTGCGCTTCACTCTCCGCTGTCATTCCCCGCGACCTGGCTACGCCAAGGCTTCGCCGGGGTTGAGGTCTAGGGGCGCCGAAGCTTTAGCGTAAGCGGCAGGCGGGGAATCCAGTACGCCGCGGCTTGTCGGTTCAAACGCTGCCGTCTCGGCGTACTCGATCGCCCGGTCAAGCCGGGCGATGACACCTTTACCTTTGATCGGGATCCGGCGTGCGCGCTCCCCTCACCCGTGGCAGCACTCCGCCTTCGTCGCCTGCGGCTCGTACTGGTCGCGTAGGCGGACCCAGTCCATCGGATAGGGCAGCCCCTCCTCGTGACGGCCGAGCGGGGTGAGATCGAGATATTGATAGGCGGCGTTCATCATGTCGAGGCCGCGGGCGAAGCAGGAATAGGTGTGGAAGATCTCACCGGCCTCGCCGCGGTAAAACACGCTGATGCCGGGCAGCTCGGGGCCGTAGATTGGCGTGGTGCCGAAATTGTACATCGGCTTTCCGGTTGCGATCTCTTCCGGCGAGAACGTCACGCCGTAATCCCGGTTGAAATCATTGTCGCCCGAGGAGACCCAGTCGAAAGTCCAGCCCATCCGCTTCTTGAAGGCTTCGAGCTTTGTGCTGGGCGCCAGCGAGACCGCAGCCATGGACGTGTCGCGCGCGGCGAGATGCGGCACCATGCGCTCGAACCCGTCCGCCCAGAACGAGCAGCTCTTGCAGGCCGCGTCCCAGTCGGGTGCGAACATCACGTGCTGGACGATGAGTTGCGCACGGCCCTTGAAGAGATCGGCAAGCGTGACCTTGCCGTTCGGCCCGGTGAAGACATAGGTCTTGTCGACCTTCACCCAGGGAAGCTGGCGGCGCTCCTCGGCAACCCGTTCGCGGGCCTGCGTCAACTCCTTCTCGTGGACCAGAAGGGCCTTGCGCGCCGCAATCCACTGCTCGCGCGAAACGATCTGATGTTGCTGCATGATACTCTCCTTTCGAGCTCAGGCGACGAAGGCATCGAGCTTGTCGAAGAACGAGCTCCAGCCGCGCTGGTGGTTGTCGCGTGCGGTCTCGTCGAAGAACTGGGCGTGATGGAACATCATCAAGGTCCCGCCACCGTCCGGCTTCAGCGAGATCGTCACCAGCGATTCACGTTCCGGGGTCGAGTGCCAGGCCCAGGTGAAGACGAGACGCTCGTTCGGCACCACCTCGCGATAGGTGCCGCCGGCCTCGAAATATTCACCGTCGTCACGGGTGAAGCTGATGCGAAAGCTGCCGCCGACGCGAACGTCGAGCTCGGCTTGAAGCGTCGCCGGCTTCATGTTCGGCGGGCCGAACCATTGCGCTAGCTGCGCGGCTTGGGTCCAGGCGGCGTAGACTTTTTCCGGCGGCGCGCGGAGTCGGCGCGTGAGCGTAAGGCTTGGACGCTCTGCTGTGCGTTCGGCGGCGGTGGCGGCTGCGTTGGCCATGTCTCTTGCTCCACGAAGGCGGCGAGGCGATCGAGGTTGTGGGACCAGAACTGCGCATAGCGATTGAGCCAGTTCATCGCCTGCTCCATCGGCCGCGCGGTGAGCCGGCAGACCACCGTGCGCCCGGTCTTCTCCCGCACGATCAGGCCTGCATCCGTGAGCACATCGAGATGCTTCATGATCGCCGGAAGCGAGACCGGAAACGGCGCGGCTAGCTCGCTCACCGACAAGCTGTGCTGCTCGCCGAGGCGCGCCAGCAATGCACGCCGCGTCGGATCGGATAGCGCCGCAAAAGTTCGGTCCAGCGTCTCGTCCTGATACTTAACCATGTGGTTTAGTATAGAAGCGAGCGGGGCAGCGTCAAGCCGGAACCCGCGGGCGCGGGTGCGCACGACTGCGTGATCAGGCTGCGATCAGTACGAAGCGCGATCAGTAGGGCGCGACAGGCCGCGCGCGCCGGTGCGGCCGCGGCTGCGGGATTTGTTGCTGGCCATAGGCGAAGCGAGGATTGCGATCGCAGTAGAGCAGCCGCCCGGACACGCTCGCCTGGCACTGCTCATAGGTGCGGTAGGCGCATTCGCCGGGATAGTCGTACTCGCCGCCCTGCGCGCACCAGGGATAATCGCGCGCTGCCGCCGGCGTGATAGTGGCGAAGCCGGCAAGGACCATCGCGCACAGCGTCAGCAGTGCCAATTGCGTCTTGCGCATGACCGCAACTCCTTTGCTCGCGACGCGAGATACGCGCCATCTACCATCAAGTTTCGTCGCACGCTTTTATTGGAGATCAATGGCATCGCGCGCGCAAGAAAAAAGCCCTGCCGAACGGCAGGGCTTCCTTTCCAGGCATCACAAGATCGCTACTCGACCTTCAGGCCGGCGAACTCGACGACCTTCTTCCACTTCTCGGTCTCGGCCTTGATCTCCTCGCCGAACGCCTCGGGCGTCTGCACCCGAGGCTCGCCGCCGAGCTCGACCAGGCGCTTGGCCATGTCGGGCTCCTTCATCAGCGTGTTGATCTCGCTGTTGAGCTTGGCGATGATCTCCTTTGGCGTGTTCTTCGGCGCGCCCATGCCGAACAGCGCGCTGGCCTCATAGCCCTTGACGGTCTCGGCGATCGCCTGCACGTCCGGCAATTGCGGCGAGCGCTCCGCCGTGGTGACGCCGATCGCGCGCAGCGAGCCGGAGCGGATGTGCTGGATGATCGAGGGCATGTTGTCGAAGATCACCTGCACCTGGCCGCCGAGCATGTCCGTGATCGCGGGCGCAGCGCCGCGATAGGGCACGTGCTGCATCTTGCAGCCGGTCATGGCCATGAACATCTCGCCGGACAGATGCACCGAGGTGCCGTTGCCGGACGAGGCCATGTTCACCTTGCCGGGATTGGCCTTCACATATTCGATGAACTCGGCGACGTTCTTGGCCGGCACGTCCTTGTTGACGGTCATCACGTTCGGCACGCGCTGGAACGAAGCGACCGGCGCCATATCGCGCACGAAGTTGAACTTCAGATTGGCGTAGAGCGAGGCGTTGATGTAGTTGGCCGGATTGACCAGCTGCAGCGTGTAGCCGTCGGGCTCGGCATTGATGACCGATTCGGTCGCGATATTGTTCCCGGCGCCCGGCTTGTTCTCGATCACGAATTGCTGGCCGAGCTTTTCCGAGAGCCGCTGTCCGATCAGCCGAGCCAGGATGTCGGTAGCCCCGCCCGGCGGATAGCCGACCACCCATTTCACCGGACGGGCCGGATAATCGGCGGCAAGGGCCTTCGACAGCGGGGTGGCTGCAAGCGGACTGGCGGCGAGCAGGCCCAGCGCGGTACGGCGAGTGATCATCTCAAGGGTTCTCCCAGTGTTGTTCTTGAAAGTCGGATAGCTTGAAAGTCGCGGCGGCGCGGTTGTAACAAAGCTTGCCGCGGGCGGAAAGTGCGCGGGGCGCATCACGACGAAAGGATGAGACATGCCGGTCAAGGTTCATGCCCTGGATCATCTCGTGATCAATGTCAGCGATGTCGCGGCGACTGCGGAGTGGTACCGCAGGATTCTCGGCATGGAAGTCAAGGTGTTCGATCCGGGCGGCGGCAAAGCGCCGCGGACTTTCCTTGAATTCGGTAACCAGAGGATCAACGTCCGGCAGCGCGATGCCGACAAGGTGGAGTGGTTCACCGCCGACCACCCGACGGCCGGCAGCGAGGATCTGTGCTTTCTCACCCCGGCCACACCGGACGAGGTGGTGGCGCATTTGCGGGCACATGGCGTCGCGATCGAGGAAGGCCCGGGCCCGAGGCAGGGCGCCCGCGGCACGCTGCGCTCGGTCTATTGCCGGGATCCCGATGGCAGCTTGATCGAGATTTCGTCGTACGAGGATTGAGGCCGCGAGGGGCTCGCTGCTCGCCCCAGATACCGTCATTGCGAGCGAAGCGAAGCAATGACGGAGAAGAGAGAGCAAGCGTCCCCTCCGAATTGCTTCCCGCCTCAGCCGGTGGCAGGAAGACGCAATAATCGAAAAGCGGCCGCCAGCAAGATGCAGGCGGCACGGGAGGACACATGCCACTTCAACAAACCGCCACCGGAATCGTGGGCCCGTTCGACGGGCTTGACGTGCCCTGGCTCCTGCGGATGCGGGCCGAGGTCCGGCGTGATCATCCGTTCCTGATCTGGGCGCCGTTCGACGCGCCGGCGCGGCGCTGGAGCTACGGCGAATTTCATGAGCGCGTCGGCGCGCTCGCAGCGGGGCTCGCCAGGCGCGGCGTCAAGCCCGGCGAATATGTGCTCATTCACCTGGACAATTGCATCGAGGCGCTGCTGGCCTGGTTTGCCTGTGTCGAGTTAGGGGCCGTCGCGGTCACCACCAACACGCGCTCGGCGCCGGCTGAAATCGAATATTTCGCCGATCATTGCGGCGCGGTCGCCGCGATCACGCAGCCGGCCTATGCGGAAGTGGTCGCGCGGAATTGCCGCAATATTCGCTGGATGGCGGTGACCTCGCATGACGCCGGCACGGCACCTGCGCAGGCGGTCTCGCGCGGCGACAGTTTTGAATTGCTGTTCGCCGACAGCGCCGACTGTCCGCGGCGCGCGACCGATCCGCTCGCGCCGTGCAGCGTGCAGTACACGTCGGGCACGACATCGCGGCCCAAGGCGGTACTGTGGACCCATGCCAACGCGCTGTGGGGTGCCAAGATCAACGCCGCGCATGAGGACCTGCATGCGAGCGACGTGCACCAGACCTATCTGCCGCTGTTCCACACCAATGCGCTGGCCTATTCCATGCTGGCGACGCTGTGGGTCGGGGCGACTTGCGTGATCCAGCCGCGCTTCTCCGCGAGCCGGTTCTGGGGCGTCGCGCGCGAGCACGGCTCGACCTGGACCTCGACGATTCCGTTCTGCATGAAAGCGCTGCTCGAGCAGGAGATCCCGAACGACCATAAATTCCGCCTGTGGGGCAGCGCGATCAACGAGCCGCCGGCCTTCGCCGCGTTCGGCGTCAAGATCATCGGCTGGTGGGGCATGACCGAGACCATCACCCACGGCATCGTCGGCGAGGTCGACCAGCCCAACATCCCGATGTCGATCGGCCGCGCCGCGCCGGAATACGAAATCCGCATCACGAACGATGATGGACGGCCGACCGAGGTCGGCGACACCGGCAATCTCGCGATCAAGGGCATCCCGGGCCTGTCGCTGTTCGCCGAGTACCTGCACAACGAGAAAGCGACACGCGAGAGCTTTGACGAGCACGGCTTCTTCCTCACCGGAGACCGCGTCGAGCGGCTTCAGAACGGCTACATCAAGTTCGGCGACCGCGCCAAGGACATGCTGAAGGTCGGCGGCGAGAACGTCGCGGCCTCCGAGATCGAGCAGGTGATCGCGGTGGTGCCGGGCGTGCGCGAGGCCGCCGTGGTGGCGAAGAAGCATCCGATGCTGGACGAGGTGCCGGTCGTCTTCATCATCCCGCAAGGCGGCGTCGCGGGTGCCGCGCCCGACCTGCATGATCGGGTGATGGAAGCCTGCCGCAAGGGCCTCGCCGACTTCAAGGTGCCGCGCGAGATCAGATTGGTCGACGACATGCCGCGCTCGACTCTGGAGAAGGTGGCGAAGGCGGAGCTGAGGAAGATGGTGGGGTGACTTCACCCTACCCTGGAGGGGGAGGGTAAGCAGGCCGCGCGCCTGTGCAATTGCAATGTCTCGCCTAGAACGACCCCAGCGCCACGGGCCGGAACGCCTGTAACAGCTGCTGGTCGAGCTTGCCGCCCATGCCTTCCATCATCGTGAAGGCGCGGGAGTGGGTGAAGGGCATGCGGTAGGCGCGCTTCTCGACCAGCGCGGCGTAGATGTCGACGATCGTCGTCAGGCGCACGATATCGCTGATCTGGTTCGACGACAGACCGTTCGGATAGCCGGAGCCGTCGAGGAATTCATGATGATGCAGCACGACGTCGAGCATCTCCGGCGGGAAGCCGCCTTGGGCGGCGAGCGCGTCATAGCCGCGGCGCGGATGCTGGCGAACCTCCGCCATCTCCTCGTCGGTGAGCTTGCCCGGCTTGTCGAGCAGCGCGGCAGGAACGTAGGCCTTGCCGACGTCGTGCAGCAGTGCGGCGCGGGTCAGGCGGCGCTGGTCGCCCTCGCGCATGCCGAGATGTTGGGCGAACGCGACGGCGAAGCCGGTGACGAACAGGCAATGGCGATAGCTGCCGACATGATGGCAGCCGACCGTGGTGAGCCATTCGCGCAGCGAGGAATGCTTGATCGCCTTTAGGATCTTGCTCTCGGCCGCGATGACGTCGTCGAAGGTCAGAGGCACGCCGAGCGGCAGCTTCTCGAACATCTGGGTCAGCACCGCGTGCGCCGCCTCGACGCCGCGGTTGAGCGTCTTGCCGCGATCGGTCGCGTCGTAGGCGGCCGTGTCCGGGAAAGCGGCGCGAATACGCTGAAGGATGGCATCCGCCTGGAGCGGCCGTGAGATGGTGTCGGTGGCCCCTAGCGCCCAGGCCTGCATGGTGCCGTGATGCAGGGCGTCCGCGAGCACGAACAGCCGCGGCATCGAACGGTAGGCGTCGCCGCGCAGCTTGTTGCGCACCCGCTGCACGCTCTCGGGCGAGCGCAGGTTGATGTCGACCACGAGACCGGAGAGATCGCGCGCCGGCTGGGCGGGGATCTCCTCCGTCGTCACCATCGAGACGTCGCCGACCGCTTTCAAGATGCTGGCGAGCTCGCTGCTCCCGTCGCTGCGATCGGAGGCGAGCAGAAGCCGACGTTTGGCGGCGGGTTTGGCTGAGGCGTTCATGACTTCCCCAAAGCACGGGACTGGATTTGGCGTCAGCCTAAGCCGGATCAGGTTCTCCGGGCCTTAAGAGGCGTGCTCAATGGAACCTTGGGGAGTTGGACGCAATTTTACGGAATTCGGATTTCGCCTGCGCTCCAAACAAAACCGCGAAAACAACCCCATGCACAGTAGAAAGACCATTGATAAAAAAAGGGAATTTTGAACGCTTTCGCCTCGCCCTCCATTGTCGTCGCCCGAGTTGACCCAGTACGCCGAGACGGTGCGGCTGGAATCGAGAAGCCGCGGCGTACTGGGTACCCAGGTCAAGCCGGGGCATGACAGTGAGAGTGTGGAAACAGCCCCCAAAACAAATCCGCCGGAGATTGCCTCCGGCGGATCATCTCATTGGGCAATCGCGCTCGCCCCTACGCCTTCATGCTCGCCTTCACGGCCTCCGCCGTGATCGGCAGGGCGCGGACACGGGCGCCGCTGGCATTGAAGATGGCGTTGCCGATGGCGGGCGCCACCACCGTCACCGCGGGCTCGCCGACGCCGGTGGCCTTCTCGCCATTGGCGATCACGGCGACCGCGACCTCGGGGGTCTGGCTCATGCGCAAGGGCGTGTAGCTGTCGAAATTGGTCTGCTCGATGCCACCATCCTTGAGCGTCGCCTTCTCGTACATCGCCAGCGACAGGCCCCACAGCGCCGCACCCTCGACCTGAGCGCGGATGTTGTCGGGATGCACCTGGGTGCCGACGTCGGTTGCCACCGTGAGCTTCTTCACGGTCACGGCCCCGGACGGCGCCACGGCGACGTGAGCCACGCACGCCGTCCAGCTCGCGGTCGCGCGCTCCTGCGACGAGACGCAGGCCACGCCCATGCCCTCGCCTTTCGGCAATTGCTTGGTGCCGTAGCCGGAAAGTCCCATCGCGGCGAGCAGCGTGTTGCGCAGCCGCTGCGCGCCGCCGTCGTTCTTGCCGGCGCCGTCGAGCAGCGAGATGCGGAACTGGGCCGGGTCCTTGCCGGTCGCCGCCGCGATCTCGTCGATCATGCTTTCGACCGCCCAGAAGGTCCAGCCCGGCGCCACCGAGCGGAGCTGGCCGGACGGCGTGGCGTTGTGCGCGAGCTCGTTCTTGATCGCGCGCACGTAATGATTGGGCACCGTGTAGAAGAAGTCGGCCCCGTTCACCGTGAAGCTGTCGAGCGGGCCCTTCTTGTCGACCGAGGGCGTCAGGAAGTCGGGGATTCCCCAGCGCGCGGTCGGCCAGGCCGAGACCACGTCGTGGCTGATCGCAATGAGCTTGCCATCGCCGTCCACGCCGGCCTTGACCTTTTGATAAGTGAGCGGACGCGAGAAATCCATCGTCATGTCGTTCTCGCGCGTGTAGATCACCTTCACCGGCTTACCGACCGCCTTCGCTGCCTGCACCGCGGGGATCATCATGTCGGCATCGAGACGCCGGCCGAAGCCGCCGCCGAGCCACATCTGGTGCATGACCACGAATTTTGGATCGATCCCGGCGGCACCCGCGGCGATCGCGCCGGAGCGCGTTGCGAACTGGTTGCCGGAATAGATGTGCAGGATGTCGCCCTTGAACTCCGCGGTGGCATTCATCGGCTCCAGCGGCGCATGGATGTTGATGCTGGTGGTGTACTCGGCCTCCAGCACCTTGGCCGCCGAACCGAAGGCAGCAATGGGATCGCCGTCCTTGACGAAGAACTGGCCGGAATCCTCCAGCTTCTGAAGCCGCATGGCTTCATCGAGCAGCGACTGGCTCGACAGCTTGGCGTTCGGGCCGTTGTCATAGGCGATCTTCAGCGCCTGCGCCGCCTTCTTGGCGTTGGCGTAGGTGCTGGCGACGGCGACGACCCAGCCCGACGTCGTGCCGGTCTTATCGTCCAGGGTGACGGCCTTGATGAAGCCCGGCACCTTCTTCGCCGCGCTGTCGCCGACCGATTGCACCGTGGCGCCGAACCGCACCGGCGGCGTGACCACCGCGCCATAGACCATGCCCGGCAGCATCACGTCGATGCCGTACTTCGCCGTGCCGTTGGTCTTGGAGGGGATGTCGAGCTGCGGCACCGAGACGCCGATCATGGTGTATTGATCCGGCGTCTTCAGCTTGATCGCCTTGAGCTCGTCGGGCGTGAAGGTCTTGGTCGCCTTGCCGCTCTTGACGATTTCGGCGAACGACATCTGCTTCTTCGACTTCGGATGCACGATCACGGAATCGCGCACCACGAGCTCCGATGCCGGCACGCCCATCGCGGCGGCCGCGCCTTCCGTCAGTGCGATGCGGCCAGCGGCGCCCGCGCGGCTCATGGCGTCGAAGTTCATCATGGTCGACCAGCTGCCGCCGGTGATCTGCGCGCCCAGCACGGGGTCGTTGAACTTCGGATCGTTGGAGGCGAGTGCAACGCGCATGTCGCTCCATTTCGCGCCCAGCTCCTCGCAAACGATCTGCGCCATGGTGGAGGCGATGTGCTGGCCCATGTCGGCCTTGCCGCAGGTCACGGTGACGAGACCATCCGGCGAGATCGCATACCAGACGCTCGGCTCGAAAGTGGCGGGCGCCGCGGCGGCCGCAGACTCGATGCCGGGCACGCCGGCATAGCCGAGCACGAGGCCGGTCGCGGCGGTGCCGACGAGGAAGGAGCGGCGGCTGAGATCCGTCGCCTCAGCGGTGACGTTCTTGACGTGCTTGTTCATGTGGGCCTCCGCTCGCTGGAGGTGGCAGATGCGGTGCGCATCTCGGATGCAGCGCGCATGATCGCCTTCTGGATCCGCGAATAGGTCATGCAACGGCAGAGATTGCCGTCCATATGCGCGACCACTTCTTCCTTGGTCGGATTGGGATTCTTCGCGAGCAGCGAAGCCGCCTGCATGATCTGCCCGGACTGGCAGTAGCCGCATTGCGGCACCTGCTCGGCGATCCACGCCTTCTGCAAGGGATGATCGCCCTTGGCGGAGAGGCCTTCGATGGTGGTGATCTTCTTGCCGGCGACGTCGCCGACCATGGTCTGGCACGAGCGCACGGCTTCGCCGTTGACGTGCACGGTGCAGGCACCGCACAGCCCGGCACCGCAGCCGAACTTGGTACCCGTCATCTGCAATTGCTCGCGGATCGCCCAGAGGAGCGGCGTGTCGTTCGCCGCATCCACGGACAGACTCCGCCCGTTGATGGTGAGTGTTGGCATAGGCGTCTTCCCCTGCCGGTGCATGAAGCCGCTTACGGCGGCAACTTGTGCGGCGGACGCCCACCGGGCTGGCGGCCCGCCTTGGCCGGAAGAATGATCGCGTTCAGGCGCGGAGGCAAATGCAATTTGGAACGAGTCGAAAAAACGATGGTCACACCCGCTCGTTGTGCGCCGCGCCAAGGGCGACGACGCAGCCACTGGACACAACAGCGCGTGCGTCCGGCATGCGTGCCATCGCATTCAGGCAGTTTCTCCGAAGTAACTTGGCGGGCTAGAGTGCAGCGGCGCGCCGTTAGAACAAACAACAAAGGGTGGGAGACATGCCGAAGATCGATCGCGACGGCGTCAACATCTACTACGAGGTTCATGGCGAGGGGCCGCCATTGCTGCTCACCCATGGCTATTCCTCGACCTCGTCGATGTGGCACGGCCAGATCGATGCGCTCGCCCGGGATCACAAGCTGATCTTGTGGGACATGCGCGGCCATGGCCAGTCCGACTATCCCGACGATGCGGGCGCGTACAGCGAAGCGCTGACGGTCGGCGACATGGCGGCGATCCTCGATGCGGTCGGCGCAACGCGCGCCATCATCGGCGGGCTCTCGCTCGGCGGCTACATGTCGCTGGCGTTTTATCGCGCGCACCCGGAGCGGGCCCGCGCCCTGCTGATCATCGACACCGGTCCCGGCTTCAAGAAAGACGACGCGCGCGAGGCCTGGAACGCGCGGGCGCTGGCCACCGCCGACCGGCTCGACCGCGAAGGCCTCGACGTGTTGAAAGCGGCGACACGCGAGCGCGCGACGGCGAGCCATCGCAACGCCAGCGGGCTGGCGCTTGCGGCGCGCGGCATGCTGACCCAGCGCGATGCGCGCGTGATGGAGCTATTGCCCGACATCAAGGTGCCGTCGCTGATCGTGGTCGGCGCCGACGACACGCCGTTCCTCGCCGCGTCCGACTATATGGCGGCAAAGATCCCCGGCGCACAAAAGGTCGTGATCCCCGCCGCCGGACACGCCGTCAACATCGATCAACCCCAGGCTTTTGTTGACGCGGTCGCGCCTTTCCTGAAGAACTTGCCGGCATAGGTCGATCAAGCAGGGACGTAGGCGATGAAGCTGATGATGCTGGCTGCAGGCACGATGTTGCTGTCGATATCTGCGCAGGCCGAGCCGTTCGGCGCCGTGCCCGCGCGCCAGCCCTTCGTCGCGACCTTGTCGAACAACACGCCGCTCGCCTTCGGCATGGACGCCGATCAGACCGCGCGCGCCCTGGGGCAGCCGCTGCAATATGTACGGGGACGTCCCGGCAACGAGATCTATCTCGCCCTTCGCAATATCGGCGGCAGCGGCCTGATCCCCTACCGTCACCGCCTGTTTCTGCAATTTCGCCACGGACGGCTGGCAGGATGGAAAGAGGATTACGGCGAGAACTGGATGTGGGAGTGAGATGCTGCCCCTCATCCTCGGGAGCTTGCGCAGCAAGCGTCTCGAAGCATGCAGACCCCGCTGCCGCTTCTCGGCCTTGCATCCTTCGAGACGCGCAAGGGCGCGCTCCTCAGGATGAGGGGAGAGACTGAGTCTGTAACAACCAAGAAGGACAACCCGCGTGGGACAGGACATCAAGCTGACGGCCTCCGACAATTTCCAGCTCGGCGCCTATCGCGCTGAGCCCTCGGGTACGCCGAAGGGCGCGGTGGTGGTGATCCAGGAGATTTTTGGGGTCAATCACCACATCCGCTCGGTCTGCGACCGCCTGGCCGGAGAAGGTTATGTCGCGATCGCGCCGTCGATCTTCGACCGGACCGCGCCGAACTTCCAGTCGGGCTATTCGCCCGACGAGATCGCGGAAGCGCGCAAGTTCGTCGCCAATCCGGACTGGGCGGCAATGCTCCGCGACACGCAAGCTGCGATTGATGCGGTGAAGAGCATCGGGCCCGTGGGCATCATCGGCTTCTGTCTCGGCGGCAGCATCGCCTTCGTCGCGGCGACGCGGCTGTCGGGGTTGAAGGCCGCGATCGGCTATTACGGCGGCGCGATCGTGCGCTTTGCCGACGAGACGCCGAAGGTGCCGACGCAGCTGCATTTCGGCGAGAAGGATGCCGGCATTCCGCTGACCGACGTCGAGACGATCAAGACCAAGCGGCCGGATGTGGAGGTCTTCATCTATCCAGGCGCCCAGCACGGCTTCCATTGCGACGAGCGCGCCAGCTACGACAAGGCCAGCGCCGACATCGCCTGGCCGCGCAGCATGGCATTTTTCGCGAAGCATTTGCAGAAGTAACGCAGCTCTCTCTTCCGTAATCCCGGGCTCGCGACTTCGTCGCGCTCGGGAATGACGAGAGCAGGAATCGGGTGGCTCCAGCCCGACAACCCGGCGATAGAGCTGGCCGATCACGCCAACTTGCCGGGAGATCGCCATGCAGCAGGCCAATACGAATCTCGTCATTCGCAATCCGTTCGGAACCATGGATGTTCCTGCGCCTGACGATTCCGAGGTGATCGACTATGCCGCTTCTGCCACGCTTGCCGGCGATGCCGCCGACGACAACGCGGCGCAGTGGGCATCCATTCCCGCATCATCCGATCCACTCGAAGGCATCTGGGCGAGCCGCTGGAATGGCGGCGCCGACCCCACCATTGCAGACGACACGCCGGAGAAATGGAAAGAGGGGCGCGCGGAAGTTCGGGTCGCGGGCGAGCGCATCTATCTGCGCTTTGACTGGGACAATGGCCGCCGGCACGGGCTGATCGATGCTGCGCGCGATGACACAGGCCGGCTGGTCGGGAAGTACATCAACCTGACCAATCCCGCGATCATGCGGCCATGGGTCGGGCGCATGGTCGATGCTGACAGGATCGACGGGTGCTTTCCGAACGGGCGGTTGGATTTTCGAAGGTGAGCTAGAACCAGCGCTCACCGACGAACACGGTGTCGCCCGGTGCCAAGGGCGTGCCGAGCGGCACCACGGCGCGCATCGCACCGCCATTTTCGGTGTGCGTGACGGTGACCATGTCGCGCTTGGCACGCGGCGAGAAGCCGCCGGCGATGGCGACCGCGCTCTCGACTGTCATATTCGGCACGTAGGGATATTGGCCGGGCGCGAGGACCTCGCCGAGGATGAAGAACGGGCGATAGGTCTCGATCTCGACCGCCACCGACGGTTCGCGGATGTAGCCGTTGCGCAGGCGTGCGGCGATCTCGCCGGCAAGGCCCGCCGTGGTGCGGCCGCGCGCCGGCACCGCGCCGATCAGCGGCATGGTGATGGAGCCGCCCGCGTCGATCGAATAGCTGTTGGTGAGACCTTCCTGGCCGTAGACCACCACGCGAAGCTTGTCACCGGCGTCGAGATGGTAGGAGGCGCCATTGCGCACCGGCGCCGCGTAGCCGACCGGCATCGGTGCGGGCGAGGAGGCAAAGGAATTGCGCAAAGCGCCAATGGCGCCGCCGCCGTCGGCGACGACGACCGGCTGCGGCGCGCTATAGGGCTGGCCATAAGCCATCGCATCGAGATCGGAACGGGGCTGCACCATCGCGACGGGGCTCGCGGTCTGCATGCAGCCGCCCAGGGCAAGCGCGGCGGACGCTGCCAAGGACGCTGCCAAGATCGACCATCGAAACGCGCGTGCAACCGGCACCGGACCTATCCCTCGGAACGAGACAGCCCCAGTGATGCACCGGTTATGGTTAATAAAGCGTTGAGCGGAGGACAATGGTGCTCTCACCCTCCCCTGGAGGGGAGGGTCGATCGCGCGCAGCGCGAGCGGGGTGGGGTGATCTCTCAACAAGGGCACTGTTTGACGTGGAGAGACCGTCACCCCACCCCGCTACGCATTGCGCTTCGCTTCATGCGTAGCGACCCTCCCCCTCCAGGGGAGGGTAAGCAAGATGCGTCCAGCCTACGCGCTCACGCCGACGCCGATCGGGCAGGACACGCCGGTGCCCCCTAAGCCGCAATAGCCGGCGGGATTCTTCGCCAGATATTGCTGATGGTAGTCCTCGGCGAAATAGAACTCGCCGGCGGGAGCGATCCCGGTGGTGATGGTGCCGAGGCCCTTGGCGGAAAGCGCCTTCTGATAGAGCGCCTTCGACTGCTCGGCGGTCTTCTTCTGCGCATCGGAATAGGTGTAGATCGCGCTTCGATATTGCGTGCCGACGTCGTTGCCCTGGCGCATGCCCTGTGTCGGGTTGTGGCTCTCCCAGAACGTCTTCAAGAGCTTCTCGTAAGGAATCTTCTTCGCATCGAACACGACCAGCACCACTTCGGTGTGAGCGGTGCGGCCCGAGCAGACTTCCTCATAGCTCGGGTTCGGCGTGTGACCGCCGGCATAGCCGACGGCCGTCACGTGGACGCCGTCGCCGAGCTCCCAGAACTTGCGCTCGGCGCCCCAGAAGCAGCCGAGGCCGAACACCGCCTGCTCAAGGCCGGCCGGATAAGGCGGCTTCAGCTTCGCGCCGTTGACGAAATGGGTGGTTGCGGTCGGGATGGCCTGCGCACGGCCCGGCAGCGCCTCAGTTGCGCTCGGCAGTGCGGTGGTCTTGCGCATGAACAGCATGACGAATCTCCGAAGCGAGTTGTCCGTCGCCTGAGCCAAGTGGAAAACCGGGCATAGGAAACCAGGCAGCTCAGGCGGCGTGCTCGCGATGAGGTGGGACTATAGGCCTCTACGCGGCCAGAGGCAGCGGTGTTACGCGGCCGCCAGCTTCAGGCTCAGTCCCGGGAATAGCCGATCAAGGGCTTGCGCGGGCGGAACAGGATCATCAGGAGGATGCCGAGAATGCCGAGGACGGCAAAGACCGGCTGCTCCAGCACCAGGCGGATCACCGATGTCCAGAGCCAGGGCGCCTTGGCCTCGACCCAGGTGCGGAATGCCGACTGGCTGGCCTGATTGATGTCGTTCCAGAACTGGCCGAACCGGGTGAATTTGAGGTTCTGGTCGGCCACCCAGCGGGCGCCATCATAGACCATGAAGATGAACCCGCCGGCGAGCAGCAACAGCCCAATCAGTCGGAAAAAGCCGCGGATCATGCCTCACCTGCGATGGTCATCCGATCGGACGCCCTCTTGGAACGTTGCCTGCCAATAGCCGGGCGACGGCAGAAATTCAACCTCTTCAGGGCGTTACGGCGCCCATCCAGGCCGCCAAAGGCCGGATTTCCGGCCCCGAAAGCGTTGACGGTGCTAAAGACCCTCTCTATAAGGGCGGCAATTGGCGGTGGGCGCAATCCCGCCGCCGCTGTTCTTTGAGCAGTTGCAGGCACCTTGAGCCTCAAGACTCTCTTTTGAGCTTGAAGACTCCTTGGAGCCTCAGAGACAGCCGCAAGGCCGTCGCTCATGTTCCGGGAACGGCCCAGCAACCGAACACCCTAAATCCGAGCGTCGATTACGCGGTCAAGCAAGCCGGCGCTACCCGACCAAGACGCGACCGGTACCCGCAAAGGACATTGAGACCATGGCCAATACCACTTCCGCCAAGAAAGCGACGCGCAAGATCGCCCGCCGCACCGCCGTCAACAAGTCGCGCCGCACCCAGATGCGCGGCGCCGTGCGCACCGTCGAGGAAGCCATCAAGAGCGGCGATCGCGCCGCAGCCGTGAAGGCACTCGCGACTGCCGAGCCGGCCTTGATGCGCGCCGCCCAGCGCAACATCATTCACAAGAACAACGCCAGCCGCAAAGTCTCGCGCCTCACCGCACAGATCGCCAAGCTCGCGAAGTAATCCCGCCGAAGTAATCCCGCGAGGTCATCTCGCAGCTTCATCTGATCGGTCGATCCGGTCAGCGCGTCAAACAGCCCGGCATCGCGCCGGGCTTTTTTCTTGACTGTCATATTCACGTAAGCAGTGCGCGAAGCTCGATCGTCGCTTGGACGATTTGCATTGTCGGCGTTGTTCTTCCTTCCGTAGTTCTACCGGCGGCTGTTCTGCAACAGTGGAAACTTCACCGCGTTGCAAAAACCCCTGTGCTGCGGGCTCGAATTGAATCGGCGGCGACAAGTGTCCTGCAGCCGTGGATTCACCAAAACACACGGGGCCGCGGAGTTACCCTGCAAAACGAGTCTCGAAAAGCGATGACTCGATAATCACTTATCAACATAGCAGCGACAAGCATTTGGAAAATTCGCCCGCACGTCGAGCGCGTGACGAATTTGTAAAAAAATTTTGGCGGGGGGCGAGAATTGTCACACGACGCACGGCATTCTCGATTCTGTGCACGGATTCAAAAACTTGCTTCGCAGCCTGTGAACAAGTCGCGCGCGGCGTTAACCGAGGTCAAGTTTTTTGGCGCCTCAAGTGTGAATCAATTTCGTTGCGAGTCTTTCCGCTTAGTGTATTCCTTAAGTCGTCAGCGGCGCCCACGATCTTCAGACCAGCGCGGTTTAGGAAACGGGGCGAGCGTGCAAATCGGCGGCGATGAGCACGTAGGCGACGCTTCAACAAGCGATGTCGGTACAAAACCCATAGCAATATGGGAATGGTAGTTTTTTGTCTGAATGTCTCCAAGCGGGATCTTCTCGCTCGCGCCAAGCGTATATGAGAGACATCGCAAAGCTACCCCGGCACGCAAGGTGGGCGACGTCGAGCGGACGACCAGTACATTGGGCAGGCATCCGCGACAGGAGTACGGCGCGGTTGTCTTCAGGACACGCAGGACCTTGTCGTGAGCGATCACGGCAGGACGGGGAGGTATCATGTCTTACGGACTCAACGCGGTATTGAAGCACGTTTCCTATCCCAGCGATGCCGTTCCAGCTCCGTCGGATCTCCAGCCCCCCGCGTGTGACGGAGCGCCGAGTACGCGCTGACCTCGCGACCCCACCATCTCTGACATCGCTGATCTGACCTGCGGCGTTCGCGCCTGACGGTCGAGCTATGCCCAACGATGGACTCGCTTGAGGTCGCGCCACGTCAGGGATCGTGGCAGGGACCCCGCATGGCGCTCACAACGCAACTATATCTCTCAAGAGAAGTTTTCTGACG